>NZ_JAESND010000002.1 GCF_016865585.1 Jeongeupia naejangsanensis | reverse complement strand
GCTCGGTAAACTCGGCGGGTTTCGCTTCGTTTCTTTCGCTGCGTCATCAGCAGAGAACGCAACTTTAAGCACTTCCCCTTCCCCCGTCAACACCCCGCCCGAACAAATTTCACGCCGAACCGATAAACCGTTGATCGGAAAGTGAAATTTTTCAACACCAAAACCCACCGCCCCAGCATCAATCAAGTGTGCGCCGATAAAAGCGTACGGCAACCAGCATCACCAACGCCGTAAACAGCAGCAAGGGCCAGATATTGGGCCAAAGTTCGGCCCAGCCGTTGCCCTTGAGCAGGATGCCGCGGATCAACCGGTTGAAATGCGTCAGCGGCAGCGCACTACCTATGATCTGCGCCCAACCCGGCATCCCCTGAAACGGGAACATGAAGCCGGACAGCAGCATGTTCGGGAGAAAGTAGAACATCGTCAGCTGCATTGCCTGCAACTGGTTCTGCGCCAATGACGACAGCGTGATGCCGACGGCGAGGTTGGCCGCGATGAACACCAGCGCCGAGACGTAAACCGCGAGCAGGCTCCCGGCAAACGGCACTCCAAACACATAACGCGCCGCCAGCAGGATGATGCTTGCCTGCACCAGCCCGATCGCCACATAGGGCACGATCTTGCCGGTCATGACCTCGATCGGCCGCACCGGCGTCGCCAGCAGGTTTTCCATCGTCCCGCGCTCGCGTTCGCGTGTCATTGCCAGCCCGGTCATCATCACCATGGTCATGGTCAGAATGACGCCCATCAGACCCGGCACGGTATTGAACTGGGTATTGCCCTCGGGATTATATAAACGGTGCACGCGCACCTCGAACGCCGGCTTGCCGCCGGCCAACGGCGCCAGCGCACCGCGCAGATCCTTGTCCGCCACCGACTCGGCCAGTTGCTGGACAGCAGCAAGTGCAACCGACGTCGCCATCGGATCGGTGGCGTCGGCTTCGACCAGCAGCGCCGGCCGCTCGCCCCGCAGCAGCGAGCGTGTAAATCCGGCCGGCACATTAAGAACAAACAACACATCTCCGCGCGCCAGCGCCGCACGCGCCCGCACCTCATCCGGCAATTCGCCGACAACCCTGAAATAGTCCGAGTTGCGCATCGCCGCGACGTAGCTGCGGGTGAACTCGCTGTGATCGGCCATCACGACCGCCGTCGGCATCTGCTTCGGATCGCTGTTGATTGCATAGCCGAATAGCGTCAGCTGGACGATCGGCAAGCCGACGATCATGCCGAAGGTGATCCGGTCCCGACGCAGCTGCAGGAACTCCTTGAGCACGATGCCCCACCAGCGACCCAGCGCCGCCCGCCAGCTCATACCCCACTCCGTACCTGGGACATCATATGTATGAATACGTCTTCCAGCCCCGTCTCGACCGGCCGGCACTCATAATCCGCCACAAGCAACTCACGCCGCAACGTGGCCTCCAGCGTGACCGGCTCACTCCCGCTGACGTGCATCGCATCGCCGAATGCAACGGTCTGATCAATGCCGGGCTGCCCACGCAAGCGCTGCGCCAGCCCGGTCAGGTCCGGACCGCGGACCTGCCAGGTCGACAGCTTCTGTCCGGCAACGATTTCGGCCGCCGTACCCTGCGCCAGCAAGCGCCCGTAGGCAATGTACGCGAGCTTGTGGCAACGCTCCGCCTCATCCATATAGTGCGTGCTCACCAGCACCGAGACCCCGCGCGCAGCCAGCCGGTGCAGCTCCTCCCAGAAATCGCGCCGCGCCGCGGGATCGACCCCCGCGGTCGGCTCATCCAGCAACAGGAGCTCGGGCTCGTGCAGCATGCAGGCGGCCAGGGCCAGCCGCTGCTTCCAGCCGCCGGACAAAGCCCCGGCCAGCTGACCCGCACGCGTGGCGAGCCCGAGCTGATCGAGCGAGGCGTCCACCCTGGCGCGACGCCCGCTCAGGCCGTAGACCCGCGCGATGAAATCGAGGTTCTCGCGGATCGTCAGGTCATCCCAGAACGAGAAGCGCTGCGTCATGTAGCCGACCCGGCGCTTGATCGCCTCGCGCTCGCGGCGAATATCGAAACCGAGACAGCGCCCCTCGCCAGCATCGGGCGTCAGCAGACCGCACACCATCCGGATCGTCGTCGTCTTGCCACTACCATTCGGGCCGAGGAAACCGAAGATCTCGCCCTGCCTGACCTGCAATGCCACATCGTCGACCACCAGCCGATCGCCGAACCGTTTGGTCAGACCGGTAATATCGATGGCCAGCGCCTCATTCATCGCACAGCCACCGTCACCGGTTGCCCCGGATGCAGCGCGGCCGCCACTGCCTGATCCGGCAAGGCCTCGATCATGAACACCAGCTTGGCGCGCGTTTCGTTGCTGAAGATGACCGGCGGCGTGTACTCGGCACGCGGAGATATATAAGACACCGTTGCCGTGACCGGTTTCGCACAACCGTCACACGTCAACTGCACATGCTGACCGACACGGACGGCACCCAGGCGCGACTCGGGCACGAAAAAACGCACCTTGATATTGCCCGGCGGCAGCATCCGGACCACCGGGCTACCGGCCAGCACCCATTCACCTTCGCGATACATCGTATCGAAGACCAACCCGGCAGCCGGGGCGCGCACCGATTTCTGCTCAAGCTGCCAATCCGCCTGTGCCAGCGCAGCCCTGGCCGCACCGACTTGCGCCGATTGCGCCCTGATCTGCTCATCCCGGCCCGGCAGGCGCGCCACATCGAGCTGACGCTGCAACTCCAGCACCCGCGCCGCGTCCGCCTCGGCTTGCGCCCTGCTCTCGTCGAGTCGTGCCTGCGATACGAAACCGCTACGGAACTGGGCTTCATCCCGCCCCATCTGCAAGCGGGATTTGCGGGCCTGCGCCGCGGCCTGATCAAGCTGTGCGCGGGTCACATTGATTTCCTGCGGGCGCTTGCCAGTCTGCAAGTCGGCAAGCTGCGCCGCTGCGGCATCGAGCAGGCGTTGTGCCTGTTGCTGCGCCGCCTTTTCGTCGACGGCATCGAGCGCAAACAGCGCCGCATCGCGCGCCAGTTGCTGACCACGCTGCACCATCAACCGGTCCAGCCGCCCCGACTGCGACGCCGCCAGCTGGACGAACTCGCCCTCGACATACCCTTGGAATACGTCGGGCACCCGGTCGCTACACGCAGCCAGCCACAGAGAGACAAGGACACACCACCGCGCACGCATGACGTCCACCCCGGAACGAAGGCGCAATCAATATCCCCGTTATCGCCCAATTGCGACGATGACGGCCTTGATACTGCTCAATAGTGCACGGAAGGAAAAACGTCGAATCAAACTAGACGCCGGCATCGCACCAGCACAACACCGCAGGGCTACTCAGCACGCCGCAGACCACAGCATGCTGATCAAACTCGCACCCCAACCGGACTGCGTCGGCCTGCGACAGGCCGAGCACCAGGACGGAGGGCTCCGGCGCCCAGCCCGGCAGCAGCGGCTCGCCGGCACCCTCGAAGCAGACGAGGCTGCACCACCGCAAGGCATCGAGCAGATTCTGGTGCCGCGCGCGATTCTCGTGCTCGCACAGCGCAACCGAACGCGGATTCGCCGCCGAGACAAAGGCCCACGCAACAACGCCGTACTGCAGGAGCACGGCGTCGAGATCGGAGTGATGCCGGCCGATGCGCAAGCCCAGCCGCAGCGCCGGCACCACATAACGCGTGGCGCGATAGGCTGCATCGAGGCGCTGGCGCTCGGCCGCATCCATTACTTGATGTCGTGCTGCTTGATCAGTTGCAGCATCTGGCCGAAGACGCGCGGCGTACCGCAAAGTACGTCACCCGACTCGAGGAATTTCTCCTCACCGGCAAAGTCGGTCACCAGACCACCGGCCTCCTGAACCAGCAGGGTACCGGCGGCGATATCGACCAGCTTCAGGTCGAACTCGAAGAAGCCGTCGAAACGGCCGCAAGCGACATAAGCCAGATCCAGCGCGGCAGCGCCCGGGCGGCGAACGCCGGCGGCCTTTTGCGCCATGTCACGGAAGATCGCCATGTAGGCATCAAGATTGTCGAACTTGGTGTACGGGAAGCCGGTACCGACCAGTGCATCGGACAGGTCGCGCACCTTGGAAACGCGGATGCGGCGATCGTTCAGGAAGGCGCCGACGCCACGCGTGGCCGTAAACAGATCGTTGCGGTTCGGGTCGTAAACCACGGCCTGGGTGATCACGCCGCGATGCTCCAGCGCAATCGACACCGCGTATTGCGGGAAACCGTGCAGGAAGTTGGTGGTACCATCGAGCGGATCGATGATCCACACGTATTCCGAGTTGCCACGCGCACCGGACTCTTCGGCGATGATCGCATGCGTCGGATAGGCTTCGAGGATGGTCTCGATGATGGCCTGTTCGGCGGCACGGTCGACTTCGGAAACGAAATCGTTGTGGCCCTTCTTTTCCGGCTGAATCAGATCGAGATTGTTCGACGCGCGCTGGATGACGGAGGCGGCGCGGCGGGCGGCACGAACGGCCGTGTTGAGCATCGGATGCATTGCGGGTTCCTGTACGGTTCGTCAGCGGATCAACGGGAACGCGGGCCGAAAGGCCAGTCAAAGCAACGCGATGCAAATTGTCTGAATCTGGCGCCAGCGCCGGATCCGCTTGAAAAGATCGAAAATCGGCTCCCATTGTAACCGCATCTGCCATGAATCCCAATACTTCCAGCAGCGCCCCCACGTCCCAGCAGGACGCCAACCTCGAAGCCAATCAACGGCTTTCGCGCTTTCGCGTCATCCTGTCGCACACCTCGCACCCCGGCAATATCGGCTCGGCCGCCCGGGCGATGAAGACCATGGGGCTGACGCGACTCTATCTCGTCAACCCGAAGGAGTTTCCGTCCGAGGTCGCCGTATCGCTGGCTTCGAACGCACACGATCTGCTCGACAACGCCGTCGTCGTCGGCTCGATGGCCGAAGCCCTGGCCGGCACGACGCTGCAGGTGGCGATGACAGCACGCCGGCGCGAACTGGCCCAACCGCTGCAGACGCCGCGACAGCTGGTCCCCGAGCTGATTGCCGAAGCGCAGCACGGTGGCGAAATCGCCCTGGTGTTCGGTACCGAGATGAGCGGCCTGACCATCGACGAACTCCAGCTCTGCAACCGCCGGGTGACCATCCCGACCAATCCGGACTACTCCAGCCTCAATCTGGCGCAGGCCGTGCAGGTGCTGTGCTACGAGTTGCGCGCCAGCCTGCTCGACGACGTCAGCTACCTCGAAGAGCAGCGCACGCTGGCCAGCCACGAATACATCGAGCTGTTTTACCAGCATCTGGAAGAAACACTGACCACCATCGGCTTCCTGCGACCGAAGGCGCCCAAGCGCCTCATGCCGCGACTGCGCCGCATGTACCAGCGCATCGGCCTCGAGCAGGAAGAAGTCGACATCCTGCGCGGCATTTTGCGGGCCACGCTCGAGTTTGATCGCAAGAAAACGAGCACTGACGATCAGTGAGCGCAATGAACAACGGGGCCAATGGCCCCGTTTTTTTTTCGTCCCGCGGTAGCGGGCGCTATTCGAGATAACGCCGGCCACCGTAGCCACTGATGGCCATCAGCACCCGGACGATGCCGTGCGAAATCCACGGCAGGATGCGGAACAGCCAGCGGCCACGGCGCAGATCGGCCAGCAGGATCGGGGCCGAGTCGTTCTCCAGCCTTGCGTGCAGATCGTTGCGCAACGCCGTCGCCAATCCGTGATCACGGACGATGATGTTGGCCTCGCGCGCCAGCAGCAGACTGAACGGATCGATGTTGCTTGACCCCACCGTTGCCCAGTAGCGGTCGATGACCGCCACCTTGGCATGCATGAAGCCCTCGCGATACTCGTAAATGTCGACGCCGGCCTTGAGAAAACGGCGATAGAAACCGCGGCTCGCATAGTGCAGCAAGGCATGGTCGACCCGCCCCTGCAACAGCAGCACCACGTTGACACCCCGTTCGGCCGCCCGCAGCAGTGCATGCCGGAAACGGTAACCCGGCAGGAAGTAGGCGTTGGCGATGACAATTTCCGAATGCGCCGTTTCGATCGCCCGCAGGTACTCCTGCTCGATCGCATGCCGGTTGCGGAAATTGTCCCGGATCACCAGCTTGGCCAGGCTCTTGCCGGCTTTCGACGGTTTGGGTGGCGCCGGCAGCGTCTTCGCCCACTCGGGCACCAGCTGCACCCACGCGGTATGCCGCCAGACGCGGTTGGTCGTTTCGCGCATCTGCGCCACCAGCGGCCCCTGCACGCGGACGGCATAGTCGTAGCGCGGCGCCAGCTCGACCGAATCGATGTCGCTGAGGATGTTGATGCCGCCGATGAAACCGACCTGCCCGTCAACCACCGTCAGCTTGCGGTGCAACCGGCGCAGGCGCTGGCGGTCCAGCGAGAACGGCGCCACTTCGGGCCGGAAGAACAGTTGCCGCACGCCCGCTGCCGCCAGCTTCTGCCGCCATTCGACCGGAAAATGCCGGGCGCCGAAGCCGTCGATCTGCAGCGACACCTGCACGCCACGGCGGGCGGCACGCATCAGCGCCTCGGCGACCGCCGTACCGACCACATCGATTTCGAACAGGTAGCTTTCCAGATAGATTTCGTACTTCGCCGCATCGATGGCGGCAATCAGCGCCGGGAAAAAGTCGGCGCCGTTGTACAGCAGGGTCAGCTGATTACCCCGTACGAAACCCGTCATACCTGCCCTCGATGCAAAACGGTATACAGCGGCGCATGGTCCGACAACGCCGACCACGGCTCGCCGCTCAGCACATCGGCCACTTCGATCTGGAAACCGCGCACATAAACCCGGTCGAGCGACAGCACGGGCATGCGCGCCGGAAAACTGCGCGCCGAACTGCCATGCAAGGACTCGAACGCCTCGACCAGCCCCAGCTCATGGCCGAGCAATCGCGTCGATTCACGACGCCAGTCGTTGAAGTCACCCGCCAATACCAATGGCGCGTTCTGGGGGATGCGCTCGCCGATCACGTCGACCAGCATCGCCAGTTGCCGGCGCCGGTCATACCCGAGCAGATTCAGATGCACGCACAGCGCATGCAGCGGCTGACTCCAGCCCGGCAAATCGAGCTGGCAATGCAGCAGACCACGCTGCTCGAAACGGTGCAGCGTCAGGTCATGGTTGTAGGAATTGCGGATCGGGAAACGTGACAGCACCGCATTGCCGTGATGACCGTGCTGGTAGTTGGCGTTGCGCCCGTACGCAGCGGTCAGCCCTTCGCCTGCGAGATAGAGATGCTGCGCTATGCCCGGCCAGGCATCGAAGCGATGCGCATGCGAGCGATGCTCGCCCTGCACTTCCTGCAAAAAAACCAGGTCTGGCGACAGCGTTTTCAGCGCATGACGAACCTCGTGCACCACCAGCCGCCGGTTGAAAACCGACAGCCCCTTGTGGATGTTGTACGAGGCAATCTTCAGCTTGTTCACTTTGAAATCGTCGAATTGATCAACAAGTCGTCTCAAGGATCTGGCGTCGGAACGCGTCACCCCGACACTTGTGAGTCAATAGCTTACCACGCGATTTCGGATGATTTTTCGTCGCTTTTCCCGTTGCTCAGGCGCCTGCTGTCCGAGGTCAAAGCCCACCTGCCGGACAACGGCACCGACAGCGAGAACCGAGAATCCAGCGTTCACTCGTGCCCAACACCTCGCCGAGCGCCACGTCTACCCATGCCCTTGCCCGCATGCACACTCCAACGGCCCCTTGATGCCCCGTGCGGAGCCGGCCACTCCGGATCAAGGTCGTCGCAAGTTCAGCACGCACCATATACTTACAAAAGAATATAAATTTCTATTTTTATGAACAAAAAGAATTAACAAGCAACAACTAAATATTTCACGCAAAGTAAGAATTTATTCATATTTTCGCAACAAACCCTCAACGCAGGTGGTGCGAAAATGTCCAAAACCAGTGTCGTCGCTACAATCGGTCCGGTTTCAAACAACCCCGCTACACTCAGCGCGCTGCGGCAGGCCGGCATGACCGTCGCCCGACTGAACGGCTCGCATGGCACGCTCGACTGGCATGCCGCCACCATCCAGCTACTTCGCGAGACGGTCCCGGATGTACCGGTGCTGCTCGACATTCCCGGCCGAAAGATCCGTACGACACAGTTGCGGGTCGAACCGTCATTCCTGGCCGGCGACATCGTCATCCTGACCACCGACACCAGCCACGATGGCAGCCAGAAGGTGCCGGTGAACTACGACGTGTTCCACGAAAAGCTGCGCACCGGCGTGCGGGTGTACGCCGACGACGGCACGCTCTCGTTCATTGTCGACAGGATCGACGGACGCGACGTGCACCTGAGGGCAGAAAACGCCGGCACGCTGAAGAGCCGCAAGGGCATCAACGTGCCGGAAATCGATCTGGGCCAGCATCTGGTGACCCAGCGCGACCGGGACATGATTGATTTCGCCCGCCAGCACGGCGTCGATTTCGTCGGCATCAGCTTTGTCGAGAGCGCCGCGCACGTCGAAGCGATACGCGGACTGATCGCCGGCAACACGCCGCAGATCGTCGCCAAGGTCGAAAACCAGGGCGGTCTCGACCATCTTGAGGAAATCGCCCAGGCCACCGACATCATCATGATCGACCGGGGCGACCTGTCGGTCGAAACCAGCGTCGATCACGTGTCGCTCTACCAGAAGCGCATCATTGCCGCGGCCCGTACCCACGGCAAACCGGTCATCGTCGCCACCGAGCTGCTGCACAGCATGATCGAGAACCCGCTGCCGACCAAGGCCGAGATCAGCGACGTCACCAACGCGGTGATCGACGGCGCGACCGCAGTGATGCTGTCGGGCGAAACCGCGGTCGGCAAGTTCCCGGTCGAGGCGGTGGCCAGATTGCGCAGCATTGTCACGCTGGCCGAGTCGCATCAGCAGCAGCGTGCCGGCAATGCCTACGCGCCAGCCGACCTGCGTGCCGCGACCCAGGCGCTGGCGACGACGCTGCCGATCACCAAGGTCGTCGTACTGTCGCGTACCGGCTACGCCGCACGACTGGTGGCGATGGCCGGAATTCCGCAACCGATCTTCATTGTTGGCAGCGATCCGGCGCTGGCCCGCGCCTGGCAGCTGCTGCCCGGCAGCGTCGGCATCCACCTGCCGGCGCTGCAAGTCGGTAGCGAGCGCGCCAGCACCATCGCGCTGCAGGCATTGTGGCAGCAAGGCCTGCTCGACGAACAGGACATCGTGCTGGTCGCCCAGGCGGCCAGCGACAACGCGCTGTCCTCGCTCAACCAGCTGCATACGGTGCAGATCGGCCAGTTGGCGACCGAGCAAGGCTGGCGAGCTACGGTGGAGGCCTGAGATGGACGCGATATCGCTGCATGTATTGCTGATTGCGCTGCTCGCAGTGGTGCAGTCGCTGTTCGGGATGGGCATCCTGGTGTTCGGCACACCGACGCTGCTGCTGCTCGGCGTCGACTTCACCGCCGTGCTGGGGCTGCTGCTGCCGTCGTCGGTACTGATCTCGTCAATCCAGGTCGTCGCCGGCCGGCAACAGCCGTGGTCGGGCCGTGACCTGCGCAATATGGCGTTGTGCGCGGCGATCATCCTGGTCGCACTGAGCGTGCTGATCCGGCTGAACTGGAAGGCCCAGATCGATGTGTGGATCGGCCTGACCATGCTTGCCGCCGCGGCCCTGCGCTACTGGCGACCACTGCAACGGCGGCTGCGGCAGGTGCTCGGCCGCTGGCAGGCCGGCTATGTCGCGCTGATGGGCACGCTGCACGGGCTGACCAATATGGGCGGTGCCTTGCTGGCGCTCTACGCCAGCAACCTGCATCAGGACAAGCTGGCGATCCGCACCACGATCGCACGCTATTACCTGCTGTTCGGGCTGATCCAGCTGGCGACGCTTGCACTGCTGCGCCCGGCCGCGCTGTCGTGGCAGGGCCTCGCCGTGGCCCCGGTAGCAGCGCTCGCTTACGTCTTGGCCGGCAATCTGCTGTTCAAGCGCGCCAGCACGTCGGTTTACGAGAGAGGCATCACCGTGTTCATCGCCATTTATGGCGTTGCAGTCCTGCTCAAAGCGCAGTTCTGAGCCGCCATGCACAGTATTCTTGTCGCGCTGGCGCCGATCTTTCTTCTGATTGTCATGGGCTTCGTGCTCCGCCAGCGCCAACTGCTGGCGGAGACGTTCTGGCTGCCGTGCGAGCAGCTCAACTACTTCTATCTGTTTCCGGCGCTGATGTTCAGCCAAGTGGCCAAGGCAAACCTGGCTCAGTTTCCGGTTAGGCCGATTGCCGTGGCCTTGCTGGGCGCGGTCGGCATCGGGGCGCTGTTGCTGTACGCCTGGCGTGCTTGGAGCAAGCAGCCCGGCAGTGTTTTTTCCTCGGTGATCCAGGGTGCGCTGCGGCCAAACACCTATGTCGGCGTCGCCGCCGCGGCCGCGATGTTCGGCAGCACCGGGCTGACGCTGACGTCGATCAGCATCGCCGTGGCGATTCCGCTACTCAACGTCGCCTCGATCATCATCCTGGTGCGCTACGGCAACGGCGGCACGCCATCGTTCAGGCTCCTGGCCAAAGCGCTGGTGAAGAATCCGGTGATCAGCGCCGTGTTGCTTGGCGCGCTATTCAACTTCAGCGGACTAAGCCTGCCGTCGGTGGCCGACCAGATGCTGACCATACTTGGCAGCGCTTCATTGCCTTTGGGTCTGCTCGCCGTCGGTGCCGGGCTCGACGTCGAGGCGGCACGAAGCGCACGCGGGCCGGTGTTGCAATCGACGCTGGTCAAACTGCTGCTGGTACCATTGCTGACGCTGTGGTTCGGCATTGCGCTCGGACTGAGCGGCCCGGCACTGACCACGATCGTGTTGTTCAACGCCTTACCATGCACGCCATCTGCATACATCATGGCCAAACTGCTCGGTGGCGACCACCGGCTGGCGGCCGGCATCATCACGGTACAGACCGCGCTTGCGGCAATCACGATGCCACTGATCTTGTTGCTGCCCCATAGTTAAGGCGATAACCCCCTAGGGTGGCTATCGCTGCACAGGCCCAAAGCATCCACCCGACAGCGACTGCCGCAGTGAAATGCAAACGGCCCACCTGTAACAAGGTGGGCCGTTCGGGTAGCGTTCGGATCAACTCAGCCGAATGCGCCTACGGCGTAGGCCAAGAGCATGACCACGCAGGCAATCAGTGGCGCATTGAACTTGAGCAGCGTTGCAATCGGCATTGGCTTGCTTTCGATACGCGGGGTTCCGGCTTGGCTCATGATGCGCTCCAGTGAGGTAACTGGGTCCATCATGCCGCTCACATGCAGCCCGCCCCTTGCGCCAGATCAAACCGGTGGCGTTTCGAACATTCGGCCTCGTGTCATGTCGAACAGCTCTACTAAGCTGAGATCTGTTTTCAAGCCAACGCACGTCAACAGGACGCACCATGGTTTATGAAGAGAAACAGCCGGTAGACGGATTGCACATGCAGCTCGGTGTGCGCAAGGACGAACGGCGCAAACCGGCAACCACGACGGCCGGCAAACCACCAGTGGCCCACCGGATCGATGTCGATCTGCAAAAACCGTTCGATCCGGAGGCCAGCGACCTTTACGACCCGGATCGCCCGCCCGACGACGACATCGCCAGATAGTCGGCGCTTTTCGCCGGCAACGCGCGGATGGCTTCGGCATTCGATGGCGAGAACACCATGTCTGCCGCCTGCGCCCAGTCGACCCAGCGATAGCGGACATGCTCGGACGGCGACAGCGTCACCGGCAATTCGGACGGCACCTGCAGCGAAAACACGTGCTCGGTGTTGCAGGTGACGCCCGGTGCGTATCGATGGCGCCAGACCGGGAAAATTTCGTATTCGTTAGTGTGACGCCAGTCGGTCAGGGCGTACCCGGTGGCATCGATCCCGGTCTCCTCGAAGACCTCGCGCCGGGCGGTATCGGTCAGCGTCTCGTCCCCATCGCGACTGCCGGTCACTGACTGCCAGGCCTCGGCGAAGTCGCGCCGTTCGATCAGAAGCACCTTGAGCCCGGGCGTGTGAATCACCACGAGGACGGAAACCGGTTGTTTGTAGGTCATGGCGGCATTATACAATCGCCGTCCGCTTCCACCCCCTCCTTCAATCACGAGCAGCCGATGCCGATGAACGTGCCCTTTTCCGCCGCCCGCATCCGCGACGAATTTCCGGTCTTCCGGCATCACCCGGACCTGATCTACCTCGACAACGCAGCGACGACGCAAAAGCCGTTGGCCGTGCTCGACGCCGAGCGCCGTTTCTACGAGACGGCCAACGCCAACATTCACCGCGCCGCGCACCGGCTCGGCAGCGCTGCAACCGATGCCTTCGAGGGCGCGCGCACCCGGATTGCCGCACACCTGAACGCGGCCCACCCGGATGAGGTGTTGTTCACCCGCGGCACGACCGAAGCCATCAACCTGGCCGCGCACAGCTGGGGGCGCGCGCATCTGCGTCCCGGCGACGTGATCCTGCTGTCGACGCTGGAGCACCACGCCAACATCGTGCCGTGGCAGCTCGTGGCGCAGGCCACCGGCGCCATCGTCAAGCCGATCCCGCTCGACGCCGACGGCACGATCGACCAGCGTGCCTTTCTGTCCTTGCTGACCCCGGCCATCCGGCTGGTTGGCCTGACGCAATGCTCCAACGCGACCGGCGTACTGCCGCCGCTCGCACCGATGATTGCCGCGGCCAAGGCGGTGGGCGCACTGGTGATGATCGACGGCGCCCAGGGGATTGCCCACGGTGGCGTCGACCTACAGGCGCTCGGCGCCGATTTCTATGCCTTTTCCGGTCACAAGCTGTATGGGCCAACCGGCGTTGGCGTGCTGTGGGCGCGTCGAGAACTGCTGGCGAAAATGCCACCCTGGCAGGCCGGTGGCGAGATGATCGACCGCGTGTCGTTTGACGGCACGACCTTTGCCGAACCGCCCTTTCGCTTCGAAGCCGGCACGCCGCCGATTGCACAGGCGGTCGGCCTTGCCGCTGCCATGGACTGGCTGGCAGGGCATGATCGCGACACCCTGCTCCGGCACGAACTGGCGCTGCGCGAACGCTTCGAAGCCGGGCTGGTCCAACTGGACTGCATCCGCGTGCTGAGCGCCAGCGCGCCACGCGGCCCGATCACCGCGCTGGCCTTCGACGGACTGCACCCGTACGACGTTGCACAGTTCCTCGACGGCTACGGCGTCGCCGTCCGCGTCGGCCAGCATTGTGCAGGTCCGCTGCATCAGGCGCTGGGGCTGAATGGCAGCCTGCGGGCCTCGTTCGCGGCCTACAACACCGAGGCCGACGTCGACGCCACCCTCGCTGCGCTGGCCACCACGCTGGAACAACTGGCATGAGCAGCTACCCGCCGCCGTTCGATCATCCGTTCGGCACCCGCATCGATCGCGACGCACTGGCTCAACGACTTGAGGCCGCCGCTGGCTGGGAAGCAAAGAACCGGCTACTGGTTCAGCTGGCGCGCGAACTGCCGCCCCTGCCCGACGCGCTCCGTACCGATGAACACCGCGTCGCCGGCTGCGAGAGCACCGCGTGGCTCGTCATTGGCCGGCAGGAGGGCCGGCTGCTCGCTGCAGCCGACAGCGACTCGCGCATCGTCAAGGGCTTGCTGGCGCTGCTGTTGACGGCCTATCACGGCCACACGCCCGCCGAACTGGCCGGTTTCGACTTCGAGGCATGGCTCGTCTCGCTCGGCCTGCAGCGTTTTCTGACCACCTCGCGCGGCAACGGCCTGCGTGCGATGTCCAGAATGATTCGCGAAGCGATTGCGGAATTCTCGCATTGACGCGGAACTGACAACGCGAAGATGCTTTCCCCACAATCTGAAGAAGGAAACCCAGTCCAATGAAATCCGCCCGTTCGCTGATTGCCACCCTGATTGCTTGCGCCTGCGTGATTGCGCCGGCCACCGCCTCGGCCCGCACCTATACCGCCGGCGCCGAAGCCACCTTCGCCCCGTTCGAATCGCTGAACCAGAAGCGCGAAGTCGTCGGTTTCGATGCCGACATCATCGCCGCCATCGGCAAAAAAACCGGTCTCGACATCAAGATGGTCAATACACCTTGGGAAGGCCTGTTCATGAGCCTGAACAACGGTGACATCGACATCGCGGCATCGGCCATCACGATCACGCCGGATCGCCAGAAGACCATGGATTTCAGCCAGCCCTATTTTGAGGCGCAACAGCTGATCGTCGTGCCGGAAGGCAGCAAGATCGCGTCGATGGCCGACCTCAAGGGAAAGAAGATCGGCGTGCAGACCGGCACCACCGGCGACATCGTTGCGCAGGACGCCTTCGGCAAGACCTCGCCGAACATCCGCCGCTACGAAAGCATCACCCTGGCCGTACAGGAACTGCGCGACGGCGGCCTGCAGGCCGTGATCGGCGACAACGCCGTGGTCAAGAACTACCTGAAGAACAACCCGGGCGCGAAGTTCAAGCTGGTCGACGACAAGGGCTTCAAGAAGGAGTACTACGGCATCGCCGTGCGCAAGGGCAACAAGCAGTTGCTCGACCAGATCAACAAGGGGCTCGGCGCCATCAAGGCGGACGGCAGCTACCAGACGATCTACAACAAGTACTTCGGCAAGTAAGCACGATCCAGACCCCATCAGAAAACCCGGCATTGCCGGGTTTTTTTTATCGTGCTCAGTCCCGCATGTAGCGGGCAGCCACTTCATCGCACATCCGCTCGCCCAGAAAATCCAGCAGCGCACGCACCGCCGGCAACAGGCCGCGACGGCTCGGGTAGACGGCATGGACAATACCCGGCTGGGGCGACCAGTCCGGCAGCACTTGTACCAGCGCGCCGGACTTCAGCTCGTCACGGCACATGAAGTCAGGCAGCAGCGCCATGCCGACACCACCGGCCGACGCAGTGCGCAGCGTTTGCAGGTCCTCGGCCACCAGCCGCGGATAATGGCTGAACGCATACTCGGCACCACCCGGCCCGAGCAGCGGCCATTGCGTGCGGCCATCGTTCTCGCCCAGCGCCACCGTATCCAGCCACGACAGTTCTTCGGGCGCGCTCGGTTGCCCCTGCCGCAGCAATTGTTCGGGACTCGCGACCAGCACCGTACGGCTCACACCGAGCCGCTTGACGACGAGGGTCGCACTGTCCTGCAGGGCCGGACGCACCCTCAGCGCAACATCGACACCCTCTTCGATCACGTCAACCGCCCGGTTGGCGATCATCAGATTGACGCGCACCTGGGGATAGCGCGCCATGAATTCGCCGAGCAGCGGTGCCAGCGACCATTGCGCCAGCGTCACCGGGCAACTGACCTTGAGCGTGCCACGCGGCTCGCTCTGGATCTCCTGCACGGCCTCCTCGGCGGCTCTGGCCTCGTCGCGGATCGCCAGACAGTGACGGTAGTAACGCTCGCCGGCATCGGTCAGCGACAACTTGCGCGTCGTCCGCTGCAGCAGCCGCACACCGAGCCTGGTTTCAAGCTCGGCCACGCGCCGGGACAGGCGTGACTTGGGAATGCCCAGAGTGCGGCTCGCCGCACTGAACCCGCCCTGTCCGGCGACTTCGGCAAAGAAAAGCATGTCGTTCAGATCAAGCATCGCATCCCGCCCGGCATCGGGCCTCTTGATTGTCCCACCAACAGGACAATGTATCGCATTTTTGCCGGCTTATCGCTCATTCGATGCAGGGACACAATACGTCCATCGCATCAACGCGACCCGACACCAACAGGAGAGCCCCACCATGAAGCTGCTGCACATCGATTCCAGCGTTCTTGCCGACAACTCGGTTTCGCGCCAACTGACCGCCCGCATCGCTCGCGAATGGGTTGCCAAGAACCCGGGTACGACCGTCGATTACCTCGACCTCGCGCAGGAAGCACCGACCCACCTGTCGCTCGACTCGCTCGGTTTCCGCCTCGGTCTCGATGCCGAACAGCTGACCGACGTGCAGCGTGCCGAAAACCAGCGCACCGAAGCGCTCCTGCAGCAGTTCCTCGCCGCCGACGTCGTTGTCGTTGGCGCACCGATGTACAACTTCTCGGTGCCGAGCCAGCTCAAGGCGTGGATCGACCGCGTCGCCCAGGCCGGCCGCACCTTCAAGTACACCGAAAGCGGCCCGGTCGGCCTCGCCGGCGACAAGACCGTGATCGTCGCATCGACCCGTGGCGGCTTCTACTCGACCAGCGACGCAATGCGCGCCCTGGACCATCAGGAAAGCTACCTGAAGACCGTGTTCGGCTTCTTCGGCATCACCAATGTCCGCTTTGTCCGCGCCGAAGGCATGGGCATGGGCGAGGCGGTGAAGAGCGAATCGCTCGCCGCCGCGGAAAAGGAAATCGCCGCACTGGCCTGACCGCCACACGCAACGCAAGCAGTAACTGAATACAAAAGGCCCACGAGGCCGAAACCGGCCGGCGCCAATCCGGCGTCCGGCCCAACGCGCCCACCACGCGCAACCACTGGAGCAAACACCATGAAAAAGCTGTTGACCCTTGCCGCCGTCGGCGGCCTGCTGAGCCTGTCGCAACTGGCCAGCGCCGACGCAATGCCGACCCAGTTCGACGGCAGCCGCGCCAACTTCACCGGCAGCACCGCCGTGGCACAGTCCGGCTATGCTGCAGATCACAACAACGGCGCCCCGCAAGACCGGCTCGAATGGCTGCACAAACAGGCCGGCCCGGGCTCGGCGGCAGGCTGAACGGGAAGCGATCATGCCCACCTCCGAAGCGCGCTTCGACTCACGCCAGGCCCAAGCGACCTGGCGTTTGTTCGACGAGACCCGCCCACCATGCGCCATTCCCAGCCTGATCTATCTGCTTGAAGGCTCGAACGGCCGGCTGCTGCTCGACCACGACGAAGCACTCTATCCGGGCGGCCTGTACGTCGGCCCGCAGGCGCTGGCACCGCGCATCGAAGCCGGCAGCACCGTCCGCGGCATCCAGATCGCCACACCGACCACCGGCGCGCAACGGCTGTGCAAAACGCAGATTCCGGTGGTGA
Organism: Jeongeupia naejangsanensis; assembly: GCF_016865585.1. GTDB lineage: Bacteria > Pseudomonadota > Gammaproteobacteria > Burkholderiales > Chitinibacteraceae > Jeongeupia > Jeongeupia naejangsanensis. Next base: position 518,500 of record NZ_JAESND010000002.1, on the reverse strand, counting down.
TTGCGCCGGGCACGCGAACCCGGCTGCTGGCAGGCAGCATCAACACCTGTGCCTCGCCACTACCCTGGCCCGGCGCGCTGATCGACCTGCGACTGGACACCGGCATCGGCTGGACCGCCCCTTGCGATCACGCCACCCGGATCATCGTCCTTTCCGGCGAACTGCAAGCGGATGGCACGCCGATGCCGGCCGGCGACGAGTACGCACTGGCCGGTGCGGCGACGCTGTACGCCAGCCGTCGCAGCCACGCACTGGTGTGGCTCTCGCCGCACGCCGGCTAGCGTTCGTCCTTGCCCGACACCCAGATCGAGAACACCAGCCACACGGTGTTGAAGAACGCGATCAGGAAGCCGAGGAAGCCGAAAGCCGGCAGACCGAACAGCATCGGCCCCGTTTTCACCGTCATCACGATCGACGAACCGATGATCAGCGCACCGGTGACGATGCCCATCGTCAGGCGGTTGGCGCTCTTGGCCAGCTGACTGCCGAAGCGGTCCAGTCGCTTCAGGTCCAGATCGACGCGCAGATTGCCGCGCCGCGCCTGCTTGATCAGCTTGCCGATGTCGCGCGGCAGGCCGGCGACCAGATGGAAGGCCTCGTACAGTCCGTCCTTGCCCTTCTTGTACAGCGCCTTGGGCTGAAAGCGCGCCAGAATCACCTCGCGCACGAACGGCGTCAGGTGCGGCACCATCTGGAAATCCGGATCGAGCTGGCGCCCGAGTCCTTCGAGCGTCACCAGCGCCTTGAACAGCAGCGTCAGATCGGCCGGCAGCGTGATCTCGTGCTCGCGCATCAGGCTGGCGATATCGTTCAGCAGCGCGCCGAAACGGATGTCCTTGAGCGGCAGGTTCTCGTAGTTGAACATGAACTCGGCAATATCGGCGGCGAGTTGCTCTTCGTCGACCACGACATCACCGGTCCATTCCAGCAAGACATTGAGGATGCCGTGCTCGTCCCGTTCGGCCAGCGCCGCCAGCAGATCGACGATCTGGTCGCGGCGCGGGTGCGGCAGTCGGCCGACCATGCCGAAATCGAGGAAGGCGATCTGGTTGTCCGGCAGATACTTGACGTTGCCCGGGTGCGGATCTGCGTGAAAGTAACCGTCGATCAGCACCATCTTCAGCACCGCATCGGCACCGCGCGCCGCCAGCACCTTGCGATCGAGCCCGGCCGCATCGACCGTCCCGAGGTCGTTGCCGGCCACACCGCCGATCCACTCCTGCACGTTCAGCCGCTCGGATGTATACGCCCAGTGCAGCTGCGGAATGTGGATCTCGACACTGCCGGCAAAATTCTGCGCAAAGCGCTCCTGATTGCGCGCCTCGGACGACAGGTTGAGCTCGCGCCGCAGCGAACGGGTGAACTCCTCGGCAATCTTGCGTGGCTGGTAGCGGCGCGTTTCGGGGAACTCGAACTCCATCAACCCGGCGATGTGCGCCAGGATGCGCAGATCGGCTTCGATCTTGGCGGTAATGCCGGGGCGGCGCAGTTTCAGCACCACGTCACGGCCGTCCTTGAGCTTGGCACGATGCACCTGCGCGATCGACGCCGAACCGATCGGTGACGGATCGAGATCGGTGAACACCTCGTGTGGGTCGCAGCCAAGGATCTCCGTCAGTTCGGGCAGGATTTGCGCGAACGGCAACGAGGGGACGTTGCTTTGCAGCATTTCGAACTCGGCAATCCACTCGGGCGGAAACACGTCGACACGCGTCGCGAATACCTGGCCGAGCTTGATGAACGTCGGCCCCAGCTCCTCGAGCACGCGACGAACGCGTACCGGTGCGTCCAGCGCCTCGATCTCGTGATCGCCGGGCAAATGCAGGAGGTCGGCGCCGCGCTCCAGCCCCTTGGCAAGGCCGAGCCGATGAACCAGATTCCCCAATCCGTGCCGCACCATGACCGAGATGATTTCCCGTACGCGCGGCAAATCGCGCATGACCGAGAATGTTTCTTTCAACACGCCTGAATTCTCCCTGCCTGTTCTGAATACCCGACTCGTCACACGCCTTTGGCGGCACGCCCGGCAACACGCCTGATTACAGGCCGCCGCCGCTCAGCCCCCCAAGTGGGTGCGCATTGCGACGAGCCAGCCCCTTCCCCTGAAAAAACAGCCGGACGGTAGTAAAAAGCTACGTAGGCCAATATACGCAACCATCCGATAATTGCCCCCGCCGGATCAAGATGGCAAGCCGGCGCCCCTACACCTCGCCGCTCCACCGCTTTGCCGGTACCTGCGGCAACACCCGAAAACGCACTTTGCCCTTGCCCCGCAAATCGCCCGACCACGCCAACCATTCACTTGCTGTAGATCGAACATGTCCGCCCCAATCCTGACCGAGCCCTCTCGCTTCGCACGCCTGACGGCCCGACTGCCACTTCCCTTGCCGCGGCGCACCCTCGCAACCCGGCGTCGGCAAGCACTGACCGAGCAGTGTGCCGCCCTGATCACGCTGGACCGCCACCTTGTTGCCTCCTGGAGCGACCTGGAAAACACCGCTCGCCAATTGCGAAGCATCGCCTCCAGAACGCTCAGGTCTCCCACTGCGGCGGTACGCAAGGCCAGCGCCAAAATGCTGCGAATCAGCGCCCACGATCTGGCGCACGGCACAATCCGCAACGACGTCCGGGCGCTGATCCGGTGCACCTGCCCCGGCGCCCCGACCGGGCAGTACTACCGGGACATCCTGGCGTTCAATACCGATCGGACCATGCCAACCCGGTCAGCAGCAGTGCAGGACGAGTGCAGCGGCAGCCACGCGAGTCACCGCGACGGTGCCGATGTGGTGAAAGCCAATCCACGGGAACCTATTACGCCCACCCTACATCAGACAGCACGTAAAGCGAATTCCCGACTCAAAAATGCCGGCATGCTTCCCCCGACGCTCCCCGTCCTCGATGTGTAAGATTGCTGCACATAGCCCCAATTGGCTGGTACAGTTTGCGCTTCGTTGTAACGCAGTCAGTACGCTTGGCAAAGCTGACTTAGAACCTGCAAGCAAGATGCAATCGCTTGCAAAACCCGACGAACCGGAATGTACACGCGTACGTTTTCACGCCGACGCGGCCCCGCCGCGAATCGCGCAAAATCCGACGCCGGTTCACATGGTCACCCGATACATTCCCGCCTTATGAAATGGTCCCGAATTCCTGCTGCGCTGTTCGTCAGCGCCTGCCTCTCTGCCCTGCTGCCAACCGCGCGCGCCGACGAGCCGCCGGCGGACACCGGCAGCTGGAGCAAATCGTCGAAGGATGACGCTGGCGACAACCAGGCCGCCGCGCAAGAACTGCTGCTGCAGGCCATGAGCCTGATCGGCGTCCGTTACAGCTGGGGCGGCAACACCCCGGAGGAAGGGCTCGATTGCAGCGGCTTCATCCGCTACGTATTCCAGAACTCGCTCAACATCACGCTGCCGCGCACGTCGCTGTCGATGTCCCAGACCGGCAAGTCGATCGACAAGGAAGACCTCAAGCCCGGCGACCTGGTGTTCTTCAACACGCTGGGCCGGGCTTTTTCGCACGTCGGCATCTACCTTGGCGACAATCGCTTCATCCACTCGCCGCGCGCCGGCAAGAGCGTCGAAGTCTCGAACATCCAGCAGTCCTACTGGCAGCAACGCTGGAACGGTGCGCGACGCATCGCCGGCGCTTCGGGCAACGGCGTCAACATGACGACACTGCTGGCTTCGGCCGGCAACCCCAAGACGCGCAAACAGGGCGCCGTCCAGGTGGCAGCCGCGTCTGAGCAGAACTGCCGCAAGGTCACGACCGGCAAGGGCAAGCACAAGAAGACGACCACGGTCTGCTCGCGCAGCGCAACCGCCAAACCGGCAAGCACCAAATCGACGAGCAAGGTCGGCACCAAATCGTCCACCAAGAGCAGCGCGGCCAAGTCGACGAAATCGACCGACAAGACGAGCAGCAAGAAATCGTCCGCCACTTCGTCGGGCAAGAGCAGCAAAACGACCAAGAGTACGACGACCAAGAAGCACTGATTCGCGCCAGCGACCCGCGTCGCTGGCGGCTTGGGTCAGTCCGGCGTTGCCGGCACCACGATCAGTCCGGCGCGCTGGCCGACCGCGACATTTGGATTGGGGAACACGATCCGGGCGTCCTGCTCGTCGATCACCCAGCGGGTTTCCCCGTCCTCGGCAATCGTCATCCCTTGCGCCAGCGGCGTGAAGTTGTCGGTCTCGCCATCGATCGTCAGCCGGAATGCCTCGGTCTGCTTGACGATCTCCCGCGCCACCCTGTACGCCACCACGCTCTCTTCCATCGGCGCCGGCTGCTCGCCTTCAATCAGCCCGCATAGATAGGCTTCCAGCTGCGACAGATCGACCTGCTGGTTCTGGCCGAACGGCATCGCCCGTCCCAGTTCGATCGTGAACGCCGACGCCTGGCAGTAGCGGCTGCTGAACAGCGAAAACGTCGGCGCTGCCGCCGACTGCAGCAGCACGGCCGATACGCCGGCCAATCCGAGCCGGGCGATTTCCGTCCGGTCGAAATCCTTCCCCGGCGCCGGCTGCGGGTGAATCGCGAATTTTTCGATCAGGCTGCCGTGAATGGCCGTATGCAGGTCGTAATGCACGCGCTGCACCGGTTCGCCACCGGCCTGAGCAAAGAAGCGCGCCAGCTGCATTTCCAGCATCGCCGCCCGTCGTGCCTCGGGACCATCACCGACATCGGGCACCCGGCAGAACTGCCGGTTCATGTCCTCGTCGACATACCGGATACCACGGCGCAATGCCTCGATATTGCCGATCACGAACAGCACCCGCGCCTTCGGTCGCAACTCGCCGCACAGCAGCTTGGCGATCAGCCGGTCCACCAGCTCGACCGGCGCAGTTTCATTGCCGTGCACGCCGCAGGAAACCACCAGATCGAGTTCACGCCCGTCCGGATCACGCGGCTCGAAGCGGATGACGCCCTCGTCGAGTACCTGAACATGGGTACCGTTGGCCTGGCAGTACGGCAACGCAATCGCAGTGCGGCCGGCCAGCGTTTCGGCCAGAAAGCTGTTCATCGGACACCACCTTCGAAACGTTGGAATGGGTAGATCGCGCCAAGGCCCAGCAAGCGGGTCAGTTCGTCGAGCGCCGTACGGACTTCGGTCAGCAGTTGCGGATCAGCCAGATCGGCCTCGCTCAAACGATCGCGGTAATGCCGCTCGACCCAGCCGGTCAGCGCGGCATGCAACGCCTCGTTCATCCACACGCCCGGGCTGACCGCAGCCGCCTCGGCCTCGGTCAACGCCACCCGCAGCCGCAGGCAGGCCGGCCCCCCGCCGTTGCGCATGCTCTGCTTGAGGTCGTAAACCAGCACCTCGGACACCGGCCCGCCATCCGCGAGCAGCCCCTGCAGATACGCCCAGACCGCGGGCCGCTGCCGGCATTCGTCCGGCACCACCAGCCGCATCCGGCCATCGCCGGCGTCGAGCAGCTGACTGTTGAACAGATAGCTCTGCACCGCGTCGTCGACACTGACCGCCGCAACCGGCACCTCGATCAACCTCAGCCCGCCAAGTTTGCGGTCCAGCTCCGCGTAGACCGTTTCGCGGTCGACAAAGGCCGACGCGTGACAAAACAGCACGTCGAGGTTACCGACCGCGATCACGTCGTTGTGGAACACGCCAGCATCGATCACCGCCGGATTCTGCTGAGCATAGGCAACCCCGGCTTCGCGCAAACCGTGCCTGCGGGCAATCGCCTCGCTCGCTTCGAACGTCTGCCGGGCCGGGTAGCGCTGCGGCGCGGCACCACCGCCCCAGTGGCGCTGACCGTAGACGAAGAGCTCGACGCCGGCATCGCCATAGGATTTGGCAAAGCGCGTGTGGTTGGCCGCGCCCTCGTCACCGAAGGCCGGATGCATCGCCAGCGCCGGATGATGGGCAAAGTGCGATGCATCGGCAAAGATCGCCTGCAGCGTCCGCCCGGTCTGTTCGTGCTCGATCGCGCGGTGAAACTTGTTCTGCAGATTGGCGACACTGAAATGCACCCGGCCATCTTGCGTGTCCGCCGACGGGCTGACCGTGGCCGCATTCGCGACCCACATTGCCGATGCCGACGAGGCGGCCGACAAAAGCTGCGGCGCCTGTCTGGCTGCGGCAGCGATCACCTCCGCATCATCCCCGCCGAAGCCGAAACCACGCAGCACCTCGACCGCCGGGCGCTCGTGTGGTGGCAGCACACCCTGACGGTAGCCAAGATCGGCCAGTGCCTTCATTTTTGCCAGCCCCTGCAGGGCGGCAGCGCGCGGGTTGGCTGCCTGGCCGGCATTGCCGGTCGATGCGACATTGCCGAACGAATGCCCGCCGTAGTGATGTGTCGGCCCGACCAGACCGTCGAAATTCGCTTCAAATGCCGGCATCTTGCCTCCATCGGCGCGCAGGCCGGTTCACCCGGACTGCCTGCCACTTGATCATGACCGGACTCACAGCGTCACTCCGTGGGGCATTTGCGCAGGCAAGGCCAGCGTCGGTGCCTCGAGTGACGCCACCGGATAGGCGCAGTAGTCGGCAGCGTAATAGGCACTCGGCCGGTGGTTACCCGAAGCACCGATCCCGCCGAACGGCGCCGCACTCGATGCGCCGGTCAGCGGCTTGTTCCAGTTGACGATGCCGGCGCGCGCATCGCGCCAGAAGCGGTGATAGCGCTCGGCCGAATCCGACAGCAAGCCGGCGGCCAGACCGTAGCGGGTGCGATTGGCGAGCGTGATCGCCTCGTCGAAATCGCCGTAGCGCTGGATCTGCAGCAGCGGGCCGAAGTATTCGTCATCGGGCAAATCGGCCACGTCACTGACGTCAAGCAGCCCCGGCGACAACAACGCGGCATCGGGCACCAGACGCTGCATCGGCAGCAGGGGCCTGGCGCCGAGCGCGATCAGCCGGTCCTGCACCGCGAGCAAGGCATCGGCCGCAGCATTCGAGATGACCGCGCCCATGAATGGCGGCGGCTCGGCATCCCAGGCGCCGACGCGGATCGACTGCGCCACGGCGATCAGCCGCGCGATCAGCGCATCGCCCCACTCGCCCTTCGGCACCAGCAGACGCCGCGCGCAGGTGCAGCGCTGGCCGGCCGAGACGAAGGCCGACTGGACGATGTGATGCAGCGCCGCCGGCACGTCGGCGAGTTCATCGACGATCAGCGGATTGTTGCCGCCCATTTCCAGCGCAAGGATCTTGTCCGGCCGACCGGCAAACTGCCGGTGCAACGAATAACCGGTCGCCGCGCTGCCGGTAAACAGCAGACCGTCAACGTCGGGGTGCGCCGCCAGCGTCACGCCGGTCTCACGGCCGCCCTGCAACAGACCGATCACGCCGGTCGGCAATCCGGCCGCCAGCCACAACTCGACGGTTTTCTGCGCCACCATCGGCGTCAGCTCGGACGGCTTGAACACGACGACGTTGCCGGCGATCAAGGCCGGCACGATGTGGCCATTGGGCAAATGGCCGGGGAAATTGTAGGGGCCGAAGACCGCCAGCACGCCGTGCGGCCGGTGCCGCAGCACCGCCTGCGCATCGCCCTGCTGGCTTTCGTGCTCGCCGGTCCGCTCGGCATGGGCGCGAAGTGAAATCTCGACCTTGTTGATCATGGTCGTGACTTCGGTCAGCGCCTCCCAGCGGGGCTTGCCGGTTTCACGGCCGATCAGCGCCGCCAGATCGGCCTGTGCATCGCGCAGCAGATCGGCAAATACGCGGACGACGGCAATACGCTCCTCGATGTCCAGATCACGCCAGGCCGGGAATGCGGCCCGCGCCGCGGCCACCGCCGCGTCGACCTCGGCGGCGTCTGCCGCTTGTCCCTGCCAGACCGGCTCGCCATTCGCCGGGTTGCGCGAAGCAAAAGCAGTCCCGCTACCGGGCCGCCAGGCCCCGTTGATCAACAGCATGTCTACTCCTTGCTTGAAAGGGGAACAGCACGCACCGGATCGCCATCGGAAATACCCAGTGCATCCAGTACGGTTTGTGGCAGGGGAAGTGCGTCTTCCAGCGGCCGGGTAATCGCCAGCGCACAGCGGAAGCCGTCAAGTCGCCGGTTCGACACCAGCCAGGGCACGCCGCCCTTGGGTGCGCCGCTGATGGCGAGCGCCTGGAAACAGGCGCTCTGCCGGATGGCGCGAATATCCGTACGCGAACATTCGAGCGTCGGGCCGGCATCGAAAATGTCGATGTAGCCCTGATAGCGGAAGCCCTCGTCCTCGAGCAGCACCCGCGCCGGCTTGGTGGCCGGATGCACATCGGCGATCGCGTCCTGCGCTTCCTGCGACAGCAGCGTCGTATAGATCGGGTAGCGTGGCATCAGCTCGGCGATGAACGATTTGCTGCCGATGTAGGAAAGAAAATCGGCGCGGGCGAAATCCATGGTGAAGAAATGCCGGCCGAGGCTTTCCCAGAACGGCGAGCGCCCATCGGCATCCGACACACCGCGCATTTCGGCAATCACGCGCTCGGCAAACCGCTCGGGAAACTCGGCAATGAACAGAAAGCGGCTCTTCGACAGCAAGGCACCATTGCCGTCGCGACGCCAGTCGGGATGCAGGAACAACGAGCACAGCTCGGACGAGCCGGTCATGTCCGACGTCAGAAACAGCGTCGGCAGCTGCTTGTAGATGTCGAGCTCGCGCGAGGCATGCACCGACAAGCCGACGCGATAGTTGTACCAGGGGTCGGCCATGCCGACGGCAGCCTCGATCGCGGCAATGCCGGCCAGCTCGCCAGTGGCTTCGTCTTCGAGTGCAAAGAAATAACCCGCGTCGGCCAATTGCGGCGCTTCGGCAACCGCGCGTTCGCTGCCGGCAATTCGCGCCGCCAGACGTGCCTCGTCGGCTTGCAAGGTGGTGACCCCCACACCGGCACTGCTGGCCAGCCGCACGACCGCATCGAGATCGGCGCGATTCAGTAAACGGACTCTCATCGGGTACACCTCCCGATCCCACTGTATGCAGGCGGTGCAGCGGCAGCCATTCGGTAAAGCCGCAATGTCGGCGGAGCGGCAAGTGCGTGCCCAAAACAAAACCGCCCGGCTGGCCGGGCGGTTTTGTTGGCGCAAAGGACCGGATCAGCCCTTGAACGTCTTCAGGGCACGAGCAAAGCGCGCCAGACCTTCATCGATATCGGCATCGTCGATCACCAGTGACGGCGCGAAGCGGATGACGTTCGGGCCGGCCATCAGCACCATCAGGCCTTCGGCCGTCGCGGCGTTGAGCACATCCTTGGCGCGACCTTCGTATTCGGCCTTGAGCGGCGCACCGATCAACAAGCCGACGCCGCGCAACGGGCCGAACAGGTCCAGCTCGGCATTGATCGCCTCAAGCCCCGCCACGAAGCGCGCACGCTTGGCCGCAATTCCCGCCAGTGTCGCCGGATCATTGATCACGTCGAACACCGCACTGGCCACCGCACACGCCAGCGGGTTGCCGCCATACGTAGTGCCGTGCGTGCCGACAGTCAGGTGCTTGGCCAGCTCGTCGGTGGTCAGCATGGCGCCGATCGGGAAGCCGCCACCGAGGCTCTTCGCGCTCGACAGGATGTCCGGCACGACGCCGAAGTGCTGATAGGCGAACAGCGTGCCGACGCGACCCATGCCGGTCTGTACTTCATCGAAAACCAGCATGGCGTTGTGCTTGTCGCACAGCGCGCGCAGCCCCTGCAGGAACTCGCGCGTCGCCGGCAGCACACCGCTTTCACCCATGATCGGTTCGACGATCACACAGGCGGTTTCATCGTCGATCAGCGCTTCGACACTGGCCAGATCGTTGTATTCGAAATGGGCGATACCTTCCGGGCGCGGACCGAAACCGTCCGAATACTTCGGCTGGCCACCGACCGACACGGTAAAGAAGGTCCGGCCGTGAAACGAATTCACCGCCGACAGCACCTTGTGCTTTTGCGGGCCGAAACGGTCGATCCCGACGCGACGCGCCAGCTTCAGCGCAGCCTCGTTCGCCTCGGCGCCCGAGTTGCAGAAGAACACGCGCTCGGCAAACGTTGCAGCAACGAGCTTCTCGGCCAGTGCCAGTGCCGGCTCGTTGGTGAACACGTTCGACACGTGCCAGAGCTTGTTGGCCTGCTCGGTCAGTGCAGCCACCGCCGCCGGATGGCAGTGCCCCAGCGAATTGACCGCAATGCCGCCGGAAAAATCGACGTACTCTCGCCCGGCCTGATCCCAGACTCGGCTGCCCTGACCTCGGACCGGCACGAAGGCGGCGGGGGCGTAGTTGGGCACCATGTACTGGTCGAAATCGGCGCGGGTCGGGGACATCGGCGTTTCCTTGATCGGGAGTGGATTGGACAGGCGTTGGACAATAAAAAACGGGCCACCGTAGTGACCCGTTTTTCCGTGACGATCAGTGCGCTTTCTGACCAGCCAGGAACAACCAGGTTTCCATCACGGTGTCCGGGTTCAAGGATACCGTTTCGATCCCCTCTTCGACCAGCCATTGCGCGAAATCCGGATGATCCGACGGGCCCTGACCGCAGATGCCGACATACTTGTCCAGCTTGCGGCAGGCCGCGATCGCCATGCTCAGCATCGCCTTGACCGCATCGTTGCGCTCGTCGAACGACGCCGATACCGGGCCGCCCGAATCGCGGTCGATACCGAGGGTCAGCTGGGTCATGTCGTTCGAGCCGATCGAGAAGCCGTCGAAGTACTGCAGGAAACGCTCGGCCAGCACCGCATTGGCCGGGATTTCACACATCATGATCAGGCGCAGGCCGTTGTCGCCGCGCTTGAGGCCGTTGCGCTCGAGCAGCTCGACTACGCATTCGGCTTCGTTCAGCGTCCGCACGAACGGGATCATCACCTCGATGTTGGTCAGACCCATCACGTCACGCACTTTCTTGACCGCGCGGCATTCAAGCTCGAAACAGTCACGGAAGCTCTTGTCGACGTAACGTGCCGCGCCGCGGAAACCCAGCATCGGGTTTTCTTCGTGCGGTTCGTATTGCGGACCGCCGATCAGGTTGGCGTATTCGTTCGACTTGAAGTCCGACAGGCGAACGATGACCTTCTTCGGCCAGAACGCCGCACCCAGCGTGGCGATGCCTTCGGCCAGCTTGTCGACGTAGAAGTCCACCGCACTGCGGTAACCGGCAATGCGCTCGTCGATCTGCGCCTTCAGCTCGGCCGGCACATTCGGGTAGGCCAGCAGCGCCTTCGGGTGCACGCCGATCATCCGGTTGATGATGAACTCGAGCCGGGCCAGACCGACGCCTTCGTTCGGCAGCTGGGCAAACTCGAACGCCAGTTCCGGATTGCCGACGTTCATCATCAGCTTCACCGGCGACTCGGGCATCTTGGTCAGCGCGATATCCAGCTTCTCGAACTTCAGCAAGCCGGTGTAGACGTTGCCGGTGTCGCCTTCGGCGCACGACACGGTCACAACATCGCCCGTCTTGAGCATGCGGGTTGCATCGCCGCAACCGACGACGGCTGGCACGCCGAGTTCACGCGCAATGATCGCCGCGTGGCAGGTCCGGCCACCACGGTTGGTAACGATGGCCGAAGCGCGCTTCATCACCGGTTCCCAGTCCGGATCGGTCATATCCGACACCAGCACGTCGCCCGGCTGGACCTGATCCATTTCCGACACGTCGCGAATCACCCGCACCGTGCCTTGGCCGATTTTCTGGCCGATCGCGCGGCCGCTGGTCAGCACTTCGCTCTTTTCGAGCATGCGGAACTTGGACATCTTGTCGCTGGCCGCTTCCTGCGACTTCACCGTTTCCGGGCGCGCCTGCAGGATGTAGAGCTTGCCGTCGATGCCGTCACGACCCCATTCGATGTCCATCGGCCGGCCGTAATGCTGCTCGATGATCAGCGCGTAGCGGGCCAGCTCCTCGACTTCCTCGTCGGTCACCGAGAACTTGCGGCGGTCAAGCGGATCGACGTCGACGGTTTTCACCGACTTGCCGGCGGCAGCTTCGAGATCGAACTCCATCTTCAGCGCCTTGCCGCCGAGGTGCTTGCGCACGATCGCCGGGCGACCGGCCTTCAGCGTCGGCTTATGGACGTAGAACTCGTCCGGGTTCACCGCGCCCTGCACCACGGTTTCACCGAGACCGTACGACGCAGTGACGAACACGACATCCTCGAAACCGCTTTCGGTATCGATGGTGAACAGCACGCCGGCAGCGCCCTTGTCCGAACGGACCATGCGCTGGATGCCGGCCGACAGCGCGACCAGCTTGTGATCGAAGCCCTTGTGGACGCGGTAGGCAATGGCGCGGTCGTTGTACAGCGAAGCGAACACGTGCTTCATCGCATCAAGCACGTTCTCTACGCCGACGATGTTCAGATAGGTTTCCTGCTGGCCGGCGAACGACGCATCCGGCAAGTCTTCGGCCGTGGCCGACGAGCGCACCGCGACAGTCACGCCTTCGCCCAGCTTCGCGTAGTGTTCGCGAATCTCGGCCTCGAGTTCGGCCGGGAACGGCGTTTCAATGATCCAGTCACGAATCTGCTTGCCGACTTCGGCCAACGCCTTGACGTCGTCGACGTCGAGCGTGGACACGGCCGCATCGATGCGATCGGCCAGCCCGTTGTGCGCGAGAAAAACGCGGTAAGCGTGTGCGGTGGTCGCAAAACCACCGGGAACGCGCACGCCCTTCTCGGCCAGTTGGGAAATCATTTCACCCAGCGAGGCATTCTTGCCACCGACGTACTCGACATCGGTCATGCGCAGGTGGACAAAGTCGATCACATTTCGATCATTGAGGTAGGCGGTCATCTACGGCACGACTCCACAGAGTTAAACTTCGAATAGTTTTAGCTTATGTTGCAATGCGATATTGCTTTCAGTCATTCTAGGCACCCAGCCCCGGTCGCCTAGTCGGGATAATCCTTTACATGCTATCCCGCAGCGAACTGTCAGGATGACACACAGCCAGTCCGCGCCTCACCATCCCAGACTCAACGCCTTGCACGCACGGAGCCCCGATGCCTCGCACCGCCTTCTTCGTATCCGACCGTACCGGCATCACCGCAGAGATGCTCGGCCACAGCCTGATCACCCAGTTCGAGGACGTGAATTTTCGCCGCATCACGCTGCCTTACATCGATAGCGTCGAGAAGGCGCACGAGGCCACCGCACGCATCCGCCACCAGGCCGAAATCGACGGCTGCCGCCCGATCGTGTTCTCGACCGTGGTCGACGACGAGCTGCGCAACCTCATCCATGTCGAAGAGGCACTGACGCTGGATTTCTTCGAAATTTTCATCGGCCCGCTCGAAAAAGAGCTGGGGCGTGAATCTTCACACACCGTCGGAAAGACACACGGCATCGCCAATTTCGAGGAATACAAGGCGCGGATCGATGCGGTCAATTTCGCGCTCAACCATGACGACGGCGTGATGCCGCGCGATCTGAACGAGGCCGACATCATCCTGATCGGCGTATCCCGCGCCGCCAAAACGCCGACCTGCCTGTATCTGGCGCTGCAATACGGCATCAAGGCCGCCAATTACCCGCTGACGCCGGAAGACTTCGGTCAACATACGCTGCCCAAACTGCTGCTACCGTACCGCAACAAGCTGTTCGGTCTGACCATCGACCCGGTCCGCCTCTCGCAGATCCGCGAAGAACGCAAACCGAACAGCAAGTACGCTGCACTCGACAACTGTCAGTTCGAGGTCGGCGAAGCCGAAGCGCTGATGCGCCATGTCGGCGTCCCCTATCTGGCCTCGACGACACGCTCGATCGAGGAACTCGCCACCACCATCATGCACCGCACCGGTCTGACCCGGCGCACCTACTGAGGCCGATCGGCCCGCTCCGGAGTTGTCATGCCCCGCACCGCGTTCTTCGTTTCCGGCCGAACCGGCATCACCGCAGAAATGCTCGGTCACAGCCTGATCAGCCAGTTCGAAGAGGTCAATTTCCGGCGCATCACGCTGCCTTACATTGACAGCGTCGACAAGGCGCGCGAAGCCATCGTGCAGATCCGGGAGCAAGCGCTCACCGATGGTGTACGCCCGGTGGTTTTCTCGACACTGATCGACGAAGAGTTGCGCCAGTGCTTCTACATCGAGGAAGCGCTGACGGTCGATATTTTCGCGACCTTCATCAAGCCGCTCGAGGAAGAGCTCGGCGTCATGTCGTCGCACACGGCGGGCAAGGTCCATGGCATTGCCAACTTCGAGGAATACAAGAACCGCATCGACGCGGTGAACTACTCGATGAGCCATGACGACGGTGGCGTATCGCGCAACCTGGCCGATGCCGACGTCATCCTCGTCGGCGTTTCGCGCGCCGGCAAGACACCGACCTGCCTGTATCTGGCGCTGCAGTACGGCATCAAGGCCGCCAACTACCCGCTGACACCCGAAGACTTCAACGACCACGCCCTGCCGCGGGTACTGGCGAATCACCGCAACAAGCTGTTCGGACTGACCATCCAGCCCGAGCGACTGTCGCAGATTCGCGCCGAACGCAAACCGGGCAGTCACTACGCATCGATCGACATCTGTCGTGCCGAGGTCGCCGAGGCCGAAACGCTGATGAAACAGGCCCAGATTCCCTACCTCAACACGACCTCGCTATCGATCGAGGAACTGGCCAGTTCGATCCTGCATCACAGCGGCCTGAAACGGCGTCTGTTCTGACCCGGCAACGGGAAAAATGCACGGGCGGCGTCACTGCCGTGACACGGACCACAGACGGAAGCACATTCCGGCGCTTACGTGCAAGTACAGCTTTCGCCCACCGGGTCGAACCGGTACACTCGGCACTTCCTTTGCCCGCAATAGACCCACATGCCCAGCGGTATCCAAGAGGCCACGGCCTTCGAATTCAAGAGCGCCAGCGTGCAACTGGTGAGCTTCGTGCCGGCCACGCTCGACGCCGAAGAAATCGATACCGAGTTGCGAGACAAACTCGGTGACGGCGAGCACATGCTCAGCGGCAGTCATGTCGCCATCGACTTCTCCGCACTCCCGGAAACACCGGACGCGGCCTCGTTGCGGCGTCTGGTCGAACAGCTTGCGCACTTCGACCTCGCGCTCGTCGCGGCTCAGGGCGGCAATGACGCCCAGTGCGCCGCTGCCAGAGAAGCCGGGCTGATCATTATCAATCCGGATGCCGTCACGCATTTGCCGACACCCAAGCCCGTCGTTGCCGAACGCGTGCCGGCCATGGTCGTCACCAAGCCGATCCGTGCCGGCCAGCAGGTTTACGCGCGCGGTGGCGACCTCGTCGTCCTGGCACTGGTCTCGAACGGCGCCGAAGTCATCGCCGATGGCAGCATCCACGTCTACGCGCCACTGCGCGGCCGTGCACTGGCGGGTGCCCGTGGCGACACCGGCGCCCGCGTCTACACCACCTGTCTCGAGGCCGAGCTGGTCTCGATTGCCGGCGTCTACCGCACGCTTGAAGAAGCCCTGCCTGCCAACATCAAGGCAGGTGCGGCCCAGATTCGCCTCGACGACAACAAACTCGTGATCGAGGCCCTGAGCGGCCTCGTCTAAACCAACAGACCCCATAAGGAATTCCGTAACGTGGCCAAGATCATCGTCGTCACCTCCGGCAAAGGGGGCGTAGGCAAGACCACTACCAGCGCCAGCTTTGCAACAGGCCTCGCCCTTCGCGGCTTCAAGACCGCCGTCATCGACTTCGACGTCGGCCTGCGCAACCTCGACCTCATCATGGGTTGCGAGCGTCGCGTGGTGTACGACTTCGTCAACGTCGTTCAGGGCGAAGCATCGCTGAAGCAGGCGCTGATCAAGGACAAGAACTGCGACAACCTGTTCATCCTGCCTGCATCGCAAACCCGTGACAAAGACGCACTTTCGAAGGAAGGCGTCGAAAAAGTCCTGAAGGAACTCGAACACGAAGCGTTCGACTACGTCATTTGCGACAGCCCGGCCGGCATCGAAACCGGTGCGTTTCTGGCACTGTATTTCGCCGACGAAGCCATCGTCGTCACCAACCCGGAAGTCAGCTCGGTGCGCGACTCGGACCGCATCATCGGCATCCTCGACGCCAAGTCGAAGAAGGCCGAGGAAGGCGGCTCGGTGAAGACCCACCTGCTGGTGACCCGCTACAGCCCCAAGCGTGTCGATTCGGGCGAAATGCTCTCGCTCGACGACGTCCAGCACCTGCTGCGCATTTCGCTGATCGGCGTGATTCCGGAATCGGAAAGCGTGCTGCAGGCGTCGAACGCCGGTTCGCCGGCGATTCACCTGAGCGGATCGGACGTCTCCGAAGCCTACAAGGACGTCGTCGCCCGCTTCCTCGGCGAACAGAAGCCGTTGCGGTTTATTGATGCACCGAAGCAGCCGTTCTGGAAGCGGCTCTTTGGAGGTTGATGCATGTCCATCCTGAGTTATTTTTTCGGCGAAAAGAAGAAAACCGCCTCGGTCGCCCGCGAACGCCTGCAGATCATCCTCGCACACGAACGCGCTGAAGGTCGTGGCGCACCGGATTACCTGCCGCAGCTCCAGAAAGAGCTGATGGAAGTGATCTCCAAATACGTGTCGGTCAGCCCGGACGACATCAAGGTCCAGCTCGACAAGCGGGACGACATGGAAGTGCTCGAAGTGAATATCGTGCTTCCGGAAGCGCCACGGCGATAGAATCTGAATCGACCGCCGCATATGTATGACCCAAAGAGAGGCGCGCGCCTCTCTTTGCCATTTCAGGAAAGACAATGACGATCGTCATCAAGACCAGCGAAGACATCGCAAAAATGCGCATTGCCGGCCGCCTGGCCAGCGAAGTGCTCGACTACATCACGCCGCACGTCGTCCCCGGCGTCACCACCGAAGCGCTCGACAAGCTGTGCGCCGACTACATGCGCGACGTGCAGGGCACGATTGCCGCGCCGCTGAACTACTGCCCGCCCGGTTACACACCCTATCCGAAGTCGATCTGCACCTCGGTGAACAACGTGATCTGCCACGGCATCCCGAACGACAAACCGCTGAAGAACGGCGACATCGTCAACCTCGACATCACCGTCATCAAGGACGGCTATCACGGCGATACCAGCCGCACCTTCCTGATCGGCGACAAGGTGCTGCCGCATGCCAAGCGACTGGTGCAGGTCACCTATGACTGCATGTGGCTCGGCATCGATCAGGTCAAGCCCGGCGCCCACCTTGGCGACATTGGTGCGGCAATCCAGAAATACGCAGAAAAAGCCGGCTTTTCGGTCGTGCGCGAGTTCTGTGGTCACGGCATCGGCCAGGTTTTTCACGAAGAACCGCAGGTCGTCCATTACGGCAAGGCCGGCACCGGCATCGAACTCGTGCCGGGCATGATCTTCACGATCGAGCCGATGATCAACGCCGGCAAGCGGGAACTGAAGGCACAGCCGGACGGCTGGACCATCGTCACCAAGGATCGCAGCCTGTCGGCGCAATGGGAACACACGATCCTGGTCACCGAAACCGGTTACGAAGTGCTGACCGTATCGGCCGGCACCCCGCCCCGCCCGGAACGTTACCTGCTCGACTAAGCCCCACCAAAGAGGACCGCCGATGCGCTCGGTCAACGCGATTCGTGATGATTACACCACCGCAAAGACGGCCCTCAAAACCCGCTTCGCCGCACCGCGCGCCGCTGCGCCGCTGCTGCGCACCCTTGCCCGCCAGACCGACGTCACGCTGAGCGAGCTGTGGGAGCGCCACCAGTTCGGCTGTGAAGTGCTGCTGGTCGCCGTCGGCGGCTACGGTCGCGGCGAGCTGTTTCCCCACTCGGACATCGACCTGCTGATCCTGCTGCCGGACCAGCTGAGCCCGGCACTACTGGAAAAGCTGGAAGTCTTTGTCGGCGAGCTGTGGGACATCGGCCTCGAAGTCGGCCACTCGGTCCGCACCGTTGCCGACTGCCTCGCCGAAGCCGAAAAGGACATTACCGTCCAGACGGCACTGCTCGAATCGCGTTTACTGGTCGGCGACGCAACGCGCTTCACCGCGTTTCGCGACACGGTCTACCGCTACATCGATCCGAAGGAGTTTTTCGAAGCCAAGCTGCTCGAGCAGCAGGCCCGCTACGGCCGCTTCCAGAACGCCACCTACAAGCTCGAACCCAACCTCAAGGAAGCCCCCGGCGGCCTGCGCGACCTGCACCTGATCGGCTGGATCGCCGCCAGCCTCGGCCTCGGGCGCGATTGGCGCGCACTGGCCGCCATGGGCATGCTGACCCGCGAGGAAGGCCAGAAGCTGCGCCGCGCGGAGCGCGTATTGCGCACGATCCGCATCCAGCTGCACTGGCTGGCGCGGCGCCGCGAAGACCGCATCCTGTTCGATCACCAGAACCGGCTCGCCGAGCTGTTCGGCTACGAGGACGACGGCAAGCTGCGCGCCAGCGAACAACTGATGGCACGTTACTATCTTGCCGCGCGCATCGTCACCCAGCTGACTCCCTTGCTGGTCCAGGCGCTGCGCACACGGATCTTCTCGCAGATCGGCAGCGAAGCAACGCCGCTGAACGAGCGCTTCCAGCTGCGCGGCAATACGCTGGAAATCACCACGCCGGACGTGTTCGAGCGGGAGCCCTCGGCCATTCTCGAAATCTTCCTGCAGTTCGAACAACAGCGCGACGTGACCGACATTGCGCCGGAAACGCTGCGCGCGCTCTGGCACGCCCGCGCACGGATCGACGATGATTTTCGCGCCGACCCGCACAACCGGTCGCTGTTCATCCAGCTGTTCCGCGAACCACGCGGTCTGACGCGCATCCTGCGACGGATGAACCAGTACGGCGTGCTCGGCCGCTACATCCCGCGTTTCGGCGAGCTGGTCGGCCGGATGCAGCACGACCTGTTTCATGTCTACACCGTTGATGAACACACGCTGATGGTGCTGCGCAATATGCGCCGATTCGCCCAGCCGGCGTTCACCCACGAATATCCGCTGTGCTCGCGACTGATCGAAGGCTTCGAACACCCCGAGGTGCTTTACCTCGCTGCGCTGTTCCACGACATCGGCAAGGGCCGGGGCGGTGATCATTCGACACTGGGCGCGAGCATCGCCCGGGAGTTTGTCGATCAGCACCCTTTGCGCCCCGCGGATCGAGACCTGATCGTCTGGCTGGTCGAACATCACCTGACGATGTCGCACGTCGCGCAGAAGCAGGACGTTTACGATCCGGAAGTGGTGGCGAACTTCGCCCGGATGGTCGGCACCCAGCGCACGCTCAATGCGCTCTACCTGCTCACCGTCGCCGACATCCGCGGCACCAGCCCCAAGGTCTGGAACGCGTGGAAAGCCAAGCTGCTCGAAGACCTGTTCAAGGCCACCCAACGCCAGCTGGCCAGCGACGACCTCCCCCCCTCCACCTGGCTGGAGGAGCGGCAGGAAGACGCACTGAGCCAGTTGCGTCTGTACGGCCTGCGCGACGATGCGCACACGGCCTTCTGGAACGAGCTCGACACGGTTTATTTCCTGCGTCACGAGGCGCGTGAAATCGCCTGGCACACGCGCCAGCTGTTCAACAAGGTCAACAGCGACACCGCCGTCGTGCGCGCAAGGCTATCCGAATCGGGCGAAGGCCTGCAGGTGATGGTCTATACCCGCGACACACCCGATCTGTTCGCGCGCATCTGCAGCTTTTTCGAGCGTGCCGGCTACAACATCTTCGACGCGCACGTACACACCACGCATCACGGCTATGCGCTCGACAGCTTCTACGTTTTCATTCCGGAAAACCGCAACGACAGCTATCGCGACCTGATCGGTTTTGTCGAGTACGAACTGGCTTTGCAGCTCGCCAAGGCCGGCCAGTTGCCGGCACCGGTCAAGGCACGCGTGTCGCGCCAGCTCAAGCACTTTCCGGTGCAGCCGCACGTCCTGATCCGCGCGGACGAGCGCGGCAAGTATCACGTCCTGTCGATCGCTGCCGGCGATCGCCCGGGCCTGCTGTCGACGATCGCCCGCGTGCTCGCCGACTACCGTATCGATATCCAGAGCGCCAAGATCATGACGCTGGGCGAGCGCGCCGAAGACAACTTTCTCATTTCCGGCCAGCGCCTTGGCGACGAGCGCAACATTCGCCAGCTCGAGAGCGAGTTGCTGCAGGCGCTGCAGGTTTAGCATCCGGGCCGGGCACGCTCACTTGCCCGGCTTGCTCGCTTCCTTCTTGTCGTTGGTGCGGTCGGCCGCCTGGTAGGCCAGGTAATAGCGATTCACCGTGGAAACGTAATCGAGCAGATGCTGGCCAACCGTCCGGCGGGCCACCTCCTCGACATTGCCCCGCCAGACATTCGGATCCAGCCCCTGCGCCTTGGCCTTCTTGCGCAGCTGCTGCACCCGTCCCTCGCCGGCGTTGTACGACGCGATCATGAAATACAGCTGGTCGGTCGGCGTAATGCCGCCACCGGAGAACAGCGAACGCAAGTGGGACAGATAGCGCGCTGCGGCGGTAACGTTCTGCTCGGTGTCGTGCGGATTGCTCACGCCCATCTTGCGCGCGGTCACCGGATTGACCTGCATCAGCCCGGTCGGCCCGCCGCCCTTGCGCGTCATCGGCTGCAGCTTGGTTTCCCGCTGACCGATCGCGGCCAGCAAGAGCCAGTCGAGGTTGTTGGCCGATGCCACCAGCTGCAGCATCGGCGCGAAAAAGCCGAGCTTGTCGGTTGCGCTCATTTCATCGGGCGCATCGGCGCGACCATCCTTGGGCAGAAAACGCTGCGTATCGACCGCCGCCTTGCTGGCCAGCTTGCCACCGGTCGAGGCAATGAAACGGTTCAGCAGCGACAGCAGCTGCGGATGCTCGGGCGCAACCGCCCACGCCACCGGCACGGTCGCCTCGGCGCACGCCTGCGTCTTCAGCGCCGGATAGCGCTTGCTCCACAACCGAACCTGATACTCGCTGGCGACGGTCGCCAGATCGCCGCCCTGCTGGATGTCGGCAAACAACTGCTCGGTCGACACGCCGACAGCCGGCTCGGCCAGCTCGGCCCCGGCCAGCTCGGACGCCATGACGCGGCGACCGAAGTTGGCAGACGGTACGGTCACCGGACGCTTGCCAAGCTCGTCGAGTTTCTCGACCGCCGGAAGACTCCGGTTTTGCACCAGACACCAGCGATCGTTGAGATAGGGCGTGGTGAACTCCGCCAGATGCCCCACCCCGGAGATCACCGGAATCAGACCGGCGGCAATATCGCCTTCGCCCGCACGCAGCTTCGGCAACAGCGCACCGGCGTCGACCGGCACGTACTGGAGCAGCAGCGGCGCCCTGCCTTTAGGGCGACCACGGTTCAGGTATTTTTCCAGTTCGGAAAGCATGGCGTACTCGACGCCGTGCGGCCGGCCATTGACGAAGAAAAACGTCGACGACCCCAGTGCAACCAGCACGCGCAACCGGTCCGGCGGGTTGGCCGGATCGTAATCCTCGCCAGCCAGTTCGGTCGGTTGCGTCAATGCCGGGTGTACGCTGGCCGGGGCCGCAACGATCTTCTTTTTGGTCTGCTTGGCGGCCACCGTCGTCGTTGCGGCGCACGCGAGCACCGCCGCCAGCAACAAGTGACTGAAAGCAAACGTTTTATGCAATTGGGTTGAGCGCATTTTTTGATTCTAGCGGGATTCGGTCAATTCGGCATGTCACCAAGCCCACTTGAGTCATGACAGCGAATCCGCTAACGCCGCACAAGCCGCGCTTATAATGGCCGCCTTGTTGAATGGAAGACCGTCATGCCTTTGCTGCTCGTTGAAAACGCTTCGCTCGCCTTTGGCCACTGGCCGCTACTCGATCACGCCACACTGGCGCTCGAATCGGGCGAGCGCGTCGGGCTGATCGGCCGCAACGGCCAGGGCAAGTCGTCACTGCTGAAAGCGGTGGCCGGCGTCATCAAGCTGGACGACGGCGACATCCGCATTCCGGCCGAAGTCCGCACCGCCTATGTCGCGCAGGAACCCGAATTCGCCGAAGGCAGCACGGTGTTCGATGCGGTCGCCGAGGGACTGGGTGAACTCAAGCAGCTGCTGCGCGACTATCACACTGCCACCCATTCGCAGGACGGCTCTCCCGAGGCGCTGGCCCGGCTGACCGAGCTGCAGCACGGCATCGAAGCCAGCGACGGCTGGCGCTTCGATGCGCTGATCTCGACCACGCTCTCCCACCTCGACCTGCCGGCCGACACACCGGTGGCCTCGCTGTCGGGTGGCTGGAAGAAACGCGTCGCGCTCGCACGTGCACTGGTGGTCGAACCGCAACTGCTGCTGCTCGACGAGCCGACCAACCACCTCGACGTCAGCGCGATCGAATGGCTCGAAGGCCTGCTCGGCAACTTCGGCGGCAGCGTGCTGTTCATCACCCACGACCGGCGCTTCCTCGACAACGTGGCCACCCGCATCATCGAACTCGACCGCGGCCGCGTCACCAGTTTCCCGGGCAACTTCAGTCAGTACGAAACACGCAAGGCCGACCAGCTGGCAGCCGAAGAACAGGTCAACAAGAAGTTCGACAAGGTGCTGGCGCAGGAAGAAGTCTGGATCCGCAAGGGCATCGAAGCCCGTCGCACCCGCAACGAAGGCCGCGTACGCCGGCTCGAGCAATTGCGCCGGGACCGCGCGGCAAGGCGCGAGCGCGTCGGCAATGTCTCGTTCCAGCTCGACGCGGGCGAGCGCAGCGGCAAGCTCGTCGCCGAGTTCGAACACGTCAGCAAATCGTTCATCGACGCCAACGGTGCCGAGAAACGCATCATCCGCGACTTCACCACCCGGCTGATCCGTGGCGACCGCGTCGGCCTGATCGGCCCCAACGGCGCCGGCAAAACCACGCTGCTCAAGCTCATCCTCGGCGAGCTCGAACCCGATACCGGCAGCGTCAAGCGCGGCACCAATCTGCAGGTCGCCTACTTCGACCAGTTCCGCACCCAGCTCGACGAAGAAGCTGCGATCGTCGACGTCATTGGCCAGGGCAAGGACTACGTCGAGATCGGCGGCCAGCGCAAGCACGTGATGGGCTATCTCGAAGAATTCCTGTTCGCGCCCGAACGCGCGCGCAGCCCGGTCAAGTCGCTCTCGGGCGGCGAGCGCAACCGGCTGTTGCTGGCCATGCTGTTCACCCGCCCGGCCAACGTGCTGGTGCTCGACGAACCGACCAACGACCTCGACATCGACACACTGGAATTGCTGGAAAACCTGCTTGCCGACTACCCCGGCACCCTGTTTCTGGTCAGCCACGACCGCGCCTTTCTCGATAACGTCGTCACCCAGACGATTGCCTTCGAAGGCGATGGCGTCCTGGTCGAAAATGTCGGCGGCTTCGCCGACTGGCAGGCAGCGCGCGCGCGCAAGCTGGCACAGCAGGCCACCGCCAAGCCGGTCGAAACCAGCGCAAAACCCGCAGCCGAGCGCAGCAAGCCGCGCAACCAGAAGCTCAGCTACAACGAGCAGCGCGAACTCGAACGCCTGCCGGGCGAAATCGAGGCCCTTGAAGCCGAGCAGGCGGATTTGCAACAGGCCATGCTTGATCCGCAGCTTTACAGAGAAAGCCCTCTGAAAGCCAAGGAAATGCAGGATAGAATCGAGGCCATCGAAAACCTGCTGCTGGAAAAGCTCGAACGTTGGGAAACGCTCGAAGCCAAACGCCCCTGAACATGAACTGGCCCTGGCCGCGCCGCAACCCCGACTCCACGCACCATTCGCTGCGACCGCTGCGTCGCGGGCTGATCCTGTTTTACATCACGCTCATGGCGGCCGGCGTCGCCATGCTGCTCTGGGTGACGTCACGCGACTACCAGCAGGCACTGGACGAGGCCGAGAGGCAAAACCTGTCGCTCGCACGCTCCCTCGACGAGCACGCAACGCGGACGTTCGTCTCGGTCGAGCAGGCCATGCAGAACATCATCGAGAACCTTGAAGGACTCGGTGGCGTCGACAAGGCCGACGAATACCTCACCTATCTGCTGCTGCGTGACAAGGTCAAACTCGCGCCACAGGTTCGCGGCATCATCGCCATCGATTCGCACGGCCGCATCCAGAGTCACGGGCTCGAATACCCGACGCGGCGCGTCGATCTTTCCGATCGCTCCTACTACCGCTATCACCAGCAGTTTCCCGACCTGCGACCGCAGATCCAGCTACCAGTGGTCAGCCGCACCGACGGCAAATGGCTGATCCCGGTCACGCGCCGCATCAACCGGCCGGACGGCAGCTTCGGCGGCATCCTGCTGGCCGGCGTCGAACCCAACTACTTTCTCGATTTCTACCAGTCACTCAAGCTGGCGCCGAGCATGCGCATCCAGCTGCTGCGATCGGACGGCGTGATCATTCTCAACTATCCGTTCGACGAGGTGCACATCGGCCAGAACGTGCGCAACGCCGACCCCACCCTGTTCGAACGGCACCGGCTCAAGCGCACTACCGTCTTCCGCCAGAACGACCCGGCCAGCAACCGCGACGAACTCGTCGCCTTCCACGCCAGCCAGGGCGAGTTGCCGCTGATCGTCACCGTATCGATCGACGAAGACACCGTACTCGGCAAATTCCGCGAAAACCTGTTCACCCGCGCCGTCATCACCATCGCGCTGATGCTGGTCGTCACGGTGCTGTTCTATCTGCTGCTGCGCCAGTTGCGCCGGATCGAACAGATCGAGGGCCGGCTGCACCTGACCCAGTTCACCGTCGACGAATCGCCCGACGCGGTCCTGTGGAGCGACCGTTTCGGCAACATCCGCTACGCCAACCGCTCGGCGTCGCGGATCACGCACTACACGCCGGACGACATGCTCGGCCTGCGCTTCGCGGACCTGTTCCCAAATATCGGCGAAGCCCAGTGGCACGAGCTGTGGGGGCGGTTGAAGCAGGAACGGCAGCTGGTGCAGATGACGCACCAGCGCGATCGTTACGGCCAGTTGCTGCCGGTCGAAATCACGCTCGCCCACATCGAGTTCAACAACGAGGCGTACACCTGCGCAACGGTGCGCGACATCACCGAGCGGCAGAACACCGAGCGCGAACTGCGGCGCCACCGGGACCACCTGCAGGATCTGGTGCTTGAACGAACGGCCGAAATCCGTACCGTGCTCGATGCCAGCCCGCTGGCGATCATGCTCTCGGTCAAGGGGACGATCCGCCTCGTCAATCCGGCGTTCGAAAAGCTCTTCGGCTTCACTTCCGGCGCCATCATCGGCCAGCCGATGAGCCTGATCCACGCCGATCAGGCCGACTACCAGGAAGCCGGCCAGCAGATGCTGCAGAAAGTCCAGCAGGGCGAGGTATTCCGCGGCGAAATGGCGCTGTTCCGTCGGGACCTGTCCGAGTTCTGGGCCATGCTGTACGCCAAGGCGCTCGATCCGGACGACGCCGACAAGGGTGTGATCTGCGTCATCGAGGACGTCACCGCACAGCGGATCGCCGCGCAGGCGCTGCGCCAGTCCGAACGCCTCAAGCGGACGATTATCGACACCACCGCCGACGGTTTCATCCTGCTCGATGCTTCCGGACGCATCGTCGAAATCAACCAGTCGTTTTCGCGACTGCTCGGCTACCGCCGCGAGGATGCGCTCGGCCACTCGCCCGAGGTGCTGTGGGGCGATCAGGCGGCGCGCGTTTTCCCGCCCGATCTGGCCAGCCGGATCGGTGCCGGCAACCACATCGAGGAAGTCATCCTGCGCGCATCGACCGGCGAACTGCTGCCCTTCCTTGTCAATTCGGCCGCGATCAACGACGAGCACCAGCAACTCGAATACGCATTCGCCTTCCTGACCAACATCGGCCGACTGAAGGAATTCGAGCGCAATCTGGTCGAAGCGAAGGATGCTGCAGAAAGTGCCAACGTGGCCAAATCCGCCTTCCTTGCGAACATGTCGCACGAATTGCGCACACCGATGCACGCCATCCTGTCGTTCTCGGAAATGGGCCTCTCCAAGGTCGGCCGCACCGAACCGGTCAATCTGGCGCGCTACTTCGAGCGAATCAATTCGAGTGGCAACCGCCTGCTGGTGCTGCTGAATGACCTGCTCGACATGTCCCGGCTCGAGGCCAACCGGATGCAGTACGACAAGTCACGTTATTGCATCCAGCAGACCATGCAGGTTGCGATCAACGAGATCAATCCGCTCCTGAGCGGCAAGCGACTCGACCTCGAAGCCGACGAGCAGACCCCGGCCCTGTTCGCCGTCTATGACAAGACGCGGGTGATGCAGGTCATCGTCAATCTGCTGTCGAACGCCATCAAGTTCAGCCCGGTCGGCAGCAGCATCAGCGTCGACTATCTGGCCGACGCCAGAATCGGGGATGGCCAGCCGGCCATCGGCATTTCGGTCCGCGATCACGGCCCCGGCATTCCGCCCGACGAGCTGGAGCTGATCTTCGACAAATTCATCCAGAGCAGCCGGATGCGGACGACCGGCGGCACCGGCCTCGGACTGGCCATCAGCCGGCAGATCATGGAAGACCATGGCGGCAAGGTCTTCGCAGCCAATCACGCCGATGGCGGCGCCGTATTCACGCTGCTGCTCCCCGCCGATCGCGGCGCAAACTGAACGCAGCCGGGCGGTTTTGATTGCGGTGCGATTGGCGTACAATGCCGCGCTTTCCTGCCGCAAATCCAAGATAAATCAAGACCATGCCCACGCTCGCCCAGCAAGTTGCCCGTCGGCGCACCTTTGCCATCATTTCGCACCCCGACGCCGGTAAAACCACGCTCACCGAAAAGCTGCTGTACTTCTCGGGCACGATCCAGGCTGCAGGCACGGTCAAGGGCAAGAAAGGCGGCAAGTTCGCTACGTCGGACTGGATGGACATCGAAAAGCAGCGCGGCATTTCGGTCGCCTCGTCGGTGATGCAGTTCGATTACCGTGACCACGTCGTCAACCTGCTCGACACTCCGGGTCACCAGGATTTCTCCGAAGACACCTACCGCGTTCTGACCGCCGTCGACTCGGCACTGATGGTCATCGACGCCGCCAAGGGTGTCGAGGAACAGACCATCAAGCTCCTGAACGTCTGCCGCCTGCGCAATACGCCGATCGTCACGTTCATGAACAAGTACGACCGCGAAGTGCGCGACAGCCTCGAACTGCTGGACGAAGTCGAATCGGTGCTGCAGATCCGCTGCGCCCCGGTGACGTGGCCGATCGGCATGGGCAAGACCTTCCGTGGCGTGTATCACATCCTGAAAGACGAAGTGATCATCTTCACGCCGGGCCAGGGCCCGCTCGATGAAGTCGAGATCATTCAGGGCCTCGACAACCCGCGACTGGACGAACTGTTCCCGCTCGAAATCGAGAACACCCGGATGGAAATGGAACTGGTGCGTGGCGCCAGCCATCCGTTCGTGCTGGACGAATTCCTCGCCGGCACGCTGACGCCGGTCTTTTTCGGCTCAGCGATCAACAACTTCGGCGTGCGAGAAATCCTCAACGCACTGGTCGACTGGGCGCCGCCGCCGGGCTCGCGCGACGCCACCGCGCGCAGCGTCGATCCGACCGAAGAAAAATTCTCCGCCTTCGTCTTCAAGATCCAGGCAAACATGGACCCGAAGCACCGCGACCGGATCGCGTTCCTGCGCGTCTGCTCGGGCGAGTTCTCGCGCGGCATGAAGTTCAAGCACCTGCGCCTTGGCCGCGACATCGCCGCCAACTCGGTGGTGACCTTCATGGCGCAGGGCCGCGAACAGGTCGAGGAAGCGTACGCCGGCGACATCATCGGCCTGCCGAACCACGGCAACATCCAGATCGGCGATTCGTTCTCCGAAGGCGAAGCGCTATCGTTCACCGGCATTCCGTACTTCGCGCCGGAACTGTTCCGCATCGTCCGGATCAAGAACCCGCTGAAACTGAAGCAGCTGCAAAAAGGCCTGCAACAGCTCGGAGAGGAAGGTGCAGTGCAGGTGTTCAAGCCGCTGAACGGTTCGGACCTGATCCTCGGTGCCGTTGGCGTACTGCAGTTCGAAGTCGTCGCGTCGCGCCTGTTGAACGAGTATGGCGTCGAGGCGATCTTCGAACCGACGACGATCTATACCGCGCGCTGGGTCAGTTGCGAGAACGCCAAGAAACTGACCGATTTCGAGAACAGCCTAGGCAACAATCTTGCGCGCGATGCGGCCGACAGCCTCGCCTACCTGGCGACAAGCCGCGTCAATCTGTCGCTGACGCAGGAACGCTGGCCCGACATCGTTTTCCACGCGACCCGCGAACACGCTGTCACGCTGTAAGCCCCCGCATCACACAACAACGGGCCGACATTGTCGGCCCGTTTTCTTTGGGCACCACCCGGAGGCACGGCCACCCGATAACGCGCGTCCGGATGGCAATATCTGCTAGTTATAAAGGTGGTATCGCGCTCAAATGGCAACGCATCCCCAACTGGGAAAACATACAGCAGTTGCGCATGACATACTTTCACCCGCGGACACCCGTGCGCGTTTTCCCGCAAAACGGGTTGATCTTGATCAATACCAATGCACTTTCTCCACCCCACAATGAGCGTGCTTTTTTGCAGAGCACGAAATAGGTCAACGGAGTAGTCTTAATTCATCGGAAGCGCCCCACCCTGCGACGATCCGCGGGCCCGGTGATTCCACCGCCACTGTTTTACTGATCGTTGAACAGATTCATCGAAAGGAGCATCACCATGAACGCACCGGAAACCAACCTGCAGATCAATGCTTGGCGTGGCTTCAAAGAGGGTGAGTGGCAGAAGAAGGTCGCCGTTCGCGACTTCATCCAGCTCAACTACACCCCGTACGAAGGCGACGACAGCTTCATCGCCGGCCCGACCGAGCGCACCAACAAGGTCTGGGAAAAGTTGTCCGAAATGCTGAAGGCCGAACGCGCCGCTCCGGGCCAGGTGCTCGACGTTGCAGCCGACCGCGGCACCGGCATCACCGCTTTCGGCCCGGGCTACATCGACAAGGATCTTGAAAAGATCGTCGGCGTTCAGACCGATGCACCGCTCAAGCGCGCCATTTTCCCGAACACGGGCCTGCGCATGGTGCAAAGCTCGCTGGAAGAAATCGGCCGTGAGCTGGACCCGAAGATCGAAGAGGTCTTCCACAAGTATCGCAAGGACCACAACTCGGGTGTGTTCGACATCTACAACCCGCTGATCCGCGCCTGCCGCTCGTCCGGCGTGATCACCGGTCTGCCGGATGCCTACGGTCGCGGCCGCATCATCGGTGACTACCGTCGCGTCGCGCTCTACGGCATCGACCAGCTGATCGAATTCAAGAAAGCCGAAAAAGCCGAAACCGACGACTTCGACTTCACCGAAGACACCATCCGCCTGCGCGAAGAACTGTCGGAACAGATCCGCGCACTGGGCGAACTGAAGGAAATGGCCGCAAGCTACGGCTTCGACATCGGCAAGCCGGCCGCTACCGCCCAGGAAGCCATCCAGTGGACCTACTTCGGCTACCTCGCCGCGATCAAGGAACAGAACGGCGCCGCCATGTCGATCGGCCGGATCTCGACCTTCCTCGACATCTACATCGAGCGTGACCAGAAAGAAGGCAAGATCACCGAAGCCGAAGCCCAGGAATTCATCGACGACCTGGTCATCAAGCTGCGTATCGTCCGCTTCCTGCGCACCGAGGAATACAACAGCCTGTATTCGGGCGACCCGACCTGGGTGACCGAATCGATCGGCGGCATGGGCAAGGACGGCCGTACGCTGGTATCGAAGAACAGCTTCCGCTTCCTGAACACGCTGTTCAACCTCGGCCCGGCACCGGAACCGAACCTGACCGTGCTGTGGTCGCCGGCGCTGCCGCAGGGCTTCAAGAACTTCTGCGCCAAGGTCTCGATCGAAACCAGCTCGATCCAGTACGAGTCGGACGAACAGATGCGCCCGCACTGGGGCGACGACTACGCGATCGCCTGCTGCGTCTCGGCCATGGAAGTCGGCAAGCAGATGCAGTTCTTCGGAGCCCGCTGTAACCTGGCCAAGGCCATGTTGTACGCCATCAACGGTGGTGTCGACGAAAAGACCGGCAAGAAGGTCGTGCCGAACTTCGAGCCGATCACGTCCGAATACCTCGACTACGACGAAGTCATGGCCAAGTACGACAAGATGCTCGACTGGCTGGCCAAGACCTACGTCAAGGCCCTGAACGCGATCCACTACATGCACGACAAGTACTCGTACGAGCGGATCGAAATGGCGCTGCACGATCGCGACATCCTGCGCACCATGGCTTGCGGTATCGCGGGCCTGTCGGTGGCTGCCGACTCGCTGTCGGCCATCAAGTACGCCAAGGTCAAGACCATCCGCAACGAAGCCGGCGTGGCCGTCGACTTCGAGATCGAGGGCGAATACCCGGCCTTCGGCAACAACGATGACCGCGTTGACGAAATCGCCGTGTACCTGACCGAATCGTTCATGAACAAGGTCAAGAGCCACAAGATGTACCGCAACGCGCTGCCGACCCAGTCGATCCTGACCATCACGTCGAACGTCGTGTACGGCAAGAAGACCGGCAACACCCCGGACGGCCGCCGTGCAGGTGCACCGTTCGCACCGGGTGCCAACCCGATGAACGGCCGCGACACTTCGGGTTTCGTTGCTGCCGGTGCATCGGTCGCCAAGCTGCCGTACGAAGCAGCACTGGACGGCATCTCGTGGACCGCTTCGGCAACGCCGGATGCACTGGGTCACTCGCTGGCCGATCGCGTCAACAACCTGACTGCCTGCCTTGATGGCTTCTGCAACGCCACCGGCTTCCATATCAACGTCAACGTGCTCAACCGCGACACGCTGCTCGATGCGATGGATCACCCGGAGAAGTACCCGCAGCTGACCATCCGCGTCTCGGGTTACGCCGTCAACTTCATCAAGCTGACACGCGAGCAGCAGCTGGACGTGATCAACCGCACCTTCCACGTGAAGTGCTGATCTGATAAGAAGAAACAGGGGTGGGCCCGCCCTGCCCCCGCAGCAAACAGGGCGGCCTCGGGGCCGCCCTTTTGTCACTGGAGACACGCAATGAGCATCGAGATCGTAGAAGTACAGAGGCCGCTCGGCGAGATCGTGCCGGCCATGGTCGACGAGAACGGCAAGATGTGCGGTTTCGTCCATTCGTTCGAAACCGGTGCCGCGGTCGATGGCCCCGGCATGCGCTTCGTCGTGTTCGTGTCGGGCTGTCAGTTCAGGTGCCTGTATTGCCACAATCCGGACACCTGGAAGCTGCACAACGGCAAGCAGAAGACGGTCGACGAGGTCGTCGCCGAAATCGGCAAGTACGCGGCCTTCCTGAAAATGACCGGCGGGCTGACCATCTCCGGCGGCGAACCGCTGATGCAGGCGCATTTCGTCGGCGAGATCTTCTACCGGGTCAAGCAGCAGTACGGCCTGCACACTGCGCTCGACACCCAGGGCTTCCTCGCGGCGCATCTGGACGACAGCTGGTTCGACAACGTCGACCTGATCCTGCTCGACATCAAGCAGTTCAACCCCGAGCGCTACGAAAAACTGACCGGCAAACCGCTGCAACCGACGCTGGACTTCGCGCGCCGGCTGCAGAAGATGGGCAAGAAGATCTGGCTGCGCTACGTGCTGGTCCCCGGCTGGTCGGACGATTTCGACGATGTAGAGGGGCTGGCAGAGTTCG
The DNA here is from genome assembly GCF_016865585.1 of Jeongeupia naejangsanensis. GTDB lineage: Bacteria > Pseudomonadota > Gammaproteobacteria > Burkholderiales > Chitinibacteraceae > Jeongeupia > Jeongeupia naejangsanensis. The sequence continues at coordinate 487,003 of NZ_JAESND010000002.1, read as the reverse complement.
TCCAGTCACTCGGCAGCATCGTCGAGCGCGTCGAAGTCCTGCCGTTCCACAAGATGGGCGAGCACAAGTGGGAAGAACTCGGCATGAAGTACGAGCTGGGCGACGTCGAGCCACCAAGCACCGAAGTCACCGAACGCGTCCGTGACCAGTTCCGCGCCCGCGGACTGAACACCTACTGAACAACGGGGCCGTCGGCCCCGTTTTCTATTTCGGATACATGTAGCCGCGCGACATCGGTGTCGGGTTCAATCCCGCCGTTCCGGCCCGGCAGCCGAGCAACTGATAGATCGACACCCAGTCGTTGGCGAATGCCCACGCACAGCCGGCAAGGTAGACCCGCCAGATCCGGTAGTGCTTGTCGTCGACCATCGTGCGGATCCGGCTGCCGTTCGCCTCGAAACGATCGGTCCAGAGTTCGAGCGTTCTGGCGTAGTGGCGCCGCAGTGATTCGACATCGAGCACCTCGAGCCCGGCGGCCGACATCTCCTTGACCGCCAGGGCCAGGTGGGGCAATTCACCATTCGGAAACACGTAGCGATCGATGAAATCGCTGCCGCCAAAGTAGGCACCGCTGCCGTTGTTGACGTCGGTGGTCGTGATGCCGTGGTTCAGCACCAGCCCGCCATCGCGCAACAGGCTGTTTACTTTGGCAAAGTAACCGGCAAGGTTGGCCAGCCCGACGTGCTCGAACATGCCCACGCTGGTGATCTTGTCGTAGGTACCGGTCACGTCGCGATAGTCGCACAGCAGCACCTTGCAACGGTCCTGCACGCCTGCATCCCGGATGCGCTGCCGCGCGCGTTCGTACTGGTTTTCCGACAAGGTGATACCGGTCGCATGCGCCCCGAATTGCGTCGCGGCGCGCAGGATCAACGCCCCCCAGCCACAGCCGATATCGAGCAACTGCTCGCCCGGGCGAAGCATGACCTTGGTCAGGATGTGGTCGAGCTTCTTGACCTGCGCATCGGCCAGTGTTTCGTCACCCCGCTCGAAATAGGCACACGAATACACCATCTGCTCGTCGAGCCAGAGGCGATAAAACTCGTCGGACACGTCGTAGTGATACTGGATCGACTCGGAATCGAGCGTACGCGAATGATGTGCATTGCGTGCCGCCAGCCGTCCCCAGAGCTTGTTGCCCGAGACCAGCCGCCCAGCCAGCGCCACCGCCACTTCGAATACGCTCAGCAGCGGGCCGTCGATATCGACCTGCCCCTCGACATAGGCTTCGCCAAGACTGGCCAGACTGGGCTTGCGGAAGTAGCTCACCGCTTGCGGGCCCGGCAGCGTGATCGTCACCGTCGGTGATGCCGAAAACCGGTAGTCGCGCCCGTTCCACAGGCGGATCTGCAAGGGCAGCTCGCCATACGAGCGAATCTGCCCGGCCCATCGGTCAAACTGATCAAGTCCGAACTGCCCCAATTTGTCGATCAGCATGCATGCACTCCCCGGCCGCGATCAGCCAATACCACACTTCGAACAGCCCCTTGATTTCAGGACGGTTTTTCTCCACCCGCACCGCAAGGCCACCACGAGGAAACCGACTAATCACGCCGGGGAAAGCCGCGGCACTGTGCTAAAATTCGCGCCTCTTTCCCTTGGCTTGGGCCATGTACGAACTCCTGATCGGCCTGCGCTACACGCGGGCCAAACGCCGTAACGGCTTCATTTCGTTCATCTCGCTGGTTTCCATTCTCGGCATCACGCTCGGCGTCGCGGCACTGATCATCGTGCTCTCGGTGATGAACGGTTTTCAGGAAGAGGTCCGGGACCGGATTCTCGGCATGGCCGCGCACGTGCAGATCACCGGCACCGACAACCGGCTGCCCGAATGGCACAAGGTTGCGGCCGACGCCAAGCAGAACCCCCACGTCAAATCCAGTGCTCCCTATGTGCTCGGCCAGGGCCTGCTGGCGAACGGCAGCCAGGTCAAGGGCACGATCATCCGTGGCATCGATCCGGCGCTGGAGCCGACGGTCAGCGACGCCGCGAGCAAGATGCTCGCCGGTCAGTTGAGCGACCTGCAGGACGGCCAGTTCAACATCGTGCTCGGCTGGCAGCTCGCCGCCGAACTGGGCGTACGCGCCGGCGACAAGATCACCCTGATCACGCCGCAAGGCCAGGTCACGCCGGCCGGGCTGATTCCGCGCTTCCGCCAGTTCCTCGTCGTTGGCGTATTCCGCGCCGACTACTACCCGTACGACGCCGGCCTCGCCTTCATCCACATCGGCGACGCACAGAAGCTGTTCCGCACCGGTGACGACGTCAGCGGCCTGCGCCTGAAACTCGACGACCTGTTCAACGCCCGCAGCGTCGCCCGCGATCTTGGCCGGAACATGCCGTCGCTGCTGGTCAGCGACTGGTCGCAGGAAAACCCGACCTATTTCCGCGCAGTCGAGATCGAGAAGCGGATGATGTTCATCATCCTGACACTGATCGTCGCCGTCGCCGCGTTCAATCTCGTATCGACCCTCGTGATGGTGGTCACCGACAAGCAGGCCGACATCGCCATCCTGCGCACGCTGGGGGCATCCCCGGGGTCGATCATGAAGATCTTCGTCATCCAGGGCGCCATTTCCGGCTTCTTCGGTACGCTGTGCGGCGTGCTTGGCGGCGTACTGGTCGCCAGCAACCTCGACGTCATCATTCCGACAATCGAGCGCGTCATCGGCACCCGCATCCTCTCGCCCGACGTCTACCTGATCACCGAGCTGCCATCGAAAATCATCCCGAGCGATGTCACGACGATTGCGGTGATTTCGCTGGTGCTGGCGCTGGCCGCAACGCTGTACCCGAGCTGGCGCGCCAGCCGCATCAACCCGGCGGAGGCATTGCGCTATGAGTAAGCCCATCCTGAGCGCACAGGGCCTGATCAAGCACTACCGTGGCGGCAAGCTCGACACACCGGTGCTCGAAGGCGTCGACTTCAGCCTTGAGGCCGGCGATACCGCCGCCATCGTCGGCGCTTCCGGCTCGGGCAAATCGACGCTGCTGCATTGCCTTGGCGGTCTCGATACGCCGAGTGGCGGCAGCGTGCGCATCGGCGACACCGACCCGTTTGCACTGAACGAAGCCGCGCGCGGCGAGCTGCGCAACCGCAAGCTGGGTTTCGTCTACCAGTTCCACCACCTGCTGGCCGAATTTTCCGCAGAGGAAAACGTCGCCATGCCGTTGCTGATCCGTCGTGAACCGAAGGACACCGCCTTCGCAGCGGCACGCGAGATGCTCAAGCGTGTCGGGTTGGGCCACCGGCTGCACCACAAGCCGGGCGAGCTGTCCGGCGGCGAGCGCCAGCGCGCCGCCATCGCCCGCGCACTGGTCAACCAGCCCGCCTGCGTGCTGGCCGACGAACCGACCGGCAACCTCGATCGCGGCACCGCAGAGTCGGTGTTTGCACTGATGCTCGAACTCAACCGCGATCTGCAGACGAGCTTCGTCATCGTCACCCACGACCCGTCGCTCGCCCAGCGCTGCCGGCTGCAATACCATCTCGCCGACGGCCGGCTCGGACCGCTGCAGGCCTGACCGTGCTGCGCATACGCCGCACCGACCGCCTGGGGCTGATTGCCGGACTGACCTCGATCGTGCTGGCGCTGCTGCTGACGCTGGTGGCCTACGCCAATCACGGCCGCGCGTTCACGCTCGACAACTACCACTGGTTGCGCTCGATGGTCTGGCTGCTGTTCGTCATCCAGATCGGCGCGCTAATGTCGAGCATCGCCAAGGACCGGCTGAGCAGCCTCCCGGCACTGGTCCGGCTCTATGGCGGGCTGGTCTTCCAGTTCGCGCTGATCTATTACGCGCTGGTGCTGTTCGACTTCGACAACAACGCCTTTGTCGGCATCCACAACCTGCACACTTACAAGCCCGACACCCCGCTCGCCTTCTTCACCGGCGCGCTGAAGACCTTTCTGGACTGCCTGCACTTCAGCATCGTCACCTCGGCCACCGTCGGCTATGGCGACATCTACCCGCGCGACTGGCTGGCGCGCCTGCTGACCGATCTGCACATCCTGTCCGCCACCGGCATTGCGGTGGTCGGCTTCGGCCGCTATTTCGCCGGACACGGCAAGCCGTCGCACGACGACCCGCGCTGACCATGCGCATCTTCCGGACAGACCGGTTTCCACTGCCGCTGCCACCGGGGCATCGTTTCCCGGCCGAGAAATACCGCCTGATGTACGAAGCGGTTGCAGACGCGCCGGGGGCAGAATTCGTCGAAGCACCGCGCGCCGACAATGACGAACTGGGCTGCGCGCACACCACCGACTACCTGCACAAACTCGATACCGGCACCCTCAGCCGTGCGGAAGAGCGCGCCATCGGCCTGCCCTGGTCGGTCGAACTGGTCGAACGCTCGCGCCGCTCGACCGGCGCAACGATTGCTGCCTGCCGCGCCGCACTCGAGGACGGCATGGCCGCCAGCCTTGCCGGTGGCACGCACCACGCCTACGCCGAACGTGGCAGCGGGTTCTGCGTATTCAACGACAGCGCCGTGGCGCTCCGCTTGCTGCAGCGTGAGCAGCTCATCCAGCGCGCACTGGTCATCGATCTCGACGTCCATCAGGGCAACGGCACGGCAGCCATGCTTTCCGGCGCCCCTGCGCTTTACACTTTCTCGATGCACGGCGCCGGCAACTTCCCCTTCCAGAAGGAAGTCAGCGACCACGATGTCGAGCTGCCGGATGACTGCGGGGACGATGCCTATCTCGATTGCCTGATGCATGAACTGCCCAGCCTGTTCGCCGCCAGCTGGCCCGATCTGGTGATCTACCTGTCCGGCGCCGATGCCTATCAGGGCGACCGGCTTGGCCGGCTGGCGCTGTCGCGCACGGGTCTGGCGACACGCGATGCGATGGTGCTCGACAGCTGCAGTCGTTACGGTGTTCCGGTCGCGGTCACCATGGGTGGCGGCTATGCGGTTCCGATCGAGGATACCGTTGCCATCCACGCAGCAACGATCACCGCTGCACTGGCCCGCGCACGCTGAACTACCCGGCTCAGCTCAGCCAGTAGACCAGCCGCTGACTCCAGGTCAGCGACTGCCACCAGTCCTCGCCCAGTGCAAGGATCGCCAGCCCGCGATCCGAAAGAAACCACGCCCTGACGCCATTGGGCCAGTCCTGCGCTGCAATCCAGCCGTTGCGGCGGAAATAGCCGAGCCATAGCGCCGCCTCTGCGCCATAGCCGTCGAGGTAGGTCGTGATGGCCAGCGGTCCCGCCTCGAGAATCGGGTAGCCAAGGCGCATGCGGCGCATGACGCCCAGCGCCCGGCGCGGCCGTGGAATGCGGTTCATCAGATGGGCCGGTGATGAAAATTCCATTTTTCATCAATACCTTACATTTTCACTACGCCATATTGGCGAGTGTGAATATCACCGGTTTAGCACCAAAGGCGAACGGCGCGGTCCACCTTCAGGGCTTTGTGCAGCCAGCCGGCCGGAACGCAATGAATGCGTCGGAACATTTCCCCCGTTGAAAGTACGCGCAGAAAGCATTGCCCGTGCGCATTTCTGCCTGCGCAAGGCCTTGGAAAAAACGTCGTATGTCTTTGTGAAATAAGGATTTTTCATGAAAAATTGGGCTGGCAAAACCTGATTGACACTGATAACTTCCGTCCTGACCCTGAAATCCGAACACCGTCAGAAAACGATGTCGAACACACAACAACACCCTCCTCACCTGCCGCTGCTGTGGCTCGCCGCAGCGATCGCCGGCCCCGTATCGCTCACCGTGACCGCCTATGGCGTTGCCGAGTACGGCCCGCAGGAAACCGTGCAGGTGCATCCCGTTTCGCAGAAGCTGGAAACCCCCACGCTGATCAGCCAGATCGCCACCACGCCGCTGCGGCAGGATGAAGTCATCCGCAACGGCGACACGCTGGCCCGGATGCTCAGCCGCCTCGGCGTCAATGACCCGGCGGCACTGGCCTACCTGCGCTGGCGCGACGCGGCGCCCGCTGCACGCGGCTTTTTCGACCTGACGCCGGGCCGCAGCATCTATGCGATCACCCAGCGCGACGGCCAGTTGATCGAACTGGGTTACCTCAATGCGCAGAACGAACGACTGGTCCTGCGGCACGATGGCGACAGCTACAGCGTCAGCAGCACCCCGGTCAGCCTCACCCGATCCACGGCCTATCGCAGCGGTACGATCTCCGGTGATGCCTCGGATGCGATCAAGGCGCTCGAACTGCCGGCAAACGTACGCCAGCAGCTCGGCGCACTGTTCGGTGAAGGCCAGCTGTCCAAAGGCAGCCGTTACAGCGTCATTTACGAGACCTTCGAGGACGACGGCCAGACCGTGAGCACCGGCCGGCTGCTCGCTGCGTCGCTCAACGACGGCAAGCAGGTCCGGCGTGCTTACTGGTTCCAGCCGCAAAATCAGGCCGGCGCGTACTACAACGAGACCGGCGACAGCGCTTCGGCACGCTTTACGCGCTACCCCACGGATTTCACCCATATCTCCTCGCCGTTCGGCCTGCGCATGCACCCCGTGCTGAAGCGCCCGATTGGCCACGAAGGCGTCGACCTCGCAGCCCCGGCCGGCACCCCCGTTTACGCCGCCGGCAACGGCAAACTGGTCAAATACGGCCGCGAAGGCGCGTACGGCAACATGGCGGAAATCCGCCACGACGGCCGCTACCAGACCGTCTACGCCCATATGAGCAAGTTCGCCAGCGGCCTCAAGGCCGGCAGCACGGTCACCAAGGGCCAGCTGATCGGCTACGTTGGCAGTACCGGCCGTTCGACCGGCCCGCACCTGCACTTCGAATTCCGCATCAATGATCAACCGGTCGACCCTTTGGCAGTAAAATTGCCGGCCGACGCGGCGCTGGGCAAAAACTGGCTTGCCGCATTCAAACAACACACCACCCCGTTGGGTGAACAGCTGGCACTGCTGGACGGTTCGAGACTGGCCAGCATCCGCTAACGAGGCAGCATGGCGCACCCGCAACTGTTGATCGGCCTGATGACAGGCACCAGCCTGGATGGCATTGATGCCGTTCTCGTCGATCTCTCGGGTGCGCAACCCGCATTGCTTGCCGCGCAGGGCACCGCGCTGCCGGCGTCATTGCGGCACGACCTGCTGACACTGCAGGCCGCGTCACCGGATGAAATCGATCTGGCCTGGCGCGCCGGCAACAGCCTCTCCGACTGCTATGCCGACTCGGTCGCTGCACTGCTGGAACAGGCCGGCGTCGCCGCGGCCGACATCGTTGCCATCGGCAATCACGGCCAGACCATCCGCCATCGCCCCGAACGCGGCTACACGATCCAGCTCGGCAACCATGCCCGGCTGGCCGAGCGCAGCGGCATCACCGTCGTCGGCGATTTCCGCTCGCGCGACGTGGCCGCCGGCGGTCAGGGTGCGCCGCTGGTGCCGGCCTTCCACCACGCGATCTTTGCCGATGCGCAGCGGCACCGCGTGATCGTCAACATCGGCGGCATTGCCAACCTGACCAATCTGCCTCGCAACGGCGACGTCTCCGGCTACGACACCGGCCCCGGCAACGTGCTGATGGACCTGTGGATCCACCGCCACCGTGGCGAGCGCTACGATGCAGCAGGCGCTTGGGCGGCCAGCGGCAAGGTACTCGACGACCTGCTGGCACGGCTGCTGACCGAACCGTATCTGGCACTCGCCGCACCAAAAAGCACCGGCCGCGACCTGTTCCACGCAGACTGGCTCGACGCACAACTGGCCGGCCGCAACGACGCACCGGCCGACGTCATGGCCACGCTGACGGCCTACACCGCGCGCACGATCGCCGACGCGATCCGCACCACCGCCCCCAGCGTCGACGACGTGTTCGTCTGTGGTGGCGGCGCGCACAATCCGACCCTGCTGGCGATGCTGGGCGACGCCCTGCCCGGCGTTGGCATCGCCAGTACGGCCGCCCTCGGCGTCGATCCCGACTGGGTCGAGGCGATCGCGTTTGCCTGGCTGGCCCAGCGCTGCCTTGCCGGCGCCAGCGGCAACGTCCCCACCGTCACCGGTGCGGCCGGCCCGCGCGTGCTCGGGGCGATCTGGCCAGCCTGAACGCCACACGTCGCGCACACAGCAAGGTGTAAGTAAGCACGACGCAACCGGCAAGGATTTCACCTGCGGTCTGAGGTAGACTTGCCGCCGGATTGTCATCTACCGGACCCGCGCCGATGTCGCACCCCAACCAGTTCGATCTGTTCCGCAGCCGCCGCTTTCTGCCGCTGTTCGTCACGCAGTTTTTCGGCGCGTTCAACGACAATCTGTTCAAGAACGCACTGCTGGTGATGATCGCCTTCCACGGCCTGTCTGCCGCGGGCATGGGCGCGGCAACGCTGGTCAACGCCGCCGCCGGCATCTTCATCCTGCCGTTCTTCCTGTTCTCGGCGTTCGCCGGGCAACTGGCCGAAAAGTACGACAAGGCCATCCTGGCGCGCTGGGTCAAGATCCTCGAAATTCTCATCATGCTGGCCGCCGGTTACGGCTTCGCGACGCATCACGCTGGCGTTCTGATGGGCTGCCTGTTCATGATGGGCGTGCACTCGACGCTGTTCGGCCCGCTCAAGTACTCGATCCTGCCGCAGTATCTGAAGCCGCCGGAGCTGCTCGGCGGCAACGGCCTGATCGAGATGGGCACCTTCATCGCCATCCTGCTGGGGCAGATCGCCGGCACGCTGATCATCAGCCATCAACCGCACGGCGAAACGCTGATCATCTGGGCCTGCGTCGGCGTCGCCCTACTCGGCTGGCTCAGCAGTCGCAGCATGCCGGCTGCGCCGCCGCCGGCCGCAACGTTGCCGATCAACTGGAACGTCATCGGCGAAAGCTGGCACATCATTGCCCACGTCAAAAAGAACCGTACCGTTTTCAACAGCCTGCTCGGCATCTCGTGGTTCTGGTTCTTCGGCGCGGTCTACCTGACCCAACTGCCCGAAGTCGCCAAGACCGTATTGCACGGCGACGCACAGGTCTACACGCTGCTGATCACGCTGTTCTCGGTCGGCGTCGGCGTCGGCTCGATGCTGTGCGAACGGCTGTCGGGGCGCTCGATCGAACTCGGCCTCGTGCCGTTCGGCTCGATCGGCCTGTCACTGTTCGGCGTCGATCTGTACTTCGCGCTCGCCAGTGCACCGGCAGGCCAGTACGAGTTGACGAGTTTCATCGCCGCCGCAGGCCACTGGCGCGTGATGGCCGACATCCTGCTGCTCGGCGTATTTGGCGGCTTCTTCATCGTGCCGCTGTATGCACTGATTCAGGTGCGCTCGGAACCCGGCTTCACCTCGCGCGCCATCGCTGCCAACAACATCCTCAACGCCTTCTTCATGGTCGTCGCCGCCGGCATGAGCATCATCCTGCTCAAGGCCGGCATGTCGATCAAGGGGCTGCTGCTGACCGTCGCGCTGATGAACGTCGCCGTCGCAATCTACATCTACTCGCTGATCCCCGAATTCATGATGCGTTTTCAGGTCTGGATTCTCACCCACCTGCTGTACCGGATTCGCGCACAGGGACTGGACAACATTCCCGAAACCGGCGCCTGCGTACTGGTGTGCAATCATGTCAGTTTCATGGATGCCATGGTGCTCGCCGGCCGCGTACGCCGGCCCATCCGCTTCGTGATGGATCACCGCATTTTCAAGATTCCGGTGCTCAACTTCATTTTCCGCACCGCCGGCGCCATCCCGATCGCCCCGGTGCGCGAAGACCCGAGTCTCAAGGACAAGGCGTTCGACCGTGTCGCCGAGTACCTCGAAGCCGGTGAAGTCGTCTGCATCTTCCCGGAAGGCAAGATCACCAAGGACGGCGAGATGAACCGCTTCAAGCCCGGCATCGAGGACATCATTCGCCGCACCCCGGTGCCGGTGATTCCGATGGCGCTGCAGGGCCTGTGGGGCAGCTTCTTCAGCCGCAAGGACGGCGCCGCGATGATGAAATGGCCGCGCGGGATCTGGTCGAAGATCGGCGTCGCCGTCGGAGAACCGATTCCCGCCGAAGCCGTCACGCGTACGCTGCTGGAAACGCAGGTTGCCCAACTGCGTGGCGACTGGAAGTAAAACTCAGCCAACTGGATCGGTTCATGCCAACCGGTCACCTTAACCTTGGGAATACGTATGCCGCTCCTGAGCAAGAAGCTGACCTCTACACGGGCGGTTGAAAAGACTCTGACCTTAAGCGATGAGTTCTATCGCTATTGCGAGTTTTCGTCAGCCTCACTAGAGGGCGGCAACTTTGACGGTGTATTTGTTTCTTGCTCATTCAAAGACATCGAGTGGTACTCAGGTCTTTTCAATACCGCGATTCTGGTTGATTGCAAATTTGAGAACTGCACGTTTCTCGGAACCTCATTTTCGGGGTGCCGCATTGTCAACTGCAACTTCAAGAACTGCCGATTCTTGCAAGACAATCTCAATGCCTTCTGTTTGGCATCTCAAACGAGCCTCTATCATTGCCAATCGGAAAACTGCGAAGGGTTCAATGAGTTGTTTGAAAAGTAGCAAGGTCTCTTTGGCCCCAGCAAGAGCACCCCAACCGGCCGTGCGGCACGATCCGGCCACCCAACACCGATGGTCGGCACAACTCGACATGATCATTGCGAACTCAACGTCAGCATTCGTCGCTCGGACAGGAGAGACGCAGCAGAACGCACGATAGAAAAACCGCCGGTGGGCGGCTTTTTCTATCGTGGCAGCACATTCAACCTGCATTTGAAGAACTTGCTGTTCAGGTACTCGGTCAGGGCCTGATTGCCCTCACCCACCACCGTGCCACCCGCATCGTGGCAGCGCCAGATGAAATGCTCGTTCAGGCGGATCGTGCCATCCAGATCGGCGCTCACCAGCCAGCGGGCAAACTGCTGGCCATCGTCCGATTCCGACCACGCTTTCGACGCACAGACTTCGTCCGGCAAACCGTTCAGCACCACAGCCATCACGGCCTGATCATGGTTGGCGGCCTGTTGCCAGTAACCCTCGATGCCCGGATAGACCGTTTGCGGCGTGGTCGTCGGGTCGATGAACAGTCGGTATCCCATCTCGTTTACTCCCTTCAATCGACGGCCAGCCAGACCGTGTCGTCGCGCAGTTCGACCTTGTGGCAAGGCGTGTGGCCTTCGTCCGGCGCCTGCGCCTGACCGGTCTGCAGGCTGATCTTGAAATTGTGCAGCGGACAGGCAACGGTATCACCGTACACCAGCCCGTGCGACAGCGCGCCGCCCTTGTGCGGGCAATGATCGTCGAGCGCGAACACGCGGTTGTCGAGGGTGCGGAACAGCGCGATATCGGTCTTGCCTTCGCGCTTGACCACGCGGGCGCCCTGCGCCGGAATGTCGTCGAGTTTGCAGATGGATTGCCATTGATTCTTATCGGCGCTCATGTCGGTTTTCCTTGGTCGGCCCACCGCTTGCACGGCGGGCGTCTGTCATTGTCGGTCGATCAGACGGTCAGATCGGTGAAGCGGGCTGCCGCGTCGGCACCCAGCTGCGCCTGCCACGGATCCGGCTCGCCGGCGAGCGCCAGTTGCAGCCGTGCCCACAGTGCCTTGCGATTGGTCGCGTCCTCAAGCACTTTGGACTTGATGTAGTCGAGGCCGACACGTCCCATGTAGTGCACGGTGCGCTCGAGGTAATACGCCTCCTCACGGTACAGCTGCAACACCGCACCCGAGTACTCGAGCACCTCTTCTTCGGTCTTCACCTTGGTGAAGAACTCGGCCACCTCGGTCTTGATGCCGCCGTTGCCACCGATGTAGATTTCCCAGCCCGAATCGACGGCGATGATGCCAACGTCCTTGATCCCGGCCTCGGCGCAGTTGCGCGGGCAACCCGAGACAGCAAGCTTGACCTTGTGCGGCGCCCACATCCGGTCAAAGGCCTTTTCCAGCGCAATGCCCATGCCGGTCGAATCCTGGGTGCCGAAGCGGCAGAACTGCTTGCCGACGCAGGTCTTCACCGTGCGCAGGCCCTTGGCGTAGCCCATGCCGCACGGCATGTCGAGATCGCGCCACATCTGCGGCAGGTCCTCTTTCTTCACACCGAGCAGGTCGAGGCGCTGACCACCGGTGACCTTGACCATCTTGACGTTGAACTTGTCGGCCACGTCGGCAATCTTGCGCAGCTCGGCCGGGCTGGTCACCCCGCCCCACATGCGCGGAATCACGCTGAAGGTGCTGTCCTTTTGCACGTTGGCATGCACGCGCTCGTTCACCAGACGCGCCTGCGGATCATCCTTCGCCTCGCCCGGCCAGGTCGAGATCAGGTAGTAGTTCAGTGCCGGGCGGCAGGTCGGGCAGCCGTCCGGGGTTTTCCAGTGCAGCGCCTTCATCGTGTCGGCCAGCGTCACCAGATGCTGCTCGCGGATCGCTTCGCGCACTTCGCCATGTGTATGGTCGGTACAGCCGCACATCGACTTGCGCTTCGGCGCATCCTGGAACGAGCTGCCGACGGTGCTCATCAGCACCTGCTCGACCAGACCGGTACACGAGCCGCACGAGGCGCCGGCCTTGGTGTGCTTCTTGACGTCGTCGACGGTGAACAGGCCCTTTTCCTTGATCGCCTTGACCAGCACACCCTTGGTGATGCCATTGCAGCCGCAGATTTCGGCATCGTCCGGCAGCGCCGCTGCACGGCTGGCACCCGAGGTGCCGTGGTCGCCCAGATCGCGCGGCGGCCCGAACAGCAGCTGGCTGCGCAGGTCGGCCAGATCACGCTCCTGCCGCAGCAACTGGAAGTACCACGCGCCGTCGCTGGTGTCGCCATACAGACAGGCGCCGACGAGCTTGTTGTCGCGCACGATCAGCCGCTTGTAGACGCCGCCGGCCGGATCGGAGAGCACGATCTCGTCACAGTTCTCGCCGCCCATGAATTCGCCGGCGCTGAACAGATCAATGCCGGTCACCTTGAGCTTGGTCGACGTCGTCGTACCGGTGTAGCGCTGCTTGCCGCAGCCGCCGAGCTGGTTGCCCAGCACCTTGGCCATTTCGAACAGTGGCGCCACCAGCCCGTAGGACACGCCACGGTGGTTCACGCACTCGCCAACGGCGTAGATGTGCTCGTCGCTGGTGGCCAGCTTGTCGTCGACGACGATGCCGTTGCTGACCTCGATGCCGGCGTCGCGCGCCAGATCGGCGTTCGGCACGATGCCGACGGCCATCACCACGAGGTCGGCCGGAATCAGCTCGCCCGATTCGAGCCGCACGCCGGTCACGTGGCCGTTCTCGCCGACGAGTGTTTGTGTCTTGGCACCCAGCTTGAGCTTCAGCCCGCGCTCGGCCAGCGACTGCTCCAGCAGGCGGCCGGCGGTTTCGTCGAGCTGGCGGTTCAGCAACCAGTCGCCGAGGTGAATCACCGTCACGTCCATGCCGCGCAGCTTCAGCCCGTGTGCGGCTTCAAGCCCCAGCAGGCCGCCACCGATGACGACCGCGTGGCGATGCAGCGCCGCGGCGACGATCATCCGTTCGGTGTCCTTGATGTCGCGGAAACCGATCACGCCGTCGAGTTCGGCACCCGGCACCGGCAGCATGAAGGGGCGCGAGCCGGTGGCGATCAGCAGCTTGTCGTAGGCGATCGCCTCGCCGGCAGCGGTATGGACTTCACGGCGCTCACGGTCGATCCGTGTTGCGGCACAGCCTTTGACCAGCCGGATGCCGTGCTCGGCATACCAGTCGAGGTCGTTGAGGATGATGTCCTTGAGCTTCTGCTCGCCGGCCAGAATCGGCGACAACTGGATGCGGTTGTAGTTGCCCCACGGTTCGTCGCCGATCACGGTGATGTCGTAGCGCTCCTTGTCGTGCTTGAGGATTTCCTCAAGCGTGCGGATTCCCGCCATGCCGTTGCCGATCAGTACCAGTCGCTGCTTTTGCATTCGTCACTCCTTGGGCTGTACACCGTCTGCGCGCGCGGTGTGATGCATTGCAGTGATGATCGCCAATTCCCAGCTTTTAGGACAGGTAAATACCGACGACGAAAACTTGATTGAAATCAACGATTTCCGCCCGACTAGTCATTTCGGATTAGTACCGCCAACGTCACCCCCCGTCCGATCGGACTAGTTGCTTCCCGCCAAATAAAAACGCCGCCTTGCGGCGACGTTTTTTTCTTGGGTAACCGGACGAATCAGCAGGGGCACTTGCCGCCGGCTGCCCGGTCGGCGCTCGGAAAACGCGCTTCGAGGCAATAGCGGTAAAAGTCCTCGCGACTCATCGGTGTCGCATCCGGATGCTGGCGGCGCATGTGGTCCACGTAGTACTCGTAGTCATGCACACCCACCATCAGGCGGCAGGTCTGCACCACCTTTTTTGCCGCATCCTTGAGCCCGGCCAGCCAGTCCGAACCGAGGCTGTAGCGCTCGAACTCGGCGCGGCTCATCGGCGTACCGGCACCGTGGCGCCGCTGGTGGTCGAGTACGTAACGCTGGTACTCGTCACCCTCCTCGGCCACCGGTGGCGCCGGCTCGCGCCGGCCGCCAGTCAGAAAGGACAGATCAAGCATTGGCAGCGGCCTCGCCCCGGAATTGGACTTCGGTTTCACGAGCGGTCGGCTGACGGCTGGCCAGCGCGCGGCGGATATTGAAGAATGCCGCCACCAGCATCACCACGGCCACGATCATGAAGAACGCGCACAGCGTGGCGTTGATCTGGTTGTTGAAGGCGATGCGCTGCATGTCCTCCACCGTCTTGGCCGGGGCGATGATCGTCCCGTTCGCCGCGGCCGCGTTGAACTTGTCGGCGACAGCGAGGAAGCCGATTTTCGGGTTGGCACTGAAAATCTTCTGCCAGCCGGCAGTCATCGACGTCACGAACAGCCAGGCCGTCGGCAGGATGGTGACCCAGGCGTAACGCTCCTTCTTCATCTTGAAGAGCACGACGGTACCGAGGATCAGCGCCATCGATGCCAGCATCTGGTTGCCGATGCCGAACAGCGGCCACAGCGTGTTGATGCCGCCAAGCGGATCAACCACGCCCTGATAGACGAAGAAACCCCAGCCCGCGACCGCAATCGTGGTACCGACCATATTGCCGAGCCAGCTGCGGCTCTTGCCCAGCGACGGGATCGCCACACCGGCCAGATCCTGCACCATGAAGCGGCAAGCACGCGTACCCGCATCCACAGCGGTCAGGATGAACAGTGCTTCGAACAGGATGGCAAAGTGGTACCAGAACGCCATCATCGCGCGGCTGTTGAAGATGTCGGTAATGATGTGGGCCATACCGACGGCGAAGGTCGGCGCGCCACCGGCACGCGACAGGATCGAGTGCTCGCCGACGTCCTTGGCGATCTGCACCAGCATCTCCGGCGTGACGACAAAACCCCAGCCGTTGATCACTTCCGATGCCGATTCGACAGTCTTGCCGATCACGGCGGCCGGCGAGTTCAGCGCGAAGTACACGCCCGGATCGATCACCGAAGCGCAGATCAGCGCCATGATGGCAACGAACGACTCCATCAGCATGCCACCGTAACCGATCAGGCGCATGTGGCTTTCGCGCTCGACCAGCTTAGGCGTCGTGCCCGACGACACCAGTGCATGGAAACCCGAAATCGAGCCGCAGGCGATGGTGATGAACAGGAACGGGAACAGGCTGCCCGAGAACACAGGGCCGGTACCGTCGACGAAGCGGGTAACGGCCGGCATCTTCAGGTCCGGCGCGGCAAACACGATGCCGATGGCCAGACCGACGATGACGCCGATCTTGAGGAAAGTCGACAGATAGTCGCGCGGTGCCAGCAGCAGCCACACCGGCAGGACCGAAGCGATGAAGCCGTAGATCACCAGCGCCCAGACAAGCTGCGTGCCGTGCAGCGTGAACATCGGGCCCCAGACCGGGCTTTGCGCGATGTCCTCGCCGTAGACGATGGCCAGCATCATCAGGACGAAGCCGATCACCGAAATCTCGCCGATGCGACCCGGGCGGATGTAGCGCATGTACACGCCCATGAACAGCGCGATCGGAATCGTCGCAGCAATAGTGAACGTACCCCACGGGCTGTCGGCCAAGGCCTTCACAACGATCAGGGCCAGCGCCGACAGGATGATGATCATCACGCCCAGCGCACCGAGCATCACCACCACACCAGCAAACGGGCCGAGTTCCTGCTTGGCCATTTCGCCGAGCGAACGGCCGTCACGACGGGTCGAGATGAACAGCACCAGGAAGTCCTGCACCGCCCCGGCGATCATCACACCGATCAGGATCCACAACGTACCGGGCAGGTAGCCCATTTGCGCCGCGAGAATCGGCCCGACCAAAGGGCCGGCGCCGGCGATTGCCGCAAAGTGATGGCCGAACAGCACCCACTTGTTGGTCGGCACGTAATCGAGGCCGTCGTTACGGCGCTCGGCCGGCGTCATCCGGCGATCATCGAGCTCGAAAAGCTTGTTGGCGATAAACGAACTGTAGAAACGGTAAGCGATGCTGTAGCAGGCGACCGCTGCCACGACCATCCATACCGCATTGACGTGCTCCCCCCGATTCAACGCCAACACCCCAAAGGCGAACGCCCCTGCGATGGCGACGGCGAGCCAGATCAGCTTTGATTTCAGCGTACTCATCCTGTCTCCGAGTCATGTTATTCATTGCAAAACGCACTGCAATGTAGTCATTTTTATGAAATTACAACAGACAAGATGATCCGCCCCTGCCGGGGCGGCACAACATAAGCAGTTTCCCTGGCTGTGCAGCGGTCAGCCCAGCTTCAAACCGATGATGCCGGCCAGAATCAGCAACACGGATGCCAGACGCAGCAGATTCATTGGTTCGTGGAACCAGACCACACCAAGCGCAACCGTACCGAGCGTGCCGATGCCAACCCAGATGGCGTACGCGCTCCCCAGCGGCAGGTGTTTCACTGCGTAGGCGAGCAGGCCCATGCTGGCCGCCAGCGTCACGACAAAAACCAGCGTTGGCAGCGGGCGCGAAAAGCCGTGCGAAGCCTTGAGCGCGAGTGCCCAGGCAACTTCGAACAGACCGGCAACGACGAGGGAAATCCAGGGAATCAGGGAGGAAGACATGGCCTTTTCCTTTTTGAAGGTCGGGGCCGTCCCCGGATGAAACAGGACAGCGCCGGGTCGTCCCGACGCTGGGTGACGCGCATCCGGCATGGAAATACCGGAAACGCGCCCATAGGATACGTCAGATCAGCCGAGTCCGCGCGCCAGATCGGCAGTCAGGTCGTCGATATGCTCAAGGCCAACCGCAACCCGGACCAGCCCGTCGCGAATCCCTGCTGCAGCACGCGCCTCCGGTGTCAGCCGGCCATGCGTCGTCGACGCCGGATGGGTAATCGTCGTGCGTACATCGCCCAGATTGGCTGTCCGGCTCATCAGTTGTACCGCGTCGACCAGTGCCCAAGCGGCATCCTTGCCCCCCTTGAGCTCAAACGACACAACGCCACCGCCACCCGATTGCTGACGCATCGCCAGCGCGTGCTGCGGATGGCTTTCCAGCCCCGGGTAGTAAACGCGCTCGATGGCCGGATGTGCCTCAAGCCAGGTCGCCAACTTCAGTGCATTGTCGCAGTGCGCGCGCATCCGCAGCGGCAGTGTCTCCATCCCCTTGAGCAGGACCCAGGCGTTGAACGCCGACAACGTCGGACCCGAGGTGCGCAGGAACAGGTAAACCGGGTCGACGACCTCGGACTTGCCGACAACCGCGCCGCCCAGCACCCGCCCCTGACCATCCAGATACTTGGTCGCCGAGTGGATGACGATATCCGCGCCCAGCGCCAGCGGCTTTTGCAGAATCGGCGAACAGAAACAGTTGTCGACCGCCAGCAGTGCGCCATTTGCATGCGCGATCCGGGCGATGGCAGAAACATCGGCGACATCGGTCAGCGGGTTCGAAGGAGTTTCAAGGAAAAACAGACGGGTATTGGGGCGAACCAGCGCGGCCCAATCGGCCGGATCGGTCGGCTTCGCGTAGCTGACCTCGACACCGAACTTGCCCATGTAATTGTTGAAAAACTGGATCGTCGAACCGAACAATCCCGCCGATGCAAGAATGTGGTCCCCGGCCTTCAGGTGCGCCATGCACAGGCCGAGGATCGCGCTCATGCCCGACGCCGTGGCAACAGCCCGCTCTGCCCCCTCAAGCGCGGCCAACCGTTCCTCGAACGCGGTGACGGTCGGATTGGTGAAACGCGAATAGGTATAGCCGGGAATCTGGCCACCAAACTTGAGCGCGGCATCCTCCGCACCGTCAACGACAAAACTGGATGTCAGAAACAGCGCATCGGAATGCTCGCCAAATTCGGTACGGTGGGTACCGGCGCGAATGGCCAGCGTATCGGGGTGCAAATCGGAGTGATCGGTCATGTCGGCATCCTGTATCAGCATTCGGTTTCGGGCATTCATGCTCGGCGGCAAACCCCGTAGTGCGGTTCAATCGACTGATCGCCTTCGCGATCAACCCGCACCGCGATGCACGCCACCGGAAGGCGGCTCAATGCCGCGCTAAATAAAACAAGGGCCGGAGAATCATCTCGCGGCCCTTGATATGCATGTCGCTTCTTTGATCTGCTGTTATTAGATCAAATTCTGCTCGGCAACGCCAATATTGAGATCCAGCACGCGGCTGTCGGCATCACCTTCTTTCGTCTTGGTCGACAGCGGCGACAGGCGCTTTGCTTCAAGCGCATCCAGATAGGCATCGGTAATGTCGCCGGTGATGTACTTGCCATCGAAACACGACGTTTCAAACTCCGTGATCACGCCACCGCTGGCATCCGTACAGGCCTGAATCAGCGCCGACAAATCCTGGTAGATCACGGCATCGGCGCCGATTTCGGTCGCGATCTCGGCGTGGGTGCGGCCGGTAGCGATCAGCTCGGCACGTGTCGGCATGTCGATGCCGTAGACATGCGGATACATCACCGGCGGTGCAGCCGAGGCAAGGTAGACCTTCTTGGCGCCAACATCGCGCACCATCTGGACGATTTCCTTCGACGTCGTCCCGCGAACGATCGAATCGTCAATCAGCAGCACGTTCTTGCCACGGAATTCGCCGGCAATGGGGTTCAGCTTCTGACGGACCGACTTCTTGCGGCTCGCCTGCCCCGGCATGATGAAGGTCCGGCCGATATAGCGGTTCTTCATGAAACCTTCGCGATACGGCAAATTCAGCGCGTTCGCCAACTCGAGCGCGGAATCGCGGCTGGTATCCGGAATCGGGATCACCACGTCGATATCCATCTCCGGCACCATTTCCCGCACCTTGCTGGCGAGCTGCTCGCCCATCTTCAGACGGGCATCGTGCACAGAAATGCCGTCGATCACGCTGTCCGGGCGCGCAAAGTACACGTGCTCGAAAATGCACGGCACGAGCTTGGGGCTCGGGTGGCACTGACGATTGTGGAATTCGCCGTCGAAACTGACGTACACGGCCTCGCCCGGTGCGATATCGCGCCAGAACTTGAAGCCCATGGTGTCCAGCACGACCGACTCGCTCGCAACGAGGTACTCGGTGCCTTCCTGCGTTTCATGCCGGCCCAGCGACAGCGGACGAATGCCGTGCGGATCGCGGAAAGCCACCAGACCGAAGCCGGCGATCAGTGCGACCACGGCGTAAGCGCCGCGAACGCGCGAATGCACTGCCTCGATCGCGTCGAAAACGATCTTCGGCGTCAGGATCGGGCCTTGTGTCCGGCGGCTGATTTCGTGCGCCAGCACGTTCAGCAGCGCTTCCGAATCCGAATTGGTATTGATGTGCCGCAGATCGCTGCGGTACATGTCGTCCTTGAGTTCCTTGTCGTTGGTCAGGTTGCCGTTGTGGGCAAGAACAATGCCGAACGGGCTGTTGACATAGAACGGCTGCGACTCGGCCAGGCTGGATGCCGAGCCGGCGGTCGGATAGCGCACATGGCCGATGCCGGCGTTGCCAAGCAGGGAGCGCATATTGCGGGTGCGGAACACGTCACGCACCAGCCCCTGCCCCTTGTGCATGTGGAACATGTGCCCCTCGGCGGTCACGATGCCGGCTGCATCCTGACCACGGTGCTGCAGGACCAGCAACCCGTCGTACAGCAACTGGTTGACCGGAGTTTTGGCGACCACGCCGACGATGCCACACATAACTAGAAACCTCGATACTTGGTAAATTGCTTAGTCGAAGGACACATGCCCGGCCAACGACGCCGGCAACCAGGGCAGTGCCATTCTCGCCGCCTGCTCGAACAGCGGACTGAACATTGCGTCTCGCCACAGATCCGATTTGGGCAACCCGGTCAATCCGCCCGCCAGCACCAGCAGGACGACGAACAGGCTCCCGCGGACCAGGCCGAATACCGACCCGAGCAAGCGGTCGACCGGTTTGAGTCCGGTCGCCTTGAGAAACTGGTTCAACGTGATTCGCACAATGGCCGTCAGCAGCCACGCAGCACAGAAAATCGACACCAGCGCCGCCAGATACCGTAGCCCTTCGTTCGGCAGCGCCGCCGGCATATGACTGGAAATGGGGGCGGCATAGTTCAATGCAAGCCAGGCCGAAATCACCCAGCCCGCCAAAGCCAGCAGCTCTTGCGTCAGCCCGCGCATGACCGACAGCAGGATCGACAATCCAAGAACAGCCAGCACGACATAATCGAATCCGGTCATGGGCGGGTTACTTGCTGACCAGTCGGGCCGATACACCCAGCGCATCGAGTTTCTGCTGCCAGCTACGGGCCTTGGCCTGGTCTGCCGGGCCAACCCGCACGCGGGTCAGCGTGCCCTTGTCCGTTTTCACCGTTTCGCCGTAGGCCGGAATGTCCGCATCCTTGAGCTTGGTGATCATTTCCTGCGCCTTGACTTTGTCGGCGTAGGCACCCAGCTGCAAATAATACTGACGCGCGGCGCCCTTGCTGCTGTCGTCGTCCAGACCGGCCAGAATCCGTGCCGGATCTTTGGCCGGCGCCGCTTCGTGGTGTTCAGTGTTCGGCTTGGCCGCAGGCGTCGGGGACGGCTTTGGCGTGGGGACAGGCTTGCGCTCAAGCTGGGGATTGACGAGCTTGCCGGGCAGCAGTGCGGCGTTGTCCTGTTCGATTACCGGCGACGATTCGGCTTGCGGCACGGGCGACACAGGCAGCGGTACCGGCGTCACCTCGGCCAGTGCGACAGGCGCACTAGCTGCCGCTGCCGCCACTGACGAGGCGGAAGGTGCACTCGCAATGATCTCGACCGCGGTCGTACCATGATTGAGCGCGGCCGGCGGCTCGCCATCCATGACGGTCCACAGGACGATGAGCGAAAACAGCACCAAGGCAAATGCCCCGACCAGCCGTCGCCGTGCGCGCTTGCGCAGTTGCAAAAGTTCTTCGCTGATGTTTTCTCGAGCCATACTCAGCGTCCACGCGCAGCCAGTACTTCGGCCACGGTGTAGAAGGATCCAAAGGCAAGGATTCTATCACCATCCCCGGCCTGACGTACGGCACCTTGCCAGGCCGCCGCGATGGAATCGTAACGCGACAGCGTAGCCTGCGGCGCCGCCATCGCCACGATGTCGGCCAGCGCGTCGGCGCTGGCTGCACGCGGCAAGGCAGGCGCAGCAAGATGCCAGTGATCGACCTTGTCTTTCAGCAGGGCCACCACAC
This sequence comes from Jeongeupia naejangsanensis, assembly GCF_016865585.1. Classification (GTDB taxonomy): domain Bacteria; phylum Pseudomonadota; class Gammaproteobacteria; order Burkholderiales; family Chitinibacteraceae; genus Jeongeupia; species Jeongeupia naejangsanensis. The sequence continues at coordinate 465,459 of NZ_JAESND010000002.1, read as the reverse complement.
CGGCAATATCCTTGTCGGCCATCATGCCGAAGACGGCATGACGGTTGGCGGCAAACCCCATCTGGTCCAGCGCCGCTGCCAAGGCCTTGGCAGCATGCGGATTATGAGCAACATCAAGCACGACCTGCGGCCGCCCCGGCAGCACCTGACAGCGTGCCGGCCACTCGACCTCAAGCAAGCCCTGCTTGACCTGGCCAATCGACACCGGCAGACGATCCCGCAATGCATCGAGCATGGCCAGCGCCAGCGCGGCATTGCCAAGCTGGTATGCACCACGCAAAGCCGGCATCGGCAAAGCGTGACGGCGCCGGGTCGTCGTCCAGCACATCCATTGATTGCCTTCGGCCTCCCGCTGATAGCCGAAATCCTTGCCGATCAACTGCAGCGGCGCACCGACGGCAGCGGCCTGATCGATCAAGCGCTGCGGCGGATTCGGATCGGCGCAGAATGCAGGCCGACCGCCACGGAAAATGCCGGCCTTTTCAAAGCCGATCGATTCGCGGTCATTGCCCAGGAAGGCCTGATGGTCCAGATCCACACTGACGATGCCGGCCACATCGGCGTCAAACACGTTGACGGCATCAAGCCGGCCACCGAGACCGACCTCAAGCACCGCAACATCAACCTTGGCCTCGATGAAGCAATACATCGCAGCCAGCAGGTTGAACTCGAAATAGCTCAGCGAGATTTCGCCGCGCGCCAGCTCGATCGCCCGGAATGCCGCAACGATCGCCTCATCGGAGGCGGGCTGCAGACCCAGTGCGATGCGCTCGTTGTAGCGCTGCAGATGCGGCGAGGTAAACGTACCGACGCGATAGCCGGCCGCATGCAACGTTGTCGACAGAAAGGCGCAGACCGACCCTTTGCCATTCGTACCGCCGACCGTCAGCAGCGGGAACGCCGGCGTCATGCCCATCGCCTTGCGCACCGCATCGACACGGGCAAGGCCCATGTCGATTTCGGCGTGATGCGCGTTTTCCAGATGGTTCAGCCAGGCATCGAGCGTCTCGGCGTCAAACCGTGACATCAAGCGGTCACCGCAGCCTGTTTTTGCAGCAGGGTCAGCAACTGGGCCAGTTGCTGACGCATTTCGCGCCGATCGACGATGCGATCGATTGCGCCCTTCTCAAGCAGGAACTCCGAGCGCTGGAAGCCTTCCGGCAGCGTTTCGCGCACCGTCTGCTCGATCACGCGCGGACCGGCAAAGCCGATCAGTGCACCCGGCTCGGCCAGCACCACGTCGCCGAGGAAGGCAAACGACGCCGACACGCCACCCATGGTCGGATCGACCAGAATCGAGATGAACGGCAAACGCTGATCAGCGAGCTTGGTCAGGATGGCCGAGGTCTTGGCCATCTGCATCAGCGAATTCAGACCCTCCTGCATCCGCGCACCGCCCGATGCGGCAATGCAGATGAAGGGCAGGTTGTTTTCCAGCGCGGTTTTCACGCCGCGTACGAAGCGCTCACCCACAACGGACCCCATCGAGCCGTTGACGAAGCCATATTCGAACACCGCCAGCACGACCGGCACGGTCTGGATGGCGCCCTGCACCACCACCAGCGCCTCGTCCTCGTCGGAGCTCTTCTTGAAGTTTTCGAGCTGCTCGCTGTAACGCTTGGCCGCCTTGAACTTGAGGATGTCGACGGCTTGTACTTCGGCACCGATTTCGAAGCGGCCCTCGGCATCCAGCAACAGATCGACACGGCGACGCGCCGAAACCCGGTTGTGGTAACTGCACTTGGGGCACACGTCGAGATTGTTCTCGAGGTCGGTGCGATAAAGCACGGCGCCACACGCCGAGCACTTGTGCCACAAGCCTTCCGGCACGGCCGACTTGGAACCGGGCTCACGGCTCTTGATCTTCGGAGGCAGGAGTTTCTGCAACCAACTCATCGTGTATCTCCTTGTTTCAGCGGCGCGCAGTATCCATCGCGGCGCGGACGCTGGCAAGGAATTCCGTCAGCCGGGCGGCCAGACCAGCCTCGCCCGCCTCGACTTCCTGCACCAGACGCGAACCGATCACCACGGCATCGGCGACAGCGGCGACGGCGCGCGCCGACTCCGGGTCACGGATACCGAAACCCACCCCGACCGGCACCGACAGATAGGACTGCAGCTCGGCGAGTTTGGCGGCGACGCTGGCGACATCAAGCGTCGCCGCACCGGTCACGCCCTTCAGCGAAACATAGTAGACATAGCCGCTGGCGAGACGCTCAACCGCCTGAATGCGGCTGACGGGCGTAGTCGGCGCCAGCAGGAAGATCGGATCGATGCCGTGACGCTTGAACGTCGCGGCACAGTCTTCGGCCTCTTCCGGCGGAAGATCAACGGTCAGCACGCCATCGACACCGGCCGCCACCGCGGCTTGTGCAAACGTTTCATACCCCATTGCTTCGACCGGGTTCGCGTACCCCATCAGTACGACCGGGGTTTCGGCATCGGTCTTGCGGAACTCGGCGACCATGCCGAGTACGTCGCGCAGGCTCACGTCATGTGCAAGTGCGCGCTCGGACGCACGCTGGATCACTGGCCCATCGGCCATCGGATCGGAAAACGGCACGCCGAGTTCGATCACGTCGGAGCCGCCCTTGACCAGCGCGTGCATCAATTCCACGGTGATTCCGGGTCGCGGGTCACCGGCGGTGATGAACGGGATCAGCGCCTGACGGCTGTCGGCCTTCAGGGCCGCGAGGGTTTTCTGGATACGGGACATGGATAAGGCCATCAAAAAGTGTTGCGGGCGCCAACCGACGCCCGCCAATGATCAGAGCTGGATACCGTCAAGTTTGGCGATCGTCGGAATATCCTTGTCACCACGACCCGACAGATTGACCAGCAGAACTTGATCCTTGCTCATCGTCGGCGCGATTTTTGCAGCATGCGCCAAGGCGTGGCTCGACTCGAGCGCCGGGATGATGCCTTCGTAACGGCACAGATCATGGAAGGCCTTGAGCGCCTCGTCGTCGTTGATCGCCACGTACTCGGCGCGACCAATATCCTTCAGGTGACTGTGCTCGGGACCGACGCCCGGATAGTCGAGACCGGCGGATACCGAGTGCGTCTCGACGATCTGGCCATTCGCATCCTGCATCAGATAGGACCGCTGGCCATGCAGAACGCCGATCTTGGCGTTGGTCGTCAGCGGTGCAGCGTGCTGCCCGGTTTCGACACCATGACCGCCGGCTTCAACACCGATCAGACGCACACCCGGCACCTCGACATAAGGATGGAAGATGCCGATGGCGTTCGAGCCGCCGCCGACGCAGGCGATCACCGCATCGGGCTGGCGACCGATCATGTCCTGCATCTGCACCTTGGCCTCTTCACCGATCACGCACTGGAAATCGCGGACCAGCGTCGGATACGGGTGCGGGCCGGCACACGTGCCGATGATGTAATAGGTCGAATCCACATTGGTGACCCAGTCACGCATGGCTTCGTTCATCGCGTCTTTCAGCGTTTTGCTGCCCGATGTGACCGGCACCACGGTCGCGCCGAGCAACTTCATCCGGTAAACGTTCGGCGATTGGCGGGCGACGTCTTCTGCGCCCATATAGACGACACATTCAAGCCCGTAACGGGCAGCAACAGTCGCCGAGGCAACGCCGTGCTGGCCTGCGCCGGTTTCGGCGATCACACGCTTCTTGCCCATGCGACGGGCCAGCAGCGCCTGACCGATGGTGTTGTTGACCTTGTGAGCACCGGTGTGATTCAGGTCTTCGCGCTTGAGATAGATCTGCGCGCCGCCCAACAGCTCCGACCAGCGCTTGGCGTGGTAGACCGGGCTGGGGCGACCGACATAGTGCGCCAGCTCGTACCGGTACTCGGCCATGAACGCCGGATCGTTGATGGCTTTTTCATACTCGACACGCAACTCGTCGAGTGCCGACATCAGCGTTTCCGCGACGTAGATGCCGCCATGCTGACCGAAGTGGCCACGTGCGTCGGGCTGGTTGTAGCGAAGCTTATCGTTCATCAGTCATCTCGGTTGCTGCCAGACGTGCCGCCCTGATAAAGGCGGCCACCTTGGCCAGATCTTTTTCACCCTTGCTGCGCTCGACGCCGCTGGAAACATCCAGCGCCCAAGGCCGCACCTGCTTTACCGCGAGCTCTACATTGTCCGGATGCAACCCGCCGGACAGAATCAACGGCAGGGGCAAACCGGCAGGCAACAAGGCCCAGTCGAAGGCTTCACCCGTTCCGCCGGGAACACCGGGAACGTAGGCATCGACCAGCAAGCCCCGTGCATCGTGATAGCGCTTGGCACATTCTACCAAATCCGTATCCGGTTTAACCCTAAGTGCCTTGATATAGGGCCGTCCGAACTGGCGACAGTACTCGGGCGACTCGTCGCCGTGAAACTGCAGCAGATCCAGCGGCGCCTGCCGAAGCAAGTCACGCACATACCCGGGCGCCGCATCGACAAACAGGCCGACACTGGTCACAAAGGCCGGCAAGCCTGCCACGATACTGGCGGCAACACCGGCGTCGACACAGCGCGGGCTCGGCGCATAGAAGACCAGACCGATGGCATCCGCACCCAGCCGGGCCGTGGCCACCGCCGTCTCAACGTCGCGCAACCCGCAAATCTTGATACGGGGAATCATCATCACTTCGTCACTCATATGAGGCCGTGTCGCTGCTCCGGCTCGGTATCCAGCCCGTATTCAGCCGGGTAGCTGACGCCAGCCAGGTAAAGTCCGTCGGGCATGAAGGTCGGGGGGGCTACGGCGCGCTGGCGCGCGGCGAGCAGCGTCTCGATCCATGCCGGCGCCTCGTTGCCTTTTGCGACGTGCAACAAGGCCCCCATCAGATTTCGTACCATGTGGTGCAGGAAGGCGTCGGCCGAAAAATCGACCGTCAGCAAATTGCCCACCTGCTTCAGCTCGATCCGGCTCAGTGTCTTCACCGGCGTCTTGGCCTGACACTCCGCCGCACGGAAACTGGAAAAATCGTGCGTCCCAAGCAAGCGCTGCGCCGCATCGTCGAATGCGGCCAGATCAAGCGGCTGATGAATCCAGCCCACCCGTCCGGCCCACAACGCCGGACGCACCGGATGATTCAGCAGCAAGTAACGATAATGGCGCGCATGCGCCACGAAGCGCGAATGGAATGTATCGGGCACGGCCTTGGCCCACAGCACGGCCACACCGGACGGCAGAAAGCTGTTGACGCCGCGCACCCAGGCCGTCAGCGGACGATCGGCATCGGTGTCGAAGTGCGCCACCTGCCGGCTCGCATGCACACCGGCATCGGTTCGCCCTGCTGCATGGACCCGAACCGGATGCCCCGCCATGCGCGACACGGCTTCCTCGACCACGCCCTGCACTGTCAACCTGTTCGGCTGAATCTGCCAGCCACTGAAGCTGCGACCATCGTATTCGAGTGCAAACGCATAACGGCTCACCAGCCCACTCCCAACAAAATCAAGCCGATCACCCCCAGCAATACGGCACACCACACACGCTGCCACCCCTGCAGCGGCAACAACACCAGCCTGACAGGCGCGACATCGCCAACGTTGTCCGCGTCGAGCCAAGCGCGCCAATTGCCGCGCAAGGGCTTGGGATCGGCCAACAGAACTTCGGCAAAATCCATCGTCAAGGCAAGTCGCAACGCACAGCGTTCTCGCCATGCCCCGAACAGTGCCAGCGGCGCGGTCAAGGTGTAAAGCCCGCCGAAAAGTTTCTCGCGCCCCAAGCCCGTCAACAGGCAGTGCAGACTGGCGAGCATGCCAAGCAACCGCAACGCCTGAAGCGTCCCCATCCGGAGCCCTTCTTCACTGGGCGCCCACGACCACGCAGCCAGGCGCACGCCCGGGGTACTCCAGCCATACACCACCGCCAGAGCGAGCAGCAGAAAACGCATGCGCCTGAGCGTGCGCCACCACCGCTGCCTGTCCCGCAGGCCGGCGGCAACGACAAGGAACGCCGTACAAACAATCAGTGGCGTGGGCTGCATTTGATGCAACCAGCACGCCACCGTCAGCCAACACAGAATCCAGTTGGCCGGATGAACCCGCGACATCGGCGGATCAGAGCTCGGCCAGCAAGCGCTGTGCCTCCGCCTTGTGACGCTCGCCGCCCTCGCCAAGGGCCTCCTGCAGAATCTCGCGGGCCCCCTCGGTGTCGCCCATGTCGAGATACGCCTTGGCCAGATCGATCTTGGTTTGAACCGGATCGTCTTCACCCAGCGCCAGATCGGACTCGTCCTGCGCTCCGAGGCTCAGATCCAGCCCGGCCAGCTCGGTCTCGGACAGCGGCGGCTCAACGGACGTCACAGCCGGCGACGAGGCCAGTTCGCCGAAGTCGAAATCCATCGCCAGCTCGTCGTCGAGCCCTTCGCTGGCCGACGGTGCGGCAGAAAGGTCCAGCGGCGCAGATGCAATGGCATCCGGCAGCTCGAGATCGAGCGGGAAGTCGAGTTCGCCAGCCGAATCCAGATCGAGCTCCACGGGCACGGTTGGCGCATCCAGCGACGACACCGCTTCCGGCAGATCGAAGCTCAGATCATCCAGCTCCGACGTGGCCGGCGCATCGGCCGGCGCGCCCAGATCGAAATCGACCAGATCATCCAGCATCGCGTCCAGCCCGGACTCCTCGGCCTTCACCTCGTCCAGCGGCGCAGCCTCGGTCGTGGCAAACGCCAGCGAAGCACCGTCATCCGCCGGTACGTCGGCACTCAGGTCCAGGTCGAGACCGAAATCGTCATCCTGTTCGGCAGCAACAGCAGCGATCGCCGCACCGCCGGCCACCACCGCAGCACCAGCCGCCGCGAGCGGCGCAACGGACGACGCCTGAGCCGGTTGATACAGCGGATTGGCCGAATCCAGGTTGCGCCCCATGTAGGCCGCCTGCTCCCAGACAGGGCCCTGGCCGTTGACATTGGCAAACAGCCCCGAGGCCACGTCCTCAAACGCGGACCTGTCCTTGCGTGCTGCGTAGATCTCAAGCAACTTCAGGCGAATCTCGTTCCGGCTGCCATCCTTCGCCAGCGCGTCACGCAGGATTTCCTCGGCCTGTGCATCGCGGCCGTAGGCCATATAGACCTCGGCTTCGGCCACCGGATCGACTTCGTCGGTATCGATTGTCCCCAACCCTTGACGGCTGAAGTCGGTCAGGAACGAGTTTTCGGTCGGCTGCGTGGTGATGACTGCGCCACCACTACTGCCAATCACGGTATTCGGCTTGAGATCGCCGGCAGTCAGGAAGCTGTCTTCAAAGCGCGCCGGCTTGCGGCGACGCATCCAGAACAGGCCACCAACACCAGCCAGCACGGCCGCAAGGCCACCACCGATCAACAGCGGATTCTCGAACATCGACTCGATGAACGACGGTTCCTCGACCGGCGGAGCAATCACGACCGGCTTGCGCTTCTTGGCGACCGGGCTGGCTTCCGCAACCGTCGAGGCGGTCACGGCCGGCACCGCGCTCGCCGCAGCCACTTCCGCCACCGCCGACGCGACTTCAGCCTGCACCGACGATGCACTGGCCACCGGCGCGGATGCGGTCGTTGCCGCACCGGCCGGAGCCTTGATCGCCAGCGCCTTTTCCATGTCCTTGATATTCTTTTGCAGATCGGCAACGCGCTGATTCGCCTCGTCCAGCGATTTCTGCTGCGCTTTTGCTTCGTCCTGCAAGGCTTTCAGCTGCGCGTCTCCGCCCTGGCCACCCTTGGAAAGTTTGAGGACGTCCTTGTTGCCTTCGGCCTGCGACAAGCCCTTGTCTTCGACCTTTGCGGAAATCTTGCCGGACGTGGCGCCACCACCTGCATCCGCCGCCGGCTGCTGGCCTGCAGCTGCCGCCAGCTGGCTGCGATAGTTCTTCCAGTTTTCACCCTGAAGACGGATTTCCTTGGCCGCCTCGTCACGACTGACCGACGCCATCGCATCGCGATCGGGCACCCGGAGAATTTTGCCGCGCTTGAGTCGATTCATGTTGCCGTCGAACGCCGACGGATTCGCACGGTAAAGGCTGACCAGCACCTGCTCGTAGCTCACGCCGTCGCCCTGCACCCGGCGCGCCACCGACGACAGCGTGTCGCCCGATTTGACCGTGAACGAATCACCGGCCGACTTTTCTGCCGGCGCGGACGGCTGCGGCTGCGAGGGCTGTGCCTGCGCGGCCGCAGCCGACTTGGCGGAAGCACCCTTGACAGGCTTCGCGGCGCCGCTCGTGCTTTCCGAAGCCCCCTTGCCGCTTACACGCCCCGGGAGTGCGGCCGAGCCGCTCGAGCCGTAGCCTACCGGGTCGATCAATGCGGAGTATTCACGCTGGATGCGACCGGAAGCCCAGTTCAGCTCGACCAGCAACCCCAGGAAGGGCTCGTTGACCGCCTGACCCGACGTCACGAGCACGTAGTACTGGCCGTTGGCGCGCTTGTCGATATTGAAGCGCAAGCCCAGCGATGTCGGCGGATATGGCACCTGAGCATTGGCATATCCCTCAGGCGACGCGAGACTGACAGCCAGCGAATCGGCTTCGCCCGGCTGCACCGACGTCAGGTCGATTTCGGCACGGAACGGCTGCCCGAGCCCGGAAACGACATTGAGTTTGCCCAGCCCCGCTGCATGGGCAGTCCACGGCGAAGCAAGCATCATTGCCAATACGCAGGCTTTGAGTTTGGATTGAATGTGCACGTTATCCCCCCAGGGCGCTTAATAGATCAGCCGGCGTGCGCTGAGTGCTTTATTCGAATATTGGCTCGCAACATATCACCCCGGTTGAAGGGGTTGCAAGGTAGCCCCGAGAACGCAGGGAAAATCGTTGCGGATTCATCATTGGCGCGGCTTTCAGCCGAATTAAGCCACCCTGATCCAGGGCAAAATTCGCGCCAAAAACACCCCAATCAAACGTCATCGGCGAAGTAGATATATTGCACGAAGCGTAAGAAATAAAGCAAACATCCACACGCCTCACGCATCAATGGCAATTGCCTTTTCCCCGGCCAATCTCGCCATGCCCCAATGCGCCAGCGCCCACTCCCACACCTCGGCCACCGAGGCACGCAGCAGGGACTCGGGCGGAGACTGGCGCAACAGTCGCAGCGCCGTCACCAATGCCGTCGCCGCACCATCCACCATCAACGGCTGCGCCAGCGTTTGCTTGCTCAACTTTTCGCCATTGTCATTCACCAGCACGGGAATGTGCGCGTAGCCGGGGCTCGGAAAATCAAGCAGTTGCTGCAGGTGAATCTGCCTCGGCGTCGAGTCCAGCAAGTCAGCGCCACGCACCACATCGGTAATGCCTTGCTCTGCATCGTCGACCACCACGGCCAACTGATAAGCCACCAACCCGTCCGCCCGCAGCAGCACGAAATCCCCCACCAGTCGCGCCAGATCCTGCTGCTGCCAGCCCTGCACACCATCCTCGTAGCCGATCACCACGTCATCGACACGCAGCCGCCACGCCCTTGGATGCACCCCCGCCGGTAAGCCACCCCGGCACGTCCCCGGATAAACAGGTCCGTCGACCCCTGCATGAGCAATCGCTGCTATTTCCTTACGGGTGCACGCGCAGCCGTACAGCCGCCCCATCGACTTCAGCCGTTCGATCTCGGCCAGATAGCGCTCGTGCCGATCGCTCTGGTAAAGCACCTCGCCACTCCACTCGAAACCGTAAGCATCGAGCACCCGCAAGATACGCCCGGCCGCCCCGGGAACCGTACGCGGCGGATCGAGATCCTCGATCCGAAGCAACCAGCTGCCACCCGCCTGCTTTGCTTGCAGATAACTGGCCACCGCGGCCAACAGCGACCCCAGATGCAGATCACCGGTCGGGCTGGGCGCAAAACGACCGCGATAAGAGGCCGGAGTTAGCGCGATGGATTCTTTGCAAATAGCCACGTCGTCACTCGCCTTGGTAGGGGCTTTGGTAATATCGCAATATTCTGACGACCGTCTCGCCCCAAGAAAAGGACAAATACAATGACCTACGTTGTGACCGACGCCTGTGTGAAGTGCAAGTACACCGACTGCGTCGACGTTTGCCCGGTGGACTGCTTCCGTGAAGGCCCCAATTTCCTGGTTATCGACCCGGACGAGTGCATCGACTGCACGCTCTGCGTCGCCGAGTGCCCGGTCGAGGCAATCTATGCGGAAGATGATGTTCCGGCGGATATGCAGGACTACATCGCGCTGAACGCCGAGCTCTCCAAATCCTGGTCAGCCATCGTCGAGAAGAAAGACCCGCTACCGGACCACGAAACTTGGGCCGCCGTAACCGGCAAAATCGACCAGATCGAACGTTAAGCACTGAAACGGTTGAGGAAATCCGCACAGTCGGCTATCATTGCGAGTTACCCCTTGCCTGACCGACGTCGCTAGCGGCAGGCTTTAACCCATAAGGAGAACACATGCGACATTATGAGATCGTCTTCATTGTGCACCCGGACCAAAGCGAGCAAGTGCCCGCCATGGTTGAGCGCTACAAGAGCCTGATCGCTACCGGCAACGGTACCGTGCATCGTCTGGAAGACTGGGGCCGCCGCCAACTGGCTTACCCGATCCAGAAGATCCACAAGGCACATTACGTACTGATGAACGTCGAAATCGGCCAGGAAACCCTGGACGAACTCGAACACGCGTTCAAGTTCAACGATGCCGTGCTGCGTCACCTGATCATCAAGGCCGATCACGCTGTTACCGAAGCGTCGCCGATGATGAAGGAAGAGAAGTCGAAGTCGCTGACCGCTCCCGCACAGGAAGGCCAGGCTGCTGCCTAAGTGCCTGACCGCAACAAGACGGTAATCGGCGGCACCCTGATCGAGTTGCCCCCGCTGCGATACACCCCGGCCGGCGTCCCGGTTCAACACTGCGTAATCAGTCACGAATCCAGCCAGCAGGAAAACGGCAAGCCACGACAGGTCACCCTCGAAATGGAAGCCATCGCAATCGGCACGGTCGGACAAGCCCTCAATCGGCTTGTCATTGGCCAGCAACTCAAGGTTCGCGGTTTTTTTGCCGCTACCAGCCAGCGCCAGCGTCGACGTCTTGTACTGCACATCAACGAATTTGAATTGCTGAATTGAGGAATTAACATGTCCCGTCATCTGTTTAAGCGGAAAAAATTCTGCCGCTTCACCGCCGAAGGCATCAAGCATATCGATTACAAAGATATCGCCATCCTGAAGGATTTCATTGCTGAAAACGGCAAGATCATCCCGGCCCGCATCACCGGCACCAAGGCCAAGTACCAGCGTCAGCTGTCGACCGCGATCAAGCGCGCTCGCCTGCTGGCTCTGCTGCCGTTCACCGATCTGCACTAATTCGAGGAGACACTGACATGCAAATCATTCTGCTCGAAAAAGTAGCAAACCTCGGCGGCCTCGGCGACGTGGTCAAGGTCAAGGATGGTTACGCTCGTAACTTCCTGATCCCGCAAGGCAAGGCCAAGCGTGCCAACGATGCCAACCTGGCCGAATTCGAAGCGCGTCGCGCCGAACTCGAAGCCCGTCAGGCTGAAATCCTGGCTGGCGCTCAATCGCGCGCAGGCCAGCTGGAAGGCGCCGTGGTCACCATCAGCCAGAAGGCTGGTGTTGACGGCCGTCTGTTCGGCTCGGTGACGACCGCCGACATCGCCGATGCGTTCACCAGCAACGGCATCGAAGTGAAGAAGTCGGAAGTCCGCCTGCCGGAAGGCCCGTTCAAGGCCATCGGCGAGTACGACATCGCCCTCGCGCTGCACCACGATGTTGTGGTCGACGTGAAGGTCACCGTGGTTGGCGAGCAGTAATCGTCCAGCTTCGGCCCAACAAAAAAGGCACCTTCGGGTGCCTTTTTTGTTGCCCGTCGTCCGTCAGCACCAGCATCATCGATCAAGCCCACCTTCGACACACGACCACACACCAGACCCGACACGCCAGCCCTCGCACACGGCGGCACCAACAGAACCGGTCATTAAGCCCGCCACTTTCGCCCTCCTATCACCACGCCGGCACACCCCGACCAACAGAACACATCACCAAAGCGCCAGCAACAAAAAAGCCGACCCAAAGATCGGCTTTTTTTGACATCGGCGAACGTCAGCGCTTGTCGTTGTCCGACTCGTGCGGGAAGTCCATGTCGGCATAGGCCACCAGACGCGACTTGTTCTTGATCCGGTAGCCCCACCAGATCACCAGGAACAGCGGGATGCCGATATAGGTCGCCACCACGCCAACCCAGTCGATCCGGTCGAGCAGGAAGGCCTGATAGTTTTGCCCCAGCATGATCACCATGCACAGGACGAAAGCAAACATCGGCCCGAGCGGGAAAAACTTCGACTTGTACGGCAGATCCTCGAGCGAATGCCCCTGCGCCACGTAACCCTTGCGGAAGCGGTAGTGGCTGATGGCGATGCCGAGCCAGGCGATGAAACCGGTCATGCCCGACGTATTCAGCAGCCACAGGTACACTTCCTTGTCGCCGTAGAGCGAGGTCAGGAAGCACAGCGCACCGACCGCAGTGGTCGCATACAACGCATTGCGCGGCACACCGTTCTTCGACAGGCGGGCAAACAGCTTCGGCGCCTTGCCTTCGGTGGCGAGGTTGTAAAGCATCCGCGTCGATGCATACATGCCCGAGTTGCCGGCCGACAGCACCGCAGTCAGGATCACCGCATTCATCACACCGGCAGCGAACGCCAGCCCGGCATGCTGGAACACCAGCGTGAACGGCGAAACGCCGATGTCTGCCACGTCGTTCTTCAGCAGGCTCGGGTCGGTATACGGAATCAGCACGCCGATCAGGAAGATCGCCAGCACGTAGAACAGCAGGATGCGCCAGAACACCTGTTTCACAGCGCGCGGGATGTTTCGGCGCGGGTTTTCCGACTCGCCGGCAGCCACGCCGATCAGCTCGGTCCCCTGAAACGAGAAACCGGCAATCATCGCCACGCCGAGCATGGCCGGAAAACCGCCCACAAATGGCGCATCACCGGTGGTGAAGTTGCCGAAACTCTGCTGCGCTCCGCCCTTGAGGATGCCGAAAATCATCGCCAGCCCCACGCCGATGAACACCAGCACGGTGACCACCTTGATCAGCGCAAACCAGTACTCGGCTTCACCGAAGCCTTTCACCGAGATGTAGTTGAGCAGGAACATCAACCCGAGAAACAGCGCGCTCCAGTAGATCCCCGGCACATCCGGAAACCAGTAGTGCATCACGAGCTGCGCCGCGGCCAGCTCGACCGCGATCGTCACTGCCCAGTTGTACCAGTAGTTCCAGCCCAGCGCGAAGCCGAAGCCCTCGTCGACATACTTGGCCCCGTAAGTCGAGAACGAGCCGGCCACCGGCATGTACGCCGCCAGCTCGCCCAGACTGGTCATCAGGAAGTAAACCATCAGGCCGATCAGTGCATACGCGGCAATCGCACCACCCGGGCCGGCCTGCGACACCGTAGCGCCCGACGCGACGAACAGCCCGGTGCCGATCGAGCCGCCAATGGCGATCATCGTCAGGTGACGCGCCTTGAGGCTGCGCCGCAAAGTCGGCGCGCCGCCATCGGCGGCATGAGTTTGATGTTCTTGCATATGGGGTTCTATTAGAGATTGAACACGCCCGGCGGAGCCGCCGGACCATCATGACCATCTTCAAAGCAAACCCGGCAGGGTAACAAACCGACCCGAGCGGCGAAACGGCGGTTTTCCACAATGCAGGTGAAACAGTCATCGTCTGGACAATTTTATTTCATACGATATAAATTCAAAATTAACCACAAAAGAGGCCGAGCATGGAATTCGAAGCCCGTATCGAACACATCTGCGCCGCCAATGCCGACGCCCCCCGCGATGCCATCATCGCATCACGCCGGCTGTTTCGCGCGGCCCACCTGCTCGAACGCCGGATCAACGCCGCCCTCGCCCCGCACGGGCTCGAGATGCGGGAGTACATCGTGCTGACGCTGCTGGCCCACAATGCCGAGGCACCGATGCGCCCGACCGAACTGAGCGTCACCCTCGACGCCACCCGCACGCAGATTACGCGCCTGCTCGATGCACTGGAAAAACGCAGTTTGCTGGGACGCATGCCATCGGCCACCGACCGTCGCGGCTTCGAGCTGGAGATCACCGATCAGGGCAGAGCACTGCAGCAGCAAGCGGTGCCCTCAGTCTATGCCGCCTATGAAGCCTGCTGGGCGCTGGTTGCGCCCGAACTGCGGCCGGCACTGATTTCGGCACTCGGCAGCATAGACCAGGGGCTGTCGCAGGCATGACCACCGGGCTCCGCCTGCATGCGCGCTATCGCGCCAGCAAGAAGCGCTTGCTGATGGCGTTGCTCGGCCTGATCACCGGCGTCGAGTTCCTCGAGAACGTCATGTTCGTTTTCGCGGCCAGCCACATCATGGGCGGCATCGGTGCCGCGCCACGCGAGTTTGCCCAAGCACAGGCCGCGTATGCGGTCGGCAGCCTGCTGATGATCGTCAAGCAGCAATGGTCGGTCCGGCAGTTCGGCTACCGCCGCTATCTCTGCGTTGCCTTGACGCTGTTCATCATCGGCACCCTCGGCTGCTCGCAAAGCGGCAGCCTGGGCAGCCTGACGCTGTTCCGCTTCATCCAGGGCATCGGCGGCGGCGCCTTCTTCACCAGTTCACGCGTGCTGATTCCGCTGATGTTCAAGGGCCCCGAGCGCGCGCTGGCGGTGAAATACTTCATGTACGGCATTTTCAGCGCCTCGTGCATCGGCCCGCTGCTCGCGGCCACGCTTGTCGATAGCGGCAGCTGGCATCTGGTGTTCTACGGCGCATTGCCGCCAGCACTGCTGGCGCTGCTCGGCGCATGGTTCCTGCTGCCCGACGCCGAGTCCGGCGTGGAACGAGAGCCGCTGGCGATCGGCGGCCTGCTGCTGTTCGGCGCGGCCGTGCTGTGTCTGCAACTGATGCTCAGCGATACCCGCTACGACGTGTTTGCCCATCCCTTCCGGCTGATGCTGCTGGCTGGCGGCGGGCTGGCGTTGCTGATCGGCTTTCTGGTTCACCAGTGGCGCCACCCGCAACCCATCCTGCACCTGCGGGTACTGGCCAATCCGGTTTATCTGACCGGGCTGGGGCTTTACTTCCTTTACTACGCCATCAAGAACTTCAGCGGTTACCTGTTTCCGATCTATGCCGAACGCGGCCTTGGCCTGCCGTTGATTGCGGTCGGCTGGCTCGACAGCTTCGCCGGTGTCGCCACCTTCGTCGCCGTATATGCCTACATCCGCTTCAGTCGCAAACTGCCGAACAAGAAGCCGATGATGCTGGCCGGCACACTGATCATGGCCGGCGTCTGCTGGTGGTATTCGCTGATGCCGCCCGGTGTCGATACCCACTGGCTGATGTACGGACTCGCCTTCCAGGGGCTGTTCTCGGTCATGGTCGTTCTGCCCGTCGCAGGCCTCACCTACAGCGAGCTCGGCGACGCCTATTTCGGTCACGGCTATCAGGGCAAGAACCTGATGCGCCAACTGGCGACCTCGACGTCCAGCGCGCTGGCCGCCGTCCTGTTGCAGGACCGGCAGTTCGCAGTCCACGACAACCTTGCCGCGACGGTCCACGCCGGCAACCCGCAGATCGACAGCTGGCTCGCGCAGCTGGCCGAGGTCTTCCGCCACAACGGCTTCAGCGATGTACAGGCACTCGCCGGCGCCAAGGCCGAACTCGCCCGGCAGGTTGCCCAGCAAGCGCAGCTGCTCGCCTGTCAGGACATGTACCGCTACCTTGCCGCGTTTGCCGTTTTCACCGGCCTGATCATTGCCGTTCAGCGCAAGCTGCGCTGAACACCGATCGTCGGCCCTACCCGATGCATGGCCGGAGCAGCAAACCGGCCGGCCTATTCTGAAAAGATCATCAGGGAGGCACCGGCCGCACGCGGCCCGGGGAGGCCGTCATGCCGGGAACCTTCGTCAAATCCCTGTTGGCGGGGCTGATTGTCAGCCTCTGCGCGAATCTGGGCGCCGCCCCGCCGGCCTCAGCCCCTGCCTCGGCGCCAGCGCGCATTTACGGCGAGCTGCCTTATGCCAATCCGGTCTACACCGGCGATCTCGACGGCATGATCAAGCGCCGGGTCATCCGGGTGCTGGTGGTGTACTCCAAGACCCACTACTGGGTCGAGAACGGCCAGCAACGTGGCGCCAGCTACGAGGCGCTCAAGGCCTACGAAGACGAACTCAACAAGCGGCTGAAAACCGGCAACGTCAAGGTTTTCGTCCTCTTCGTGCCGACAAGGCGGGACCAGATCATTCCGGCGCTGCTCGCAGGACGTGGCGACATCGCTGCCGCCGGCCTGACCATCACCCCCGAGCGGCTCAAGCAGGTGGACTTCACCACCCCGACATTCACCAACATCAACGAAGTCGTCGTAACCGGTCCGAACTCGCCCAAACTGACCAAACTGGAAGATCTGGGCGGCCAGTCGCTGTACGTCCGCAAGTCATCGAGCTACTGGACGCACTTGCAGCAGCTCAACCAGCGCCTCGCCAGGGAAAAGCGCCCGCAGATCAAGCTGGAGGCTGCAGCCGAAGAGCTGCAGGACGAAGACCTGCTGGAAATGGTCAATAGCGGCCTGCTCAAGGCGGCCGTGGTTGACGATTACAAGGCAAAGCTCTGGGCCAAGGTGCTGACCAAACTGCAGGTCCGCACCGATCTGGTCGTGAACGCCAACGGCCAGCTCGCGATGATGATGCGCAAGAACAGTCCGCAACTGAAGGCCGATCTGGATGCCTTCATCAAGAGTCACGGCCAGGGCACGTCGTTCGGCAACACCGTGCTCAAGCGCTATCTGGGCGAGCAGAACTTCGTCAAGAACGCACTGCAGACCACCGACCTGCAACGCTTCGAATCGACCAAGGCCATATTCCAGCGCTACGGCAAGCAGTACCAGATGGATTATCTGCTGATGATGGCGCAGGGCTATCAGGAGTCGCGGCTGGACCAGCAGGCGCGCAGCCACGTGGGCGCCATCGGCGTGATGCAGCTGATGCCCGCGACCGGCAAGGAAATGAAGGTCGGCGACGTGCGCCAGGTCGAGCCGAACATCCACGCCGGCGTGAAGTACATCCGCTTCATGATCGACCAGTACTACGCCAAGGAACCGATGAATACGATGAACAAGGGCCTGTTTGCCTTTGCCTCGTACAACGCCGGCGCCGGCCGGATCAGCCAGCTTCGCAAGGAGGCAGCCAAACGCGGACTGGATCCGAACAAGTGGTTCAACAACGTCGAGGTCGTCGCAGCCGAAAAAATCGGCCCGGAAACGGTCACCTACGTCAGCAGCATCTTCAAGTACTACATCGCCTACACGCTGTTGATGAAGAGCGAACAGGAACGCGAGGCCGCGAAGCAGCGCATGAAGGCACCCAAGGGTTGAATTTTGCGCATCGCCCGCACCGGTATCGGCTGCTAGACTGGACCGCCCTCCATCCGACCCGATGCCATGCTGATCGCCGACTGGCTTCCCTCCTTCATCGACCGCGCCTTCATCCGCGACGCGACCGTCTCGCTGGTGTTCGTCACCGCACTGCTGCTGGTGCGCATGCTGGTCCACCGCGCGATCCTCAAGCGCCACGACCTGAGCCCGGAGTTGCGGCGCCGCTGGCTGGTGACCTTGCGCAATACGGTGCTGGTGCTGTTCGTGCTCGCGATGGCACTGATCTGGGCCAACGAGATCGAAACACTGGCCGTATCGCTGGTCGCCATCGCGGCCGCCATCGTGCTGGCCACCAAGGAAATGATCCTTTGCGGCATGGGCTCGATCTACCGGACAAGCAGCAATGCTTACACCGTCGGCGACCGGATCGAGATCAACGGTCTGCGCGGCCTTGTCATCGACACCAACCTGCTGTGCACGACGCTGCACGAATCGAGCCAGGTCCAGACGCACAAGGGCACCGTCGGCCGCTCGGTCACTTTCCCGAACAGCCTGCTGCTGTCGCAGCCATTGTTCAACGAAACGGCGCTGGGGCAGTACGTGATCCAGACGATCCACATCGCCATCGACCGCGAAGCCGACTGGCAACGCGCCGAAACCCTGTTGCTTGCAAGTGCCAATGCCATCGTCGCCGACTATGCCGACGACCTGAAGCACCACGCGCGCCAGCTGGAGCGCAGCTATGCGGTCGAAACACCGACCCTGGAGCCGCGCCTGCGCATGTCGCTCGAGGACCGCGAGGACATCTCGCTGCATCTGCAGTTGCCGGCTCCGCTGGGCAAACGCGCCGCCATCGAGCAGCGCATCCTGCGAGAACTGCTCACCGGCCTTTACAGGGCGCCGGAAAAAACCGACGTGAAATCATAACGTTGTTGCCCTGCGCCAAATTATCTGGCATAGTACGCAACAGATCGACGGCCCGCGCTTGACGCGGGCTCGTTTTTTGCATTGCCCCTGACCTTTCATCCGGTTCCTTCGCGTTCGCGGTTCATTCTGGTTAGCGGCATGTTTCAACGCCGTGACCAGGCCAATGGACTCGAATCGCCCGCCCGCTTTCCAGCGGGCCTGGGTTTCGTCGTCTTGTCTGCCCAAGAACGGCTTCACCCTGCAAGGAAGTCGCAATGAACACCCAAGAACAAAACATCTCCGCCCTCGACAGCATCGTTGAAGCGGTGATTGACGCGCCTATCGAAGCGCCCGCTACCGACGCCGCATCGTCCGATTCGTTTGAATCCCTCGGCCTGTCCATCGACCTCGTCCGTGATCTGGCCAACAACGGTCTGACCGCGCCGACCGCGATCCAGGCACAAGCCATCCCCCAAATCCTCGCCGGTCACGACCTGCTGGCCTCGGCACAGACCGGTACCGGCAAGACCGCAGCCTTCCTGCTGCCGGCCATCCACATGCTGGGCATGGCGCCGAAGCACCACAGCCGCGGCCCGCGCGTGCTGGTCCTGACCCCGACCCGCGAACTGGCCGAACAGGTTGCCAAGGTGGCAACGCAGTTCACCCGCCGCATTCCGCGCTGCAAGGTCGTCAGCATCGTTGGCGGCACACCGTATCCGGTCCAGCACAAGCAGCTGTCGCAGCCGGTTGAAGTCGTCGTTGCGACCCCGGGTCGCCTGATGGACCTGATGAACAGCGGCCGCATCGACTTCCGTCGCCTCGAACTGCTGGTGCTGGACGAAGCTGACCGCATGCTCGACATGGGCTTCATCGACGACATCGAAACCATCGTGTCGCAGCTGCCGGCCGAACGCCAGACCGCACTGTTCTCGGCTACGCTGTCGGACACCGTCCAGCGCTTTGCCGCACCGATGATGAAGGACCCGGTTCGTGTCGAACTCGCACCGACGGGCACGCCGACCGCCAACATCGCCCAGGCCATCCACTACGCCGACGGCTACGACCACAAGCTCAAGCTGACCGCCGCCATGATCAATGGCGCCGGCACCACCCAGAGCATCGTCTTCACCGCCACCAAGGTGGACGCTGACAGCGTCGCCGACTGGCTGCGCATGGAAAGCATCCGTGCCGACGCGCTGCATGGCGACCTGCCGCAACGCATGCGTCGCAAGGTGCTGGACAAGCTGCGCCGCGGTGAAATCGACGTCATCGTCGCCACCGACGTTGCCGCACGCGGCATCGACGTCGCCGGCATCGGCCTGGTACTGAACTTCGACCTGCCGAAGTTTGCCGAAGACTACGTTCACCGCATCGGCCGTACCGGCCGCGCCGGTCGCGAAGGTCGCGCCGTCTCGCTGGTCGGCAAGAACGACTTCCACCTGCTGACCAAGATCCGTCGCCGTTACGAAATCGAAGTCGAAACCATGGCCATGGAAGGCCTGGAAGCCAACTTCAACCCGGCCAACCGTGGCGCGCCGCGCGGCGACAGCCGTGGCCGTCCGCAAGGTGGCCGTGGTGGTTACGGCGGCAACCGCGATGGCGGCAGCTTCCGCCGCGAAGGCGGCTACGGCCAGCGCGACCGCAGCTTCAGCAGCGATCGTGGCGAGCGCAGCTTTGCCGACCGCGCCCCGCGTGAAGATCGTCCATCCTTCGGCGACGCACCGCGTCAGGAACGCAGCTTCGGTGGCGAACGCAGCTTCAGCAAGCCGCAAGGCGAGCGCAGCTACGGCGACCGCAACGACCGCGCTCCGCGTCGTGACTTCGGCGGCGCACCGCAAGAACGTCGCAGCTATGGCGACCGTCAGGACCGCGCTCCGCGTGGCGAGTTCGGTGGTGCTCCGCGCCAGGAACGCAGCTACGGCGATCGTCAGGATCGTGCACCGCGTGGCGAATTCGGTGGCGCTCCGCGCCAGGAACGCAGCTACGGTGATCGTCAGGACCGCGCACCGCGCGGCGAGTTCGGCGCACCGCAAGAGCGCCGCAGCTATGGCGACCGTCAAGACCGCGCTCCGCGTGGCGAATTCGGTGGCGCCCCGCGCCAGGAACGCAGCCACGGCGACCGCAGCGAGCGCCAGTTCAGCGATCGCGGCTTTGGCGGTGAAAAGCCGGTCGGCAAGCCGCGCGGTGAACGCCCGGCAGGCAAGTCGTTCGATCGCCCGCGTCGCCCGGAATAATCCGTTCGACAAAAAAAACGCCCGGTTCACCGGGCGTTTTTTCGTTCCTGCCCCGGGACCACCAGCGCGTTATGCCCCGGCAGTCGGGCAAATCATCCTGTGCCACGATCGGCGATGCCCACAGCCAATCCCTCAATGGTGCGCCCGAGCAGCGTCTCCCCGGCAATGGCTGCGCGGATGCACACGGTCCAGCCAGAGCAGGCGCACCGCACACCGAACCACTCAGCCCCCGAACAAGCGACCCTGCCAGGTCTGGCGCTCCGCCAGTCTGGCGGCGATGCGCGGCTGCAAGGCAGACAGCGGAATCGCGTCGTCCGGTGCCAGCCGCAGCCGTGCCGGCACTTCACTGCCGATGCGCTGGATGGCAATCGTGGGCGACAGTCGCTCGAGAAAATCGACAACCAGCTCGACGTAGTCGGCAATGCCGAGTAGCGGCAGCGATGCCGGATTGCGGCGCCAGTCGCGCGCCATCGCCGTCCCGCGAATGATCTGCAGCTGGTGCAGCTTGAGCGACGCCAGCGGCAGCCGTGACAGCGTGGTGGCGGCTTCGAGCTGTGATTCGCGCGTTTCACCCGGCAGGCCGAACAGCAGATGCCCGGTCACTGGCAAGCCACGCACTGCCACCCGCCGGATTGCGTCGACGCTTGCGGCAAAGTCGTGACCGCGCTTGACCCGCCGCAAGGCAGCGTCATTGCACGACTCGATGCCGATCTCGATTTCCACCGGTACGCGCTGGCCCAGCTCGCCGAAATAATCGAGCAGCGAATCGGGCAGGCAGTCCGGCCGGGTGCCGATCACCAGCCCGCCGACTTCCGGATGCGCCAGCGCAGCCTCGTATTGCGCCTTGAGTGATTCGAGTTCGCCGTAGGTGTTGGTGTACGCCTGGAAGTAGGCAAAGAAATGACGGGTATTCGGGTAACGGACCCGCAGCCGTGCAACCCCTTCGTCGAGCTGCTGCTGAACACCGCGCAAACGGTGCAGGTACGCCGGCGTGAATCCGGCGTTGTTGCAGAAGGTGCACCCCCGCCGTCCCAGCGTGCCATCGCGGTTCGGGCAGGTGAAGCCTGCGTTGAGCGACACCTTCTGTACACGACCGCCGTACTGCTCGGCCTGCAGATCGTGGTAGCGAAGATAGCGGTGGTTGCCGAAGCGGTGAGGGACGTCATGGTTCATCGGCCGACTTTAGGCCGAACGTGCCGCTACCGCCTTGATGCGTGGCAAGCCAGCCTCACGTGTACGGCCATTGCAGCCTGATAATTCAGTCCACCGGCAGCGGCGGCAACCCGTGCCGCGCCCGCGCCCGGTTGCAGGCATCGGAGAACACCCCAAGCTCGGCCATCGGCGCGAACTCCCGGCAGGGGTTGGGCCGCTCGCGATACAGACCGCAATGCACCGCCTTGCCGATCTCGCCGACCAGCGCCACGCAACGCGGGCTGGCATAGTCCGTACCGCGCAGACGGTACAGCTCGGTGGTCTCGGCGTCCGCCAGCGCATCCGGCACGCAACCGCCCTCGCTCTCCAGCTCGGAACAATGAAAGGTCACGCGGAAAGCGGCGCAGCAGGCACCGCAAGACAGGCAGGGATTCATCTGGAGGAACGGCAAAGCCGGTAGTTTAACGCGTTGCCGCCAGCGCCCCCAGCCGTTACCCTCGACCGGAACCCGCAACAGGCCTTACCGATGTCTACGCTGCAACTCCAAACGATCACCCCGGACACGCTCGATCAGGTACTCGACATCCAGGCCGTCTGCTACCCGGCGCATTATCACGAACCCCGTTCGGTCTTTGCCCGCAAGCTGGCGCTCTCTCCGGACTCGCACTGGCTTGCGTGGCGCGACAATGAAGCGCTCGGCTACTTCTTTACCCACCCCTGGCGTGGCCTGACACCGCCCCCGCTGGCCACCGAACTGGCCGGGCTGCCGCCTGATCCCGACTGCCACTTTCTGCACGATCTGGCCATTCATCCGCGCGCCCGAGGCAGCGGCGTCGCGCAGGCTCTGATCGAACACGCCCTCGCCTGGGGCCGGCAGCAGCAAATGACGAAGGCGCTGCTCGTGGCCGTGCAAGGCGCAGCGCCGTTCTGGGCCCGGCACGGCTTTCGTGAACTTGGCGCCGCGCCCGGCTATGGCGACAGCGCCATCCTGATGCATCGCCAATGACGCCGCGCCTGGCAGGCCGAATCCGGTAAAATGGCCTATTGGCAACAAGAAGGAGTCTGAAGGCATGTTGAAGCGTTACCGCCCCTCCCGGCGAGGGCGTTCCCCGGCCGACGCAGCCGATCTGCTGCGCCTCGCCGACGGTCTGGCCCACGCCACCAGCCGCCTTGAAGATGTCTTCTGGGAAAAGCAGCTGACCGAACGGCTCGAACAGCTGATCGCCAACGGCGAAGAAGACGCGCTGAACCAGGCACTCGACGCCGCCAGCGAAACCGATCAGGGCGAAACCTACAACGTCCTCGCCGACGCTGTGGAAGCAGCCTGCGAAAGCCTGCGTATCGAGCGCGACGGCGTCGGCTGGGATGTCCTGCTGTTCGCAGCGCCGGTTCTGGCCTGGTCGCGCTGGCAGATCGGCGCCGGCCATCTGGCCGACGCCCAGCTGCAGGATCTTCGCGTCCAGCTCGGCGCCCACGTGTTCTCGCGCATCGCCAAGATTGCGCTGACCGACTACCTGTTCAGCCCCGACCAGCTCCCCCGCGGCTACGTGCCAACGGCAGAGCTGGCACAGGCGCTCGGTGAAGCTGCCTTCAACCGCGAACCCTTGCGCCTCGACACCAGCCAGTTGCCGGATACCAAGCAGTTCCTCTCCGACACCCGCTACCTGCTCGGTGCCGTCGTCGTCCCGTCGGGCGCGGCCATTTTCCGGTGGCAGGAAGAGGATGGCGATCGCGAGGAAGCGCTGAAGCAATGGCAACAGCAGGGCGGCGCAGCATTGCAGCCAGTGCTGGCCGGCGCGGCCTATGACCTGCTGCTTCCGGGCGCCTACCATACCGCCTGGCGCAACGCCGACCATGCCTCGCGCGCGTATTCATTGCGCGCCACGCTCGCCTATCTCGTCCTGACGCTGAACCTCGAGCCCAAACACTTCCAGGCCAGCATCGCCCCCTTCAGCGGTCGGCAGCTCGAGGAATACCGGGTTGGCTTCAGCAAGCTGGGCGACGATCAGGTATTGCACGGCATCATCTGGCCGCTACTGGATGGCGAGGACGAAACTACCGATTGCGCCAGTGAGATCGAAGCCTTGCTCAAGGAAATCGGCATCGGCGACATCCGCATACACGAGCATGATTTCCCGCTTGATTACTGCGACGATTGCGGCACCCCGCTTTACCCGAATGCCGATGGCGAGCTATTGCATCCCGAAGTCCCCGAGGAGGCAGGCAATGACGATGGCGCGCCACGGCAACTGCACTAACCGGCTCCGCCGGGCGTTTGCCCTCATTGCCCTGCTGGCGATGGCCGGCTGTGCCGGCACGAGCAGCATGGAAACAACGGTCTCGGGGAATGTCGACGTCGGGGTTGGCATTCAGCGATAAAACGCCAAGCAGAAACCACAACGCCCCTGTCGCCGATCAGCGACAGGGGCGTTGTGCCATTCGAGAGTCCGCTTAAACGCTTGCCTTTGCCAGCACGGTACGTGGCGATGACAGATACGCCACCACCGTCCTCACCCGGTCGCGCCCCAGCAGCGCCGAGGCCACTCGCTCAATCAAAGAATGCTGATCCTGTGCCTCGCACGGCTCGGCCGCAGCCCCGACCCAGCACTCGCAGCCGCTCACCTGCCCGCTCGGCGCCACGGTCACGACATTCGCACCCAACTTGCACCAGCCCACGCTGTCCGCCACGCGAATATGGTCGACATCACGCAGGTTCGACGTCATTTCCCCGCCGCCGATGCGATAAAAATCGTGCTCGCCGTCCCACGCCTCAACCGAAGCCGTACTCTGATTGATCACACGGCCGTTGAACGGCCACGCCGTATACGCCGCACGAGCCTGAGCCGCACCGAACAGGCAGAACAAGGTAAAGAGCGAGGCGGCCAGTCTGGTTTTCATGGATATCGACACCGTAGGTTGTATGCAGTCCGGTGCATACAAAGCAAACAAGGTGCCAGAACATAAAAAACCATGTGTATCAATGAGATACAGAACAAACTCGCAGTCGGATCCAGCACCCTTGGGGTTAAGGTCTTCGACCTAGTCGCCATATGGCGACAAACCGGCCGCAACTGGGCGTCGAGCCACCCACAAGGCATCCAGCCATGTCGCCGATCAGCGACAAGAAAACGGGCGCCGCGTGCAACTCAGGTTACTGCCCATGCCGCTTTTCCACCTTGCACTCGTAACTGAGTACCGTCCTTCCGGTTTCGTCGACGCTATCGAGCTTGACCGAAAAGCCCCACAGCCGGGCAATGTGCTTGAGGACTTCGTGCACGCTATTGGCCAGCGGCCGCCGCTGAAACTGATAGTGTCGCAGGGTCAGCGAACGGTCTCCCCGGGTGTTGACGTCAAACACCTGGATGTCCGGCTCACGGCTGGCGAGGTTGTATTGCTCGGCCAGCGACTGGCGAATGTAACGGTAACCTTCGTCATCGTGAATGGCCGACACCTTCAGGCGCGGCTGGTAATCATCATCGAGAATGGCAAACAGCCGGAAATCGCGGATCAGTTTCGGGGACAGGTACTGGGCAATGAAACTCTCGTCCTTGAAGTTGCGCATCGCGAAATCGAGGGATTGGCGCCAATCGCTCCCGACCAGCTCGGGAAACCAACGGACATCCTCCTCGGTCGGATCAGTGCAAATCCGCTGAATGTCGCGATACATGGCAAAACCCAGCGCGTAAGGATTGATGCCATTGAAGTACGGACTATCGATACCGGGTTGCAACACCACATTGGTATGGCTGTGCAGGAACTCGAGCATGGCCGCCTCGGTGATCGAACCCTCGTCATACAGGCGGTTCATCAGCGTGTAGTGCCAGAACGTCGCCCAGCCTTCATTCATCACCTGGGTTTGCCGCTGCGGGTAAAAGTACTGGGCCACTTTGCGGATGATGCGGACGATTTCGCGCTGCCAAGGCTCCAGCAGTGGCGCAAACTTTTCGATGAAATAGAGTAGATTTTCCTGCGGCTCCGCCGGGAAGCGCCGCGGGGCATCAACCCGCTCGACCTCGGGGCGTTGCGGCATGGTCCGCCACAGGTCGTTGATCTGGCTTTGCTGATAGCGCTCACGCTCGGCCTGTCTGGCCTGCTCTTTTTCCAGCGACAGCTTTTGTGGCCGCTTGTAGCGATCAACGCCGTAATTCATCAAGGCATGGCATGAATCGAGCAGCTCCTCGACCCTGTCTTCCCCATGTTTTTCTTCGCACTCTGCGATGAATTTCTTGGCGAAAACCAGGTAATCGATGATTGCAGCAGCATCGGTCCAGGTGCGGAACAGGTAATTGCCCTTGAAGAAGGAATTGTGCCCAAAGCTCGCGTGCGCAATGACGAGTGCCTGCATCGTCATCGTATTCTCTTCCATCAGATAGGCAATGCAGGGATTCGAATTGATGACGATTTCATACGCCAACCCCATCGCACCACGCTCGTAGTTTTTCTGCGTGGACAGAAAATGCTTCCCGAAACTCCAATGGTTGTACATCACCGGCATCCCGACCGACGCATAGGCATCCATCATTTGCTCGGCAGAAATCACTTCGAGCTGATTCGGATACGTATCCAGGCCAAACTCGGCTGCGATCCGGGCAATTTCGTCGTAATACCGGTTGATCAGCTCGAAAGTCCATTCAGACCCGGTTGAAATGGGGGCTTTTCGCGTCTTGCGACGCGGCTTGGTCGCGGTATTCATTCAGCCTCCCGCATGCATTGGCGTTTTCTTGAACAAATCATGGAAGACCGGCCAGATTTCAGCCGCCGTCTTGATGCGACGCATGGCAAACTGCGCATGACGCTGCGCGACCATTTCATACTCGAACCACAGGTTTTGCGGCTCACCCTCGGTAATTTCAACGTAGGCGTAATACTGCACCAGAGGCAGCAACTCCTCCCCAAGAATCGTACGGCACTGGGGAGAGTCCGAGTCCCAGTTGTCGCCGTCCGAGGCTTGCGCGACATAAATATTCCAGTCTGCCGAGCTGTAGCGCTGTTCGATCGTTTTCTTGACCAGTTTCAATGCCGACGACACGACCGTCCCGCCGGTGTCCCTAGCGTGGAAAAACTCGTCCTCGTTCACCTCGAATGCCTGCGTATGGTGACGAATGAAGACAACTTCAATACGCTCGTAAACACGCAACAGGAACAAGTACAGCAGGATGAAGAACCGCTTGGCGACATCCTTTTTGTATTCGTCCATCGAGCCGCTGACGTCCATGACGCAAAACATCACCGCCTGCGTAGTCGGACTCGGCACACGGACGCGATTGGTATATCGCAAGTCGAACGGATCGATGAACGGAATGTTCATCAAGCGATTTTTCAGCAACCGTATCTGCGACTGCAACGAATGCACCTCCGGCGAATGTTCGTCCTCGCTTTCAAGCAGTTCGTCCAGGTGCTCCTGTGCCGCATTCAGCTCATCCAGCGGTGTCGCCGACAACGCGATTCGCCGCCCCAAGGCCGATCGCAAGCTGCGCAGCACATGGATGTTCGTCGGCGTGCCGTCGCTGGTGAATCCAGCACGGACCGGCTTCATCACGACTGTCTGTTGAAGCTGGGTCTTCACGAGGTTGGGCAGCTCGAGATCATCAAAGAAGAAGTTGAGAAACTCCTCCTTGGTCAGCTCGAAAACGAAATCATCCTCGCCCTCTCCGCCCTGTCCGGCGCCGCCACTCCCACCGGCGCCACCACCATCCGGGCGCTCGATTTCGTCACCCTTGATGTACTCATGATTGCCGGGAAACACGCGCTCCCATACGCCACCGTGTGCATGGCCCAAAGTAGGTTCGCCGGTATCCCGGACCGGAATCGACACCTTTTCACCGTGTTCGATATCGGTAATCGAGCGATCCTTGACTGCCCGAGCCACCGCCCCCTTGATTTGTGACTTGAAACGCCGCAAGAAACGGTCGCGGTTAACCGCCGATTTGTTCTTGCCGTTCAAACGCCGATCGATCAACTGAAACATGGCAATCCCCAGTGAGGCGCGAGGGTGAGGCGAAGGTGTCTGGCGGGTAGTCCTCCCGGCGGTACAACCCGGAAGGCTGCTCCCCGGCTGGCGGGGGATTGATAGCCCTACACCTCATGTCCGACCCTCACTGGTTCACGATGACTTCCTGACACGCAGATACCACTCGCACAACAAGCGTACCTGTTTGGGTGTATAGCCCTTGGTCACCATCCGGTTGACAAAATCCTCGTGCTTGCGATGCTCTTCGGCACTGGCTTTGGCATTGAACGAAATCACCGGCAACAACTCCTCGGTATTCGAGAACATTTTCTTTTCGATTACCGTGCGCAGCTTCTCGTAACTGGTCCAGGCCGGATTTTTCCCCGCATTGTTTGCCCTTGCCCGCAACACGAAGTTGACGATTTCATTGCGGAAATCCTTGGGATTGGATATTCCGGCCGGTTTTTCTATCTTCTCCAGCTCGTTATTGAGTGAGTTCCGGTCAAACGACTCACCGGTATCCGGGTCGCGATACTCCTGATCCTGAATCCAGTAATCCGCAAAGGTGACATATCGATCGAAGATGTTCTGCCCGTATTCCGAGTAGCTTTCAAGGTAGGCGGTTTGAATTTCCTTGCCGATGAACTCGACATACTTGGGGGCAAGAAACTCCTTGATATAGGAAATGTACTTTTGCTCGATTTCCTGCGAAAACTGCTCACGCTCGATTTGCTGCTCCAGCACATACAGCAGATGCACAGGATTGGCGGCCACTTCCTGGTGATCGAAATTGAATACCTTGGAGAGAATCTTGAAGGCAAACCGTGTCGACAATCCGTTCATGCCCTCGTCGACACCGGCAAAGTCGCGGTACTCCTGCATCGACTTGGCCTTAGGATCGATATCCTTGAGATTCTCGCCATCGTAAACCAGCATTTTGGAGAACGAACTCGAGTTTTCCGGCTCCTTCAAGCGCGACAGGACCGAGAACTGCGACATCATCTTCAACGTTCCCGGCGCGCATGGTGCATGCGCCAACGACGAGTTGCGCAGCAATTTGTCGTAAATTTGTGTTTCTTCGGACACCCGCAGGCAATACGGGACCTTGACGATGTAGATCCGGTCCAGGAACGCTTCGTTGTTGCGGTTATTCTTGAACTGCTTCCATTCGGACTCGTTCGAGTGCGCCAGAATGATGCCCTCGAATGGAATGGCACCAAAACCTTCGGTCCCCTTGAAATTGCCTTCCTGTGTTGCGGTCAGCAACGGATGCAGCACCTTGATCGGCGCCTTGAACATTTCAACGAACTCGAGCAAGCCCTGATTGGCCAGGCACAGGCCACCGGAATAGCTGTACGCATCCGGGTCGTCTTGCGCATATTTTTCGAGCTTGCGAATATCGACCTTGCCGACGAGCGAAGAAATGTCCTGATTGTTTTCGTCGCCAGGCTCGGTCTTGGCAATGGCAACCTGTTTCAGCACCGAGGGATAGCGCTTGACGACACGAAACTGGTTGATGTCGCCGTTGAACTCATGCAGTCGCTTGACGGCCCACGGGCTGGGAATCGCCTTGAAATAGCGGCGCGGAATGCCGTACTCCTCTTCCAGTATCTGTCCGTCCTCATCACTATTGAACAGCCCCAGAGGCGACTCATGCAAAGGGCTGCCCTTGATGGCGTAGAACGGCACCTTTTCCATCAGCTCCTTGAGCTTTTCAGCGATCGAGCTTTTGCCGCCACCGACCGGCCCCAGCAGATAAAGGATCTGCTTCTTCTCCTCCAGCCCTTGCGCGGCATGGCGGAAGTAGGCAACGACCTGTTCGATCACCTCCTCCATGCCATAAAACTCGCGGAATGCCGGGTAAAGGCGGATCACCTTGTTCTGGAAAATGCGCGACAAGCGGGAGTCGAGCCGCGTGTCGATCATTTCCGGCTCGCCGATCGCCATCAGCATCCGCTCGGACGCGGTAGCGTAAGCAGACTTGTCCTGTTTGCACAGCTCCAGGTAATCCCTAAGGCTGAGCTCTTCCTCGCGGGTGCGCTCGTAACGGGATGAAAAATTGTCGAATACGTCCATGACACACCTCCGCGGGTGAGTTTCGGAATGGCCCTGGGGGTGAGAACTGCCTGGCGGGTCGGGCCTGCTTCCGTTATAGACGTCGCCCTTCACTTCGCAGTGAAGCGCATGCTTGCCAGCTGCTGCGGAGACAAGAAAAACGACAATAAATTCCTGATAAATCAGCAATCTATAGAAAATAATTTTACTGATGCATGCAAGCGACGCTCAGCGCCACAACGACGTCAGCTGCCACACTGCCCAAGCGATGAAGGCAGTGCCAATCAGCCCTCGTACCTGGCGATGACGAAACAGTTGTTGCAGCCGTTGCGCCATCGATCCGATCAGCATGAGATTCGGCAGAGTCCCCAAGCCGAAGGCCAGCATTGCAAGCATTCCTTTCAAGGGCGAGGCACTGGCCAGTGCGGTAATGCTGGCGGTATAGACCAGCCCGCAGGGCAGCCACCCCCACAGCAAGCCGACCCACAGCGTTTGTGGCCAATGACGGATCGGCAACGCCCGGCGCAACAACGGCTGCACCTGGCGCCATACAGGCACGCCCAACCGCTCGATCCGGGTCAGCCAGTTGGCCCATCCCGCAAGGTAAACGCCAAGGGCGATCATCAGTAGCTGGGCGACAACGAAAAGGATGGCCTTCAGCGACTGCAGCTGCAACAGCGCGCTGAACGAGCCCAAGCCGCCAAGCAGTGCACCGATCAGCGCGTACCCCCCGATCCGGCCCACATTGAAGCCAAAGTGGTAAGGCCAGCGCGCGCCAGCAGGCAACTGCAGGCTGAACGCCGTCACGACGCCACTGCACATGCCCAGACAATGGCCACCGCCAAGCAGCCCGGCGAGAAACAGGGCCAGCAGGTTGTATTCGGGCATGCGCCCCCGGGGAAATCAGATCAGTTTGGAATAACGCGCCGATGTGGCAGCCACGCCAAGATAGCGGTCGAACACCATCGCGACCGAGCGCACCAGCAGCCGCCCCTTGGCCGTGACCGTGATCCGGTCGTCATCCACCTCGACCAGGCCATCGGCCTCCAGCTCACGGAGCCGGCGCAATTCTTCCGCGAAATAACTGGAAAAATCAACCAGGTAAGCGATTTCGAACGGCTGGAACACGAGTTCGAACTGGCACATCAGCGACTGGATCACCGCCCGGCGCATCAGATCATCCGGTTTCAGCACGATGCCGCGTGTCACCGGCAGCGTACCTGCATCCAGAGTGGCGTAGTACTCGTCCACGGTGCGATGGTTCTGGACGTAAGCCGCCCCCACCTTGCCGATCGCCGAAGCACCGAAAGCCATCAGATCGCAGTCGGCGTGCGTCGAGTAGCCCTGAAAATTGCGATGCAAGCGGCCGTGACGCTGGGCAATCGCCAGTTCATCCGTGGGCAAGGCAAAATGATCCATGCCGATATAGACATAGCCGGCGGCCAGCAGCTGATCGATGCTGGCCTGCAGGATGTCGAGCTTGGCTTCCGGCGAGGGCAAGGCCTGCTCGTCGATACGCCGCTGTGGCGGAAAGCGTTCGGGCAGATGCGCGTAGTTGTAGAGCGCGACCCGTTCCGGCCGGATATCGATCACGCGCGCCAGCGTATCGCGCACCCGTTCCGGCGTCTGCAGGGGCAGACCATAGATCAGGTCGAGATTGATCGAACGGAAACCGGCGGCACGTGCCGCATCGATCACCGCACGGGTCTCGGCCTCGCTTTGTACCCGGTTCACCGCCCGCTGCACGTCGGGATCGAAATCCTGCACGCCGACACTCATCCGGTTCAGACCCAGGCGAGCCAGCAATTCGACCGTTGCGACCGACACTTTGCGCGGATCGATCTCGATCGAGAACTCGCCGTCCGGAGCAAGCTCGAACCGTTGACGAATCGCCGCCATCAGCCGTTCGAACTGCGCGTCGGACAGGAACGTCGGCGTGCCGCCGCCAAAATGGAGCTGCTTGACGACGGCCTTGCCTTCCAGGGCCTCGCATTGCAGATCCATTTCCCGCTCGAGGTAGTCGAGATAGCGCTCGGCGCGGCTGCGATCCTTGGTAATGACCTTGTTACAGGCGCAGTAGTAACAAATGGTGTCACAGAACGGAATGTGGAAGTACAGCGAGAGCGGCTGGCAAACGGCACCGACTTGCCGCTGCGACAGCCGTCCTAGATAATCCTCCGGCGCCATCGCGCCGAAACGGTCTGCCGTCGGGTAGGACGTGTAACGCGGGCCCTTGCCGTCGTAGCGCTGGATCAGCGCGCGGTCGAACTCAATTTGCTGTTGATTCATCGTGATCGCCAAGTGGTATTTTGATTAGTTGTACTCAAGTACGAGCTTGCCGATAATCAACCTACGCAATCTTGATGGTGATCAAAGCCCGATTATCCGCACAACGGTAATTGGTCCGTTCCCATATTGCCCAATCCACGTAGAGCGCCGCCATGCAAACCGCCCTTCAACCGCGTGACATCACTTTCAAGCAGCTCCGCCAAGCCTGCTCCAACTGCAGCCTGCGCGAACTCTGCCTGCCCAATGAGCTGAGTCTGGACGAAATGAAGCAGGTCGACGAACTGATCGGCCAAGGCCGCCCGATCAAGCGTGGCGAAGCCCTGTACCGTGCCGGCGAACCGTTCCGCGCGCTGTACGCCGTGCGGGTCGGCTTTTTCAAGACCAGCGTCGTCTCCGAAGATGGCCGCGAACAGGTCACCGGCTTCCACATGAGCGGCGAGCTGATGGGCATGGATGCAATCAGTGCCGATCATTACACCTGCGATGCCGTCGCGCTCGAAGACAGCGAAGTCTGTGAACTGCCGTTCGAGGAAATGGAATCGCTGTCGCGCAAGATTCCCGTGCTGCAGCGCCATTTCTATCGCGTGATGAGCCGGGAAATCGTCCGAGACCACGGTGTGATGCTGCTGCTCGGCAATATGAAAGCCGAGGAACGCATCGCCGCCTTCCTGCTGAACCTGTCGCAGCGCTTCCAGGTTCGCGGTTACTCGTCGATGAGCTTCCACCTGCGCATGACGCGCGAGGAAATCGGCAGCTATCTCGGCCTCAAGCTTGAAACCGTCAGCCGTACACTCTCCAAGTTCCAGGATCAGGGCCTCATCAAGGTCCAGAATCGCCTGATCGAACTCCTGGACGTCGACGGGCTCAAGCAGCTGGTCAACAGCTGCCAAGGCTGAGCATGCCCCAAGCGGCGCCACCCATTCAGTTGCTGGCGCCGCCAACCTTGTTGGTACCGCTGCAAGCCCGCACCGCCCACCACAAAGAGATAGAACTCATCTGGCTCCCGCTCGGCCAGGACATTGCCGATACCCTCGATCCGGCACTCCCGGTTGTGCTGATCAACGGCACGCTCGATGAACTGCAGGGCTTGACTCATCCGACACTGCACGTCATTGATGTCGTTGCCTACGGAGACGTGATTCAGGCGCCATTGCATGGCTGGATCATTGGCGCGGGCGGCGACAAGGTCGCGCTTGCCCGTGTCGCCCCCCTACTGGACTCACTCGCCCCACCGGCCCAAAACGCTTGGCTGCACCTTGGAAATACAGGATCCGCAGCTTTCGTCGCATCACTTCTGCAACACTGGCAAGCGCAAACGCTGGCCATTCTTGGCTGGCTCGGCGGTACAACTCGCGCCCAGTGGGCGTACGACCCCGCAATCTGGCAGCAAATCACGCAAGCGACATTGCATCAGGCACGGCACGACGCACTCCGCTACCTGCAAATGACCGCAGATCAGCCCTTCGAACCACTGCGCACCTTGCCGGCCGCGCTACAGCAAAGCCTGTCGAACCAGCCCCAGACCGGCGCCATTGCCCCCGCTACACTGCTGGCCCAACTCCTGCTCAGCATTCCGGCAATTCCAAATACCGCGCTTTGAGCCGGCGGCCCGAAATGCAAACAGCCACCCCTTAGGGTGGCTGTTTGTTTGAACAAGCGACGCCCGTCAGGCATCGCAGGTATCGTGCTTAGACCGCAGCCTTGCGCGAAGCCGCCTTCACGGTTTGCTCGACGCCAGAGGTGGTCGCCTCGACAAACTCGCTGGCCAGCTTTTGCGTGGTCTTGGCCACTGCGTCGTAGGCGTTGCTGGCCGTTTCAACGGCGCTGCGCAGCGCGCTGACCGCAGCACCGGTACCAGCCGGTGCATTTTGAATCGCGCTATCCAGCGTACCGACCAGGTTCTTGTTGAACGACAGGACTTGCTCTTCGATCAGCGCGGTCAGTTCGTGATGCGTCGCGCTTGCAGCGTCGAACACGGTACGTGCAACACCGAGGGTCTTTTCAACCGACGGCTGTGCCAGTTGGCGCTGCAGGTTCACCAGACCCTGAACATCCTTGACCTCGGCCAGCGACTTGGCGGTTTCGACATTCTCGGCCAGCAGATCGCGGGCAATGCCGAGCTGCAGCTGGATGAGACGCTCAACACCGCCCAGCGCGATCTGGCTCAGGCGCAGCGACTTTTCGAGGTTGGCTTGATTGATTTCGGCAAACTGATTGAAGCTGGACATGCTGTGTTTCTCCTTTGTGCACTGCAACATTGTGGTGTCATTCTCATCAACACCCACCCCCGCGTCAAGCGCTATTTTGTGCATTGCACAATCACAACATGCCAACGCCTGCTGGACTGCGTGTCCACGGCACATTTCCCACCACGCAAACCGCCCGGCAAACGGCAAACCGTGGTCAGCGAGATGCTAGAATGTCGCGATGAATCAGCCTGCCTTTATCCATCTTCGCCTGCACTCCGAGTTCTCCGTCACCGACGGCATCGTCCGCATCGATGACGCGGTCAAACACGCAAAAAAGCTCGGCATGCCCGCGCTTGGCGTTTCCGACCTGATGAATTTGTTCGGCCTGGTCAAGCATTACAAGGCCTGCCGTAGCGCGGGGATCAAGCCCATCATCGGCCTGGATGCCTGGATCGAGAACGAGGCGGATCGCGACAAGCCCTTTCGCGTCCTGTTGCTGGCGAGCGATCGCGACGGTTACGGCAGGCTCTGCGAACTGCTGACGCGCGCGTACCGTGACAATCAGTACCGCGACCGCGCCGAACTGCGCAAGGACTGGATTGCCGACGGCGACAACAGTCATCTGCTGTGCTTGTCTGGTGGTCATTTGGGCGAGATCGGCCAGGCACTGCTTTCGGGCAACTATGACAGTGCCAAGGCTGTCACGCAGTGGTGGAGCACGCAATTTCCGGGCAACTTCTACCTGGAGCTGCAACGCAGCGGCCAGCCGGAATGCGAGCCTTGCGTACAAGGGCAGCTCGACCTTGCATCCGATTTCGAGCTGCCGGTCGTCGCCACGCATCCGATCCAGTTCATGGCGGCGGATGACTTCAAGGCACACGAAGCCCGCGTCTGCATTGCCGAAGGCTATATGGTCGCCGACAAGCGACGACCCAAGCTGTTTACCGATGACCAGTATTTCAAGACACCGGCCGAAATGGCCGAGCTGTTCGCCGACCTGCCCGAAGCACTGGCCAACTCGGTCGCGATCGCGCAGCGCTGCAACCTGACCGTTACGCTGGGCAAGAACTACCTGCCGGACTTCCCGACGCCGGACGGCATGACGCTGGACGACTATCTCGTCCACCTGGCCAAGGAAGGTCTTGAAGCCCGCCTCGCCCAGCTGTATCCGGACGAGGCCGCGCGCGACGCCGAACGGCCTCGCTACCTCGATCGGCTCAAGTTCGAGACCGACACCATCATCCAGATGGGCTTCCCCGGCTACTTCCTGATCGTGGCCGACTTCATCGTCTGGGCCAAGCACAATGGCTGCCCGGTGGGCCCGGGCCGGGGCTCCGGTGCCGGCTCGCTGGTCGCGTACTCGCTCGGCATCACCGATATCGATCCGACTGCATACGCACTGCTGTTCGAGCGCTTCCTGAACCCGGAACGGGTCTCGATGCCCGACTTCGACATCGACTTCTGCCAGGACAACCGCTGGCGCGTGATCGAGTACGTGCGCGAGAAGTACGGTGCCGAGGCGGTCAGCCAGATCGCCACCTTCGGCACCATGGCCGCCAAGGCGGTCGTGCGCGACGTCGGCCGCGTTCTCGACCTGCCGTACATGTTCTGCGACGGCCTGTCGAAGATGATCCCGGCCGCACCGGGCAAGCATTTCAGCCTCGACGACGCGGTCGAGATGGTGCCCGAACTGGCCGAGCGCGTCCGCAACGAGGACGAGGTCAAGGAACTGTGGGAGCTGGCGCTCAAGCTCGAAGGCATGACCCGCAACATCGGCATGCACGCCGGTGGCGTCTTGATCGCGCCGGGCCAGATCACCGATTTCTGCCCGGTCTATCAGGCCAGTGGCGCCGATGCGTCACCAGTGTCGATGCTCGACAAGGACGACGTCGAATCGATCGGTCTGGTGAAGTTCGACTTTCTGGGTCTGCGCAACCTGACGATTATCGAGCTGGCACTGCAGTACATCAAAGAGCAGACCGGCGAATACCTCGACCTGATGAGCCTCGGCTTCGAGGATCAGGCCGCGTACCAAGTGTTCCGCGACGCCAACACCACCGCCGTTTTTCAGGTCGAGTCGGACGGCATGAAGCGGCTGCTGGAAAAACTGCAACCCGACCGTTTCGAAGACATCATCGCCGTGCTGGCACTGTACCGGCCGGGTCCGCTCGGCTCGGGCATGGTCGACACCTTCATCAACCGGAAAAAAGGACTGGAAGTCCCCGACTACTTCCACCCCGATCTGGAGAAGTGTCTCGAACCGACCTACGGCGTGATCGTGTATCAGGAACAGGTGATGCAGATCTCGCAGATCATCGGCGGCTACACGCTCGGCGGCGCCGACATGCTGCGCCGGGCCATGGGCAAGAAGAAGCCCGAGGAAATGGCCAAGCACCGGGAGATGATCGCCGACGGCGCCAAGACCAAGGGCTACGACCCGGCGCTGGCCGAAATGCTGTTCGACCTGATGGCCAAGTTCGCCGAGTACGGCTTCAACAAGTCGCACACCGCGGCCTACGCGGTGGTGTCGTACCACACCGCCTGGCTGAAAGCACACCACACCGCCGCCTTCATGGCCGCGACGATGAGCTCGGAACTCGACAACACCGACCAGCTGAAGGTGTTTTACGACGACTGCATCGAAAAAAACCGGCTGGAGATACTGCCGCCGGACATCAACGAAAGCGTTTACCGTTTCGTTCCGGTCGGCAAGCGGCAGATCCGCTACGCGCTCGGCGCCATCAAGGGCGTCGGTCAGGGCGCGGTCGAACAGATCGTTTCCGAGCGCAAGGCCAACGGCCCGTTCAAGGATCTGTACGATTTCTGCCGCCGAACCGACAAGAAGGAAGTCAACAAGCGCGTGCTCGAGGCGCTGATTCGCGGCGGCGCGTTCGACGCGATCGACGATCATCGCGCGCGGTTGATGGCCAACGTCGAGCAGGCAATGAAGCTGGCCGAGGCCGAGGCCGCCAACGCCAACCAGAATTCACTGTTCGACATGTTCGAGCCGTCGGCGGTACCGACCGTCGAGCCGATCGAGGTGCCGCGCTGGGACGACAAGGTCAAGCTGGCCGAGGAAAAAACCGCGCTGGGTCATTACCTCTCGGGCCACCCGTTCGATGCCCATGCGAAGGACCTGAAGGGCCTGATCAAGACCCGGCTCGACCGGCTCGAACCCAAGCGTGAACTGCAGTACCTTGCCGGCATCGTCGGCGGCTTGCGGGTCAAGAACGGCGATCGCGGCCGGATGGCGTTCCTGCAGCTCGACGACGGCAACGCCAAGATCGAAGTTGCCTTGTATTCGGAGGTGTTCGAAGCGCACCGGACCAAACTCAAGGACGACACGCTGCTCGTCGTTGCCGGCAAGGTCAGCGAGGACCGCTTCAGTGGCGGCCTGCGCGTGATCGCCGATGCGGTCATGGACGTGCCGGAAGCGCGCAGTCATTTTGCGCGGTCGCTCAACCTGCAGATCAACGGCAATGCCGATGCGGCAAGACTGTCCTCGCTGCTGGCCGCCCATGGTGGCGGCGCCTGCCCGATCGAGATCGACTACCGGACGCAAGGTGCACGCTGTGCCTTGCGGCTGGGGCTCGACTGGCGGGTAACGCTGCACGACGCGCTGATCGCCGAGCTGCAAACGTGGCTGGGGAACGATGCGGTGAAAATCCGTTTCTAACGCCGACGGGCCGGACTGCAGAGTCTGGCCCGTGTCGTTTCATCGACAGCAAAAACAACACCACTAAGGAATACGCGTATCCCGCATCCGGCAAAACCCTAGCTTGTAAACAAATGTAGTCGCGCCCAGCATCACAACATCGCTCACTGCATCAAACAGACCGGAACGACAACGTATCCGGCACAACGGAGAACCACATGGACGAAGAACTCAAACGAAAGGCCCTCGACTATCACCGCTATCCGCGTCCCGGCAAGATCCAGGTCGCACCGACCAAGGGGTTGTCGAGCCAGCGCGAACTGGCACTCGCCTACTCGCCGGGCGTCGCCTACGCCTGCATGGCCATCGTTGAGGACGAAGCCGAAGCGCGCAACATGACCGCGCGCGGCAACCTGGTCGCGGTGATCACCAACGGCACCGCCGTGCTGGGTCTGGGCGACATCGGTCCGCTGGCCGGCAAACCGGTGATGGAAGGCAAGGGCGTGCTGTTCAAGAAGTTCGCCGGAATCGACGTCTTCGACATTGAAATCGACGAAAAAGACCCGGAAAAACTGGTCGAGATCATTGCCTCGCTCGAACCGACTTTCGGTGGCATCAACCTTGAGGACATCAAGGCACCTGAGTGCTTCTACGTCGAGCAGAAGTTGCGCGAACGGATGAACATCCCGGTCTTCCACGACGACCAGCACGGCACGGCCATCATCGTCGGCGCGGCCGTCAAGAACGGTCTCAAGCTGATCGGCAAGAAAATCGAAGAAGTGAAGCTGGTTGCCTCGGGCGCCGGTGCAGCCGCGATTGCCTGCCTCGACCTGCTGGTCTCCCTGGGCGTGAAGCGCGAAAACGTCATCGTTTGCGACTCCAAGGGCGTGATCCATACCGGCCGGACCAACCTCGACGAAACCAAGCAGCGCTACGCCCGCGAGACTGAAGCGCGCACGCTGCAGGATGCCATCGGCGGCGCCGACATCTTCCTCGGCCTGTCCGGCCCCGGCGTAATGTCGCAGGACATGGCCAAGAGCATGGCCGATCACCCGCTGATTCTGGCGCTGTCGAACCCCGACCCGGAAATCTCGCCGCCTGACGTCAAGGCCGTGCGCTCGGATGCCATCGTGTGCACCGGCCGTTCGGACTATCCGAACCAGGTCAACAACGTGCTGTGCTTTCCGTTCATGTTCCGTGGCGCGCTCGACGTCGGCGCGACGGCCATCACCGAAAGCATGAAGCACGCTGCCGTCAACGCCATCGCCGAACTGGCACTGGCCGAGCAGTCCGATGTTGTCGCCGACACCTACGCCAACGAGAACCTGACCTTCGGCGCCGAATACCTGATTCCGAAACCGTTCGATCCGCGCCTGATCATCAAGATTGCCCCGGCCGTTGCCCGCGCGGCGATGGAAGCCGGCGTCGCCACGCGACCGATCGAGGACTTCGGCGTCTACACCGAAGAACTGACCCAGTTCGTCTACAAGTCCAACCTGTTCATGCGGCCGGTGTTCGCCGCCGCGCGCAAGGCCAAGAAGCGCGTGGTGTTCTGCGAAGGCGAAGACCAGCGCGTGCTGCACGCGGTGCAGGAAGTCATCGACCTCGGCCTGTGCTTCCCGATCGTCATCGGTCGTCCAAGCGTCATCGAAAGCCGGATCGAGAAACTCGGCCTGCGCATCCGTCCGGGCGTCGATTTCGAGTTGTGCAACCAGGAAAACGACCCGCGCTACCGCGAATACTGGACGCTGTATCACTCGCTGATGCTGCGCAAGGGCGTATCCGAGGAGCTGGCGCAAGCCGAAGTTCGCAGCAAGACGACGCTGATCGGTGCGCTGATGGTCAAGCGTGGCGAAGCCGACGCGATGATCTGCGGCACGCACGGTCAGTACCATCGCCATCACTGGTATCTGGAGAACGTACTGGGCCTGCAGGACGGTGCGACCACGACCGCAGCGATGAATGCACTGCTACTGCCGACCGGCAACATCTTCATCACCGACACCTACGTGAATCAGGATCCGAGCGCCGGGCAACTGGCCGAAATCACCCGGCTTGCCGCCGATACCGTGCGCGCGTTCGGCATCCAGCCACAGGTGGCCCTGCTGTCGCACTCGAGCTTCGGCACGCTGAGCGATCCTTCGGCACTGAAGATGCGCAGCACCCTCGAGCTGCTGCGCGAACAGGCGCCCGATCTGGATGTCGACGGTGAAATGCACGGCGACGCCGCTCTGTCGGCCGAGATCCGTCAGCAGGTGTTCCCGCAATCGACGCTCAAGGGCGATGCCAACCTGTTGATCATGCCGAATCTCGATGCAGCGAACATTTCGTTCAACCTGCTGAAGATGACCGCCGGTGACGGCGTGACCATCGGCCCGATCCTGCTGGGCATTTCGGCACCGGCCCACATCCTCACGCCGACCGCATCGGTACGCCGCCTCGTGAATATGGCCGCACTTGCTGCGGTACAGGCCGCCGCAAAGGTCTAAAATCGGAAGCGGCCCCACGCCGTGGGGTCGCACCGCTTCCCGCTGTGCCCGCCGTTCCTTCCGGAGCCCGCCATGAGCGAATCCCCGCAAGACCCGTTCGGCTTCTTTACGCAATTCCTGAAGCCGGGTACGCCCAACCCCTTCATGCCGCCACTGACTGAAGAAGAAATCGACCGCAAGATCGTCGAGATGCGCACGATCGAGCAATGGTTGACGATGCAGGTCGGCATGCTGCAGATGACCGTGAAGACGCTGGAAATGCAGAAAGCCGGGCTGCAGGCGTTCAAGAAGGGCATCGACCCCAACCCTGACTCCCCCTGATGATCCAGATTTCGCATTTAGTACGTCGCGTTGCCGGCGTCACCGCCGCGCTCGTTCTCGCCGCCTGCGCCACCCCGCCCGCCCCTCATCAGCCGCCAACACAATCCGCGCCCCCTGTCACCCCCACTCCCGCAACGCAGGTGCCAAGCACAGAAATGGCACCGTACCAGGCCGTGGACTGGTCAGCGCTGCCAGCAACAAGTGATGCCGACTGGCTTGCCGGTTTCAACACCTGGCAACGCGGTTGCCCGCGGCTGCAGAAGCAGGCCCGCTGGGCCGCGCTGTGCGCTGACGCTGCGCAACTGCCGAAAACGGCAGGCAGCGCACGTGCCTTCCTCACCAGCCGCTTCACCCCACTGACGCTGCGTAACGCCGATGGCAGCGACCAGGGCCTGATCACCGGCTATTACGAACCGGTCTATGCAGGCAGCCTGAGCCGGACCAGCCGGAACACCATTCCGGTTTACGGACCGCCGAACGACATGATCACGGTCCAGCTCGACAGCATTTATCCGGAGCTGAAAGGCAAGCGCCTGCGCGGCCGCCTCGATGGCAAGGCGCTCAAGCCCTATGCCGACGCAGACGAAATCGCCCGACTGGCCCGCAACAACCGGCTCAATGCACCGGTACTTGCCTGGCTGCCCGACCCGATGGACCTGCAGTTCCTGCAGGTGCAGGGGTCGGGCCGGATCAAGCTTGCCGACGGTCGCGAGCTGCGGCTCGGCTACGCAGACCAGAACGGCTGGCCCTATCGTGCGATTGGCAAATGGCTGATCGAGCAAGACGAACTCAAGGCGGCCGATGTCAGCATGCAGAGCATTCGCGCCTGGGCACGCGCCAATCCGGCCAAGGTGGACCAGCTGGTTGCCAGCAATCCGAGCTATGTCTTCTTCCGCACGCTGCCGGACAGCAACGAAGGGCCGATCGGTTCGTTCGGCGTTCCGCTGACGGCCGGTTACAGCCTGGCCGTCGACACCAAGCACGTCCCCGCCGGTGCGCCGATGCTGATCGATACCACCCGGCCGGACGGTTCGCCGCTGACGCGGATCGCCGCAGCACAGGACACTGGCGGCGCCATTCGTGGCCAGGTACGCGCCGACTTCTTCTGGGGCAAGGGCGACGCGGCCGGTGAACTCGCAGGGAAAATGAAGCAGCCCGGCCGGCTCTGGCTGCTCTGGCCCAAGGGCGAGCCGCTTCCGGACGCCAACTGAGGCCAGCCGGACGCGATATGGGGTCAGCCGCCGCTGCGCGGTTGACCCCTGTCGCCGCATTGGGCAAGATACAAGACATCCCCTATGCACTTCTCCGATACCTGATCATGGCGTTCCACTCCAACGAAATCTGGCTCGAATGGCGATGGCGTCGCTAGTAAGCGCCCACCGTTACCTGGCCCTTTCCTGAATTTCGTCTGGAGTTGTCATGATCACGCGCGATGAATTCGCTGCTTTGGCTCGCCAAGGCTACAACCGTATTCCCGTCATCCTCGAGCTGTACGCCGACCTCGATACACCGCTCTCGGTCTATCTGAAGCTGGCCAATCGTCCGTACTCCTATTTTCTTGAATCTGTCGTCGGCGGAGAACGCTTCGGCCGCTACTCGTTCATCGGCCTGCCCGCGCGGACCCGTATCACGGTCACCGGCCAGCACACCGAAGTCATTCACGACGACCGCGTGATCGAAACCCACGACGGCAACCCGCTCGACTTCATCGCCGAATACCAGAAACAGTTCAACGCTGCGGCACCTACCGGCATGCCGCGCTTCATGGGCGGGCTGGTCGGCTACTTCGGCTACGACACGATCCGCTACGTCGAAAAGAAACTCGCCCACTGTACGAAACCCGACCCGCTCGGCTTGCCGGACATCCAGCTGCTGCTGTCGGAAGAACTGGCCGTCGTCGACAACCTGTCGGGCAAGCTTTTCCTCGTCGTCTACGCCAATACCGAAGACCCGGAAGCCTACGACCGCGCCGAAGCCAGGCTGGCCGAACTGCGGATCAAGCTGCGCGAACCGGCCAAATTGCCACTGTCTGGCCCGGCAAAATCCCTGACCACGGCGCAATCCGAGTTCGGCGAGGCCGCCTTCAAGGAAGCCGTACTAAAGGCCAAGGACTACATCGCCGACGGCGACGTGATGCAGGTCGTGCTGTCGCAACGGATGACGATGCCGTTCGATCAGGACCCGCTGGCGCTGTATCGCGCGCTGCGATCGATCAATCCGTCGCCGTACATGTTCTTCTACCATTTCGGCGACATGCACATCGTCGGCGCCTCGCCGGAGATTCTGGCGCGGCTCGAAGGCGACACGATCACGGTACGCCCGATCGCCGGCACCCGGCCGCGCGGCAAGACCCGTGAACTCGACGAGGCACTCGCAGAAGAACTGCTGGCCGACGAGAAGGAAATCGCCGAGCACGTGATGCTGATCGACCTCGGCCGCAACGACACCGGCCGCGTCGCCGAAACCGGCTCGGTCAAACTGGTCGACCGGATGACGATCGAGCGCTACTCGCACGTGATGCACATCGTCTCGAGCGTTGAAGGCAAGCTCAAGGCCGGCCTCAGCAATATCGACGTCCTCAAGGCGACCTTCCCCGCCGGTACCGTCTCCGGCGCACCGAAAGTCCGGGCGCTGGAAATCATCGACGAGTTCGAGCCGAGCAAGCGCGGCATCTATTCGGGCGCCGTCGGCTACCTCGGCTTCAACGGCGACATGGACGTTGCGATTGCGCTGCGCACCGCCGTGGTCAAGAACGAAACGCTCTACATGCAGGCCGGTGCCGGCATCGTCGCCGATTCGGTACCCGAGAGCGAATGGCAGGAAACGCTGAACAAGGCCCGCGCCGTACTGCGCGCCGCCGAACTCGTTCAAGCCGGCCTCGACGCCTGAAACCGACCCACGTCGTCGCCCGCTCCGCGTACAGATTCAAAGGAATGCCGCCATGCTCTTGATGATCGACAACTTCGACTCGTTTACCTACAACATCGTCCAGTACTTCGGCGAACTCGGTCAGGACGTTCACGTCTACCGCAACGACGAAATCTCGATCGAACAGATCGAAGCGCTGAAGCCCAAGTACCTCGTCATCTC
Source organism: Jeongeupia naejangsanensis (assembly GCF_016865585.1). Taxonomy (GTDB): domain Bacteria; phylum Pseudomonadota; class Gammaproteobacteria; order Burkholderiales; family Chitinibacteraceae; genus Jeongeupia; species Jeongeupia naejangsanensis. The sequence continues at coordinate 421,804 of NZ_JAESND010000002.1, read as the reverse complement.
GCCGGGGCCCTGTTCGCCCAAGGAAGCCGGCATCTCGGTCGAAGCCATCCGCCACTTTGCCGGCAAGCTACCGATCCTCGGCGTCTGTCTCGGCCATCAGGCGATCGGCGAAGCCTTCGGTGGCAACATCATCCACGCCAAGACGCTGATGCACGGCAAGGTCTCGCCGATCGAACACACCGGTGTCGGCGTGTTCAGCAAGCTGCCCTCGCCGTTCACCGTCACCCGCTATCACTCGCTGGCCATCGAACGCGAAACGCTGCCCGATTGCCTTGACGTCACCGCATGGACCGCCGACGGCGAAATCATGGGCGTGCGTCACAAGACGCTGGCGATCGAAGGCGTGCAGTTCCACCCCGAGTCGATCCTGACCGAGCACGGCCACCAGATGCTCGACAACTTCCTCAAGGAATGGGCGTGATCCGGCGTTTCGCCGTCACCCTGCTCCTGACCGCCGGCACTGCGCTGGCGCAACCGTCGCCACCAGCCATTAGCGAGTGCGACCAGCACAGCGCCGACCAGGCCGAGCTGACCCGGTGCCTGAACCGGCTTGAGACCGGCGCAACGCAGGACCGGCTGAACGCCGAAACCGCAGCACGTGCGGCGATGCGGCGGCTGGAGGACACGAGCCCCGCCAGTCATGCACTCGGCCTGTTCGAAACCGACGTTGCCGCCTATCTCGCTTATCGCGACGCCCGTTGCGACTGGGCAGGTGCACCGTTCCACAGCGGTTCGGTCGCCGACGTGGCCATGCAGACCTGCCGGATCGACATGGACCGGCACCGCGCCGACGAGCTGTCGCGCTTCTACGTGAACTGATTTCGGGAAAATCATCATGATCACCATCCAGGCCGCACTGAGTCGGCTGATCTACAGCAACGAATTGTTCTTCGACGAAATGGTCTACCTGATGCGGCAGATCATGACCGGCGAGCTGACCCCGGTGCAGACCTCCGCACTCCTGATGGGTCTGCGCACCAAGGTGGAAAGCGTGTCGGAAATCGCCGCTGCAGCGACCGTCATGCGCGAATTCGCCAGCCAAGTGGCCGTAAAGGATCGCCGCCATCTGGTCGACACCTGCGGCACCGGTGGCGACGGTGCGCACACCTTCAACATTTCGACGTGCTCGGCCTTCGTCGCCGCGGCAGCGGGCGTCAAGGTCGCCAAGCATGGCGGGCGCTCGGTGAGTTCGAGCAGCGGTTCTGCCGACGTTCTGGAAACCCTGGGCGTCAAACTGAACCTGACACCGGAACAGGTCGGCCAGTGCATTGACGAGGTCGGCCTCGGCTTCATGTTCGCACCGAACCATCACCCGGCAATGAAGTACGTTGCGCCGATCCGTCGCGAACTCGGCGTACGGACCATCTTCAACATTCTCGGCCCGCTGACCAACCCGGCCAGTGCCGACAACCAGTTGATGGGCGTATTCCATCCCGATCTCGTGGGCATCCAGGCACGCGTGCTCAAACAGCTCGGCTCGAAGCACGTGATGATCGTGCACGGCTGCGACGGTCTCGACGAAATCACGCTGTCCGGCAACACCTCGGTCGCCGAACTCAAGGATGGCGAGATCATCGAGTACCAGCTGGACCCGCGCAATTTCGGCTTCGAACTGTGCGACCTCCAGGCGCTGCATGCCGGCGACGCGCAGCAATCCGCCGACATCATCCGTCGCGTGCTGGCCAACGAAGCCGGCCCGGCACGTGACATCGTGCTCCTCAACGCCGGCGCGGCGATTTACACCGCCAACATTGCGGTCACGCTCGAGGACGGCATCAATGCCGCGCACGAAGTGCTCGCCAACGGCGCCGCGAGCGCCAAGCTCGACGCACTGGTCAGCGCGACCAGCCGCCTTGCCAACTAATCCGCAGAGCGAACCATGTCCGACATCCTGAAGAAAATCTGGGCCACCAAGCACGACGAAGTCGCTGCGGCCCGCAAGGCCATCCCGTTTGCCGAAATCCGGGCACAGGCCGAAGCCAACGCCGACCGCCGCGACTTTGTCGCCGCCCTGCGCGCCAAACACGCGGCCGACCAGCCCGGCATCATCGCCGAGATCAAGAAAGCCAGCCCGTCCAAGGGCGTGATCCGCGCCGATTTCCAGCCGGCCGAACATGCCGCCGACTATGCCGACAACGGCGCCGCCTGCCTGTCGGTCCTGACGGATCGCAACTACTTCCAGGGGCACGAGGACTACCTGAAGGCCGCGCGCGCCGCCTGCACGCTACCGGCCTTGCGCAAGGACTTCATGGTCGACGAGTACCAGCTGTTCGAAGCCCGCGCCTGGAGTGCCGACTGCATCCTGCTGATCGCCGCCGAACTGTCGCTGCCGCAGATGAAGGACTTCGAAGCCATCGCTCACGCACTTGGCATGTCCGTACTGGTCGAAGTACACAACGGCGAAGAGCTGGATGCCGCACTCGAGCTGACAACGCCGCTGGTCGGCATCAACAACCGCAACCTGCGTACTTTCGAGGTCAGCCTCGACACGACGCTAGGTTTGTTGCAAAACATCCCGTCCGATCGCATCGTCGTGACCGAAAGCGGTATTCTCGCCACAACAGATGTATCACTTATGCAACAAAACAACGTCAACACTTTCCTGGTCGGCGAAGCCTTCATGCGCCAGCCATCGCCCGGAAAGGCGCTTCACAGCTTGTTTTTCGGCTGAAGTACACACTCTCCAACGCGGATCAATCAGGGCGATTTGTAATGTGAAATACATAATCGCCTCGTAGACTCCACTGTACTGAAACGGCATAGAAAACGAACACGCGGCGTAAGCCTCAAGACGTTCACCGCCGAATTCCCGATCGCCCTGCCTGCGCCGACTCCCGGAGACGCCTGGCGGGGCAACAGTACAGGCCAGCTACACAAGGCCTCTTTTCCGCAACAGGAGAGTGAAGTAATGAAGAAGACCCTGATCGTCGCCGCCCTCGGCGCCGCTTTCGTGGCCCAGTTTGCTGCAGCTGAAGTCACCGTCTACGGCTCGATCCGCGAGTCGCTCGAATACGATCAACTGAAGGACGCCGGTGGCAAGGACTACAAGGGCGAAGTCCAACTGATCGACCAGTCGTCCCGCTTCGGCTTCAAGGGCTCGGACGCCCTCGACATCGGCGGCAAGGTAATCTGGCAGATCGAATCGGCGATCAAGACTTCGGGCAACGGCGGTACCGGCAACACCACCTGGGGCGGCCGCAACACCTTCGGCGGCTGGCAAGGCGACTGGGGTACCGTGCGCTTCGGCAACTACGACAGCGCCTACAAGACCCTGCTGACCTCGTCGGACCTGTCGAGCCTGTTCGACAACTTCGCCGATACTGCCGACTACAAGGGTAAGGGCGCCGTGTTCGCCCAGCTGAACAGCCGTCTGCAGAACTCGGTCAGCTACGACTCGCCGAAGTTCGGCGGCTTCCAGGTCCGCGGTTCGTGGGGCCTCGACCAGAACGCGCAGGAAGGCAACAATTCGCCGATCTACGCCGCTTCGGCCCTGTACAGCGGCTACGGCTTCGTCGGCGGTCTGGGTTACTACTACTCGGACAACCGCACCTTCGCACAGACCACCGGCCTGAGCAGCGCCGACCACATCAACGCCGACAACTCGGTGACCCCGGCCGTGAAGGCCAACACCACCAGCGGCGCGTCGACCTGGGCGACCAACCTGGCACTGGGCTACAAGTTCGACTTCGGTCTGCAACTGGGCGGCGGCTGGGAACACATCGACAGCGATGACGGCAAGGCCGGCAGCGACTGGGACAACTACGCCGTGGTCGGCAACTACAAGTTCGGCCAGTTCGAAGTCCAGGGCGTGTACGCCTGGTCGAAGGACCAGCTGGGCGTGAGCGACAACAGCGGTGCGCAAGCGTCGCTGGGTCTGGTGTACTACGCGACCAAGCAGACCCGCTTCTACACCTACCTGGTGAACTTGGATAACGATTCGAAGGGCAAGTTCAAGAACAACTCGGGCTCGCTGACGCCGGATTACGTCGATCAGGACGGCTTCGCGTTCTCGTTGGGCCTGCGTACCGACTTCTAAGCCGTGCCACCGTCTTCCTAGACTTCAAACCGGGCACGCTGTGCCCGGTTTTTTTACATGGTGCGGTCGATAAAAAACCGGGGGCCAGCCCCGGTTTTTCATTTTTCAGCGCTTGATTTTGACCCCTGCCAGCGCCGATGCCATCGCGCCGGACAATGGCGCAGCCTCGCGCTTGGGTGCTTTTCGCCCATCCTGCGCCGCGGCAACACCGGCGACCGAGGGTTTGGGCGCCTCGTCGCCAAGGCGCATGGTCAGGGCAATGCGTCGCCGCCTGATGTCGACTTCCAGCACCTTGACCTTGACGAGATCACCCGCCTTGACCACCTCGCGCGGATCCTTGACGAACCGGTTGGTCAGCGCCGAAATGTGCACCAGACCGTCCTGGTGCACACCCACATCGACGAAGGCACCGAAATTGGTCACATTGGTCACCACCCCTTCGAGCACCATGTCCGGCCGCAAGTCCTTGATGTCTTCGACGCCATCGGCAAACTTGACCGCCTTGAACTCCGGACGGGGGTCACGCCCCGGTTTTTCCAGCTCGGCGAGGATATCGCGCACCGTCGGCACACCGAATCGCACATCGGTGAAATCGCCGGGGTTCAACCCTCGCAATGTCGCCGTGTCACCAATCAGCGTCTTCACGTCCCGTTGCACGCGCGCGACGATTTTCTCGACGAGCGCATAGGACTCCGGGTGCACCGCGGAGGCATCCAGCGGATTCCTGCCGTTCATGACGCGCAGAAAGCCCGCGGCCTGCTCGAAGGTCTTGTCACCGAGTCGCGGCACCTTGAGCAAGGCCTTGCGATCGGCAAACGCGCCGTGTGCGTCGCGGTATTCGACGATATTCGATGCGAGTACCGGGCTCAGACCCGACACGCGAACAAGCAGCGACGCCGACGCGGTATTCACGTCGACCCCGACCGCGTTGACGCAATCCTCGATCACGACCTCCAGCGAACGCGCCAGCCCGGCCTGATTGACGTCATGCTGGTACTGCCCGACGCCGATCGCCTTCGGGTCGATCTTGACCAGCTCGGCCAGCGGATCCTGCAAACGGCGTGCAATCGACACCGCGCCGCGCAGGCTCACATCCAGCGCCGGAAACTCCTTCGCAGCCAGCTCGGACGCCGAGTAGACCGATGCACCGGCTTCGGACACGACGAGCTTGGTCAGCCCGGGGCTTTCCTGCATCAGTTCGGCGGCGAGCTTGTCGGTTTCGCGGCTGGCGGTGCCGTTGCCGATCGCGATCAGTTCGACCCGATGCTTCTGCGCCAGTGCATTCAGTGTATTCAATGCCCCGCGCCAGTCCCGACGCGGCTCGTGCGGGTAGATCGTTGCGGTATCCAGCAATTTGCCGGTCGCATCGACGACAGCGACCTTCACACCGGTGCGCAGACCCGGATCGAGCCCCATCGTTGCACGCGGCCCGGCCGGCGCCGCCAGCAGCAAATCCTTGAGGTTGCTGGCGAATACCTTGATCGCATCCGCCTCGGCCCGGTCGCGCAGTTCGCCGACCAGCTCGGTTTCCAGACTCGGGAACACCTTGGCCCGCCACGTCAGCCTGACCGTGTCGGCCAGCCATTTGTCGGCGGCGCGTCCCTGATTGGCGATGCCGAAGCGCTTGGCAATGCGCAACTCGCACACGCCCGGTGACGACGCATCGTCCGGCAAGGCCAGCGCGAAACCGAGCACGCCCTCGGCGTGGCCGCGCAGCACTGCGAGGACGCGATGCGACGGCATCTTGGCCAGCGCCTCTTCGTACTCGAAGTAATCGGCGAACTTCGCGCCTTCGTCCTGCTTGCCGTCGACCACGGCCGTTCTGACCACTCCGTGGGTTTTGAGATAGTCACGCAAGCCGCCAATCAGCTCGGCATCCTCTGCGAACTGCTCGATCAGGATTGCCCGTGCACCGTCGAGCGCAGCCTTGATATCGGCAACGTCCGTGTTGAGGTAAGCCTGCGCCTCCTGCTCCGGACCCCGGTTCGGATCCGCGAGCAAGGCCGCCGCCAGCGGTGCCAGCCCGGCTTCGCGCGCCATCTGCGCCTTGGTACGGCGCTTGGGCTTGTACGGCAGATAAAGGTCTTCCAGCCTTTGCTTGTTGTCGGCGTTCTGCAGTTGCGCCAGCAACGCCGGCGTCATCTTGCCCTGCTCGTCGACGCTGCCGATCACGCTGCGTCGCCGCTCTTCCAGCTCGCGCAGATAGCGCAGCCGCTCATCCAGCGAACGCAACTGGGTGTCGTCCAGCCCGCCAGTGACTTCCTTGCGGTAGCGCGCGACGAAAGGCACGGTTGCGCCTTCGTCGAACAGCTGGATCGCGGCGTCAACCTGTGCCGGACGGCAGGCCAGCTCGGCGGCGATGCGATGCGAGATCGGTGGCAGCATGGTGTTTACTCTTTGGCCGCGATCAGCGTCAGCAACTGCAGCACCGCCAGTGCCGGCAGGCGGGTATTGTCGGCCACGCTCCACAGCGTCACACCGCGGCCATCGGCAGCAAAGCGCAAGCGGCTGACCCAGACCTTGTCACCACCGACCGCGTCCTGACTGGCGACAATGCCGGCCTCTCCGGCCACCTGCAGCAGGAAAACGCGCTCGCCGGCCTTGAGCGCGGCAATCACGGCTTCCTGCTCGACCGGCGCCGAGTAGCGTACGGTCACGCTGGCGCCGTGACCGAAGAAATGCGGCGTGCGCACGCACGTCACGTCGATCGTGCAATCACCGGGCAGCTGCTTCTTCAGCAGCGCCAGCGCGGCGTTCTCCTCGGCAGTGGCGCCGCCGTCATCCGGCACACCGAAACCGCCCAGCACGTTGTAGGCAATCCGCTTCGGATACACCGCCGTTTCGTGTTCGGTCTGCGCGAACAGCGCGCGCGTCTGCCCCGACAGCGCATCGATACCGGCTTGGCCTTCGGTCGAGACCGAAAGCAAACCGGTCGCCGTCACTTGCGTGACTTCGCCCAGTTCGGCCAGCGGCGCAATCAGCGTCGCCAGTTGCTGCGCGAACGGGTCCGGCAGCGACAGGACCTGGCCCTTGGCCAGCTTGCCGCCGGGCGGATTCGCGCCGGTCAGATCGATGACGATGACCCCGGCCTGCGCAGCTTCGGCCAGCACTGCATTGACGTCCGGCACCGTATTGACGAGCACGCGCAGCTGCGTCCACTCGAAATCCTCGACGTTGAACTCCGGGTGGTCTTCGCCACGGAACTCGACCAGACCTTCGTCGTCGCTCATCGTCAGCGGATACAGCGCCGCCAGCCGCAGCGGGCTGTCGGTAATCACGTCGAGCAGCGCCTGTCCGAGCGCGGAAGTGGCGCCGAGCACGCCAAGGGAAAGATGAGCCATGAAACCTCCGGAATGGGAAAAGGGCGCCTGCGCGCCCTTTGGGGATGGGCCTATTGTAATTCAGTTGCGCCGATTCACCCATGGTCGCCTCCCCCAACCCGACTTTGCCTGCCTTGGTGAATGCTGCTGCAGCGCTGTGCATCGTCTTGCCCTTGTCCCGCTCCAGGCCGGACACTAGCCCGCACTTGCCGCCATGCTCATTCGACGCATCAGCGGTCCGCCAGTTCGCGGCCCTTCATCCAGCCCGGGAGTTGCATGCATCTGCTTACCAAGACCGAATACCACATCGCGCAACCGCTGTTCGAGGCATGCGCCGACATCCATCTCTCGGTTGCTGCGGTACTCGCCGCCGCAGCCCCCGGCGACATCTGGGTCGACGACCTGCAACAGCCGAACATTGCCCTGCTCGACGGCCCCGAAAGCTGGTATCTGGCCGGCAACCCCGACGATGCTGTCGACCTCCCTTCGCTTGGCCGGCTGATTCCGCCGACGGCCTACCTGATCTACACGCCGGATCACTGGGAAACGCACTTCCCCGCCCTGCTGAGCAACCAGTTCGCCCGGCGCCACGAGCGCATCGCGGCACGGCAGACGCTGGTGCCGGACGACAAGCCTGTCATAACCGACGCACGCTACCGCTTGCTTGAGTTGCAGGCCTCGGGACCTCATCACTTGTCGGCGACGGATCGCGACTTGCTCGACGACTGGTTCGCGTCGAACCGCGACAGCGATCTCGCAACCGCAGTTGCCAGCAATGCCGGCCATGCCATGCTCGCCGCCGACGCCGTTGTCGCACTGTGTCTCAGCGACGTGATCGCCGGCGACCGCGGTGAACTCGGCGTCTGGGTTGCGCCAGAGTATCGGCGCCAGGGGCTGGCGCGGCAGGTGGTGCAGGCGACACTCGCACTGCTGGCCGCCCGGGGCGTAACCAGCGTCGGCTGGCACTGTCTTGCCAACAACCGGGAATCCCGCGCGCTCGCACTTGCAACCGGCTTCGTCGAAGTAGCGAGCTACCGCGCCTTCAGTGCTTCGTTGCCAGCCGAATCCGCAAAAGCAATGAGCCCCGACGAGTTCGGTGACTGGGCCGTGCATTACGAACGGGGACGGGACATCGACCCTTGGTTTTCGCTGCTGGCTGCCGAAGCCTGGGCGCTTGCCGGGCGCAGCGATGCCGCGTTTGCCAACCTGCAGCACCTGATCGGTAACGGCGACGAATGGGCGGAGCAGCTCCCGCAGCGCTGGCGCCTCGCATCGCTGCATCCGGACCCGCGCTTTCCCGAACTGATCGCCGCCTTGCAGCGGCAAACACACGGATAGCCGCATCAGGCCATCCACGCCGAATAGTGCTTCAACTACCGGTCGTGAATCCGTCGACACCCCGTCTGCCAGCCTCCCCGTAGCTCACTCGAAGACGGAGCGAACCGGCTGTCCAGCAGCCCTTTCATAACCCTTTTATTTGAATCAGCCAGATATAAGCTGGAACTCCGATATGCCGAAAGCACCATGCAATCATGGCTCGGCGCCGTTCACACCACCGGAGTTCCTGCATGTCGATCGATCGCTATTACACCCTGGGCCGCAGCGGCCTGCGCGTCAGCCGCCTGTCCCTGGGGACCATGACCTTTGGCACCGAATGGGGCTGGGGGGCCGACAAGGATGCGGCCCGCCAGGTATTCGACCTGTATCTGGACGCCGGCGGCAACTTCATCGATACCGCCGACGCCTACACCAACGGCACCAGCGAAGCCTGGCTGGGCGAGTTCATCGCTGCGCGTCAGGCGCGCGATCAGGTCGTGCTCGCCAGCAAATTCGGCTTCAATCTGGGCAACCGCAATGCCAACGGCGGCGGCAATGGCCGCAAGCACGTCCTGAAGGCTGTCGAAGGCTCGCTGCGCCGCCTTGGCACCGACTATCTCGACGTACTTTACCTGCATGTCTGGGACCAGATCACCTCGGCCGATGAAGTCATCCGCACGCTGAACGATCTGGTCCGCGACGGCAAAGTCCGCCATCTCGGGCTGTCCGACGTGCCGGCGTGGTACGCCGCACGGATCCAGACGCTGGCCGAATGGCGCGGCCTCGAACCGATCAGCGCATTGCAACTGCAGTACTCGCTGGTTGAACGCAACCTCGAACACGAGTACACCCGGCTGGCCATCGAGCTGGGCATGGGGCTGGCGGTCTGGAGCCCGCTGGCCAGCGGGCTGCTGTCGGGCAAGTACCGCAAGGGCGACGCCACCAGCGGCCGGCTGGCAACGATGCAGGGCAGCGGCAATCCGGCTTTCCAGCACCTGAGCGAGCGGAACTGGCAGATCGTCGCGGCACTGGAGGACGTCGCCCGGCAGCTCGACCGGCCGATGAACCAGGTGGCGCTGAACTGGGTTGCCCATCGTCCGGCGGTGAGCAGCGTCACCGTCGGCGCCAGCCGCCCGGAGCAGCTCAAGTCCAACCTGCAGGCACTGGATTTCGAGCTGCCCGTCGAACTGCGCCAGCGCCTTGACGAGGCCAGCGCGCCGCCCCAGCCCTTCCCTTACTACTTTTTCACCAACACCATGCAGGGCATGCTCTATGGCGGCGCAACCGTCGGCGACAAGCCCGACGGCTACCACGCCAACGTACTGGTCAGCGGCAGCGGCAGTGGCGTGAGCTAGTCGCCGACACCGGAAACAAAAAGGCACCGGATCCGGTGCCTTTGTCATTGCCCAACGACGGTGTTTACAGCGCAGCAACGACCGCATCGCCCATCTGCGAGCAGCTGACCTTGGTCGTCCCGGCTTCGTAGATGTCCGCGGTGCGCAGGCCCTGGGCGAGCACGGCCTTGACCGCGTTCTCGACCCGAACGGCAGCCGCTTCATTGTTCAGGCTGTAGCGCAGCATCATCGCGGCCGAGAGGATGGTCGCCAGCGGGTTGGCGATGTCCTTGCCGGCAATGTCCGGTGCCGAACCGTGGCTCGGCTCGTACAGGCCCTTGCCGTTCTGGTCGAGCGAAGCCGACGGCAGCATGCCGATCGAGCCGGTCAGCATCGATGCCTGATCAGACAGGATGTCGCCGAAGATGTTGCCGGTCACCATCACGTCGAACTGCTTCGGCGCGCGCACCAACTGCATCGCGGCATTGTCGACATACATGTGGCTGAGTTCGACGTCCGGGTACTCCTTGGCGACGTCGGTCATGATTTCCTTCCAAAACTCGGTCGTCTCGAGCACGTTGGCCTTGTCGACCGAACACAGCTTCTTGCCACGCTTCTGCGCTGCACGGAACGCGACGTGGGCGATCCGGCGCACTTCGCTTTCCGAATACAGCATCGTATTGAAGCCTTCGCGCTCGCCGGCTTCGTTGACACGGATGCCGCGCGGCTGGCCGAAGTAGATGTCGCCGGTCAGCTCACGGACGATCAGGATGTCGAGGCCGCTGACGACTTCCGGCTTCAGCGTCGACGCATTCGCCAGTTCGGGGTACAGGATCGCCGGGCGCAGGTTCGCGAACAGGTTCAGGTCCTTGCGGATGCCCAGCAGGCCGCGCTCTGGGCGCAGCGGCCGGTCGAGCTGGTCGTATTGCGGGCCGCCGACCGCGCCAAGCAGGATCGCATCGGCTTCGCGAGCCAGCTTCTGGGTGAACTCCGGATACGGTGCGCCGTAGGCGTCGTAGGCTGCGCCCCCCAGTGGTGCTTCGGACAGCTCGATGTCCAGACCATCCTTCTGCAGTGCGTTCAGGACTTTCTTTGCCTGCGCAACAATTTCGGGACCAATGCCATCACCAGGCAGAACCAGAACTTTCATTTGCTCACTCCTAACAGGGATACGCGCCGCGATGGCGCCAATCGGAACATTTAATCGGCCAGGACGACGTCACAGCTGTAGCGCGTGCCCACCGAATTGGTCATCTGCGACTTGGCCGAGGTGACGATGCCGCGCTGGCGGTCGATCGTGACCGAGAGCGACATCCGGATCGGGTCCTTCTGATTGCTGCGGCTGCTGACGGCCTGCTCGTCGCCTTCGATCGCCAGGCGGACCAGCGCACCATCTTCTTCGAGCCTGGTGTACTTGTACCAGGTCGGCGCCTCGTTGCCACCCGCGCTGAAAACCTTGCGTTTGTAGGTTTTCTCGCCGACACCGCTGGTTGCCTCGTCGAGCAGACGCTGCGCATCGAAGACGCCGCTGCCCTGCGAAATGTCGGTAATGCCACCCAGCAGGCAGTTGTGCCGATCGATGTACGATTCGACGCTCACCCAGGCCTTGCCGTCGTAGCGCAGCGTCAGTGGTTGCGCCCGTCCACCACGCACGCTGACCCGATACTGCAGCTGCGGCGATGGCGCTACAGGCTGGTAATTCGGCACCGGGGTCGGCAGGGTCGTCGCCGGCTTGGGCTTGACCTGCGCAACGGCAGGCGAGGCCTGCGGCGCCGGCACCTGCTTCAGCTTGGCGAGTTTGATTTCCGCAAGCTTGGCAAATACCCCGTTCGGATACTGGTCCAGGTAGGCCTGAAATTCGGCGGGATCCTTGCTGTCCTTGATGCTGCTCCAGAACAGTAATTGCGCCTCTTCGGAACCACTCGTTTTCGCCTGCGGCAGTGCGGCAACGGCAACGCCCGCGGTCAACGCGGTCGGCAGCGAAAGGAAAACGGCGGTCCAGAGTCCGGCACGCGTCTTTCTCGTCAAAGCCATGCTCAAATCCAGTGAAATCATTGTTTTTATTGGAAAACCGGTGAAAAAAGGCAAACAAAAAGCGGGATCACTCCCGCTTTTTGTCGGTGCATCCGATTACGAGTGCGAAACCTTGTAGGTCACATCGCAGTCGGTCATCACGATCACGCGCGGGTGCGTTTGCAGCAACGATGCCGGCACTTGCGTGGTGATCGGGCCGTTCAGGGTGCGGTCGAGGATTTCGGCCTTTTCCTGGCCCTTCACGACCAGCAGAATCGCCTTGGCATGCAGGATCGAACCCATGCCCATGGTGATTGCGTGGGTCGGGACTTCGTCGATCGAGTTGAAGAAGCGCTTGTTGGCTTCGCGCGTGCTTTCCTTCAGCGTGACCTTGTGGGTGAAGCGCGACAGCTCGTCATCCGGCTCGTTGAAGCCGATGTGGCCGTTGCCGCCGATACCCAGCAGCTGCATGTCGACCGAACCCTGCTGGTAGATTGCCTCGTCATAGCGGCGACCTTCACCGTCGATGTCGTCGGCGTTGCCATTCGGCACGTGGGTGTTTTCCGGCGCGATATCGATATGGTCGAACAGGTTGCGCTGCATGAAGCTGCGATACGACTCCGGGTGGCTGACCGGCAGACCGACGTATTCATCGAGGTTGAACGTCGTGACTTCCTTGAAGCTGACCAGACCCTGCTTGTAGGTCTTGACGATTTCTTGATACAGACCGACCGGTGTGCCACCGGTGGCCATGCCCAGCACCGCATTGGGCTTGGAACGGACAACGGAGATGAAGAGGTCGGCAGCAGCGCGGTCGAGATCGGCTTGATTTTTGAATTTATGCAGGATCATGGTCGTGATTCTTTCCGGGTCAACAAGAAAACGCCTAACTATACGGCATTAGGTGGAGGCCGTATTGACCTCCCCCAACCTTCAGCCGGACGAAGCGCTCAAACGAACAGCCAGGGCTTGGATTCGCGGTGCTTGGCTTCGAAAGCGCGAATGTCGTCAGCATGCGCCAGCGTGAGCCCGATTTCATCCAGGCCGTTGAGCAGGCAATGCTTGCGATGCGCCGTCACCTCGAACCCGAACGATTCACCCGTTGGCGTCGTCACCGTTTGCTTGCTCAGATCGACGTCCAGTCGATAGCCTTCCTGCGCCTCGCACTCCTTGAACAAACGCTCGACGACATCGGACGGCAACACGATCGGCAGCAAGCCGTTCTTGTAGCAGTTGTTGAAGAAGATATCGGCGAAACTCGGCGCAATCACGACACGGAAGCCGTAGTCGTCGATCGCCCACGGTGCGTGCTCCCGGCTCGAACCGCAACCGAAGTTGTCGCGCGCCAGCAGCACCTGCGCACCGGCGTAGCGCGGAAAATTGAGCACGAACTCCGGATTGACCGGACGGGTGCTGTTGTCCATGCCCGGCTCGCCATGGTCGAGGTAACGCCATTCGTCGAACAGGTTCGGGCCGAAGCCCGAGCGCTTGATCGACTTGAGGAACTGCTTCGGGATGATCGCGTCGGTATCGACGTTGGCACGGTCGAGCGGGCACACCACGCCATTCAACTGGGTAAAGGCTTTCATTGCGGATTCCTCGCGGCCACGGCGCCGATCCCGGCGCCCGTGGCGGTCGAATTATTTGCTGCCGGCGTTCTCGATCTTGCCACCGACTTTCTGCACGTCCTGACCGAACCCCTTCATGGTGTTACAGCCGGACAGGGTCAAAGCAGCGACAACGGCGAGCAGGAAAATCGATTTCATGAATGCACACTCCAGCAGATCAAAAAATGTTTAGAGCGTCAGGTCACGCAAAAGTGCGCACATCGACGAAATGGCCGGCAATCGCCGCAGCTGCGGCCATTTCCGGACTGACGAGGTGGGTACGCCCCCCCTGCCCCTGGCGCCCTTCGAAATTGCGGTTGCTTGTCGACGCGCAACGCTCGCCCGGCTCGAGCCGGTCGGCATTCATCGCCAGGCACATCGAACAGCCCGGCTCGCGCCACTCGAAACCGGCCTCAAGAAAGACCTTGTCGAGCCCTTCGGCTTCGGCCTGCGCCTTCACCAGACCCGAGCCCGGTACGATCATCACCAGCTTGACCGAATCGGCCTTCTTCTTGCCCTTGACCACCGACGCCGCGGCGCGCAGGTCTTCGATCCGCGAATTGGTGCACGAACCGATGAACACCTTGTCGACCGGAATCTCGGTGATCGGCGTATTGGCGCTCAAGCCCATGTATTGCAAGGCACGCTCGTAACTGCCCTTCTTCACCGCATCGCTTTCCGCGGCAGGATCGGGCACGCGGCCGTTGACCGACAGCACCTGCTCGGGCGACGTACCCCAGGTCACTTGCGGCTCGATGTCTTCGGCTTTGAGTTCGACCACGGCGTCGAACACGGCACCGTCGTCGGACACCAGCGTGCGCCAGTTGGCGACCGCGGCATCCCATTGTTCTGCATTCGGCGCGAACGGACGGCCTTTCACGTAGTCGATCGTCGTCTGGTCGACGGCGACCATGCCGGCACGGGCACCCGCCTCGATCGCCATATTGCACAAGGTCATCCGGCCTTCCATCGACAGGCCGCGGATCGCGCTGCCACCGAATTCGATCGCATAGCCGGTGCCGCCTGCGGTGCCGATCTTGCCGATGATCGCCAGTGCTACGTCCTTGGCGGTCACGCCACGGCCGAGCTGGCCATCGACGCGTACCAGCATCGCCTTGGACTTCTTGGCCACCAGACATTGCGTCGCAAGTACGTGCTCGACTTCCGAGGTCCCGATGCCATGCGCCAGTGCGCCAAAGGCGCCGTGCGTCGACGTGTGGCTGTCACCACAGACGACGGTCATTCCCGGCAGGGTCGCACCGCTTTCCGGACCGACCACGTGCAGGATGCCCTGATGCTTGTCCTTGAACGGGTAGTAAACGAGCGCGCCGAATTCCTTGATGTTGGCGTCGAGCGTCTCGACCTGCTGGCGCGAAATCGGGTCCTTGATGCCCTCGTCCCAGTGATCGGTCGGGGTATTGTGGTCCGGCGTCGACACCACCGAATTCGCGCGCCACAGCGTGCGACCGGCGAGTTTGAGTCCCTCGAACGCCTGCGGGCTGGTCACTTCGTGAACCAGATGGCGATCGATATAAAGCAGACAGGTCCCATCGGCTTCCTCGCTGACGATGTGCGAGTGCCAGAGTTTGTCGTAAAGCGTCTGTGCGGCCATATTCGTTCCAGGGAAGAACCGTGTTTCCACGGTGAGATCATACCGCGCTGCCGGCGCGACGGCGTGAGCTGGATCACGCGACGGCAACCACCGCAGGTGGGGGAAAACAGCTGTCTTGCCACCCGATGCAGGCAAGATTAGAAGGGTTTGGATACTGGAACAAGTTTAGCACTTATACTGGTATCAACAGTAACAGCCAGGGCCTGCCGTGTCCGCCAGCGCATCGATCCGCCGCAAGGAACTCGGCGACTTCCTCATGAACCTGCGCCAGCAGTGCGAACCCGCCGCCTTCGGCTTTCCGGCCGGCGCCCGGCGGCGCACCGCCGGCCTGCGCCGCGAGGAAGTCGCGCAGCTCTGCGACATCAGCCCGACCTGGTATACCTGGATCGAACAGGGGCGAGACATCAGTGTCTCGGCCGACGCACTCAACCGGTTGGCGGTCGCGCTGCGCATGGACCGGTCCCAGCGCGCCTACCTGTTCGAGCTTGCGGGCCGGCACGACCCGCAACAGCCGCGCGCCGAACACGACGTGTCGCCCGGTGTCATCGAGGCTGCGGTACACGGCTATGCCGGCCCGGCCTACGTACTCGGACGACGCTGGGACGTACTCACGTGGAATGCCGCGGCGGCAAGGCTGTTCGGCCCGTGGATGGCCGCCGACGCCGCCCCCAACCTGCTCAACTTCGTCTTCCTCGACCCGGCCGCGAGAACGCTGGTGGTCGATTGGGAAGTACGAGCCCGCCGGCTGGCGGCCGAATTCCGCGCCGACACGCGTGCCAGTGTCGATGATGCCGATCTGATCGAACTGGTCAGCCAGTTGTCGCAGGCCAGCCCGGATTTCGCTGAATACTGGCGTCGCCATGACGTGCTTGAACGGCAAGGGGGCGAGCGCGCCTTCGCCCACGCCGTCGACGGCCTGCTCGTCTATCATCAACTGTCGTTCAAGCTCGTCGACCACGAAGCACTGAAACTGGTGCTGCTGACCCCGCTCGATGCCCGCTGATCCATCACCGGACCCGCCATGCGCCTTCCCTTGCTCGGCTTGCTACTGACCCTGACCGTGCCCGCGTTCGCCGCGCTCCCGCGCTGCGACGACGTCGCCGCAACCCTTGCCACCTCGCAAAAACTCGATCGCAGCGAACTCGCAACGGCACTCGACACGCTGGCGCGCAACGGGCGCCTGCCCGAGCGCTACGTCACCAAGCGCGATGCACAGACCGCGGGCTGGCAACCGGGCCGCGACCTCTGGCAGGTCTTACCCGGGCATTCGATCGGTGGCGACCGCTTCGGCAACCGGGAGCAACGGCTTCCGCAAGGCCAGTACCGCGAAGCCGATCTTGACTATCGCGGTGGCAAACGCGGCGCCAAGCGCCTCGTGTTCGAGCCACGTGGCCGGCGCTTCGTCACGGTCGACCACTACCGGACTTTTACCGAACTGCCCGCCTGCCAGCCGTAAGGACCCAAAATGACCACGCATTGCAACGTGCTGCTGCACGACATCCGCAATATGGACGACGTTTATGATCAACTGGGCCGGCAATTGCCGCTACCTGCCCATTTCGGCCGCAACCTCGATGCCCTGTTCGACTTCCTGACCGTTGATGCGGCAGGACCGCTCACACTGAACTGGCCCGATGCCGCCGACGCACGTACCCACCTTGGCACCGAACGCCATGCCGCCCTGCTGGCCACCTTGCGTGACGCCGCCGACGAACGTAGCGATCTGCAGCTCAGAATCGGCTGATGGCAACCTCAAATCTGAGCGACCTGCACCATCAAACCAGCTTGATCGACTCGATCAGTTCAAGCTCTTCTTCAGTGAATCCGGCTGCACGACGCGCCGGATAGTTCAGCTTGCCACGCGGCAACACCGCATCGTAATCGCGCAGCAGACCGACAAAGGTCGGTACCGGATCAAGCCCGCGCTGCGTGCAACACCAGTGAAACCAGCGGTTGCCGATCTGCACATGACCGACTTCATCGCGCAGGATGATGTCGAGAATCTCGCACGCACGGTGATCGCCACTTTGCTTCAGCTTCTCGCGGATGCCCGGGGTTACATCCAGCCCGCGCGCCTCCAGGATTCTGGGCACCAAGGCCATGCGTGCCATCACGTCGTCGTCGGTTCTGACCGCCATTTCCCACAAGCCGTTGTGCGCGGGAAAGTCGCCGTAGGCGTAACCAAGGCTGACAAGATGCTCGCTGAGCAGCGTGAAATGCAGCGACTCCTCACGCGCCACCTGCAACCAATCACGATAGTAAGCTTCGGGCATGCCATCGAATCGGCACACCGCATCCAGCGCCAGATTGATGGCGTTAAACTCGATGTGAGCAATCGCATGCAACAGCGCGGCGCGCCCCTCCAAAGTATGGATGGACCGGTTGGCAAGCGCGGTTGGCGCCACCAGAACCGGTCGCGCCGGGCGGCCGGGAACCGCAATGCGACCGATATTCATCCCCCCGGATCCGACCTGTAAATCATTATTAAAATCATTAACTTGCCCCACCTTTCGCGTCGGATCCTCTTCCATGAGCGCGCGGAAGGCAGAACGTTGCTTATCAATACAATCAATTTCAGAATCAAGCGACATATAGTTGCGTTACTAAATCACATGTTCATAAGGAAATACTTACGTGTATGCAAATGGCCCTCGTCTTTATGATGGCGTCAAGGTTTAAGCCGTCATGCCGCCGTACTAAGAGGAGTCCGCCAAATGAAAGAAACCACCCCGAACCCGCGCGAAGTTCGCCGCCGTCTTGGTCTGAATCAACAGGAATTCTGGAGCAAGATCGGTGTGACGCAAAGCGGTGGTTCCCGCTATGAAAGCGGTCGCAATATGCCGCGCCCGGTGCGGGAACTGCTCCGTGTCGTCCACATCGAAGAAGTCGACCTCGGCAAGATCAACCGCGAGGACTACCTGATTCTCGAGTACCTCAAGGAAATGAAGCCGGAGCTGTACGAAACGCTGCGCCTCGCCGCCACGCGCGACCGCGAGCCGATTCACCTGCAGTCGGCCCAGGCCGGCGCACGCTGAAGCGCCCGCCATCCGGCCACGAAAAGCCCCGCTCTCGCGGGGCTTTGTCATGCTCAGAGGCTCAAGCGTACGCTCAGTCCCAGACCCTCGATCCGCGCGGCCAGTGCCTGCATCCATTCGCCCGGTGCCGCCGATAAACGTGGCGCCTCGATCTGCATGGACGGGCGCGCCAGGCCGTACAGCAGGACGCCCTGCAGCGTCACGCCCGAAGCGCAAAGCGACGCCAGATAGTCCAGATAGGCATCCTGCACGGCCTTATCCGGCAAGGCGCCGTCGATTGCGAACATACAGGTCTGCAACCACGTCGGACAACGGCTTGACGCGGCGGCCAGATGTTCGCGCACCGCCGAAGCCTTGAGCTGGACCTGATTGACGGCGCTGAATCCGTCCTGCGGCGCACGATCGAGCTTGTACCAGACCTCGCCGCCCAAACCGGCCATTGCTGCAATGGCTTGCTGCACGGCGGGCTTGTACAACTGGCTGCCATTGGTAATCAGCACCAGTTTGATTTTTCCGGTCAATCCGAAGCGGGCCATCACGCGCCCGACCAGCGCCACCGCCTCCGGAAACGCCGCACTCATCGTCGGCTCGCCATTGCCCGAAAAAGCAATATCGTTCAGCCGACGCGCGCCCTCCGACACCCGCTCGCGCATGAAATCGCCGTGGACGACATCGTCGAGCATCGCGACCAGCTCTGTTTCGAGCTGGCGGAGATCGATCGGCGGCGGACCGCCGCGCTGCAGGTCCGGAACCTGGCAATAGACGCAACGCCAGTTGCAGGCGTTGTTCGGATTCAGGTTGATGCCCACCGACACACCGCCGGCACGCCGGGACACCACGGGATAGACGTAGGTCAGGCCAGCCGTGTCGCGCGCGTGATCGTCGACACGCAATCGGCCGTCTTGCAGTTTCATTCCGCTTTGGCCCTGACCAGCAGTACCGGCACCGGCGTGATGTGAATGACGCCCTCGGCAACGCTGCCGAGCAGCATGTGCGTCAGGCCACCGTAGCCGTGGGTACCCATCACGATCAGCTGGGCCTGCCACTTGTCGGCTTCTTCGACGATGGCCCGTGCCAGATTCCCGCCCCAGGCTTCGAGCAGTTCTACTTCGACCTCGACGCCTGCCGCCGTGAGGACCTCGCCCTGCTGATCCAGCACTCGCTGCCCCGCGCGGCGCAAGGCCTCCTGCAATTGCGGCACGTCGAGAAACTCGTTCGCGCTCCAGGCAAATTGGGCCAGATCGATCACATGCACGATCTTCACCTTGGCACGCTGGTTGCACGCGACCTTCACTGCCTCGCGCAACGCGGCAGCGCTGGTTTCACTATCGTCCACCGGTACCAGAATACGGTCGTACATGGTCTTCCCCAATCGGATGAGCTTACTTCAAGTTTAGCAGAACACCCCCCATTGCGGCCCCATGGGGGCACGCATACACTGGAACGCCCATACCAATAAAAGCATTGCCACACCAATGCCCCGCCTCAAACTCACCCTGCCTGCACAAGCGGATTTCCACTGCGCGCTGGCGGTCCGTGTGACCGACCTGAACTATGGCGGCCATCTTGGCAATCAGGCGCTGCTCGGGCTGCTGCACGAAGCGCGTCTGCAATATCTGCTGGCACTCGGATTCGACGAGCTTGGCACCGATGCGTGCCCGGGCCTGATTCAGTGCGACGCTCTCGTTTCGTTTCGTGGCGAGGCCTTTCTGGGCGACTTGCTGACCATAAAACTTACAGCGACAGACTTCGAACGCACCCACTTCGATCTGTATTACGAAGTACGCACCAATGACAGATTGATTGCCCAAGCCAAGACCAATCTGGCATTTTTCGACTACCGCACGCGAAAAACAGCAGCCATCCCCGAGACCTTCCTCGCGGCACTGGCCTTACAAAGGACGAAAAATGAAGAAATACGCGAACAATAGCCCGGAGGCGATGGCACGCCTGCTCGTACTGCAAATGATGTGCGATGGCAATTTCGACCCGGAAGAGCTCGACCAGCTCGAACACCTGCGCGTGTATGAAGTACTGGGGATCAGCCGCAAGCGCTTCATCGAAGTCGTCCACGACTACTGTAACGACTTGTCGGACGAAGCCGACGAAGCCGGCACGATCAAACTGATCGACCGCGAGCGTATCGACGATCTGCTCGACACCATCGACGATCCGAAAAAGCGCGTCCTTGTCGCCGCGATCGCCCTCGACATCGCCAAGGCCGACGACGATTTCAGCGCAGTGGAACTCGCCGTCTTCCGCCACATGCTGCAGCGCTGGCACCTGTCGCTCGAGCACCTGCAGGCCGCGCTGTCCGCCTGATCCTTCGGCCCGATTAAAGTTTGCGCTGATCGGGCCGAAGTAAAAGCAATAACCATAAGAAAACAGCCACAGCTACACACATTTACGCCCAAGGCGTAATGCTCGGGGAGATCGAGAAAATGAGCGCTCACGGCTTTCATACAGCGCTGGAACGCCACGTCCTGCCGACGCTGGCTCGCAAGTTCGCCTTTCTGTACCTGTTCGCACTGGTACCCGTCATTACACTGCTCGCGGTCTATACCGCCGAAAGCCAGCTGGCCGAAGCGGCTGCCGGCTTGCGTCTCGATGCGGCAGCAAGCAGCGCGCTGATCGCACCGCTCGGTTCGGTCCGCGTCGTTTGCTGGACGATGCTGGTGCTGATGCTGGTGCTGGTCACCGTCCAGTACCTGTACTTCAACTTCTGGATTACCCGGCCGATTCAGCGCATCACCACCGTGTTCACCGAAGTCTCCAGCGGCGAAGGCGATCTGTCGGTCGACGTGCCGGTGATCACCTGTGACGAGATCGGCAAGCTGGCCGGCACGTGCAACCGTTTTCTCGCGCGGCAGCGCGATACGATCGCCAGCGTCCAGTCGATGACCGTCGGCATTGCCCTCGAAGCGGCCAAGTCGATGAAGAACATCAAGGACTCGGCAACGTCGACCAAGCAGCAGGATCAGCTGGCGCAAGGGGTCGTCGAAGCCAGCAATGCCACCACCACCGGCATCAACCAGGTCTCGCAGCGCACGCAGGCGATCTCGGAAACCACCGGGCAGAATCTGGAACTCGCGCACGCATCGTATGCCGAGCTGCAGGACGTGACCGAGCGGATCAACGCGATCACCACCAAGATCGAAAACTTCAACAGTACCGTCGACGGCCTGAACCAGCGCTCGGCCAGCATCAAGACCATCGTTGATCTGATCAAGGAAATCTCGGGGCAGACCAATCTGCTGGCACTGAATGCCGCGATCGAAGCGGCGCGCGCCGGGGAAGCAGGCCGCGGTTTTGCCGTCGTCGCCGATGAAGTGCGCAAGCTGGCCGAGAAAGTGCACGTCGCCACCGACAACATCTCGCACGACATCGACAGCATGCTGGGCCAGGTTGCCGAAACGCAGACCGAAACGGTGCAGATCACCCACGACGCCAAGCTGACCCACGAAGTGGTGGCCAAGGCCTCGGGTCAGTTCGCCAAGATGATGAGCGATTTCGAGAACACCAGCGAAGCCCTGACCGGCATCGCTGCGACGCTGAAAGAGTTCACCGAAGCCAACAACACGGTCAACGCCAACGTGTCGGAAATCCACCAGCTCTCGCTGGCTGTCAACGAGCGGATGACACGCTCCGCCCAATCGTCGCAGGACCTGTCGAGCGCGACCGAGAAGGTTCAGGAAATGATCGGCCGCTTCATCGTCGGCCAGGGCGAACTCGACGCCGCCATTCAGCGTGCCGGACGTTATCGCGACCGGATCGTCGACAAGCTCGCGGAATTCAGCCAGCGCGGCATCGACATCTTCGACCAACGCTACCAGCCGATTGCCGGCACCACGCCGCCCAAGTTCCGCACCGGTTATGACGGCCTGTTCGAAAAGGAAATCCAGCCGCTTTACGACGCCTTGGTGCGCGAAACCAGCGGCGGCAAGTTCTCGCTGGCGACCGACACCAACGGCTACGGTGCAACCCATAACAGCTGGTACTCCAAGCCGGCGACCGGCGATCCGGCCGTCGACCTGCTCAACAGTCGCGACAAGCGGATATTCAACGATCCGGCCGGCCTGCGCGCAGCCCGCAATACCCAGCGCTTCCTGTTGCAGACCTATGTACGCGATACCGGTGAAATTATGACCGAGCTCGACTTGCCGATCCATGTCAGCGGCAGACATTGGGGCGGTCTGCGGCTGGGCTTTGACGCCAGCGAACTGATCAAGGCCTGAGCATCATTCGAAGCGCGGCATCATCACCGACCTCTGTCCTGCGCCAATGGCGTACAAAAAAAAGCCACCCGAACAAGGTGGCTTTTTTCATGGGGTGCTGGTTCAGCGGAACAGATAGCTGTAACGTTGTTCAAGCATTGCTTGGGCTTTGCGTTCGATTTTCTTCAGCAACTTGCGCATGGTTTTACTCCTGAATGTTTGGTAGTTTTGTTACCTGAATTATCGACAAAAATAAGAATGTAAACTACATAACTATTCACACGTCTTGTCACCCGGCACCACCTCATCATGCTGAAAACCGGCCTCGCCCCCGTCATTGACAGCCGAACGCGGCTACTGATTCTCGGCAGCCTGCCCGGCGATGCCTCGCTGGCAGCGCAAGCGTATTACGCCCACCCCCGCAACGCCTTCTGGCCGATCATCAGCGAACTGACCGGGACTGAACTGCTCGCGCAACCGTACGAAACACGGCTCGCACGTCTGCTCGACCTCAGGATCGGTCTCTGGGACGTGATCGGTCGGGCCACGCGGCAAGGCAGCCTAGATCAGGCGCTGCGTGATGTCGAAACCAACCCGCTCATCGCCCTGATTGCCCGCATGCCCGAACTCCGCGCCGTGGCCTTCAACGGCCAGGCGGCCTATCGGCTCGGCCACCGGCAGATTCCGTCCACGCTGGCCTGCATCGCCCTGCCCTCGACCAGCCCGGCCCACACCATGCCGTTGCAAGCCAAGATCGATGCCTGGCTGTGCTTGCGCACCTGTCTTGCATCGTGAGTCATCAACTCGAACGAATGCGATACCATTGGTAGAAACATGGCGAAAGCACGGATGGTTTTCCATCCGTGTTTCGACTAGATTGCTACCGATTGAATTCATTTACCGCATGGAGTTGAAATGAGTATTCGCTTTACATCCGCGACCGTCGCCGCGGCCGTTCTGGCCCTGTCGGGCTGTGCCCAGATGGACACCAACGCGCTGCTGCAATCAGGCAGCTCTGCCGCTCAGGCGGCCATGCTGACCGACGCCGATGTTCAGAAACTGTCGGTCCAGTCGTGCCAGCAGCAGGACGCCCAGTCCAAGATCGCGCCGGCGAACAGCACTTACGCCAAGCGCCTGAACAACGTGATGAAGGGACTGCCGACCAGCGTCAATGGTGCCCCGCTGAACTTCAAGGTCTACCAGACCAAGGACGTGAACGCATGGGCAATGGCCAACGGTTGCGTACGTGTCTACAGCGGCCTGATGGACCTGATGACCGACGATGAAGTCCGTGCGGTACTCGGCCACGAAATCGGCCACGTCGCACTGGGCCACACCAAGAAGGCCGCGCAGGTCGCCTACGGTGTTGCCGCCGCACGCGGCGCGGTCGGTGCCGTCGGTGGTGCCACGGTCAACGCCCTGAGCAAATCCCAACTGGCCGATCTGGCAGAGCAACTGGTCAACGCCCAGTTCTCGCAGAGCCAGGAAAGCGCCGCTGATGATTATTCGTTCGACCTGCTGAAGAGCAAGGGCTACAACCCGCAGGCGCTGGTGACCAGCTTCCAGAAGCTGGCCAAGCTCGATGGCGGCAACAGCAGCATCATGAGCTCGCATCCGGCATCCGCCGACCGCGCCAAGCACATCCAGGACCGGATCAACAGCGGCAAGTAAACCGGCACTCCCGGCCGCTCTCCTGCACAAACAAAAACGCCACCCGAAGGTGGCGTTTTCTTTTCACGCTTTAGCGTGATCAGATCATGTTCTTGCTTTTCAGCAGTTCGAACATGGTCTTGCCGAGTTCGGCCGGGCTGCGGGTGTAGGCGATGCCTGCACGCTCGAACGCGGCGAACTTCTCTTCTGCCGTACCCTTGCCGCCGGAGATGATCGCACCGGCGTGGCCCATGCGCTTGCCCTTCGGCGCGGTGACGCCGGCAATGTAGCCGACAACCGGCTTGGTCACGTAGGACTTGGCGAACTCGGCTGCTTCTTCCTCGGCCGAGCCACCGATTTCGCCGATCATGATGATCGCGTCGGTATCCGGATCGTCCTGGAACAGCTTCAGCGCGTCGATGTGGCTGGTGCCCGGGATCGGGTCGCCGCCGATGCCGATGCAGGTCGACTGACCCAGACCCAGCGCGGTGGTTTGCGCCACGGCTTCGTACGTCAGCGTGCCCGAACGCGACACGATGCCGATGCGACCCGGCTGGTGGATGTGCCACGGCATGATGCCGATCTTGCACTCGCCCGGGGTGATGATGCCGGGGCAGTTCGGGCCGATCAGGCGGATGCCGGCTTCGTCGACGGCCTTCTTCACGTACAGCATGTCGAGGGTCGGCACGCCTTCGGTGATGCAGACGATCAGCTTCACGCCGCTGTCGATCGCTTCGAGGATCGAGTCCTTGGCAAACGGTGCCGGCACGTAGATCACCGAAGCATCAGCCTGGGTCTGGCGCACGGCGTCCTTCATGGTGTTGAACACCGGCAGGCCGAGGTGCTCTGCACCGCCCTTGCCCGGGGTCACGCCACCGACGACCTTGGTGCCGACCTTCAGCGCCTGCTCGGCGTGGAAGGTACCGTTCTTGCCGGTGAAGCCTTGCACCAGCACTTTCGTATCTTTGTTGACCAAAACGCTCATTGGTTTATTCCTTATCCGTATGCAGGTGATCAGGCCAGCGCGGCGACGATCTTCTCGGCCGCGTCGTTCAGGCCCTGGGCCGAAGTCAGCTTCAGGCCCGATTCGTCGAGCAGCTTGGCGCCGAGTTCGGCGTTGTTGCCTTCCAGACGAACCACGACCGGCACGGTCACGTTCACTTCCTTGACGGCGGCGATGATCGCTTCGGCGATCATGTCGCAACGGACGATGCCGCCAAAGATGTTGATCAGCACGCCCTTGACCGATTCGTCGGCCAGGATCAGCTTGAACGCTTCGATCACGCGCTCCTTGGTTGCGCCACCGCCGACATCGAGGAAGTTGGCCGGCTGGCCGCCTTTGAGCTTGATGATGTCCATCGTGGCCATGGCCAGACCGGCGCCGTTCACCATGCAGCCGATGTTGCCTTCCAGCGCCACGTAGTTCAGTTCGAACTCCGACGCCTTCACTTCACGCTCGTTTTCCTGCGACTTGTCGCGTTGCGCCAGCAGTTCCGGGTGACGGTACAGGGCGTTGGAGTCGAGGTTGATCTTGCCGTCGACGCAAGCCAGTTCGCCGTTTTCACGCAGCGCCAGCGGGTTCACTTCGAACAGCGCGAAGTCGTTCTCGATGAAGGCCTTGGCCGCACCGAGGAACAGCTTGGTGAATGCAGCGATTTGCGGGCCTTGCAGACCGAGCGCGAACGCAGCGTCGCGGCCCTGGAACGGCTGAGCGCCGACCAGCGGATCGATCTCGATCTTGATGATCTTTTCCGGGGTTTCTTCGGCAACCTTCTCGATCTCGACGCCACCTTCGGTCGACACCATGAACACGACGCGCTGGCTCGAACGATCGACCACGGCGCCCAGATACAGCTCGCGCTGCACCGGGTACATGTCTTCACACACCAGCACCGAGTGCACCGGCTGGCCGGCTGCGTCGGTCTGGTAGGTCACCAGATTGGTGCCGATCAGCGACTTGGCCACTTCGGCAGCTTCTTCGCGGCTCTTCACCACCTTGACGCCACCGGCCTTGCCGCGGCCACCGGCGTGAACCTGGGCCTTCACCACGGCGAACTTGCCGCCGAGGGTGTCGTAAGCGGCAGCAGCTTCTTCAGCGCTGTTCGCCAGAATGCCCTTCTGTACCGGCAGGCCGTACTGGGCCAGCAGTTCCTTGGCTTGATACTCGTGGAGATTCATCTCTTTAAATCCTTTGTGAGGAGAGGTGTTGGGTGCGGGCGGCCCCTGGCAGCCCGCAAAAAAATCAGCTGTGCAGACCGCGCTTGTCGCAACCCAGCGCCGCTTCGTGCATGGCTTCGGACAGCGACGGATGAGCGTGGACGATGCGCGCGATGTCTTCGGACGAGGCCTGGAATTCCATGGCAACGACCGCTTCGGTGATCAGCTCGGACGCATGTGCGCCAATGATGTGCACACCGAGGATACGGTCGGTCTTGGCATCGGCGAGCATCTTGACGAAGCCCTTGGAGTCGCCCAGCGCCAGTGCGCGACCGTTGGCCGAGAACAGGAACTGACCCTTCTTGTACTCGACGCCTTCGGCCTTCAGCTGCTGCTCGGTCTTGCCGACCCATGCGATTTCCGGGTTCGTGTAAATCACCCAAGGAATTACGCCGAAATCGACGTGCGGGTGCTGACCGGCGATGCGCTCGGCCACGGCCACACCCTCTTCGGACGACTTGTGCGCCAGCATCGGGCCACGCACCACGTCACCGACCGCCCAGACGTTCGGCAGGTTGGCACGGCACTCGTCATCGACTTCGACCTGGCCACGCTCGTTGATCTTGAGACCAACCGCTTCGGCGCCCAGATTGTCGGTGTTCGGCACGCGGCCGATGGCGACGATGAGCTTGTCGAAGACGTTCTTCTGTTCCGCGCCGCTGGCGTCGGTCCAGTTCACGCTCACGTCTTTCTTGCCGACCTTGATGTCGCCAAGCTTGATGCCGGTATGGATATCCAGACCGGTGTCCTTGGTGAAGAGCTTGAAGGCTTCCTTGGCCACCTGTTCGTCGGCAGCACCGAGGAAAGTCGGCGCAGCTTCGAGCACGGTCACTTCCGCACCGAGGCGCTTCCACACCGAGCCCATTTCCAGACCGATGACGCCGCCACCGATCACGCCCAGCTTCTTCGGCACTGCCGGAATTGCCAGCGCGCCTTCGTTATCGAGCACCAGCTGGTTGTCGACCGGTACGCCCGGCAGCTGCCGGACCTTGGAACCGGTTGCAATGATGACGTGCGTCGCCTCGATCAGGTCGACCTTGTCGCCGTCCTTGATCTCGATCTGGTAGCGATCGCCAACGCGTGCCTTGAAGCTGCCGTAGCCAAGGAACGAGGTCACCTTGTTCTTGCGGAACAGGAAGGTGATGCCGCCGGTGTTCTTGTTGACGATGTCCTGCTTGCGCGCCAGCATTTTGGCGACGTCGAACTTGACCGAACCGGCCGTGATGCCGTGCTCGGCAAAGCCGTGCAGCGTGTTGTGATAGTTCTCGGACGATTGCAGCAGCGCCTTGGACGGAATGCAGCCGACGTTCAGGCAGGTGCCGCCCAGGCTGGCCTTGCCGTCGGCGTTCTTGGTCGCGTCGATGCACGCCGTACTGAAGCCAAGCTGTGCCGCACGGATCGCCGCCACGTAGCCGCCGGGGCCGCCGCCGATGACGACGACGTCGAATTGTTGAGCCATGTTGTTTTCCTAAGCTGATGCGAGCCGTGCTCGCGCGTGTCGGGCGGGCTTCCCCCCGCCCGTTCCGGAATTACAGGTCCAGCAGCAGACGGGCCGGGTCTTCGATCGCTTCCTTGATCGCGACCAGCGACAGCACGGCTTCGCGGCCGTCGATGATCCGGTGGTCGTACGATTGCGCCAGATACATCATCGGCCGGGCGACGATTTCACCGTTTTCGACCACGGCACGTTCCTTGGTGGCGTGCATGCCGAGGATCGCCGATTGCGGCGGGTTGATGATCGGGGTCGACATCATCGAACCGAACGTACCGCCGTTCGAGATCGTGTAGGTGCCACCGGTCAGCTCTTCGATACCGAGCTTGCCTTCCTGCGCGCGCTTGCCGAAGTCGGCGATGGTCTTCTCGATGTCGGCCAGGCTCAGCTGGTCGGCGTTGCGGATCACCGGCACGACGAGGCCGCGCGGCGAACCGACGGCAACACCGATGTCGAAGTAGCCGTGGTAAACGATGTCGTTACCGTCGACCGACGCGTTGACGATCGGATACTTCTTCAGCGCGTGCACGGCCGCCTTGACGAAGAAACCCATGAAGCCGAGCTTCACGCCGTGTTCCTTCTCGAAACGGTCCTTGTACTTGTTGCGCAGGTCCATCAACGGCTTCATGTTGACTTCGTTGAAGGTCGTCAGGATGGCGTTGGTCTGTTGCGACTGCAGCAGGCGCTCGGCAACACGCTGGCGCAGGCGGCTCATCGGCACGCGCTGTTCGGCGCGCTCGCCAGCGGCAACCGGTGCGGCCGCGGCAGCAGCCGGTGCTGCCGGCTTGGCCAGCGCGTTCTGCACGTCTTCTTTCAGTACGCGACCACCACGGCCCGTACCCTCGACCTTCGACGCATCGAGGCCTGCGTCGGCGGCGAGCTTTTTCGCTGCCGGCATCACTGCCGAGCCAAAACCCAGTGCCGAGGCCGGGATGCCGGCCGAAGCGGCAACCGCTTCGAGCCGCTGTTGCTGCTCGACGATTTCGGCGCTTGGCTGCGACACGGCCGGCGCAGCTGCGGCAACCTGCGCTTCGGTATCGATGGTGGCGATCAGGTCGTTGCTGCCCACGGTCGCGCCTTCTTCCAGCACGATGGACACCAGCACACCGGCTTGCGGTGCCGGAATTTCCAGCACGACCTTGTCGGTTTCGATGTCGATCAGGTTTTCGTCACGCGCAACGGCTTCGCCGACTTTCTTCTTCCAGGTCAGCAGCGTGGCTTCGGCCACGGATTCCGGCAGCTGCGGCACTTTGACTTCGATGATCATTACGATTTCTCCAATTGGTTCCGGCTTGCGGCAGATCGGGACGGCAACGCCGTCCCGCGGAAATTAAAATGTCAGCGCTTCGTCGACGAAGGCCTTGAGCTGGGCGTTGTGCTTGCTCATGTAGCCCACGGCCGGCGATGCCGACGACGGACGACCCGCGTACTTGAGTTCCTGCTTCGGCAAGGTGCAGCCTTCGAGCCGGTGGCGGATCTGGTGCCAGGCACCCTGATTGCGCGGCTCCTCCTGGACCCAGACCACTTCGCGGGCGTTCGGATACTTCTCGAACTCGGCCTGCAGTTCTTCGGTCGGGAACGGATACAGCTGCTCGACGCGGATGATGGCGATGTCCTTGATCTCGCGCTCGGCACGTGCCGTGGCGAGGTCGTAGTACACCTGACCGGCGCAAACGAGGATGCGCTTGACCTTCTTGGCATCGAGTTCGGCGGTATCGCCGATCACGCTGCGGAACGCACCGCTGCTGAACTGTTCGATCGGGCTGGCGGCAAACTTCGCCTTCAGCAGCCGCTTGCTCATGATGATGATCAGCGGCTTGCGGACCGGACGCAGCATCTGGCGACGCAGCACGTGGAAGATCTGGCTGGCTTCGGACGGCTGCACGACCTGGACGTTGTGCTCGGCACACAGCTGCAGATAGCGCTCGACGCGCGCCGAGCTGTGCTCCGGGCCCTGGCCGTCATAGCCGTGCGGCAGCATCATCGTCAGACCGCACAGACGGCCCCACTTGGTTTCGCCCGAGGTGATGAACTGGTCGATCACGACCTGCGCGCCGTTGGCGAAGTCACCGAACTGCGCTTCCCAGATCACCAGCTCTTCCGGCGCCGACGAGGCATAGCCGTATTCGAACGCCAGCACCGCTTCTTCGTTCAGGATCGAGTCGATGACGGTGAAGTGCGCCTGGCTGTCCGACAGGTGCTGCAGCGGAATGTAGGCGCCCTGGTCCCACTTCTCGCGGTTCTGGTCGTGCACGACCGCATGGCGATGGTTGAAGGTGCCGCGACCCGAGTCTTCACCCGAAATCCGCACGGCATAACCTTCGGTCACCAGCGTGGCGTAGGCAAGCGACTCGGCCATGCCGAAGTCGACCGGCGCATTGCCGGCGACCATCTCGCCGCGTTCGCGCAGGATCTTCTCGACGTTGGCGCGCAGCTTGAAGTTCTCCGGCACGGCGTTGAATTTTTCAGCCAGACGCTGCAGACCGCCCAGACGCACCGCGGTGTCGACCGGATGGCGCCAGTGGTTGCCCATGTACTTGCCGAAATCGATGGCGAAGTTGCGCTTGTAGTCGGTCAGCGTGGTTTGCTCGACGTGTTCGCCGCGGTCCAGCGCCGCGCGATACGCGTCGATCATTTCGCTGGCTTCGGCTTCGGACACGATGCCTTCGGCCACCAGACGGTCGGCGTACTTCTTGCGCACGCCCGGGTGCTGGCCGATCTTCTTGTACATCATCGGCTGCGTGACGAACGGATCGTCCGCCTCGTTGTGGCCCCAGCGACGGAAGCAGACGATGTCGATGACCACGTCCTTGCGGAAGGTCTTGCGGTACTCCATCGCGGCCTCGATCACCAGACACACGGCCTCCGGATCGTCGCCGTTGACGTGGAATACCGGTGCTTCGACCATCTTGGCGATGTCGGTACAGTACAAGGTCGAGCGGTTGTCGCGGACGTCCGAGGTGGTGAAGCCGACCTGGTTGTTGACGACGATGTGCACGGTACCGCCGGTACCGTAACCGCGCGTCTGCGACAGGTTGAACGTGCCCTGATTGGTGCCCAGACCGATGAAGGCCGAGTCGCCGTGGATCAGGACCGGCAGGACCTGCTCGCCGGTCTTGTCGTTGCGGCGCTGCTGACGTGCGCGCACCGAGCCGACGACGACCGGGTTGACGATTTCAAGGTGGGACGGGTTGAACGCGAGGCTCAGGTGCACCGGGCCGTTGGCGGTCGGAATGTCGCTCGAGAAGCCCATGTGGTACTTCACGTCGCCCGACGCCAGCTGCGTGGTGTAACGGCCTTCGAATTCGCTGAACAAGTCACGCGGCTGCTTGCCGAGGATGTTCACCAGCATGTTCAGACGGCCACGGTGGGCCATGCCGATCACGATTTCCTGCACGCCGCTGGCACCGGACAACTGGGTCAGGTAGTCCATCGCCGGAATCAGCGAGTCGCCGCCTTCGAGCGAGAAGCGCTTCTGGCCAACGTACTTCTTGTGCAGGTACTGCTCGAGCGTTTCCGCAGCGGTGACCTGCTTGAGAATGCGCTTTTTCTGACCGGCATTGTATTGCGACGTCGAACGACGCGACTCGAACCATTGCTGGACCCAGTGCTTTTCGTCCGAACGGGTGATGTGCATGTACTCGAGGCCGATGCTGCCGCAGTACGTCTGCTTCAGGAAGGACAGTACCTCGGCGAGCGAGGCCTTTTCCATACCGGCGATGTTGGTACCGAACACCTTGGCCTGGTCGGCATCCGAGAAGCCGTGATGCTTAGGATCGAGCTCGGCCACGTAGGCCTGGTCCATCCGGCGCAGCGGGTCGAGCGCTGCGTTGCGGCTACCGAGTACGCGGTAGGCGGAAATCAGTCGCAGCAGGTTGATCTGCTGGCGCACCGCCTTCTCGTCGGCAGCACCCGCGGCAGCGACGATGCGCGGCTTGCGGGCCATCTGGCGGAATGACTCCTCGATCGGCGCACGCGGCACATCGCGCTCGATCGCACCGGCCGTTTGCTGCAGCCGGTCGAAATACTCGCGCCATTTGCCGTCCACCGACGTCGGATCGGCGAGGTACTGTTCGTACAGTTCCTCGATAAACGGTGCATTCCCGCCGAAGAGGTGAGAATTAACCTGATACTCGGTCATCATTGTGGTTCTGTCCTGTCTATCTAGCCAGACGCAGCGGGTCTTGCGCCCTGCTGCTATGGTATTGCGCCGCCCTGTTGGGGCGGCGCATCCACGCGGTTAACCGCGATTTTTGATATCTACGTAGTCGCGACGCGGCGAGCCGGTGTACAGCTGGCGCGGACGGCCGATCTTCATTGCCGGATCCGAAATCATTTCGTTCCAGTGGCTGATCCAGCCGACGGTACGGGCCAGCGCGAAGATCACCGTGAACATCGACACCGGAATGCCGAGCGCGGTCAGCACGATGCCCGAGTAGAAGTCGACGTTCGGGTACAGCTTGCGCTCGATGAAGTACGGGTCTTCCAGCGCGATCTTTTCCAGCGCCATCGCCAGCTTGAACTTCGGATCGTTTTCGAGGCCGAGTTCCTTCAGCACTTCGTCGCAGGTCTCTTTCATGATCGCTGCGCGCGGGTCCATGTTCTTGTAGACGCGGTGACCGAAGCCCATCAGCTTGTGGGTCTTGTTCTTCACGCCTTCCATGAAGGCCGGAACGTTCTCGACCGAACCGATCTCGTCGAGCATCTTCAGTACGGCTTCGTTGGCGCCGCCGTGCGACGGGCCCCACAGGCAGGCGATACCGGCGGCGATACATGCGAACGGGTTGGCACCCGACGAACCGGCCAGACGCACGGTCGAGGTCGACGCGTTCTGCTCGTGGTCGGCATGCAGGATCAGGATGCGATCAAGCGCCTTCACCAGCACCGGGTTCGGCTCGTACGGCTCGCACGGCGTCGAGAACATCATGTGCAGGAAGTTGGCGGTATAGCCGAGGTCGTTGCGCGGGTATTCGAACGGCAGACCCTGGTTGTAGCGGTAGCACATCGCGGCGATCGTCGGAATCTTCGAGATCAGGCGGTAGATCGCCACGCGGCGGTGTTCCGGATCGGCGATGTCGAGGCTGTCCTGGTAGAACGCCGACAGCGCGCCAACGACACCGACCATCATCGCCATCGGGTGCGCGTCACGGCGGAAGCCCTGGAAGAAGCGGGTCATCTGGTCGTGCACCATGGTGTGCTTGGTCACGACGCGGACGAAGTCTTCCTTCTGCTGCTTGGTCGGCAGTTCGCCGTAGATCAGCAGGTAGCACGATTCGAGGTAGTCCGAATGCTCGGCCAGCTGCTCGATCGGGTAACCGCGGTAGTAGAGTTGGCCAAGGTCACCGTCGATGTAGGTGATCTGCGACTCGCACGCCGAGGTAGCGAGGAAACCCGGGTCGAAGGTGAACATGCCGGTCTTCGAAAAGGCACGGATATCGACCACGCTCGGACCGAGCGTTGCCGGCAGCACCGGCAGATCGATCGACTGTTCACCGTTCTTGTACGTCAGGGTGACCTTGTTTTCCATCTCTATAGGCTCCAGGTTGGGTGCGGGATCGGGCCCGCTACCGTTATCGTTGTGCTGCGCGGATGCGCTCGATCATCGGCTCGAGTCGCGCATCGGGACACGCGCTCGCACCGTTCACGTAGGCCAGGAAATCCTGGTCGGGAAGCAGGAGCACGTCACCGTACAGCGCCAGCTCGGTGTCCGACAGCGTCGGCAGCACCTCGGCAACGAAACGCTCCAGCTGCAGGTCCAGCTCCAGCAGGCCGCGACGCGAGCGCCACAGGATGCGTTTCAGTTCGACTTCGTCCATCGCTTGCTTTCCTGTTGCACGCCCGTTCAGGCGATGCGCTTGACCATCAGGTCCTTGATCTTGCCGATTGCCTTGGTCGGATTGAGTTCCTTCGGGCAAACGTCGACGCAGTTCATGATCGAATGGCAACGGAACAGCCGGTAAGGGTCTTCCAGATTATCCAGACGCTCGTTGGTCGCCGTATCGCGGGTATCCGCAATGAAGCGATAGGCGGCGAGCAGGCCGGCCGGGCCGACGAACTTGTCCGGGTTCCACCAGAAAGAAGGACAGGACGTCGAGCAGCACGCGCACAGGATGCATTCGTACAGGCCGTTCAGCTCTTCACGGTCTTCCGGCGATTGCAGGCGCTCGCGATCCGGCGCCGGCGTGTCGTTGATCACGTACGGCTTGATCGAGTGGTACTGCTTGAAGAACTGCGTCATGTCGACGATCAGGTCGCGCACCACCGGCAGACCCGGCAGCGGACGGATCTGGATCGGCTGCTTGAGCGTGTCGATGTCGGTCACGCAAGCCAGGCCGTTCTTGCCGTTGATGTTCATCGCGTCCGAACCGCAGACGCCTTCGCGGCACGAGCGGCGGAACGAGATCGCGTCGTCGACGACCTTGAGCTTGACCAGTGCGTCGAGCAGCTTGCGGTCGGTCGAATCGAGTTCGACGGTGTAGTCCTTCATGTACGGCTTCGCGTCCTTTTCCGGATCGAAGCGGTAGATGCTGAATTTGACGGTACGGGTAGTCATTGATGCATTCCCCTCAGTAGGAGCGGGTCTTCAGGGCGATCGTATCGACCGACAGCGGCTTCATGGTCACCGGCTTGTACTTCAGCTGGTTGCCATCGCGGTGCCACAGCGTGTGCTTGAGCCAGTTGGCATCGTCACGGCCGTTCGGGCGTTCCGGGGTATCTTCTGCGTCGTCACGGACGTGGGCACCGCGCGATTCGGTGCGGGCATCGGCCGAAATCATCGTCGCCTTGGCGACTTCGATCAGGTTTTCGAGCTCCAGCGCTTCGAGACGGGCGGTGTTGAAGGTCTTGGACTTGTCGGCGATCTCGATGGTCTTGACCATCTTTTCGACTTCCAGAATCTTCGCCACGCCTTCGGCAAGCATGTCCTTGAAGCGGAACACGCCGCAGTGCTTCTGCATCGTTGCCTGCATTGCGGCACGGGCATCGTTGACCTGCGTACCGTTGCTCTGCTGGTTCAGACGCTCGACGCGGGCGAGCGAACGCTCGACATCGGCCATCGCCAGCACCGGCAGATCCTTCGGCGCCGTCTTGATGAAGTCGATCATCGAGTTGCCCGAGCTCTTGCCGAACACCAGCAGGTCGAGCAGCGAGTTGGTGCCGAGGCGGTTGGCGCCGTGCACCGAGGCGCAAGCGACTTCGCCGGCGGCGTAGAAACCGGTCACCGGCTTCTCGTCGACGATGACTTCGCCCTTGTAGTTGGTCGGAATACCGCCCATCTGGTAGTGGCAGGTCGGCACGACCGGGATCGGCGCCTTGATCGGGTCAACGTTGGCGAACTTGATCGAGATTTCGCGGATGCCCGGCAGCTTGGACTTGATGACTTCCGGGTCCAGGTGGGTAATGTCGAGCAGCACGTGATCCTTGTTCGGACCGCAACCGCGGCCTTCGTTGATCTCGGTAACCATGGCGCGCGATACGACGTCACGCGAGGCCAGATCCTTGGCGTTCGGTGCGTAACGCTCCATGAAACGCTCGCCAGCCGAGTTACGCAAGATGCCGCCTTCGCCGCGAACGCCTTCGGTAATCAGTACACCGGCACCGGCAACACCGGTCGGGTGGAACTGCCAGAATTCCATGTCTTCGAGCGGAATGCCCGCACGGGCCGCCATGCCGAGGCCGTCACCGGTGTTGATAAAGGCATTGGTCGACGAGGCGAAGATGCGCCCGGCGCCACCGGTCGCGAACAGCGTGGCCTTGGCCTGGAATACGTAGACTTCCGACGTTTCCATTTCCATGGCGACGACGCCCTGGACATTGCCCTGCTCGTCGCGCACCAGATCCAGCGCCATCCATTCGACGAAGAACTGGGTGTTGGCACGCACGTTGCGCTGGTACAGCGCATGCAGCATGGCGTGGCCGGTACGGTCAGCGGCCGCACAGGCGCGACGGACCGGCTTCTCGCCGAAGTTCGACATGTGACCGCCGAACGGGCGCTGATAGATCGAGCCATCGGCATTGCGGTCGAACGGCATGCCGAAGTGCTCGAGCTCGACGACGACATTCGGCGCTTCGCGGCACATGAACTCGATCGCGTCCTGGTCGCCGAGCCAGTCGGAACCCTTGACGGTGTCATACATGTGCCAGTGCCAGTGATCGGGCTCGGAATTGCCGAGCGACGCCGATACGCCACCTTGCGCCGCAACGGTGTGCGACCGGGTCGGGAACACCTTGGACAGAACGGCGGTCTTCAGACCCGCCTCGGACAATTGCAGCGCTGCGCGCAGGCCCGCGCCGCCGGCACCGACGATGACTGCATCGAACTTACGAACCGGAACCGACATTACGCACCCCACACGACTTTAACCGAGTAAACAAAGCTGGCAACGAGCCAGAGGATCGTCAGCACATGCAGCGTCAGACGCACGCCGGTGTGATAGGCGTAATCCATCCAGATGTCGCGGGTACCGACCCAGGCATGCCACAACAGCGCGACAACGGTCACGGTGGTCAGCACCTTGACCCAGGTACAGGCAAACAGCGCTTGCCAGGCTTCGAACGACGCGCCCGAAGCGAACAGCACGAATGCGGCAACGGCGATACCGTAAACCAGCATGATGACGGCAGTCACACGCTGCACCAGCCAGTCGCGCAAACCGTAATGCGCACCGACAACCTTGCGATTTACCATGCCACCACCCCGATTACGACAGTAAGAGTCAGGCTGACCGCCATGACGAGCTTGGCGCTGAAACGCGCCGTCGGCAGATCGACACCCTTATGAATATCCATCAGCAGGAAGCGGGTACCGGCACAGGCGTGGTGCAACAAGCCCCAAAGCACGACCAGCAGACCGAGCTTGACGACGGGATTGCCGATACAGGACTTGAAGGCGGCAAAGCGCTCGGCGGAGGACAATGAACCTTCCAGCGCGTACAGAATGAAAGGAATCGAAAGAACCAGCAGCGCACCACTGATGCGGTGCAGACCGGACACGATGGCAGGCAGGGGAAACCTGATCTGCCTTAGGTCCAAATGCTTGGGACGAGTTTTTTTCATTCGCGCTTATCCTCTCCGTGCGTTGAAGCCGGCTTTCGCCAGCACCTTGTATAAAACCGCCGCCGTAACGGCAGACGACATTCTGTCAAACCCGGACCGGGCGCACACTGCGGCTTTCCCGACCCTTCCCAAAACCGTACAGCCTCACGCCTGCAGCAGGGCCGGTGGTTCGAACGCCCAGCGTTCGGTCTTCATCCACACCACGCTCCACATCTGCGGCCGGCCTTCGTAATCCTTCGCCAGTCGCACCACCTGCAGCAGCGCTTCGTTCAACTCGCAGTGCAGCAGCCTTGCTTCGGCCTGCGATGCAGGCATGGCCTTGTATCGCACTTCGGCGTCTTTCAGACGAACGCCAAAATCCCGCCAGCACAACTCGCGCACATCGCCCCGCAACTCGCGGATGCGCCGCACATCCAGCTCCGGAAAACCCGCCTCCGGCAGCAGCATTTCCTCGATCCCGACCAGCTCGCCGGCTACACGTACATGCCGCCGGATCTGCCACAGCGCCGCGCCGCGGCGAAGACCGAGAATTTCGGCCAGTTGCTCGCCGGCATGGATCTTCACGCAACCCAGCAATTCGAACCTCGGCACCTCGGCACCTTCGCCCGACAGGCCGGTGAAGCGCCCGCGCGCGAGAAAATCGTTCACGCCCTCGACAAAGGTACCCACCCCTTGCCGCCGGTACAGCAAGCCATCGGCCACCAGCGCATCAAGCGCCTTGCGGACCGTGCCTTGGCTGACGCCGAAACGCTCGCCCAGCTCGATTTCACTCGG
The DNA here is from genome assembly GCF_016865585.1 of Jeongeupia naejangsanensis. Lineage (GTDB taxonomy): Bacteria > Pseudomonadota > Gammaproteobacteria > Burkholderiales > Chitinibacteraceae > Jeongeupia > Jeongeupia naejangsanensis. The sequence goes on along the minus strand of NZ_JAESND010000002.1, from coordinate 384,129 downwards.
CAACGCCTCGTCCTCGCGCCAAGCGCCCGCCTCGACCGAGGTCAGCACTTCTCGCATTACTTGCCGGTAGAGGGGTTGAACTGTGAGCTTGCGCATAAGTATGTGGAACGCTTTTTATCATGTTGTCGCCAGGGAGTCTACTACAGTCTTATATAAGACAACAGATAAGCGACGTTTTGTCGGCCAGAAAGCCGCAGCCTGCACACAGCCTGAGATCGCGTGATAAACTGGCCCGGCTTTGGGCAGACCCCTTTTCATGTACGCAATGCCGTTTTGTGATGCATTGCCGTAGTCAGTAAACGGCGGACAACCGCCGAGTTTCGGAGTGAACCAATGAAAAAACCCGTACGCGTTGCCGTAACCGGCGCAGCCGGCCAGATCGGCTACAGCCTGCTGTTCCGCATTGCTTCCGGCGCCATGCTCGGCCCGGATCAGCCGGTCATCCTGCAACTGCTGGACATCACCCCCAGCCTGCCGGCGCTGAACGGCGTCGTCATGGAACTGGACGACTGTGCATTCCCGCTGCTGCAAGGCATCATCCAGAGCGACGATCCGAAGGTTGCCTTCAAGGACGCCGACATCGCCCTGCTGGTTGGCGCACGTCCGCGCGGCCCGGGCATGGAACGCAAGGACCTGCTCGAAGCCAACGGCGCCATCTTCACCACGCAAGGTCGTGCACTGAACGAAGTCGCCAGCCGTGACGTGAAGGTGCTCGTGGTCGGCAACCCGGCCAACACCAACGCCTACATCGCCATGAAGAACGCACCGGACCTGAACCCGGCCAACTTCACCGCGATGATGCGCCTCGACCACAACCGCGCACTGACACAAATCGGCCAGAAGACCGGCAACGCGGTCACCGACGTCAAGAAGATGATCATCTGGGGCAACCACTCGGCCACCCAGTACCCGGACATCTTCCACGCCGAAGTGAAGGGCCAGAACGCTGCCAGCCTGATCAACGACCAGAAATGGCTCGAAGGCGAGTTCATCCCGACCGTGCAACAGCGCGGCGCGGCGATCATCAAGGCGCGCGGCCTGTCGTCCGCTGCTTCGGCTGCCAACGCCGCCATCGACCACATCCGCAACTGGGTGCTGGGCACGCCGGAAGGCGACTGGGTCACCATGGGCGTACCGGCCAACGGCGAGTACGGCTACAGCGACCTGATCTACGGCTACCCGGTCACCTGCAAGGATGGCAAGTACACCATCGTCGAAGGTCTGGAAATCAGCGAATTCAGCCGCGCCCGCATGGACGCGACCGCGAAGGAGCTGTCGGAAGAGCGTGACGCGATCAAGCACCTGCTGGGCTGATCCGCTTCACCACAAAAACGGGCCTTGCGGTCCGTTTTTTTCGTTCAGAGCTTGTACGCATCCGCCTCAACCAGGCCGACAGCAATAAAAAAACCCCGGCCTGAACCGGGGTTTTTTTATTGTGCCACCCGAAGGTGGCAGCAACCGCTTACTTGGCTTTCAGCGTGTACAGCTTGGTCTGACCGGCAACAACCGAACCGGTCGCAACGTTGGCGACACCAGCGAACTGGTCGACGTTGCTGACGATCACCGGGCTGATGACCGACTGGGCATTCTGCTCGAGATAAGCCAGATCGAGTTCCAGCACCGGATCGCCTGCGTTGACACGCGCACCCTGCTCGGCCAGACGCTTGAAGCCCTGACCACCCAGTTTCACGGTATCGACACCGATATGCACGATCAGCTCGGCACCGTTGTCGGCCAGCAACGCAAACGCGTGGTTGCTGTTGAAGATCTTGACGATCGTACCCGCCACCGGCGCAACAACGAGCTTGCCCGTCGGACGAACCGCAACACCCTCACCCACAGCCTTGCTGGCAAACGCCGGATCCGGCACTTCTTCCAGCGGCACGACATCACCGGTAATCGGCGACACCAGTACCAGATCACCAGCGGCAGCCTTCGGCGCAGCAGCAGCGGCAACCGGCGCGGCAACTGCGGCAGCAGCCACCGGCGCAGCAGCAACGCCGCCTTTCAGGCCACGCATCGCGTCAGCCACCAGTTCGGCCTTCGGTCCGATGATGATCTGGACGTTTTCCTTGTTCAGGCGAACCACACCCGACGCACCCAGACGCTTCGCCGCAGCTTCGTCCACCAGCGCCGAATCCTTCACGCCCAGACGCAGACGGGTGATGCATGCGTCGATCGATGCGAGGTTGGCGTTACCGCCGATGGCCTGCAGGTAACCGGCTGCCAGCGACGCGTTGTCCGACGCAACCGGCGCAGCAGCGGGAGCAGCAGCGTCACCGCCGACTTCGTCGTCTTCGCGGCCCGGGGTCTTCAGGTTGAAGGCACCGATTGCGGCACGGAAGGTCACGTAGTAGATCACGAAGAACACGATGCCTTGCGCGATCAGCATGTACCAGTCACGGGCCAGCGGGTTACGCGACGACAGCACCATGTCGACCAGACCGGCACTGAAACCGAAACCGGCAATCCACTGCATCGAAGCAGCGATGTACACCGAAATACCGGTCAGGAATGCGTGCAGCAGGTACAGCGGCGGCGCAACGAACATGAACGAGAATTCGAGCGGCTCGGTCACACCGGTGAAGAACGCAGCGAATGCAGCGGCAATCATCAGCGACGCAACGCGCGCCTTGTTCGCCGGCTTGGCAGCGTGGTAGATCGCCAGAGCAGCGCCCGGCAGACCGAACATCATGATCGGGAAGAAACCGGCCTGATAACGGCCAGTGATACCGAGCACGGCCTTGCCTTCAGCCAGCGACTTCGCGCCACCGAGGAAGTTCGGGATGTCGTTGATGCCGGCGACGTCGAACCAGAACACCGAGTTCAGCGCGTGATGCAGACCGACCGGAATCAGCAGGCGGTTGAAGAACGCATAAATACCGGCGCCGACGCTGCCCATACCCTGGATCGTCTCACCGAAATGGACGAGGCCGTCATAGATCACCGGCCAGATGATCATCATTGCGAATGCAACAAAAATCATCACGAACGATGTCACGATCGGAACCAGACGCTTGCCGCTGAAGAACGCCAGCGCCTTGTGCAGTTCGACATGGCTGAAGCGGTTGTAGAGCTCAGCGGTGATCACACCTGTCAGGATACCGACGAACTGGTTGTTGATCTTGCCAAAGGCTGCCGGAACGGCCTTGGGGTCGATCCCCTGGATCATCGCAACTGCGCCCGGAGAACACAGTTTGGTCAGCACGTAGAAGCCGACCAGACCGGCCAGCGCAGCAGCGCCGTCCTTGTCCTTGGACATGCCGTAAGCCACACCGACCGCAAACAGGATCGGCATGTTGTCGATGATCGCGGCGCCAGCCGTAATCAGGAAGGCGGCAACCGCACTGTTGCCACCCCAACCCGTCGGGTCGATCCAATAACCGATACCCATCAGGATCGCGGCAGCCGGCAGCGTTGCCACCGGCACCATCAGCGCGCGGCCGATTTTCTGTAAATACCCTAGAACGTTCACACCCTACCCCCTTTATCGCGTTCACAGCAGGACGCCACCGAGTGACCCCACTTCACCTAGACAATCCCGTTATCTGACGAAAACGGCATCAACTACAGTGTTTACTACTTCCCCGGGCTTTTTTCTGCCCGCTTGCCTTGCCCATTCCGCCTCTTGTCTGACTTCATGTCAAATAAAATGACATGAGAACCAAAGGCTAACGTAAATAAATTAGTACTTCTGGCTAGGCGCGGCCGATTTTTCCATTTGTAACCGGACTCTGGCAATCCATCCCGACTTATTCGACAGGGGAAATCTCCTATCCTGATGAATACACGGATGAATTCCACACACTGATTTTGGCGCGCCGCTGCCCTCCATTCACGCAGCCCGGAGCACGACCATGGAAGCCCCGTCTTCGCCCCCGCCAAAGAAGTCAGTTGCGCTCTCCGGCATTGCAGCGGGCGAGACGGCCATATGCACCGTCGGGCGGAATGGTGACAACTTACACTACCGGGGCTACCCGATTCTTGAGTTGGCGCAAGGCTGTGCTTTCGAGGAAGTCGGCCATCTGCTGATCCATGGCCGACTCCCGGACGAAGCTGCGCTTTCGCAATACCGGCAACGACTGGTCGAGGCCCGCGGGCTCCCTCACGAAGTACTCGTCACGCTCGAGCACATCCCTGCCGCAACCCACCCGATGGACGCCTTGCGCAGCGGTGTTTCAACGCTCGGCTGCGTCCTGCCGGAAAAGGACGAACACGGTACGGCGGGCGCCCGCGACATCGCTGATCGCCTGCTTGCGGCACTGCCTTCACTCCTGCTGTACTGGTATCACTTCAGTCACCACGGTCGGCGCATCGACACCGCCACCAGCGATGCCAGCATCGCCGGTCAGTTTCTTCACCTGCTGCGGGGACAACCCGCCTCGCCCGAGCACATCCGGGCACTGGATCAGTCGTTGATCCTGTATGCGGAGCACGAATTCAACGCATCGACTTTCGCCAACCGCGTAGTCGCCAGCACCGGCGCCGATCTGTACAGCTGCATCTGCGCCGGTATCGGCGCCCTCAAGGGGCCCAAGCACGGCGGCGCCAACGAGGTTGCGATGGACGTCATCGCCCGCTACGACACGGCGGATCAGGCGGAAAACGACATCGTCCGCCGGCTTGGCGAGCACGAAGTCGTCATCGGCTTCGGCCATCCGGTTTATACCCGCGTCGACCCGCGCAGTGCGGTCATCAAGACCATCGCCCAGCGACTCGGCCAGACCGGTGGCAACCCGCGCCTGTTCGAAATCGCAGAGCGTCTCGAATCCGTCATGCTGCGTGAAAAAGGGCTGTTCCCCAATCTGGACTGGTACGCAGCACCGGCCTATCACATGCTCGGCATCCCCACCGCGCTGTTTACGCCACTTTTCGTCATTGCCCGTACCGCAGGCTGGGCCGCACATGCGATCGAGCAGCGTGGCAGCGGCAAGATCATTCGCCCCACTGCCGTCTACACCGGCCCGGACGAACGCCACGTCCCGGCCATCGAGGAGCGCAGTGCATGACCTTACCATCGAGCCATGCCGACGCCATCCTGCAGACCATCGCCGACTATGTCTGCCAGCCGTTCGAACCCAGCGAGGAGGCCATCGCAACCGCACGGCTCTGCCTGCTCGACAGCATCGGCTGCGCGGTTGCCGCGCTCGACCACCCTGCCTGCACCCGCCTGCTGGGCCCCACGCTCCCGGGTACCCGTGTCCCCAAGGGCGCGCGCGTCATCGGTAGCGGCGAACTGCTCGACCCGGTCAAGGCGGCTTTTGATGCCACCACACTGATCCGCTGGCTCGACTACAACGACACCTGGCTGGCGGCGGAGTGGGCCCATCCATCCGACAATCTGGGCGCGCTCCTTGCAATTGCCGACTGGCGCTGCCGCAACGGCCACGTGGTCACGCTCGGGCAATTGCTGAACGCGATGATCCAGAGCTATGAAATCCAGGGTGTGCTCGCACTGGGCAACGCCTTCAACCGCGTCGGGCTCGATCACGTGTTGCTGGTCAAGGTTGCCAGCTGCGCCGTGGTCATGCGGATGCTCGGCGGCAGCCGCGACGACGTGATCAACGCGGTATCCCACGCCTGGCTCGATGGCACGCCACTGCGTGTTTACCGGCACGCACCGAATGCCGGACCACGGAAATCGTGGGCGGCCGGCGATGCAGCCAGTCGCGCGGTCTGGCTGGCGCTGCTGACGCACAAGGGCGAGCTGGGCTACCCGACCTCGATCACCACGCCGATCTGGGGATTTCAGGACACACTCTTCCGGGGCCAGAGCGTCGTCCTTGCCCAGCCCCTCGGCAGCTACGTCATGGAACACATTCTGTTCAAGGTTGCGCACCCTGCCGAATTTCACGGCCAGACCGCCGTCGAAGCCGCGATCGAGCTGCACCCGCAATTGATCGGCCGGTTCGACTGCATCGACCACATCGACATCAGCACCACCGAAGCAGCGCTGCGCATCATCGCCCGTGACGGGCCGCTGACCAATCCGGCAGCACGGGATCACTGCCTGCAATACATGACCGCAGTGGCCCTGCTGCGCGGGAACCTGACCGCGGCCGATTACGAGGACGACGTCGGTAACGATCCGCGCATCGAACGCTTGCGCGCGAGGATCTCCACAGCCGAACACCCGCAATGGAGCCGGGACTATCTCGACCCGCAGCGACGCAGCATTGCCAACGGCATCCGCATCCGCTTCAACGACGGCAGCCCCGATATTGCCGCCACGGTTGAATTCCCGCTCGGCCACCGGCTGCGTCGCGCCGAGGCCCGTCCGCACCTGATCGACAAGTTCGTCCGCAACAGCGCCCAGCACCTCGGCGCTGCGAGGCAACAGGCGCTGGTCGAACAGATACTCGACCCGAACAACAGCACCAGCCCCGTTTCCGAACTGGTCGATCAAACCGTCGGCTGACGCCTGCAGCGGTGAACCGTCTGGCTGAGCAGGCCGCAGAACGATTAGAATGCGGCGCTGCCCCGTTCACCCAGGATTCAGGCCGATGAAACTCCGCCCCCGCACGCTCCTGATTGCCGTACTGGCCGTCATCGGCGCAGGTGTACTCATCGCGGCCAACACGCATCGCCCCGCCACAACGCCCACTGTGGCAAACAAGAGCGCAGCCGTCGAGCTGGCGCCCGAAGACATCGTCCGTGTCACGCAGGGGGATGTCACGCATACGCTGGCCATCACCGGCACCCTGCAGGCAGAGCAGCAAACAACGATCACCGCGCAAGTGGAAGGCCAGGTCTCCTCGGTCGACGTCCGCCCCGGCCAGCACGTCCGTCGCGGTCAGGTTCTGGCCCGCCTCGACGCCAACGACCTCCAGCGCCAGTTCGCCGTCGCGCAAGCCCAGCTCGCCAAAAGCCGAGACTTGCTGGCTTACAACCGGAAACTGAGCGAGCGCAATCAGGACTTGCTGAAGCAGAACTTCATTTCAAAGAACGCGTTCGACACCACGCAGAACCAGCTTCAATCGGCCATCGCCGACACCCGGGCCGCCGAGGCACAGCTCGGCCTCGCACAGCAGGCACTGGCCAAGGCCGTCATCGCCGCGCCATTCGACGGCATGGTGGCCGATCGTTTTGTCGATCCGGGCCAGCATGTCGGCATCAACGGCAAGCTGCTGACCGTGGTCGATCTGGGCAGTCTGGAGCTCGTCGCCAACGTACCGGCACGCCGCATCGGCGAAATCGCACCCGACCAGCAGGTCCGCTTCACCATCGACGGCTTCCCCGACCGGTTCAGCGGCCATATTGCGCGCATCAACCCCAGCGTCAGCGAAACCTCCAAAGCAGTGCCGGTCTACATCCGCATCGATCAGCAGCACGAGGCCTTGCGCAGCGGGCTTTTCGCACAAGGTTTGATCGAGATTGCCACGCATGCCCGTGTAGCGAACCTCCCACTACCCGCAGTACGCGACGAAAACGGCGAGCAATACGTGCTTGCCATCGAGTCCGGCAAACTGGTCCGCAAGGTCGTAACAACCGGAGCCAGGGACGAAGCGCGCGCCCGGATCGAAATCACCGGAGGCATCAAGCCCGGCGCCATCGTACTGGCAAGCAACGTCTCGCTCAGCGCGGGCACCCAGGTCAAGCTGCCCGCCGCGCAGCCATCCAGATAAACGTCTTTCCGAGCGCGAAGCAGCGACTCGAGCAGGACCAGGAGCCCGCCGATGTGGTTCACCCGTATCAGCATCCAGAACCCCGTATTCGCGACAATGATGATGTTGTCGCTACTGGTACTGGGGCTGTTCTCGATCAAGCGCCTGCCGGTTGAAGAGCTGCCGGACGTCAAGTTTCCGGTCGTCGTCGTCAGCACCTCGTATCCCGGCGCATCGCCCGAAATCGTCGAGTCGGACGTCACCAGGAAAATCGAGGAGTCGCTCAACACCGTCAACGGCCTCGACGAGCTGTTTTCGTTCTCGTACCAGGGCTTGTCGGTCGTCGTTGCCCAGTTCGATCTCTCGGTCGACCCCGAGGCTGCCGTTCAGGATGTGCGCGAGAAAGTCGCCGCCGTCACGCCCGGCTTCCGCGACGAGGTCAAGACACCGACGATCAGCCGCTACAGTCCGGACGACCTGCCCATCGCCTCGCTGGTCCTGCGCTCGGACCGGCTCAGCCCGCGGGAACTGACCAGCCGGGCCCAGCAGGTCTTCAAAAAGCGTTTCGAGACCATCCAGGGGGTCGGCCAGGCCGAACTGGTCGGCGCGATCTCGCGACAGATCGAAGTCGTGCTGCGGCCGGAAAAACTGGCCGAGCTGAAAGTCGGCGTCAACGACGTCATGAGCGCACTGCGGGCGCAGAACGCCGAAGTCCCCGTTGGCACGATCCAGTCGCGCGGTCGCGAAGAAGTCGTACAGATCAAGGGCCGACTGACAACGCCGGCCGAATTCGCCAAGATCATCGTTGCCTGGCGCAACGGCGCACCGGCTTACCTCGGCGACATTGCTACCGTCCGTGACGGCCAGGCCGAGGAGGACAGTCTGGCGCTGGTCAACGGCCAGCGCGCCATCTCGATCGACATCAAGAAGGTCAACGGCGCCAATACGGTCGAAGTCAGCGACCGGATCCGCGCCGAGATGGACAAGCTCAACAAGGAATACGCCGGCGAAGGCATTCAGCTGTCCGTCCTCAGCGACAACGCCGAAGGCATCCGCGCCTCGCTGGCCGACGTCAAGACGACGATGATCGAAGGCGCTCTGCTGACGATCGCTATCGTCTTCGTCTTCCTCGGCTCATGGCGCAGCACGGTCATCACCGGCCTGACGCTGCCGGTGGCGCTGATCGGCACCTTTTTCGCGCTCTATATTGCCGGCTTCACGATCAACGTGATGACGATGATGGCGCTGTCCCTGTGCATCGGGTTGCTGATCGACGATGCCATCGTCGTGCGCGAGAACATCGTCCGCCATGCGGCACTCGGCAAGGACCATTACAACGCAGCCATCGACGGCACGCGCGAAATCGGGCTCGCCGTACTGGCAACGACATCGACCATCGTCGCGGTCTTCCTGCCGGTCGGCTTCATGGGCGGCATCATCGGCAAGTTCTTCCACCAGTTCGGCCTGACCGTCTGCGCGGCGGTGCTGATCTCGATGTTCGTCTCGTTCACGCTCGACCCGATGCTGTCGTCGATCTGGGCCGACCCGCACGTCCATGGCGGCAAACGCCCGCTCGGCAAGCTGCTCGACGCCTTCGAAAACGGGATGGACTGGCTGGCGACGCGCTACAGCGCGCTGATCCGCTGGAGTCTGGCGCACCGGCTTGCGGTGATCGGCATTGCCGTTGCCAGCCTCGTCGCCGCCTTCATGCTGGCGCGCTTCATCGGTGCGGAATTCGTCCCCAAGCCCGATCTGTCCAAGGTGTCGCTGCAGTTCGAAACACCGGTCGGCTCGTCGCTCGACTACACGACCGCCAAAACCCGGCAGATCGAAGCCGCCCTCAAAACCTTCCCGGAAGTCCGCGAGACGTATACCGCGATCAACACCGGCGGCGCACAGGGCAAAAACAGTGCGCGCATGGTGATCATGCTGACGCCGAAGAAAACCCGCCACCGCAGCCAGAACGAGCTGATCACGGCGTTCCGCGCCCGGATCACCACGATTGCCGGCGTGTCGATCCGCTCGCTGATGCCGCTGGGTGGTGGTGGCCCCGAAGGCAAGGCCATCCAGATTTCGCTTCAGGGCACCGATCTGGTTCGGCTTGGTACGCTCAGCCGCGAGTTCACGCAACGATTGAACGCCATTCCGGGTCTCGTCGACGTCGAATCGAGCATGAAGGCCGCACGCCCGGCGCTCGATATCGACATCAACCGCGATCGCGCCGCCAGCCTTGGCCTCGATCTGACCCAGGTCGGCAATGCATTGCGTCCGCTGATCGCCGGCGAGGAAAGCGGCACCTGGCTGGCGCCCGATGGCGAGAGCTACGACGTCAATGTCCGCCTCGCCGCCGCCGAGCGCGCCAACCGCGCCAGCCTCGAAAGCATCTATTTCACCAGCACGCTGCGCGATGGCAACGGACTGCCGATTCTCGTGCCTCTGACTGAAATCGCCACGGTCAAATCCGCCGAAAGCCCGGTACAGATCAACCGGCGCAACCTGTTCCGCGAGGCCAACATCACCGCCAACGTCGCCGGCCGCACCACTGGCGAAGTCCAGCGTGACATCGACAAGCTGCAAGCCGAATTCAAGCTGCCGCCCGGCTACCGCTTCGTCGCCGGCGGCGACACCAAGAGCATGCAGGAGTCGGCCGGCTACGCGGTGGCGGCACTGCTGCTCGGCATCATTTTCATCTACATGATCCTTGCCTCGCAGTTCGGCCACTTCCTGCAGCCCTTCGCGATCATGACCTCGCTGCCGCTGTCGCTCGTCGGCGTGCTGCTGGCGCTGCTTATGTGGCGAAGCACGCTGAACATTTTCTCGATCATCGGCGTGATCATGCTGATGGGTCTGGTAACGAAGAACGCCATTCTTCTCGTCGATTTCGTCAACCATCTTCGCCGCGAAGGCATGGCCCGCGTTGACGCCATTGCCGAAGCGGGACGCGTGCGGCTGCGGCCGATCCTGATGACAACGGCGGCGATGATCGTCGGCATGTTGCCGCTGGCATTTGCCTTGGGTGAAGGCTCGGAACAGCGTGCACCGATGGCGCATGCGATCATCGGCGGCGTCATCACGTCGACGCTGCTGACGCTGATCGTCGTCCCGGTCGTGTTCACCTGGCTCGACGACCTCGGCGCGTGGCTGATCAGGCGGCTTGGCGGGCGGCGTAAATGACCCATTTGCGGGTTCCCGCCCGCGCCAGCACCGGTTAGAATGCCGGCTGATCGTTTAATGACCAGAACGGGTAAACGGGCATGTTGACAGGTAGTTTGGTGGCACTGGCCACCCCGATGTTTGAAGACGGCAGCCTCGATTTTGCGAGCTTGCGCAAGCTCGTCGACTGGCATATCGCCGAAGGCACCAACGGCCTCGTCGCCGTCGGCACGACCGGCGAATCGCCGACCGTCAGTGTCGAAGAACATATCGAAATCATCCGCGTTGTCGTCGAGCAAGCCGCAGGCCGCGTCCCGGTGATTGCCGGCACCGGCGCCAACTCGACCCGCGAAGCCATCCACCTGTCCAAACGCGCCAAGGAAGTCGGCGCCGACTTTGGCCTGTCGGTTGTTCCTTACTACAACAAGCCGACCCAGGAAGGCCTGTACCTGCATTTCCGCGCCATCGCCGAGGAAAGCGGCTTGCCGACCCTGCTGTACAACGTGCCGGGCCGGACCATCACCGACATGTCCAACGACACCGTGCTGCGGCTCGCCGAAATTCCCGGCATCGTTGGCGTCAAGGATGCGACTGCCGATCAGGAGCGCGCTGCCGACCTGATCCGGCGTGCGCCGAAAGGCTTCGCCATTCTCAGCGGTGATGACGGCTCGACCCTCGCCTTCATCCTGCAAGGTGGCCATGGCGTGATCTCGGTCACGGCCAATGTCGCCCCCCGCATCATGGCGCAAATGTGCAAAGCCGCACGTGCAGGCGACATTGCCGGTGCGCGCGAACTCAACAACCAACTGCAGGGTCTACACAAGCAACTGTTCGTCGAAGCCAACCCGATTCCGGTGAAATGGGCACTCGAACAGATGGGGCTGATCCCGACCGGCATCCGCCTTCCGCTGACCCGACTGTCCGAGGGCGCTCATGCCACGGTCCGTCAAGCCATGCAAGCTGCCGGCGCGCTCTGAGCCGCGTCCAACCTTAGCGAAGAACCTGATGAAACCGCTTTTCCGCCTGATCCCGATCGCCATCGCCATCAGCCTCGCCGGCTGCTCGAGCGATCAGCTGATGCTGCAACGCAAGGTCGACTACCGTTCGGGTAGCGACAACATGTCGAACAATACGCTGGAAGTCCCGCCGGACCTGACCGCACCGAGCGCCGGTACCGGCTACACCATTCCGGAACGTGGCAACAGCGCCTCGGCACTGAGCGGCCAGCCGGCCGCCACCAACGCCTCGGCGCCTGCGGTCGGCGTCAAGGCCGTCGGCGGCGAAGTCATCCTGAACGACAGCAGCAAGGCCAAGATGGTCGAAGCCGGCGGACAGCGCTGGCTGGTGGTCAAGGGTGACCCGAAGAAACTCTGGCCCGAGATCCACCAGTTCTGGCTCGACAACGGCTTCCTGCTGAAGATCGACAATCCGCAACTGGGCATCATGGAAACCGACTGGCTGGAAAACCGCGCCAACCTGCCGGCAGACTGGGTCACCAAGCTGCTGCGCAAGGTTGCGGACAGCTTCATCTCGACCGGTGAGCTCGACAAATTCCGTACCCGTGTCGAAGCAGGCGCCCAGCCGGGCACGACCGAGATTTACCTCTCGCATCGCGGCATGCAGGAGGTCTACAAGGACACCGGCGACACCGACACCAGCCGCCTTGGCAGCAACACCTCGGACAACAAGACGATCTGGGTGCCGCGCAAGGCCGACCCGGAACTCGAAGCCGAAATGCTGGCACTGATGCTGCAACGCTTCGGCATGACCGAAGAGCAGGCAGTGACCGTCGTGAAGAAACCGGTCAACACCCCGGTCTTTGCATCGCTGAGCGACGACGCCACCTCGCTGAAGATCAACGACAACTTTGATCGCGCATGGCGCCGCGTCGGTCTGGCGCTGGACCGCATCGGCTTCGTCGTTGCCGACCGCGACCGCAGCAAGGGCGTGTACTACGTCCACCGTGCAGCCGAGGACATCGGCAAGGAAGAGAGCAACAGCTTCTTCTCGTCGCTGGCCTTCTGGCAGAAGGACGACAAGGGCAACAAGACGCCGGTACCGAAGGACTACGAAGTCCGGCTGCAGGAAGGCGTCAACCAGACGACGCTGACCGTGACCGGCAAGGACGGTGCAGCCGTCGATGCCGACACGCGCAACAAGCTGCTGTCTGCCCTGCTCGGCCAGCTGCGTTAAACCGGCTCAGCCCCAAAAAAATGCGCCCTTTCGAGGGCGCTTTTTTTTTCGCTGCATGCATGGGGCCAAACGATTCAGTACCGCAGCAGGCTCGGCCAGAAGTGCATGAGGCCCAGCAAGACGGCGATGGCGTACAAAGCGGCAACCAGATCATCGAACATCACGCCGAAGCCACCGGGGACATGGGCATCGAGCGCCCGGATCGGCCAGGGCTTGAGAATGTCGAAAAACCGGAACACGGCAAACGCAGCCAGCCAGCCGCTGCCGGAATGCGGAACAATCGTCAGTACCAGCCAGATTGCGACGATTTCATCGATCACGATACCGCCGTGGTCGTGCACCCCGAGCGCCTTGCCCGTGACGTCGGCCGCCCACACCCCCAGCGCGAACACCGGCAGGCAAAACCAGGCAATCTGGACCGGTGTCAGCCAGAACAGCAGCAGCGCATAACAGGGCAACCCGGCCAGCGTCCCCCACGTACCCGGGGCCTGACGGGCCAGACCGCTGCCGAAGCCGAGCGCGATGAAATGGGCAGGATGGCGCAACAGAAAACGCCAGTCAGGATGCAGGATCGATGGAGCTGAAGAGTGGGACGAAGTCATGGAGATGAAAAGTGATCAAAGCTGCGGCCGGTTTCCACCGGACAGCCATTGATGTCGCGGAGGGTAACCCCGGCTCCGGGGCGCATGACGCCGATCCGGGTCAGCGGCAGGCCCAGAGACAAGGACAGTACCTCGATCGCCTGCCGCTCCTTGGGGTTGGCGGTAAAGCACAGTTCATAGTCGTCGCCCCCCGACAGCGCGGCCAGCCGGCGCTGAGCCTCGGGAATCCCCTGTAACGCAGGGTCGACCGGGATGCACTCCCAGTCCAGATCGGCGCCAAGCCCGGACTGCTCGCAGATATGCACCAAGTCACCGACGAGCCCGTCGGAGACATCCAGCGCTGCACTCGCATGCCGCCTAAGATGCGCCCCGAGCGCCAATCTTGGCATCGGCCAGTCAAGGCGGCCGGCACAATGCGCCAGCACCTCGTCGGGCAATACGACGTCACCACTGCGATGACGCACGGCCATGGCCGCTGCACCAAGACTACCGGATACCCAGACGTCGTCACCGGCCTTGGCACCGGAACGCCGCAACGCGCCCTCGGCCGGCACATGCCCGGCCACCTGGATCGAAAGCGTAAGCGGGCCGCGCGTGGTATCGCCGCCAACCAGCTCGATGTCGGCCGCATCCGCCAGCGCGAACAGACCAGACGAAAACTCGGCCAGCCACGCTTCGTCAACCCGCGGCAATGCCAAGGCCAGCGTGAACCAGGCCGGCTTTGCGCCCATCGCGGCCAGATCCGACAGATTGACCGCCAGAGCCTTGTGACCGAGCGAGCGCGGGTCGGTGCCGGAGAAGAAATGCCGCCCCTCGACCAGCATGTCGACTGAAATCGCCAGAACTTCGTCTGTCGGCGGCGCCAGCAAGGCGCAATCGTCGCCCACTCCCAGCAGCGCCTTGCGTGCCGGGCGAGCGAAGTACGCACCGATCAGTCCAAACTCGTTCACCCGGTCATGCCCGCCCGTTCAGCCGCGACGCTTTGCGCGGATGGCTTCGACTTCGTCGGCACGCACCGCAGCCGCGAGCTTGTCGAGTACGCCGTTGACGAAACGGTGACCGTCGGTACCGCCAAACGTCTTCGCCAGCTCGATCGCTTCGTTGATGATGACCGGATACGGCGTTTCCGGCATGTGGACGATTTCGAATGCGCCTGCGAGAATCACTGCGGCCTCGACCGGGCTCACCTCTTCGAGCGGCCGATCGACGTGCGGCGTGATCAGCTTGATCAGGTCGCTCGACTCCTTGATTGCGCCATACATCACCGCACGGAACAAGGCCTCATCGGCACGCGAGAATTGCGGACTGCTTTCGCGCAGGAATTTCTCGATGTTGTTGACCGTGTCCCCGGTCAGATTCCACTGGTACAACCCCTGAACCGCGAATTCGCGGGCGCGGCGACGGGCCGATTTCGGCTTGGCCGGCGGGGTGTTTGCTTGCTGTTCGTGTTCGCTCATGCTGTTAACGCTTTCTGAAGTTGGGCCATTTCTACGGCGACGCGGGCGGCATCGATGCCCTTGTCGGTCTTGCGCACCTCGGCCTGCTCATCGTTTTCGACGGTGAGAATGGCGTTGGCAATCGGGATCGCGGCATCGAGGCCGACCCGGGTCACCCCGGCGCCGGACTCGTTGGCGACGAGCTCGAAGTGATAGGTTTCGCCGCGAATGATGCAGCCGAGTGTCACCAGCGCGTCGTAGCGACCGGTTTTCGCCAGCAGTTGCAATGCCAGCGGCGCTTCGAGCGCGCCGGGCACGGCAAATTCGTCGATGGCGTTTTCGGCGACACCGAGGCGGACCAGCTCGCCGACGCAGGCATTGCGCAGCGCAGTGGTGATGTTTTCGTTGAAGCGGCAGGTCACGATGCCGACACGCAGGCCACGGCCATCGAGCGGCGGCAGGGTCTGGTCACGATTCGGGACAAAGCTCATGGTGTATTCCTGGGAAATGGGCTGCAGATTCAGGGGGTTTCAAAACCGGTGACTTCGAGTCCGAAGCCGGCCATGCTCGGCATCTTGCGTTCCGGGCTCAGCAGACGCATCTTGCCGACGCCGAGCGCACGCAGCATCTGTGCGCCGATGCCGTAGGTACGCAAATCCCAGCGTCTGACCTTGTTCAGACCCAGCTCGGGCAGCGCCCGGGCCAGCAGGTCTTCGCCCGACTCGGTCCGGTGCAGCAGCACCATCACGCCACAACCGGCACGGTTGATCGCTTCGAGCGAAGCGCGGACGTCCCACGAGTGGTTGCCGGCGCCAAAGTCGATCCAGTCGACCACCGACAACGGCTCGTGCACCCGCACCAGGGCTTCGGTACCCGGCTTGGGCTGGCCTTTCACCAGCGCCAGGTGCGTCGCCGTCGACAACTTGTCACGGAACACCACCAACTCGAACGGCCCGGCTGCGGTTTCGATATTGCGCCGACCGGCGATTTCGATCAGCGACTCTGTCTGACTGCGGTAGTGGATCAGGTCGGTGATCGTGCCGACCTTGAGGCCATGCTCGGCCGCGAACTCGAGCAGCTGCGGCAGGCGCGCCATCGTGCCGTCGTCGTTCATGATCTCGCAGATCACCGACGCCGGCTGCAGCCCGGCCAGTTGCGAAAGATCACAGCCGGCCTCGGTATGGCCTGCGCGCACCAGCACGCCGCCCGGCTGTGCCAGCAGTGGAAACACATGCCCCGGCGACACCAGATCGCTCGGCTTGGCGTCGAAAGCCACCGCCTTCTTGATCGTCAGTGCCCGGTCGTAGGCCGAAATGCCCGTGGTCACCCCTTCAGCCGCTTCGATCGACACGGTGAAGTTGGTGCCGTGGCCCGAACCGTTCTGGCTGACCATCAGGGGCAGATTCAGCTGCTTGCCACGCTCTGCCGACAAGGTCAGACAGATCAGGCCACGACCGAACTTGGCCATGAAGTTGATCGCTTCCGGCGTGACGAACTCGGCCGCCATCACCAGATCGCCTTCGTTTTCGCGGTCTTCCTCGTCAACGAGGATGACCATCTTGCCGGCACGAATGTCGGCAATGATGTCCTGCACGGCAGAAATCGCGCTCATCATCGGTGCTCCGTACTCAGCATGCGTTCGACGTAACGGGCGATCAGGTCGATCTCGAGATTGACCTGCGAACCCGCGGCCAACTGGCCGAGTGTCGTGACCGCCAATGTGTGCGGAATCAGGTTGATCGAAAACACGCAGCCGTCCTCGGCGTCGCGGACCGAATTGGTCGTCAGCGACACGCCATTGACGACCACCGAGCCCTTGGCCGCCAGATACTTGGCCATCGCTTTCGGCGCGAGAACCACCAGCTCGCGGTTTTCGCCGACCGGGTCGAACGACAGCACGTCACCGACCCCGTCGACATGGCCGGAGACCAGATGACCACCGAGCATGTCGCCCAGGCGCATCGCTTTTTCCAGGTTGACGCGGCCACCCTCGGCAACAAGGCCGACGGTACAGCGCAGCGATTCGTCCGACACGTCGATCAGGTAACGGTGCGGATCAAGCTGTTCGATCACGGTCATGCATGCACCGTTGTGCGAGATGCTGTCGCCCAGCGACACATCACCCATTTCCAGCTCGGGCGCATGAACGGTCAGTTTGACCCCACCGGCGAACGGTTCGACGCGTTCGATCGTGCCGATCGCCTGGACAATTCCGGTAAACATTCAGTCTTGCTCCTTGTCGGCCACCGCTTTGCGGCTGGCATTCGCTTCAAGCACCCGCTGCGACGACTTGAGTTCATTGCAGTGATTGCAGAAATAACTGGTCGCACCACAGGCTTTGAGGATTTCGATCGGCTTGCCGCAGTCCGGGCAGACCAGCGCCGTTGCTTGTTCGCTCATCACACATCCCTCATGGTTCAGGCCCTGAAAGCTTGGGCCGGATCGGTAAAACGCAAGGTCCAGCGCAGGTCGTCGCCAACACTGCGGCGCTCGATCACCCGCGGCGCATAACGCTGGACCAGGTCCGTCAGCGCAAAGTCCGCCATCGCCCGCCCCTGTCCGATCAGCACCGGCGCCTGATACAGCAACAGCTCGTCGGCCAGTCCCGCCTGCAACAGGCCCCCGGCCAGCACGCCACCGGCTTCGACAGTCAGCTCGTTGATGCCCCTGCTACCAAGCAGGTCAAGCAGGGCCATCAGATCGACCCGAGCGTCGGCGCCCGGCAACAGCACGACCTCGGCACCTGTAGCCTCGAGCGCAGCCCGCTGCGGCCCGTCGACTGCGGCCGCGATCAGCACACCCTTGGTCTGCAACAGCGCGGCATCGGCCGGCGTACGCAGCCGGCTATCGACCACCACCCGCAGCGGTTGGCGTTCGACCGCAAAATCGCGCACCGTCAGCCGCGCATCATCTGCCAGCACGGTCTCCGCACTCGTCAGCATCGCGCAGGAACGCGCACGCCAGCGCTGGACATCGGCACGCGCAGCGCTGCCGGTAATCCACTTCGATTGTCCGTCGTTCAGCGCAATCCGGCCATCCAGACTTGCGGCAAGTTTGATCCGCGTCCAAGGCCGACCTCGCAGCATCCGGCTGATGAAGCCGACGTTCAGCTCGCGCGCCTCGGCCTCGAGGATGCCGGAGGCTGTCTCGATACCTGCAG
The DNA here is from genome assembly GCF_016865585.1 of Jeongeupia naejangsanensis. Classification (GTDB taxonomy): domain Bacteria; phylum Pseudomonadota; class Gammaproteobacteria; order Burkholderiales; family Chitinibacteraceae; genus Jeongeupia; species Jeongeupia naejangsanensis. The sequence goes on along the minus strand of NZ_JAESND010000002.1, from coordinate 365,981 downwards.
CGGCAAGTCTGGCCAGACCGCGACCGGCGACCTGCGGGTTCGGGTCGGTCATCGCCGCGACCACGCGGGCGACGCCCGCCTGCACAAGTGCATCGGCACACGGTGGCGTACGGCCATGATGGCTGCACGGTTCGAGTGTCACATACGCAGTTGCGCCGTGTGCCGCGTCGCCGGCCATGCGCAAGGCATGCACTTCGGCATGCGGTTCGCCCGCACGCACATGCCAACCCTCGCCGATAACTGCACCGTCCTTGACGATGACGCAGCCGACCCGCGGATTCGGTGTGGTCGTGTAAAGGCCTTTGGCTGCAAGCCGCAAGGCCTGCTGCATGAAAACGTAGTCCGGGCTGGTAAACGTGCTCACAGTGAATCCAGCCACTCGCCGACGCACAGCGCCGCCTGCGCACGCAGACGCGTGCCCTCTGCGGCCGTTTGCGCACGCAGCACGCCGAAACCGATGCCGGCGGCATCAAGCTCGTCGCAATGACCGATCAGCCACTGCTCGAAGCGTCCCGCGTCGATCTCCGGATGGCACTGGAACGCCAGTACGCGTGCGCCAACCCGATAGGCCTGATGCGGATACATGCCGGTGGACGCCAGCAGCTCGGCGTTCGCTGGCAGATCGAAGGTGTCGCCATGCCAGTGCAGCATCGACGTCAGCGCACCGTCCAGATGCCGTAGCGGCGAAGCCTTGCCGGCATCGTTCAATGTCAGCGGCGACCAGCCGATTTCCTTGCCGTGCCCGGGATAGACACGCGCACCCAGCGCAGCAGCAATCAGCTGGGCGCCAAGACAAATGCCGAGCGCAGCGCGGCCGCTGTCGAGCCAGCCGGCAATCGCAACCGTTTCGGTCAGCAGCCACGGATAGCGGTCGGTCTGGTAGACGCCGATCGGCCCGCCCAGCACGACAAGCAGGTCGTCGACACCGGCATCGGCCAGCACGTCGAACGCGTCGACACCCGCCTCGAGGTAACGCAGCGTGTAACCACGCGCCGAAACGGACTCGCCCAGCGTGCCAAGGTCTTCGAACGCCAGGTGACGGATGATCCAGGCAGTACGCGACATGGCTATTCCTTCCGGGTGACTTCGCGGATGGCGTCGCGGAAATCGTCGACGTCCGAGAACGAACGGTAGACCGAGGCGAAGCGGATGTAGGCCACCTTGTCGAGCTTGGCGAGTTCGGTCATCACCATCTCGCCGATCTGGCGCGACAGGATTTCGCGATCACCGATGCTGAGCACTTTCTGGATGATGCGCGCAATGGCTTCGTCCATCAGTTGCGTCGACACCGGGCGCTTGTGCAGCGCGCGCTGGAAGCTGATGCGGATCTTGTCGCGGTCGAACTCGGTACGCTGACCATTCTGCTTGACGACCTGCGGCATGCGTACGTCGGCGGTCTCGTAGGTGGTAAAGCGCTTGTCGCACACGTTGCAACGGCGACGGCGACGGACAGCATCGCCTTCGTCGGACACGCGCGAGTCGACCACCTGAGTATCGGGGGAACCGCAGAACGGACATTTCATCGACAGGCCCTCGTGGCCAGATAGGAATAAAGATCAATAAAGAACGGGCGCGCGAAAATGGCAAAGGGTGGCGCCTCTCGGCACCACCCTTTTCATGCACTCGGAACGCTTAAGCGACGTAAACCGGGAACTTCGCGGTCAGCGCCTTCACCTTCTCGGCGACGGTTGCGAGGTTGGCTTCGTCGGCCGGATTGTCGAGCACGTCGGCAATCAGGTGAGCAACCTGCACCGCTTCGGCTTCCTTGAAACCGCGCGTCGTGATGGCCGGGGCGCCGATACGGATACCCGAGGTCACGAACGGGCTTTCCGGATCGTTCGGGATCGCGTTCTTGTTGACGGTGATGTGTGCCTTGCCCAGCGCCGCATCGGCAGCCTTGCCGGTCAGGTTCTTCGGACGCAGGTCGACGAGGAACACGTGCGATTCGGTACGGCCCGAGATGATGCGCAGACCGCGCTCGGCCAGCGTCGCCGCCATCGTTTGCGCGTTCTTGATCACTTGTTCCTGATACGCCTTGAATTCCGGCGTTGCGGCTTCCTTGAACGCGACGGCCTTGCCGGCGATCACGTGCATCAGCGGGCCGCCCTGCAGCGTCGGGAACACGTTGGAGTTGATCGACTTCTCGAACTCGGCCTTGGCAAGGATGATGCCGCCGCGCGGACCGCGCAGCGTCTTGTGCGTGGTCGAGGTCACGAAGTGGGCGTGCGGCACCGGGTTCGGGTAGACGCCCGCAGCGATCAGACCGGCGTAGTGCGCCATGTCGACCATGAAGTAGGCACCGACCTTGTCGGCGATTTCGCGCATCCGTGCCCAGTCGAAGCGCAGTGCGTAGGCCGAGGCACCGCCGATCAGCAGCTTCGGCTTGGTTTCAAGCGCGACACGCTCCATGTCGTCGTAGTCGATTTCTTCGTTTTCGTTCAGGCCGTAGGCAACGATGTTGAACAGCTTGCCCGACAGGTTGGCCGGCGAACCGTGCGTCAGGTGACCACCGTGACCGAGGTTCATGCCCATCACCGTGTCACCCGGCTTCAGGATCGAGAAGTACACGGCCTGGTTGGCTTGCGAGCCCGAATGCGGCTGCACGTTGGCGTACTCGGCGCCGAACAGTGCCTTGACGCGATCGATCGCAAGCTGCTCGATCACGTCGACGTGTTCACAGCCACCGTAGAAACGCTTGCCCGGATAACCTTCGGCGTACTTGTTGGTCAGTTGTGAACCCTGCGCTTCCATGACGGCCGGGCTGGTGTAGTTTTCCGACGCGATCAGCTCGATGTGCTCGTGCTGGCGCACCACTTCGCCCTGCAGGGCGGCGGCGAGGTCGGGATCGTATTGTGCGAGGGTGACAGACTTGGAGAACATGAGTTCGCTTTCCATTGTCGATTGAGATGGGAATGGCCCGGATTCTACCACGAGCGGCGCCGGTCTTTCCGGCAATCCTGATGCGCAGCAGGATGAGCGAAATTCATGCCCCGCTCAGCTCCGCCTGCGTCGCCAGATGTGGATGAACGCGGCCAGCCGCCCCCGCCAGTCGGTCCGCTGATCGGCCATGCGCTCGATGAACTCGGACAACGGCCTCGCCTTCATCAGCGTGTACAGCGTCAGGCCCAGCGCCGGCAGCAGAACCAGCAGGAAGTAACCCACCTTGGCCGCCGTGCTCTCGTGCGTGAGATCGAAAAGGTTCATGCCGAGAAAGCCGGTTACCGTGGAGCCCACCAGACTGAGGATGGTCACCACCGTCAGCTTGACCACGGTGTCCGCCTGCCGGCGCAGATCATCGTTCTCGAGATACTGGCTCATGCTCTTCACCGAATCCTGCACTTCCTGATACAGCTCGGCGGTTCCGAGGTGCCGCCGCAGCATGTCGAACAACTGTGCGGCGACCGCCTGGTTGGAGACCTCCCGGAACCAGTAGCGCTGGGTAAAGCGCAGGAAGACCTCCAGCTGGATCCGGATATCGCGCTTGAACGTCCGCACCGAGTGCACGTCCGCGATGTTCAGCCGCGCAAGCGCCACCGCCATCCGGTCCGAGAACGTCAGCAATGCCGCCTTGTGGAAGTGGGCAATCAGCGCCAGCAGGAACTGCTGATGACGAAACTGCCCGAGCACACCGGTTTGCGCATCACAGAAGAAGGGATGGCGGCGATCGCCGACGACGACCAGTGCCTGACCGTTGCACATGATCCGGGTCGAGGCACTGGGCACGCCCTGCTCCGGCGACCAGTAGCGGTCGTAACAGCTTTGCGCGATGAAATCCCTGACCAGCCGCCCCGGCAAGGCCTCGCCATCATCCGGTCGCGTCACCATGCCGAGACGGTAGAAATCGGCCTCGGACAGCGACAGCGGATCATCGAGCGCCAGATAGGCCAGCAACGGCATGCGGTGATACTCGACCTGACGGTAGCGAACGCCGCCGCTGGCGCTCGAATGGTGCGGCACCATCGGCTCGAGCAGCCAGGCCCAGTGACTGGCAAGCCGGGGGGAGCGGTACTCGGCCAGATGACCCAGATAGGCACCGCGATCGCCGTAATCGGACACCGCCAGCACCCGCCCCTGTGCGTCGCACCAGGCCACACCGGCCAGGCAACTGGCCGGACCGCCCTCCTCGTCCCACTGGGCCGGAAACGAGCGGCCGAAACGGAACAGGATGTCCTGCACGCGCGGCAACGGCAGGTTGTCGCCCATGACCTCAAGCGCGAGGATGACGACGTCGATATCGAAAAAGAAATACAGGTCGATGTGCGCGATGGCGAGGTCGACCTCGGCCCCGTCGCGGAACGTCAGCCGCACCGATTTGACATCGTCACGGCGGAACACGTGCAACGGCGACTTGCCGTAACTGGCCACATCGCTCGCCTCGGTCTGGCCTTCGCCGTAGAGGAAGCGCTGCACATAGGGCAAAAAGGTGATGAACTCGCGGTAATGGCGTTCCTGGAACGCCCCGGGCTCGAACTCGCTGGGCCGCAGCCGCCACGGCGAGCCTTGCTCCACAGCCGACAGCATCAGCCGCCACTGCTGGCCCAGCACGCCACTCTCGTCGAGCGGCATCAGCTGCAAGGGCCAGATCAGGATTTGGCGGAAGTGACGAACTTGCTGATTGTCAGTCATTCGCCCTCCGCCCTGTGCGTGCTACAGACCCTTGACCGCGTAGATGGCCAGGGTGTTGCGCCAGTAGCCCTGATAATCCATGCCGCAACCGAACAGGAAACGATCGTCGACCTTGAGGCCGACAAAATCGGCCTTGATGCCTTCGGCCTTGCGGTTGTGCAGCTTGTCGACCAGCACCGCAACGTGGATGTCCTTCACGCCCTGCGCCTTGATGTATTCGACGATGGCGGCCAGTGTGTGGCCTTCGTCGAGAATGTCGTCGACGATCACCACGGTCCGCCCCTTGAGGTCGTCGTGCGGCTTGACCTTCCAGTCCAATACGCCGCCGCTGGTTTCGTTGCGGTAGCGCGTCGCGTGCAGGTAGGACATCTCGAGCGGGAACTTCAGCCGCGGCAGCAGGTTGCCGGCAACGATCAAACCGCCGTTCAGCACGGTGTAAACGATCGGATTGGCATCCTTGAGCGCGACGGTCATCTGGCTGGCCATCCGGTCGATCGCGGCCAGCACTTCGGCTTCCGAGTGCAGCAGGTCGGCGTTATCGATGATCGTCAGCGCTTCGGGCAATTCCATGGTCACGGTAAAACTCCTGAATCTACGGGTGCGGCCTCAATGGCCGGCAAAATCACAAATCGTGTACAGCGGGATGCCCTGCTCGATGACGAGTTTCGAGCCCCCCAGTTCGGGCAGATCGACAATCGCCGCCGCCTCGACCACGGTCGCGCCAATGCGCGTCAGCAGCTTGGCCGCAGCGATCATGGTGCCACCGGTCGCGACGAGATCATCGATCAGCAGCACGCGGTCGCCGGCATGGCAGGCATCGCAGTGGATTTCCACCGTTGCCGAACCGTACTCCAGCTCGTATTCCTCGGCCACCGTCGCAAACGGCAATTTGCCCTTCTTGCGGATAGGCACGAAGCCGAGGTTGAGCTCATACGCCACGACCGCGCCAAGGATGAAACCGCGCGCATCGACGCCAGCAACGACGTCGAGCTTCTGGTCCATGTAGCGATGGACAAAGGTATCGACGAGAACGCGGAAGGTCTTCGGGTCCTGCAGCAGCGGCGTGATGTCGCGGAACTGCACACCGGGCTGCGGCCAGTCCGGCACCGTACGGATGCGGGCCTTGATGTAATCCTCGTTGCGCGGTTCCATCTACCTCTTCCTCAGCCGAACAGGGCGAATTTGACGATCCACAGCGCGGTGATGATCAGCACCGCCGGGCTCAGATCCTTGAAGCGACCGGCCAGCAGTTTGATCGCAGCATAGCTGATGAAGCCGAACGCGATGCCGTCGGCGATCGAATAGGTGAAAGGCATGCCGACCGCGGTGATCACTGCCGGCGCGGCTTCGGTGATGTCGTCCCAGTCGATCTCGGCCAGACCGCGGGCCATCAGCACCGCGACGTAGCACAACGCCGGTGCGGTTGCGAAGGCAGGCACGGTGCCGGCCAGCGGCGCAAAGAACAGCGCCACCAGGAACAGCAGCGAGACGACCAGCGTCGTCAGACCGGTACGGCCACCTTCGGCGACGCCGGCTGCCGATTCGACATATGCGGTGACGCTCGATGTACCGAGTGCCGCGCCGGCGATGATCGCGGTCGAGTCGGCCAGCAATGCCTTCTTGATACGCGGCAGCTTGCCGTCCTTGTCGAGCAGGCCCGAGCGGTGCGAGACGCCGATCAGCGTGCCGGTGGTGTCGAACAGATCGACGAAGAAGAAGATGAACACGACGCCGATCAGGCCTGCATTCAGCGCCCCGTGGATGTCGAGCTGCATGAAGGTCGGTTCGATCGACGGCGGCATTGCAAACACGCCCTTGAACGGCGTCACTTCCAGCAGCACCGACAGCACGGTCACCGCAAGCACGCCGATGATGATAGAGCCCTTGACCTTGCGATACTCAAGCGCCACGATCAGCACGAAGCCCAGCGCGGCCAGCAGGGCCGACGGCGCATGGATGTCGCCGAGCTTGACCAGCGTTGCTTCGCTGCCGGTGATGATGCCGGCGCTCTTGAGGCCGATGATGGCGAGGAACAGGCCGACACCGGCCGAAATGGCCAGCTTGAGCGAACGCGGGATCGCGTTGACCAGAATCTCGCGGATCTTGAACGACGACACCAGCACGAAAATGATGCCCGAAATGAACACGGCGCCCAACGCGGTCTGCCAAGGCACACCCATGCCCTGGACCACGGCAAAGGTGAAGTAGGCATTGAGACCCATACCCGGCGCCAAGGCGATCGGGTAGTTGGCAAACAGCGCCATCACCGCCGTCCCGAACGCGGCGGCGAGGCAGGTCGCCACGAACACCGCGTTGAAGTCCATGCCCGTCAGATGCAGGATGGCCGGGTTGACGAAGATGATGTAGGCCATCGTCAGGAAGGTGGTGAAGCCGGCGATCACCTCGGTCCGGACGTCGGTCCCGTGCTCCTTCAGCTTGAAAAATGCGTCGAGCATCATTTCCCCGTTTTAAGTCTGTTTGATTGAATCTAGTTATGGCCGTCAGCTGCCCACGCCGGCAAGTGCAAGCACACCCATCAGCGCGAACACGGCAGCGGCAACAAAACGCACGTAGCGCAGCAAGTGCATCCGCTGCGAAATCCAGTTGCCTACAAATACGGCGGGCACGTCGGCGATCATCATGCCGACGGTCGTTCCGGCGATCACCATCCACAGCGGCTGGTAATGCACCGCCAGCGCCACGGTGGCAATTTGCGTTTTGTCGCCCATTTCGGCAAGGAAAAAGGTCAGCGCAGTCGCGAGGAAAGCGCCATACGCTTTGACCGGCGCCTCGTCATCGTCCATTTTGTCCGGAAACAGCGTCCAGACGGCAATCGCCAGGAAGCCGAAGCCGATCACCCAGCGCAGGGTAGACGGCGCCATCAGGCTGGCCAGCCATTGGCCGAGCCAGCCGGCGGCAAAGTGGTTCAGGATGGTGGCAGCGAATATGCCGAGCACGATCGGCACGGGACGGCGAAACCGCGCAGCAAGCAGCAGCGCCAGCAATTGCGTTTTGTCGCCGATCTCAGCGAGGGCAACAACACCGGTCGAGACGAAGAAAGCGTCCATTCAGATATGTACTCCAGGGTGGGCAGACGTGAGGACTGCAGACCGTTGCCCACCCGGGTGTACGGTTTACAGACCTCAGGTCTTGTCAAGCACGCGCCGCAAGCAGCAACGGGCCGGATACGCCATGAGTCAAGGACTCAAGTATGTTGACGTACCCCCTGCGCGTACGCAGGCGACTACTCCCCTGAAGACCAAAGAGCGCGATCTTACCGATTCGCGCGAAGACCGGCAACGCGTGGCGAACCCGAATTTTGCCGTTTCTGCGCCAGGTCAAACAGCCGGCTGCGCGCCTCGGCGGGCCAGTTCGCTGCGCACGTGATCCATCAGGCCAGCACAACCGTCCTCGACCAGATCAAGCACGTGCTCGAAACCGCCCGCACCGCCGTAGTACGGATCGGGCACCTCGCGCTCGCGCGCCGCCGTTGCAAATTCGAGGAAGAGCTTGATTTTGGCTTGGTACTGCGGCGGCGCCTGACGCTCGAGCTGACGCAGATGACCGGCATCCATCGCCAGAATCAGATCGAAACGCGAATAATCCTGCGGCGACACCTGCCGCGCACGCAGCGGTGACAGGTCGTAGCCGCGCTTCTTTGCGTGCGCCTGCGCCCGGCGATCCGGCGCCTCACCAACGTGATAGTCCTGCGTTCCCGCCGAATCGACGAGCACCCGTCCATCCAGCCCCGCATCGGCAACCAGCTTGCGCAGTACGCCATCCGCGGTCGGGCTTCTGCAGATGTTGCCGGTGCAGACCATCAGAACCGAATAATTTTGCATTGCGGCGCCCCTTTTTAACTTATCGAAATCCGGCCCCGATTATCTCACGAAGCCCGCGCCAGCAATCCTGACTACGAATCCGCCGTCGTGGCGCCGATGCCCGTCACTCGCGCGGCACCGGTTGCCGCCGGCACCGCGTCGACCGGCCGATCGCTCGCCTACACACTCTCTCCCAGAGCCAACTCGGTAGCGCTCAACCGGCAGGCGGTGAATGCGGCTTCGATCTCCTGGCGGTCCATTGTCGCGCCGATGAATACCACCTCGTTGATCCGGTCGCCCCACGGCTCGCACCAGCTGGCATCGATGCTGGCGCGTTCGGACGTGCCGGACTGCGGCCAGTGGGCTTTGGGTGCTGCGGCCCACCATTCGCCGACGGGGTCGAGCGTTGCGGTATTACCGGCACGCGAATACGACAAGGCCAGTTCGGGCCGGTCAGCCAGCCAGACATAACCCTTGGCCCGCAGCAGCCCGGGAAACGGCCGCTCGATGAACGCGGCGAAACGTGCCGGATGCAACGGCTCGCGAAAGCCCAGTACAAAGCTGCCGATCCCGTACGCCTCGGTTTCCGGCGTGTGCTCGCCGGCCAGCGCCTGCATCCAGCCGGCCATATTGCTGGCGCGCTCCAGATCGAAACGGCCCGTACCGATGATCCTGCCCAGCGGCACCCTGCCGTGTTCGGCAAACACCAGGTCGGCCGACGGATTCAGCGCACGGATCAGCGTGACCACTGCATCCCGCCGCGCCGAATCGACCAGATCGCACTTGCTGATCACGATCACGTCGGCAAACTCGACCTGCTCGGTCAACAGGCTGGCCAGCGTGCGCTCGTCCTCGTCACCGGCAGTCATTCCGCGCTGGGCGAGCAGATCCTCGCTGGAAAAATCGGTCAGCAGGTTCACGGCATCGACCACCGTCACCATCGTGTCGATCCGTGCCAGATCGCCGAGCGAGGCACCCAGCTCGTCGCGAAAGTCGAACGTCGCTGCCACCGGCATCGGCTCGCCGATCCCGGTCGATTCGATCAGCAGGTAATCAAACCGGCCCTCGCTGGCAAGCTGGCGCACTTCGGCCAGCAGATCTTTGCGCAAGGTGCAGCAGATACAGCCATTGCTCATTTCAACGAGCTTTTCCTCGGTGCGCGACAGCTCAGCGCCCCGGGCGACAAGCGAGGCATCGATGTTCACCTCGCTCATGTCATTGACGATGACGGCAACGCGCAGGCCCTCGCGATTGGCGAGCACGTGATTGAGCAGCGTGGTCTTGCCCGCCCCCAGAAAACCGGACAACACCGTCACCGGCAAACGTCGATCGACCATTTCCATTGCCACCCCATGCAGCGCACCACCACCCCACGGCAGTCAAATGCAACCAAGTTGCAATACTAGCCCCGTGAAACCATCAAATGCAACTTAGTTGCACAAAATGACCGAGTGACACGTGAGACACGCAGTTGCCACATGCAATCAACCACAAATGCCAACTATTTACACTTGTACCAAAACCGAATCATGTGCAGCATCATCGAACTGATCTGATTGAGCACGCTCTCACGATTGTTTCCCAAAGCAGTACTCCAAGCGAGTCGTTCGACTCCCAAGAAAGTTCTTCTCAAGAACAAGTGCTCCTCCTTCAGCGCCCTGCCATCCGGCTTGGATGGCTCGTTCAGCAAAGGAGCCAAATTGATGGCAAACCAAAACTACTACGACTTCAACGTTGAAGTCCGCCCGACCCCGATCGGCACCGGCCTGGATGGCTGGTACCAGATCGTCCGTTGCACCCGTGACGCCCGCCAGCCGGTAACCGCATGGCAGCGCGCACCGCAAACCCGCAGCAATTCGGTTCACGAATCGCTGCGCAATGCAGCCAACTGGGCCAAGGCGCAAATCCCGCACCAGTTCGCGTCGTAACACCCGTACCGCATTGCGGTACACCCTGAAAAAGCCGCTTTCGAGCGGCTTTTTTCATGGCGACTCCCAATTCTGCCCGACAGTTTATTTGCCGGAAACGGGAACCTGTCACTGCCCGGCAGCGTCCGCATGAGTTAGTCTTCCAGAGACTTTCCGATTGCGTTACAAGGACCGCGATGCCCCACGCCACACCGCTGATCACCACCATCGTCGGCGGCCTCGTGCTCGCTTTCATCCTCGGCACCCTTGCCAACAAGCTGAAACTGCCGCCGCTGATCGGCTATCTGTGTGCCGGCATCCTTGCCGGCCCCTTCACGCCCGGCTTCGTCGCCGACCCGAAACTAGCGCCCGAACTGGCCGAACTCGGCGTCATTCTGCTGATGTTCGGCGTCGGCCTGCATTTCTCGATGAAGGACCTGCTGGCGGTGAAGAACATCGCCATCCCCGGCGCCGTGGTACAGATCGGCATCGCCACGCTGATGGGCATGGGGCTGGCGTGGCTGTTCGACTGGACCTTCGGTGCCGGCTTCGTCTTCGGTCTGGCCCTGTCGGTCGCCAGTACCGTGGTGCTGCTGAAAGCACTGGAAGAGCGGGACCTGCTGGAAACGCCCGAAGGCCGGATCGCCGTCGGCTGGCTGATCGTCGAGGATCTGGCCATGGTGCTGGCACTGGTACTGCTGCCCGCGCTGGCGGGACTGCTCGGCGGCAAGGGTGGCGACCTGGACGCCTCGGCCCTCGGCCTGACCTTGCTGATCACGCTGGGCAAGGTCGTAGCCTTTGTCGCCTTCATGCTGATCATCGGTCGCCGCTTCATCCCGTGGATGCTCGAACGCATCGTCTGGACCGGCAGCCGAGAGCTGTTCCGGCTTGGCGTACTCGCCACTGCACTTGGCGTTGCGTTCGGTGCCTCGCAGCTCTTCGGTGTGTCGTTCGCACTCGGCGCCTTCTTTGCAGGCATGGTGCTGGCGGAGTCCGAGTTCAGCCAGCGCGCAGCCGAGGAATCGTTACCGCTACGCGATGCGTTTGCCGTGCTGTTCTTCGTCTCGGTCGGCATGTTGCTGGATCCGCGCATCCTGATCGAGCATCCGCTGGCCGTCCTTGGCACGGTTGCGGTCATCGTCGTCGGCAAGTCACTGGCTGCGCTCGGCATCGTCATGGCCTTCCGGCACGACCTCAAGACTGCGCTAACCATTTCGGCGAGCCTGGCGCAGATCGGCGAATTTTCGTTCATTCTGGCCGGCCTCGGCGTCGCACTTGGCCTGCTGCCACCACTCGGACACGCACTGGTCATCGCCGGCGCCATCCTCTCCATCCTGCTCAATCCGCTGGTGTTCTCGCTGCTGGACCGGTACCGCCCGGCCGAACCGGCCTGACCGGCAGAACGTTCGAACCCAAGGGCCGCAATCGCGGCCCTTCTTCATGCCAGCAGCCGGCTTCGAAAGTTCGTCTTGCATTATACCCCCCAGGGGCATAATATACCCCCATACCCTATATGGAGGTGCGATGATGAACACCGAAGTCAGCCTGCCGATCAGCGGAATGAGCTGCGCGGCCTGCGCCACGCGGATCGAGAAAGTCCTCAACCGCCTTGACGGCGTCGACGCCAGTGTCAATTTCGCTACCGAGACCGCCCAGGTCCGGCTCGCCGGTGCGGCAGGTGTGCCCGATGTCGTCGGCGCCATCGCCAAAGCCGGCTATACGGTGCCGGAGGAAACGCTGACGCTCGCCATCTCCGGCATGACCTGCGCCGCCTGCGCGCTGCGAATCGAAAAGGTGCTGAACCGTGCCGAGGGCGTCAGCGCCAGCGTCAATTTCGCCACCGAAACTGCGACGCTGCGCTACCCCGGTGGCCAGTACGGCGCCGACGTGGCAATCGCCGCAGTCCGCAAGGCCGGTTACGACGCGCGCCTGCAGCAGCAGGATACCCCCCAGGCCCATGACGAGGGTGCACTGCGCCGCAGCTGGTTGGCCTTCGGCGTGGCCGCTGTCCTGACGCTGCCGCTGATGTTCGAGATGGGCGCGATGCTGCAGGGCAGCCATGAAGTCGTGCCGCGGATGTGGCAGCTGGCGCTGGCCTCGCTGGTACAGTTCACTGTCGGCCTGCGCTTCTATCGCGGCGCCTGGCATGCACTGCGTGGCGGCAGTGCCAATATGGATGTGCTGATCGCGCTGGGTACCACCATGGCCTGGGGTTACAGCGCCGCGGTCACACTGGCCGGCTGGCACGATGCGCACATTTATTTCGAGGCCAGTGCCGCCATCATCACCCTGGTGCTGCTCGGCAAGCTGCTCGAAGCCCGCGCCAAAGGCCGTACCGCCGGCGCGATTGCCGAGCTACTGGCGCTGCAGCCCAAAACCGCCCGCGTCGAGCGCGACGGCCAGCTGGTCGACATCGCCATCGGCGATCTGGTCGTCGGCGATATCGTCATCGTCCGTCAGGGCGAGCCGCTGCCGGTCGACGGCCGGGTCGAGGACGGCAATGCCGCCATCGACGAAGCGATGCTGTCCGGCGAATCGGCCCCGGTGTCCAAGGCCGCCGGCGACAGCGTCTATGCCGGCACCCGCAACCTCGAGGGCATGCTACGCATCCGCGCCAGTGCCACCGGCGGTGCCACGCAACTCGCCGATATCGTCCGGCTGGTGGCGCAAGCGCAGGGCTCGAAGGCGCCGATCCAGCAACTGGCCGACAAAATATCTGCCGTCTTCGTCCCTGTCGTCGTCGCCATTGCCGTCGTTACCTTCTTTGCCACCGCGTGGTGGACCGGCAGCTGGGTGACCGCGCTGATGCATGCCGTTGCGGTACTGGTGATTGCCTGCCCGTGCGCCCTCGGCCTCGCCACGCCGACCGCGGTGATGGTCGGTGTCGGTCTCGGCGCCAAGCGCGGCATCCTGTTCCGCAACGCCGAGGCGCTGCAGCGGGCACGTGAAGTTAACCTGCTCGTCGTCGACAAGACCGGCACGCTGACCGAGGGCAAGCCGGCCGTGACCGAGGTGGTCCCGCAGAACGGCTTCGACCTGAATACCGTGATGCAGCTCGCCGCCAGCGCCGAAGCCGGCTCCGAGCACCCGCTGGCCCGCGCCGTACTGACGCACGGCGAAGCACTTGGTCTAAGCCGCCTGCCGGTCGAAGACTTTGTCGCCGCGCCGGGTCATGGCGTCAGTGCGAAGATCGACGGCCGCGCCGTACGCATCGGTGTCCCGCACTGGGCATTACCGGGTGGTGACCTGACCGAAGCAGAACGACTGCAACAACGCGGCCAGACCGTGATCGCCATGACCGTCGACGACGTTCCGGCCGGGCTGATCGGTATCGTCGATACGGTGCGGCCGACATCGAAGGCCGCCGTCGCCCAGTTGCAGCAGGCCGGCGTCGAAGTGGTGATGCTGTCCGGCGACAACGAAGCCGTCGCCGCCAGCGTGGCTGCCTCGCTCGGCATCCGGCGCTATCGCGCCGGCGTAAAGCCGGCCGACAAGGCCGACGCGGTGCAGGCCTTCCGTGCCGAGGGCAAGGTTGTCGCCATGGCCGGCGACGGCGTCAACGATGCACCGGCGCTGGCCGCCGCCGACGTCAGCTTTGCCATGCGCACCGGTGCCGACGCGGCGATCGAGGCCGCCGACATCACGCTGATGCACAACGACCTGGCCCACATTGCCGACGCGCTGAGCCTGTCGCGCGCGACGATGCGCAAGATCCGCCAGAACCTGTTCTTTGCCTTTGCCTACAACGTACTCGGCATCCCGCTCGCGGCCTTCGGCCTGCTGAGTCCGGTGATCGCCGGCGCGGCGATGGCGGCCAGTTCGGTATCGGTGGTCAGCAATGCGCTGCTGCTCAAGCGCTGGCACCGCTAGGCGGCTGCGCCTTCGCATCTCGCATCCGCACGATGCTCGAAATCCTCATGTACCTGAACGTACATTCCGGTTTCTGCGCTTCGGTCGGGCACGACCTGCATCGGCTCGCTCGCCTATCGGCACCTTGTAGAGTTTAATCACGTCCCAACAGGAGAAAGCATCATGGAACACATCGAAATCCGTATCGACGGCATGAGCTGCGGCGGTTGCGTCGCATCGGTCACCCGCGCACTGCAGGCCGTTGAAGGCGTCAAGACCGTCAGCGTCACGCTGGACCCGCCGCTGGCCCGGGTCGACTTCGACGGCGCCGACACCGACGCGGCCGAAATCGAACGCAGCATCGAGGATGCCGGCTATGACGTCATCCGCTGACTGCTGCGCCGACGACCACGGCCCGGGCGACAGCCGCCGGGTCGGGCGCGACAACAAGGATGCCCTGGTCAAGCGGCTGAACCGGATCGAGGGTCAGGTCCGCGGGATCAACAAGATGGTGCAGGAGGACCGTTACTGCATCGACATCCTGACCCAGATCGCCGCGGCCAAATCGGCGCTGGACAGCCTCGGCATGCAGTTGCTCGAGGCACACGCTCGCGGTTGCGTCGCCGGGGCAATCCGCGATGGCGACGGCAACGCCGCCATCGACGAGTTGATGACGGTGCTGCGCAAGCTGGGCTGATACCCCGCCGGGTATCAGTCGGCGTTCAGCAGCTGCGCCAGACGTGCGATACCCTGTTCGATCTGCTCAGGGCTGGCGTGGCTGAAGTTGAGACGCAGATAGCTGGCATCGGCGCCGTTCGGGAAGAACGGCTCGCCCGGCATCACGGCGATGCCGGCATCAAGTGCACGCCGCATCAGTGCCATCGTGTCGCACGACCGGGCCAGCTTCAGCCAGAAGAACAGCCCGCCGGCAGGCAGCTGCCAGTGCGCGTGTCCGCCCAGATGGCGCTGCAGCGCCGTCGCCATCGCATCGCGCCGCTCGCGGTACAGCGGCAACACCGAGGCGACATGCTGCTCGAGTTCGCCCTTGGCCAGCAGATCGGCAATGATGGTCTGGCTGACGCGGTTACTGTGCAGGTCGGCGGCCTGCTTGAGCCGGGTCAGCGGTGTGATCAGGTCCGGATGGACGATGAGAAAACCGAGCCGCAGTCCCGGCGCCAGTGTCTTCGAAAACGAGCCCTGATAGACCCAGCGCGCCGACTTCAGCCGGCCGGCGATCGGCTGCGGCGCTTCGCCGTCGTAGGACAATGCACGGTACGGGTCGTCCTCGAACAACAGCGCGTCGTGACGGTCAAGTGCGGCGGCCACCGCATCGCGCTCGGCATCGCTATAGCAATAGCCGGACGGATTCTGGAACGTCGGGGTCAGGTAGGCCATGCGGACATCGGCGAGCGTACGTTCGAAGCCGGCCAGATCCGCACCGTCCGGTCCGACGGACACCGGGCAGAAACGTGCCCCGAACAACTTGAACGACTGCAAGGCCGCCAGATAGGCCGGCGCCTCGGTCAGTACCGGTGTGCCCTCGTCGATCATCAGCTTGCTGACAAGGTCGATGCCCTGTTGCGAGCCGTTGACGATCAGCACTTGCGCCGGTGTGCAGGCAATCCCGAGCTTGTTGCCCAAGCGGGCGATTTCGGCGCGCAAGGCCGGCTCGCCCTCGGTTTCGCCGTACTGCCATGCATTGGCAAGCAAGCCGGCATCCAGTTTGTCGGGACGGTACAGCGCCTCTTCGGCCGGCAGACCGCCGGCAAACGACACCATGCCCGGCCGCTTGGTGGCGGCAAGGATGTCACGAACAAGGGACGAACTGAGCTGATCAATACGGCGGGCAAACATCGGGCGCACTCCTAAACAACGCGGATGGAAAACCGGGCAGTCGCCGGCAGGGGATTGCGTTGCGTGGTACGCGCCGCGGGGCGATACGCTGCACTTGATCGAGTAAATCAAGGCGTTGGTAATGCGCCGCTATATAAGCCAAAATTATTGACCTATTATGGATTTAATCCTGCCCCGTTCAAGCGAGCACGTCAATATGACCGGCCTACCGTTCGACGAAACACAGCTCAACAGCGCCTGGGAGCTGATGTTCTACGGCTTTCGCGCCCTGACCGCCCCACCCGACTCCCTCCTTGCCGCGCGCGGCTGGAGTCGCGTCCACCACCGCATTCTCTACTTTGTCGCCCGCACCCCGGGACAAACCGTTGGCGAACTGTTGCAACGGCTCGGCGTGACCAAGCAGGCGCTGAACGGACCACTGAAGGCCTTGCAGCAGGCCGGGCTCGTTTCCGTGACCGTCTGCAACGACGATCGCCGCGCCCGGCGGCTGCATCTCAGCCCGGACGGCCAGGCGCTTGAGGCCTCGCTCACCGGCGTACAACGGGCGCTGCTGGCCAAGGTATTCGAGCGCGCTGGCGAGTCGGCATTCGAAGGCTGGTGCAAGGTCATGGACGAATTGGCGGCGAGCGAGTCGCGCCAATCTTGATCAAACGCAGGGCATCGACGCGACGATGCCCTAGGATGGAAGTCATTGAATTTCACGATCAATCCGCCATGACTGACCTGACCTGCCTTTTCCTCGGCCAGCCCTTGGCCAACCCGTTGATGAACGCGTCGGGCGTGTGCTGCCGCACCACGACCGAGCTTGATACGCTGGCGTCCAGCGCTGCCGCAGCAATGGTCACCAAAAGCTGCACGCTCGAGCCGCGTACTGGCAACCCCGAACCGCGCTACAGCAGCCTGCCGCTCGGCAGCATCAACTCGATGGGCCTGCCCAACGAGGGCTACCAGTATTACCTCGATTATGCCGAGCGCTTCGATCACGAGCGCAAGCTGCTGTTCCTGTCGATATCGGGCCTGACGCTCGACGACAACGTCGAAATGATTGCGGCAATCCGCGAAGCCGTGAACCCGGCACTGCTCGAAGTCAACCTGTCGTGCCCCAACGTACCGGGCAAGCCGCAGACCGGCTACGACTTCGAGGCGATGGACGAACTGCTCGACGAAGTCAACGACGCCTACAAGCGCCCGTTCGGCGTCAAACTGCCGCCCTATTTCGACATCTCGCATTTCGATGCCGCTGCCGAAGTGCTGAACCGTTACCCGCGGCTTGCCTTCGTTACCTGCATCAACTCGGTCGGCAACGGACTGGTGATCGATCCCGACACCGAGTCGGTAGTGATCAAGCCCAAGGACGGCTTCGGCGGTCTCGGCGGCGCCTATGTGCTGCCGACGGCGCTCGCCAACGTCAATGCCTTCTACCGTCGCTGCCCGGACAAGCAGATCATCGGCTGCGGTGGCGTGCAGAGTGGCACCGAAGCCTTCCTGCACCTGCTTGCCGGCGCCAGCCTGGTCCAGATCGGCACAGCGCTGTACGAGGAAGGCCCGGCGGTATTCGATCGTGTACTGGGCGAACTCACCGCCATCATGGCGAGCAAGGGCTATACCTCGATCGACGCATTCCGCGGCAAGCTCAAGACGCTGTAGGGCCTTCCCCGCCGGGAAAGAAAAAAAAGCCGCGATCGCGGCTTTTTTTCCTGGATGGCACACCTGTACTCAGGCCGCGCGCGGCGCGAACATGATGATCGCCATGCCGGACAGCGACACCGCCACGCCGAGCACATCCCACGGGGATGGCCGGATACCGTCGACCGCCCACAGCCAGCCCAGCGCCACGGTGATGTAGACGCCACCGTACGCCGCATACACACGTCCCGCCGCACTCGGATGCAGGCTCAGCAGCCACGCGAACAGCACCAGACTGGCGGCCCCCAGCGGCAGCCACCACGCCGACAACCCCTGCCGCAACCACAAATACGGGATGTAGCAACCGACGATTTCGGCCAGTGCGGTCAGCACGAACAGGCCGACGGTCTGCAAGACACTCATTTCAATGGCCTCGTCCGGCGGCTAATAACTGACCGGCAACGGCTCGAGCCCGCGCCACATGTACCACGTTGCGACCGAACGCCACGGCGCCCAGCGTTCCGCCAGCGCGCGGACCTCCGCTTTCGGCCGGCGCTCGTCGTCATGGTAGAAACGCGCCACGGCCTTGATCAGGCCGATGTCGTCGAGCGGCAGTACGTCCGGGCGCATCAGGTGGAACATCAGGAACATCTCGGCCGTCCAGCGGCCGATGCCGCGGATCGACGTCAGTTCGGCGATCACGGCCTCGTCGTCCATCGCGTCGAGCCGCTCGGACGCGAGCCGGCCATCGGCATGGTGCTGCGCCAGATCCTTCAGGTACTCGACCTTGCGCTGCGACAGACCGCAAGCACGCAAATCGTCGACCGATGCCGCCAACACGCGCTCGCTGCGCGCCTCGGCCACGCAGGCATCGAAACGACGCCAGATCGAATCCGCGGCCTTGACCGAAATCTGCTGGCCGACGATAGACCGGCACAGCGTCACGAATACGTCACCACGGCCTTCAAGGCTGATGCCGGGATAGGCAAGGATCAGCCGCCCCAGCACCGGGTCGGCGGCTGACAACGCCGCGCAGGCTGTATCCCAGTACGAGGGACGGCCGATGATGTCGGCCATGCTCAATGGCCGGCGACGGTCATCTTGTCGATGAGGATCGACCCCACGCGACGGCTGCTCGACGTTTGCCAATCGTCACCGATGCCGACGATGCCCTTGAAAAGGTCACGCAGGTTGCCTGCAACGGTGATTTCCTCGACCGGGTGGCTGATCTTGCCGTTCTCGACCCAGAAACCGGCCGCGCCGCGCGAATAATCGCCGGTGACGAGATTGATACCGTGGCCGAGCAACTCGGTCACCAACAGGCCGGTGCCCAGCTCCGCCAGCAACTCGTCGAAACTCGCGGTCGCGCTCACCAGCAGGTTGTGCGAGCCGCCGGCATTGCCGGTGCTCTGCATGCCGAGCTTTCGGGCGCTGTAGCTGCCGAGGAAATAGCCGTTCTGCACACCGGCGGTAATCAGTTCACGCCGCGTGGTCGCCACACCCTCGGCATCGAAGGCACCGCTGGCCAGACCACGGATCACGAACGGGTCATCGACGATCTCGACCACAGGCGAAAACACCTGCGTGCCGAGACTGTCGGTCAGGAAGCTGGTCTTGCGGTAGAGGCTCCCGCCGCTCACTGCCGATACCCAATGACCGATCAGCGACGAAGCCACCGGTGCCTCGAACAGCACCGGGTATTCGCCGGTTTTGACCCGACGGCCACCGAGCCGGCGTACCGCTCGCTCGCCCGCCTTGCGGCCGACCGCTTCTGCGGCATCGAGATCCTCGGCGGCGCGTGCGGCGGTATACCAGTAATCGCGCTGCATGCCCGACGCATCCTCGGCAATCAGCGCGGCCGAAATCCCATGCCGGGTCGACTCGCCCACCCCGGAAAAGCCGGCCGAGTTCGCATAGACCCAGCGCGACGCCGCCGTCGACACACTGGCGCCTTCGGAATTGCCGATTCGCGCATCGACCGCACGGCCGGCAGCTTCACAGCGTTGCGCCAGCTCGATCGCCTGTTCGACCGGCAGTGCCCACGGGTGGTAGACGTCGAGGTCGGGGAAGACGGTGGCGAAACGCGCCGGATCAGCCAGACCGGCGCAGGGGTCTTCGGCGGTATAGCGTGCAATCGCCAGAGCAGCCTTGACCGTATCCGCCAGTGCAGCCGGCGAGAAATCGGACGTGCTCGCGTGGCCTTTGCGCTGGCCCAGATAGACAGTGACGCCAACGCCCTTGTCGCGGTTGTATTCGATCGTTTCGACCTCGGCCAGCCGCACCGAGACGTTCTGGCCCAGTCCTTCGGAGGCATCAACTTCGCACGCCGTTGCACCCTGCCGACGCGCTTCGTCGAGCACGGTCGCGGCAAGGTCGCCAAGCTGTTCTGGGCTGAAGCTGAATTCGGACATCGGACATCCTTGAAGTAAGTCTGCAAACGCGGCTGGCAACACCCCGCACAGCGGCGCTGGCAAGGCGTGCAGAACGCAATCGTAAAAAGGTAAAGCAGGCAGGCGCAACGCAGCCAGCGGGATTTTGCTCTCTGTGCCCGGCGGGCGGCACAAGTGTACGCCGGACAACCCCGGTGGGGCTGGTATCATTATGCTTTTGCTCCACGCTCCCCGCCATGGCTCGACACCAAGATCCCCTCCCCCACGACGACGACGTCGAAATCGTCAGCAAGAGCCAGATGAAGCGCGACATGAACGCGCTGCAGGATCTGGGCGAAGCGCTGATTCCCCTCGACCGCAAGCACCTGATCGGCCTCGGGCTGCCGGAAACGCTGTTCAATGCGCTGATCGAAGCCAAGCGGCTGACCGCGCACGGCGCCGTCGCCCGTCACAAGCAGTACATCGGCAAGCTGATGCGTCAGGTCGATCCGGCGCCGATCCAGGCACTGCTCGACTCGCTCGCCGGCAACTCCGACCGCCACAACGCCTGGCTGCACCAGCTCGAACGCCAGCGCGACAAGCTGCTCGCCGACCCCAAATCCGTCGAAGCCCTGATCAACGATCACCCGGGCCTCGACGTCCAGCAACTGCGCCAGCTGATCCGCAATGCGCTGAAAGAGCGCGAGCAGCAGAAACCGCCGAAGGCGTTCCGCGAGCTGTTCCAGTTGCTGAAGACGCTGTATCCGGAACCACCACTGATCGATCCACGCGAGGAAAGATGATGTCGTTGCCTGCCCACCTGCCGAAGCGTTTTGACGCCATTTTCTTTGATATGGACGGCACGCTGATCGATTCGACGCCCTGCGTCGAACGGATCTGGCGCAACTGGGCCGGCGAGCACGGCATCGACGCCGAAGACCTGATCGCCAACATGCACGGTGTGCGCGGTGTCGACGTGATCCGGCGCTTTGCGCCGAATGCCGACCTGCAGACCGAGTTCGAGAAGCTGCTCGGACGCGAGCTGACCGACATGGAAGGCACGATCGCCATCGCGGGCATCGCGGCACGGCTCGCCGAACTCGAGGGCGTGCGTACCGCCATTGTCACCTCCGCGCCGCGCCCGCTGGCGCAGTCCAAGCTGGAATACTGCGGCCTTACCCCGCCGGCCTTCATGGTCTGCGCCGAGGATGTCGCCGACGGCAAACCGTCGCCAGCCCCGTATCTGGCCGGCGCGCGGCACTTTGCGGTCGATCCCGCCCGCGCACTGGCCTTCGAGGATGCACCGAACGGCGTGCGCTCGGCCAAGGCAGCCGGCATGACGGTGATCGCGCTGACCACCTCCCATGCAGCCGACGAACTCGGTGAAGCGGACTTCCTGATCCGGGACTGGCACGACCTGCGTTTCCACGCCGAGGCCGACGGCAGCGTGACGGTCACGGTGGCTGAATGAGCGGCGCACTGAAGATCGGTCTGGTCTCGATCTCGGATCGTGCCTCGACGGGCGTGTACGAGGACAAGGGCGTTCCGGCACTGCGCGACTGGTTGGCCGCCGCGCTGGCGACGCCGTTCGAACTCGTCACACGGCTGATTCCGGACGAACAGCCGCAGATCGAATCGACGCTGTGCGAGCTGGTCGATGCCGCAGGTTGCCATCTGGTGCTGACCACCGGCGGTACCGGCCCGGCGCTGCGTGATGTGACACCCGACGCGACGCTGGCCGTGGCCGACCGGCTGATGCCGGGCTTTGGCGAGCAGATGCGCCAGGTCAGCCTGCACTATGTGCCGACCGCCATTCTCAGCCGTCAGGTTGGCGTCGTGCGCAAGCAGTCGCTGATCCTCAACCTGCCCGGGCAGCCGAAGTCGATCAAGGAAACACTGGAAGGCGTCCGTGATGCCGATGGCAAGGTGATCGTGCACGGCGTGTTTGCCTCGGTACCGTACTGCATCCAGCTGCTCGACGGCCCGTACATCGAAACCCATGCGGCCATCGTCGCAGCCTTCCGGCCGAAATCGGCCATCCAACCCAAGGACGGACAATGAGCGAGCTGCTCCCCTGCGTCGAAATCGAAACCGCGCCCACCCCTCGAGCCACCGTGATCTGGCTGCACGGCCTCGGTGCCGACGGCAACGACTTCGTCCCGGTCGTCCCCGAGCTGGGTTTGCCGGCCGGCCTCGCGGTCCGCTTTCTGTTTCCCCATGCGCCCTACATGCCGATCACTTGCAACAACGGGCACGTGATGCGCGCGTGGTACGACATCGTCTATTTCGACAGCATCGACCGGCATGCCGACCTCGGTGGCGTCCAGGCTTCGGTCGAACACGTCCGCGCGCTGATCGCCAGCGAAAACGCCCGCGGCATTCCGAGCGAACGCATCATCCTTGCCGGCTTCTCGCAAGGCGGCGCCATTGCCTACACTGCCGGTCTGACCCACCCAGAACCGCTGGCAGGCATCGTGGCGTTGTCGACCTATTTGCCCGCGCCACAACTGATCGACGCGGCCAGCACACAGGTCAACCGCAATACACCGGTGTTTGCCGCCCATGGCAGCCATGACCCGGTGGTGCCGGTGGTGCTAGGCGAAACGGCAGCGCAAACCGTCAGCACGCTCGGCAATCCGGTCAGCTGGCAGACCTGGCCCATGCAGCATTCGGTCTGCATGCCTGAGATCCAGGCCATCGGCCAGTTCGTCTCGCAGCGGCTGGGCTAAGCAAAAACAAACGGCGCCCTCGGCGCCGTTTGTTTTCTGAACTCAGGCTGGTTCAGTCTTTCTGCCTGACCACCTGCACATTCGCCCAGACCCAGTCCGTACCCTTTTCGATCACGCTGCCCAGCTTGACCGTAAATCCGCGATCCCGCGCCTTGACGCTGTAAAGCCGGTTACTGGCGTACTCGGACGCGTGCAGCATCAAGGTGTTGACGCTGTTGCTGCCCTGCAGATGCGGAATGTACAAGCCGACGCGCAGCATCGGGAACTCGGTATTGAAGATCGACACATCTGACAGATTGATCTGCGTATTTTCGTCGTCATCGGCCTTGACGCTGACCGCCACCGGCGTCGCGGAAAGAATCTGGATTCCGGCAGACAGTTGTTCGTCACGCAGACGATTAAGGCGCCGGACAATGCAAACGCGCCAGTTATCGTTCTCGCCCGTCCGCATGCCCACCAGCGCACCAGGGCGGATCCACTCGTTCTCGGCTGCGTGCAGCACCGCGCCGAAGCCCCCCTCGGACTCGTTCTCGATCACCCAGGTCGTGGTACTAACCTGCTGCTTGGTCTTGGGGAGGACCGTGGCCGGATTGGCCGACTGCTTCGACCTTGTCCGTTCCGAGACGAAACCGTACAGCCGCATGTCCATGATTTCGTCGTAATCGACCTCGGTTTTGCTCTCGACCGGCTGGCGACTGAACTTGTCGTTGTCGTTGCGGACCATCGCGCACAATTTGCTCAGACCCTGTACGACTTCAGCAGTCTTGCTCACGGTCTGGCGCGCACTGCGGTTGATCTGCGTGTTGCGCAGCGTCGATGACCAGGCCGCTTCGATCTGGCGCAGCAAGTCACCGCAGGCAGGCTGGCGGCAGTCTTCGCCGAGGCCGAGCGAGACCACGGACGCACCCTGCTCGAGCTTGCGCTGCGTTTCCTGAAGTTCGTGGATCAGGTCGAACAGCCCCCAGTAGCGGAACGGCTCTTCGGTCTGGTCTTCCTTCACCCGCCGCGGTCCTGCATCTTCCTGCAGGTTGACGCAAAGGTGATGCCGGTCCGCATAAAACTTGCGCGACAGCTGAATCAGCTTGCTCCAGCGGTCCAGCCACTGATCGGCCCAATCGAGCTGTCGTACCGTCAGGTTGTGGCTCGACAGCGTCGCCAGCATCAGCAGTTGCAGATACTCGTCGGCACAGGATGTGACCTCGTCGGAATGTCCCGGATACAGCGGAAACGGGTTGCTGTCGAAACCGTCGATTTCCGACAGTCGATACAACTGGTTTGCCTGCGTCCACAGCTTCGACGGCAAGCGCTCATAGCGGAAGTGATGCCATTTGGCCTGAATGCCGAGGTAGTGCAGGCTGCGCGCCAGCACCCGCGGCATCAATGTCTCGATTCGTGCCTTGTCCTCGGGATCGGGATCGGCTTTGACGAAACGCTGGTGCAAATCCACCATGGCCTGCGCATACTCGACCACCTCCTTCCACAGCTGGCGCTCCAGCTCCTTGGGCATGCGCGGATTGGCAACGTACTGGCAGCACAAGGCTTCGTAGCTCGGCTGTGCGGCGGCATCGATAAGCAAGGCAGCTTCAAGCGCATCGGCCGTCGGCGGTTTGCGATCGGCCAGAAAACCCTGCGCCAGCGCGAGCACCTTGGCACGCTGCGCCGCCGGCGTATCATGCTCGAGTTCGCGGCACCATGCGGTGGCAAGCTTGGCACCGGCAAAGGGCGACTTATCCCGTTTCAGAAGTCGGTTCAGTAATTCGCGCATAGACACGTCTGCTGGCTAACGGGGGTCATTCAGTCTCGGCTTTGAACGTCGTCAGTTCGAGCCAGGCTCTGGCTTCGTCGATATCGTCGAACACCTCCACCTCGGCATCGGAGAGGAGATTGTTGACCCACGCCGACCACGTCACCCATTGATCGTTGGAGACGATGGCCACCCGACCGAAATCCCGCCGGTGCTTGCGCACGAAGCGGACCTCTTCGACGGCCATGTCGATGGTGTAACCGAGCATGCCGGAGAGGTCGAACAGCAGATTGGCCGAACCGTGAAAACGCAGCTCGTACAGCACACTGTCTTCGAACTCCTTGAAGTCCTGAACAGTGAACTCGTTCAGTACGGCTACGTAGATGTAGTGGGCTTCGTGCGAGATGGTGATCATGTCTGCTCCTGACTCCAGCGTTCACTTACAAGCATAGCGCATCCGACCTTGGCAACCGGTGTCAGGGTCTGGCCGGCGACACACTGGTTGCGCCGATCCGACAGGCCCCGGCGCAATACATCATTGAATGCTGATACAGATGCCGTTACACCACAAGCACCGGTTTCCCTTACAGCGATACCAAACGAAGCAGTACCACTCAGCGACGTGCTGCAACCATCAGGGCCTTCATCTCGCGCACGGCTTCCTTCAGGCCCACGAAGACCGCGTGGCCGATGATGGCATGGCCGATGTTCAACTCGCGGATCTGCGGAATCGCGGCGATGGCCTGGACGTTATGGTAGTGCAAGCCATGCCCGGCGTTGACGATCAAACCCAGCGATGCGGCATACTCGGCAGCTTCGCGCACCCGGGCCAGCTCCGCATCGCGCGCAACCGGCGTATGGGCGTCGGCGTAACGCCCGGTGTGGATTTCGATCACCGGTGCCCCCAGATCGTGCGCCAGCTTGATCTGTTCAAGATCCGGGTCGATGAAGATCGAGACACGCATGCCGGCCTCGGAAAGGGTGCGCGTGTAATCGCCGGTTTGCTTGGCGAAACGTTTGACGTCCAGCCCGCCCTCGGTCGTCACCTCTTCGCGCCGCTCCGGTACCAGGCAAATGTCCTGCGGCGCAATTGCCAGCGCATGCTCGAGCATTTCCGTAGTCAGCGCCATTTCCAGATTCATTTTGGTCTGGATGACGGCACGGATCAGCTTCACGTCCTCGTCGCGGATATGGCGACGATCTTCCCGCATGTGCAGCGTGATCAGGTCGGCGCCGGCCTGTTCGCACAGTTGCGCGGCGAGTACCGGGCTCGGGTAGGTCGTACCGCGCGCATTGCGCAGCGTTGCGACGTGATCGATGTTCACGCCCAGCTGGAGATCGACTGCCATCTATGGTTCCCGTTCACGCCGGCAGCACGCCGGCAAAAAACGCAAAGTGTAGCGGCTATAGCGTCTGCAGGTCGATGAGCAATTGCCGGGTATGCAACGGCGCATCGGCAAGCAAGGGGGCGAACGCCAGCCGCATCAGCAGCTTCGCCTGCGCCAGCACACGTTCGTCGGCAAAGTTTCCCGCCTCGATCGCCAACAACGCTGCAGCATCGAACTGCGTCGCACCGTCCCGCGCCGGCACCACGCCCAGACTGGGTTCGAAACCGTAACGCCACGTCGGCTGGAGCGGGGTGCTGTCCGCAAGACAGCCCAGCGCCGGCGCATAGCCCAACACCCGCAGCAAGCTCAGCTCGAACGTGCGCAGCACCGGTTCGACCGCAGCCTTGTCGTTGCCGGCGTGACCCAGCTGTCGGATCGCGTCGAAATACGCGCCGAACAGCGCCGGATGCGCATCCTCGCGCGGCATCAGCTTCATCAGCAGTTCGTTCAGGTAGAAACCGCACAGCAGCGGCAGGCCGCTCAGCTGTGGCAGCCCGCCCTGCCATTCGGCTGCGTGCAGGGTCTTGACTTCACCGGCACCGAACCACGCCAGCAGGATCGGCTGGAAGGCCAGCAGGCTGCCGCGCAACTGAGAACCCGGCCGCTGCACGCCACGCGCCACGATCATCACCCGCCCATGATCGCGACTGAAGACGTCAAGCAAGCGGCTGGTTTCCCGGTAGGCGTACTGATGCAGGATGAACGCCGGCTGTGCGTCGATGCGCGGCACCTCGCCGGCCGGCTTGCGCCGCGGCTTGCGGGCAGGCTTGTCAGCCATGAGGCGATTTACTCGAAACCGTACTGACGCAGCAATCGGGTATCGTCGGCCCAGCCGCTCTTGACCTTGACCCAGACTTCCAGATAAACCTTGCCGTCGAACAGCTTTTCCATGTCCTGACGCGCTTCGGTACCGATGCGCTTGAGCCGCTCGCCGTTCTTGCCGATCAGCATCGCCTTCTGGCTGTCTCGATCGACCAGTACCGCTGCGTAAATGCGCTTGAGCGTGCGGCCGTCCTTCATTTCTTCTTCGTCGAATTTTTCGATTTCGACGGTGATCGCATACGGCAGCTCGTCGCCCATCATCCGGAAGATTTTTTCGCGGATGATTTCGGCAGCCAGGAAACGCTCGCTGCGGTCGGTCACCTGATCTTCGTCGTACATCGGCGCCGAATGCGGCAACAGCGGCTCGATGGCCTGCAGCAGCACGTCGAGCTTTTGCTTCTTCTGCGCCGAAATCGGCACGATGGCCGTGAAATCGTGCTTCTGCGCAACCGACTCGATGAAGGGCAGCAGCGAAGCCTTGTCCTCGATCTCGTCGACCTTGTTGACGACCAGCAACACCGCCTGATCCTTCGGCAGCAGCTTCAGCACATCCTCGTCCTGCTGCGTGAAACGGCCGGCCTCGACGACGAACAGGATCGCGTCGACGTCAGCCAGCGTCGTCGTCACGCTGCGATTCATCGCCTGGTTCAGTGCATTGCGGTAACGCGTCTGGAAACCCGGGGTGTCGACGAACACGAACTGGGCGGACTCGTTGGTCAGCACGCCGGTAATCCGGTGGCGCGTCGTTTGCGCCTTGCGCGAGGTGATGCTCACCTTCATGCCGATCAGATGGTTCATCAGCGTCGACTTGCCGACATTCGGCCTGCCAATAATGGCGACAAAACCGCAGCGATAATCTTCGGCCGCCGATTCTTGCGGCAGCATCAATTCTTCAGTCATGGAATTCTCCGTACAGGGCGCACGGCCCTGCAGCTTAGAGGCGCTTGCCCGGGTGACGTTCCCGCAGCAGCGCCAGTGCCGCCGCAGCGGCTTGTTGTTCGGCATTGCGCCGGCTCGGGCCTTCAGCGCGCGCTTCGACCTGCAAACCGCGAACGAGGCACACCACCTCGAACACCTGGTTTGGCGATTCGCCGTCCTGGCGGGCCAGTACATACTCGGGCAAAGGTTGGCGGCGCGCTTGCAGCCACTCCTGAAGCCCCGTTTTCGGATCTTTCAGCGCCTGGGCCGGATCAATTTTCGCGACCCGGGAGGCGAACAATGCGGTAATGACACGCTCGGCCTCGGCGAAACCGCCGTCGAACCAGATGGCGCCGAAAATGGCCTCGAGGGCATCGGCAAGGATGGACGGGCGGCGGTGACCGCCACTCTTGAGCTCACCCTCGCCGAGCGACAGGTAATCGCCCAACTGCAACTCGCTCGCCACCTCGGCCAATGCCTCCTGGCGCACGAGACTGGCTCGCAATCGCGACAGTTCACCCTCGGTGAGCTGCGGAAACGCCAGAAACAGCGTGCGGGCGATGACGGCATTCAGAATGCTGTCACCGACAAATTCCAGACGCTCGTTGTGCGTCGACGAATAGCTGCGGTGCGTCAGCGCCTGCTTGAGGCGTTGCGGCTCCTGAAATGAATAACCGAGCACCTTCATCAGGCGCTCGGCAGGCAAAACAACAGACATTGAAGGTTTACTCGGCGCCGGAACCGGCTGCATCCACGTTGAAATCGAACAACAAGCTGACGTTGGCAACGACAGGCACGACCTTTTCGTAACCGACGCTGATCGAGGTTTTCCCCCCCGCCTGGACGATCTGCAGGTCCTTGCCCGAGACCGCCTTGATGTCGCTGATGTTGGCATGCTTGTCGAAGGATTCACGGATCGTCGCCGCAGGCTGGGTCCCCTGCTCCTTGGCTACACTGCTGACGGCCTTCTTCACGTTGAAGTACTCGACATAAGCCGGCACAACCTTGAAAAAGACGATTGCCGCCGCGGCGATAAAGCCTGCAACGATGATGAAACCGAAAAACGACAAACCGCGTTGCTCGCGCATTGATGAATCTCCCCGTTCTCGTCCGGTGGTCCGGATCACTGGATTTTGGTGCCGATGCGATTCAGCTGCTTGAAGTTGAACCACACCAGGAACGCCTTGCCGACGATGTATTTGTCCGGTACGAAGCCCCAATAGCGACTGTCAGCGCTGTGGTCCCGGTTGTCACCCATCATGAAATAGTAACCATCTGGCACCTTGCAGCTGAAGCCCTCGTCATCATAGCGACAGTTTTCACGGAACGGAAAATCGCGTACTTCGGCGAGATTCACCTCCGGAACATCCATTTGCAGCGTGTTGTAGACATGCTCGCCGAGCTTTTCGGTGAACTGCTGATTGTCGATCAGATACACGCCTTCGGCGTACTGCAACTGCCCCGCCGAGTCCGTCGGCACCGGCTTGCCGTTGACGGTCAACTTCTTGCTCCGGTATTCGATCGTGTCACCCGGCGTGCCGATCACCCGCTTGATGTAGTCGATCGACGGCTTTTCCGGGTAGTTGAACACCATCACGTCGCCCGGCTGCGGTTTGCCGACCTGTACGACCACATTGTTCAGGATCGGCATGCGGATGCCGTAGGCAAATTTGTTCACTAGGATGAAGTCACCCACGACCAAGCCCGGTCGCATCGAACTCGATGGAATCTGATACGGCTCCACCAGAAACGACCGCAGCAGGAAAACGGCCAGAATGACCGGGAAAAAGCCGCGCGCATACTCGACCCAGTCCGACGGGCGCGCTTCACCGCGCTTTTTGGCCAGAACGAACTTGTCGAGGAGCCAGACGACGCCGGTGACCAGCACGAAGATCAGCAGTGCTGCGGCGATCGAAAACAGCTGCACCAGCAGGATGAAGGCACCGACGATGGCGGAAAGGAAACCGTACTGAACCAGTTGCGGCGGTTCGTTGTTCTTGCGTTCGTGCTTGGCGCCTAGCCCGATCAGAGCCGGACCGAGAATGAGCAGAATGACGCCGATCACATACCAGTTCATGCGGTTTCCCTTGTTGCGTTGTTATTTGTCGCTGACCTGCAGGATGGCGAGGAAGGCCTCCTGCGGGATTTCAACGTTGCCGACCTGCTTCATGCGCTTCTTGCCCGCCTTCTGCTTTTCGAGCAGTTTCTTCTTCCGGGTAATGTCGCCGCCGTAGCACTTGGCCAGCACGTCCTTGCGCATCGCCTTGACGTTTTCACGCGCGATGATGGTCCCGCCGATGGCCGCCTGGACTGCCACATCGTACATCTGGCGCGGAATCAGTTCGCGCATCTTGCTGACCAGTTCGCGACCACGATACACACTGGTGCTGCGGTGAACGATCAGGCTCAACGCGTCGACCTTTTCGCCGTTGACGAGCACATCCAACTTGACCAGATCCGCGGCCATGAACTCCTTGAACTCGTAGTCGAGCGAGGCATAGCCGCGCGATACCGACTTGAGCTTGTCGAAGAAGTCCATCACCACTTCAGCCATCGGCATATCGTAGGTCAGCATGACCTGCCGGCCCATGTACTGCATGTTCCGTTGCGAACCGCGCTTCTGGTTGCACAGCGTCATCACAGCACCGACGTAATCCTGCGGCACGAGGATGGTCGCGGTAATGATCGGCTCGCGAATCTCTTCGTACTTGGTCTGCTCCGGCAGCTTGGACGGGTTCTCGATATGCGTGACGGTACCGTCCTTCAGCACCAGCTCGTACACCACGGTCGGCGCCGTGGTGATCAGGTCCATGTCGAATTCGCGCTCGAGCCGCTCCTGGACGATTTCCAAGTGCAACAGGCCGAGGAAGCCGCAACGGAAGCCGAAACCCAGCGCCTGCGACACTTCGGGCTCGAAGGCCAGCGCGGCGTCGTTGAGCTTGAGCTTGGTCAGCGAATCGCGCAGCGACTCGTAATCGTGGGACTCGATCGGGTACAGGCCGGCAAACACCTGCGACTTCACTTCCTTGAAGCCTGGCAGCGGTTCAGCAGCGGGCGTCTTGGCCAGCGTGATCGTGTCACCGACCTTGGCCGAAGCCAGCTCCTTGATGCCCGCGATGACGAACCCCACTTCACCGGCGCGCAGCACGTCGCGCTGCAGCGATTTGGGGGTAAACACGCCAACCTGCTCGCACAGATGCTGCGCCTTGGTCGACATGAACAGAACCTTGTCTTTCGGACGAATTTCGCCATCGACGACGCGCACCAGCATCACCACACCGACGTAGTTGTCGAACCACGAGTCGATGATCAGCGCCTTGAGCGGCGCGCTGGGATCGCCCTTGGGCGGCGGGATCTTGCTGATGACTTCTTCGAGAATGTCCTCGATGCCGATGCCCGACTTGGCCGATGCACGCACGGCGTCGGTCGCTTCGATACCGATAATGTCTTCGATTTCCTGTGCCACGCGCTCGGGTTCGGCCGCCGGCAGGTCGATCTTGTTCAGCACCGGACGTACTTCCACGCCGAGTTCGATCGCGGTATAGCAGTTGGCAACCGTCTGCGCCTCGACGCCTTGCGAGGCGTCGACCACCAGCAACGCGCCTTCACATGCCGACAGCGAACGGCTGACTTCGTAGCTGAAGTCGACGTGCCCCGGGGTGTCGATCAGGTTCAGGTTGTAGACCTTGCCGTCGCGCGCCTTGTATTGCAGCGCCGCAGTCTGTGCCTTGATGGTGATGCCGCGCTCTTTCTCGATATCCATCGAGTCGAGCACCTGCGCACTCATCTCTCGCATTTCGAGGCCGCCGCAGAACTGGATGAACCGGTCTGCCAGCGTCGATTTGCCGTGGTCGATGTGGGCGATGATGGAGAAATTGCGGATGTGATCCATAGAACCTGTTGTTACGAAAAAAGGGCACGCAGCGCGTGCCCTGTATCAGCCAATCGCCTGATTTTACCGGATTTTCGCCCGCCAATCATCCAGCGCTTGCACATCGAGGTGATAGTGGCAGATTTCGACGCCATCCTCGTTGGTCAATACCGGCACCAGCTCGCCATACAAGGCTTCAAGCGCGTCGTTGTCGTCGATATCGATCCACTCGACGGCAAAGCCATGCTGTTCGGCCAAGGGCTGCAGCTGGTCACGCATGGTCAGGCAGAGGCCGCAATATTCGCGGCCGAACAGTTTGAGCACAGGTTTCACTTGGCCGGCGCCGTCATCGAAATGAAGATCGTTGCGCCGTCGCGCATCACGCGCAGGGCCACCGATTCGTTCGGTTTCACCGCACTGAGCATCTGGCGCAGCTGCTGCATCCCGGTGATGTCGGTTCCGCCAACACCGATGATCACGTCACCGCGCATCAGGCCGGCCTTGGCCGAAGCGCCGGTTGCCGACTGGATGGCCAGGCCGTACTTGATGCCGAGCGACTTCAGCTGCTGCGGCGCCAGTTCACGCAAGACCAGACCAAAACGCTGGCTGTCTTCCTGCTGCGCGTTGCCGCCCTTGTATTCGCGCACCTTGTTCGGACCTTCGACGCTATCGAGCAGGCCGATGGTCACCGACAGATCGCGCGCCGCGCGGTCACGCCAGATGCCGATCTTGACCGTGGTCCCGGGCTTGGTCGCCGTCACGAAGCGCGGCAGGTCGCCGGTGTTGTTGATCGGCTGACCGTTGTACTTGAGCACGACGTCGCCCGGCTTCAGGCCGCCCTTGGCCGCCGGGCCTTCCTTGTCGACCGACGACACCAGTGCGCCATTGGTATTCGGCAAGCCGAAGCTCTTGGCCAGATCCTCGTTCAAATCCTGAACCGCGACACCGATACGACCACGGGTCACCTTGCCGGTCGCCTTGAGCTCATCGGCCACTTTCATCGCCACATCGATCGGGATCGAGAACGACAACCCCATGTATCCGCCCGAGCGGCTGTAAATCTGAGAATTGATGCCGACAACCTCGCCCTTCATGTTGAAGAGCGGACCACCCGAATTGCCGGGGTTGATCGCTACGTCGGTCTGGATGAAGGGCACGAAGGTTTCATCCGGCAGATTGCGGCCCTTGGCCGAAACGATGCCGGCGGTCACGCTGTTTTCCAGCCCGAACGGCGCGCCGATGGCCACGACCCACTCACCGACCTTGAGCACCTCGCTGTTGCCGAGGTCGACCTTCGGCAAGCCGGTGGCTTCGACCTTGAGCAACGCGACGTCGGTCCGCGCATCGGAACCGATGACCTTGGCCTTGAACTCGCGCTTGTCGGTCAGCTTGACCTTGATCTCCTCGGCATCGGCGACGACGTGCGCGTTGGTCAGGATGTAACCGCCACCATCGATGATGAAGCCCGAACCCAACGATTGCACCTGACGCTCGCGCGGTGCGCCGGGCTGCTGCGGCAGCGCGCCCGGCGGCACAGGGAAGCCGAAGCGGCGGAACAGGTCCAGCACGTCGTCGTCACCACTCCATTGCTGCTGCTCTGGCTCGCGCACCTTGCCGGTCGTCGAGATATTCACGACGGCCTTGCCTTCCTTTTCGACGAGTTGCGTGAAATCAGGCAGGCCGGACACGGCAGCCGCATTGGCGGAACCGAAACCCAGCGTCAAAACTCCGGCTGCAAGCCAGCGAGTCATCTTCATGGTCAATCACCCATTGTTATGAGAATGAAACAGACACAACGTTGAAATGAAGCAATCTAGTCGGCGGAAGAACAGCCGCGCGGCGGCGGCGTACGGCCATGGCGGGATACGATGATCGGTCCCCGGTCGGCAATGCGGTGCCGCGTCACTCGCAACCACGCAAAAGCGCCGCAAAACCCGATCGCAGCACCGACGACCTCGGCAAGCGGCACACCGGGCGCCAAGAAGCGGCCGAGCAGCGCACCAAGAATGATCGCCACCAGCGGCAGACCATAGGCCCACAACGCCGACTGCAACAGCGTGCGTTCTGTAACGGCCACTTTGACATACTCCCCTTCCACGGCACCAAGGGGATTATTAACGCGATACTGCTGCTGCGCCTGGCCGAACATGCGGCTGATGGCCACCGAACGGCAGCCGGTCTGCGGATCACAATTGCCGCAAGGCGTGTGCGGCCGAATCACCACCCACGCATGCGATGCCTCGGTCCGGACCACCTGCGCTTCGGTATCGATCATTGAATCGGATGTTATTTGTCGTTGCCGCGCGGAGTGAAGGCCTGACTGAAGGCCTGCACCGTATCCGAGGGCACTTCGCCCAGCGCGGTGACCATATAGCCCCCGATCTGGCGCGAATAAAGACTGATGCCGTTCTGCTGCGTCAGCCCTTGCGGCATGCGCGGATCGATCGGCTCGATGAACACCGACACCGTCACCAGTCCGTCGCCGTACAGGTAATGCAGTACCGGCTTGTTCTTGCCAGGCAGATTTCGCTTGAGCTGGCGGAACAGCTTGAACCCAGGCGGCAAATCGTTGATCTGCCAATGCGAGTCGGCCACCACGTTTTGCGGCAGCTGTTCGAGCACCACAGGCCGTACCGGATTGACTGGCTTGAGCAGCCGCTTGTCGAGCGCGCCACCGATGTTGATCTGCGAGAACGAGAAGATTTCGGTGACTTCGCGACGTGCACCATACATCACCGTTTTGAGCATCAGGCCGCTGCCACTGTCTATCCAGTAGCGATGCGGAAAACGGTAACGGTCGCGCGGCTCGAAGTCGTAGATGTCGGCGTCCAGTCCGGCAACGCGCTCACGGCCGATCTTGCGGATCTGGTAATTGCCGAGCAACTCGTCGGCCTGATCCGGGAACTGCCTGGGAAACATCTTCGAAGTATGGCGCCGATCCAGCGTCACCGGCCGTGCATCGGGGGTGAATACGCTGATCAGGTCACCATGACGCAGATATTCGAGTTGCGGCCCATCCAGCGACTCCCGCCGCTCGACATCGGATCCACCACCACCCTGGTGGAAGACCCGATAACTCTGCATGAAATTGTGCCGCTGCTGGATGTAGATGCCCTGAAAGGTCAGGGTCTTGGGCGCTTCGGTAACACGGTGGACGAGTTGACTGGCCTGCGCTTGATCAAGCAGCTCGCCCGACGATGACGCTGCGATCGCGGAAAGCGAGGATCCTGCGAACAGCAGACTACCGGCAACGAGCCACCCCTTCAGTTTCATCATTGACGTTTATCGTTGTGGAACTTGATAGGAAATCGAGACCATGTCCTGGCCGGCGAAAGGGCTGCCCGCATCTTCACGATGGGCAACCAGATAATCATGGATGCGGTCGGCATCGACATTGACCGTTTCATTGCTGGCCACACGCTCGATCGCGGCAGGCGCACCGGGCACCGGCGAGGTCACGCTCATGCCACCGGTATAGGCCTGCCAGCTGGCAACCCCCACGAAAGCGATCGAGGCTGCGGCCGAAAACGGTACGAGGGCACGCTTGAGGAACGAACGCTTTCGCTTCAGCGCGTGCGGCGCAATGACGACCGGTTCTGCGGCCAGACGGGCCGAAAAACGGGTCATAAAATCGGGGGAAAGAATCGGATGATCGTGCATGGCGTCGCTGATCAGCTGCCAGTCTTGCAGGTCCTGCGTCAGTTCACCGTCGGCATCCAGTTGCCTCAGCACCGCGGCGCTGTTCGCAGTATCCAGCTCGCTGTCGATCAGCGCGGACAAATGCTCTTTCATGTCGATTTCCTTCATTCGCGTTATGTCCTGAGCCCTCACCATCGCCGGTCCTTGCCGACCGTTGCCAGAAGAGGCCGCAGTTTAGTCGCGATCGCTTCGCGCGCCCTGAAAATTCGTGAGCGAACCGTACCGATCGGACAATTCATCACGCTGGAGATCTCTTCGTACGACAGGCCTTCCATCTCGCGCAGCGTGATGGCGGTTCGCAACTCCTCCGGGAGCGCATCAACCGCCTCGTTCACCGTAGAGACAATCTGCCGATTCGATAGTTCAGACTCTGGCGTATGAAAGTCCGGTATTTGTGCCGCTGCGTCGAGGGTCTCGCCCTCCTCGTCCTCGTAATCCATTGCCAGCTGCGGTCGCCGGCCCATCGATGCGAGATAGTTCTTCGCAGTATTGATCGCAATCCGGTAAAGCCAAGTGTAAAACGCCGATTCGCCCCGGAAGGACGGCAAAGCGCGATACGCCTTGATGAATGCCTCCTGCGCGACATCCTCGATTTCGGCCGGATCGCGAATCAAACGCGACAGGAGACGGGCGATCCGGCGCTGGTACTTGATCACCAGTAGCTCGAACGCCCGCTTGTCGCCGGCTTGTGCCCGGGCGACGAGTTCCGAGTCGAGTTCCCGTTCCGTCCGTTGTTCCAATGCGTACTCCGTGTTCGGCCTGCGCGCTGTTTTCGCGCAGTTGAAAAAGCCAAATGGGGGCGAATCCATCCATTTCAAGCCACAAGCCGGCAGCGCGGCCGGATTGTGCCCGCCGCGTCCCGGCCGCGCAAGCTGCAGCGGCACCGGGCTCTGATGTAACATTTGCCGTTGATTCTGACTTTACGGCGTAAGTGACGATGCGGCAATTCGACGTACTGATTATCGGCAGCGGTCTGGGTGGCATGACCATCGCGCTGCACCTGGCCGACAAGCTCAAGGTCGGCCTCGTCACCAAGCGCGAACTGCGCGACGGCGGTAGCGGCTGGGCCCAAGGCGGCATTGCCGCGGTGCTCGACGATCAGGACAGCATCGAGCTGCACATCAAGGACACGCTGGTCGCCGGTGCCGGCCTGTGCGAGCCCGAGTCGACGCGCTTCATCGTCGAGCACTCGAAAGAAGCCATCGACTGGCTGATCACCATGGGCGTGCCGTTCACGCGCGACGACTCCGGCGAAACCAATTACCACGGCTACCACCTGACCCGCGAAGGCGGCCACAGCCACCGCCGCATCATCCACGCCGCCGACGCGACCGGCGCGGCCGTCATCGACACGCTGGCGACCAAGGTGGCTGCTCACCCGAACATCACCGTGCTCGAGCACCATATCGCACTCGACCTGATCACCGACACCAAGCTGGGCAAGACCGGTAACGCCAACCGCTGCCATGGCGCCTACATCTACGACATCGATGCCGACCGCGTCGATACCGTGCTCGCGCAACACACGGTGCTTGCCACCGGCGGTGCGGGCAAGGTGTATCTATATACGACCAACCCGGACGTCGCGACCGGCGACGGCATCGCCATGGGCTGGCGCGCCGGCTGCAAGGTGGCGAACATGGAGTTCATCCAGTTCCATCCGACCTGCCTCTACCACCCGCACGCGAAATCCTTTCTGATCACCGAAGCGGTGCGCGGCGAAGGCGGCATCCTGCGCCTGCCGGACGGTACGCGCTTCATGCCCAACCACGATGAACGTGCCGAGCTGGCGCCGCGCGACGTCGTCGCCCGCGCCATCGACTTCGAGATGAAGAAAGGCGGTTTCGACTGCGTCTACCTGGACATCAGTTACAAGCCCTCAAGCTTCGTCAAGGAGCACTTCCCGAACATCTATCAACGCTGCCTCGAACTCGGCATCGACATCACCAAACAGCCGATTCCGGTCGTCCCGGCCGCGCACTACACCTGCGGCGGTCTGGTCGTCGATCGCGCCGGGCGCACCGATGTCGACGGGCTCTATGGCGTCGGCGAAGTCAGTTACACCGGCCTGCACGGTGCCAACCGGCTGGCCAGCAACTCCTTGCTCGAATGCATGGTGATCGGCAAGGCCGCCGCCGAGGACATTCTGGGTGCCGGATTCCACCCCGTACCCGAGATTCCAGAGTGGGACGAAAGCCGCGTCACCGACCCGGACGAGGAAGTCGTGATCGCCCACAACTGGGACGAGCTGCGCCGCTTCATGTGGGACTACGTCGGGATCGTCCGCACCAACAAGCGGCTCGAGCGCGCCCAGCACCGGATCGAGCTGCTGCAGCACGAGATCGACGACTACTACAGCAATTTCCGTGTTTCGAACGACCTGATCGAGCTGCGCAATCTCGTCACCACGGCCGAGCTGATCGTCCGCTCCGCGCTGGCGCGCAAGGAAAGCCGCGGCCTGCACTACAGCCGCGATTACCCCGGCCTGCTCACCGAATCCAGACCGACCGTTCTCAACCCCTGATGCTGACGACGCTCGCGATCGCCAATTACCGTTCGCTACGCCAGCTGATCCTGCCGCTCGGGCGTCTGAACGTAATCACCGGCGCCAATGGCAGCGGCAAGTCGAACCTGTATCGCGCCCTGCGCCTGCTGGCCGAAACCGCGCAGGGCCGGGTGATTCCGTCGCTGGCGCGCGAAGGTGGCCTGCCGTCGACGTTGTGGGCCGGGCCGGAAACGATTTCGCGCGCGATGCGCAGCGGTGCGACCCCGGTCCAGGGGACGGTGCGCAACGAGCCGGTGCATCTGCGCCTGGGTTTCGCCAGCGACGATTTCGGCTATGCAATCGACATCGGCATGCCCGAGCCGGTGCCGAACTCGCTGTTCGGCCTCGATCCTGAAATCAAGCGCGAATGCCTGTGGGCCGGCCCGATCCTGCGCCCTGCCGCCCTGCTCGCCGATCGGCACGGTCCGCTCGTCAAGGTGCGCGATGCACGCGATTGGCGGGTACTGACCCGCAACATCGCCGGCTTCGACAGCATGATGCTGCAATGCGCCGATCCGCTCCTTGCGCCCGAGGTGCTGCGGCTGCGCGAACAGATGCGCTCGTGGCGCTTTTATGACCACTTCCGCACCGATGCCGACGCTCCGGCGCGGCAGGCGCAGATCGGCACCCGCACGCCGGTGCTGAATCACGACGGCAGCGACCTGGCCGCCGCCCTGCAGACCATCATCGAAATCGGAGACGAGGCCGCGTTGCACGCCGCGATCGACGATGCATTTCCGGGCTCGACGATCGAAATCACCTGCGAGCGCGGCCGCTTCGGCGTCGGCATGCGCCAGCACGGATTGCTGCGGCCGCTGTCGAGCGCCGAACTCTCCGACGGCACCCTGCGCTACCTGCTGCTCGTCGCCGCGCTGCTGACGCCGCGTCCGCCGACCCTGCTGGTGCTGAACGAACCCGAAACCAGCCTGCACCCGGACCTGCTGCCGGCACTGGCACGACTGATCCAGCATGCCGCGCACGATACCCAGGTGATCGTCGTCTCGCACGCCGCCCGGCTGATCGCCGCGCTGGAGCGTCACGGCGACTGCAACTCGCTGATGCTGGAGAAGGATTTCGGCGAAACGCAGATCACCGGCCTCGAGGACCTGGCACGCCCGCCCTGGCAGTGGGCGACACGATAACCGGGAGGCCCCGGGAATCGGAATGAAAAAACCGGCCAAGGGCCGGTTTTCTGTTCGAACCTACCAGCGGAACGTGGTTTGCTTTCCGCCTTTGGTGCCGAGCTGCAGCGACCGGGTCTGCGTTTGCCCATCGTTGCTGGCACTGACGCTGTACCGGCCAGCCGGCAGTTTGGCGTAGAAGTACGGCCCGGTGGACTCGGCGTCGAGCACCGCTTCGCTTTTGGCGTTCTTGACGACAACCCGGGTACCGCTGAGGTAGTGACCATTGCTGCCGACAAACAGCAGATGCAGGTTGTAACTGCCCTGCACGGCCCTGAGCGCCGCTACCTCCTCGTCACCGACGCCGCCACTGACATACGACACATTGCCCTGCGTTTGCACCGGCAATGCTTCGGCCCACACGGAACCGGCGAGCAATACCGCCAAAAACCCGATGCTGAAAGCACCTTGCACTCTGGTCATACGAACCTCCTTGCCGCATTGAAGCAGCCCGGGACGGCCGCGTACCTGCAGCCGGCCCATCTTGGGTAAGAGCCGGATACGCGCAAAAGGTTGCAAGCGGACACCTAAAGGCAGGCCGACCAGCCTGACGGTTGCGGCCTGCTCTGCAGACCAAGCGGTGTCAGCGACTCAAGCCGGGCAGGCCGGATCGACGACGCTGATCGCACGGCCGATGGTGGCCGGGTCGACCAGACAATCGAGTACCACGGCAGCCACGTCCGCACGGCGGACGAAACCATGGGCCTCGGCGTTCTCGATCCGCTGCGGACTGCCCAGCGCCGGGCCGTCGCGCAGGCCGCCGGGGCGGATGATCGTATGCTCGAGCCCGCTGGTCCGCAACCATGCCTCGGCCAGCGTCTTCTCGCGTACCGCACCACCGAAGCCCTTGCGCGAACGTTCGGACAGGTGTGGCCAGGTTTCGCTGCCACCGAGCGAGGTCACCAGTACCAGCCGCTTGAGGCCGGCACGCTCGGTTGCATCGATGACATTGCGGTTGCCGAGGTAGTCGACCGAAACACCGGGGCCGAAGCTGCCCAGCGTGGTGACGACGTCCGTGTCGGCGGGCAGTCCGGCCAATGCCGCGCCGACCGCATCCGCGTCGAGCGCATCACCGCGCACGACGTCGACGCCGATCGCCTCGAGCGCCGATGCATCACTGCTTTCGCGCAGCAGCGCACGCACCGCCCGACCCTGCGCACGCGCCTGTCCGGCCACTTCCAGCCCGACGCCGCGACTGGCGCCGAATACGATCAATCCCCGCACGATCCTTCTCCCTTGCAACCGCCGCAGCACGTTTTTGCCGCAGCCAAAGCGCGGAAGCGTACCAGTTGTTCGGCATCCAGGCTTTTGTCCTTGTTGCGCCGGACGAAGACCTTGTACATCGCCTCACCGTCCGGATTGAAGAAAATCACGCTGGCCGTGGCAAGGCCCATGAACGGGCGCTCGACCAGCGCAATCGTGCGGCAGCGGCTGGCGCGAATGTGGCCGCTGAGCGCGCCACCCCCGCGCAGGTTGAAAAAGCCGTGCGCCGAACGGCCGACCGGCACCCGGCCATGGAACTCGAGAATGGCATCGGCGCTGTGCGTCAGCAGCGTGACGTCGCCCCAGTCGCTGATTTCAGCCATCACGTCGGCAAAACGGTCGCCGGGCAGCAGCGTCCGCATGGGTTCGGGCAAGGCGGTCACGACGTCGAGCAGGCTGGCGTTGAACTCGGCAGCCAGGTTTTCAAGAATGCCGTCGGCATCATCGGCAAGGCGTTCGGCAAGCGACAGGTTCAGCGTATTCATGATGGGGACTCCGGATGGTCAGGCCGCGCGGGCGGCAGGAAGGGTTGCGGCGACGAGCTGCGGGATCAGGTCGTTCAACGCGGCGTGCAGGTTGTTGGCCCAGAAACGGCCGCGCGGCGTCAGCCGCAGTACCGGGCCAGCATCGGCCAGCAGGCCCGTCTCGTGCCAGTTGCCCAGCAGCGGCTGCAGCCGGGCGATCAGCGTGGCGGTGTCGTCGACAGGCAGGCGCGACAGATCCAGCCGGCCACGCTCGATACCGCCGGTGACGGCTTCGCGCGCCGGCTGCCAGGGGTCGCTGAGGGCCAAGTGCGACAGCGGCTTCAAGCCCGCATCGATCTTTTCCTCGTAGGCGGCCAGCGTGCCGTCGACGACGTAGCTGATGCCGTGTGCGCTGCCGCCGCCGCCGGAGCCGAACGCCAGACAATCGGCGCCGTCTTTGATCAGCTGGTTGTACAGATTGCGTTCGCGCGTCGTCCTCGCCCAATGGCTGTTGGACAGTTGCTGCCAGCCTGCTTCGGCCAGCCGCCCGAGGCCGGCGAGGTACATGCGCTGGCGTTCCTGCGGCGTCGACAGGCTGCGCCGTTGTAGCTCGACCGCTTTCGATAGCGGCGTCGTCGGCAGCAGGTTCAGCGCATACAGGTCGACGCCGTCGAGTGGCAGCGCGCAGACGGTCTCCAGATCGCGCGCCCACACGTCGTCGTCCTGATCGGGCAGCCCGAAGATCAGGTCGCAAACCACCGCTGCGCGGTCGCGCGCGGCCAGCGATTCGAGGAAGGCAATCGCCTGCTCGCGGCTCGCCTGCCGGCCCAGCCTTTGCCGAACCCGGGTGTCGAAGCTTTGCACGCCGATCGAAAAGCGGTTCGCGCCGGCATCCAGACAGGCGTCGATCCGCGCATCGTCGAAGTGGCGGATCCTGCCTTCGACGGTGATTTCGGCATCCGGCGCCAGCGGCAGATGCGTGCGCAACGTGGTGATCAGCCGGGCCAGATCGGATGCGGCCAGTGCCGATGGCGTGCCGCCGCCCAGATAGACCGCATGGATCGGCGCACTCCCCACCAGCGCCGTATCGGCCTCCCTTTCGATTTCGGCAATCAGCCGGTCGGTATACGGGCGGGAGGCTTCCTCCTGCCAGCGGTTCTGGTAGAAACCGCAAAACAGGCAGTGATTGGCGCAGAACGGCACATGCACGTAAGCCAGCCCCTTACGACCGTGCCGTGGCCTGCCCTGCAGCTGGCGCCATGTCGTGGCGTGCTCGGATGCGTCGATCGGCGTGCGGTGTCGCCACGGCATGACGAGTGCGCGCTTTGGAAAGGCCAGTTCGCCCGTTTCGGCAAACCAGGCGTTGAGTTCTGCGGACATGCCGGCTCCTGGGCTGTGGGATCAACATGCCGACCAATCTAATCAATAATCATTCTCGTCAACGAGGTTAAGCAAAGAAGTTTGATTTGGCGCAAATGCGCAACACCTAGTAAGAATTCTTGTGAATGAGAATAGTTCGCGTTAATATTCTCACCCATGAACAAGCAGACGCCCACGACCACCCTTCCCGCCCCGGCGCTGCCGGTGCTCAACAGCAACCAGTTGCTGCAAGGGCAGCGTGCTGTCGTGATCGACCATAACGGCGAGCGTTACACCCTGCGCGAAACCCGCCAGGGCAAGCTGATTCTGACGAAGTAAAACCAGGCGCGTTCGGCCTGACGAACGATGCCAACAACCCACGCATGCCAGCCAGTGGGCGGACCGGTCTCCCCGCCAGCAAGCCAGCCGCGTTCGGTGCAACCGCACCGCTATCGACTGCTCATAGGACTTGCAATGAACCGCTCCACGCACCCGCTCGTGCTCAGCCTGCTCGCCTGCGCCCTGCAAACCGCGTTTGCCGCCGTGCCGCAACAGGCCACCGCCAAACCTGCCAAGCAGGACGCCAGCGCCACCAGCCTCAACCCGATCGTCGTCACCGCGACCCGGACCGAAAAAACCCTCGACGAGCTGCCGCCGTCGGTGACCAGCACCGACCGCAAGGCGCTGGACGACAAGTTCATCCGCGACTTCAAGGACCTCGGCAACTACGAGCAACCGGGCGTCGACATGTCGCGCAGCGGCCGCTATGGCGGCACCAACATCAACATCCGCGGCCTCGAAGGCAACCGCGTACTGATGATGGTGGACGGCGTTCGCCTGCCGGAAGTGTTCTCGTTCCCGAACCGGGACACCTTCGTTGGCCAGGACATGGTCGACTTCAGCTCGCTCGCCGCGATCGACATCGTCCGTGGCCCGGGTTCGACGCTGTACGGTTCGTCGGCACTCGGTGGCGTCGTCGGCATGCGCACGCTTGATCCGACCGACCTGATCAAGGCTGGCAAGACCTTCGGCGGCCAGGTCAAGGCCGACTACGACAGCGCGGACAGCAGCTACGGCCTGTCCGGCGCCGTGGCCGGCGAAGTCAACCAGGACACCTACTGGTTGCTGCAGCTGGGCGGCCGCAAGGGCCACGAGCTCGACAACATGGGCACCAACGACAGCAAGAACAAGGCCACCCGCACGACGCCGGATCCGCAGGACTACACGACCAAGAACGCGCTCGCCAAGGTGCAGCACTACTTCGAAGGCGGCCACAAGCTGGGCCTGACCGGCGAATACCGCAAGACCGAAAGCGACACCGACCTGTACAGCGAACTGGGCGTGGTGATGCCGCCGGCACCGACCGCGATCACCTCGAGCACGGCCCACGACGAGCAGGAACGCAAGCGTGTCTCGCTCGAATACGACTACACCGCACCGCAAGCCGGCGGCCTGATCGACGCTGCATCGGCGCGGATGTACTACCAGAAGTTCGAAAGCGACCAGCGTCGCGACCAGACCCGCAATACCCGCGATCCGAAATACTGGCGCGAAGGCACCTACACCGAAACCGCCAAGGGCGTTTCGGGTCAGGTGGTCAAGAACATCGAAGGCAGCATCACCCAGCAGTGGGTGATCGGTGGCGAATGGTGGCAGACCGACACCAAGGAATTCGCAGCGGGCTACCCGGCTTCGACGTCGATCAACCTGCGCACCGTGCCGGATACCACCGTCACGCAATGGGCGTTGTTCGCACAGGACGAACTCGGCTTCGACGGCGGCCGCTACACCCTGACCCCGGGCATCCGCTACGACAATTACCGCAACAACCCGGATGTCGGCTCGCTGCAGAGCCAGATCAACCAGGGCATCGGCATGACGCCGAAGAGCCAGGAAGACGACAAGATCTCGCCGTCGCTCGCCGGCTCGTGGAAGTTCGCCGAGCAGGCCACGCTGTTCGCCAAGTACGCACAGGGCTTCCGTGCGCCGACGACGCTGGAAATCAACGGCCAGTTCACCAACTCGGCTCAGGGCTACACCCTGGTCCCGAACCCGGACCTGAAGCCGGAAACCAGCTCGGGCTACGAATTCGGCCTGCGTCTGGGTAACGACAATGCCGGCGGCACGATCACCGGCTTCGACACCCGCTACAAGGACTTCATCGACACGCTGCAGCCGATCAACAGCAGCAATCCGGGCTGGATTCCGGGCTACCCGATGGTTTACCAGAGCGTGAACATCGACAAGGCACGGATCTACGGCGTCGAGGCGACCGCGCACTACAGCTTCACCAGCGCATGGCGTACTTGGGGTTCGCTGGCCTGGTCGATCGGCCGCAACGAAACCGACGACACCTGGCTCGACTCGGTCGCCCCGCTCAAGCT
The DNA here is from genome assembly GCF_016865585.1 of Jeongeupia naejangsanensis. Classification (GTDB taxonomy): domain Bacteria; phylum Pseudomonadota; class Gammaproteobacteria; order Burkholderiales; family Chitinibacteraceae; genus Jeongeupia; species Jeongeupia naejangsanensis. The sequence goes on along the minus strand of NZ_JAESND010000002.1, from coordinate 321,562 downwards.
GATCACCGGCCTGTCGTACAAGCAGGAAGTCTGGGGCGCCGATGCTCTGCTGACCGCCGCAGCCGCCAAGACCAAGCTGTCGAGCAGCAATCTGTACTCGGCACCGGGCTATGGCGTGGTCGATCTGACCGCGTGGTGGACGCCGGTCAAGGACGTCCGCATCTCGGGTGGCGTGTTCAACCTGTTTGACAAGGAATACTGGGACGGCGCCGATGCATCGACCCGTGCCCTGACGTCGAACAGCCTCGTGATCGACCGTTACTCGCAGCCGGGCCGCAGCTTCCGCGTCAACGCAAACTGGACCTTCTAAGCTGCACTCAGTCGTATTTGCCGACCCGTTCGCGGGTCGGCCTTTGCTTTTGTGGACCGGCATTCATGCCAAAAGCATCCACACCGTACCACCCAGGAGACCGAAATGAACAACTTCCAAGAAACCGCCAACGCGCTGCAAACCCGCTATCAGGCGCTGCTGGCCACCGAACCGAAGCTGCGCGCGCGCGAACGTGCCGCCCGCCTCGACGTATCCGAAGCACAGCTCGTTGCCGCCGACTGTGGTGTGGCCTCGGTCCAGCTCGACGGCCGGACTCAGGCCATTTTCTCCAGGCTCGGCACGCTCGGCCACGTCATGGCGCTGTCGCGCAACGACTGGTGCGTGCACGAGCGCAAGGGCACCTACGAAGACATCCAGGCCGAAGGCATGGTCGGTCTCGTGCTCGGCAAGGACATCGACCTGCGCATGTTCTTCTTCGCCTGGGCCCATTGCTACGCCGTGACCGAAGGCGAGCGCCGCAGCCTGCAGTTCTTCGACGCCGAAGGCATCGCCCTGCACAAGGTGTACATGCTCGAAGAAAGCGACTCCGCCGCCTATGACGCGCTGGTCGCCGAATTCGCCGCAGCCGAAAAAACCTGGCCCGAAGCCAAGCCGTATGCACCGGACACCACCCCGGACGTGCCGGAAGACGCTGCCGCGCTGCGCGACACCTGGCTCGGCCTGCAGGACACCCACGCCTTCTTCCCGATGCTGAAGAAGCACAAGGTCAGCCGCCTCGGCGCCCTGCGTTCGGTCGGCAACGATCTGGCACAGCAGATCGACAACGACGCGGTCGAAACCATGCTGCAGCGCGCGGCAGAAACCGATCTGGGCATCATGTGCTTCGTCGGCAACCGCGGCATGGTGCAGATCCACAGCGGCCCGGTGAAGAAGCTCGTCCGCACCGGCCCGTGGTACAACATCCTCGACCCGCTCTTCAACCTGCACCTGAACACCGAAGCCGTGAGCAGCACCTGGGTCGTCAACAAGCCGACCAGCGACGGCTGGGTGACTTCGCTCGAGCTGTACAACGAAGGCGGCGAACTGATCGTCCAGTTCTTCGGCGTGCGCAAGCCGGGCGTGCCGGAACTGGCCGCATGGCGCGAACTGCTGATCGGCCTGTGCGCCGAACCGCTCGCAGCCTGAGGTTGATGCGATGAAACAGCGCCTTGCCCTCCTCCTCGCCGCCGTGATGGCGTTCTTCACGCTGTCGGCGACGGCTGCACCGCAGCGGGTCGTCTCGCTGGGCGGCCCGCTGACCGAGATCGTCTACGCGCTGGGCGCCGGCAACCGGCTGATCGGCGTCGATCAGTCGAGCACGTATCCGGAGGCGGCCAAGGCGCTGCCCAAGGTCGGCTACTACCGTGCGTTCTCGCTCGAAGGCGTGGTCGCACTGAAGCCCGATCTGGTTCTTGCGTCGGATCAGGCCGGCCCGCCGCAAGCCCTCGAACAGCTGCGCCGGCTCGGCCTGCGCGTGATCGTGCTGCCGAGCGCGCCGACACTGGATGCGCTCGAACAGCGGATGCACGGCGTCGCTGCCGCACTCGGCCTGCGCAACGACGGCCGCGCGATGGTGACCGAGCTGCGCAAGCAGGTCGACGCGCTTGCCGCCAAGCAGGTCGGCCCGACCCGCGCGCTGCTGCTGATCAACCGCAGCGGCAACCCGGAAGGCGCCGGTATCGACACCAGCGCCGACGCGATGCTCAAGCTCGCCGGCTATCGCAACGTGCTGTCGGCGCAGAAGGGCTACAAGCCGCTGTCGCTCGAAGGCATCGCCGCGCTCAAGCCCGACCTGATCGTCACCTCGACCGCATCGCTGGCCGCATCGGGCGGACTTGACGCACTGCTGGCCCGGCCGGGCATTGCGGCCACGCCGGCGGCGAAGAACCGGCGGGTCATCGTGATGGACGATCTGCTGCTGCTCGGCTACGGCCCGCGCTTGCCGCAAGCCCTGCGCGAGCTGAAAGCCGCACCCGCGCTGGCCAGGCAGTAAACCTGCCGATCGCAGTTGCCCGCGTTGAATGCGCTGGCAACTGCGCGCAGGACTGCCTGTCCGCAGCCCCGCCCGCAGGCCGTTGCCTTGCCGATCGGCCTCGCGTTCATTGCGCTATACCCGGTGTACCATGACCTCCGTGACTTCCACCCTGACCTCCCCTGCCCCCATGGCTGCCAAGATCGCGCGCTGGCGCACTCCCGCCGGTGTACTGACCGCCCTTATCGCCGTTCTGGTCTTGCTGATGCTGCTGTCGGCCAGCAGCGGCGCCATGCACATTCCCCTGTCCGTATTGCCCGGTTTGCCGTTTTCTGCCGAAGGCCCCGATGAAGCGCTGTGGCGCAGCGTACTGATGGACGTGCGGCTGCCCCGCGTACTGTTTGCGGCGCTGGCCGGTGCCGCGCTGGCGCTGTCGGGCGCGGCGATGCAGGCGCTGTTCCGCAACCCGCTGGCCGAGCCCGGCCTGATCGGCATTTCCGCCGGCGGCGCGCTGGGCGCCGTCGGTGCCATCGTCCTCGGCGGTGGTGCCTTCATCGTTCTGGCGCCGGCAGCGTTTGTCGGCAGTCTGGTCGCCACCATCGCCGCCTATCACCTCGGCCGCCGTTACCCCGGCATGGCCGGCCTGCTGCTGGCCGGCGTCGCGATCAACGCGATCTGCGGCGCGCTGGTCGGCCTGTTCACCTATCTGGCGGACGACAACCAGCTGCGCAGCCTCACGTTCTGGAACATGGGCAGCCTCGCCGGCGCCAGCTGGCCGCTGCTGGCCGGCCTTGCCCCGTGGACCCTCATCGTCGGTGCGCTGATTGCCCGCGACTGGCGCGCCATGAATGCCCTGCTGCTGGGCGAGCGCGAAGCGCTGCATCTCGGCTTTCCGCTCAAGGCCGTTCGCCGCCGGCTGATCCTGCTGACCGCGCTGCTGGTCGGCCCGCTGGTCGCCGCCACCGGCGCAATCGGCTTTGTCGGTCTCGTCGTCCCGCATCTGGTGCGGCTGGCGCTCGGCGCCGATCACCGCTGGTTGCTACCCAATTCGGTGGTGGCCGGCGCGATCGCGCTGACCTTGGCCGACTGGCTCGCCCGCATTGCGGTGATCCCGGCCGAACTGCCGATCGGCATCGTCACCAGCCTCGTCGGTGGCCCCTTCTTCCTGTGGCTGCTCGCGCAGCGGAGACACTGATGCTGCTCGCAGAAAACCTGTTTATCGAACGCCAGGGCAAGGTCGTCCTCGACGACGTGTCGCTGTCGCTGTCGGCCGGCGAAGTCCTCGGCGTGCTCGGCGCCAACGGCGCCGGCAAATCGACGCTGCTGGCGATGCTCGCCGGCGAACTTGCACCGCAGCGCGGTGAAGTTTCGATCGACAGCACGCCACTGACCCGGCTCGACAATGCCCATCTCGCCCGCCAGCGCGCAGTGCTGCCGCAATCGCCGTCGCTGTCGTTCAATCTCGGTGTGCGCGAAGTCGTCGCCATGGGCGCCTATCCGTTTCCGGAATTGTCGACGGCCGACGTCCAGCAGCTGATCCAGCGGGCGCTGGCGCTGGCCGATGTCAGCCATCTGGCCAGCCGCCGCTATCCGCAGCTGTCGGGCGGCGAAGCACAACGCGTGCAATTCGCCCGCGTGCTGGTACAGACGCTGGCCGCCCGCGCGGCACACGGCGGCCGCTTTCTGCTGCTCGATGAACCGACCGCCAGCCTCGACCCGAAGCACCAGCAGGCGCTGCTGGCCTGCGGCCGGCAACTGGCGCGGGAGGAACGCATCGGCGTGCTGGTGATCCTGCACGACGTCAACCTCGCCGCCGCGTGGTGCGACCGTCTCGCCCTGCTGGCGCAGGGAAAACTGGTGGGCTGCGGCGATCCGGCCAGCGTACTGACCCCCGCGACGCTGGACGCCGTGTACGGCGTGGCCGCCGAGGTCGTGCCGCATCCGCGCCACCCCGAACGACCGCTGGTACTGTTCAACTAGGATTCACCTGCACCGAACAGGCTGTGCGCATCGAGGATTTCGTACGCGATCGCCGGCTTGTCGTTCAGGCAGCGACGCACCGCGGCCGGAATGGCCTGCTGGGTCTTGCGGCACAGCCCCGGATGCTGCTCGAACGCGATGTCGAAACCGAGCACCGTGCGCACTTCGTTCGGTCCCGGCGCAATCCGCAGCACCACGCCGAGCTGCGCCTGCATCCGGGCACAGACCTTTTGCAGATCGGCATAGTCGCTGGCCCGCTCGATACGCTCGACCAGCCGGCGCTCCTCGTCGCGCGTCAGCATCAGGATGCGGCAGTCGGCGAACGGGTCGACCTCAAGCGCATCGCGCCCGCACACGCAGGCACCGGGTGGACAGGGATTTCGGATCGCGGGCGTGGCTGCGGCCATGACGTCGTCGAACGGCTTTCTTGGTAGTCAGAACCTCAGTGTTACATAACTCGTGCGCATGCACGGCCTCTGTCGGAGAAGATGATGAATGGACGCATCACCGCCACCGTTCCGGTGCTCGCCTCGCTGGATATCGCCGAGTCGGCAGCGTATTACCAGACGCTGGGCTTTACGATCAATCTGCACCTGCCCGATTACCTGATCGTCGTGCGCGACGGCTGCGAACTGCACTTCTGGCCCTGCGATGAAAAACACATCGCCGAGAACACCTCGTGCTACATCCGCAGCGACGACGTCGATGCGCTGCACGCCGAGTTCACCGAACGCGGCGTGCGCCACCGCCCGCCGGTGTCGCAACCGTGGGGCATGAGGGAGCTGTACATCCTCGACCCGCACGGCAATCTGCTCAAGTTCGGCGAGATGCTCGCTCAGGACTAACGCCGGTTCACTTCGACAGTCACGTGCACCAGCTCTTCGTGCACGCTCAACTGCCGGCGGAAATCGTCCGGTGAGACCTCACCGTCGGTCACCAGACCGACGATGCAGGCGAACTTGCCTCTGCCGACCCGCCAGACATGCAGGTCGCAGATCGTTGCCGGCACCGGGCTTGCGGCGATCACCTCGCGGATTTCGTCGACAACCGGATGATCCATTTCGGCATCGAGCAGGATGCGTCCGCACTGGCGAAGCAGGCCGCGCGCCCAGACGGCCACGACGGCCGCACCGGCGATGCCCATCACCGGATCCAGCCAGCCCGCCTGCCAGTACTTCCCGCCCAGCAGTGCAATGATCGCCAGCACCGACGTCGCCGCGTCGGCAATCACGTGGATGTAGGCCGAGCGCAGGTTGAGGTCGTGATGGCCATGGTGATGATCGTGGTTGTCGTGCCCATGATGATGATGGCCGTGATCGTGGCCGCCCCGCAGCAGCCAAGCACAGGCCAGGTTCACCAGCAGGCCGAGCGCGGCAATGGCGATCGCCTGGTCGTAGTGGATCGGCGTCGGATTGAACAGCCGTTCGACCGACTCGTACAGCATCACGCCGGCGACCAGCACCAGCAGGATCGCGCTGGTGTAACCGCCGAGGATCTCGATCTTCCATGTCCCGAAGGCAAAGCGCTTGTCATCCGACCAGCGCCGCGCCAGCACGTAGGCCAGCACCGACAGCCCCAGCGCTAGCGCGTGAGAACTCATGTGCCAGCCGTCGGCCAGCAGCGCCATCGAGTTGTAGTACCAGCCGCCGGCAATTTCGGCGACCATCATCACCGCCGTCAGCAACACGGCGTGTTTGGTGTTCTTTTCCGCCAGCGGATCGCCGTCGTCAAACGCGTGCGAGTGCTGCCGGACAGTCATCGGGGAAGTCATGTGTGCATCCGGAAGTTTTCCGGATCATACTACCCCCCAGTATAAAATCACACAGAGGAATACCGATGAGCCATACGATCCGGGACCGGAAACAGCTGTTGACGCGCGTCCGGCGCATCCGGGGTCAGGCCGAAGCGATCGAGCGCGCGCTGGAACAAGGCGGTGAATGCGCGGCGATCCTGCAACAGATTGCTGCAATCCGTGGTGCCGTCAACGGGCTGATGACCCAGGTCCTCGAGGGCCATATGCGCGAGCACCTCGGCGATGTCGATGCCACACCTGCGCAGCGCGAACAGGACCTTGAGCAGGTACTCGGCGTGCTGCGCTCCTACCTCAAGTAAGCGTCAGGGCGCGGCACGCAGATCGGTGACGACGATCTTGCCGCCCTCGCTGGCCGCCTTGAATTTGACCTTGTCGCCGGGCTGGACCTGATCCAGCTGCGCCTTGTCGGCGACGGTAAACACCATCGTCATCCCCGGCATGTCGAGATTCCTGATGTCGCCGTGCTTCAGCGTGATTTTGCCGTTGGCCTTGTCGATCTTCCTGACTTCGCCGTCGGTGTAGTCGTCACTCTGGGCATGGGCAGCGCCGAGCCAGAGCGTGGTCACGAGCGCAACAAGTGCGAAACGTTTCTGCATGATGGATTCCTCATCGTATTCGGGCTGCCGCCCGGGAAGTAAAAAAAGCATCAACCTGATCCAGCATGCGGACGAGCCAAAGCAGTTCATTCACGCCCGAAGCAAGGGCGCCCCGCAGGCAGTCCCCTTGGGGGAGACCGGCATGGACATGCGGTCCATGAGGACCCCGAGCATCGGACGGGGGCGAAATGCGAAGGCGTAGCCGCTTGATGGAGCAGGTTTCAGCGTTTTTTTGCCACGTCGACATAGCCCTTCATCCCTGCGTCGTAGTGACCCGGCTGCAGGCAGGCGAAGTCCACCTTGCCGGCCTTGGTGAACTGCCAGATCACCTCGCCGCTCTTGCCCGGTGCGACTGATGCGGTCTGCGGGTCTTCGTGCTCCATCTCCGGGAATTTCTTCATCTGCTCGTAGTGGGCCTTCAACTCGGCCTCGGTGCCGATGACGAACTCGTGTTTGACCTTGCCGACGTTTTTGACGACGAAGCGGATAGTCTCGCCCTGTTTGACGTCGATGCTCGCCGGCGAATAGCGCATCGCATCGTTCATCTCCACCGTGATCGTCCGGCCGACCTTGCCGGCCTTGCCCGGCTGGCCGATCGTGCTGTCGTGGCCGCCGGCGTGGGTGCCGCTGGCAAAGGCCGTAGTGCCAAGGCCGAGGCCGGCGATCAGTACAACGAGGTGTAAAGCTTTCATGTCTGCTCCAGTGGGTGAACCGATTCAGTGGCCGGACTTGGCCGAGGGTTTGCGAACCTGCACTTCGACATCGCCGCCCCTGGCGCGCGGCATTGCCGCGCTGCCGGCCGCCTTGCTGCGGGTCGCGTCGAGCGCCGGGCCCTTGTATTCGTGCGCCACGGTGCCGGGCGGGTGCCTGAACCAGCCGGGGTTGCTGTAGTCACCGGGCTTCTGGTCGCGACGGACCTTGAGCATGCTGAACATCCCGCCCATCTCGACGCTGCCGAACGGCCCCTGCCCGGTCATCATCGGCACGGTGTTGTCGGGGATCGGCATTTCCATCTCGGTCATGTCGGCCATGCCGCGCTCGCCCATCACCATGTAGTCCGGGATCAACTTGTTGATCTTTTTCGCCATGCCGCGGTGGTCGACGCCGATCAGCGTCGGCACGTCGTGGCCCATCGCGTTCATCGTGTGATGGCTCTTGTGGCAGTGGAACGCCCAGTCGCCCTCCTCGTCGGCAAGGAACTCGATCTGCCGCATCTGGCCGACGGCGACGTCGGTCGTCACCTCGTACCAGCGCGTGCTTTTCGGCGTCGGTCCGCCATCGGTGCCGGTCACGAGAAACTCGTGGCCGTGCAGGTGGATCGGGTGGTTGGTCATCGTCAGGTTGCCGACGCGGATCCGCACCTTGTCGTTCAGCCGCACATTGAGCGAATCGATGCCGGGGAAGATCCGGCTGTTCCAGCTCCACAGGTTGAAATCGAGCATGGTCATGATCTTCGGCGTGTAGGCGCCGGGGTCGATGTCGTAGGCGTTGAGCAGGAAGCAGAAATCGCGGTTCACCTCGTCGATCAGCGGATGCTTCGTTTTCGGGTGCGTGACCCAGAAGCCCATCATCCCCATCGCCATCTGCACCATCTCGTCGGCATGCGGGTGGTACATGAAGGTGCCGGGGCGGCGCGCAACGAACTCGTAGACGAAGGTCTTGCCGGCCGGAATCGCCGGCTGGTTCAGCCCGGCGACGCCGTCCATGCCGTTGGGCAGGCGCTGGCCATGCCAGTGGATGCTGGTGTGCTCGGGCAGCCGGTTGGTGACGAAGATGCGCACTCGGTCACCCTCGACGACCTCGATCGTCGGCCCCGGACTCTGGCCGTTGTAACCCCACAGATGCGCCTTGAAGCCCGGCGCCATTTCGCGCACCACCGGCTCGGCGACGAGGTGGAACTCCTTCACGCCCTTGTTCATCCGCCACGGCAAGGTCCAGCCGTTCAGCGTCACCACCGGGTTGTACGGCCGGCCGGTACCCGGGAACAGCGGCGGCATCGTGTCCGGTGCGGTCTGGATCACCGGTTCGGGCAGGGCCGCCATCGCTACCTTGCTGACCGTGCCTGCAGCCACGGCACCACCAGCAATACTCACGGTGCGCAGAAAATCTCGTCTTGAAGTCATGTTCCTGTTTCCTTGAAGGCTCAATGCCCTGCCTCGCCACCGCCGCCGCCGGCACTGGCCGCGACCGCAACCGTCGCCGTACCCGGCCGGCCCAGTACCGCCGCCTGCAGCGCCGCGTCGGCCAGCCAGAACTGCTGCTCGGCGCCGATCGCACCGATCACCGCGCCAACCTGATCGCGGCTGTCGGCGAGCAGCTCGAACACGCCGATCAGCATGCCGTTGTAGCGGAGCGTGTTTTCCTCGGAGATCGTCTTGCGCAGCGGCACGACCTCGTCGCGGTAATGACGGGCAATGTCATAGCTGGTCCGGTACGCCGAATAGCTTTCGCGCAGGTTCGAACCGGCGGCGCGCAGCGTTGCCTCGTAGCGGTTGGCCGCCGCCAGCGTCTGCGCGTTCATCGCGTCGCGTTGCAGGTCGCCCCAGTCGAACAGTGGCAGCCGGACGTCGACCTCGAACCCGCGCTTGTGGTTCTTGGCGCCGTCGGCCGTATCGAAGACCGTGTCGTAACGCAGGCCGAGTTCGATGTCGGCAAAGCTGGTGATCCAGTTCAGCCCCTGCGCCTTGACCGCCGCATCGAGCGACATGCGCGCCTGGCGCACGTCCATCCGGGTGCTGCTGGCTGCCTTGCCGGTGTCGTCGGCCGAACGCGGCGACTTCGGCAGCGCCGGCAGGCGATCGGGCAGTTTCAGCTGCTGCGCCTGCGCGTCGTCGAGCCCGAGCTGACGGACCAGCGCCTCGCGCGCTGCGGTGGCGGCATGTTGTACACCGGCCAGTTGCGTGGCCGCGTCGGCGTAGAACACCTGCTGCCGCGCCCGGTCGAGTTTGGTGAAGTTGCCTACCGACTGCAGCCGCCGCGCCAGCTCGGCACTGGCCTCGGCCGCCTCGAACACTTGCCGCGTATAGACCAGCGTCTGCTGCGCGGCAACGGCGTTGACCCACGCCTGACGCACCTGCGTGACCTGATCGACGACATCGCCGGTCAATCGCAACCGGGCGGCGGCGATCTGCCGCTGTGCCGTGTTGTAGCGTTGCGGCAGGGTGATCAGGTCGAGCAGACCGAAGGCCAGCAAGCGGCCGAACTCCAGCTCGTTGGCGATCGTCATCCGCTCGAACGAGAACACCGGGTTCGGCAACCGCCCGCCCTGCGCGGCCGCCGCTGCATCGGCCCAGTTCTGCGCCAGCAGCGCCTGCAAGGCCGGGCTGTTGAGCAGTGCGACCTGTACCGCGCCGGTCTGGCCCAGTGGCTGATCCAGCAGTTTCGCCGCTTCGTCGCGCATCGCATCGCGCTGTGCATCGGTCGACGCCAGCGCCAGCTTGCCCTGGGTGAAGTCGGACGCGTCGCGGTTGGCCTGCGCCAGCGACTCGTCGAAATCGACGCTGGCGCAACCGCTCAGCACCAGTGCCGCGGCAATCACCGCCAGCCGTCCTCGGGGCGTCATTGCCTGCCTCCATGGCCGGCGTGCGCATCGTCGGGCTGCCTCGCCTCTTTCGCATAGACGCGCCAGCCGCCGACATGGTCGACCACCCGGTTGGCCTCACGCCAGTCGCCGATCGCCTCGTCCTTGTAGGCCTGATAGGTCGCGAACGCCGACTCGAACGGCAGCGCGATCGACGCCGCCTCGTCGGCATGCACCCACGGCGAGATCGCCATCGCCAGCAGCACCAGCTTTACCATGTCCTCATCCCGGTCCGACACTTGAATGCGCCGAGTATGGCCAGCGGCGCCGGGCGGCCGGATTACCCATGGATGACGAAATTGTCATCTTCGGTACGCGCCGTGGCGGCGGCTTAGAATGGCGCGGTGAGCAAGGAGAAGGCTGTGCGAATTCTGATCGTCGAGGACGAAGCCAAGACGGCGGGCTATCTGAAGCAGGGGCTGAGCGAAAGCGGCTACGCGGTCGACATTGCCGTCGACGGCATCGACGGGCTGCACAAGGCGCTCGAGGACGATTTCGATCTGGTGATCCTCGACGTGATGCTGCCGGTGCTCGACGGCTGGGGCGTGCTCGACGGACTGCGCCGGCGCAAGCAGACGCCGGTGCTGATGCTGACCGCGCGCAGCCGCGTCGACGACCGCGTGCGCGGGCTCGAGTCCGGCGCCGACGACTATCTGGTCAAGCCGTTCGCGTTTGCCGAACTGCTGGCCAGGATCCGGCTGCTGCTCAAGCGCAACCACAAGGGCAATCCGTCCGAAGTGCTGGGCATCGGCGGGCTCGAACTCGACCCGGTCAAGCACCGCGCCTACCGCGACGGCCGCAAGATCGAGCTGACCTCGCGCGAGTTTGCGCTGCTGCACCTGCTGATGCGCCGCAACGGCGAAGTGCTGACGCGGACGCTGATCGCGTCCAACGTCTGGGACGTCAATTTCGACACCGACACCAATATCGTCGACGTCGCGATCCGCCGGCTGCGCGCCAAGGTCGACGACGATTACCCGGCCAAGCTGATCCACACCGTCCGCGGCGTCGGTTACGTATTCGAAGTGCGGGAGGACGAATGAGCGGCCGATCGCTCGCATTGCGCGTCGGCGGACTGGTCGGCGCGTTTGCGACGGTGCTGGTGCTGGCGATCGGCATCGGCATGGATCACCTGCTGCAGCTGGCGCTGGACCGGCGGGCCGAAACCGAGCTTGGCGGCAAGATGGCGCTGGTCGAATCCGCGCTGCAACGCGGCGGCGGCGCCCAGCCGGAACAGGTGTCGCTGCTGCTGGTCGGCCACCCCTATCTGCACTGGGCCACGGTGACCCCGACAGCGGTAATCGACAGCTCCGACCTGGTCGCGGCAACAAGTGCCGGCCGGGTGATTCGCGAGCCGCTGCACGCCGGTGTTGCCCGCCTCGATCCGCGTCAGGACGCCGGTGCACTGGTCTGGTCCAAACCGCTTGGCGACGGCCGCTGGTTGCTCGGCTTCATCGAACGCGACAACGACGAAAAACTGCTCGCCGCTTTCCGCCGCTCGCTGGCGCTGCTGCTACCGGTGACAATGGTCTTCATCGCGCTCGGCTCGTGGTTCGTCGCCAAGCGTGCCTTGCGGCCGCTCCGCCAATTCAATACGCAGGTCGGCAGCATCACCGCCAGCTCGCTGCACTCGCGGCTGGCAACCGGCGAGCTGCCGGCCGAGCTGCGCGAGCTGGCCGACTCGTTCAACAGCATGCTGGTGCGGCTGGAGCGCAGCGTCTCGCGGCTGTCGCAGTTCTCGGCCGATCTGGCCCACGAGATGCGCACGCCGCTGACCAATCTGCTCGGCGAGGTGCAGGTGTGCCTCGGCAAAACCCGTGACGTTGCGACTTATCAGGCGGTACTGGCCTCGGCCGAAGAGGAAATGCAGCGGCTGAACCGGCTGATCACCGACCTGCTCTTCCTCGCCAGCACCGAACAGCCCGAGCAGGCGCTGAAGATCGAACCGGTCGCACTGCGGCCGCTGATCGAAAGCCTGTTCGACTTCTTCGACGCGCTGGCCGAAACCCGCGGCGTGGTGCTGCAACTGGACGGCGACGGCCGGGTCGACGCCGACAAGGGCATGCTGCAGCGCGCGCTGACCAATCTGCTGTCGAACGCGATACGCCACAGCGCACCCGATTCGCCGATCACCGTCACGATCCGGCGCGATGCGGACAGCACGCTGATCGAGGTCGCCAACCGCGGCGACCCGATCGCCGCTGCCCACCTGCCGCATCTGAGCGAACGCTTCTACCGCGTCAACCCGGCGCGCAGCCGCGATGATGGCGGCACCGGGCTGGGGCTGGCGATCGTCGCATCGATCATGCAGCTGCATGGCGGGCAGCTGCGCATCGCCAGCGACAACGCGCACACCACCTTCGGCCTGCAGTTCGTCGATCGACGGACCTAGGCCGGGCCGGCGATCAGCCCTGCCACAGGTATTCCTGATTGTTCTGGCCACGCGCCGAAATGCGGACTTCGGCCGGCGTACCGATCAGGCTGCCGTTCATGTCGACCACCGCCAGATAGACCTTGTTGCGCGCAAACACGCTGTACTTCCAGGCCATGTTCGCCGTACTACCGGCACTCACCCTGATCGCATGAAAGTCCTGACCCAGTGCCGTCAGTTGCTGCGGCGACAGCCTGCCCAGCTCATTCAGGAAATCCTGATCGCCGATGACGAAATAGACATCGCGCCCGGCACCGTTGCTGATCCTGTAGTTGACGGTGTAGCGGTCACCCACCGCAGAAACACGTGGCGAGGCAATCCCTTGATCACCGATCGCCACATCGAACGACGGTCGCCGGACGTTGTGTTCGTCGTACTGCGCCGGGTTGCCGAAACGGGTGTCCTGATTCGCCAGCGCTTGCGGCGAGGACAGGTGCGAATGCTGGTAACGGTTGGCCAGCATCTGTTCATCACCGGCGTTGGCGCCGGCCATCGTGGCAAAGATGGCAATGGCAACAATCAGTTTGTTCATGGTGTTCAGCTCCGGGTTCGTGGATGAATGCATCAGCGATGCATGCAGCGATTCTGGACCTGCGCCACCCACGGCCCGATTGCCGGTCAATGACCAAGCTGCCATCTTCAAACCGCCGCCGCGCATCGCACTTCACGGCTGAATGAGTCAGCAGACACGCCAGCATCTGCCGCCTCTTTTTTGCGGATGGCATAAGCCGTTAAACCTGATAAAGTGTCCCATTCAAAATATGTAAGTTTTCTCGGTTCCCAGCTTGGAACGTCGGTAGTGCTGGCGATTACCTGTGCAAGCCTGCGCGGTCACGGTGTGTTCGCGGTGTTATCCGACATACCCGAATACATGACAACCTCTCCACAGAGAGCCCCCCTGTAGGGAAGAACACAACATTCCCTCAGCAAGCACACCCGAAAGGTCAACTGTCGGCCGTGTTATCCGACAGTTGTCCCGATATTTTTTATGCACCATGGTGCACACACCACGTTGGGCGTCAGCAGATTTAGAGATCGAGGATGAAACATGAAATGGGATCAACTTAGAGCAGATACACATCGGCAATACGGTGAGTTCAGCTGGGGACACGTTATCAAAGGGGCAATTAGTCGCCGAACCTACCGAGTCGTTGTAACGTTGCGCCTATGTCAGGCTGCGGCCTCCTCCCGTGGTCCACTGCGACTTATGCTTTTGCCGTTGAAAGTACTTCATCGTGCGGCTACGCAATTGGCAGCCACGGATCTCTCGTGGCAAACAATGATTGGCGGAGGGATAGCTCTGACGCATGGATGGGGCCTCGTCGTGAATCAAGGCGCAGTCATTGGCAGAAACGTAACACTGTTTCACGGGGTGACGCTCGGGCGTCGCGATCGAATCGCATCAGATGGGTCTCGCCTTACGGAATATCCCGTAATTGAAGATGAAGTATGGATTGGCCCGCATGCAATAATCGTCGGAGGTGTAACTATTGGTCGTGGGAGCAGAATCGCTGGCGGAGCGTTCGTTACAGAAAGCGTCCCCCCATATTCTGTTGTTGTAGGAAACCCTGCATCAGTAGTGAAGGCCAACTGTATACCAGATGTTTCGAACCCTGCGCCGCTGTGACGAAAACACCCAACCCATCACTCCGGCGGCCGCTGAATTCAAACGTTAAGCCTCCACGAATTTTCGCGAAACTTTATACATAAAAAATCAGTAGAAACTCCATTTCAATTCGGTGCGTAGAAACCCAAAAACAAGCCACGGGCAGTGCTGAATTCAGTTCCAATCGATTACTCATTGGGAATTTTTCAAATGCCGACAAAACCATTAAAGACACTATTTCGCAGGTAACGCCAAGACCCTTCTACAAGACACTCATCGCAGTTATCCACCCTCTAGAAATGGTCGAAGGCGGCCTATCTCAAATAGAAGAACGTATTTTCAAGGAACTAGCGTTTGGTGCAGGCGTCCGAAAAATGCACATTTACCTGGGAGCCCAGCTCGACGACCAAGGCGTGTTGGTTGCAGCAACAGCCTGATACTTCAATCAATCCGGACCGGCTAACGCGGGTCCGTCAAGTCAAACGACAGCCATTTCAATCATGAATATCGATCCGTTCCGGACTCCTTCAGATGCCGAGATCGCAGAGGCCGAAAGGAAACTGAACTTCACGTTTCCTCCAGCATACGTTGCGTTTCTTAAAAATGGCAGCAACGTGGAGAATGCGCTCTTCGAGCCTGCCATAATCCTTCCCGGCTACCGTCATCTGGACATATTCGAAATTGCTGAAACCGCTTGGAGGAAAATGGGAGTATCACACAAATGGTTGCCGTTCATTGAAGACAACAGCGATTACTTCCTCATTTCTCAGACTGGAGAAGTAAGGTATTGGTCACACAACGGAACCACAAACGAAACGTGGCCGAATTTTTCCGCGTGGTTTCAACAAGTCTGCGTAGAACGTCGTTAGCAACTGGACTCCGCCTGGTTGTGTAAAAAACTCATGACCATCAGCAGCCAATAAAAAGCCCAGCACAGCTGGGCTTTTTATTGTGTTGAAGATCAAATCAATGCAGATCGGTCAGGAAAAATCGAGGACGTTCATGCATCGATCGAAGCCTGCACCTTCGTCGCAACGCCATTATGTCGCTGTCGCATCAACAGATACGCCGCCGGAATCACGAACATCGACAGCAGCGGCGCGGTGATCATGCCGCCAGCCATCGGTGCGGCGATCCGGCTCATCACTTCCGAGCCGGCACCGCTGCCCCACAGGATCGGGAACAGGCCGACCAGGATCGTCGCCACCGTCATTACCTTGGGCCGGACGCGCTGCACCGCGCCTTCGATGATCGCGGCCTTCACGGTGTCGGCGTCGTCACCATCCCGCTGTTCGAGCGCCTGCTTCAGGTAGAGCAGCATGATCACGCCGAATTCGGCCGACACACCGGCCAGCGCGATGAAGCCGACGCCGGTGGCGATCGACAGGTGATAACCGAGCACGTCGAGGAACCAAACGCCGCCGATCAGCGCGAACGGCAGCGTCGCCATGATCAGCAAGGCTTCGTCGATCCGCCTGAACGTCAGGTAGAGCAGCACGAAGATGATCAGCAAGGTCGCCGGGACAACCAGCTTCAGCCGTGCGTTGGCGCGTTCCATGTACTCGAACTGGCCCGAGTAGCCGATGCTGATGCCCGGCGGCGCCTTCAGCTGCTGCGCCACCGCCGCCTGCAGATCGTGGACGACGGCGCCAAGGTCGCGGTCGCGCACGTCGATGTACACCCACGACGCCAGCCTGCCGTTCTCGCTCTTGAGCATCGGCGGGCCGTCGACAACAGCGATCTTCGCCACGGTGCCGAGCGTGATCTGCGCCCCGTTCGGCGTCACCACCGGCAGTTCGCGCAGCTTCTGCACGCTGTCGCGGATCTCGCGCGGATAGCGGATGCTGATCGGGTAGCGCGCGGTGCCTTCGACGGTTTCGCCGATGTTCTCGCCGCCGATCAGCCGCGCCACCACCGACTGCACGTCGGCGATGTTCAGACCGTAGCGCCCGGCCGCTTCGCGGTCGATGTCGACGTCGATGTAGCGGCCGCCCGACAACCGCTCGGCCAGACTCGACGACACGCCCGGTACGGTTTTGGCGATTTTCTCCACCTCGATCGCCACCTGCTCGATCTGCGCCAGATTGCTGCCCGACACCTTGACGCCGATCGGGCTCTTGATCCCGGTTGCGAGCATGTCGATGCGGTTGCGGATCGGCGGCACCCAGATGTTCGCCAGCCCCGGCACCTTGACGGTACGGTCGAGTTCGGCGACGAGTTTTTCCGGCGTCATCCCCGGCCGCCACTGCTCGCGCGGCTTGAACCGGATCGTCGTCTCGAACATCTCCATCGGCGCGTTGTCGGTCGCGCTGTCGGCGCGGCCGGCCTTGCCGAACACCGTCGCGACTTCGGGTACGGTCTTGATCAGCCGGTCGGTCTGCTGCAGCAGTTCGGCCGCCTTGCCCGCCGACAAGCCGGGCAGCGCGCTCGGCATGTACAGCAGGTCGCCCTCGTCCATGTTCGGCAGGAACTCGCCACCGAGCCGCGTCGCCGGAATGATCGTCGTCAGCAGCACGGCCGCGGCGATCGCCAGCGTGGTTTTCGGCCAGGCCAGCACCTTGTCGATCAGCGGCTGGTAGGCACCGACCAGCCAGCGGTTGAGCGGGTTCTTGTCCTCGGACGGAATGTGGCCGCGTATCCAGTAGCCCATCAGTACCGGCACCAGAGTTACCGACAGCCCGGCGGCCGCGGCCATCGCGTAGCTCTTGGTGAACGCCAGCGGCCCGAACAGCCGGCCTTCCTGCGCTTCGAGCGTGAAGATCGGAATGAACGACAGCGTGATGATCAGCAGGCTGAAGAACAGCGCCGGCCCGACTTCGGCCGCGGCGTCGCCGATCACGCGCCAGCGCGCGTCGCCCACCAGCGTTTCGCCCGGATGTTCGTGCTGCCACGCCTCGAGCTTCTTGTGCGCGTTTTCGATCATCACCACCGCCGCGTCGACCATTGCGCCGATCGCGATCGCGATGCCGCCGAGCGACATGATATTGGCGTTGACGCCCTGATAACGCATCACGACGAAGGCCGCGAGGATGCCCAGCGGCAAGGTGATGATCGCCACCAGTGCCGAGCGCAAATGCCACAGGAACAGCGCGCACACCAGAGCCACGACGACGAACTCCTCGATCAGCTTGTGGCTGAGGTTCTCGACCGCGTGGTCGATCAGCTGGCTGCGGTCGTAGGTCGTGACGATCTCGACGCCCGGTGGCAGGCTGGACTTGAGCGTTTCCAGCTTCGCCTTGACCGCTGCGATCGTCTCGCGGGCGTTTTTGCCGCTGCGCAGGATTACCACGCCGCCGGCGACCTCGCCCTGCCCGTTCAGCTCGGCAATGCCGCGGCGCATTTCCGGGCCGATCTGTACCCGCGCCACGTCGCCGAGCGTCACGACGGTGCCGCCCGTGGTCTTGAGCGGAATGGCACGGAAATCGTCCAGCGTTTTCAGGTAACCGGTCGCGCGCACCATGTACTCGGCCTCGGCCAGTTCGAGCACCGAACCACCTTCCTCGCTGTTGGCCTTGTTCACCGCATCGACCAGCGCGTCGGCGCTGATGCCATAGCCGGCCAGCTTCACCGGGTCGGGCACGATCTGGTACTGCTTGACCATGCCACCGATGGCCGCGACCTCGGCGACGTTCGGCAGCGTTTTCAGCTCGTAGCGCAGAAACCAGTCCTGCAGGCTGCGCAGGTCGGCGAGGCTGCGCGTGCCGGTCTTGTCGACCAGCGCGTACTCATAGATCCAGCCGACACCGGTGGCATCCGGCCCAAGCGCCGGTCTCGCGCTGGCCGGCAGCTTGCCCTGCACCTGGTTCAGGTATTCGAGCACGCGCGATCGCGCCCAGTACAGGTCGGTGTGATCGTCGAACAGCACGTAGACGTAGGAGTCGCCGAAGAACGAGTAGCCGCGCACCGTCTTCACGCCCGGCACCGACAGCATCGTCGTCGTCAGCGGATAGGTGACCTGATCCTCGACGATGCGCGGCGCCTGGCCCGGATACGGCGTGCGGATGATCACCTGCACGTCCGACAGGTCCGGCAAGGCATCGATCGGTGTCGTGCGTACCGCCCAGATGCCCCAGGCGGCGAGCATCACCGTCACCAGCAGCACCATGAAACGGTTGCGGATCGACCAGTGGATGAGTGCGGCGATCATTGGCCACCCCCGTCGATCCGGATCATCGATTCGATCATCGCATCATCGCCATGCATCATCAGCGTGAAACGGACCTTGTCACCAACCTTGAGGCCCTTGGCCGCCACCGGGTTCATCAGCGTGAACGGCATCGTCATCGCCGGCCATTTCAGCGCGGCGATCGGTTCGTGTGCCAGCGTGACCGAACCGGCCTCGATCACCCTGACCACGCCGACACCTTCGGGGCTGGCCGTTGCTTCGACCCTGGCATCGGGCTGCGCCGCCGCCGGTGCGCTGGCCATGCGCGCCAGTACGCCGCGCAGGCTGGCTTCCGAATCGATCATGAACTGGCCGGACACGACGACCTGCCGGCCCTCGTCCAGCCCCGCGATGATCTCGCTCCTCCCACCGGCCTCCCTGCCGATCCGCACTTCGACCGGCGCATAGTGCCAGCCGGTCTTGGCGTCACCGTCAACCGCGATGACGACATGGCGCAGGCCGGTCGCGATCACCGCGTCACTCGGCACCCACAGCGCAGGCTTGGCCTCGCCGGCCAGCGTCACCCGGGCATACTGGCCCGGCAGCAGGCGCCCGTCACGGTTGGGCACCTCGATTCGCGCACGGATTGTCCGCGTCTCGGCCTTCAGCTCGGGCACCAGCGCGGTGACCTTGCCGTTGACCGGCTGGTCGGGCCAGGCGGCAAAGTGCGCCTGCACCGGTGCGCCGACGCGCAACGTCGCCGCCTGCGCCTCGGGCACGTCGGCCTCGATCCACACGCTGGACAGACCGTTGATCCGTGCCAGCGCCTGCCCGGCTGTCAGCGTCATGCCCTGACGCACGCCCAGCTCGGCAATCATCCCACCGCGTGGCGCGGTGATCGTCACCACCGGCCGCGCGACACCGCTGCGTTCGAGTTGCGCCACCGCCGCGGCACTCATGCCGAGCTGGATCAGCCGCGATTTCGCCGCCGCCGCCAGTTGCGCATCGCCGCGCAATGCCAGGTATTCGTTTTGCGCAGTCAGCCATTCGGGCACACGCACGTCAGCCAGCGGGCTGCCGGCGGCAATCACGTCGCCGACGGCATGCGGATACGCGCGCTCGACGATGCCGCCGGTGCGCGCCTGAACGATGGCCACGTCGCGGTCGTTGAACACGACGGTGCCGGACACCGACAGTCCGCCGGCCAGCTCGCCGCGTTCGACCTTGGCCAGCTTGACGCCCGTGTTCTGTGCCAGCGCCGAATCGATGCGCACACCCGCCGCTTCACCGCCTTCGTCGGCGTAGCGCGGCTGTAGCTGCATGTCCATGAAGGGTGACTTGCCCGGCTTGTCGAAATGCACGTCCGGCTTCATCGGGTCGTACCAGTACAGCACCGGTTTCTCGGCCTTTGCGGCAGACCCCGGCAGCGCACCGTGTTCCGCGCTCCGCTGTCCGGCCAGCCAGCCGCCGAAGGCCCCGATGCCCAGGGTCGCGATGGCGATCGCGATCGTTGTCTTGGTGTTCATCAGTGTGCTCCGGTCAGGAAGTAAAGCCGGGTATCGGCGGCGGCAAGCTGGGATTCGAGTTCGATGGCACGCATCTGCGCGGCCAGCCGCGCCTTGCGCGCGCCGAGCACGCCGTCGCTGCCTTTGCCGGACTTCATGCCGGCCAGCGCCAGTTCGACCTGCTGGTCGATCAGCGGCAGGGTGCGGGTTTTCAACCGGTCCACCTGTGCAAGGATCGCCGTCCGCTCGGCCCGCAGCTCGTCGATCTGCTGCCGGTAGGCGGCCATGCGCGCCTGCCGTTCGGCATCGCTTTTCTGCACATTGGCCAGCGCCGCGGCAATTTTCGGGTCCTGCCGCGACGCGGCGAACACCGGCAGGTCGAAGGTGAACTTCACCATCGCCATGCCCTGATCCATCGCGTCATAGCCCCAGCCGACCTCGACACCCCAGTCGGGCTTCTTCGCAGCCCGCGCCAGCGCCAGCTCGGCCTGCGCGGCGCTCACCTGCGTCGCCGCCGCGCGGATTTCGGGCTGCTCGGCGATGTCGTCGGCCTGCGCCCGGCCGGTGGTCAGCCACGCCGGCAATCCGCCGGTGGCCGGCTGCGCGGCCAGTGCAGGACCGATCCAGCGCGCCAGCTGGGCACGGGCCTTGGCACGATCGCGTTCGATGTCGTCGCGGCTGTCGTCAAGCTGGTCGCGCTCGAGCCGGGCCGCCAGCGCGGCATCGGCCGATGCACCGCCCTTGAGCGCGGCAACGCCCGCCTGCTGGCTATGCCGGTTGTCGGCGTCCTGTGCCGCCAGCACGTCCAGCTTGCGGTCGAGGTAGTGCAGCGCCAGCCACGCCAGCGTGGTTTCGCGCCGGACGCTGAGCTGCGTGTAGCGGGCTTGTGCCTCGCTGGTCTGCAGTTGTGCGCCGGCAACCTGCCGCTCGGCATCGCGGCGGTCGCCGTTGGGCACCTCCTGCATCAGGCTGACCATGCGTTTGGCGTCGCCGACGCGGTAAGCATCGGGGCCGGAGGTCTGCAGGTCGTCGACCCAGACCGAGAGTTTGGGATCGGGCAAGGCACCGGCCGATTTCGTCAGCGACTGCGCCGCCGTCGTCGCTGCGGTGCTCGCGACGAGATCGGGCGCACCGCCGGCGGCGGCAAGGGCTTCATCAAGGGTCAGCGCGTGCGCGCCGAGGCTGGCTGCACCGAAGGCGGCAGCCAGAAACAAGAAGGGGGACATGGGTCTCTCCACGCGGTTTCGGATGCGTGCGGCGGAGAGTGCGATGCGTCGGTCCCTTAACGTTCCGGAATCGGAGACGTGCGGGAACAGTGCGATGCAGTCAGGCCGAACGCTTAGACGGGCGAACGGCGCGGACTAATTGCGGAAGACCTGGTACCGGATCCGTAATGGCGGTGACGCGGCAATCAGCGTCGGTGGGATAGCCCTCGCCTGCACGACGGCGGCATCGGGCGTTTCGAGGTAGGGCGACGCAAAGAACAGCGCGACAAAAAACGGCGCCGTCAGCTGGGGCAGCTGCACGTCGGCCGATTGTGCTTCCTTCTGGCAATGCGCCTTGCAGATCACCGGTTGCGTCATCTGCTGCATGTCGCAGTCGGACATGTCGAGCATCGGGGCGCTGGGTTGTGGCGGCAAGGCTTCGGCACAGGCATAGGCAGCCGTCACCAGCTGGGCAAAGACCAGCAGGATGGCGACGAGCCAGGCCAGACCTGACGATTTGAAGCTTGCGAGCATGACGGGACTATAAACGGCGGTTGAAGGCGGTTCAATCCACGTAGGCGGCATTCCGCTTGATCCGGCGCAAGGTCAGCGCGGATCGACGGCCTGCAGCATCCGTCTCAGGATCGCCGGGCGTGTCCAGCGCAACCAGATGCGCCACTGGCGCAGGCTTTCTGCATCGGCGCTGTCGGGCCACAGCACGAGAAAGGTCGTGCCCTGCCCGTCTTTCAGACCGAGAGCGATCAGCCAGACGCCGACGCGCGAGCTCGCGGCCAGCGTCGCAGCGCTGCTACTCCCGTCCGGCCAGTACAGCGACACCGAACCGTCGTCACATGCGGCAAGGCCGACCGGATGGCGTCGGCGACGCAGCAGCAGCAGCACCGCAACGCACAGCCAGAGCAGTCCGGCCGCGCTCCACGGCCAGGGTGTCGCAATGGCTGCGGCAACCGCCCCGATCAGGGCGAACGCGTGCAGCCAGCGTTGTTGCCGCGAACGGACAAGCCGCAGCGGCAACGGCGTCATTGCTGGACCTGAATACTGCCCGAAACGATCACCGAAACGCGGCTGTCGCCGCCTTCGAGCATCGGCGGGGCCGCACCGACGGCATCGGCCGACATCGCCCGCGCGGCCTTGTACATCGGCATCGGCGGCGACGTATTGCCGGTATCGACATTGACGTTGATGACCTTGAAGCCGCTGCCGTCCATATTGCGGCGGACGAGATCGGCGCGCTGGCGGAAGGCCTTGAGGCTCTCCTCGATCAGCTCGTTCTCGACCTGATCCCGCTTCTGCTCCGAGACGCCGTAGCGCACATCGGCCAGCTGCATGCCGACGCCGTTGGCCAGTGGCTGCTGCAGTTCGCCCAGCAGTTTCGACAGCGCGGCAAAGTCCTTGCTGTTCAACCGCAATTCGCCACGACCACGCCAGCCTTCCTGCTTGCTGGTCTTGTTGTTGTAGACCGGGAAGGTGGTGTAACCGGTGCCGCCGGACTGCACGGTACCGATCGCTTTGACGCGTTTGACCGCTGCGGCCAGCGTCTGGTTGACCTTGTCGGCCAGGCGCGCCGGATCACTGTCGTTCAACTCGACATACAGCAAGGCATGCGCCGTATCGTTGCCGACTTCGCGGCTCGACTGGGCATTCAGGTTGACGACGTTGTAGTTCAGCGTTTCAGCCAGAACCGGGCCGGACAAACCGGCGAGCAGCAGGCAGGCGGCAATGCGACGCATACGTTTCCTTTTCATTCACAAGCCTCGATGCTTGAGGCAGGAACCGACGCGGGCGACGACCCGCACCGGAATCAGTGGTAGCTGTGATCCGACGGCGTGTTGTGGATTTCCTCGGAGACGCTGTCCATGACGCCGAGGTGGATTTCGACGTCGAACCATTCCCAGAACAGCTTCAGATTGCGCTTCTTCGGCCAGAGTTCCTCATCACCGACCCACGAGGACAACTCCATCTCGAAAATCTGCTCGGCAATCTCGTCGATATGCGCAATGCCGTCTTCGGGCTCGTTGGCCTCGGGGATCAGGATCACGGTGCAATCGGCACGGACGTCTTCCAGCGACAGCGGAATGTCGTTACCCGGCAAACCGAGCAGCCAGTCCAGAAAGGGCTGCTTCGGGCGGATCAGCGCGGCCGAACGGTCGACGATAAACATGATGGGTTCCTTTGATTTCAGACAGATGCACGCAGCATGCGCGCACCCAAAGTCACTGCATGGGCGGCCCTGCAAGCAGTGCCGGGCCGCCACGATACACGACTCGTTCAGGACTTAGCGCGACGCGTGCGCGGTTTGGCCTCGGCCGGTGCAGGGTCGGCGACGACCGGCGGCGCCAGCAGCGCGGCAACCGCCGGCTTGCGGCGCACGGGTGCCTTGGCGACCGGTGTCTCGGCCGGCGCAGGCGCCACCGGCGGCGTCACGGCCTTGGCCGACGGCGCAGGCGAGCGGCGCGGCGCGGCCGCCTTCGTTACTGGCTTGGTCGCCGATGCCGGAGCCGGTTTCGCTGCCGGTTTCGCTGCTGCTGCCGGCGCCGGTATTTTTACCGGTGTGGTCGCTGCAACAGCCCCTGCCTTCGCGCCACCTGAACGCTTTGCCGCCGGCGCGGGCGTTTTTGCAATACCGTCGTTGGCCTCGGCCACCGGCTTCACCGTCGCCCCCCTGTTCCGACGTCGGGAAGGCGCTGGGGTCGGAACCGGTGCCGCTGCCGACGCAGGAGCCGGCGTTGGCGTTGGCGTTGGCGTTGGCGTTGGCGTTGGCGTTGGCGTTGGCGTTGGCGTTGGCGTTGGCGTTGGCGTTGGCGTTGGCGTCACCGAGCGTACTTTGGCATTCCGGTTGCGACGCGCCGGTTTGGCCGGTGCGGTCTGTGCCTGCGCTGCCGGTGTTGCCGCAGTCACTTCGACTGCCGGGGCCGGCGTACGCGGTGCGCGGTCGCGATTGCCGCGGCGCTTGCGCGAATCACGCCGGCTTTCGCTTCGGCGCGACGGTTCACCCGCTGCCGCAGGCGGTGCGGCAACCGCTTCCGTTACGTCATCCGCCAGCACGAAATCGACCTTGCTGGTTTCCAGATTGACGCGCGCCACCTTGACCCTGATCCGGTCGGTCAGGCGATAGAGCGCACCGCTGCGCTCGCCTTTCAGTTCGTGACGGCGCTCGTCGAAATTGAAGTAGTCCTTGCCCAGCTCGGAAATGTGCAACAGACCTTCGACGTACAGGCCGTCGAGCATCACGAACAGGCCGAAACCGGTAACCGCCGAAATCGTGCCCTCGAAGGTCTCGCCGACCTTGTCGCGCATGAAGTAGCACTTGAGGAAGTTCAGCACGTCGCGGCTGGCTTCATCGGCACGGCGCTCGGTCATCGAGCACTGCAGGCCGAGGTCTTCCCACTTTCTGGCCGGTTTGTACTTCTTGCCGGCCAGCACGGCCTTGATCGCGCGGTGGACCAGCAGGTCCGGGTAACGGCGGATCGGCGAGGTGAAGTGCGCGTAGGCCTCATAGCCGAGGCCGAAGTGGCCCTTGTTCTCCGGGCTGTAGACGGCCTGACGCAGGCTGCGCAGCAGCAAGGTCTGCAGCAGGCCGGCGTCGGGTCGCTCCTTGATCTTCGCCAGCACGTCGGCGTAATCGGAGGCGCTCGGCTCGTCGCCGCCTTCAAGGAACAAGCCGCAGGTTTTCAGGTATTCGCGCAGGTACTCCAGCTTCTCCGGTGTCGGGCCTTCGTGAACGCGGAACAGCGTCGGATGCTTGGATTCGATCAGGAAATCGGCGGCGCAGACGTTGGCCGCAAGCATGCACTCCTCGATCAGTTTGTGTGCGTCGTTGCGCACGACCGGGACGATCTCGCGGATCTTGCCCTTGTCGTCGAAGCGGATCTCGGTTTCGGTGGTTTCGAAATCGATCGCACCACGCTGCTTGCGCGCAGTCGAGAACGCCTGGAACAGCGCGTACAGCGTCTGCAGGTGCGGCAACAGTTTCCTGTTGTCCTGCGCCAGCTCCCCCTCGGGTTGCGACAGCATTTCCCAGACCTTGTTGTACGTCAGCCGGGCTTTCGAATGCATCACCGCCGGATAGAAGCGGTACTTCTTGATCAAGCCCTTGGCGCTGACCTGCATGTCGCAAACCATCGTCAGCCGTTCGACCTCCGGGTTCAGCGAGCAGATGCCGTTCGACAGCGCCTCGGGCAGCATCGGGATCACCCGGCGCGGGAAGTACACCGAATTGCCGCGTTCGATCGACGTCAGGTCGAGCGCGTCATCCGGCGTCACGTAATGGCTGACGTCGGCAATCGCAACGACGAGGCGCCAACCCTTGCCCTTCTTCTCTGCAAACACCGCATCGTCGAAGTCCTTGGCGGTTTCGCCGTCGAT
Source organism: Jeongeupia naejangsanensis (assembly GCF_016865585.1). Lineage (GTDB taxonomy): Bacteria > Pseudomonadota > Gammaproteobacteria > Burkholderiales > Chitinibacteraceae > Jeongeupia > Jeongeupia naejangsanensis. Next base: position 296,076 of record NZ_JAESND010000002.1, on the reverse strand, counting down.
GGTCACCAGCGGCAGATCGCGGATGTCCTCGCGTGCCACGCCCTTGACCGGCTGCCAGTCCTTTTTGCGGACTTTCTGCGGTGTGGCAGCGGCTTGCGCTTCGGCGGCATCGCTGAATACATGCGGCAGATTGTGCTTGCGCAGCGCGATCTCGATTTCCATGCCCGGATCGTCGTAGCGGCCAAGAATGGCGCTGATCCGCCCCAGTGGCTGCACATGCCGTTCGGGCTGCTGGACGATGTCGACGACGACGACCTGGCCCGGTTCGGCACCGTTGACGTCGCCCGGCGGAATCAGGATTTCCTGACTGATGCGTTTGTCTTCAGCGGTGACGATGTTGACGCCCCGCTCGGTACGCAGCCGCCCGACCAGCGAGGTGTTGACGCGCTCCAGCACCTCGACGATCTTGCCCTCGCGCCGGCCCCGGCGATCGAGGCCGATCTGCTGGCCGAGCACGCGGTCGTTGTGCAGCACCTTGGCCATTTCACGCGGACCAAGATAAAGGTCACCGCTGTCATCGTCCGGCACAAGGAAACCGAAACCGTCCGGATGGCCCTGAATGCGACCGGGGATCAGCGCCACTTTCTGCGGCAGAACCAGTGCGCCCTTGCGGTTGATCATCAGCTCGGCCTCGCGCGCCATCGCGGCAAGGCGACGCTGGAAGGCAATCTGTTCGTCTTCGGTGATATCGAGCATTCGGGCCAGTTCGTCCGCATCGAGCGGCGCACCGGCATCGGCCAGCAATTGCAGAATGAATTCGCGGCTGGGAAGCGGGGATTCGTAACGCTCGCGCTCGCGTGCGAGGTAGGGATCCTGGGCCCTCAGGCCTTTGGATTTGCTTTTGCGCACGGGGCGCGAAGCGGGTTTGGAAGTTTTTTCGGTTTTTTCAGCTTTAATTCTTGACATCGCTTCGACGCATCCTTATATTGGCGACCTCTCGAGCAGCAAGTAGTTTAGCGCAAGAGCAGTGCCCAGGTGGCGGAATTGGTAGACGCACTAGGTTCAGGTCCTAGCGGTGGCAACACCGTGGAAGTTCGAGTCTTCTCCTGGGCACCACTACTGTCGTTCAACTGCATGCTGTAATATCGAGAAATTGCCCAGGTGGCGGAATTGGTAGACGCACTAGGTTCAGGTCCTAGCGGTGGCAACACCGTGGAAGTTCGAGTCTTCTCTTGGGCACCAATTACGACAAAAACCCCGATCGTTCGCGATCGGGGTTTTTGTTTTTCCGGCCCCGCCACATCGCGCCCCGTCCCGGCACACACATTGCAATCAACCGCGATCACCCCGCGTCAGCTGCTGATCCCAGCATAAGCATTCACGCGCCATATGAAAACAGGGGCCGGCCCGCACCATACAGGCAAGCCCCCTTCATGACGGTCCCGCGCCTCAGCCTCAATGATGTTTCGGCTCTACATCCGGCAAGAAGAACATCAGCAGCCCCAGAAGCGGCAGGAACGAGCACAGGTGGTAGACATAGCCGATGCTCGTGTGGTCGGCGAGCTTGCCCAGTGCCGCCGCACCGATCCCGCCCATTCCGAACGCAAAGCCGAAAAACAGGCCCGCCACCATACCGACCTTGCCGGGGACCAATTCGGTTGCGTAGACGAGGATGGCCGAGAACGCCGACGCCAGAATCAGACCGATCACCACCGTCAACACGGCCGTCCAGAACAGGCTGGCGTACGGCAGCATCAGCGCGAATGGCACGACCCCCAGCATCGAGATGCCGATCACCCGCTTGCGGCCGATGCGGTCTCCGATCGGCCCGCCGAGCACCGTTCCCGCCGCGACGGCAAACAGGAACAGGAACAGGTACAACTGCGCGTCGCGGATGCCGATGCCAAAGCGGTCGATCAGGTAAAAGGTGTAATAGCTGTTCAGGCTGGCCAGATAGAAGTACTTCGCGAACACCAGCAAGGCCAGTACCGACATCGCCCGTAGCACCGTGCCGCGCGGCAGGGTCGAAGTACGCGGTTCGGACTTGCGTGCCGCAGCAGCCATGCGCTGTGCGCCGTACCAGACGCCGACGCGGTAAAGAATGGCCATGGCCAGTATCGCCGCAACCGAAAACCACGCAATGCTTCCCTGCCCCCTCGGCAGGATGATCAGCGCAGCCAGCAGCGGTCCTAGCGACGAGCCGAGGTTGCCGCCGACCTGAAACAGCGACTGCGCCAGCCCGTGCCGGCCGCCGGACGCCATCCGTGCCACGCGCGACGACTCGGGGTGAAACACCGACGAGCCGATGCCGACCAGTGCCGCCGCCAGCAGCAGCCAGTGGAATTGTGCCGCCTGCGACATCAGCACCAGCCCGGCCAGGGTAAAGCCCATGCCGATCGGCAACGAATGCGGCTGCGGACGTCGATCGGTAAAGTAACCGATCAGCGGTTGCAGGATCGACGCCGTCAATTGATAGACCAGCGTGATCAGGCCGATCTGCGCGAAGCTCAGTGCATAGTTGTCCTTGAGCATCGGGTAGATCGCCAGGATCAGCGACTGGATCATGTCGTTGAGCAGGTGCGAGACGCTGATCGCCGCCAGCACCATGAAGGCTGTGTTCTGCGCGGCACCGGCCGGCAGCGTGAGTGATTTGGCTTGCATGCCATGACTCCGGAATCTTGGAATGAGATGCATCGCGGTTTACCGCGGACACCCCGCCAGTCTATGCTGGCGACTCATCACGCATCAGCCATCATTTATCGTGAATCAGACATTGTCGGATCTCGACCCGGACCACTACGACAATCTGCCGCAAACCGTGGTCGCCATGAGCCGCAACTATGCGCGTGGTCACGACTCCGGCGTCCACCAGCACCGGCGCGCCCAGCTGGTCTATGCCTGCAGCGGCGTGATGCGGGTTGAAACCGCCGAGGGCAACTGGGTGCTGCCGCCGCAACGGGCATTGTGGGTGCCGCCGCAGACGCCGCACCGGGTGATGATCGCCAGCGACGCCGAAATGCGGACGATCTATGTCGAGCCGGCCGCCACGCCGGGGCTGCCGGTGTGCTGCACGGTGCTCGAGGTCAGTCCGCTGCTGCGCGAGCTGATACTGGCGCTGACCGCACTACCGGTCCGTCAGAACGAAGGCAGTCGCGCCAGCCTGATCTCGATATTGGTCATTGCCGAACTGCGGGAATTGCCGACGGCGCCACTGCACCTGCCGATGCCGCGCGATGCGCGGCTGATGCGACTGTGCAATTACGTACTGGCCCGGCTGGATGGCGAGGAAACGCTCGAACAGCTCGCCGATCTCGCCGGCGCCAGCAGCCGCACGCTGGCGCGGCGCTTTCGCAGCGAAACCGGCCTGTCGTTCCGCGAGTGGCGTCAGCAGGCGCGGCTGATTCGCGCGCTGGAAATCCTGGCACAGGGCGAGCCACTGAAAAAAGTTGCGGAACGGCTCGGCTATGCCAGCCAGAGTGCGTTCAGCGCGATGTTCCACCGCGCACTCGGTATCGAGCCAAGCCGCTATTTTGCGGCGTTGCCGGTGCATTCTCCTGGCGAAGCCGAGCGACACGCCGGACTGCAACGCGAGCCTTAGCGGCCGGATCACCCACCCGAGCCGCCTCGGCCACCGGACTCAGGCATTCAGCCCCGGCTGCCAGAGCACGTCGGGCTGGCCGGCAAAGCGGTTGGCGATCCGCGAACCGATGAACAGCAGATCGGACAGGCGGTTCAGGTACTTGATGCTGGTCGCCGGAATCACTTCGGCCTTGTCGAGCGCGACCACGGCACGCTCGGCGCGACGGCAGACGCAGCGCGCAACGTGCAGCGCCGCCGCTGCACGCGAGCCACCGGGCAGGATGAATTCGCGCAGCGGTTCGAGTTCGCCGTTGAATGCTTCGACGCACGCTTCGAGCCGCGCCAGTTGCGCTTCGGTCAGCGCCTCGCGCCCCGGAATGCACAGCTCGCCACCGAGGTCGAACAGGTCGTTCTGAACCCGCACCAGCGCATCTCGCAGCGCCGGCGGCAACGGTTCGGCCAGCGCCACACCGATACTGGAGTTGAGCTCGTCGACCTCGCCCAGCGCATGGATGCGGACGCTGTCCTTGCCGACCCGCGAACCATCGCCCAGACCGGTACTACCGTCGTCGCCGCCGCGCGTCGTGATTTGTGTCAGCCGATCGCTCATCGTGTTTGCTCCTTGTGTACTTATCTTGTTTGTTCGAACCGGGTGCTTCAGCCGTGCTCGCCGTGCGCCAGCGCGACCTCGACCAGCGTCGGCTTGAGGATGGCGACCGCATCGGCCGGCGCGAGGCCGACCAGAAAACCGCGCTTGCCGCCGTTCAGGTAGATCTTGTCGAGGTCGGCGATGCTGCGCTCCATGTAGACCGGCATTGCCTTGCGGGTACCGAATGGTGACGTGCCACCGACCATGTAGCCGGAGTGCTTGTTGGCAATCTCAGGCGTACACGGGTGGATGGACTTCTTGTGCAACAGGCGCGCCAGATTCTTCGTCGAGACCTCACAATCGCCGTGCATCAGCACCACCAGCGGCTGCTTTGCCTCGTCTTCCATCACCAGCGTCTTGATCACCGCGTGCTCGGGAACGCCAAGCTCGCGTGCCGACACCGTGGTGCCGCCTTTTTCCTCGTATTCGTACAGATGCTCGGTGTACACCACCTTGTGCTGGCGCAGTACGCGCACCGCAGCGGTCACCGGTGTTTTCTCGGCCATGCTTCGATCCAATCGTCTCGTCAATCCGATACGGGCCACGTAGACTGGTACCCGATCAATTTACTCAGGATTCGCGCCACGCGCGAAAGCCATGGAATATACGCTCGCTACTGCCCCGCTGACACCCCGCTTCTCGCTGCTTCCGGGCCGCTACTACAGCATCGTGACGCCGTCGCCGCTGCCTGAACCCCGGTTGCTGGCCTGGAATGCCGCACTGGCGGAGCAGCTGGGCCTCGCCGCCGATCCGGCCGCGCATCCCCGCCTGGCCGAATTGCTGGTCGGCAATCTGCTGCGGCACGAGCGGCCGCTGGCCAGCGTCTATTCCGGTCATCAGTTCGGTCAGTGGGCAGGGCAGCTCGGCGACGGTCGGGCGATCCTGGTCGCCGAACTGACCGGCGTCGACGGCGGCATTCAGGAAATCCAGCTCAAGGGCGCCGGGCTGACGCCGTACTCGCGCATGGGCGACGGTCGCGCGGTGCTGCGCTCGTCGATCCGCGAATACCTGTGCTCGGAAGCGATGGCCGGTCTCGGCATTCCAACGACGCGGGCACTGTCGCTGGTCGGCTCGCCGGAGCCGGTGTGGCGCGAGACGCGCGAAACGGCCGCCGTCGTCGCCCGCGTCGCACCGACCTTTTTACGCTTCGGCCATTTCGAGCACTTCTACCATCGCGGCGAACTTGAGGCCGTGAAGGAACTCGCCGACTGGACCATCGCCCATTTCTATCCGGATTGCGCCTCGGCCACGTCGCCATATCTGGCGCTGTTCGAAGCGGTACGCGACCGGACTGCGGCGATGATCGCCGACTGGATGGCGGTCGGCTTCTGCCACGGCGTGATGAACAGCGACAACATGTCGATACTCGGCCTGACGCTCGACTACGGCCCGTTCGGCTTCCTCGACGGCTTCGATGCCGGCCACATCTGCAACCACTCGGATCACCACGGCCGCTACGCCTTCAATCAGCAGCCGCAGATCGGCCTGTGGAACCTCGCCTGCCTCGCGCAGACATTGACCAAGCTGGTCGAACTCGACGCCCTGCGCGCGGCGCTCGATGGCTATCAGACCGTGTTCGAAGCCGCCTATGCCGACCGTTTGCGCCGCAAGTTCGGCCTTGCCGAATGGCTCGAGGCCGACTGGTCGCTGTTTACCCGCCTGCTCGACCTGATGCAGGCTGCCGGCACCGACTGGACGATCTTCTGGCGCACGCTGTCCACGCCGGCGAAGCACTCCACGTTGCGCGATCAGTTCGTCGATCGCGATGCTTTCGATGCCTGGCTGGCCGATTATCTGGCGCGGCTGGCATCCGATCCGCAAACACCGGCCGAACGCGAAGCTGCAATGCGGATGACCAATCCGCGCCTCGTATTGCGCAACCATCTGGCCGAAGTCGCCATCCGCAAGGCCGGCGACGGCGATGCCAGCGAGATCGAACGGCTGCAGCGCGCCCTGAGCCGGCCCTTCGACGACGACGAAGCCTTCGACGATCTGGCCGGCCCTGCGCCGGACTGGGCCGCCAGCCTCAGCGTGTCCTGCTCGTCATAAATCGTGCCTGGAACGACCGGCAGCAATACCATCGACTGCCGGTCCCGCACGGTCAATCCGGGCATGAGTTTGGTCAAGCGGTGCCGTCATCTTTCTGCCATAATCCGCGGCAATTTCCGCATTTTCCCGCCTTCCCCATGATCGAAATGTTCAGCGGCCTCAGCTTCACCGTCGGTGTGAGCTTGGCGCTAGCCCTGTTGTTCGTCCTTACCTTCGAGTTCATCAACGGCTTCCATGACACCGCCAACGCGGTGGCAACGGTGATCTACACCAAGGCCATGCCGGCCCAGCTTGCCGTCGTCGCTTCGGGCATTTTCAACTTCCTCGGCGTCATGCTCGGCGGTCTGAGCGTTGCCTACGCAATCGTCCACCTGCTGCCGGTCGATCTGCTGATCAACGTCAGCAGCGTTCAGGGGCTGTCCATGGTGTTTTCGCTGCTGGCTGCGGCGATCCTGTGGAACCTCGGCACCTGGTATTTCGGCCTGCCGGCGTCCAGCTCGCACACGCTGATCGGCTCGATCCTCGGCGTCGGCCTCGCCAGCGCCTTCATCAACGGCGGCGATGTCGCAACCGCGATCAACTGGAAGAAGGCCATCGATATCGGCCTGTCGCTGCTGGTCTCGCCCACCGTCGGCTTCCTGCTCGCATTCAGCCTCTTGCTGCTGTTCAAGCGCATCTGGGCCACGGGCAAGATGCACAAGACGCCGGAAGGCCGCCGCGCGATCGACGGCAAGAAGCATCCGCCTTTCTGGAACCGCGTCGTGCTGATCGCTTCGGCGATGGGCGTCAGCTTCGCCCACGGCTCGAACGATGGCCAGAAGGGCATCGGCCTGATCATGCTGGTGCTGATCGGCATCGTGCCGGCCAAGTTCGTGCTCGACCTGAACAGCACCACCTACCAGATCGACCGCACCCGCGACGCGGCGATCCACATGCAGCAGTTCTACGAGCGCAACGACGACAAGCTCGGCAAGTACATGCTGATGAAGCCGCGCGAAATCAACGGCAGCGAAATGCCCAAGCAGTTCCACTGCGATTTCCACGATACCGTCCCGGCCGTCCAAACGCTGGTCAGCCGGCTCGAAGGCGTCAAGGACTACAGCCAGATCAAGCCGGAAGAGCGTCCGCACATCCGCCGCCTGATCCTCTGTCTCGACGACACCGCACGCAAGGTCAGCAAACTGCCGGAACTCAGCTCGCGCGAAGTCGACGACCTGAACAAGCTGCGTGCCGACCTGACCGCAACGACCGAATACTCGCCGCAATGGGTCATCGTTGCGATCGCACTGGCACTCGGTCTTGGCACCATGGTCGGCTGGAAGCGCGTCGTGCTGACGGTTGGCGAGAAGATCGGCAAGCAGGGCATGACGTATGCGCAGGGCATGAGCGCACAGATCGTTGCGGCCAGCTCGATCGGCATCGCCAACATCTTCGGTCTGCCGGTTTCAACGACACACGTCCTGTCATCGGGCGTGGCCGGCACCATGGTCGCCAACAAGAGCGGCCTGCAAATGTCGACGATCCGCAGCATCCTGCTGGCGTGGGTGTTTACGCTGCCGGCGTCGATGGGACTGGCCGCAGGCCTGTTCTGGACATCGATGAAGATCTTCGGCTGATCCGGATTACCGGACCGACAAACAGGCGCCCACGGGCGCCTGTTTTCGTTTCACGTCAATTGCAGCCTGCGGCTATAGGCCGCTGCGGCCAGCTCCAGCGCGCCGCAGATCAGCAGGTACAGCAGCGCAACGAACAGGAACACCTCGGTCGGGTACACCATGGCCCGGTTGTTGACCTGCGTGGCGAGGAACGTCAGCTCGCCGACGCCGACGATGTAGGCCAGCGACGTGTCCTTGATCAGCGAAATCCACTGGTTGATGAACGACGGCACCATCATCCGCAAAGCCTGCGGCAGCACGACCAGCCGCAAGGTCTGCCACTCGGAGAGCCCCAGCGACAGGCCGGCCTGCCACTGGCCACGACCGATCGCAACGATGCCGGCGTGCAATGCATGCGAAAGATAAGCCCCACCGATCAGCGCCAGCGCGCAAACCACGGTGCCGATCGCCGGTACGTCGATGCCAAACACGATGGGCAGCAGGAAGTACATCCAGAAGATCAGCATCAGTACCGGCACTGCCCGCAGCGCATCGAGCACCAGCACCAGCAGCCGTGCCCGCCAACCCCGCGCCAGCGCCAGCGCGATACCGCCGGCGATGCCGAGCAGCGCCGATGCAAGACCGGCCGCCATGCTCAGCAACAGCGTCAGCGCGGCGCCGCCGAGCGGCCCGTCGGGATACGCGCCCCAGAGCAAGTAATCGATGTTGTCGCGAATCACCGAGAAGTCGAGCATCACACCGCCCTCCTTCTACCTGCGGTCTGCACCAGCACGACCGCGAACATGTACAGCAGCGTCGCCACGCCAAAGGCCTGAAAGGTCTTCAGCGTTTCGGTCTCGACCTGACGCGATGCATAGGACAGTTCGGCCAGGCCGATCGCCATCGCCAGCGACGAGTTTTTCACCACGTTCATGTACTGACCGAACAGCGGCCCGCGGGCAATGCGCAACGCCTGCGGCAGGATCACCCAGCGGAACGCCTGCCAGCCGGTCAGCCCGAGTGCCGCCGCGGCAGCACGCTGCCCCCGGCCGACGCCGCGAATGCCGGCACGGATTTCCTCGGCAATGAAGGCCGCCGAATACAGCGTCAGCCCGAACAGCGCCGCGAGCCACTCGAACGATGGCCACGGCACGCCGAGCAGCGATTTCGGCGTATTCAGCCAGACCATCCACGCTTCGGGCACCAGACTGGCGGCGCCGAAGTACCAGAAGAACAGCTGGACCAGCAGCGGCGTATTGCGCATCACCGACAGATAGACGACGCAGGGCGCCGCCAGCCAGCGCTGTTCGCGCGCGGCCGCAACCAGCAAACCGAGCAGCGTCGCCAGCACGATGGTGATCAGCGAGAGCTGCAGAGTCAGGCCGAAGCCTTTCAGCAGCCAGAACAGATAGCGGGCATCGAGCAGGCCCGGAAACAGCGAAGACATCATGGCAAGGCATCAAGAAGGCGCGTGCAACGCCGGAAAACGAACGGCCCCGCCTTGCGGCGGGGCCGACCCGAAACCGTTCGATCAGCGCTGGCCGATCTTGAACGCCCCGCGCGGCAACGGCGCTTCGCTCTTCGGACCGAACCACTTGTCATAGATCTTGCCGGCCTGCTGGGTCTGCTCGAGATCCACCAGCGTCTCGTTGACGAGGGCCACGAGGCGGGTCTCGCCCTTGCCGATGCCGATACCCTGGTACTCCTGCGTCAGCGCGAACGACGACACCTCGTACTTGGCCTTGTCCGGCACACGAGCCAGCAGGCCGATCAGCTTGGCGTCGTCCTGGGTGATCGCCTGGACGTTGCCGTTGCGCAGTGCGGCGAACGCCAGCGGCGTGTCGTCGTACGACACCACGGTCGCATTCGGGTATTTCTCGCGCAGCGTGATTTCCTGCACCGTGCCCTTGTCGGCACCGATGCGCAGCTTGGCAATGTCATCCGGCTGCTTCAGCAGGCCCTTCTTGGCGATGAACTTCTGCCCGGTGGCGAAGTACGGCACGCTGAAATCGACGGTCTTGGCACGCTCGTCGGTAATCGTGAAGTTGGCAGCGATCAGGTCGACCTTGTTCGACGTCAGCAGCGGAATCCGGTTGGCCGGATTGGTCGGGTGCAGTTCAACCTTGACGCCGAGCTTCTTGGCGATCGCGTTGGCGACATCGACGTCGTAACCGATGATGTTCTTGTTCTTGCCGTCGACAAAGCCGAACGGCGGGTTGGCATCGAACACCGCAACGCGCAGCACGCCGGCCTTCTTGATGTCGTCGAGCTTGTCGGCCTGGGCCACGCCGGCGGCCAGTGCCAGCAGTGCAAAAATCAGTCCACGAGATGTTTTCATTATGCGCATTCCCTGTCGCTGAGACTTGTATCCCCGCCGGCTTCTGGCCGGCGGGTCGCTTGCAACGCGGTCCGCGGATCGAGGCGCGGCGTTGTTGTGAAGCGATCTTAAGGCGCGCCAACAAATAACCATAAATTATATATTTCTATTTCTTCATTCCATTAAATTCCATTCGCCGTCAGCACGTAAAAAAAACCCCGTCTATGGAACGGGGTTTTCATGCAAGCCGCGGCGCACGACCTACAGCCCGGCAAGCACCTTGACGTGCGCGGCGACGCTGCGGCCAAGCGCGGACAAGTCGTAACCGCCTTCGAGCATCGACACGATCCGGCCATTGGCATGGCGCTTGGCCACCTTCATCAGCCGCTCGGTCACCCATGCATAATCGGCCTCGACCAGCCCCATCGACGCCATGTCGTCCTCGAGATGCGCGTCGAAGCCGGCCGAGATCAGGACCAGCTGCGGCGCGAAATCGTCGAGCAAGGGCAGCCACTGTGCCGCCACCATCTCGCGGAAGTCCTGACCGGTTGTCGCACGCGGCATCGCCACGTTGTGGATGTTGTCGCCCTTGGGTTCGTCGCCACAGTACGGAAAGAACGGGTGCTGGAACATCCCGACCATCAGGATGCGCGGCTCCTTGCAGACAAGGTCTTCGGTGCCGTTGCCGTGATGAACGTCGAAATCGACGATAGCGACGCGTTCGAGCCCGTAGGCGTCGATCGCATGCCGTGCGGCGATCGCGATGTTGTCGAACAGGCAAAATCCCATGCCGCGCTCGCGCTCGGCGTGATGGCCCGGGGGCCGCACCGCGCAGAAGGCGTTGGCGGCCCGGCCGGTCATGACCAGATCGACCGCGTCAATCCCGGCGCCGGCCGCGTGGTAGGCCGCATTGAGGCTGAAACGGTTGATCGCGGTGTCCGGGTCGAGATGCACGTAGCCGTGCGACGGTACCATCACCGTCAGCCGCTCGACGTAGTCGGGATCATGTACCGCTTCGATCTGCGCCCGGCTTGCCGGCTGTGCGTCGACGTGCAGCAGGTAGTCCCACAGTTGCGCTGCGATCAGCCGGTCGCGAATCGCCGCCAGCCGTTCCGGGCATTCGGGATGTCCCTTGCCCATGTCGTGCAGGCTACAGGCGGGATGTGAAAGGTAAGCCGTGGGTTTTTCCGCAGCTTCGTTGTCGTACACACTCGGCCTCTTGACGAAAGCTGTTATTGTTTTGCTTAGATATTTGCAGACCGAGTGTACGCCGCACACCCGTACTCGGCAAAATTCACACTCCGTTTCCGCTCGGGATCTCCATGCTGCAGCCGTTCCGCCTCGCCCTGCTCGCCTGCCTGATGTCCGCCGCGCTGGCGCACGCCGATGCGCCGCAGTACAGCGTTTCGCTGACACCGATCTGGCAGGGAAATGCCCAGCTCGACGACGGCGGCAAAGCCGGGCTGAACAGCATCCTGTTCAGCGCCAGTGCCGATCAGGCGATGAACCCCGGCTGGAGCTTCGGCCTTGGCGTGCGGCTGGCGCAGGATCACTGGGACTTCGAATCACCGACGCGCTTTGGCGGCAAGGCCCCGTGGGACACGGTCCGCCAGGGCAACCTGGGCTTCCACGTCAATTACGTGACCGCCGGTTACCAGAGCTTCTCGATCATGCCGACGATCGAATACGCCGGCGAGCGCGGTGCCGCCGGCAGCGATGCGATCGGCTACGGCGCCACCTTCATAGCCGTGCAGCAATTCAGCGAAACCTTGCAACTCGGCCTCGGTGTCGGGGTGTTCCGCGAGTTCGACAAGACCAGCGCGTTCCCTTTCCTGGTCGTCGACTGGCAGATCGACAAGCAGTGGCATCTCGGCAATCCATTCGATGCAGGCCCGTCGGGCCCCGGCGGCCTCGAGCTGAGCTATGCCGCGACCGAACGCTGGCAAATCGCTGCAGGCGGCGCGTACCGGTCCGAGCGTTTCCGGCTCGCCAGCGACAACACCGTTTCTCCGGGGGGCGTCGGCCAGCACGACCGCTTGCCCGTTTACCTGCGCATCGGTTACGCGGCGCAGCCCGGCTGGCGCATCGACGCCTACGCCGCGGCAGCCTTCGGCGGCAAGCTCAAGCTCGAAGACGATCGCGGCCACGAGATCGGCAGCGAAAACTACGACACCGCGCCGCTATTCGGCATCAGTTTTTCCGGCGCATTCTGAGTCCCACGCATCCATGTCCCATCCGCTTCAACCCGTTCTGACCCAGCTCAACCGCGTCATCCTCGGCAAGGAAAAACCGATCCGGCTAGCCGTCGCCGGCCTGCTTGCCCGGGGCCATTTGCTGCTCGAGGATCTGCCCGGCGTCGGCAAGACCACACTGGCGCACGCGATCGCCGCAACACTCGGCCTGCGTTTTTCCCGCGTCCAGTTCACCAGCGACCTGCTGCCCGCCGATCTGCTCGGCGTATCGGTCTACGAGCGCGACAGCGGGCGTTTCCGCTTCCACCACGGCCCCGTGTTCACACAGGTGCTGCTCGCAGACGAGATCAACCGGGCGCCGCCGAAAACCCAGTCGGCGCTGCTCGAGGCGATGGAAGAGCATCAGGTCAGCGTCGACGGCGAGACCTATGCGCTGCCCGAACCATTTTTCGTCATTGCCACGCAGAACCCGCAGCACCAGATCGGCACCTTCCCTCTGCCCGAATCACAGCTAGACCGCTTTCTGATGCGACTGGAACTCGGCTATCCGGGCCACGAGGCGGAACGGGCCATGCTCACGGGCGAAGGCCGGCGCGAGCTGGTCGCACAGCTCGCACCGATGTGCGATCAGGCGACACTTGCCAACGCGCAGCGCGACGCCAGCGCAATCCGGATCGCCCCGCCGCTGCTCGACTACATCCAGGCGCTGGCTGCCGCCACCCGGCATCACGAGCGTTTTGCTTGCGGCCTGTCGCCACGGGCGCTGATCGGGCTGGTTGCCGCAACGCGCGCATGGGCCTGGCTCGACGGCCGGGATCACGCGATCCCCGAAGACGTGCAGGCCGTATTCCCGGCCATTGCCGGCCACCGGCTGCTGTCGCGTGCCAGCGGGCGGCCGGATGCACTGGCGGCGGTCGAGCTGCTCGACACCGTCGCCATTCCCTGATGCTTCGCTGGCTTCGATCCCGGTGGCAACGCGAGCAGACGCGCCGGCATCCACCTGCGTCCGTGGTGGCGCTCAAGCACAATCGCATCTATGTCCTGCCCACGCTGTTCGGCGCGATCTATGCAGCGACCGCAGTGCTAGTGCTGATCGGCGCCATCAACTACCAGCTGAGCCTCGCCTACCTGTTCGCCTTCGTCCTGATCGGTCTCGGTCATGCCGCGTTGCTGCAGAGCTATCGCAACCTGTTGAAGATCGAACTGCGCACACTGGCCACCGAACCGGTCTTTGCCGGTGACACCGCGCATTTCCCGGTCTCGCTGTCCAACCCGGGCAAACCGCCCCGGCGCGCGCTGAATCTGTCGCTGCGTGGCCACCCGGCAAGCTGGATCGAAGCCATCGATCGCGACGACACCGCTATCGCACACCTGCCGGTCGCGACGCTGGCACGCGGCTGGCTGGGCATGCCGACCATGCGCATCGACACCGCTTATCCGAGTGGCTGGTGCAAGGCCTGGAGCTACGCCAATCTCGACGCACGCTGCCTCGTTTACCCGCAGCCAGAGGCAAACGCGCCGCCCTTTCACGGAGAAAACGGTGATCGGGGTCAGCGACGCGTTCGTGGCGACGACGATTTTGCCGGGCTGCGCAATTACGTCCCCGGCGACACGCCGAGGCAGATTGCCTGGAAGCAGTTCGCCCGCCTCGATGCCCTGCTTGTCCGTCAGGACGACCGGGTCGAAGGCCAGACCTGGCTGTTCGACTGGCACACCCTGCCGGAACTCGGCACCGAGGCGAGATTGTCCCGGCTGACCGCATGGGTACTGGCGGCCGAAGCCGCCGGTGACCGTTACGCGCTGGCGCTACCAGGCACGACGCTGCCACGCGGTCGAGGCCCCGCGCACCGGCACGCCTGCCTGCGAGCGCTGGCCCTGTTCGGACAGACACCGTCATGAGCGATACGCTGCCCAGCCGCGCGCTGTATGCGCTGATCGCCGCCCTGATGATGGCGCTGCTGCCCCATCTGCTGACACTCCCCCCCTGGCTGGCGCTGCTGATCATCGCGGTACCGGTCTGGCGTGCCAGCCTTGTGTACCGCGGCAAGGCGCTTCCGTCGCGCTGGCTGCGTTATGCCTTGATGCTGGCCTTGCTGGCGCTGGTGTTCTGGCAGTTCCGCACGCTGATCGGCCGCAGCGGGGGCGTGGCCATGCTGGTCAGCCTGATCGCGATCAAGCTGCTCGAGACGCATGGCAGGCGCGACGCCGCGGTCCTCACCCTGCTCGGCTACTTTGCCAGCGGCGCCATGTTCCTCGTTTCGCAATCGTTCTGGATGCTGCTCTGGGCGCTGGCCACCGCAGTCGCGCTGACCACCCAGCTGATGGCATGGCAACGGCGCAGCGACCGCTTCGAGCGCGACGAAGCCTGGCGCGCCCTGCGCATGCTGGCAGAAGCCACGCCGGTCATTCTGCTGCTGTTTTTGCTGTTCCCGCGCCTGTCCGGACCGTTGTGGAGCATGCCGGAAGACCGAGGCGGTGCCAGCAGCGGCCTGTCGGACGTGATGAGTCCGGGCAGCTTTACCAATCTGGCGCTCGACGACAGTCCGGCCTTCCGCGTCAGCTTTGACGGCGAGGCGCCGCCGGTCTCGACGATGTACTGGCGCGGCCCGGTATTCGAGCGCTTCGACGGCCGCAACTGGCAACAGCTGCACGATGACACCGGCGTCCGCCCCACCGCCATCGCCGTCGGACCGACGGTGCGATACAGCATGCTGATGGAGCCGAACGAGCGCAGCTGGCTGCTGGCACTCGACCTGCCGGTACGCTGGCCCGAACGCACGCGGCTGACGTCGCGTTTCCAGCTGGTTGCCGATGCGCCGCTCACGCAGCGTCGCCGGGTCGACATCGTCAGCAGCCCCGGCTGGCACGCCCGCGAGCCGGATGCCGTACTGCGCCGCAATCTTGACCTGCCGGCCTCGGGCAACCCGAAAGCGCGCGCGCTGGCCCGGCAATGGCAGACGCTGTCCGCGCCGGCCCGCGTCGATGCAGCACAGCAGTGGCTGCGGGCAGGCCGGTTCAGTTATTCGCTGACCCCGCCATTGCTGCCCGGACCCGACCCGGTCGACGACTTGCTGTTCACGACACGTGAAGGCTTCTGCGAACACTACGCCGGCGCCTTCGTCTTTCTGATGCGTGCGGCCGGTGTCCCGGCCCGCGTCGTCGGCGGTTATCTCGGCGGCGAGCGCAACGCCGGCGGTGATTACTGGCTGGTCCGCCAGGCCGACGCACACGCCTGGACCGAGGTCTGGCTCGACGATCGCGGCTGGCAGCGGGTCGATCCCACCGCGGCGATTGCGCCGAACCGGATCAACCAGGGGCTGGCACAAAGCGTCACGGATGCGGCCCGGCTGCCCGGTGTGCTGCGTAACGAGGCCCCTTGGCTCAAGGGACTGCGCCAGCACTGGGACGCGACCGTTTTCCAGTGGAACCGCTGGGTGATCGGTTATGATGCGCAACGCCAGATGCAGTTGCTCAACCGGCTCGGCATCGACGCGCTGGCCTCGATGGCGTTCATCGGCTGGTTTGCGGCCCTTGTACTGACACTGCTGGCCGGTTATGCCGTCATGCAGCGCTGGCGCAGCCGGCCGCCCCCCCGCGATGCGGCAATGCGCAGCTGGCTGCGGTTCATCGCCAAACTCGACCGGGCCGGCATCGCCGCCTACCCCGGCGAAACACCCACTGCGCTGATCCAGCGCGCCACCGGCGCACTGCCCGGCCATCGCGATGCGCTGGATGCGATCGCCCGATGCTATCTGGCCGCCCGATATGGCGAAGATCACGCCGCCCTTGACGAACTGCGTACCCGGGTCAGGACGCTGCGCCTGTCCCGTGCCCCGTAATCAGGAAAGAATCAATGAGCCGTTTTGCCGTAGAACCCGAATTCAGCCACGATCAGCCCGCCCGGATCGGCGTTCTGCTGGTCAACCTCGGCACCCCGGACGCGCCGACCGCTGCGGCGGTCAAACCCTATCTGCGCCAGTTCCTGTCCGATCCACGCGTGGTCGAGATTCCGAAGCTGCTTTGGCAACTGATCCTGCGCGGCGTCATCCTGAACGTGCGACCGAAGAAATCGGCCCACAAGTACGCCAGCATCTGGAGCAAGGAAGGCTCCCCTCTGCAGGTCTGGACGCAGAAGCAGGCGCGCCTGCTCAAGGGTTATCTGGGCGAGCGGCTGCAGGTGCCGCTGTCGTTCGCGGTCGGCATGCGTTATGGCGAACCGTCGATCGCGGCGGGTCTGGATACGCTCAAGACCGCCGGCTGTGACCGGATCCTGCTGATGCCGCTGTACCCGCAGTATGCAGCCAGCACGACCGCCACCGCCTGCGATGCCGCGTTCACCCAGCTCATGCGCTACCGCAACCAGCCGGCGCTGCGTACCGTGCGCAGTTTTCACGACCACGCCGGTTACATCGATGCGCTCGCCGGCCAGGTTCGCGCGCACTGGCAGCGTGAAGGACGTGGCGACCATCTGCTGATGAGCTTCCATGGCCTGCCCCGCTACACGCTGACCAAGGGCGACCCCTATTTCTGCCACTGCCACAAGACGGCTAGGCTGCTTGCCGACGCGCTGGAACTCGACCCGGACCAGTACACGCTGAGTTTCCAGTCGCGCTTCGGCAAGGCCGAATGGCTCAAGCCGTACACCGCCGACGTGCTGACAAAGCTGGGCAAGGCCGGCGTCGGCCGCCTCGATGTCATCTGTCCCGGCTTCGCCGCCGATTGCCTTGAAACGCTTGAGGAAATCGCGATCGAGGGCAAGGAAACCTTCCTCACCGCCGGTGGTGGCAGCTTCCGCTACATCGCCTGCCTGAATGACAACGGCGACTGGATCAAGGTGCTGGCAGACCTTGTTGAGCGCGAACTTTCGGGCTGGCTGGCGCCTGACTGGCAGGCCGAACAGGCCACCGGTCTGGCTAGGGAAAGCAGGGAGCGCGCCCGAAAGCTGGGTGCATCAAAATAACTGGGAAATTGGCGAAATAGCAGTTACACTCAGCAGTAAGCATTTCCTTACAGAACACCGAGTTCCCGGAGGTTTCCCACCATGAGCACCCGGCTTTTTCTTGCCGAAGACGACCTCATTCTCGCCGACGCCCTGAAAACCAGCCTGTCGCAGGCCGATTTCCAGGTTGACTGTGTCAACGACGGCGCGCTGGCGCTGCAGATCCTTCTGCACAACGACTACGACATCGTCGTGCTCGACATCGGCCTCCCGAACATGGACGGCCTGACCGTGCTGCGCAACGTTCGCCAGCACAAGCCGTCGCTGCCGATCCTGATCCTGACCGCACTTGACGGTCTGGAAGAACGCGTTGCAGGCCTGGACGCCGGCGCCGACGACTACCTCGCCAAGCCGTTCGAGTTCGCAGAACTCGAAGCCCGCCTGCGCGCCCTGCTGCGTCGCAGCCAGATCCTGCCGCAATCGGTCCAGCAACTCGGCAACCTGCGTCTTGATCGTGCCGGCCAGCGCGCCTGGTGTAACGACACCCCGCTCGACCTGTCCGCTCGCGAGCTGACCGTGCTCGAGAT
This sequence comes from Jeongeupia naejangsanensis, assembly GCF_016865585.1. Taxonomy (GTDB): domain Bacteria; phylum Pseudomonadota; class Gammaproteobacteria; order Burkholderiales; family Chitinibacteraceae; genus Jeongeupia; species Jeongeupia naejangsanensis. The sequence goes on along the minus strand of NZ_JAESND010000002.1, from coordinate 278,229 downwards.
CCTGATGTCGAACATCGACCGCGTCGTCACCAAGGAACAGATCGTTTCCGAACTCGGTTCGGACAATGCCGAAGTCGGCCTGAACGCGATCGAAGTGTACGTGCACCGTCTTCGCAAGAAGCTCGAACCGTGCGGCGTGGTGATCCGGACCATCCGTGGCCTGGGCTACCTGCTCGAGAAGCAACAGCCGCTGTCGCAGGATGCTGCGGGATAAGGTCTCGCTCAAACGGCAGCTGCTCCTGTGGCTGCTGATCCCGCAAATCGTCCTCTGGCTGGCCGGTGCGGCGCTGTACTACAACGTCGCGACGCACTACGCCAACGCCATTACCGACAATAGCCTGCTGCAAACCGCACGGGCCATTGCCCGGCAAGTCCAGCCTTACGATGACGGCCTCGTCGTCGACTTTCCCCGCGCAGCCCAGTTGCTGCTCGAGGAAGGTCCTGACGACAAACTCTTCTATACCGTCAGCACGCTTCCCGGCGGGATGATTCTCGGGAATCGCCGTCTTCCGCCGCCATCCGGCACACCGGTCGCCGACAAGCCCCTGTTCTACAACACCATGCAGGGCAGCGAACCGATTCGCGCCTTGTCGCTCTACTATCCGCTGAATCGCCCCAATCACTGGCTGCACGTGCAGGTCGGCAAGAATCTGCAGAAGCGCAGCCAGATGTCGCGCGAAATCCTGCTTGCAACCGGCATTCCGATGGGCCTGTTGATCATCGCGATGAGCGCACTGGTCTGGCTGGGCATCCGCCGCGGTCTGCGACCACTGGAAAAGCTCCAGCGCAGCGTCGAACACCGCGCGCCACAGGATCTGGCGCCGCTGGAGACGCACGCACTGCCGGTCGAGCTGCAATCGCTGACGCACGCGCTGAACCACCTGCTGTCGACGACCAACGAAAGCGTGTCCAGGCAGCGGCGCTTCATTGCCGATGCCGCCCACCAGCTGCGCACACCGCTGGCCGGGCTGAAATCGCAGACCGAACTGGCGATGCGCGAATCGACACCGGAAGGCCTGCGTGACCGGCTCAATCTCGTCCATGCGAGCGCCACCCGCAGCATCCACCTCGTGAACCAGCTGCTGACGCTGGCACGCTCAGAGCCCGGTGCGCAGACCGGCACGCCGGGCATGAAGGTCGACCTCGCCAAACTGATTCGCGACCTGACAGCAGAGTCGGTACCGCGTGCGCTCGCCGCCGGCATGGATCTCGGCTGCGACAGCGCACTGCCGGAAGCGAACATCGACGGCAATCCGGCCTTGCTGCGCGAGCTGTTCGTCAACCTGATCGAGAATGCGATCAAGTACATTCCGCGCGGCTGCAGCATCACCGTACGCCTGTTCGAACAGGGTACGGACTACATCGTCGAGGTTGAAGACGATGGCAATGGCATCCCCGACGAACAGAAACCCCGCGTATTCGAGCGCTTTTACCGCGTCAACCAGAACGACGGCAACGGTTGCGGACTGGGCATGGCCATCGTCAAGGAAATTGCCGAACGCCATGGCGGCAGCATCGTACTGGCCGATGCCGAGCCACACGGCCTGATTGCCAGAGTCACCTTACCCAAGCAGCGCGCAGCCGACTGACCCTCAGTCGATGATCCGGGGTTCACCAGCGACGCGCAGGGCCGCAGCCAGCATCAGCAGGATGTTCGCCGTCGCACCCCAGACGGTGTAGCCGTCGATCTCGATGAAATGCGTCTGCCCGCGCAGGCCGCGCCGTTCGACCCAGCGACGCTCGTACCTTGTCGGATCCAGCAGCGCTACCAGCGGCAACTCGAAGACCTGCTCGACCTCGTCGGCGCAGGGCACCAGCGAAAATCCGGGGTCCAGCACGCCGATCACCGGGGTCACTGCATAGGCGCTGACGGTGTAATAACTGCCCAGACTGTCGATGACCCGCACATAGCCGGGGTCCAGGCCGATTTCCTCGGCACTTTCGCGCAAGGCCGCAGCGATTGCGCCTTCGTCCTCCGGCTCGACCCGCCCGCCGGGAAAACTGATCTGCCCGGCATGCGTCGGCAGGTGCGCCGCCCGCTCGGTCAGCAGGATCGTCGCACCACCCGCACGGGGCACGATCGGAATCAGCACCGCAGCCGGACGCGACTCCTGCTCGAACGGAAAATCACCGCCTTCGGGACGCGGCGACCCGGCCAGCCTCGCCTTCAGCCAGTCGGCCCAGACCCGCGGGTCGCCGGAGTCCGGCCAGTCGAGCGGCAACTTGTCATCCATCTCAGTGGCCGACGCGTGGCAGGCGGAAATCGCGCAGATGCGCGACTAGGCGCAAGCCGAGCCCCACCGTGAACAAGATCCACTCGACCCACAGGCCACGCCAGCCCGACTGCGCTGCCGCATACAACAGCGCAGCCACCAGGATGGCAACCGTGCCGTAGAAATCTTCATGCAGGATGAACGGGACGTCGTTGACCATCATGTCGCGTACCAGCCCGCCGCCGACAGCCGTGACGAAGGCAAGGAAAGCAACACCAAACAGGTTCAGCCCGACGTCGAGGCCGATCTGCGCGCCGGCAATGCTGAATGCAACCAGACCGATCGAATCGGCGACGATGAAGATCTTGTACAACAAGCCGCGATTGCGCTGGTGCAGCTTGATCGCCCAGGCCACCAGCAAGGTGGCGAAAATCGTGTACAGCGGGCCTGCGTCGAGGAAAATGCGCGGCACCCGATCGACGAGGACGTCGCGGATCATCCCGCCACCAATGGCAGTCAGCAGCGCAAGAATCACTACGCCCAGTACGTCGAAGCGCTTCGTTGCCCCGACCAGATAGCCGGAAATCGTGAAGGCGGCGGTGCCGATCAGAAACAGCACATCGAACTGCAGCTGCATGGTCAGAAAAGCCCGAATTGGAAAAAAACGCGCCAGTGTAGCGCGGCCGTTACGGCGTCCATGTAACAGTCAGCGCCGCAACGCCGACTCGACGCCGGTCGCCAGCACGACCAGATCGGCATGGGCCTCGCCGGCCAGTCGGGACTCGCGCGCCGCCAGTTCGATCGTCCGGCACAGCGCTGCCATGCCAACCGCGCCGATCTGCGCACACGCCCCCTTCAACTGGTGCGCCGCACGTTCGGCCAGATAATGCTGACCCTGCTGCAGCGCCAGCCCGATTTCACTCAGGCACGCCTCGTGTGTCGGCCAGTAGGCATCCAGCAGCTCCGCGCGCAAATCCTGTCCCAGATCCAGTGCCAGCGTGGCAAAGGTGGCGTCGATGGCAGCCAGCTCGTGCTGCAGGTCGGGGGGCGGGGGCGGGGGCGGCATGCGTTCGGGATTCCTGTGAGGCCATCGGACCATGACAGACAACTATAACGGCCGACCCGCAATGCGTCACGGCCCGGCGTGCGGCTGCGATATAATCGGACGATTCATTGCCCAAAAAGACGACCATGAGCCGCAAGATCCTCGTCACCTCCGCCCTGCCCTACGCCAACGGCGCCATCCACCTCGGCCACCTTGTCGAATACATCCAGACCGACATCTGGGTCCGCTTCCAGAAGATGCGCGGCCACACCTGTCACTATGTCTGCGCCGACGACACCCACGGCACGCCGGTCATGCTGCGCGCCGAAAAAGAAGGCCTGAGCCCGGAGGCGCTGATCGAGCGCGTGCACGGCGAACACCTGCGTGACTTCACCGGCTTCCATGTCGCCTTCGACAACTACTACAGCACCAATTCGGAAGAAAACCGCCAGTTCGCCTACGACATCTACGGCAAGCTGAAAGCCAACGGCAAGATCGTCAGCCGGACGATCTCGCAGCTGTTCGATCCGGAAAAGAGCATGTTCCTGCCGGACCGCTTCGTGAAGGGCGAATGCCCGAAGTGCGGCGCCAAGGACCAGTACGGCGACAACTGTGAAGTCTGCGGTGCGACCTACAGCCCGACCGAACTGAAGAACCCGTACTCGGCCGTCTCCGGCGCGACGCCGGTGCTGCGCGACTCGGAGCACTTTTTCTTCCGCCTTGGCGACTGCGAAGATTTCCTCAAGGGCTGGACGACCGGTGCAAGCACGGTCAACGGCGCCGAGCGCCCGCGCCTGCAGGAAGGCGCGGCGAACAAGATGCAGGAATGGTTCGACGCCGGCCTGAACGACTGGGACATTTCGCGCGACGCACCGTACTTCGGCTTCGAGATTCCGGATGCACCGGGCAAGTATTTCTACGTCTGGCTCGACGCGCCGGTCGGCTATATGGCCAGCCACAAAAACCTGTGCGACCGCCTCGGCCTGGACTTCGACGAGTACTGGAGCAAGGATTCGACTGCCGAGCTCTACCACTTCATCGGCAAGGACATCCTCTACTTCCACGCGCTGTTCTGGCCGGCCATGCTCGAATACAGCGGCTACCGCACGCCGACCGGCATCAACGCCCACGGTTTCCTGACCGTCGACGGCGCCAAGATGAGCAAGAGCCGCGGCACCTTCATCACCGCCGAGTCGTACCTGCGCCACCTGAACCCGGAATGGCTGCGCTACTACTTCGCCGCCAAACTGAATTCGGCCATCGAGGACATCGACCTCAACCTCGAAGACTTCGCCGCCCGCGTCAACAGCGACCTGATCGGCAAGTACGTCAACATCGCCAGCCGCGCCGCCGGTTTCCTGACCAAGCGCTTCGGTGGCGAGCTGGCCCGCGAACTGGGCGACGTGCCGGTGCTGGCGAAGCTGCAGGCCGCCGGTGACGAGCTGGCGCAACTGCTCGAAGCACGCGACTACAGCCGCGCGATTCGCGACATCATGGCGCTGACCGACGAGGTCAACCAGTTCGTCGATGCCAACAAGCCGTGGGAAATGGCCAAGCAGGAAGGCATGGATGCCGAGCTGCAGCGTGTCTGTTCGATCCTGATCAATGCGTTCCGCCTGCTGACGATCTACCTGAAGCCCGTGCTGCCCAAGCTGGCCGCCGACGTCGAAGCCTTCCTCAACATCGCGCCGCTGCGCTGGGTCGATGCCGGCTCGCTGCTGCTCGGCCACTGCATCCATCCGTATTCGCACCTGATGACGCGGATCGATCCGAAGGCCATCGAAGCCATGGTCGAGGAAAACAAGCAGAGTCTGGCACCGGCAGCGGAAACCAAACCGGCACTCGATTACGACGTCCCGCCGATCGCCGAAACGATCAGCATCGACGACTTCATGAAGGTCGACCTGCGCGTCGCCAGGATCGTCGAAGCCAAGTCGGTCGAAGGCGCCGACAAGCTCGTTTCGCTGACGCTGGACATCGGTAACGAAACCCGCCACGTGTTCGCCGGCATCAAGTCGGCGTACAAGCCCGAAGACCTGCAGGGCCGGCTGACCGTGATGGTCGCCAACCTCGCGCCGCGCAAGATGAAGTTCGGCTTGTCCGAGGGCATGGTACTCGCCGCGGGTGGTGACGGCGGCCTGTACATCCTCAGCCCGGACAGCGGCGCCAAGCCGGGAATGCGCGTCAAGTAAGGCGCGGGACTAAAATCAAAACCGGCCCGCGTGGCCGGTTTTGTTTTGCCTCGTCAACGGAGGAATCGGCATGAACGAAGTCATCGCCAGACGGTTGCGTGTCCACGGCCGGGTCCAGGGCGTCGGCTTCCGTTTCTACACGGTCCGCGAAGCGCTGGCCCGCAACCTGACCGGCTGGGTGCGCAACCGCACCGACGGTACGGTCGAAATCCAGGCACAAGGCCGGGCTGCCGAGATCGACGATTTCCTGCTCTGGGTGCACCGTGGCCCCGACTCGGCCCGCGTCGACCGGCTTGACGTGACCGACGCAGGCATTGAAGCGCTGACGGGCTTTTGCGAGATCGAGACGCGCTAGTTCAGCGGGCGAAATGCGCCAGCATGCCGGCCAGAAAAGCCTCGACGCCGGGTTCGCCTTCCGACGGCGCCCAGACGGGCTTTTCCGCTGCGCCCAGCGCAGCATACGGACCGGCCTTGCTCTCGAAGAACACCGAACCGGCCTCGAGCGCGACCAGGCTGTGGAATACGCCCGGCGCGACATTGACGCCAACCGTCTCGCCGCCAGCGACGAGTTCGCGCGTTGCGGTCACCGCGCCGGTCTCGTCAAACAGCAACACACCGATGCGGCCGTACAGCACGATCAGCGTTTCTTCCTTGTCGGCGGCCAGATGGCAATGCGGCTGGATATAGGTTCCGGGCTCGAGCGCATTGAGCAGCCGGTGACAGGCATCGTCATTGCCGGTGTGGAAATTGCGGTTCTTGCGCAACCGGGGACTTTGCGCCGCCTCGGCGCTGAGTTCGTTCAGCAGATTGCGATCGATGAAGGTCGGCGACGTCATGCAGGTACTCCAGATGAAAAAAAACCCGGAAACGTAAACGGATCCGGGCCACCAACAACATCTACAAAGGAGAAACCATCAAGACGCAAATCTCGCATCCCAACAGAACCTTGAATTTACCTGAGGGTCTGGAAGATTGTCAAATCAATTCAATAGCTTGCAGAAATAGAAAGCATATTCCATGCCAAAGTCATTAACCCCTCCAGACCCACCCCGCACGGTATAATTGCGCTTTTGCTCCTGGCCAGCCCCATGTACCTGCCCGATCCCCGCCTCTACCCCCGCGTCAACGCCAAGAACCCGGTCATTCGCAGCCTGATGGCCTTTCTGACCGCCAGCGAACCCGCGGATGCAAAGCAAAAGCGGCAGGTGCTGGACGAGGTGGTTCGCGAACTGTTGCTAACCGGTGATCACTACGGCCTGAATGGCGCATTGACACAAGCGCCAACGCAGGATGCGTACAAGGTGCTGTGGAAAACGCTGCGCGATGCCGTCGAGCAGCCGCTCGGTAACGTCGCCCATGCCGTGCCGTTCGCCCTGCCGATCGTCTTCGTCGCCGGCCAGAAAGGCGAGACCGAACTGCCGGGCGAAGCCGATGCACAGGCGATTGCTGCTTTGCTGCGCACGCACGGCGTGATCGCCGCCGACGCCGATGTCTGGCTCGGCAGCGCCCTCGTCGGCGCAGATCAGCTGGCCGCGATCAATCCGACCCAACTGTCGCGCTGGCAAACGCAGATCACCGCTGCCGAAGCACTGCCGGCCGAACTGGTGTCGGCACCGATCAGGTTCAAGGACGAGGGCGTGTTCATCCGCTATCTCGTCGGCGTGGCCATGCAGCCGTCCGGGACCGATCCGGTCATCCGTCTCGGTGGCGCGGTCGGCGGCTGGGGCATGCCGCTGGCGCAATTGCTCAGCGACGGCTTCAAGAAGCCGGGCCTGACCCTGTTCCCGATCCCGCGCGTACCGCAAAGCTGGCTCGCCGCGCAGGAGTCCGGCCGGGTCACCGTGCTCGAAACCCGCCTGCAGGTCGCCGCCAGCAACGCGATCCGCAGCATTCGCGGCAAGGGCCGCACGCCGGTGATCACGCTCGCGGCGCATGAAGGCGGCGAAATCCGCATCACCTTTTCCAGCCGCGAGGATGCCGAACGCTGGGAAGGTTACGTCTGGCCGCTGGCACCGCTCGACACAGCCGAACAGGTGCATGCCTTTGTCGATGACCTGATGCGCGAATGCCAGGTCGACGACGTGGTGGTGATCGAAACGATCCAGCCCGACCTCGATACCGACGGACTGCCGTTCTTCGTTACCGCGCACAACCGTCCGGTCCAGCCGCAGTAAATCTCGGGGGCAACAATGAGCTACTACAAGCACCATGTGTTTTTCTGCCTGAACCAGCGCGATCCGGGCGAACGCCAGAGCTGTGCCAACTGCGGCGCTGTTGCCGCATGGGAGCACGCCAAGGCTCGCGTCAAATCGCTCAAGCTCGCCGGCCCCGGCGGCGTGCGCATCAACAAGGCCGGCTGTCTGGAACGCTGCGAGGAAGGCCCGGTGATCGTGATCTATCCGGAAGAGACTTGGTACACCTATATCGACGAGAGCGACATCGACGAAATCGTCGACGAACATCTCGTCAACGGCCGCGTGGTCGAACGGCTGAGGCTGAAATTGTGAACGCTCCGCGCAAAGCCCCCGCGTTCGAGTTGCTCGACATCGCCGGGCCGGCCGGCAAACTCGAATGCCTGCGTCTTGATTCCGCACTCGACACCGTCCGTGGCATCGCGCTGGTCGCGCACCCGAATCCGACTGAGGGCGGCACGTTCACCAACAAGATCGTCCACACACTGGCCAAGACACTGTCCCGGCTCGGTTACATCGCCTACTGCCCGAACCTGCGCGGTGTCGGCAATTCCGAGGGCGAGCACAGCCGTGGCCTGCACGAGCCCGACGACATGGCCGCAGTGCTGGCCTTCGCGCGCGCGGCGCATCCGGGCTCCGACAAGCTGGTGCTCGCCGGTTTTTCGTTCGGCACCTATGTGCAGTCACAGCTGCGCCAGCGGCTGGGTGACGACGAGGTAGAGGGCATGATCCTTGTCGGTCCGGCGACCAGCCGTTACGCCGACTACCCGGCCGTGCCGGCCGACACGCTGGTGATCCACGGCGAGGAAGACGAAGTCGTGCCGCTTGCCAGCGTGTTCGACTGGGCACGGCCGCAGCAGCTGCCGGTCATCGTCGTTCCCGGCGTCGGCCATTTCTTCCATGGCCGGCTGATGCAACTGGGCGAGATCGTCGACAAACAGTGGCGGCTGCGCGGCTAGGACGACTCCTGCGCAGCGCGATCGACCGGAAAATCCACCGTCACCGTCAGGCCACCGCCCGGCGTGTGCGAGAGCGCAATCAGCGCATCGTGCAGCCGGGCGATTTCATGCACGATCCCCAGGCCCAGCCCACTGCCCTCGACCTGCGTGCCGGCGATCCGGTAGAAGCGCCGGAACACCTTGTCGCGCTCCTCCTCGGGGATGCCGGGGCCGTTGTCGACCACCTGCAGCCGCGCGTGGCCATCGACCGGGGCGCAACGCACCGTCACCATTTTGCCCGGCCCGGCGTAGCGGATCGCGTTGTCGATCAGGTTGCCGACCAGTTCCTGCAGCAGTTCGGGGCGTCCCGACAGCGTCGCCGCAACGTCGCCTTCGAAACCGAGATCGACGCCGCTACGGCGTGCCACCGGCGCCCAGTCGAGCGCGACTTCTCGCGCCACGCTGGTCAGATCGACATCGCTGTAGGTGACGACAAGAAAATGGTCCGGTGCCAGCCGGGACAGCGACAGCAGCTGCTTCACGCCGCGTGATGCGTGCCGGACGGTATCGAGCGTTTCGGCCAGCTGTTTCTTCACCACCGGCAGGTCGTCCTCGCGCAAGGCCAGTTCGACCTTGGCCTGCAGCACCGCCAGCGGCGTTTTCAGCTGATGTGCCGCGTCGGCGAAAAAGCGGCCGCGGTCGTTGAGGATGCGCTCGATCCGCGCGATGTACTGGTTCATCGCCTCGACCAGCGGCTTGAGTTCGGCCGGCAGCTCGGTCGCATCCAGCGGTTGCAGGTCATCGGCATCCTTCTCCTTGACCTTGGCCGACAGTCGTCGCAGCGGTCGCAGCCCGAGGCTCACCGCGAGCAGGACGATCCCCAGCGCCAGCGCCACCAGCACCAGATCCTGGATGATCGCGCCGACCAGAATCTGCCGCGCCAGCTCGCGCCGCGATTCGGGCGTCTCGCCGGTCAGCACCCACACGGTTCGCGCCTGCGCGGTCGCGACGTCGTGGACGCGCTGACGCGTCGCTGCGACGCGGATCGTTTCCCCCTTGTAGTCGGCGTCGTAGAACAGCGGCTTGTAGTAATCCTGTTCGCGATGACGCGGCAGCGGCAGATCCTTGTAACCGGTCAGCTCGGCGCCGTTCTCCTCGACCACCCGGTAGTAGACCCGGCCCGAGGCATTGGCTTCGAACATTTCCAGTGCCAGATACGGTATGTCGACGACGATCTTCCCGTGCTGGATCGAGATGCCCTCAACCATGGCCTTGTTCGACGTGAACAGGCTGCGGTCGAATGCCGCATCGGCCGATTGCCGGGCGCGGTGATAGGTCAGGACGGCATCGACGCTGAGCAGTACCAGCAACGGAATCAGCAGGCAGACCGTCAGATAGCGGCGCAGGCTACGCCGTGGCATCACGCACTTCCAGCAGGTAACCGAGGCCACGCAAGGTCACGATGGCCACGCCGCTGCCTTCGAGCTTCTTGCGCAGCCGGTGGACGTAGATCTCGATCGCATCGGGACTGCTCGATTCATCGAGGCCGAAAATCTTTTCGGACAATGCGTCCTTGCTGACCGCCTTGCCGCCGCGCAGCAACAGCACCTCCAGCACGGCGTGCTCGCGCGGTGTCAGGCTGAGCGGGCCGCCGGGCAGGCTGAAGACCCGACTGACGCTGTCGTAGCGCAGCGGCCCGAGTGTCTGTTCGGCACTGTCGAACCCGTGGCTGCGACGAATCAGCGCCCGGGCACGCGCTTCGAGCTCGGTCAGATCGCAGGGCTTGGTCAGGTAGTCGTCGGCCCCAAGATCGAGCCCCTTGACCCGCTCGTCGATCGAGCCATGCGCGGTCAGGATCAGCACCGGCACCTTGTTGCGCCGTTGCCGCAGTCGCCGCAGCACTTCCAGGCCGTCGAGCTTGGGCAGGCCCAGATCAAGAATCACCAGCGCGTAATCCTCGGTGCGCAGCACCTGGTCGGCGTCCGCGCCGTTATGCATGCAATCGACCGCAAAGCCGCACTGAATCAGGGCACGACTCAGCGAATCGGCGAGCGAAGGATTGTCTTCAACGAGGAGCAAACGCATGGTGGTACCCGGTCATCCAGTGGCAGTTTCAGTATCGTCAGCCCTTCCAACCCGCACCATCGGGGATCGCCGCAACAGCAAAATGCATCGATCTGGTGCCTGGAAAGCAAATTGAAAGCGCTGCGCGCATAGGATCGTTTCACACGGATGAAACACATCCGCGAAATCCGAGCCTAAACGGCCAGATTCTGGAGATCGATATGAAGCGCATTACCCGTTTTGCCCTGGCCCTGGCCAGCTGTTCCGTCGCCGGTCTCGCCGCAGCAGCGAGCATTCCGGCTGGGTATCCGAGCAACTACGCCGCGATTGTCAGCGCGGCCCAGAAAGAGGGCAAGGTCGTTGTTTATTCGGTGACCGACAGCGCAGCGGTCAAGCCACTGATCAAGGATTTCGAATCCATGTATCCGGGCATCAAGGTCGAATACAACGACATGAACAGCACCGAGCTGTACAACCGCTTCATTTCCGAGAGCGCGGCCGGTGCCACGACCGCCGACTTCCTGTGGAGCTCGGCAATGGACCTGCAGATCAAGCTCGTCAACGACGGCTTCATCGCCAGCTACGCCTCGCCGGAAACGCCCAAGCTGCCGGCGTGGTCGGTGTACCAGAACCAGGCCTACGGCACGACCTTCGAACCGATCACCATCGTCTACAACAAGCGCCTGCTCAAGGCCGAGGAAATCCCGCAAACCCACGCTGATCTGGTGCGCATCCTCAAGGCCAACCCGGACAAGTTCAAGGGCAAGGTCACCACCTACGACATCGAGAAATCCGGCGTCGGCTTCAGCTATCTGACCCAGGACGTGCGCGTCGGCGGCGCTGCCACCTGGGACATGGTCAAGACCATGGGCAGCACCGGGCTCAAGCTGCAGTCGTCGACCGGCGCGATGATGGAACGGATCTCGTCGGGCGAGAACCTGATCGGTTACAACATCATCGGCTCGTACGCCTTCACCAAGGCCAAGAAGGATCCGTCGATCGGTTATGTCTATCCGAAAGACTACACGCTGGTGATGAGCCGCCTTGCGTCGGTGACCAAGTCGGGCAAGAACCCCAATGCCGCCAAGCTGTGGCTGGACTACTTGCTGTCCAAACGCGGCCAGACCATCCTCGCCAACGATGCCGACCTGTTCTCGCTGCGCACCGACGTCGACGGCGAAACCTCGATGGCCGGCCTGACCAAGCAGCTGGGCAGCAGCCTCAAGCCGATCCAGGTCGGCACCGGCCTGCTGGTCTACCTCGACCAGGCCAAGCGGCTGGAATTCCTCAAGCAATGGCAGCAGGCGGTCAAGAAGTAAACGCCGTTCGACGCTGATTCCTCCCTCTCGCATGACATCGCGCCGCAGCCTTCCGGCTGCGGACGCTGGAGTATTGCCATGAGTTCTACCACTTCGATGCGGGTCCCGCTGCCGGCGTCGTCCGGCAACGCCGGCCGCAGCCGCGAATGGCGCGTCTGGGCCGGCTTCGGTCGCTGGCTGACGATCGCGATCGCGGTCACGGTTGTCGCATTGCCGCTGTCGCTGATCCTGTTCCAGAGCTTCCTGAGCGCGCCGTTCTTCATGCCGAACAAGACGTTCTCGCTCGACGCCTACCGTTTTGTCTTCGACGATCCCGACTTCTATTCGGCGCTGAAAAACACCTGCGCCATCGCCTTCGGCATGCTGTTCATCGCCGTACCGATGGGGGGCATCCTTGCCTTCCTGATGGCCCGGACCGACCTGCCCGGCCGGCGCTGGCTCGAACCGCTGCTGCTGACGCCGGTGTTCGTCTCGCCGATGGTGCTCGGCTTCGGCTACGTCGTCGCCGCCGGCCCGGTCGGCTTCTACTCGGCCTGGTGGATGTCCACGTTCGGCACCGAAGCCGCACCGTGGAACATCTACTCGCTGTGGGCGATCACGCTGATCGCCGGCCTGACCCACGTGCCGCACGTCTACCTGTACGCGTCGTCGGCCCTGCGCAATCTCGGCTCCGACGTCGAGGAAGCCGCACGCGTCTCCGGTGCCAGCCCTTTCCGCGTCGCCAAGGACGTCAGCCTGCCGATGGTGATGCCGTCGCTGCTGTTCGCCGGCGTGCTGGTGTTCTTCCTCGGCTTCGAAGTCTTCGGCCTGCCGCTGGTACTCGGTGACCCCGAGGGTCATCTGGTGCTGACCACCTATCTGTACAAGCTGACCAACAAGCTCGGCATTCCGTCCTACCACCTGATGGCTGCGGTCGCCGTGCTGCTGATCATGGTCACCTTCCCGCTGGTGCTGCTGCAACGCCGGCTGCTGCGCAACGCCGGCCGCTACATCGCGGTCAAGGGCAAGGCAGCCCGCCAGCATGCACTGCCGCTCGGCGCATGGCGCTGGGTTGCGCTGGCCATCGTCACCCTGTGGCTGATCGTGACCGTGTTCGTGCCGCTGTCGGGGATCACCCTGCGCGCCTTCGTCAGCCACTGGGGCGTCGGCGTGCCGCTGCTCGAAACGCTGACCCTGTCCAACTTCACCGATCTGTTCGAGAACGACAGCTTGGTGCGCGCCATCGTGAACAGTTTTGGCGTCGGCATCCTCGGCGGTGCCGCTGCGGTCGCCTGCTACACCGCCGTCGGTTTCGCCGGTCACCGCCGCAACGACTGGGGCAGCAAGCTGATGGACTACCTGGTGCTGGTGCCGCGCGCCGTACCGGGCCTGCTCGCCGGCCTCGCCTTCCTCTGGGTGTTCCTGTTCGTGCCGGGGCTGAAGGAGTTCAAGAGCTCGATGATCTCGATCTGGCTGGCCTACATGGTCGTGTGGATGGCCTACGGCATGCGGCTGATCCAGGGTGCACTGATGCAGGTCGGCCCGGAACTCGAGGAAGCCGCGCGCAGCGTCGGTGCCACCCGTGGCCAGACCAGCCGCCACGTCACGCTGCCGCTGATCAAATCCGGTCTGCTCGCAAGCTGGCTGCTGGTGTTCATGATCTTTGAACGCGAATACTCGACCGGCGTGTATCTGCTGTCGCCGGGTACCGAAGTCCTCGGCGCACTGATGGTGTCGCTGTGGGCCACCGGCGCAGTCGATCAGGTTGCCGCCCTTTCCGTCATCAACATCCTCATGGTCGGCGCCGGTCTGGCTGTCGCCCTGCGTTTCGGAGTGAAACTTCATGACTAAGCTCATCGTTGAAGACCTGCACCTCAGCTACGACGCCACCGAAATCCTCAAGGGCGTGTCGTTCCACCTGAAGGCAGGCGAAGTCGTCTCGCTGCTCGGCGCCTCGGGCAGCGGCAAGACCACGCTGCTGCGCGCCGTCGCCGGGCTCGAACAACCGTCCAGCGGGCAGATCCTGCTCGATGGCAAGGCGCTGTACGACGGCGCCAAGGACATCAACCTGCCGGTCGAGCAACGTTCGCTGGGCCTCGTGTTCCAGTCGTACGCGCTGTGGCCGCACCGGACGGTGTTCGACAACGTCGGCTACGGTCTCAGCCTGCGCAAGGTGCCGCAGGCCGAGATCAAGCAACGGGTGCAGAAGGCGCTGGATCAGCTCGATCTCGGCCATCTGGCCGAACGCTTCCCGTTCCAGCTCTCCGGCGGACAGCAGCAGCGTGTCGCCATCGCCCGGGCGCTGGTCTACAACCCGCCGGTGATCCTGCTCGACGAACCGCTGTCCAACCTCGACGCCAAGCTGCGCGAAGAAGCCCGTGCCTGGCTGCGCGAACTGATCGTCTCGCTCAACCTGTCGGCGCTGTGCGTGACCCACGACCAGACCGAAGCAATGGCGATGTCCGACCGCATCCTCCTGCTCAAGAACGGCAAGATCGAACAGGAAGGCACGCCGGCGGAGCTGTATGCCGCACCGAAGTCGCTGTACACCGCCGAGTTCATGGGCAGCAACAACAAGCTCAGCGCCAAGGTCGTCTCGGTCGAGGGTGAACAGGTCAAGCTCGCCGGCGACGGCTGGGAGCTCAACGGCCTCGCCCGCGACTGGCTCACCGCCGGCAACGACGCGCAGGCCGTGATCCGGCTCGAACGCGTCCGCGTCGTCGACGGCCCGGGCGACAACCGGATCAAGGCCAAGCTGATTACCGCGATGTACCTCGGCGACCGCTGGGAATACCTGTTCCATCAGGGCGGGCTGCGCTTCCGCGCCTACGGCGGCGAACCGCGCGATGCCGGCGATTACTGGGTCGAATTCCCGGCCAACGATTGCTGGGTGTTCGCGACGGCCTGATCGATTACATGTTTCCGGGTTTGCGGCGGGCTGGTCCCGCCGTTTTTTTTGCCTCGGAAACAGCCGCTACCCGCAGACCCGATGGCGCCACCGCGTTCAGGCAGGCTGTTGCTGGGTCGTGCAATGAATGCCGCCACCGCCAGCAGCAATGGCATCGATATCGATCTGGACGACCTCGCGTTCCGGAAACACGTCGCGCAGCACGTCGCGACAATGGGCATCGGTCTTGGCATCGCCGAATTCGGGAGCGATCACCGCGTGATTGCACAGGTAAAAGTTGATATAACCGGCGGCGAAATCGTCGCGCCGGTATTCGGGACGGATACTGCCGGCGGCGGGGATGACGATCACCTCCAGTTTGCGTCCCTTCGCATCGGTCGCCTGACGCAGTACGTCCAGATGACGCCGGGTCACCGCGTGATCGTAGGACGCCGGGTCGGGATCGTAGTGGGCCAGCACCACGCCGGGGCCGGCGAAGCGCGCATAGAAATCGGTGTGCCCGTCGGTAATGTCCTTTCCCGCAATGCCCGGCAGCCAGATGATCTTCTGCAGCCCCAGCAGTCGTTTCAGTTCGGTCTCGCATTCGGCCTTGCCGACGCCCGGATTGCGATTTCGGTTCAGCACGCAACTGGCCGTGATGATGGCGGAGCCTTCGCCATCGACCTCGATGCCGCCCCCCTCCAGCACCAGCGTGCTGTTCAGCAGCTGCGCCCTGGCGTGGCCAACGGCAAACCGGGCCACTTCGGCATCGTGGGCATGCGCCTGTTTGTTGCCCCAGCCATTGAAGTTGAAATCCACGCCGCCGATCTGGCCAAGTTCGTTCTTCACGAAAACCGGGCCGGTGTCCCGCACCCACAGGTCGTCGACTTCCCTGACGATCAGATTCACATTCGCCCCACACATCCGGTGCGCAACGTCGTAATCACGCTCACGCACCAGCATGTTCACCGGCTCGAACCCGGCAATGGCACCGGCGATGCGGGCCAGGCTCTCGCGGGCGCCCTGCTGCAGCCGGCGGCCCCAGATGTCCTCGCTCGGGCCGAACGCCATCCAGGTGGCGGCATGGGCCTCGCCTTCATCTGGCATGCGCCAGCCGGTGCCCGCGGCAACCGCCGTACCGATCAGATTGCCGCCAAGGCTGCCACCCAGTACGCCGGCCAGCATGCCGCCGGCTGAAGCTTTCAGAAAATTGCGTCGAGTGGTCATCGTGTACTCCACGTGTTCGTCATGTGAATGATGGCCGGCCGCTGCCGCGCCGGACAATGCCGGTCGCTGCCTCCGATCGGAATGCCGGCGACCGGGGTGCTTCAGAGCGGCCCTTGTCTGCCTCCCTGATTGACGCAGCTATTGTCGATCGCATCACACTTGATGAAAATTGATGTTTATTGTGCCAACCAATCAGTTTTTCTCATATGTCGAATCCGGACATTCCATCCTTGCGTTTGCTGATGGGCTTTGAAGCTGCCGCCAGACTGGGCAGCTTTTCGCGTGCAGCCGAGGAACGCTATCTGTCGCAGTCGGCCATCAGCCACCAGATCCAGCAACTGGAGGAGCAGATCGGCCAGCCGCTGTTCAGCCGGGTGGGACGCGGCGTCGAGTTGACCGTGGCCGGCGAGGTCTTGCTGCGCAGCGTGCAGCTGTCGCTGAACACGCTGCGCAGCGGGCTCGGACGCGTTGCCAGCTATCTCGATCCCGGGCTGGTGGTGCTGGTCTGCCCGGCACCGCTGCTGCAAGGCTGGTTGCAACCCCGGCTGGACAAATTGCGGCATGCCCTGCCGGCGCTCTGCCCGCTGTTCTCCACCGACGAGTCCGCACGGTTTGTGGACGAGCTGGATGTCGACATCAATATCGTCGCGCGTCCCCTGCAGCAGCGCGGGCTGCTGGAAGCCCCGTTCCTGCAGGACGAATGGATCGTTGTAGCGGAACCGGGGCTGGCCGCGCAGCTGGCAGACCGGCCGATGGCAGAACACGCCCGGCACGCCGAGCTGATCTGTCTCGAGGAAAGCATCACCCACGACGAGAGCGCCGGCCTGTTTCTCGGCCCGCTGGCCGGGTTTCGCAAACGGCTGGTTTACGACGATGCGCGCCTGCTGCTGGATGGCGCCAAGCGGGGCATGGGGATTGCCTGCATCTCGCGCCTGCTGGCAAGCGAGTCGCTGGCCCGGGGAGAGCTGGCGTTGCTGCCCGATTACCCCCGGCTGCCCGGCCGGCAATGGTGGCTGTCACGCGTCGAAGGCGAGACCCGTTCTCCGCTGGTGCGGCAGCTGTTTGACTGGCTGCGGGCCGAGGCGGACGAACCCGGCCGGGACACGCAATCGTCACGGACGGCACCGCCTGACCTGTGAATTGTGGCAACCGGCCCGCATTTGGCGCCATAACAGGGCCGGGCAGGCGTAATGTTGCGATTGCACACCGGAGCACATCCTCATGCAATGTCACTCGTGGTTCAGGCCGTTCGCCCTTGCAGCCCTTCTGGGACTTCCCGCCGTTTCGTTGGCTGCGCCTGGCGTCGAGGTCGGTTTTTCGCCCGAAGGCTCGGCACAGTCGATGGTGCTGCAGCTCATCGGCAGCGCGAACACAAGCATCCGGATGATGGCCTACAGCTTCACCGCACCGGACATCATGCAGGCGCTCGTCGCCGCACGGGCGCGCGGCGTGGACGTCCGGGTGGTCATCGACAAGAAACGCAATCAGGGCAAGGCCAGCCAGTCCGCCATGGCATATGTCGCCAGTCACGGCGTGCAGCTGCGGATCGACGATCACTACAACATCCAGCATGACAAGGTGATCATCGTCGACGGCAAAACGGTGGAAACCGGCTCGTTCAACTACGCGCCATCAGCCGAAACCGAAAACTCGGAGAACGTGCTCGTCTTGCGCGACCTGCCCGACATCACCCGGCAGTACATGGCGCACTGGCAGTCACGCTGGGATCTGGGCGTGCCATACACGCCGCAGTAAGCGCGAGCCTGGCCACGAATCCGGCCGCGCCGGCTGCAAGCCACGGCCGGCTGCACTAAGATGCCGGCTGTCGCCCCGCTCCCACCCCGGCATGAACCTCGTCTCGTCGCAATTTCCGCTCTGGCTGCTCGCGTTGTCGTGGTTCGCCGCCACGCTGCTGCTGATCCGCGCCGCGTTGCGGGTACCGTGGTTCGCGCTGTCGCAATCGGCGCTGACCGGCTGGCTCGGTGCCACCGTCGTCGCCTTGCTGTTCTGGCAGATGAAGGCCAACATCCAGCCCGGGCTCAGTTTCCACCTGATCGGCGCCACCGCGCTCACACTGATCGCCGGGCGCGATCGCGCCCTGCTCGGCCTCGCCGCCGCACTTGCGATCGACACCGGCTTCGGTCATGCCGAATGGGGCGCGTTCGGGCTGTCCTGGCTGATCATCGCCGCGCTGCCCTGTCTGCTGACCCAGGCCTTGTTGCGACAGGCACAGACCCGGCTGCCGCTGAACTACTTTATCTACATCTTCCTCAACGCCTTCGGCGCGGCGGCACTGTCGATGTGGCTGGTCGGGCTGCTGACCTGCAGTCTGCTGGCGATCTTCGGCCCGTATGCGCTCGACTTCCTGCTCGAAGAACAGCTGCCGTACTACTTCCTGATGGGCTGGCCCGAAGCATTCACCACCGGTACCAATCTGGCACTGCTGGTGATCTACCGGCCGCAGTGGGTCGCGACCTTCGACGATGCCAAATATCTGGCGGACTAAGCGCCGGAACCACGCCACTCACGGTGCAGCAGCGCGTAGTCGGCCAGATCGAGGAAATCGCCCTCCTTGAACTCGCATTCGCGCCGGGTCCCTTCATGGACGAAACCCAGATCCGCCAGCAGCGCGCTGCTGCGTACGTTTTCCGGCTCAACCTCGGCGGCCACCCGGTGCAGCGCCAGCGCACCGAAGCCGTAGTCGAGTACCGCGGGCAGACACTCGCGCATCACCCCGTGCCCCCAGTATTCGGGCAACAACCAGTAGCCGATGTCGGCGTGGCGATGCTCGTGATGCCGGTCGTTGAAACCGCAGGCGCCGTACAGCACCTCCGGCGTTCCAGCATCGGCAATCGCCCACCAGATCCCGCTCTGCTCGGCAACAATCTGGCGAAACCAGTCCATCTGCTCCTGCGTGTCGTCGAGCGTCGCGTACGACACACCGTAATGTGCGATGACCTGCGGATGGGACAAGCCGCGAAAAACCGCGTCGATATCCTGCTGGACGAATTCGCGCAGCACGAAGCGAGCGGTTTCAAGCGTGGGGAAATCAGCGTACTGGGACATGAAATGGCACTGGAGAATGAGTGCTGATACAGACCGGGGGATCCGGTATCGGTTCCACCTCAGCGCCGCTCCCAAGCGGGACTGACGCCGAAATCGGCGGCGATGGCCAACGCCGATGTCACCGCGGACTCCGGCAAGCCATCCCCGGTCCATGCACCGGCGTACCAGCTGGCGCGATGCCCCTGAAGCTGCGCAAGCCGTGCCTGCGCCAGCGTCGCGTCATGGTCGAAAACCGGAAACTGCCGTTCGAAACGCAGAAAAGGCGAATCCGGTTCGATCAGCGGATCAACGGTCAGCAGCAAGGGCGTTTTCAGTGTCAGATGCTGCAACAGGTCCAGCCGATCGCTGAGGCATACCGAAGACACGGCAGCACTGCGGCACAGGTAGTTCGATACCGCCCACGCCTTGCGCCGGCGTGGCAACAGCCGCCGGTCTGCATGCAGCCAGACCGAACCGCCACGACAACGCAGCACATCGAGTACGGCGGTTTCGTCCGGGTCCGCGTCGGCCAGCAGCGACCGCGTGACCGGTGCTTTCGCCGCCATGATGACCGCATCGAAACGTTCGACGCAGTGGGGCGTTTCGACCAGCACACCCAACGGCTCGCGCCTGATCGCGATTACCGGCGTCGCCATGCGAAGCTCGCCGACCTGCCCGGCCAGCTTCGGCAACCATGACCGCCCGCCACCGTAAACGCTGCGCCAGACCGGCCGGCCGAAACCGCGCTGCAGACCATGGGTGACAAAGACGCGCAGGAACATCGTCGCCGGCATGTTCAGCACGTCGATTGCCGGATCGGACCAGATCATCGCGGCAACCGGCAGCAGGTAGCCGTCCCGAAACGCGCGGCCATAGCGGGTCCGCGCCAGCAACTGCACCATGGTGAAACGCGTCACGATCGCATCGAGCCGCAGTTCCTCGGCATGGCGACGAAAGTGCCGGGCATCGGCAAGCAGGCCGAAAAAGCCCGGGGACAACAGATTGCGCCGCTGGGCGAACAACGTATCGATGCCGGTGTCGGCCCATTCGTGCCTGCCCGCATCGAACGACACGCCCAGCGTGGCCGGACAGCCCATGGTGCCGGCGCCCAGCACGTCGAGCAGCGCGGTCAGGTTCGGGCTTGCCGTCATGCTGAACCGGGACAAGCCGGCGTCAACCGCCCACGTCTGCCCGTCGAGTGTGACGTCGACGGTCCGGCGGCACAGGTCGGCGGCGGCCTCGAACAAGGTCACCCGGTACCGCTGCGACAGCAGTCCGGCCGACACCAGCCCGGCCAGGCCCGCGCCGATCACCGCGATGCGGCTACCCGGGCCGGGTACCGCATCGCCTTGCGTACGCATGCTTCGCTCCCGTCAAGGCCCACGCCTACCAGATTAGCACCGGCGACCGGCGTGGATCGCGAGGACCGAGCACCGGCACATGGCGGATTACCGGATTGGCGCCCCGCAAAGCGGGCAGTAAATGCGTTATCCTCTGCGGTTTTGCGAGTCGCCGCGATGAACCCAGCCCTGCTGCTGTATTGCCGCCCCGGCTTTGAAGCCGACTGCCAACAGGAATTTGCAGCCCGTCATCCGCTCGATGGCCGCTGGCAAACCGGCGTGGGCTATGTGCTGTTCGAAGCCGACGACAGCTACGAACTGGCGCAACTGCACCAGAGTCTCGACGTCACCCAGCTGATTTTCACCCGACAGGTCCTGCTGACACTGGCCAAGGTCGAACTCGGCGAACGCGACCGTCTGACGCCCATCACCGATGCGCTCGACGCACTGGATGCGCGCTATGCCGCACCGTGGCAGGCCGTCTGGCTCGAACACCCGGACAGCGACGCCGGCAAGCCCCTGTCGGGTTTCTGCAAGCGCTTCGGCGCCATCGTCGAAGCCGCGCTGCAAAAGCGCAAGGCGCTCGACGCGCGGCGCGGCCGCTACCGCCTGCACCTGTTCTTCACCTCGATGTCCGAAGCCTGGATTGCCTTCGCCAAACCGGCGCTGGCCAGCCCGTGGCCGCTCGGCATTGCCCGCGTACGCATGCCTACGGGTGCGCCGAGCCGCTCGACGCTGAAGCTGGCAGAAGCGCTGATGATGCTGGTCCCCGAAGTCGAGAAAAAAATGAAACCGGGCATGGTCGGCGTCGATCTGGGGGCTGCGCCGGGCGGCTGGACCTTCCAGCTCGTCAGCCACGGCCTCAAGGTCTTTGCGATCGACAACGGCCCGATGAAGGGCGATATGGCGATCCACCCGCATGTGAAACACCTGCGCCAGGACGGCTTCAAGTTCCGCCCGCCCAATCCGGTCGACTGGCTGGTCTGCGACATGGTCGAACAGCCGGCACGCATCGCCCAGCTGATTGCCGACTGGTTCACCCGCGGTCATGTTCGCCACGCGGTGTTCAACCTCAAGCTGCCGATGAAGAAGCGCTGGGCCGAAATCGAGCGTTGTTTCGACCTGATCGACAACGCGCTGTACAGCGCGGGCATCGATTACGAACTGACCGCCAAGCAGCTTTACCACGATCGGGAAGAGATCACCTGTTACCTGACACGTACCAAAGTGCGTTGACAGTATTTGGGCTGCCTGACTAGGCTTACAAAAATGCGGCCGGCTTTCTGCCCGTCAGGCTTTGCAAACCATCATGGAGATATAACAATGTTCAAGGAATTCAAGGAATTCGCCATGCGCGGCAACGTCATCGACCTCGCGGTCGGTGTCGTCATCGGCGCGGCGTTCGGCAAGATCGTCGACTCGCTGGTCAAGGACGTCATCATGCCGCCGCTCGGCTTCCTGATCGGCAAGGTCGATTTCGCCAACCTGTTCCTGACGCTGTCGGAAGGCAAGATCCCGGGCCCCTACGCCTCGCTCGATGCGGCGCAGAAAGCCGGTGCGGTCACCCTGAACTTCGGCGTCTTCATCAACACCATGATCAGCTTCATCATCGTGGCGTTTGCGATCTTCCTGGTCGTCAAGGCCATGAACAAGCTCAAGCGCGAAGAGCCGGCGGCTGCACCGGCCTCCCCGCCGGAAGACGTACAGCTGCTGCGCGAAATCCGCGACCTGCTGAAGAAGTAAGCATCAGCACCAAAGAAAAAAGCGCCCTGTGACGGGCGCTTTTTTCTTGCCTGCTTTCGCCGGCGGCTTGATCGCAGCCGGCGTAGCCCGGTCTTTACGGTACGACAGCGAAGAAGAAGAACGACGCGAAGATCACCAGATGCACGATGCCCTGCAGCACCGTCGTTCGCCCGGTCGCCAGACTCATCGAGCCGACCAGCAGCGTCAGCGCGAGCAGCACGGTTTCCTTCATCGGCAGTCCCAGCAGCAGCGGCTTGCCGGTGAAGACGAAGATGATCGCGACGGTGGGAATCGTCAGACCGATCGTCGCCAGCGCGGAGCCAAGCGCCAGATTCAAACTCGTCTGCAGCCGGTCGGCACGTGCAGCACGTGCAGCGGCAATGCCCTCGGGCAGCAGCACCAGACCGGCGATGACGATCCCGACCACGGCTTCGGGTGCGCCGAAGCCCGCCACGGCGCGCTCGACTGCCGGTGACAGCAGTTTGGCCAGACCGACGACGGCGACGAGGCACAGCAGCAGCAGACCGACACTGATCCAGGTTACCCGCAAGCTCGGGGGCGCCGCGTGTGCATCGGCGCTCGAGCCTTCGGCAAGGAAGTAGTCGCGGTGACGAATCGTCTGCACGAACACGAATGTCCCGTAGAGCAGGAGTGAAACGACGCCGATAAACGCCAGTTGGGTCGATCCGAGGAACGGCCCCGGTATCGACTGCGCGTAGCTTGGCAGGATCAGCGTCAATACCGACAGCGACGCGAGCACCGTCATCGCCGTGCTGGCACCGCGCAGCTGGAAGTCCTGCTCCCGGTGCCGCAAACCGCCGAGCAGCAGGCACAGGCCGACGATCCCGTTGCAGACGATCATGATCGCCGCGAACACCGTATCCCGCGCCAGCGCTGCCTTGGCCTCGCCCCCCGGCAGCATGACCGAGATGATCAGCGCGACTTCGATCACCGTGACCGCCAGCGCCAGCACCAGCGTGCCGAACGGTTCGCCGACCCGGTGTGCAATGACTTCGGCATGGTGGACTGCGGCAAAGACGGTGCCGGCCAGCGCCATCCCGACCAGCAGCAGGAACAGCGTCGCCTCACCGGCAAACGGCGACGCAAACATCGCGCCCCAGGCAATGACGGGCAGCGCCCAGGTCCAGCGAGGTATCGTGTTCAGCGACAATATATGCTCCTTGATTCAAGCCGCACGCAGGCGGATTCCGGTTGATGGGATAGAGAAAACTTAGTACCGCCCGCTGCCGGAAGCGAGCCGATTTCAGGCCCGCCGACGCAACGCAGCGGCCAATCAGTCGTCCATGGCTTCGTCGAGCACGGCGATGAAGCGGGCATTTTCCTCGGGCAGGCCGATCGATACGCGCAGGCTGTTCGGCAGCCCGTATCCGGCCAGCGGACGGACGATCACGCCGCGCTCGAGCATGAAGCGGTTCAGCAGTTCGGCATCACCGCAATGGAAGGTGACGAAATTGCAGTAGCTCTGGATGAACGACAGCCCGAGCCGCTGGAATGCCGCGGTCAGCTGCACCATCCCGGCCTGGTTGACGCGGACCGATTCGGCAAGGAAGGCGTCGTCGTCGAGCGCCGCGCAAGCGGCCGCCTGCGCGAGGCTGTTGACGTTGAACGGCTGGCGCAACCGGTTGAGCAGATCGGCCACTTCCGGCGACGCCAGCGCCATGCCGACGCGCAGGCCGGCAAGACCATAGGCCTTCGAGAACGTCCGCACGATGATCAGGTTCGGAAACTGCCGCAGCCAGGCGATCGAATCGGAGCGCTTTTCGCGCGGCAGGTATTCGGTGTACGCCTCGTCGAGCACCACCAGCACATTGTCCGGACACAGCTCGAGGAATTCGATCAGATCGCCGGGGCGCGCGAGGGTTCCCGTCGGATTGTTCGGATTGGCAATCCAGACGATCCGGGTGTCCGGCCGGATGGCCGCGCGCATCGCGTCGAGATCGTGACCGTAGTCGACGGCCCGCACCGTAATCCCCTCGGCCCCCATTGCCTGCACCGCCAGCGGATAAACCGCGAACGCATACTGTGAATACACCGACGAGGTGGTCGGCGTCAGGAAGGTGCGTGCGATCAGATCGAGCACATCGTTCGAACCGTTGCCGAGCACGATCTGGCTTTCGCCGACGCCGAACTTCCGGGCAATCTTCGCCTTCAGCTCGAAGCCGTTGCCATCCGGATAGCGTGCCAGTTCGCCAAGCTCGCGCTCGATCGCCGCCCTCGCCTTCGGCCCGATGCCGAGCGGATTTTCATTCGACGCCAGTTTGACGATGGTCGCCGGGTCCAGCCCCATTTCCCGCGCAAGCTCGCTGATCGGCTTGCCCGGCTGATAAGGCGCGATGGCGCGGATGTAGTCCGGCGCGAGTGTTGCGAGCATGCGGTCTCCCCTGTGTTCTGGTGTGTCGTTTTGTGCCACCGATGGTGGCTGATGGTGGTTACGGTATCAGCTCTTCGTCAGCAGATCCGCCTTGGCCCAGCGCGCCGGCAGCACCGGCGTGGCGACCAGCGTGTCCAGCAGTGCGGCCGGGGCGCTGGCAACGGCAATGCGTTCGACCTCGGCTTCGCGGACAAACCCCTCCGTCACGGTCTGCCGGATGAAGCCGAGCAGCAGGTCGAAGTAACCCTCAGTGTTGAGCAGGCCGACCGGTTTGCCGTGCAGGCCGATCTGCGCCCAGGTCAGGATTTCGAACAGCTCGTCGAACGTGCCGAAGCCGCCGGGCATTGCGATGAAACCATCGGCCAGCTCGGCCATTTTCGCCTTGCGCGTATGCATGGAATCGACGACCAGCAGCTCAGAACACGCGGACAGCGCCAGCTCGCGCTCGACCATGAACTCTGGAATCACGCCGACAACGCGACCGCCCGCATCCAGGCAGGCGTGCGCAACATCCCCCATCAGCCCGACATTGCCGCCACCATAAACGAGCGCAATCTGCCGTTCGGCCAGCTGACGCCCGAGCGCCTTGGCCGCCTCAGCGTATTCGGGACGGACACCGTGACGCGAGCCACAAAACACCACGAACGATTTCATCGTTCCTTTCTCCCAATCAGAATGAAACAAGCCCGGCAATAGCCGGGCCTGTCGGATGGCAAACCGCGACGCTCAAAGCACCGCCAGCGGATACGTACCCAGCACCTTGACGAAGGCCGATGTCGAACGCAGTTCGTCGAGTGCGGCAATCAGGTTCGGATCGCTGACGTGGCTTTCCACGTCGACGAAGAACAGGTACTCCCACAAACCGGTGCGGCTCGGCCGCGACTCGAACTTGGTCATCGACACGCCGTGGCGCGCTAGCGGCTCGACCAGCGCATGCAGCGCGCCGGGCTTGTTCGGCGCGGAAATCACCAGCGAGGTCTTGTCCCGGCCGCTCTTGCTCACGTCCTGATAACCGAGGACGAGGAAGCGCGTGGTGTTGTTCGGTTCGTCCTCGATGTTCTCGGCCAGCTTCACCAGCTGGAACTTCTCGGCGGCCGCATCGCCGGCAATCGCCGCCGCGCTCGGGTCGAGGCTGGCCAGACGCGCCGCTTCGGCATTGCTCGCCACCGAAATGCGCTCGACTTCGGCCGGCAGGTTGCGGTTCAGCCACTCGTGACACTGCGCCAGGCTCTGTGCGTGCGAATAGACGCGCTTGATGCCGTCCTTGGTCGGACTCGCCCGCAGCAGGTGATGGTGAATCCGCAGTACGACCTCGCCGCAGATTTTCAGCGGCGAACTCACCATCAGGTCCAGCGTGCGGCCGACTGCGCCTTCGGTCGAGTTCTCGACCGGCGCAACGACATAGTCTGCTGCGCGGGCTTCGACGGCGCGGAACGCATCGTCGATCGACGCACAGGCCTGCGTCGCCGCAGCGTGGCCGAAATGCTTGATCGCCGCAGCCTGGCTGAACGTCCCTTCCGGGCCGAGAAACGCGATCGTCAACGGTCGTTCGAGCGCCAGACACGCCGACATGATCTCGCGGAACAGCCGTGCAACGGTTTCGTCCGGCAGCGGCCCGCGGTTGAGTTCGCGGATGCGCGTCAGCACCTGCGCCTCGCGTTCCGGCCGGTAGACGATGCCGCCGCCCTTGATCTCGCCGATCGTGTGGGCGTGCTGTGCACGCTGATTCAGCAGTTCGAGCACCTGCGCATCGATCGAATCGATCGCGTCGCGGTGTGCTTTCAGTTGTTGTTCTTGATCGGCCATCTTCTATTTACCCGGTTCGAAACGGGCCGCATCGATGATCGACCACAAGTGAATGATCCAGCCCATGAGAATGACCCACAGCGCACCGGCAAGCACGAACATCAGCAGTGCGATCAGCGGCCGCCCCTGCAGCAGTTGCCCGAGGCCGGGTACGAAGAAGCTTGCCAGCGCGGCCAGTACGTTGCCGCCCGATCCTTGTCCGGATGCCATGCGCTTACCCATGAGTCCGCGCGAACTCGCGCATGAAGGAGGTCAGTACCTGCACACCCTCGAGCGGCATCGCGTTGTAGATCGACGCACGCATGCCACCGACCGAACGGTGCCCCTTGAGCTGCAACAGTCCGGCGGCCTTGGCATCGCCAAGGAAGGCATCGTCGAGCGCGTCGTCATGCAGCATGAACGGCACGTTCATGCGCGAGCGGAACGGTTTTTCGACCGGGCAGGTGTAGAAACCGTTCGACGCATCGATCGCTTCGTACAGGAGTGCAGCTTTTTCGATATTGATCTGTTCGACCGCTGCCAGACCGCCCTGCTCCAGCAACCACTTGAAGACCAGACCCGCGACGTAGATGCCGAAAGTCGGCGGAGTGTTGTAGAGCGACTCGGCATCGGCGTGCACGCTGTAGTCGAGCATCGTCGGCGTCGACGGCCGCGCGTGACCGAGCAGGTCTTCACGCACGATCACCAGCGTCAGGCCCGACGGGCCGATGTTCTTCTGTGCACCGGCGTAGATCAGGCCGAACTTCGACACGTCGACCGGACGCGACAGGATGTTCGACGACATGTCGCAGATCAGCGGAACCTCGTTCCCACCGAAGGCCGACTGCGGAATGAACGGGAACTCGACGCCGCCGATCGTTTCGTTCGAGCAGTAATGCAGGTAAGCAGCATTGGCGCTGCGCTGCCAGCCGGCTTCGGCCGGAATGCTGCTGAAATGACTGTCCTCGCCCGATGCCGCGATATGGACATTGGCAAAGCGGCGCGCTTCCTTGATCGCGATCTTCGACCAGTGGCCGGTATTCACGTAGTCGACCGTATCGCCTTCGCGCGACAGGTTCAGCGGCAGCATCGAGAACTGGAAATGCGCGCCGCCCTGCATGAACAGCACCCGGTAATTCGACGGGATGTTCAGCAGCTTGCGCAGATCGGCTTCGGCTTCGTGAATGATCTGGGTGAACTCGCGACCGCGGTGGCTCATCTCCATCACGCACATGCCGCTGCCGTGCCAGTCGACCAGTTCTTCCTGAACGGTCAGCAGCACATCACGCGGCAGCACCGCAGGGCCGGCACTGAAATTGAACACTGGGCTCATGCTTCGCTCTCTCGGTAAGGCCGGCTCGTACAGGCCGGTGAATTCATCGTTCCCGGGCTCAGGCCAGCAGGAAGTGGGCTCTTGCGGTGGCGATCGGACGGGCCTCGTCGTCCTGCCAAGCGCTCATCAGTACGTTGGCCACCCGTCGTCCCTGACGGACGATTTCGCAGCGGGCATAAAGATCCTGTGGCCGACCCGCGCGCAGGTAATCCAGCGAAAAATCGACGACCCGCGGCAGCACCGACGCTTCGTGTGCCCACATCAGGTGCAACACAGCCGCGTTCTCGAGAAAGCCGCCAATCACGCCACCATGCAGTGCAGGCAACAGCGTGTTGCCGATATTGGACTCGCGAAAAGGCAGCACGAACAGCGGCGATCCGTTGTCGTCGCGTACTTCGGCGCCGATCAGCCCCGCATACGGGATTTTCGCCAGCAGGCCGCTCAGGTCGGCCACGTTACGGATATCGGTGTGGGACATCAGCCCTCCTTGCCGTGGCTGGTGCCGCGCGCGAACGTTGCAACGGCATAGGCAACCGGCTTGGTGATGTCGTCCTGAAACGCCGTCGCCCGGGTAAACGCGATATGTTCGGTCAGCCGGTAGCATTCGGCGGTACAGAAAATCGACGCATCCGGCTTGGCCGGCCGGAGGTAATCGATACGCAGGTCGAGCGTGGCGATCACTTCGGGCGCCGGCAGCAGCGTGAACAACGATGTACCACTGGCCGTGTCGATCAGCGTCGTCACTGCGCCGCCGTGGACTACGCGGGTTTCCGGGTTGCCGATCAACGCATCCTGGAAAGGCAGCTCGAGCGTCACCTTGCCTGCTTCCGAAGCGACATGTCTGAGACCAAGGGTCCTGCATTGCGGCAAGCCCTCGAACCACGTCATGACTTCGGCAAAGTAGGCCGGTACCGCTCTCGCTGCATCAGGCATCGCCAGACTCCGTTTCGCCGCCACCAGCGGCTGTATCCACATCCGGTGCGTCGTCGGCCACTTGTGCGCCCTCGACCTCGCTCTCGTCGTCCGAATCGGCTTCGCAGACGATTTCCAGTCCCGACAGCAGTTCGCCTTCGTCGAGGTTGATCAGCCGGACGCCCTGTGCCGCGCGACCCGTTTCACGGATCTGCGCCACCTTGGTCCGGATCAGCACGCCGCCGGTCGTGATCAGCATCACATCGTCGGATTCTTCGACCAGACTTGCCGCCACCAGCTTGAGGCCCGTCTTCTCGGTCAGATCCATCGCGATCACGCCCTGGGTACCGCGGCTAGTCAGGCGGAAGTCACCCACCGGGGTCCGCTTGCCGTAACCACCATCGCTGGCGGTCAGCACCATCTGGCTGTCCGAGTTCGCAACCAGCAGCGAAATCAGCTTCTGGTCGTCGCCCAGCTTCATGCCGCGCACGCCTCTGGAGTTGCGCCCCATCGGTCGCACCTTGCTGTGGCTGAAACGCACCGACTTGCCTGCATCGGAGAACAGCATGACCTGATCGCCTTCAACGATCTGGTCTTCGTCCGCGCTTTCGTCGTCGATCACGACGTCGTCGTCCAGCGCAGCATCATCGTCGAGCACCGGTCCACCGGCACCACGCGTCAGCGCCACGCCGATCAGGTAATTGCCTTCATCCAGATTGATCGCGATGATCCCGGCGGTACGCGGGCGGGAGAAATCGGTCAGCGGGGTCTTCTTCACCGTGCCGTCAGCGGTCGCCATGAAGACATACTTGTCTTCGCTGAACTCCTTGATCGGCAATACCGCATTGATCTTTTCACCCTCTTCCAGCGGCAGCAGGTTGACGATCGGCTTGCCACGGCTGGTACGGCCGCCCTGCGGCAGCGTGTACACCTTGAGCCAGTAGACCCGACCGCGCGAGCTGAAGCACAGGATGTAATCGTGCGTATTGGCAACGAAAAGCTGGTCGATGAAATCGTCTTCCTTGGTCGCCGCTGCCTGCTTGCCGCGACCACCACGCTTCTGCGCGCGGTATTCGTCGGTCGGCGTCGCCTTCATGTAACCGCCATGCGTCAGCGTGACGACCATGTCCTGCGGCGTGATCAGGTCTTCGAGGCACAGGTCTTCACCGTGGGCGATGATCTCGGACTTGCGAACGTCGCCAAAGGCCGTCTTCACCTCGTTCATTTCGTCGGCGATGATCTGCGTCACGCGTTCCGGACGCGCCAGGATGTCGAGAAGATCGAGGATCTTCTCCATGATGTCCTTGTACTCGGCAACGATCTTGTCCTGCTCCAGACCGGTCAGGCGCTGAAGCTGCATTTCCAGAATGCGCTGCGACTGCGCTTCGGACAGGCGATAGCCGTCCTCGCCCAGGCCGTAGATGACATCCAGACCATCCGGGCGCGACGCGGTGGCATCGGCACGGGCGAGCATCTCCTCGACCAGCGACGAACGCCAAGTCCGGCTCATCAGGCCGATCTTGGCTTCAGCCGGCGTCGGCGCAGCCTTGATCAGCGCGATGATCTCGTCGACATTCGACAAGGCCACCGCAAGGCCTTCGAGGATATGGCCGCGCTCGCGCGCCTTGCGCAACTCGAACACGGTGCGGCGGGTGACGACTTCACGACGGTGCTTGAGGAAGCACTCGAGCACCTGCTTCAGGTTCAGCAGACGCGGCTGGCCATCGACCAGCGCGACCATGTTGATGCCGAAGCTGTCCTGCAGCTGAGTTTGCTTGTACAGATTGTTCAGTACGACATCGGGCACTTCACCGCGCTTGAGTTCGATCACCACGCGCATGCCGGATTTGTCCGACTCGTCACGGATTTCGCTGATGCCCTCAAGCGACTTCTCGCGAACCAGATCGCCGATGCGTTCGAGCAGACGCGCCTTGTTCACCTGGTACGGCAGCTCGTCGACGATGATCGCCTGCTTGTCGCGCGACACGTCCTCGAAATGCGTACGGGCACGCATCACCACGCGGCCGCGGCCGGTGCGGTAGCCTTCGCGCACGCCATGGACACCGTAGATGATCCCTGCGGTCGGGAAGTCCGGTGCCGGAATGATGTCGATCAGTTCGTCGACGGTCAGCTCAGCATTGGCCAGCAGGGCCAGCGCGGCATCGACCACTTCATTCAGATTGTGCGGCGGGATATTGGTCGCCATACCAACGGCAATACCGGAAGAGCCATTGATCAGCAGGTTCGGAATCCGGGTCGGCAGGACTGTCGGCTCGAGTTCCTTTTCGTCGTAGTTCGGCGTGAAATCGACGGTTTCTTTGTCGATATCGGCCAGCAGTTCACTGGCAATTTTTTCCAGCCGGCATTCCGTGTACCGGTAGGCAGCCGCATTGTCACCGTCAATCGAACCGAAGTTGCCCTGACCATCAATGAGCGTGTAGCGCAACGAGAAGTCCTGGGCCATCCGCACGAGGGCTTCATAGGCTGCCGAGTCGCCATGCGGGTGGTATTTACCCAACACATCACCGATGACGCGTGCGCATTTCACATACGCGCGATTCCACACGTTGTTGCTTTCATGCATCGCGAACAGGATGCGCCGGTGCACGGGTTTCAGACCGTCACGCACATCGGGCAGCGCACGTCCCACGATGACGCTCATGGCGTAATCAAGGTAGGAGCGACGCATCTCCTCTTCTAGGCTGACGGGAATCGTTTCTTTGGCGAAGCTAGGCTGTTCGGACATCTTCCAGATCAATCGCTGGGCGCTGAAGCGCGAGGAAAGAGAACTTCTTGACTGTGTGGAAATGGCCAATGCTGCTCAGCATCGCGCAAAACCACGCCAGCTCAGTGTAACATGACCCTCGGCACGCTCCAATTTCGTTGCAACGGCAACAAAAATTCACGTGCAATTCATTTGCAGCCTTTGTCTGACCGACATTAGAATGGCCGGGGTTTTGGAAGAATAAATGCCTTGACGCAGGGCTATTGTCAGGTATATCCAGAAACAACAAGCTTGGTTGGTTCAAACACCATATCCAAATTTACCAGGAGAAAAACTATGCTGTCGCTCAAGCAAACCATGATGTCCCTTGCTGTCGTTTCGGCCCTGAGCATGGGCTCGGCTGTCGCCGCTACCACCGCTTACAGCACCAACGGCACCAACGTGTCGCCGACCAACGTCGAAGGCGTGGTGAAGAACTCGATCGGCGAATGCTGGCGCACTGGCACGTGGAGCAAAGACCAAGCGACCGTGGAAGGCTGCGATGGCTACGTGAAGCCGCAACCGAAGGTTGAGGCTCCGGCTCCGGTTCCGGCTCCGGCTCCGGTCGTGAAGAGCAAGACCTTCAGCCTGCAAGCTGACGTGCTGTTCGACTTCAACAA
This sequence comes from Jeongeupia naejangsanensis, assembly GCF_016865585.1. Classification (GTDB taxonomy): domain Bacteria; phylum Pseudomonadota; class Gammaproteobacteria; order Burkholderiales; family Chitinibacteraceae; genus Jeongeupia; species Jeongeupia naejangsanensis. The sequence continues at coordinate 246,239 of NZ_JAESND010000002.1, read as the reverse complement.
GGCTTCGCTGAAGCCGGCTGGCAAGGACGCCTTGGACAAGCTGTACCAAGACGTCGTGAACTTCGATCCGAAGGAAGGCAATGCAGTTGTGGTTGGCTACACCGACCGCATCGGCTCGGACAAGTACAACAACGCACTGTCGCAAAAGCGCGCTCAGTCGGTTGTTGACTACCTGGTTTCGAAGGGTGCTCCGGCTGACAAGTTCACCGCAGAAGGCCGTGGTAAGGCTGATCCGGTGACCGGCGATACTTGCAACAAGATCAAGGCTCGCAAGCAGCTGATCGAATGCCTGGCTCCGGATCGTCGCGTCGAGATCGAAGTCAAGGGCGTGCAGGAAGTCGTTGTTCCGGCAACCAAGTAATTCCGGTTCCGCTCCAAAGCCCCGCCCCTGGCGGGGCTTTTTCATTTCTCAGCCCGAGGAAACGCCACCAATGAGTACATTCCGCTGGCTTCCCGCCTTGGTATTCGTAACAGCATCGCTGGCCCATGCTGACGGGGTAAGCGACCTGAAGCGCTTCCTGTCGTCGACTACAGGCGTACAGGGGCAGTTCAGCCAGACCGTCTCCGGCAAACCCGGCACTCCGGTGCAAATCAGCAGCGGCACCTTTGCCATCCAGCGGCCTGGCAAGTTCCGCTGGAGCTATCTCAAGCCCTACGAACAGCTGATTGTGGGGGACGGCAAGCGCGTCTGGCTTTACGACCCCGACCTGCGCCAAGCGACGTCGAAACAGCTCTCGGCCGCGCTTGAAAGCAGCCCGGCAGCCCTGCTTGCCGGCGACAATGCGCTCGACAAGACCTACACGCTCAGGAACCTCGCCAACCGCGACGGTCTTTCCTGGGTCGAGGCCGTGCCGAAGAGCAAGGAATCCACCTTCGACAGCATCCGCCTCGGCCTGAAGAGTGCGCAAGTCGTCGCAATGGAGCTGCAGGACCATTTTGGCCAGACCACCCGGGTCTCGTTCAGTGGCCTGACGCAGAACCCGAAGCAATCCGCCTCATTGTTCCAGTTCACGCCCCCCAAGGACGTCGATGTCGTCGAAGAATGACCTCTTCGCCGACGACCGCAACGAGCATGAGCCGCTAGCCGAACGGTTGCGCCCCAAGGTCCTCGACGATGTCATCGGCCAGCGGCATTTGCTCGCAGCAGGCAAGCCGCTGGCGCTCGCCGTGGCGTCGGGGCAACCGCATTCGATGATCTTCTGGGGGCCGCCCGGCGTCGGAAAAACCACGCTGGCACGGCTGATGGCCGGCGCGTTCAAGGCCGAGTTCATCCCCCTCTCGGCAGTCTTTTCCGGCGTGAAGGACATCCGGGCCGCCATGGAGCAGGCCGAGCACTATCGTGCCGGCGGGCATCGGACCATCCTGTTCGTCGACGAGGTCCACCGTTTCAACAAGTCCCAGCAGGATGCCTTCCTGCCCTTTGTCGAATCCGGCCTTGTCACCTTCATCGGCGCTACGACCGAAAACCCGTCGTTCGAAGTCAACGCCGCGCTGCTGTCGCGCGCGCAGGTCTACGTGCTCAAGGCGCTCGAAGAAGACGCCTTGGCCGAACTGGTCACCAGGGCGAACACGCAGTGCTATCCGGACCTGGAGTTCCAGCCCGACGCCGTCACCCTCCTCACCGGCTACGCCGACGGCGATGCACGCCGTCTGCTCAATCTGGTCGAGCAGGCTGCCAATGCGGCCGGCGCGCAAGACCGTCGCCAACTCGATGCAGCCTTCCTGCAGGATGCGCTGACACTGAACAACCGCCGCTTCGACAAGGGCGGCGACGCTTTTTATGACCAGATCTCCGCGCTGCACAAATCGGTGCGTGGCTCGAATGCCGATGGCGCGCTGTACTGGTTCTGCCGGATGCTCGACGGCGGCGCTGACCCGCGCTATCTGGCCCGGCGCATCGTACGCATGGCCTGGGAAGACATTGGCCTCGCCGATCCGCGCGCCATGACCCTCTGCAACGATGCGGCCGAAACGTTCGAGCGACTCGGCAGCCCTGAAGGCGAACTCGCCCTGGCGCAGGCGGTGATCTATCTCGCCATCGCCCCCAAGTCCAACGCCGGCTACAACGCCTACAATGCCGCCCGTGCCATGGTCGGGCAGGACAAGTCCCGCCCGGTACCCGAGCATCTGCGCAATGCGCCAACCAAGCTGATGAAAGAGCTTGGTTACGGCAAGCTGTACCGCTATGCGCACGACGAGCCGGAAGCCTACGCCGCCGGCGAAACCTATTTGCCTGAAGGCCTGGAAGACACGCGCTTTTACCGGCCGACACCGCGCGGCCTCGAAGGCAAGATCACGGAAAAACTGCGCCATCTTGCCGAACTGGACGCAGCCTGGCTGGCCGAGCACGACGGAAAGTCCTAAGGTGCTTCGTGTAGAATGAGCGTCATCCGCATCAATAGATAAACGACAAGAATCCAGCCCATGCTCGATATCAATCTGCTCCGCAACGACCTCGAAGCCGTTGTCACCCGCCTCGCCGCCCGTGGTTTCGCTTTCGATGGCGCAACCTTTGCCACGCTTGAAGCCGAACGCAAGACGCTGCAAACCGCCACTCAGGAGCTGCAGGCCAAGCGCAACAGCGTGTCCAAGCAGATCGGTATCGCCAAATCCAAGGGCGAGGACGTTGCACCGATCTTGGCCGAAGTCGAGAACCTCAAGGGAGAACTGGCCGCCAACGAATCGGCCCTTTCGGCTTTGCAGGACAAGCTCAACGGTCTGCTGCTGACGCTGCCGAATCTGCCGCACGAATCGGTGCCGGCCGGCGATGACGAAAGCGGCAATATCGAAGTCCGCCGCTGGGGCACGCCGCGCAGCTTCGATTTCGACGTTCGCGATCACGTCGATGTCGGTGCGCCGCACGGCCTGGATTTCGAAACAGGTGCCAAACTGTCGGGCTCGCGCTTCACGCTGCTGCGTGGCCAGATTGCCCGGCTGCACCGCGCACTCGCGCAGTTCATGCTCAACACCCAGACCGAAGAGCACGGTTACACCGAGGCGTACACGCCCTACATCGTCAACCCGGAAGTCCTCTACGGCACCGGCCAATTGCCAAAGTTTGCCGACGACATGTTCCGTGTCGAACGCGGCGGCACCGACGGCCAGACGCAGTACCTGATTTCGACCTCGGAAATCTCGCTGACCAATACCGTCCGCGACACCATCCTCAAGGCCGACGAACTGCCGGTCAAGCTGACCGCGCACTCGCCGTGTTTCCGCTCCGAAGCCGGTGCTGCCGGTCGCGACACCCGCGGACTGATCCGCCAGCACCAGTTCGACAAGGTCGAGATGGTGCAGATCACCGCGCCGGAGCAATCGTACGCCGCGCTGGAGCAGATGGTCGGCCATGCAGAAGCCATTCTGCAAAAGCTCGAGCTGCCCTACCGCGTCGTGTCGCTGTGCACCGGCGATATGGGCTTCTCGGCCGCCAAGACCTATGACCTCGAAGTCTGGCTGCCGGCGCAAAACACCTATCGCGAAATCTCGAGCTGCTCGAACTGCGAGTCGTTCCAGGCCCGCCGGATGCAAGCCCGCTTCAAGAACGACGCCGGCAAGAATGAACTTGTTCATACGCTGAACGGTTCCGGCCTTGCGGTCGGACGTACACTGGTCGCGGTACTTGAGAACTACCAGAATGCCGACGGCAGCATTACCGTACCGGCGGTGTTGCGCCCCTACATGGGCGGCCTGGCCCGCATCGGCGGCTAATGAAAACGGCGGCCCTCGGGTCGCCGTTTTCATTTCTGCGGCAGGCGGAGCGCTATGCTTTGCCCCGCAGATGCGGCATGATCGGGAACTTGCCGAGCTTTTTGGAATCTGACTTGATCATGACTCCCACTACCATTTGGCTCATCGCCGCGGCAGTACTGGTTGGACTGGAAATGCTCAGCGGCACTTTCTACCTATTGGCCATTGCTGCAGGCATGCTGGCCGGTGCAATCGCGGGCGCGCTGTCGGCCCCGCTGGCCTTGCAAATTGCCGTCGCAACCGTCGCCAGCCTGATTGCCGTTGCCGGGCTGCGGCGCTGGAAGCGCCGGATTCAGCCCAAACATGACGAAAGCAATGCACTCGACCTGGGTCACAAGGTCACGGTCGAGCACTGGCTCGACGCCCGGCACGCTCGTGTCCGCTATCGCGGCGCCGACTGGGATGCCGAGTTTGCTCTGCCGGCCGATCAGACCCTGACCCAGTTCTATATTGTCGGGCAGCGGGGCAACACCCTACTGCTCGATGCCACGCCCCCCCAATCCTGATGGAGTCATCCATGTCGCTGCAGTTTGTCGTCGCGTTTGCGGTCATCGTCGTCATTTTCATCTCCAAAACGCTGAAGATCGTCCCCCAGCAACAGGCATGGGTGCGCGAACGCCTCGGGCGCTTTCACGACGTCCTAGAACCGGGCCTGCGCATTGTTGTCCCCTTCATTGATCGCGTTGCGTACAAGCACAACCTGAAGGAAATTCCGCTCGACGTACCGAGCCAGATCTGTATCACCCGCGACAACACCCAGCTGCAGGTCGACGGCATTCTGTATTTTCAAGTCCGCGACCCGAAGCTGGCATCGTACGGCGCCAGCGATTACGTGCTTGCCATCACCCAGCTGGCGCAGACGACGCTGCGCTCGGTGATCGGCAAGCTTGAACTCGACAAAACCTTCGAGGAGCGCGAAGACATCAACCGTGCCGTGGTGCTGTCGCTCGATGAAGCCGCGTCGAACTGGGGCGTCAAGGTGCTGCGCTACGAGATCAAGGATCTGACGCCGCCGCAGGAAATCCTCCACTCGATGCAGAAACAGATCACCGCCGAGCGGGAAAAGCGCGCACTGATTGCGCAGTCCGAAGGTGTGAAGCAGCAGCAGATCAACCTTGCCAGCGGTCAGCGCGAAGCAGCGATCCAGAAGTCGCAGGGCGATATGCAGGCGGCGATCAACCAGTCCGAAGGCGAAAAGCAGGCCGCAATCAACCGTGCCACCGGTGAAGCGCAGGCGATCCGCCTGGTCGCGCACGCAACCGCCGAAGCAGTAGAAACCGTCGGCAAATCGATCGAAACCGGCGGCGGAATCGAGGCGGTCAACCTCAAGGTGGCCGAACGCTACATCGACGCGTTCGGCAAGATCGCCAAGGAAGGCAACACCATGCTGCTGCCGGGCAATGTCGGCGATGTCGCCGGTGTCGTCGCCACCGCGATGAACATCGTCAAGGCCAGCAAGTAGCCCCTCGCCCGATCGGGCACCGAAGCAGTTCATTCTGCAGAAACAACAACGCCGGCAATGCCGGCGTTGTTGTTTTCCGGGTCCGGTTACAGGAACTGCGGTCCCTGTACGGCAAGCACACCGCTGCGACCGGGAATCTCGGCCATCTGCACTTCGTGATACGGCAGCTGGCTCAGGTCCAGCGCCGCGCAATGCTCGCCCAGACTGACGAACTGATAACCCTGTTCCTGCCAGCCTGCGAGCAGCCGCTCGAACACCGGCAGAAGCTTCATGCCCTCCAGCTCGGCATGCAAGGTATAGACGTGACCGAAACGCATTTCGGCTTCCGTCAGCCGCAACAGATGCTCATGCACGTTGTCCGGTGTCAGCCCGTCGATGCCGATCAGCTCGTCCAGCGTCGGCAACGTCGTCGGCAACTGCGGCACGCGCACCGGCTCGCCACGGACCATGGGCCAGAACGGATGGGTTCCGCGACCGTCGGAAGCGTAGCGCATGCCCAGCCGCTGCTCGAGCCGGTAAGCATGGGCGTTCATCTGCCAGCCCGCAGCACCGTGGGTTTGCGGCGGCTCGCCGAAAATCTCGACATAACGCTCGATCGACGCATTCAGTTCGGCGGCCGTCCATGCTTCATCGGCCTCGGCAACGCCGTCCTGCCAGCGGATGTGATCCCAGGTATGCACACCACTCTCGAAGCCGGCAGCGACCACCTCGCGCATCAGCGGCGCGCAGCGCTTGCCGATATCCGGCCCCGGCAGCAGCGTGCCGTAAAGCAGGGTCTTGATGCCGTAGTGTTCGCGCACCGAGGTACGTGACACCTTTTTCATGAACCCCGGGCGGAATACCCGTTTGATGGCCCGGCCGGTATGGTCAGGACCGAGGCTCCACAGGAAGGTCGCGTTGGCATTGAAGCGCTGCAGCAGATCTACAAGTCTGGGAATGCCTTCGCGGGTGCCGCGATAGGTGTCGACATCGATTTTGAGCGTAAGGAGACGCATGGTGACTTAGGGCGCCGAAGCCGGCGTAATGGAGTGTGCTTTGCGGCGCAGCATTTCCTGCTGCATCGCGTCGAACTGGCGAACCAGTTGCTGTTTGAGAAAACCGGTACCGATGGCGGACTGCCAGACCGAGCCGGGCGTCCAGTCGGCGCGGTATTTTACTACGGTCTGCTCGCCACGCTGCTGCAGATCGCAAATACTTTCCATCCGGCCAGCATTGCCCTCGAGCGTGCGGGCACGGATTTCGGTGATGGGCTGCAAGCTGACATCTCGGACCGACTCGTACGAGAAAGGCAAGCCGGCGACGGTGTAATGCCCGCGCTGGTGAACCTCAAGATGATTGGTCGACCTGGCCACGGCCCGGCTTTCGTCGAGCTGCGGCAGAAACGCGGGCATGTGGTCGAAATCGACCATCACCTCCCACGCCAGCGCCTGCGGTACCGCAACGGTGAACTCGACGCTGAGCATCACGATGTCGCCGTGCCGGACCACGTCGGCCCGGATCGGATCGGGCTGAGCCAGGGCAACCAGCGGCCAGCACAAAACCAGCCACCACCCCGACCTCACCCGAGGATTTCCTCGATCGCCAGCCCCAGCTCGAACAGTTCTTCATCGATCGCGTGGCAGCGCACCACACGCGCCCGGGCCGACAGCGGTTGCGTACGCCCGCCCTGTGGCGGCGGCAACACGCAGACATCAAGCAGTTCGTCCTCCTGCGGCACGAACATCGTCCGTACCGTGAGGCCGGTGACCGACAGGTCGGCGCACACGCCATAGTAGGAACGACCGTCGGTGCCCCGCAGCCGGACCTTGCAGTCCAGCGGAACGCGTAGTGCGCCGCGTGCGTCGGGCGCCGGTAATCCGTGCTGCATGCTGTCCTCCTCGAACCCGGTGGTGTTTCAACCCACTCTTTCAGTGCATCGGCTGCTCGTGCACAACGCCGGACACGCCCCTGCGCTCAACTTTCCCGCGTTACGCGCCAGACTTCCTCGAGACTCGTCTGGCCCGACCGGGCCCGCCGTTCGCCATCCTGACGCAGCGTCAGCATGCCGCCATGCATTGCGTGCTGCCGGATCGCCAGTTCGGTATCCCGATTGTGGATCATCCCGCGCAGCGTCTCGTCCACCGTAAGCAACTCGTAGATGCCGGAGCGGCCACGATAACCGGTGTACTTGCAGACCGGGCATCCGACCGGCCGATACAGCGTCACCGCATCGTCAATGCCCATCGCGATGCGTTCGGCATCGTCTGCAGCATAGGCAATGCGGCAGTCCGGACACAATGTTCGCGCCAGCCGTTGTGCAAGCACACCCAGCAACGAGCTGGCGAGCAGAAAAGGCTCGATGCCCATGTCGATCAGCCGGGTGACTGCGCTGGCCGCATCGTTGGTATGCAGGGTCGCCAGCACCAGATGCCCGGTCAGCGAGGCCTGCACTGCAATCTGTGCAGTCTCGAGATCACGGATTTCGCCGATCATGATCACGTCCGGATCCTGCCGCAGGATGGCGCGCAGGGCCCTGGCAAAACTCATGTCGATCTTCGGATTGATCTGCGTCTGACCAACACCATCAAGGTCGTACTCGATCGGATCCTCGACGGTCATGATGTTGGCGGTTTTGGCATCCATGCCCGACAGCGCCGCGTACAGCGTCGTCGTTTTGCCCGAGCCGGTCGGGCCGGTCACGAGGACAATGCCGTGCGGCTGCGTGAGCAGCGCCTTCAGTTGCACCAGCACCTGCCCGTCCATGCCGAGTTTTTCGAGGTTCAAGCGCCCTGCCGACTTGTCGAGCAGGCGCAGCACTGCACGCTCGCCGTGGCCGGACGGCAGCGTCGACACCCGTACGTCGACCGGTCGACCGGCGATGCGCAGCGTGATCCGGCCGTCCTGCGGCAAACGCTTCTCGGCGATGTCGAGCCCGGCCATGACCTTGATCCGCGACACCAGGGCTGCATGCAACGCGCGCTTGGGTTCGAGGACGTCGCGCAGCGTGCCGTCGACGCGGAACCGCACCAGCGAGCGCGTTTCGAAGGCTTCGAGATGCAGGTCGGATGCACCTTCCCGCAGCGCCTCGGTCAGCAGCGCATTGATCAAGCGGATGATCGGCGCGTCGTCCTGCGTATCGAGCAGATCCTCGATCTCCGGCAGAGCCTGCACCAGTCTGGAGAGGTCGACCTGCTGCTCGACATCGTCGGCCACACTCGCGGCCTGACTGCCGTGACTGAACAACTGCGACAAACGCTGTTCGTACTCGCCGGCATCGACCAGTTCAACGTCAAGCGGTCGACCCGCTGCGCGACGCAGTTCGTTCAGCGCGGCCAGCGAGGCACCGCGACGCATCAGCACTTGCACGCTGGCATCATCGCCGGAGACATCGACGACGCCCCGGTCACGGGCGAAATGGAACGGCACCAGCCGGCTCATGGCTGGGCAGTTCCCTGTTCGGATTTCGCCGACGGTTCGGCCTTGACCGGCGCCGGCGCAGGCAACTCGGGCAGCACGACCTTCGGAAGATCAGGCAGGAAGGGATGGCTGTCGAAGCCGAACTTCGCCTGTTCGTTGCGCAGATACTGGTAACGGTCGGTCGACAGCGTATCGCTGGCCGCGCCATCGCGCAGGATCACCGGGCGCAGGAAGATCATCAGGTTGACCTTGCCCCAGTTGCGGCTCTGGTATTTGAACAGGTTGCCCAGACCCGGCACGTCACCGAGACCCGGCACCTTGTTGACCGAGTTGTCGAGCTGGTCCTGAATCAGCCCGCCAAGCACGACGACCTGACCGTCATCGACCAGCACCTTTGATTCCAGTGCACGCTTCTTGGTGGCAATACCGGCGCCATTGGTGTTGACGGTATTGTCGATACTCGACACCTCCTGATACACCGACAACGTGATGCTCCCGCCCTCGGACACCTGCGGTTTCACTCGCAACGCAATACCGATGTCCTTGCGCTCGACCGTGGTGAACGGGTTCGGATTGCTGCCCGTCGACGACTGCGTACCGGTGATGATCGGGATGTTCTGGCCGACCATGATCCGTGCCTCCTCGTTGTCGAGCGTAATCAGGTTCGGCGTCGACAGGATGTTGGCGTCACCGGTGTTCTGCAGCGCACTGGCCAGAATGCCCAGCGTCGGGGTCTTGCCGCCTTCCTTGAACGGATTGCCGTTGACGACACCGACAGTCAGACCGCCCGGGATCGCGTTCGGGTCCTTGTTGACGATGCCGCTGATGAGGTTGCCAAGGCCGTTCGACAACAGGCCCAGCGCACTGATGCCGACGCCGGACACGTTGTCGCCACCGCCGCCGAGCAGCCACTGCACGCCGAACTCGCCGACCTTGGACGCATTGACCTCGGCAATCATCGCCTCGACGTAGACCTGCGCACGGCGAACGTCCAGCTTGTCGATCACCGAGCGCAGGTTGTTGTAGACGTTGTCCGGCGCGGTGATGATCAGCGCGTTGGTCATCGGGTCGGCCTGCAGCAGCACGGTGGCGCCGCCGATCTGCACGCTGGCCGCCGAGCTGCCGGTCGCCGTCGTCGGTGCACTTGTCGGCGGCAGCGACATGCCGCCGCTGGTGTTGTTGCTCGACAGCGAGGATGCGCTGGTACTGCCGGTCTGGCCTGCACCGCCGCTGTCCTGGCCGGTCAGCACGCCCTTCAGCGTTGCGGCCAGCTTCACGGCCTCGGCATTGCGCAGATAGACGACATGGATATTGCCGCCGGCCGCGCCCGGCTGATCGAGCGTTTCAACCAGACGCCTGATCTGCTGCGCGTGCACGGCGTTTTCGCTGCGGACCAGCAGTGTATTGCTGCGCACGTCCGGCACCACGCTGCTGCGCCGCGCGCCGTCGACCGGCGTCGCACCCGCCATCGCACCCTGCGCGTTGAGTTCCGGCATCAGCCGCGAAAGCATCTGCGACACGTCGACGGCCGAGGCGTACTTGAGCTGGACCGGAAAGATGTCCGACTGTGCCGGCTGGTCGATGCTCTGGATGATGCGGTTCAGCCGGCGGATGTTGTCGGCGTAATCGGTGATGACCAGCGTGTTCGACGGTGCATAGACCGAAATGGCGTTGTTCGCAGAGACCAGCGGCCGAAGGATGGGCAGGACCTGGTTCGCCGACTCGAACTTGAGCGGATAGACCTGGGTGACGATGCGGTCGCCGGCAGCGCGCAGTTCGCGGCTTTCGGTCGGCCCGCTGTTGGTCTTGGCGTCCGCCTCGGGCATCACCTTGACCAGCTTGCCCGACTCGACCGCGGTAAAGCCCTGCTGCCGCAGCGCCGACAACAGCACCGGATAGACCGAGTCCTTGTCGACCGGCTGCGCCGAGACGATGTTGATCGTGCCTTTCACACGCGGGTCGATCAGGAAATTCTTGCCGGTAATCAGTCCGACTGCCTTCACGGTCGACTCGATGTCGGCATTGACGAAGTTGAGCGTCACCTTGTTGTCGGCCGCGTGGACATGAGCGGCCAGCAGGCTGGCCAACAGAAGGCGGCGGGACGCGCGAAGCATGGATTTCATGGTGTCTTTCAAGGTTGGATTTGGTACTGCAACGTGGTCGGCACGCCGCCACGCAATACGGAAAGCTTGATCTGCGCCTGCTGGCTGAACGCGCTCAGCAGCAACGACATGTCGGCCGGTTGCGCCAGATTCTGGCCGTTCACCGACTTGAGGACGTCGCCGGCCTGCAATTGCAGCGATCTGGCCAGCGGTTGCTGTGCCGGATCGTTGATCAGAATGCCGCCGCCCGGTGCCGCTGCCAGTCCCTTGGCCCAGTCGGCGATATTGCCGGCCTGCATTGTCGCAGCCATCTGGCCGCGGTACAGCGTCTGTGCGGGGGTCTCGACCGTGGGTGCCGTAGCGCCGGCGCCTGGCGTGACGACGACAGCCGGACTGCTTGCGTCACGGCCATCGAGCATCAGCGTTTCGCGCCGGCCGTTGCGCTCCAGTTCGACCCGGTCGCGCGCAACCCGCATCAACCGGACCCCGGGTTGCACGGCATCCCCGACGCGTACAGCGACCGCACTGGCCTCGATACCGGTAAAGACCGCCGCGCTGCTGGTGTCGCCGCCGGCGATGACCGCAATCAGCCGGGCCGACAGCGTACTGGCCGTCGCATCCCCCCCGACTGCGCCAAACCAGGACGACGCACTATTCCAGAGCAGGTTTTGCGCGACTGGCACGGTCTGCGGCGGCTTCAAAACAGGTCCGGACGATCTGGGCATGAACAGCTGCCAGAACAGCCCCGCAGCCAGCCAGGCCGCGACCAGCACCAACAGCGCTTCAGCGATAGGAACAACCCTGCCCGGCGCAGGCCAATGCAGCTTCAGTGCGGGCACTCTCGACACGTAACTTTTCCAAAAATTACAGAACGGTGAAATTTTCTCAGCTTTTATACGCCAAGCACATTACAGCTGCCACCACGGTTGGATTTACCCATTCAGCTGCTGTTTTTTGAAAATAGTGTTGACACCCAAAAACCGGCATGCTTAAATGCGCTCCTCGTTTGACGACGGGTGATTAGCTCAGTTGGTAGAGCGTCTGCCTTACACGCAGAATGTCGGCGGTTCGACCCCGTCATCACCCACCAGTTACCCTAGGTAAATGGCAATAACGAGACCGCTGCGGAGCGGTAGTTCAGTTGGTTAGAATACCGGCCTGTCACGCCGGGGGTCGCGGGTTCGAGTCCCGTCCGCTCCGCCAAAATATCAGCAAAAAGCCAGCGAAAGCTGGCTTTTTGCATTGGGTCATACTGTTGCAATGCAGTCACCGTTGCAGACACGCCTGATGGTCAAGCCCCCGACACGACCGATACACTCAGGGCGTCTTTGACCCGACCCCGGACAGGCGCCCGATACGCATGCGCTCCCTGCCCTCATCCGTATTTGTCGCCGCAGCCGCCGGCGTCGCTGTCCTGCTGGCCCTCAGCCCGATACTCGCGCCGTCGTCGGCCGGCATGCTGCTGTTGCAGCTTGGCATTGCCGCCTGCGCCGCAATGCTCTGGTTCGGCACCCGGCGTGCTGCCCCGGCCACACCAGCACAGGATTTCGCCGACCTGCCCGCCTGCCTGCCCGATCTGGTCTGGCAAATCGACTACGCCAATCGCTCGGCGATGCCGCTCAACACCCTCAAGTACGACCAGCACCCGATGCCCGCCGGCGGCAACAACCGCATCTCGTCACTGTTCCCGACCCGCATAGCCCGGCAGTACCTTGAATCGCTGATCGTCGTCCAGAGCAGCAACAAGCCGCTGCATTTCGAATACAAGCTTGGCAACGACGCCCGCAGCGCCAGAGCCTTCGAAGTCCGGATGATGCCGCGGGACGCAAAAAGCTGCGTCGCCCTGATCCGCGACGTCAGCGCACTCAAGGACGCCGAGGAGGCCCTGTTCCAGCAGCAGCTCTTCCTCAATCAGGTCATCGACGTCAGCCCCAACCTGATCTACGTTCGCGACCGGCACGGCCGCTTCCTGCTGGTCAACCGCGCCACGCAGACCACGCTCGGTCACGATCTGCTGGTGCAGTCGCACATGGGTACCGACGACGACGCCCTACCGTTCTCGACCGGGGACGAGGAAGTGCTCGAGCACGGCCAGACGATCCGCGTCGTCGATCACTGGACCCTGCCCAGCGGCCGGACCCACTGGTTCGACATCACCAAGCAGCCGCTGGTCCGTGACGGCGATGTCTACATCCTGTCGATGGCCATCGACATCAGTCATGTAAAAGCCGCAGAAGACGCTCTGGCCGTCACCGACCCGCTCGGCAGCGATATTGCCGATGCCCTGCCCTGCGCCTTCCTGCTCGTGTGCGACGGCCAGATCGAGTTCGCGAACCTGCGCGCGTGCGAGCTGCTGAACACGCCGCCGGTTGCCCTGCTCGGCCGCCCGATCGACCTGATCGCCGGCACCTCGCTGCTGCCCGAAGCCGGTGAAACGCAGCGTCGTTGCCACTTCACGCCGGTGACCAGCGAAGGCGCACTCGTCAGCGACGCCAGGACGATCAGCAGCAATGCCAGGACCGTGATCGTGCTGAAGTCGGCCGAATAGCAGCCTCGCCGCATCACGGGCCTGTGGTTGCCGCGTGATAAAATGCGCGGTTACGCCAACGACGCCGCGCCGCAATGACCGCTTCCGCCCCCCTTTCCGATCTCCTTAGCCGGGTTCCGGCGCGCGAACACGCCCCGCTGGCGAAAAAACTCGCCACGCTCGAAGCCCGACGCGCCGCCGGCAAGCCAGCCGATCGGCTCGAAGCGCAATTGCAGCAGGAACTGGAACACGCCGCCGGCAAGACCGAGCGCCGCCGCCAGAATCTGCCGGTGCCGACGTTCGACGAATCGCTGCCGGTCAACCAGCGCCGCGACGAGATCCGCGATGCGATTGCAGCAAACCAGGTCGTCATCCTCTGCGGCGAAACCGGCTCGGGCAAGACGACGCAGCTGCCGAAAATCTGCCTTGAACTCGGTCGCGGCGTGAACGGCCTGATCGGCCACACCCAGCCGCGCCGGCTCGCCGCGCGCTCGGTCGCCAGCCGGATTGCGCAGGAGCTGCAGTCCGAACTGGGCAGCATTGTCGGCTTCAAGGTCCGCTTTACCGAGAAATCGAGCGGCGACAGCTACATCAAACTGATGACCGACGGCATCCTGCTGGCCGAAACGCTGTCCGACCGAGATCTCGCCGCCTACGACACGATCATCGTCGACGAGGCGCACGAACGCAGCCTCAACATCGACTTCCTGCTCGGCTACCTGAAACAGCTGCTGCCGCGCCGGCCCGACCTCAAGGTCATCGTCACGTCGGCCACGATCGACGCCGAACGGTTCTCGACGCATTTCGACGGCGCTCCGGTGCTCGAAGTTTCGGGCCGCACCTATCCGGTCGAAGTCCGCTACGCCCCGCTGGAGAGCCGCGACGAGGACGACGCCGAAATCGAAATGGAAGAAGCCATCGTCGCCGAAGTCGAGCAGCTGTGGCGCACCGACGGTGCCGGCGACGTCCTGGTCTTCCTGCCCGGCGAGCGCGAAATCCGCGAAACCGCCGAGGCCTTCCGCAAGGCCAAGTTGCGCAATGCCGAAGTAATTCCGCTGTTCGCGCGGCTGTCGAATGAAGACCAGCAGCGCATTTTCCGCCCAGGCAACGGCCGCCGCGTGGTACTGGCGACCAACGTTGCCGAAACCTCGCTGACCGTGCCGGGCATCCGCTACGTGATCGACTCCGGCCACGCGCGGATCAACCGCTACAGCCCGCGTGCCAAGGTCGAGCAGCTGCTGGTCGAAAAGATCTCGCAGGCGTCGGCGCGGCAGCGCGCCGGCCGTTGCGGCCGCGTGTCCTCGGGCATTTGCGTCCGGCTGTACTCGGAAGAAGATTTCAATCTGCGCTCGCCGTTTACCGATCCGGAAATCGTCCGCTCCAGCCTTGCAGGCGTGATTCTGCGGATGGCTGCGCTCAGGCTCGGCAAGGTCGATGCCTTTCCCTTTCTCGAAGCGCCATCAGGGCGGCTGGTCGCCGATGGCTACCAGCAGCTGCACGAGCTCGGCGCCGTCGATGACTTCGATGAGCTGACCCCGGTCGGCAAGCAGCTCGCGCGCTTGCCGGTCGACCCGCGGCTGGCGCGCATGCTGCTCGCCGGCCACGAACAGGCCTGCCTGAAGGAAGTGCTGATCATCGCCTCGGGCCTGTCGGTGCAGGACCCGCGCGACCGGCCGTTCGACGCCCGCGATGCCGCCGACCGCGCGCAGGCTAAATTTGTCGACGAGAAGTCCGACTTCCTCACCTACCTGAACCTGTGGGCCTTCTTCGAAAAGGCCGTCGCCGAAAAAACCTCGAACCGCCAGCTCGTCGAGGTGTGCCATACCCATTTCCTGTCGCACATCCGTCTGCGCGAATGGCGTGATCTGCACCGGCAGCTCGCCGACATCGTCGACGACCTCGGCTGGCGCACCAACGAGGCTGCCGGCACGTTCGAGCAGATCCACAAGGCGCTGCTGACCGGCCTGCTGGGCAACCTCGGCTTCAAGCAACCGGACCGCGACGAATACCTCGGCGCACGCGACATCAAGTTCAACATCTTTCCGGGTTCGGGGCTGAAAAAGGCGCGGCCGAAATGGATCGTCGCCGGCGAACTGGTCGAGACCACCAAGCTGTACGCGCGCGGCGTTGCGGCAATCGAACCGGAATGGATCGAGAAGCTCGCGACGCACCTGACCAAGAAGCAGTACTTCGATCCGCACTGGGAGAAGAACGGTGCGCAGGTGATCGCCAGCGAGCGTGTCACGCTGTACGGCCTGCCCATCGTCAACCGTCGCCGCGTCCACTACGGCCGGATCAACCCGGTCGAGGCGCGCGAGATCTTCATCCGCGAGGCACTGGTCCGCTTCAACTATCAGACCAAGGCGAAGTTCTTCGACCACAACCTCGAGCTGCTGCTCGAAATCGAGGAGCTTGAACACAAGGCACGCCGTCAGGACGTACTGGTCGACGAAAACGCGCTGTACGCCTTCTTCGACGAGCGCGTGCCGGCCGATGTCGTCAACGGCGCCAGCTTCGAGGCCTGGCTGAAGAAAGCCGAGCGCGAACAGCCGCAGCTTTTGTACCTGAGCCGCGAGTTCCTGATGAGCCACACCGCCGACGCGGTGACCGAGGAGCAGTTCCCGGTGTTCTTCAAACTCGCGGAAGCCAGGCTGCCACTGGCCTACCGCTTCGAGCTCGGCCATGCGCTCGACGGCGTGACGCTGACCTTGCCGCTGCACCAGCTCAACCGCGTCAACCACGCCGTGTTCGACTGGCTGGTCCCGGGCATGCTGCGCGAAAAGGTCACGCTGCTGGTCAAGTCGCTGCCGAAAACGATCCGCCGCGTCTGTGTGCCGGTACCCGAGTTTGCGACGAAGATGCTGACCGAGCTCGACAAGGCCGACCGTGAAGCACCGCTGCTACCGCAGCTGGCGCACGCCGTCACGCGCGGCACCGGCCTGACCGTCACCGCCGAGGATTTCGACGCCAGCGTGCTGCCGCCGCACCTCTTGATGAACTTCCGCGTCGTCGACGACGCGGGTCAGGAGCTGGCAGCAGGCCGCGACCTGATCGCGATCCGCGCCCAGCTCGGCGAAGCCGCGCAGCTGACGTTCCGCGACGAAGCCGACGATGCCGGCATCGAAAAATCCGGCATCGTGAAGTGGGACTTCGGCGACCTGCCCGAGCAGATCACCTTCAAGCGCCACGGTCGCAAGCTGACCGGCTATCCGGCGCTGGTCCCCGACGAGGAGGCCTGCGCAATCCGGCTGTTCGACACCGCCCATGCCGCAGCCGCAGCGCACCGGCAAGGCGTGGTGCAGTTGCTGCGTTTCGAGCTCAAGGAGCACGTGAAGCAGCTCGAAAAATCGGTGCCGAACTTCCAGCAGCATGCAATCGCGCTGCGCAGCACGCAGAACGCCGACCAGCTGATGGCCGACATCGTCGCGGCGATCTGCGACCGCGCCTTCGTCGGTGATGACGACGCACCGCGCAGCAAGAAGGAATTCGACAACCAGAAATCCCGCGCCAAGGTGCGACTGCCGAGCGTGCGCGATGCGGTGGTCCGCACACTGGCGGCGGTGGTCGCCGAATACGTGCCGGTGGTGATGGCCGCGAACAAGTCCGGCAACCTCGCCCACGCGCTGAACCAGCAGCTCGGCACGCTGGTGTATCAGGGCTTCCTCGCCGCAACGCCGTGGGAGCAGTTGCCGCGGTTGCCGCTGTACCTGAAGGCCATCCGCGTCCGGCTGGAGAAGCGCGTCGCAAACCCGCAGCGTGACGGCCAGCGCAACGCCGAGATCACCGAGCTGTGGCAGCGCTGGGAAAGCGAAATCGACAAATGGCAACGCGAAGGCCGCGATACCGCACCGCTGGCGCCGTTCCGCTGGATGATCGAGGAGCTGCGCATCTCGCTGTTCGCGCAGGAGCTGAAAACGCCGTACCCGGTATCGCTGAAGCGGCTGAACAAGACGTGGGACGAGATCACCCGCCGATGAAGCCGGTGACGAAACCGCATCTGGACCTGCGCGGTGCGTTGCAGGACGTCGCACCGCAGCAGGACGGACGCCGTACCGCGCTGATCGCCGGTGCGGTCAACCGGCTTGGCGAAGCGCTGCTGAACCGCTTGCTGGTCGAGTACCGTCACGTCTGGGTGCTGACGAGCAAACCGCTGCTCAGCAGCACGTCGCGCTGCGACGAAATCCAGCTGACCGGCGAGCCGCTCGATCACGCCGGACTGGCGGCCATCCGCCTGCCGCAGATCGATGACGTGTACTGCCACGTCGGCGAGCACGGTCTGGCAAACCAGCGGGATGCCGGCCTGCACGCCGTACGCCACGAAGACATCGTCCCGATCGCGCAGGCTGCCGCGCGCGCCGGTGCGCGCCAGTTCTGCCTGATCGAGGCGATGGCGCCGAGTGCACAGATGAGTCGCCACCTGCCGCTGGCCGCCGGCGAAACCGGCCGCCAGCTGGCGCTGCTGCCGTTCGAGCGTGTCGCGCATGTCCACCCGACCGTGTTCAGGACGCCACCGACCGGACAGGGCTGGCTGGCGCGGTTTCATGCAGCCTATCTGGCGCAATTCGCCTACATGCTGCCGCGCTCGGCCACGCCGCTGACCAGCCCGCGAATCGCCGAGGCCTGCGTGCGGCTGATGCAGGCCCCCGCGTCCGGCAATCAGGTGATCGACATGCGCGATCTGCGCGGCGTGCTCGGGCTGGACTGAGCACCCGGGCCTGCCGAGCAGACCGCCGGACCGACTCAGCTTGCCACGTGGCCGTAGCAGGCCTTCAGCTTGCCGTAGTCGTAGAAGTTGCTGCCGGCCTTGAAGCGGGCCCCTTCGCAGTCCGCCTTGAAGGCCGTCTCGCGCTCGTTGTAGAGCATCTTCACCAGCAGCCTGCCGCCAGCGTCGCGATAGACATCCCACTGCACATTGGCCGCCATCGGCGATACCAGTTCGCCACGCCACGGGTTGTTGTCGTAGCTGTAGGTCTGCGCCTTGGGCACCGGTACGTAGACGTTGGCCAGCCCGAGGCTGGACGCGAACGGGATGATGATTTCGGCATGCGTGAAGCGCAGTTTGGCCGCCCGGCCGAGCTGCCCCTTGGCGATGGCGTCGACTTCGTTGAAGAAATCCTCGCGCAGCGCGGTCGCCATCCTGAACGTGGCGGTACCGGCTTCGGTCATGCCCGGCCCCATCGCGTAAAAGTCCTGCGCATCCTGCAGGTATGCAAACGTCCGGGCCTGTGCATCCGGCAGGTAGGCACCGAAATCGAGATCGAGCGTGCCCTTGAAGGCCGGCGTGATCACGTAGACGTTGTACAGCATCGACACCACATCAACGATGCCCTTCACCGTCGTCTTGCCGTCACCGGTCAGCGTGTTGGTGAACTTGCCGTCGTCGCTCGTGAAGCTGAAGCTACCGCTGTTGGCAAAGCTGTAGGTACCGTTGTCGATCCTGTCGACGAACGTCTTGGTGAACAGGCGCTCGAGCACCGTACGTGCCGCAGTCTTCAGCGCCGGGTCAGCATTGAAACCGGCCAGCTTGGCGCTCAGATCGGCATCGGCGGCGTAGGCCTGGAACGCCAGGCTGTCCTGATAGGTCTGGTAGTACGGACTGGCCGGGTCACTGACCAGATCGGTCTTGGCGACGAGCTTGTGGAAGTACAGCAGGAAACGGTTCACGCCTGCGGCCTGCGCCACTGGTGCGTTGGCGGGATAAGCGGTCAGCGCGTCGGCCGCAACGGTGACCGGCTTGAGTGCCGGCGCATTGCCCGTCAGCGACTGGCTGAAGAAACTGGCGCTGTCGACGGCCCGGTCGACGCCGGACGATTGCACGACGATCTGTCGTGCCGCGCCACTGCCGGCCGCCCTGGCCACGTCATCGAAGTACGCCGGCAGCCGCTTGAGCAAGCGTGCCGCCAGCTGCTGGTGTTCGGCAATGCCGACCGCGGTCAGGTTGCCGTAGCCCGGCGTCGAAATCCCGGCAACGCCGTAGCCGAGCAAGGCATTGGCCTTCATCAGCCGCATCAGGTCCGGGCCCAGCTTCTGGCCCAGTTCGGTCAGCGCGCCGTCGGCGGCAGCCTTCTGCCAGATCGCGTACATCGCCGCGTCGTACTTCAGGCTGGACAGCCCGCGGGAGCCGTGTCGGGCGACGAGTTCGGTGTACACCGGGCTGAAGCCGGCCGGCGGCACCTCGTAGCTCGCCGTATCCTGCTTCGGCGAATACGGCGTCTTGGTCGTGTACCAGGTTTGCGGCACCGGTGTCGGTGTCGGAACCGGGGTCGGTGCGGGCGTGGGGGCCGGGGTCGGTACCGGCGCAGGTGTCGGGCCGGCATTGTCGCTGCCGCCCCCGCAGGCGCTCAGGTTGGCCAGCAGTGCGCCGGCAAACGCGGTTGCTACGATCTTCCTCACCTTGCTGCTCTCTTGTCGTGATCGGTCAAGGAGCGGCAGCCTACGAGCCCGAGGTGACGTTGCTATGACACGCTGATTGCCGCCTGCAACGCCGGCAGGCCGTGGCGCGCGCGGGCATCGTTACAGCGCTCGTCGCCCTCGCTGAACTCGTGGCAGGTGCTGGAGCGCTGCGAGTAGATGCTGCAGCCGACCGAGACACCGACCTCGCCCAGCAAGGCGATGCACTTCACCGGCGCGACCTCGGTGCCGCGCATCGCCACGCGCCATGGATTGATCGGCGTCGTCAGATCCGCGGGTACCGTCCCGCCCGGACAGGCGTCGGTTTCGCCCCAGTAGAACGAAACGCGAAAACTGGCGCAGCAGGCGCCGCAGGACTGGCAGGCGGAGGACATTTCGGAACACCGGTGAGCGGTGCACCACGCACCGCGGCGGCGATCATAGCCAGCGTGTGTCCATCCCAGCCATTGCAATCGGTATGGCATCATTCAGTGTTGCGTGTTTGCAGCACCGGGGCTGACGCGACCGCCCTGTGCCCCTTATCCAGCCACCGCCACCGTACAGGATTTCCCATGGCGTACCTTCATCACCTCACCATCGTCGTCCCGCCGGGCGGGACCGACGCGGTCGTCGCCTTCTACGCCGAGGTGCTCGGTTTTGCCCGCATTCCCAAGAAAAGCAAAAGCGAGCACGTTACCGGCGCGTGGCTGCAGCTCACGCCGACAGTGCAACTGCACCTGTCCGAAAGCGATCTGCCTCCCCACCCCAGCGTCCACTTTGCCCTCGTGGTCGACGATCTGGCCGCCGTGCTCGACAAACTGGCAGCGCGTGGCGCGTGCTGGCACACGCAATCCGATGTGCTCGGCAGCCCGCGCGGGTTCACCATCGACCCGGCCGGCAACCGCGTCGAACTGATCCAGGCCGCCGACACGTTGCCAGCGGCTGCCGGTTAAGCCGGCCCCAGAATCTGCTCCGCCAGCCCGAACGACACGCTCATGCCGATACCGCAGGTAATCGCCACCGCGGTCACCCCGGGCGCCGGCTCCCGGACCAGGTAACCATCCGGCCCGCTGGCATACACGCCCTGCCAGCGCTCCAGCACCGTCAACGGCCGCCCGAGCAGTGACCCGGCCAGCTGCAGCAGGCGTGCGTCGATTGCCTCGCTGTTGAACGGCCCGACCGACTCGCCGTAGCGGTGCGAATCGCCGATCAGCAACTCGCCCGACGCGCCGACCTGCTGGACGATCAGGTGGATGCCCTCATTGAGCCAGACCGGGTCGGACTCGTCGAGCTGACGCCGCAACGCGGCCAGCGTCTCCAGCCCGGCAAACGAGCTGTAGCGCAGCGTCGACATCCCGGTCATGAACGCCGGCCCCAGCATCACGCCCGGATTGGCAACGCGCAGCATCTGCAGTGCGCAACGCTGCAGCGGCGGCTGGGCATAAGCGTCGGGAAACAGCGTCTGGAAATCGTGGCCGGCGCAGACGATGGCCCGCTCGGCCTGCCAGACACCACGGCTGGTCGTCACCGTCGGCAGGTCGATCGCGTTGACCTGCGCGCCGAACACGAACTCGACGCCATGCACCTCGGCCAGCCAGGCGACGATACGCGGCAGCGCCACGCGCGATTCGAACGCGATCTCGTCGCCGCTGTAGAGCCCCCCGGTCACCTGCCCGATCGGCAAACCAAACGTGCCGACCTCGGCCGGGCTCAGCAGACGCGTACCGTATTCATGACCACGCAAGGCCTGGAATTCGTCGAGCACCGCCTGCTCGACCGCGTTGCGCGCCACGGTCACGCTGCCCTGCGTCTTGTGCCAGCAGCCGGCCTTCGGCAGGACGTCGAGCCAGATCTCGCGGCTGGTACGCGCCAGCGCGTGCATCTCGCCCTGCGCCTGTCCGAGGACGAGACCGAGGCCGAAGTTGCGGACCGACGCACCGAGCGGCTGGCTGTCGCGCTCGAACACCGTCACGGTGTGGCCGCGCTTGACCGCGGCCAGCGCGTGCGCCAGTCCGACGATGCCGGCGCCGACGATGGCAATATCGCACCGCTTTGCCGTGTTCATGGGCGCTCGCCGCGGGCGAGGCGCGCATTGATCTCGTCGATCACGGCCGGCAGATCGGCAATGCTGTCGACGACGAAATGCGCGCCGGCAGCGTAGAGCTTGGCTTCGGCCGGTGCCCGACGGGCAGCCTGTTCCGCCGGACTCAGCGCTGTCCATTCCTCGTGCGTCAGCCCGACTTCGTTGCCCGACGCAGACAGACCGATCGTCCACATCCCGGCCGCGAGTCCTTCGGCAATGCCCGGCACTGTGTCGTCAACCTTGACGCAGGCGGCGACGTCGGCGATAGCCAGCCGGTTGACGTTCTCCAGCGCCATCCAGGGGCCCGGCCGGCCGCCGGCCGGCAAATCGTCGGTCGCGATGGTGCAATCGGGCGAATAGCCGCGCTCGCGGGCGATCGGCAGCAGCGTGTCCATCACGATGCGCGGATAGCCCGAGCACGAACCGATCCTGATGCCCTGCGCCCGCAGCACGGCGATCGTCTCGAGCGCACCGGGGATCAGTTGCGAGTACTGGCCGACACGCGCCACCTGCAGCGGCATGAAAGCTTCGTACACCGCATCGACATCGCCGTTGCTCATCGCGCGGCCGTACCTGGTCTGCCAGCGTGCGGCGACCTGCGGCATGTCGCCCAGCGCGCGGATGTGGTCCCACTTTGCCAGTCCCATCGGCACGCGGGCTTCGGCCAGATGGACGTCGATGCCGAAGCCGGCCAGTGCATCGATCAGCACCTGCGTCGGTGCAAACGAGCCGAAATCGACGACGGTGCCGGCCCAGTCGAAGATAACGGCCTGCAGCTTGCCGGCGTAGCGGCGGGTATAGCGGTAGTTCATGGTGTGCTCCTGTTGGAGGGTGGGACACAGTACGGCGACGACGCGCACTGGCCTGAATCTGACTTGTGGGCGCGGATCGGAGCTGCTGACACAACCCGGCGCAGCGGTGCTGGCAATGCATCCGCACACGTCCCACAGGGACTCCCTGCGGTCGCAGCAGTGCGAGCAGTAAGGCAAGCGAGCACAACGCAGCCAGCAGGGTTTTGTTGGTCGCTGTTAGTGGATCCAGCCGAGTTCGGCGAGTGCATCGGCGATCGCAGCGACGGCCTGACCGATCTCGGCCGAGTCGATGGCGCCAATGCAGCCGACGCGGAAGGTCTCGACCTCGGTGAGCTTGCCCGGATAGAGCACGAAGCCGCGAGCGCGCACCGCCTCGTAGAAGCGCTTGAACTCGTAGTCGGGATGGTTCGGCGCATGAACGGTAACGATGATCGGTGCCTGCAGCGAGGGCTCGAGAAGCGGCCGCAGCCCGAGCCGGGCCAGCCCCGAGACCAGCTGACGGCAATTGGCTGCATAGCGCCCCAGCCGCGCGGGCTGGCCCCCCTCAAGCCGGTACTGTTCAAGGGCCGACGCCAGCGCGGCGACGACGTGGGTCGGCGGCGTGAAACGCCACTGACCGGTTTTCTGCAGGTAGAGGTACTGGTCGACAAGATCGAGCGCCAGCGAATGGCTGTTGCCGCTGGCCGCCAGCAGCGCTTCCCGCCGGGCAATGACGAAGCCGACACCGGGCACGCCTTCGAGGCACTTGTTGCTGGTTGCGATCAGCGCATCGAAACGGAGTTCGCGTGCATCGACCGGCAGCGCACCGAAGGCGCTCATCGCGTCGATGATCAGCCGGCGTCCGGCCCGTTCGACCACGTCGGCAATCGCCGCCAGCGGATTGAGGATGCCGGTGCTGGTTTCGCAATGGATCGCCCCGACGTGGGTGATCGCCGGATCGGCTGCCAGCCGGGCTGCAATTTCGGCCGGATCGGCGGGCTGATCGTCGGCGGTTTCGTACACCTCGACCTGACGGCCAATGACCCGGGTCAGTTGTGCCATCCGGCGGCCATATGCACCGTTGACGAGCACCAGCAGCTTGCCGTCCTTGGGCACCAGCGTGCCGATCGTGGCTTCGACGGCAAACGTGCCCGAACCCTGCAGCGGTACGCAGACATGCGTTTCGCCGCCGTGGACGATGTTGACCAGATCGTTGCAGACACCCGCCGTCAGCGCGTTGAACGCCGAATCCCACGACCCCCAGTCGGTCAGCATTGCGGTCTTGGTCGCCAGGCTGGTCGTCAGCGGCCCCGGGGTGAGCAAAATGGCTTCTCTCATCGTTCTCTCTCAGTCATCTAGACGAATTTTTCATCACTAAAAAACCGGGGCACCGCCCCGGCCAACCCACCATCAGCGTATCCGCCACGCCTGCGTCCGGCGGCTCAGCCACCAGCTCGCCACGCTGAAAACCAGGCAGATCAGCGCCGACGCGGCGACGATCAGCGTCGCCATCGCGGCGGCGGCGGCGGTATCACCGGCGTCATCCATGTTCAGTACAGCCACCGAGGCCAGCACGGTATCGGGCGTGTAGATGAAAATCACCGCCGAGACCGTGCACATCGCCGACACGAAATAGAACCGGGCGATATCCAGCATTGCCGGCAGGCAGACCGGCAGCGTCACCCGCCACAGCGTCGTCCAGAACGGCACCTTGAGCGATGCGGCAACGGCCTCGAATTCGGCGTCGAGCTGCTTCAGCGCCGTCGTCGCGGTCAGGTTCGCCGTGGTGTAGAAGTGCATGACCGAGCACAGCACCAGCGCCGTCATCGAGCCGTAGAGGAAATGCAGCGGATTGGCCGGATTGTTGAAAAAGAGGATGTAGCCGAGGCCGAGCACCAGCCCCGGCACCGCCATCGGAATGATGGCAAGCAGTTTCAGCAGTTGCCGCGCAACCGGCGCCGCGCGGGTTTTCTCGGCCAGATAGGCCCCGCCGAACACCATCAGCGTGCCGATCACCGAGGTCGCCAGCGCCATCTTCATGCTGTTGTAGAACGCCGCCCAGCCGCCGCCATCCATATTGTCGAAGTCGAAATGCGCCAGCGTCAGGCTGAGGTTGTACGGCCACAACCTGATGAAGGCCGCCGCAACCGCCGTCGCGATAATGACCAGCAGGGCGCCGCCGATGGCCGCGCATGCCACGGTACTCAGCACGTCGACCCACGCTTGCGGCCGGACCACCAAGGGTTGCGCCCGGGCCGTGAGCAACGCGCGCTGACGGCGTTGCAGCAGGTGATCGATGACGAACGCGAGCACCGCCGGCAGCAGCAGCAGCATGCCGATCACCGCGCCCTTGGGGAAGTTCTGCTGGCCGATCACCTGCTTGTACACCTCGACCGCGAGGACGTTGTACTGGCCGCCGATCACCTTGGGCGCACCGAAATCGACGATGACCAGCGTGAACACGACCAGTGCCGACGAGATCAGGCCGTAGCGGGCCGCCGGCAGCGTCACGGTGACGAAGCGGCGGATTCGGCCGGCACCGAGTGCGGTTGCCGCTTCGTACAGGCGCGCATCGGCCACCGACAGCGCCGTCACCAGAATCATCAGCGCGTGCGGAAACGTGAAGAAGACCTCGGCAATGACGATGCCCCAGAAGCCGTAGATGCTGCCGTCCGGAAACCATGCCTTCAGCAGGCCCTGGTTGCCGAACAGGTAAACCAGCGCGATGCCGGGCAGCAGTGACGGCGCCAGCAGCGGCGTCAGCGCCAGCGCGCGGAACAGCGGCTTGGCCGGCATGCAGGTACGCGTCAGCGCTGCGGCAAACACATAAGCCAGCGGCAACACGATCATCGTAGTCGTCAGCGAGACCGCCAGACTGTTGGATACCGCATCCCAGAAGCGCGCTTCGCCGACGATCGCGGCGAACTGGGCCAGACCGGCAAAACGGCCATCGTCGCCGGTCAGCGCCTTGCCGAGAATCGCGGCCAGCGGCAGCGCGAGTCCCAGCACCAGCGCAGCCGCCAGCAACCAGAGCAGGCCGGCGGCCACCTGCTGGCTACGGTCGGCCGCGATACGCCCGCCTGCACGCAGCGCGATCATGCCGCAGCTCCGGTTGACGGACCGAAGGCCCGCAGGCGATTGGCCGGCAGCGACACCGGCACCATGCGCTCCAGCGACAGGTTCAGCCGTTCGAACTCGCTGCGCACCACGTCGGCCAGCAGCTGCTGACCGCCCCAGCCCGGTACGCTCAGCGCGATCCGGTAAAAGCCGCCGAGCAGTTCGATCTTGCGCACGTGCGCCAGCGCCGTGTTGACGATCTGGGCCTCGACCGGGCTCCAGCTCGCGTGCAGTTGCACGTCCTCGGGCCGGATGAACAGTTCGAGCGGATGGCCGTCCGGTCGTGGCGGCGTCACCGTGGCGCCGAGCAAGGCATCACCGAGCAGGACCTGGCCGATGCCGGCCGACGTCGCAGCCAGCCAGTTCGACTGTCCGACGAATTCGGCCACGAAACGGTTTGCAGGCCGCGTATAGATTTCCTCGGGCGTACCGATCTGCTCGATCACGCCGTGATTCATCACCACGATGCGGTCGGCCATCGTCAAGGCTTCTTCCTGATCGTGCGTCACCATCACCGTGGTGACACCGAGCTTTTGCTGCAGCGATTTGATTTCACGGCGCAGGTGCTCGCGCACACGGGCGTCGAGCGCCGACAGCGGCTCGTCGAGCAACAGCAACGACGGGCTCGTCGCCAGCGCTCGCGCCAGTGCGACGCGCTGCTGCTGGCCACCGGACAGCTGCGACGGATACTTGTGTTCGATGCCGGGCAGGCCGATCTGCGCCAGCAGCGCGGTAACCCGCAAGTCCTTGTCCTCGCGCCTGCCCTTGAGGCCGTAGGCAATGTTCTGTGCGACGTTCAGGTTCGGAAACAGCGCATAGCTCTGGAACACGATGCCGTAATCGCGCTGCGATGCCGGCAGGCGCGTGACGTCGCGTTCGGCATCGCCGGCGGCCATGAACAGCGCGCCGTCGCTGGCGGCTTCCAGCCCGGCGATGATGCGCAGCAAGGTCGTCTTGCCGCAGCCCGACGGGCCGAGCAGACAGAGGAACTCGCCTTTTTTCACCGACAGCGACACGCCGTCAAGTGCGGTGAACGCGCCGAAACGCTTGGCGACCCGTTCGACACGCAATGCGTCGATCACCGCGCCGGTTGCTTGCCAGTCGCGGTTCATTGCAATGCTCCAGCCGTGGTCCGCGCAGCACCACGGGCGATGGCGAGGTAGTGCCCGAGCGTCGGCGTGGTCTTGCCGACAACCTTGGCCTCGTCGTCCCAGCGTCGCAGTGCGATGGCCGCAGCAGCGTGCGGATTGCGGTCGAAACGTTCGGCTTCCGCCGTGGTCATCACCCCGCCCTGCAGTGCCAGCGACAGGCACGATGCCGGCGAGAGCTCGGCCAGATAGGTCGGCTCGACCGCGCACAGATAACGCTTGGCCGCGACATGCAGTGCGATCGGCGCCAGCACGTCGTCGCCGAACAACCCGCGCAGTGCGGCGATGCCGATCTGTTCGTGACGATCATCAATGCCGTTGGCCAGATCGTCATCCGCCTGCCCGCTCACCAGATGCCCGAGGTCATGCAGCAGGGCGGCAGTCGTCAGCGCCGCCGAGGCCCCGTCGCGCTCGGCGCACTCGGCGCTTTGCAGGGCATGTTCAAGCTGGCTGATGGCCTCGCCGCCGTACAGCGAATGGCCGGCATTACACAACAGGCTTTCCAGCCCGGCCCAGTCCAGGATCATGATGTTTCCGTCCGCTTTTGACATGGCGCCACTCTAGACGGCTAGTGTTACGCACCCATGACGTCTAGACGACTTTGATCGACCTTATCGCGGCCCCGAATGCAAACAGCCCCGCGAGTGCGGGGCTGTCTGGGGAACGGAACGCGGGCTTACTTCTTCGGCTCGGACTTGGCGTCGTAACGCTTGGTCCATTCGGCCAGGATCTTGTCGCGGTTGGTCGCCGACCACTTCAGGTCCTGCTTGATCAGCAACTGCTCGTAGTTGCCCGGAATGTGCGCATTCGGCTTGGCCACGCCCGGCATCGCGACGATGGCGAAGTTCTTCTCGTACAGCTCGTTGGCCGAGCGCGACGCCGACCAGTCGGCCAGCTTCTTCGCCGCATCGGCGTTCTTGGTGCCCTTCATGATCGCCGTGGCCTCGACGTCCCAGCCCAGACCTTCCTTCGGGAACACGAGGTCGATCGGCGCACCGCCTTCCTTGAGCTTGGCCGCACGGTACTCGAACGAGATGCCGACCGGGAACTCGCCGGCGGCCGCCTGCTTGCACGGCTTCGAGCCCGAATGCGTGTACTGGGCGATGTTGTCGTGCAGCTTGTCCATATAGGTCCAGCCGTCCTTCTCGCCGAAGACCTTGAGCCAGGCCGAGACGTCGAAGTAGCCGGTGCCGCTCGATGCCGGGTTCGGCATCACGATCCTGCCCTTGTATTCGGGCTTGGTCAGGTCATGCCAGCTTTCCGGCTTCTTCAGGCCCAGCTTGGCCGCTTCGACGGTATTGAAACAGATCGTTGCGCCCCAGACGTCCATGCCGACCCAGGCGGGCGGGTTGGCCGAGTCGACATAGGCCTTCGACAGCTTGTCGACACCCTTCGGGGCATAGCCCTGCAGCATGCCTTCCTTCTCGAGCACCAGCAGCGACGAGGCGGCAACGCCCATCACCACATCGGCCTGCGGATTGGCTTTTTCAGCCAGCAGCTTGGCGGTGATGATGCCGGTCGAATCGCGCACCCACTTGATCTTGATGCCGGGATTTTCTTCCTCGAACTTCTGCTGGTAGGCCTTGAGCTGATCGGCTTCCAGCGCGGTGTACACGGTAAGCGTGGTATCGGCGAACGCGCTGCCGGCCATTGCGCAGGCAAGGCCCAGAGCGATACGGTTGACGAGTTTCATGGCTGCGATCCTTGTGCGATCCGGTGGGTGGGAAATCGCAGCGGATTCTAGGCAGCGCTTATTACGAGGTTGTGACGTCTAGACCTATTCCGGAAGTCAGCGCCTGAATGCCCGCCGGCATTCAGGCCGACAGCACCGGCGCCATGTTCGTCACCGGCGGCGGAACGTCGAAGCCTTTTTCCAGCCAGCGGGTCAGTTCGTCGGCGGGCATCGGTCTGGCAATCAGGTAGCCCTGCGCCTCGTCACAGCCCATGACCACCAGGGCCTGCCAGATCGCAGGGGTTTCCACACCTTCGGCCACCACATCAAGGCCGAGAATGTGGCCGAGCTCGATGATCGAGCGAACGATGGAGACATTTTCGAAATTGTGTTCGAGTCGTTCGATGAAGGTCCGGTCGATTTTCAGTTCGTGCACCGGCATCTGCGCCAGATAGCCAAACGACGAATAACCGTTACCAAAGTCGTCGATCGACAATTGCACGCCCAACTGGCGCAGACGGTCCAGGTTGACGAGCAATTGTTTCGGCCGGTGCATCATGCCGGTTTCGGTAATCTCGAGGCACAGCTGCGACGGATTGATGCCATGACGTCGCAAGGCGCGATCGACGAAAGCCACAAAGGTATCGTCCTCGACGTCGCTCATGCCGACGTTCACCGACACGCACAGCGTCAGCCCTTCCTCGCGCCAGTACGCCAGCTGGCAGGTCACCGTGTCGACCACCCAGTGCGTGATGGCCCGCAGCCGCCCCGTCTGCTCGGCAAACGGGATGAATTCATCCGGGCCGATCCAGCCACGTTCGGGGTGCGCCCAGCGCACCAGCGCTTCGGCCTTGGTCACCGATCCGTCGCGCAGCAAAGCCTTGGGCTGGTAATGCACACGCAGCTGCCCCCCTTCGATCGCTTCACGCAGGTCGGCCAGCAAGGCCGTGCGATTGCGGCGGTGCGCCTCTGTCTCGGTGCAATAGACTGCATAGGCGGCATGGTCACGCTTGGCGAGATACATTGCCACTTCGGCATGGCGCAACAGCAATTCGGCACTCTCGCCGTGTTCGGGATAGGCTGCGACACCGATGCCGACACTCAGATCAAGCCGCTGGCCGCTGACAATGACGGGGTCAACCAGCGCGGACTCCAGACGCGCCAGCAGCCGCGGCAAACCGTCGATACGTGCATTCGGGAACAACAAGGCAAATTCGTCACCGGGCAGCCGGGCACACAATTCGCCGTGCAGGTGCATGAGGCTGGCCAGGCGCTTTGCCAGCGCCACCAGCATCGCGTCACCGGTTTGATAACCGAGGTAATCGTTGACGTACTTGAACTGGTTGATGTCGATCAGCAGCACGACGAATGGCGTGCCATCGGTCACGATATGCGCCTGCATCAACTCCAGCATGTGGCTCCGGTTGGGCAAGCCGGTCAGCCCGTCCTCGAAGGCCTGACGCAGGATCAGCCTTTGCCGCTCGGCCACCGCCTCGCTCATCGCGTTGAAATTGCTCGCCAGTTCCTGCAGTTCGCCGCGCCCCTTGAGTCGCAGCCTTGTGCTGTAGTCACCGCCGCGCATGCGCCGCACCGCGGCGAGCAGTTGCGTCACCGGTGCAGCCAGCCAGTAGGCGAGCAGCCAGGACAGCAGCAGCCCGGTCAGCACCATCAGCACCCCGACACCGGCGGATTCGATTCTGGCCTGCTGCAAATCCCGGTCAAGCCCCTCACCTGCGGTCATGACCGCGATGAGGTAACGATTGGCACTGTTGGGCGGTCCCGGCACAAACAGCACCCGGGCCGACCGGCCTTGAAACCGTGTTTCGACCGCTTGGCTTGTGTCTCCGGCCTGTACCGGCGCGTACAGCTCGACCGGAATGCGGCCTTGTGCAAGCGCATTGACCGTCGCGCCGGCAATCCATCGCGGCGCGTCACCCTCGAAAGCATAGAAACCCAGGCCGTCGATGCCGGCAAGGCGGCAGTAGCGCGCCATCGCGAGGCGGGCCTGAGCCGGATCGCGTGGCGCGTCGTCGACGAACAGCGCATCGTGTGAAATCAGGCTCGCGGGCAGCAGACGCTCGGCGGCAGCAGCGGCGGCTTGCATGCGGCCGTCGATACCGGCGCGAACAGCGGTGGCCTTCAGCTGGTAGACATAAGTCGCACCCGCACCGCTGATGACCAGGGAAATCAGCAGCAGTACAAGCAGCATCCGGTTGCGCAAGCTGAAAAGCCAACCCGATCCGGGCAGGGGCAGATACATGCGGACGTCCGTGTTGGGCTACCCCTTCAATTTACACACGCCCACAAGAACTTACCAAAAACTTAATTCATTCATCCAGCCACGATAAGCGTAATGGGTACGCCCCCGCCTCCCGCAGCTTCAGTCCCCATGTATCGGCCTGGGCGAGCTGCAGCGGCAAGGTACGTTCGATCAGTTCGTCACGCCGGAAAGCATGGACATGCACCTTGGCGCCTGCCGGATAACTCGCCAGCACGCCATCGAAGCTGCCCGCGCCGACACGCAGCCCGTCGAACGCGACCAGCACGTCGCCGGCAGCCAGACCGGCCGCTCTGGCCGCACCACCATCGAACACCTGGGTCAGCTTGATGCCGGCCGGATCGGCTGCGATCCGGGCACCGATGCTGATGCCGGCGGAGATGGTACCGCCCCGCCAGCCGCCCTTGTCGCTGCCGCCCAGCGGTGGCCGCTGCTGCACGTCGACACCGAATGCGTCGAGCAGGCTGACCACCGGCAAGTCCTCGGTCGAACGCAAAGCCTGATCGAAGAAGGCCTTGAGGTCGAACCCCGCAACATCGCTCGCAACGGCCTCCCATTCGGTTTCGCCAACCCCCTGCCCATCCCGGTCGAAATCGCGACCAAAACGCTGCCACAAGGCGCGCATCACGTCATCGAGGCTCCTGGCACCGTCGGTGCGCAGGCGGATCGTCAGGTCGAGGCAGAGTGCGGCCAGCGCGCCCTTGGTGTAATAGCTGACCAGCGCATTCGGGCTGTTCTCGTCCTGCCGGTAATACTTGACCCATGCATCGAGGCTGGCGTCTTCCAGCGTCTGTTGCCGGCGCCCAGGGGTGCGCTCGACACCGGTCAGCGTTTGCGCCAGCAGATCGAGGTATTGCTGCGGCGTCAGGATGCCGGCGCGCAGCAGCATCAGATCGTCGTAGTACGAGGTGATCCCCTCGAACGCCCACAACAGTCGCGTATAGGCTTCGCGGTCCAGCGGATATGGCGCGTACGCCGCAGGCTTGATCCGCTTGACGTTCCAGCTGTGGAAATACTCGTGGCTGCACAGGCCGAGGTACTGGATGTAGCCGGTCTTCCGGTCGGTTTCGTGTGCCAGCGGCAGGTCCGGGCGGCTGGTGATCAGCGCGGTCGAAGCCCGGTGTTCGAGGCCGCCGTAGCCGTCGCCGGTCACCATGGTCATGAACAGGTAGCGGTCGAACGGCGCCGGCTCGCCGAACAGCCTGATCTGCGCTTCACAGATTTTCTTCAGGTCTTTCTTCAGCCGCTTGAAATCGGTCCGGTGCCGGCCGGCGATGACGATGTCGTGCGGGACACCGCAAGCCTTGAAGGACTCCTGATCGAAAGTGCCGAGTTCGACCGGATGATCGATCAGTTCGTCGTAATTGCGTGCGCGATAGCGGCCGAATCCGCCGTCCTTGACCTTCACCGCCGGCAGCGTCGTCGCCACGCGCCAGCGCTTGGCGGCCTCGCCGCGCGGCGCGGCGATGTCGACGTCGCACGATTGCGACTCCTGGCCGGCCACGGCCAGAAAGACGCTGGTGCCGTTGAAAAAGCCCCGCGTGTCGTCCAGATACGCCCCGCGTACCGACAGATCGAAGGCGTAGACGCGGTACTCGAGTTCCAGCGGTCCGGCCACCGGCACAGCCTGCCAGCGGTGTTTGTCGAGCTTGCGCAGTTCGACCGGCTTTTTACCGCTGTACGCGGCAATACCGGTGATATTGCGCGCAAATTCACGGATCAGGTAACTGCCGGGAATCCACACCGGCAGCCAGACGATCTGGCCGTCGGCGGCCGGTTCGTCGATCGTCAGCGTGACGTCGAAATAGTGACCGGCCAGATCGGCCGGGCGGATGCGGTAGTGCAGAGCGGACATGTTTTTCCTTTTATCGCGCCAGACCGACCTGATTCCGGCCGGCCGCCTTGGCCTGGTAGAGCGCCGCATCGGCGGTTTCGATCAGTTGTTCGGTCTGCATGCCGTTGCCCAGTTGGGCAACACCGGCGCTGAACGAAATCGTCAACGGCTCGCCATTGCCGCTGATATGGCAAAGCTCGCTGAAACGCTGCCGCAGATCGTCGACCTGCTGCGCGGCACGCAACAGCGATGCGTCGGGGAAAATGATCGAGAATTCCTCGCCGCCGTAGCGACCGACGAGATCGGCGCCGGGGAAGTTCTGCCGCAGCAACCGCGCCAGACTCTTGATCACCCGGTCACCCACGGCATGGCCGTAGCGGTCGTTGACCGACTTGAAGTGATCGATGTCGATCATTGCGAATGCCAGCGGACGCACGGTCTCGTGCGCGCGCGCCACCTCCTGCAGCAATCGCTCGATCAGGTGGGTATGGTTCAGCAGCCGGGTCAGGCTGTCGCGGGTCATCAGCTCGCGCAAGCGGCGATACCGGTCGACCATCATCGCCACGATGTCGATCAGTTCGTCCGGATCGTTGTTCTTCACCAGAAAATCGTCCCCGCCCATGCGGCGTGCCGACAACTGCCTGCCCCGTTGCGTTTCGCTCGACAGGAAGACGATGGGGATGCCATCGAAGGCCGGGTTCTGCCGCAACACCTTGGCCAGCTCGTCCCCGGTACATTCGGGCATGTACATGTCGAGCAGGATCAGCTCGGGCTTCTCCAGCGCCACCAGCTGCGGCACTTTCAGCGGATTCTTGACGCTGCGCACGCGCATCCCGGCCATCGTCAGCACATTGCTCGCCCAGTGGGTCAGCGTCTCCGAGTCATCGACGATCAGCACGCGCGCCGGTTGCGGCGACTGGGCTTCGAGCATCCGGTCGATCTGGTCGATGAGCCGGTGGCTGTCGAACGGTTTGGGCAGGAAATCGGTCACGCCGGCGCGGGCCAGTTCGATCTGCTCCTGCGCAGCCATCGGCAGCGACAGGTAGACCAGCGGGCCGCTGTTCAGCCGGGCAATCATCGGCAGCACCTGCGTCAGCATCATGTCCTCACAGCCGGCCTCGTCGACCAGCACCGCCAGCGGCGCCTCGCCGTGTATCGCGGCAAGCAGCGCGCTGGCGCGCGGGAAAGCAACGGCACGCAGGCCGAACATCGCCAGTTGCTGGCTGACCGTCGCGGCGTAATCGCCATTGCGGCACAACAGGTAGATCGGGGCGGTGGATGTATCGGAAACCATCGGTCTCAGCCTTGCTGCTTGCGCGAAAAATCATGGAGTTGCCGGCGCCACTTCTTGGTCGGCCGGCCTTTGGACAGCGGATGCTCGAACGTCGGGACCAGCTCGCGATCCTGTGCCTGTTGCGCCCTTCGCGCTTCGCTTTCGGGGGTTTCCGCGTACAGCGTGCGTGCGACCTCGGCCGGACCGCGCCGGTCGGACAGCGCCTGCACGACCAGTTCGAACTCGCCGTGTGCGGCCAGCACGCGCAGCCGGTCGCCGACCTTGATGGTCCGCGCCGGCTTGGCGCGATCGCCGTTCAGATGCACGTGACCGGCGTCGATCGCCTCGGTCGCCATCGAACGGGTCTTGAAGAAACGGGCAGCCCAGAGCCATTTGTCCAGCCGGACCTTGGCCAAGGCCTCGTCATGTGCGGGCATGATGTCGTGAAGGTGGTGAGATGGCGTAAATGTTACTACGCGTTCAGCCGCACCGCCCGGGATACGCAACTGCGCCGGCCGAAAACGAGGACGATTGTCTGTTGTCGCCACAGCCGGCATGGTGCACGCTGAAAAGCCCGTTCATGCAGGAGAAAGCCATGATCGTCGTTGTCACCGGTGCCAGTGCCGGATTTGGTCAGGCCATCGCTCGCCGCTTCGTTGCCGAAGGCCACCGCGTCGTCGCCACCGCACGGCGGATCGACCGCCTCAACGCGCTTGCGGCGGAACTCGGCCCGGCGCTGCTGCCGCTGCAGCTCGACGTAACCGACCGCGATGCGGTCGCCGCCGCCTTCGCGGCTCTCCCCGCCGGCTTCGCCGCGGTCGATCTGCTGGTCAACAACGCCGGCCTCGCGCTCGGACTCGAACCGGCGCAGCGTGCCGATCTCGATGACTGGGAACGGATGATCGACACCAACATCAAGGGCCTCGTCTACTGCACCCGGGCGCTGCTGCCGGGCATGGTCGAGCGCGGCCGCGGCCACGTCGTCAACCTGGGCTCGACCGCCGGCGAATGGCCCTATCCGGGCGGCAATGTCTACGGTGCAACCAAGGCCTTCGTCCATCAGCTGAGCTACAACCTGCGCGCCGACCTGATCGGTACACCGGTACGCGTGACCAATATCGAACCCGGGCTGGCTGGCGGTACCGAGTTCTCCAACGTGCGTTTTCACGGCGACGACGCCAAGGCCGGTGCGGTGTACCAGAACGTCCAGCCGCTGACCGCCGACGATATCGCCGATACGGTCTACTGGACGGCCAGCCGGCCGGCGCACGTCAACATCAACAACATCCAGCTGATGCCGGTCTGTCAGGCCAACGGACCGCTCGCGGTGCATCGCAGCTGAGCCTGCCGCCGAAACAACAAACCCGCCGATGGCGGGTTTGTTGTTCCTGGTACCGGGTCAGAGCCAGGGCTCGCTCAGCTCGATCCATTTCTGGCCGTTGTCGAGTCGCAGTGGCGAATACACCTGGAAATACACGTCCAGCAGGCTGCCCGCGAGCGGGTCGACGTTCGTACCGATGTAGCCGCGTGCCTTGTAGTAGTGGTACACGCCACTGGCATCGACGCGGAACACCAGACTGTTCTGCGCATAGGTCTTGCCGGTCTGCCACTGGCTGTAGCCGACGATCGGATCGTTGTACGGCGGCGGCGTCTTCAGGGTGTCGACCAGCGCCAGCGGACTGGCCGTCGAGACGCGGAAGTCGTCGAAGTAAGCGTACTGGTCACTGGCCGGCGCCCAGTCGGTGCTCGAGCCGCCGAAGAAGGTATCCATCTTGATCGCCGACACGCCAACCGACGCACCATTGCGCAGCAGCAGTCCGCTTTGCTGCAGCACCAGCTTGCCGTCGACCCACTGGCGGAACTGGCCGTTGGCCTGACCTGCGTCGCCGAGCACGACCTGCTGCGTCAACGTGTACCACACGCCCGGTTTGAACTTGGTGGCCACCGCATAGTAGTCGCCGCACTCCTCCTTCTTGCCCGGGTAGTACTGGTAGCTGAAGCCGACGCCGTTCTCGCGCCACATCATCCGCGTGGTGAAGCCGTCGAATGTCCCGTTCTGGATGCAGCCGGTCGGCGTATCGCCACCGCCCAGACCCGGCAGCTTGCCGCCCTTGACCCAGGTAAAGGCATTGTCGAAACGCAGCTTGTACTGCAGCCATAGCTGGCCGTAATTGCCCCCCAGCGGCGCGTCGAAAGTCATGGCCGAGTTGCCGCCGATCTGGCCGGCCTTGTAGGTGACACGCAGCACCCTGTTCGCCTGGTTGTCCGGGTCGCCGACGATGGACAGCCGCCCCGCTGCGACACCGGTCGACTCGCCCGGCGCGATGCCCCAGTCCGACTGGAACGCCGATGCGGTGTAGAGGCCGACAGCGTCGTTCTCGAAGGTGTTCTGCAGCACCCAACCGCCCGGAACCGGTGTCGGTGTCGGTGTCGGTGTCGGTGTCGGTGTCGGTGTCGGTGTCGGTGTCGGTGTCGGCGACGGTACTGGCGTTGGCGTTGGCGTTGGCGTTGGCGTTGGCGTTGGCGTTGGCGTTGGCGTTGGCGTTGGCGTTGGCGTTGGCGTTGGCGTTGGCGTTGGCGTTGGCGAGGGTGTCGGGGTCGGCGCGGTGCCGCAAGTCCCGCCAACCGACCACAAGGTCGGCGTCGCGGCCGGATTCCAGCCGGTACCGACGTAGGCGGTGTGCGTGCTGCGCGCGGTGTAGACCGTGCCGCTGTAGACCACGGTATCGCCCGCGGTATAGGTAGTGCCTTCGGCCCAGTTACCGCGACAGGCGGCGTGGCCGAGCACACTCAGCCCCAGAAGCGCGGCGAACGCCACGCCATGCATTGTCTTCATCGCTCTCTCCATCCCAGGCGTCCGGCGCCTTGTGTGATTGCCGGCCTCAAAACCGGTCGTCGAAAACGATAAGGTTCAGCCTTGCAACGAACAAGCGGCCGGCGGCAGACGTCGTGATGGATGCGACAGACGGACAAAAAAAACGGAGCCGCTCGGGCTCCGTTCTTTTCAGGCAAGGCCGAATCAGCCTTCCGACTTGGCCGCACGGCGGCGTTCGTGTTCCTGCAGGTGACGCTTGCGGATACGAATCGACTTCGGAGTGATTTCGACCAGTTCGTCGTCGTCGATGAACTCGACCGCCGATTCCAGCGACAGCTTGATCGGGGTGGTCAGGCGAACGGCTTCGTCGGTACCCGAAGCACGAACGTTGGTCAGCTGCTTGCCCTTGATCGGGTTCACGACCAGATCGTTGTCGCGGCTGTGGATGCCGATGATCATGCCTTCGTACAGCTTGTCGCCCGGCGACACGAACATGCGGCCGCGGTCTTCCAGCTTCCACAGTGCGTAGGCCACGGCTTCGCCGTTGTCCTGCGAGATCAGCACGCCGTTGTGGCGACCCGGCATGTCCGGCTTCACCGGTGCGTAGTCATCGAACACGTGGCTCATCAGGCCGGTGCCGCGGGTCATGGTCATGAAGTCCGACTGGAAGCCGATCAGGCCGCGTGCCGGGATATGGTATTCGAGGCGGGTACGACCCTGGCCGTCGGATTCCATATTGGTCAGTTCGCCGCGACGACGACCGATTTCTTCCATGATGCCGCCCTGGTGTTCGTCTTCCAGGTCGATGGTCAGGTTTTCGTACGGCTCGCATTTCTGGCCGTCGATGTCCTTGTAAACGACGCGCGGCTTGGCCACGGCCATTTCGAAGCCTTCACGGCGCATGTTTTCCAGCAGGATCGTCAGGTGCAGCTCGCCGCGGCCCGACACGCGGAAGATGTCGGCATCGGCCGTGTCTTCGACGCGCAGCGCGACGTTGGTCAGCAGCTCCTTGGTCAGGCGATCGCGGATCTGGCGCGAAGTGACGAACTTGCCTTCGGTACCTGCCAGCGGCGAGGTGTTGACCATGAAGTCCATGTTCAGCGTCGGCTCGTCGACGCCGAGGACCGGCAGGCCGATCGGGTTTTCCTTGTCGCAGATCGTGACACCGATACCGATGTCGTCCAGACCCGAGATGATGATGATGTCACCGGCTTCGGCGCCTTCGACCGGCACGCGATCCAGACCCTTGTAACCGAGCACCTGGTTGATGCGACCGGTGGCGACTTGCTCGTCATGGTTCATCACCACGACTTGCTGGCCCGGCTTGATGCGGCCGTTGATGACCTTGCCGACGCCAAGACGGCCGGTGTAGGTCGAGTAGTCCAGTGCCGACAGCTGCATTTGCAGCGGCGCATCCGGGTCACCCGGCGGCGTCGGCACGTGCTTGAGCACCACTTCGAACAGCGGACGCATGTTGTCCGATTCTTCGGCCAGATCGAGCTTGGCGAAGCCGTTCAGGCCCGAAGCGTAGATGATCGGGAAGTCGAGCTGTTCGTCGGTTGCGCCCAGCTTGTCGAACAGGTCGAACGTCTGGTCGACGACCCAGTCCGGACGCGCGCCCGGACGGTCGACCTTGTTGATCACGACGATCGGCTTCAGACCCAGCGCCAGCGCTTTCTTGGTCACGAAGCGGGTTTGCGGCATCGGGCCTTCGACCGAGTCGACCAGCAGCAGCACGCCGTCGACCATGCCGAGCACGCGCTCGACTTCACCACCGAAGTCGGCGTGCCCCGGGGTGTCGACGATGTTGATGTGGGTGCCTTCGTATTCGATGGCGGTGTTCTTGGCCAGAATCGTGATGCCACGTTCCTTTTCAAGATCGTTCGAGTCCATCACGCGCTCGTCAACCTGCTGGTTGTCGCGGAAGGTGCCGGATTGGCGCAGGAGTTGGTCGACCAGGGTGGTTTTGCCGTGGTCGACGTGGGCAATGATGGCGATGTTGCGAAGGGCGCGTGTCATGGAATGCTGCGAAGGTTTGGGTAAACCGGGGATTCTACCACGCGATCATGACGTTACGCTTTGGGCACAATGACCGTCCGGCACAAATTGCATCCGGTTCTACCCTGCCCGCCCAGCGAGGGCGCGGGTTGCAGCCAATAAAAACGCCAGCTTCAAGCCGGCGTTTTTTTCTGCGCGTGGGCACTGGCCTAGCGGGCAGCGTCCATCTGTGCAGCCTGAATGGCCGTCAGCGCGATCGTGAACACGATGTCGTCGACCAGCGCGCCGCGCGACAGGTCGTTCACCGGCTTTCTTAGGCCCTGCAGCATCGGACCGACGCTGACGACATGGGCGCTGCGCTGCACCGCCTTGTACGTGGTATTGCCGGTATTCAGGTCCGGGAACACGAACACGGTCGCCTGACCGGCCACCTTGCTGCCCGGCGCCTTCTGCGCGGCGACGTCGGCGACCGATGCGGCGTCGTACTGCAGCGGACCGTCGAGTACCAGTTGCGGGTACTTTTCGCGCGCCAGTTCGGCCGCAGCACGCACCTTGTCGACATCGGCACCGGCGCCGGACTTGCCGGTGCTGTAGCTGATCATCGCAACCTTCGGATCGACACCGAATGCCTGGGCGCTGTCGGCACTCTGCTTGGCGATTTCGGCCAGCTGTTCGGCGGTCGGGTTCGGATTGATCGCGCAGTCGCCGTAGACCAGCACCTGGTCCGGCATCAGCATGAAGAACACCGACGAGACGATCGACGAACCCGGGGCGGTCTTGATCAGCTGCAGCGCCGGGCGGACGGTGCTGGCGGTCGTATGCACGGCGCCGGACACCAGACCGTCGACCTTGTCGACCGCCAGCATCATCGTGCCGAGCACGACGGTATCGGCCAGCTGTTCAAGCGCCTGGCCTTCGGTCAGGCCCTTGCTCTTGCGCAGTTCGACCATCGGCGCGACGTACTCCTGACGGACCAGATCCGGGTCGAGGATTTCCAGCGACGCCGGCAGCGTCACGCCCTGCGCGGCGGCGATCGATTCGATCGTGGCGCGTTTGCCCAGCAGCACGCAGCTGGCGATGCCCTTCTCTTCGCAGATCACAGCAGCCTTGATCGTGCGCGGCTCGTCGCCTTCCGGCAGTACGATGCGCTTCTTCGCTGCGCGGGCCTTGCTGATCAGCTGGTAGCGGAACGCCGGCGGCGACATCCGCCCCGAAGCCGGGACGCGCACACCGGCGGCCAGCGATTCGGCCGAGAGCTGTTCGGCCACTGCATCGAGTACGGCATTCATCCGTTCGATGTCGTCGGCCGCCACGGCCGGCGGCACCTGGGCAATGCGTGCGGCGGTGCCGAAGCTGTCGGTGTCGGTCTGCAGCACCGGAATGCCGCTGTTGAGGGCCATCGCCGCAAAATCGCGGATGCGCTGGTCCGGCAGGCTCGAGTGCGTCAGCAGCAGTCCGGCGAGCTGTACGCCGTTCTTTGCCGCCAGCGCGGTCGCCAGCATGATGTCGTCGCGATCGCCTGCACTGACGACCAGCGCGCCCGGCACCAGCCGTTCGACCACTTCGGTCACCGAACGGGCGGCGATCACGGTATCGCGGACACGGCGCTTGGCGATCTCGCCCTCGATGAGCACCTGTGCATTCAGGTGGCGCGCGACGTCGAGCGTGCGCGGCGCCAGCAGCAGCGCGTCATAGCGGACGACGCCCCAGACCGGGATGCCGTCGATGGCCGGCTGCGCGGCGGCATCGAACGTGGCCGGCGCCTTGTTGAAAATCACCCCGGCGACATTCAGTCCGTCATGCCGGAGCTGGGCGGCCAGCACCTTGACCTCGTTGACCGCGCCCGGCGCACCGGCGTTGGCCACCAGCACGGTTTCGGCCTGCATCGCGCGGGCGATGCCGGCGTTCAGGCCGGCGGTAAACGCGTTGTTCGGATCGACATGCAGACCTTCGACCACCAGCACGTCGGCGCCTTGCGATGCACGCATACACAGGCTGACGATGTCTTCCATCAGCTCGTCATTCTGCCCCGATGCAACGCGGGCGATCACCTGGCCGGTCGATAGGCCGTTCGGCGTGTCGATCTGGCAGATTTCGCGGGCGAAATGCGTCGAGCGCTCGACCTCGTGGTGATCCTGCGAGACCGGCTTGACGAAGCCGACCTTCAGCCCCTGGCGCTGCAGCGCCCGGACGACGCCGAGCGACACCGAGGTCAGGCCGACGTTCTGTCGTGTCGGCGCAATGAAGAATGTCTGCATGTGTGTTTCCTTTGCAATGGCGCCACGGCGCCTGAGCTACTGATTCGGTTCGGTCCGGATTCTGGCTTGAGCGCGCAGCACGCGGACTGAGAGCACGGAGGTCTGATGCGGGAAATGTAGTCCATCGACCTCGCCCCGTGGCGGTACTTGTTACGCCGCCAGCATGAAATTTGCGTGATGTCACAACGCTGTTTCGCGGGCATTGACACCGCCCGGATGTTTAAGTCAACAATTTTGACTATATGTCCTGCTTCTGCCGGAGACGGCGGGGCTGCTGCCGCGCCTCTATCCGTGGCAACAACCGCAGATAGATCATCGCCCCCACGCCGCAGACGAGGCAGCCCACCACGGTGTCCGCCATCCGTGCCAGCGCGAAATCGGTCGCCGACATGCTGCCGCGCAGGATGCCGAAATCGAGCAGCACCATCACCAGCGCGGTGATCGGAATCACCGCCACCCAGTAGTTGCGCGCCTGTGCCGCCGGCAGCCACGCCGCCATTGCCGTCACGCACAGTGCCAGCGCCCATTCGGCACGAACGAAATGCACAATCAGCGCGCCGAGCACCGCACCGAGCAGCGAACCGGCCAGCCGCTGGATCAGCTTGTGAATGCTGTGGCGCGGATCGTAAACGGTGACGATGACGATGGTCAGCGGCACCCAGTACGCACGGGTCAAGCCAAGCCAGTGACCGACGGCATAACCGACGACGACCAACACCATGAAATAGAAAGTGAACGCACCATTGGTGTGGCGGCGACGCAAAAGGTGCCGCGCCGCATCGCGCAACATCGGCGCACTCTGCGGCTCGGGCCGGCGCGCGATGATCAGGTCGACCAGCACCGCGAACATCCCCGCCAGACCACCGACAATCAGATATGTTCCGCACAAGGGCGGCAGATCGGGCGCGCTGTCACCGAACAGAAAGGCGATCAGCCAGTACTTGCCGATGAACTCGACCGCACTGCCGGCGCCTTGCAGCCAGCCGGCCACGGCGGTGAAACCGAGGAGCAGCACCAGCGACGCACCGGGCACATAGTGGCCGACAACGCCGGCAATCCCGGCCAGCAGCATGCCGACCGTCATGTACAGAATCGCGGCCAGTCGCTCGCCGGTATCGCCGCCACTGTCGACGAACAGCGTATAGAAGCCGGCGACCGCACCATAAACGGCAGGCAGGAACTCGCCGCGCACCAGCGCAATCGCCAGTGGCAAGCCGACCGCAATCACCGCGCGCAACATCCGTCGCCGGTTGATCGGTGCGCGCTGCAAGGTCAGGGCAGGATGAAGGAACATGACGGGTCGGGGAAGCGCAGGCTCGGAAGCGGCGAATGTACGGATAGAATAGCCAATTGGCATTGGTAATGATGACGTAGTGCTGCAAGTTCGCTTACACGGAATACCAATTTCTTGCGAATCCAGACAATCAACTGCAAGCGTACTTGCATAACCCGGTGATTAATCGAAGCACAATGCAAGAAATTGGCGCTAATTACAGCGTGCTTTGAATACCGGAATGACCATCGAGATACAACCCGGTCATTACAAGTTTGTTTAATGTGCGAAAAACGGTTTAATTGTCTCCAACCCCCTCAATGCAATCCGACCGCCAATGCCTGTTCCCCTTGCCGACCGGCGCCTCCGCGCCGCCATATTCATCCTGTTGATGCTCAGCATTGCCCTGCTTGTGTGGCAGCATCTGGGCTTGAATCGGGTGTTGCGGCTCGATGGCGAAAGCACGTATCAGATCACCGCGCTGTCCGACCGGGACGAAGGCGGGGCTTCGGTGGCCACGCTGCAACGGCAGGGCCAGCGCCTCCTTTTCGATTGCAAACTGAAGCCCGATTACGAATGGCCCTATTGCGAACTGCGCGTCTCGTTCAGCAATGATCCGCATCAGGGCATCGACTTCTCCCGTTTCTCGCACATCGCGCTCAAGGTCTCGGCCAGCGGTACCGGTGCGCAGCGACTGCGCCTGTTCCTGCGCGACTTCGATATCGGCAGCGCGAAGGCCGACGACCCTCTGACCTGGCGGCTCAACGAGCTGCAATTCGAGCCGCGTGCCGACGGCAGTGAAATCAAGGTGCCGATGCGGGCATTCAACGTGGCCTCGTGGTGGCTGAACAACAACAACATTCCGATCGAGCGCGCGGCGGTCGAAATGCAGAACGTGCCCATGCTGTTGCTGGATACGGCCGGCGTGCGCGAGAAGGCCGACTTGCAATTCAAGATCGACTACATCGAATTTCGCGGCAAATGGGTCAGCGCCGGCGAGATGGCGCTGTTCATCGTGGCCCTGTGGCTGTGTGCCGCTATTACGTATCTGGCGCACTGGCAATTGCGCATGCGCAGCACGCTGGCGCACAGCCGCGAGCGCGAAGCAGAGCTGCAGGAGCTCAACGCGGCACTGATGCTGGAAAACGCCAAGATCGGCGAAAAAGCCAAGCGCGATCCGCTGACCGGCGCGCTCAACCGCGCGGGCATCCGCGACGCCCTGCTCGACGAGGCAGCCAGAGCGCTGGACGAAGAACGGCCGCTGGCGGTCATCTTTTGCGACATCGACCATTTCAAGCGCGTCAACGACGAGCATGGTCATGCAATGGGCGACACGGTCCTGCAGCAATTTTCCGCCCTGCTGCGCAAGCGCATCCGCCAGC
The DNA here is from genome assembly GCF_016865585.1 of Jeongeupia naejangsanensis. Lineage (GTDB taxonomy): Bacteria > Pseudomonadota > Gammaproteobacteria > Burkholderiales > Chitinibacteraceae > Jeongeupia > Jeongeupia naejangsanensis. The sequence goes on along the minus strand of NZ_JAESND010000002.1, from coordinate 202,693 downwards.
GCGACTATCTGGTGCGCTGGGGCGGTGAAGAGTTCGTTCTGCTTTGCCCCGACACCTCGCTCGAGCACGCGGGGCAACTGGCGCAATCGCTCCGCTACAGCACCGAGGCCAACACGTGGCCCACCGGCCAGACGATGACGGCAAGTTTCGGCGTCACGACACTCGCTACCGAGCCGCTGGCAACCTTTCTCGAACGTGCCGATCGCGCGCTCTATGAAGCCAAGCACCGCGGCCGCAACACCGTCGTCACGCTGCCGCCGCCGGTCTAAGGCTCAACACGCACAATAGTTGCCTATTACAACGTAATAAAGGTACGGAAACAAATGGAATCCGCGCTTAGTATTTCGTAGCATTACTACGAAATACCGAGCGAGGCTCCCCGCCTCCCCGGTAGGGAAGGCTGAAATGAGTACCGAACAAGCCCCATCATCGACGCGCTGGCTGCTCTGGCTGGTGGCGATCGGTTTCTTCATGGAAACGCTCGACGCCACCATCGTCAACACGGCGCTGCCGTCGATGGCGCACAGCCTCGGCGAAAATCCGCTGCGGATGCAGTCGGTCGCCATTGCCTACATCCTCACCGTGGCCATCCTGCTGCCCGCCAGCGGCTGGCTGGCAGACCGCTTCGGCGTGCGCCGCATCTTCCTTTGCGCCATCGCGCTGTTCACCACCGGCTCGCTCGCCTGCGCGCTGGCTCCCAACCTGAGCACGCTGGTGTTCGCACGGATCCTGCAAGGTGCCGGCGGCGCGATGATGGTGCCGGTCGGCCGGCTGACGGTGTTCAAGGCGGTGCCGCGCAAGGACTTCATGGCGGCGATGAACTTCGTCACCCTGCCCGGCCTGATCGGCCCGCTTGTGGGGCCGACGCTTGGCGGCTTTCTGGTCGAATACGTCTCCTGGCACTGGATTTTCCTGATCAATCTACCGATCGGGCTGCTGGGCATGCTGGCCACCTGGAAGCTGATGCCCAACTTCGCGCTCGAACGCGTGCCTCGCTTCGACTTCGGTGGATTCATCCTGATTGCCACCTCGATGGCGATGCTGACGTTGGCGCTCGAAGGCGCGGGTGAACTGCACCTGACCATGACCACGGTCGTACCGATGCTTGCCTTCGGTTTTTGCGCGCTGATGCTGTACTGGCAGCACGCCAATCGCGCCGAAGCACCACTGTTCAATCCGCGCCTGCTCAAGGTTCCCAGCTTTGCCATGGGCGCTGCGGGCAGCTTCTTCGGACGCATCGGCACCGGCGCCCTCCCGCTGCTGACGCCGCTCTTCCTGCAAATGGGCCTCGGCTTCAGTCCGATGCACGCAGGGATGATGTCGATTCCCACCGTGATCGGTTCAATGTCGATGAAGCGTGTCGTCGTCGGTACAGTGCAGCATTTCGGCTACCGGCGGGTGCTGAGCTGGACCACCGTCCTGCTTGGCCTGACCGTTGTCGGCATCGGACTGTGCGGTCTTGCCGGCTATTACCCGTTGATGATCCCACTCATGGTGCTGCAAGGCGGCCTCAACGCGACCCGGTTCTCGGCGATGAACACCTACATGCTCAAGGATCTCGACAACAGCCTTGCCGGCAGCGGCAACAGCATGATGTCGATGATCATGCAACTGACGATGAGTCTGGGGGCTGCGCTGGTCGGGCTGTTGCTGGTGGCCTTCGGTGGCCACTTTGCCACCGAAGCGCATGAGCTGCATACGATGTTCCTTGCCACCTATCTGTGCGTGGGCGCGGCGCTGATCGCACCAGCACTGCTGTTTGTCCGCATCGACGACCGCCCGGCGCCGGTAGTGGACGACCTGCCCGACACCGGCAACGCCAGAGTGCAAAGTGCAAGCAATACCCATTGAGCAGCCAAGGACTACGCGCTTGAAATGGCCCGCAGCCGCTCCATCTAGCATGCATACAGAACTTCTGCCTGCGAGGAGAACCCATGCGATTCGACAAACTCACCACCAAATTCCAGGCCGCCTTTGCCGATGCCCAAAGTCTGGCGCTCGGCCATGACGCCGGCTTCATCGAACCGGTCCACCTGTTTGCTGCACTGCTGAACGACAGCGACTCTGGTACGGCTGCGCTGCTGTCGCGCGCCGGCGTCAACGTGCCGCCACTGAAAGCCGCTGTGAACACCGCGCTCGAACGCCAGGCCAAGGTCGAAGGCAACGGCGGCGAGATCAATGTCTCGCGCGATCTGGCCAACCTGCTGAACCTGACCGACAAGGCCGCGATCAAGCGTGGCGACGCTTTCATCTCGAGCGAGCTGTTCCTGCTCGCACTGTGCGACGACAAGGGCGAAGCCGGCCGGCTACTCAAGCAGCACGGTGGCAACAAGACGGCGATCGAAGCCGCGATTGACGCCGTACGCGGCGGCGCAAACGTCAACGACGCCAATGCCGAGGAACAACGCGAAGCGCTGTCCAAGTACACGATCGACCTGACCGAGCGCGCCCGCGCCGGCAAGCTCGACCCGGTGATCGGCCGCGACGACGAAATCCGCCGCGCGATCCAGGTGCTGCAACGCCGCACCAAGAACAACCCGGTGCTGATCGGCGAACCCGGCGTCGGCAAGACCGCGATCGTCGAAGGCTTGGCGCAGCGCATCGTCAACGGCGAAGTGCCCGAGTCGCTGAAGCACAAGCGGCTGCTGGTACTCGATCTGGCCGCCCTGCTCGCCGGCGCCAAGTATCGCGGCGAGTTCGAGGAACGGCTCAAGGCCGTGCTGAACGACATCGCCAAGGATGAAGGCAACACCATCATCTTCATCGACGAGATCCACACCATGGTTGGCGCCGGCAAGGCCGAAGGCGCCATGGACGCCGGCAACATGCTCAAGCCGGCGCTGTCGCGCGGCGAGCTGCACTGCCTTGGCGCGACCACGCTCGACGAGTACCGCAAGTACATCGAGAAGGACGCCGCGCTCGAACGCCGCTTCCAGAAGGTGCTGGTCGACGAGCCGAGCGTCGAGGCGACGATCGCCATCCTGCGCGGGCTGCAGGAGAAGTACGAGATCCACCACGGTGTCGACATCACCGACCCGGCCATCGTTGCCGCGGCCGAACTTTCGCACCGCTACATCACCGACCGCTTCCTGCCCGACAAGGCAATCGACCTGATCGACGAGGCCGCGGCCAAGATCAAGATGGAAATCGACTCCAAGCCGGAATCGATGGACAAGCTCGAGCGCCGGATCATCCAGCTCAAGATCGAGCGCGAAGCGGTCAAGCGCGAGAAGGACGAAGCATCGCAGCGCCGTCTGGGCCTGATCGAGGAAGAGATCGGCACGCTGGAAAAAGAGTATTCGGATCTCGAGGAAATCTGGAAGGCCGAGAAGGCCGCCGTGCTCGGTTCGCAGTCGATCAAGGAAGAGATCGAGCAGGTGCGCAACGCGATGGACGCAGCGCAGCGCCGGGGAGAATGGGACAAGGCGAGCGAGCTGCAGTACGGCAAGCTGCCCGAGCTGGAAGCCAAGCTCAAGGCCGCCGAAGCCGCCGAAGGTCAGGACAAGCCGACCCGGCTGCTGCGTACGCAAGTCGGTGCAGAGGAAATCGCCGAGGTCGTATCGCGCGCCACCGGGATTCCGGTCAGCAAGATGATGTCGGGCGAGCGCGAGAAGCTCTTGAACATGGAGGACGCACTGCACAAGCGCGTCGTCGGTCAGGACGAGGCGATCACCGTCGTGTCGGACGCGATCCGCCGGTCGCGCTCGGGGCTGGCCGATCCGAACCGCCCGTACGGTTCCTTCCTGTTCCTCGGGCCGACCGGCGTCGGCAAGACCGAACTGACCAAGGCGCTGGCCGAGTTCCTGTTCGATACCGACGAGCACATCATCCGGCTCGACATGTCCGAGTTCATGGAGAAGCACAGCGTCGCGCGGCTGATCGGCGCGCCGCCGGGCTATGTCGGCTATGACGAAGGCGGCTATCTGACCGAGGCGGTACGGCGCAAACCGTACAGCGTGATCCTGCTCGACGAGGTCGAGAAGGCGCATCCGGACGTATTCAACGTGCTCTTGCAGGTACTCGACGACGGTCGCCTGACCGATGGCCAGGGCCGCACGGTCGACTTCAAGAACACGGTGATCGTGATGACGTCGAACCTCGGCAGCCAGCAGATCCAGATGATGGCCGGCGAGGATTACCAGCTGACCAAAATCGCCGTGCTCGCCGAAGTGAAGGCGCATTTCCGTCCGGAGTTCGTCAACCGGATCGACGAGATCGTCGTCTTCCACGCGCTGGCGGCCGAGCAGATCAAGGGCATTGCCGCGATCCAGCTCAAACGCCTCGAAGGCCGGCTGGCCGCGCTGGAGATCGGTCTGGAAGTCAGCGATGCGGCACTGGCGCAGATTTCCGAGGCCGGTTTCGATCCGGTCTACGGCGCACGGCCTCTGAAACGGGCGATCCAGAGCGAGATCGAAAACCCGCTGGCCAAGCGCATTCTGGCCGGCGAGTTCGGTGCCAAGGACGTGGTCCATGTCGACGCGGTCGACGGCAGGGTCGTATTCCAGCGCTGATCCTGCGTGCCTTCACCGACACACCCCGCTTCGGCGGGGTGTTTTTTTTCCGGCGACAGCAGGCACAATTTCCGCTTGAATCGATGCGAATGCCCCCGATGTCTGAGGGAAGACCCCGCACCCGACCGGAGACCTCATGCCCCAAGCCAGCGCCAACGGACTACAGATCGAATACGAACAATTCGGTGACGCCAGCGACCCGGCGGTGATGCTGATCATGGGTCTGGGCATGCAGTTGATCGGCTGGCCGGACGAATTCTGCCAGTCGCTGGCCGGTACCGGCTTTCGTGTCATCCGCTTCGACAACCGCGACATCGGCCTGTCGAGCTATCTGGATGATCTGGGCGCACCCAGCCTGCCGTGGAACCTGCTCAAACGACGCATGGGACTGGCGATCAGGGCACCCTACTCGCTTGACGACATGGCCACCGACACGCTGGCGCTGATGGATGCGCTCGGCATCGATGCGGCCCATGTCGCCGGCGTATCGATGGGCGGCATGATTGCCCAGCTTGTCGCCGCACGGGCACCGCAGCGCGTACTGAGCCTGACCAGCATCATGAGCACCAGCGGAGCCGGCGGCCTGCCCGGGCCGACCCGCGCGGCGCTGGCGGCGCTGGTTCGCCGGCCGCCGCGCAATGCCTACGCGCCGGACCATCGCGACACGCTGATCGACTGGATGATGCGCAATTTTGCGGTGATCCAGAGCCCCGGTTTTCCCACGCCGGCCGAAGTGCAGCGGGCACGGCTGCAACGCAGCCTCTCGCGGGCCATCCACCCGTCCGGCGTGCTGCGCCAGTTGTTCGCCGTCGCCGCCGCGCCTGACCGCAGCCCGCTGCTGGCATCCATCGAAGTACCCAGCCTGATCATTCACGGCAGCCACGATCCGCTGATCCGGCCGGCCTGCGGCCGCGATTGCGCTGCCAAGATCCCGAGCGCACGGCTGGTCGAAATCGACGGCATGGGTCACGACATGGCACCGGGCGTTTGCGCACGACTGCTCGAACTCCTGCCACCCCATTTTCACGCGGCCACGGTCGAGCTCGCGACAGCCTGAGCTGCGGGTACGTCCCGCAGCGCCGTCAGAGCGACTTTTCGAACTGCTGCAGCATCGCGTGCAGCTCGCTCGCGACGTCGGACAGCGTCTCGGCGGCACCGCTCATGCCGGCAATCGCGACGCCGTTCTCCTCGGTCAGCGTGCTGATCCGCTCCATTCTGGCCGCCACTTCGCCGGCCGCCTGCGACTGCTGACGCAGCATGCCGTCGACCTCGTGCGCGGCACGTTCGACGCCGCTGCTCGCTTCGCATATCTGCTGCAGCGTCCGTTCGCAATCGTCGATCATCGCCGTACCGTGATGAACCGCATCGACGGCCTGCGCCATGCTCGCCAGTGCCAGTCCGGAGCGTTCGGCCATCGTTGCTATCGTCGCGCTGATGTCGCCGGTGCTCCGGCTGGTCCGCTCGGCCAGCTTGCGTACCTCGTCGGCGACGACGGCAAAGCCACGCCCCTGCTCGCCGGCGCGCGCCGCCTCGATCGCCGCATTCAGCGCGAGCAGATTGGTCTGGTCGGCGATCTCGCGAATCGTCTGCGTCACGATATCGATGCTGTGGACGGCATCGGACAGCGCTTCGAGCGTGGCGCGCGCTTCGCCGACCACGCCGACCACCTGCTGCGTCGCCCCCTGCGCGGCGCGCATCTCGATGCTGCCGCGCCGGGCCAGTTCGCCTGCATGATCGGCATGCGCGGCGCTTTGCCGCGTCGAATCGTGGATTTCGTCGACCGACACGGTCAGCTGTTCGAGTGCAGCGGCCACGCCGGTCACGCCATCGGACTGGCTGCGCGCCCGTTCGGTCATCGCCACCGATGAGGCCGCGACGGCGCCAGCGCGTGTGCCCACGGTATCCGCAGCCGAAACGACGTCGGCGATCACCGCGCGCAAATTGATGCGCATGCCTTCGATCTGCAACAGCAGACGCGCGCATTCGCTCGGTGCCCGGGTCTGGGTGTCGAAACGGAAATTGCCTTCGGCCAGCTGTGCGACCGCTTCGCTCGCGGCATTCAGCGGCGCCAGCCAGCTCGACCGCATCCAGGCCCAACCGGCAAGCGCAACACCGGTTGCGGCGAGCAGACAGTAGAGCGGCTGGACCCACAGCGCAGCACAGGACAGCGCAAGCAGCGTCGCGAACACCAGCGCAAGGCGCCATTGCAGCGCGAGCGTGCTCGGCCAGCGCGTTTCGGCCAGGGTCGCTCGCCCTTCGTTCACGGCTGCGTACTGACGCTCGGCTTCGCGAATCTGCGCAGAACTGGGCGTATTGCGCACCGACATGTAGCCGGTCTTTCTGCCGCCGTTCAGCAAGGGAGTCACGAAGGCTTCGACCCAGTAATGGTCGCCGTTCTTGGCTCGGTTCTTGACGATGCCCCGCCACGGCAGGTCGGCTTTCAGCGTGCGCCACATGTCGGCAAACGCCGCTGCGGGCATCTCCGGATGGCGGACGAGATTGTGCGGACTGCCCAGCAGCTCGTCGCGATCGAAGCCGCTGATGTCAGTAAAGGCGGGATTGGCGTAGACGATCTGCCCCTTCAGATCGGTTTTGCTGACGAGGGGGCGGCGTGGATCGACCTTGATCTCGTTTCCACTGACCGGTTCGTTGCGGCGCATCTCAATACCCCTAATTTTTTTATGGTTATCTTGATGACGCGCATATTACATCAAATATTACCGAACCCTTATAGGTGAAGTCGTCAGCCAATGCATCCGCTTGCCCGACCGGTTTGCGTACTACTACTCAGGGCAGGGCCGCAGCCGAAATCAGTGATCGGGTGTAAGGATGTGCCGGCTCGGCAAACACGGCGTCCACCGTCCCCTGCTCGACCACTTCGCCCGACTTCAGGACCATGACGCGATGCGCCAGCGCGCGCACGACCGCCAGATCATGGGTGATCAACAGGTAGCCGATGCCACGGCGGCGCTGCAACTCGGCCAGCAAACCCAGCACCTGCACCGCCACGTGTGCATCCAGCGCCGATGTCGGCTCGTCGAGCACCAGGACATCGGGCGAGACGATCAGCGCCCGTGCGATGGCGACCCGTTGCCGCTGGCCACCGGAAAACGCATGCGGATAGCGATCGGCGACCTCGGCGCCGAGACCGACCTCGGCCAGCGCGGCAATCACCCGGCGTCGCCGCTCGACCGGATCGAGTTCGGGCTGGTGAACCCGCAAGCCCTCGCCGACGACGTCGCCGATCGTGAGCCGGGGTGACAGTGACGCAAACGGATCCTGCAGCACAACCTGCAAATGGCGACGCATCCGCCGCAGCGATGGGCCGGCAAGCCGCGAGAAGGCCACGGCGCCGCTGCCGGCATGGAAATCCACATCGCCCTTCGCCTCGCGCAAGAGCCGGAGCACCGCCAGGCCGAGCGTGGTTTTGCCCGAACCGGACGCACCGACGATGCCGAGTGTTTCGCCACGCGCCAGTTCGAAATCGGTCGGCTTCAGCGCATCGAAATGCTCCGCGGCGCGAAACCAGCCCCGCGAGCGCCGGTAGCGGCAATGCAAGCCACGCGCCTGCAGCAGGACGGCGCGGTCCTGCGGGAGCGGCGCCGCCAGCCGCGCACTGCGCGCCGCCAGCAAGGCACGCGTGTAGTCGTGCTTCGGCGCGCCGAACAGCGACGCGGTCTCGCCGGTCTCGACGATGCGGCCTTCGTGCATCACCGCGACCCGATCGGCGAAATCGCGCACCAGCGGCAAATCGTGCGAAATCAGCAGCAAGCCCATACCCGACTCGCGCGCCAGCGATTTGAGCAGGACGAGCACCTGAAGACGCAGATGCGCATCCAGCGCCGTCGTCGGCTCGTCGGCCACCAACAGTTTCGGCGACCCAGCCAATGCAATGGCAATCAGTACGCGCTGGCGCTGGCCACCCGAAAGCTGGTGCGGAAAACTCGCCAGCATCCGCTGCGCATCGTCGAGGCCGACCCGCTGCAGCAGGCTCGCCATTTCCGCCTGCGCGGCCTTGCCGGACAAACCGCGCTGCAGCACCAGCGCTTCAGCCAGCTGCGCGCCGACGCTCATCACCGGATTCAGTGCCGACAACGGCTCCTGGAACACCATGCCGATGCCGCCCCCCCGCAAGGCACACAACTGGCGTGCCGACATGCCCAGTACATCGTCGCCGGAGAAACGGATTGCGCCGCCGTAGCCGGCGTCGGGATCGAGCCGCATCAGTGCCCTGGCGGTCACGCTCTTGCCGGAGCCTGATCCGCCGACGATGGCCAGCGTTTCGCCTGCCGCAACGGAGAAACTGATGGCGTCGACCGCCGGCGCGGCGGAATCGGGATAACGCACGCTGAGCGCATGCACATCAAGAAGCGGGGGCTGGGTTTGCGGCATCATGGAACCATCTTATGTTACAAATCAGCATCGCCCCAGCACCGTGCCGTGCCCTGCATCACACCTGAAACGCAGTGGCCGGCCGCCGGGGAACTTTCATGCCGCCCGCTTTTCTGGTTTCCGATGGGACAACTCAATTACTGGCTGCTGCTCGGCAGCTTTCTGCTTTTGCTCGCCACCTTGTCGAGCACGATTACCGCCCGCCTCGGCCTTCCGCTGCTGCTCGTGTTTCTCGGCGTCGGCATGCTCGCCGGCGACAGCGGCCCGGGGCAGATCCAGTTCAGCAACTATCCGCTGGCGTTCGGCGTCGGCAACGTCGCGCTGGCCGTGATTCTGCTTGCCGGTGGCCTGCAGACGCGGATCGACAGCTTCCGTGTTGCGCTCAAACCGGCGCTGTCGCTGGCCACCGTCGGCGTCGTCGTATCGGCCGGGCTGGCAGGGGCGTTCGCCGCCTGGCTGCTGGGACTGCCGTGGCTGCACGCGATGCTGCTCGGCGCCATTGTCGGCTCGACCGATGCCGCGGCGGTCTTTGCGCAGCTGCGCTATGGCGGCGTCCGCCTGAACGAGCGCGTCGGCGCAACGCTGGAAATCGAATCCGGTGCCAACGATCCGATGGCGATTTTCCTCGTCATCACCCTGTTGAGCATCATGACCGGCGAGAGCCAGCCGGATACGCTCAGCATGCTGGGCGAGTTCATGCGCCAGTTCGGATTCGGCGCGGTCGGCGGGCTCGCCGGCGGCTGGCTGCTTTCGCGTGCAGCAGCACGCTTCACGCTCGCCGAAAGCCTGTATCCATTGCTGGTTCTCGGTGGTGGCCTGATGATTTTCGCCGCGGTCAACAGCGCCGGTGGCAGCGGTTTTCTGGCGATCTATCTCGCCGGCCTCGTGATCGGCAATCGCCCACTGCCAGCCAGTGAAAGCGTACGCGGCATGATGGACGGCCTCGCCTGGCTGGCGCAGGCCGGCATGTTCCTGCTGCTCGGCCTGCTGGTCACGCCAAGCCGGCTGCTGCCCGAAATCGGCCCCAGCCTCGCGTTTGCCGCTTTCCTGATGTTCATTGCCAGGCCGATTGCCGTTGCGCTCTGTCTGGTACCGCTGAAATTCAACCGGCGCGAAATCATTTTTGTCAGCTGGGTCGGCCTGCGCGGCGCCGTACCGATCGTGCTGGCCACGTTCCCGATCATGGCCGGCGTCAGCGGTGCCGTGGCGCTGTTCGACATCGCCTTTGCCGTCGTTCTGGCCTCGCTGCTCGTCCAGGGCACGCTGGTGCCGTGGATGGCCAAACGCTGCAAGGTCGAAGTGCCCGACTATCCCGAACCGCTGGCGCGGCACGGCCTGCGCCAGCCGGGTCGGGCCGACTGGCAGATCGTCCAGTATCGCGTCGCCACCGATGCCCCCGGCGAGCACAGCATCGCCCATGCCGCCCCGCATCTGGAACACGGCCGCGCCAAACCACTGGCGGTACTGCGTGGCATCCGGCTGGCGCTGCCGCGCCAAGCCGAACGCCTGCGCGCCGGGGACCTGATCGTGCTGGCGTCGACCGAGGACGCACTCCCCGAACTGGGCCGCTGGTACGGCGAGGCCCAGAACCAGCGCATGGCGTACGAGCGGCGCTTCTTCGGCGATTTCGTTCTGGATGGCGACGCGCCGCTCGTGGCACTGGCCGAACTGTACGATTTCCCGATCACCGAAAGCGAATCCGGTTTCGATGTCGCCGCACTGATCCGCTCGCGCCTGCATCGCCCGGCCGTGGTCGGCGACCAGATTGCCTTCGGCAACGTGACGCTGATCGTGCGCGAACTCGAACGCGACCGGATCACCCGCGTCGGCCTGAAACTCGACCGTTAGTACGATGTGAACCAGTACACAGCGCCATCCGGTGCCAGCTTGCTAGACTGCGTTCATTACATTTGCATGGGACAGACCCGTGAAAAAACTGCTCATCACCGGACTGCTTGCCGCCTTGCCCCTCGCGGCGCCACTCTTTGCCCACGCGTCCGACGTCAACATCGGCATTTCGGTACCGGGCGTTTCGGTCTACATCGGCGACCGCGATGACCGCGGCTACTACTGGTACGACGGCCGCTACCGCGATCCGTCCTGGTGGAACGCCCACCCGCAGTATCACCCCAAGTACGGCTACCGCAACCCGCGTGGCTATTACTGGGATGGCGGGCGCTACCGGGACGAGAAGTGGTGGAAGAAAAACGGCAAGTACGACAGCAAGCACAAGCATCACGACCATGACGATGACCGCGGTTACCACTGTCCTCCGGGGCAGGCCAAGAAAGGCAACTGCTGAACACTGTCATGATGAAAAAACCGGCCTCCGGCCGGTTTTTTCATGCGTCCGCCCGGGGATCGAGTGCGGCGCGCAACGCCTCGCCGATGAAGACCAGCAAGAGCAGCATGCCGACCAGCACCGCAAAGGTCGGCAGCGAAATCCACCATGCATCGAGGTTGGCCTTGCCCTGTGCCAGCAGCTCGCCCAGCGACGGCGTCGACGCCGGCACGCCGAGGCCGAGGAAATCGAAGCTCGTCAGCGCCAGCACCGCGCCGGACATCCGGAACGGCAGGAAGGCAATCACCGCCGTCAGCGAATTGGGCAGCAAATGGCGCCAGATGATCTGCCAGTCCGACAAACCGAGCGCCCGCGCCGCCAGCACGTATTCGAGATTCCGGTTGCGCAGGAATTCGGCGCGCACATAGTCGGCCAGACCCATCCAGCCGAACACCGATAGCAGCACCAGCAGGATCAGCAGGCTCGGTTCGAACATCGACGCGAAGATCAACAGCAGGTACAGCTCCGGCATTGAACTCCAGACTTCGATCACGCGCTGGGCGACCAGGTCGATCTTGCCGGCGAAATAGCCCTGGATCGCTCCGGCGACGATGCCGAGTGCGCAACCGATCACGGTCAGCGCCAGACCGAACAACAAGGAGATCCGGAAGCCGTAGATCAGTCTCGCCAGTACATCGCGACCGCGGTCGTCGGTACCGAGCCAGTTGGCCCGCGATGGCGGCGCCGGGTTCGGGCTGGGTGCGAAGTAGTTGATCGTGTTGGCCGCATAACGGTTCGGCGCAAACAGTGCCCAGTTGCCGTCGCTGTTCAGGCGATCGCGGATGTAGGGGTCGAGATAATCGGTCGGCGTCGGAAAATCACCCCCGAACTCTGTTTCCGGGTAGGTCTGCACCATCGGGAAGTACCACGCATCGTGGTAACGCACGACCAGCGGCTTGTCGTTCGACAGCAGCTCGGCCCCCAGACTGAGGACGAACAGCACGCTCAAGGTGACGAGGCTGAAGTAACCCAGTTTCTGCATGCGAAAGCGTCGCCATGCCCGCCGCCATGGCGACAACGGCAAATCCGGTGCATCCGGCCCCGGCGACGGCAGCACGCCTTCGAGCGCGGGTTCGAGAATGGGTTTCATGCAACGACCCCTTCGAAGCGCAAGCGCGGGTCGACCAGCACGTAGCACAGATCGGACAGCAGCTTGGTCAGCAGCCCGATCAGCGAAAACAGATAAAGCGCCCCCATCACCACCGGATAATCGCGGCGGATCACCGATTCGTACGACAGCAGCCCGAGACCGTCGAGCGAAAACAGCGTTTCGATCAGCAGGCTGCCGGTGAAGAACGCGCCGACGAAGGCGGCCGGAAAACCGGTAACGATCGGAATCATCGCGTTGCGGAACACGTGGCCCCACAGGACCCGCCGCTCGGACAGCCCTTTCGCGCGCGCGGTCAGCACATACTGCTTGCGGATTTCCTCCAGCAGGCTGTTCTTGGTCAGCAGCGTCACCGATGCGAAGCTGCCAACGACCATCGCCGAAATCGGCAGCACCAGATGCCAGAGATAATCGGTGACCTTGCCCAGCAGCGACAGGCTTTCCCAACCGTCCGACGTCAGCCCGCGCAACGGAAAGAGCTGCCAGAAGCTACCGCCGCCGAACAGCACCAGCAGCAGCACGCCCAGAACGAAGCCGGGAATCGCGTACCCGGCCATGAGGATCAGCGTCGTCACCCAGTCGAAGCGGCTGCCGTAGCGCATCGCCTTCGCCACGCCCAGCGGCAGCGAGATGGCGTAAACGATGATGAAGCTCCACACACCGAGGCTGGCCGATACCGGCAGCTTGGACTTGATCAGCGTCCAGACGTCTTCGTGGTGAAAATAGCTCTGGCCCAGATCGAAATGCAGATACTGCTTGATCATCAGCCAGAAGCGCTCGGTCACCGGTTTGTCGAAGCCGTACAGTGCACGGATTTCGGCCAGCTGCTGCGGATCCAGCCCACGATGGCCGAGCCGCGCAGCTGCACCACCACCGCCACCGCCGCTGGCCTCGGCAACCGACGATGTCCCCTTCAGTTGCTGGATCAGCTCGTCGGCAGGCCCGCCGGGGACGAACTGGATCACGACAAAAGTCAGCAGCAGGATGCCGAACAGCGTCGGCAACATCAGCAGCAGGCGTTTGGCGAGATAGAGCGGCATCGGCGGGCATCCACGGGTTTGTCCCACCTTAGCACGGCTGGCGCCGTGCCGACGGCTGCAGCGATAATGGCGGCCCGACCGTTGCCGTGGACGCCCGATGCGCCTGCCTATCCTGCTTTCCTTACTGGGTCTGACCGCCTGCGCATCGGTGCCGCACGCCGACGAAGCACGCCAGGCCTGCGCCTTCGTCGTCGCGGCCAAAACCGGCGTCGAAGTCCGCGTCGAATCGGTGTACGCGCTGGCAGAGAATACGCTCGCCGTGACCACCTATCCGAAGCTCGCCGGCGCGCAGGCCGTGCAGTGCCGTTACGACACCGCAACACAGCAAGCTCGGATCGACTGAGAAACTTGCGCTTCGTCCGCTTGTTCACTAATTTCTTAATTAACAGAAATTACCGAACAAAAAGATCATGATACTCACGCCGGTCAAGCAGAAATTCATCCTCCACTGGGGCGAAATGGGGACGCGCTGGGGCGTCAACCGCACCATCTCGCAAATCCATGCCCTGCTCTTCATCGCCGATTCACCGCTCAACGCCGAGGATATCGCCGAAACGCTGGTAATCGCCCGCTCCAACGTCAGCAACAGCCTGAAAGAATTGCAGGGCTGGGGGCTGATCCGGGTTGTCCACGTACTGGGTGACCGGCGCGACCACTTCGACACCAGCAAGGACGTCTGGCAGCTGTTCCGCACCATCGTCGACGAACGCAAGCGCCGCGAGTTCGACCCGACGCTGACGGTGCTGCGCGAATGCGTGATGGAACAGGGCGAGGCCGACGACGAAGCCGCGCTGCAGCGCATGCAGGATGTGCTCGACTTCATGGAAACGCTGACCGCGTGGATGAAGGAGATGGAACGCCTGCCGCCCGAAACGCTGATGAAAATTCTGAAGATGGGCGCAAAAGTGCAGAAGTTGCTGGGCCGCGACGCCGACTGAAAAGTCGCAGCTCCGGTTTCCGTTCACGGTATCCATGAGGAGCAAACGACGTGAAGGCGCAACGCATTCTGCTGCTCGGTGCAGACGGTTTTCTTGGCCGGCATCTGAAAACCGCGCTGCTGGCCGCCGGCCACGACGTCGTCGATGGCGTGCATCGACCGACACGGTCCGACCAGATCGCCATCGACTTCGGCCGCGACCACAGCGTCGCGGATTGGCGGCCGAGGCTGGCCGGCATCGACTCCGTCATCAATTGCGTCGGGCTGTTCCGCGAAACGCCCACCGCCTCGTTCGACGCGATCCACGTCACCGCTCCCAGGACCCTCTATGCCGCATGCCGCGAAACCGGCGCCCGCCGTGTACTGCTGGTTTCGGCACTGGGCGCCGCAGCGGATGCCAACACCCGTTACTGGCAAAGCAAGGCGGAGGGTGAAGTCGCGCTGCGCGAATCCGGCATCGACTGGTGCATCGTTCGTCCCTCGCTCGTCTACGGCGACGACGGTGCGAGCACGCGGTTGTTCGCTACGCTGGCGCAACTGCCGCTGCTCGCCTTGCCGGCGCAGTGCGGCAACGTGCAGCCGATCCACGTCGACGACTTCGCCGCCGGTTGCGTGGCCCTGCTGATGCAGTATGAACAGGCGAACCGGGCATTCGACGCCACCGGGCCGACGTCGCTTCCGTTCGCCGATTACCTGCAGTTGCTGGGCAGAAAGCAGTGGCGGTTGCGCATTCCGCAAGCCCTCTGCCGCCTCATCGCGCGTATGGCCGAAGCGTTGCCCGGCGCCCTGCTGACGCGGGACAGCCTGACGATGCTTGCCACCGGCAACACCGCCGATGGCCACGAGTTTGCGGGGCTGCTCGCACGCCCCTTGCGCGAACCGGCCAGCTTCATCAGTCCGGCGCTGCGCCTGCGCGCAAGCGTCGGCGTTGCCCGGGGCTGGCTGCGCGGCGGACTGGCGTTCGTCTGGTTTGCCACCGCCGTGGTGTCGCTGTGGGTGTATCCGGCAGAGGCCAGCCACCGGCTGTTGGCGGCCTGCCATGTGCCGCCGCTGCTGTTCGAGCCGATGCGGATCGGTGCGGCCGGGCTGGATGCCCTGTTCGGCGTGCTGACGCTCTGCAAACCTAGTCGCAGGCTGTGGCAGGCGCAGCTGGCGCTGATTGCCTTTTACAGCGTCATCATCGCCCTTTGCCTGCCCGAGTTCCTGATCCACCCGTTCGGCCCGCTGACCAAGAACGCCGGTCTTCTGGCCGCCCTGCTTGCGCTACTGGCCACCGAGGAGAAGTGACATGGACTACCTGATCATCAAGACGCTGCACATCCTCTCGGCTACGCTGATGTTCGGTACCGGCTTCGGCACGGCGTTCTACATGTTCTTCTGCAACCGAAGCAGGAACGTCCAGGCCATTGCCGTCGTGACGCGCTGGGTTGCCAAAGCCGACTGGTGGTTTACGACACCGGCAGTCATTTTCCAGCCGCTGTCGGGCATGTGGCTGCTGAAGCAGGCGGGCTGGAGCGTAGGCTGGAACTGGGTCGGACTGACGCTGGTCCTGTATGCCATCGCCGGGCTGTGCTGGCTGCCGGTGGTGTGGCTGCAGCTGCGCATGAGCGACATGGCCCGGCTCGCCGCAGCGAACGGCGACGCTGCGCTGCCGTCCCGTTACTGGCGGTTCGAGCGCTGGTGGACCGTGCTGGGCTTTCCGGCCTTTGGCGGCCTGCTGGTGGTGTACTGGCTGATGGTGGCCAAACCGTTCTGAGCCTGGCCGGATGGCTGCCGGCACGTTCGTGCCGGCGCCTCGGTGCGGATCAGAGCACCATCACCGCCACCCAGCCGAAGGCCAGCAACGGCAGATTGTAGTGCAGGAAGGTCGGCACCACGGTATCCCACATATGGTCGTGCTGGCCGTCGACGTTGAGACCCGACGTCGGCCCCAGCGTCGAATCGGCCGCCGGGCTGCCCGCATCGCCGAGTGCACCGGCAGTACCGATCATCGCCACGATCGCCGTGGCCGAGAACCCCAGGTGAATGCACAGCGGCACGTAGATCGTGGCGATGATCGGCACGGTCGAAAACGACGAGCCGATGCCCAGGGTCACGATCAGGCCGACCAGCAGCATCAGGAAGGCTGCGAGCGGCTTGTTCTCGCCAATCAACACCATCGACCCCTTGACCAGCGTGTCGACATGGCCGGTGGCCTGCAGCACCGCGGCAAAGCCGTTGGCGGCAATCATGATCAGGCCGATACCGGCCATCATCTTCATGCCTTCCTGGAACAGGCTGTCTGACTGCTTGAACGACACCGCGCCGCCAAGCACGCAGACGATGAAGCCGGCCAGCGCACCGAGGATCATCGAGTCGGCCGCAAGCTGGACCGCAAACGTCGCGACCATCGCAACCACGGCAACGATTAGCGACCGTTTCGTATAACGCCCGCCTTCGCGCTCGACCGTCGCCAGTTCATCCAGATCGTAATCGCGCGGCTTGCGGTAACTGAAGAACACCGCAATCAGCAGGCCGAACAGCATGCCGATCGCCGGAATCAGCATTGCGTGCATCACGTCGACGTGACTGGCGTCGAGACCGGCCTTGGCGATGTTGCCCAGCAGGATCTGGTTCAGGAAGATGTGGCCGAATCCGACCGGCCAGAACATGTACGGCGTGACCAGACCGAAGGTGATCACGCAGGCGATCAGCCGGCGGTCGACCCTGAACTGGCCGAGCGTATACAGCAGCGGCGGCACGACCAGCGGAATGAAGGCGATGTGGATCGGCAGGATGTTCTGCGAGGCGATCGCCAGCAGCAGCAGAGCACCGATGATGCCCCACTTGATTGCACTGCCGCGCGTGCCGCGCTCGGCCATGCGCGCCAGCCCGTCGGCCATCGCGTGCGGCAGACCCGACTCGGCCAGCGCGAGCGCGAAGGCACCGAGCAGACCGTACGACAATGCCACGCTCGCGCCGTTGCCGAGGCCGGAACCGAACGCCGTCAGCGTGTCGGCGAGCGGCATGTGGGCAACCCAGCCGGCAGTCACGACGGCAAGCAGGATACTGACGACAACGTTCACCCTCGCCAGCGAGAGCAGCAACATCAGCATCACGGAAATCAGGACGGCGTTCATGGCGTTTTTCTGGTGTGGGTTCGGACAAACCGGCGGACTCTACCGGCGAAACGGCAGGCCTGCATCGGCAATAACGCGTACAGGCCGGCACCGGACGGGCTTTCGGGCAAACTACCGGCGACCGGCGGTCGCCCACCACGTCTGGATCGCCCACTCCTCGGCGCCATAGTATTTCGGCAAAGTGGCCGGCCAGGCGTAGCCGGCGCGGAACGCAACCCGGTGCACGCGGTTGTGCCAGTTCGGCACCAGGTAGTAACCGGCACGCAGCACCCGGTCGAGTGCGCGACCGGCGTCGACCAGTGCAGCCCGGTCGGGTGCCTGAACGACGGCATCGATCAGCGCATCGACGGCCGGGTCGCTGATGCCCATTGCATTGTTCGAGCCGGGTTCGTTGGCCGAGCGCGAACCGAAGTTACCGTAAAGCTCGTTGCCCGGGCTTTGACTTGCGCCAAACGTCACGACGGTCATGTCGTAATCGAAGGCGTCGAGGCGCTTCTGCGCCAGCGCCAGATCGAGCACGCGGTAGTTGAGCGTGATACCCAGTTTCTGCAGGTTGCGCGCATACGGCGCGACCAGACGCTCGAACGCCTTCTGGTACAGCAGCATGTCGATGACGAAGGGCTCGCCCTTTTTGTTGCGCAACGCGCCGTCACGGTAGGTCCAACCGGCGTCTTCGAGCAGTTGGCGCGCCCGAAGCAGGTTCTTGCGCAGGCTGTCGGGCGGCGTGGTCGTCGGCGGCATCGTTGCGGTAACGAACACCGACGGATCGATCCTGCCGCGCAGCGGTTCGAGGTAGTGCAGCTCGCCTGGCCCGGGCTTGCCCTTCGCTTCGATCTCGCTGTTGGAGAAATAGCTGGGCGAGCGCGTGTACTGGTCGTAGAACAGCTGGCGGTTCATCCACTCGAAGTCCATCGCCAGCACCAGCGCCCGGCGCACGCGCACGTCAGTGTAGCTCGGCCGGCGCGCGTTGATCGCATAGCCCTGCATGCCGGCGCTGTTCTCGTGCGCAAAGGTCTGCTTGACGATGCGGCCGTCACGGAAGGCCGGCCCGGTATAGCCGCGCACCCACTGGCGCGCGACGTTCTCGAAAGTGAAGTCGAACTCGCCGGCCTTGAACGCTTCGAGCCGCGCCGTATCATCCTGATAGTACCGGTAGCTGATCCGGTCGAAGTTGAACGTACCGAGCCGTACCGGCAGTTTCCAGCCCCAGTAGTCGGCGCGGCGCTTGTAGACGACGCGCTTGCCCAGATCGACCGATTCAATCGCGTACGGGCCACTGCCGATCGGCGTCTGCTGCACCCACTCGTCGAACGGTTTGCCGCCGCCCCACTCCTTCGCAAACACCGGCAACTGGCCGATGGTCAGCGGCAGCTCGCGGTTGCGCTGTTTGAAGCGAAAACGCACGGTTTCCGCATCCAGCACATCGACGCCGGCAACGTCGCCCCAGTACTGACGGAACATCGGGCTGGCGCGCTTGCTTGTCAGCGTTTCGAACGAAAAGCGCACATCGTCGGCACCGACCTTCCGGCCGTTACTGAACCGCGCCTTCGGATTCAGATGGAATGTCACCGACAGGCCGTCCGGCGCGATGCGGATATCGTCGGCCAGCAGCCCGTAGGCCGACAGCGGTTCGTCCTGGCTCTGCATCGTCAGACTCTCGAACACCAGCCCGTCGCCAAGCCCGCCCAGCCCCGCCACCGAGCGCCCCTTGAGCGTGAACGGGTTCAGCTTGTCGAAATCGCCCATCGCCGCCAGCCGCAACTCGCCCCCCGTCGGCGCCTTCGGATTCACGTAATCGAAATGGGTGAATCCGGTCTGGTACTTCGGCGCATAGCCGAGCGCGACAGCGTAGTCGGCACGCGCGAACGGGAGGACGAGCAGCATCAACAAGGCAGCGGCAAGGCGCATGGAGGGTCGCTTCGGGCTAAGGTCTTGAGCAATCTTAGCAGCCGCCGCAGCCCTCCCCCGCGCGTGATAAAATCGCCGCTTGTTTCTGCACGGCTTGCCGCATGGCCTATCTCGCTCTCGATACCTCCACCGAACACCTGTCGCTCGCGCTGTCCCACGATGGCGCCGTGATCGCCCACGACTGGCATGTCGGCCAGCGTCACGCCGAGCAGACGCTACCGCGCCTCGAGGCCTTGCTGGCCGAGGCTGGCGTGGCCCGCGCCGATCTGCAGGGTGTCGCCTTCGGCATGGGGCCGGGATCGTTCACCGGTTTGCGTATCGGCTGTGGCATTGCACAGGGGCTCGGATTCGGTCTGGGGATTCCGGTGATCGGCGTGTCGACGCTCGAAGCACTGGCGCAAGGCACGAACGCAGACAAGGTATTCGCCTGTCTCGATGCGCGGATGCAGCAGGTCTACGTTGCCTGCTATCTGCGTACCGACGCAGGCTGGCAGGAAGTCGGCGAAGCGCTGGTGTGCAATCCCGATGCAGTCCCGGTACCCGACGATAAAGGCTGGATCGGCGCCGGCAGCGGCTTTGCGGCCTATGGCGACATCCTCTCCGCGCGACTTGGCGACCGGCTCGCCGGCACGGAAGCCGACCGTTTTCCGCTGGCGCGAGATGTGCTCGCGCTGGCGCTCCCACGCTTTGCCGCCGGCCTCGGTCGTCCGGCCCACGAAGCCACGCTGGTCTACCTGCGCGACAAAGTCGCGCTGAAAACCCACGAGCGCCCCGCCAAGTGATGCTTCGCCCGCTTGTTGCCGACGACCTCGACGCCCTTGTCGCGCTCGATGCCGCGACCAATCCGCACCCGTGGTCGGCCGGCTTGTGGCGCGACGCGCTGGCGCGTGATCACGGGACCGGGCTGATCGATGACGACAATCGGCTGGTCGGCTTCACCGTCAGCAGCCGCGTGCTCGACGAAGCCGAGCTGCAGCTGATCGCCGTGTCGCCGGAACGACAGCGGCAAGGCCTTGGCCGACGGCTGCTGGAAAGCCTGCTGAGCGAACTGCGCCGCGACGGCATCGCCCGGCTGCTGCTTGAAGTCCGCGCCGGCAATCATGGTGCGCAAGCCCTGTACGCCGGCTGTGGCGGGATCATCGTCGGGCGGCGCAAGGGCTACTACGACCACGGTCGCGAGGATGCGTTGCTGTATACCTTCACGCTGGGCGGAGAGGCAACATGAGCCGCCACGCGCTCGATGAGCTGGGCCTCGGCCCGATCTGGATCCGCCGCGATCAGCTTGCGGCACTTGCGCGCGACGCCGAACCGGATGAAGCCCCTGCGCCAGCAGCAAGTCCGGTGCGAGACGCGCGGCAGGCTGTCGTCGCATTGTCCGGCACCGCCACGACCGCAAGCCCGGTCGCCAAAACCAGTCGTGCTCCGGTTGTCACCGTTCCCGACCCACGCACCCGCCCTGCGCCGGTGGAATCGGCCCCACCTGGCGACAGCGCGCGCAGCCGCGACATTGCAGCAATGGACTGGGAGACGCTCGAAGCGTCGATTCGGAGCTGTACCGCGTGCGCCTTGTGCGAAAACCGCAGCCAGGCGGTGCCGGGCATCGGCGACCGGACTGCCCGGCTGCTGATTGTCGGCGAAGCACCGGGCGCCGAAGAGGACAAGCGTGGCGAACCCTTTGTCGGCGCAGCCGGCAAGCTGCTCGACAACATGCTGGCGGCAATCAACGAAAAGCGCGGCGACGGCGTCTATATCGCCAACGTGCTCAAATGCCGGCCGCCAGGCAATCGCAACCCGCAACCGGCCGAAGTGGCCGAATGCGCACCGTATCTGGCACGGCAGATCGCACTGATCCGGCCGACGGTGATTTTTGCAATCGGCCGCTTCGCGATCCAGACCCTGTTGCAGACCGATGCGCCGATCAGCGCGCTGCGCGGCAAGGTGCACCGGCACGGCGAGATTCCGGTGGTCATCAGCTACCACCCGGCCTATCTGCTCCGCAACCTGCCGGACAAGGCCAAGGCCTGGCAGGATCTGCTGCTGCTCAGCGAGCAGCTTGCAACGGCAAACCGCTGAAACAAGCCCGTTCGGCCTTCTGTTTGGGAAGGCTACGGGCGTCAGCGCAAAGCAATGGCGCCCCCGGTCGGGCGATCAGCGTGAAGGCATGTACGGCGTCGGATCGACCGCCTTGCCGTCGACACGCACTTCGAAATGCACCCGGTCGTTCGGCACCCCGGCCGAGCCACCGGCGTTGGCAATCACCTGCCCGGCCTGAACGCTGGCGCCATCCTTGACCAGCAACTCGCGGTTGTAGGCGTACACGGTAATCACCCGGGCGTTGTGTTTGACCACGATCAGGTTGCCATAGGCACGGATGCCACCGCCCACGTAGACGACCTTGCCTGCGGCGGCGGCCTTGACCGGCTCGCCAGGCTTCACCGCCAGCGCCACGCCCTTCATCGTGCTGCCGTTGTATCGCGCCACCACCTGGCCCGGTACCGGCCACGCCAGCTGCATGTCGACCGCCGGCTTGCTCGGTGCCGGCGCAGGCTTGCTGCCGGACGGCGAACCGGAGGATGGTGATCCGCCGGGCGGCGTGACGCGCAGCAGTTGCCCGGTCTGGATGTCGTTGTTGTCGAGCTTGTTCCAGCGCTTGATCTCGGCCACGCTGCGGCCGCTCTTGCTGGCGATGCGCCACAGCGTATCCCCCTGGGCGACGCGATAGAAGCCAGCCGGCGCAGGACCGGCATCGGGCGTTCCGGCGCAGGCGGTCAGCAGGAGCGCGGCCACCAGCGGCGCCACGCGAAGAAGTGAATTCAATGGAAGCATGCGGCGAATCTTACCGTTTTCATGCGCACGGCCGCCGTGATCGACTTGGTCTTGCCAAATGCAGCGAAATCGGTCGAGTCCGATGCCAGGACGGGCTTCAATGCGCCGGCTCCTGCACGGCCCGGGTCTTGACCACGAACGGTGGCAAGCCCCGTGCGACGAGGTAACTGAGCACGATGACGACGATGCAGGCCAGAAACGCCAGATGAATGCCGCTGACCAGCGACTGCCGTGCGCCTTCAAGCAACCCGGCTGCATCCAGTCCGTGACTGGCGGCCAGTTGCCCCAGTTGCGCCTGATCCTGCGCCCGGACCAGCAGCTGCGGGCTGTCGAACAGGCGCGTGACTTCGGGGACGTGGACGTCGGTCAGTACATTCGACACCTGCTGGCGATAACGCAAATCGACCGCGAGGCCGGCAGCGCTGGCGCCGATCATGCTGCCGAGCATCCGCATCATCTGGATCAGCGCCGAAGCAACGCCGACGTCGGAACGGACGACAGCGGACTGGACCTGCAGGGTCAGATTGGGCAACTGGAAGCCCAGGCTCAGGCCGCAAATCGCAAAGCCCAGCGCCATCAGCCAGTGCGGTGTCGCATCGTTCAGCGTCGCCAGCAGCGCGGCGCCGAACATCAGTACCAGCAATCCCCAGGAAATCAGTTTTTCCGGCTGCGGCAAACGCGGCACCAGTCGGCCGTTGATGATGCTGCCGATGGTGATGCTGACCAGCAGCGGTGTCACCAGCACGCCGGCCGCTTTCGGCGACAGTCCGAAACCGCCCTGCAACAGCAGCGGCGCGTAGAAAATCAGCACGAACATCACCAGACCGGTGAGGAATCCGAGCGCACACAACTGCCGCACCGCTTTTTCGGCGAACAGGCGCGGCGGAATGACCGGTGCGCGACTGCGCAGTTGATGGCGGATGAACAACCAGCAGATCAGCACGGTGCCGGCGACCATCGCCCACAGCCACGGATTGGTAAGGCCCATCGTGCCAAAACGTTCGGTCGTGTTCAAGATCGCGCAAAAGCCGACCGCCAGCAGGACAGCGCCGAGCCAGTCGATCGTCCGGTCATCCGAGTCGTGATGCACCACATGCGGGAGGAAGCGCCATACCACGGGCAGCGCCAGGATGCCGATCGGCAGATTGACGTAGAACACGCTGCGCCAGCCCAGATGCTCGGTCAGCCAGCCGCCGAGCGCCGGCCCCATCGCCGTGGCAATCCCGAAGGTCGCCGACAGCATCGCCTGCCAGCGCACCCGCTGCATCGGGTCGGGAAAAAGATCGCTGACCGAGGCGAACGCCGCACCGGCAAGCATGCCACCACCGATCCCCTGCAAGGCCCGCGCCAGCACCAGCTGCAGCATGCTCTGCGCCATGCCGCACAGCATCGACGCCAGCGTGAACAGGACGATGGCCGCCAGCACGAACGGCTTGCGACCGTAGAGGTCACCAAGCCGACCGGTGATCGCGATCATCACCGCGTTCGTCATCAGATAGGCCGACGCGACCCAAGGGTACAGCGCATAGCCCTGCAGCTCGGCAACGACACGCGGCAGGGCAGTACCGACAACCGTTTGATCGAGCGCGATCAGCATCATGACCAGACAGATGCCGCTCATGGCGGCAACCGATACCCACCGCGATCGTGTTTCCACCATGCGTTAAAGCCCGGCGGCGCGCGGCGGCAAGGCTGCGGCAAGATGGGCAATGGCACGCAGTATGTCCTGACGCGCCTCGTCGGACAGGCGATCGAGCACGTCACGCGAATGGCTGTCGAACATCGCGCCGATCTTGCGCGCATGTGCATTGCCTTCGTCGGTCAGCACGAGAATCTTGCTGCGACGGTCCTGCGGATTCGGCGTGCGCTCGACCCAGCCTTCGGCGACGAGCTGATCGACCATCCGGCTGATCCAGCTTTTCTCGAAGTTCAGGATCTGGCCCATCGTGGACTGCGTCATCGGACCGACGCGGTACATCATTTCGAGCACACGGCTGTTCTGGGACAGGTTGAGGGCTGCGAGCTGATCCCGCTCCTCGAAGACAAAGCGCCAGACCAGCTCACGCAGCAGGCGTGCATCCTTGTCGACTTTCATCATTGTGGAACTCCATTTGGTCGTGCCTAGTTTTGAATGTAATCGCCACTGTTGCACGGCGCAACGAAATCCGTGCTTTGCAACAGGGCAATTAGTTTGGATGACAAACGCAACCCAACGTTCACTCGCGCCCCGCCGGAGACACAAAAAAAAAGCGCACCCTCGGGTGCGCTTTTCTGCATCGGCAGCTTAACCGGCCTGCCGGCGCCTGAAGAGTGGCATCGGTTGTGCAACGCTGCTCTGGTACGACTCGGTAAAATCGTCGAGGCCTTTCAGCGCTTCGACGATGTCCTTGTCGTCACGCACCACGAAGGCATTGAAGCCGCAGCGGGTCAGGTAGTTCAGTGTGTCCTTGAACACGTCGCCGAAGGCGCGCAGTTCACCGGTGAAGCCGTAGCGCTCGCGCAGCAAGCGCCCGATCGAGAAGCCGCGGCCATCGGTAAACGCGGGGAATTCGATGGCGATCAGCGGCAGCCTAATAGCATCCGCACCCAGCAACTCCGGTTCGTCATCCGGCGCGAACCAGACACCGACATCACCGCGTGCATTCAGCTCGGCCTTCTGCGCCAGATACTGCGCCAGCGGCACGATCACGAGGCCTTGCGCCGGCACGGCGGCAAAGGCGCCATCCTCGGCATTGCGCAGCAAAGTCGCGGTATTGTCGACGATCTGCCGGTCGATGATCAGCTTAGGCATCGGCCACCTCCTTCGGTGCGCGCACGTTCGGTTTGCCGGCGTAGACCCTGGTCTTGAACGGCTCCATGCCGATACGGTCGAACACGTCGATGAACGGCTCCTCGCCCTCGCGGGCAGCGACGAACACGTTGATGATCTTCTCGATCACTTCGGGCATTTCGTCCTGTGCGAACGACGGGCCGATCACCTTGCCGATGCTCGCGCCAACGCCCTGACGGCCACCCAGCGAAACCTGATACCACTCGGAACCGTTCTTGTCGACACCGAGGATGCCGATATTGCCGACGTGGTGGTGACCACAGGCATTCATGCAGCCCGACATGTTCAGGTCGATTTCACCAAGGTCGTACAGATAGTCGAGGTTGTCGAAACGCTCCTGGATCGCCAGCGCGATCGGGATCGACTTGGCGTTGGCCAGCGAGCAGAAATCGCCGCCCGGGCAGCAGACGATGTCGGTCAGCAGGCCGACGGTCGGCGACGCCAGCTTCAGTGCCTTGAGCTCTTCCCACAGCGCCAGCAGATCGCGCTGCTTCACGTACGGCAGGATCAGGTTCTGTTCGTGGCTGGCGCGCAACTCGCCCAGCGAATACTTGTCGGCCAGATCGGCGATTGCATCGAGCTGATCGCCGCTGACATCACCGGGTGCAACGCCCGGATGCTTCAGCGACAAGGTCACACAGGCGTAGCCCGGCTGCTTGTGCGCGAACACATTGCGCTCTACCCAGCGGCCGAAACCCTTGTTGTCCTGGCGCGCGGCCACAAAACCGGCGTCATCGCCGGCAAACGACTCGTACGCCGGTGCGGTGAAGAACTTCGAAACGCGGTCGATCTCGCCCTGCGTCAGCGTCATCGGGCCATCCTTCAGATGCACCCACTCCTGCTCGACCTTGGCGCCGAATGCTTCCGGCGTCATCGCCTTGACCAGAATCTTGATCCGGGCCTTGTACTTGTTGTCGCGGCGGCCGTAACGGTTGTACACGCGCAGCACGGCGTCCAGGTACGACAGCAGATGCATCGGCTCGAGCCATGGCTTGATCAGGCTGCCGATGATCGGCGTGCGGCCGAGGCCACCGCCGACGTAGATCTGGAAACCGACCTGACCGGCGTCGTTCTTGATCACGTTGATGCCGATGTCGTGCACCAGGATCGCAGCACGATCTTCGACCGCGCCGTTGACGGCAATCTTGAACTTGCGCGGCAGGTGCGCAAACTCGGGGTGGAAGGTGCTCCATTCGCGGATGATTTCGCACCACGGGCGCGGGTCGACGATCTCGTCGTGGGCGACGCCGGAAAACTGGTCGGTCGTCGTGTTGCGGATGCAGTTGCCCGAAGTCTGGATCGCGTGCATCTGCACCATCGCGAGTTCGGCGAGGATCTGCGGCACGTCTTCGAGTTTGGGCCAGTTGTACTGGAGGTTCTGCCGCGTGGTGAAGTGACCGTAATCGCGGTCGTAGGTACGGGCAATCTTTGCAAGCACGCGCACCTGACGACTGGCCAGTTCGCCGTAGGGCACGGCGACGCGCAGCATCGGCGCATGGCGCTGGATGTAAAGGCCGTTCTGCAGGCGCAGCGGGCGGAATTCTTCTTCGGTCAGTTCGCCCGCGAGGTAGCGGCGCGTCTGGTCGCGGAACTGCGCAACGCGCTGGTCCACGATTTTCTGGTCAAGTTCGTCGTAAACGTACATCGCAATCCTAAAGCGGCGAAAGGAGTACAAGCGGTGCGAAAGTGCAGTAATAACCTGTACGCGCACGGCCCCATGAGGCAGGAATCATACCAGTTGCGGGCATATGGGCTGAATTACTGAGTTTTCATAAGTTGCAATGATTTGGCTATATAAGTGGCTGAGCGACGGGGAACGGCGGTCATCCCCCTCCCCCGAACCGCGACACCTCCCCCGGATTCATTGCATCCGGCATTGCTGCAATTGTGAGTCCCCGATCCCGGCGGTAAGCTGACGCCACGTGTATTGATTCATTCAAGAAGAACGCCCGCCATGTCCCTGCCGCGCCAAGCCATCCGTCGTCTCGACTACACCGCCCCCGCCTACCTGATCGACCGCGTCGATCTGACCTTCGATCTGGACGACACCGCCACGCGCGTCACCAGCCGGCTCGTGCTGCAGCGCAATGCCGGCACGGCCGCCGATGCACCACTGGTGCTGAACGGCGAGGCGCTGGTGCTCGAGTCCGTCAAACTCGACGGCGCGCCGCTGCTGCCCGATGCCTATACGCTCAGCGACGAAGCGCTGACGATTCCGGCGATGCCGGACACGGCGATCCTCGAAATCGTCACCAAGATCAATCCGGAAGCCAACACCGCGCTGTCGGGTCTCTATCTGTCGAGCGGCAACTTCATCACCCAGTGCGAGGCCGAGGGCTTCCGCCGGATCACCTTCTACCTCGACCGGCCGGACGTGATGGCCAAGTTCACCACCACGATCATCGCCGACAGGACCAAATACCCGGTATTGCTGTCGAACGGCAACCGCGTCGGCGAAGGCACGCTCGACAAGAACCGCCACTGGGTCAAATGGGTCGACCCGTTCAAGAAGCCGGCCTACCTGTTCGCCCTCGTCGCCGGCAAGTTTGTCGCGGCCACCGGCAGCCATACGACACCGTCCGGCCGCAATGTCGCCATCGAGATCTACGTTGAGCCCGGCAATGCCGACCGCTGCCACCACGCACTCTCCGCTGCACAGAAAGCGATGGCCTGGGACGAGCAGCGTTTCGGCCTCGAATACGACCTCGACGCCTACATGATCGTCGCGACCAACGACTTCAACATGGGCGCAATGGAGAACAAGGGCCTGAACGTCTTCAACAGCAAGTACGTGCTGGCCAAACCCGAAACCGCGACCGACGCCGATTTCGACGGCATCGAATCGGTGGTCGCGCACGAGTATTTCCACAACTGGACCGGCAACCGCGTCACCTGCCGCGACTGGTTCCAGCTCTCCTTGAAGGAAGGCCTGACCGTCTACCGCGATCAGGAGTTCTCGTCCGACCTCGGCAGCCGCGCGGTACAGCGCATCCAGAACGTCCGCGGCCTGCGCGAGTACCAGTTCGCCGAGGACGCCGGCCCGCAGGCGCATCCGGTCCGTCCGGACGAGTATCAGGAAATCAACAATTTCTACACGTGGACCGTATACGAGAAGGGTTCCGAAGTCGTACGGATGTACGCGACGCTGCTCGGCACCGACGGTTTCCGCAAGGGCATGGACCTGTACTTCAAGCGCCATGACGGCCAGGCGGTGAGCTGCGACGACTTCCGCGCCGCCATGGCCGATGCCAATGGCGCCGACCTCGAACAGTTCGGCCGCTGGTACAGCCAGGCCGGCACTCCGGTGCTTGATGTCGAAGGCGTGTACGACGAAGCAGCTCAAACCTATACGCTGACCGTCACGCAATCGTGCCCGGCCACGCCGGGGCAGGACACCAAGCTGCCGTTCCACATTCCGCTGGCGCTCGGCCTGCTGGATCGCCGCGGCCAGGAGCTGCCGTTGCAGCTCGAAGGCGAACCTGCTGCAACCGGCACCAGCCGCGTGCTCGCGCTGCGTGAAGCGACGCAGACGTTCACCTTCATCAACGTGCCGTATCACCCGGTCCCGTCGCTGCTGCGCGATTTCTCGGCGCCGGTGAAGCTCGACTACCCGTACAGCGACGACGACCTCGTGTTCCTGATGGCGCACGACAATGACGCGTTCGCGCGCTGGGAAGCCGCCAACCAGTACGCAACCCGCCTGCTGCTGCAACGCTACCGCAACGGCGAAACCGACACCCCGGCACCGGAGAAATTCGTCGCGGCGATGGCCGCCGTACTGAACGACACCCGGCTCGATCCGGCCTTGGCAGCGCTGATGCTGACGCTGCCAAGCGACGCTGCACTGTTCGAAGCACTGGCTGATGTCGATCCGCAGAAGCTCTGCGCGGTGCGCCAGAGCCTGAAGGAAGCGCTGGCCCGCAGCCTGCGCCCGCAACTGCTGACGACGTACCAGAAGCTCAACACCGGTGCGCCATACCGCTATGACGGCGAAGCCGTCGCCGGCCGTGCACTCAAGAACGTCTGCCTCGACTATCTGGCCGAACTCGACGAACCGCTGACCGCCGAACTGCTCGCCAATCAGTACCGCCACGCCGACAACATGACCGACCGGCTGGCTGCGCTGAAGGCGCTGGCGCAGCGCGACGACGGCGAGTCCTTCGTCGACGACTTCGGCAAGATCTGGCAGGACGACGCACTGGTGCTGGACAAGTGGTTCGCGCTGCAGGCGACGAGTAGCCGCCCGGGCGCTTTGTCGCAAGTACAGGCGCTGATGAGCCATCCGGCGTTCTCGATCAGGAATCCGAACAAGGTGCGTGCACTGATCGGCGCGTTCTGCCAGCAGAACCTGCAGCACTTCCATGCGCTCGACGGCTACGGCTATGCCTTTGCCGCCGACCGGATCATCGAGCTCGACAAGCTCAATCCGCAGATCGCCGCGCGTCTGGCGTCGTGCTTCAACCGCTGGACCCGGGTCGAACCGGTACGCCGCGCGCTGATGCGTGCCGAACTCGAGCGCATCACCCGCGAACCGGGTCTTTCCGGCGACACCTTCGAGATCGCCAGCAAGGCATTGAGCGCAGGCACCTGATTGGTGCACTAGACTCACCGGGCGCTCGAAACCACAAGGAGGACGACGTGAAAGCCATCCGCATTCACCGCTACGGCGGACCCGAAGTCCTGCAGCTGGACGAAGTCCCGGTGCCGGTGCCGGCCGCCGACGAACTGCTGGTCCGGGTCAAGGCCGCCGGGGTCAACCCGGTCGACTGGAAGATCCGCGAAGGCTGGCTGGCCGACGTGCTTCAGCACAGGTTGCCGCTGACGCTGGGCTGGGACGTCGCCGGCGTTGTCGAATCGGTCGGCGCCTCGGTCTCCGGCTTCAAGGCCGGTGATGCGGTCTATGCCCGTCCCGACGCATCGCGTGACGGCTGCTACGCCGACTATGTCGTCGTTCGCGCCAGCGAAGCGGCGATCATGCCGCCGACAATCACGTTCGACGAAGCGGCCGGCGTGCCGCTGGCCGCGCTGACCGCGTGGAAGGCGCTGTTCGACGAGGCCGGGCTCAAGGCTGGGCAACGGGTACTGATCCATGCTGGCGCCGGCGGTGTTGGCGGCTTCGGCATCCAGCTGGCAAAGCACGCCGGCGCACACGTGATCGCCACCGCGTCGACCGACAATCTGGCGCTGCTGCGCCTGCTCGGCGCCGACGTTGTCGTCGACTACACCCGTGAAAATTTCATCGTCCGTGCACCCGATGTCGACGTCGTGTTCGACACCATCGGCGGTGATACGCAGGACCGCTCGTGGGCCTGCCTCAACCCCGGCGGCGTGCTGGTGTCGGTGGTTTCGGAGCCGGACCCGGAAACCGCGCAGCAGCACCGGGCCCGTGGTGCACTGGTCGTTGTCCAGCCGAATGGAGCGCGACTGGCCGAACTGGCGAAGCTGATCGATGCCGGCGTCGTCACCGTGGTCATCGACGACGTCTATCCGCTTTCAGAAGCTCGCGAAGCGCACGAACACAGCCAGACCGGCCACGCGCGCGGCAAGATCGTGCTGCACGTGTCGGACTGAACCAGCCGGATCAGCGCGGGCACGGAAACGATGCTTCGTTGATGGCACGCTCCTGCTCGCATTCGGCGACACTGTGGTCGCAACCTCCACGGTGCCGGGCGCAACCGCCGGCCTCCGTACGCCAGACATCGATCGAGACCGGGCGGCCGAAGTAATAACCCTGTGCCGCACCGACCTTACGGTCATTCAGATAGGCAAGCTGCACCGGCGTCTCGACCTTTTCGACCACGACCTTCAGCTCCAGACTGGACGCGATGTTCAGCACGCCGTCGAGTACCCGTTCGACCTCACGGCGCTTGCCGATCCCGTCGAGAAACAGCCCGTCGATCTTGACGTAGTCGAAGCGGAAGCGGTGCAGATAGCCGAGCGAGCTGTACTCGGCGCCGAAATCGTCGAGCGCCACCTCGATGCCGTGGTCGCGCAGCCGGCCGAAGACGTCATTGATCTTGTCGGTCTGCGCAATCGTGACGAAGCTCCGTTCGGTCACCTCGATCACCGGCTGCAGCCGGTGCGCCTGCAACGTATGCCCCCAGTGCTCGATGTACGCGAACAGCGCCTCGTCGGCGAGCAGTTCCGGCGGCAGATTCAGCGCCAGCCGTGTTCCCGGCGGCAGCCGCAGCGCCGGCAGGTCGTCGATCACGCGTCCGATCAGCAGCCGGGTCAGGTCGCCGATGACGCCGGATTTTTCGGCCCGGGCAATGAAAACGTCGGGTGGCACGAAACGGCCGTCCGGCAAGGGCCAGCGCGCCAGAATCTCGACGCCGGACAGCCCTTGGCCGGGCAGGTCGAACAGCGGCTGGTAGTACGGCACGATGACCCTGCCGGCAACCGCCTTGCGCAGCACGCGGTCGAACGCGCGCTCGTTGCTGGTCAGCCGGCGACAGAGTCCCAGCAGCATCCACAGCACGCCGGCCGCGATGAGGTTCCACGTCACCACGCTGTCGCGGACGTATTGCCACCACAGCGTGCCGCTGGCCTCGACGTAGACCTGCGCGCCTCCCGGAACAGCGGCGCTGCCCCACTCGTGGGCTAAGACGGGCAGATGCGGGCCGACCTGCCGGTCGGAGCGCAGATAGGTGCTTTTCACCCGCAACACCACCTGACGGTAGCGGGCCGGATCCTGCGTGCCCAGCAGATCGAGAAAGTACTCGGCCTGCAGGACGCTCAGGACATTGAAACCGTCGGCATACGGGTAATACTGGACCAGACCCGGGCTGTTGAAATTGAGCGCCGATGCCGGCAGGTAGTTGTCGCCGACCAACAGCCGGCCGAGCATCCGGTCAACCTGCTCCTGCGCAACGTCCGGCAGCGACGTGCACGCAAGCGTCGCCCCCTGCAACAGGCTGATGCCCTTCACGTAGGGCACGCTGTCGGCCAGGTGTCTCAGCGATGCGGTGAACGCGTCGTCGCACGGGTTCGTCTGCGGCTGTTGTGCCAGCCAGCGCCGGTGGGCGTCGTCGGCCAGCGCGCGCGCGCGGCCCTGCACCGAC
Source organism: Jeongeupia naejangsanensis (assembly GCF_016865585.1). Taxonomy (GTDB): domain Bacteria; phylum Pseudomonadota; class Gammaproteobacteria; order Burkholderiales; family Chitinibacteraceae; genus Jeongeupia; species Jeongeupia naejangsanensis. The sequence goes on along the minus strand of NZ_JAESND010000002.1, from coordinate 170,620 downwards.
GCGACCCGCTTCGCCAGCGTGGCGGCGGTACTGTCGAGTTCGTGCTGCACGCTGCGCTGGGCAAACAGGAACAGGCCGGCATTGGTGGCCGCAATAGCGCCAACGGCGGCCAGAATCAGCAGCAATCGTCGTTTCAACTCGTGATTGCCTGAACGGGAGACCGGCATCAGAGCAGATTCAACCGGCGCAGCTTGTCGATGGCGCCGACGCGGTTGCCGACGCCAAGCTTGCCGTAGATGCCGCTCAGATACCATTTGACCGTTTGCGTCGCCAGACAGAGCCGCAAGGCGACCTGCTCGTTGGTCATGCCCTCGGCCACGAGCCGGAGGATTTCCAGTTCCCGCTCGCCCAGACCGATTGCCGGCCGCACCACGGCCCGTTGGCCCCGGGCGGCCAGGATCAGCTCGGCATGCGCCTGCTCGGCGGCAGTCAGCACGCGCCCCCCCGGCGCCGACAGCTTCGCCAGCAGTTCGACCAGCGCCGGACCCTCGTCCAGGAAGGAGCTGACCGTGCCGTTGACGAGCGCCAGCTGCAGCGCCCGTTGCAGCGCCTTGCCGGCCGATGCCATATCGCCGTCACACAGGTGGCCGACGGCCACCAGCAGATGCAGCTTCATTCGCCGCCACGCATGGCCGATCCGGTCCGTGTCGGCGATCATTCCAGCCAGACGCTGCATGGCATCGGCGCGGACCTGACTACCGGCGTGCAGCATCAATCGCAAGACCTCCACCCCGGCGCCCTCCAGTGCTTCGGCCGGATGGATGAAGGCCTGCAGCCCCGGCAGTCCGGCAGGATCGAGCAGATCGGTGACGAACATGCGCAGGCGCATGGCGTCCTGCGTGACGATGGCAATGCGGGCCATTTCGAAACCGATCCGCCGCTGCACCGCGCCGTTCTGCGCGAACCGGTCCGCCAGCCGTTCGAGTACCAGCAAGGCCGGCCCGGCACCTTTTTCGATCAGCGTCAGGCGCGCATCGATCAGGCCGGCCAGCAGCGTGGACAGCACCGATGGCGAGCTCCTGTGCAGCCGCTGATAGCGGTCCAGCCACTCGCGCGCCAGATCGTACTCGCCCAGTTCGTACAACAGCTGCAGCCGGTAGCCGACACAGAACACGTGCATGCTGCCGGCCTGCGCCCGGGCATCGCGCGAACGGAGCATGCCGTCGGCGTTTTCCAGTACCTCCAGCGCATGCTTCAGGTCCCCTCCGGTCGCCAGGATCGCGGCTTCGAGGAAGTATGAGGTGAACAGGCCCTGCAGGTTGCCGACCTCGCGATGGATGCGCTTGGCCTGCATCAGCGCGGCCCCCGCCTCGGCCAGCTCGCCGTGGCTGATCTGGATCATCGCCAGCATGTTGTAGATGCGACCGCGATTCATGTCGCCGACGCTTTCCAGCATCGGCATCAGCGCTTCGACACCACGCAGGATGACCGCATAGTCATGCTGCGGGAATTCGGTCAGGATCAGTTCCTGCAGATTGATGGTTTGCTCGACGAGCGGATCACACATGCCACGCATATTCGTTTTCATTTCTCTCAGGGCGTTCAGCGCCTGTTGCACATCACCGGCAAAAAACAGACTCCAGACATAACTGACACTCAGGGCGGTATTGCCGTGCAGGTAGGCCGGCGGCAAGGTGCGGCACCAGTCGCTCACCTGCCGGAACTGCGCGCGGAACAGCAGGTTCTGCGTCAGTACGGGCAGCCACTGCATGGCCGCCTCCCAGGCACCGGCCGCAAGCAGATGCTCGACGGCAGTTTCGGTCTGTCCGTGCTCGATGAACCAGTCGGCGGCCTGCAGGCGCAGTTGCGCCAACGCCTGTGGCGACGGTGCTTCGGCAAGGCTGGCGGCATGCGCGGCCAGCACCGGATGGACCCGATAACCCCCTTCCCCGATCGCCTCGACCGGTAGCCCCTGCCGTACCAGCGCCGTCAGCCGCCGGGCGCAATCGCTTCGCTCGAACAGCCGATCGCACAGCACCGCCGGGACTTCGCCAAGTGGCGCGATGCCGGCGAGCAAAGCACGGTCGTCCGCACTGGCGGTCGCAAGTACCTCGTCGTCCAGATAGCGCGCAACGCGCTCGCGGTAGGCGACCGACTTCAGCACCGAATCCGGCTCGGCGTCCGGCTCGTTCAGGCTCAAACGCAGCAGGCCGACAATCGCCGGCCAGCCCGCCGTCGCCCGCTCCCAGATTGCGGCATCGGCATGGCGGGCAGCCGCCGCGCCCCGGCACAAGGCAGCAAGTTCGTCACCACGCATCCGCAAAGCCGGCGTTCCGAACTCGACGAGTCCGCCGCTGATGCGAAGCGGCTCGAGTCCGTGCGGTGCAAAGCGACGGGTCGCGATCACCAGTGTCAGCGCGGGCGGCAGCACATCGAGTACGGTCTGCAACCAGCGTCCTTCGCAGGCCGCCGGCACGCGTTCCAGCGCATCGATGAACACCGTGGTCGTGCGCTCGCCCGCCTGCACCAGCAACGATTGCGCCGCCTGCTGCGGAAGATGGTCCGTCGGCTCGAGCGCCAGCCAAAGGGCCGAGCCCGGCGCAAGCGAACTGAACAATTGCAGCAGTGCGCCGGTCTTGCCGAAACCGGCGGGCGCATGCAGCACAAGAACGCGGCACGATTGCAGCTGCGCAAGCAGACTCGCCTGCAGCACAGGCCGCGGCACAAGGACGGTTCGCGCCGGCGGCGGGTTGACGGCCAGCATGTCGGTGATCTCCAGTCATACCCCGGCCAAAAGGCCGGGTCGGGGGGTCAGACCTTGTAACGCGCCACGACGCCAAGCAGTTCCTGGCTGTAGTCGTGTAGCTGGCCACCGACTTCGGCGGTGCCCTGCGCGTTGGCGCTGGTCTGTTCGGTCATCTGTGCGACCTTTTCGATTTCCTGCGCCATGCTGTTGCTGGCCATGCTCTGCTCGCGCATCGCATCCGAGATGTCGTTGACGCTGGCCAGCACCGCTTGGGCGCTGCCCTTGATCTGCGCCACGACTTCGCCTGCCGAAGTCACGTGGCTCACACCGGCGGCAACCTCTTCCACGGTAAGCCGGATTGCCGTCACCGTGTGCTGCGCCTCGCCCTGCATCTGCTCGATGGTCCGGGCGATTTCCTGGGTCGACGTGCCGGTGCGTTCGGCCAGCTTGCGCACCTCGTCTGCGACCACGGCAAAGCCGCGCCCGACCTCGCCTGCCCGTGCTGCCTCGATTGCGGCGTTCAGTGCCAGCAGATTGGTCTGTTCGGCGATTTCCTTGATGGCCGTCACCACCGTACTGATGTTTTCGGCCTTCTGCGACAGCGCCTCGACCTGCTGCGCGGTCATGTTGGCGCGTTCGGCAATCCGGTCGACCTTGTCGATCGCCTCGGTGATCGCCATGCCGCCGGTTGCGGCCAGATCACCGGCCTGCTGCGCGAGCACACGTGTTTCCTGCGAGCGCTCGGCGACGTGCGCAATGCTGACCGTCACCTCTTCGACCGCCGCGGCCATCGCCGACGACGAGCTGCTGACCATATTGTTGGCGGCCGACAGCTCCTGCGTATTGGTCGCCAGTTCCGAGGCACGCATGCCGACGTTGCGACTGACATCGGCGATGGTGCCCAGGCTTTGCTGGACGATCGTCAACAGCTTGTTGAGCGCAACGGCGGTCGCACCGATCTCGTCGCGCGATCCGGCGGCAAAGCGCCGCGAGAAGTCGAGCGTGCTGCCGATGTCGGCCGTTTCGCGCTGCAGGCGGTTCAGCGATTGCGAAATGCTGCGGGAAATCACGAAACCGATCACCAGCAAGGCGATACAGCCGACGGCCCCGATCGTGGTCACGGCAACATACAGGGTGCGCAGGTCGGCGCCGACTTCGACACTGCGCCGCTTGCCCAGATCGACGTTGAACTTGACCAGATCACTCACGGCCACGAACACCTTGTCGGCCGCCGGCGAGGTGACCTTGCGCACGAACTCGACCTGCGCCTCATTGCCCTCGATGGTCATCAATCGATCACCGAGCGCGCTCCACTGCTTGGTGGTCTCCATCACGACGTTGAACAACTGCCGGTCCTGATCCTTGATCTCCGGCGAATCGAGTTCGATGGCCTTGTCATAGGCTTGCAGCGACTTGTCCAGCTTGGTCCGCGCGGCGAGGAAAGACTCCTTGACCGCATTTTCATCGGCCGGCCCTACCGACGCCCACAACAAGGCCTGACGGCGTGCCTCGGCAAAGTTCTGGTTGATGTCCGGCACGGTGGCGAGGGTCGGCACGATGTTTTCGGTGATGTCGTAGGCGTCCGCCTTCACCGCCGCCACATTCACGAAGATGGTGCCCAGCAGCAATGCGAACGTCGCGATACCGACGGTATTCAGCAACACCAGTTTGGTTGTGATTTTCATGACGGCACTCCCGTTCGGGCCGGCCATCGCAATGCCCGCTTGGCTCCAGATTCCATGCTTGTCTCCACACCCTGTATTTGTAAGGAAAAATGACATTCGATAAAAATGACGATTGCTTTTTTTGTATTAATTACATCGCCATGTCATTGGCCGGAGGATAGTGAAGGCGACATCACCCAACAACGCCGATCTGGGAAAACATTGACTTAAATCAAGGCGTGACAACGTCATTTGCGCTCTCCACCCGAACGGGTGGTGCCAGTACGGTTTTTTTGTGCAATTCGGCCTGATAACGACACGCTTCGCCTGGATTTCAGGCTGGAAATTATGATTTTTTATTCATAAAAATCAATTAGTTATTTTAAAATTCATGCGCATTATTTCATCGAACCGGATACACGAAAAACAAGCAGCCAATTGCTGAAAACCGGGTCGTTCCGGCAATTAGGCCGGGATTTCCCCGGGGCAGGCCTGTTGAGCAGCCATGCAATTGGCATGACAACCTGCGGACCGAATCGGGATTCGGGTCAAAATGAAAAAGCCGGCGCATTGCTGCGCCGGCTTTTATCCGGGTCATTCCACCCAACAAATATCGGTAAAAACTTTCAGCGAGTGAAACCGTAAACGTCCATCGCCAGAATGCGTTCGGTCACGCCGTCGTAATGGCGCAGCGCCTGCGTCTGCCCGCCGGCAGCGCCCAGCGCCACGTACAGCGGCAACAAATGTTCCTCGCTCGGATGAGCGCGCTCCGCGGCGGGTGCCTGATGCCGGTAATCGAGCAGCGCATCCAGATCGGCGGCCTGCAGCCTGTCGTGCATCCAGTCCTGGAATGCAGTGACATACGGCAGCGCTGGCGCACCGTCGAAGCCCGGTTCAAACTCGTACAGGTTGTGCGTCAGGCTGCCCGAGGCGATCAGCAGCACGTCGTCCGGCAACAGCGCTGCCAGCAGCTGCCCCAGCCGGTAGTGCCAGGCCGGGCTTTGCCGGGCGTTGATCGACAGCGGCACGACAGGAATATCGGCAGCCGGGTAGAACGATTTCAGCGGCACCCAGCCACCGTGGTCGAGTCCGCGCTGCGGGTCGAGTTGGACCGGCCAGCCGGCCGCTTCCAGTCCTTGCGCCAGTTGCTGTGCCAGCGCCGGGTCACCCTGCGTGTCGTAACGTTGCTGGTACAGCGCGGCCGGGAAGCCGTAGAAATCGTGGATCGTATCGTGCGCAGCTGCCGAACCGATCGTGGTGATCGTCGCGTTGTGGTGCGCCGAGACCATGACGATGGCACGCGGGCGCAGCAAGCCAGCTGCGATCCGGGTCCAGGCCTCACCGGTGTGGCCGGGGTCGAGCGCCAGCATCGGCGAACCGTGGGAAACATAGAAGGTAGGCAGTCGGGTCATCATCATTCTCCTGGCGCGACGCCGGACGGCCATCGGCCATCCGGGTTCGGGATTGTGGATTTACTTGGCAGCCGGGCTCTTCACGAGGGCCAGCTTGCCGTCGCCGAGCAGTGCCAGCACCGCCGCAGCCACGGTCAGGAACACCGGGTATTCCCAGCCGCCGTTCGGATTGCTGAACGACCAGCCGTTGCCGAAGTGGACCGTCGACGCGCCGGCCAGCAGCAGGGTCAGCGGCACGGCAACGAGGCGCGGCATCACGCCGAGGATCAGCAGTGCGCCGCCGCCGATTTCGGCAAACGTCGTCGGATACGCCAGCCAGCCGGGAAAGCCGACCGAGGCAAAGAACTGCGCGGTGCCCGGCAGGGTGAACACCAGCAGCTTGGTAAAGCCGTGGGCAAGGAACATCACGCCGAGTGCGAGGCGCAGCAGCAATGCGGCATAGGGGGCGGTACGTTGGTCGATCATCATGGGTCTCCGTTCGGGATAGTGGCTTGAGTGGCGGCCTGTCTGTTGCAGGCGGTTCGGCATGTGCCGTTGCAGTGGTGCCACTTTAGGCCGGCGCCGGATCAGGATAAATATGCGATCATGTGATTGATCATCCCGAAATTCGCAACAATCATTCTTCCCTAGTCAATCGGAGCGCCATCATCGACCGCTTTGCCGCCATGCAGGTGTTCACCGCCGTCGTCGACGCCGGCAGCTTCGTGCGCGCCGCCGAGCGGCTCGAACAGTCGACCACCGCCGTATCGCGCCAGCTGGCCGAACTGGAAGCGCATCTTGGCGTGCGGCTCCTGCAGCGCACGACGCGGACGATGTCGCTGACCGAGGTTGGCCGGGTCTATTACGCGCAGTGCGTCTCGCTGCTGGCCGAGCTGGCCGAGACCGAAGCGGCGGTCAGCTCCGTCAGCCAGATCGCCAGCGGCGTACTGCGCGTCAACGCCCCGGTGTCTTTCGCCATCCGCCACCTTGCGCCGCTGTTGCCCCGGTTCCGCACGCTGCAGCCGCAGGTCGGCATCGAGCTGGCGGTCAACGACCGCGTCGTCGATCTGGTTGACGAAGGCTACGATCTGGCGCTGCGCATCAGCCGCCAGCCGCTGGCGTCGACATTGATCGCCCGGCGGCTGGCGCCGATCCGCGTCGTCGTCTGCGCCTCGCCGGACTATCTGGCCCGCCACGGCACGCCGGCGGCGCCTCATGAGTTGGGCCGGCACCAGTGCCTCGGCTACAGCTACACCGATCGCGGCACCAGTTGGGAGTTCGCCGGCCCGCCGCCGCACAGCGTCGAGGTCAACGGCTTCCTGCGCGCAAACAACGGCGACGTGCTGGTCGAGGCGGCGATCGCCGGCGCCGGGCTGATCGCCCAGCCGACCTTCCTCGTCGGCGATGCGCTGCGCGACGGCCGACTGGTGCGCGTGCTGGCCGACCATGCCCTGCCCGACTACACCGCGTGGGCGGTCTACCCGAGCCGGCGCTTCCTGTCCGCCAAGGTGCGCAGCTTCGTCGATTTCCTCGCCGCCGCCTGGGGCGACACGCCGCCATGGGATGCCGGGCTTTGACCGTTCGTCGTTTCACGGCAAACAACACTAGACCGACCGGTCTACTCGAATTAAAGTGCACAGCATGAAACACGAACAACCCGACACCAAGCAGCACATTCTCGATACCGGCGAAGCCATCATCCTCGGCAAAGGCTTTGCCGCGGTCGGGCTGACCGAGATCCTGACCGCCGCCGGCGTACCCAAGGGCTCGTTCTACCACTACTTCAAATCCAAGGAGCAGTTCGGCAACGAGCTGTTCGAGCACTACTTCAGCAACTATCTGAAGGAGCTCGACGTGCTGTTTGCCGACGATGGCCGCAGCGCGCAAACGCGGCTGATGGCGTACTGGCACGGCTGGCTGTCGACGCAGGGCACCTGCCGCTGCGAGGAGCAGTGCCTCGTGGTCAAGCTCTCGGCCGAAGTCTCGGACCTGTCCGAACCGATCCGCGACACGATCAGAAGCGGTACCGACCGCGTCGTCGCCCGGCTGGCGAAGCTGGTCGAAGCCGGCCTCGCCGACGGTTCGCTGCCGGCGGCACTTGATCCTGAACATACCGCCGCAACTTTGTATCAACTCTGGCTCGGCGCCAGCCTGTTGACCAAAATCCGCCGCGACGACAGCGCATTGCAGACCGCGCTGGCCGCCACCCGCACCATGCTGAACGTGAACGATTGAGTTCACGAAACAAAACCACCCAACGACGGCACCACAAGTGCCGTTTCTTTGACCCGACAACTAGACGACCGGTCTAATCCAACGGAGCACACCATGCAATCGTTCGACTTCTACAATCCCGTCCACATCGTTTTCGGTCAGGGCCGCATTGCCGACCTGGCCACGCTGGTCCCCGCCAACGCCCGCGTGCTGGTGCTCTACGGCGGCGGCAGTATCAAGAAGAACGGCACCTATGACGAAGTGCTCGCCGCACTCAAGGGCCACACGGTGTTCGAGTTCGCCGGCATCGAGCCGAACCCGCGCTACGAGACGCTGCTGAAGGCCGTGGCGCAGGTCAAGGCCGAGAAGATCGACTTCCTGCTCGCCGTCGGCGGTGGCTCGGTCGTCGACGGCACCAAGTTCGTCGCCGCTGCCGCACAGTACGACGGCGACGCGTGGGACATCCTCACCAGCGGCGGCGCGGTTGTGAACAGCGCCCTGCCGCTCGGCGCGGTGCTGACACTGCCGGCCACCGGTTCGGAAATGAATCAGGGCGCCGTTGTCACCCGTGAAGCGACCAAGACCAAGCTGCCCTTCCACACTGCCAAGGTGTTCCCGAAGTTCGCCGTGCTCGACCCGACCAAGACCTACAGCCTGCCGCCGCGCCAGGTCGCCAATGGCGCCGTCGACGCCTTCGTCCACGTCGTCGAGCAGTACCTGACCTACCCGACCGACGCGCCGGTGCAGGACCGCTTTGCTGAAAGCCTGCTGCAGACGCTGATCGAGGTCGGCCCGAAGGCACTGGCGACACCTCATGATTACCAGGTACGCGCCAACCTGATGTGGGCGGCGACGATGGCGCTGAACGGCCTGATCGGCGCCGGCGTGCCGCAGGACTGGGCAACGCATCTGGTCGGCCACGAACTGACCGCGCTGTACGAACTCGACCACGCGCAAACGCTGGCGATCGTGCTGCCGGCCATGCTGCAAATCCGCCGTGCCGACAAACGCGCCAAGCTCGTCCAGTACGCCGAACGTGTCTGGGGGATTCGTGACGGCTCTGAGGACGAGCGCATCGACGCCGCCATTGCGAAAACCCGCGAGTTCTTCGAAGCCATGGGCGTCAAGACCACGCTGTCGGACTATGGTCTCGGCACCGAGGCAGTCGATGCGGTGGTCAGCCAGCTCGAAGCGCACGGCATGACCACCCTCGGCGAAAAGCAGGACGTCACGCCGGCCGTGAGCCGCCGCGTGCTCGAAGCCGCCCTCTGATCCTCCACGGAGCCCCCCCATGACGACCAACCACCGCATCGTACTGGCGTCCCGCCCCAAGGGCGCGCCGACGCCGGACAACTTCCGCCTTGAAACCGAAACGCTGCCGGCACCGGGCGCAGGCGAAGTCCTGCTGAAGACGCTCTACCTGTCGCTCGATCCGTACATGCGCGGCCGGATGAACGACGGGCCGTCATACGCGCCACCGGTCGCGATTGGCGAAACCATGGTCGGCGGCACCGTCAGCCGCGTCGAGCAATCGAACCACCCGGACTTCGCACCGGGCGATCTGGTGCTGTCGTTCAGCGGCTGGCAGGCATACGCGCTGTCGAACGGCGAAGGCCTGACCAGGCTCGATCCGGCGCTGACCCGGCCATCGCTGGCGCTGGGCGTGCTCGGCATGCCCGGCTTCACCGCCTATATGGGCCTGCTCGACATCGGCAACCCCAAGCCCGGTGAAACCGTCGTCGTCGCCGCCGCCAGCGGCGCGGTCGGCTCGGTCGTCGGCCAGGTCGCCAGACTCAAGGGTGCCCGTGTCGTCGGTATCGCCGGCGGTGCCGACAAGGTCCGCTATGTCGTCGACGAACTCGGTTTCGACGCCTGCATCGACCACCGCAGCCCGAGCTTCGAAGCCGACCTCGCGGCCGCGACACCCGACGGCATCGACGTGTATTACGAGAACGTCGGCGGCAAGGTGTTCGACGCGGTGCTGCCGCGCCTGAATGTCGGCGCCCGCGTGCCGGTATGCGGACTGATCTCGCACTACAACGCCGAATCGCTGCCGCCGGGACCGGACCGCATGTCGCTGCTGCTGGGCACGCTGCTGACCAAGAGCATCCGGATGCAGGGCTTCATCATCTGGCACGACTACGGCCACCGCTATCAGGAGTTCTTCGACGCCATGGCGCCGTGGGTGACCAGCGGCCAGGTGAAGTTCCGCGAAGACGTCGTCGACGGTCTGGCCAATGCGCCGGCCGCGCTGATCGGGCTTCTGGAAGGCAAAAACTTCGGCAAGGTCGTCGTCCGCATCGCCGACTGATCACGAAGACCCAAGCGTTTTGCAGTACCGCGTGCCGGCCCGGCCGGCACGCGCCCTTACCGCACCTTCATCCCCTACAGGACGGACATCATGTCGCTCGACAAACTGCTGACCCCGGTCACCATCGGCCACGCCACGCTCGCCAACCGCCTCGTCATGGCACCGCTGACGCGTTCGCGCGCCGCCCAGCCCGGCGATCTGCCGACGGCGCTCAACACCACCTATTACGCCCAGCGCGCGAGCGCCGGGCTGATCGTCACCGAGGCCACGCAGATCTCGCGTCAGGGTCAGGGTTACGCATGGACACCAGGCATCTACACCGATGCACAGGAAGCCGGCTGGAAGGACGTCGTCGACGCCGTACACGCCAAGGGCGGCAGGCTGTCGCTGCAGCTGTGGCACGTCGGGCGGATTTCGCACCATCTGCTGCAGGAAAACGGCCAGGCACCGGTCGCCCCGTCGGCGATCCGCGCCGAAGGCGCCAAGAGCTTTGTCGTGCAGGAAGACGGCACGCCGGCCAATGTGCAGACCGACACGCCGCGCGCGCTCGAGACCGACGAGCTGCCGGGCATCGTCGCCGCCTATGCGGCCGCCGCGGCACGCGCCAAGCGCGCCGGTTTCGATTTCGTCGAAGTCCATTCGGCAAACGGCTATCTGCTGCACCAGTTCCTGTCGACCAACAGCAACCAGCGCACCGACGCCTACGGCGGCAACCTTGAAAACCGTGCCCGGCTGCTGCTCGAAGTGATCGACGCCGTCGCCGCCGAAATCGGTGCCGACCACGTCGGCGTGCGACTGTCGCCGAACTTCGTCGCCCACGACATCCAGGACGCCGAATCCGAAGTGATGGCGACGTATCTGGCCGCCGAGTTCGCCAAGCGTGGCCTTGCCTACCTGCACATCGCCGAACCGGACTGGGCCGGTGGCGCGCCGCTGTCGGACGCCTTCCGCGCCGCGCTGCGCAGCCATTTCAACGGTGCGATCATCACGTGCGGCGGCTACAGCGCCGAATCCGGTGAAGCCCGCCTTGCCGGTGGCACGGCCGATGCGATCGGCTACGGCCGGCCCTTCATCGCCAACCCGGATCTGGTCGAGCGCTTCCGTCGTGGCGCGCCGCTGAACACGCCGGACCAGAGCACCTTCTACGGTGGCGCCGAGCACGGGTATACCGACTACCCGGCACTGGCCGACTGAGCAGCGTCACCCCGTCCAAAAGCCCGGCTGTTGCCGGGCTTTTTCATGCCCTACCTTTGACCTATGCCCCAAACGCCCGCGCTGTGTCACGATGCACCCACCCATTGATCACAAGGATGCCCCCATGCAGATTGCCAGCTTCGCCGACTTTCTGACCGCCGCCAGCCAGCAGCCCGAGCCGCAACGGCTGCTGTTCGTGTTCACCCGTGCCGAACTGCCCGCCGATGCAACGGCGGAGGAAAAAGCCCGGTTCGAGCGCGGCGAAGGCGGCACGCTGGAGCCGGTGATGTGCGTCGACAAGCTGCCGTCCGAGATCGCCGATTTCGCCCAGCTCAAGGCCGAATCGGCGCAAATCCCGCAGAGCTGGGACATCGGCTTTGTCGCCGCCCTGGGCGGTCGTGCCGGCCGCGCGCCGGGTAGCGACGAGGCCAGCGAGCCGCTGGAACGGATGGTCGGCATGATCAAGCAGGGCCACGTCGGCCAGTTCCTCGCCTTCGATCGCAACGGCGAAATGCTGCAGTTCGGCTGAGGCTGCAATCAGGCGCCGGACTCACGCCGGAGCCAGTTCGCCGTACCAGTAAGCAGCGGTGACGCCGCCGTCGACGAGGAAATCGCTGCCGGTGATGAAGGCGCCGTCCGGCCCCATCAACAGCGCGGCGATCGTGGCGATCTCGTCCGGCGTACCGGCGCGACCGGCCGGACTCAGCGCCAGCATGCGCCGGTAGCCGTCACCACGCAGGCCGTTCAGTTCGTCCCTGGCCAGCGGCGTGATGATGATGCCGGGGCTGATCGCATTGACCCGCGCACCACGCTTCCCCCACCTCACCGCCTCGGCGCGAACCCGCAAGGCATTGCCGCGCTTGGCAATCTGGTAGGCATTCAGCGGATCGGTCACCTGCTGCAACATCGGCAAGGCCAGCAGGTCGTCGACCGGTGTCGTCGCCAACGCGCGATCCTGCTCGGCCGTCAGCGCCGGCAGCCGGTGGCCCGACTGCGACGAGATGACGATGCCGGCCCCGCCCGGTGCGATGATCCCGCCGAACGCCTCGAGCACCAGCGCCGTGCCGTACAGATCGACCTTCAGGATCACGTCGGGCGGCGCCTGCGACGGCGAAACACCGGCAGCGTGGATGACGCCGGTCACGCTACCCAGCACGGCAGCAGCCTGCGCCAGCGCCTGCACCGATGCCCGCGACGCGACATCGACCACCGCAGTGCTGACCTCGAATCCGGCGTCGAGGAGTTCGCTGGCCGCGGCTGCCGCATTGTCCTCGCGCAGGTCGGCCACAAGGATGAGTTTGCCCGCGCCGACCCGGCGCGCGATGGCCACGCCGATGGCGCCTGCGCCGATCAGTACCGTGATGTTGTTCATCGTTGCCTTCCTTTTCAGTGAAGCGGTGGGTGCGGATTCAGGCCGAGTACTGGTCGGCGCCAACGTGTTCCATGAAATCGGCGGTCTTGCCGTCCTGCACTTCCTGAATGGCGATGTGCGACATCGCCGTCGCCGGTACTGCGCCGTGCCAATGCTTTTCGCCTTCGGGAATCCACGCCACATCGCCGGGGCGGATTTCCTCGATCGGGCCGCCCCATCGCTGCACCAGCCCGCGTCCGGCGGTCACGATCAGCGTCTGTCCGAGCGGATGGGTGTGCCAGGCGGTGCAGGCGCCCGGCTCGAAGGTGACGGTGACACCCAATGCGCGTGCCGGCGCCTTGGCCGGAAACAGCGGATCGACACGCACCGTGCCGGTGAAGTACTCGGCCGGGCCGCGTGCCGGTGAAGTACTCGGCCGGGCCGCGTGCCGAAGGCCGGGAACCGTTGCGGATGATGTCCATGGTGATCTCCTGTGAATGCCTTGCTGCCTGACTCGGCAGCCGATGGGGAGAATGTAGCCCTTCAGCTTCATGCAATTAAGTAGCCCAATCCGCATGTACTTATGAATTCAGATCATCAATTGGCCACCATCCTGCACAACCGCCACGCAGCAACGCCCGGAAACGACAACGCCCTCGCGCCGGCATCCGGCAGCGAGGGCGTTGTGTGGTCGTAGGACGGTCAGCCCTTGAGCGACGCCATGTCGATGACGAAGCGGTACTTCACGTCGCTTTTGAGCATGCGCTCGTAGGCGTCGTTGATCGTCTCCATGTCGATCAGCTCGATGTCCGAGGTAATGCCGTGCCGGCCGCAGAAATCGAGCATTTCCTGCGTTTCGGCAATGCCGCCGATCAGCGAACCAGCGACCGATTTGCGCCCCATGATCAGCGGCACCGTGTTCAGCACCGGATTCAGATCGCCGAGGTAGCCGACCAGCACCAGCGTCCCGTCGATCGCCAGCGTCGGCAGATAGGGGTTGAGGTCGTGGACGTAAGGCACGGTGTCGAGGATCAGGTCGAAGCGCCCGGCGGCGGCGGTCATCTGCGCGGCGTCGGTCGACAGCACGATGTGGTCGGCGCCCAGCCGGCGCGCATCGGCCTCCTTGCCCGGCGAGCGGGTGAACAGCGTCACCTCGGCACCGAGCGCGCTGGCAAGCTTCAGCGCCATGTGCCCGAGCCCGCCGAGGCCGACCACCGCCACCTTGCTGCCCTCGCCGACTTTCCAGTGCCGCAGCGGCGACCAGGTGGTGATGCCGGCACACAGCAGCGGCGCCGCACCGGCCGGATCCAGCCCCTCCGGCACGCGCAGCACGAAGGCTTCCGACACGACGATCTGTTCGGAATAGCCGCCGTAGGTCGGGCTGTGGTCGTGGCGGTCGCGGCCGTTGTAGGTGACCGCCGGAAACTCGACGCAGTACTGCTCCAGCCCACGCTGGCACGGATTGCACACCCGGCAAGAGTCGACCATGCAGCCGACGCCGACCCGATCACCCGGCTTGAAGCGGGTCACGCCGGCACCGACCCGGGTGACGCGACCGATGATTTCGTGGCCGGGCACGACCGGATAGACGCTGTTCTGCCAGTCGTTCCGCGCGGTATGCAGGTCGGAATGGCAGACGCCGCAGTACTCGATCCGGATTTCCACGTCGTCGGTACGCGGCTCGCGGCGGACGAAGCGGTAAGGCGCCAGCGGCGATTCGGGGGATTGGGCGGCATAGCCCAGCACTTCATGACTCATGGTCGGTCTCCAGATCGGCAATCGTTCGGGACATCGTTTGCCAAAGGGTCGGAGCGCGGCGGCGCCGTGCTCAAGATCTGAAATATAGAGGACGCGACGCGCCACGATTAGCTGCAATAATCGGTACAGGCTTATGAACCGGACTCATGAATGTCGCGCGCCAACCTCAACGACCTGCAGGCCTTCGTCTGTGTTGCCCGCACCGGCAGCTTCACCCGCGCCGCCGCGCAGCTCGGCGTCTCGCAATCGGCGCTGAGCCACACGATACGCGGGCTGGAAGCACGGCTGGGGATTCGTCTGCTGACGCGTACGACACGCAGCGTCGCACCGACCGAGGCCGGCGAACGGCTGCTGGCGACCGTCGCACCGCGCTTCGACGACATCGAGGCCGAGCTGGCCGCGCTGAGCGAGTTGCGCGACAAACCGGCCGGCACGATCCGCATCACCACGGCCGAGCACGCCGCCAACCAGGTGCTGTGGCCCAAGCTCTCGCCGCTGCTGCGCGACTATCCGGACGTGAGGATCGAAATCAGCGTCGACTACGGCCTGACCGACATCGTCGCCGACCGTTTCGACGCCGGCGTGCGGCTCGGCGATCAGGTCGCCAGGGACATGATCGCCGTGCGCATCGGCCCGGACCTGCGCATGACGGTGGTCGGCACCGCCGACTATTTCAGCCGCCGCCCGCCACCGCAGACGCCGCACGATCTGGCCGCGCACGACTGCATCAACCTGCGGCTGCCGACCTACGGCGGCCTGCTGCCGTGGGAATTCGAAAAGGACGGCCACCGCCTCAACGTCCGCGTCGAAGGCCAGTGGACGTTCAACGCGACGCAGCCACGGCTGCGCGCCGCGCTGGCCGGTTGCGGCCTCGCCTTCGTCCCCGAGGACATGGCGCAGCCGCACATCGACGAAGGCCGACTGATCCCGGTGCTGGCCGACTGGTGTCCGCGCTTCACCGGCTACCACCTGTACTACCCGAGCCGCCGGCAGACATCGCCGGCGTTCGCGCTGGTGGTCGAGGCGCTGCGGCACCGGGAATGCGGCCGCAGCGCGTCCCCCACTGTTACAGGTCGAACGACGCCTGCATGAAGTAGGTCCGCGGCTGGCCCACGTACTTGCCATAGTTGTTGTCGGTCGAGCGGGTGTAGTACTCGCGGTCGAACAGGTTCTTGATCCCGGCGGCGAGCTTCATGTTGTAGAACTGCGGGCCGAAGCTGTATTCGCCGCGGACGTTCCACGTCGCGTAGCCGGCGATGTCGCCATAGCGGCCGTCCGGCGTTTCACTGGTGATGTAGGTCGGACCGGCGCCGGGCGAGTGCTGCTTCGACTGCGCGAAGCCGTCGACATTGAACGTCCACTGCGCACGCTGGTAGCGCGCACCGAGCGTGGCGACATTGCGCGAGTAGAACGGTAGGTCCTTGCCGGCGAAATCGCCCTGCTCCGATGTCGCCCGCGTGTAGACGTAGGTCGCGTAGGCGGTCAGGCCCTTGAGCACCTCGTCGACATGGGCCAGATCGTAGTGGACCGCGGTTTCGATGCCCTGATGCTTGGTGGCGCCGAGGTTGGTCCACTGGTCGCTGCTGTTGGGCTGGCCGGGGATCTTGCCGACGTACTGCATCTCGTTGTCGAAGTCGATGTAGAACAGCGTGACCTCGCCGCCCCAGCGGCCGTCGTCGTAACGCGTGCCGACCTCGTAGGTGTGCGCCTTTTCAGCGGTCAGACCGTTCGCGCTCTGGTTGCCGTTGCCGCCCTGCGCGATCTGGAAATACTGCATCGGCCCGAACGAGGTATTGGCGTTGGCGAACACGTTCCAGACGTCGCTGAGGTGGTAGCTGGCGTTGATCGACGGCAGCGGCTCTTCGTAACGCTGCTCGCGGTGGTAGCCGAGCATCACGTCGCTCCACTGCGTGTCGATGATCTCGTAGCGCAGCCCCGGCACCACGGTCCAGCGGCCGTAACTGATCGTGTCGTCGATGTAGACCGCTTGCGCCTGCGTGCCGCCGTTGCGGTCCTGCGTCAGCACATAGTTGCCCTTGGGCACGCCGCCAACCTTGACCTTGTCGGTCAGCGCCTTCTCGCTCATTTTCTCCTCGAGATAGCGGTAGCCGACACCGACCTCGTGGCTGGCCTCGCCCCAAGCGAACAGCTGCGAGAAGCGCGGCTCGATCGCGAAGGTGCTGTAGTTGCGCGGATACGCGACCAGCTGGGTCATGTCGTAGTACGCGCCGTTGGCGATGTGGCTGCCGCGGAAGCTGTCGGTGTAATAGGTCAGCACCTCGAACTTGCGCGTCGCATCGACGTGGCTGTACTTCAGCGACGCATCCTTGCGGCGGCCGGCGAAGTCGTCGTACGGCCGGGTCGACTGGAACGGGTTCTGCGCGTACTCCTTCACCGACAGGCCGCCCGGCATGTCGGCACCGGCGTCGTAGTAATGCAGGCTGGCGGCAAGCGTGTCGCGCTCGGTGATCGCGTAGCTGGCCTTGAGCATCACGTCGTCGATATTGGTGTGATCGTTGTCGTCGCGATAGCCGTCGCCCTTGACGCCCGAATACAGCAGCACCGCGCCGAGGCCCTTGTCGTTGGTGCCGCCGATCGCCGTGCTGACCAGCTCCTTGACACCGCCATGCTCGGCACTCTGGATTTCGGTACTGACATTGGCGCCGAACTGCTTCGGAACCGAGCGGCTGACGAAGTTGATGATGCCGCCGACGTTCTGCGGGCCGAAGCGCACCGAACCGCCGCCGCGGACGACGTCGATCGCCTCGATGTTGCCGATCGACAGCGGCGCCATCGACAGTTGCGGCTGGCCGTACGGCGCGACCGCCAGCGGCACGCCGTCGAGCAGGATGGTCGAACGCGGCGACAGCCGCGACGTCAGCCCGCGCACGCCGACGTTGAGCGAAATGTCGCTGCCGCCGGTACCGTTGTTCTCCTGCACCTGAACGCCGGGCACGCGGCGCAGCACCTCGCGGACGTTGGTGGCGGCGCTTTCGGTCAGCACCTGCTGGCTGACATAGGTCCGCGCACCCGGATGGTTGAGCACGTCGACGCTGCTGGCATCGTCAAGCCAGTTGCCGACCACCGACACCGTCCCCAGCGTCGCCTCGCTGGCGGAGGCCGTCTCGGCGGCATGCACCTGCATCGCACCGGCCACACCCATGGCCATGCACGTCAGTCTGAAACCCTTGCTCACTTCACTTGCTCCCTCGCGATCGTCGAAACCGGTTTCATCGCCCGGCACTTCGACTGCATCGTCGTTTTGTTTTATTGATAATGAGAATTGATTATTAACCGCTTCGCCATGCCGACGGCATCGGGTAAAGCCCGACCCGGCACGGACACGCGTCGGTCAGCGTGGAAAATGCGGCTGCAGCACCACGTCGCTGGTCGCGGCACAACAGCAGGCCAGCACTTCGCCATCGGCGACGGCGCAATCGGGCTTCGTCAGCCAGCGCACCTCGCCTGCCTGCAACGTGCTGCGGCAACCGCCGCACTGGCCGGCGCGGCACTGCGCGGCAGCGAACGGCTGCAAGGGGTCCAGCGCGGCGAGCAGCGTTGCCGTTTCACCTCCGCGCACACTGCGGCCGTCGGCCAGCGCAATACGGACATCGCCCTGCGCCACACCGGCAGCCGGGCCGAACGATTCGCGGTGGATGCGTCCGGCGGCGACACCGGCCAGCGTCAGGCCGACCTGCACGGTGCCCGTGAGCCCGTCACCGGCGCAGAGCCAGACCGACGTGTTCACCGGATGGCCGACCAGCGCCTCCACGTCGCGTGGCGTCAGCCTGCCGCGCTCGTTTTGCCAGTCGGCATCCGGCCCGGTCAGCCGGGGCCGGTAATCGAACCAGCTATCCGACTCGGCCAGTGCGACCAGTTCGTCGTGCCACAGCAGCGCATCACGCGTCCGGGCCACGTGGACCAGCGTGACCCGGGCCGGCGGTGCGGCGCGCAAGCGGTCGAGCATCGCCATCAGCGGCGTGATGCCGATGCCGCCGGCGATCAGCAACACCTCGTCGCTGCGCTTTGGCCGGCAGGCAAAGTCGCCGCGCGGCTGCGAAGCCTGCAAGCGCGCGCCGACCGGCGTCGCCGCAATCGACGACGACGCACGGCCTTCGGGTTTGATCGCAATCCAGTAATGCGCCGGCCGGCGCTGCCAGCGCGCCAGCGAATAGCAGCGCGCACCGTCGTCACCGTGGACCAGCAGGTGCTGGCCGGCGCCGAACCGGGGCAGGCGCCCGCGCACCGGGGCCAGACGCAGACGGACATAACCGGCAATGACGTCGCGTTCGAGCACGTGCAGCGTCAGCGGGCGTGCCGCCGCGCGCCGGCGCCAGTCGCGCACCGTCGCGACCCAGCCGCACGCCTGCCACCACAGCAGGATTGCGAACAGGGCCGCCACGGCCGTGCCGATCGCCGCGAGCATCATGCGCCGGCCACCGCCAGACGCACGCGCCGCTGCCGGCCGCGCATCCACAGCCAGCTGCCCGACAGCGTCAGCATCAGCATCACCAGCGCGCAGGCATCGATCCACAGCCACTTGCCGTCCTGCCCGAGCAGCGCCTTGCCGGTGTGGATGTCGAACAGCAGCCGCGCCAGACTCAATGGCGGATCGACCTTGGGGAGGGAATCCAGCACGGCGGCGACGGTTGCGTCAGCCTGCCAGTGTTCGCCGTCGGTACTGCGCTGCAGCTTGCCCGCTTCGCCGGCGATCAGGGCACCGTCGGCCAGCACGGCAACGGTGGTCACGTTAGCGGTCAGCTGCTTCGTCCATGCCGACGCATCGCGCCGGTACAGGCCACTGCTGGTCGCGGCAAACACGCCCTGCGGCGCGTTGACGAGCTGGAATACTTCGATCCGCTTGCCGGTCAGTGCCGGCTCGGCTCGGCCGGCGCGGACTTCCCACAGCCCGTGCTTGCCGCCGACGATCAGTGTGCCGTCGGCCAGCTGCAGCAACGCTTTCGCCTCGACCCGCTCGGGTGCGTAGCCGGGCAGCCAGTGGCTCGATGCATCGATCTTCTTCAGTTCCAGCGACTTGCTGTGCGAGATCAGCAAGGCGGTGACGCAGATCGCCAGAAACGGCAGCGCCAGGATCACCCCGGCCCACATGTGCCAGCGCCGCCAGCGCGACGGCATGCCCTTGTCGTTCATCGTGTCTGCCCGGAACCGGAAAGCCGCGAATTTTAAATGAATTCAATTATCATTTATCAAATTGCTTACAAGCGGTTACCAAGCTTCCCGGCCTCCCCCGCCGCGCGAAAAAAAAACCGCAGCCGAAGCTGCGGTTTTCCGGGGCGAAGCGACGAGTGCTTACTTGTCGCTCAGTGCCACGACGCCCGGCAGTGCCTTGCCTTCGAGGAACTCGAGCGAGGCGCCGCCACCGGTGGACACGTGCGAGACCTTGTCTTCCAGACCGGCTTTCTCGACCGCGGCCACCGAGTCGCCACCGCCGACGACGGTGATCGCACCGGCGGCGGTTGCTTCGGCCAGTGCATGTGCAACGGCGAAAGTGCCCTGCGCGCTGGCGTCGATTTCGAACACGCCCATCGGGCCGTTCCACAGCACGGTCTTGGCCGACTTGATGATTTCGGCAAAGCGCTTGCGCGAAGCCTCGCCGACGTCGACGCCTTCCTGATCGGCCGGGATCGCGGTCGAATCGACCTGGACCAGGCCGTCAAGCGTACGGGCATCGAAGTCCAGATGCTTGGTAACCATGGTGTCGGACGGCAGTTCGAGCTTGTCGCCGGCTTGCGCCATCAGCTCGCGCGCCAGTTCGACACGGTCGTTTTCGCACAGCGAATTGCCGATCTCCAGACCCTTGGCCTTGAGGAAGGTGAACGCCATGCCGCCGCCGATGATCAGCTTGTCGACCTTGGGCAGCAGTGCCTGGATCACGTCGATCTTGCCCGAGATTTTCGAGCCGCCGATGATCGCCACGAACGGACGCACCGGACGATCGACCGCGTCACCGAGGAATTCGAGTTCCTTCTTCAGCAGGTAACCGGCCGCGCGCGGCAGGTTGACGCCGACGACCGACGAGTGCGCACGGTGCGCGGTGCCGAAGGCATCGTTGACGAACACGTCGCCGAGCTTGGACAGCGAGGCGCGGAACGCTTCGACCTTGGCCGGATCGGCCTTGACGCTGTTGCCGTCGGCATCCTTGGCCTTGCCTTCTTCCTCGATGTGGAAGCGGACGTTCTCGAGCAGTGCAACCTGACCGGCCTGCAGCTTGGCAACGGCAGCTTCGACTTCCGCGCCGACACAGTCGTTGAGGAACTGCACCGGCTTGCCGAGCAGTTCGGCCAGACGGGTGGCCACCGGTGCCAGTGTGTACTTCTCGACGCGCGCACCGTTCGGGCGGCCGAGGTGGCTCATCAGCACAACCGACGCGCCCTGCTCCAGTGCGTAGCGGATTGTCGGCAGCGCGGCGCGGATGCGCTTGTCGCTTTCGACCACACCGTTTTTGACCGGGACGTTGAAGTCGACACGGATCAGGACGCGCTTGCCGGCGAGGGCCAAGTCTTCGATGAACAGCTTGGTCATGCTTTAGCTCCATTGAGTGGATTGGAAATCGATTGCGATTCTACCGGTTCCGGTCGCAGTAGTTCCGGAACCGAACGACTACATTGCGGTCGCGCAATGCCTTCAGGGTAGCAAGGTCACCGGCACGATATCGGCATAATCACCCGGCGGCACCTGCTGGCTGCCGTAGAGCAGCGCCGTCGCGTAGGCCAGATTGGTGGCGCCACCGCCGGACGCGGTACCGGAAATCGGCTGGCCGGTGCTGCCGTCGCCGAAAATCGTCGAGCAGCTCACGTTGTTGACGCCGACGCACAGCTGGTAGTTCAGCCGTTCGGTCCCCCCGACGCGAAGCATGTAGCGGGAAGAGATGCTCTGGCTGTTCGTGCTCGGGCCGGCCTGGAGCGTGTACGAGGTCGACGTGTCGCAGCTGATGGACACGTAGAAATTGATCACGCTGGTGCTCGTCAGCTCCGGGTTGTACTGGCCGAACGACGGATCCTGCCCCGAACCGATCGTGCAGCCGGCGCTTGCCAGACGGGCGATCATCACGAGGAACACGGCGAAAAACAGGCGGTACATCACGACTCTCCCGTGCAGCGCACCGGCGCCAGCTGCTGGACGACCTCGTTGCCGGCAGGCAGCACCAGCGTGCCACGGCAACGCAGTGCCTCCGCGTCGGTGACGATGAAACGGTACTCCCCGGCCGCCAGATCGTCGACGTAGAAACTGCCGTCGAGCGCCGTCTGCAGCTTGCGCGTGCCCTCGGGCAGCGCCAGCCGGATCACGGTACTGGACAGCGGCTTGTCCTGTCCGTCGACGAGTACGCCAGCCCACGCGCGGATCGGCGTGGCCTCGAAGCGGACCACGCGGCCGCTGTTGTAGCCGGGCTGGACGTCGCGGCGCAGCTGCGGCACCGCGTAATCGAGCGGAAGGTCGTTCTGCACCAGCCCGATCTGCTGGGTGTTGTAGCTCGACAGGTCCGGCAGCACCACGCGGCCGTCGGCGCCGCTGCGGCCGACCACCTGACCGTTCTGCGTCACAGCGACACCGGACAGCGGCAGTTCGGCGATCGCGAAACTCTGGTTCACCTGCCGCGACAGTGCGGTCGCGCCGTCGGCGTAGACCAGTGCACCGGCCCAGCTCGCCCGCCATGCAGTCGACTGCCCCTCGTTGCGCGAAGCGCTGAGCGACAGTTGCCCCGGCGCGAAGCGCCCGTCGATCGAACCGTCGACCTCGTCGCCACTGTCGCCGTGCTGCGCGTTCACCCGGTAGCCCCAGCCTTCTCCGAACGGCGTCGAGCGTGCGAGTGCGACATTGCTCTGCCAGTTGCCGTCGTTGCTGCGCTGGCTGCTGACCGACGCCGTAGTCCGGCTGTCGAAGAACCACGCCAGATTCACGTAGCCGCCGAGCGAGGTGTTGTCACCGGTATCGGCCAGCGTCACATTCATCGACAGCGAGACCGAGCGCAGCGGCGCCACCGAATAACCGAGACGGTACTGGTTCTGCGTCGGCAAGGCGCCACCAACCTGACGCGACCAGTCCAGACTCCAGTTGCCCCAGGCCGGCGCCCCCCAGCTGCCACCGGCACCACCGCTCCAGCGCGGCGGCGCGAAACCGGTGCCGGCAGCGACGTAACCCGGATCGATATGCTGGGCAAAGCCGCGCAGACTCCAGCTGCGCTCGTCGAAGCGGTAGGCGAGGTACTGCGCGTCGCCCGCGTTGCCGTCATCGTGACGCGCCCACGAGAACGCGCCGGACAGCACGCCGGCACGGCCGAGGCGCGCTGTCACCAGCCCGCCGGCCGAGTCGTAATCGGGATTGCCTTCGGCGCGCGCACCGACGGTCAGTGCGTCGCTCACGCCGTAGCGGTGGTACAGCGAATACGCGAAGCCGCCGTAATCGTCGAAACCTTCGGGCCGACGCCAGACGCCGACGTTGTAGTTGAAATCATTCAGCCCGGCCTTGAGCAGGCTGTCGTCGAAGTAGTACGGCACGTTGATCGTCTGGCGGTTGCCGTATTCGTCGCGCAGTACGATCTGTACGTTCTGCAGGCCGGCGAAGTAGCGCAGGTCCTGGAACTGGTACATGCCGGGGCTGAGGCTCTCGGTGCGGATTCGCTCGCCGTTGAGGTAGACCTCAGCCGTCGACGGCGTGGTCACCGGTACCGTGGCCGACATCGACGGTGCGCTGTCGAAATCCTGCTGCATCGAAAACACGCGCGAAAAGCCGATCCCGGCCAGCTGCGGCGCGCTGCCGAGCGTGCCGGTCACCGGCGACAGATCGCCGAGCGTCAGCCTTGCCATGCTGTCCGGCCAGTCATGGGTCGCGGTGGTGGTGACGCGCTGCCAGCGCTCTTCCCGGCCGGACGACTGGTAGTTCTGGTCGCTGCGCAGGTTCCAGCCGCCGGCGGACAGATTGGCCAGCGGTGCAAAGCCGTAACCGTCGCTGCCGTCCGGGTTGCGGAACGTCGACACGGTGTAGTTGAGGTAGCCGGAAACGCCGCCGCGCCAGACCTCGGCCGGCTGGGACCGGCCGTACAGCGAGATCGTCTGCTCGCCGATCTGCGCCGGTGCAACGGTCAGCGACACCGTCAGCTGATCCGGATCGTAGTGGCTGCGGACGTCCTTGAACGACGACAGCTGCAGGTAACGCACGCCGTCGAATTCGGCCGACTGGCCGTCGAGCTTCAGTCCGAGCTGGCGCACATCGTCGCTGGCCAGCCAGAGCTGGCCGGCCTCGAGCCAGGCCCGCTGGGTGCCGCGATCGACATCGTTGACGCGCACGGCGACGAGCAGGGCTTCGGCACTCGCCGCACCGGTGATCAGGGCCAGAGCCAGTCCGAGGCAGCGCCGCAGCATCAGGGCTTGCAGTCTCCGGCCGACAGGTTCAGCGGGACTGCCAGTGTTTTCTGGTCGAAAACCAGCGTCAGGGTCGGTTTGGCCTGCTTGCACAGCGCCTCGGGCAATTTGAAACCGTAGTTGTGCGACACGCCCGGCAACAGGTACCAGGTGTCGAAGCGGTCGACCGACGTGCCGTCGGAGAACGTCGCCTGCTTGATCTTCAGCGTCATGTTGCCGTCGTTCTCGACCCTGACATCAAGCCGGCCTTTGGCCACACCCGGCGTCGCCTTGGCCGATGGCGCCGGTTGCTGCGGCTGCACGAACACCGGCACGCCGAAGCTCACCAGCATCGCAACCTGCCCCTGCCGGTTTGCACCGGCCACGGGCTGCTCGCTCACGTAGAGACGGAACGCCTGTTCCTGTGCGCCGCGCTCGCCCTTCGGACCGAGGCGGATCACCTTGCTGGTCTTGGGTGCAAGTTCGAGCTGACGCGGGAAATACACCAGCGCATCGGACGGCGTGTACTGGTCCTTGCCGGCCGCATCCTGCTGCCAGGCCTTCAACGACACGGCCACCCGCAGGATCGCATCACCGTTGTTGGTGACCGTGATCGCGCTGGCCCGATCCTGCGGGGAGAAATCGACACGCACCGGCGAAACGCCGAATCCGGCAGCGTTCGCGGTTGCGGTAAAAAACAAAAGGCCGGCAAAGCCGGCCTTGATCTTGGTTATGAGGTTCACGGTGCCAGATCAACGGTCAGAATCACCGTGTCATTGTAATCGCCGATCTTGGCATCCTGATAGTCGGTGCCCTTTACCCCGGCATCCAGTGTCAGCGAAATCGGCGTGCTCTGGCCGGTAGCGGTGCCGCTGGTCTTGTCCGGCGTCAGCGTATAGCCGATCACATCGGTCGCCGTTCCGCCCGACAGCAGCATCTGCCGCTTGCCGCCACCGTCCGGGGTCAGACCGTTGTCGAGCGACACGGTGTAGTCCACGCCGTTGGAACACCAGAAGCTGGTCGAAGCGGATTTCGTCTGGTCACCACCTCCCGGGGTCAGCGTCCCGAAGTCGATCACCACGTCGTTTGCATCGACAAAATCGCAGGTCCCGACCACCTTTGCCTTGATCTGCACGTTCTTGTCAGCGGCATACGCGCTGCCCATGGCCATCACTAACAAGGTGGTACCCATTACCAGGTTGAAGCTTTTGTTCATCATCAGCTCGCTCTTTCTCTCGAAAGAAAAGGTTGTCTCGATGAACCAAAGTTTAAGCAAATGGGATATTCAAATTATGTATTAAATTACCGCGACAATACGGTAAAACCCACATAACTCAATCAGGGCGAAACGGTCAGCACCACATTGTCGTTGTAACTGCCGATCGGGCTGTCGACGTAGGCGGCCGCCTCGACGCTGGCGGTCAGCACCAGCGAAATCGGCGTCAGCTCGCCCTGGCCGCTGCCGCTGGTGGGTGCCGCGCTCAGGGCATAGGGAATGTAGCCGCCGCTGTCGCCGCGCATCCGGCGCTGCTGGCCATCCGGATAGCGGCCCAGATCCATCGTCACCGTGTACTGCGTACCGGTACTGCAGGTGAACGCTACCGGCTGCGACACCTGCCGCACGCCCTGCCCCGGGACCAGCGTGCCGAAGTCGAGCACCACGTCGTCGGCATTGCTGAACTTGCAGCTGCCCGGCACGCTCGCCGTCACCGGCATGCCGCGGGTATCCGCACGCGCCGGGCCGACCAGTAGCAAGGCAAGACACAGCCAGATCCGCATCATTCGCTCACCCGCGACGGTTGCATGCAAGGCACGCGGACGCCTGCATCAGCGCGCGCCTTCAAGAAAAGGGAAATCCACGTCGGGCCGGCGCCCCGACATCAGTTCGGCGATCGCATGGGCCGACCCGCAGGATTCGGTCCAGCCCAGCGTACCGTGGCCGGTGTTCAGATAGAGATTCGCGATCGGGCTCTGGCCGATATAGGGCAGATTGCCCGGCGTCGCCGGCCGCAGCCCGCACCAGAATTCGGCATCGTCGTAACCGGCGATGTCAGGGAAGATTTCGCTCGTGCGCTGGATCAGCGCCTTGCAGCGCACCTCGTTCAGTTCGAGGTCGTAGCCGTTGAATTCAGCGGTGCCCGCCACCCGCAAGCGGTCGCCAAGGCGCGAGAACACCAGCTTGTAGCCGTCGTCGGTCAGGCTCACCGTCGGCGCCAGATCGGCGTCACCCACCGGAATCGTCGCCGAGTAGCCCTTGGCCGGATAGATGTCGAGCGTGATGCCGACCTGTTTCATCAGCAAGGGACTGTAGCTGCCGAGACAGACCAGATACGCATCGGCGTGCAAGGTTTCGGTCACCGTCTCGCCGTCGTCATCGAACTCGACGTCGACTCCGTCGATCCTGCCACCGGCCTGCCGCAGGCGGGTGATCCGCGTCTGGTAGCGGAACACCACGCCGCGCGCGGCGGCCAGCTGGGCCAGCTCCTGCGTGAACTTGCGTGCATCGCCCGATTCGTCGGTCGATGTATAAGTGCCGCCGACGATGGGAAGCCGGCTGTGCGCCAGCGCCGGTTCGATCGCAAGGCACTCGGCGGCATTCTTCACTTCACGGTCGAGGCCGATCTCGCGCATCGCCGCCGCCGCCGGAATCGCCGACGCGAAATCGGCCTCGTCGGTGTAGTAATGCAGGATGCCGCGCGACAGTTCGTCGTAGTGCAACCCGGTATCGGCGCGAACCTGCTGCAGCTGTGCGCGGCTGTACAACCCGAGCCGGACCAGATTCTGCAGATTGCTGCGCGCGCGGGCCGGCGTGCACTCCTGCAGGAAACGCAGTCCCCAGCGCCATTGCGCCGGGTCCATTTTCAGCCGGAACAGCAGCGGCGCGTCTTCCTCGCCCAGCCACTGCAGGGTTTTCCACGGCGCCTTCGGGTTGGCCCACGGTTCGGCATGACAGACCGAAATCTGTCCGCCGTTGGCATAGCTGGTTTCCAGCCCGGCTTCCGGCTCGCGGTCGATCACCGTCACCTCGTGCCCGGCCTGCGCCAAAAACCACGCCGACGTCACACCAACCACCCCAGCCCCCAGCACGATCACCCGCATCCAGCTTCCCTCCCGCAAGAGACGGCATTATGCCGCGTGCAAATTGCCACCGCCCACCGAGTTGGACCTGCTTTGATCTGGGTAAATCTGTCGCACTTGCAAATCACCGCCTTTCCCCTGCTGTTGCCCGGTAACAATCCCGATCGATGATCTTTTATTCGTAGAACAATTGTTCTACAATCGGCACCAAGACAAACGACACCCCGGACTGACGGACATGGACGACAACAAGAGCAAGGCGCTCGCCGCGGCACTGGCGCAGATCGAACGACAGTTCGGCAAGGGCTCCATCATGAAGATGGGCGAAAACCAGATCGAGAACGACCTGCAGGTCGTGTCGACCGGTTCGCTCGGCCTTGACCTCGCCCTCGGCGTGGGTGGCCTGCCGCGTGGTCGTATCGTTGAAATCTTCGGGCCGGAATCGTCGGGCAAGACGACGCTGTGTCTGCACGTCGTCGCCGAAATTCAGAAGCTCGGCGGTACCGCGGCCTACATCGATGCCGAAAACGCACTCGACCCGATCTACGCTGCGCGCCTTGGCGTCAACGTGCCGGAAATGCTGATTTCGCAGCCGGACACCGGCGAGCAGGCGCTGGAAATCGCCGATATGCTGGTCCGCTCGGGCGGTGTCGACATCATCGTCGTCGACTCGGTCGCCGCACTGGTGCCGAAGGCCGAAATCGAAGGTGAAATGGGCGACGTGCACGTCGGCCTGCAGGCGCGACTGATGAGCCAGGCGCTGCGCAAGCTGACCGGCAACATCAAGCGCACCAACACGCTGGTGATCTTCATCAACCAGCTGCGGATGAAGATCGGCGTGATGATGCCGGGACAGAGCCCGGAAACCACCACCGGCGGCAACGCGCTCAAGTTCTACGCCTCGGTCCGTCTCGACATCCGCCGCATCGGCGCGGTCAAGAAGGGCGACGAGATCATCGGCAACCAGACCAAGGTCAAAATCGCCAAGAACAAGGTCGCCCCGCCGTTCCGCATCGTCACCTTCGACATCCTTTACGGCGAAGGCATCTCGCGCGAAGGCGAGATTATCGAACAGGGCGTGGCGCAGAAGATCGTCGAGAAGTCGGGCGCCTGGTACAGCTACAACGGCAACAAGATCGGCCAGGGCATGGAGAATTCGCGCCAGTACCTGAAGGACAATCCGGAAGTGGCCGCCGAGATCGTCGCCAAGGTGCGCGAAAAGATCGGCCCGGTGCTGCCGCTGGATACCGGTGCTGCTGCCATCGACGACGACGCCGAAGCACTGGCCGAATAAGCCACCATCGCCAAACAGACGGCCGGTTTACCGGCCGTTTTTCATTGCGAGCCCTTATGGCCCCGACCACACCGACGCTACGCAACCGCGCCCTCGCCCACCTCGCCCGGCGTGAGTACGCACGCCTCGAACTGCGCCAGAAGCTGTTGCCGCACGCCGACGGCGACGAGGCTGCGCTCGACGCCATCCTTGACGACCTCGTTGCCCGAGGCTGGCTGTCGGACGAACGCTTTGCCGAGCAATGGGCGCACTTCCGCTCGCAGCGCTACGGCCCGCAGCGACTGCGCGCCGAGCTGCGGCAGAAGGGCGTCGACGATGCGCTGATCGATACCGCGCTCGAAGGCGTCGCCGACGACGAATTCGCGCAGGCCCGTGCGCAGTGGCAGAAAAAATTCGGTGCACCGCCGCAGGATGCGAAAGAACGCGCAAAACAGGCACGCTTTCTCGCCGGCCGCGGCTTCTCGCTCGACGTCGTCTACCGGGTCATCGGCGGCGAGGACGACGACAGCTGTTAAGGCACGGCCACCAGCGCGTCGCGCACGTGGTCGATGAATGCCCTGACCTTGGCCGGCACATGCCGGCCATCCGGATAGACCGCGTAGATGCCGGCCCTCGGTAAGGCGTAGCCACCGAGCACCCGCGTCAGCTGGCCGATCCTGACCTGTTCGGCCACCATGAAATCCGGCAGTGTCGACAACCCGGCCCCGGCAGTCACCAGCCCCTGCAGCCCGGCGGTCGAGTTGACCTTCAGCGCTGCCTTCACCCTGACCGCCTCGTCCCCGCCGGCCGGCGTGGCAAACGTCCATTGCAGCGGTGATCGCAGCAGCGTCAGCGCCACCCAGCGATGCGCCGCCAGTTCGGCCGGCGTCTGCGGCGTGCCGTGGCGCCGCAGATAATCCGGCGCCGCGACAACCCACTGGCCGAAATCCCCGAGCGGCACCGCCCGCAGGCTCGAATCCTTCAGCCAGCCCATTCGGATCGCCAGATCCAGCCGCGCATCGACCAGATCGACCTGCTCGCTGGCGGTGACCACGTCGATTTCCATCTTCGGATAGCGTTCGATGAAGCTGACGATCAGCGGTGCCAGCACGGTCGCCGCGTACTCGGCCGACACTGTCAGCCGCAGCAGGCCGCGCGGTTCGCGCCGGTCGACGTCGAGCCGTTCAAGCGCCGCCGCCATCTCGCACAGCAGCGGCGCGCAATCGTCGAACAGGGCGCTGCCGGCTTCGGTCAGGCTGACCTTGCGCGTCGTCCGCGTGAACAGCCGCACACCCAGCTCGGCTTCGAGACGGCTGATCTGCACACTGAGCTGCGACTTCGGCTTGCCGATGCGCTCGGCGGCAGCGGTGAAACTGCCGGTTTCGGCGACGGCAGCAAACACTGCCAGCCGGTTCAGGTCGTGGACCATCGCCATTGTTTCCATATCGATAACAATCAATTATCAACCGGGCGATTTATCCATTCAATTCCGAAGCGCATCATCACCCCATCGATTGAACGGATGCCAGCATGTCCACCGAACTGATCCTGCTGTTCGACCCCAGCTGCGGCTGGTGCTACGGCGCCCATCCCGCACTCGCCGCCTTGCGCGATGCCAGCCCCCTGCCCTGGCGCCTGCTGCCGACCGGCCTGTTTGCCGGCGCTGCCGACGTGCCCGCCGCCGAGGCCTACTTCTGGCAGAGCGACCTGCAGATTCGCGAACGCACCGGCGTCGCCTTCAGCGAGACCTACCGCGAGCAGGTGCTCGGCGGAGACCGGATCGTGCTCGACTCGACCTCGGCCACGCTGGCATGGCACCTGATTGCCAGCCAGCACCCCGAACGGGCGCTGGACGTTCTACAACGGGTGCAGGCGCTGCGCTACGTCGACGGCGTGCTGGTCGATGCGCCGCAGCTTGCAACCCTCGCAGCCGACTTCGGGCTCGATGCCACCGCGCTGCAGGCGGACTTTGCCGCCGGCTGGTCCGAAGCGCTGCACCACGACGTTGCCCAAGCCCGGATGCTGATGCGCCAGCTGAACCTGCGCGGCGTTCCGGTCCTACTGCTGCGCCGTGGCGACGACGTCGTCATCGTGCCCAATAGCCTGCTTTTCCAGAACCCGGCCGCGCTGGTCGAGTTCGTTGCCAACCACGCCTGATCCCAAGGAGCTTTCCATGAACATCGCCCTCATCGGTGCTACCGGCTACGTCGGTTCCAAACTGCTCGCCGAAGCCCTCGCCCGCGGCCACCGCGTCACCGCGCTGGTCCAGCACCCCGAGAAGCTGCAGGCACACGCCAATCTGACCGGCGTTGCCGTCAAGGTTCAGGACACCGACGCGCTGGCAGCGCAGCTCAAGGGCCACGACGCCGTGATCAGCGCCTTCAGCGGTCATGCCCAGAACGACGTGCTCGGCTACTTCGTCGACGGCTTCAAGTCCATCGTCGCCGCGACCAAGGCCGCCAATGTCGCCCGCCTGCTGGTCGTCGGCGGCGCCGGCAGTCTCGAAGTCGCGCCGGGCGTGCAGCTCGTCGACACGCCCGAGTTCCCCGATCAGTGGAAAGCATCGGCGCTTGGCGCCCGCGAAGCGCTGAACCTGCTGCGTGCCGAAGCCGCGCTCGACTGGACCCTGCTGAGCCCGTCGGCGATGTTGCAACCGGGCGAACGCACCGGCCGCTTCCGTCTCGGCGGTGACCAGCTGATCGTCGACGCCGACGGCAACAGCGTGATTTCGGTCGAAGACTACGCCGTGGCGATGATCGACGAACTGGAAACACCGAAGCACAGCCGCGCACGCTTTACCGTCGGCTACTGAGCTTCAACCGAAGCAACACGCGGGCGGTAGCTTCCCCAGAGCACTTACCACAACCGCCCGCGTAACCGTTGGTGCCAAGCCGGCCTGTCCGGCGTCATCACCAGCTCGGCCAGCACCGTGCCCGGCTTGGCCATTTGATTTCTTTCGGGATTATTTTCGAGGTAACAATTCCCGTTTGCTGGCAGCATATCGGCATGACTTCCACTCCGCGTTTCCACATCCCCGGCTGGATGCTGCTGCTCGGCACCCTGACCGCGATCGGCTCGGTGTCGATCGACATGTACCTGCCAGCATTCCCGGCCATCCAGCACAGCCTCAACGCCGGCAGCGGCGCGGTGCAGCTGACGCTGACGACCTTTTTCGTCGGCCTGCTCTGCGGCCAGTTGGTCTACGGCCCGGCCAGCGACCGCTTCGGCCGCAAGAAACCGCTGGTCGCCGGTCTGGTCCTGTATTCGCTTGCCTCGATCGGCTGCATGCTGGCGCAAAGTATCGAAGCGCTGATGGTCTGGCGTTTCATCCAGGCCTTCGGCGCGTGTTCGGGCATCGTGCTTGCGCGCGCCATCGTCCGTGACCGTTGCGATCCGCGCGAAGCCGCGCGGTCGTTCTCGATGCTGATGCTGATCATGGGCGTCTCGCCGATCCTTGCACCGCTGCTGGGCGGCTACATCCTGCAGGTGTCGAGCTGGCGGGTGATCTTCGGCCTCAACGTCGCCTTCGGCCTTGCCTGCCTGACCGCCGTGATCGCCACGCTCAAGGAAACGCGGCAGCCCGATCCGGGCACGTCGCTCAATCCGTTCAGCGTATTCCGCGGTTACGTCGAGATCCTGCGCGACCGCGACTTCAGCACCAATGCCATCGCCGGCGGTTTTGCCCAGGCCGGGCTGTATGCCTACCTCGCCGGCTCGCCCTTCGTGCTGATCGAGCTGTTCCACCTCAGCCCGAGCGCTTATGGCTGGGTGTTCTGCGCCAACTCGGTCGGCCTGATTGCCGCATCGCAGATCAATGCCGCGCTGCTCAAGCGCAACAGCATCTACACCTTGCTGCGCGCCGGACTGGTGGCCGTGCTTGCCGCTTCGGTGCTGCTGGCCGTTGCCGGCGTCGCCGGCGTTGCGACCATGCCGCTGCTGCTGGCCGGCATCTTCTGCTTCATGACGAGCCTCGGCTTCGTCAACCCGAACGCCGCGGCGGCGTCGCTGGCCAACCATCCGGAACGCGCCGGCAGCGCATCGTCGCTGCTCGGTACACTGCAGTACGGACTGGCCACACTGGCGACCTTCGCCATGGGGATGATCCACGACGGCACGGCCAGACCGCTCGCCTGGTCGATGGCACTGTTCGGCCTGATCGGCTGGGCAATCAATCGTCGCTTTTCCCGCCGTTAGCCCCTCGCATCGTTGCTTCCGCCGGGGTCGGGTTCGCCTGATCCCGGACCGACGTCCTTTGCCGTTTCAGGGCGACTGCCTCACGATCTGCCCCTGAACGACACCGCATCCGGAACCGCAACGGCGACACGCAAGCCGCGCCGCAAGCCCGCCGCTATCCTCCCCGGCGGGCTTTCCTTTAGAATCCAAGGTTTGCAATTTGCACGCCTTTCCGAGCCCAGCGCCCATGAAAACCGCCGAGATTCGCCAGAAGTTCCTCGACTTCTTCGCCAGCAAGCACCACCAGGTCGTCGCCTCCAGCCCGCTGGTCCCGAACAACGACCCGACCATCATGTTCACCGTGGCGGGCATGGTGCAGTTCAAGGACTGCTTCCTCGGCTTCGACAAGCGCGCCTATACCCGCGCCACGACCAGCCAGAAATGCCTGCGTGCCGGCGGCAAGCACAACGACCTCGAAAACGTCGGCTACACCGCGCGCCACCATACCTTTTTCGAAATGCTGGGCAACTTCAGCTTCGGCGACTACTTCAAGCACGACGCGATCACCTTTGCCTGGGAATTCCTGACCAGCCCGCAATGGCTGAATCTGCCGAAAGACAAGCTGATGGTCACCGTCTACGCTAGCGACGACGAAGCCTTCGACATCTGGAACAAGACCGTCGGCGTACCGGCCGAGAAGATCGTCCGCATCGGCGACAACAAGGGCGCGCCGTACGCGTCGGACAACTTCTGGACCATGGGCGACACCGGCCCCTGCGGCCCGTGTACCGAGATCTTCTACGACCACGGCCCGTCGGTCGCCGGCGGCCCGCCGGGATCGCCGGACGAAGACGGCGACCGCTACATGGAGATCTGGAACAACGTCTTCATGCAGTTCAACCGTGACGAAACCGGCACGCTGCACCCGCTGCCGAAGCCTTCGGTCGACACCGGCATGGGCCTCGAGCGCCTGTCGACGGTGCTTCAGGGCGTGAAGTCCAACTACGAGACCGACATCCTCGCCGACCTCGTCCGCGCTGCTGCACGCGAAACCGGCGTTGCCTACAGCCAGGACGTACCGTCGCTGAAGGTCATTGCAGACCACATCCGCGCCTGCGCCTTCCTCGTGGCCGACGGCGTGCTGCCGAGCAACGAAGGCCGCGGCTACGTGCTGCGCCGCATCGTCCGTCGCGCCGTGCGCCACGGTTACAAGCTCGGCCAGAAGAACGTGTTCTTCCACAAGCTGGTCGACGACCTCGCCCGCGTGATGGGTGACGCCTACCCGCAATTGCGCGAAGGCCAGGCGAAGGTCGAGGACGCACTGCGTGCCGAGGAAGAACAGTTCGCCCGCACGCTCGATATCGGCATGGCGCTGCTGGAAAAGTCGCTCGAAGGCGGCAAGACCGTGCTCGACGGCAAGACCGCGTTCACGCTGCACAGCACCTACGGCTTCCCGATCGACCTGACCGCCGACATCTGCCGCGAACGCAATCTCGAACTCGACATGGCCGGCTACGAGCGTGAACTGAAGGAAGAACAGGAGCGCGGCCGCGCCGCCGGCAGCTTCAAGATGACCGCCGGCCTCGCCTACGACGGCAACGCGTCGACCTTCCACGGCTACACCGAAGTCAGCACCGAAGCGACGGTGATCGCACTCTACAAGGGCAGCGAGCAGGTCCAGCAGCTCGACGCCGGCGATGACGGCGTCGTCGTGCTCGACAACACGCCGTTCTACGCCGAATCGGGCGGTCAGGCCGGCGACGTAGGCGAGATCTCGGTCGCTGGCGGCCTGAATGCGCTGTTCGACGTGACCGACACCCAGAAGGTCAAGGCCGACGTGTTCGGCCATCAGGGCAAGCTCGCGCGCGGCAGCCTCAAGGTCGGCGACAGCGTCACCGCCACCATCGACCTGCACAAGCGCCACGCGACCCAGCGCAACCACAGCGCCACCCACCTGCTGCACGCCGCGCTGCGCGATGTGCTCGGCCCCCATGTCGAACAGAAGGGTTCGCTGGTCACGTTCGAGCGCACCCGCTTCGACTTCAGCCACCCGAAGGCGCTGACCGCCGAGGAAATCGCCAAGATCGAAGCGCTGGTCAACCACGTCGTGATGGCCAACCATGCGGTCGACGTCGGCCTGATGAGCTACGACGACGCGATCAAGGCCGGCGCCATGGCGCTGTTCGGCGAGAAGTACGGCGACGAAGTGCGCGTGCTGAAGATGGGCGAATTTTCGACCGAACTGTGCGGCGGTACCCACGTCCATCGCACCGGTGACATCGGCTTCTTCAAGATCGTCGCCGAATCGGGCGTCGCCGCCGGCATCCGCCGCGTCGAAGCCGTCACCGGCGAAGGCGCACTGGCCACGGTGCAGGCGCTTGAATCCGAACTGAAGGCCGCCACCGGCGTGGCCGGCGCGCAGCCGGGCGAACTGGTCAACAAGCTCGAGAAGCTGCAGGCCGAACTGAAGGCCGCGCAGAAGGAAGCGCAGCAGCTCAAGAGCCAGATGGCGTTCGGCCAGCTTGACCAGCTGGTCGGCCTGGGCATGCTGACGATCAAGGACGTCAAGGTCGTCGTGTCCAACGTCGACGGCGTCGATGGCGGCACGCTGCGCGAGATGAGCGACAAGCTGATGGATCGCATCGGCTCCGGCATTGCGGTGCTGGCCAGCGCGTACGACGGCAAGGTCAGCATCATCGCCCGCGTCTCCAAGGATCTGACCGGCAAGGTCAAGGCCGGCGAGATCGCCAACCATGTCGCATCGCAAGTCGGCGGCAAGGGTGGCGGCCGGCCGGACATGGCGCAGGCCGGCGGCACCCAGCCGGAAAACCTGCCCGACGCACTGAAGAGCGTCGGCGCCTGGGTTGACGCCAAGCTCTGATCATCGCACGACGCGAAACAACGGCTGGTCACCCCGCGTGCCAGCCGTTTTTACATCGAGAGAACACATGACACCCCGCCCGCCGCTGCAAACCGGCCGCTACCGCCACTACAAGAACCTGAACTACGAAGTGATCGACGTCGTCCGGCATTCGGAAACCACCGAGTGGATGGTGCTGTACCGTGCCCAGTACGGTGACTTCGGCCTGTGGGTACGGCCGTACGCGATGTTTTTCGAACAAGTCGTGGTCAACGGCGAATCGGTACCGCGCTTTGCCTGGGTCGGCCCGGTCGAATGACATCTCGCCGGTCCGATCCGCAGGAAGCCCCGCTCAGTCTTGAAGACCGGGGCGTTTATGCGCTCATCGGCTGCTTTTTCGGCACCGTGTACGGTCTGTTTTTTGCCTTCCTGCTCGTCTGGCTGGTTGACAGCATCACGCCCCTGACCACCACCGTGACAGTCTCGGCGCTGATGTTTGCCGTTCTGGGCTTTTGCCGTGGCCCGCTGATCGCCGATCTGATCGCAGCGCTGGCGTGGTTCTGCTACGGCGTACTCCATGCCTTTGCCGACTGGAATCCGCCAACACCACTTGGCGATACTGCGCGACTGATGCGCACGCTTTTCTGGTTCGGCGTCGCCACCGGCGTGCTGGTCTGGCTGGCCATCTAGCGCACAACAAAAAACCCCGCATTGCGGGGTTTTTTTTCAGAAACCATCAGTGCCGCTGCGCGCTACCCTGCTGAGTGCCATGCCCGGCGAACAGCTGTTCGACATCGACCAGATCGAAGTGGTAACCCTTGCCGCAGAACTCGCAAGTCACATCGACCGAGCCTTTTTCGGCCAGCACGTGATCGACTTCCTCGCGACCGACCATTTCGAGCATGCCGCCGACACGTTCACGCGAACAGGTGCAGGCAAAACGCGGGGTGGCCGGATCGAATACGCGGACCTGTTCTTCGTTGAACAGCCGGTACAGCACGTCGCGCACCGGCAGACCGAGCATTTCCTCGTCGGTAATCGTCTGCGCCAGCATCTGGATGCGTTCCCACGCGTCCGGATCGCCGTGTCCGGCCGGCATCTTCTGCACCATCAGACCGGCCGACAGGCCGTCGCCACACGCCAGCCACAGCCGGGTTTCGAGCTGCTCGGAGTGCTTCATGTAGTGCTCGATGATCTCGGCCACGCTCTGTTCCGGCTCGAGGCCGACGATGCCCTGATAGGCCTCGCCCTCGTCCGGATCGAGCGTCAGCATGAAGCGGCGATCGTTGCCCAGCAGCTCGGCCAGCGACACGTCGGGGAGGTCGCCTTCCCAGCGCGCCATCGCACGGATGGTGTTGTCACTGGTCACTTCGACCACCAGCAGTCGGACCGCACCGGTGCCGTGCAGCTGCATCACCAGCGTGCCTTCGAACTTCAGGGTGGCGGACAACAAGGTACCGGCAGCCATCAGTTCGCCGATGAAGCGCGCCAGTACCGGCGGGTAATCGTGACGGGCCAGCACTTCGCGGTAGCTGGCATCGAGCTTGACGATCTCGCCGCGCACCGGCGCATCGTCGAAAAGGAAACGTTCAAGCGTGTCTTGGGTCATGGTTCTCTGCCGGCCTCGGCCGGGTACTCTCGATGTAAGTCAATGAAGGGCCGGCAACATCCGGCACAACGATGCTGGCCGCACTACAGGCCGAGCAGGGTGCGGTCGATCTTCACCACCACCTTGCGGATCGGCATCGACTCGGCCACGCAGCGGCCGGGCCGGTGCAGCTCGCCCGGATAAAAAACGACAAAGTCGCCGGGCAGCAGATTGATGCGTTGTTCGTTCACTGGCGTTGCATAAAAGCCGATGTCGCGGCCTTCGAAAAAATCATCCAGCACCGGTAGCGCCGGATCAGGCGGGGCAATGCCGTAGCCTTCCTCGCCGCTCAGCAACAGCTGGATGTCGGCATAGCGGCGATGCGCCTCTGGGCGGCCAGCCTCGAAGGGCTGGGTGATCATTTCCTGGATCATGAAATACAGGCGATCGCCGTCGATTTCGTAGCGCCCCGCCGGCATGCCGGCCAGATCAAGCTGCGCGAGCGCATCGAGCGCACGATTCACCGCGTCAGGCAGCACCGCGCGCTGTTGGGGCCATTGGGTCAGCTTACCGATATACATATGTCGTTCCCGTGTCAGTCGTCATCCTGACCGAGATCGAGCAGATATTCGGTCATCGGCAGGCTGGAGCTGATATCGAAGGTGCAACCGACTTCGACCCCGATGCGGGCGATATCGAGTGCGCTCAGATCATCGCGGTCATACACCGCCTGCATCGCGCCCAGTGCATAGTCGTGGCCGCTGCCGATCGCCCAGAAGCGGGCGTATTCGTAGACTTCGCGCAGGCTGTAGACGCCGAAGATACCGTGCTTGTTGGCGATCAGCGCGGTCAGCTGGCTCGATTCGTAGGGATCGTCCTCTTCCTCGTCGGGCTTGAGGAAGAACTCCTCCTTGAGCTTCGGGTGCAGCTTGCGGAAGCTCTCGAAGATCGCCACGCGGCTGGAGAAATCCAGCGTCTTGGACTTTTTCAGCGCGGCCTGGATCACCAGATCGTGTGCGGCGCTGCCCGAAATCGAGAAATAGCTGCCGTGCGACTTGAAGATCTTGTTCCACTGCGCATCGAACCCCGCGCCCAGCGCGGTATCGCCAAACGTGGACTGGCTGTCGGCCGCAATCGCGACCTGATTGTTTTTTCTGACGACGACGACGGTGGTCATCGGGTTTCCTTGATCAATTGCACGAGTCGATCGAGACCGTGCGCAACGGTCTGGTGGCGCACTGCGGCACGATCACCATCGAACACGCAGCGTTCGGTGACGATGCCGGCCGGTGTCCCCAAGCCGAACCAGACGGTCCCGACCGGTTTGTCGGCGCTGCCGCCACCGGGACCGGCCACGCCCGACACCGCGATACCCCACTCGGCGCTCGCCGCGGCCATCGCCCCCTGCACCATCGCCGCGACCACCGGCTCGCTCACCGCGCCGAGGCCCTGGATGAAGGCCGGCGGCACGTCGAGCATGTCGACCTTGGCGCTGTTGCTGTAGGTGATGAAACCGCGGTTGAACCAGTTGCTCGAACCGGCGATGTCGGTGATCGCACCGGCGATCAGTCCACCAGTGCACGATTCGGCCGTGGTCACGCTCTGTCCACGCGCCAGCAGCAGCCGGCCCAGTTCGGCCGCCAGCGCTTCGGTATTCAACATGGGGGCGTTCATCGCATCCACAAGCTCAGTCGACCAGCAGCGGCGCGACAGGCGCCTTGAGGAAGTGCTCGCGGTAGAACTTGAGTTCGTCGATCGACTCGTAGATGTCGGCCAGCGCCTCGTGACGGGCCTTCTTCTTGAACTGGCGATGCACGTCCGGCTGCCAGCGCTTGCACAGCTCCTTCAGCGTCGAGACGTCGAGGTTGCGGTAGTGGAACCAGACTTCGAGCTTGGGCATCCAGCGCGCCATGAAGCGGCGGTCCTGACAGATCGAATTGCCGCACATCGGGCTGGTGCGTTGCGGCACATATTGCTGGATGAAGGCCAGCGCTTCGGCCTCGACCGCCTCGACGCTCAGCGTCGATGCCTTGATCCGGTCGATCAGGCCCGAGCGGCCGTGGGTCGACTTGTTCCAGTCATCCATCGCGTCGAGCACGCTGTCCGGCTGGTGCACCGCCCACGCCGGCGATTCGGCCACGGTGTTGAGCTGGCTGTCGGTGATCACGATCGCCAGTTCGATGATCTTGTCGTTCTGCGGATCAAGACCGGTCATTTCCATGTCCAGCCAGATCAGGTGGTTCTGATCGACCATAGCAAATCCTTTTTTTCAGTGGCTTGTGTAGGCCGGAGCGGCAGTCGCATCGCGTTCTCGCGCGTCGAGCTGCTTCAGGCCGGAATCTGACTCCGATTTTAGCATCGAAGCCCGTCCGGCCTTTTGCCGCGGGCATATTCACCGCCAGGATTTGCCGTTTTCTTCGCTTGCGCCCCGACCGTTCGGCAGGCGCCCGGTGACGCGGATTGATTTGCTGCGATGCAGCATTACACTGCAAAGCGGAGTGCCGCCCTGCCATGTGGCCTCTTGTCCCCCTTCCCCAGCGCACGCGCTGGGGATTTTTTTGGGCGCGCTACAGGCGTGGCGTCGGTCCGGTTCGTGGCATTGCGCCATCGGTGATCACCCGTCCACGCCCCGCCTGCAATCGGTTCAGCGCCCGAGTGTCGCCCCGCCATCGACGACGATGTCCTGCAGCGTCACATGGTTGGCGGCATCGGACAGCAGGAACAGCACGACACCGGCCACATCGTC
This sequence comes from Jeongeupia naejangsanensis, assembly GCF_016865585.1. Taxonomy (GTDB): domain Bacteria; phylum Pseudomonadota; class Gammaproteobacteria; order Burkholderiales; family Chitinibacteraceae; genus Jeongeupia; species Jeongeupia naejangsanensis. The sequence continues at coordinate 130,974 of NZ_JAESND010000002.1, read as the reverse complement.
CGGCGTGGCAATCTTTTTCAGCGGAATGCCGAGGCGGTAGCCGTCGAGCGAACCGGCAATCACGCGCGCCGGGCCGCTGTCGTCGGTCCACAGCTGGCGCTGCATCTCGGTATCGGTCGAGCCGGGCGAGACGATGTTGCAGCGGATGCCGAATTCGGCGAGCTCCAGACCCAGACAACGGGTGAACTGTGCCGACGCGGCCTTGGATGCGCAGTACGCGCCCATGAGCGTGCGCGGCGTCGCAGCGGCATTCGAGCCGACCGTAACGATAGCGCCATGCCCCCGCGCCTTCATCCGCCGCGCCACTGCCGTGCTCAGGTGGAAGACGCCGTGGGTGTTCACCGCAAATGTCGCCAGCCAGTCCGCCACGGGAGCGTCCAGCAGGCTCCCCATGCGCAGGATGCCGGCCACATTGGCCAGCGCACCGATCGGCCCGATCTCGGTTTCGATCTGCGCCACCGCGCGCTCGACCGCCGCTGCGTCGCAGACATCCAGTGCCAGCGGGGTAACCCCGCCCACGCCTGCATAGCGCCGCACCAGTGCATCGGCATTGACGTCGAGCGCGACCACCTGAACCTGCCGCGCCAGCAGCGCGTCGACCACCGCGGCGCCGATGCCCTGCGCCGCACCACTGACGACGGTGATTCCGGATTCGAATTTCATGCCCGACCTCAAAATGAAAATGATTCTCGACATTATCACCGTGGCGTGATCGGCCCGTTTCGATCGGCTCCGGATTTTCTTTGCCGGAACGATTTTCTCTGCCGCAACGCGAATTCGCTGCGAAAAGCACCGAATCGGAAGCTGGCAACACCCGCCACCGCGAGTAAGATCGCAGCATGATTTCCAGCCTTCCTTCCTTCACCCAGCTTCCAGATGGCGTGGTTCTGTCGGCGCAGCACTTCGACATCGACGACGCCACGCTGCAGCGCCTTGATCCCGAATTGCTGCCGGCGGCGCTCGCCAGTGCCGTGCTCAAACGCCGGATCGAGTTCCTCGCAGGCCGCCACTGCGCACGCACGACATTGCGGCAGGCCGGCTACGACGGCGATATGCCACTGGCAATCGGCGACAATCGGGCGCCGCAGTGGCCGGCAGGCTGGATCGGCGCCATCACCCACAGTCACGGCGCCGCACTCGCTGCGGTTGCCCCGGGCACGCTTTATGCGGGGCTGGGTATCGATATCGAGCCGTGGGTCGACGCCGCGCGTGCCGAACGGTTGTCGCCCCAGGTCGGGATCGATGCCGAATGGGCGCTGCGCCCCGCCAGTCTGGGTGTCGCCGAGTGGTTCACGGCAGTGTTCTCGATGAAGGAGAGTCTGTTCAAGGCTTTGTACCCGCAAGTACGCCGCTATTTCGGCTTCCACGATGCCGAAATCGTCGCCGCCAGCGTAGACACTGCAACGCTGCGCCTGACGACGACACTGTCGGACGCCTGCCCGCAAGGCGCCGAATATGCGCTGCGGCTGGCACGCAGTGATGGCTTCGTGCTTTCACTGTGTGCCGTTCCGGCCAGTGATCACCGCTGATCCCGCTACATTGATGAATACCGCACCGCCCCCAACCCGGATGACCGCATGACGCTGACCGCCCAGATCGCCCTCTTCCTTGCCGCCGCCGTTGCACTGGTCCCGCTGTTCCGGCTTTCGGGTCTTGGCGCCGTCCTCGGCTACATGACCGCCGGCGTACTGATCGGGCCATGGGGGCTCGGTCTCGTCAGCCAGGTCGACAGCATCCTGCACTTTGCCGAACTCGGCGTGGTGCTGCTGCTGTTCATCATCGGCCTAGAGCTGCAGCCCAGCCGGCTGTGGGTACTGCGCCGCTCGGTCTTCGGCCTCGGCGGTGCACAAGTGCTGCTGACCGGTGCCCTGCTTGCCGGCGCCGCACTGGTCTTCGGGCTGACGGTGCAATCGGCCATCGTCGCCGGCTTCGGGCTGGCGCTCTCCTCCACAGCCTTCGTGCTGCAGATGCTGGCCGAGAAGAAGGAACTGACGACACGCTACGGCCGCGACGGTTTTGCGGTGCTGCTGTTCCAGGATCTGGCCGTCATCCCGTTTCTGGCGATCCTGCCGCTGCTCGGCGTGGCGGCGGTCAAGAGCTCCGAGCCCGGCTGGCTGGGCGCGCTGCGGGTCACCGGCGTCGTCGGCGGCGTCATCATCGGTGGCCGGCTGCTGCTGCGGCCTGCGCTGCGGCTGATCGCCCGCTCGGGAAATCCGGAGGTCTTCACCGCGGCAACGCTGCTGGTCGCACTCGGCACCGCCATCCTGATGGAGCACGCCGGGTTGTCGATGTCGCTCGGTGCCTTTCTTGCCGGCGTGCTGCTCGCCGACTCTGAATACCGCCACGAACTCGAAGCCAATATCGAACCGTTCAAGGGCCTGCTGCTCGGGCTGTTCTTCATCGCAGTCGGCATGTCGACCAATCTGGGCCTGCTCGGCACCGACTTCCTGCTCATCGTCGGGCTGATCACCGGGCTGGTCGCGGTCAAGTTCGCCGTGCTCTACCTGATCGGCCGGATCACCAAGGCCGGCGACAATCAGGCGCGGCGTCTCGGCATCGCGCTGGCACAGGGCGGCGAGTTCGCCTTCGTGCTGTTCAACCTCGCGGTACAACAAAAGGTGATGAACCAGCCGCTCGCCGATCTGCTGGTCATCGTCGTCACGCTGTCGATGGTCGCCACGCCGCTGCTGGTGCTGGTGCACGAGCGCTGGCTGGCGCCCAAGCTCGACCGCAAGCCCAAGCGCGAATTCGACACCATCGCCCCCGAACACGCGACGCCGGTGATCATCGCCGGCTTCGGCCGCTTCGGCCAGATCGTCGGCCGGGTGCTGAGGCTGAAGAAAATCGGCTTTACCGCGCTCGAAGTCAGCGCCGATCAGGTCGACTTCGTCCGGCGTTTCGGCAACAAGGTGTTCTATGGCGATGCCTCGCGACTCGACCTGCTGCGCGCCGCGCGTGCCGACGAAGCCAAGGTCTTCGTACTGGCGATCGACAATATCGAGGCCTCGCTAAAGACCGCGCAGATGGTGCGCGAACACTTTCCGGACCTGAAAATCTACGCCCGCGCGCGCAACCGTTTCCATGCCTACCGGCTGATGGACCTCGGCGTGACCGCGCTGCAGCGTGAAACCTTCCTCGACAGCCTCGAACTCGCCGGTCAGGTGCTGACCGGACTGGGACTGAGCGATGCGCGACGCGATCGCACGCTGGCGTTGTTCCGCGCCAACGACGAATCGTTGCTGCAGCGTCAGCACGCGGTGTCGCATGACGAACAGCAGATGATCCAGGCGACGAAGGACGCGATGCGCGAACTCGAAAGCCTGTTCGAGTCCGACAGCAGCGCCGTGGACAAGGAGGACAACGCGTGAACGACGAAAGGGAAAACCGCTGGTTGCTGTGGCTGGTGGCCATCGGCTTCTTCATGCAGACGCTCGACTCGACCATCGTCAACACCGCGCTGCCGTCGATGGCGGCCAACCTCGGCGAAAGCCCGCTACGGATGCAGTCGGTGGTGATCAGCTACATGCTCACCGTCGCCCTGCTGATGCCGGCGTCGGGCTGGCTGGCCGACCGCTTCGGCACCAAACGCGTCTATCTGGCGGCGATCATCCTGTTCACGATCGGCTCGTTCGCGTGTGCACAGGCCCATGCACTGTGGCAGCTGGTCATCGCCCGGGTCATTCAGGGTGTCGGTGGCGCCATGCTGTTGCCGATCGGCCGGCTGGCGGTGCTGCGCGCCTTTCCTCGCGCGCAGTTCCTCGCGGCGATGAGCTTCGTCACCATCCCGGGGCTGATCGGTCCGCTGATCGGCCCGACGCTGGGGGGCTGGCTGGTCGTCTACGCCTCGTGGCACTGGATCTTCCTGATCAACATTCCGATCGGCATCCTCGGCGCTATTGCGACGGCCCGCTTCATGCCGGCCTTCTTCGGCACCGAGCAGCAGCGGTTCGACACCGCGGGCTACCTGCTGCTGGCGTTCGCGATGGTGACGATCTCGGTCTCGCTCGACGGCCTCGCCGAACTGGGTCTGAAAACGGTGGTGGTGACGCTGCTGCTGATCGCCGGGCTGGCAGCAATCTGCGTCTACGTGCTGCACGCCGGCCGGCACGACAAGCCACTGTTCAGCCTGACGCTGTTCCATGTCCGCACCTACACGATCGGCGTCTGGGGCAACCTGTTCGCGCGGATCGGCGCCGGCGCAGTGCCCTTCCTGATTCCGCTGATGCTGCAGGTCAGCCTCGGCTTCTCGCCGCTCGAAGCCGGGCTGATGATGCTGCCGACCGCCATCGCCGGCCTCGCGGCCAAGCGCTGGGTCACGCCGCTGATCCAGCGCTTCGGCTATCGGCGCGTACTGGTGTCGAACACCTTCCTGACCGGGCTGATGATCATGAGCTTCGCGCTGTTCTCGGCCAACGAACCGCTGTGGCTGCGCATCGTCCAGCTGGCACTGTTCGGCGGCGTCAACTCGATCCAGTTCACCGCGATGAACACCCTGGCGCTGAAGGATCTGGAAACCTCGCAGGCGTCGGAGGGCAACGGCTTGCTGTCGATGATCATGACGCTGTCGATGAGCCTCGGCGTCGCCGCTGCCGGTGCGATGCTCGGTGCTTTCAGCGACTACTTCGGGCATGCCGAAGCCGGCACGGCGCTGCAGGCCTTTCAGGTGACGTTCGCCTGCGTCGGTGTCATCACTGCGATCAGCGCGTGGATTTTCTGGCAGCTCGACCCGAACGACCGCGAGTGCAGCGAAGCTGGTCATGTCGAGCTGGAATGAACAACAGGAAAAATGTAAGCTTTAAGAAATAAATTATAGAGAAACGCATCATGCGGGTTGTACCGTGGGATTGGTCGGGTATTTTCCCTCGCAATCGCTGGGTCAACGCGGCGGTGCTCTGTCTGTGCCTGCCGGTACCCAGCCAGCTGTTCAAGCTGCACTTTGCCGGAGGCAACCGCTGGATCGTGCCCTTCTTCCATTTGGCCGCCATCCTCTTGGTCGGGGTGGCACTGCGCTGGTGCGAGGCGCGTTGCAACCATGCCAGCCAGCCCGTTCGCGACGCAGCGACCGCCGCGCTGCTGATGGCGTGCATGAGCAGCCTGATCCTGATGTTCACGCTCTGACGCCATTTCGATAAGGAAACCGGTTTGTCCACCTTCATCCTGCTGCTCGAACTCGCCGGCACGCTCGCGCTGATGGCCGCTGCGTACTACTACATGGTCTACAACCCCGGCGCGCAAAAGGCGTGGGAACGCCTGCCGACAGAGGCCGAATACCGCGCCCGCACCGGCCAAAACGGCGCACTCGCATGCAGCCATTGCGGCAATGCCGAGACGCTGGATGTCGGCCTGCTGCGCGTGACCGACTACCGCCGCCAGCATCTGTGCACCCGATGCAGAAACACGCTTTGGCGCAGCCGGATCTGAACAGGCTGCGAAATCGGCGCTGACCGACCGGATGTCACCATGAAAAACGCCGCCCTCGGGCGGCGTTGTCGTTTGCGGCCGGCGTGATCACGACACGACGTTGCGCGGTTCGCCTCGCAGGAAGGCGTCGACGTTGTCGATCAACTGGTCGGCCAGGCGCTGCATCGTCTCCGCGCCCGCCCATGCAATGTGCGGCGTGATGATCAGGTTGGGCAGGTCGACGTCGAGCAGCGGGTTGTCGTTGCGCGGCGGCTCCTCGATCAGCACGTCGAGTCCGGCGCCGCCGATGCGGCCGGCCTTGAGTGCGTCGAGCAGTGCCGCCTCGTCGATCAGCCCGCCACGGGCGGTGTTGATCAGCACCGCGTCCGGTTTCATCAGGCCGAGTTCACGCGCAGCGATCATGTTGCGGGTCCGCTCGTTCAGCGGGCAGTGCAAGCTGATGACGTCGGCCTGCGTGATCGCCTGATCGAACGGCACGTAACCGGGGCGCAGGCTGGTGGCCTCTTTCTTCTCGGCAAAGATCACGTGCATGCCGAGCGCGCGCGCCAGCTTGCCGAGCGCCTGACCGAGCGCACCGCTGCCGACGATGGTCAGCGTGCCGCCGGCCAGATCGTGCAACGGTGCACCGAAATGGCAGAAACCCGGTGCGCGCTGCCATGCGCCACCGGCCAGATCGCGCCGGTACGACAGCAGCTGGCGTTTCAGCGCCAGCATCAGCATCAGCGCGTGTTCCGGCACGCCGGCTGTCGCGTAATCGCGGATGTTCGATACGACGATGCCGCGGTCCCGACAGGCGGCCAGATCCACGATGTTGTAACCGGTCGCCGCGACGGCGATGCACTTGAGCTCCGGCGCACCGTAGATCAGCTCGGCGGTCAGCGGCACCTTGTTGCTGATCGCCACCGTCGCCGTCCTCAAACGCTCCCTCGCCTCCTCGACGCCGGATTGGGCATATTCGACCCAGCGGTGCGGCGCCTCGGGCCGGCGCACCGTTGCGGGCAGGGTTTCGCGATCGAGGAAGACGATTTCGGGGCTCATGATGGCTCTCCGGGCAAGGGGTTGAAATGGCCTGCTGCGAATTCGACCAGCGCCGCGCCGATTTGCTCCGCAACCGGTGATTGTTTTGTCCAGTGGTGCCAGAAAAGCGGCACCGTCAGTGTGGTTGCGCCCAGTCCGACCAGACGGCCGGCACGCAAGGCCGCGGCCGCCTGTGCCTTCGGCACCACCGCATAGGCGATGCCGGCGAGCGCGGCGGCGTAGAGCGCGTTCGACTCGGGGATCACGTGTGCCGGATAGCTGCCTTCGGCCAGACCATGCGCTTCACGCAACCAGCGCCGGTGCAGGCTGTCGCGATGGGCGAACACCGCCGCCGGCGCAGCGGCCAGCGCAGCGGCGTTCAGGCCGGCCTTGAAGTAGCGTTCGGCAAAATCGGGCGTCGCGACCGGCAAATAGTCGAGGCCACCGAGAGGACGCACCGCGCAACCGGGCACCGGTGCCGACTCGCTGGCGATGCAGCCGACGACGGCGCCGCGCCGCAACGATTCGAGCGTGTACGCCTCGTCGTCGATCACGCAGTCGAGCAGGATGTGCTGCGCCGCCAGCGCCGGCGCCAGCGCGGCGATCAGGCCGACGGCAAGGCTGTCGGCGTTGACGCCGATCGCGACGCTGCGCCAGGCGTCGGCCGCGCCGGCGTCGCGCGCCAGTTCGGCCTCGAGCTGCTGCACCCGCCGCACGTGCGCCAGCAACCGTTCGCCCTCGGGTGTCGGCGCGACCGGATCACGCGACAGCAGCACGCAGCCGTGTTTTTCCTCGAGCTGGCGGATCCGCTGCGACACCGCCGACTGGGTCAGGTGCAGCCGGCGCGCGGCACCGTCGAAGCTGCCGGCGCGGGCAACCATATCGAGCGCTTCGAGGAGCTTGTAGTCGAGCATTAGCGGCGCTGATCGGCAATTAGAAAAGAATGTTTTACCACGCCGCGCCGGGCTGGTTGAATACGCGGCGACAATCAATCCCGCAATCCATCCAGATTCCCGAAGAGATACCCCGATGAAACCGGTCAACGGCCCGCAGCTTGTTTCCCTCGCCCGCCAGTACGGCACCCCGCTCTGGACTTATGACGCGGCGGTGATCCGCGAACGCATCGCCCAGCTGCAGCAGTTCGACGTGATCCGTTTCGCACAGAAAGCCTGCTCGAACACGCACATCCTCAGGCTGATGCGTGCACAGGGCGTCAAGGTCGATTCGGTCTCGCTCGGCGAGATCGAGCGCGCGCTGGCCGCCGGTTACGACGCCAGGGGCGATCACCCGGGTATCGTCTTCACCGCCGATCTGCTCGACGAGGCGACGCTGGCCAAGGTCGTCGAACACGGCATCCCGGTCAACGCCGGCAGTCCGCAGATGCTGGAACAGCTCGGCCGCGTCAGCCCGGGTCACCGCGTCTGGCTGCGCATCAACCCGGGCTTCGGCCACGGCCACAGCCAGAAGACCAACACCGGCGGCGAAACCAGCAAGCACGGCATCTGGTTCGAACATCTGGCCGAAGCGTACGCGCTGATCGACCAGTACGGCCTCGATCTGGTCGGCCTGCACATGCACATCGGTTCGGGCGTCGATTACGAACACCTCGGCAACGTCTGCGGTGCAATGATCAAGGAAGTTAAGGCTTCGGGACGCGACCTGAAGGCGATCTCGGCCGGCGGCGGCCTGTCGATTCCGTACAAGGTCGATGGCGAGCGCATCGACACCGCCCACTACTTCAGCCTGTGGGACGCGGCACGCAAGGAAATCGAGGCGCATCTCGGCCACCCGGTCACGCTGGAAATCGAACCGGGCCGCTTCCTCGTTGCCGAATCGGGCAAGCTCGTTGCCGAAGTGCGCGCGATGAAGGACGTCGGCAGCAACCACTTCGTGTTCTGCGACGCCGGCTTCAACGACCTGATGCGCCCGGCCATGTATGGCAGCCACCACGAAGTGTCGTTGCTGGCCGCCGACGGAACGCCCAAGCAGGGTGGCGAACGCGCCAGCGTGATCGCCGGGCCGCTGTGCGAGTCGGGCGACGTGTTCACGCAGGGCGAAGGCGGCACGGTGATCCCGCGCGACCTGCCGGCAGCCGAGGTCGGCGACTGGATCGTCTTTCACGATGGTGGTGCCTACGGCGCCAGCATGTCGAGCAACTACAACACCCGGCCACTGATTCCCGAAGTCCTGATCGACGGCGGTGAAACCCGACTGATCCGCCGCCGCCAGACGGTGGCCGAGCTGCTCGCGCTCGAATCGGTGTGATTGAAAAGGGAATTTTGTAACAAAGGGTACATTTCCCGCTGCTGTTAAAATGCCAATGGCCTCGTGTTCCGGGGCCATTTTCATTCAGACAACAGGAGAGGCGATGCTCGCACTCGATACTTACGGCACGCTCGTTGCCGCCTCGCTCGTGCTGCTGTTCGGGCGCAAGATCGTCGCCGTCACCCCGCCGCTGCGCGCCTACAGCATCCCCGAGCCGGTGGCCGGCGGCCTGCTCGTGGCGCTCGGCCTGCTGCTCGCCCGCGTGACCGCCGACGTCCAGGTGCAGTTCGACACCAGCATCCAGACACCGCTGATGCTGGCCTTTTTCGCCAGTCTTGGCCTCGGTGCCGATCTGGCCAGTCTGAAAAAAGGCGGCAAGACCGTCGCGATCTTCCTGTTCGTCGTACTCGGACTGCTGCTGATGCAGAACGCCATCGGCATCGCCATTGCCAGCGCACTCGGCCTGAATCCGCTGATGGGCCTCCTGGCCGGTTCGATCACGCTGTCGGGCGGTCACGGCACCGGCGCGGCGTGGAGCAGCGTCTTCACGCAGACCTACGGACTCGAATCGGCGACCGAAGTCGCCATCGCCTGCGCCACCTTCGGTCTGGTCCTCGGCGGGCTGATCGGGGGTCCGGTTGCACGGCATCTGGTCAAGAAGGTCTCGCTGCCGACCGGCGAAGCCGCCGATACCTCGCATCCGATGGCGTTCGAGCAGCCGAAGGCGGTCCGTCTGATCACCGCGCAGGCCTTCATCGAAACGCTGGCGCTGATCGTTACCTGCCTCGCCGGAGGCCAGGCCATCGCAAGCTGGCTGAACGGCACCTGGCTGGAACTGCCGACCTTCGTCTGCGTGCTCTTCGTCGGCGTAGTGCTGCGCAACGGTCTCGGCAAGCTCGGCTGGTATCACGTGTTCGACCGCGCAGTGTCGGTCCTCGGCAATGTCAGCCTGTCGCTGTTCCTCGCCATGGCGCTGATGAGCCTGAAGCTGTGGGAACTGGCCTCGCTGGCCTTGCCGATGCTGCTCATCCTGACCGTGCAGACCCTGGCGATGGCGCTGTACGCGATGTTCGTCACCTTCCGCGTCATGGGCAGGAACTACGACGCAGCCGTCCTTGCCGCCGGCCATTGCGGCTTCGGCCTCGGCGCGACGCCGACGGCGATCGCCAACATGCAGGCGATCACCGACCGTTTCGGCCCGTCGCATCTCGCCTTCCTCGTCGTACCGATGGTCGGTGCATTCTTCATCGACATCACCAACGCGATCGTCATTAAACTGTTCCTGTTCCTGCCGATCTACGGATAACGCCATGGCCACCGCGCACGTCTACCTTGCCCCGGGTTTCGAAGAGGTCGAGTTCGTCAGCATCGTCGACGTGCTGCGTCGTGGCGGCGTCTTCGTCTCGACCATCGCGCTCGACGAAACGCTGGCCGTGGAGGGTGCGCACGGCATCGTCATCCAGGCCGACCTGCCGTTTTCAGCGGTCGATGGCGAACTGGCCGACGCCGTCATTTTGCCCGGCGGCGGCCCCGGTACGCAGGCACTGGCAGCCAGCACCGCACTTGCGGAACGGCTGCGCGCGCATCTGGTCGGCGGCCACCGCGTTGCCGCGGTCTGCGCGGCACCCACCGTCCTCGCGCGGGCCGGCATTCTCGATGGCAAGGCGGCCACCTGCTATCCGGGCTGCGAACCCGTCCTGACCGAGCACGGCGCCACGCTCAGCCACTATCCGGTCGTCACCGACGGACTGGTGACGACCTCCCGCGCCGCCGGCACCAGCGGCGTGTTCGCACTCGAACTGCTGCGCCTGCTGGTCGACGACGCCAAGGCCCGCGAAATCGGCCGGGCGATGTGCTACCTCTGAACCGCTACTGCTGGACCCGCAGCCCGTTGAAGATCATGCCGCGGTCGCGATTGCCCTCGAGGCCCACCGTGTACAGCGTCGTTCCCGCCGCATCCAGATAGGCGATGCCTTTCAGGTCGACACTGCCACCGCCGCCGATGCACCCGGTGCCGGTCAGCGTCAGCACCATGTCGTACAGGTTTGCGGTTGAACGGGGGCTGAATTTGCCCGAGAACGTACAGCTGGTGCTGGTGCCGACCACGGTGCCACTGGCGTTGATGCTGAACGACACGCTGTCCGACATCGTCCGTGTTGCGTAGTCCCCCTTGAACACCCCGGCCAGCTTGGCGAGACTCGGCGTTCCCTCGTACTGCGCCGAATAACTGGTGTTGAAAGTACCGCCGCCGGCGCCGTTCAGTGTCAGCGTCTTCTTGGTCTGGTAGCTGCCCGCCACCGATGGCTCGGTGCGGCTGTTGCCCAAGGCGTTCAGGTCAACCGTGCTCGCGGTGCTCAGGACACCGCTTGCAGCAGTGAACTTGCCCTGCAACACACCAGCCAAGGTGGCCGAGGTATTCGGCAGCGAGTACAGGAACCAGTAGGTGCCGTCGTCGAGCACGAAACCGGTGACCGTCCGGTTGCTGCTGGTCGATCCGACCCACATGCCCTCTGCCGCGCTGCGTGTGCCGGTTGCCGCTCCCGCTCCGCCGGACAGATCGGTACCGCCGGTTCCTCCCTGGGTGCCGGTACCGCCCGTGCCATCCGTGCCGGCCGCCGTACCGCCACCACTCGTGCCGGTGCCGTCACCACCACCGGATCCGGTGCTGCCACCGCCACCGCCTCCCCCACCGCCGCCCCCGCAGGACGCCAGCAGGAAACACACGACCAGCCACCGAAAACCTGATCCCGAGACACGTGATTTGCTCATCATCGCCACCCTTTGGGGTTGTATGCCTGCCTTACCAAGCTATACAAACCACCAAAGGGGACCCAAGCGAGCGTGCGGCCTTCCGTCGGATTCAGCGGAACTTGTCAGGATGCACTGGCCAGCTGATAAATGGTCTTGCCGCGCAGCTTGAACAGGTCGGCCGAGTGGTAGAGGTTTTCCGAGTGGCCCACGAACAGCAGCCCTTCGCGCTTCAGTAGCGGCGCGAAGCGTTGCAGGATGCGCGCCTGCGTCGGCTTGTCGAAATAGATCATCACGTTGCGGCAGAAGATCGCGTCGAACGGGCCGCGTACATGCCAGCTCGGAGCGATCAGGTTCAACTGGCGGAACGTCACCAGTGATTTCAGCTCGGAACGAATCTGATACTTGCCATCCGGCTGGCGGACGAAGAACCGCCGTACCCGCGCCGGATCGAGCTTTTCAACGTCGTCGGCGCTGTAGATGCCGGTACGTCCGGTTTCGAGCACGTTGGTATCGAGGTCGGTCGCGACGATCTGCACCGGCGGCGTCAGGGTGTCGAAGGCCTCGCAGGCGCTGATCGCCATGCTCCATGCCTCTTCGCCGGTACTGCTGGCCGAACACCACAGCTGCAGGGTACCGCTACGTTCGCGCTGTGCGCGCAGCTGGTCGATCAAAGCCGGAAAATGGTGGGCCTCGCGGAAAAACGACGTCAGATTGGTCGTCAGCGAATTGGTGAACAGCTCGAACTCGCGCGTGTCCCCCGACTCGATCCGGTGCAGGTAATCACCAAAGCTGCTGAGCCCTAGCGCACGCAGGCGCCGCGCCAGCCGGCCGTAGACCATGTCCTCCTTGCCCGGCGCCAGCGCGATGCCGGCGTAGTCGTAGATCATCTTGCGGATCTTGTCGAAATCCTGCGTGGAAAACGGAAACTCGCGGGACGGTGAAGTAAACATGGTGATCCTTGAATCCGGTGTTCAGTGACGGGCCAGATGCGTGGCCAGCCGTGATGCATAGTCGAGCGGCACAACCAGCTGGCGCTGCCCGGTCTCGGCCAGCAACAGGTTAAGCCGGCCCAGCCGATCGGCCAATACGGCCTTTTGCGCATCGTCGCTGATGTCGGCCAGCTGCAACGCCAGCTCGACCGCTTCCTTGTGCATCTCCAGCTCGGGCGGCAGGTAGCCGGCGTTCTTCAGCACGCGATAGGCAATGCGCTGGTGCTCGGGGACGAGCGGGTCGATGTCGTCGGGCAAGGGCTGGCCGGCACCGGGCAGGTTGTCGAGTTCGCCAGCATCGCGCGCCTGCGCAATCCGCCGTTCGGCCAGTTCGGTCAGAAACCACATGCCCGGTCCCTCCTACAACCCCAGCTCGGCCCAGATCGCGTCGACACGGGCGACGACGTCGGGCTGTCGCTCGATCACCCTGCCCCATTCGCGATTCGTCTCGCCGGGCCACTTGTTGGTCGCGTCGAGCCCCATCTTGCCGCCGAGGCCCGAAATCGGACTGGCGAAATCGAGGTAGTCGATCGGCGTGTTCTCGACCAGCACCGTGTCGCGCACTGGGTCCATCCGCGTGGTGATCGCCCAGATGACTTCCTTCCAGTCACGCGTATCGACATCGTCATCAACGACGACGATGTACTTGGTGTACATGAACTGGCGGAGGAAGGACCAGACGCCGAACAGCACGCGCTTGGCATGGCCCGGATACTGTTTCCTGATCGAGACGATCGCCATCCGGTAGCTGCAGCCTTCGGCCGGCAGATAAAAGTCGACGATCTCGGGAAACTGCTTCTGCAGGATCGGCACGAAGACTTCGTTCAGTGCCACGCCGAGCATTGCCGGCTCGTCCGGCGGCTTGCCGGTGTAGGTGCTGTGGTAGACCGGATTGTCGCGATGGGTGATCCGGTCGACCTCGAACACCGGGAACCAGTCCTGCTCGTTGTAGTAACCGGTATGGTCGCCATACGGGCCTTCCAGCGCGTGCAGGTAGCCGTCGATTTCCTTGACCGGCACGCCATGCTCGGACACGCCCTCGAATCCCGGCGCGCACGGCTTGATCGCGCCCTCGAGCACGATCTCGGCCGTCGCGGGCACTTGCAGATCACTGCCGACGCATTGCGTCAGCTCGGTCTTGCTGCCGCGCAGCAGGCCGGCAAACTGGTACTCGGACAGCGTATCGGGCACCGGCGTCACGGCGCCGAGGATGGTCGCCGGGTCGCAGCCGAGCACCACGGCGATCGGGAACGGCGTGCCCGGATGCTGCTTGGCGTGCTCGCGAAAATCCAGCGCACCGCCGCGATGCGCCAGCCAGCGCATGATGACCTGATTCTTGCCGATGACCTGCTGGCGATAGATGCCGAGATTCTGCCGTTTCTTGTTCGGCCCGCGCGTGACCACCAGCCCCCAGGTGATCAGCGGCGCCACATCACCGGGCCAGCAATGCTGGACCGGAATCGTCGCCAGATCGACGTCGGGGCCTTCGACCACGTTCTGCTGCACGGCGCCCTTGCGGACTTCCTTCGGCGCCATCGACAGCACCTGCTTCAACAGAGGCAGCTTGTCCCACGCGTCCTTGAATCCCTTGGGCGGCTCGGGCTCTTTCAGGTAGGCCAGCGTCTTGCCGATCTCGCGCAATGCGCTGACCTCCTGCGCCCCCATGCCGAGCGCGACACGGCGCGGCGTGCCGAACAGGTTGCCCAGCACCGGCATCGTGTAACCGGGCACGTTCTCGAACAGAATGGCCGGGCCTTGCGCGCGCAGCGTGCGATCACAGATTTCGGTCATTTCCAGCTTGGGCGAAACCGGCACCGCAACACGTTTTGCCTCACCGAGGACTTCAAGCTGGGAGAAAAAATCGCGCAGATCGTGGTATTTCATCGCAGCAAAATCGGTCTGAAATCAAAGCGGTATTGAACCACAAAACAACACCGCCCGGCTGGGCCGGGCGGTGTTGTTTGATCTGCTGCGAATCAGTCCAGCGACAGCGTCATGGCCACCCGGTAGGTCGCCCCCGGCGCCAGCTCGATGGCGTTGTCGAACACGTCGCCACGCTCGACACACAGGTATTCCCGCCATGCATCGCCGACGTCAGCCATCTTCGCCGCGCTCTCTGCCCACGGGTTCCAGACCACGGCACTGCGTGTATCGCTGGCGATGCGTATCGTCCGGCCGGCGGTCGCGATCGTCTGCACTTCGGGGACATTCACGTAAACGCGGTCCGTCGCTTCGCCAAGCTGCAAGCTACCGGCTTGCAGGTTGCGGGTATTGGCGCCGCCCACGGTATTGATGAAGGTCGTGCCGTCCAGCCCGGAGATCGTAGCTTGCGCTACGTCGCCAACGGCGAAGTAGGTGTGGAAGGCCTGGCTGAACGTGACCGGCGAAGCTCCGAGGTGGGTGAAGCTCAGCGCCAGTGTCACCGCGTGACCGACAGTCACCACGAGTTCGGCACGGAAATCGTCACCCCACAGGGTGCTGGACAGCGCATTCGGCGTCAGTACCAGCGTGACGCGGGTCGTGCCGTCGGCCAGCAGTTCGGCCGCTTCGAGCTGCCATTCGCTGATCCGCGCAAAACCGTGTGCCGGCTTGCCGCCCGGATGACCGCCGAACCACGGCAGGCACAGCGGAATGCCACCACGAATCGCCTTGCCTTCGGTAAACACGACCTTGGGCGACAGCCACAGCAGATCCTCGCCACCAGCAGGAACGAAGGACACCAGATGCGCGCCTTGCAGTGCGATCAGCGCCTTGCCCTGGGCGTTTTCCACCGACAGCAACGGCAGACCGGTCTCTCCGCCGTAAACCGACGACGACGGAAGGATGGAGACGCCGGCTACATCGGTCAGGCGCGAATCGAAGGCGGAAAGCGAAGTCATGATGTCATCCTGAGTAAAACGCCGATTCTAGACCAAAGCGGCAACGACCGGACCGGATGCGGCCCATTCCGCAAATCAGGCCAAATCCTCTTACAAGGCTGTTAATCCTGGCGTCGTGGCACCCAGACCAGCGCATCACCGTCGATCACCGTTTCACCGCGTACGGTGCAGCGCGTGATCAGTCGTGCACGCTGCTTGTCGGGCATCAGCTCGCTCACTGTCGCCATTGCAGTCACGGTGTCGCCGATCTTCACCGGCTTCAGGAAACGCAGGTTTTGCGCCATGTAGATCACGCCCGGTCCGGGCATCCGCGTACCGATCACCGTCGACAGCAGTGAGGCGGTGAGCATGCCGTGGATGATCCGGCCGCCGAAACGGGTTTCGCGGGCGAACTCCTCGTCGATGTGCATCGGATTGTTGTCGCCGGACAGGCCGGCAAACAGCACGACATCGGTTTCGGTGACCGTTTTGCGCTACTCGGCGGTCAGGCCGATCGACAGGTCTTCAAAGCCGTATTGCATATGCACCCCGGCGCAGCCGTTAGAATTGGGACAACATATGCATACGCCGTGACAAAACGATGTTCAAGGTTCTGGTTCCGGTCAAGCGGGTCGTCGACGCCGCAATCCGTGTTTCGCCCCGCAGCGACGGTCTCGATGTCGATCTCGCCAACGCGCACATGGCGATGAATCCGTTCGACGCGATCGCGCTCGAGGAAGCGCTCCGACTTCGGGAAGCCGGCCATGCAGGCGAAATCATCGCGGTCAGCATCGGCCCGGCCGAGGTCGAGGAAACCTTGCGGCAGGCGCTGGCGCTCGGCGCCGATCGCGCACTGCACATCACGATCCCGATCGCCCCCGAGCCGCTGCAGGTCGCCCGTCTTCTGGTGGCGCTGGCGCGCAGCGAACAGGTCGACTTGCTGCTGCTCGGCAAGCAGGCCATCGACAACGACGCCAATCAGGTTGCACAGATGTGCGCCGGCCTGCTGGCTTGGCCGCAAGCCTGCTTTGCGTCGGCGATCCGCGTCGGCAAGCCGGGCTGGCAGGTCGACCGGGAGGTCGACGGCGGGATCGAGACGGTCGAACTGACGCTTCCCGCGGTCATCAGCGCCGACCTGCGCCTCAACACCCCCCGCTATGCCAGGCTGCCGGCGTTGATGGCCGCCAAGCGCAAGCCCATCGAGACACTGACACCGGCAGCATTGGGCATCACCGTCGAAGTACTGAGCCAGCGGCAATCGGTTGCCCGTCCACCGGCACGCGCTGCAGGCGTCCGCGTCGGTTCGGCCAGCGAATGCGTCGCGGCGCTGGTCGCACGCAGCGGCCTTGGCCACGCCTCGGCAGCGCCCGGACTCCGACCGGCGCCCTTCGAGCCAGCCTCGCGGGCCCTGGTCGTCGCGCTCGGTATACAGCCCGGAGAAATCCCCGGGCTGATCGCCGCGGCTGCGCGACTGACCGGCGAAATCGATGTGATCGACGATGGCACAGCCCCCGAGGCGCTGCTGCTCGGGGCCACGCGGCGGCTGCATTGCGAAGTGGCTCCTGCCGATCTCGCTGCGCTGGCAGCCTGGATAGCCGATCTGGCCCGCAGCTATCGTAGTGTGATCACCGCCGCCGACAGCCACGGCAAGGACTGGCTGCCCCGCGCAGCGGCCCTTGATGGCGCCCAGCCATTCAGCGAGGTGATCGCGCTGATCGACGCGAACACGCTGCGTCGGGCGATCTATGCCGGCGACGTGATCGAAACGGTCCGGAGCGATCAGCCCCGTTTGTGGATGACGGTACGCGCGGCAGCGTTTGCGCCGTTGGCAGGCCATCCTCCTGTCCGATCGCCCTTGCCCGCGCCAGCGGAGGCCTCCGCATCAAGACAGCGCATTCTCGCCAGACAAACCCAAGGCAGCTTGTCGCTCAAGGATGCCCGCGCCCTTGTCGCCGGAGGGCGCGCGCTCGCATCGGCCGAGCAGTTCATGGCACTGCTGCAACCGCTCGCCGAACGCTTGAATGGCGGGCTGGCCGCATCACGCGCCGCCGTCGATGCGGGCTATGCACCCAACAGCTGGCAGGTCGGACAGACGGGACAGAGCGTCTCACCCGAGGTCTATGTGGCGGTGGGGATATCCGGGGCGGCGCAGCACGTGGCCGGCATGCGCGACAGCAAGCTGATTGTCGCGATCAATACCGACCAGGATGCGCCGATGATGCAGCTGGCCGACATTGCCTGGCAGGCCGACCTGTTCACCGCGGTACCGGCGTTGTGCGAGGCGCTGGACGCCTACTGCAGCCGCAAGACCGGGTTGTAGTCGTTGCGGCTCGGCTTGAGCCGTTCGGGATCGAGCCAGCGGCCGATCCATTTGAACGTCCGCCGATAGGCGTCATCGGTCGCGGTCTGGTTCGGTGCAACCGTCGCACCGTAGCTGGGATCGACCGCGGCGGGAATGTCCTTGCGCACGCGCACGCCGCTGCCAGGCACGTCGAAGTCGTGATAGGTATCCGAATAGGTGACGAGATGGAAAGTGTCATCCGCGACCTTTTCGGCCAGACGCTGGCACGCTTCGGCCGGCGTCCAGTCGTCTGCCTCGCCGATCAGGATCAGCGTCGGCACCGCCGGCACATAGCGACGGCTGCGGGCCAGCTGCTCGCATCCCGGGTAGAACGCCACGGCCACCTTGATGCCCGGTTTTTCCTTGCCGATCAGGTTGAGCAGCGTCGTCGCGCCATTGGACCAGCCCAGCGCACCGACGCGATTGGCATCGATCTCGCGCCGCAACTTGAGCCAGTTCACCGCGCGCTGCGCGTCCTCGACGCGCTGGGCCACGTTCACCTTGCGTTCGCTGGCCGGCACCGTGCACTGCTCGCGGAGCCCCCGATTGCTGAAGCTGTCCAGCAATAGCACGCCGTAGCCCAGCTCCTGCAGCAGGCTGGCCATCCGGGCATGTCTCACCGTCAGCACGCCAGGCCGGCTCCACAGACCACCGCAACCGTGCAGCAGCAGCATTGCCGGCGCCCGCTGCGCACCGTTCGGCGGCGCGAAATACTCGCCGGTCAGCATTGTTCCGTTCGATCCCATGAACGACACCGCCAGCGCATGCGCCGGCACGGGAACGACAAACAGCAGGCCCCACAACAACAGGGATTTGAAAACGACACGCACTTGACGCACTTGAATAGGCAATCCCGAATTGTGCTGCTTGCGCAGCACCGGAGTGCGATAGGCGACTCCGGAAAACGTCGCAATGTAGCACAGCGCCGCTGATCCCCCCAACCCGACAGCTTTCCTGACAGACGTAATCCAAACCGCGGATGATGCTGTTAGCATGCGAACAACCGCCCATCTCGAGTCGATCATGAGTGACACGCTGAGCTACGAACTTGCAGACAACGGTGTGGCAACGGTGACGTTGCACGAGGACGGGACGCAAACCGTCAACGAAATCCTCATCGCCGAGCTCACGGCCTGCCTGACGGCGTTGTCACACAACTCGCGATTGCGCGCCATCGTACTCAGGGCCAGAGGCAGCGATTTCTGCACCGGTCAGGATGCGCGCTGGCAGGCGCGAATGCTAGAGCATGATCAGGACCACCATTTCGACGAAGCGCTCGAACTGGCGCGGCTGCTGCAACTGATCGACCGGATGCCCGTACCGACCATCGCGCGGGTTCATGGCCAGACCGTCGGTGTCGGCATCGGCCTGATCGCCTGCTGCGACCTGATCGTCGCCCATTCCGGTAGCCGCTTCGCCATCCCCGAGGTCCGAGCCGGTCTGGTACCTGCAATGATCGGCCCCTACCTGATCACCCAGATCGGCGTCAGCGCCGCGCGCCGCTACCTGCTGACCGGCGAAACCTTCGACGCCGACACGGCTCGCCAGATCGGCCTCGTGCACGAAATCGGCAGCCAGGATGCCGAACTGGATCAATGGATCGCCGGCTGGATCTCGGCCGTCCTGCAGAATGGTCCGCATGCCTTGCTGACGGCCAAGCGTCTGATCGCCTCGGTCGCCCACCGTCCGATCGACGACGCCATGAATTCCGATCTGGCGCACCGTCTGGCCCACCTTCATCGCCACCCGGAAGCCAAGGAAGGCATCCACGCGCAGCTGGAATCGCGCCTGCCGCGCTGGCATTCATAGTTTGAACAGTACAGGCATAAAAAAAACGGCGGGAATCCCCGCCGTTTTTCTTTGCCAGCCCGACTTACTCTGCCGGTTTGGCCTGCAATGCGCGACCGTACTCGATCTTCGCCGACTTGCGCAGGCTATCGATGTAGCTGGCGATCTCGACCTGACCGTACATCTGGCCAAGCCCTTCACGCATTCTTTGCAGCAATTGCGCATCGAGCTGCGGCGCAGGTGTCGATTTCTCGACACGGTACAGCACGTAACCCTGTTGCGGCACGGCATTGCCGACGTAGGACGGCAGTTTGTCGGCCGGCGCACGGAACACGGCACTCAGCGTCTGCGGATCAATCCCGCGAGCCTCGCCCCGGTTGAGCTCACCGCCGGGTTGCCATTCGGCCACGACCGTCTCGCCCTTCTGCAGCGCGGCCAGCTTGCGGGCACCGTCTTCCTGCGCGAGCTTGAGCGCCTTCTCGGTCTTCAGCTTGGCAGCAAGATCCGCCGACACGATCGCCAGCGACGGAACCGCGGCCGGCTTGTGCTCGACGATCCGCGCCGACACCACCGTGCCCGGCGCGACTTCGATCGCTTCGGTATTGTGCTTGCCCTTCAGCACGTCATCGCTGAATACGGCCTCGGCCAGCTTCGGATTGTTCAGCAACTGGTCTTGCGAGCCCTGGCGCGTGATCCAGCCGCTTTGCTGGACCTGCAGCTTGAACTGATCGGCCGCCGGTTGCAGGCTGCTGCCCTGCTGGTAAACAAGCTCGTTGAATTTTTCCAGCTGCCCCTGGAAAGCGGCCTGTGCCCGCTCCAGCTTGAGCTTCTGCTCGATTTCCGGCTTCAGATCGGCCAGCGTACGACCACGCACGTCTTCAAGCTTGATGATGTGGAAGCCGAATTCGCTCTGAACCAGACCGCTGAGCTGCCCCTTGTTCAGTTTGAATACGGCGTCGTCAAACGGCTTGACCATTGCGCCATGACCGAACCAGCCCAGATCGCCACCTTGCTCGGCAGATCCCGGATCCTGCGAATACTGCTTGGCCAGCTCGGCAAAACGGGCCGGATTCGCGGTGACTTCCTTCAGCACCGACTCGGCCTTGGCCTTGGCGGCCGCCAGTTGCTCGGCGCTGGCGCCCTTGGGGGTCGCAATCAGGATATGTGCTGCGCGACGCTCCTCCTCGCCCAGATCAGCCTTGTGCGCATCGAAGTACTGCTGCACATCGGCATCGCTGACGTTTTGCGTCTTGGCCAGATCGGCCTGCGACAGCACGACGTAGGCCACCTTCACCATTTCCGGCGTTTTCAGTTCTTGCTGATGCTGGTCGTAGTACTGCTTGATCTCCGCATCGGAAACGTTCGCCTGAGCGAAATAGGCTTCCGGCTTGAGCACGGCAACCGAAACCGAGCGCTTTTCCCCCAGCAGCTTGGCCATCCGGTCCATCGTGCGTTGCGACTGGAAGTTGCCAGCGACAAATGCCGACAGCAGATGGCGCAGGGCGATATCGTCACGGACGCGCTCTTCAAACTGCGCAGCCGTCATCTGCTGCGAAGCCAGCAAAGTCTCGTACTTCTTGGGATCGAAGTGGCCGTTCTCCTGGAAGGCCGGAATCGCAGCAATCGCCTTCTGCAGTTCCGATTCGGTCGCCACGAAATTCTGTTTGGCAGCCGCTTGCAGCAGCAGTTTCTGCCGTACCAGCTGCTCGACCACCATCGGCTTCATTTCATTGGATACAGTCTGGCCGTTGGTTGCCTGTGCGACATCACGTTCGGTGATGCGACTGCCTCCGACTTTGGCGTAAAAGTCGTCGCCTCCTTCCATCGCGCTATAGCCGGAAACACCGAAGCCAACTACCAGCCCCAGCGCCACCAAACCAAGCACGACCTGTACGGCCGTTTTGTTTTTCTGGACAAGATCAAACATGGATACGCAACTCCGCGAGAATTCGCGGAACATGATGCCAGAACCGCTCTCCGCTGTCTCGAATGCCCGGAAGGACGTCGCTTTGGAGAAATTGAACGGCAGAAAAGCAAAAAGCCAAGCTTTCGCTTGGCTTTTTGCTCAAATCTGGCGGAGCGGACGGGACTCGAACCCGCGACCCCCGGCGTGACAGGCCGGTATTCTAACCAACTGAACTACCGCTCCAGAAGAGAAAGCGATTATATCGTATTTCAGAAATTTTGCAAACTTTATTTTGCTTTAATTACTGACTACTAAACTTTCGCTTTATTGGTGGGTAGTAGTGGATTCGAACCACCGACCCCCTGCGTGTGAAGCAGGTGCTCTAACCAACTGAGCTAACCACCCAACCGTTTCGTTACTGCATCAGCAGCAACGAAAGAACATCATTGTACTGCATCTTTCAGCGATTTGCCAGCCCTAAATTTCGGCTGTTTCGCTGCAGCGATTTCGATCGTTTCGCCAGTGCGCGGATTGCGGCCGCTGCGCGCTTCGCGTTCAGCAACGTAGAAGGTGCCGAAGCCGACCAGCGTCACTTCGTCGCCGCCTTGCAGCGCCTTGGAAATGGCTTCGATGGCTGCGTCGAGCGACTTGCCAGCAGCAGCCTTCGACAGGCCTGCAGATTCAGCGATAGCGTCGATCAGTTCAGATTTATTCACGTAGGTCCCCTTTCATTCTGGTTGGTTAGATCCGGCGGGCCGATTGCTAGAGAGGTTATAGCAAGCGGCAAAAATGCATGTCAACTAGTGTTTCGTCTGATGCGGGCGGGTTTGCTCCCCTTCCGAAACGGTATTCTGGCTGACTATTTCAGTACTGCTTCCGGCGATTTGCTCAAGTACGACGGGCTGGCTTTCAAGCGCAAAGCCCAACACTTGATCAAACCATTTCACAGGGTGAATGACAAGGCCACGTTTTACATTGTCAGGAATTTCAGACAAGTCTTTAACGTTGCCCTCTGGAATCAGTACCTGCTTGATGCCGCCACGGTGTGCGGCCAGCAATTTTTCTTTCAAGCCGCCAATCGGCAGTACTTCACCGCGCAAGGTGATTTCGCCCGTCATCGCCACATCGCACCGTACCGGAATATCGGTCAATACCGATACCAAGGCGGTCGCCAAGGCGATACCGGCGCTCGGGCCATCCTTCGGCGTCGCGCCTTCCGGCAAGTGGACATGGATGTCCTTCTTTTCGAAGGCATCCGCGGCAATGCCCAGACGCTCTGCGCGGCTGCGCACGACCGAACGCGCGGCTTCGATCGACTCTTTCATCACGTCGCCCAGCGTACCGGTACGCAGGATATTGCCCTTGCCCGGCATGGTGACGGCTTCGATCGTCAGCAGTTCGCCGCCGACTTCGGTCCAAGCCAGACCGGTGACCTGACCGATCTGGTTCTGTTGCTCTGCCACGCCATACTCGTAGCGCTTGACGCCGAGATACTTCTCCAGCGTTTTCGGCGTCACCAGTACTTTCTTGGCCTGCGGCTTGAGCATCAGGTTCTTGACGACCTTGCGGCAGATCTTGGCGATCTCGCGGTCAAGCGAACGCACGCCGGCTTCGCGCGTGTAATAACGCACGATGTCGCGAACGGCCGCCTCGGAAATGTCCAGCTCACCTTCGCCAACGCCGTTGTTCTTGGTCTGCTTGGGCACCAGATACTTCAGCGCAATATTGACCTTTTCGTCCTCGGTGTAACCGGAGAGGCGAATGACTTCCATCCGGTCGAGCAAGGCCGGCGGGATGTTCAGCGTGTTCGCCGTCGCGACGAACATCACATCGGACAAGTCGTAATCGACTTCCAGATAGTGATCGCTGAACGCGTGGTTCTGCTCCGGATCAAGCACTTCGAGCAGCGCCGACGACGGATCACCGCGGAAATCCTGGCCCAGCTTGTCGACTTCGTCGAGCAGGAACAGCGGGTTCTTGACGCCGACCTTGGTCATGCTCTGGACGATCTTGCCCGGCATCGAACCGATATAGGTCCGGCGATGACCGCGGATTTCAGCTTCGTCACGCACGCCACCGAGCGCCATCCGGACGAACTTTCGACCGGTAGCACGGGCAATGCTTTCGCCGAGCGAGGTCTTGCCGACGCCGGGAGGACCGACGAGGCACAGGATCGGCGCCTTGAGCTTGTCGACGCGCGTCTGCACCGCGAGGTACTCGACAATGCGTTCCTTGACCTTTTCGAGACCGAAGTGATCGATGTCGAGGATTTCCTCGGCACCGACCAGATCCTTGCTGATCTTCGACTTTTTCTTCCAGGGCACGCCGAGCAGCGTATCGATGTAGTTGCGCACGACCGCCGCTTCGGCGCTCATCGGCGACATCATCTTCAGCTTCTTGAGCTCGGCCTCGGCCTTCTCGCGGCCTTCCTTGCTCATGCCGGCAAGCTTGATCTTCTTTTCCAGCTCTTCCAGATCGGCGTTCTCGTCGAGCTCGCCCAGTTCCTTCTGGATCGCCTTGACCTGCTCGTTGAGGTAATACTCGCGCTGGCTCTTTTCCATCTGGCGCTTCACGCGGCCACGGATGCGCTTTTCGACCTGAAGGATGTCCAGTTCGTTTTCGAGCTGCTTGAGCAGATGATCCATCCGCCGGCCGACATCGGGCATTTCCAGAATCGCCTGCTTTTGCTCAAGCTTGAGCGGCAGGTGCGCGGCAACGGTATCGGCCAGGCGACCGGCCGATTCGATGCCCGACAGCGAGGTCAGGATTTCCGGTGGGATCTTCTTGTTCAGTTTGACGTACTGGTCGAACTGCGACAGCAGCGCGCGGCGCATCGCCTCGACCTCGTGGCCTTCGTGCTCGTCGCCGTCAAACGGCGTTGCGTCGGCATGGAAGTAACCGTCTTCGTCAACCAACGAGGTCACCGTGGCACGCTGCACGCCTTCGACCAGCACCTTGACGGTGCCATCGGGCAGTTTCAGCAGCTGCAGTACGGTGGCAATCGTACCGACCGGATAAATGTCGGCCAGCACCGGCTCGTCTTTCTGCGCATTCTTCTGCGCAACAAGCAGGATGTGGCGCCCGGCTTCCATCGCCGCCTCAAGCGCCTTGATCGACTTGGGTCGACCGACGAAGAGCGGGATCACCATATGCGGGAAGACGACGACGTCCCTCAGCGGCAGCATCGGGTACGCAGCGGATTCGTTCAGCGGCACGAGCGGCTCGGACATATTGTTTGCCTTGAAAAGGGTTGCTATGCGTTGTTCGAATAATGTGGTCTGCACGGCGGAAATTCAACGCCGCGCGCCCACCTCGCCAAAATATAATCCGCCCGCTCAAGGCGGGCGGATTCGATCAGGCGGCTTCGGGTTGATCGGGCTCGTCCACGGCCCCGTAAACCATTTGCGGTGATTTCCCGCTTTCGATCACGGCCTTGTCGACGACGACCTTGGCAACGCCCTCGAGCGCCGGCAACTCGTACATGGTATCAAGCAGCGTCCCTTCGAGGATGGAGCGCAGGCCACGCGCACCGGTGCGACGTTCCATGGCTTTCTTGGCAATCGCTTCCAGCGCGTCGGACTCGATGTCGAGCTCGACACCTTCCATATCGAACAGCGCCTGATACTGCTTGAGCAGCGCATTCTTCGGCTCGGTCAGGATGTTCACCAGCGCGGCTTCGTCCAGCTCGTCGAGCGTGGCGATCACCGGCAGACGGCCGACAAACTCGGGAATCAGGCCGAAACGAACCAGATCGTCAGGCTCGACATCGTGCAACACCGTGCCCAGACCGGCCTTTTCATCCTTGCTGACGACCTCGGCACCAAAGCCGATTCCGCCCTTGACCGAACGGTTGCGGATGATCTTGGCCAGACCTTCGAACGCACCGCCGCAAATGAACAGGATGTTGGTGGTATCAACCTGAGGCATCTCGTGGTTCGGGTGCTTGCGGCCGCCGTGCGGCGGTACCGACGCGACCGTACCTTCGACCAGCTTCAGAAGCGCCTGCTGCACGCCCTCACCCGACACATCGCGAGTAATCGACGGGTTTTCCGACTTGCGGGCGATCTTGTCGATTTCGTCGATGTAGACGATGCCGCGCTGGGCCTTTTCAACGTCGAAATCGCACTGAGCCAGCAGCTTGGCGATGATGTGCTCGACGTCTTCGCCGACATAGCCGGCTTCGGTCAGTGTGGTCGCATCGGCGATCACGAACGGCACATCGAGCAGCTTGGCCAGCGTTTGCGCCAGCAAGGTCTTGCCCGAACCGGTCGGGCCGATCAGCAGGATGTTCGACTTCGCGAGTTCGACGCCATTGGCCGACTTGCTGCCCTTGGTCGAGAGACGCTTGAAGTGGTTGTAGACCGCAACGGCAAGAATTTTCTTGGCACGTTCCTGGCCGATCACGTACTGGTCCAGCGTGCCGCGGATCTCGGTCGGCACCGGCAGTTTCTTGCCGTCGCCGCTGGCCGCTTCGACGCCAGGCAACTGCGTTGCCTCATCCTTGAGGATGTCGGTGCACAGCTCGATGCATTCATTGCAGATGAAGACCTGCGGGCCGGCGATCAGCTTCTTGACCTCGTGCTGGCTTTTGCCGCAGAACGAGCAGTACAGCAGTTTTTCGTTGGATTTGTCGGTCATGGTCCCCCCTCCTTGAGGTTACGCTTCGGGGCGGATTCGTAAAGATGATCGGGAACTCGCCCGGCGCCGAACACCGGACGAGCTTACATCATTCAGCCCTGGAACTAGGCAAGCGCCTGGCGCGATACCAGTACGTCGTCGATGAGGCCATAAGCCTTGGCTTCGACCGAGCTCATGAAATTATCACGATCGGTGTCGCGTTCGATGGTTTCGATCGGCTGACCGGTATGCTTGGCGAGCATTTCGTTCAGCGAACGCTTGGTCTTCAGCAGTTCGCGGGCATGGATTTCGATATCCGACGCTTGGCCAGCGAGCCCCCCGATCAGCGGCTGATGGATCATGATGCGCGCATTCGGCAGCGCAAAGCGCTTGCCCTCGGCACCGGCGGCCAGCAGGAATGCCCCCATCGACGCGGCGAGGCCATTGCACAGGGTCGAAACCTTGGGCTTGATGAACTGCATCGTGTCGTAGATCGCCAGACCGGCCGTAACCGAACCACCCGGCGAATTGATGTAGAAGTGGATGTCCTTGTCCGGATTTTCACTTTCCAGGAACAGCAGCTGTGCGACGATCACATTGGCAGTGGCGTCATTCACCGGCCCCACCAGAAAGATCACCCGCTCGCGCAACAGCCGCGAGTAGATGTCGTACGCACGCTCACCACGACCGCTCTGTTCGATCACCATCGGCACGTAGCCGAGGCCTTGCGGGTCAAATTCCGATCGTTGCATGATCACCTCATGAGTGGGGTTGTTTTCTTCGCTACCAGACGACAACGGCCGGCCGGTTGCGGACGGCGAGCCCGAGGGCATCACCTGTACCGCAGCCCGGACCGGCCGCTCAGCAAGGGAGGAAACTTAGCCCTGCTGGCCCATCAGCTCGTCGAAGCTGACCGGCTTTTCAACAGCCTTGGCCTTGGACAGAACGAAATCCACGACGTTGTCTTCGAGCGCCATCGATTCCGGACCGGCCAGACGCTGACGATCTTCGTAGTACCAGGCGATCACGTCGGCCGGATCTTCGTAATTCTCGGCCAGATCCGCGATGATTGCCTTGGTCTGTTCCGGCTTGGCTTCCAGACCGTTGGCCTTCACCAGTTCGGCCAGAACCAGACCGAGGTGCACGCGACGTTGCGCTTGCGCTTCGAACATGGCCGGCGAGAACGGTACCAACTTGGGGTCGATACCGCGCTGTTTCAAGTCCGCTTGTGCCTGTTCGGCCAGACGACCGATTTCCAGACCGACCAGCGACTTCGGCAGATCGACCGGCGCAGCTTCGATCAGCGCGGTCATCACGTTTTCCTTGGCGCGGGCCTTCAGGCGGAAACGCACTTCGCGCTCGAGGTTCTTTTTCACTTCGTCGCGCATCTTGGTCACATCGCCGTCGGCAATGCCCATGGCCTTGGCGAAGTCTTCGTTGACTTCCGGCAACAGCGCGGCAGCAACGTTCTTGACGGTGATCGAAAACACGGCGGTCTTACCTGCCACGTCCTTGCCGTGGTAGTCGGCCGGGAAGTTGACTTCAACGTCCTTGGTCTCGTCTTCCTTCATGCCGCGGATGCCGGCTTCGAACTCGGGCAGCATCTGGCCCTTGCCCAGCAGGAAGGCGTAGTTGTCCGACGAACCGCCGTTGAACGGCTCGCCGTCGATGGTGCCCTTGAAGTCGATGATGACGCGGTCTTCGTCGGCAGCAGCACGCTCGACGCGCTCGTAGCGAGTGCGTTGCTTGCGCAGGATGTCGACGGTCTTGTCAATTTCGGCGTCGCTGATGGTCAGCGTCGGCTTTTCGATTTCCTTGCCGGTCAGATCGCCGATAGCGACTTCCGGATAGACTTCGAACGTTGCGATGAACTGGAAGTCACCGTCTTCCGCTGCGTCGGCCTTCGGCTCGAAACGCGGGTAGCCTGCAACTTGCAGCTTCTGTTCTTGCACGGCTTCGCCGAACGAGCGCTCGACGGTTTCGCCGAGCACTTCTTCCTGAACGCGGAAACCGTATTGCTGCGCAACGATCTTGATCGGTGCCTTGCCCGGGCGGAAGCCGGCGATCTTGGCGGTCTTGGCCACGCGCTTCAGGCGGGCATCGACCTGCTTGCCGATTTCTTCACGCGGGACGGAGAAGCTGAGGCGGCGCTCAAGCCCGCTCAGGGTTTCCAGTTGTGCTTGCATCGTAACCTTCCTTGGAATTTGAGTGTCGCTCGCGGCGGCGACAAAGGCCGCGATCAGGGTTCGGGGCTGGCCGTTCCGGCAGAACATCCGGGGGCGTCATCACGGCAATCCGCATGACCCCGGCCGGGGGTTCGGGTGGTGCGAGCGGAGAGACTCGAACTCTCACGTCTTACGACGCTGGAACCTAAATCCAGTGCGTCTACCAATTCCGCCACGCTCGCAACGCCGGCGACTGAAACCGCGCATCAGCGAGGCAGCCTGCAGACAAGCCTGCGATTATAGGGGAAAGCGCAAGCAAAAAACAAACCGTAACCAAACCCGCGCCACTGCCGTTTGGCCGCAACACGGCTGTGTCATACTCGCGACGAATTTTCTTCATCCGGCTGCCGACCGTTTCAATGCATTCCGCCCCCCGCTATCCGCTCGTCCGGATCCTGATCGCCGGTGATCCGGCATCGTCTGCGTCATTGCTCTGGTGGGCCGGTGAGCCTGGTGCGCAGCCTGATCACGGCCGTGCTTCCGTCGGCACATTGCCCGCCGCCGAGCGGCTCGAATGGCTGATCCACCCGGCGCATACCGGCCTGCACACGCTGACACTGCCACGACAGTCACCCGCAAAAACGCGCGCGCTGTTGCCGCATGCGCTCGAGGACGGGTTGCTGGCGCCGATCGACACCCTGCATCTGGCGCTGCGTACCGGCGCCGACGGGCGTGTCCACGTACGTAGCGTCGACAAGGGTTGGTTGAAGTCTTGGCTGCAACACTTTGGTGCCGAGCAGCGCGCACCGGCAGCCGCTTGGGCGCTGGCGGATCTGCTCCCTGCCGATCAGGGCGCACTGCAGCTGCCCATCGAACCGGGGACGCTATTGCGCGACGGCAACGGTGAGGCGGTCTGGCTCGACGATCCGTCGCTCCCCGCCACGCTCGTCGGTGACGCCGCCCTGTTAGACCTGCGGGACCTCGCGCTGCAGCCGGGCAACGGCATCAATCTGCTGCAGGGCGATCTGGCGCCGCGGAGCACGCCGACGCTCGACTGGCGTCCCTGGCGCCGCGTCGGTGCACTCTGCGGACTGGTGCTGGCGCTGTGGCTGATCAGCGATGTCGCCCGCTGGTGGCAATTGCGCCAGTCGGTCGATGCCGCCCGGCAGGCACTGCGCCAAAGCTACGCCGCCGCATTCCCCGGTGAACCCATCGTTGATCCGGCGCTGCAGCTGGCCAGCAAGCTGCGTCAGTCCGGCAGCAAGGCCGATACGCTGACGGCGCGGTTGCAGCGGCTGGAGAACGCGGGCCTCGGTGCCGGTACGATTAGTCGGCTCGCTTACCAGAACGGCCGGCTGACACTGGAGCTGACTGCAGCCGCTGCCGATGTCGTCGCTGCACAACTGACTGCAGCGGGCGAAACAATCACCCGCGAACCGGCCGGCGCCGACCGTGTTCGCTTGCAATGGTAATGCCCATGGCTTCGATTCAGACTTTGCGAAACTGGTGGCGCGAGCGCGCGCAACGCGAGCGCCAGGCGCTGACCGTGGGCGGGATCGCCCTCGTCGCGGCGGTGCTCTATGCCGGCATCTGGCAGCCGGCCACACAAGCGTCGGCACGATTGGCACGGCAACTGCCCGAGCTGCAGACCAGCCTGGCCGACCTGCAACGCGGTGTCGCCGAATTCAAACAGACCGGCGCACGTGCCAATGTCGCGCCCGGTGCCTTGCGCCAGCACGTCCAGGCCGCACTCGACGCGCAGCAGATCGGCGCCGAGTTGCAGGCGCTGCCGGGCGAACAGGTTCGCGTCGTCATTGGCGGCGCGCCGTTCGACCGCGTGCTGGCCTTGCTCGGCGCGCTGGAGAACGACCAGCATCTGCGTGTCATTCGGGCGGATGTCCATGGTCAGGGGGGCACGGTTCAGGCCGAACTGGTGGTCGAACCATGAAGCGGCTGATCATCACCGGCGGCATTGCCGCCCTGCTCTTCATCGGTATCCGCCTCCCGGCCAGCGTGCTCGCCGGACTCGTCCCTGCGCCACTGCAGCTGTCCGGCATCAGCGGCACGCTGTGGGCGGGAAGCGCAACGCAGCTCGGCCTCGACGGTCAGGAACTGGTCCGCGGTCTGAGCTGGCGCTGGCAAGCCGCCGGCCTGTTGCGCGGCGAACTGATGTGGTCACTGGGCAGCACCGATCCGGCAACGCCGGTCTCGGCCAAACTGCTGACCGGTCTCGGCGGCACCCGCATCGAAGACCTCAGCGCACGGCTTCCCGCATCGCCGCTGCTGGGGCAAGTCCGCGCGCTGGCGCCCTTCCAGCTCGGCGGTACGCTGCTGATCAATGCACGGCGACTTGACCGCCAGATACTTGCCGATGCCAGCGTCCAGTGGCAGGACGCCAGCTCGCTGGTCACCCCCCAGGCCAACCCGTTCGGCAGCTACAACGTGTCGCTGCAACGCAACGGTCAACGGCTGGACTGGCAGCTGGCCTCCCTCGGTGGCCGACTGGACATCCAGGGCAAAGGATCGATCGGCCCGGCCGGTCCGCAGGGCGAACTGACGTTGCGCGCCGCCGACGGTCAGGCCGCGCTGTTCGCCCCGCTGCTGAACAGCCTGCCCGGCGACGGTACGACCCGTACACTCAGGCTCGGCGCTGCCAACCCGTAAGCGGCGCAAGCCGCTTATAATCGCCTTCAGTTCACTGCGAATGCCTACGGACCCCGACATGAAAAAAATCGAAGCGATCATCAAGCCGTTCAAACTCGACGAAGTGCGCGAAGCACTCTCCGACCTCGGGATTTCCGGGCTGACCGTCACCGAAGTGAAGGGATTCGGCCGCCAGAAAGGCCATACCGAGCTGTATCGTGGCGCCGAGTACGTCGTCGACTTCCTGCCCAAGGCCAAGGTCGAAGTGGTGCTGGCCGATGATCTGGTCGACAGCGCGATCGAAGCCATCATCAAGGCCGCCAACACCGGCAAGATCGGTGACGGCAAGATCTTCGTTTCCCCGGTCGAGCACGTCGTGCGCATCCGGACCGGCGAGATCAACGAACAGGCGCTGTAAGCCCGCCAGCATCGTTGAAAAGCCCGGCCATGCCGGGCTTTTTTCATGCCGTTCCGAGCAGGAGCGGACAGCCGGAAGGCAAATGGCAGCGCAAAGCGCCGGGTTCGACCTCGATCCGGAACTCGGTGCCGGACATCGGTTCGCCGTCGAGATTGAGGTTGATCTCGTGCGGGGTCGAGACCGTCAGCCACGGCAGCCTTGCCGTCAGCACGCGCTCGCTGTTTTCACCATCGATCCACTGTTGCAGCAAGGCCGGCAGCAGCTCGGTGCCGGTGACCAGCCGAAGGTCGAGCAGGCCGTCGTCGAGTTTGGCGTCCGGACACAGCCGGTGTCCGCCGCCGGACTGCGCACCGTTGCCCAGCCCCAGCACGAGAAATTCCCCTTCCCAGTCGAAATCCGGGCCGCTCAGCCGGCTGGCATCGGCCGACAGACTCCCGAAGCGCGTCAGGCCGGTCAGCAGGTAGGCGAAGCCGCCGAGCAGCGCCTTTTGTTCCGGCGGGGTTTCGACGGTGATCTGCGTACCGAAACCGCCGGTTGCCATATTGATGAAGCCGCGGTCGTTGACCCGGACCGCGTCGATCGGTGTCGGGAGCTGCAGCGCGAGCGCCAGCGCGGCGCCGGGTTCGATCGGAATCGCACAACCGCGGGCAAAATCGTTGGCGGTGCCGAGCGGCAGGACCGCCAGTGACGGTCGTTGCGGCGCGGGCAACTGCAGCAGCGCGACTGCGACCTCGTTGACCGTTCCGTCACCGCCGCCAGCCACCACCGTGACAAGTCCGAGCCGGCACGCTTCGTCGACGTAACGTGCGGCGTCACCGCCCTCCCAGGTCAGCCTGACGTCGACGCGATGACCCGCCTCGCGTACCGCGACGACCGCGTCGCGTACGTCGGCGTTCGACGCAGCCTTGCCGTTCAGGATCAACATCATCGTCGTGGTCATGCCATCCCCACCGAAAGGAGCCGGACCAGTATGCCGCGTTTCGGCTTCAGACGTCCTGGGGATCGACGTCGATCACCCAGCGCACGCCCTTCGGCGGCCTGGCGGCAAGCAGTGTGGCCAGATGCGCGGCTGCGGCCACGACGGGACCGCGCGTCGGTGCCGTCACCAGCAGTTGTGCCCGCTCCCAGCCGGCCTTGCGGCTCATCGACGCGGCGATCGGGGTCATTGCCTGCACCGCCATGCCGGACAGCGCACCGCGCAAGGCACTCAGAAAGGCCAGTGATGTTTCGATCCGCTTGGCTTCGGCACGGATCATCAGCCAGGACGCGCACGGCGGCAGTAGCAGCTCCCGGCGCGCGGCAAGCTGTTCATCGGCAAACGCCGCGTAATCGCCGGCGAGCAGCGCGGCATAGAAAGGATGCTCCGGATAGCGGGTCTGGATCAGCACCTGCCCCGGCTGGCCGGCGCGCCCCGCCCGGCCGGCAACCTGAAGCAGCTGCGCGAACAGCCGCTCCTCGGCACGAAAATCGACGCTGAACAGGCCGGCGTCGGCATTGAGGACGACGACCAGTTGCAGATTGGCAAAATCGTGCCCCTTGGCCAGCATCTGCGTGCCGACGAGCAAGCGCACCTCGCCGTCGTGAACCTGCGCCAGCATTGCCTCGAGGCTGCCCTTGCGGCGGGTATTGTCACGGTCGATGCGCAGCGGCGGCGTATCGGGAAAACGCGAGGCCAGCGCATCCTCGACCCGCTGCGTGCCCTGCCCCAGCGGCTTGAGATCGATGTTGCCGCAATCGGGGCATTCGGCCGGAATCGCACATTCGAAGCCGCAATGGTGACAGCGCAGCCGCCGGTCGCCGAGATGCAGCACCAGCCTGGCGTCGCAACGCTTGCAGCCGCTGACCCAGCCGCATTCGTTGCATGCCAGCACCGGCGAATAGCCACGGCGGTTGATGAACACCAGCGCCTGCCCGCCCCGCGCCAGCGTTGCGCGTAGCCGCTCGAGCGCCAGCGGGTGGATGCCGTCCTGCAACGCGGTCCGGCCGGTCGGCAGCACCTCGATCGTCGGTGCCACGGCACCGCCAACGGCGCGCAGCGGCAGGTTGAGCCTTCGGTAACGCCCTTCGGTCGCGTTTTTCCAGGTTTCGATGCTCGGCGTGGCCGAGCCGAGCAGGACGGGCAGCTTGCGGTCATGCGCGCGCCAGACCGCCAGATCCCGGGCCGAATAACGAACGCCTTCCTGCTGCCGGTACGAGCCGTCGTGCTCTTCGTCGACGACGATCAGCCCCAATGCAGGCAGCGGCGTGAACACGGCCAGCCGCGTACCGAGCACGATGCGCGCTTCGCCACGCACCGCCTGCAGCCAGCTGCGCGTGCGCTCACCGTCGGCCAGCCCGCTGTGCAGGCTGACGATGGCTTCATCGGGAAAGCGCTGACGGAACCGGGCTTCGAGTTGCGGCGTCAGGTTGATTTCGGGCACCAGTACCAGCACCTGCTCGCCGCGCCCGAGGCGCTCGGCGATCGTGCGCAGATAGACTTCGGTTTTGCCCGAACCGGTGACGCCGTAAAGCAGAAACGCGGCAAAACCCTCGGCTGCGTTGACCGCATCGACAGCGGCCGCCTGCGCCGCATTGAGCTGCGGCGACGCGGCCTGCCGCGGGACGCCGGTTCGCCGCTCCGGCGCGACGGCAATCACCTCGCCGGCAGCCTGCCAGTCGGCCAGCCAGCGCAGCGCGTCGCCTGCGACCTCGCGCACGGCTTCGCGGGTTTGCGGCGTCCGCAGCAAGTCGGCGAGCTGCCGCTGCTTTCTGGCGCGCGGCGACAATCTGGCCAGCAAGGCATCGGCATCGGTCGCCTGCCACAGAAGCGTCGCACCATCGCCGCTCCACGGCTTCGGCTGACGCAAGGCCGCCGGCAACGCCGCCGCGAGCACCATGCCGAGCGGCGCGGCATAAAAATCGGCGCAGAACCGGCACAGCGCCAGCACGTCTGCCGGCAGCGCCGGCAAATCACCCGGCGCGGCGGCAATGTCTTTCAGCCCGGTAAAGTCCGGCGCCGTCTCGCTGACCGCCAGCACCACGCCCGACAGCGTTTGCCGCCCGAACGGCACGATGACCCGCTCACCGACGCCGGCCGCACCTGCCGGCGCACGATAGTCGAAACAGCGCGGCAAGGGGACATCTAGGGCAACCGAGAGGTAGTCGGACGGCATTCTGGGACGGATCAAGAAGGAAAATTGCCGGCCAAATAAACTACCCACAAATTATGTGGATAACTTTGTGAACAGCTGGTGTGGATGTGCCTCAAAGCCAGTATCGCTCTTGCTTCAGCTAGGTTGCACAAATTTTAAACCGAATTCGTATACCGTTATAAATCAAAGACTTAACAACATTAAACGATACTGAAATATCTGCAAATCGGGCTTGACAAGCCTTGCCTCACCCGACCCTGCTTTGTTAATAACTTACGTTCAACATCAGCGAAAGCATGAGCAATATCACGCTAAATCGTTGTCATATTTGATGTTTCTCTACTCAGCATGACGATGTCGTGAAAGCTTGTGCACGGCACCTACCAGCGCAGCCACATGCTCGGGCGGCGTGAACTGGTTGATGCCGTGACCGAGGTTGAAGACATGGCCGGTGCCGTCGCCATAAGACGCCAGCAGCCGCTCGACTTCGGCCTCGATCGCTGCCGGGTTGGCAAACAGCGCATTCGGATCGAAATTGCCCTGCAGCGCCACACGGTCGCCGACGCGACGGCGCGCGGCGGCAAGGTCGACGGTCCAGTCGAGGCCGAGTGCATCACAGCCGGTATCGGCCAGATCCTCGAGCCACAGCCCACCGCCCTTGGTGAACAGGATCACCGGCACACGACGGCCGTCGGCTTCGCGCTTCAGGCCGCCGACGATGCGCTTCATGTAGGCCAGCGAGAACTCGTGATACTTGCCGTAGGCCAGCGCCCCGCCCCAGGTATCGAAAATCTGCACCGCCTGCGCACCGGCATCGATCTGCGCGTTCAGGTAATCGGTGACCGTTTGCGCGTTCACATCGAGGATGTGGTGCAGCAGCTCGGGACGGTCGTACATCATCGTCTTGACGCGGCGGAAGTCGCTCGAGCTGCCGCCTTCGATCATGTAGCACGCCAGCGTGAACGGGCTGCCCGAAAAGCCGATCAGCGGCACGCGGCCGTTCAGCGCCTTGCGGATCGACGATACCGCGTCGAACACGTACTGCAGCTCGGACAGGTCCGGCACCGCCAGCTTGCGGATGTCGGCCTCGTGTTGCAGCGGCCGCTCGAACTTCGGGCCTTCGCCTTCGGCGAAGTACAGCCCCAGTCCCATGGCGTCGGGCACGGTGAGGATGTCCGAAA
This sequence comes from Jeongeupia naejangsanensis, assembly GCF_016865585.1. Taxonomy (GTDB): domain Bacteria; phylum Pseudomonadota; class Gammaproteobacteria; order Burkholderiales; family Chitinibacteraceae; genus Jeongeupia; species Jeongeupia naejangsanensis. The sequence continues at coordinate 95,483 of NZ_JAESND010000002.1, read as the reverse complement.
ACAGGATCGCGGCGTCGAGCGGAAAGCGCTCGAGCGGCTGCAGCGTGACTTCAGTCGCCAGTTCGGTGTTCTTGCACAGTTGCAGGAAGGAACCAGCCTGTTTGCGCGTCGCGCAGTACTCCGGCAGGTAACGGCCGGCCTGGCGCATCAGCCAGACCGGGGTGTAGTCGACGGGTTGGCGCAGCAAGGCGCGCAGGAAAGTATCGTTTTGCAGTTGGGTCATGGCTCTTCAGGCCCGGATCAGGTCAGCTGCCAGCTGCCGTCGCCAAGCGTTTCCAGATGATGGTTGTGGAAGGTCCGCAACGTCGACCGGTGGCCGACGCTGACGATGATGCTGCCGGGCAGCCGGTCTTCGACCAGCTGGTAGAGGATGGCTTCGTTGGGCTCGTCGAGTGCGGAGCTGGCTTCGTCCATCATCAGCACTGCCGGACGGATGAACAGCGCCCGTGCGAAGGCGATCCGCTGCTGCTCGCCAAGGCTGAGGATGTGCGACCAGTTGTCGACGTCATCGAGCCGGCCGACGAGATGATGCAGCTTGACGGCATCGAGCAAGGCATTCAGGTCGCCATCGTCGTGCGACGGCTGCGCCGGATAGCACAACACTTCGCGCAGCGTACCCAGCGGCAGGTAAGGCTTCTGCGCCAGGAACAGCACGCCGCGCTCCTTGACGTAGGCCATGTCGCCATCCGAATACGGCCAGATGCCTGCCAGCGTACGCAGCAAGGTCGACTTGCCGCTGCCCGACGGCCCCTGGATCAGCAGCCGATCACCGGCGTTCAGTTCAAGCTTCAGGCCAGAAAACAGCGCCGTGCCGTCCGGCTTGCGGACATTGAGGTCCGCGACGTGCAGCCCTTCCGCCGACGCGGCCGGGCGCACCACCGGCAGCGCTTCGACCTTGGTCAGGCTGTCCTCGAAGGTGATCAGCCGGTCGATGATGGCCTTCCAGTTCGCCAGCGATGAAAAGCTGCCGATGATGAAGTCCAGCGCGCCGTAAACCTGACCGAATGCGCTGTTGATCTGCATCAGCCCGCCCAGCGGGATCTCCTTGGCGAAGTAACGCGGCGCACCGACGATCATCGGGAAAATGATCGCCAGCTGGCCCCAGAACGAGGTGAACCAGGTCAGGCGCTTCTGACGCTGGACCAGCGCCCAGTAATTGGCCACGAAGGCATCGATCCGGCTGCGCAGCGTGCGCGTTTCGCCGACCTCGCCGTGGTACAGCGCCACCGACTCGGCGTTCTCGCGCACCCGCACGAGGCCGAAACGGAAGTCGGCTTCACGGCGCTGTTGCTCGAAGTTCAGCTTCACCAGCGGCCGGCCGACCAGTACGGTCACGACGGAACCGACCAGCGCATAGATCAGCGCCACCCAGACCATGTAGCCGGGAATGTGGAACTCGTGGCCGCCCAGCGTGAAATGCAGCGGACCGGACAGCGTCCACAGAATGGTGACGAAGGAGAAGAACGTCACCAGCGAATTCATCAGGCCGAGTGCCAGACCGAGCGTGCTGCTGACGAACATCTGCGTGTCTTCGGCGATCCGCTGGTCGGGGTTGTCGGTTTGACGGTCCGTCAGTTGCAAGCGGTAGTAGCTCTGGTGATCCAGCCAGCGCTGCGACATGTGCGCGGCATACCAGCGGCGCCATTTGAGCTCGAGCATCTGCTGCAGGTAGAAGCGGTAGACGCTGATGAAAATCCAGATCGCCGCCAGCCAGCCGAACTTGAGCAGCGCCGCCTTGAAACCGGTGGGATCGTAATTCTGCAGGGTGTTGTAGAAGGTGTTGTACCAGCTGTTGAACAACACGTTCATGTAGACCGAGCCGAGATTGAGCCCGATGACGACGGCCAGCAGGCCATAGGCCTTCCACTTTTCCTCGCTGGTCCAGAACGGCTTGGAGAGCCGCCAGAAGTGTCTGAACAAGTGCCTGACTGTGGGTACATTTGCCGGAGCGGCTGGCTGCATTGCGTCGGGTCCTCTGGACTTGGACAAATGCGGGCGAGACCGGCTCGCCCGCGGGGATCAGCATCGATGGATTATGGACAAGGACGTTGTGTCCAGCCCGGTTTGCCACGGCGGCATTGCCAGGAATGCTGGACGTGCTCGATCTGCCAGACTTCGTCGAAGTGCATGGTCAAGCGGTAGCGCTGCGCGGCAACCGCGTCGTCGAGCAGGCCTTTCATCTCGACCCTGAGCGAGACCTGGTCGGGCACTTCGCCACCCTTGCCTTGCTGCTCGATCGACAGCGTCCGGTACTCGCCCAGACCGCGCTCGTCGGCAATCCGCTCTTTCAGGTAATCGAACACCACCTCCACCGGCGCCTGGCCGACCTTGCCCGAATGGATCGGCAAAGTCGACCGGGCCGGCGCGGATGCATCGGCGAAGGCAACACTGCTCAGGCCCAGCGCGACAGCGCAAGCCAGCAGCCGCATCAACCGTTTTCCTTGGCCCACGAATCGCGCAAGGTGACGGTGCGGTTGAAGACCGGCTTGCCGCCGGCCTTGTGGTCGTAGCGGTCGGTGACGAAGTAGCCGAGGCGCTCGAACTGGTAACGCGTTTCCGGAGCGGCATCGCTGACGCAGGCTTCGACGTAACCGGTGACGACCTTGAGCGAGTCGGCATTGATGAACTGCTTGAAGTCGACGTACTGGCCATCGTCGCCACGCACCGCATCCGGGCGTGCCTCGGTGAACAGCCGGTCGTACAGGCGGACCTCGGCCTCGACGGCATGTTCGGCGCTGACCCAGTGGATCACGCCCTTGACCTTGCGGCCGACCGGGTTCTGGCCCAGCGTGTCCGGATCGATCGAGCACTTGAGCTCGACCACCTTGCCGTCGGCATCCTTGACCACGTCATCGCACTTGATCACGTAGCTGTAGCGCAGGCGGACTTCGCCGCCCGGCGTCAGGCGCTGCCATTTCGGCGGCGGCACTTCGGCGAAATCGTCGCGCTCGATATAGAGCTCGCGCGCGATCGGCACCAGGCGCTCACCGAACTCTTCGTGGTGCGGATGGAACGGCGCACTGCGCGAACCGGTGGTCGCCGGGTCGAAGTTGGTCAGCGTCACCTTGATCGGGTCGAGCACCGCCATCACGCGCGGGCTGGCTTCTTCCAGCGTTTCGCGCACCGCACCTTCGAGCGACGAGAAGTCGACGACGTTCGGCGTTTTCGACACGCCGGCGCGCTGCGCGAACAGCCGCACGCCTTCCGGGCTGTAGCCACGGCGGCGCATGCCCGAAATCGTCGGCATGCGCGGATCATCCCAGCCGCCGACCAGTTGCTCGTCGACCAGCTGCTTGAGCTTGCGCTTAGAAGTGACGACATACAGCGTTTCGAGGCGCGAGAATTCGATCTGCTGCGGATGGTTGCCGATGCTGATGTTGTCCAGCACCCAGTCGTACAGCGGACGATGGTCTTCGAACTCCAGCGTGCACAGGCTGTGGGTGATGCCTTCGATCGCGTCCGAAATGCAGTGCGTGTAGTCGTACATCGGATAGATGCACCAGTCGTTGCCGGTGCGATGGTGCTCGGCCCGCTTGATCCGGTAGATCACCGGATCGCGCATGTTCAGGTTCGGGCTCTGCATGTCGATTTTCAGCCGCAGCGTCTTGCTGCCGTCGGCGAACTCGCCGGCCTTCATGCGGCGGAACAGGTCGAGGTTCTCATCAACCGAGCGCGCACGGTAGGGGCTCTCGCGCCCCGGCACTTCGAAGTTGCCGCGATAAGCGCGCATCTCGTCCGGTGTCAGGTCACAGACAAAGGCCTTGCCGGTCTGGATCAGCTCTTCGGCGTAGTCGTACAGCTGCTGGAAGTAGTCCGACGCGAAACGCGTCTCGCCGCTCCAGTCGAAGCCGAGCCAGCGCACGTCGTCCTGGATCGCCTGGACGTATTCGTCCTCTTCCTTCTCCGGATTGGTGTCGTCCATGCGCAGGTTGCACAGACCCTGGTAATCCTGGGCGAGACCGAAATTGACGGTGATCGCCTTGGCATGACCGATGTGCAGGTAGCCGTTGGGCTCGGGCGGAAACCGCGTCTGCACGGCGCTGCGTTTGCCGCTGGCAAGGTCGGTATCGATAATGTGGCGGATGAAGTTGCTGACCGGAAGCTCGTTGCTCATGCTCGATGGGGCTGTCGAATGACTCAAACCACCGATTATCCGGCTCGCACGGCAAAATCGTCAATAATCAATGACTTAGATACTACGGAAGTGGTTGATCTGAAACGGCTTTGTCCGAAACGCGCCTTGGGCCGGAATCACGCAACGCACACTCAGAAATCCAGACTCAGGCCGGTGATCCACTGGCTGGATCGCACGCTGCCCAGGCTGTAGCGGGGATCGACATCGCTGGCGCCGATACCGCCCTCGGCACGGTTTCTGGCCCAGGTCAGATCGGAATAGAAATCAAGGTACCGGTTCATGTGCAGGGTGTAGCCGGTCCCCAGCACCATGGTGCCGATGTCCAGAGCCGGGAACGCGCGGTCCCTGACCCGGGCCACGCCCAAATGCAGCTCGTTCTGGCCGAATGCATAGCCCAGCTGCGACCAGATGACCGACCGGTCCATGATCCGGTCTTGCGCCATGTGTTTGTAACCCAGACTCAGCGTCACGCTTTGCCAGTTGTATTCACCGGCAAGGAAATGCTGCCGCAACGGCGCTACAGGACGATCCGTTTGCTGCCCGACAAAACCCAGATCGACACGGAACCGGTCTTCCTGCGCGTAATGCAGCAACACGTCGTGAAAACGCTCGAGCCAATCATTGTTCGCCAGCAAAACGGCGAGTTCGCCGCTGAACCCGGCGTATTCCGGGCTGGCATAGGCCAGGGTGTTTTTCACCCAGTCGGCCATCCGCAATACATTCAGCCGGCCGTAACCGCTGTAGCTGACCGGCCAGTTCAAGCCGTGCGTGCCGTATTCCTCGTCGAGCAACCGCCAGCTGGGTGAGCCATTCGTTCCCAGCTTGACCGTCCCCCACGTGTCGGACTGATAACCCAGATAGGCCTCACGGTTGCCCAGCTTGCGCTGACTCGCGGGCCGCCAGCTTTCCAGACCGGTATCGACCTTGACCACCAGCCGGTCGTCATCCGGCAGCGCATAAGCCAGATCCAGCGCAAAAACCGGGTCGAGCTCGGTGTTCCACTTGTTTGCGCCTTTCGAAGCCGCATTGCGGTGGATTTCCCCCGCCAGCGAGCCGGACACCCCGAATGCCCAGCGCTGATAAGACCAGCTCAGTCCGGCCTCCTCGTCGTCGTCCGCGGACGACGCATCGGGCTTTGCCAAGCAAGGCTGGATCAACAGCAGGGCAAGCAACAGGACACCGGATTGGCGGTGGTTCATGGCATGACTCTGGCAAATTTTGCGCAACGGAATCGCTATGTAACGCGAGACCGGGGAACACGGCCAGCTTTTCAAACAGGCTGCACACTCCAACGCGATCCAGCCCGGCAAGGTGCTTTTTCGACTCAAAGCAACCGATTGCCGGGAAAAGGCCCAACGGCGGAAATCGTCGCCCGTAGGCGGGTCTAAGCTCATGGATAGATGCGCAATGGGCGCAGCGATTCGATGGCAAGGAGATCGAACCATGAAAGCGAGCGACTACCCCCACATGCTGACGTCCTACCACCAGGGCTGGGACGAACTGAAATCCCGCCATCCGGCCAGCCTGAAGATCCTGCTGTCACTGGTGATTCCGCTGTCGCTGCTGCCGGCAGCGATGATCCTGTACGCCGGAGGCGTCAACGGCAACTACTACGCACCCGAAGCACCTTTCTCGCGCTGGATCGCCGTTGCGACGATCTTCTTCTGCGCCGAAATCGTCACCGTCTCGCTGATGGCGACGGTCATCCGTCAGGTTGCGGCAATTCGCGACTTCTCGACGGACCGTGACAGCGCCTATCTGCTTGCGGCACTGGCGGCGGTTCCGCTGTGGCTGTCGGCCCTGACGCTGTTCGTGCCCAGCATCGCGTTCAATGCGCTGTGCGGAGCGATCGGACTCGGCGCGGCCTTCTGCCTGCTGTACCACGGCGTCCCGTCGCTGCTCGGCACCACCGAGGACATCGAGGCACAAGACGTCGCCTATCTGGTGATGTCGGTCGGCGCTGCAGCATGGGCACTGCTGTGCGCACTGGTGCTGGTGCCACTGTTCTTCTGACGCTGCACCACCATGAAAAAACGGCCCCGAGGGGCCGTTTTTTGTGCATCGCCTACCGTCAGACGTCCTGGCCCTCGACAATGCCCTCGTGGTGCTTGTCCTGCGGCAGCACGAAGTTGAGCACGATCGCCAGCAGGCTCACGAGACCGACACCGGCCAGATTCAGGTCGCCCAGTTGCAGCGTCAGACCGCCGACGCCGCAGGTCAGCACCACGGCAACGATGACGAGGTTGCGCGGTGCCATCAGGTCCACCTTGGCGTCGATCAGGGTTTTCAGGCCGATCGAGGCAATGGTCCCGAACAGCAGCACCATGATGCCGCCCATCACCGGCAGCGGAATCGACTGCAGGATCGCATTGAACTTGCCGAAAAACGCCAGGATCACCGCCAGTACCGCCGCCCAGGTCATGATCACCGGGTTGAAATTCTTGGTGATCATCAGCGCGCCGGTCACTTCACCGTAGGTCGTGATCGGCGGGCCGCCGACGAGGCCGGCAAAGCAGACGCCCAAGCCGTCACCGGCCAGGGTCCGGTGCAGGCCCGGCGACGCGGTGTAATCCTTGCCGGTCACGCCGCCGATCGCCATCACGCCACCGATATGCTCGATCGCCGGTGCAATCGCCACCGGCATCATGAACAGTGCCGCAGCCCAGCTGATTTCAGGGTGGACGATGTGCGGCAGTGCAAACCATGGCGCAGCAGCGATCGGTGCAAAGTTGACCACGCCCATCAGCGCGGCGACGCCGTAGCCGACGAAGACTCCGGACAGGATCGGCACCAGCCGCAACATGCCGCCGGCGAACACCGCGACGACGATGGTCGTCGCCAGCGAAATCGCGGCCAGCAGGATCGAGGTCTGGTACGGAATCAGCTGCTTGCCGCCGCCCTGCCCCATGGCCATGCCCGATGCGGCAACGGCAACCGACAGGCCGATCACCATGATCACCGGGCCGATGACGACCGGCGGCAGCAGCTTGTGGATGAAGGCGATACCGCGCCAGCGGATCAGTCCGGCGACGAGGAAATACATGAAACCGGCTGCGAACAGGCCGAACTGCGTTGCCGCCTGCCCCCAGGTCTGGATCGAGAAAATGATCGGGCCAATGAAGGCGAACGACGAACCGAGGAAAAGCGGCACTTCGCGCTTGGTCACGAACTGGAACATCAGCGTGCCAATGCCGGCGCCGAGCAGCGCCAGAGCCGGGTTGAGTCCGGTCAGCAGCGGCACCAGCACCAGCGCGCCGAAGGCAACGAACAGGATCTGCGCGCCCGAGATCGCTTGTTTGACGGTGGAGAACATGGTCATCCCTGTGTTGGTTTTGTTTGGGAGCGGCAGTCCGCCGCAGACACACGAAACGGGCGCCTCGCGGCGCCCGTTCCCGGATTCGGTCCGCTCAGCGCGTCCCGAAAATCTTGTCGCCCGCGTCGCCCAGCCCCGGAATGATGTAACCGTGCTCGTTCAGGTGCGAATCGAGTGAAGCGGCGTAGATCTGCACATCCGGATGCGCCTCGTTGACGAGCTTGACACCCTCGGGCGCTGCGACCATGACGATGGCCTTGATCTCCTTGCAGCCCTTGCGCTTGAGCATGTCGATGGTCGCGACCAGCGAACCGCCGGTAGCCAGCATCGGGTCGATGATCAGCGCCAGCCGGTCGTCGAGGTCGCCGACGAACTTCTCGAAATACGGCTCCGGCTGCAGAGTTTCCTCGTTGCGCGCCAGACCGACGACGCTGATCTTGGCCGACGGCACCAGATCGAGCACGCCGTTGAGCATGCCGATGCCGGCGCGCAGGATCGGCACTACGGTCATCTTCTTGCCCTTGATCTGCTGCACGTCGACCGGGCCGCACCAGCCATCGATGGTCACCGGCTCGAGCGGCAGATCGCGCGTCGCTTCGTACGCCAGCAACCGGGCCAGTTCGTCGGTCAGCATGCGGAACTTGTTGGTGCTGATCTCGGCGGCGCGCAGCAAGGACAACTTGTGCTGCACCAGCGGATGGTTGACGACGTGAATGTGCATGGTGAATCCCGACAGATTGATTGTATGAATTGATTGTATCCGTCCATGGCGCGAGCGCTATTGACGAAAGTCCGGGTTTGCCGCCTAGCTGCGGAACATGAAGTAGACCGCGCCGACGAGGCAGAGCCCTGCCCAGACGAAATCCAGCTTGAACGGCTGGCCGGCATAAAATAAAGCGAAGGGTACGAACACCGACAGCGTGATCACCTCCTGGATGATCTTGAGCTGCGCCAGCGAGAACGTGCCGTAGCCGATCCTGTTGGCCGGCACCTGCAGCAGGTACTCGAACAGCGCGATGCCCCAGCTCAGCAGTGCGGCGACCACCCAGGGCTTGCTGTGTGCGAATTTCAGATGGCCGTACCACGCGAACGTCATGAACACGTTCGACGCGATCAGCAGCAGTATGGTCTGCAAACCAACAGGCAGGGGCATGATCAGCAACCGGTAGCCGGGTTTTGATAGAATCGCCGCAGTCTACGTCGGCCGGTCCGTGCCGAAAACAGGAATTATGCTCATGCGTTTGCGTCGTCTCTCCCTTGCATTGCTGCTGCTTGCCGGTGCCGTTCAGGCCGGCGAAAAGGAAGACATCCAGCAGCTGTTGCAGGCGCGTCAGTATGCGCCGGCGCTGGATCGCGCCGACCGCGCACTGACCAAGACGCCGAAAGACCCGCAAATCCGCTTCCTGCGCGGTCTGGCACTGACCGAACTCGGTCGCAGCGACGACGCCATCAAGACCTTCGTCAGCCTGTCCGAGGACTACCCGCAGCTGCCCGAGCCGTACAACAACCTCGCGGTGCTGTACGCGCAGCAGAACCAGTACGACAAGGCGCGTACCGCGTTGCAGATGGCGATCCAGACCAATCCGAGTTATGCGACCGCGCACGAGAACCTGGGCGACCTGTACGCGCGGCTCGCGTCGCAGGCCTACGACAAGGCATTGCAACTCGAAGGCAGCAAGGGCAGCGCGCAGACCAAGTTGAAACTCGTCAACGAGCTGTTCAGCCGGAATGGCACGCCAGCGCGCCCGGCTACCCCGAGCAAGGCACCGACGCCGGCACCGGTAGCCGTCGCCATGGCCCCGGTGAAACCGACTGTGGCCCCCACGCCGGCAGCTACACCGGCACCCGCACCGAAGCCGACGCCTGCCCCCACACCGGCACCCACGCCGCAACCGACCCCGACCCCGACGCCGGCCCCCAAGCCGGCCGTCGATCCGCGTCAGCAGGATGTCATCGCTGCCGTGCAGCGCTGGGCACAGAACTGGGGCAAACAGAATGTCGAAGGCTACCTTGCCGCCTACACGCGCAACTACGCACCGGCGGGCCTGAACCACAAGGACTGGGAAAAACAACGTCGCGCACTGGTTGGCGGCCCCAAGTCGATCGAAGTCAGGCTGTCGGACATTCGCGTCGACTTCGGCAACGACGACAAGACTGCCAAGGTGCGTTTCCGTCAGAGCTATCGCTCGGACCGCCTGAGCAGCACCACCGGCAAGACACTGATACTGGAAAAGAACGGTGCCGAATGGCTGATCAGCGACGAGCGCTCGGGGCGCTGATAGGCTGAATCGTCATGTCGTCCACGTTGTCCCGGGCCCGGCGCCTCATTGCCGTATTGCTCCTGCTGGTGCTCGCACCGGCAGCCCAGCCCAAATTCACCGCATCGATGAGCGCAACGCTCGACGCGGAGCCGTCGCGTGAAGGGCGTGCCGCCAAAGGCACGCCGGAGCAGATGATCGTCGCCGCAATCGACGCGATTCGCGCCGGGCGGATGCGCGACGCGCGTGCCACCGTTGACGCGCTGCTCGTACGCGAGCCGGACTATCGTCTGGCGCATCTGCTGTCGGCCGATCTCTATGCCATGCACAGCGGTCCGCTGCGCACCGTCGGCGGTGCCGCCAGCGGACCGGCCGATCTGCTCGAAGGCCTGCGCCACGAAGCGATGGCACGCGTTCAGGCCAGCCGCAATCCGCCGCCGCCGGATGCATTCCCAGCCAACCTGCTGATTCTTGCGCCGAAACAACATCACGCCGTCGTGGTGGAAACCGATACGTCGCGCGTTTACCTGTTCAGCAACGAACAGGGCGTACCGAAACGAATCGCCGATTTCTACACGACCATCGGCAAACTGGGTGTCGACAAGCTGAAGGAAGGCGACCAGCGCACGCCGCTCGGGGTGTACTTCGTCACCAGTGAAATGCCGAGGACCCAGCTTGATGCGATGCTCGGCAAAAAAGCGGACCTCTACGGCATTGGCGCCTGGCCGATTTCGTATCCGAACGAACTCGATATCCAGCAAGGAAGGACCGGTCACGGCATCTGGCTGCACGGCGTCCCCTACGACACGTATGCGCGCTCGCCGTGGTCGTCCAACGGCTGTGTTGCCCTTGGCAACGAGGACATGCAAGCGCTGTCGTCCAACCTTCAGGTCGGCGTCACCCCGGTCGTGATTGTCCGCAAGATCAACTGGCTCGCCCGCAGCACCTGGCAGCAACAGCGCCAGGCCGCGCTCGCCATGGTCGATCAGGGCCAGTCAGGGGCACTCCCGGAAGACCTCAGCGTGTTTGGCGGCGACGTCGCCGCGGACCAGCGCGTGGCGACTTTCGACGATGCCGGCATGGGCGGCGTCCGGCGCCAGTACTGGCAGCGGACCGGCAGCGACTGGCGCGTCGTCTGGGACGGCCCCGCCAAATCAGGCTGAACAACAAAAAAGCCCGGGATTCCCGGGCTTTTTTGTTTGTGCGTCGGCCGACTCAGAGGGTCAGGCCGCCGGTCACCTCGATCGCGGCGCCATTGATATAACTGGCTTCGTCGCTGGCAAGGAAAGCATACACGTTGGCAATTTCCTCGGGCTGGGCCAGCCGGCGCATCGGCACGCGCTCTTCCAGTGCAGCGATCACCTTTTCCGGCATGCTGTTGAGGATCGGCGTAGCCACGAAGCCCGGGCAAACGGCATTGGCACGGATACCCTTCTTGCCAAGTTCCTTGGCCCAGGTCTTGACGAAACCGATCACGCCGAATTTGCTCGCGGCGTAGTTGGTCTGACCGAAATTGCCGTAGACCCCGACGACCGACGATGCGTTGAGGATCACGCCACCGCCCTGTTCCACCATGGTCTCGACGACGGCACGGGTACAGTTGTAGACACCCTTGAGATTGATATCGATGACCTTGTCGAACTGGTCGTCGGTCATCTTCACCAGCTGGGCATCCAGCACGATGCCGGCATTGTTCACCAGCACGTCGATCCTGCCGAAGCCGGATTTCACGCCTTCGACCATTTCGGCGATCTGCTCGCGGTTGGTCACGTCGACAAGGTGACCGCTCGCTTCCGCGCCGCCCGCCACCAGTTCGGACACGACATCATCAATCCCTTGCTGGTTGACGTCGCATATGGCGACCTTGGCGCCTTCCGCGGCAAACTTCTTTGCCGTCGCGTAACCGATACCGCTGGCGCCGCCGGTAATGATCGCAACCTTGCCTTTCAGTCTCATCTCGCACACCCCGTTCCGCATTGCAAAATACGTCCGTTGTCGGACTCTTGCATGCAGGATAGTCAGAATTGTGCGGCGCAACAAGCCACAGCAGCCGACCGTCGGGCGGCCGGTGTGTGCCTGCTCAGGCGGCCGGCGTCCTGCCGGGCGGGACCGCGTTGTATTGATCGATCAGCGTGCGACAGTCGACGATGCGCAGGTCGTTGTCGCGTGCAAACGTCATGATGAACTCGAAGACGCGCGGGTCGATTTTCTCGAGCTGCTTGTCCACCGCAACGCAGCGCACGTTCTCGTGCACCATCGGCCGGACATACGGCGCATATGAAAGCTTCTGGTCGAAACCGAATGTGGAGAGAATGCCCGACAGCCGCTCAGCCCAGTCGCTGGGCCGGAATTCCCTGCCGCTGCTGGTGATGCCCTGGATGATAATTTCGTATGGATTACAGATCATTGGCTATCAGCTGAATAGAAGATTCGGATACGTACATTCAAGCGCCGTGCTGGGCCAATTGTACCACCGCGCACCCGCGAACGAACGCGTCAAGCCATCCGGTGAACGCCCAAGCCGCTGCAGCGTTCTTGCCAGTAACCGGCAAACCGCTGAATAATAGCCGTTTTATCAGAAAAAACGTGCGCGCGATTGCCGCGACGACAAAGGCCTGCCGATGCGTCATTACCTGCAATTCTCCGATTTCTCCCGTGAAGAGTACGACTACCTGTTCCGGCGCACCAAGATCATCAAGGAGCGCCTGAAGGCGGGCGAGCTTTACCAGCCCTTCATCGGCAAGGTGCTCGGCATGATTTTCGAGAAATCGTCGACGCGTACCCGTGTCTCGTTCGAAGCCGGCATGGCACAGTTCGGTGGCCACGCGATGTTCATGCAGAGCAAGGATACGCAGCTGGGCCGCGGCGAGCCGATCGAGGACGTCGCGCAGGTCATCAGCCGCATGGTCAACATCGTCATGGTGCGCACCTACGAACAAAGCATCATCGAACGCTTTGCCGAGAACTCGAAGGTGCCGGTCATCAACGGCCTGACCAACGAATACCACCCGTGCCAGATCATGGCCGACATCTACACCTACATCGAACGTTTCGGCTCGATCGAGGGCAAGACCGTCGCCTGGATCGGCGACAGCAACAACGTCAGCCGTACCTGGCTGCAGGCCGCAAAAACGTTCAACTTCAAGCTCAACCTCGCCTGCCCGCGCGGTTACGAGATGACAGTGCTCGACGGCCAGACCTATGGCAGCGAGCATTTCGAACAGTTCTACGATCCGTATCAGGCCGCGCGCGACGCCGACATCGTCACTACCGACGTCAGCGTATCGATGGGCTACGAGCGCGAGACGCTGCAGCGCAAGAAGGACTTCATCAACTACAAGGTGTCGGAAAAGCTGATGATGCAGGCCAAGGCCAATGCCCTGTTCATGCATTGCCTGCCGGCGCACCGCGGCGAGGAAGTCGATCCGGAAGTGATCGACGGTCCGCAATCGGTCGTCTGGGACGAAGCCGAGAACCGCATGCACACGCAGAAGGCCGTGATCGAATACCTGCTGCTGGGCAAGATCGAGGACTGATCCAACCGTGTCGATCCTGGGCATCACCGATATCGCGACCTATCTGGCCGGCACCCTGGTCATCATCCTGATGCCCGGACCGAACTCGCTGTTCGCGCTGTCGGTGGCGGCCAAACGCGGGCCTCGCGCCGGTTTTGCCGCAGCCGCCGGGATCGTTACCGGCGATTTCGTCCTGATGCTGGCAGCGGCACTCGGCGTTGCTTCGCTGATGAAGGCTTATCCGGTTGCGTTCGATCTGGTCCGTTATCTCGGCGCAGCTTACCTCGGCTGGCTGGGGCTGAAGCTGGTGTTCGGCCGTCGAGGCCAGGGGCGTGACGAGCAGATCGACATCCCCGCACAGCACATCTACAAGCAGGCTCTGTCGATCTCGCTGGTCAACGTCAAGGCCATCCTGTTTTTCATGGCGTTCTTTCCGCAGTTCGTCGACCCGTCCTACCCGCATGTCGCGATCACCTTCGCCGCACTCGGACTGATCGTCCAGCTCACCAGCATCAGCTACCTGACCCTGCTGATCCTCGCGGGCGCGCGGATCGCCCAACGGCTGGCACGACGACGATGGATCGCGCCGCTGCTGGGCAGGCTCACCGGCCTGCTGTTTGTCAGCTTCGGCGCCAGACTCGCACTGGGACGCTGACCCAAACCGTTACTCCCGGTTGCGCCTGCGCAACCGCTCCTGTTTCACCCAACTGTTACCGATCGGGGAATTCCATGTCTGAAGTAAAGAAAGTCGTACTCGCCTATTCGGGCGGCCTGGACACGTCCGTAATCCTGAAGTGGCTTCAGGATACTTATCAGTGCGAGGTCGTCACCTTCACCGCCGACCTCGGTCAGGGTGAAGAGCTGGAACCGGCGCGCCAGAAGGCACTGAAGTTTGGCATCAAGCCGGAAAACATCTACATCGACGACGTCCGCGAGGAGTTCGTCCGCGATTTCGTCTTCCCGATGTTCCGTGCCAACGCACTGTACGAAGGCGAATACCTGCTCGGCACCTCGATCGCACGTCCGCTGATCGCCAAGCGACTGATCGAAATCGCCCGCGAAACCAAGGCCGACGCGATCAGCCACGGCGCGACCGGCAAGGGCAACGACCAGGTCCGCTTCGAACTCGGCGCCTATGCGCTGATGCCGGAAGTGAAGGTCATCGCACCGTGGCGCGAATGGGACCTGCTGAGCCGTGAAAAGCTGATGGCCTATGCCGAAGCCAACGGCATAGAAGTCGACATGAAGCACAAGAATGGCGGCGCCCCGTACTCGATGGACGCCAACCTGCTGCACATCAGCTTCGAAGGCCGTCACCTCGAAGACCCGAAGGCCGAGGCCGAAGAATCGATGTGGCGCTGGACCGTGTCGCCGGAAGCCGCGCCGGATGCCGCCGAATTCGTCGATCTCGAGTTCGAGCACGGTGACGTCGTCGCGATCAACGGTGTGCGCCTGAAGGCCCACGAAGTGCTGGCCAAGCTGAACGAACTCGGCGGCAAGCACGGCATCGGCCGTCTGGATCTGGTCGAGAACCGCTACGTCGGCATGAAGAGCCGCGGCTGCTACGAAACCCCGGGCGGCACCATCCTGCTGAAGGCCCACCGCGGCATCGAGTCGATCACGCTCGACCGTGAAGTGGCCCACCTGAAGGACGACCTGATGCCGCGTTACGCCAGCCTCGTGTACAACGGCTACTGGTGGGCGCCGGAACGCGTTGCGCTGCAGACCCTTATCGATCATACCCAGAAGAACGTCAACGGCTGGGTGCGCGTCAAGCTGTACAAGGGCGGCGTCTCGGTCGTCGCTCGCGACTCGAAGGACACGCTGTTCGACCAGACCATCGCGACCTTTGACGATGACGGCGGCGCCTACAATCAGGCCGATGCCGGCGGCTTCATCAAGCTGAACGCGCTGCGCCTGCGTATCGCCGGCAAGAAAGGCCGCTGATCGCGACGCCGGCTGCCGCGGCGGGTTTAAGCCCCCTCGACAGTCGGCCGCCCTTCCATACCAGTCAGACAGATGACGGATCCGATGCTCGAAGCCTTCCTGAACATGGACGAAGAGACATTCACCACACTCTCGGTGACTATCCTTTGTACCGCGCTGATCGCCTACATGTGCTTCATCATTTACAAGCTGGCCAAGGACTCGAAAGCCGGACGCTATGGCACCATCGTGCTGGCCTTCGTGCTGGGCTTCGGGATGTTCGGCTTCATCGTCAAGACAGTCCTGACCGAAGTGCTGCAAAAATAACCTGACCGCCAAGGAGTTGTTTGTGTCCCAGTTCGACAATGTCGCCGTCGTCAAGAAAGCCAATGTCTACTTCGACGGCAAGTGCGTTTCGCACACCGTCATCCTCGCCGATGGCACCCGCAAATCGGTCGGCGTGATTCTGCCGGCCAAGCTGGTCTTCAACACCGGCGCACCGGAAATCATGGAACTGATCGACGGCGCCTGCCTGGTCAAGCTCGCCGGTGAGAGCGAAGCCCGTGCCTACAAGGGCGGCGAATCGTTCGATGTGCCGGGAGACTCCAGCTTCGAGATCGAAGTGACCGAGACCCTGCACTACGTCTGCCACTTCGGCTGATGCAACCGGGGCGGCAGTGGCTGCCCCGTTATTTACCAGCAAGAGAAACACCATGCCCTCATTTGATATCACCTCCGAAGTCGACATGGTCGCGATGAAAAACGCGATCGACATCGCCGAGCGGGCGATCGTCAACCGCTACGATTTCAAGGGCACCAGCGCCAAGGTCGAATTGAACGAGAAGGACGAAACCATCACCCTGCACGGTGATTCGGAGTTCCAGCTCGACCAGATCAAGGAACTACTGTTCCCGGCGCTCGAAAAGAAAGAACCCGACAGCAGCAAGCGCCTCGAAGCCGCCGACGTGCAGAAAGTTTCCGGCAACAAGGTCAAACAGGTGCTGAAGATCAAGGCCGGCATCGACCAGGAACTGGCCAAGAAGATCATCAAGCTGATCAAGGATGCCAAGCTCAAGGTTCAGACCGCGATCCAGGGTGATGCTGTGCGCGTCACCGGTGCCAAACGCGACACGCTGCAGGAAGTGATCGCGCTGATGCGCAAGTCGATCACCGACTTCCCGCTGCAGTACCAGAACTTCCGCGACTGAGTTTTCGCGCATGCGCAAAGCCCTGCTGCGCTGGTCCGGCCGCCAATCGCTCTTGAGCGGTGCGGTAACGGCGCTGTTCGCGCTCGGCCTGCTGCTGATTCTCAGTCTGCAGGTCAACAGCTCGTACCGCGCCGAGGTTCAGCGCGCCCGTGCCGAAGCACAAAACCTCGCCGGGGTACTGGAAGGCCAGCTCGGTTCGGCCTTGCGCGAGGTCGATCTGGTCGTGAACGGCCTGACGCAACAGCTGCAGCCGGCCGACCTGCGCGAGCAGTATCTGGGCGAAGTCCGCAACAAGGAACTACAAAGCCTGTTGCTCGACCAGCTGGCGCAAATCCGCCAACTCGATAATCTGGGACTCTTCAGCCCCGGCGCGGTGCTGACGCACCGGGCGCTCGACGTGCCGGGCAGCAATATACCGCTCAGGGCCGAATCGCTTGAACGGCTGCGCAACAATCCCTTCGTCGAACGCGACTACATCCGGCTCGACGGCAAGGACGGCCTGCAGCGATCGGGCCTGATCATCGTGCGCCGGGTCGAAACCACGCCGGGCCAGCTCGACGGCTGGGTCGGCGCAACCCTCACGACGCAGTATTTCGACCGGGTTTTCGGCACGCTGTCGCTGGGACAGCAGGGTGTGGCGATGCTCATCGACGAACGCCTCGGCATCATCGCCAGTTACCCGGGCAAACCGGCGGGCTTCGAACTGGATGCCGCCACGCTGCGCGCGCTCCGCGACGGCGCGCAGGACGGCATCCAGGTCCGCCAGACCCGGGGCGACGGCATTACCCGTCAGACCGCCTACCAGCAGATCGGCCAGAGCCCCTTCTTTGTTGCGGTCAGCCTCTCGTCGAATGACTATCTCGCACGCTGGCAGACCGAAACCCGGTATTACCTGATTGGTGGCGCGCTGCTGCTCGTCATGGCGCTGCTGATGACCTACTTCTTCTGGCAATCACGACAGCTGTCCGCCCACCTGCGCCACAAGGAAAAGCGCCTCGACGCCAGCGAGTCGCGGTTTCGCCAGATGATCGAAACAACGCCGGTCGCGCTCGTGCTGAGTCGCCCCGGCGATCACTTCATCACCTACATCAACCAGCAGGCAGCGCAGATGTTTGCCCTGCCGCAGGCCGCCGCGCTGTCGATGCGCGTTTTCCAGCTCTATCAGGACCGGCTCGATTTCCTCAACCAGATCGAGGATGTCCGTCAGGGGCAACCGGTTCGCAACCTTGAGGTCCGGCTTCGCCGGAGCAACGGCGAGACGTTCTGGGGGCACCTGTCGATGTCTCTGGCACAAGGCAGTGCCGGCACCACGCTGCTGATCGGCATCAGCGACATCACCGAACACAAGGCACTGGAGATCGAGCTTCAGCACCGGGCCACGACCGACGGCCTGTCCGGGCTCGCCAATCGCGCCCACTTCATGGATGTCTCCAACCATGAGCTGATCCGAGCACAGCGCTACGGCCGTCCGCTGACCTTGATGATGATCGACATCGACCACTTCAAGCGCATCAACGACGAATACGGTCACGATGCCGGCGATGCCGCCATTCGCGCCATCGCGGCGCTGTGCCGGAGCACGCTGCGCGACGCCGACATCATCGGCCGTCTGGGCGGCGAGGAATTCGCGGCATTGCTGCCGGAAACCCCGATGCCCATGGCACAACTGGTGGCGGAACGGCTTCGTGCCCGGATCGAATCGCACGAGCTGGTCATTCCCAGTGGCGAGACCATCCGCTTTACCACCAGCATCGGCCTGACCGCGTTGGCACCGTGCGACACCTTGATCGACCCGTTGCTCAAGCGCGCAGACCTGGCACTGTACGAAGCCAAGCACGGCGGCCGCAACCGGGTCAGCCAGCAGCTTCACAGCGACGCGCTTACCCCTTGACCGGCATCAAGGTCCGCACCGCATACGATTGGCATATTGGGGACATCAACGCCGGAGCCCCGACATGGAAAATACCCCACTGGAAACACTGTTCACGTCCGATATCGGCCTGCTGAGCCTGTTCACCATCGTCTTCGTTTGCGGCATGGCCGGCTATCTTGGCTGGTTCATTCGCCGCAATGTGCTCAACGCCGTTGAACCGGAGGAGCAGGAAAAACCGGTCTCATCACGGGAATAAAAAAACGGCGGGTTTCCCCGCCTTTTTTTTATTCCCGATCAGCCAGTTCGATCAGGTAGAAGTGCTCGCGGTTCTCGCCAGCCCGCTGCCCTTCCCAGCGCACCCAGGAACCGGGCGGCGGCGTGCCTTGGCGCAGCACCAGAGGACACTCCTCCGCAGCCGGTCCGCTGCGGAGCCGAATGCTGGCAAAGTAATCCAGCGAGGCCAGCATCGACGTCGACACCTCACCTGCAACGCACCCGGGCACCTGCTGATCCAGCGCCTGCCGCAACGACAGCGCGACATCACGATAGCTCTTCGACGCATCGAGCCAGGGCTGCCACAAGCCGATCAGCACCCCCCAGATCAGCGTCACGCCACACGCCCAGTTGGTCACGGCCTGACGGCCCAGCGAGCGCTTGCGCAACAGCACCGAACACCAGACGACCGTCATCAGCACGGCCAGCAGCAGACCGCCGAAATGCCACGAGAGCCGATAGGCCGGGCTGGCCTCCTGCAGCGCAAGACTCCAGCTGGCCGGCACACCAAGATGCAGGACCAGCCAGCCGAACCACAGCAGGCTCGCACCGATCCCGAAGGTCATCACGCCGAACCAGTTCAACGCAGCAGCAGCCCCGCGCCGCAAGCGATCGATGCCGGCGCCGGCCAGCAGCGCCAGCGACGGCAGCAGCACCAGTAGGTCCGATTCGCGGACGTCCCCCGCCAGCAACAGCCAAAGCAGGCCCAGCGCGGCCATCGTGGCCGGCAGGATCAGTCTGGGCTGGGTCCGGAGTTCGGCGCGATTGCTCCACAGCCCCCAGCACGCCAGCGGCAGTGCCGGCCAGGCAAACCACAGTACGAGCGACAGCACGTAACCGGCCGAACCGAACAGGGCCAGGTGGCCGAGCCCGTCATAGGGCCCCAGTGCGAACAGGCGTAGCCAATGGGCGAAGGCGGCCGGATCGAAGCGTGCAAGATCGATCAGCCAGATGGCGCCAACGGGCACCGCAACCACCAAGGCCGCAAGCAGCGTGACTAGATAGGCAAGACGGCGCCACGGACCGACGGCACCGACGGCAACCGCCATCAATACCGCCAAACCCAGTTGCCCGAGATTGCTGCCGGCAATCAGTACCAACCAGACCAGCCCCAGCAGCAGCCCTGCCTGCAAGGGCTGGCGGCGCGCATACGCCAGCGCATAGGCCAGCCACGAAAACGCGGTCAGCGTCACGATCGGCGGCGCAAGATGGTGCCCCCAGACGATCAGGCCGATCGAACCGATCAGTACCATCACGCAGACGCGACCCTGCCGGCGGCCGAACAGCTCGCGCCCTGCCAAGCCGACCCCCCACATCGCCAGCGCCGTCCAGGCCCCGGTGACCAGCCGCGCAGCATCGTGAACCTGCATCCCGAGCTTGCTCAACGGCCAGGCCAGCAACGAGGCACTCCAGTAATACAGCGGACCGGCAATCAGATGCGGCTGCTCGCCAAAAAACGGCAGGGACCAGTGCTGGCCGGACAGAAAACGCCCGATCACCGCAGCGGTTTCCAGCTCGCCCGGCTTCCAGGGATCGTGCCCGACCAGGCCGGGAAAGACCCAGAACACGCACAGCATCAGCAACAGCCATGGTTTGTCGGACGGCGGTGGAAGCGTTTCTCGTTCAGAAGGCGGCAGATAGGTCAGCATGCGGACGCAGATCGGAGACGTTGGGAAGCGAAGGGAAAGGATAAGCGCAGAAGACAAAAAAGGCAGCCGTAAAGCTGCCTTTTTGTTTGACCGGGTTCCGGCTTACTTGCTGTACATCGCGTACTTGTTGCGGAACTTCTCGATACGGCCGGCGGTATCGACGATCTTTTGCTTGCCGGTGTAGAACGGGTGCGATTCCGACGACACGTCGAGACGCACGACCGGGTATTCCTTACCGTCGGTCCACTTCATGGTTTCGGCGCCCTTGGCCTTCAGGGTCGAACGGGTCAGGAACTTGAAGTCAACGCTTGCGTCGAAGAAGATGACTTCGTTGTATTCTGGATGGAGATCGGCTTTCATGGTTTTTCCTAGGGTTTGCGCGCCGGGATTGTGCCGGCGCAAGACCCGATATTATTCCAGATCGGGTCATTGGCAGCAAGGTTAGCGGCGCATCGAGTCGAAGAAGTCGCTATTCGTCTTCGTCGCCTTGATCTTGTCGAGCAGGAATTCCATCGCCTCAAGATCGTCCATCGGGTACAGCAATTTGCGCAGCACCCAGATCTTTTGCAGCTGCTCCTGCGGAATCAGCAACTCTTCGCGGCGGGTACCCGAGCGGTTGATGTTGATCGCCGGGAACTGGCGCTTTTCGGCCATGCGGCGGTCAAGGTGCAGCTCGTTGTTGCCGGTACCCTTGAATTCCTCGTAGATCACGTCGTCCATGCGCGAGCCGGTATCGATCAGCGCCGTGGCGATGATCGTCAGGCTGCCGCCCTCCTCGATGTTGCGCGCGGCACCGAAGAAGCGCTTCGGCCGTTGCAGCGCGTTGGCGTCGACACCACCGGTCAGGACCTTGCCCGAGGCCGGCACGACGGTGTTGTAGGCGCGCGCCAGACGGGTGATCGAATCGAGCAGGATCACGACGTCCTTCTTGTGCTCGACCAGACGCTTCGCCTTCTCGATCACCATTTCGGCGACCTGGACGTGACGCGTGGCCGGCTCGTCGAAGGTCGAGCTGATCACTTCGCCGCGCACCGAACGCGTCATTTCGGTCACTTCTTCCGGGCGCTCGTCGATCAGCAGCACGATCAACTCGACATCCGGATGATTGGCAGTGATCGCGTGGGCGATGTTCTGCAGCATCACCGTCTTGCCGGTTTTCGGCGGCGCGACCAGCAGTGCGCGCTGACCCTTGCCGATCGGCGCGATCAGGTCGATCACCCGACCGGTAATGTTTTCTTCGGCCTTGATCGCACGCTCGAGATGGAGGCGCTGATTCGGGAACAGCGGCGTCAGGTTCTCGAACAGGATCTTGTTCTTCGATACTTCCGGCGGCTGGCCGTTGATCTTGTCGACCTTCACCAGCGCGACATAGCGCTCGCCTTCCTTCGGCGTACGGATTTCACCCTCGACGGTATCGCCGGTATGCAGATTGAAGCGGCGGATCTGGCTCGGGCTGACATAAATGTCATCCGGGCCGGCGAGGTAACTCGTATCCGGACTGCGCAGGAAGCCGAAGCCATCCGGCAACACCTCCAGCGTGCCATCACCGAAGATGCTCTCGCCCTTCTTGGCCTGGTTTTTGAGCAGCGCAAAGATCAGATCCTGCTTGCGCATGCGGTTGGCGCCGTCGATCTCGAACTTGGTGGCCATTTCGACCAGTTCGGTAACGTGCAGCGGCTTGAGGTCGGACAAATGCATAGGGGCGGCCGATAGGATATGGGCGGTGGAGTCAGGAAGACCAGGATTGGTGCGGGAACGACTGCGCGGGAGAACCCCGGCGCAAAGAATAGCTGTAAGCGTATACGCCAACAAAACGCAATGTCAAGGCGGGCAGCCTTCGGGCTTGCCCGCCTTGCGAACCGCCGATGAGCTCGGCGGTCGGGTATTACAGGTTGCTGTCGAGGAATGCAGTCAGTTGCGACTTCGACAGGGCGCCGACCTTGGTCGCCTTCACTTCGCCGCCAACAAACAGCATCAGCGTCGGAATGCCGCGAATGCCGAATTTCGGCGGCGTAGCCTGGTTTTCGTCGATGTTGAGCTTGGCGATCTTGAGTTTGCCGGCGTAATCAACAGCCACCTCTTCGAGGATCGGCGCGATCATCTTGCAAGGGCCGCACCATTCAGCCCAGTAGTCGACCAGAACCGGGGTCTGTGCCTGAAGCACGTCGGCGTCAAAGCTGGCATCGGTTACTTGCGCGATATGTTCGCTCATGAAAAATCTCCGCTTGGTGTGGTGTGGTTGCCGATGCGCCGTTGCACGGCGTTATCGAATCAATGGGGGCATTTTATCGTCATTCAATGACGAACCGGCAAAAACGATTCAATCGTCACGATAGTGCACGGCTACAGGGCGGCGCCGACGGCATCGGCCAGGCGTTCCACCGCAGTGACCGTCATGCCCTCGATCGGCTGGCGCGGCCGGTTGGCCTTCGGAACGATGGCGTGGGTGAAACCGAGCTTGGCCGCCTCGCGCAGTCGTTCCTGCCCCCGCTGCACCGGCCGGACCTCCCCTGCAAGTCCGACCTCGCCGAACACCACCAGCTTGTGCGGCAGCGGCCGGTCCTTCAGCGACGAAACGATGGCCAGCAGCATCGCCAGATCGGCCGCCGGCTCGCTGATGCGCACGCCACCCACCGCGTTGATGAACACGTCCTGATCGAACGCGGCGATGCCGGCATGCCGGTGCAATACCGCCAGCAGCAGCGCCAGACGGTTCTGTTCGACGCCGACGGCAAGCCGTCGCGGCTGGGGTGCGTGTGCATCGTCGACCAGCGCCTGCACCTCGACCAGCATCGGCCGCGACCCTTCCTGCGTCACCAGCACGCACGACCCCGACACCGGTTCCTTGTGCTGGCTCAGGAACAGCGCCGACGGATTGGCGACTTCCTTGAGGCCCTTGTCGGTCATCGCGAACACGCCCAGTTCGTTGACCGCACCGAAACGGTTCTTGATCGCCCGGATCAGCCGGAAGCTCGAATGCGTGTCGCCTTCGAAATACAACACGGCATCGACGATGTGCTCGAGCACGCGCGGCCCGGCCAGCGCACCCTCCTTGGTCACGTGGCCGACCAGCAGGATGGTCGTGCCGTGGCGCTTGGCAAAGCGCGTCAGCTGCGCCGCACATTCGCGCACCTGGGCGACACTGCCCGGCGCGCTGGTCAGCGCTTCGGTGTACATCGTCTGGATCGAGTCGATGACGACGACCTGCGGCTTTTCGCGATCCAGCATGGTCAGGATGCGTTCGAGGCCGATTTCGGCAAACAGCGACACCGGCGCATCGGCCAGATTAAGCCGCTTGGCGCGCAACGCGATCTGCTGCGCCGACTCCTCGCCCGACACATAGAGCACCTTCCGCGACGGGGCCAGCCGGGTCAGCGCCTGCAACAGCAGCGTCGACTTGCCGATCCCCGGATCACCGCCGATGAGTACCACACCACCGGGCACCAGTCCGCCGCCGAGCACACGATCCAGTTCGGCGATACCGGTCGCGGTACGCGGCAACTCCTCGGCGTCGACGTCCGCCAGCTGCCGGACCTGCCCGTCCGCCGCAAGCGCGGCAAACCGGTTACCGCTCGCACTTGCCTTGGTTTCGGCAACGGTTTCGCTCAGCGAATTCCATTCGCCGCAGCTCGGGCACTGCCCCTGCCACTTCGGGGACAGGCCGCCGCAGGCGCTGCAGCTGTAAACGGTTTTGTCTTTGGCCATCGGGGGCTCGCACATCGATGAATCAGCGCGCCATTGTAGCAGCGCAATGCAAACGGCCCGCTTGCGCGGGCCGTGGCGGACGGAATTGCCGGCGGTCAGAGGTACTTGAACAGACTCATCCCCTGCACCTTCGAGAAGGTTGCGCGCGCCGCATCGAGCAGCGTCTGCGTCATCGCGAAATCGCTGAGCGCCTTGGTGTAATCCAGATCCTGCAGGCCGGACAGCGTCTTGCTGTACTGCAGGTCCAGATCCTCGTTGGTGTTGCGCACCGATTCGGTTTCCTTCATCCGCGCACCGATCGACGCCTGCGTCGTCAGCACGCTGTCGAGCGCGCTCGACAGGTTGCCGATCACGCGGCCCAGACCGGTCTGGTAGGTCGCCTTGGAGTTCTCGTCGAACTGCGGTGCGCCGAGGATGCCCGAGAAATCCGCCAGCATCGAGAACATGTCCTGGCTCTGCGACGGCTTGACGGTGAAGCTGTCGCCGCTGGCCGGCACGCCCTTGATGCTGATCGACACCCCGGCGTCCCACGCCGCGCCGGCCGGATCCGTCGGCAGGCGCTTGAACTCGATCTCGCTGCCTGCGTTGTACGCGCGCGGCATCGCGCCGGCACGGGCGCCGCCGGCATAGTCGTAGCCGTCGATCATCGACTTGTTGCTCGTCGCATCGACGATGTCGTACGTCGTCGCACCGGCGGCATCGACGCTGAACGACACCTTGTAGTCCTGCACGTTGCCCGCGGCGCTCCATTGCAGCGGATTGGCCACCGTACCGATGTCGACGATTCCGGAACCGGTATTGCCGGCGGCGGCACCGGTCTGGAAAGTGCCGTTGCCGTTCTTCACCGAGCCGAAGACCGCACTGCCCGAATCGGAGATCGGCAGGTTGCGCGAGGCCGAGATCTGCACCAGCCGCTGGCCTTCGTCGCCGAGATACTGGACGTTGCCGAAGCTGGACTCGGAAAACGGCTTGGTGCTGCCGGCGAAGCCCGAGAACAGGTACTGCCCGGTACCGTCGGTGGTATTGGCCAGCCCCATCAGCTCTTCATAGCGCGACTTCAGCTCGACGTTGACCGACTGCCGGTCCGAGTTGCTCAGGGCGGGGTTGCCCGCCTGCACCGCCAGCCGCTGGACATTCTGCACCAGTTCGACCACCTGCTGCAGCGTCGACTCGGTCAGCCCGAGCGCCGAATCGACGGCCTTGCTGTTGACGCTGTACTGGCTATTGATCGACTGAGCCTGGCTTACCGACAACGCACGCGAAGCACCGATCGGGTCATCCGACGGCGTCAGGATACGGCGGCCGGTGGTCAGCTGGTTCTGCAGCCGTGCCTGCGCGGACTGCTGCGTTTGCATGCCGCGGTTGCTCAGCGCATAAATCGTACTGGTGGCGACACGAATGGCCATCTTGTTCTACCTCAGTTCGCGATCTGCAGGATGCTCTGGAATGCTTCCTGCGCAATCTGGATGACCTTGCTGGCGGCCTGATAGGCCTGCTGGTATCGCAGCAGGTTGGCGGCCTCTTCATCAAGGTTCACGCCGGCGACCGACGCGCGCGCGTCCTCGGCCTGCGCAAGCACGGTGTCCTGCGCATCCGACATGATCTTGGCGTCGTTGGTCTGCACCCCGATCGCCGAGACCATCTGGCCGTAGGCGTCCTGGAAGCTGACCGAGCCCTTGTTCATCAGTTTTTGCGTCTGCAGCGCGGCCATCGCCAGCGCATTGCGGCCGTCGGCGTCACCCTTGGTGTTCGGGCCGATATTGACCGTATCGCCGGCAGCCGGCGTCCCGTCGAGTTTCATCGACCAGCCGTTGGACGACACCGTCATCCCCGGCGTGTAGGTCTGCGCTGGTCCCGGAAGACCGGTCACGGGATCGGTAATGGTGAAGCTGGTCGGCGAGGTGAAGTTGATCGTCACCGGGTTCTGCAGCGTCGCACCGGGCTTCCAGGTCGCATCGGTCACCGGCACCGTCACCGACGGCTGGGTATAGGTCAGCGAGCCGGTGTTGGTCTTCGGCGCGGATGCGATGACCGGACCGGCAGCGGCAACGCGGTTCGGGTCGGTCATGCTGACCGACAGGCCACGAATGAAACCGTCGGTCGGCGAAATGTTGAAGCGGTCACCGGCGTTCATCGAACCGCTGGCAATCGACAGCTTGATGCCGTCGACGACCGGTCCCGCAGCCATCGCGGCCGGCGTCAGCACGGTTTTCTGCTTGTCCGACTGGCGGGTCACGACGTAGTTGGTCCCGTCGAACGCCAGCTCGTAGTTGCTCGCGGTCAGCTGGCCCACGTCGGCGACATAACCGGTGACCTGCGCATTGCCGGTATTGCCCGTGTTGGACAGCACCGAGCCGAGCGCCGGGGCACCGGACACCGGGTCGGTCTTGAAACCGAACATCCCGGTACCGAGTGCGCCGGTCAGATCGATGCCGGCGCGCTGCTGGGTGTTGATCGCCTGCGTCGTCGCCATGGCAATCTGGTTCAGCGACGACTGCGCGGTATCGAGCGTCTTGCTGCGGAAATCGAGCAGGCCCTGCAGCTTGCCGCCGGTCAGCTGGTTCTCGGGCAGGTAAACCACATTGTTGTTCTGCTTGTAGACGACCGACAGCCGGCGCGGATCACCAGGCGACGCCTCGACGCCGAGTTCGAACGGCTGGTTGCCGACGACCAGGCTCTGGCCGTTGCCGATGAAGACGTTGATCGAGCCGTCCTGCTGCGTCGTCGCGGTCGCCTTCACGAAAGTATTGAGCTGTTTGACCAGTTCGTCGCGCTGGTCGAGCAAATCGTTGGGCGAATGGCCGCTGCCGCCCTGCACCGAGATCTGGTTGTTCAGTTCGGCGATCTGCTTGGAAATGGCGTTGATGCTGGACGTGGCATTGGTCAGCTCGCCGTTGAGGTTGTCGCGCAGCTCGGTCAGACGCTGATCGAACACCTGGAAGCGGTTGACCAGCGTTTGTGCCGACGACAGCAATGCCTGCCGCGACGGCGCGTTCGCCGGATTGGTCGCCACGTTCTGGATCGCGCTGAAGAAATCCTGCAACGCCGGCGTCACTCCGGCAGTCGGGTCGGCAACGATGTTGTCGACTTCGCTCAGGTGCGACAGCAGCGCGTTGTAATAGCTCGACTGTGCCTGCGCAGTCTGGACGTTGCGCGTGAGGAACTGGTCGTACGAACGGCGGATTTCGTCGACGCGGACACCGAGGCCGATGAAGCCGCTGCCGCTGAGCTGCGGGTACGGTGCGCTCTGAACGATGTTCTGCCGCGAATACCCCGGGGTACCGCCGTTGACGATGTTGTGACCCGTCACGGTCAGGCCGAGGTTGGCCGCATTTAGGCCGGAAACGCCAATTCCGAAGACACTGGAAGCCATGTTTTTTACTCCGAATACACCTGCTTATCGGCAGGTTGGGCATTAACTTGAGGCGGCACCGGCCAACTGTTTGCCGATCCGGCGCGCGACCGAAGCAAACTTGTCGGCGTACTGCGGATCGGTGGCGTAGCCCTTGGCCTGCAGCGCGCGGGCAAAGCCGAGCGCATCGTCGCCCTTGCCGATCGCCTCGCCGAAACGGCGCCGGATCAGCCCGGCATAATCGGCCAGTGCTTCGGTATAGGAGTCGTACGACCGGAACGATTCGACGCGCTTCTGCGCGACGCCATCGACGTATTCGGTCGTCGTCACGTCGACGGTCTTGCCCTGCCAGTCCTTGGTCGCCTTGATGCCGAACAGGTTGTGGCTGTCGCCACCGGCCGCATCGCGGATCGGCTTCTTGCCCCAGCCGGTTTCCAGCGCCGCATGCGCCAGCAGCAGTTGCGGCGAAACGCCGAGCGTCGGCGCCACCGACTGCGCTGCGGTCAGCACCTTGTCGACAAAACCGCTGCCGGACGCCGCCGACGCGAGGTCCTTGCCGGTCACGCCGCCGCGAGCGGTCATCAAAGCGGCAGAATTTGCCGCCGCACTGCCGCCGGTGACCGGCGCCAGCTCGCCCTGTTGCCGCGACTGATGCCGCTGCATCGTCTTCAGCAAGGCCGGATTCTGCATGATCTCGATCTGCCGCTCGATGGAACCGGCCAGTCCGACGCCGCCACGCTTGGCCAGCGTCAGCGCCATCTGCTGGTCGTACAGGCCGCGATACAAATCGGTCGAAGAGGACTGCAATTCGTCGTAATGCGGCGATGCGTCACGCATCGACTTGACCAGCTGCTGCATCAGCAGGCTTTCGAACTGCTGCGCCACCGCATGCGCGGCCGCCTTCGGCGACGTTTTGGCCGTCTGGCGCAAGGCATCGACGCCACGCACGTCGGCGGCGAAATCCTGCACGGTTGAAACGGGAGTACGAGTCAGCATGAAAAAACCACGGCAAGGCTATCGCTGTTTATAAGCAATTGCTGTGCCTGACTTTTTGAGGATGCTTCGCCGGTCGGGATGCACACCCGCGGAACGGGTCCGCACCCGGCACGGATGGCCGTCAGGAACGGCGACACCGGGGCATCGCCGCCACCACCGGCTTAGATTACTTCGAGCTCGGCTTTCAGGCTGCCTGCAGCCTTCATCGCCTGCAGGATCGCCAGCAGGTCCTGCGGTGTGGCGCCGACGGCGTTGAGTGCCCGGACGACGTCACGCAGGTTGGCCGCCTTCGGCAACCGGACCACGCCGCCGGAGTCGGACTGGATCTGCACGTCCGCATTAGCCACGGTCCGGGTCCGCCCACCGGCAAGCGGATTGGGCTGTACGACCTGATTGTCGGTCGTGATCGTCACCGTCAGGTTGCCGTGCGATACCGCGCACGGATCGATCTCGACCGACTGGTTCATCACCACCGAACCGGTGCGCGCGTTGATGATGACCTTGGCAACGGCAGGCGCCGGATTGACTTCGATGTTTTCGAGCCGGCCGAGGAAGGCAACGCGCTGGTTGGCGTCCTGCGGCGCCCGCACCTGAACGACGCGCCCGTCGAGCGCGGCGGCCACCGGACCGAAATTGCGGTTGATCGCGTCGACCATGCGGCTGGCCGTGGTGAAGTCGGTCTGCAGCAGTTCGATCTGGACGAACTCGCTGTTGCTCATCGCGTTCGGCACCGCACGCTCCACGGTCGCGCCGTTCGGAATCCGTCCGGCTGCCAGCGAGTTGATCGTCACGCTGCTGCCCGCCGCCGAGGCGCCGGCGCCCGGGATGATGACGTTGCCCTGCGCCATGCCATAGGTCTGGCCATCGGCGCCCTTCAACGGGGTCAGCACCAGCGTGCCGCCGCGCAGACTCTTGGCGTTGCCGATCGACGACACGGTCACGTCGAGCGGCTGGCCCGGACGGGCGAACGCCGGCAGGGTCGCCGTCACGGTCACCGCGGCGACGTTCTTCAACTGCAGGTTGCCGCCCGTCGGCACCTGGATGCCGAGGTTGTTGAGCATGTTGATCACCGACTGCACGGTGAACGGCGTCTGCGTCGTCTGGTCGCCGCTACCGTCGAGACCGACGACCAGCCCGTAGCCGATCAGCTGGTTGTCCCGCACGCCGGCCACCGACGCCAGTTCGCGCAGCTTCTGGGCCTGCACCAGCGGTGCGGCCAGCAGGGCCATCAGCATGACCAATCCGAAGCGCTTCTTCATCACGTGTGTTCCTTAATACGGACTGAGGCTGAGGAAGATCCGCTGCAGCCAGCCGGCCGAATTGGCATCGGCAATCGCGCCCTGCCCGACCTGCTCGATGCGCGCATCGGCGACACGGGTCGACGACACGACATTGCCGGTCTTGATGTCGAACGGATTGACCACGCCGGTGAAGCGCCAAGCGTTCTGGTAGCCGTTGACGGCGATCTGCTTCTCGCCGCCGACGATCAGGTTGCCGTTGGGCAGGACCTCGATCACCGTGACCGCGAGAATGCCCCGCAAGGTATTGCTGTTGTTGGTGGCGCCCTTGCCGGCAAAGGTATTGCCGCTCGACATGCTGACATTGGCGTCGAAGAACTTGCTCAGCGCATCCGGGAAGTAAGGCAGGTTGCCCGAGCCGCCGACCTTGGTACTGCCGTCGCGATTGGCGCTGCTGGTCGACGAATTGCTGGCGCTGAGGTTTTCCTCGATCTGGATCGTCAGGATGTCGCCGACGTAACGGGCGACGCGCTCCTCGAACAGCATCCGCGACGAGGTCGTCTGGAAAATCGCCCCGGGGTTCTGCTGCGTCGTCACCGGCGGCAACGGCCGGGCCGTCGTCGGGGACGAAACGATCTGGGGCTGCATCGATGCGCATGCCGACAACAACGCCGCCATGACCACTGCAAATACACGCGCGAGAGCCTTCACCTTGCTTCCTTTGATTACAGATTCGACAGGCGTTGCAGCATTTCGTCCGACGTCTTCACCGCGCGCGAATTGATCTCGTAAGCGCGCTGCGCCTCGATCAGGTTCACGAGTTCCTCGGTGACGTTGACGTTCGACGTTTCGACATAGCCCTGGTTGATCGCGCCGAGACCGTTGGTTCCCGGCTGGCCGATATTGGGCGCGCCCGATGCGGCGGTTTCCAGCATCAGGTTGTCGCCGACCGACTGCAGGCCGCCCTGATTGATGAAACTGGCCAGCTGGATGGTGCCTAGCTGCACCGGCGCCGACGTGGCATTGTTGATGACGGCCGAGACGGTGCCGTCCTTGCCGATGGTCACGCTGGTCGTGCCCTGCGGAATCTGCAGCGCAGGCTGGATCTGGTAACCGCTGGCGGTCACGACGTTGCCCTGATTGTCGACCTGGAACGAGCCGTCGCGGGTATAGGCGGTGTTGCCGTCGGGCAGCGAAATCTGGAAGAAACCCTGGCCATTGATTGCCATGTCCAGATTGCCGTCGGTGAGCTGCAGATTGCCCTGAGTAAAAATGCGCGCCGTGCCGACCGGCTTCACACCGGTGCCGAGCTGGAGACCGGTCGGCAGTTGCGTCTGCTGGCTGGTCGAAGCGCCGGGCTGCCGCAGGTTGACGTACAGCAGGTCTTCGAACACCGCGCGCTGACGCTTGAAGCCGTTGGTGTTGACGTTCGCCAGGTTGTTCGAGATGACGTCGACGTTCATCTGCATGGCGTCCATGCCGGTCTTGGCGGTCCAGAGCGAGCGAATCATGGCGTTTCCGTATTCTTATAAGGTTTGATCAGGCGTTGAACGCCATCACCTGCGCTGCGGCGCGGGCATTTTCATTGGCTTTCTGCAGCAGCTGGATCTGCGTGTCGTACTGACGCTGTGCTGCAATCATGTCGACCAGCTGGGTCACCGGATTGACGTTGCTGCCTTCGAGCATGCCGCCGGCCAGCTTCACGTCGGCCGAAGCCGGCGCGGTCTCGCCCGAACGCTGGCGGAACAGGCCGTCGCTACCGCGCTCGAGTCCGGCCACGGCCGGGTTGACGAGCTTGAGCCGGCCCAGATCGTTGTTCTGGGTCACGTCGTCCAGCGACACGCCGCTGATGGTGCCGTCCGGACCGATGGTGACCCGGGTGTTTTCCGGAATCGTGATCGGGCCGTTTTCGCCGAGCACCACCGCACCGCTGCGCGTCTTCAGCAGTCCGGCCGCGTCGATCTCGAAACTGCCGTTGCGTGTATACGCTTCACCGCTGCCCGTTTGCACCGCAAACCAGCCGTCGCCGTCGATGGCCGCATCCAGTTCTCGACCGGTCTGCATCATCGGCGCCGGCGTGAAATCGGAGCCGGTGGTCTGCTCGGTGACGAAAGCCCGCGTCGGCAGTGCACCACCGAGGACCGGCAGCGCGCGGAACGCCGCCAGCTCGGAGCGGAAGCCCGGCGTCTGCGAATTCGCCAGATTGTTCGAAATCGTGCTCTGGCGCAGCATCGTGTGCTTGGCGCCGGACATCGCGGTGTAGATCAGCCGATCCATGTTTGCCTATACCCTGCCGGCTTAGCCGAGGTTGACCAGCGTTTGCAGGATGGTGTCCTGCGCCGAAATCGTCTTCGCATTGGCCTGATAGTTGCGCTGCGCGGTGATCAGGTTGACGAGTTCGCCGGTCAGGTCGACGTTCGAATCCTCCAGCGCCGACGACTGCAGCCCGCCGAGATTGCTCGAACCCGGATCTCCGACGTTGGCCGCACCCGATGCGAAGGTCTCGCCCCAGCGGTTGTCGCCCAGCGGTTGCAGGCCCTGGGAATTGGCGAAGTTCGCCAGCACGACCTGACCGATCACCTTGGTCTGGCTGTTCGAATACGAGCCGACGATGATGCCGGACTTGTCGACGCTGATGCCGGTCAGCGTGCCGTCGGCGTAGCCGTCCTGCGTATAGGTCGCGCCGAAGGCACTGCCGAACTGGGTGCTCTTGGCGAACGACACCGGGAAGGTGAACGGGCTGGTTGCGCCGTTCGGTGCCGCCAGCGTGGTCGTGAAATTGAAGCCTGCGGCATTGGTCGTCGGATTCGACGTCGTGTCGAGCTTGCCGTTGCCGTCGAAATACAGATAGGCCTGCGCCGGCGGCGTGCCGGTACCCATCGCCGGGGTCGGGTTGGCGCCGTCGAACGAGGTCTGCACTTCCCACTGGTTCGGCGCGGTCTTGGTGAAATAGAACGTCAGCGAATGGCGCACGCCCTGCGCGTCGTAAACACTGGCGGTCGTCGCATCGGAATAGGTGCTCGGGTCCTGCACGTTGAGCGGACCGACGCCGGTCGGGGGCGCCGTGCGGTCGATGACGGGCTTGGAACCGTCGAGGTTGGTGATCATTGCCAGCCCGGCATTGGCCAGACCCGAAGCACCGGTCGCGCTGGCGCCGACGTTGCCGACGGTCAGCTGCAACGGTTGCGGCACGCCGCCCTTGTTCAGCAGGCCGCTGCGCGCATCCACCGGCCAGCCGGTCAGACGCTGGTTGCCGTTGACGATGTAGCCGTTGCGGTCGAGCTGGAACTGGCCGTTACGGGAGTAGCTGACGCTGCCGTTGGGGTCGACCACACGATAAAAGCCGTTGCCGGTGATCGCCAGATCGAGCGGATTGCTGGTGGTGCTGATGTTGCCCTGGCCGAACTGCTGCGCGACGCTGTCGAGCCGCGCGCCAATGCCGGCCAGCGTGCCCGAATTGGCGAAGGTCGCCGCGTAGATGTCGGCGAACTCGGCGCGCGACCCCTTGAAACCGACCGTGCTGGCGTTGGCAATGTTGTTGCCGATGACGTCGAGGCTCTTCGACGACGCATTCAGACCGCTCAAACCTTGTTGGAAACCCATTTCTGCCTCCGGCGGCCGGTGTAGACCCGGCCCGTACTGTGTGTTGTTGGTAGCGAATCAGCGCAGCTGTGCGATGTCGGCGAAATCGATGACCTTGCCGCTGGCCAGCTGGACCTTCGGACCGCTGGAGGAGAAGGTCACGCTGTCTACTTTCTGCCAACCGAAAACATCGATCTGCTGCGTCTTTCCACCCAGTTCGGTGGAGGCGCTCACGAAGTAATTGCCGGCCGGCGCATTGGAGCCATCGGCCAGCTTGCCGTCCCAGCTCACGTTGGTGTAACCGGTTTGCGAGGCACCGACATCGACGGTGTCGACGAGGTTGCCGGCGGAATCGAGAATGGACAGCTTTGTACCCGTGTGCCCGGTCGGCAGGACGACGCCCAGCTGGAAGCCGTCCTTGCCGCTGTAGTTGCTGATTTCCTTGATCGGCGCCATCACGTCCTTGCCGACCACCGACACCGCCTGCAGGCTTTGCGACCCGGCCATGCCCGCCATCATTTGCGTCATGGTCGTATTCAACTGCTGGATGCCGGTAACCGTATTGATCTGCGCCATCTGCGACGTGGTCTGGGCGTTGTCCATCGGGTTCATCGGATCCTGATTCTGCATCTGGGTGATCAGCAGCTTCAGGAAGCTCTGCTGCATGTCGGCAGCGCTGTCCTTGGCCTTGCTGGCCTTGGCGTTGAGCGTGCTGTAGTCGAAACCACTGGTGGCGTTGACGGCGGACATGGTGGGCTCTCCGGTACGGATTAGACTTGGCCGAGCTGCAGCGTGCGCTGCAGCAGGGTCTTGGCGGTATTCATCACGTCGGCACTGGTCTGGTACGAACGTGATGCGGAAATCATGTTGGTCATTTCTTCGACGACGTTGACGTTGGGCATGGCCACGTAGCCGTTGGCGTCGGCCAGCGGATTGGCCGGCTCGTACACCAGCTTCGGCGGCGCCGGATCTTCGATCACGCCGGCCACGCGCACGCCCGGTGTGCTGGCGCTGCCACCGGGCAGCGGTGCAACCTGGAACACGACCTGACGCGCGCGATACGGCTGGCCGTTCGAGCTGGTTGCCGATTCGGCATTGGCAAGATTGCTCGCCACGGCGTTGAGGCGCTGCGATTGCGCTTTCATCGACGAGGCGGCGATATCGAAAACCTGAAACAGCGACATGGCGGGCCTTATTGATTGCTCAGGGCGGTTTTGATCGACGAAATCCGGCTCTGCATGAACGTCAGCGCCGCCTGGTAACGCAGCGTGTTGTCGGCGAACTGGCTCATCTCGTTGTCCATCTCGACCGTGTTGCCGTCGATGGCGCCCTGCGCCGGAACACGGTAGCCAAGCTGCGGCGCCAGCGGATCGGACGCGCCAGCCGGCTGCAGGTGGCGCGGATCGGTCTGCACCATTGCAGCGGAAGGCACCTGCTGCGCATTGCCCATGGCCGCCTTGAACGCAGCGCCGAAATCGAAGTCGCGCGCCTTGTAGTTCGGCGTGTCGACGTTGGCGATGTTCGCCGCCAGCACCTGCTGCCGCTCGCTGCGGAGCCGGAGCGCGGTTTCCTGCGGTTTGAAGTAATCGTCGATGCGTCCGAGCATGGGTTCAGCCGGTTGTTCAATCACGGTTTCCTGATAAAGCAGAAAGCGTGCCACCACCTGGCGCGAACAAAAACAAGGCCCGGCGCTGGGGCCGGGCCTGTCTGGCAAACGGACGGCGGCAAGTTTTGCCGCCCTGCTGCCGGGCTGATCCACCGTCGGTGGCGCCCGGTTGCCGCGTCAGTGCAGTTTGCGCTGCGGGCAGGTATCGCACGGGTTGGTGGCACAGTGGCCGAGCTTGTCCAGCGTCTGCGACAGCGAGCACACCGAGCGGCGGCAGGCGACGAAGCGGATGTTCTCTTCGTTCGCCATGTCGCGGTAATGGCGCATGACGTTGTGGCCGAGGAAGTCGGTGAACAGGATGATCAGGTCGACGCCCTTGAGGCTGGCCGGCTTGCGCTGGTGCGCGGCATGACGACCCGAGACGTGCTTGTGGATGGTGATGCCGTAACGGTTGAGCAGATCCGGAATGTTGCCGAGCACATCGGCACCGACCAGGTAAGCGTTCATGGGGTTTTCTTCCTTGTATGATGATATGCGCCCGGCTTTTGCCGCCGGTGGAATGCATTCAAACATAAATGAGATTCATTATCAATAATGTTTCTCGATGCCGCTCGCATGCCTCCTGACGAACGGCAGCCTCTACAACTGACCTCACGACACCGCCATGCGCCTGATTACCCTGATCTTCCTGTTCTGCCTGTCGTTGCTGGCCCACGCCGGCGATGCCTCGGCACCCGCCTCGTCACCACCGGCGGCGGCAGCAGCGGCCAGTGCGGACGTCGTGCCGCTGGTGCTCAACAACCGCACCATCGTCGTTTTCCGGGGCAACCTGCTCGGCTCGACACCGCAGCAGCGCAAGGACGCGGCCGAGAAGCGCATCCGCCGGCTGGTCGGTGACGCGACGCCGCTGAAGCTGTCGGTCCGCACCAATGACGAAGGCGGCTCGCTGATGTACGACGGCAATCCGCTGTTCTTCATCAGTACCGCCGACGTCGACACGCTGGCCGGCGAGACGCTGCATGGCGATCTGGAGAACGCGAAACAGGAGCTGACCGATCTCTTCACCGACATGCGCGGCTTCGACAAGCCGCAGGAATGGCTGGTCGCCATCGCCAAAGCCGTCGCCGCGACGCTGATGTTCGCCTTCGCACTGTGGCTGCTGGGGCGCCTGTGGCAGCTGTGGAGCCGGCTGGTCCGCTTCGTGCTCGGCCAGATCATCCAGAAGCTCAAGCACATGCGCAGCGTGGTCCCGGTCCGGCTGATCAAGCTGGGCCTGCGTCTGCTCGGCTACCTGATCTTCTGGCCCAGCGCGCTCAGCATCGCCTACGTGTGGATGTCTTTCGTCCTGCGTTGCTTCCCGTACACGCGGATCTGGGGCGAGCAGCTCGACGCGGCAATGCTGGGACTGGCCAGCCAGTTCGCCATCGCCATCCTGTCGGCGCTGCCCAGCCTCGCGGTTGTCGTGCTGATCCTGCTGCTGACGCGCTGGTTCGTCCGCGGCATCAACTACCTGTTCGTTCAGGTCGAGTCGGGCCGGGTCCAGCTCGGCTTCTTCGACGCCGACACCGCCGCAACGACGCGCAAGCTGCTGTCGGTCGCCGCCTGGCTGTTCGCCGTGGCAATGATCTATCCCTACCTGCCCGGCGCGAATACCGACGCGTTCAAGGGCCTCAGTGTCATCGTCGGCCTGATGGTGTCGCTGGGTGCATCCAGCGTCGTCGGCCAGTTCGCCTCGGGACTGATCCTGATTTATTCGCGCTCGATCAAGGTCGGCGAATACGTGCAGATCGGCGACGAGGAAGGCACGGTGATGGAAATCGGCATGTTCGCCACCAAGGTCCACACCAACCTGCGCGAAGAAGTCAGCATTCCGAACTCGGTGCTGGTCAGCCAGAGCGTGAAGAACTTCTCGCGACTGGCCCGTGGCGGCGGTGTGATCTGCAAGATCGTCGTGACCATCGGCTACGACACGCCATGGCGCCAGGTCCACGCGATGCTGCTCGAAGCCGCCCGCCGCACCGCAGGCCTGCGCCAGGATCCGCCGTCGGTGGTCTACCAGACCGCGCTGTCGGATTTCTACGTCGAATACCACCTGCGCTTCGCCCTCGACGAGCCGCGCTTGCGCTTGCAGATCCTCTCCGAGCTCAACGGCAACGTGCAGGACGTGTTCAACGAATACGGCGTGCAGATCATGTCGCCGAACTATGAAGACGATCCGCACACGCCGAAGCTGGTCAAGCCGGAAGACTTCTACCTCGCGCCGGCCAAGCGTCCCGACGCCCCCTGAACATGAACCCCATCAAGGTCGACCGCGCCCGCGTTCACACGCTCGAGGACTTGCCTAACATCGGCAAGGCCTGTGCGGCCGACCTGCGGCTGATCGGCATCACCGCGCCGGCGATGCTGGTCGGGCGCGATCCGTACGAACTCTATGACCTGCTGTGTGTTGCGACGGCCATGCGGCAGGATCCGTGCATGATCGACGTGCTCGTCTCCGTCGTCCGTTTCATGGATGGCGAGCCGCCACAACCATGGTGGGCGTATACCGCCGAGCGCAAAGCCCGGGAGGCGGCACGGCACCATCAATCGGCACGGTAATCAGGGCATCGTCCGCTACCGCCATACTGGGTGTCATCAAACCGACGCAGGTGATGATGATGGACGAGCGAAAACCGATTTTCCTGAATCCGGGCGAAGGCCGTCATTACGCAATGGGCCGCATCGGGGCCGTGTTCAAGGCCGACGGTACAGAGACGGGCGATGGCTATTCGATTTCAGAATGGTGACTGGAACCGCATACCCGCGGCCCGGGCGCGCATCACCATGACGAAGACGATGTGTTCTTCGTCATCGAAGGCACGATGTCCTTCCTGCTGGGCGACGACTGGCGCGACGCGCCCAAGGGGAGTTTCGTGCTGGCGCCCGGTGGTGTGCAGCACGACTTCGAGAACCGCAGCGACGCGCGTGCCGGTGTGCTCAACCTGTCGTTTCCGGGCGGCTTCGAGCAGCACATGCCGGCGATCGTCGACTGGTTTGCCGCCAGCCCGCCCGGCGACACCCGAGGCTGACCTCAATCGAAGATCAACACCACCTTGCCAAGGTTACGGTTCTGCGCGACGTAGTCGTGCGCGGCCTGCGCATCGCTGGCAGCGAACACGCGGTCGAGCGACGGCTTGAGCGCCCCGCTGGCGATGTCCGGCACAACGTGCTCGGCAACGGCCGCAGCCGTTCTCGCCTTGGCGTCGAGCGTCTGGCTGCGCAGTGCCGAACCCTGCACGCGCTGGCGCTTGACCAGCAGCAGGCCGACGTTGAGCTCGGCCTTGGTACCGCGCAGCAGGCCGATGACGATGATGCTGCCGTCGCGGTTCAGACACTGCTGGTCGCGGCCGAGGTAATCGCCGCCGACGGTTTCGAGGATCAGGTCGGCGCCGCCGGCAGCCTTCACCACGTCGACGAAGTCCTCGTCGTGATAGTGGATCACCCGGTCGGCGCCCAGCGTCGTGCACCACGCCCCCTTCTCGACGCTGCCGACCGTGGTCAGCACCTCGGCACCAAGGCGCTTGCCGAGCTGGATCGCTGCGGCACCGATGCCGCTGGCTCCTGCGTGCACCAGCAGACGCTGCCCCGCACGCAGCCCGCCCAGCTCGACCAGATTGAGCCAGACGGTCATCCAGACTTCGGGCAGGCTGGCCGCTTCGGCCCAACCCAGCGCGGCAGGCTTTGCGATGGCCAGTGCGGCATCGAGCACGCAGTACTCGGCATACGCGCCCCCCGGTACCAGACCGAAGACGGCGTCGCCAAGGGCAAACCCGCTGACGCCCTCGCCCGTTGCCACCACCTCGCCGGCGATTTCCAGCCCGAGCACGGCCGATTCACCGGGTGGTGGCGGATAGTGGCCGGCGGCCTGAATCAGATCGGCGCGGTTGATTCCGGCTGCACGGACACGGACCAGCAACTGGCCGGGGCCGGCCACCGGTCGTGGCAGCTCGCCCCAGACGAGGCGCGGATAGGCATCGGGCAATACGGCTTGCATCGTGTCGGTCATGATCCCGCTCTGCTCAGGTTTCGGAAATCCCCGCCAGCTGCTCCTGCACACTCTGGTGCGGCAGCGCGAGGTATTCCTTCGATTGCATTTCGGTCAGTCGGCTGGCGGTGCGGAAGAACTCGCTCGCCTGCGTGCCTTCGGTATACAGGTCGTCGACGCCGACCGCGGCCGACAGGATCAGCTTGACGCGATGGTCGTAAAGCACGTCGACCAGCCACGTCAGCCGCCGCGCCTGATTCGATGTCGCCGGACCGAGCTTCGGGATGTTGGCGACGATCACCGTGTGGAAACGCCGCGCCAGTTCGAGGTAGTCGGCCTGCGCGCGACCATCGCCGCACAGCACCGCAAAATCGAACCAGACCACGCCGTTGGCATGGCGCAGCGCGGCAATCTTGCGGCCTTCGATCGTCAGCGTTTTCGACAGCGGTGCGCCGACTGCAACGGCATCGAAGATCGCCGCCAGTTCGGCGTCGGCATCGGTACCCGCCGGGCTCAGGTAGGTGCGCGCTTTCGACAGCGTGCGCATCCGGTAGTCGTTGCCCGAGTCGATATTGAGCACGTCGAGTTTTTCTTTGAGCAACGCGATCGTCGGCAGGAAGTTGGCGCGCTGCAGGCCGTTTGGATACAGGCCGTCCGGCGCGTAGTTGCTGGTCGCGATCAGCACCACGCCGCGCGCGAACAGTCCTTCCATCAGCCGGCCGAGGATCATCGCGTCGGCAATGTCCGAGACGTGGAATTCGTCGAAGCACAACACCCGCACCGCTTTGGCCCATTTGGCGGCCACGCCGGCCATCGGATCATCGGTACCGGCCTGCTTTTTCAGTTCGGCATGGACTTCCTGCATGAACTGGTGAAAGTGCAGCCGCTTCTTTCGCTTGTACGGCAGGCTGGCAAAGAACGCATCCATCAGGAAGCTCTTGCCACGGCCGACGCCGCCCCAGAACCACAATCCGCGCGGCAGCGCCGGTTGCGGCAGCAGCGATTTGCCCAGAAAGCGCCCGCGCTTCCGTTTGAACTCGACCAGCTCGTGCCACAGCGTATCGAGCCGGGCAATGGCCGCGGCCTGCGCGCCGTCGGCGATGAAGCCTTCCTGCCCCTTGAGGCTGTCGTACCAGGCTTGCGGGCTCTGTCCTTCCTGCGGCGGGGCGATCACGTGTTGCGACATGCGAAAAACCAGATGACGGCAAAGCGGCAATTATGACCGATCGGAAAGCAAAAAGCGCCGCCCGGAGGCGGCGCTCTTCGCGCAAGCGGATGCTGGACGCATCTCGATCTCGATTACAGGGCTGCTGCTTCTTCAGCCAGGTACTTGGCGACGCCGGCAGCGTCAGCCTTCATGCCCTTCTTGCCCTTGTTCCAGCCAGCCGGGCAGACTTCGCCGTGCTCTTCGGTGAACTGCAGGGCGTCGATCACGCGCAGCATTTCGTCGATGTCGCGACCCAGCGGCAGGTTGTTGACGACCTGGTGCTGAACCACGCCGGCCTTGTCGATCAGGAAGGAACCGCGCAGTGCAACGCCGGCACCAGCCAGTTCGACGTCGTATGCCTGGCAGATTTCGTGCTTGATGTCGGCGACGAGGGTGTAGCCGACCTGGCCGATACCGCCCTTTTCAACCGGGGTGTTGCGCCATGCGCTGTGGGTGAAGGCGCTGTCGATCGACACGCCGATCACTTCAACGTTGCGCTTCTTGAACTCTTCCAGACGGTTGTCGAAGGCGATCAGTTCGGACGGGCAGACGAAGGTGAAGTCCAGCGGGTAGAAGAACACGACGGCGTACTTGCCTTCGGTGGCCTTCTTGAAGTTGAAGTTGTCGTCGATCTGGCCATTGCCGAGCACGGCAGAGGCGTTGAAGTCCGGAGCGTTTTTGCCAACGAGTACGGCCATGGAAGTTCTCCTGAATCGGTTTGAAAAAATCGCGTAAAAGATAGTCGCTGCGGCGAGTTGCTGTCCAATCGGCATTGTTGATGCAACCGATAGGCAGTCTCTATCAACCAGCGAATCACGCCCCAGTATACCTAACGCAGCATGTCACGCGCGTGAAGCACCAGTGCGCTCGGCTCGGCCTGCGTGCTGGCGGCTTGCTGCTGCCCTGTCGCAGCCGCGGTGGCGGTTCCCTGCCGCCAGTCGCGCCCGGCGTCGACGACCAGCCAGCCCAGATTCAATGCCGCGGCCTGCGCCTGCTCGGCACCGTCGCCCCGATCCAGCAGCGCGACAAAACGGGTCCGGCCGGCCGACACCCATTGCAGCAGCGGCAGGTCGGTATCACTGTCACCGAACGCCAGTACCGGCCGGCGGCCGATCGCACGCTCGACGGCCACCGGCTTGGCCGCGCCGGTCAGGACGGTCTCGAATGCAGGGCTGCGTACGATGGTGGCACTGCCCCCCTGCAAGGCCAGCCTGGCCTTCAGCGTGCTGGCAACCACCTGCTCCGGCGGGACGCCGTAGACTCGCTCGGCCCACGGGCGCACGAAGCCGCTGTCGCCACTCGACACGATCCAGACCCTGAAACCGCTGGTGCGCAGATAGGCCATCAACTCGCGCACCTGCGCATAGCCCTGCGCGGCGCTGCGATTGGCCGGCTCGGCCAGCCAGCGCTGCACCCGCGCGGTCAGCGCATCGACGTTGCCGTCGTGCGTTGCTGCGATCAGCGCCTGCGCGTCGGCAGCACTTTTCACCGGCTGGCCGGCCAGAACGGTGCTGAACGGCGCCGTTTTGGCCCACTCCGGCCGCTGCGGTGCCAGCCGTTTGACCTCGTCAACGGCAAACGCCAGTTCGGCGCTGCTGGCATACAGTAGCGGCTCGTCGACATCGAACACCGCAACGCGCGCCTCGGGCGGCAGGTAGTCGGGCGTTTTTTCCTTGCTGATGCGCGCAACGAAACCGGTGATCGCCGTCTTGCTGGCGCCCTCCTGCCACGATGGCAACGGATCGGCATGGGCGGTTGCGGCGACGAACATCAGGATGGCAAGCAGGCGGGACATGGCGGACTCCATGGCGGGGACTCCGTCCAGCTTAGAGCGGCGCATCGCAGGCTGCCGGCTCCATGCGCCGGAACCGGTCAACGCGCACGCCGTTTGAAAACGCGACTTGCGGACAAACCCCGACTACCGCTTGCCGTGCCCCGGCGCTAGGCTCAAAATTCAAACAGTCTTTTGAAACAGTCTTCGCCGCACTACCGGAGCCGACATGACCGCCTACCCCCACCTGCTCGCCCCGCTCGATCTGGGCTTCACCACGCTGAAAAACCGCGTGCTGATGGGCTCGATGCACACCGGGCTCGAAGAAGCACCGGACGGCCCCGAGCGGCTGGCCGCGTTCTATGCCGAACGCGCCCGTGGTGGCGTCGCGCTGATCGTCACCGGCGGTATTGCGCCGAATCCGGCTGGGCGCATCTATCCGGACGCGGCCATGCTCGCCAGCGACGCCGACATCGCCCGTCACCTGCCGGTGACCCAAGCGGTGCACGCGGCCGGCGGCAAGATCGCGCTGCAGATCCTCCACGCGGGCCGCTACGGCTATCACCCGGACGCGGTCAGTGCCTCGGCCATTGCCTCTCCGATCTCGCCGTACACGCCACGCGAACTGAGCCACGACGACATCCTGCAGACCATCGCCGACTTCGCCAACACCGCGAGGCTGGCGCGCGAGGCCGGCTACGACGGCGTCGAGATCATGGGCAGCGAGGGTTATCTGATCAATCAGTTCCTCGTCGAACGCGTCAACCACCGCGGTGATGACTGGGGCGGCACGTTCGAAAACAGGATGCGCCTCGCGGTTGAAGTCACCCGCGCCGTGCGCGCCGCTGTCGGCGCCGACTTCATCGTCATCTTCCGGCTGTCCCTGCTCGATCTGGTGCCGCAGGGCGGCACCTTCGACGAAGCCGTCCGGCTTGCCAAGGCGCTCGAAGCCGCCGGCGTGACGCTGATCAACACCGGCATCGGCTGGCACGAAGCGCGCGTCCCGACCATCGCCCAGGCGGTGCCACGCGGTGGTTTCGGCTGGGTGACCGCCGCGCTGAAGCCGCACGTGAACGTACCGCTGGTCGCAGTCAACCGCATCAACACGCCCGACGTCGCCGAAGCGGTGCTGAATAGCGGCGCCGACATGGTCTCGCTGGCGCGGCCGATGCTTGCCGACGCCGACTTCGTCGCCAAGGCCGCGCGCAACGCCGCCGACGAAATCAATACCTGTATCGCCTGTAACCAGGCTTGCCTCGACCACGCGTTCGAAGGCAAGCCGGCCAGCTGCCTCGTCAACCCGCGCGCCGGGCGCGAGACGGTGTTCGTGATCAAGCCCACAGTTGCGAAGCAGCGCGTCGCCGTTGTCGGTGCCGGCCCGGCCGGCCTGTCTGCCGCGCTGACCGCCGCGCAGTGCGGCCATGCGGTAACGTTGTTCGAAGCGTCCGATGCGATCGGCGGCCAGTTCCGCCTCGCCAGCCACGTGCCGGGCAAGGAAGAATTCCGCGAAACGCTGCGCTACTTCAGCCGCCAGCTCGAACTCGCCAAGGTTGCGATCCGGCTGAATTCGCCGGTCACCGCTGCCGATCTGGCCGGACATTTCGACCACGTGATCGTCGCCACCGGCGTCAAACCGCGCATCCCCGAGATCGCCGGCGTCGATCACCCGAAGGCCGTCGCGTATCCGGACCTGCTGTCGGGCAAGGTCGCACCGCAAGGCCGTGTTGCCATCGTCGGTGCCGGCGGCATCGGCGTCGACACGGCGGTCTTCCTGTCCGAAACCGATCATCGCGGTGACGAGATCGGCGACTACCGCAAGGACTGGGGTATCGACGGAACGCTGACGCAGGCCGGCGGACTGACCCCCGCACACGCCACGCCATCACCACGCGAAATCTGGCTATTGCAACGCCGAAAGGGCCGTCCGGGCAGTGGCCCCGGCAAGACCACCGGCTGGGTGCACCGGCTGGAACTGCAGCACCGTGGTGTCCACCTGCTCGGGGAAGTCGAATACGTACGGATCAACGACGAAGGCCTGACGATCCGCCACGGCGGCAAGGAGGAAACGCTGCCGGCCGATCAGGTCGTGATTTGCGCCGGACAGGAGTCGGTGAACGCGCTGTATGACGAACTGCTCGCCCGTGGTGTCAGCACCTTCCGGATTGGTGGTGCCGAGAAGGCCGGCGAACTCGACGCCAAGCGGGCGATCGAGGACGGCATGAGGGTCGCACTGGCGCTATAGACGACAAAACGGGCCGCAACGCGGCCCGTTCTGGACAATGCAAGGCAAAGGCCGGACCGGTCCCTCAACCGGTCCAACCTGCTACCTTTTTACCCCAGATCCAGCGGGACGAAAATCTGTGCGTCGTCGCGCTGTACCAGCAGTGCAACATGCTTGCCCGCCTTGGCGGCCAGGCTGCGCAGCTGCTCGACCGAATTCACCGGCGTGCCGTTCAGCGCCAGCACCACATCACCGGC
Organism: Jeongeupia naejangsanensis; assembly: GCF_016865585.1. GTDB lineage: Bacteria > Pseudomonadota > Gammaproteobacteria > Burkholderiales > Chitinibacteraceae > Jeongeupia > Jeongeupia naejangsanensis. The sequence goes on along the minus strand of NZ_JAESND010000002.1, from coordinate 51,374 downwards.
CTGGATACCGGCCTTGGCGGCCGGGCCGCTGGCCTGACCGACGACTAGGCCGCTGCCGATGCCGCTTTCGGTTTTTTCCTGCGCCGTCAGCGGTCGGACCGACAGACCGAGCTTGGCCTGTCCCTGATCCTGCGGCGCCTGTGCCACCTTGGCATCCTTGACCGCGTCGATCTTCACCGGCAGGACCTTCTCCTTGCCGTCACGCCAGATCGTCATCGGCACCGTCTCGCCCGGCTTCACGTTCGCCACCAACGGCGGCAGATCGCCCGACGAGGCAATTTGCGTGTCGCCGAATTTGAGCACGATGTCGCCCGGCTTCAGCCCGGCCTTGGCACCCGAGCCGCCCGGATTGACGCCGCTGATCAGCGCACCGTTCGGCGACTTGAGCCCGAACGAATCGGCCAACGACTGATCGACGTTCTGCACCATCACGCCGAGCTGGCCGCGAACGACCTTGCCGTGGGTCAGGATCTGCTGCTCGACCTGCTTGACCACGTCGATCGGAATCGAGAACGACAAGCCCTGGAAACCGCCCGAACGGCTGTAGATCTGCGAATTGATCGCGATCACCTCGCCAGCCGCATTGAACAGCGGCCCGCCCGAGTTGCCCGGATTGATCGCCACGTCGGTCTGGATGAACGGCACGTAGCTTTCGTCCGGCAGGCTGCGCGATTTGGCCGAGACAATGCCGGCGGTCACCGAGTTTTCGAAGCCGTAGGGCGACCCGATCGCCAGCACCCAGTCACCGACACGCGACGCTGCCGGATCACCGAGCTTCACCGTCGGCAGATCCTTGGCATCGATGCGCAGTACGGCGACGTCGGTCGGCTTGTCGACGCCGATCACCTTGGCCTTGAACTCGCGCTTGTCGGTCAGCTTGACCGTGACCTCGCTGGCGCCGTCGACGACGTGTGCATTGGTCAGGATCAGGCCGTCCGAGCCGACAATGAAGCCCGAACCAAGGCCGCGGGTCACTTGCGGCCGCTGCGGCTGCATCGGCACGCCGAAGCGGCGGAAGAACTCATAGAACGGATCGTTCGGATCCAGCGCCGGCGCGCCTTGTTGCACGTCGGCGGTCTTGGTCATGCCGGTGGTACTGATGTTGACCACCGCCGGCCCGTAACGGGTAACGATGTCGTTGAAACTGGGCAAACCTGCCGCTGCAGGTGCAGGCAAAGTTGGGGAAGCCTGTGCGGCCACAAGCGGTGCCGAGGGCGCGGCTGCCGCCACGGGCAAGGCACGGCTGCTGATCGCCCCGACCGCGCCACCAAGCGCCGCCGCGACGACGAGCGCACTCAACTTGGGCCACCAGGTTTTTGCTTGGGTCTGCTGCATTGTGCGTGCTCCGCTGGGTTGGGACAGGCTTACCTTAGCGCAGCACAACTTAAAGAAAACTTAAGGCCGGCAGCGCCCCCGTCCCGACAGGCCGATCGCGATCCGCAATCCCGCCGGATCATGTGCACCGGCATCAAGACCTCCTCCTTCTGCACGATTGCAGCCCCTGCGGGGCAACCGGCCGAGACGGCCGGAATCGGCCCACCTCATCACCCGGTCGGGCGTATGAAACCGGCTGTCGGCTTTGCACCGTGCGCAGCGACGGCACAACGCGTTTTTGCGGTAGAAACGCACGAAATCAAAATCAAGACAGATATGAGACATATTTGGAAAAACAGATAAAATAACCAGCAACAATCAAGAAAGAATTAACAAGCAAAAAAGTAAGCATGATTCTCAATCTCTCGATCCTGATCGGTCTGGCCGTGCTTTGGCTGGGCCTGCTTGGTTTTGCCATTCCGTTCAACGCCGGTGCGATGTCCGCCCCATCGCTGTTCGGACTCCTCGTCTTGCCGCCGCTGGTGTTCGCGCTGGGCATCGTGCTCTGGCGTGCCTGGCGAACCAAGCGTGAAGCAGCCCGGCAAGAAGCCGAGATCGACGCCCAGGCCAAGGCACAGACCGACCGGGTCGCGCAGGCCCGTCAGGCGCATGATGCCGAGCTACTCGAACGGCAGCACTTTGCCGAATGCCGGGCCATCTGGGCGAATGTCGTTGCAGGCGAAATGCCGCCATGGTGCGATACCGCCCCGCCGCAAGCCCTGTGGATGCAGGGTGCGCCGATGACCGACGTCACCGACCGGACCGCTGCCATTGCCGATGCGCTGAGCGAAACGCTGGCCACCGCCATCACGGAGACCCCCGCGCTGGCCTGGTTGCCACTGTACGTCCAGCCAGGCCAGGGGCAGGATGGCCGGGCCTTGCTGGAACAGATCAAGCTCTCGTTCAACGATGCGCTGAAAGAAGCCGGCCACGATGCAGCGACCGGCACGACCTGCAAGTTCCTGCCGGGCAACGGCAGCATCAACGACCGGGTGATCGCACTGTTGCGCAATGACCCGACGCAGCCGGGGCTGCTGCTGCTGGCGTGCGATTCGCCGCTGGCCGAGCAGCCAGACGACGACGAGTTCGAGCCGCTCGACCCGCAGCAGGCCGAAATGCAGCGCTGGCAAGGCAAACCGGGGCAGGCCGTGGTCCTGCAACTGTTCACGCGCGCCGGCCTGACCGCACCAGCCGACGTGGACAACCTGCAATCGGACGGGGCAGATCCGTACCAGCCTTACTGGGAACGCGATCACGGCAAAAAGGATGATGCCTCCGGCTGGGGACGCGTTCCGGCGCAATGGCGCCCCGGCCTGATCGAGCTGGCGCCGATCGCCCGCATCCACCTGAGTCGCGAACTCTACAGCGATGAAGCCCTGCCCAAGGGCAACAAGCTCAGCCAGCAATTGCGTGGCACCGTCGAAGGCGCACTGATCAACGCCGGCTTGCGGCCACTGCCGTTCGACCCCGCCGAGGCCGGTGACGACCAGAGTCATACGCTTGCGTGGCTGGCGCACAACTGCGGCGGTGTCGACGTCGGTGGCCAGCGGCTGGCGGCGGTCGCCACGGTACTCAGCTATTTCGAGTCCGAACTCAATCCGATCAACGATGCCAGCAACGTCGTCACCGAGTTCGGCGATGTAGGCGGCGCCCGCGGTGCCCTGCTCAACGCCATTGCCATCACCCAGGCAGCGCAGCTGCAGCAACCGGTCCTGATCGCCGAATTCGACGGTGACACACAGATCGTCAGCAGCATCGTCAGCCACGCCCTTCCCGAGGAACACACCGCATGAAGAAAGTCATCCGGCTCGGCGATCCGACCAGCCATGGCGGCTCGGTCGTCAGCGCCTCGCCCAACGCCAAGGCCATGGGCAAGGCAATTGCCCGGCTCGGCGATTCGGTCTCCTGCCCCGAAAAGGGGCACGGCAGCGTCACCATTGTCGAAGGCGATCCAAACTGGCTGATCGACGGCAAACCGGTCGCGCTTGAAGGCCACAAGACCAGCTGCGGCGCAGCGCTGATCTCGACCGTCCCCAATGTCGCCAAGGGCTGACCCCCTTCACGGAACCGAACCATCATGGACAACAATCACCACGCCCGGCTCGAACTGCTGCTCGCGCCGATTTCCGCCGACCATCCTGCCGGCGAAGACCTCGGCTACTCGTCGCTGTTCGACACCATCCGCGAAGCGCGGCGCGCCGACGACCCCAGCCTTGATCTGGGCGAATGGGAGTCGAGCCGCAAGAGTGCCGAGTGGGGCAAGGTCCGCCAGCTGTGCGATGACGCACTCGCGACCAAGAGCAAGGACCTGCAACTGGCGGTCTGGCTGGCCGAGGCGCTGACCAAAACCGAGGGCTTCGGCGGCACCGCCTTCAGCCTCGATCTGATTGGCGGACTGCTGTCCAGATTCTGGGACACGCTCTACCCGGAGCTGGATCCGGATGATCTGGACGAACGCGTCGGCAAGCTCGAATGGCTGAACAATCAGCTGGGGCTGGCGCTGCGCCAGGTCGCACTGGTTTCGCCCCAGCACGGCGCTTACGACTGGTACCGCTGGCAGGAGTCACGCGAGGTCGAAAACATCGGCCTGCGCGATCAGGACGCACGGGCCCGGGCGATTGCCGAAGGCAAACTGGCCGGCGACGTGTTCGACAAGGCCGTCAATGCCAGCGGTGCGCCATGGTTTGCGCGCCTGGTCGGTGACATCGAAACCGCGCAAACCGCCTACAGCACCCTCGACAAGCAGCTGGACGAACGTTTCGGCTACAACGCCCCGAGTCTGGCCGGCGTGCGTGACGCATTGGCGGCCATCAGTGACGTTGCCAAACGCCTGCTCGAACAGTGTGGCGGCACCGTCGTCGCGCCGGCAGCGACAGCCGCTGCGGCACCGCCATCCACCGCCGAAATCGCCCCCTTCGTCCCTCCGACCGCGAGTACGCCGATGAACGCGCAACAAGCCGCAGTAAACCACGGCCCGGTTACGACCCGCGCCGACGCCGTGCGCCAGCTGCGCGAAGTCGCCCGCTACTTCCGCACCAACGAACCGCACAGCCCGGTCGCCCTGCTGGCCGAACGTGCCGCCAAGTGGGCGGAAATGCCGCTGGAGGAATGGCTGAAGACGGTGATCAAGGACGATTCGACGCTGGGTCAGTTGAAGGAATTGCTGGATATCCGCCGCGACGACTAAACAGTAACTCCCCACCATGACGGCATTCAAGTACGGATTCTTAATTACCGGCCTTCTGCTGCTGCTTGGGTGCGGCATGCTGCTCGCCCGGCAGCAATATTTTCACGAAACGGCCAGCCGGGCAGAGGGCGTCGTCGTTGATTTGTACGAAACATATTCCGATCGTCGTGATGCGCCTTCGTACAAACCGGTCGTGCGTTACCTCGACAGCGACGGCAACGAATTTGAATTCACAACGACTGTTGCCACTCGCCCCTCTGCCTATGACGTTGGAGAGCGGGTCTCCGTACTGTATCGGCCCGGCCAACCCGACAGCGCAACGTTAGACAATGGCCTTGAACAAGGGACCGGCCTTGCCATTTTGGCTTTTTTCGGTATCGCGTGTTCAGGAATAGGCGGCGTGCTCATCTGGGCAACCGCACGTGAAAAGCAGCGTCAAACCGTTCTTGAACAAAACGGGAAGCGAATTCAGGCAAGTTACCTCCGGACCGATGTACTTAAAGCGAGTGATGCCGATGACGAAGATGCGTTCCGGATCGTGGTCCAATGGCGAGACCCAGCCAGCAAGGAACGCATTCTTTTTTTAAGCCCGCGCCTCCGGAACGATCCAAGTCATCATCTAAAAAACGGGCAATCCATCACCGTTCTGGTTGACCTAAACAAGCTAGACAACTACCAGATTGATCTTCTCTTTCTGACCCAATCCCCATAACCCTCAAAATCACGACCGTCATTCAACACTGAGCCGTTCAGGCTTCGATCAATTGAATAATGCTTCCACCTTGATGTCGATACGAATTTTGACTCGCAGCAAGCACATTCACCTGAATAGTGGCGAAAGAGAATTCTTCGGATTCTTAATGAAAAAATCATCATATCGTATTTTATTTTTCGCGTTACTTTTCATCCTTTCCACCACGTCATTTGGTGACCGTCTCCAAAGCTCCCGGCTCAATAAGGCAGAATATAACGGTAATGATCCCGCGGTACCTTTCACTCTGGAGATTGCGGATTTCAGCTATCCGTTCATGTCCGACGCCGAGCAGGCGACATTGCTGTCAGGCTTGCTGAAAGAAGTCACGATTCGGGCAGACTACGTACCCAATACGATAATCGAAGGGAAGACTCAGAAAACAAGACGCAAATTCAGGCTATTTAGTGGGCTCGGCGGTATCGGTCCGATTCCGGACCCACATATCGAAACCAAAATCGAAAAATTCGAAAAACACCTGGAAACAAAAGCACACTGGAGACGTGATTCGGCCACTGGCCACTATCTGCTGAGTTTTTCCCTGCCCGCGCGACAGGGTGATTTGTTTCCACTTTCATTGCTTACCCTAAGCATTCCCAACCAATCCTTCTGGAGTCAAAAGAGCATTGCGGCGCTGCCTTTGAAGCGTGACTACGGCGATGTGCGGCTAGCGCTGACTCCTTCACTTGAGCAGAAGGTAGGTATTTTTCAGCTCTCCGAACTGCCGTTACCGATGCCGGCCAACGACGTTTCCCGAACCGGCGTAGTCAGCATCAAGGGAAGTTGGCAGCAAAACGGCCTAACTCATTGGCTTCGGCCACAGATGCTGTTTGATCAGGATTCGATATCAAGAATCCTCCATGAGGACGGCATCATGCTCGGAGACCCCGAGCAGACCCTGATCAAGGCCGGAAAAATACCCGGCCTGATTGCAGCCTTGCAATTTCCGACCTGGTTCAGCATGAACCCCAACACGCAAAACAGTCGCATCTTGGCCATGCCGACCACGACCCCACGCTGGCATGGCTTGCACTACATGGGCCGGGGTACCCAGCTGCAATTTGCCGAAGCGGGCGGATTCCAGTTTTTACAACTCGATGCCGAAGGTCCGATCGAACCGGGCACTCGACGTGGCCCAAGCAAAACGGAGCACTGGATTGGCTTCCAGGGAAAGCTGGTGAGCTACCGTGGCGAGTACAATTATTTTGACGATAAAAGCACCCTACCCGACCTGAACTGGGCCATTCTTTTTCTGGATGGTCGGCGCGTCGGTAGCGGTAGGATATTAACGTCACAAAGGAACAAAGCCGGCGAGTATGCAAAGCTGAATGATTGCCCGCAGCCGGAGTGCCAGCGCAATGTTGCCGAAGCCGAGTCACAAATTGCCAAGCGCGACACGGAGCTGCAGAAGGAATTTGAGCACTACCTGTATCTTTACAAGCAGGCCAGCCCGGTGAACTGAGCACATCATGCCGAATCAGTAGTGATCGTCATCCGGTAGCGCAAACCTCCGCTGGCCTTGTTCGTTTGACCGCAGGATCAAAGGCAGCACGACACGGCTATATACAACAGTGACGGGGCCGCAACCCACAGCCCCGCACCGTCCCATGGTCAGCTCAGCTTCACCTTGATCTCGTCAGCCTTCACACTCACGGCAATCTTCTTCACCGGCTTGGCCGCAGCCAGACGGCCCAGCAGTTCGTTGGAGATTTTCGCCAGTACGGTCCGGGTCAGGATCGCGTCGGCATCGCGCGCGCCGCTGTCGACGTCGAAGCAGCGCGAGGTGATCAGTTCGACCAGCTCGGCCGGGAACTCGACCTTGGCGTTATGGTTGGCTTCGATGCGGCGGCGGATCTTGTCGAGCTTGAGCGCGACGATTTTCTGCAACACTTCGTCGCTGACCGGGAAGTACGGCACGATGGTCAGCCGGCCGAGGAAGGCCGGCTTGAACACCTTCTGCAGCGTCGGGCGCAGCACTTCGACCAGATCGTCGGCGCTCGGATCACGGTTTTCGTCGCCGATCGTCACCCCGCCCTCGACTGCGCGCATCACCAGATCGGTACCGGCATTCGACGTCAGCAGGATGATGGTGTTCTTGAAATCGACCTCGCGGCCTTCCGAATCCTCGAGCACACCCTTGTCGAACACCTGGAAGAACAGCTCGAGCACGTCCGGATGGGCCTTTTCGACCTCGTCGAGCAGCACCACCGAGTACGGCTTGCGCCGCACGGCTTCGGTCAGCACGCCACCCTCGCCGTAGCCGACGTAGCCCGGTGGCGAGCCCTTGAGGCCGGAAACGCTGTGTGCTTCCTGGTACTCGGACATATTGATCGTGATCAGGTTGCGCTCGCCGCCGTACAGTGCCTCGGCCAGCGCCAGCGCGGTTTCGGTCTTGCCGACGCCGGACGGGCCGACCAGCATGAACACGCCCTTGGGCTTGCTCGGATCGTCGAGGTTGGCCTTGGCGATCTGCACCCGTTCGGCGATCTGCTCGAGTGCGTGATCCTGACCGATGACGCGCTCGGCCAGCAGGCCGGCGAGTTTCTGCACCTGCTCAAGTTCGTTGCTGACCATGCGCCCCAGCGGAATACCGGTCCAGCCACTGATCACGTCGGCGATGACGTTCTCGTCGACGCATTCGAATGCCAGCGGCAGCGTCTTGTGCAGCTCGCGCAACTCGTTGCGCTTGGCCTGCAGCGGGCTGACCTTCTTGCCCTTGGCCGGCTTGGCCCCGCCGCTGGTTGCGGCAGCCCTGAGTTCATCGATTTCGGCCACCAGCACCTGCTGCGCTTGCCACTTCTGCTGCAGCGTTTCCAGGTCGGCACTCAGCCCTTCGCGCTGCACCTTCAGTTCGGCGATCCTTTCGGCGTGGCCTTCTTCGGTTTCGAGCGCCGCCAGTTCACGGTCGACATTGGCAACCAGCGCTTCGACATCCTCGATCGGGCCGGGCCGACCGGCACGCGAGAGCGCAACGCGGGCGCAGGCGGTATCGAGTACGCTGATGGCCTTGTCCGGCAACTGACGGCCGGCAATGTAGCGGCTCGACAGGATGACCGCCGCGGCCACCGCTTCGTTGAGGATCTGCACCTTGTGGTGTCCCGCCATGGCTTCGGCAATACCCCGCACCATCTGCACGGCGATTTCCGGCGCCGGCTCGTCGACCTTGACGACCTGGAAGCGCCGCGCCAGCGCCGCATCCTTCTCGAAGTACTTCTTGTACTCGGCCCACGTCGTTGCAGCGATGGTGCGCAGCTCGCCGCGCGCCAACGCCGGCTTGAGCAGATTGGCCGCGTCGTTCTGTCCGGCCGCGCCGCCGGCGCCGATCATCGTGTGCGCTTCGTCGATGAACAGGATGATCGGCACCGGGCTGGCCTTCACTTCATCGATCACCTGCCGCAGCCGGTTCTCGAACTCGCCCTTGATGCTGGCACCGGCCTGCAGCAGGCCGAGGTCGAGCGTGCGCAGCGTCACGCCGGCCAGCGCCGGCGGCACTTCGCCGCGGACGATTTTCAGCGCCAGCCCTTCGACAACGGCGGTCTTGCCGACGCCAGGCTCACCGGTCAGGATCGGGTTGTTCTGGCGTCGGCGCATCAGGATATCGGTCATCAGGCGAATTTCGGCATCACGACCGAGCACCGGATCGATTTTGCCTGCGCGTGCCTGCGCGGTCAGGTCGATCGTGTACTTGTCGAGTCCCGGCGAACCACGCTTGCCGGCGGCCGGTACGACGATCGGATCGCTGGCCTCGGGCACCGAATCACTCACCGTGTTGCCGCCCTCCTCGCCGTGGCGGCGCAGCGCCGCGTAGCCTTGGCGCAGCGCCTGACGATCCAGCTTCGCCAGCGGGGTCGCTGCACCGTTGATCGATGCACGCAGCCCTTCATCGTCGAGCAGTGCCAGCAGCAGGTCGAGGCTGGAGATCTCCTGTTCACCATGCTCGGCGCCGGCGATCAGCCACGCCTTTTCCAGCCAGCGCGGCATCCAGCTCGACAGCACCGGATTGCGGGTATTGCCGCGCTTGAACTGTTCAAGCGTGCCGTCGAGTTCGCGTTCGAACTGCGTCAGCGGCACACCACCGGCGCGCAGCGCCGCGGTGAAGGCATTGTCGGTCTGGTCGATCAGCGACAGCAGCACGTGCTCGATCTCGATCTCGAAATGCGTACGGGTCACCGCGCGGTTGGCGGCATCTTCGACCGCCGCGCGCGCCGTCGGCGTCAGCTTGGCAACCAGGGCTTTCAGGGGCGTGGACATGGTGGTTTCTCGTGTAGATATCGTTATGGGTCGGTACGTCTCAGTGCAACAGGGTATAACTCATCTCGTCCGGGTCCGATTTCGGCATGCTGGCAACCAGCCAGGCATTGCCGCCAAGCCGCAACGGCGAAGCCTCGTTCAGGACCGGCTTGGGGGTGTCGCGCTTGTCGAGCACCAGCCGCACGTCGCACGCCAAGCCGTGACCGAGCGCGAACTGCAGCAGTTGCTGCAAGGCGTCGGCGCCGGCGCCGCCCGGTAACAGCGCATCGAAGCGGGCACGACGCAACGGGCCAAGCTTGAGCTCGACCTTGGTCTGCCGGTCCCAGATCCGGCTGCCGGCAAACGCCGACAGACCGAGTTCGCAACCGGATTGCCCGAGTTGCGTCTGCTCGTCTCGCGGCACGTCGATCCACTGGCCGGCAAACTGGCCCAGCTCGGCCCGCACGTCGAAGAAGCCTTCGATCAGGGTCACCAGTGCCTGACTCGACAGTGGCTTCTGGCTCAGCAGGCCGGCGTAGTAAATGAACAGCGTTTCATCGAGGCCGTTCTCGCCGCCGAGCCGATCGCGCAGCCGTGACAACCCCAATCCGGCCAGATCGAGCAGGTTGCGCGAAAAGCCTTCGGTTTCACCGGCCTCGGCCGCCAGCCAGAAGCGGTACTTGCGCCACGCGCCGTAAAACAGCGAAACCGCCCGATGACTGAACAGGTCGAAGAAGCCGTGCAGCGCGGTATCGCGGAAATGCTGGCGCCGTTCGATCAGCAGCTCGGTATAGCTGGTCGGCAGTACGCCGGACGGCCCTGTCAGCCCCATGAAGGCGACGCCGAGTTCGTCCGGTGTGCCGGCTTCGGCATCGTCGTTCGCCGGCTGATAGCGCGTCAGCTCGCTCGGCGGAAACGACAGCGTCGCCAGCGTGCGGAAACGCAGCTTGTCCGGCAGCGGCCCGCGCCGTTTGCCCTGTTTGTGCGCGGCCAGCGACAACAGCCGCACCGCCTGAAAAAAGCCGTATTGCGTCGCGTCGGCGGCGATTTCGCCGCTCAGATCACGATGGCTTCGCCCGCGCGTGCCGGCCATGCCGCCACCTCCTCGTTCTGTTGCACCGTGCGCACGCGCAAGCGGCTGAAACTGTTCGGCGCGCAATACAGCGCAAAAAAGCGCTCGAGCACGCTGGCAAACAGGTAGATGCCGCCGCCGACGTAATAGTCCTCGTCCAGCGTCAGCGTCACCTCGGTGCCACGGACGAAGCCGGAGAAGTCACGCCCGGCGACGCGCGTCACTGCGGCCTGGCTGCTGATCGCGTGCAAGCCCTGAATCTGCCGGTTGGTCACCGGCGAATCGGTCAGGTTGTACAGCGCCAGCATTTCCTGCAGCGTGCTTTTGCCACCGTCGATGATCGACAGGTAGTTGAGCGACAGATGCGAAATCAGCCGCCACTGCAGGCCACGCTTCAGCGGTGCGCGCAGGCTTTGCGTCGGCTTGCGCAACAGCTTGACGCGCTTGACCACCGAATGGCCCGGCAGCGAAAAATCGGTATGCGTGCCGGACTGGCTGCCGCCGAACGGAATCTGCTCGGGCAGGTCACGGTTGCTGCACAGCAGCTCCAGACTCAGCACCTCGGCCGCCGGCCGTACCGGATTGAAATCCAGATCGACCAGATGCAACTCCAGATCGCTGCCCTTGTCGCCGGCCCTTGGCGACGCCTCGCGGCTGGCGTGCCAATAGAAGCGAGGCCCGCCCTTCTCGCCGCCATGGCGGATCGCGTAGAACGGCAGCACCTCTTCGCTGCTTTCGCTGGCACCGGTCTTCTCGACCCGCACCACGCGCGAAATCTGGATCACCTCGTACGCCGTCTGCTTGCGGCTGTCGGCGAGCACCGGGTACGACGCCTTCTGGTGCGTCACACGGATCGGCTCGCCCGGCTGGGTGAACAGGTTGACGATCGGTGTGCAGCCGAGCTTGAAATGGTTCGCTGCCAGATGGTTCAGCAGCCGTGCATGGCGTTCGGTATCCGGGTACTGGCCGATCAGGCACTGGATCACCAGCTTTCCGCCGACCAGCCGCGGCGCCACCTCGCCGAGACGAGTGAAATCGACGAACAGGAACTTGTCCGGGAAGCTGAAGTATTCGGTGAGCAGGCGGTAGCCGACAAAGGAACGCGCGTCGTACTCGAGCACGCCTTCTTCGCGGCCGAAACCGACCGGCTGGATGCAGCCACCCGGCAACTCGCGCGTGCGGGCCGGATCATCGCTGCCGTCACCGACGCGCACGCGCTGGGTTTTCGACAGCAGCAGCTCGTACAGCAGGTGCATCAGCGCCGGTTCGCCGTCGAGGAAGAAGCGCAACGATTGCAGATCGATCGCCGCGATATCCAGATCGCCGTGCGTCTCCAGCTCCAGCGTCAGCACCGCCGCCGCATCGGGCGCCATCCGCCGCAGATGCCCCGAACCGCTGGTCAGCTCGAGCCGCGCACTGGTGAGCGACAGCGGATACAGCTCGACCGGGTAGCAGGAGCGGAACTTGCACACGACGCCGCCCATCGCCGGCGCATGCACCGGCTGCTGCCGCGCCACCGTGTAGCGCTTGGCAATTTCGGGCCGTTGCGGATCGCACTCGAACTGCACGATCGTCGTCGCCGGAATCGGCCGCAGGTAGTGCGGATACAGCACGTCAAGAAAGCTAGCCGCGATCTCCGGGTACTCGTCATCAAGCTTGCGATGGATGCGCGCGGCCAGAAACGCGAACGACTCGACCAGCCGCTCGGTATGCGGGTCCTCGCACTGATCGCCCTCCATTTGCAGCCGGCCGGCGATTTTCGGATAGCGCTGGGCGAACTCGCCCGACAGCTCGCGCAGATAGCCGAGTTCGCGTTCGTAATAGGGAAGCAGGGATTCGAGCATTATTGATTCAACATGATCATGGATACTTAGAAGCCATTCAGCTCAACAAGAAGCCGGTCGTCATGCGGCTCCCATTTACAACCCGTCCTGCTCAAACAACGCTTGGAAAGTGAGCTGATAAAGGCCTCTTTAGTGCCGGCACCTCAAAATCCGGCACGCTTCCCACATCATCCGCGATCTAAAACAATGCCTGAGAGGAGCTAAGTACCTCTCGCGACTGGAATAGATTTTTGTTGTTTAAATAATCTGCCAATCGAAAACATCGCCCCGCTCCAGCCCAAAAAGTCGGGCTCCGGGGTAGAGCAGATGCAGCACGTTGATCCTCGTAATGAACAGATTTGCCGTACCGCTGCAGCGGCTTTCAAACCCGGAGTCCGAAACCGCGGGCCCCGCGTGTAGCGATATATTGCGACAGCGTTTCGTAGGCCAACAGCAGCTCGTGCCACAGCATCCGCCCTCACCCGGCGAAGGCGCGGCTGCCCACACATCGCTTAAGCCGGGAAATCGATTTTTGCAGCGTGGCGTGGCTCGTCGGTCACGAACTTCACCTTGATCTTGCTGGCCGAAACGCCCAGATTGACGAGTTCCTTTTTGGCATTGTTCGCGCGGGCCAATGCTGCGGCCTTGGCGTTGCCGATTTCCTTGCGATTGCAATAGCCGGTGATCACGATGTTCTTGGCGGTCACCGCCTGCGCCAGCAGCAGCTTGACCTGCGCCTGCGCCTGATCGTCGAGTTTGACACTCTGGGTGCTGAATACCAGCAACGATGGATCGACCGCGTTGGCGGCGGCATCCTTCGCGGCAGTGGTCGCCTTGCTCTTGGCGGCATCGGTGGCGTTGGCTGCAGCCGCGTTCGCAGCCGATTTACCCCACGGCCCCACGGCTTCTTTGGCAGGTGGATTTTGCGTGCAAGCGGACAACAGGATGGCGGCGCTCAATACAGCCAGGCGATACATAAAACCTCCGAGAGAAACGGGAAAAACAGGCCCGCCATTGCGGCGGGCCCTTGCAACCGCGATTAAGCGATCGTCTTGTTTGCGGTCAGATCCCAACCCGAGCTGACGTTACCGCCGCCCGATCCGTCCTCACGCTTCTGCTGGGTGTAGGTCCACTTGATCTTGCCGTAGCTGAAGCTGACCTTTTCCTGCGGGAAGCCGCTGTCGTTGGCCGAGCCGGTCGGCTCGACCTTGGAAATCAGCACCTGCTCGAGCTTGACTTCCATGTACTTGACCTTGTCGCCGCCAGCACGGCACAGCTCGATGGTCACTTCCTTGATGTGCTTGCCGGTGCAGCATGCTTCGTAGATCTTCGGGCTGGCCTTGTCGAGGAAGTGCTCGATTTCGTACACGCCGTGATTGACGCGTTCGGCGGTTGCACCACCGGCCGAGCTGGCAGTGGCTTGCGCTGGCTGCTCGATCTTGTGCGCAAACGACTGGATCTCGATCCACTCTTTGTGCTTGTCGTCGGTGCTTTCGCCGGGGATGCCGTCGATTTTCAGGAAGGCGTCGAATGCCATTGAAGATTTCTCCTAGTAGATGGATGTGTATTACTCGGCGATCCGCTCAGCGTGCAGCCTTGGGCAGCTCGGCCACGAGCCGGAGCGAAATCGTGAGTTCGTCGAGCTGGAAGTGCGGGCGCAGGAAAGCGGCGGCGCGATACACGCCCGGCTTGCCCGGTACCTCGACCACGTCCACGCGGGCCTCGCGCAGCGGATACTTCGACTTGGCTTCCTGCGAAGCGGAATCGTCGAGCAACACGTACTGCGCCAGCCAGGTATTGAGGAAGTCCTGCACGTTCTGGCGGGTGGCAAAACTGCCGATCTTGTCGCGCATGATCGACTTCATGTAATGCGCGATCCGCGACACGGCGAAGATGTACGGCAGCTGCGTCGACAGCCGCGCATTGGCGTTGGCCGAATCGGTGTTGTAGGTCTTGGCCTTCTGTACCGATTGGCCGCTGAAGAACGCCGCGTAGTCGGTGTTCTTGCAGTGCACCAGCGAAATGAAGCCCAGATCGGACAGCACTTTTTCGGTCCGGTCGGTAATCGCGACTTCGGTCGGGCACTTGAGCGCCACTTCACCGTCGTCGGTATTGAACGTGTGCGCCGGCAGGCCTTCGACCAGGCCACCGCCTTCGACACCGCGGATCGCAGCCAGCCAGCCGAACTGCGCGAACGCGTCGGTCAGGCGGGCGGCATAGCCGTATACCGCATTGGTCCACAGGTACTTGCTGTGATCGGTGCCGTCGACGTTTTCCTCGAAGTCGAAGTCCTCGACCGGCACTGTGTCGCGGCCGTAGGGCATGCGGCCGAGTACGTGCGGCAGCACCATGCCGACGTAGCGCGAATCTTCCGATTCACGGAACGACTTCCACTTGGCGTATTCGACGGTGTCGAAAATCTTGGCCAGATCGCGCGGCTTGCCGATGTCGGCAAAGCTTTCCAGACCGAACAGGCCCGGGCTGGCTGCGGTGATCAGCGGCGCGTGTGCCGATGCCGACACGTGCGACAGCTCGTCGAGCAGGTAGAAGTCTTCCGGGTGACGGCCGAACTCGTAATCGCCGACAAGACCGGCATACGGTGCGCCACCGAAAGTGCCGTATTCCTCTTCGTAAATCTTCTTGAACAGCGCGCTCTGGTCGAACTCCGGCGATGCCTTGAAATCCTTGACGAGGTCCTTCTTCGAAACGTTCAGCACCTTGATCTTCAGCTGCGTGCTGGTTTCGGATTCGGACGTCAGGTACTTCAGGCCACGCCACGATGCCTCGAGCTTCTGGAAGCTTTCGTGGTGCATGATTTCGTTCAGCTGCTCGGACAGCAGACCGTCGATCTCGGCGATGCGCGCGTCGATGCTGGCGGCAAGGTCCTTCGACAACGTCACGGTGCCAGCCAGCACCTGCTCGACCAGCTCGCCGATCAAGTCGCGCGTATAGCCCTTCTCGTGTTCGTTGGTGGCGATCCGGCTCTGGTCGATGATCGTGTCGAGCAGGTTCGACGATTCGGTGACGGCTGCGCCGCCCTGCGATTGTTGTTCTGTTTGCATGAATGGCTCCGGGATCAAGCGTTCGGGTCTTGCGGGCGGCTCTGGCTGATCTCGCGCAGCTTGTCGGTGTCGCGGACGATGTCGTCGAGCAGGGCTTCGAGCTTGTCGTTGCTGACGAGCTTGTTCTTCAGGTCGGCAAGGCGCTTGCGGGCATCCAGCAGCTTGGCCAGCGGTTCGACCTGCTCGACCACCTTCTGCGGCTCGAAGTCGGCCAGCTCGTTGAAATTGAGTTCGACGCCAAGCTGGCTGCCGTCTTCCGCCAGCTTGTTGTCGACGCGATAGGCCAGGCGCGGCGCCATGCCCTTGAGCACGTCGTCGAAATTGTCGCGATCGATCTGCACGAACTTGCGCTCTTTCAGTTTCGGAAGCGGCACTTTGCTCTGACCCGAATAGTCGCCGAGCACGCCGAGCACGAAGGGCAGCTCCTTGGTTTCGATCGCATCGCCGACTTCGACGTCATAGGTGATCTGCACCCGCGGCGGGCGGACACGTGACAACTTCTTCTGTGTGCTTTCCTTTCCCATACTCTCCACCAGTCCCGGTTAGATTTCACAAAAAATTAATTCAAACATACGTAAATCAAAATTTACAAGTAAGATTTAAAACGATATCTCGTAATTCATCGAGCTTGAGTGCCGGATCGGCCAGCTGACGGCCAAGGATGTAGGCCGCCTCGGCGTAAGCCTGATGCCTGGACCACGGCGCCTCTGCGTCTCCGGCATCCAGCACCGCCAGTGGCGCAGGCGGCAGCCCCCACAGCAGCGCCAGCTGCTTGTCGGTGAAGCGCGACGGCGAAATCGCCAGATAGCGCCGGCCTTGCAGCGTGATCGTCAGATAGTGCGGATCGAGGCCGACATGGCCACGCGTCGCGGCCTGATACAGCGTCAGCCACGTCGCCAGTCCCAGCGTTTCCTCTCCCGGACCATCCGGTAGCGGCAACAGCAGTGCCTGCCGCGGCGCGCTGCTGTCATAGCGGCGTACGAAGTCGCCATGAAAGGCGAACGCCAGTAGCGTGGCCTCCAGTGAAGCGCCGCCAGCTGCGGATAGCCGTCCGGCCAGTTCGCTGGCGGCCGTTTGCCGTAGGTGCCGTTCGAGCACCTGCCCCGCCAGATCCAGATCGGCGCCCGAGCGGCCGTTCAGTGCAAGCTGGGCCTCGAGGAATTGCCGGCAGGCCAGCATTTCCACCGAGTTGTCGACGGCGCTGGACAACTGGTCGCGCAGCCCGGCAAAGAACAGCTCGTTCGCCAGGACCAGCAGCGACAGGTTCTGCGCCCCCTGATCGAACGGCACGATCGCGCCGGCAACCAGTGGATAATGGCGCCCCGCCTCGTCACGGCTGGGTTGCAGCACGCCGAAAAACACCCAGCGCCGATCAGCCGAGACGTAAAAGAATTCGCTGGCCTCGGCAGCCAGATAGCGGTCTTGCCAGTCGGGCTGCTCGCTGGCCCAGCGCAGGCTGGTCGCCAGCAACTGATCGAACTCGATCGCGACCGGGTGCGTCGCATTGACCCGGACGAAATCGGCGCGGCGCGGCAGCTTGCCGAAAATCGCGTATTGGGGCGCAACCACCGGGTTGCGCATGAAAGTAATAGCCATCGTCGTCCTTACTGGGTAATCCGTTCCGGCAGGCTCAGCTTGCGCAGGCTGGAGAGCTGCAGCGGATTCGGGCCGCTGACCATGCGGTAATTGACGCGCACGACTTCGGCATCACCGGCAGCGCCCTTGCGGATGGACCAGCTCAGCGTGCCGCTGTTGTTGTCGCTGCGCTCGACATGCGCCTGCGCCAGCAGCTTGGTCCAGCCCATCCGGCCCTGCTGGTTGGCCACCACGGCGCTGGCGCCATTGAATGCCACGACCTGGATGCGTGCGCCCTGACTGGCGCCCGGATTCGGCCAGCTGAAGCTCTGCCACGGTTGCGGGCCGTTGCGGTAACGCAGCGTCTGGCCATCGATCTCGACGACGATTTCCGACAGTCCCGACGTCGGGACCGGTTGAAGTTCGAACTTCGCATCCGAGCCGTCCTGCGTCAGCGTCGCGCCGGCATCACCGAGCCGCGCCGCACCGGACAGGAAGGCGGGCTGGAAGCGGATGCCGAGATTGGCCCAGGTGCGCGGCACCAGCGTGTCCCCCTTCTTCAGCACCAGACCGTTCAGGTACTTGTCGACGAACTTGTCGAGCGTGCCGTCATTGGGTTTGACGAACTTGGCAATGTCGCCCAGCGGCGCTTCGGCCTGGCTATCGGTGAACGGGTACTTGGACGAGAGCGCCTTCCACTGGCTGTACACCTCCTTGTCCCACGCCTGATTCAGGTCGCGTTCGACCGGCGGCAGCAGCACCGCGTAGGTCTGGATCAGCGGACGCACCAGCAGCGGGCGGACGACTTCGCGCGTTTCGGCATCGGCGGTCCCGAGCATGGTGTTGTCGACGTACTGTAGCGTGTCGGCCAGTTCCGAGCCGCTACCGTTCAGCGTCGCCTGCACCAGTTGCCGTGCACCGCCCCCTTGGTCGTCGGTCGAAGCAATCTGCAGCAGCTTGCCCTTAAGCTTGCCGAGCTGGTCGAGGTAGCCGTTGATCGGCGCCGGCGAGCCTTCGTTCAATCTCGCCACCGCGACGAACTGGCCGCCAACCTCGCCCTTCTGCCCCGGCTGAACCGCCTTAGGTTGATTGCCGCCGTTGATCAGCGACGTAGTTTTTTCCAGCACCGACTGCTTGGCAGTCTCTAGCTTGCTGCTCAGTTCGGACGGGTTGTCCCACGCCGTTTCGAATGCGGCCCGGGCGATGATCAGCTTGACCGGCGACGTTTGCGGATCGGCCAGACGCGTCATGCCTGCTGCGGCCTGATTCAGATCGGCAAAGTCCTTGACCGCGACGCCCTGGAGGAATTTCTTCCACTCGCGGGCGTAATCGGCGCGGTACAGCGCTTCGAGTTCGGCCCGGTTCTTCTCCAGATCGCCATCACGACCAAGGTTGTCCTGCAGCGATGCCGCCAGCACCCAGTCGTCGCTCTTGATCTCGCCGCGGCTGGCCTCGTCGATGGCACCGCGCATGTACTTGTCCCACGCCTCGCGGGTGAACGCACCCGGCACCATATAGCTGCCGGCGACGATCTCGCCATCCTTGCCGTTGAGGATGCGGGCCACCGTCAGCGGCTGGAAGCGGGTGTTGCCGCGTGCCTTCAGCTCGTTGTAGACACGCTCCTTGGCCGACAGGCGGCGGAGCGAGCCGCGCAGCACTTCGCGCGAGCTGCTCACCGTCACGGCGTTGTTGTCGATCGTCGGCAGATCGGGTTCCTTGAGCTGCGAGACATAGAACGCGACGATGCGCTCGGCCAGCGGATTGATGTCCTCGAGCGGGCGATTGCTGCGTTGCTGTTCCAGCCACGGCCGCCAGTAGCGGGGCAACTGGTCGGTCAGGTGCGCTTCATCCATCCGCGCCTTGTCGTGCAGCATCAGATAGGTCTTCAGCGCGTTGTAACCCTGCTCGAGTTTCACCTCACCCTGTACCGGCGCCGCAGCCACACCGGAGGCTGCGGCCGCAGTGGCCTTTTGCAATGGCGTGACGGCACTGAGGTTGATCACCGGCAGACCCGGCTTCTTGATCACCGGCTTCTTGACCGGCGCGCGTGGCGCAGGAACGGGGGTCGGTGCGGGTGCCGCCTTGGGCGCGGCTTCCACCGGCTTCGGTGCTTCGGGCGCCGGGGCAGCGACCTTGATGTTGGTCAGCGCCAGCTCGAGGTTGGACTTTACCGGTGCCAGCATCAGCTTGCTTACACCGTCGAAATACTCTTTCCGCAGCGCCGTTTCGACCTCCGCACCACGGTACAAACCCATGCCGATCTGCCATGGGTGGCCGTCCTTGCGGTACTGCTGCAGCGTTTCGAGCCGCTTCTGCAAAAGGTCGAGCGCCTTGAGCCGGTCATAGATTTGGCCGGTTGCGGCCAGCTTGGCCGCCTGCGCACGCTCTTCGGTCGCAGTGGCAATCAGCTTCTGGTTGCCGATGTACGACCACGTCAGGCCGCCGACAATCACGGCGAGCACCGACAGGCCGGCAACCAGCCCGGCAAGGCGCCAGCGGCTGCCGCTCGGCCGGGTCTGGCGGGTGATCAGGTGCTGGTCGGGAAACACGACATCCCGGAACAGGTCGCGCAGGAAGTAGCTGTACGACGCGGGCGACTGGCGGGTTTCGAAACCGGGTTGCGACAGGTCGAACTGGCCGGCAACGCGGGTGGCTGCGCCGATGCGCGGCACACCTTCCTGCAGGGCGCTCGAGAAGTAGAAACCGCGCAGCAGCGGCTTGGCGTGATACGGGTCGTCCTCATGCAGCAACGTGACGAAGCGGCAGACCGACTCCTTCAGCGCGTGGAATTCGACCGGGAAGGCAAAGTACGCCGGCTTGGCATTCGGACCGCGATGCTGCAGCAGCTTCTCGTCGCCCATCTGCGACAGGCCGCGGTACATCTGTTCGAACTGCTGCCCGACGACGTGGCCGATGTTGAAACCGGCGCCCTGATCGTGGCTGAGCGTCGCGCCCCAGACGCGATTGCGATCCTCTTCGCTCGCGTCCTCGAAGAACGCACCGAAGCCGCCTAGCAGGTCGACCTTGGTGAACACCAGATAGATCGGGACCTGCAGGCCGAAGGTGTCCTCGATCTCGTGGATGCGCTCACGGATCTGGCGCGCATAGATCGCAAAGCCTTCGGACTTGTGCTGCGCCAGCTCGGGCAGACTGATCGCGACGAGGATGCCGTTGACCGGCGCCTTGGAACGGTGCTTTTTCAGCAGCTTGAGAAATTCGAGCCATTCGGTGCGGTCCTCGCTCTGGGTCGCGTAGCGGCCGGCGGTGTCCAGCAAGACACCTTCGGTGGCAAAGAACCAGTCGCAATTGCGCGTACCACCAACCCCCTGAACACCGACTTTGTCGCTGAACGGAAAGGTCAGGCCGGACTGCAGGATCGCCGTGCTCTTCCCCGCCGCCGGATGACCGATGATCATGTACCACGGCAGCTCGTATAGCGCGGCATTCCCGCGTGCCTTGCCGATGCGCGAACTCTTCAGCGTATCGATCGCACCGAGCATGCGCTGGCGCAGCAGATTGACCTCGGCACGCTTGTCGGCGCTCGCGCCCATGACCGCATCGTCGGCCTGGCGCTGCAGCATCTTCTCGATCAGCCCGCCAGCACGATTGGCGACCATCTGGCCGATCAGCAGCGTGACGACCCAGAGCAGCATCACCCCGAAGATCCAGCCAAAGCGCGCCTCTGCCGACACCAGCCCGAAGAATGGCCCGATGAACCAGATCAGCGCGATCAGGATCAGGAAGCCGATGGCCGATGCGACCTTGGCGTTTTTCATCCAGCGTTTCATTGCGTTCACAACCTCGTTGCTTTCATTGCAAATGGCCTATCGCTTCGCACGGGTCAGCGATGCGATCGAACCGGGTACTTCGATATGGCCGTAATCCTTGAAGCTCCAACGCCCGCCCCAGGTCAGTTTCGCGGCCTCCGCTTCTTCGCCGAGCGCGGTATAGGCCTGCATCGCCCACGGATCACGCTCGGAAATCACAATCTTGCCGTTGCGCATAGGCGCCAGATCGACGGCCATGCCGTACTGGTGCTTGCTCTGCCCGCCCTTCGCCTTGGTCACCAGGTTCTCCTGCGACGCTAGCGAATCCTGACGCTCGGGGCTGCGATAGCCTTCGAGCAGGGCGAGCGGGTAACCGCGTGCTTCCATCCGGGCCATCAGCGCCAGCACCCGCTGGACGAAGTCCGGATCAAGCCGGCTCCAGTCGCGGTCGGCACCCGCCAGTGACGGCCGTTCGCTGGTCACGAACATGGATGGCGGCAACGGCGGCGGCGGAACGAGCTTCTCTTCGGTCAGCGCCAGCTGGATGTTGCGCAGCGAGGCGTACTCCTGCGGCCCCAGCTCGCCCAGCACGTGGTAGCCAGCCAGCCTGAGCGTCAGCAGCACCACCATCGAGATCAGCAGCACCGACACCAACAGCAAACGCCCACCCCGCCAGCGTGACGGCGCCTCCGCCGGGACAAGCGCCGGCTCGGGCACCTCGACCACCGGGCGAGGTACCAGGATCGGCTCGGCCTGAACGGCAGCCGGCCGCTGTGCCGCCACGGCAGAGCGGTCCCAATAGAAGAAGCGCCACCCCAGCCACGCCAGCGCCAGCATCAGCAGCGACAGACCGGAGAGCAGTAAGACAACGTTATTCAAATCGACCGCTCGTCAGCAAATGGACGGTTAAAATTAGGAAACTCTTAATAAACAACAACGAAATATCAGCAAATAACAAACTTGATACTTTCTAAGTCATTCAAAATTTCGGGAGAAATGTATAATATTTTTCCCGTCACATCAAAGTCATCTGAACGAGCATGAACATGAAATTTCGCTTTTTTGTAAGGAAAAAGCCCGTTCGCTGCCTGATGGCCGCTTTGGCTGCAATCACACTGGCGAGCTGCGCTTCCGGCCCGAAGGACTACGCCATTCAGGGCGAAGCCGCGCCGGTCATCAACCGGGACACAGGCGGAAAGCCGCTTTCGATCGTCGTCCGGGTCTACCAGCTCAAGGATGCAGCCGAGTTCAACAAGCTGACTTTTGATGCCACTTCAAGCGGAAAATCTGACGCAGAACTTTTAGGCAATGACCTGATTTCGCGCAGCGAACTGGTTCTCGTGCCGGGCAGCAAGCAGGCCATCAAGGACCAGATCAAGCCGGAAACCCGCTTTGTCGGCGTGGTCGGCTACTTCCGCAAACCGGACACGAACCACTGGCGCTTTCTGGTCGACGCCAGCGACGTCCGCAGTGACGGGCTGACTTTCAAGGTGCAGGACTGCTATCTGCAGGTACAGGTGCCCAAGGCGCTACCGCAGCCGGGCGTGCCGGCCGCTTTCAAACCTGACTGCGGCCCGGCACCCAAAGCCGCCGGTCGCCGATAAACGCCCCACCCGATTTGCAAAAAGGAGACGGCGAAGCCGCCCGACTCATGCTCGACGCCAAACGCATCCTCTGGGGGGAAGGCATGTTCCTTCGCCCCCAGCATTTCCAGCAGCAGGCACTGCACCACGCCAACCAGCTGACCCATGCCATCCACAGCCATCAGCGCCATCCCTGGGGACTGCAGTCGCTCGCACTCGACGATGCGGCCCTGCGCGGCGGCCAGCTCCGGGTCGACACGCTGTCGCTGCGCTTCCGTGACGGCACCGCTTTCCGGGCGCCAGCCAGCGAGCCATTGCCCCGCTCGCGCGATCTGGCGGAAATTCCGCAGCTCGGTGTCGAAACTACGCTGTACGCCTGCCTGGCGCAGCTGATGCCCTACGGCGGCAATACCGTGGCTGACGCAGGGAGCAGCAACCGGCCGACGCGATTCCAGAGCCGGCAGCTCGCCAGTGCCGATCTGTACACGCAGGCACTCGAAGCCGATCTGAGCACGCTCGAGCTGGACGTGCGACTGATGGTCGAAGAAGAGAATCGCGACGGTTACGATTCGATTCCGATTGCCCGACTGGCCAAGAACGCGACCGGCCAGTGGCAACGTATCGACGATTACCTGCCGCCGCTGCTGACCGTCAGCGCGGCCGAGCCCGTATCGCGGCTGCTGCGCCGGCTGCTCGACATCCTCGTGGTGAAAAGCCAGGCACTGGCCGGCGCACACCGCGAGCGCGCCAAGAACGTCATGGAGTACGGTACCACCGACATTGCGTCGTTCTGGCTGCTGCACACCGTCAACCGCAACTTCGCCCGCCTCAACCATCTGGCCCGCTGCGAGCCGCTGCATCCCGAGGAACTCTATCTGGCACTCGCCGAGTTCTGCGGCGAACTGCAGACGTTCTCGACGATCTATTCGCTCGGCGATCTGCCGCCGTACCGGCACGAAGCGCTGTCGGAAGTGCTGCCGGTGCTCGACGCGCAAATCCGCGAACTGCTCGAAACCGTGATTTCGGCACGCTATGCGGTCATTCCGCTGAGTCAGCCCAAGCCGTCGTTCCATATCGGCCGGCTCGAAAGTGACCGCCTGATCGACAACGTCGACTTCTATCTGTCGGTCCAGAGCGATCTGCCGGCCGCCCAGGTCATCGAATCGGTCCCGTTCAAGTTCAAGGTCGGCGCGCCCGACGACGTCGAGAAGATTCTCAACTCGGCACTGCGCGGTGTCAGCCTCGCCCATGTCGGCCAGACGCCGTCGGCGATTCCGGTCCGTGTCGGCAACCATTACTTCGCGCTCGAACCGCGCGGCGACATTTTCCAGCGCATGCTGCAATCCCGCTCGGTCTGCATCTACGTCCCGCAGACCCTGGCCGAACTCCGGCTCGAGCTGATCGCGGTCTTCCGCTGACCTCCAAATACAAGGATCCGGCATGAACGCCCCTACCGACATCGCCCACCCGCTCAGCGTCGAGCAGCCCACCGCCCCCGCCCTGCGCGACATGCTCGAGGACGGCACCTACCTGCTGTTCCTGTTGCGCGACGGCAATGCGCCGAACAGCGCAGCCGAATTCAATCGCCGTGTCGATCAGTTCCTCGCCCAGTTCGAACGCCACGCCCGTCAGTTCGGCAAGCCGGGTGATGCGATCGATCAGGCCAAGTACGCGTTTTGCGCGCTGATGGACGAAATCATTCTCTCGTCCGATTTCCCGCTTCGCGAAGAGTGGGAGCGGATGCCGCTGCAACTGCGGCTGTTCGGCGAACACCTTGCCGGCGAAGGTTTCTTCGATCGGCTGGAAATGCTGCGACTCGATCCGGCAAAACACATCGAAGCACTCGAAGTGTTCCAGATCTGCCTGCTGCTCGGCTTCCAGGGCAAATACCTGCTCGAGGGCAGTGAAAAGCTCGGCTATCTCGCGCATCGGCTGGGCCAGGAAATCCAGCAAGTCCGTGGCGGCAAGGCCGAGTTCTCTCCGAACTGGAAGCTGCCGCAACGCTTCCAAGCCTTTGTCCGGCACGAACTGCCGTTGTGGCTCTACTTCGCGGTGCTGGCGATCGTCGCGGTCGGCATTTTCGTGGCCTATCGCGTCCTGCTGGGTCAGCAGGTCGGCACGTTCATCGGCGGATGAGCCGCCACGCCGTCTCGATCCAGCCATCGATCCTGGATCGCCTGCTCGACGACGAACCCGATCGCCCACCCGGTGGAAGCTGGTTGCTGTTCGACATGCCCGATTTCAAGCGGGCATTGGCGCGGGATCTGGAAGCGCTGCTGAACACCCGGACGATCGACTACACCGAAACGTTCGAGGCCTATCCGCTGGCAGCCGAAACGATGGTCGGCTTCGGCATTCCGGACCTGTCCGGCGTCAGCCTGCTGAACCCGGAAGATCGCGAGCTGTTGCGCGAGCGGATACGCAAGGCCATCGAGCGGCACGAACCGCGGCTGGGCCGGGTGCGCATTTCGCTGGAGGCCCCGCGTGAGCTCGAACGCGCGCTGCGTTTTCGCGTCGATGCCGTCCTCAAGGTCCATCCGCACAAGCCGCCCGTCGCATTCGATGCCACGCTGCAGCTGTCGTCGAATGTCTACAAGATCCGCCCGGGCGGGTAGTTCTACAGTGGCTAGCGCGGCCGGCTGTTGAATTCGTCGAGCAGCTTCTGCTCGCGTTGCAACTCAAGCTTGTCCTGCTGCTTGCCGTGGCGAACCTTCAGCGTCTCGTAGGCCTTGAGCTTTTTTTCGCACTCGTTGAATCGGGCCAGCGCAGCCTCGCGCTCGCTGACAAGACGCGCGACCTCGGCCAGTTGCTGCTTGGTTGCATCGTCAAGTTTGCCAAGGAACAGCTGGTAGTCGCGGAACTGCACCACGGTCATGCCGGACTGCGCACTCAGCGTCAGCTTGCGGCGATACTCGTCGCAATAGTGCTGGATCTGGACCAGCCGATCACGCGCCCCCTGTTCGGCGGCCTGCGCGGCCTGCAGCACCTTGACCTCGCGTTCACGCGCGTCGGTCGCGAGCTCAAGTAGGAATTCGAAGCGGAACTTGGCCATACCCTATGATCCGCTCATGCGAACAGACCGGCCAGCTTGGTCCGCGCACCGGCGTAACTTTCCTGCTCGTGGATCCGTTGCTGAAGGAATCCCTCGAATGCCGGATAGCGGCGGATGGCTTCATCGAGCAGCGTGTCGGAACCGGGCACATAGGCGCCGACACTGATCAGATCGCGCGAGCGCTGGTAACGCGAGTACAGATACTTGAAGCGCCGGACCAGCTCGAACTCCTCGGGGGCAACGATGTCATGCATCACGCGCGAGATCGATGCCTCGATGTCGATGGCCGGATAGTGACCGGATTCGGCGAGCTGACGGCTGAGCACGAAGTGGCCGTCCAGAATCGCCCGGGCGTTGTCGGCAATCGGGTCCTGCTGGTCGTCGCCTTCGGACAGCACGGTGTAGAACGCCGTGATCGAGCCACCACCCTCGCGACCGTTACCAGCCCGCTCAACCAGCTGTGGCAAGCGTGCGAACACCGACGGCGGATAGCCCTTGGTCGCCGGCGGCTCGCCAACCGCCAGCGCGATCTCGCGCTGCGCCATCGCGTAACGCGTCAGCGAGTCCATGATCAGCAGCACGTGCTTGCCCTGATTGCGGAAGTACTCGGCGATGCTGGTCGCGTAGGCCGCGCCGTAAAGGCGCAGCAGCGGCGGCGTATCGGCCGGTGCGGCAACAACAACCGAACGCGCCAGGCCCTCGTCACCGAGAATGTTCTCGATGAAGTCCTTGACCTCGCGACCACGCTCGCCGATCAGCCCGACCACGACGACGTCGGCCGTGGTGAATCGCGCCATCATCCCCAGCAGCACCGACTTGCCGACGCCGGAGCCGGCAAACAGGCCAAGCCGCTGGCCGCGACCGACGGTGAGCATGGCGTTGATCGCACGCACGCCCACGTCCATCACGTCGCGTACCGGTTCGCGATCCATCGGGTTGTAGGCACGTGCGAACAACGGCGCATAGGCATCGACCTGCAACTTGCCGCGACCGTCGAGCGGCCGGCCGAGACCGTCCAGAATCCGCCCGAGCAGCCCCCAGCCAACCGGCACCTGTCGGCCCTGGTCCTCGAGCCGGCGCGCCGGTGGCTTAGGGTTGTCATACTCGGGCACCCAGGCGGCAACGTCTTCATGCGGCACCACTTCAGCACCCGGCTCGACGCCATAAATTTCGCTGATCGGCATCAGAAACAGCCGGTCGTCGTTGAAACCGACGACGACGGCCTCGACCGGATGACCGCCGGGCGTCATCACTTCGCACGATGCACCAAGCGGCAGCTTGAGACCGGCGACTTCAAGCACCAGTCCGGAAACGCGCACCAGCTTGCCACGCGGCTTCCACGGCCGGATCCAGCGGACCGCATCGCCGCAATCGGCCAGGTAACGATGAGTAGCCTGCAGCCGTTCAGCCACCGCTACCGGCTCCGTCAGCGGGAGATACCGGTGCGTTCCACTGGAGATCGTCACGCTCTGCGCGATTCAGTACCCGCAACAGGGTATGCCAGCGGCCTGGCAGCGCCAGATCGATCTGCGTCGATGCCGTTTCGATTCGGGCATCACCGGGACTGAGACGGGGATCGGCGATCAATCGCCATGTTTCACCGGACAACTCGATCGCGAGCATCGGTTCGAGCACGCTCAGGTCGTCCGGGTGCAGGTACAGGCGGGACGTTCCCCCGGCCGGAGGAATACCCGACAGCGCCTCGACGATGGCCGGCAGCAGCAGTTTCCGGTCGGCGGCAACCTCCTGCCTGACCAGCTCTCGTGCCAGTACCAGCGCCAGATCGAGTACCGACTCGGCCAGCTCGCGCTCGGCGCCGGCGGTCACGTTCTCCAGTGATTGCAGGACGTTCTTGAGTCGGCCGATCTCGTCCTCGGCTGCCAGACGGCCCGCCTCCAACCCTGCGTCGAAACCTTCGCGCATCGCCTGCTGCTCGATCGCCTCGATTTCCTCGGCGGTGGGCAGACTGACCTCGGCCACCGGCAGAGATTCGTACGCTGGCACCGGATCGTCGACCGGCGGCAGCAAGACCGGCTCGGGTTCAGGCTGCACCTGCACGGGCAACTCGGGCGTTGCGGTCTGTGGCAGGGGCTGCCGCGCGCGGCGCTCCTCGTCGATACCGCCCAGTTCCCAACGCTCCCAGGCAGTGAGTTCTTCGCGCGGAATGACGCGTCGATGCGGGCCGGCCATCGCTTACTCGACCAACCCTTCGTCGCCCTTGCCGGACAGCACGATCTGCCCCTCGTCGGCCAGACGACGGACGATCTTGAGGATTTCCTTCTGCTCGGCTTCGACCTCGGACAACTTCACCGGTCCCTTGGCCTCGAGGTCGTCGCGCAGCATCTCCGCCGCACGTTGCGACATGTTCTTGAAGACCTTGTCCTTGAGCGCCTGGCTCGTCCCCTTGAGCGCGACGATGAGCGAATCGGACTGGATTTCGCGCAGCAGCATCTGGATGCCGCGATCGTCGATATCGAGCAGATTGTCGAAGGTGAACATCTTGTCCTGAATCTTCTGCGCCAGTTCCGGATCGTAGTCGCGGATGCTCGAGATCGCCGAAGCTTCGGTCACGCCGCCCATGAAGTTGAGGATCTCGGCGGCCATGTGGACACCGCCCATCGCGCTCTTCTTGATCTTGTCCGAGCCCGACAGCAGCTGCGTCAGGACGTCGTTCAGCTCGCGCAATGCCGCCGGCTGCACGCCTTCGAGCGTGGCGATGCGCAACAGCACGTCGTTGCGAGTACGTTCGACGAAATGCGCGAGGATTTCGGACGACTGATCCGGCTCCAGATGCACAAGGATGGTCGCCACGATCTGCGGATGTTCGTTGCGGATCAGCTCGGCCACGGCAACCGAATCCATCCACTTCAGCGACTCGATCCCGTTGTTGTCGTTGCCCTGCAGGATGCGATCCAGCAGATTGGCGGCCTTGTCCGAACCCAGCGCCTTGGTCAGCACAGAACGGATGTACTCGTCAGCGGCGCCAAGATTGGCGCGGCTTTCAGTCGAGGTAACGAAGTCGTCCAGCGCGGTATTGACCTCTTCGCGCTGTACGTTTTCCATGTTTGCCATGGCGAAACCGAGCCGCTGCACTTCCTTGGGGCCGAGGTACTTGAAGACCTCGACCGCAGCCTCTTCGCCCAGCGTCATCAGCAGGATCGCTGCCTTGCGCACGCCTTCTTCGTTCACTCAGCCCACCTTGTTCGGATTTGCCGTTTCTTCTTCGCGTGCCATCCATTCGCGCAGGATGGTCGCGACCATACGCGGATCGTTCTTGGCGAGTTCCTTGCCCTGCTGCAGCTTGTCGGCAAAGGCCGAGAGTCGGACATTGTCTTCCTCGGCCTTTTCCTGCCGCTGGGCTGCATGCGCTTCGTCCGCCGCCAGCGGCTCTCCCAGCTCCAGATCGACCGGTGCAGGCACATCGCGTGCGCGCGCCAGATCGCGCATCAGCGGGCGCACGACAAAGAACAGCAGGTAGAGCACCGCCAGCGCGATCAGGCCCAGCTTGAGCAGGTCGGTCATGTTTGCGCGAGCGAAATCGAGCGCCTTTTCCTGCAGCGGTTTCTCGATCAGCGGCTGGGATTCCGCAAACGCCGCGTTCACCAGATTGATCGAATCGCCGCGCTCCTTGTTGAACCCCATCGCTTCGCGCACCAGATCGTTCAACTGCACCATTTCCTGCTGGCTATACGGCACGTAGGTCGCCTGACCACTCTTGTCGCGGCCCGGCTTGTAATTGACCACCACGGCAGCGGACAAGCGCTTGACGTTGCCGACCGGCTGTTTGACATGCTGGATCGTCTTGTCGAGCTCGTAATTGGTCGTGGCGTTCTTGCTGCTGTTGGTATTGCCGGTGCTTGACGCCGCGACATCGGATGCCAGTGGAACGCTGATCGGCGCGACCGCAGCACCTGGCGGCTGGTTCGAGAGCGCACCGGGTACGCCGCCGACCGCTTCGGTGACGTTCCGCCCCAGTTGCTCCGCGCTCTGCTGGCTGCGGATGGCGGCCGCATTCGGCGGGCTGTTGGGCTTGAACGTTTCGCTGGTCTGCTCGACTTCTGCGAAATCGACTTGCGCCGTAACCTCTGCCCGGACGTTTTCCTTGCCGACGATAGAGGCGAGAATGGCCTGAATACGTTCGACATAGTTTTTCTCGATCTGCTGCACATAGACAAGCTGTCGGGCATCGAGATTGGGCTGATTCAGATCCTGCGGACGTGACAACAGGTCGCCATTCTGGTCGACAACCGTGACGTTCTTGGACGGCAGATCCGGAATACTGGCCGACACCAGATTGATCACGCCGGCTACTTGCCCGCTATCGAGCGAACGCCCCGGCTGCAGCGTCAGCAAAACCGATGCGCTCGGTTTCTGCTGATCGCGCAGGAATACCGTCTGCTTCGGAATGGCCAGATGAACACGCGCCTTCTCGACCACCGAAATCGTCTGGATCGACTGCGCCAGCTCGCCTTCGATGGCGCGCTGGTAATTCACCTGTTCGGCAAACTGCGATACGCCGAACTTCTGGTTGTCCATGATCTCGAAGCCGGCATTGCCGGCGCGTGGCAGACCTTGGGCCGCCAGCTTGAGACGCGTATCGTAGATTTTGTCGGCGGGAACGGAGATGGTGCCGCCCGCTTCGAGCTTGTACGGCACGTTCATCTGCTGCAGCGACTGAACGATGGCGCCGCCGTCTTTATCGGGGATATTGGTGTAGAGGATGCGGTAACTGGGGCTGCTGCTGAACAACCAGATGCCGACGGCGGCGGCGATCAGCACTGCGGCACCGATCATCATGCCCAGCTTGCGGGCATTCGGGATGGCGGCAAATCGCTGACGCCACGCTGCGGCCCCCTGCCCCGATCCGAGATTGCCGCTCGTCGCGCCCGCTTCAGCCATAGAAAATCAAACTAGGTAGTTGGAATCGTTAACACGCCATTCTAACTGTTTTCAACCTAGCACAGTAAGCCAGCACCAAAGTGCATCATACCTGCATGTTCATGACTTCCTGGTAGGCGCTCACCAGCTTGTTGCGGACCTGCACCATGGTCTGGAAGCTCAGGCTGGCCTTCTGAAGCGACACCATCACATCCTGCAGATCGGCCTCCGGCGCACCGCTCTGGAACGCAACCTGCTGCGCCTGCGCCGACTGCTGCATCTGACTGACTTGGTCAAGCGACGACTTGAGCAGACCGGCAAAATCGGCGCCGCTCGTTGCATCGGCGGCAGGCGCGCTCTGGCCGGCGGCCTTGGCCGACATGGCCTGCAACTGTCCCAGCAGCTGATCAATCCCCTGCACGCTCATAAACAATGTCCCAATTGCGAATACGTTCAATCAAGCAAGATGCGCGCCAGCCTAGTCAGCCAGTGGCTCGCCAGCCTCGCGATACTGCTGCAACTTGTAACGCAACGTCCGCTCGCTCATGCCCAGACGCTCGGCAGCCAGCTTGCGCACGCCACCAACGGCAGCCAGTGTTTCAAGAATATGCTGCTTTTCCAGTTCACGCATGTCCGCCGGCTTCGCCGCCGGCCCGGGCTCTGCAACGGCGACACCGGCAAGGTTTGCCTTTGGGGCCGGCAAATACAGATGCTCAGCGGCAATTTCATCCCCGGGTGCCAAGATCAGCGCACGCTGGACCACATTGTCGAGCTCGCGAATATTGCCGTCCCACGCATGCGCACGCAGCGCCGCGGCGGCAGCCGCAGAAATTGCCGGCGTACGCCGTTGCTGCCTGCCGGAATGCTTGGCAAACAGCGCGCGTGCCAATGGCAGTATGTCGTCCGGCCGCTCGCGAAGCGCCGGCAAATGCAAGGGAAACACATTGAGGCGATAAAAAAGATCTTCGCGGAACCGCCCGGCAGTCACCTCGACCTGCGGATCCCGATTCGACGTCGCCAGCACCCGAATGTCGACCGGCAACGGCTTCATGCTGCCAACACGCTCAACTTCACGCTCCTGCAACACCCGCAGCAGCTTCGCCTGCAGCGGCAGCGGCATTTCGGTAATTTCGTCCAGCAGCAGGGTTCCACCGTTGGCCTGCTCGAACTTGCCGACGTGCTGCGAATGCGCACCGGTGAATGCCCCTTTCTCGTGCCCGAACAAGGTCGACTCAAGGAGCTGCTCGGGAATGGCTGCACAATTGATCGCAATGAAAGGCTTGGCTACACGCGGACTGTGATTGTGCAGAAAGCGCGCCAACACTTCTTTCCCGGTTCCCGATTCGCCCGTGATCAGCACCGATGCATCCGCCCTGGCCACACGCTCGGCGACGTCAAAAATTCGTCTAACAGCCGGATCCTCGGCAATCACGTCGCCGTCGTCGCTCCCCGGCAGCAGGTATTTGGCCACCTCCTGCAGCAGCAAATCGGGCTCGAACGGCTTGGGCAGATAGTGGCAGGCACCGGCATGCAATGCGGCGACGGCCTTGTCGACCACACCATATGCGGTCATCAGCAACACCGGCAACCACGGATAGCGGGCCTTTACCTCTCGCAGCAGGGTCTCGCCATCCATCGGCTGCATTTGCACGTCCGACAGCACGAGGCCGACGCGCTGCCCCCCGGCCAGCACGGCGAGCGCTTCGCTGCCGTCACCCGCGCTCAGCACGGCATGTCCGCCAAGCACCAGCGTGTCGCACAAAGCCTCGCGCAAAGCATCGTCGTCCTCGACAACCAGGACCGGTAAAGCCACGCCTCGAATCTCCATCACTTGGTTGCCCACAACGCCAATCTGGCGAGCAGGCGTTCCGGGATACGGTTCAGCGGCAAGACTTCGTCGACCCCACCCAGCGCAATCGCTTCTTTGGGCATGCCGAACACCGTTGCGCTCGCTTCGTCCTGAGCAAAATTGTACGCACCCGCATCGCGCATTGCGCGCATACCGGTGCCACCGTCCTTGCCCATACCGGTCAACATGATGCCGAGAGCCTGCTTTCCGACCAACTCGGCGACCGAGCGAAACAACACCTCGACCGACGGCCGATGACGATTGACCGGTTCATCCTGCGACAGTGCACAGCTCAATCTCCCGCCAAGGCGAGCAAGCCGAAGATGGGAGTGCCCCGGCGCCAGATAGACACACCCCGGCGCGAGCACATCGCCATGCTGTGCTTCTTTGACCTGAAGCGTGCACAACCCGTCGAGTCTCCGTGCGAACGACTCGGTAAACATTGCAGGCATGTGCTGCACGATCACGATGGGCGGCAAGTTTGCCGGCAAAGGCACCAACAGCGATTTGAGCGCCTCGGTGCCACCAGTCGATGCACCAACGGCAATCACACGTCCGTCAGCAGCGGCAGGACGCGCGGCACCCAGTGGGGAAACAGTCTGCATCTAAGGAGGAAAAGCTGGAAAAAACGATCTTGCGTCAGGACATGCCGGCGTATCAAGCCGGCGGCGTGTCGAGCAGATAATACGCGACCACATCGTTGCCTGGGTCGCGGAATATCAAGGCGCTACTCAGTGCACGCACCAAGGCCAGCCCCGTTCCCTGCACATGGGCAACATCGGTTGCAGTAACGCCAGCCCGCCAGTCAAACCCGGGACCAGTATCGCAGACATGGATTTTCAGGACGTTTTGCCCACCGCTGCGCAAACCGGTCAATTCGATATCGATACGACCTGATTCGAGCTGCTCCAATCCGCGAGTCCGCGCTGCCAGGTAGCGTTCACGTCCCCCGGGGGCCTGCTTCTGACTCGCGTCCAGCCTAAGAAGGCCATGATCTAGTGCATTCGTAAACAGTTCGGTCAGGATCAGGAAAACGTCGGACTGATGCGGTACCAGCACCCGGATTTCGTTGATGAACGACATCATGAACGGCACGGTATTCAAGTACTTGAGTTCCGCCGCGCCCAGCTGAAGCGCGTATTGCCATGCAGGTTCACCGACCTTTAGCAGAGCGCTCAGCACCGCTGGAGACAGATGCCTTCCTTCTTCGGCCGCAACGCCGCGCAAGCGCGCGCCAAAGTGCCCAAGCACCAAGGAAATGTCGTCGTGATGGGCCGTGTCTACAAGGTGGGCATCGAGTTCCGCCTGCACACCAGCAAGACGCCGCCTTGCAGATACCTTCAACAATTGCTGCAGCCTTGGCAGGCCGAACGAATGGCCATCAGCACTGCGCGCTTCGATCAAGCCGTCCGAATAGGCAACCACGGTACCGGGCGAGTCGAAATAGAAGCGCTCGGTCACCGTTTCGACGTCGTGGGTCTCGGTGATACCCAGGGGCAAGTGACGTGACGCCCAGCGATGGCAGACCTCGCCCGCATCATCCACAACCAGCACGGTCGGCATGCCGCCGTTCCATACCTCGATACAGCCATTGGCCTCATCGATTGCGATCAGCACAACTGCGACAAAGCGGCCGATCGGCAGGACCTGGCGCACTTTCTTGCTCATCTCGACCAGAATGTCCGGAATGGCATAGCCCTTCTCGGTCATGCTGTAAAACGGCTGCGTCAGCGGCAGCACATTCAGTGCCGCAGTGAGCCCGTGACCGATGCCGTCGGCAAGCATCAGATGCAGGACCTGGCCCGGCGTTCTCGCCGCGGCGATCATGTCGCCGGAAAGGCTTTCTGCGGGCGACAGCCAGTACTCGAGCTGGGCATCGGACAGCCGCTCGGCATTGACCATCTGCTCCATTAGATGCTGGACAACGCGCTTCTCTTCTTCTGCACGGGCGTAATAATCGGCCAGCTTGGCCGACTGCTCGCGCACCTTGCGGTTCAGCGCCAACGTACGCTGGAAAGCCTTGAGTTTTGCCTCCAACACACGCAGGTTGACCGGCTTGTTGATGTAGTCGTCAGCCCCTTGCTCGATCGCTTCGGCCAGACGACTCTCTTCACCGATGCCGGTAACAAAAACGATGGGCACCCATGTTTCACCGGCCTCGGCCTTGATCGTCGCCGCAGCCTCGGCACCGGACACGACCGGCATCATCATGTCCATCAATACGAGATCGGGGCGGATCTCACGCCAGATCCGGATGGCTTCACCGCCGTCACGCGCCGGAATCGCCACATGCCCCAGCGCCTCGACAAACCGCGAAATCAGCAGCAGGACGGCTTCGGTATCGTCGACAACGAGGATGCGCACGGAAAGCTCAGCGGATGGTGAAAATCTTGCCGAAACATGCGATTTCAAGCACTTGCCTGACGGTATCGCGGCAATTCACCAGCGCCAGATTCTTGTTCACCGCCCCGATTTTCTCCTTGAGCAGCAACAGCATACCCAGCGCCGAGCTGTCCAAGTAATTGACGTTCTGGAAATCGACCAGGACCTCCTTGACCACCGGATCGGCAATCAGGGTTTCGCACACCTGGCGAAACTCGCGGTGAGCGCTGAAGTCGAACTGTCCTGACAGCACAACCCGCCCCACATCCCCTTCAATCTGTACGGTAGGCGACATTTTTCCCTATCCAACCTTTTCTTAGAAATCAGCCAAGCGAACCCGGCGCGTTAACGTCAAACATTAGAGACGTCATTTAGAACTGGCAACCGCACGATAAATTCTGTGCCTTCCCCCAACACCGATCGCACCGTCACATCGCCACCAAAGCGCTCAGCCAAGCTATGCACAATGGCCAAACCTAGGCCTGTGCCATCCTTGCGGGTCGTATAAAACGGCTCAAACAGCCGCTCAAGATGCTCCGGCGCAACCCCCCGGCCACTATCCCTGACGACCATTGTAGCGAAATCAGAGTCACAGCAAACAGAAAGCTCTACGCAAGAACCAGCATCACTAGCCAGCATCGCATTCTCCAGCAAGTTCAGCACCAGGCCCATCAGCTCTTTCGAATCCGCCAAGACATGCGCGGCCTTGCTGCCATCATTCAGTACAAGCCGCATCTGCCTCGCAGCGAATTGCGGCTCGATCGTATGGACTGCTTCGAGCAGACAGTCACCAAGCGACACCGGCACCATATCCAGCACATTACCGCGAACAAAATGCAACATCCCCTGCGTCAACGCCTCGAGATGACGCAAGCGATCGACTGCCTTGACCGCAAAACGACAGCGGTCCGCCTCCGCCAGCTGCGGTCGTGCCAAATGCCCGGCGTACAGAAGCGCCGTTGCCAGCGGTGTCCGCAACTGATGTGCGAGACCCGCGGCCATTTCCCCCATCGCGGCCAGGCGCTTGTGTTGCGCCAGCGACTGTTCCAGTGCCCAGGTTGCCGTCAAATCCTGAACCAGCAGAATTCTGCGCGACTCTTCCGGCAGGCTGGTGCCGACGAGCCGCAAGCGCAATACCCCTTTCGCCTGCGGATAAAGCCAAAGGTCCGCTTCCCCCTGCTTCAGGTGTTCAGCACTAAAGGCTGCCCAATCCATTCCTTCTGTCAACGGCGCCAACAACTGGCGAGCGGCAACGTTTAGCATGCTCACCATGCCAGCTGCATCGAGCTCGACCACCCCACCAGGCAAACGCTCCATCAGGATGGTCAAGCGGCGCGAGAGCGCAGCCTTTTCGTCGAGCTCTCGTCGCAAATGACCGTTGGCGATCTCCAACTGACCGGTCAGCGACACAACTTGTTGCTGCAGCTCGGCGTAAGTATTGGCCAATTGCTGCGAGGCTTCGGTGAACAGCGAGAAGGCTGCTTCAAGTTCGTGCGGGTCTATGTTGTTTCCAGGTCCGGCCACGTCGCCAATCCTTGTTGCATGAGCATTTTTAAATTATAAATGGGCTGGAAAGTCGCACCCAGCCTTGTTCATCAGCAAACCCTAAGGTTTTGGCACATCCTGCCGATATACTGGCTCAACACTCGAAGTGGTCATATGACCATCCGTCCCAGATCAGGGCAAATACTTACAGCCAACGGCAGAAACATCAGGTAATCAGGAGCCCAGCCCGTGTCCGACCTTCTGAAGAAAATCGACGCCAGAACCAAACTCGCCGGTACGAACAAGCTGGAAATCCTGCTGTTCACGCTGGGCGTAGACGCCCGCACCGGTCGGCGCGAAAATTTCGGCATCAATGTATTCAAGGTGCGCGAAGTCATGCGTACCCCCGAGATCACGCAGGCCCCCGACATGCCCCCTTCGGTGGAAGGCATGGTCAGCCTGCGCGGTTCGCTGGTTCCCGTAATCGACCTGGCCAAGTATGCCGGGATCAAAACCGGCAGCAAACCCGAGATCATGATCGTTTCCGAATATAACGGTCAGACCCAGGGCTTCCTCGTTGAAGCCGTCGATACCATTCTGCGGCTGGACTGGTCGCTGATGCGCGTCCCGCCGGACATGCTCACTGTCCAAATGGGCGGCCTCGTGACGGCCGTGACCGAACTCGACAGCGGCAAGCTCGTCATGATGCTCGATGTCGAAAAGGTCCTGGCCGAAACGACCCAGACCGATCAGGCCATCGACGTCGGCGCCGTGGTTCAGCACCAGAAGTTTGGTGAAATGACGGTGTTCTTCGCGGACGACTCGGTCGTCGCCCGCAAGCAGATCGAAATGACGCTTGATGCCATGGGTGTGCGTCACCAGCAGGCCATCAACGGCAAACGTGCCTGGGACGAGCTGCAGCGCATTGCCAAATCGGCCGAAATCCGCGGCATCCACGTGCGCGAAATGCTGCAGTTGATCCTCACCGATGTGGAAATGCCCGAAATGGACGGCTACATGCTGACCCGG
This sequence comes from Jeongeupia naejangsanensis, assembly GCF_016865585.1. Lineage (GTDB taxonomy): Bacteria > Pseudomonadota > Gammaproteobacteria > Burkholderiales > Chitinibacteraceae > Jeongeupia > Jeongeupia naejangsanensis. Next base: position 14,275 of record NZ_JAESND010000002.1, on the reverse strand, counting down.
ATGATCAAGAGTGATCCGCGCTTTGCCGGCATTCCGATCCTGATGCATTCGTCGCTGTCGGGCAATTCCAACCAGAAGCTCGGCCAGTCGGTCGGCGTCGACGGCTACGTGCCCAAGTTCGAGCCGCACAAGCTGTCCGAACTCGTTGCCCAACACCTCCTGAACGCCTGAGGCGTGACTTTCCAACGGAGCCTGCCGTGAGCCTCACTCCCATGAATCTGCTTGACGACGTCGACGCCCGCACCAAACTTGCCGGCTCGAACAAAATGGAAATCCTGCTGTTCTCGCTGGGTACGCGCGAGACTTTCGGGATCAATGTGTTCAAGGTCCGCGAAGTCTCGCAGACCCCGAAAATCACCAAAACGCCGAACATGCCGTTCGGCGTCGAAGGCGTGATTTCGCTGCGCGGCAACATCATTCCGGTAATTTCGCTGTCGAAGTTCGTTGCAACCCAAGAGCGTCCCGAAGGCGACGCCAATGCGACGATGATCGTCACCGAATTCTCCAAGCACACTCAAGCCTTTCTCGTGCATGAGGTCGATCGCATCATCCGCGTCGACTGGGACAAGGTCCGTGCACCGGAGAACATGCTCGCCGGCAATCAGGCTCTGATCACCGCGATCACCGAACTGCCCGACGGCAAACTCGTTTCGGTGCTCGATGTCGAACAGATCCTCGCCAGCGTCATTGGTGAACCGCCGATTCCGGAACTGCAGCAGGTCGGCCTCGATCACGATCAGTTCCTGTTCTTCGTCGACGATTCGGTCGTGGCCCGCCGCGAAATCGTCGGCGTGCTCGACAAGATCAACGTCAAGTACCACCAAGCCAACAATGGCAAGGAAGCATGGGACAAGCTCAGCGCACTGGCCGGACGTGCCGGCCATGATGGCGAGCCGCTGTCGCAAAAGCTGCGGCTGATTCTCGTCGACGCCGAGATGCCGGAAATGGACGGCTATGTGCTGACCAAGCACATCAAATCGGATCGCCGCTTCGATGGCATTCCGGTCGTCATGCATTCCTCGCTATCATCCAATGCCAATCGCGCCATGGGCGCGAGCGTAGGCGTCGACGCCTACGTTGCTAAATTCGACCCGATCGTGCTGGCCGACACACTGGCGCCGTTGCTGACGGCCTGACCGCCGCAGCCGGCCTGCACCCCTGAGTGAGTACACGCTATATGTCCGATAACAATCTGCGCTTCCTCGTCGTTGATGACTTTTCCACCATGCGTCGCATCGTCCGCAACCTGCTGAAGGAGCTCGGTTTCGGCAACGTCGAGGAGGCAGAAGACGGCCAGATCGCACTGCAGAAGCTCAAGAACGCGCCGTACGACTTCATTGTCACCGACTGGAACATGCCGAACATGACCGGTATCGAGTTGCTCAAGGCCGTGCGTACCGATCCGCAGCTCAAGCATCTGCCGGTCCTGATGGTGACCGCCGAAGCCAAGAAGGAAAACATCATCGAAGCTGCCACCGCCGGCGCCTCGGGCTATATCGTCAAGCCGTTCACCGCGGCCACGCTCGACGAAAAGCTCAAGAAAATTTTTGCCAATCTGAACAAGTAAGTCGCCAAGGCGCCTTCCGAGTACACGCATTCAGGAGTCCGACGTGAGCGACCACGCCAACAACAACGCAGACAATGCCGATCTGGAAGCACTGTTCGACAGCATTGCACAGTCCAACTGGAACAGCGCGCCGACACCGGCCACGACGTCCGAGACCGCCCAAGCGCCTGGCCAAGCTGAAGAAATCCAGGCCGAGCCGGCCAAGGCAATGTTCTCGCATATCGGCCAACTGACCCGCAAACTGCACGATACCTTGCGTGAGCTGGGGCTCGACAAGTCGCTGGAAAAGGCCGCTTCGCAGATTCCTAACGCCCGCGACCGTCTGTCCTATATTGCGACGATGACCGAACAGGCTGCCGACCGGACACTGAACGCACTCGACGCAGCCAAGCCGTTGCAAGACCGGATCGCCGGCGAGGCCCGCAGCCTCAGCGGTGAATGGGATCGCCTGCTGGCCAACAAACTGTCCGTCGACGAGTTCAAAGCGCTCGTGCTGCAAACCCGCCAGCATCTGGGCCAGACCCAGACCGACTCCGAGCAGGTCAGCAGCCAGATGCTCGAAATCATGATGGCGCAGGACTTCCAGGACCTGACCGGTCAGGTCATCAAGAAAGTCCTCGACATGGCCAAGGATATGGAAGCGCAACTGCTGGACTTCCTGGTGATGTTCTCGCAGCAGCACGGCAAGCTCGAAGAGAACGGCTTGCTCAACGGTCCGGTCATCAACAGCGAAGGCCGCACTGACGTCGTCACCAACCAACAGCAAGTCGACGACTTGCTCGAAAGCCTTGGCTTCTGATCATTACCGCCATTTTTCGGGAGAGCCCAAATGCATGATTTCGCCGGCATGGATGACCTGCTTCAGGACTTCATCACCGAATCCTCCGAACTGATTTCGGAAGTCGACAACAAACTGGTCGAGCTGGAAAAGCGTCCGGACGACCGTCATTTGCTGAACGACATTTTTCGTGGTTTCCACACCATCAAGGGTGGTGCAGGCTTCCTGAATGTCGACGCGATGGTGAGCCTGTGCCACCGCACCGAAAACCTGTTCGACAAGCTGCGCAACGGCGAGATGACGCTGTCGCCGGAATACCTCGACGTGATCCTCGCCGCCACCGGCGAAGTCCGCGAGATGTTCGGCGCGCTGGCGCAAGGGCGGATGCCACAGCCGGTTGCGCCCGAACTGCTCGAAACGCTTGATGCAGTCATTCGGGGCGAAATTCCCGGCAAGGCAACCGTTGCGGTCGCGGCCCCTGCTGCGCCAGCCGTTGTACAGCCTTCGGTCAGCGACGGCAGCGAACCCGACTGGCAGCACTTGTATGACGCTCTGCTCGGCAACGAAGTAGCCACCGCAGCACCCCAGCCTCAAGCGGCCCTCGTCATCGCCGAACCGGAAGTCATGCTGAACGAACCTGCACCACGCCTCCCGGCAAAATCCGCCAATCTCAGTGCGGCTGCCGGCACACAGGAAACTACGATCCGGATCGACACCCATCGGCTCGATCAGGTCCTGAACCTGTCAGGCGAAATCGGCCTGACCAAGAACCGGCTGACGACGCTGCGCAGCGACGTCGTGTCCGGCAAGATCGACGGCTCCACGCTGAAAGCACTGGACGAAGCCATCAGCCAGCTCGATCTGCTGGTCGGCGACCTGCAGAACGCGGTGATGAAGACGCGGATGCAGCCGATCGGCCGGCAGTTCCAGAAGTACCCGCGCCTTGCACGCGATCTGGCCCGTCAGCTCGGTAAGGAAGTCGAACTGGTCATCAGTGGTGAGGAAACCGAACTCGACAAGACGATGCTCGAGGACCTCAACGATCCGCTGGTCCACCTCGTACGCAACGCGGTCGATCACGGCGTCGAAACCATCGAGGACCGTCTGGCCGCCGGCAAGCCGGCCAAAGCCATCGTCCAGCTCAGCGCCACCCAGGTCGGCGACCACATCCTGATCGAGATCACCGACGACGGTCACGGCATGCGTCCGGACGTGATCCGCAAGAAGGCCGTCGACAAGGGCCTGATCGACGCAGAAACCGCCAACAGCCTCGACGACAAGCAAAGCCTGCAACTGATCTTCCTGCCGGGCTTCTCGACCAAAGACCAGATCTCCAGCGTCTCCGGTCGCGGCGTCGGCATGGATGTGGTCAAGACCAACATCCAGAAGCTCAACGGTCGTATCGATATCCAGTCGGTCGTGGGCGAAGGCACGCGTTTCTCGATCTCGCTGCCGCTGACACTGGCCATCCTGCCGGTACTGGTGGTGCGCGTCTGCGACCAGGCCTTTGCCGTACCGCTGGCGATGGTTCGCGAGATCATTCCGATCGACAACCGAGCAGTTCAGGAAGTCTCCGGTCGCGCGACCATCGTCGTCCGCGATGAAATCCTGCCGGTCAAATCGCTTGCAGGCCTGCTCGGCTGGCCGGAAACGCAGGTGCCGCGTTTCGGGGTTCTGATGCAAAGCGCCGAACATTCGTTCATTCTGGCAGTCGACAGTTTCATCGGCCGCGACGACGTGGTGATCAAGCCCTTGCAGAACATCCGGCCACTGGGTGTCGCCGGCGCAACACTGTCCGGCGACGGCTCGGTCGTCTTGGTACTGGATATGGAAGACCTGCTGGCGACGCCTGCAGCGGACACTGCTGCGCCCAGCGCAGCCCGCTGGCTCGCGACCGCATGACGGGACGATAAGAATCAGCACTCGCTGATACAATGGCAGCCAACTCGCCAGCACGTGGACATAACTGATGACGCAAGATCACGCATTCATTGGCCGCCAACCGATTCTCAACCGGCAACAGCAGATCATCGGATACGAGCTGCTGTTCCGGTTGGATAAGGACGCGCAAAGCGCCGAATTCACCAGCGACATGCAGGCCAGCACGAACGTGCTGGTCAATACGCTGACCAATATGGGGACCGACTGGCTGGTGGGGGGCAAACTTGCCTTCATCAACGTGGCCGAATCGATGCTCGAAAGCAACTTCCTCGAGCTGCTGCAGCCGCAGCGAGTCGTTCTGGAAGTGGTCGAATCGACCCAGCCCTCCCCCGAGCTGCTGCTGCGCCTGCAGAACCTGCGTGCGCAGGGCTTCGGCATTGCCCTCGATGATTTCGTGCTGACCCAAGAAAGCATCCATTTCGTCGAGCATGCCAATTACATCAAGCTAGATATCCAGATGCTCGGCATGCCGCAAGTACCGGCACTGTCGCAGGAGCTGCGCAAGTTCCCGACGCTACAGGTCGCTGAAAAGGTCGAGACCAAGGCCGAATTCAAGCAGTGCCTTGAAATCGGCTTCGATTGTTTCCAGGGCTACTACTTTGCGCGTCCGGAAACGCTGTCGGCGAAGGTGATTCACCCGAGCTACGCCAACATCCTCAACCTGTTGAACATGTTGCGTAACAACGCGGAAATCCGCGACATCGAGAACGCGCTCAAATGCGACGTTGCGCTGTCGTTCAAGCTGCTGCGCTACATCAACTCAGCGGGCTTTGGCCTGTCGTGCGAAATCCAGTCCTTCCGCCACGCGGTCACCATCCTCGGCTACCAGAAGCTCTATCGCTGGCTGACGCTGCTGCTGGTCACGGCCGCAGCGGAAAGCGGCTCTCCCCCGGCACTGCTGAAAACCGCCGTCACGCGTGGCCGGCTGGTCGAGCTGCTCGGCGGCCATTATCTCGATGGCCAGGAAAAGGACAATCTCTTCATTGTCGGCATGTTCTCGCTCCTCGACGTCCTGCTCGACATGCCGATGGAAAAGGTACTGGAAACGCTGATCCTGCCCGAAAACATCTGCGATGCACTGATCAACCGTAGCGGCGTCTACGGCCCCTTCCTTGAGCTCGCCGAAGCTTGCGAGGATCCGGACATGTCCGAAGTCCCGCGCCTGACCGAACAGCTGCAGATCACTGCCGACGTCCTCAACCGTTCGCACATCAACGCGATGAGCTGGGTCGAGGAACTGGATCTCTGATCTTCATCCGGCAAATTAAAAAAGCCCGTCATTCGACGGGCTTTTTTAATTTGCCGGCGCCCCTACTGGGCATTCCCGAGTGAATCGACCCGCCAGCCTTGGCCACGGCTCTCGATCACGGCGGTGAACTCGGCCTTGCCCTCACCGGCGGTCAATTTGGCGAACGCCGGATAATTGGCCTGGATATCAGCATCAGCCTGCCAGGCAACCGGTGTGTTGATCTTGTAGGTATAGCGGACATGATGGCGACGGAAATCGCTGCGCTCTTCGTCGGCCTTGTCCTCGACGATCTTGTCGACTTCCAGCGAGCCACTGCAGAATCCCGGACCAGCAGGGTCGGCAAGCCCCGTGTAGGCTTCGCGGCCGGCATCGGTCGGTTCGAATTCGACCTTGCCACCATCGGCCTTCACCGCCTTGATCAGCCCCACCTTGACCAGTGCGGCCAGTTGCGCACCGTTCGGTTCGGTCAGCTTGGCAAAATCCTTGTCGACGGGCTCGGCAAAGCGTACCGGCATCGGAATGCAGCTCAGTTCGGCGGTAAACAGCTCGTTGTTGATCGCACTGATGATTTCAGCCTGATCGACCTTCACGGCCGCCTCTTCGCTGTCGCCACCCTTGCCGCAGGCGCTCAATCCTGCGGCCATCAACAGCAGCACACCAGTCTGTTTCAGATAACGCATCGGATCTCCTAGTCAGTGCCACCGTGCCCAACCGGACACTCAAACGGCGTGTTACACAATGTAACCATCATACCCAAGAACACGACGTAAGCGAATTGCGCAGGCGCAACAATTTCGTAAGATATTTCCCGATAAACGTACCGAATCCAATGGGAACGTAAGCTGGAGGCGGAATTCAGGATCGTGACATACCCTGCTGAGACAGGGCGGCAATCAGATCCGATTGCGTCACCATGCCGACGAGACGGCCATCGTCGTCGACGACCGGCAGACGATGCAGCCCCCGGTCGGCCATCAAAGGTACGAGTTCGTGTACCGGTGTTGCCTGCGACACCGTCACGGGATCGCGGCTCATCAGGCTGTCCACCTTCAGCCCGGGATGCCTGTGCTGCGGCAGCGCCAGCTCGTTATCGGCCTCGATGTGCTTTAGGAAATCGACCAGCGCAACAACGCCTGCGATCCGGCCGGTTTCGGGATCGATCACCGGCAAGGCACCGATCCGGTGCCGACGGAGCAGCGCCCATGCCTCGCTCGCCAGCGCGCCGCACGGCAGGGTCACCAGATCGCGCGACATCAGCTGGCTGCAGTCAAGTTCACCCCATTGGCGCGCATATGCGTGACGTTCGGCGCGTGCCACGATATTGCCCAGTTCTTCGGCACTGACGTCGACCATCTCGCCGAGTTCACGCATCGCGGCATCCAGATCAGCCTCGCGCAGGCCGACACGCGCAGTCGGCACCGGGTCACGCGTCCCGTGCGGATTCTCCTGCGCACGGGCCAGCGGGTAACGGCGTCCGCGCACGCTGTTGTTGGCGATCAACGCCACAGCCAGCAGGATCAGCGCATTCACCAGCACCGGCATCCAGACAAAACCGAAACCGAGATGGACCACCGCATCACCACCGAAGACCGCAGTCAGCGCAGTCGCGCCACCGGGCGGATGCAGGCAGCGCGCGTACAGCATGGCCGCAATCGACAGCGCCACCGCCAGCGCCGCAACCAGTTCGAGTGGCAACCATGGCCCCAGCCATCGCAGGCTCGCGACGCCGATCAGCGCTGACACCATCTGCCCGCCCACCAATGCCCACGGTTGCCCGACCGGGCTGCTGGGCATGGCAAAGATGATCACCGAGGCAGCCCCCATCGACGCCACCAACCAAGGCAGCAATGCCGGGCCGAGCAAGGCATGGGTGACCAGGCCGCAGATCAAAATCGCCAGCAAGGCAAAGCCGACGGCGCGCCAGCGCTCGAGGTGGCCGACCGTCGGAGGCGGCGGAACAAAACGGAACAAGCGGCGTGGCCAGCGGGCCGGATCGATCAGGGCTTTCATGCGTTTGCAAGGCGGTGCGAAGCCGCCACGTTCACCATTTTGGTGCGGACCCCGACTTTAGCATCGCGGCCTCAGCGGGTGAAGCTCACGCCGAAGCGCAGGCTCTGGGTATTTTCGTCGTAGGTGCGCAGGCTCTCCCCATAGCCGTTCCAGTACTGCAGGTAGGCATACAGATCCATCCCGGCAAACGCCCGCAATGGGTAGCTCAGGTTCAGCTCGACACCGCCCTTTCCGCCCTTGCCAAGGCGCGCCAGTGTCGAAACCATCCAGCCCTGCGTATCGCCGGCCCGCAAGCGCCAATCGACGTACCCACGGTAGTCGGCAATGTCCGGATTGTCCGACAGGCTGCCCAGATAGGTGTAGATCATCGGCTGGAACAGCAGATTCCAGCCCTGCTGGTCGCCAAACAGGAAGCTCGGCCGGATGAAAAGCTGGTTCAGGCTCCGCGATGCAGCGCCCCCCTGCCCGTTCGATTCGTGCCGGTAGCCAACGGCCACGTCGGTGCGGCTAACGCCGGGAAGCACGAGAACGTTGGCCTGCTCGTAATAGAACTCGGGCTGGTAGCTGGTATCGAAGAAAGGGCTGGAGTCTTCGCCGATATCCCAGAGCGACGTCTGGGTATAGGCAAAACGCAACCCGGCCAGCCAGGGATGGCGCTGAACGTAGTCGTTCTCCGGATCGAAAAACTGGTATTTGAAGCTGAACTGGAAGCGCGCATCGTCAAGCGAGGGATCAACGACAATGTACATGGGCTCGTAGGCCGAGAAGCGCTGCGGCTTGTAGTCGGCCAGCGAGGTATTGCGGATCTGCCGGTCCGCCGCCAATTGCGGTGGCGCCTCGGCCACCACGGGTGAATCGGGCGGGTCTGCCTTCGGGGGCTCGACAACCGGCCGATAACGGACAACCTTGGCCGACGCGGGTGACAACTGCATCGGTGCCTGCTCGCTGGTGCTGCAATCGACGCCACCGGGGCACACCAGTTGCGCCGGCGGAACGAAGACCTCCGGTGTCTCCCCCCGATTGACGAACAGGACCTCGACATCGTCGAAACCGATTCTTGCCGGCAGAAACACCGTCTCGGCGGCATGGAGCGGGGCCAGCATGCCACCAAGGACGGCCAGACCCATCAGCCTCGTTCCCTGCATCTGCGCTCCCCTTTTCCAAGGAACCGCTGCGTGTCAGGCCGGCGCGTGATGCCGGGCTGCTGCCGGTTCTCGTTGATGTTCGTTGCGTTCCCGTTTCAGTATCGGCCGAGTCCACAGCCATTGCGAGACGGCCCTCGGGCTGACCCGCTTTCCCTCCAATGAAAAGGCGGGCCGAAGCCCGCCTGCCATCCCTCAACGCTGCTTGCGTTTCCGGCGCTTGCCTTGCGCATCCTTGAAGCGGTCGTTGACCTTGTCTTCATAGCGTTCGCGGAAGGCGAAATGACTTTCCAGCCACATCACGTTGATGATGCCGAAAGCCAGCGCCGCGGCGAGGCCCAGTATCCAGGCGAAATACCACATATGGGGGCTCCTCAGTAGCTCGTATGGGTTTCTCTACGGATCCGGTCAATGGTGACCGTACCGCGCATCACCCGGTAAACCCAGGTGGTATAGATCGAGATCAGCGGCAGGAACACGAGGACCACGCCCAGCATGATCCCCAGCGTCTTCTGGCTGGACACCGAGTCCCACACCGTCAGACTGGAGTTGAGATCCAGTGACGACGGCAGCACGAAGGGAAACAGCGCCAGGCCGGCCGTCACGATGATGCCGACAATCGCCAGACCACTGGCAAGGAATGCCGGCCAGCGCCAGCGCAAGAGCCCGGCCAGCGCGGCCAGCAAGGCGCCGCCGATACCGGCGATCGGGGCCAGCCAGGCTTGCGGCCACGTGTGGAAGTTCGTCAGCCAAGCTCCCTCGCCCGCCTGCACCGACTTCGACAACGGCGTGATCACGCCGTTGACGTCGCCGATCTGGACCAGATGCAGTCCGGCCATTTGCTTGATCCAGACGCCGCCCAATGCAAACAGCAGCGCCGTGACCAGCCCCCAGACCATCACGGCGGTGCGGGCACGGCGCTGGACATGCGCGTCGGTACGCAGGTGAAGGAAGGTGGCCCCGTGCAGCAACAGCATCGACAACGACACCAGACCGCAAAACAGCGAGAACGGATTGAGCAGTGCGAAGAAACCGGCGCCGTAACTGACGCGCATCGAATCGTCGAACTGGAACGACAGGCCGACGAACAGATTGCCGATCGCTACGCCGCACAGGATGGCCGGCACCAGTCCACCGATGAACAGGCCCCAGTCCCATGTCGTACGCCAGCGCGGATCGGCGACCTTGCTGCGGTAGTCGAAACCGACCGGGCGCAGGAACAGCGCGAACAGCAACAGCATGAAGGCGATGTAGAACACCGAGAAAGCCGCTGCATACACCAGCGGCCATGCAGCGAAGATCGCCCCCCCGGCAGTGATCAGCCACGTCTGGTTGCCTTCCCAAGTCGGGCCGATCGCGTTGATCGCCACCCGGCGCTCCTCGTCGGTCTTGCCGACGAAGGGCAGCAAGGCTGCCGCACCGAGGTCGAAGCCGCCAGTCAGGGCAAAGCCGATCAGCAGCGCGGCGTTCAGCCCCCACCAGACCAGCTTGAGCGTTTCGTAATCAATCATTGTTCATCCCTCAGGCCGATTGCGGCTGTGCGGCTGCGGTTTCGCGGAAGTAACGGCCGGTGTGCAGGCTGGACGGACCGATGCGGATGTACTTGAGCATCAGGTACATCTCGACCGCAAACAGCAGTATGTAGATGCTCATCAGGCCGATGAGGCTGAAATGCAACTGCCCTGCCTCCAGCGCCGACGCCGAAAGTCGCGTCGGCAGGATGCCCGAAATCGTCCACGGCTGACGGCCGTACTCGGCAACGAACCAGCCGCATTCGATCGCGATCCACGGCAGGGGAATCGACCAGACCGCGAGCTTGAGCAGCCAGCGCTGCGGTGCGAGATTGCGGCGCGCGAGGAAGTAGAACGACGCGGCAAAGATGAACAGGAACCACATGCCGAGGCCGACCATCACGCGGAACGACCAGTACAGCGGTGCCACCTGCGGGATCGTATCGTTGGCCGCGGCCTTGATCTGTACCTCGGTCGCGTCGACGACGTTCGGCGTGTACTTCTTCAGCAGCAACCCGAAACCCAGATCCTTCTCGTGCGCGGCGAACTGCGCCTTGACCGGCTCACTCTTGTCGCCGGCCTTCATTTTGGTCAGGGCGTCGTAGGCCAGCATGCCGCTGCGAATGCGCACTTCGTGCTCGACTTTCAGGTCCTTGATGCCGGTGACTTCCTTGTCCAGCGAGCGCGTCGCGATCAGCCCGAGCACATACGGGATCTTCACCTCGTAATGGTTGCGCTCGTTCTCCTGATCCGGAATCGCGAACAGGTTGAACGACGCCGGTGCCGGCTGGGTTTCCCACTCGGCTTCGATCGCGGCCATCTTGACCTTCTGTACTTCGCCGGCGGTGTAGCCGGACTCGTCCCCCAGCACCGCGACCGACAACGTCGACGCAAGGCCGAAGCCGGCGGCGATCGCGAACGAACGCAGCGCAAAGCCGGTATCACGGGCCTTCAGCAGATACCAGGCCGACACGCCGAGTACGAACATCGACGCAGCAACGTAGCCGGCGGCGACGGTATGGACAAACTTGACCTGCGCCACCGGATTGAAGAACACCTCGCCCAGGCTGGCGAGCTCCATCCGCATCGTTTCCGGGTTGAACACCGCCCCGACCGGGTTCTGCATCCAGCCGTTGGCGATCAGAATCCAAAGTGCCGACAGATTGGAGCCCAGCGCCACGAGGAAGGTCACGCACAAATGCTGGCCTTTGGACAATCGGTCCCAGCCGAAGAAGAACAGGCCGACGAAGGTCGACTCGAGGAAGAACGCCATCAGCCCTTCGATGGCCAGTGGCACGCCAAAGATGTCCCCGACATAGTGCGAGTAGTACGCCCAGTTGGTGCCGAACTGGAATTCGAGCGTCATCCCGGTCGTCACGCCCATGGCGAAATTGATGCCGAACAGCTTGCCCCAGAAGCGGGTCATGTCCTTGTAGACCTGCTGGCCGGTCATCACATAGACCGACTCACAAATCACGAGGATCCATGACAGACCCAGTGTCAGCGGCACAAACAGAAAGTGGAACATCGCGGTCAGGCCAAATTGCAGCCGCGAAAGCTCCACCACATCAGCGGCGGGTAGCATTCGTGTTTTCTCCAGGAGCGGTTGAGCGGGATTCGGTGGTGGATGCCGGCTGGCCAAGCAGTTGCTGACTGATTGCGGCATCCGGAACGGTCATTTTTTTGGCGAGCGGTGCCGAGAACCACAGCCGCCACGCGCCGTAGAGCAGCAAGCACTTGATCAGCAGCATGATGGTGATTTCCATCCACAGCGGCAGGCCGGTTCTGCGCTTCATACAGGCTCCTTGCCACCGAGACGAAGCCGATCGGCCATCTCCAGCAGTTTGGTGACGCGCGCGCCCAGCCGCATCAGCTTCTGCAGCGTCTCCGGTGACAGGCGATGGACCTCGTCGAACCAGCCCGTCGTCATTTCGATCAGATCATGCATTTCGCGCATGCGCGCCTGGGCGTGACGTTCATCGTCATCCGCCGCACTTTCGAGCAGCGCGTCGCGCAGCAGTGACAGCGTCGGCTCGATTTCGCGCCGCCGTTTTTCCTCGGCCAGCGTTCGGAAAATGTCCCAGACGTCTTTTGGCGTTTCGAAGTACTCGCGGCGATCGCCGGTCTGGTGCAGCAAACGCACCAGATGCCAGGCCTGCAGCTCCTTCAGCCCCATGCTGACATTGGAGCGCGAGAACCCGAGTGCCTCGCCGATCTCGTCGGCATTGAGCGGTTTCGATGACAGGAACAACAGGGCATAGATCTGCCCGACGGTGCGGTTCACGCCCCAGCGGCTCCCCATTTCCCCGAAATGCAAGACAAAGCGTTCGGTCAGCGGCGACATCATTCCAGCAGTTCCTGTATTTTCAGTATTTCCTGAAATTATAAAACATTCTTGATCTCGGACAAATTCGAAATCCATAGAAATATAGGTGCGCACGAAAAAAAAGCCCTCCGTAGCGGAGGGCTTTGCACATCATGACTACCGGGACTTATTTGCAGACACCAAGGTCCTGCCAAACGCCCCACTGACCGGACTTGCTCGGGTCATCGCCCACCGTCCACCACTTGTTTTTGTAGTTGTGGCCGAGGTAGCTGACGGTCGTACCCGGATTAGCGTACGTCGTACCGGCAACCCAAGCTGCCGCGCAATTCGACGAAGGTGCCGGAGTCGGAACCGGGGTCGGAACCGGAGTCGGAACCGGAGTCGGAACCGGAGTCGGAACCGGAGTCGGAGTCGGAGTCGGAGTCGGGGTCGGGGTCGGGGTCGGCGTCGGCACGGTCGCGCCAGCAACATCGATCGCGTAGGTATACGACTTGCCGTCACGCGAATAGACGCGGTTGGTCGTCGCGTTCTGCTCCGGTACCACGGCGCCACCGCTGTTGAGCACGCCGGCAACGATGTAACGCGATGCGCTGTTGATCGCCTTGGCCAGGTAGTACGGCCAGTTGGCAGCACGGAACATTTCCGCACCGGTCACGCTGTCCCAGCTCATCACGGCACTGATCGACTCGAGGTCGCCGCCGTTGGCGTCGAACAGACGCAGCGTCACCTTGGTATCCGAAGCCAGATCCTGCGAGGCGCGGATCTGTCCCAGTTCCTTGTAGGTCGACACGACGGCCGAGAAGCGGACGTCGGAGCACGAATAGAACGCTTCGGCGCTGTCCGAACGCTGCCAGGTGTTGTAGATGATGTGCGCGCCGGTCTTGTTCTTCGGCAGCGGGCAGGTCAGGTGATAGCGCTTGGTCGCATCCGGCGCGGTATTGCCCAGTTCGCAGAACTTCTCCAGATCGCTCCACTTCAGCGGCTGTGTCTGATCCCAGCCGTCCTTGGTTACATAAAACACCCAGTTCTTCGTGGCATGCGTCGCCGGGGCGTTGTAGATGAACTCGAAATTGCCGTTGGCATCCGGCGCGATCGGCGAACTGACCCAGTCGGTACGGGCAAGGTTCAGACCGGCATAGTTCGACTTGCCGCCGCCGCACAGCTGGCCATCCGGAACAAATGCCTGATGGTTGCCATTAGGTAACTGGTTCACGCCATTCCAGTCATACAGCATCTGCGGGCCCGAAATGGCAACGGCAGCCTGGCAGGCAGCCGATTGCGGGGCTTCGGGACCTTCCTTGAAGCAGTTCAGTACACGGCTGACTGGCACTTCCATCGAGCCATGTGCAAGCGCCAGATTGGGTACCAGCGAAAAAAACGGCAAAAACAACGCACTCCAGTACAGCTTCATCCTCGTCTCCTCCAGACTTTATTCAGGCAACAGGGCAAATCGGGCGATCAGGAAAGCAGATCGGCCCGTTTGCGCGCCATCTTGATTAGCTTTCAAAATCATGAACTTAGACTTTGAAAGCGAGACAATCTAGCACTGGGGAGTAGGAAAATTCAAAGCCGTACGGCACCGGCAAACGGCGACCTGAATGTTTGCGAAGGCCAGCATGCTTGAAAAATCCAAAGCAAAAACCCCCTGCAGCGTAGCTGCAGGGGGTTTGCATTGGGAGTCTGGCGATGACCTACTTTCACACGGGAACCCGCACTATCATCGGCGCTGAGTCGTTTCACGGTCCTGTTCG
>NZ_JAESND010000019.1 GCF_016865585.1 Jeongeupia naejangsanensis | reverse complement strand
CAAAGCAAAAACCCCCTGCAGCGTAGCTGCAGGGGGTTTGCATTGGGAGTCTGGCGATGACCTACTTTCACACGGGAACCCGCACTATCATCGGCGCTGAGTCGTTTCACGGTCCTGTTCGGGATGGGAAGGCGTGGGACCAACTCGCTATGGTCGCCAGACGTAACTGGTTGAGTTACGACTGTATTAGTCATATCTCTGAATTCGATAGAAGAAGCAATGACTCGGGTTTGATTTATGACGAGTCTTGTCGCAACACACCCGAACCACGCGGTTCAGGTTATAGGATCAAGCCTCACGGGCAATTAGTATCGGTTAGCTTAACGCATTACTGCGCTTCCACACCCGACCTATCAACGTGGTGGTCTTCCACGACCCTTCAGGTGGCTCAAGGCCACAGGGAAATCTCATCTTGAGGCAAGTTTCGCGCTTAGATGCTTTCAGCGCTTATCTCTTCCGCATTTAGCTACCCGGCGATACCACTGGCGTGATAACCGGTACACCAGAGATGCGTCCACTCCGGTCCTCTCGTACTAGGAGCAGCCCCCCTCAAATTTCCAACGCCCACTGCAGATAGGGACCAAACTGTCTCACGACGTTTTGAACCCAGCTCACGTACCACTTTAAATGGCGAACAGCCATACCCTTGGGACCGGCTACAGCCCCAGGATGTGATGAGCCGACATCGAGGTGCCAAACTCCGCCGTCGATGTGAACTCTTGGGCGGAATCAGCCTGTTATCCCCGGAGTACCTTTTATCCGTTGAGCGATGGCCCTTCCATACAGAACCACCGGATCACTATGTCCTGCTTTCGCACCTGCTCGACGTGTCAGTCTCGCAGTCAAGCTACCTTGTGCCATTACACTATCAGTACGATGTCCGACCGTACCTAGGTAACCTTCGAGCTCCTCCGTTACACTTTGGGAGGAGACCGCCCCAGTCAAACTGCCTACCATGCACGGTCCCCGATCCGGATAACGGACCAAGGTTAGAACCTCAAAGGGGTCAGGGTGGTATTTCAAGGACGGCTCCACAGAAACTAGCGTCTCTGCTTCAAAGCCTCCCACCTATCCTACACAAACCACTTCAAAGTCCAATGCAAAGCTACAGTAAAGGTTCACGGGGTCTTTCCGTCTAGCAGCGGGGAGATTGCATCTTCACAAACACTTCAACTTCGCTGAGTCTCAGGAGGAGACAGTGTGGCCATCGTTACGCCATTCGTGCGGGTCGGAACTTACCCGACAAGGAATTTCGCTACCTTAGGACCGTTATAGTTACGGCCGCCGTTTACCGGGGCTTCGATCAAGAGCTTGCACCCCATCAATTAACCTTCCGGCACCGGGCAGGCGTCACACCCTATACGTCCACTTTCGTGTTAGCAGAGTGCTGTGTTTTTGATAAACAGTCGCAGCCACCTTTTCACTGCAACCTCTTCGAGCTCCACGAGCAAGTCGCTTCACCCTACAGAGGCACACCTTCTCCCGAAGTTACGGTGTCAATTTGCCGAGTTCCTTCTCCTGAGTTCTCTCAAGCGCCTTAGAATTCTCATCCTGCCCACCAGTGTCGGTTTGCGGTACGGTCAATTCTGAGCTGAAGCTTAGTGGCTTTTCCTGGAAGCATAGGATCAATCACTTCAGTGCCAATGGCACCTCGTCATCACGCCTCAGTGTTAACAGGGATCCGGATTTGCCTAAACCCCCCACCTACACGCTTAAACCACCTATTCCAACAGATGGCTGACCTACCTTTCTCCGTCCCCACATCGCACTCAGAATCGGTACAGGAATATTAACCTGTTTCCCATCGACTACGCTTTTCAGCCTCGCCTTAGGGGCCGACTCACCCTACGCCGATTAACGTTGCGTAGGAAACCTTGGGCTTTCGGCGAACGGGCTTTTCACCCGTTTTAACGCTACTCATGTCAGCATTCGCACTTCCGATACCTCCAGCAACCTTTACAAGTCACCTTCACAGGCTTACGGAACGCTCCCCTACCATATGTACAGAGTACATATCCGCGTCTTCGGTTATCAATTTGAGCCCCGTTACATCTTCCGCGCAGGACGACTCGACCAGTGAGCTATTACGCTTTCTTTAAATGATGGCTGCTTCTAAGCCAACATCCTGGCTGTCTATGCCTTCCCACCTCGTTTTCCACTTAATTGATCATTTGGGACCTTAGACGGCGGTCTGGGTTGTTTCCCTCTTGACACCGGACGTTAGCACCCGATGTCTGTCTCCCAAGCTCGCACTTAACGGTATTCAGAGTTTGCCATGGTTTGGTAAGTCGCGATGACCCCCTAGCCATAACAGTGCTTTACCCCCGTTAGTGATACTTGAGGCACTACCTAAATAGTTTTCGGGGAGAACCAGCTATTTCCAGGTTTGTTTAGCCTTTCACCCCTATCCACAGCTCATCCCCTAATTTTGCAACATTAGTGGGTTCGGACCTCCAGTGCGTGTTACCGCACCTTCATCCTGGCCATGGATAGATCACCTGGTTTCGGGTCTACGCCCAGCAACTAATCGCCCTATTCGGACTCGGTTTCCCTACGCCTCCCCTATTCGGTTAAGCTCGCTACTGAACGTAAGTCGCTGACCCATTATACAAAAGGTACGCAGTCACAGAACAAGTCTGCTCCCACTGTTTGTATGCATCCGGTTTCAGGTTCTATTTCACTCCCCTCCCGGGGTTCTTTTCGCCTTTCCCTCACGGTACTGGTTCACTATCGGTCGATCACGAGTATTTAGCCTTGGAGGATGGTCCCCCCATATTCAGACAGGATTTCTCGTGTCCCGCCCTACTTTTCGTACGCTTAGTACCACAATTGTCTTTTCGCCTACGGGGCTATCACCCACTATGGCCGGACTTTCCATTCCGTTTGGCTAAGACTACTGCTATCACGTACAGGCTCTTCCCATTTCGCTCGCCACTACTTTGGGAATCTCGGTTGATTTCTTTTCCTCCGGCTACTTAGATGTTTCAGTTCGCCGGGTTCGCCTCACATGACCTATGTATTCAGTCATGGATACACCAAAAGGTGTGGGTTTCCCCATTCGGATATCTGCGGATCAAAGCTTGTTTGCCAGCTCCCCGCAGCTTTTCGCAGGCTGCCGCGTCCTTCATCGCCTGTGATCGCCAAGGCATCCACCAGATGCACTTAGTCGCTTGATCCTATAACCTCAAACACGTAGTTCAAGATTACAAGCTGTGTTTGCGACTTCGAATTCTCTCGAATTCAAAACTCGATGCAATCAAACCCATTCATTACTGAATAAATTTGAGTTTTGCTTCTTCTATCTTGTTAAAGAGCGATACAGAGAATAAATTCTCGTCCAACTGAAGCAGTCAGAACTAAAACCACTGAATCTTCCGATCCAGCGCTTTTAACACTGAGTACTTGAATGGTGGAGGCAGACGGGATCGAACCGACGACCCCCTGCTTGCAAAGCAGGTGCTCTCCCAACTGAGCTATGCCCCCATCGGATCAAACTGTTTGTCCATCCGCAAAGCAAATGGTGGGTCAAGCTGGAATCGAACCAGCGACCCCCGCCTTATCAAGACGGTGCTCTAACCGACTGAGCTACTGACCCAGTTCTCCGTATCTCTAACGTACAGCCGATGAGTGTGAATGCTTAATGAGGCATTATCTTTAAAGGAGGTGATCCAGCCGCAGGTTCCCCTACGGCTACCTTGTTACGACTTCACCCCAGTCATGAATCCTACCGTGGTAACCGGGCTCCCGAAGGTTACCCTAGCTACTTCTGGTAAAACCCACTCCCATGGTGTGACGGGCGGTGTGTACAAGGCCCGGGAACGTATTCACCGCGACATGCTGATCCGCGATTACTAGCGATTCCGACTTCACGCAGTCGAGTTGCAGACTGCGATCCGGACTACGATTGGTTTTATGGGATTGGCTCCACCTCGCGGCTTCGCGACCCTCTGTTACCAACCATTGTATGACGTGTGAAGCCCTGGTCATAAGGGCCATGAGGACTTGACGTCATCCCCACCTTCCTCCGGTTTGTCACCGGCAGTCCCATTAAAGTGCTCAACTGAATGGTAGCAACTAATGGCAAGGGTTGCGCTCGTTGCGGGACTTAACCCAACATCTCACGACACGAGCTGACGACAGCCATGCAGCACCTGTGTTCTGGCTCCTTACGGCACTCCCAAATCTCTTCGGGATTCCAGACATGTCAAGACCAGGTAAGGTTTTTCGCGTTGCATCGAATTAATCCACATCATCCACCGCTTGTGCGGGCCCCCGTCAATTCCTTTGAGTTTTAACCTTGCGGCCGTACTCCCCAGGCGGTCTACTTCCCGCGTTAGCTGCGTTACTAAGCTCCGAAAAGCCCAACAACTAGTAGACATCGTTTAGGGCGTGGACTACCAGGGTATCTAATCCTGTTTGCTCCCCACGCTTTCGTCCATGAGTGTCAGTATCAGCCCAGGGGGTTGCCTTCGCCATCGGTGTTCCTCCGCATCTCTACGCATTTCACTGCTACACGCGGAATTCCACCCCCCTCTGCCGTACTCTAGCGAGCCAGTCATCAATGCAGTTCCCAGGTTGAGCCCGGGGCTTTCACATCGATCTTAACAAGCCACCTGCGGACGCTTTACGCCCAGTAATTCCGATTAACGCTTGGACCCTACGTATTACCGCGGCTGCTGGCACGTAGTTAGCCGGTCCTTATTCTTCAGGTACTGTCATCCCCGACCCGTATTAGGGGCCAGGATTTCCTCCCTGACAAAAGGGCTTTACAACCCGAAGGCCTTCTTCACCCACGCGGCATTGCTGGATCAGGCTTTCGCCCATTGTCCAAGATTCCCCACTGCTGCCTCCCGTAGGAGTCTGGGCCGTGTCTCAGTCCCAGTGTGGCGGGTCGTCCTCTCAGACCCGCTACTGATCGTTGCCTTGGTAGGCCTTTACCCTACCAACTAGCTAATCAGCCATCGGCCGCTCCAATAACGTGAGGTCTTGCGATCCCCCACTTTCCCCCTCAGGGCGTATGCGGTATTAGCTTGCCTTTCGGCAGGTTATCCCCCATTACTGGGCACGTTCCGATGTATTACTCACCCGTTCGCCACTAACTTGCGGAGCAAGCCCCGCAAATCCGTTCGACTTGCATGTGTAAAGCATGCCGCCAGCGTTCAATCTGAGCCAGGATCAAACTCTTTCGTTTAATCACTGAATAATTGCGCACTTGCGTTAACTCAAAGAATTCGCCCAAGCACCGAAGCGCTCAAGCCAGTTCTATTTCATTAAGTGCAAGCACTTGATGCACTCATCAAGCACTCACACTCATCGGCTGTAATTTGTTAAAGATCGCTTGCTTCTGAACACTTCGCTCGGTAAACTCGGCGGGTTTCGCTTCGTTTCTTTCGCTGCGTCATCAGCAGAGAACGCAACTTTAAGCACTTCCCCTTCCCCCGTCAACACCCCGCCCGAACAAATTTCACGCCGAACCGATAAA
>NZ_JAESND010000018.1 GCF_016865585.1 Jeongeupia naejangsanensis | reverse complement strand
CGATCTGCGAGTAGTCTTTGGCTTCGCCGCCAAACTTCTTCGACAGGATGGTGGTGATCGCTGCGGTCAGCGTGGTCTTGCCGTGGTCAACGTGACCGATGGTGCCGACGTTGACGTGCGGCTTCGTACGTTCGAACTTACCCTTAGCCATTTCGCTAATTCCTTAAATAGAGATTCGGGGTTGCCCGGCACCGGGGCCGGGCAAAACCAATTACTTCTTGTTAGCCTGGATCGCGTCAGCCACGTGCTTCGGCGCTTGCGAGTAGTGCTTGAACTCCATCGAGTACGTAGCACGACCCTGCGACATCGAACGCAGCGTGGTCGAGTAACCAAACATTTCCGACAACGGCACTTCGACCTTGATCATCTTGCCGCCGGCCGGGTTGTCATCCATACCCTGGATGATACCGCGACGGGACGACAGGTCGCCCATGATGTCGCCCATGTACTCTTCCGGCGTTTCGATTTCGACGGCCATCATCGGTTCGAGGATGACAGCACCTGCGCGGCGCATGGCTTCCTTGAACGCGATCGAACCAGCCAGTTCGAATGCGATCTGCGACGAGTCGACATCGTGGTACGAACCGAAGGTCAGGCGAACCTTGACGTCAACAACCGGGAAGCCCGCGAGAACACCGGCCTTCAGCGTGCCCTGGATACCCTTGTCAACCGACGGGATGAATTCGCGCGGAATCACGCCACCCTTGATTTCGTCGACGAACGAGTAGCCTGCGCCCTCGCCTGCCGGCTCAACGGTGATCACGCAATGACCGTACTGGCCCTTACCGCCCGACTGCTTGGCGTGCTTGCCTTCGACATCTTCCGCGACGCGGGTGATGGTTTCACGGTAAGCCACTTGCGGTGCGCCGACGTTGGCTTCAACGCCGAATTCGCGACGCATACGGTCAACCAGAATTTCCAGGTGGAGCTCGCCCATACCCGAAATGATGGTCTGACCCGATTCTTCATCGGTACGCACGCGGAACGACGGATCTTCCTTGGCCAGACGATTCAGGGCAGTACCCATCTTCTCCTGGTCGGCCTTGGTCTTCGGTTCGACGGCAACGTGAATCACCGGCTCCGGGAAAACCATGCGCTCGAGAATGATCGGCGCATCGAGGGCACACAGGGTTTCGCCGGTGGTCACGTCCTTCAGGCCGATCGCAGCAGCGATGTCACCTGCGTGAACTTCGTCGATTTCCTTACGGTCGTTGGCGTGCATCTGCACGATACGACCGACGCGCTCCTTCTTGTCCTTGACCGAGTTCAGCACCGAGTCGCCCTGCTTCACGACGCCCGAGTAAACACGGAAGAAGGTCAGCTGACCGACGTACGGGTCGTTCATCAGCTTGAACGCCAGCGACGAGAACGGCGCGCTATCCGAAGCTTCACGGGTAGCAGGCTGTTCCTTCTCATCGGTACCGTTGACCGGCGGGATGTCGACCGGCGACGGCAGGAATTCGATGACGGCGTCGAGCATGCGCTGCACGCCCTTGTTCTTGAACGCGGTACCGCACAGCATCGGCTGGATTTCGCAAGCAAGGGTACGCTGACGGATGGCGCCAACGATCTCTTCCTCGGTGAGGTCACCCTCTTCGAGGTACTTGTTCATCAGCTCTTCCGATGCTTCGGCAGCGGATTCGACCATCTTCTCGCGCCATTCCTGAGCGACCGCCTTCAGGTCTTCCGGAATATCGCGATATTCGAACTTCATGCCTTGCGACGCTTCGTCCCAGAAGATGGCCTGCATCTTCACGAGGTCAACGACGCCCTGGAAGTTGTCTTCTGCACCGATAGGCACAACGACCGGCACCGGATTCGCCTTCAGGCGGGTCTTCATCTGTTCGACAACGCGGAAGAAGTTGGCACCTTGACGGTCCATCTTGTTCACGAAGGCCAGACGCGGAACCTTGTACTTGTTGGCCTGACGCCAGACGGTTTCCGACTGCGGCTGAACGCCACCGACCGCGCAGTACACCATGCACGCGCCGTCAAGGACACGCATCGAGCGCTCGACTTCAATCGTGAAGTCGACGTGCCCCGGGGTGTCGATGATGTTGAAGCGGTGTTCCGGGAACTGCAGGCCCATGCCCTTCCAGAAGGTCGTGGTAGCAGCCGAGGTAATGGTGATGCCGCGTTCCTGCTCCTGCTCCATCCAGTCCATGGTGGCAGCGCCGTCATGCACTTCACCGATCTTGTGGTTAACACCGGTGTAGAACAGGATGCGTTCGGTCGTCGTCGTTTTACCGGCGTCGATGTGAGCGGAGATACCGATGTTACGGTAGCGCTCAATGGGGGTAGTACGAGCCACGGTAGTTTCCTTAAACGGATTGCCGCATTAGAAGCGGAAGTGAGCAAAGGCCTTGTTGGCTTCGGCCATGCGGTGCACTTCGTCACGCTTCTTCATTGCGCCGCCACGACCTTCGGCCGCATCAAGCAGCTCACCGGCCAGACGCAGATCCATCGACTTCTCACCACGTTTGCGGGCAGCATCACGCAGCCAGCGCATCGCCAATGCCAAACGACGGCTGGGGCGGACTTCGACCGGAACCTGGTAGTTAGCACCACCAACACGGCGGCTCTTCACTTCGACGATCGGCTTAGCGTTGCCGATGGCGGTCGTGAACACTTCGAGCGCGCTCTTGCCGGTTTTCTTTTCGATTTGTTCGAATGCACCGTAAACGATACGTTCTGCAACGGCCTTCTTGCCGTCGATCATGACCACGTTCATGAACTTGGTCAGTTCCTGCGAACCGAACTTCGGATCCGGCAGGACGTCGCGCTTCGGTACTTCTCTGCGTCTTGGCATGATTCTCTATCCTAAATATGACATTCAGTCGGGGCTTCAAACCCCACGGCCGCCCAGCAGGACGACCACTTACTCGACGGTCTCGCTTGAGCGATACACCGCCGCCTGCGGCCGAAATTACTTCGGACGCTTCGCGCCGTACTTCGAACGCGACTGCTTACGATCCTTGACGCCAGCGGTGTCGAGCGAACCGCGCACGGTGTGGTAACGCACACCCGGCAAGTCCTTGACACGACCGCCGCGGATCAGCACAACACTGTGCTCTTGCAGGTTGTGGCCTTCACCGCCGATGTACGAAATGACTTCGAAACCGTTGGTCAGGCGAACCTTGCAGACTTTACGCAGCGCGGAGTTCGGCTTCTTCGGAGTGGTGGTGTACACGCGAGTGCACACGCCACGTTTTTGAGGGCAGGATTCGAGCGCGGGAACCTTGCTCTTCACCACTTCCTTCTCGCGGCCCTTGCGGACCAGCTGGTTGATGGTTGGCATTGATTACATCCTTCGAGTTAATCACCCCTTGCGGGGCCCCACTTTGGATGGCAGGACACCCTGCCACCACAGGACATCGCGGATTGCGATGCCCAAATGAAGCCGGCGACGCGCGGAAAATCCGAGCGTCGCCAGATTGGACCTGAGATTCTAAGAAAATCAAGCCCTTGTCGTCAAGTGAAGTACTGTGCTTACAGTGCTTCTTCGCTCTGAACGGCTTCGAGCGCTTCGAATGCCGAGTCCAGACCTTGCGCCTGACGCTTGCGCGACCGGTGGTAGGCCAGACCCGTACCGGCCGGAATCAAACGGCCGACGATGACGTTTTCCTTCAGACCGCGCAGATCGTCGACCTTGCCCATGATGGCGGCTTCGGTCAGGACACGTGTGGTTTCCTGGAACGATGCGGCCGAGATGAACGAGTCGGTCGACAGCGAGGCCTTGGTGATACCCAGCAGCACGTTGTCGTATGCAGCCGGCTGCTTGCCTGCGGCGATCATCTCGTCGTTCTTCGACAGCACTTCCGCACGCTCGACCTGTTCGCCCGGGATGAAGCCGGTGTCGCCGTTGCTGGTGATGACCACACGACGGAGCATCTGGCGAACGATCACCTCGATGTGCTTGTCGTTGATCTTCACGCCCTGCAGGCGATAGACCTCCTGCACTTCCTGGACGACGTAACGTGCCAGCGCCTCGATACCCTGCAGACGCAGGATGTCGTGCGGATCGATCGGGCCGTCGACGATGGTTTCGCCGCGGTTCACGACCTGACCGTCGTGGACCATCACGTGTTTTTCCTTCGGGATCAGGTACTCGTGACCCAAACCCTCCAGATCGGTGATGATCAAGCGCTGCTTGCCCTTGGTGTCCTTGCCGAACGAAACGGTACCGGTCACCTCGGCCAGCATGCCGGCATCCTTCGGCGAACGGGCTTCGAACAGCTCGGCCACGCGCGGCAGACCACCGGTAATGTCGCGGGTCTTGGCCGATTCCTGCGGAATCCGCGCCAGCACATCGCCCTTGCCGACCGACTGGCCGTCCTTGACGGTAATGATCGCGCCCGGCTGGAAGCCGATGGTCACCGGCGTATCGGTGCCGGCCAGCTTCACTTCCTTGCCCTGCTCGTCGAGCAGCTTCACCAGCGGACGGATGCCCTTGGCACCGGCCTTGGTCTTCGGGTTGATCACGACGAGGGTCGACAGACCGGTCACGTCATCGACCTGCTTGACGACGGTCATGCCTTCTTCGACGTTCTCGAAGCGGACCTGGCCTTCGTACTCGGTGATGATCGGACGGGTGTGCGGATCCCACGTACCCAGTACGGTACCGGCCTTGATGGTATCGCCGTCCTTGACGGTCAGCGTCGCACCGTACGGCACCTTGTGGCGCTCACGCTCGCGGCCCTGGTCGTCCAGCACCAGCACTTCGGCCGAACGGGTAATGATGATCAGCTCGCCCTTGTTGTTGGCGACATAACGCATCGTCGAGGTGAACGCCACACGGCCGTTCGACTTCGATTCGACCTGGCTTGCTGCAGCAGCTCGCGACGCGGCACCACCGATGTGGAAGGTACGCATCGTCAGCTGGGTACCCGGCTCACCAATCGACTGCGCGGCGATCACGCCGACCGCTTCGCCGGCGTTGACGCGGTGACCACGACCCAGATCGCGGCCATAGCACGAGGCGCACAGGCCATAGCGGGTTTCGCAAGTCAGCGGCGTACGCACCTTGACTTCGTCGACACCGATTTCGTCGATGCGGTCGACGATGTCTTCGGTCAGCAGCGTGCCGGCCTCGAACACGGTTTCCTGGCTGCTAGGGTCGACGATGTCGATCGCGGCAACACGGCCGAGAATCCGGTCGCGCAGCGCTTCGATCACGTCACCGCCCTGCACCACGGCCTTCATCGTCACGCCGTTCTTGGTGTAGCAATCGTCCTCGATCACGACCAGATCCTGCGTCACGTCGACCAGACGACGGGTCAGGTAACCCGAGTTCGCGGTCTTCAGCGCGGTATCCGCCAGACCCTTACGGGCACCGTGGGTCGAAATGAAGTAGTCGAGAACGGTCAGGCCTTCGCGGAAGTTCGCCTTGATCGGCGTCTCGATGATCGAGCCGTCCGGCTTGGCCATCAGGCCCCGCATACCGGCGAGCTGACGGATCTGCGCTGCGGAACCCCGCGCGCCCGAGTCGGCCATCATGTAGATCGAGTTGAACGAGTCCTGCATCAGGTCCTTGCCGTTCTCGTCCTTGACGACCTTGCCGTCGGTATCGAGCACCGGCTGCTTGCCGAGGTTGGCCATCATCGCCTTGGCGATGTCTTCACCGGCACGACCCCAGATGTCGACGACCTTGTTGTAGCGTTCGCCCTGGGTCACCAGACCCGAGTTGTACTGCTGTTCGACGTCGCGCACTTCGGCGTTGGCGGCAGCCAGCAGTTCGGCCTTGGCGGCCGGTACCAGCATGTCGTCGACGCAGATCGAGATGCCACCGCGGGTCGAATAACCGAAACCGGTGTACATCAGCTGGTCGGCGAACACGACGGTGTCCTTCAGACCGCAGCTGCGGAACGAGGCATTGATCAGCTTGCCGATTTCCTTCTTCTTCAGCGCCTTGTCGATGTGGCTGAAATCGAGGCCCTTCGGCAGGATTTCCGACAGGATCGCGCGGCCGACGGTCGTGTTGCGACGCACCGTCTGTGCTTGCCATTCGCCGTTCTCGTCCTTGACCCACTCGTTCAGGCGCACCGACACGCGCGTCTGCAGCGTCACGAACTTGTTGGCGTAGGCGCGCAGCACTTCCTTGACGTCGGTGAACGCCATGCCTTCGCCCTTGGCGCGGACCGCTTCGCGGGTCATGTAGTACAGACCCAGGACGATATCCTGCGACGGCACGATGATCGGCTCGCCGTTGGCCGGCGACAGCACATTGTTCGATGCCAGCATCAGCGTGCGGGCTTCCATCTGCGCTTCCAGCGACAGCGGCACGTGAACGGCCATCTGGTCCCCGTCGAAGTCGGCGTTGAATGCCGCGCAGACCAGCGGGTGCAGCTGGATGGCCTTGCCTTCGATCAGCACCGGCTCGAACGCCTGGATACCCAGACGGTGCAGCGTCGGCGCACGGTTCAGCAGGATCGGATGTTCGCGGATGACGTCTTCGAGGATGTCCCAGACGACGGCTTCCTGCGATTCGACCATCTTCTTTGCTGCCTTGATCGTGGTCGCGAGGCCCAGCACTTCGAGCTTGTGGAAGATGAACGGCTTGAACAGCTCCAGCGCCATCAGCTTCGGCAGGCCGCACTGATGCAGACGCAGGTACGGACCGACGGTAATGACCGAACGCCCCGAGTAGTCGACGCGCTTACCCAGCAAGTTCTGACGGAAGCGACCACCCTTACCCTTGATCATGTCGGCCAGCGACTTCAGCGGACGCTTGTTGGCACCGGTCATCGCCTTGCCGCGACGGCCGTTGTCCAGCAGCGAGTCGACCGACTCCTGCAGCATGCGCTTTTCGTTGCGGACGATGATTTCCGGCGCGCGCAGCTCGAGCAGGCGCTTGAGACGGTTGTTCCGGTTGATGACGCGGCGATACAGGTCGTTCAGGTCCGACGTGGCGAAACGGCCACCGTCCAGCGGCACCAGCGGACGCAGTTCCGGCGGCAGCACCGGCAGCACTTCCATGACCATCCATTCCGGTTTGATGCCGGACTTCTGGAAGGCCTCGAGCACCTTCAGGCGCTTGGCGATCTTCTTGATCTTGGTGTCGGACGAGGTCGACTCGAGTTCCGAACGCAGCTTGCTGATTTCGTTCTCGCTATCGAGATTCTTCAGCAGTTCGCGTACGGCTTCGGCGCCCATCAGCGCAACGAATTCGTCGCCGTATTCGTCGAGCTTGTTGTAATAGTCTTCTTCGGTCAGCAGCTGACCGCGGTTCAGCGGGGTCATGCCCGGCTCGACCACGATGAAGGCTTCGAAGTACAGCACGCGTTCGATATCGCGAAGCGGGATGTCGAGCACCATGCCCAGACGCGACGGCAGCGATTTCAGGAACCAGATGTGCGCAACCGGCGACGCCAGTTCGATGTGGCCCATGCGTTCGCGACGCACCTTGGACAGCGTGACTTCAACGCCGCACTTTTCGCAGATCACGCCGCGATGCTTGAGGCGCTTGTACTTGCCGCACAGGCATTCGTAGTCCTTGATCGGCCCGAAAATGCGCGCGCAGAACAGGCCGTCACGTTCCGGCTTGAACGTACGGTAGTTGATCGTTTCCGGCTTTTTGACTTCGCCGAACGACCACGAACGAATCTTCTCGGGCGATGCGAGCCCGATCTTGATCGCGTCAAATTCTTCGTCTTGCGCGACCTGCTTGAAGAGTTCGAGTAAGCCTTTCATTCATTTAGCTCCTGTGAGGGTGAGGCGTTCGGTACGAGGCGGCACAAGGCCGCCCCTCCTCACACAATCACTCGGTTTCCAGATCGATATCGATACCCAGCGAACGGATTTCCTTCACCAGCACGTTGAAGGACTCCGGCATGCCGGCGTCGATCCGGTGATCGCCCTTGACGATGTTTTCGTAGACCTTGGTCCGGCCGTTCACATCGTCCGACTTCACCGTCAGCATTTCCTGCAGCGTGTACGCCGCGCCGTACGCTTCGAGTGCCCAGACTTCCATTTCACCGAAACGCTGGCCACCGAACTGCGCCTTACCACCCAGCGGCTGCTGGGTGACGAGCGAGTACGGACCGGTCGAACGCGCGTGCATCTTGTCATCGACCAGGTGATGCAGCTTCAGGTAGTGCATCACGCCGACGGTGACCTTGCGCTCGAACGCTTCACCGGTGCGGCCGTCGAACAGCTGCATCTGCGTCTTGCTGCTGTTGAAGTCCAGCAGCTGGGTACGCGCGTCTGCGTCCGGATAAGCCAGATCCAGCATCTGATGGATTTCGCTTTCCTTGGCACCGTCGAATACCGGGCTGGCAAACGTCATGCCGCGGCGCAGGCCGTTGGCGAGCTGGACGACTTCGTCTTCCGACAGACCGGCGATGTCTTCCTGACGGCCGGCGCAGTTGTAGATCTGGTCCAGGTACTGGCGCATTTCGGCGATATTGCGCTGTTCACGCAGCATCGCATCGATACGCTGACCGATCCCCTTTGCAGCCCAACCGAGGTGGACTTCGAGAATCTGACCGATGTTCATCCGCGACGGAACGCCCAGCGGGTTCAGCACGATGTCGACGGTCGAACCGTCAGCCATGTACGGCAGGTCTTCCACCGGCAGGATCTTCGAGACCACGCCCTTGTTACCGTGACGGCCGGCCATCTTGTCGCCCGGCTGCAGACGACGCTTCACCGCAACATAGACCTTGACCATCTTGATCACGCCCGGCGGCAGTTCGTCGCCCTGGGTGAGCTTGCGCTTCTTGTCTTCGAACTTGAGGTCGAAGTCGGCCTTCATCTGCGCGATCAGATCCTTCATCGCTTCGAGCTGGCGTGCGCTTTCCTCGTCGGCCAGGCGGATGTCAAACCAGTCGTGCTTGGACGGCAGATCGGCCAGATAGTCGTGGCTGATCTCGGTGCCCTTGGCCAGACGCTTCGGACCACCATTGGCGGCCTTGCCGACGATCATCCGCTCGATCCGTTCGAACAGGTCGTTCTCGACGATGCGCAGCTGGTCGTTCAGGTCGGTACGGTGACGGCGCAGTTGCTCGTCGATGATCGCCTGGGCGCGCTTGTCGCGCTCGACGCCTTCACGGGTGAACACCTGCACGTCGATGACGGTACCGGTCATGCCCGACGGTACGCGCAGCGAGGTGTCCTTCACGTCGGACGCCTTCTCGCCGAAGATCGCGCGCAGCAGCTTCTCTTCCGGCGTCAGCTGGGTTTCGCCCTTCGGCGTCACCTTGCCGACGAGGACGTCACCGGCTTCGACTTCGGCGCCGATGTAGACCACGCCCGACTCGTCCAGACGGCCGAGCATGCGTTCGGACAGGTTGGAGATGTCGCGGGTGATTTCTTCCGGGCCCAGCTTGGTGTCACGCGCCATGACCGACAGTTCCTCGATGTGGATCGAGGTATAGCGGTCTTCGGCAACAACCTTTTCGGAGATCAGGATCGAGTCTTCGAAGTTGTAGCCGTTCCACGGCATGAAGGCGATGGTCATGTTCTGACCGAGCGCCATTTCGCCCAGGTCGGTCGACGCACCGTCGGCCACCACGTCACCCTTGGTGATGCGGTCGCCACGGCGGAGCACCGGACGCTGGTTGATGTTGGTGTTCTGGTTCGAACGGGTGAATTTGACGAGGTTGTAGATGTCCACGCCGGTTTCGCCCGGCAGGGTCTCGTCGTCGTTCACACGAACCACGACACGGTTCGCATCGACGTAGTCGACGATACCGCCACGCAGCGCAGCCACGGCCGTACCCGAGTCGACCGCGCAGGTGCGCTCGATACCGGTACCGACGAACGGCTTCTCGGCGCGCAGCACCGGCACCGCCTGACGTTGCATGTTGGCACCCATCAGTGCGCGGTTCGCGTCGTCGTGTTCGAGGAACGGAATCAGCGAAGCTGCGACCGAGACGATCTGGCTCGGTGCCACGTCCATGTACTGGACGCGATCCGGTGTCGCGATGATGGTTTCGCCGTGTTCACGGCAGGTAACCATTTCGTCGATCAGGCGACCTTCGTCGTCGGTTTGCGCGTTGGCCTGCGCAATGACGTACTTGCCTTCCTCGATGGCCGACAGGTAGTCGATCTCGCTGGTGGCCTTGCCGTCGATCACCTTGCGGTACGGCGTCTCGAGGAAGCCGTAATGGTTGGTGCGGGCGTAGCACGACAGCGAGTTGATCAGACCGATGTTCGGGCCTTCCGGCGTTTCGATCGGGCAGACGCGACCGTAGTGGGTCGGGTGCACGTCGCGGACTTCGAAGCCAGCGCGTTCGCGCGTCAGACCGCCCGGACCAAGGGCCGAAACGCGGCGCTTGTGGGTGATTTCCGACAGCGGGTTGGTCTGGTCCATGAATTGCGACAACTGCGACGAACCGAAAAATTCCTTGATCGCGGCCGATACCGGCTTGGCATTGATCAGGTCGTGCGGCATCAGGTTGTCCGATTCCGCTTGCGACAGGCGCTCCTTGACGGCGCGCTCGACGCGAACCAGACCGGCACGGAACTGGTTTTCGGCCAGTTCGCCGACCGAACGGACGCGACGGTTGCCGAGGTGATCGATGTCGTCGACATCGCCACGGCCGTTGCGCAGTTCGACCAGGATGCTGATGACGGCAAGGATGTCGTCAACCGACAGCGTACCGGCACCTTCAAGGCCCATTTCGCCAACGCGGGCATAGAACTGGTGCATCCAGCCCGGCGTCTTTTCGTCGCGCGGCGCCAGATAGGCGCGGCTATTGAACTTCATCCGGCCGACGGCCGACAGGTCGTAGCGGTCTTCCGAGAAGAACAGGCCGTTGAACAGGGCCTGGACCGAATCCTCGGTCGGCGGCTCGCCCGGGCGCATCATGCGATAGATCGCCACGCGCGCGCCGTACTCGTCGTTCACGTCGTCCGAACGCAGGCTTTGCGAAATGAACGCGCCCTGATCCAGATCGTTGACGTACAGCACCTTCATCTCGGTCACGCCGGCGATGTCGAGCTTTGCAGCCAGATCTTCGGTGATTTCCTCGTTGCAACGCGCCAGCACTTCACCGGTTTCCGGATGCACGACGTTGTGCGCCAGAATGCGGCCGTACAGGAAGTCGACCGGCACCGGCAGCTTGGTGATGCCGGCAGTCTGGATGTCGCGGATCGTTTTGGCGGTAATGCGCTTGTCTTTCTGCGCCAGTACCTTGCCGTCGCTCGAGACGATGTCGAACTTGGCAACTTCACCCTTCAGGCGTTCCGGCACAAGCGACATCTCGAGACCGTCTTCACCGATGGTGAAGGTGTCGGTGTCGTAGAAGCGCTCGAGGATTTCTTCCGGCGTGAAGCCCAGTGCCTTCAGCAGCACCGAGACCGGCATCTTGCGACGACGGTCGATACGGAAGAACAGCAGGTCCTTCGGGTCGAATTCGAAGTCCAGCCAGGAGCCGCGGTACGGAATGATCCGGGCCGAGAACAGCAGCTTGCCCGAGCTGTGGGTCTTGCCCTTGTCGTGCTCGAAGAACACGCCCGGCGAGCGGTGCAGCTGCGAGACGATGACGCGCTCGGTACCGTTGATGACGAACGAACCGTTCCGGGTCATCAGCGGGATTTCGCCGAAATAGACGTCCTGTTCCTTGACTTCCTTCACCGTCGGCTTGGCCGCTTCGCGATCCATGATCACAAGGCGCACGCGCGCGCGCAGCGGTGCAGCAAACGTAATGCCACGCTGTTGGCACTCGATCACGTCGAACGGCGGGTCACCCAGCACATAGTGGACGAACTCAAGACGTGCGTTGCCGTTGTGCGACTCGATCGGGAAAATCGAGCTGAACGCGGCTTGCAAGCCGTTGGTATTCCGCTCCGCGACAGGCACACCCAATTGCAGGAACTCGGTGTACGAGTTGATCTGGGTCGCGAGGAGAAAAGGAACGTCCAAGACGTTCGCCCGCTTCGCAAAACTCTTACGAATGCGTTTCTTCTCTGTGAACGAGTAATTCATACTCAAAAGCTCTCCATGGATTGGGGCGCAAAAGACAAACCGCAAAGCGCTCCGGGAACATTTTTCCGGTTTGTCATCTGTGGAGCGAAACCGTCAGGAACATCCTTTAGGTTTAGCTTACAGAACGGCAGTCAAACAAACGCAAAATGGCAGGCGGATTCCTCCGCCTGCCTATTTCGAGCAATCGCTAAGGCGATTACTTCATCTCAGCAGTAGCGCCTGCTTCGACCAGCTTCTTGACCATGGCTTCAGCATCAGCCTTGGCAATGCCTTCCTTCAGCGGCTTCGGAGCGCCGTCGACCAGATCCTTGGCTTCCTTCAGACCCAGGCCGGTCACTTCACGGACAACCTTGATCACGCCAACCTTGTTGGCGCCAGCGCCGGTCAGGATCACGTCGAATTCGGTCTTCTCTTCTGCAGCAGCAGCACCAGCACCAGCAGCCGGGCCAGCAACGGCAACAGCAGCAGCCGAAACGCCGAACTTCTCTTCGAACGCCTTCACCAGGTCGTTCAGTTCCATAACGGTCAGGCCAGCAACCGCGTCGAGGATATCGTCTTTGGACAGAGCCATTTGTAAATACTCCTGAAAATCTTTTCGAAAGGGTAATGAATCGGGAAGCGGTTACGCTTCGGCCGGAACAGCTTCGGCCGGAGCCGATTCGCCAGCTTGCTTCTTCTCTGCCAGCGCGGCGAGGCCACGGGCGAAGCCAGCCACCGGTGCTTGCATGACGTAGAGCAGCTTGGACAGCAGCTCTTCGCGGCTCGGGATCGAAGCCAGCGCGGCAACGCCGGCTTGGTCCAACACCTGACCTTCATACGAACCGGCCTTGATGACGATCTTGTCGTCTTTCTTGGCGAACGTGTTCAGCACCTTGGCTGCAGCAACCGGGTCTTCGGAAATACCGTAAACCAGCGGACCGACCATTTGGTCAGCCAGGCCGGCGAACGGCGTACCTTCGACCGCACGGCGTGCCAGCGTGTTCTTCAGAACGCGCAGGTACACACCGGACTCCCGCGCTTGCTTGCGCAGAAGAGTCATGCTGGCAACCCCGATACCCCGATACTCGGCGACGACGATGGTCTGAGCGCCGGCAACTACTGCCGAAATCTCAGCTACGACGGCCTTTTTGTCTTCGAGATTGAGACTCAAGGTCTACCTCCATTACGAGATGTTTGGCATGGCAAAGCCACACCTCCCAACGGCGACCTTTCCTTCAGGAAACCCGTGACAAACGCCACAGGCCAAATCCAGATTGGGCACACCGTCTGCGTAGACTGCCGGCGAACCGGCGATTAAGCGTCGAAACGCGCCTACGGTCTTGGACTACCCCACCCCGGTGCGAGCACCGGGGCAGGCCCAAAATTTATTACTGCGCCAGCGAGCCGGCGTCGACGCGAACGCCAACACCCATCGTGCTCGAGACCGCAACCTTCTTCAGGTACACACCCTTGCTCGAAGCCGGCTTGGCTTTTTGCAGCGCTTCGATCAGCGCAACCAGGTTGACCTTCAGGTCAGCAGCTTCGAACGAAGCACGACCGATGGTTGCGTGGATGATGCCACCCTTGTCGGTACGGTACTGAACCTGACCGGCCTTGGCGTTCTTCACGGCCTCGGCAACGTTCGGGGTCACGGTACCGACCTTCGGGTTCGGCATCAGGCCGCGCGGGCCGAGAATCTGGCCGAGCTGACCGACGATACGCATTGCGTCCGGCGAAGCGATCACGACGTCGAAGTCGAGATTGCCGGCCTTGATCTGTTCAGCCAGATCTTCGAAACCGACGACTTCAGCACCAGCAGCCTTGGCGGCTTCTGCGTTTGCGCCCTGGGCGAACACAGCAACGCGCACCGACTTGCCGGTACCCTTCGGCAGCACGACCGAGCCGCGAACCACTTGGTCCGACTTGCGCGCGTCAACGCCGAGGTTGACCGACACGTCGATCGATTCGTTGAACTTGGCGGTAGCCGCACCCTTGACCAGCGCGATCGCTTCGTCAACGGCGTACAGCTTGTTGCGATCAACCGAAGCCTTCAGAGCGGCGAGACGCTTGGAAACCTTAGCCATTTACACGCCCTCCACTTCAAGGCCCATCGAACGCGCCGAACCCGCGATGATGCGCACGGCAGCATCGAGGTCAGCAGCAGTCAGGTCCGCCTGCTTGGTCTTCACGATCTCTTCCAGCTGAGCACGACTCACCTTACCGACCTTGTCGGTATGCGGACGCGGCGAACCCTTCTGGATGCCAGCAGCCTTCTTCAGCAGAATGGTTGCAGGCGGCGACTTCATCACGAAGGTGAAGGACTTGTCCGCGAAAGCGGTGATCACAACCGGAATCGGCAGACCCGGCTCGATGCCTTGGGTCTGGGCGTTGAACGCCTTGCAGAATTCCATGATGTTCAGGCCGCGCTGACCAAGTGCCGGGCCGATAGGCGGCGACGGGTTGGCTTTACCAGCGGGCACTTGCAGCTTGATGTAGCCGACAATCTTCTTTGCCACGATTTAACTCCTGAAATGGGTCAAGCGCGGACTCGCATCCGCTCCCCTACTACAACCGGACCGAAGCCCGGCACTAAAACCAGATCAGACTTTCTCGACCTGGGAGAAATCCACATCGACCGGCGTGGCGCGACCGAAGATCAGCACCGACACCTTGAGGCGACTCTTGTCGTAGTCGACATCCTCAACTGTGGCATTGAAGTCTGCGAACGGACCATCGGTCACACGCAACACTTCACCCACCTCGAACAGAACCTTGGGACGCGGCTTCTCCACACCCTCTTGCATCTGCTGCATGATCGCATCGACTTCGCGCTGCGAAATCGGCGACGGGCGATTGCCGACACCACCGATAAAGCCGGTCACCTTGGGTGTCGACTTGACCAGATGCCAGGAATCGTCGGTCATTTCCATTTCAACAAGCACATAGCCCGGGAAGAACTTGCGCTCGGTCAGGGCCTTGCGACCCGCCTTGATCTCGACAACCTCTTCCACCGGCACGAGAATCTGCCCGAACAGATGCTGCATGTCCGCGCGCTCGATACGCTCTTTCAACGCCTTCTGCACGCTCTTCTCGAACCCCGAGTACGCATGCACGACGTACCAACGCATTCCCATGTATGACTCCGCTATCCCTACTTACCGCGCCCGAGCACCAGGTCATAGAAGACCCAGGCCAGACCAGAGTCGACCGCCCACATAAAGAGAGCCAGCACGCCCACGAACAGGAAAACGACACCGGTAAGCTGCCACGTCTCCTTGCGGGACGGCCAGACCACCTTTTGCGCCTCCTTGATCGAGTCTCGCGCGTAGTCGACAAACTGACGCCCAAGCGCAGAGAACCAGAGCATCGCTCCGGCCATTGCCAATCCCAGCACCACGCTCAACACGCGCAGCACACCTTGGTCGGCCGGCACCATGTAGTAACCGGCGATACCCACGACCACGAGCAGCAACGCTGCCACGACCTTGATTTTTTCGACGCTTTCCATAACTCTTGATTCGGACAGCAAATAAAACAGAGCCGTTTCCCTGCGGAAACGGCTCTGACTCTAGACCGTGGCAGGCGAGGAGGGTCTCGAACCCCCAACCCCCGGTTTTGGAGACCGGTGCTCTACCAATTGAGCTACTCGCCTACGGGGAAACACGGAACTATATCAGCACCGCGTCTTTATGTAAATACTTACTCGATGATCTTGGCAACGACACCAGCGCCGACGGTACGACCGCCTTCACGGATGGCGAAACGCAGACCTTGTTCCATGGCGATCGGAGCGATCAGCGACACGACGACTTCAACGTTGTCGCC
>NZ_JAESND010000017.1 GCF_016865585.1 Jeongeupia naejangsanensis | reverse complement strand
TGGGCGGTGCCGTGGGAGAAGTTGAGGCGGACGGTGTTGACGCCGGCCTTGATCAGCTGTTCGAGGACGGCCGGGTCGGTCGAGGCTGGGCCGAGGGTGGCGACGATCTTGGTACCGCGGGGCATGGCTTTCTCCTGTGTCGGAATCGCTGCCGGCCATCAGGCGCCGGCCAGACCGACATTGTCGTCAGCCTGCACCGACAAGTAAATCGCCGTCGCCCATTAGTACAAGCCACCCGATGCCGAACGCCTCAGGTTTCAAGCAGGTTCTGCAAGGTGCTGCGCAGCACCGTCGCGATCGCGTCCAGCGGAACGCCCGGATTGCGGACATTGCGGCACGTCAGCCCTTCGAACAGCGCAATGATGATCTCGGAGCGTGCCTCGAGGTCGGCCAGCGGTGCCAGGCCACGCATCGCCCGGCCCTTGGTGATCGTTTCGGCAAGCCGGTTGCGGGCCAGCCGGTCGCCGTCGCGGACCATCGCCAGCACCTTCGGGTTGCGGGTCGCCTCGGCGAGCACCTCGAGCTGAAGCGCGTCGTCGCTCCCGCACGTCGCCTCCTCGAGATTGTTGCCGGCCTCGCGGATCAGCGCCTGCAGGATGTCCTCTTCGTCATGCAGCGAATCGAGCAGCGCAAGGATTTCGGCCACGTCGCGCTCGACGATCGCCGCGATGATCGCTTCCTTGTTCTCGAAGTAGTGATAGATGTGGCCCACGCTCATGCCGGCGGCCTTGGCCAGCTCGGACATGCTCGCACCGTGAAAGCCGCGCTGTCGAAAACAGTCGGCAGCGGCATCAAGCACCTGATTGCAGCGTGCCTCGCCACGGTCTTGTTCGGTTTTCATGCTGTCCCTCGTATCGCTCGCGCGGCGCAGACTGACGCTTTCATTTGTCATAGCCCGGCGTACTATGCGCTTGCCAAGTGATTTTGATTTTAATTAGAATGGTCATTCTAGAATGATCATTCATTCTATTGCGAACCAAACTGTCTGAACAGTGTCCAGTTACCCCAGCCGCCCGGTTGAAACGCCCGGCGGCAGTTTCCGTTGAATCGACTCCGAAGAAGAGGCCCCCATGCACCTGACCCCGAGACGCGCGCTGGTCGCCGCCAGCCTGATTGCCGGCAGCCTGGCGCTGATCGGCTGCGGCGAACCCAACGCAGCCCAAAATGCCGCGCACCCCGATCCGGTGGTCGGCGTGGTGACGGTCTCCGGCCAGTCGCTGCCGATGACGACCGAGCTGGCAGGCCGTACCTCGCCCTACCAGGTTTCCGACGTCCGTCCGCAGGTCGGCGGCATCATCCAGAAGCGGCTGTTCACCGAAGGCAGTGAAATCAAGGCCGGTCAGGTGCTGTACCAGATCGACCCGGCGACCTATCAGGCCGCGTACGACAGCGCCAAGGCCTCGCTGGCCAAGGCCGAAGCCAATGTGCTGAGCGCGAAGAACCGCGCCGACCGCTACGCCGATCTGGTCAAGATCAACGCCGTCAGCAAGCAGGACTACGACGACGCCTTCGCGACGCTGAAGCAGTCCGAAGCCGATGTTGCTGCCGGTCGTGCCGCAGTCGAAAGCGCACGCATCAACCTCGCGTACACCAAGGTCACGTCGCCGGTCGACGGCCGCATCGGCCGCTCGTCGGTCACGCCGGGCGCACTGGTCACCGCCAACCAGGCCGAATCGCTCGCGACCGTGCAGACGCTCGATCCGATCTACGTCGACGTCACGCAGTCGAGCAACGAGCTGCTGCGCCTGCAGCGCGAACTCGCCAGCGGCAGCCTCAAGCGCGCCGGCACCGATGCCGCCAAGGTCAGGCTGGTGTTCGACGACGGCACGACCTACCCGCTCGAAGGCAAGCTCGAGTTCTCGGAAGTCACCGTCGAGCAGAGCACCGGCACGGTCACGCTGCGCGCGGTGTTCCCGAATCCGAAGCACCAGCTGCTGCCGGGCATGTACGTGCGCGCGGTGATCGAGGAAGGCGTCAACGACAACGCCATTCTCGCGCCGCAGCAGGCCGTGACCCGCGATGCGCGCGGCCAGGCCACCGCCATGGTCGTCGGCAAGGACGACAAGGTCGAACCGCGCATGCTCAAGACCGCCCGCACCGTCGGCGACAACTGGCTCGTCACCGACGGCCTGAAGAGCGGCGACAAGCTGATCGTCGACGGCCTGCAGAAAATCCATCCGGGCGCCAAGGTCAAGACCGTGGCCGCCAGTGGCGCTGCCAGCGCGCCGACCGTCGCAGCCAAGTAAGGGAGAGAACCTAAATGGCTCGTTTCTTCATCGACCGCCCGATTTTCGCGTGGGTGGTCGCCATCATCATCATGCTCGCGGGCATACTGGCGATCCGGACTTTGCCGGTCGCCCAGTACCCGAGCATCGCGCCGCCGACCGTCGCGATCAATGCCACCTACCCGGGTGCATCGGCCAAGACGCTCGAAGACACCGTCACCCAGGTCATCGAACAGAACATGAAGGGCCTCGACGGCCTGCTGTACATGTCGGCGACCAGTGAATCGACCGGTGCGGTGGCCATCACGCTGACCTTCGCCGCCGGCACCGATCCCGACATCGCCCAGGTGCAGGTGCAGAACAAGCTGCAGCTGGCGACGCCGCTGCTGCCTGAAGCCGTCCAGCGTCAGGGCATCTCGGTATCGAAGTCGTCGTCGAGCTTCCTGATGGTGCTCGGTTTCGTCTCGACCGACGGCAGCATGAGCGACATCGACCTGTCGGACTACGTCGCCGCCAACGTGCAGGACCCGCTGAGCCGCGTCAACGGCGTCGGCAACATCCAGCTGTTCGGCTCGCAGTACGCGATGCGGATCTGGCTCGACCCGAGCAAGCTCAACAACTTCAAGATGACGCCGAGCGACGTGGCCCAGGCCATTCGCGCGCAGAACATCCAGGTCTCGGCCGGTCAGCTCGGCGGCACGCCGTCGGTCTCGGGCCAGCGCCTGAATGCGACCGTGTCGGCGCAGACGATGCTGCAGACGCCGGAGCAGTTCGGCGCGATCCAGCTGCGCATCAACAGCGATGGCTCGACGGTCTACCTGCGCGACGTCGCCCGCGTCGAACTCGGCGCCCAGAGCTACGACAGCGTCGCGCGCTTCAACGGCAAGCCGGCCGCCGGTATCGGTATCCAGCTCGCCACCGGCGCCAACGCGCTCGAGACCCGTTCCGCGGTCGAGAAGAGCGTCGACGAGATGTCGAAGTTCTTCCCGCCGGGCATCAAGGTCGTCTATCCGTACGACACCACGCCGTTCGTGAAGATCTCGATCCACGAGGTGGTGAAGACGCTGGCCGAAGCCATCGTACTCGTCTTCCTGGTGATGTACCTGTTCCTGCAGAACTTCCGCGCCACGCTGATCCCGACGATCGCGGTGCCGGTCGTGCTGCTCGGCACCTTCGGCATCCTTGCGGCGTTCGGATTCTCGATCAACACATTGACGATGTTCGCGATGGTGCTGGCGATCGGCCTCCTGGTCGACGATGCGATCGTCGTGGTCGAGAACGTCGAACGGGTGATGAGCGAGGAAGGCCTGTCGCCGAAGGAAGCAACCAAGAAATCCATGGGCCAGATCACCGGCGCACTGGTCGGCATCGCCATGGTGCTGTCGGCGGTGTTCATCCCGATGGCCTTCTTCGGCGGCTCGACCGGCGTCATCTACCGGCAGTTCTCGATCACCATCGTCTCGGCGATGGCGCTGTCGGTGCTCGTCGCACTGGTGCTGACGCCGGCGCTGTGCGCGACCATGCTCAAGCAGATCGAGAAGGGTCACCACGCCTCGGACAAGGGCTTCTTCGGCTGGTTCAACAACAAGTTCGACGCGACCAACGCCCGCTATCAGGGCATGGTCGG
This sequence comes from Jeongeupia naejangsanensis, assembly GCF_016865585.1. Classification (GTDB taxonomy): domain Bacteria; phylum Pseudomonadota; class Gammaproteobacteria; order Burkholderiales; family Chitinibacteraceae; genus Jeongeupia; species Jeongeupia naejangsanensis. Next base: position 34,077 of record NZ_JAESND010000017.1, on the reverse strand, counting down.
CGGCATCCTGCGCCGCAGCGGCCGCTTCATGATCATCTACGTGCTGATCGCCGCAGGCATGGCCGTGCTGTTCATGCGCCTGCCGACGTCATTCCTGCCGGACGAGGATCAGGGCATCCTGTTCTCGCAGATCATGCTGCCGGCTGGCGCAACGCAGGAGCAGACGCTCGAGGTGATCAAGAAGGTCGAGCACCACTTCCTCGTCGACGAGAAGAAGAACGTCAATTCGGTGTTCTCGGTCGCCGGCTTCAGCTTCGGCGGCAGCGGCCAGAACAACGGCATCGCCTTCGTCAGCCTGAAGGACTGGGACCAGCGCAAGGCCGCCGACGATCACGTCAACGCCATCGCCGGTCGCGCCATGGGTGCGTTCTCGCAGATCCGCGAAGCCTTCGCGTTCGCCTTCGCGCCGCCAGCGGTGATCGAACTCGGCAACGCCACCGGTTTCGACTTCTTCCTGCAGGACCGTGCCGGCATCGGCCATGAAAAGCTGATCGAAGCGCGCAACATGCTGCTCGGCATGGCCGCGAAAGACCCTGCGCTGGTCGGCGTCCGCCCGAACGGCCAGGAAGACAATCCGCAGTTCCAGCTCGACATCGACCAGGAAAAGGCCGGTGCGCTGGGCGTCTCGATCGCCAGCATCAACGACACGATCTCGACCGCCTGGGGCTCGTCCTACGTCAACGACTTCCTCGACCGCGGCCGGATCAAGAAGGTCTACATGCAGTCCGAAGCCTCGGCCCGGATGCAGCCTGAAGACCTGAACAAGTGGTACGTGCGCAATGCGCAGGGCGAGATGGTGCCGTTCTCGGCCTTCGCCAGCGCGCACTGGGACTACGGTTCGCCGCGTCTCGAACGCTACAACGGCCTCTCGGCGGTCGAAATCCTCGGCCAGGCCGCACCGGGCAAGAGCTCCGGCGAGGCGATGAAGGCGATCGAGGACATCGTTGCCAAGCTGCCGCCGGGCGTCGGCATCGAATGGACCGGCCAGTCGTACCAGGAGCGGATGTCGGGCTCGCAGGCGCCGGCGCTGTACGCGATCTCGCTGCTGATCGTGTTCCTGTGCCTCGCCGCACTGTACGAAAGCTGGTCGATCCCGTTCTCGGTGATGCTGGTCGTGCCGCTGGGCGTGCTCGGCGCCGTGCTGGCCACGACGTTCCGCGGTCTTTCGAACGACGTGTACTTCCAGGTCGGCCTGCTGACGACGATCGGCCTGTCGGCGAAGAACGCGATCCTGATCGTCGAATTCGCCAAGGAGCACATGGAAGCCGGCGCCAGCATGATCGACGCCACGCTGACCGCGGTGCGCGAACGGCTGCGTCCGATCCTGATGACCTCGCTGGCGTTCGCGCTCGGCGTGCTGCCGATGGCGCTGAACAGCGGTGCCGGTTCGGGCGCGCAGAACGCGATCGGTACCGGCGTGCTCGGCGGCATGATGTCGGCGACGCTGCTGGCGATCTTCTTCGTGCCGCTGTTCTTCGTCGTGGTGCACAAGATCTTCGACCGCTTCACCAAGCCCAAGGCGCACGCCGCCCCCGCCAAACTCGAGGAGCGCCAACAAGATGCGTAACACCCTCCTGAGCCTGGCCCTGTCCAGTGCTTTCCTTGCCGGTTGCACCTCGATGGCGCCGAACTACCAGCGCCCGGCCGCACCGGTCGAGGCCTCGTGGCCGCAGGGCGCGGCCTACCCGGCCGCGACCGCCGACGGCCGCCAGTTCGCCGACACCGCGTGGCGCGACTACTTCAGCGATCCGAAGCTGCAGCAGGTGATTTCGCTGGCGCTGGCCAACAACCGCGACCTGCGGGTTGCGGCGCTGAACATCGAGAAGGCCCGCGCGCAGTACCAGATCAGCCGTGCCGACCTGTTCCCGTCGATCCGCGCCAGCGGCAGCGGGACCGGCCAGCGCACGCCGGGCAGCCTGTCTGGCACCGGCAATCCGGAAATCAGCCACCAGTACAGCGCCGGCCTCGGCTTCGCATCGTACGAAATCGACCTGTTCGGCCGCGTCCAGAGTCTCAAGGACGCCGCGCTCGAACAGTTCTTCGCCACCGAAGAAGCGCGTCGCAGCACCCAGATCAGCCTGATCGCCGAAGTCGCCAACGCCTATCTGACGCTGGCGGCCGACAACGACCGGCTGCGGCTGGCGCAGGACACGCTGAAGAGCCAGCGCGAATCGTTCGAGCTGACCAGGAAGCGCTTCGACCTCGGCGTCGCGTCCGAACTCGACGTGCGACAGGCGCAGACCAGCGTCGAATCGGCACGTGTCGACGTCGCCAGGTTCACCGGCCAGATCGCGCAGGACGCCAACGCGCTGACCTTGCTGCTCGGCACGCGCCTGCCGGCCGAGCTGCAACCGTCGGCATCGGTCGAGTCGGTCACCGCGCTGCGCGACGTGCCGGGCGGCCTGCCGTCCGACGTGCTGCTGTCCCGCCCGGACATCGTCCAGGCCGAACACCAGCTCAAGTCGGCCAATGCCAACATCGGTGCGGCGCGCGCGGCGTTCTTCCCGAGCATCACGCTGACCGCCAGCGCCGGTACGGCCAGCGCCAGCCTCGGCGACCTGTTCAAGGCCGGCTCGGGCGCGTGGAGCTTCATGCCGCAGATCAGCATCCCGATCTTCGAGGGCGGCCGCAACATCGCCAACCTCGATGCGGCCAAGGCCGACGAGAAGATCGCCGTCGCGCAGTACGAGAAGTCGATCCAGAGCGCGTTCCGCGAAGTCTCGGACGCACTGGCCGACCGCGGCACGCTCGACGAGCAGGTCTCGGCACAGCAGGCGCTGGTCGATGCATCGGCCAAGAGCTACACGCTGTCACAGGCGCGCTACGGCAAGGGCGTCGACAGCTATCTGAACGTGCTCGACTCGCAGCGCTCGCTGTACAGCGCGCAACAGGGGCTGATCTCGATCCGCCTGTCGCGTCAGGCCAACCTCGTCACGCTGTACAAGGTGTTCGGCGGCGGCGGTCAGGAAGAGGCCGCCGCAACGGCAGCCACGACCGGCACCGCAGCGAAGGCCGGCGCAGCGTAAGCCGCCGCATCGCACGCAGCTGCACCGCAGCCAAGCCGTCGTCACCGAGTGACGGCGGCTTTTTTCATTCCAGCCGCTCACGCCGCCGCAGCGCCCTGCCCCAGATGGTCGATCATCGCGTTGCGGAGCCAGCGCACGCCTTCGTCCTCGCGGCTGCGTTCGTGCCAGTGCACGCGGATGTCGAAGGTCGGCAACGGCAGCGGCGTCGGCACGATGTGGAAGGCCTCGGGTGCGCGGAACGAGCGCACCGCGACAGCCGGCATCGTCAGCAGGTAATCGCTGCGGGCCAATAGCGCCTCGACCGCCAGATAGTGCGGCATCGCCAGCCCGACACGCCGATGGATGCCTTTCGAGCGCAGGATGCTGTCGACCAGCGCATGGCCGCTGCTCGACGAATCGATCACCAGATGTTCGGCATCGGCAAAAGCCTTCAGATCCAGCTTGCGCTGCGCCAGATGGTGCTGGCTGCGCATCAGCGTCACATACGGTTCGCGCCGCAGCACCCGGGTATGCACGCGACCGCGGATCATCGGCAGCGAGCCGATCGCGAGATCGACCTCGCCGGCGCTCAGCGCGGTCTCGACACCCTCCCACGGCAGGTTCCTGATCTGCAGCCGCGCCCCGGGTGCCTGCTGCGCCAGCAGGTCGCACAGGTCCGGCAGGAACACCAGCTGGCCGATGTCGGACATGTGCACGCGGAACACCCGCTCCGACTTGCCCGGATCGAAGCCCAGCGGCTGCGACAGCGCCAGTTTCAGTCCTTCGAGCAGCGGCAGGATTTTCTGCCGCAGCGCCAGCGCGGTGTCGGTCGGCGCCACCCCGTGCCGGGTGCGCACGAACAGCGGATCGCCGACGGCCTCGCGCCAGCGCTGCACCATCAGCGACACCGCCGACTGGCTCACATCCAGCCGAACGGCAACCTGACTCAGGTTTTTCGACTCGCACACCATACAGAAGGCGTTGAGCTCGGCGACGCTCCAGTTATAAGTAATACCAATATCAGATAGCAGCATGCAGCGCCCAATAACGCGGTTTTGCTCCCTATTATAAGCCAGACCAATCAATGACTTAGGAGGGCGCCCATGCAAGCACTCCCGCGTACCGCGCTGGTCTGCGGCGGCGTATCCGGTCTGGGGCACGGCGTGGCCGAGGCCTTGCGTCAGTCCGGCCACCGCGTCATCTGCACCAGCTCGCGCCCGGTGCCGCCCGAGCGGCACGACGTCGTACCGCTGGACCTGTACCGGCCCGACTCGGTGCCGGCCTGCCTGAGCGCACTGGCTGCGCTCGGCGACCTGCCCGACATCGTCGTGATCAACGGCCCGGGCCCGGCCAAGGGCACGACCGCCGACCTGTCGGCGCAGGACTGGGCCGACGGCTTCCAGTCGCTGTGGGCGACGCCCTTGGCGCTGCTGTCCGCGCTGCTACCGGCGATGGCCGAACGCGGCTGGGGCCGGGTGATCTGGGTCACCTCGGTCGCCGCCAGCCGCTACATGCCGGGCATGGCGATCTCGACCTCGCTGCGCGCCGGCCTGCACGGGCTGGTAACGACGCTGAGCGCCGAGTACGCCGCCGCCGGCCTCACCGTCAACGCGCTGGCGCCGGGTTATCACCGGACCGAAAGACTGACGCAACTGGGGCTCGACGCCACGGTACTGGCGCGGATCCCCGCAGGCCGGCTCGGCGGCAGCGACGAATTCGGCCAGTGCGCCGCCTTTCTGGCATCGGACGCCGCCGGCTACGTCACCGGCCAGGTGCTGGTCTGCGACGGCGGCTGGCAGCACGGCAGCGCAGCCACGATTTCCACCTTCAAGGAGTAAGCCATCATGCATTCACTGATCTGGTCCGACGGCCAGTGGTCCAGCGGCACAAAGCTGATCGGCGCGGGCGACCACGCCTTCTGGATGGGCTCGACCGTTTTCGACGGCGCCCGCGCCATTCACGGCCAGCTGCCCGACCTGCACGCCCACTGCGAGCGCGCGATCAACTCGGCCGTCACGATGGGCATGCAGCCCAGGGGCGGCCGCGACGACATCGTCCGGCTGGTGCACGAGGGTCTGGCGCAACTCCCCGTCGCGCACGATTACTACATCAAGGTCCTGTTCTACTGTCCGGGCGGTTTCCTGCTGCCGGATCCGGCGACGACGACGCTGGCGCTGCACCTGTTCGAGGCACCGCTGCCGGCCGACACCGGCTTCTCGGCGACCTTCAGCGACTACCGCCGGCCTGCGCCGTCGATGGCACCGACCGACGCCAAGGCCTCCTGCCTGTATCCGAACACCCAGCGCGCGATGCGCGACGCGGCGCAGCAGGGTTTCGACAACGCAATCATGCTCGACCCCGACGGCGCGATCGCCGAGTTCGCCGTCGCCAACCTGTGGCTGGTCCGCGATGGCGTCGCCAAGACGCCGGTAGTGAACGGCACCTTCCTGAACGGCATCACCCGCCAGCGGGTCATCCGGCTGCTGCGCGACGACGGCATCCAGGTCGTCGAAACCACGCTGTGGCCCGAAGACCTGCTGGTCGCCGACGAGGTCTTCAGCACCGGCAACTACGGCAAGGTGCTGCACTGCCTGCGCGTCGATGCGCAGCCGTTCGCCCACGGCCCGGTCGCCCGGCGCGCCCGCGAGCTGTACCTGCAGTTCAGCGCCGCCGGCCCGCGCTGAACCGCCCGACAGGAGCCCGCATGCCCGCCTACGTCATCGCCACCGTCGACGTTCACGACGCCGTCGCCTACGCCCCCTATGCCGAACGGTCGCCGGCAACCATCGCCGCCCATGGCGGCCGCTATCTGGTCCGCAACGGTCCGAAGCAGCTGCTCGAGGGACAACTGCCCGGAGCGCGCATCGTCGTGCTCGAATTCCCGAGCGTCGAGCACGCGCAGCGCTGGTACGACTCCGACGCCTACCGCGCGATCCGTCCGATCCGTCAGGCCGCGTCGCGGGGCAGCCTGTACGTCATCGACGGGCACCAGGTACCGGTCGCGACCCTGGCCTGAACGGCGGCACCGCCACACCCGCGTGCCGATCCGGCCGAAAGCAAAACGCCCCTCATCGAGGGGCGTTTTGCCTGGACGATCCGCTCAACCGAGCGTCGCGCACGGGTCCGGCCGCTTTTCCGCCGGAATCGTCACGACCTTGTCGAACGCCTTGGCATCCTTGTCGCTCTCGAGATAACCGACGCTGAGCACCTGCGACGCCGGTACGCCGGCCAGCCAGCGCGGCACGCCGATGTCAGCGCGCACATGGCCGTTGCCGGCGATCAGCACCACGCCGCGTTGCGCGTTGTCGCGCAGCACCTGCGCCATGAAGGCATCGCGGGCGATCTGCGCCTGCGCCATGCCCGGTACCATCGCCTGCGGCAGCTTGCCGCAATGGCCGACTTCGACCTCGTGCTGCTGGCCGGCGACGATGTCGGCCGCCGGCGCCGCATCAAGGCGCGCCGCCTTCAGTGCGGCCGGGTCGAATGCCGCAGCGTAACCGCCACGAACGACCTTGCCGGCATCGGCGCGCGAGACGTTGGCGGCAATCAGCGGCAGATCGTACTGCAGCGCCAGCGCGATCACCGGCTTGTAGAACGTCCAGTTCCAGCTCGATTTGGCCGGCGCCGCAGCCTTGATCACGGCATCGGCATCGCCGCCCTTGCGCGCCGCATCCAGATCCGCCTGACGTTCGCGGTCGAACTGCTCCATCGCGATCACCGGGCGCCAGCCGGCGTCGACGGCCGCTTTCAGCGCGGCGAATCGGGCCTCGTGGCCGGCGGCGTTGTCGTGGACTTCGCCGAGCAGCACGACGCGCTTGTCGGCAAAGGGAATCGTCACCGTCGACGATGGCGTCGAAGCACACGCCCCCAGCAGCGCGGCGGAAATCAGGGCAAGAAGCAGGGTGCGGGGGGAGCGGGACATGACGCCTCCAGAATAAAAAGAGAATTATTCTCATCCAATATCTTTCACGCTGACAAGCACGATCGCTGCCGTTGATAATCCGTTGATGCCGCTCACACTCGCCGCCACCGTCGAACACACGCTCGACATCAAGAAAAGCCGGTTTCTCGGCCGGGTCGAAACCGTCGCCAGTCGTGCCGACGCGCTGGCGGTGGTCGACACGCTGCGCGCGGCACATCCGGACGCCGCCCATGTCTGCTGGGCGCTGCTCGCCGGCGGCGATTCGGGCATGAGCGACGACGGTGAACCGTCGGGTACGGCCGGCCGGCCTATGCTCGAAGTCCTGCGCCATCACGACCTCGAAGGCGTGCTGGCGACCGTGGTGCGCTACTACGGCGGCGTCAAACTCGGCGCCGGCGGTCTGGTCCGCGCCTACACCGACGCGATCGCGGGCGCCCTCGTCAACGCAGTCAAGACCGAGCGGATCGCCATGGTCCACGTCGCACTGACGCTGCCTTACGCCGATGAAAACCGCGTTCGCCACTGGCTGCAACAGCAAGGCTTCGAGGTCGTCAGCGCCAGCCACGCCACGGCGGTCACCCTGACGGTTTCACTACCGCAAGCCGCGAAAGAGGGCAGTGTGCGCACGCTGACCGACCTGACCTCCGGCCGTTTGCACCACACCGACGCCGCCGGCTGAGCACACGCCGGCCCGGTGTGAAGCACGGGTTTTCCAGCTACTTACAGAGTTAACAGTCAAATCTGTGTAATTCATGCTTACCAACTATCGGACCAAGCTTGAAAGCTGAAAAACAAGTGTTTAGTCTAGTCGCCATCCCACTCCCAAGCCTTTCCCCCCGATCCATGCATCCCGGCGAGCTCAACGCGCTTGCGCACCTGATCAGCGAAAGCGAACGGCTCACGTACCTTGATCCGCACGCCGCGCTCAGCCTCGCCGAATCGGCCTGCCGGCTCGCGCCTGCCTGCACCGACACGCTGCTGGCGATTTCCGCATGGCGCTGCTACGGCACGATGCTGTTCGCCTTCGGCCGCATTCCGGACGGCCAGCACGCCATGTTCAAGGCGCTGACGCTGGCCGATGCCGAGGATCTCGTCGCCGAACGCGGCGAACTGATCCAGGAGCTCGCCTGTGCGTACTACACGCAGGGCGACTACGACGAAGCCATCGCCTACTGGGCTGACTGCATCGACACCGACGGCTTCACGCTCAACACCCGCATCCACGCCTACATCGGTCTGGGTCAGGTCTACTACGCACACGAACGCTACGAGATGGCCTTGCAGAACCACCTCGACGCCAAGGCGCTGATCACGCTGCCGTTCGACACCGACCTGCATGGCCGGGTGCTGATCAATCTGGCGGCCGACTACGCCAAGCTCGGTCGCTTCGACGACGTCGCGCTCGAACTCGACGAGGCCATGCCACTGGCCGAGGCCGCCGGCAATCCGGAGTACATCGGCGAAATCCTCGTCTACCGGAGCGCCATTGCGCTGTCGCGCGGCCATGCTGCCGAGGCGCACGCCTTCCTCGACCAGGCCGTCGCGATGCGTCGCGTCTGGGCCTGGGGTGAAATCTCGCAGAGCCTCGCTCGTGGCCGTGTCTACCTGTTCGAAGGCCTGCTCGACGAGGCGCTGACGGCCGTCCATACGGCCCTGTTGCGCGCCGACGAGATGGGCACCTGTCACAAGACCTTCCAGGCCCTCCACCTCCTCGCGCAGATTTACCAGCGGCAAGGCAACACCACGCAGGCAGAGTACTTCCACCGCCGTTATCAGGAAGCGTTCAGCCGTATCGTCCGCTCCGGCACCTACGCTAAACTCCAAGCGCTCGAAGCCAGGCTGAAACACTGACCCCGCCTGGCGCGATCGCGTCAGGAGTCCTTCTTTCCATGCTCAACCGTATCTGGGCCGGCTTCATCCTGCTGGCATTCGCCGTTGCCTGCGTCCTGGGATTCGTGCTCGGCCAGCAAGCGGTGTTCGCAGCGATGACACGGGCGATGTTCGATGCGGCCAAGCTCGGTTTCGAAGTCGCACTGGGGCTGACCGGCGTGATGACCCTCTGGCTCGGCATCATGAAGGTCGGCGAAGCCGCCGGCCTGATCGCCCTGCTCGCCCGCCTGCTCGGTCCGCTGTTTTCCCGGCTGTTTCCGGGGGTACCCGCAGGCCATCCGGCGCTTGGCGCGATGACGATGAACATCGCCGCCAACATGCTCGGCCTCGACAACGCGGCGACGCCGCTCGGCCTCAAGGCGATGAAAGAGCTGCAGACGCTCAACCCGACCCCCGATACGGCAACCGACGCGCAGGTACTGTTCCTCGTCATCAACACCGCCGCGGTCACGCTGTTTCCGGTGACGATCTTTGCCTATCGCGCCCAGCTCGGTGCCGCCGATCCGACCGACATCTTCGTGCCGTTGCTGATCGCCAGCTTTACCGCAACCATCGCCGGCATCGTGCTCGTCGGCCTGCGGCAGCGGTTACGGCTGCACGATCCGGTCGTACTCGCCTACCTCGGCGGCCTTGCCGCGCTGATCTTCGGTGTCGCCGCATGGTTCCTGCATCTGGCCCCCGGCGAACGCGCCGCGCAGTCCGCGCTGGTCAGCAACTTCCTGCTGCTCGGCATCGTCGTCGTCTTCATCGCCACGGCGCTGTGGCGTCGTGTCGACGTCTACGAAACCTTCATCGACGGCGCCAAGGAAGGCTTCAAGGTCGCCATCGGCATCGTCCCTTATCTGGTGGCCATGCTGGTGGCGATCGCTCTGTTGCGTGCCAGCGGCGCGCTCGAACTGCTGCTGTCCGGCCTGCGGCATCTGGTCGCGCTGTTCGGCTACGACAGTCGCTGGGTCGACGGCCTGCCCGTGGGCATCATGAAATCGCTGTCGGGCAGCGGCGCGCGGGCGCTGATGATCGACACGATGAAGACTTCAGGCGCCGATTCCTTCGCCGGTCGGCTGGTTTCGATCCTCCAGGGCAGCAGTGAGACCACTTTCTACGTGCTGGCCGTCTACTTCGGCTCGGTCGGCATCACCCGAACCCGCTACGCGGTTGCGTGCGGCTTGTTCGCCGACGTTGTCGGCTTCATCGCCTCGGTCTGGGTCGCCTATCTGTTTTTTGCTTAACGCAAACAAGCTTTCATACCAGTGCAGAAATTTTGTAACAAAATGCAGTAAATAATTATTTGCTGGTAAGAATTTGAGCTAGGGTTATCCCTAGTTCACCTTCTAAAAAAAACCATGATCGATCTTCGCCCGCTGCTCAACCGCGTTCGCCGCATCATCGCGTCGCAGACCGTCGAAGCCATCGCACAAGCGGCACAAGCCCGCGAACTCGCCCGACAACAGGCACAACCGCTGGCCGAGGCCGAGGCGCTGTTGCTGCACGGGCAGGCCATGCTGATGTTCGGCCGCTTCGAAAAAGGCCGTACCGCGCTGATGGCATCGCTCGAAATCGGTCGCGGCGTTGAGCTTGGCACGCTGCACGGCGAAGTCCTGCACCAGATCGCCCGGTCCTATTACGCCCAGGGCAACTACGACCAGACCGCCGACTGCTGGGTGGCCTGCCTCGACCTGCCCCCCGACCAGGCCGACGGCGACGTCCGCTGTCTGGCACATATCGGTCTCGGCCAGTTGCTCTACGCTCAGGAGCAATTCGAGGCGGCACTGGCCCATCATCGCCATGCGGTCGAACTGACCACGAATCCGGACCTCGCGCTCTATCGGGCCGCGGCGCTGATCAACGTCGCCGCCGACCTGCTGCAGCTCGAACGCTTCGACGAAGCCGAAGCGGCACTCGACGAAGCGCTGCCGCTGATCCGGCTCAACCCGCACGCCGAGCACGAGGCCGAGGTCTACGGCTTGCGTGCGCAGATCACGCTCGCCCGCGGTGACATCGAGCGCGCCCAGCGTCACCTGCGCGTCGCACTCAAGCTCAGCCGCCTCAACAGCAACGGCTGGGGCGAAGCCTTCAACCTGATCACGCTCGGCCGCTGCAGCATTGCCGCCGGCAACTTCGACCATGCCCGCGACGAACTCTCCCAGGCGCTGACGCTGGCCGAGGCGATGGGGACGGCCAGTCTGGCCGCACGCGCCCACGAAGTGCTCGCCGAACTGTTCCAGCGTCTCGGCCAGGCGGCCGATGCACAGACCCACCTCGACCGTTTCTCCAAGCTGCGGGAACAGCTGCTCGGCCAGCTTTCCGCTTCCCGCTTCGCGACCATGGAGCTGCGCCTCGTCGACTGACGCGCCATGGCACAGCCGCTTACGCGGCCTTCCAGCTCAGCCGGGATCAGGTGTCGGCAACGCCGGCTCGACGCGGCATGTAGTCGAACATTGCGCAATACAGGCACGGGAATTGCATAACCCCAAGAAAATTGGGGGCTTCAAGGGGAATTTTTCCGATAAAATTCCATCTTTGAATCACAGCCTTAGCGAGATCGTCCTGCCATGGCCGAGCTGACCGCCGCTACCCCGCACCTCGCAACCGAACGCCTGCGCGAGATTCCGTACAACTACACCTCGTTCTCCGATCGCGAAATCGTGATCCGGCTGCTCGGTGAGGATGCGTGGCAAACGCTTGAAGCGCTGCGTGCCGAACGCGTGACCGGCCGTTCGGCGCGGATGCTGTTCGAAGTGCTTGGCGACATCTGGGCGGTCAAGCGCAACCCCTACCTCGAAGACGATCTGCTCGAAAATCCGAAGCGCTTGCGCCTGCTGGTCGACGCAATGCGCCACCGGCTGGCCGAGATCGACAAGCGCCGCGAAGGCAACGATCGCGTCGGCATGCTCGCCGAACGTGCCCGCCACGCGGTCGATGCGTTCGAGCACGATTTCCGCGACGTTGCCAGCCTGCGCAAGAAGGTGCTGCGCCGCATGGGCGGGCTGACCCGCCGCGACAACATCTGCTTCGACGGCCTCGCCCGCGTCTCGCACGTCACCGATGCGACCGACTGGCGCGTCGAATACCCGTTCGTCGTGCTCTCGCCCGACACCGAAGCCGAGATGGCACCGCTCGTGGCCGCCTGTATCGAGCTGGGGCTGACCGTCATCCCGCGCGGCGGCGGCACCGGCTACACCGGCGGCGCCGTGCCGCTGACCCCGATGAGCGCGGTCATCAACACCGAGAAGCTGGATCGCCACAACGGCGTCGAGCGGATGATGATCCCGGGTGTCGACCACGAGATCGCGACGATCCAGTGCGGCGCCGGCGTCGTCACCCGCCGGGTGATGGAAGCTGCCGAAGCGGCAGGTCTCGCTTTCGCGGTCGACCCGACCTCGGCCGATGCCTCGTGCATCGGCGGCAACGTGGCGATGAACGCCGGCGGCAAGAAAGCCGTGTTGTGGGGCACCGCGCTCGACAACCTCGTCAGCTGGAAGATGGTCGACCCGGACGGCAACTGGAAATTCATCGAGCGCCTCGACCACAACCTCGGCAAGATCCACGACGCGCCACAGGCAACCTTCCGCGTCACCACGTACAAGCCCGACGGCAAGAGCGTGCTGGGCGAAGAAACCCTGGTCATCCCGGGCCGGCAGTTCCGCAAGGAAGGGCTCGGCAAGGACGTCACCGACAAGTTCCTCGCCGGCCTGCCCGGCGTGCAGAAGGAAGGCACCGACGGACTGATCACCAGCGCCCGCTTCGTGCTGCACCGGATGCCGGCGCACGTGCGTACCGTCTGCCTCGAATTCTTCGGCGAAGTCAGCCTCGCCGTGCCGTCGATCGTCGAGATCAAGGACTATCTCGACGCGCACCCGAAGGTCCAGCTCGCCGGCCTCGAACACCTCGACTGGCGCTATGTGCGCGCCGTCGGTTACGCCAGCAAGGCCAAGAGCCGCGGCCGGCCGAAGATGGTGCTGATCGCCGACCTGGTGTCCGACGACGAAACCGCCGTCGGCGAGGCCGCCTCGCACGTCGTCAAGCTGGCCAACGCCCGCAGCGGCGAAGGCTTCATCGCCGTCACCGCCGAAACGCGCAAGAAGTTCTGGCTCGACCGGGCTCGTACCGCCGCGATCTCGAAACACACCAACGCGTTCAAGATCAACGAGGACGTGGTGATTCCGCTGCCGCGCCTCGGCGAATATTCGGATGCGATCGAACGGATCAACATCGAGCTGTCGATCGACAACAAGCTCGAACTGCTCGAGCGCCTGACCGACTTCTTCGAACAGGGCATCCTGCCGATCGACTTCGCCGACTCGCCGCTGAGCCGCGACGCGCTGATCGGCGATCGCCGCAATGCCGCGCTCGAACTGATCGGTCGCGCACGCACGCACTGGGAATGGATCCGCACCCACCTCGACGACGCGTTCGAGGCGTACACCGCCGCGTTCCCGACCATGCCGCTCGAGCGCGCACTCGGCACCGGTGAAACGCCGCAGAGCGTGTTCCTGGCGCTGCGCGACTTCGTGCTGCGCGTGTCGTACAAGCGCGAGCTGCTGACCGACTTCGAGGCGATGTTCTCGAGCCGCAACGACAAGCCGCTGCTCGACGCGGTGATCGCGATCCAGCAGCAGGTGCTCAAGGGCCGGACCTGGGTCGCGCTGCACATGCACGCCGGCGACGGCAACGTCCACACCAACATCCCGGTGAACTCGGACGACTACGCGATGCTGCAGCGTGCGCATCACGCGGTTGCGCGCATCATGGACGTCGCGCGTGAGCTGAACGGCGTGATTTCGGGCGAGCACGGCATCGGCATCACCAAGTACGAGTTCCTGACGCGCGAAGAGCTCGGCCCCTTCGAGGCCTACAAGCAGAAGGTCGACCCGCAGGGCCGGTTCAACAAGGGCAAGCTCTTGCCCGGCGCCGACCTGACCAATGCCTACACGCCGTCGTTCAGCCTGCTCGGCGCCGAATCGCTGATCCTCGAACAGTCGGACATCGGCAACATCGCCGACTCGATCAAGGACTGCCTGCGCTGCGGCAAGTGCAAGCCGGTCTGTACCACCCACGTGCCGCGTGCCAACCTGCTGTACAGCCCGCGCAACAAGATCCTCGCCACCGGTCTCCTGACCGAGGCCTTCCTGTACGAGGAGCAGACGCGCCGCGGCGTGTCGCTGAAGCACTTCGAAGAGCTTGGCGACGTCGCCGACCACTGCACGGTCTGCCACCGCTGCGTCAATCCGTGTCCGGTGAAGATCGACTTCGGCGACGTCTCGGTCGCGATGCGCAACTTCCTGCGCAAGGAAGGGCAGAAGAAGTTCAATCCGGGCACCGCGCTCGGCATGACCTTCCTCACGGTCAAGGATCCGGCAACGATCAAGGCCATGCGTGCCGGCATGATCGGCATCGGCTACAAGGCACAGCGCCTGGGCCACACGCTGGCCAAGCGCTTCGGCCTGATCAAGGGCATCACCAAGCAGCCGCCATCGACGCTGGGCAAGCCGCCGATCAAGACGCAGATCATCCACTTCGTGAACAAGCCGCTGCCGGCCAAGGTACCGCTGAGAACCGCGCGCGGCATGCTCGACGTCGAGGATGCCAACATCGTGCCGGTGATCCGCGACCCGGAGATCCGTCAGGACGAACGCGAATCGGTGTTCTACTTCCCGGGCTGCGGCTCGGAGCGGCTGTTCAGCCAGGTCGGCCTCGCCACGCAGGCGATGCTCTGGCACGTCGGCACCACCACGGTGCTGCCGCCGGGCTATCTGTGCTGCGGCTACCCGCAGGCGTCGGCCGGCTATGGCGACAAGGGCGAAAAGATCACTACCGAGAACCGGGTACTGTTCCACCGTGTCGCCAACACGCTGAACTACCTCGACATCAAGACCGTGATCGTCTCGTGCGGCACCTGCATGGACCAGCTGATGAAGTACCAGTTCGAGCAGATCTTCCCGGGCTGCCGTCTGCTGGACATCCACGAGTACCTGCTCGAGAAGGGCGTGAAGCTCGACGGCGTCAGCGGTGAGCGCTACATGTACCACGAGCCGTGCCACACGCCGATGAAGCAGTACAAGGGCATCGACGTCGCCAACGAGCTGATGGGCACCCGCGTCGACCTGAACGACCGCTGCTGCGGCGAGTCGGGCACCTTTGCGGTCTCGCGGCCGGACATCGCCACCCAGGTGCGCTTCCGCAAGCAGGAAGAAATGCAGAAGGGTGCCGATACGCTGCGTACCGAAGTCGCCGTCGCCGACGCCAGGCAGCCGGTCAAGGTGCTGACGAGCTGCCCGTCGTGCCTGCAGGGCCTGCAACGCTACGACGACGACGCCGGCACGACGGCCGATTACATCGTCGTCGAGATGGCGAAAAAAATCCTCGGCGACGACTGGCTGAGCGAGTACGTCGACAAGGCACGCAACGGCGGGATCGAGCGCGTACTGCTCTGATCCGTCACCGTACAGCAACGGGGCATCCCCTCCAGGGCATGCCCCGTTGTTTATGGGACGTCCTTGCGGTAATAATCGTGCCTAAATAAGGAAAAGGTAATGGAACGCGATTGCGTCTTGTGCAGTGAAACCGGCGGCGAACTGGTGTGGCAGAACGATTTGTGCCGGATCATCCTCGCCGACGAGGCCGGCTATCCGGGTTTTTGCCGGGTGATCCTGTCGCGCCACGTTGCCGAAATGACCGATCTGCCCCCCGCCGATCGTCAGCGACTAATGGCCGTCGTGTTCGCGGTCGAAACGGCGCTGCGTACGGTACTCTCGCCCGACAAGATCAATATCGCCAGTCTGGGCAATGTCGTTACGCACCTGCACTGGCATATCATTCCACGCTGGCGGGACGACGCGACGTTCCCGGCACCGATCTGGGCCGCCCCGGTTCGCCCCGGCGCCCAGCATGCATTAACCGTCGATACACTGGCGCAGTTGCGCCATGTTCTGCAACACATTGAGCCCGAGGCTGTCCAGCGCCTGCCATGACCGATCTGTCGATACACCAGACCCTCAGCGGTCCCCTGCCTTTCAGCGATGCGCGCACGGCAAAATCCTGGCTGCAACTGCTGCCCCTGATCAACACCCCGGTCGCCCATGCCGAGCTGTCCGATGCGATTTCGCAACTCGCGACCAGCGGCATCGCCCCGTACGAAACACTGAAGATCCTCGAGCTGCTGCGCGAACCCCTGCATGTGGTGCAGGGCGCGCTGGCCGAACGCTTTCTTGGCCGCGCGCTGCCGCTGGGCCCGGATGAGGCACAGGCGCGTGACGCCACCGTGGCGCTCTGGACCCGGCTTGCCGACCTGTACGGCACCGGACTCGACGCCGCGCTGGCCGGCGACGCCGAAAGCGCGCCGCATGCCGCATTGCTGGCTCAGCGCCGGATGCGCTATCTGGCGCTCGCAGCACGCGAGTCCTTGCTGAGCTACCGGCCGATCCCGGCCGATCTCTGGCAACAGTTGTTCGACAGCTACCAGTTGATCGAAGCCAACGGGCTGGCGGAAAAATCCGCCAAGGACAGCCTGCTCAAGGTCGCCGGCGTCGCCACCCCGCAGCACGCCTTCGTCCATCTGCTGCTGCTCGCCGCATCGTCCCCGTTTCATTTCACCGGTCGGCAGATCCGCTGGCTCGACGAACACCTGCCGTCGCTGGCGCAACGCACGCCGCTCGAACGCGAGGCCGCCGCGCTCCCCGGGCGCGGCAGCCTGCAGATCGACTTCGCCCAGCCCGGCGCCCCCCGCCGCGTCGAGCCCCGCCTGTTTGGCGAGACCGTTCGCGAACTTGATACCTTGCAGCTGGCACAGGCGCTGTCGCGCCGGATCAAGCTGCTGCGTCAGGGCGAGAATCCGGAAAAACTCGGCCTCGGCAACCAGTTTGCCGCCGCGCAGGTCGAAACGCTGCTGGTCGAGCTCTACCGCACCTGGTGCGAGCAACCGAGCGAGCGAGCGCTGCCGCGCCACGACAGCCGCCGCGAACTTGAAGCCGTATTCGGTTTGCCGCGTCAGCATGCCCTGCTCGGCCACGAGCGTTTCGCGCTCCCCGACGATGGCCCTGCGCCGCTCGGCAGCCAGGATCTGGTCCGGCTGCAGCTGTTCGGCCAGTCAGCTGCGACTGCCACCGCTGGAGCCACCGGTCCGAACACCGTGACGCCGCAGCCGGGCGAGCGCTGGCAGGTCCGCAACGAATCGGCCCAGGGCCTGCGCCTGTCCCGCAGCAGCGATGCCGGAGGCCGCATCGCCTTGCAGCAGTTGCTGTCGGTCCAGCTCGAGGGCAACCACTACCTTGGCGTGGTGCGCTGGCTGCAGGAAAACGAAGGCAGCGTCGAAGTGGGCGTGCGCCTGATGCCGGGCTTGCCTGCTGCCGCGGCGATCCGCCCGGTCGAGCTGGCCTATTCGGACCGGCGCGGCTGGATCGAGTGCCTCTCGCTGCCGGCGGTTGCCGCCTTGCGCGCCCCGCTGTCGCTGATCATGCCGGTGGGCTGGTACCGCCGCGGTCGGCTGATCGAATGGTGGGATGGCAGCACGCTGAAGAAGATGCGTGTCGAGGCATTGCTCGAACGGGGTGTCGATTTCGAGCGGATGCATGTCGTGCCTGCCGGTCAGCAGCGCCGCTGAAAACCGGGCGACAGACCTGATGAACAACGCCGCGCCCGACGCGGCGTTGTCGTTTTTCGAGGTTCAGAAGTCCAGCGTCTGACCGCCGTTCAGCGCGGCGATCCGGTGCACGCCGTTGCGCGCCTCGGCAACGATGCAGGACGCATCGAGCGGTTTCAGATGCGTCAGCCAGACATCAACCGAGGGATCGATCCTCGCCAGCGCGGGCAGCAGCGTCTCCGGGGCATAATGCTGTGATACGCGCGCCAGACCGGCTTCGCGATTGCTGAATGCAGTCTCGATGATCAGCGCCCGCAGACGCTCGACGCGACCCAGCGCGCCCCAGAATGCAGGGCAATCGGCGCTGTCGCCCGAGAAGGCCATTGCCCCGTCCGCAGTTTCAAACAGGTAGCCCAGTGCCGGCACCGTGTGCTGCGCCGGCAGCGCGGTCATGCGCAGTCCGTCGAGATCGCACGACTCGCCGACGGCGATCGGCGCCCAGCGCAGCACGCCGTTGTCCGCATCCGGAATCACACTGAAATCGGGCCAGAGCTGCCAGTTGAACACGTGCACCTGCAGCGTCGCGATGGTCTCGGGCAAGGCATGTACGGTCACCGGCTGGCGGCGCGCACCGATGACGGTGTCGAGCAGCATCGGCAAACAGGCGATATGATCGAAATGCGCGTGCGTCAGGAACACGTGGTCGATCCCGCACAGCGCATCGAGCGGCAGGTCACCGACGCCGGTACCGGCATCGACCAGCACCCGGTCGCCGAGCAGGAACGACGTTGTTCTGGCTACCCCGCCAATGCCTCCACTGCAGCCCAGCACCCGCAACTGCATGATCAGCCGCGGAAGAAGAACGCCAGGCGAACGCCGACCAGTTCGATCAGGTCTTCCTCGGCCAGCAGCAGGGGCTCGTCGCCGATCACCTTACCGTTGACCTGCGGCCGCGTCGCGCCTTCGACATGCGAAAGGTAGTAGCCCTGCGGGCGGCGCATCACCGTTGCCACCTGTACGCCGGGTTTTCCCAGCGAGGTGACCGTCTTGCTCAGGACGATTTCACGGCCGCTGTTGCCACCGGTCAGCACCTTGATCACGCCCAGCCGCACCGCAGCGGGTTCGCGCAGCACCATGGTTTCAGCGTAAGTACCCTGCGCCTGCGGCTCGCACCAGTAGCGCAGCATGTAGCGGCCGACGCCGATTTCGTCGCCGTTGCGCAGCACGGTTCGCGCTGCCGGAGTACCGTTGACGGTGGTGCCGTTCGTGCTGCCGAGATCCTCGACCACGTGATCGTCGCCCTCGCGAACGATGCGCGCGTGCTCGCCGGACACGGCCAGATTCTCGATCTGCAGGTCGTTCTGCGGTCGGCGACCGATCGCGAACACCTCGCGGTGAATGCGGTATTCCTTGATGACGTTGCCGTCGAGGCAAAGCAGCAGTTTCGCCATGGCGTTTTAAATGTATGTGGCGCGCAGTGCGCAGATCAGCTCAACCAGGCGGTCAGCCTGGACCAGAAACCGGCATTGGCCGGATACGGGCGGCGAACCGCCGCCAGAATGACCGATATATTGTCATGTCCGCCGTGATGATTGGCGGCCTGAACCAGCTGCATTGCAGCCAGCGGGGCATTGTCCTTCAAAGTCAGCATGATGTCAGTGATCTGCGCATCGGCGACCATATCGGTCAGGCCGTCCGAGCACAGCAGGTACAGGTCGCCCGGCTCGGCGTCGAACTCGTTCAGATCGGCACTGACCTCAGTATCGATGCCCATGGCACGGGTCAGCAGATTGCGCTGTGCGGCCCGGCGGGTCTCGGTTTCCTCGACCAGACCGAGGTCGATTTGCTCCTGCAGCAGGGAATGATCGTGGGTGAGCCTTGTAAGCTCGCCGTTGCGTAAACGGTACATTCGCGAGTCACCGACATGCGCGACCAAAATGCGATTGTCATAAAATACTGCCGTAACCAGCGTCGTCCCCATGCCCGCGTATTGCGGTTGCGAGATCGCGTTGTCGTAGATCGTTCGATTGGCTTCGTTGATGGCCTGTCGCAGCCAGCCGGTCAGTGACAATTGCATGCTGCGCGCCAGCGGTGGCGACGGCAGCGGCTGCGACAGCCGCCGCGAAAGCACTTCGACAGCCATGGCACTGGCAACCTCGCCGGCGTTGTAGCCGCCCATGCCGTCGGCAAGCACGACAAAACCGGCATCGGCGTCCCAGGCAATCGCATCTTCATTCTGCGCACGCACCAGTCCCGGATCGGTCTGCCCGACCATTTCCAGCGCCTGCGATAGCCTTGCCATGCTCGTTTCCTTGTTTACGTCTGATTCCATCCTAAACCGAGCCGCCGCAGGGCGCGGAAAGACAATGGTAAAAAAACGTAATCGGACACCGGCGCGGCCCCCGTGGCACCCTGCTTACGGAATATCGGCGTAGGGCATCCGGCGAATGATGATCGCGGTCTTGCGCACCAGTCGCCGGTCGTTGCGGCGCAGATCGTAGTAGCGCGGGTTGGTCACCATTGCGGCCAGTTTGGCCGACTGCGCGGCGCTGAGTCGTGCGGCGCCGCTGCGGTAATAGTGTCGCGCGGCGGCCTCGGCGCCGTAGACGCCGTTCCCCCACTCGATCACGTTCAGATAAATCTCGAAGATGCGCCGCTTGTCGAGCAGGGCTTCGAGCATCACCGTGATCACCGCCTCCTCGGCCTTGCGCCACGGTGTTCGCCCCGACGACAGGAAGAGGTTTTTGGCCAGTTGCTGACTGATGGTCGATCCGCCTGCGACGATACGGCCCTTTTTCAGGTTCTTTTCCCACGCGGTCTGGATGCCCTCCCAGTCGAACCCGTCGTGCTCGAGGAACTTGGCGTCCTCGGACGCCACCAGCGCGCGCTTCAGGTTGGGCGAAATCTGCGCGTAATCGACCCACTGCTGTCGCAGCTCGGCGTCCGGATTGCTTGCTTCGAGTCGTGCCAGTCCCTCGGCCATGAAGGCCGTATGCGACGGATTGATCCAGCGCCACGCCAGCACGTGCGCGAAGATCCACAGATTCCACAGCAACAGCAACCCCAGCAACAGCAGGATGATGCGACCAACCCAGCCCGCCGGCGACACGCGCTTTCCGCCCTTCGCGCGCCCCATGGCGTGGCTCACAGCGCCGCGCGCAATTGCGCCAGCACCGGCTCGACATCGGGTCTGTGCCCGGTCCACAACGCAAATGCTTCGGCCGCCTGGCCGACGAGCATGCCGAGACCGTCGACGCACTGCGCTGCACCGGCTTCGCGCGCTTGGGCCAGAAACGGCGTTTCGTCGCGGCCGTACATCATGTCGTAGGCCAGCGCACCGCTGGCAAACACGTCGCGGTGCATCGGGATACGGTCGCCGCCCAGACTGGCCGACGTGGCATTGATGATCACGTCGAACTGCACGCTCTCGCGCCCCAGCAGCACAGGACGGACGACGGACGACTTCAGTTCGACCGGCACGCCGCCGACCAGGAAATCGAAACGCGCGGCGCCATAAGCCGGCTGCGCGGCCACTGGCAAACCGGTTGCCCGCAACCAGGGCGCCACGATCTCTTCCAGCAAACGCTCCGCCCGCTCGGCGGTACGGTTGGCGATCACAAGCATGGCCGGCCGTTCGGCCAGCAGCGGCAGCAGTGCGCCGCGTGCCGCGCCGCCGGCGCCGATCAGCAGGACGCGTTTTTCTGTCAGCCCGCCATATCGCCGGAGATCCGCCATCAGGCCGGCGCCATCGGTGTTGTCGCCCTCGATCCGGCCGTTCTCGTGACGGATCAGCGTGTTGACCGCACCGGCCGCGGTAGCCCGCTCGCTCAGCACATCGGCAAACGCGAACGCCGCCTCCTTGAACGGCACGGTGACGTTGGCACCACCTGCGCCACCATCAAACAAGGCGCGGGCGGTGGCGACGAAACCGTCGAGCGGCGCCAGCAGCCGTTCGTAACTGAAATCGTTCAAACCGAACTGTGCGGCAAACGCGGCGTGAATCTGCGGGGACTTGCTGTGGGCAATCGGGTTGCCGATGACGACGTAATGCATGCAGGGACCGTAGTGGAATCGAATTCGGAGTTGCCGACGGCAGTCGCGCCGGCGTGATCGGGTCTGTCAGCCTTGTACCCACGGCAGGCCGGCCGCTTTCCAGCCGTTCCGGCTGCCGCGGTGTTCGGCGCCATCCTTGTCGCCCTCGAAACCTTCGAGCACGTTCAGTGCCGTTGCGTAGCCATGCGCAGCAGCCAGTTGCGCCGCGTCGTGACTGCGTGCGCCACTGCGGCACATGAACAGCACGACCGACTCCGGATCAACAGCCGCCTTCAGCTGGGTCAGAAAGTCCGGATTCGGCGCCATGCCGGGATAGCGTTTCCACTCGATCAGCTCGGCGCCGGGCACGATGCCGACGAACGCCCACTCGGCATGCGTACGAACATCAACCAGCCTGGCGTTCGGCAAGGTACTCAGCAGCGCGTGCGCCTCGGCGGGGGTCACGGCGCCGGCATAGGGCAGGCCCTGCGCAATGCCGCGATCGCGGGCGGCATCGAGGATGTTGGCGGCTTCACTCATGATGGATTCCTCGACCCGGACATGCGGATCGTCACCGTTACAGATGCCCAATTCTCGTGCGTCCGCGCCAACGGCGCAATATGGCACCAAATCAGTGCACCAATGACAAACGAGCACCAAAACAAGGCAGCCCTGACGCCGATTCCGGCAGCGCAATACGGGATTGCTATTAGCGCACCTGATTGTGGCACAATGGTTCGACACTTCTGCGGGGTTGGCACGGTTAATGCTTAATAGACCACCATCCCGGTCGCGGCAACGCGATTGGTCATCTCACAATTTCCAAACTTCTCGCACCCTAAGGAGCGTAAAGATGGCGGTAGCCGACGTTCTCAAGCTGATCCAGGACAACGACATTCGCTTTGTCGACCTGCGTTTCACCGACACCATTGGTAAAGAGCAGCACGTCACCGTGCCGTCGCATGTCGTCGACGAAGAATGGTTCGAAAACGGCCACGCGTTCGACGGTTCGTCGATCGCCGGCTGGAAGGGCATTCAGGCTTCGGACATGCTGCTGCTGCCGGATCCGTCGACCGCCAACATCGACCCGTTCTTCGACGAGCCGACCGTCATCATCACCTGCGACGTGATCGAGCCGGCCACCGGTAAGGGCTACGACCGCGATCCGCGTTCGCTCGCCAAGCGCGCTGAAGCGTATCTGAAGACCACCGGCATCGGCGACACCGCCTACTTCGGTCCGGAACCCGAATTCTTCATCTTCGACAACATCCGCTGGAACACGGACCTGTCGGGCTGCTTCGTGAAGATCGGCTCGGAAGAAGGCGCCTGGGCGACCGGCGAGAAGTTCGAAGGCGGCAACCTCGGCCACCGTCCGCGCCTCAAGGGCGGCTACTTCCCGGTTCCGCCGGTCGACAGCCACCAGGACATCCGCGCTTCGATGGTGCTGGTACTGGAAGAGCTGGGCGTGCCGGTCGAAGTGTTCCACCACGAAGTAGCGAACGCCGGCCAGAACGAAATCGGTACCAAGTTCAGCACGCTGACCCAGCGCGCCGACTGGACCCAGATCCTCAAGTACGTGGTGCACAACGTTGCCAACCAGTACGGCAAGACCGCAACCTTCATGCCGAAGCCGATCGTTGGCGACAACGGTTCGGGCATGCACGTTCACCAGTCGATCTGGAAAGACGGCAAGAACCTGTTCGCGGGCAACGGCTACGCCGGCCTGTCGGAAACCGCGCTGTTCTACATCGGCGGCATCATCAAGCATGCCAAGGCACTGAACGCGATCACCAACCCGGGTACCAACTCGTACAAGCGCCTGGTGCCGCACTTCGAAGCGCCGGTGAAGCTGGCTTACTCGGCCAAGAACCGTTCGGCCTCGATCCGCATCCCGCACGTGGCTTCGGACAAGGGTCGCCGTATCGAAGCGCGTTTCCCGGATCCGTTGGCCAACCCGTACCTGTGCTTTGCCGCGCTGCTGATGGCCGGCCTCGACGGCATCCAGAACAAGATCCACCCGGGCGATCCGGCCGACAAGAACCTGTACGATCTGCCGCCGGAAGAAGACAAGCTGATCCCGACCGTCTGCGCCTCGCTCGACGAAGCACTGGCAGCACTGGACGGTGACCGCGAGTTCCTGACCCGCGGCGGCGTGTTCACCGACGAGTGGATCGATTCGTACATCGAACTGAAGATGCAGGACGTCAACCGCACCCGCATGAACGTGCACCCGGTTGAGTTCGACATGTACTACTCGCTGTAATCTTTCGAAGCGTCCAGAGCGATCCGGGCGCATCCGAGATACAGCCCAAACCCCGCACCGTTATTCGGTTGCGGGGTTTTTTATCGTCCATAGCATTCCAGCCACGTCCTGCCAAAGCCATGAAAAAACCCCCTCGGTAGTCCCCCCGGTCTAGAATCGACCCGACAACCAAGCAAAAACGGGGGGACTCATGGCGCTAACCGAACTGCAATGTCAGAAGGCAAAACCTAAGGCTAGCGATTACAGCCTTGCCGACGCGGACGGTCTGTACCTGCTGGTTCGCGCTACCGGAGGCAGGTCGTGGAAGTGCGATTTCGTAGTCAATGGCAAGCGTCACAAGCCGGGGCTGGGCAAGTACCCCGCCATCTCGCTAGCCGAGGCCCGCAAGCTGCTGGCAGCGGCACGCCGTCTTGCCGAGAGGGGACAGAAGCCTGGCGATCTGCTGGCTCACGACCAAGCTCGGGCATTGTTGATCAAAGGAAAGAGCCTTGAGGAGGCAGAAGCCGAGCTAGCGCACGAGCAAGAAGCTGCCGTCCAAGCTCTGCGGATGACCTTTACCGAAGCTGCCGAACGGTACAAGACAGGCTGGGTGGATCAGGCTTGGAAAAACCCGGACAAGGGCTTTGCACCGGTACGGACTCACCTGCTACCCAAATTGGCCGATTTGCCGCTGGACGACATTGATGCCCCGATGCTGCGCGAGCTGTTTTACGACATACGCGAACGACGCGGCGTTCAGGCTGCGTTGCATGCCCACGGCTGGGCAACGCGGGTTTTCAGCTACGCGCAGGAGCATGACTGGTGTGCCACCAATCCGGCCCAGCAGATCAAGGCGGCGCGCATTGGCAGCAAGGGCAAACGCAACCGCTGGCTGACCACACCAGAGATTCGCCGCTATCTGATCGGGTTGTATCAAGCGGATTGCTACCGGGGCTACAAGCTGGCGCTGCACCTGCTGCTGATGCTGGCCTTGCGCAAAAACGAGCTGTGCGGCGCTAGCTGGCAAGAATTTGATTTCGACGCAGGCGAATGGCTGATTCCTGCCAGCCGGATGAAGGCCGGCAAGGAGCATCGTGTATTTCTGCCACGCCAAGCCATCGAGATGCTAGTGGAGTTGCAAAGGCTGGGCCACGGCAGCGAATGGGTGATGCCTATGCCAACCAACCCTAAGCGGGCCATGAACGGCAACAATCTAGATGGCGCGCATGCAGCCGCCATCACGTCCGCAAAAATCGACGATTACGTGATCCACGACCATCGCCACACCGCCAGCACTCAGCTTCGCGAACAGGGCCATATGCCTGAAGTAGTCGAGGCCGCATTGAGCCACGCCATCCCGGGAATTGCCGGCGTCTACGCCCATGCGCAGTACAAGACCCAGCGCCTAGCCATGCTACAAGCGTGGGCGGATTTTCTGGATAACACCATGAACGAGCAAACCATCATCGCTGCGACATTCCGAAAACAGGCCTGATTATGGGTGGGCAGATGCCAGCTCCTCCTCTACAGGACGTAGGCTCATCCTAAAACGATTGCGGTAATACCAATGCGAAAATCAGACCACCGCACTTCCGAAAAAGTCGCAGAGCTTTATTACCACTTCATCGTCAGACCTTTTTCTGGGTTCGGCCTCCGGCGATTTTGCGGTGTCACAAGTGTCACAGGTGTCACACCGTTGATTTATAAAAGATTTTCTTGTGACATCAGAGCGTCGGGGGGTGTCACAGGTGTCACACGCTTGAGGTAACACTGCCGCTGCAACTCTCTAAATTTCTCAACCCATGCTCTATGCATTTTCAATCTGCTCGGCAAAAAATGCGCGCGAGGGTTACCTCCCCTGCCCGAACGAGAAGCGCGCCTCGGGAGAGCTTTAATACCATTTATGCGAAAAATGCCCAAAGACGCTGGCCAGATGGATCGCTTTCGACCCATCGCGGACATCCTAGCTGGCTCCACCAGATGGCAAGTACTCGGCCTGAGCGGATGGCGACTCTGCGTTTCATGAACAACCGCAGAGTAGCGGTAGCAGCCTCTCGCGCAGTCGAATCCAGAGGCGTACAGAGGCCATTCAACGTTCGACGCAAGGGGGCCGTTTGTGTGAAGGAAGACGTCCTAGGGCTTGGGTGATCCTGGCTAGGGTCCGTATCCGCGCCAAAACCGCATTTCGTGCAAGAGCATAGTTGCGGAAAAGCATCGACGGTTCCAGCCCGACAAAGTCAGCCGACATAGGTCAGTGGCCCCACTGTCTGAAAATTTCTCAAGGGAGAATTTTCACCACTGTGACAGGGTAGATGAACTGAGGTGCGATGGATGCCCGCCAAGCCTAGTGATATCAAGCCCCTTCTCCTCTACCGAAGCTGTGACGGCAACCCACGTATTAACGTGTTATAAATAGCGTAGTGTGACATCTAGCCCCATGATCTATGCCTGACGTCGTCGCAACCACCCTGAACATGCTCGGGCCGTGCCTCAGCACGGAACTTGTCGCAGCTCTCGTGCGGGACTACGGACTGACGCCGGCGACTGCCCGTCAACGAGTTTCTCGCTCGACCGCCATCAAAAAGCTTGCTCACGTAGTGTTCCCTCGGGGGGTTCGCTTCGTCTACCTGCAGAGCGAGTATGCCTCGCCCCACTTCTGGACGGCCCTAATCAAGCGCCTGCTCGAGCATAGTGTCTCCTATGGCGGCGGCCTTGCCGCGCTGATGGCACGTGGCGGCCTGATGCCGGTGCCCCACTTCCTGATCGCATGCGGCGCACCGGTTGCTCAAAAGGGGCACATTGCGGCACGAGGTGTTTTGGACCGCCTGCGAGCTGCCGAGCTCGTGAAGGTGTTTGACACTCCCGGAGTTGGCGAGTGCGTGGAGTTAGCGCAGACCGTGGACGCTCCGTCGTGGGAGCTCAGCCGCATGCGGGCGCGCATAAGCACCGAGGCCGTGCTACTCAACGCTATCAAGGACTGGGCACGCAATCTCGGGGTCGTAAGCTACAACAAGGTCGCCCTCCGCGATGAAGGCGAGGAGCAGCCAAGGGTCGGTACCTTCAACTGGGACCTAGCTGGGCCGTCCTACCTTGCGCCTCTGACGCAGTGGGACAAGGTGGCAAGCAGCGTGAAGCAAGGCTATCTAGTTTGCGACACGCTTCTGGGCGTCAATGTAGAGGCCTACCAGCTGCAACCGTTCATCCACAAATGCGTGACGCTACGTAGCCTTGCGAAGGTGGGGAGGTGCCTGCAGATGTTCGTCGCCGACGGCTTCTCGGCCGAGGCATTCGCTCTCGCCAAAGAGAACGGAGTCATTCCAGCCACGACGACACACCTCTTCGGTCAGGACGTGGCCAAGGCCCTTCGAGAGTTGACCGATGTGCTCAACAGCGCGTTCGTTAACGAAAACACACTTGAGATGGTCACGGCCGTCTTCAATAAGCTCCGTCATATCGAGGGAGCAGCAACAAATCTGCGCGGCGCGCTCTTCGAATACCTGGTTGCCGACGTTGTTCGTCTGGGCGCTGCCCATACGTCCATACGCCTCAATGAGATCGTCAAGGATGACAAAGGGCGCACAGCCGAAATCGACGTGCTCGCCCACCACTTTGACCAGTCTGTCCGGTTCATTGAGTGCAAGGGCTACAAGCCTGGCGGCACCGTGCCTGACGAAATGGTCGAACGTTGGCTACGCGACCGCATTCCGGTGATTCGAAGTGCTGCCGAAGCAGACAGGGATTGGAGAAAGTGCCGGCACGAGTTCGAATTTTGGACTTCTGGCGTGCTGTCCGAGTATGCCCGAGGCCTGGTCACGGACGAGGCTGCGCGCGTGCGCAAGTACGGCCTGAAATTGGTCGAGGGTGCGGAGGTTGCACAAATGGTCTCCGCAACAAATAACCTGGCGCTCAAAAACGCGTTCCGCCAACACTTCCAGCATCACCCACTGAGCACCGCAGCGAAACAAGTTAAGCGGGTGCGTCGTCCTCTGCCCATCCCACCCAATGCCTATCTCGAGAGGCGGAGGCTGGCCGACTATGCACTGGACACCGAATTTGACGATGATGAAGAGGCAAACGGCAAGGCTAGGTGAGAGAGGCAGTCAAAAGCGCCGCCTGTACGCAAGTGACTGAGCGCCCAGCGAAGCCCGCTCGGTTTGCCGACAACAAGAACGTTCAGGGAGCGATATGGCATCTTCCAAGCGAGACTTTGAGCGATTCGTAACGTGGCTTCATGAGCCGGCAAGCCAGGCACCGGCTAGTGTGAGGCGGATGGCGAATCTTGCGTTGGCAAACTTCGATGCGCTGGAGCTTACCTCGCGCCAACGCAGTCAGCGGTCCGTTTACCTAGTCGATCAGATTCGCAGGGCGTTGGCCCAGACCCCCGACGGGCCGCCTGACATCCAGGCAGTGGCAGTGGACGGCACTTGGCCCTGGAAGCGGCTTCGAGATGTGACCATTGGCCCCTTTCGAGGCTTTCGGACGCCGGAACCTTTCGATCTGCAAAAGCGTGTCATCCTCTTCTACGGCCCTAACGGCAGTGGCAAGACCAGCTTCTGCGAGGGGCTAGAGTACGGGCTGCTTGGCACGGTCGAGGAAGCCGATACCAAGCGCATTGAAGGGCGTACTTACCTAGCCAATCTGCACGCAGGTCGCTTTGAGGCGCCAGTCCTCCGAGCAAACGACCACCAGGACCGGGAGGTCGCGGTCATAGCCAATCCCGACACCTTTCGCTTTTGTTTCATCGAAAAGAACCGCATCGACGCATTCTCGAGAATCGCAGCGAGACCCGCGGCCCAACGAACCGAGCTGATCGCCACGCTGTTCGGCATGGACAAGTTCAACGAGTTCGTTGGCCACTTCAATGAGTCAATTGACCAGCAGCTCGTCCTGATTCCGACCAAGCAGCTCATCCTGAACGGCAGGCGCAATACGTTGATAGCCGACCAAACGACGGTCGCTGGAGAAGAGAGGTCGCTTGAGGACTTGGCGGCCGAAGAGATAGCGCTGGCACTCGCGCATTCGCCCAACATGACCTATGTCGGCCTTAAGGAGCACATCGGCACGCTCGAAGCTCCTGGCCGCTTGCAAGAGCTGGATGACATTCTCGCCGCAGTTCCGCCAACAGCCATTGGCGTCTCACGCGAGGGGCTAATATGCGCCTTCGAGATGCTGGACGCAGCCCACAAAGAGCTGGTAAGCATCGCCGCCAAGCTCACCGCTTATAGCAACCAAGTGTCTTTCAAAGAGCTTTACACTGCCGTCCTAGCGCTTCAAGCCACACAGGGGGAACATTGCCCGGCCTGCAATACTCCGTTAGCCGACACGACATCAAACCCATTTGATAAAGCCCAGGCGGGCTTGGCCGATTTGAAAGAGCTTGGCGAGCTACAAGAACGGCACAAGACTGTGCAAAGCGCGGTCTCCAACGCCTCGCGGGAGCTCCGTCGCCAGCTTGGCCTCGTGGTGTCGTTCATGGAGGCCTGTGAGGAACAGGGGACGCCAGTAGGGCAGTTCCTCGCAAGCCTCCCGGACGAGCCTGCTGGCGAGTGGTGGGCCGTGGTCCATCCTGCCCTTCCTCCGCAGCAAGATGCAGCGGCCGATGTTGTGACGATTGAGGCGATCTTGGCTGTGGTCGACCGTATTGCGGCTCAGGACGCCGCCTCGGTACTGGCCCTGCGAGAACGGCAGAGCCACGTCACCGAGCGCGCCACTCTCGTCGCGCGCCAACTGTCCATGCAAGCGCAGGATTTGAAGCGCAGACAGCTCATTGACGACGTGACAGCCGCCAAGACCAGAATTGCAGCTTTCGACGAGATCAACGCGCAACTCATCAGCGACGTGGCTCAGGAGACAGATGACATCGCCCGCGACATTCCAATCAAAGCGGCGTACGACCGCTTTCTGGCTTTACTGCGGGCCTACCGAGACCAGCTTCCTGGTGCGTTGATGGGAGGCCTCAACGACGCGGCCATGACTCTCTATAACGAGTTCAATCGCAACGATTTAGACCCAGACAAGCTTGCAGCACTACACCTGCCCTTGAATGGCGAGCAGAAAATTGAAATTGAGTTCCGAGGAAACCCTGGCGTACGGGTGGACGCGCTGCGCATCCTCAGCGAGGGGCATGTTCGCTGTCTGGGCTTGGCGATTCTGTTGGCGAAAGCCCAGAGCATCCAAAGCCCCTTGATCGTGTTCGATGACGCCATCAATGCCATAGACCATGACCACCGGGGCGGCATTCGCGAGACGATCTTCGAGAGCGACCATTTCGCCGACACCCAACTCATCGTCACTTGCCACAGCAACGAGTTCATCAAAGATATTCAGCAGCACATGCCTGCCCAACGCCGGGCCGATTGCCAGGTCTACCTGTTCCGCAACCACACGGGCAACTACCAGCCACGCGTAACGGGTAACGTCTCGATCAAAAACTATGTGGCTAAGGCCCGCGCCTCAAAAGAAAATCTCGATCACCGCGAGGCTCTCGCCGCATGTCGCCAAGGCCTCGAAATGCTCTCTGAGAAAGTGTGGCGCTGGTTGGCGAGCCACGACCTCGGCGTATTGAGCCTGCAGCTTGCAGGTGTTGGCGCGATTCCAAGTTTGCGCAACTTATGCGAGGCGCTGCGCAAACGTCTCGAGGAAGCGGTGGCTTTCAACCATCCCAACAAGCCTGCGCTGCAGGTCGCCTACGGACGAATCCTGGGCATCCCTGCCGCCAATTTGGTCTGGACCTACCTGAACAAAGGCACGCACGAAGAAGCGGATCGAGATGATTTCGATGCAGAGCTCGTGGAGTCTGTAGTTCAAATGCTTGAAGAGGTTGACGCCCTTGATCTTCGCTCTGGACGGTAGCTGAGCTACTCACTCAGAGTGGACGTCGACTTACTTCCGATCCCTGCCTCTAGCGGGCTAACTTACTCAGATGCTGCTTGGGCCAGCCGCTTTGGCCGAGTTGCAGACAAATCGTTACTGATCTTGCCACCCGTAGCCTGCGCCTGAGCCAGTAGCGAGGTGACCACAAGTCATCAGAACAAGTGATCGTGTCCGTCAGAATCCGCAATGAAGGAGCAAAACGTGATTACCACAACATTCCGCACGCTGGCATAACGCTTTCCAGTGTGCGCCAAGCGCATATAATGCCGTCCAGAA
Organism: Jeongeupia naejangsanensis; assembly: GCF_016865585.1. GTDB lineage: Bacteria > Pseudomonadota > Gammaproteobacteria > Burkholderiales > Chitinibacteraceae > Jeongeupia > Jeongeupia naejangsanensis. Next base: position 3,259 of record NZ_JAESND010000017.1, on the reverse strand, counting down.
CGAATGTTCTAACCGAGTTTGCCGCGCCTAGATCGGCCAATCGAAAACGGGGAACCCTTGCCCCGCTGGCGCGGCGACATTCACAAGGAATAGCGCCGACAACGGGGGCGTTATGGATTTAGATCAGACCACGCTACAGCACTGGATGAAGTTCGACACGTGGAAGCCACGAGAAGCCGTGCTCATCCTTTCCGGACTGCACCCGGACTCGATGACAGGGAGCGGCATTAAGATCACATCCCCTCTGCATGAGCTACCCCCTGAATTTGCTGCTCCGGCCGCCCTGTACCAAATTTTCTCTCGTTATAAATGGGCTGACACCTGGAGCAATCGAATGCCTGGGAACGCCCATCCGACGTGGTTCTACGACATTGCGTGCGAGAAAGGTGTTGCCTTGCCGGGTATGGTTTGCACCGCGTTTGACGAACTATTCGACGCAGAGGAGCCTGGCAAGACAAGCGCAGAAGGGCACAGCGAATTGCGCGAGTCCGAGCGAAAAAGCCTCTACAAAATCGTTATTGGTTTGGCTGCCGGTGGGTACAGATACAAAGCGGGCTCACGAAATACATCGCTATCCGAAATGCTCGCCGACATTCAAAAACTGGGGCTGAGTATCGATGGCGACACGCTGCGGAAATGGCTCAAGGAAGCTGAATCAGTGCTTGAGTGACAAATTATCCATGTAATCTTGCAGAAAGACGGCCCATCGCGGGCCGTTTTTTGTTTTTCAATCTTCCGTGCTGCGACTTTGGGTGTGGCTTGGGTGTGGCTTGGGTGTGGCGTCCTGTGGCGGCCATGCACGGCCATTAACGACCATCTACGGCCACTTACGACACAGCTGAGACGTAAACCGCCCAGCAAACCCTTTATTTATCTAGAGCAAAACCGAACGACCACTTGCATGCTTCATTCGAGGCCCGAAATAAGCCTAAACCCGCAAGAATACTGAGAAATCCGAAGAAACTACGAAGAATAGTAGCGCGCGACAGCAGTGCTACCGGCTGTAACCCGCATTTTTATTAGAACCAAAACCGAATGAGCACCTGACGGATTTCGTTCGGTTTGTGCAAAATTCGTTCGGCCAACCAGTGCCGCCGCTACTCCAACATTGTCACCATGTTCCAGCCCATTCCTGGCCGGAAGTTCCTAATCCTTTGGAGCCTAAAACATGGTGCAAGCCATTCTCCGACGCCCTGCCGTCGAAACCACAACCGGTCTGAGCCGTTCGGCCATCTATGACCGCATCAACCCGAAAAGCCCCTACTTCGATCCAACGTTTCCGCATCCGATCCGCCTCGGTGGCAATTCGGTCGGCTGGCTAGAAAGTGAGGTTCAAGACTGGATCTCCGGCCGAATCGAAGCCAGCCGGCAGGCTGCATAGGGGACGATCATGAAAAAGAAAAACCGCCTCCCTGCTTCCCAATGCAGCAGAACAAGAATCACCGCCCACTCTACACAGCCGATTGTCACTGGCCAGTGCGCCGAGGTGTTGGAACTGCTGCGCACAAGCGGGTCGATTCTGTCGCTGGAGTTGCCGAGCAAATACGCGATCCCCCAATACAACGCTCGCATCCACGATCTGCGTAGTTTCGGCTTCAATGTGATCACACACATTCTGCCCGAGGTGGAGTTTCGAGGTCGTATCCGCCGCAACGTCGCCCGCTACTCGCTGGGTTCACCGGAATGGAGGCCCACGGAGGGTACGCAATGAACCTTCCCCATCTAACTGCATCGCGTGGCCCTGGTCTCACCATGGCCAATCCAGCGACCAGGTTTGGGAGTTTGGTTTTGACGGCGGGCACCCGCCGCCCTAGCACTTTTTTTGCGTCCGTACACCGCTACAGGTGCGTCCAGTTTATGGCGGACCTTAGGGAGAGTTTCGGGTGCATCAATGCCCTGATCAGTGCTGAAAATCCGCTGGAAGCCATGGCCTCAAACACCCGCAATTCCGGGTATATGATCAAGAAGAAATGCAGCAACAACGGCATCACTTGGCGGCACCCAAAGCTGACAGGTGCGTTTTCTGACCGGTTTGATACCCGGCTCACTGCGCAAGAAGCCCGGCCCGACTGGGCGGTGAATGAGATGCACAGTCGACGAATTACCCATCGCACGACTCTTGCCGGGGCCGCGGTCTCAGCGCAGAATAATCGGGTCGCGTTCAGTAGCGCGACCGGGATTGGTCTCCCGAACATCAAGGCGGACAACCGCCGGAATCTCGGCGGATTTTTTACGTCTGTATACCGCTATAGGTACGTCCAGTTTATGGCGGGCCGTAGTGGGGGCGTGCTTGCACGCGCCGGTTTCCTTGATGCCGGTAGACCAACCCTGCTACTGGCCTGCCTCCTTCGATTGGTCTCGAACGGCAGGCTTCAAATCATCAAGGAGCCTTGCCCGATGGCCTCATCCGCCCTTCGTGCGTTCACCACGCACGCCTTTACCGCGCTCACCGCGATCCTTGTTTACGCACATAGCCCCGCGCTGGCTTTGCTTGCCTTTGCCGCCGGCCTGATTTGCTTTGGCATCGCCCATCGCGGAGGTGCCCATGACTGAGCCGAAGAGCACTTCGCCACTGGCGCAATTGCGCGAGTTCGCCAACGTGTCCGAGCTGGCGCGAGAGACGATGGATCAGTTGGTCGGGCTGTTGCTGGCCCTCGAAGCACTGCCCGATGACGCCGGCCGGCACATGCGCAGCATCGCGCGTTCGGCACGCTGCGAGCTGCAGCTGATGCATGCCGAGGTCGACGGTCTGCTGGGTACGGTCGGGATGGCGGAGGTCCGGCATGCTTGAGACCCGTTCGTTTGCCGCACTGACGGAACTGACCGATCTGACCCTGGGCACGCTCGACGAGGCGATCGGTCTGTTGCATGCGCTCGAAGCCATTCCCGATCATGCTGGCCGGCACATGCGCACCCTTGCCCGCAATGCCCGCTTCCAGTTGCAAGGACTGCACAACGATGTGGATTGCCAGCGTGCGGCGCTTGCGGCTCGGGAGCCATTGCATGCGTAAACCGACCCGCAACACCGCGCTACTGAACCGCGCCACCCGTGACCGGATTGCCGCTGCGCTGGCCGGCCTGAAACAGGCCCGCCCGAGCCGACCGCAACGCGCCGGTGCGCGTTCGTCCCGTCCTTCCCGCTTCTAAGTTCTTCAGGATTCCCATCATGACAACGACCTCGATCGAGGCCGGCAGGCCCGGTTACGCCCAAAAAACCCGTTTGGACCTTCCCCATCTCAAATCTCTGGCCCGGGATCGC
>NZ_JAESND010000016.1 GCF_016865585.1 Jeongeupia naejangsanensis | reverse complement strand
ACGTGATCGCCGGCGAGGAAATCCTGCTGACGGCAGGCGGCGGCTACATCCGGCTCAAGGGCGGGAACATCGAGATCCATTGTCCGGGGAAGGTGGATGTGAAGGGGGCGGATCACAGCTTCAGTGGGCCTGCCAGCTTCACATATTCCTTACCGTCGTGGACCAGTACCAACAAGAACCTTCCTTGCGCCGCTGCGGCCGCAAAGCAGGGTAGCGCTTTTGTGAAAATGAAATGATCAGAGATTCGAACGAATTCACCGAGCTGGCTTCGGATGACGATTTCCGTGTCTGGCTTCCAAAGGCACTGGGGCAGGAGGAGGCGGACGACAAACCGCTGTCGCTGTATCTTCTGGTGGATACCGCAAGGTGCACGACCGATGAGGAAAACAGGCGTCTGGACGACATCTGCCAAGGCAGCGTCTGGACGGGGCTGTACGACGATTTTGAAGGCGACGAGTGGAAACGTCTCGGTCCCCGCCTGATTCGCGTTGCCGACGTGCCGGAACTGATCGGGGACACGCCTTTGGCTCTGCCGCGACAGGCCGTCAGCTATTTGCTCGCGCGGGATTCCCTGCCTTCGCTGAGCGCGCACCTGCTGAAATTGCGGGAAATCGTTCTGCCTGACGGCGGGCGGTCGCTGTTTCGCTTTCAGGATGCGATCGTGCTGCGGGAGCTGGGCGGGCTGCTGAATGCAAGGCAAATCGCGATCATGCTGGGCGGTGCGTCCAGCTGGGCAGTGCCATGCGCTTGTGGTGGATTTGGTGTTTTTTCCAGAAACACCGACCCGTTGAGTGGCGAGCTGGTGCTGGCCAAAACTCAATTCGACGCGCTGAACGAGCGGCTATTGCCTTATTCGATAAAGGCCGAAGTCGATGAGGTCGATTCGGCCATTCTGCTCGGCAAGGATCCGTGTCAGGTCATCACCGATCTTCGTTCAAGAATCGAAGTGGCCAGATCGCATGGCATCGACCTTGACGATGATGTTTCGCTCTTTTGCGTCCTGGGTCTGCAGCTCCCGGCGGGATTCGAGAACGTAAAACCATTCAGCCGGATCTTGCAGTCCGTCCGACGCGACGGCAGGCGTTTTTCCGTCGAGGTCGGAAAAGTCACTGCGGAAGAGTGGGAGTCTTTTGAAGGCGAAGTCGGATTCGACGTCAATGCCTGAATCGGGTACGAGGGATTGTTTCATGATGAAGATGGTCGGTATTTTGTTCGCGCTTTCACTTTCCGCCTGCGGGGCGGAGTCGGCAAAGCTCAGTCGCATGTCGCTTCAGGTGTACAACTATTCCAGCGAGGACATCATGTCCGTAAAAACCGGCAATGGCGAAGGCGGCATGATCGGTTTGGACGGAACGAAACTGGGGGGCGTGACCGGGACTGGCATCATTTGCTGTTTGAGTGTCAAGAGCGGTGCAAAGGAACTGGATCTGCTTGTTGAGTACGCGGGCAAGAAGCAGGTTCTGATCAAGGCGTCGGTCGAGCAGAATCCATGGCCGGCGATGCCCGGTTATCTGACGCTTCACTTCCTGCCCAAAAACGAGGTGGTTGCGGAAATTTCGCCTATTCATGCCTTTCCGCGCCGGGACCTGATCGAGCGGCAGATGAAAAAGTACAAGTTGAAACAGGAAGTGCCATTCAGCGATGTCATGGACAACGGGCCTGTTGTTTCGGGACGGTGAGAAGTCATGGATGCAATCAAGCCGAAAGTCAGGTCGGTAGAAAACATGGTCGCGCGTGCGCAAGCCATTGCCGGAAAAAAGAAAGGTGCAGGGCCTGCCTGCCCCACTTGTCATGTCAAGCTGTGGTTGAGTTTCTTTTTCGACGGAACCGGCAACAACAAATGGAACGACTTTCCAAACAGTCATTCCAACGTGGCAGCCTTGTTTGACGCGCACGTCAATGATCCGGCCAACGGCATTACGTCGTTTTATTATGAAGGTCTGGGCACGCCGTTCGAATTTTCGCAACGTTACGAGAAAAGGACCATCCACAACCCACGCGTCGGTCCTGTTGAAGTAGAGGATATCGGGTACAAGGAAAGCGGAAACAGCAGCCTGGGACTCGGCTTTGCAAACGGCATTACGGAAAGGCTTGAAAAGGCCCTGTTCGACTTTGACGTGGCCATTCAGAACTGGCAGCTGAAAAGGCGGGTGGATGAAATCAACCTGACCGCGTTCGGATTTTCGCGGGGCGCTACCGAAGCGCGTGCATTCATGCACTGGGTTGCCGCGCACAGCAAAGTCCAGAACAGGGGCGGGAAGCTGAGCTATGACGGCATTCCGCTGAATGTGAAATTCCTGGGGATCTTCGATACGGTCGAATCCGTCGGTATGGCGGCGGACAACAAGATGCCGGAATTGATCAAAACGACCATTCCCGCGTATGTCGAAAAATGCACGCATATCGTTGCGGCAAACGAACTCCGGCATGCCTTTCCCTTGACGCTGACCAATGGCGGCCAGCGGACCATCGTCTATCCGGGCATGCATGCGGATATCGGCGGGGGGTACAAGGTCATCGAGCAGGGCCGGAAAAACCACCTGGCCAGACTCGCACTGCTGCAAATGCACGACGAGGCGAGGGCGGCGGGGCTGAAATTCAAGTCCGTCGGCGAAATGAAGGCGGATCGCAAATGGAAGGAAAAATTCGCACCGTCATTTTCGGTGCCGGAAGATGCCAGAACGACATTCAACCAGTACATGGCGGTTGCAAAACCGAGCGGGTCGGTCAGGCAGCATTTCGAAGCACACATGAAACAGATGTGGGCCTGGATCGATTCCGGTCTGGCGCTGGAGGATGCGACATCAAAGCGGGCGAGCGCCATGTCGAGGGATGAAAAGGACGGTCTTCTGACGGTCAGACACATTCTCCGGTACTCCGCGCGAACACCGGAAGGGCGGACCGGCGTGAATCCGAAGAGGGGCAGCGTCAACCCGGTTGTCGAGAAGATGTTCGAAACATACATTCATGATTCTTTCGGACATTTTTCCATGTCAGGCGGAACCATGCAGACGGACATGTCGATTGCGGAGTACTACAAGATCCGGGAAATGAAGAACCCGACGGCATGAAAAACGACGGCACAGGCCGCCGTTTTTCATGCTGGGGCGGATTGCCGCCCGGCAATCCGGTTCAAAGCCCGTGACGCAGGCGCGCCGGGGGCTGCAGTACTTCAGTCCTACGACCCCTACGCCCCCTGCAGGGGCCTGCCTTCCTGGTTCGCTGAGACGCGCAGGCCGTGCAGTACCATCTTCTTGTAGAAGGTGGCGCGGCCGATGCCGAGCCGGGCAGCGGCGTCGATGACGCGCCCGTTGCACGCGGCCAGCGCGTCTTCGAGCAGCTGTTTTTCGAAGCTGGCCATGGCGTCGGTATAGTTCGGGGCGGTCGCCCGCTGGGGTGACGGCAGGCCGGGGCGGAGCAGCGGCAGCAGCTCGGCGGCGCCGAGCACTGGGTGGTCGCTGAGCATGGTCGCGCGTTCGAGCACGTTGCGCAGCTCGCGCACGTTGCCTGGCCAGTCGTAGCCCTGCAGCAAGGCGATGCCGCCGGCATCGATCCGGCGTACCGCACCGCCTTCGGTCGCCGCGAGTTCGGCGAAGACCGTTGCGCACAGCGCGGCGATGTCCGAGCTGCGTTCGCGCAGTGGTGGCAGCTGGATCGACAGCACGTTGAGCCGGTAGAACAGGTCGGCGCGGAAGGCGCCGGTCTCGACCTGCTGCAACAGCCGGGCCGACGTCGCGGCGATGATGCGCACGTCCGAGCGGATCACCTGATTCGAGCCGAGGGCTTCGAATTCCTTGTCCTGCAGTACGCGCAGCAGCTTGGCCTGCAGCGCCAGCGGCAGGTCGCCGATTTCGTCGAGGAAGAGCGTGCCGCCGTCGGCGAGCTGGAACTTGCCGACCCGGCCCTTGCGGTCGGCGCCGGTGTAGGCGCCAGCGGCCGCGCCGAACAGCTCGGCTTCGAGCAGTGATTCGGGGATCGCCGCCATGTTCAGTGTCACCAGCGGCTTGCTGGCGCGGCGCGAGGCGCTGTGGATCGCGTGCGCGAGCACTTCCTTGCCGGTACCGGTTTCGCCGAGCAGCAGCACCGGCGAATCCATCGTCGCCGCGCGCTGCGCCTGGCGCTTGACCTCTTCGCTGGCCGGCGCGCTGCCGACGAAGTTGTCGAACGAGTACTTGGCCCGGCGTGCCTGCGCCAGCGATTCGCGTGCCGCGGCGAGTTCGTCGTTCAGCCGGCCGACCTTGGCGATCAGCGGCGACAGCGAGCGGACCTCGTCGTACAGCGCGAAGCCGATCGCGCCGACGATGAGGCCGGCCTCGTCGCGCAGCGGCAGCCGGGTGACGACGAGCGAACCGCCACGCGTCGGCATCAGGTCGAGCAGCATCGGCTTGCCGGTGCGGACGACCTCGCGCAGCAGGCTCGACGGAATCACCTCTTCGACCGGCCGGCCGAGCGCGTCGGCCGGATTCTTGAAGCCGAAACGGTCGGCATAGCGGGCGTTGATCCATACCACGCGGGTATCGGCATCGACGATGACCGTGCCTTCGCTGAAGGTTTCGAACGAGCGGAACAGCGAGGCGATCGCCCAGTCCCGCGTCTGTTCGTAATCGGCGAGGTGGGCGCCGAGGGCGGAAGCGGGCGGGAGGTCGCTCATCGGTGTCAGATCCTTTCGGCGATATGGCGCAGCACGGTCCCGGCGAGGTCCGGCTGCTGGCAGTCGATCGTCGTCACGTCGTCCATGCCGCGCAGCCAGGTCAGCTGGCGTTTGGCGAGCTGACGGGTCGCGGCGATGCCCTTGTCGCGCAGCGCCTGTGCGCCGTAGTCGCCGTCGAGGTGTTCCCATGCCTGACGGTAGCCGACGCAACGCATGCTCGGCAGATCGAGCGACAGCGTGTACTTCTGCCGCAGCATCGTCACTTCATCGAGCAGTCCGCCCTTGAGCATCAGGTCGAAGCGCAGCGCGATCCGCTCGTGCAGCCAGGCACGGTCGCCCGGCACCAGTGCGAACTTGTGCAGCGCGTACGGCAGTGGTTCGGCGGTCGGCGCGGCGAGCAGTTCGCTCATCGGTTTGCCGGAAAGGATGCAGATCTCCAGCGCCCGTCCGACCCGTTGCGAGTCGTTCGGCGCCAGTCGTGCGGCGGTGACCGGATCGAGGCTGGCGAGGCGCGCGTGCATGCCGGGCCAGCCGATTGCTGCGGCGTCAGCCTCGATCTGCAAGCGCAGCGCGGCATCGGCCTGCGGCAGATCGTGCAGGCCGTACTGCAGCGCGTTGTAATACATCATCGTGCCGCCGACCAGCACCGGCACCTTGCCACGCGCCGAGATGTCGGCCATCAGTGCCAGTGCGTCGCTGCGGAACTGCGCGGCCGAGTACGACTGCTCGGGGCTGATGATGTCGATCAGGTGGTGCGGAGCCCGGGCGAGCTCGGCGGCGTCCGGCTTGGCGGTGCCGACGTCCATGTCGCGGAACACCAGTGCCGAATCGACCGAAATCAGTTCGACCGGCAGCCCGGCCTCGACCAGCACAATCGCACTGGCGGTCTTGCCCGACGCGGTCGGGCCCATCAGGAAAATTGCAGGCGTCATCGTTGTAGTCTTTGCATCAGCAGGTTGGCGGCATAGCCGGCGCCGAGCGCGATCGCCGCGACCGGTAGCGCGGCCCAGCCGCCCAGGTGGCGGGCGAGCGGCGCCAGGCACAGCAGGCTCGCACCGGTACCGACGAGGCCGATGAGGAAGCCGCGCAGCTGCACCAGTACGGCGTCGCGACCGGCGTTGGCGAGCGTGAAGGCGGGGATGACCGTGGCGGCGACCGGACCGGCCGACAGCACGCCGGTCAGCGCCGGGCCCAGCGGCAAGGTCATGGCGGTCAGGCTGGCGACCAGCACGAAGGCGGCGGCCATCCGGGTGGCGAGTTCGGCTTTCGGCATCGGCACGATGCGCGGCGGCGCCGACGGTTTCGGCAGCAGCACGCCGGCCGCAATCAGCAGCCCGGCGAGCGCGGCGATGCCGAGTGGCAGGCTGTGCGCGAGCCCGCTCCACGCCAGTGCGAGCGCGGTGATCAGATAGGCGATCCAGCCGCAGGCGAGCATGCCCGGCCAGCCGAAGCGCCGGCTGGCATGGCCGAGTGCGAGCATGTAGACGATGTTGGCCCACAGCCCGGCCGGCGCGGCGCTGGCGGCGGCGAGGGCGTAGTCCTGACCGTGTTCGAGCCACAGCGCGGTGATCACGCAGGCGGCGATCAGCGGCAGGCCGCCGAGCAGGCCGGCGGCGGCCGGCCCCCAGCGCTTGCCGGCAAGGCTGGCCAGCCCGATGACCACCGGACCGGCGAACAGCTTGACTGCGATCACGCTGCCCATCACTGGCCGCGCATGAACAGCTTGTCGAGGTCGTTCATCGTCAGCCGGAACCACGTCGGCCGGCCGTGGTTGCACTGGCCGCTGCGCTCGGTGACTTCCATCTCGCGCAGCAGCGCGTTCATCTCTGGAATCGTCAGCGCCCGATTGGCGCGCACCGAGCCGTGGCAGGCCATCGTCGCGAGGATCTCGTTGCGCCGGCCGGTGAGCACCTGGCTGGCGCCGACGTCGCGGATGTCGGTCAGCACCGATTTCGCCAGTTCGACCGCGTCGGCGTCCTTGAGCAGCAGCGGCACGCCGCGGATTGCCAGATGCGTCGGCGACTGCACCGACAGATCGAAACCGAGCTGGGCCAGCGCTTCGCCATGGTCCTCGACCGTGGCGACGTCGAGCCGGTCGGCCGGGAACACGTGCGGGATCAGCAGCGGCTGGGTCGGCAGCTTTTCCAGATCGAGCGCGGTCTTGAGCTTTTCGTAGACGACGCGTTCGTGCGCTGCGTGCATGTCGACGACGATCAGCCCGTCGGCGGTCTGCGACAGCACGTAGACGCCGTGCAGTTGCGCCAGCGCAAAGCCGAGCGGCGGAATGCCGGCGTCGTTATGCGCGGGGAAGGGCGTGGCCGAATTCGGTGCACGCGGGGTCGCCACGGACTGGAACGCGAAAGGCGTGTCGACCTGGGCGAGTTCGTCGCTGGACTGCGGCGAGCCGCTGCCAGCATCGCGCAGATCGCCGAACATCTTCTCGTACAGCGCCAGTGGCTCGTTCGCCATCGGCAGGGGCATCGGCTGCTGGCTGTACGCGCCGCGTGCGGCGAAGTCGGCGTAGGTCTGCGGCCGGAGCACCGGCGACTGGCCGGCCAGCGGCGCCAGTACTTCACCGGTCTCGGGATCGACGTGCGCTGGCGCGGATTCGGCGGAGGCCATGCCGGCCTTGGTGTCGGCGAGCGCCTTTTTCAGCGAGTGCAGCAGGAAGCGGTACACCGCCTGCGATTCGCGGAAGCGTACCTCGATCTTGGTCGGGTGGACATTGACGTCGACGCCCTCGGGTTCGAGGTCGAGGAACAGGCAGTAGGCGGCGTGGCGGTCGTGGTGCAGCACGTCGCGGTAGGCTTCGCGCAGCGCATGCTGGATCACCTTGTCGCGCACGAAGCGGCCGTTGACGAAGAAATACTGCGCGTCGCGGCTGGCCTTGCCCAAGGTCGGGCTGCCGGTCAGTCCGTGGATGCGCAGCGGGCCGGCGGCTTCGTCGATCGCGATTGCGCTGGCGGCAAATTCGTCGCCGAGAATCGCCGCAGCGCGCTTGGCCAGATCGCCGGCCAGATAGCGCTGCTGGGCGCGGCCGTTGTGCGTCAGTGTGAACTGCTTGTCCGGATTCGCCAGCGCCAGCCGCTGCACCATGTCGGCGCAGTGCGCGTACTCGGTGCTGTCGGATTTGAGGAATTTGCGCCGCGCCGGCAGCTGGTAATACAGGTCGTGAACTTCGATTGTCGTGCCGACCGACAGCGCCGCCGGCTCGGCCTCGGTCAGCCGGCCGTGGTCGGCCTCGACCCGCCACGCGTGCACGCCGTCACGTTCACGGCTGGTCAGCACCAGCCGCGATACCGACGCGATCGACGCCAGCCCTTCGCCGCGGAAACCCAGCGTCGCCACGCGCTGCAGGTCGTCGAAATCGCGGATCTTGCTCGTCGCGTGCCGGTGCAAGGCCAGCGCCAGATCGTCGCGACCGATGCCGATGCCGTCGTCGATCACCTTGATCAGCTTGGTGCCGCCCGCCATCAGCTCGACGTTCAGATTGACCGAGCCGGCGTCGATGCTGTTTTCGAGCAACTCCTTCAGCGCGTTCGCCGGGCGCTCGACCACCTCGCCGGCGGCGATCTGGTTGACGAGGGTATCGGACAGGACCTGGATGCGGGGCATGGCTGGGTAAGGCAAGACAAAACGCCATGATAACAGTTGCTGTTTCGCCCATCGGCCCACTGCCGCCTACGGGATGGACGCCACGCGGTTCTTTGTAGTTTATGTTCGTGCGATTGATGGCTTTGTAGACAAAATAATGAAAGTAATCTTTCATTATTCTTGATTTTTCTTGATTTGTTACTATGGCCGCCAAGCAAAACAAGCCTGAAAAAGGGGAGAAAACAATGAGTGCACGATTGAAGCTCGGCGTAGTTGCGGCCGCACTGCTGGCCCTGACCGCTTGTGGCGGCGGCGGTGGTGGTGGTGGTGATTCGCCGACGCCGCCGGTCGCTCCGGTCGCCAATGCTGGCAAGCTGAACGGCAGCGCGGCAACCGGCAGCGCGCTGTCCGGCGCGACGGTGACGCTGAAGGACGCCAACGGCAAGACGCTGACGACGCAGACCAACGCCAAGGGCGAATACAGCTTTGACACCAGCGCGCTGGCCGCGCCGTTCATCCTCAAGGTCGAGGGCGGGACGATGGTCACCTCCGGCTTGCCGAACCGGACCGTGCTGTACTCGATCGCGATTCCGGGCGAGGCGACCGCCAACATCACGACGCTGACGACACTGATCGTCGCGCAGTTGGGCAAGCAGCTGCCGCAGGACGCGTTCGCCGCCTTCAGCGGTGCACTGCTGAAGGCGGCGAAGAGCACGGACAGCGTCGTTGCCGCCAACAGTGCGGTGCTCGATTACCTGCTCAACACCCTCAAGCTCGATGCCCGGAGCATCGGTAACCTGATTACCGCGAAACTGGATGCGACCGGCGCCAACGATCCGTACGACCAGATGCTGGAAAAGGCGCGTCAGGTTGAGCCGAACATCGCCAATCAGGCGGTGGCGCTGGTGAAAGCGCTGACCGGTACGGTCAAGATCGACACGGCGAACGAAACGCTGGGGCAGTGCATCGCCAGCCTCGATTTGCCGGCCGACCTGAAAACGGTGGCAACCGACGGCAGCGATTTTGCCGTGTACACCTGGGACGGCCAGAAGAAGGTCGACTGGAGCGGCGCACAAAACTATAAGTCGGGCTGGTTCGGCGGCATCCAGAAGACCTACTTCGGCATGAACAGCGAGCCGGTGACGGTCGATGGCCGGCAGATGCTGCAGTCGATGGACGAACTCATCGTCCAGGAAGACAGCACCCGCTACACGCCGGGCGCGTTGAAGACCCAGTTCCCGTTCTCGTTCAAGAACTACACCTATACCTCGCTGGACCGCCGGCAGCCGATGGGCTGGCGCGAGGAGCAGTACGACCAGAACGGCAAGTTCGACAACTACTGGCTACAGAAAACGCCGCAAACCGGTGCCGCGTTCGACCAGCTGTTCGAACTCAAGCCCGGGACCACGGCCCGTAACAGCTACACGCGCAAATCGCTCGGCAACTGGTACGCGAACGGTGCGATCACCGAGACGCAGGACGAGGAGGTGACCTTCATCGGCCGCGAACAGGTGCAGACGCTGCTGGGCAGCTTCCAGGCCTGCAAGTCCGAATACAAGGTCAAGGCGACGCAGCTTGATGCCAACGGCCAGCTGACGCTGAATGCCACCTGGACCGAGACCAAGTGGCACGTGCCCAAGCTCGGCTACGTCAAGCGTACGACCGGCAGCCAGGAAAACGACAGCACCGGCAAGGTGCTGTACTACGAGGACAGCCGCAGCTACGAGCTGGCCGGCGCACGCCGTCAGGGCAAGCGCTACGGTGCTTACGACCTGTGGTTCGGCATCCAGACCGGCACCACATCGACCACCGCACAAGCCGGCAGCCAGTGCGACTACAGCGTGAACGGCTATACCGTCGGCTTCAACTGGCTGGTCAAGCCGGACGGCGACGGCAAGTCGGCGCAGTACCGGACCTGGAACGGCAGCACGATCGCCATGCTGCCGATCACCTATCCGGGTTCGACGACGCTGAACAATTTCAAGTCCTCGTCGGGCGGTGATGTCACGCTGTCTTACTCGCAGCAGCTCGACTTCAACGTCACTACCGGCGTGCTGGGCGGCAGCTACAGCCGCACCGAGCAGTACACCGGGGCTGGTAGCTGCACCGGCCAGTACAACTACCGGATTGATGCCGCACGGCTGCTCTAAGCGCCCGATTCGTTGAGCACAACGCCACCTTCGGGTGGCGTTCGTGTTGGTGGGCGCATTGCGGGCATCTGGCACAATGCGCTTTTGCCGACCGGTTCCGCACGTGTCCAATCCCCTGCCGCTTTTCACCGACATTCCCCGTTATGGCGCCGACGACGACACCGAACAGGCCTGGCAGTGGTTCCACGCCGTCTGCCAGCTGGTCGCGGCCGAGCTGGCGGCGCAGCGTCCCGGTACGCTGGCGCTGGTCGACGACGGCGACGAAGTCTACTGGCTGACCGAGCAGAACGGTTTCCGCCATCTGGCGTGCGCGCCGACGCATGACGGCGAAGTCGTGATCGCTGCCGCCGCGCGGGTGGCCGATCTGGCCGGCTTCGGCGTCGACGAACTGAACTACAAGCGCGAGACGCTGACGCGCTGGCTGATGGACCAGACGACGATGCGCGTCGGCGACGCCCGCCTGCTGCGCTTGCCGCCGGTTCAGCGCAACGACGATTGAATCACGCCCGGATCCGGCGTCGCAGGTTATCCATCTGAATAACCGATGGTTCCTGACTGGATCAATATTGCTCGGCGGATAGACTGGGGCCTTCATTCACGAAGGAGACCACTGTGCGCAACGTCGCCGACCGCATCCGCCATGCCCTGATGTTCGAGGTGTTTGGTGTGCTGCTGGTGATTCCCTACGGCTTCCTGCTGTTCGATCTGCCGCCCGCCAAGATGGGCGTGATCGGCGTGGCCAGTGCGCTGGTCGCCACGGTGTGGAACTACATATACAACCTCGGTTTCGACCGGCTCATGCTGCGCCACGCCGGCACGACGCGCAAAACGCTGCGGCTGCGCATCGTGCATGCGCTGCTGTTCGAAGGCGGCCTGCTGCTGATCCTGCTGCCGGCGATGGCGCTCTATCTGCAGATCAGCCTGTGGCAGGCGCTGGTGATGGATCTGGCCATCGTCGTTTTCTATTTGGTCTACGCCTTCGTGTTCAACTGGGCTTACGACTGGGTGTTTCCGGTCGCCGAGCCGGCACTGCCCGCCGTCAAGGCGGCCTGAAGGAAATGACCATGCCGAATACATTGCGATTGCGCCCGCTCGAGCGCGACGACCTGCGCTTCGTCCACGCGCTGAACAACGATGCCGGAGTGATGCGTTACTGGTTCGAGGAACCGTACGAAACCTTTGCCGAGCTGACCCAACTGTACGAGCAGCACGTGCATGACCAGCGCGAACGCCGTTTCGTCGCGGTCGATGCGGCGGACCAGCCGGTGGGGCTGGTCGAGCTGATCGAGCTCGACTACATTCACCGGCGCGGCGAGTTCCTGATCATCATCGCGCCGGGGGCGCAGGGCCGCGGTTACGCGACCCGCGCCACCGAACTGGCGATCCGCTATGCGTTTTCGGTGCTGAACCTGCGCAAGCTGTATCTGGTCGTCGACGTGTCGAACAAGGCGGCAATCCATATCTACGAGAAGTGCGGCTTCAGCATCGAGGCCGAGCTGGTCGAGGAGTTCTTCAGCAACGGCCGTTACCACAACGTGCTGCGGATGTGCCTGTTCCAGTCGGACTATCTGGCCGCCCGGGCTCAGCCGGCCTGAGCGTCTCAGCCCGGCCCGAGCCGCAGCGCGCTGGCGACGAAATCGCTGAAGGCCCTGACCTTGGCCGCCTGCGCGCGGGCGCGCGGATAGACCAGATGGATCGGCGGGCTGGTCGCCACCCAACCGGGAAGCAGCCGGACCACGTCGCCGCTGGCCATCTCGGCGTCGAACAGCCAGCTCGGCGAGTAGGCGATGCCCATGCCGGACAGCACCGCGCTGCGGATGACCTCACTGCTGTTCGACTGCAGGTTGCCGCGCACGCGGATGGTCTGCGTCGTCCCGGCCGCAACGCCGGCGTTTTCACCGGCGGTAAACAGCCAGGCATTGCCGGCGCTGAGCTCGGTGTAGACGAGGCAGTTGTGCCGGGCCAGATCGGCCGGGCTGCGGGGCGCCGCCGGCAGCGACGCGAGGTAGCTGCGGCTGGCCAGTGCCATCCGGTACGAGGTGCCGATGCGCCGCGCGATCAGGCTGCTGTCGCCCAGTTCGCCGATCCGGACCGCGACGTCGACGCCCTGTTCGACCAGATCGACAAAGCCGTCGTGCAGGCGCAGGTCGATCGAGACGTCGGGATGGGCTTCGAGAAAACGCTGCACCAGCGGCATCAGCTTCAGCCTGCCGAAGCCGACGGCGGCGGCGACGCGCAATGGCCCGCTCAGGCGCTGTTCCCCCTGCCGCAATCCGGCTTCGAGTTCACTTACTTCGGCAACGAGCCGCCGTGCCTGTTCGAAATAGTGTGCACCGGCCTCGCTCAGCGCCAGAGCCCGGGTCGAGCGGTTCAGCAGGCGCACACCCAGCGCGTGTTCGAGCGCGGCGATCTGCTTGCTGATGGTGCTCTGCGTGGTGTGCCGTTCGCGCGCCACGGCCGAAAAACTGCCGGTTTCGACGACGCGGACGAAGGTGTGCATGGCTTGAAGCCGGTCCATCGGTATCGTCCATCAAGTCTGTTCAGGAATGAATGATAGGCGATCCGGCCTTCTTATCGGTTTGACGGGAATGGATGAAGATCGGCATCACCATCCGACCCCGAGGAGCAACACCATGAACAAGCCCGTCGTCCTGATCACCGGTGCACTGACCGGCATCGGTCGCGCCACCGCCATCGCCTTTGCCCGTGAAGGCGCCCGGCTGATCGTCAGCGGCCGTCGCGACGCGGCCGGCGCTGCGCTGGTGGCCGAACTGCACGCGCTCGATGCCGAAGCCGAATACGTCCATGCGGACGTCCGCAACGAGGCCGACGTGCAGCAGCTGGTGGCCCGCGCCGTTGCGCGTTTCGGCCGGCTCGATGTCGCGGTCAACAATGCGGGGGTCGAAGGAGAATCCGGCCCGCTGACCGGACAGACCGTCGACAACTACGAGGCGACGTTCCGGACCAATGTGCTCGGCGTGCTGCTGGCGATGAAGCACGAGCTGGCGGTGATGTTGCCGCAGGGCAGTGGCGCGATCGTCAACCTCTCGTCGATCGTCGGCCAGGTCGGCATGGCCGGTGCCTCCGTCTATGTGGCGAGCAAGTTCGCCGTCGAGGGGCTGACCAAGAGTGCCGCACTCGAAGCGGCGCCGCATGGCGTCACCGTCAACGCCGTCGCACCGGGACCGGTGCGGACCGAGATGTTCGAGCGCTTCACCGGCAACGATGCGGCCGTCCAGACCGGCATGCTCGCGTCGCTGCCGAACCCGCGCGCGGCCGACGCCGACGAAATCGCCCAGACGATCGTCTTCCTCGCCAGCGGCAAGGTCCGTTACCTGAATGGCCAGAGCGTGGCGGTCGACGGCGGTTACACCGCGCGCTGACCCGCCGACACGGTGACAAAAAACGCGGCCGGGTGCCGCGTTTTTTTCATTGAGCCGATGCAGGGTCTCCGGCAAGGCGGGGGGACGGCCGGATGCTGCAGGCCACAGCCGGCGTACCTCAGTAGTGCCGTGACGTCGGGCCGCCCGAGGACCAAAGCGCAACGCCTCCGCAACATAAAATGGCTGACTGGTTATGAATGCTGCGTAAGGTAAGTCGTGTCAGTATTATCGAGAAAAATCTGCGGATCTGCTTTGTAAGGTTGTTGAGAAACTATGGACTTTGATGACGTTGGGTTAAACGTAACAGTATTGGCATGCTGAAGCGTGGGAAAAGCCGACAGCAGTGAGGGTAATGAAGTCGCATATATCAGTTCGTCAGAAAATACGCTTTGTGTCGCTCTCTGCCGAGTTGGTCCACAACATAGTGAAAAGCCAGCTTCAACGAAAGAATGACTAAGTTCCGGGCATGGCTCCCTATGAAGAACTTTTGCCTGAGCTGCGTTGAACCAGGGGTCATGCTCACGGTAATTTCATCAATCAATCTGGATCGGCCAAAGTCGGCCTGTTATTTGAAACGTTGGCGCGTTTGTATTTTCAACATTCAAACCATTGCACGACTGCTGGGTTCTTCCGGCCGGTGCCTGCGCGGGTTTTCTCACGTTTGGTAATGGATGGGACAGGAAAAACATCGCAGTCGTATTGAATCGAACGGGGTGTTTTCTTGGGTGAGTGCAAGTGCAGTGCATCATTCCGAACTGCGGGCGTAGCATGAGTGAAAGTGTTGTGGAAATTGGGAGTGTGCAGCTAAAAATCGGTGATGTTGAAAAATTTTGGGTTGATCACGAGTCAGGGAAGGACAGGGCATCCAGGCTTTACTACCAGGAAAACAACTACCTTGGTAGCGTATTTGAATTGCTTGTTGCGGGGGTGGTCAATTATTTTCTTGCGCGAAAGAACAGAAATTCATCGGCAAAAAAATATCTGCACATCAAGGCCGGCAAGAATGAGTATTGCTTTTCAGAAGACGAGGTCAATATCAATGAGGTTCTCGGAAAACTGAAAAAGTAACGCGGGTTCGGCGACGCATATTTGATGCGCCGGATGTTTCAGCCGGTCCGGGTGGCTAACGCGGGTTCGCTATTTTAAAAAGCGGTAGGTGGCAGGGTGTCAAAAATAAAGCGAGTAATTTTCATTAACGTGCTTGCGGCATTGGTTACGGCTGCTTATTGCGTTTTTACTCATAGATACTCCGGGAAAAGCATTGCGAATGTCGGGGTTGTTGTCGGGCTTCTTGTTGTCGCCATTGGCTTCATCATCAAAAATGATGCGGGTTATGGTAACGAGAACAATCGATATGGCGCAGAAAGCGTGCGCGATACCATGCAAGGATTCTGGGCCGGACTCTTGGTGGTGTTTTCCGGAATATGCTGGATCGTCTTGACCATATCGGCCGCGCTGTACTTTAACAAATAGACCTGACCTGTCACTCAAGCGGAAGTGGCGATGCCGATTTCGAAATCCAAACGTTAGGCCACGCGACGATTCTCAGGTGTAACGATGAAACTGCAAGCACAAGTCATCCCCTCGGGCAATGCAACCGCGGTCGAAATCCCGGAGGCCGCGCTGGTATCGCTTGGCGGTGGCGCCAGGCCGGCCGTTTCGGTCACGATCAACGGCCACACCTGGCGAACTCGTGTCGCGCGAATGCGGGGCATGTGCCTGATCGGCATCAGCACCCGGAACAGAGCTGGGGCGCGAATCGCGGAGGGCGATCACGTCGAGCTCGACATTGCGCTGGACGAACTGCCGAGGGAGGTGCCGGAGCCACCGGACTTGAAGCGTGAACTTGATGCGGACCCGTCCGCGCGTTCGGCATTCGAGAAGCTGCCCTTCGGGCTTCGGCTTAAGCATGTGCGCCAGCTTGAAGAAGCCAAGTCCGCGGAAACGCGAGACCGGCGCTTGGCCAAGCTTCTTTCCGAGCTTCAAGCGAGTGCGGCCTGACCCTTCCATTACAAGGGAGCCGCCAGCGGGCTTCGTACCCCTTTGGTTGCGGCCATCCCGGGCAACGGCGGTCCGGCGCAAGCGCCTGTCTGCCCCTGCCCGCAACACCCTAGCGTCGCAAGGCGGTGAACGCAGCCGGCTCCCAGTCCCGCATCGCACACAGCAAGCCGACCCCGTGACGCTCGGCCAGCGGTGCATCGCGGCTGTCGTCGTGCAGTTCTGCCAGACGCTGGCGCAGCTTGCGCAATTCGGCTTGCAGCATGGCCACGGCCGACGGCGTCAGCATGGCGTGCGAGAACGCCAGCGTCTCGGTGTCCGCATCGAAGGGACTGCCAAGGAATTCCCCCATGCCTTGGCGCAGGAAAAACATCCGGATCGGGCCTTGCGGCAACCAGTCGAAATCACGGGCGACGTTGAGGCGGACCCGGTCGCCGGGCAGCAGATCGATCATGCGGAGCCGGTCGAGGCGGGCCAGGTGAACGACGATCTGCGGCACCGTCAGGGCGTAGGTCCGGGTGATGTCGGCGACGGTCCAGTGGTTCAGCACGCACACGGCGACCAGCAGCAGCTGTTCGTCGGCGACGAGTTCCCGCTCTTGCGCGGCATCCAGCAGGTGCAGCCGGCCCCGAGTCTGGGCTGCCTCGTGGGTCAGCTCGGCGAGGGTGAAACCGAGCACCCGGGCAATATCGGCCAGCCGCTCGAGCGTGAGCCGTCCGCTGGCGAACAGCCGTTTCACGCTGGGTTCGGCCAGCCCGAGCTTCCCGGCGAGGTCGCGGTAGGTCAGTCCCTGCAGTTTGAGCTGTCGTTTGATCGTCGCGATCAACTGATCGGTTTCGTGCATATGGAAAGTATCAAAAATCGATACCTTCAATGCTAACTCATGCAACTTTTCAGGAAGAAGTTTCCGTATGCGATATGTTCACCGATGCTGTGCGCATTCCTCCCCCGGAGCCACCCATGTTGCGCACACTGTCCCCGATCCTCGTCACGCTGGTCCTCGTGCTGGCGGGTCTCATTCATGGCCCGATTCCCCAATTGCCCGATTACCACGCGTTTGCCGACCAGAGCCGCCACTTCGGCATTCCGCATTTCGCCGATGTCGTGTCCAACCTCGGTTTCCTGCTGGTCGGGCTCTGGGGATTCGTCCGGATTGCCCCTTACCGTGAAGAGGTCGCGCTGGCGCACGGCTGGCCGGGTTACCGGCTGTTTCTGTCCGGCCTGCTGCTGACCAGCATCGGTTCGACCTTCTACCACCTCGCGCCCGATGACGCGCGTCTGGTCTGGGACCGCTTGCCGATCGCGCTGGTCTGCGCCGGCTTGCTGGCTGGCGTCTGGGGAGATACCCACCAGCGCGACGGGCGAATCCTTACCCTTGTCCTCGCAGCCCTGGCGGTCGCAAGCGTGGCGTGGTGGTGGATCACCGGCCTGATCGGTACCGGCGACCTGCGGCCGTATCTGCTCCTGCAGGTGCTGCCGATCGTGCTGGTACCGATCTGGCAGTGGGGCAGCAACCGCCGCGACCGCATTTGCTTCGGTCTGGCGCTGCTGCTGTACGGCGTGGCCAAGCTGGCCGAGCTCAACGATCACCTGATCGGCTCGGTGCTGTACCTCACGGGCCACACACTCAAGCATCTGTTGGCGACGCTGGCAGCCGCCAGTATCGTCGCCGGCCTCGAGCTGCGGATTGCACATGCGGTCGCGTTTGTTCCGGAACAACGATAAGGAAGGAAGATCATGCTCAGAAGCCTGTTGCAATCGGTGTTGAAGGTGCTGTTCCGTGTCGGGTTTCGCTGCGATCCCTCGGTCTTCAACAACCCCAAAACCCTGATCGTCGCCAACCACGAATCGCTGCTCGACGGGCTGCTGCTGGGCCTGTCGCTGCCGGTGAATCCGGTCTTCGTGGTGCACACCCAGGTGGCCCGTCATCCGCTGTTCCGGATCGGCCTGCGTTTCGTCGATCATCTGGCCGTCGACTCGACCAGTCCGCTGGCGATCAAGCAGATCGTCCGGCTGGTCGACACCGGCCGCCCGGTGGTGATCTTCCCCGAGGGCCGGCTGACCCGTACCGGATCGCTGATGAAGGTCTACGACGGTGCCGCCTTCGTCGCCGCCCGCACCGGTGCGGTGGTGGTGCCGGTCCGCATCGACGGCACCGGCCGCAGCTATTTCGGCCGGCTGGCCGGCATTTATCCGCGCAAACTGCTGCCCAGGATCACCATCACGGTCCTGCCGCGCCGGTCCATCCCGATGCCCGACCTGCCGTCGGCCAAGCTCCGCCGCCGCCGCACGGGCGAGCTGCTGCGGGCCATCCTGCTCGACATGCTGGTCGCAACCCGGCCGCAGCGGACCCTGTTCGATGCCTTCCTCGACGCCAAGGAAAGCTTCGGTGTGAACTACAAGCTGGTCGAGGACGTCCGGCTGCAGGAAGAGTCGTACGGCTCGCTGCTGAAAATGACCCTCGGCATGCAGCGGCTGCTGTCCCGCATCACCACCCCGGGTGAGGTGGTCGGCGTCCTGACGCCCAATGCCGCGCCGACCCTGGGGCTGATCCTCGCCCTGAGTGCCGGCCGGCGCGTTCCGGCAATGCTCAACTACACCGCCGGCCAGGACGGCTTGCGTTCCGCATGCACCGCAGCCGGCATCCGGTCCATCGTCACCTCGCGCACCTTTCTGGAGAAAGCGCAGCTGACCGCGCTGGTCGAATCGCTGCCGGGGATCACGGTGCATTACCTCGAGGACCTGAAAACGCAGGTCCGTTTCAGCGATAAGCTCTGGATCCTCTGGCACCTGTGCTTCGCCCGCTGCGCCGCGCTGCCGCAGTCGCCTGAAGACCCGGCGGTTGTCCTGTTCACCTCGGGGTCGGAGGGCAAGCCCAAGGGCGTCGTGCATTCGCACCAGTCGCTGCTGTCGAACGTGGCGCAGGTGAGGGCGGTGGCGGATTTCACGCCGCTCGACAAATTCATGATCGCGCTGCCGATGTTCCATTCGTTCGGGCTGACCTGCGGCGCGATCCTGCCGCTGGTGTCCGGCTGCAAGGCCTTCCTTTACCCGAGCCCGCTGCATTACCGGATCATTCCCGAGGTGGTGTATGACCGGGACTGCACGGTGCTGTTCGGCACGTCGACCTTTCTTGCCAACTACGGCAAGTACGCGCACCCCTACGACTTCGGCCGCTTGCGCTACGTGGTTGCCGGCGCGGAAAAGCTGGCCGACGACGTGCGCAAGCTGTGGATCGACAAGTTCGGCATCCGCATTCTCGAAGGCTACGGGGTGACCGAGTGCGCGCCGGTGGTGGCGGTCAACGTGCCGATGGCCTGCAAAATCGGCAGCGTCGGTCAGTTCGTTCCCGGCGTCGAGACCAGGCTCGAGGCCGTGCCGGGCATCGACGAGGGTGGGGCGCTGCACGTGCGGGGGCCGAATGTCATGCTGGGCTATTACCTGTTCGACCAGCCGGGCCGGATCCAGCCGCCGCAGTCGATGGGGCCGGGTTGGTACGCCACCGGCGACATCGTCACGATCGACGAAGACGGCTTCGTCCATATTCGTGGCCGCCTCAAGCGCTTTGCCAAGATCGCCGGCGAGATGGTGTCGCTCGAAGTGGTCGAGCAGCTGGCCGCTGCCGCCGCGCCGGGGCATGTCCACGCCGCCTCCAGCCGACCGGATGCCGCCAAGGGCGAGGCGCTGGTGCTGTTCACGACATCGCCGGCACTGAACCGCGACGCACTGCTGGCCGCCGCCCGGGCCGGGGGCGCCTCGGAGCTGGCGGTGCCCCGCGTGATCAGGCTGCTCGAGGCGATCCCGCTGCTGGGCTCGGGCAAGACCGACTACGTGCAACTGAAACAGCTGGCGGCCGATACCGCGGCGCCGGCATCGATCGAGGCCTGATCATGAGCAATTCTTTCTCGCTACTCGCAACCCGCCGCTTCGGCCCGTTCTTCGGCACCCAGTTTCTCGGCGCTTTCAACGACAACCTGTTCAAGAACGCGCTGATCGTCCTGCTGACCTTCCATGCGGCGCAGTGGACGACACTGGCGCCCGAGCTGCTTGCCAATGTCGCAGCCGGCGTATTCATCCTGCCTTTCTTCCTGTTCTCGGCGACGGCCGGGCAGCTGGCCGACAAGTACGACAAGGCACTGCTGGCCCGGCTGGTGAAGGTGCTGGAAATCGGCATCGTGCTGATTGCCGGCGTCGGCTTCCAGCTGCACAGCCTGCCGGTGCTGCTCGGCGCGCTGTTCCTGTTCGGCCTGCATTCGACACTGTTCGGTCCGGTCAAGTACGCGCTGCTGCCGCAGCACCTCCGCGACGACGAACTCGTGGGCGGCAATGCGATGATCGAGGCCGGCACCTTCGTGGCCATTCTGGTCGGGACGCTGGCGGGCGGGCTGCTCGCGAGCATGGACAGCCTGTGGATCACGGCCGCCTGCCTCGCAACGGCGGTCGCTGGCTATCTGGCGAGCCGCGGCGTCCCGGCTGCACCGGCGCCGGACCCGGCGCTGCGCATCAACCCCAATCCGTTCTCCGAAACCTGGCGCAACATCGGCTACGCCCGGGAGGATCGCAAGGTGTTCCTGGCCATCCTCGGCATTTCCTGGTTCTGGCTGTTCGGCGCGCTGCTGCTCGCCCAGTTTCCCGCCTACGCGCGCAGCGTCCTGGGCGGCAGCGAGACCAGCGTCACGCTGCTGCTGGCGACGTTCACCTTCGGCGTCGGCATCGGATCCCTGCTGTGCGAGCGGCTGTCCGCCGGGCAGGTGAAAGCCGGTCTGGTACTGCTGGGGGCCATCGGGATGCTGCTGTTCGGCCTCGACCTGTCGTTTTCCTCTCCGGCCCGACCGGCAGCCGCAACGCTCGGCCTGCAAGCGTTGCTCGCGGTACCGGGCACACCGAGGGTACTGGTTGATCTGTTTGCGATCGGCCTGTTCGGCGGGCTGTTCATCGTGCCGCTGTACGCGCTGATGCAGTTGCGCGCGAATCCGGCCCACCGTGCCCGGGTCATTGCCGCCAACAACATCGCCAATGCGCTCTTCATGGTGGCCGGCGCACTCCTGGCCGCAAAACTGCTCTCGGCCGGATACACGATTCCGCAACTCTTCGGCTTCGCTGCGGTCGGCAATGGCGCCATGGCGCTGCTGATCGTACGGCTGGCGCCGGGGAGTCTGGGGAGGTTGCGGCGGCGGCTGCCTACTACCGGTCAAGGATGAACAAAGTCAGGGCTGGCGGACGCCAATCGGTGTACGCCGGCGCACCGCTTGGCGTTGCGAGCTCGGCGGAAGCCCACCGGTCCGGTTCATCGGGGGGCGCCTGATCCGGGACTATCCCCCGCGTGTGCGGGGCAGCCCCAAGCCATCGGCCATTTTGCATGGTTTGTCACTTGGTGCAGCCCTGCATGTCGTTCAGCGGCATTTGGGGTGATTCCGAAATCGAACCGGATCTACCCCCAAAGTTACCCCCATGTACCCCCGGATTCAACGGGAAGAGTTTGGACGGGGCTGGAAACAAAAAATCCCCCGGAAGCTAGGCTTTACGGGGGATTTCTGGACTTCCTAGGACGCCCTAGGAAGGGTGACTGGTGCCGGGGTCGGACTCGACTATGGGGCGCTTAACCCGCATAAATGCTGTATTTGTTGTTTCTAGATTTTCATCCGTATCCCTAAGCGTATACCTAAAAGTGTTCGGTACCCCTTCTTTCGGGGCTGTTCAGGGCGGGTTTTCGGGACGAAGGGTGACACCCGTTACACCTCTACGGGACTAAGGCGTATTCAATTTTTATATGATGTATGAATGATGGCTTGCGTGTCCGGATGAGGGGGCATTGCGAAACCGCACAGGCAGGTGTGCCGGCTTGCCAGTCGAGTCGCCGCATATCGGCAGCAGGCAGGGCCGACAGGCCGCGATCGCCGGATTGCCGGACTCGAACGTCATCGACCTGCCGTTTTTTCGGTCTCCGATCCAGTTCAGACCCTCCCCTATGTTTTTTCAGACGTGTTGAAGAGACGGCTGACTACTCGGTCTAGAAGGAGGGCGCCCAGCCTTTTGACGTCCCCCCTTGATCCGATGATGACCTGACCATTGCCCGAGCCTATCGGGTGGCCGTGTTAAGTCTGTTAACTGTTAAGCAATGCCCGGCAACCGGAAGTCAGCAGACCTGCGCGGCCACGTTACCCGTGAGGGCCACCCCGTCCGGAAGGACCCATGCCCCTCAAGGCATCGGGGACAGGGTGGCCGTAGCCTGATGGTAGAGCCTTGCTCCGGGGCGGTCGGCGGAGACGGCGATGAAGCCGCTATGCGTCGGCGTGACGACGCGCAGGATGGCATGGCCGGGGCAGACGAGTTGCCAGAAGTCGAAGCGCTCGGTCACCGGCAGGACATAGCGTCGGGCTTCGTCCAGCAGCAGGGTCAGGAAGTCGGGATCCTGTCCTGCCAGTTGCCGTATCAGGTCGGCTGTTTCGGTGTCGCTGGCGTCGTAATGGTCGGCGACCTGCCTGGTGATTTCCCGCCACAAACCCCAGTCCTCTTTCGTCAAAATCGCTGCGCGAAGGGTGTCCTGCTGGCCCGCCCTCAGCAGGCCTTTCCCCGACTCCGTCGATTTGGTGGTGTCACACGTGTCACAGGTGTCACATCGTTGATTCATAAGGGTTTTTGTCGTGACACCGGGGGTGTCGGCACGTGTCACAGGTGTCACGCCTTCACCGGTATCGGGCGAGGAAGAGATAGGATCCAACCCGTTGATCCAGTTGAAGAAATGGCCCTGTTCAGACGTCATCGTCGCCGCCCATCTGCCACAGCGTCGGCAGTACGACGTAGACCCTTGGCGAGCCCATGCCGGGCAGCCGTTCGGTCTTCGAGGCCTTGGCTCCGTTGCCCGGCAACAGCACACCCAGAGCGAGCAACAGCCGGTTTGCGCGCTTCAGGTCCAGCCCCTTGAGCACTTCGCTGGCTCACGAGTTGGGCAGCAGGTAGTAGGTGGTCTCGATGTGCTCTGCTCCAATGGCCTTGCCAAACTCACAGATCAACTTGGTCTTGCGGGCGCCGTAGCGGGGACAATGTGCATCCAGCCATTGGTGGGCCAGTCGGTCGTCGCGGCTGATCCAGGCTTTGTCGCGGCACGGATGATCCGGACAGCCGTTGAAATGAGATACCGCCCGTGGCCGGAGCGAAACGTCCCCCCCGCCGATGGAGTTTGGAAGCGAAGCTGCATATCGTTCGCGAAACGCAGATGCCCGGCAACTCGATCACCAGGAGGCACGCAAGTACGACGTCAACGACAACCTGCTTTTCGACTAGCGCAAGCGCTATCGGGAGGGGCGTCTGCGGCGGCACGCTTGAACAGCTCGGCGAGGACGTAAGTGAACAACTGGAAATCGTGCCGGCCCGCTTCAAGGTCATCCTCCATGTGCGCCCCCGGCTGGTCTGCACCTGCTGCGACTGCGTCGTCTAGGCCGCTGCAGCCAGCCGGCCGATCTCGCGGGGCTTGCCGGGGTCCGGTTTGCTGGCGCATGTGCTGGTGAACAAGTTCGGCGATCACCAGTCGCTGTACCGGCAGCCGGAGATCTACGCCCGCGAGAGCGTAGAGATTCCGCGTCCCACCTCGGTCGGCTGGGTGGGCGCCTTGCTGCATCCGCTGGTGGAGGCCCTACGGCAGCACGTCATGGCCGGCGGGAAACCGCACATGGACGAAACGCCGGTGGCGATACTGATGTCGGGTAACGGTTCCTCCAGTGCCGGGCGCATCTGGACCTACGTGAGGGATGACAGGCCCGCCGGATCGCAGGATCCGCCTGCGGCCTAGTATGCTTGGAGTCCGGGTCGGGCTGGCGACCATTCGCAAGGCCACCTGGAACACTACTGCGGAGGCCTGCAGGCCGATGCGTTTGCCGACTACAACGCGCACTATGCTACGGACGAATTACGGAGGTGGGCCGCTGGGCGCATGCACGGCGAAAGCTCCACGACCTGCACGCTAGCCCGCCGACGGTGTTTCCGGCGGAAGTGCTGCGGCACATCGGCGAACTGTATGCGGTGGAGGCACAAGCCCGGGGCAGGCCACTGGCTGAACGGCTGGTGTTGCGACGGCAAATGCAGCCAACCGCTGCTGGCCGGTCTCGCATGCTGGCTGAAGGAAAGCTTGGCGCTCATCTCGCGCAAAAGCGATGCAGCGACCGCGATCAACTACACGCTGAACCAGTGGGCTGCGCTGACGCGCTACGCTAAAGACGGTCTTCCCGAAATCGACCACAACATCGCCGAACGCGGTGTGGCCATGTACTGCATGATCGGGACATGCATGCTGAACGGAATCAACCCCAAGGTCTACCTGACCCACATGCTCGACCGCACCGCGGATCACCCAGTGAATCGCGTCGACGAACTGTTGCCGTGGGTCGTTGCAGACCTGCTTCCACGTACCGGCACACTGGACTGAGTGTCGGCATGCTCGTCAAGGCAGTTCAGGACGTACGCTTACGAAGTGCCCGCCGATCCCGGCAACCCGGACGGCAGTGTGCCCCGGCAACCAGCGGAATGTGGGTGGGGCGGCAAGCAGGTTGGCCTGCGTGATACTGCACACTCGCCATCCCGGATCGATCCGCTGGCAGTGGGAGAGTAGACCCGGCGGCCAGATGAGCGGATCGGGTTGGCCAACTGTGCCCTAGAGTAGAGACGTGTTGAAGCGTCCCCTGAAGGGATGACGATACGGTGTGGTCTTCAGACGGCTAGCACCGGCTAAACGGCGAAGGGCCGCGTTTTGATGAACCGATCCAGTTCTGGGTGAAGTGGGCTCTGCTCTCGAGACGCACAGCCCCTTAAGTCTCGTAACGCAACTTATTTGAGCGTCTGATCGGCCAAGGTGAGGTTAGGAAATCTAGGGCAGCGAAATCACGAACCGCACGTGAAATGCTTTCCATGATTTGAGCTCCTTAAGCTCGCCAGCGCACAGACGCGGACACTGTCCCCTCGCATTGTTGACGTGTGACAGCCAACTCGATCACCGCAATCTCGCGACGAGGGTTTGGCCGGAGGTCGTCATGAACAACTCACACAGAGAAAAGGCAGAACAGCTTTTCACGAAACCAATGGGACCAAGCCCGACGGTCGGTATTGGCAGCGCCGAACCAGTATTTACCCGCTCTGAACACATGCCCGATTTGAAGCCTACTGCACCGGAAGTGTGTTACTTCGCTGCACATAAAACTTCCTTGCATGGGCCACAGCAGACGTTGGGCAAATCCCGGCGGATTGCTGAAGATGGTATCGAACCGGTGAGTCAGTCGGCCGGCGCACTCCTGTCGGACCGGCATTTGTCAGCTTGGCCGCAGCAAGTGGGTGCGGCAAAAATGGCTTGGGATGATCTGACCGAGTACGAGCTGCTGAAATCCGGCGGTCACGAGCGGAAACTGGCGGCCCTGCTGCAACGGCGCTATGACATGAGCAGCGGTGAAGCCGATGGGATGGTCAAACGGTTCTTTGAAAAACATCACGGCTGAAGCCACGCCGTGCGGATGCGGATGGTTGTGCCGGATACGGCACTTCTATCTGCCGTCGAAGCATCACGCATACGCTACGCGGCGGCTCTGACGGAGCTTGCTGGCAGGTGGCGGTGCTTTGCCGAGTGAGGCAAATCCATGAATATGCAAACCGGAAAACGGACCATTGTCTCGGGTATCGCCCTGGCGATCCTGATGATGAATGGCGCAGGTGCCGTGGGCGCCGCGGCACAGACTGCCGAAGATGCCCGCCAGGAGGCCCAGATCTGGACTTCCTATGCCCTCAATCCCTATTTGCGCGCCAATGACCTCAAGGTCTCGGTTGTCGAGGGTATGGCAACGCTGACCGGCAAGGTCGACGAAGGCGTCAACAAGGATCTGGCGAAACAGATCGCGCTGGGGGTTCCGGGCATCAAGGAGGTCGACAACCAGATCGTGATCCAGTCCGGGTACGTCCCGCCGGCACGGTCGTCTTCCCGAAGCTATGGCGAGGCGGTGGATGATGCGACGATCACGACAGCAGTCAAATCAAAGTTGCTGTGGAGCAAGTACACCGACAGTCTGGCCACCAGCGTTGAAACCAAGTCGGGCCGAGTAATCCTGACAGGGACGGCCGATAGCGTTGCAGCCCGGGAACACGCGGCCCGGCTGGCGATCAACACACGCGGTGTACAGTCGGTCGACAATCGTCTGGTGGTGACGAAAACCAATCCGGTGACGATCGGCAGCACGGCTTCCGCAGCCGGACAGGACATCTCCGATAGCTGGATCACTACCAAGGTGAAGTCGACTTTCCTGTATTCGAACTACATCGATAGCGGCAATATTTCGGTCAGCACAAAGAACGGCAACGTCACGCTGGTCGGCAAGCTCGATAGCGGTGCGGAGCGATCGCTGGCACTGGAACTCGCCAAGAATGTGCGTGGTGTCAAAAGCGTTGAGTCGAAGGGACTGACGGTGCACTGACACGCAATCGGATCGATGAAGGTATATCGCCGCCATCCTGGCGGCGATTTTTCGTTTTCATGGGACATGGTCGGGCCATGACCGCAGCCCTTGCGGCTTGTGTTCGCCAGCGCACCGAGTTGCACCGGGCATGCGCCTACGCTGGAACTGTGCCGGCTGTGGTCATTCGTTGCTTGTGCCGCCGCCGCAGTTCGTGACCGTTGTGGCCATGATTGTTTCAAACCGAAGGGAGTTCGATTCTGCTTGGCCCCGGCCTTGCCAACTTCAGTACTGCGAAGCGGATGAGTCGGCTCGCTGGTGACCTAGGAGAAAGCCATGAGCTTGGGAACCATTTTACTGATCGTGCTGATCCTGTTGCTGATCGGGGCGATTCCGAGTTGGCCGCACAGCAGGAGCTGGGGCTATGGGCCCAGTGGTTTGCTGGGTGTGGCCGCCATCGTCATCCTGATTTTGCTGGTCATGGGGCGATTATGAGCGGTCGGGTGCCGGATGCGGCTGTCTGACGTGACGGTCTGATCGACAGTTTCTGTTGGATTGGCCCATGTCGCCGCCCGTGGTGACATGGGCCGGCGCTTGTCCTGCACGGCGCGGCCGGCTGATTGCATGTGGTGGCCCGAGCACCGATTCCCGTCAAGGCCCGGCGCTCGGGCGCGACAGAACCAAGACTTTCAGCTAGGTGCGATAGCGTACAGATTCCGGGGTGTTTGGCGTGCAGACTGGGTGCATGGAGTAGAGCGGCATTCAAAGTACATGGGTCATTCGCGTGGATCTCGGCGGCCAGACGATAGTTGGATTCCTCACCGAGAAGGAAAGGCGCATTCAAGGCCGTTCCATCAATCGACAGGCAGGTCATCATGAACAAAGATCAAGTGAAAGGTGTCGCCAAGGGCATCGCGGGGCAAGTGCAGGAACAGGCCGGCAAATTGGTTGGCAGCAAGTCCCAACAAGCCAAAGGACTGATCCGGCAGGCCGTCGGCAAGGCCGAAAAGAAACTGGGTGATGCGGAAGAAGTTCTGAAAGATTCAGCCCACAAGCATTAAGCAGTGCGCAGTGCGCTCGCCCTCCGGCGGGCGCACTGCTGTGCGGATCAAGGCAATCGGATCATGTACGAATCCAGACATCAACCACCTGTCTCCCGGGGACGCTTCATCCGTCGTTTGCTGGGTCACTTGCTGGTGGCCTTGATTTTGCTGCTTGGTTCTCTGGGTCTTGGCATGCTGGGTTATGTACGCTTCGAACACCTGAGCTGGGCCGATGCCTTCGTCAATGCAGCGATGTTGCTGGGAGGCATGGGGCCGGTCAACCCGCCGCAATCGCTTGCAGGCAAGATCTTTGCAGGTTGTTATGCGCTGTATGCGGGGCTGGTGTTCATCGTAACTGCGGCTTTGCTGTTCACTCCGGTTTTCCATCGGCTGATGCACCGGGTTCATTGGGATGACGAACCCTGATATGGGGCTATCCGGCCCGGTTTCGCCTGAATATTGGATAGGAGTTCATCATGCGTGCACTTGTTTATGAAGGTTCAGGGCGAATTTCGCTGCAGCGGAGTCCCTACCCTCAGATTGAAGCACCCACCGATACCGTGCTTCGCTTGGTTAAAACGACGATCTGCGGCACTGGCCTGCATATCGTCAAGGACGACGTGCCAACGAACCCGGGCGCTACTAACTCGCCCTTGGCCCTGAAACTGGGGGCAGCTCAGCCTAGAGCGCTCACTGGCAGTGGAGTTGGCGAAGAATGTAAGTGGCGTCAGAAGCGTTCAGTCGACTGCACGGACCACGTATTAGCCTTGGCTGATCAATGAATATGTATTGCCATAACGGCCGCGAGCCGTGTGGCGGTTTTTTTACTGGATCGCTGCGTGGTTCTGAAGCGTACTGCGCTAGCCGTTTAATTGAGTCGTGTGTGCGTCAGCGCACGAAGTTGTCTTGGGCTCCGGCATATGCTGGAACTGTAGTGGTGATGGCTTTAATCGCTGATGCCACACAGAGTGCCGTGACTGCTGAAGCTACGGATGTTCCAACCCTAAGGGAGTTTGATTTTGCAGGGGTCCGACGACGCAACTTCAGAGCTGCGAAGTGGATGAATCGGCTCCCTTGAGATATGGGAGAAAATCATGAGTTTGGGAACCATTTTGCTAATTGTTCTGGTTTTGATAATAATTGGGACAATGCCACTTTGGCCGTATAGCAAGAACTGGGGCTATGGGGTTAGTGGATTAACTGGCGCCGTCACAGCCGTTGTCATGCTGTTTTTAATGGTGATGGGGCGACTTTGATCTGGGCGATTTTTGATTGGCGTCACGTATGATTGTCTGTGGTTATTAATGTAATGACCTTGGGGGGCTAGGTCGAACAGAAAGGGGATTCGGCAGTATCCCGCCATGTTGTTGAGAGTGGGGAAGTCATTCGCGCGGTTGTCAGCGACCAAACGATCTGCTGGACTTTTCACCGAGCTGGAAGGGCGCATTCAAGGCCAATCCATCAACTAATGGATGAGGGATCATGGATAGAAATCAGGTAAAGGGTATTGCCAAGGAAATTGCGGGGCAAGTGCAGGAAAAAGCCGGCAAACTACTTGGCAATAAATCCCTTCAAACAAAAGGACTGATAAGACAGGTGGCCGGCAAGGCAGAAAAGGAACTTGGGGGTGTACGTGAAATCCTCAACAATTCAGTCCACAAACATTGAACATCATTTGTCGCGCTTGTCCTTTGACGGGCGCACTGTTGTGCATCTCCGAATTCCGGCGCATGAACGAACGTTGAGTCGCTCGGTTTGATCCGGGCGTCAGCGCAAATGTACGGCCATTATTCGATCGAACTCCTGCCGAACGACCTGGTAGCATTCGCAAACCCGCGCTTCCAGCCCCGCCCGGTCCAGCACTTTGATATGTCCCCGGCTGTACTGGATCAGCCCGTCGGCCTGCAGTTTGCCCGCGGCCTCGGTCACTCCTTCGCGCCGTACGCCTAGCATGTTGGCGATCAACTCCTGCGTCATCACCAGTTCGTTGCCGGTCAGCCTGTCCATGCTCAACAACAGCCAGCGGCATAACTGTTGATCAATGGAGTGGTGCCGGTTGCAGACCGCCGTTTGTGCCATCTGCGTGATCAGGGCTTGGGTGTAGCGGAGCAGCAGGTGCTGCAGTTCGCCGCCGAGGGTGAACTCCTGCTTGAGGAAGCTGCCCGGCAAGCGGTAGGCTAGTCCGCCGCTTTGCACGATTGCTCGGCTGGTCGTCGTTTCTCCACCCATGAACAGGGCGATGCCGATGATGCCGTCGTTGCCGACCACGGCGATTTCGGCCGATGCGCCGTCCTCCATCACGTAGAGCAGCGAAACGATGGCTGTCGTCGGGAAATACACGTATCTCAAGGTGCTGCCCGATTCATACAGCACGTCGCCGAGCGGCAGATCGATGCTTTCCAGATGCGGCAGCAGCCGCTGGATGACCGCATCGGGCAGGGCGGCAAGCAGTTTGTTCTGGAGGGCATCGGTCATGGGCGTTTCTCGGTCGTTCCAGATTCCGGAATAGACCATTCCGGCGGATGCAAAAAGCAGTGCCTTGCTTGGAACCGGATTTACGCCGCTGTCACCGTTATTTCGACCTTGTGCTCCCGGTGATCGTTGACCAGCGTAATCGTGTCGCCGGCTCGCCTGTGTCCGTCCACCACCACGCCGACGCCGGGCGCACCGCTGCCCGGCGGCAGTTGCGAGACGGTTATGTGGTACTGCGTCTCCCGATAACGGTAACGGAGCTTGAAACCCTGCCAGCCGGTGGGCAGACGGGGGGCGATGTGCAAGGTTTCGCCGGCCATTTGCAGCCCCAGCAGCGATTCGGTAATCAGCCGGTACGTCCAGCCAGCCGAACCCGTATACCAGCTCCAGCCGCCCCGGCCGGTGTGCGGGGCGACGGCATACACATCGGCCGCGATGACGTAGGGTTCGACCTTGTAGCGGGCGACGGCCTCCGGCGTCAGGGTGTGGTTCAGCGGGTTGAGAATGGCCAGCATTTCCCACGCCCGTTCATGCTCGCCCAGCGCGGCAAACGCCATGGCCGTCCAGACTGCGCCGTGGGTGTACTGCCCACCGTTTTCCCGTACACCAGGGACATAACCCCGGATATAACCCGGATTGAGGTTGGCGCGATCGAACGGCGGATCAAGCAGCTGAATCAGCCCGTCATTGCGGTTGACCAGCCGCGTGCTGACCGCTTCCATGGCCATGCGCGTGCGTGCGGTATCGCCGGCGCCGGAAAGTACCGCCCAGCTTTGCGAGATCGAGTCGATCTGGCATTCGTCATTGCTGGCCGAACCCAGTGGCGCGCCATCGTCGAAATAGGCACGGCGGTACCACTGGCCATCCCAGCCATGCTGCTCGATATTGTTGCGCAGGCGGTCTGCCTCGAACTTGCACTTGTCGGCAAAGGCCGGGTCGCCGTGTGTCCGCGCCAGCTCGGCGAATTGTCCGAGCACAGTGTGTAGGAAGAAGCCCAGCCAGACGCTTTCACCCTTGCCGTGTATCCCGACCAGATTCATGCCGTCGTTCCAGTCACCGGCGCCGATCAACGGTAGGCCGTGCTCGCCAAAACGCAGGCCATAGCGAATGGCGCGAACGCAATGCTGGTAAAGGCTGGCCACTTCGGTGGATTGGCCGGGGAGATCGAAATAGGACTCGTCTTCCGGGTTGACCGCTCGACCCTCGAGGAACCCCGCAGGCTCGCCGAGTACCCCGGTATCGCGGGTGCTGTTCACATAGCGGCACACCGCCAGCGGCAACCAGAGATAGTCGTCCGAACACCGCGTGCGCACGCCGCGACCGCTTGGCGGATGCCACCAGTGCTGGACATCGCCTTCGACAAACTGTCGACTGGCGGCGCGCAGCAGGTGCGCTCGCACAAGCATGGGTTCGGCATGGATCAGTGCCATGACGTCCTGCAGCTGGTCGCGGAAACCATATGCACCACCCGATTGATAGTAGCCGCTGCGCGCCCAGAGCCGGGAAGCGAGGGTCTGGTAGACCAGCCAGCCGTTGGCAAGCAGATTGACCGCCGGATCGGGCGTATCGACCTTGACCGCGCCAAGCGTATGGCGCCAATACTGTTGCACCGCCTCGAGCGCATCGTGTGCCGCCCCTGCGCCGCGGAAACGGTGCACCAATTTTCCAGCATCCTCGGTATCGCGACCGATGCCCAGCCGGAAAACGATCTCGTGCGTTTGCCCGGCCGCCAGATCGAAACTCACCCGGATGGCTGCACAAGGATCGAGACCTGCTCCGACCTTGCCGGAAAGCCGGGTCCGGCGCATCGCAATGGGGTGTTGCAGTGTGCCGTTGCGGCCGAGGAACTCGGTGCGATCGCCGCTGATATGGCGCCGGGGATCGTCGACATCGAAGAAGGCGACCCGCTCGGCGAATTCGGCGCTGTAGGGGTTGCGCGCGTAGAGCGCGCCGTTCAAAGGATTGATTTCGGTCGTGACATGCATGGCCGATTTGGCCGGAAGGTCGCCCAGTACCCACTCGACGTAGCCGGTCGCCGAAAGTTGGCGTGACTGCCCGGATTCATTGCTGATCCGTAGCACGGTGAACTTGATCGCGGCGTCTTGTG
Source organism: Jeongeupia naejangsanensis (assembly GCF_016865585.1). GTDB lineage: Bacteria > Pseudomonadota > Gammaproteobacteria > Burkholderiales > Chitinibacteraceae > Jeongeupia > Jeongeupia naejangsanensis. The sequence continues at coordinate 10,458 of NZ_JAESND010000016.1, read as the reverse complement.
CCACGTACACCCAGAGCGCCGAGCGAATGCCATCGACCAGCGTTTCGAACACGCTGTAGCCGAAGCCGTGGCGAACTACATACGCGGCGTCGGCTGCAACCGGCAGCGGTGTCGGGGACCAGACATACCCGGTTTCTTCATCGCGCAGGTAGAGTGCCTCGCCGCAGGCATCGCCGACCGGATCGTTGTGCCATGGGGTCAGTCTGAGTTCGTGGGCGTTCTCGCTCCAGGTGTAGGCGCTGCCGCTTTCCGAAACGACAGTGCCGAATGCAGGGTTGGCGAGAACGTTCACCCATGGTGCCGGCGTGATCTGGCCGGGGGCGAGCGTCATCACGTATTCGCTGCCGTCAGGATTGAAACCGCCCAGCCCATTGAACAGGAGCAGATCGCGTCGGGGCTGACCGATGTCGCCAAGCGTTCCGGGTTGGTAGGGACGACTGGGCCGCAGCAGCGGGGCGGGGCGTCCCGCGAGCACACGATGATCGAGCTGTTCGGCCAGCGAACCCTGTGCGTCGGTAATGACAGCCCGTGCAACCGATTGGAAAAGGGTGCGATCCTCTGCGGAAATCTGCTCGGCCGAGCGTACGAAAATACCTCCGGGCCGGTCGATGACGTTGGCCTCGATCCCCGAGGTGATCATGCCCATGATCTGTTCCTGCAGTCGTTGTCGGTACCCGGCATGATCTTCGTTCCAGATCACCAGATCGACCGACAGCCCTTTCAGGCGCCAGTACGCGTGTGCCTGTACCAGCTGGCGTACCAGATCGATGTTTGCGGCATCGCCGATCTGCAGCAGCACAATGGGCAGGTCGCCCGAAATTGCATAGCCCCACAAGCCGGACTGACCACGACGGTTCCTGATCAGCACCGCCGCGTCGGCCCGTAGCGAGGCATTGGCGTAGATCACCGCACCGGCCAGTTGGGCATACAGCTGCGCATCGGCTTCGGTGGCATTGAGCTGCTGCAGCACGATCTGACTGTGCGTCCATGCCAGATCAAAGACGCGGTCTGCCAGATAGCGGTCCTGGTATTTGCCGACCAGCCCGACGGCAGCTTCCCGCGTTTCGGCCATGCCGGTGAGCATATCGATGGTGGCCGATTGGCCTGGCTCCAGGGTGAGCGAGATGCGGATCGCGGCAACGGGATCGAGTACCGACCCTTCGGTGCCCGAAAGCGGCGCAGCCGTATCCATAGCCAACGGCGCTGCGACGCTGCGGGTGCGGCCAATAAAACGCGCGCGATCCGTTTCGTAGGATGCTGCCAAGGTTTCGGCATCGCGAACTGCTAACAGGTGCAGCATCCATGGCACCGTCTCGCCGATTGCGCGCGGCCGGCGGGTACACAGAATGGCTTGCTGGGCGGGCAGAATTTCGGTCTGGACAAACAGTTTGCTGAACGCCGGATGCAGTTCATCGGCCGCCGGTGGCGCAATGGCGACTTCGGCATAGCTGGTGATGTCGATGTTGCGGCGTTGCGATGACCGGTTGGTGACGCGAACCCGGCGCAGTTCGATATCGTCTTCCGGCGAAACCACGATGTCGGTATGCGTTTCGAAGCCCTCGTCGCCGCGCTGATCCGTGGGCAGCAGCGCGTCCCGGCGGCGAAACTCGGCGCGGCCTTCGGAAAAAATCGCTTCGTAGTGGGCGGGGCGCTTGGCGGTCGGTTGGCTGCTGGTCGACCAGTAGCGGCCGCTGGCGATGTCGCGCAGGAAGCAATACGTTCCCCATTGATCGCAGGTGCCGTCTTCGCGCCAGCGGGTTACGGCAAGGTCTTTCCAGCGGCTGTAGCCGCCTCCGGCATTGCTCACCATCACGTGGTAGCGGCCATTCGACAGCAGCTGCACTTCCGGCGTCGGCGTATCCGGTGTCGTGAAAATCCGGATGGGGGCGTCGGACGCACCGGATGTGGCATGTTCGTCGAAGCGTTGTGCCGTATGGGTGAACAGCGCGGTGACTCTGGGGATGCGCTCTTGCAGGAGCAGCATCACGGCCTGGAACAGCCGGTCCGATTCAAACCTGCGCTGCATGGGGCGATCCAGCAGTACATACGCCAGAGCCAGCAGGCTCATGCCTTGGTGATGGGCCATGAAGGATCGGATGGCGACGCTCGTTTGCCCCCGGCGTTGCCGTGCAGGTGTGTAGTCGACAGCCTCGAAAAAACCGAACTTGCCGAGCAAGCCATGGGCTGCCAGTAGCTGCAGGTTCTGGCAGGCTTCCTCGGGTGCAACCATCAGTGCCAGCGTCGCGGCATATGGCGCAATGACCAGATCGTCTGCCAGCCCGCGCTTGAGCCCCAGCCCCGGTACGCCGAAAGCGCGGTATTGGTAGTTGAGATGCGCATCGACGGTGTTGTAGCCGGATTCGGAAACCCCCCAGGGCACATTGCGCTGGCGCCCGTACTCGATCTGCCGGGCCACGGCCGCTTTGCAGGTCTGCTCGAGCAGGGTGTTTTCGTAGCTTGGCATCACAAGCATCGGCATCAGGTACTCAAACATGGATCCGCTCCAGGACAGCAGCACCGGGCCATGATTGGTTCGGGTGAGCAAGCGTCCCAGCGCAAACCAGCTGGCCTGCGGCACCTGTCCTTGTGCGATGGCGACGAAACTGCACAGTCGTGCTTCGGAGGCCAGCAGGTCGTAGTAGCTGGCGTCTGCACGGTGCTCGCTGGCGTTGTAGCCGATCACGAGCAGGTGACTGGTCTTGTCGAACAGGAAGTCGTAATCCATTTGTGCAAACGCGGCACATTGCGCGGCCAGGCGCTCGCTCTCGGCGATTCTGTCACGGGCGCGGGTCGCGGCTTCGGCGTAGTGCTTTTGCTGCTCGGCCAGCCAGCGTGCCTGCTCCGGTGTCGTGACGGGGCTGTTGGCTAGGTCGGCACTTGGTGTCTGCCCGAGTTGCGCGAGTTCTCGCAATGTCGGAACGGACCATGGCAGCGTAATGCTAGATCGCAGGCTCAATCCAACAGGCGCAGGTGCTTGCAACAGCCAAGGTGCCAGAAAAACCAGCTCGTCCAGCGCTTCCCGGCATTGTCTGGCCAAGGCAAGAGCCCACCGGGCGGCATCTTGTGGGTTCGCTTCGCCACTCCGATGCTCGGGCGCCGTGTCGTCCAAGTCATCCGGGTCGGCGCAGGTTGTGACCAGCCCGAGCAGGGCGGCTGCACTGGCGTCCAGACGAATGAGCGCCTGATACAGCGCATCAAGTGAGTCCGGAGGAGCAGCGCTGGCTTGTACCAGTTCGTGCCGGAACGTTGCCGCTTGCGCGGCAGCCGCACCGTTCTCTGCTTCAAGCAGCAGCGAGAGAGTGTCTTGCAGACCGTCGAACGCGCGTGCCGAGTGGATGGGCGCGTCGGCAAGCGCGAGCAGGCCCGGCTGCAGGGTCAGCAAGTGGCCGGCAAGATTGCCGCTGTCGACGGTCGAAACATACAACGGCGGTAGCGGCTGCATTGTCTGGGTGTCGTACCAGTTGTAGAAATGGCCGCGATACCGTTCCAGCTTGCCCATGGCCTTGAGGGTGTTGGCAGTGCGGTCAAGCAGCCGGCCGGCCGGGATGTAGCCGAAATCGTGCGCGGCCAGATTGGCCAGCAGGGCCAGTCCAATATTGGTCGGCGAGGTGCGGTGCGCAATGGCGGTTATGCGGTACGACTGGTAGTTGTCTGGCGGTAACCAATGGTCGGCGGGGCCGACCAGGTGGTCGAAAAAGGCCCAGGTCCGGCGGGACAGTGCACGCAAAAAATGCAATTGGTCGCTGCTCAGCGTGAGCGGTCGCTGTCGCCTTGGCAGGCTGATCCACCAAGCGATGGCCGGTGAACCGAACCACAGCAACAGGATCGGCCCTGCCAGCAACAGCGTGGCGGGTGAGCGGGTCAGCAAATAGGCTGTTGTCGCGACTGCGATCACGCAGGCAAACCGCATGGCCCTGAAGCTGGCGAGTACCCCGGTGCGGCCGGGGCGATCCGCTTCGCGTTCAACTTCGCTGGACGGATTCCATTCGAGCAAGCGTCTGCGCGTGATCAGCATTCGCCAGGTCGTGCGGAGGATCGCATCGAGGCTGAATAGTGCCTCATAGGGCAGGCAAGCCAGTTCGAACACCAGTCGGGCGCCTTGTCTGACTGCCGAGCGTCCCAATGCTGAGAGATGCTGCATCAGCCCGATGTCCGGCGGTTTGCGAAACAGCTCGAAGGCCAGTGCGAAAAGCGAAGGAACCAGTTTGATGCCGACAACGACGAGGGTCCACAACCATGCAAATGGCAGCCATATCCATCCCAGTAGCAACAGTAGCGTCAGGGCGACAGGGACAAGACTCCGTCTCAGGTTGTCGGCCAGTTTCCATTGAGACAATGCCGAGAGCGGGTTGCGTTGCCGCTCCAGTTGACTGCCACGCACGCCGGGCACTCTTCGCAACAGCCAGCCTGCGAGCTGCCAGTCACCACGGATCCAGCGGTGACGGCGACTGACATCGGCGCTGTAGCGGCCCGGATAGGCCTCGTACAACGGCACATCGCTGAGTAGGCCGGCGCGCGCGTAGCAGCCTTCCAGCAGATCGTGGCTGAGGATACGGTTTTCAGGGAAGCGGTGACTCAGCGCGGATTCGAATGCATCGACGTCATAGATACCCTTGCCGATGAAGGAGCCCTCGCCGAACACGTCCTGATAGACATCCGAAACCGCGCGCGTATAGGGATCAATACCCGGCTCACCGCCATACAGCTGGGCGTACAGCGAACGGTTCGTTCCCGGCAGGCTGATTGCCACGCAAGGCTGCAGAATTCCGTAGCCCTCGACCACACGCCGCTTTTCGTTGTCGTACCTTGGCCGGTTCAGCGGGTGCGCCATCGTGCCGATGAACTGCCTTGCCGCATCACGCGGCAACTGGGTATCGGTATCGAGTGTAATGACGTAGCGGACACCGGGCAGGACGGAGGTATCTCCGACTATCAGCGCAAACGCACTGCCGGCCTGCGGATGATCGCCACTGCGCAGCAACGCATTCAGATCCGCCAGCTTGCCGCGCTTGCGCTCGTGCCCCATCCAGACTCGTTCTTGCGGGTTCCAGCGTCGGTGGCGATGAAACAGGAAGAAGGCGTCGGTGCCGCGCTCGCTGGCATACTTGGCGTTCAGCTCGGCGATGCGTGTTTGCGCGAGTTGGAGTAGTTGTTCGTCCTCAGGGAGTGACTCCGCCTGCGCATCGCGCAAATCGGTCAGCAGTCCGAAATGGAGCTGGGCATCGCGGTTGGCCAGAAAGCGCACTTCCAGCGCTTCGACCAGATCCTCGATATTTTGCGGGCTGGTAAGCAGGGTCGGGACGACGACGAGGGTACGTGACGCAGAAGGAACGCCGCTGCAGAAATCCATTCTGGGCAGCGGGTGTGGCGAGACCAGCAGCGTGGTCAGCCAGTTCACCAGCGCGACTGCCAACTGACTGGTGGCTAGCAGCAGCAACAGGCCGATCGGCGCCCATGCCCAGTCCGGCAGCATGGCGTCGTCAAATTGTGCCAGCAACAAGCCGGTAAGCCCGATCGTAAACAGTTGAATGGCGCCCAGATACAGGCACAAGGAGTGACGGGCTGCGGATCTGCGCAGCGCTTGCATGCGGGGCAGGCGGATTTGTGCGGCGCGCTCCAGTTGCGGCAATCCTCGGTCGATCAGATAAAAACCGACGTGCCTGGTACGTTCTTCCGGTGCGCCGGATGCAACGGCGCCGGCCAGTTCGACCGCCTTGCGCGCAACATCGCCTTCGGAGAGTTGGCCGAGCCGGGCAATGCTTGCCACTGCATGGCGATAGTGATCGCGGCTGGCGAAGTCCATGCTGGCATAAATGTGCGCTGGGTCCTCCAGCAGCGTTTGCTCGACGATGCTCAGGTGCTCGACGAACTCGCGCCAGTCGACCGTACTGAGGATTCGCAGACTGCCAATGCTATTGCTGATCGAGACCTGATCGTTGGCTTGCTGCTGGTTTTCCTGTTGAACCAGGTGCTCGATCGTCAGCCCCGATTCGGAAAGATGCTGCTCGATCCACGTGAGCGGCAGGGTCAGCGCAGGGCCGCGTCCCTGCAAGCGGCGCGCCAATTCGGCCACAAACGCGCTGACCATTGGCGGTCTGGCACGCGCCATGTCGGCGATGACCAGAATCAGGCTCTTGGGATCGGTTTCCGCAGCACCGATCATCTGGTCTGCCCAGACATCGGCCTGATTGCGCTCGGCGCGCCCGGCCGCGATCCACACCCCGACACGGCGAAGGTTTTCGATGATCGCCAGCCGCAGCATGATGGGGATGGCCCACAACTCGCCCAGAGTAAGCGGGGTGACGCTCTGGTAGGCGGCAACAAAACGTCGCAGCCCCTCGGTATCGACGCGGCCGTCACCGTGCGAAATGATTTCCAGCGCAATGTCATACACGCGTGGACGTCCGGTCGACGGGCCGTGCGCCAGCCTTGGCAGCTCTTGGCTATATCCCTTGGGAAGATGCCGTTTGGCCGTACGTATCTGTTCTTCGATGAGGTAGAAATTGTCGAGCAGCCATTCCCCGGCCGGTGTGATCCGGCGCTTTTCGGTCACGGCTTCCGTCAACGATTTGCATACGCTGATCAGTGTGCTTTCGTTATCCGCCAAGCGGGCCAGCAGCTGATCATGTGCTCGTCCAGATGCGATCGCGTGTGCAGCGGCCAGCATCTTGCCGTGTTGCGCCATCTGCTCGGCACTGAACAGTGTTGCACGCAAAGGCGGGGTTTCGTCTGGCCGAGTGCGGGACGCGCCGATGCCCCACACTCGCGACGGCCAGCGTTGAAACTGCCCGAAAAGGTACTGACCGGCATTCAATGGCGGACGTCCTATGCGAAGACGAGCCCCGATGGGGGGCGGGGCTCGGTCGGGTCGGTGTCAGTTTGGTGCCGCTATATGGGCGAACCGCGTTGTGTACCCAAGCCGACCAGCTTGGTTCACTTGATGGTCATGTTGTTCTTGACCGACTTGACGCCGGCAACACTGTGCGCAACTGCAACCGCTTTATTGGCCGCGGCTTGCGAGCTGACGAATCCACTGAGCTGCACCACACCCTTGTAGGTTTCAACGCTGATTTCGGCAACTTTCAGAGTCGGTTCATTGAAAATCGCGGTCTTGACCTTGGTGGTGATGACACTGTCGTCGACATATTCGCCGGTGCCCGATTGCGTCGCGGTTGACGCACAACCGGCGACTGACAGTGCCGTGATGGCAATAAAAAATGCGGAAAGGTACCTGACCAGTCTTTTCATAGCAGTTGCTCCAGATCGATCGACGAAGTCTTCAAGAAAGGGGCCAGTGCGGCACGGAGGCCGAAAAGTGGATGAAGGTGCTTCCGGAGGCTCCCGATCATGCGAAACAGGCTATATGCGGCAATGCCAAAATTCGGTGCGATAACGCACATATGCCAGTTACGGCCGGCTTCCACGGGACAGAAAGATTTTAAATATGATGTGCCGAAGCAAAATGGCGGGAGCGAGGCGCCGCACGGCAGTTTGTCTCCCAACTTTTTGCAGTGGACTGCCAACTTAAACCAGGGTTTCTTACAATACCTGCCGGACTTGCAGACGGCGCTAGCAATAAGGGCGTGCTGTGCTTGGATTTGTAGGCATTCCAGACCTATTGAATGCTTGAGTGCCTAGAGAAATCGGACTGATTCAACTTGGGGTAACCTGCTTCTCTCCCCGGTTTGATGTCCCTTTTTTTCAGTCGTGTCACAGAGATCGCCGACTACTCGGTCAAGGGGAAGGCAGCCCAATCCTTTGAAGCCCCCCTGTATCCTGCGGTGACCGGACCATCGCCCGAGCCTATCGGCTTGCCCTGTTAAGTCGGTTAACTGTTAAGTAATGCCCGGCAACCGGACGTCAGCGGACTTGCGCGGCCACGTTACCCGTGAGGGCCACCCCGTCCGGAAGGACCCGTGCCCCTTAAGGCATCGGGGACAGGGTGGCGGTGGCCTGATGGTAGAGCCGGGCGCCGGGGCGGTCGGCGGGGAGGGCGATGAAGCCGCTGTGCGTCGGTGTGACGATGCGCAGGAGGGCGTGGTCGGGGCAGACCAGTTGCCAGAAGTCGAAGCGCTCGGTCACCGGCAGGGCATGACGTCGGGCTTCGTCCAGCAGCAGGGTCAGGAAGGCCGGATCCTGCCCTGCCAGTTGCCGCATCAGGTCCGCTGTTTCGGCATCGCTGGCGTCGTAATGGTCGGCCACCTGCCCGGTGATCTCCCGCCACAAACCCCAGTCGTCTTTCGTCAAAATGCCCGCGCGAAGGGTGTCCTGCTGGCCTGTTCTCAGCAGGCCTTCCCCCGACTCCGTCGATTTTGTGGTGTCACACGTGTCACAGGTGTCACAACGTTGATTCATAAGGGTTTTTGTCGTGACACCGGGGGTGTCGGCACGTGTCACAGGTGTCACGCTTTCACCGGGAGCGGGCGGGGATGAAACTGGATCCAAGCCGTTGATCCAGTTGAAGAAACCGTCCTGATCAGACGTCATCATCACTGCCCATCTGCCACAGCGTCGGCAGCACGACGTATACCCGGGGCGAGCCCATGCCGGGCAGCCGTTCGGTCTTCGAAGCCTTGTTGCCGGTGCCCGGCAACAGCACGCCGAGGGCGAGCAACAGCCGGTTGGCCCGCTTCAGGTCCAGCCCCTTGAGCACTTCGCTGGCCCAGGAATTGGGCAACACGTAATAGGTGGTCTCGCTGTGCTGGGTACCACTGGCCTTGCCGGATTCACAGATCAGCTCGGTCTTGCGGAAGCCGCAACGGGCCAGCGTCTTCGGCCCGTGTTCGTCGATCACCGCGTCTTCCCGGTCCCAGCGGGTGAAGCGGGCTTCACCGTGCTGCTCGAAGAACAGCCGGACCTGCCGGAGGATCTGCCGGTCTTCCTCGTTGCCGGCACCACCGCGTTGCTTCAGCCAGTCACGATAGAGCCCGCTGGCCGATTGCCACGCGGTTTGCGCTGGCCAGCCGGTCAGCCCCGCTGCCGTGGCGGTTTCACCTGCGAAGGCGGCGAGGGCGAAGTAGTTCGCCGCATGCCTTGCCTGACCTGACGCACCGGCCGGTACGAACGCAGCAGCAAAGGCGGCCTGCGCCTTGCCCAACTGCTGCCGCAGCAGGTCGTGATCGAGGCCGGCCAGCTGTTCCAGCCAAGCCAGCCCGACCACGCCATGATGCTGGTCGGCGGCCTTGGCGATGGCCGAACACAGCGCCGGGTGATCGGCGAAGCCGTGCAGATCATCAAAGGCCCCGTGCGCGCGTTCGGCGCTCACGTGCAGCAGCCGCGCCAATTGGCCGGCATTGACCGGCACACCGTGCATCTTCAGGTAGTCGGCGACCGAGTGTTCGCCGTTCGAGAGTACGAAACAGCGCCAGCGGGTCATCGCCCGCAAACCGCCATCGGCCCGACTGCGACTCTTGCCCTGGCCCTGACTGAGCATGTACACCACGGCCGCCACATCCGACGCCTTGGCGCGGCCGATCTCGTCCAGGATCAGCGGCAGGTCGTTGTGCGCTTCGAGCTGGGCTTCTGCCCCGGACGCCGTGGTCTGCCACGACTTCTCGTAACGCGGTGGCGCACCGAACAGCGATGCCGCCGCGCGGCAGGCGACGCTCTTGCCATTCTTCGACGGCCCGGCCAGATGGAAACCGCCCGAGTCCATACCGAAGAAGGCCATCAACGGCCCGGCCAGTGCCGCGCTGAGCGTCAGTGCCAGCAAGGGATTGCCGACCGCAAATCTCGCCACGCCGTCCTGCCAGCCGGCCAGCGTCCCGCTGGACACCAGCTCGGCACTGGCGCCGCCGTGATAGACCAGCAGCTCGCCACCGTCACCGATCACCCGTTCCGGCAGCACGAAGGCCGGACCCTGCCAGCCGGTGCGCGGTACCAATCGCGCCCGGGGGGCATCGATCCCGGTCTGCAGGTACTGCAGCATCAGCTTCTTCAGATCGGCCGCATACGAGAACCACAAACCCTTCTCGGCCAGTTCTTCCAGCACCTTGGATGACTGGTCCGACAACAGTTTGGCCCGTGGAATCAGGTGCGCCTTGGACGTCCCGTCCAGATCGGCCAGCTGCACCAGCACCGCCCAGCCGCTGCCGTCCAGATGTCGCACCTGCGCGACGATCTGCAACGGTCCGCACAGCTTGCGCGGCTCGGTATCTTCATCGGGTCGGTACCAGACGCCGTCATCCTTGCTGCGGAAGCGGTCGAAGCCGCCGGAGACGGGCTTACTGGTCGATTTGGATTTCGTCTTGGCCTTGGGTTTGTCGTTGGCTGTGGCAGCTAGGGGTAGGGCTGCAGCCGGGTCCATCAACAGTGCGAGGTCATCACTCATACCCGACCTCCGACCAGTACATCCAGCCAGTCCCGCCCGGGTGCCGAGGGCAGCAGTACCCGCACCGTGCGGCCCTCGGCCAACAGCCGGGCGGCGAGGGTGTTAGCCGCATGCTGGCCGGTGCCGTT
>NZ_JAESND010000015.1 GCF_016865585.1 Jeongeupia naejangsanensis | reverse complement strand
TTGATCGGACAGTGAAATTTCATCAAACAAAAACCAAGCTTCCCTGCGACACCGGCCAACAGCGCCCGTCAAAGCTGACAAACTCATGCCATACGCATGAAATCCGTCAGTTTTGCCCCAACCAGACCGGCCAAACCGGCCCGAACGCCGCCACCGGTCCGTCAAACACCGGCAGCTCCAGCTCCAACTGCGCCCAAAAGCACCCAGGGCGGCCTGACGGCCGCCCTGGGTTCAATACCTATATATATACATCGCCGTATATACATCGCCGTCTTATCGACGCCGGAAACCGCCGCCGTGGAAGCCACCAAAGCCTCCGCCTCCGCCACGCGAAAAATCAGCGCCACCGCCGCCCCAGCCACCGGCGTTACCGCGCTGGAAGTTGCCGGCCCGCTGGTCACCCACATTGCGCGCCTGGAACTGGCTGTCGAGCGACTGGTGGTTCTCGCGGAAGTTCTGCCCCGCCTGCTGGCCCTGCGGCGACTGTTTCCAGTCCTTGGCGCGCTGAGCGGCCTGCTGGCCTTGCGGCGAGTTGGCGAAGTCCTTGGCGTTCTGAACGCGCTGCTGGCCCTGCGGGCTGTTGGCGTAGTTCTGCGCCCGGCTCTTCACGTTGTCGGCAGCCTGCTGCTTGTCGATGTTGGACCAGTTGCCGTTGCCCTGATACTTCTGCCACTGGCCACCACTGTCACGCTTGTAGACCTGACCGTCGCGGCCGGCATACAAATCGCCACTGCCCTGCTTGTTGGCAAAACGGGTCTGGCCGATCTGGCCGGTGCGCACCGTGTTGTTCGGCCCGGTAATGACCGAGTTGTGGCCCCAGCGGTTGTAGTTGTTGGTGATGTTGATATTGATGTCGTTGCCGCCATGCCAGCAGCAGCCGCCACCGCCCCAGTACCACGGCGACATCCATGCGCCCATGGCAAAGCCCCAGGCAAACCCGGTCGCGGTACCCCAGGCAAAGCCGACGCCGAAGCCGTAGGTGTACGGCGGCGGGTACCAGACGGTGCCGACATAGGTCGGATAAACATAGCCGGTGCCGTAAACGACAACGCCGTCGCTCGACACGACCGTGCCGTAGTAACCCGGGGTGTAGCCGACATAGACGACGGAGGGTGTCGCGCTATAGACGCGCACATAGGTCACGTAGTGCACCGGCGAGCTGACCGGGATCGTGTAGATCACCGCCGGCACGCTGGCCGCGACATTCCATGGTCCGGCCGCCGATGCGGCAACGAACCAGACGCCGTTCTGCACCAGATAGTAGTTGTTTGCGTCGACGCGGATGATCGGCGTCGCGGTGTTGTAGGCGTACTGCAGCGAGGTGCCGTCGACCGGTTTCCACTGCGGCTGGCCGCCGTCGTAGCTGACCGGATCGGGCTTGACGCTGCGGTTCACCTGTGCGGTCTGCGGCACGCTGTTGGCGATGCGCGCCTCGCTGGCCTGCGCTGTCCCCGGGACCGAGACCAGCACCCCGGCCATCGGGTGGTTTGCCGGAATGCGGGCAAAATCAGCCGGCAACTTGTCGCCGGGCACGTACTGCCACGGGCCGTCGATCCTGCTGGCCGTAAACCAGCGGCCGGAAATCAGTACATAGAGTTGCTGGCTGCCGACCTGTACGAATACATCGTTGGACGAATTCGACATGTACAGCAGCTGTGTATCCGGAATCGGTGCGTACTGGGGATCGCCCTTGCTTTGCAGCAGTTCGGTCGGCTTGGTCGCGACATAGATCGCAGGAACGACACTCGGGTCGAACGCCGACTCGCCGCTGGCACTCTTGCCGGACATCGGGTCGATCTTGTTGTCCTTGAGCAGCGACTCGCGCAGCGGATTCAGTTCGTCCGTCGGCACGTGGGTCGCCACCTGCCACGGGCCGGTCGCCGACTTGGCCTGATACCAGCGCTCGACCGCCCACATGTAATAGTTGCCGCTGGCCTCGTCGAGCACGATCAGCGCGCTGGTATTGACCACGCGCATCAGCTTGCCACCGGCGCTGCGCAGCGCCGGCTCACCGTCGATCATCACCAGCATGGCCGGGCGATTGCTGTAAATGATGGCCGGCGGATCGTTTTTCACCGGCTGGCCTGCCTGTGCGGCTTCTGCCTGATTGATCTGCAGGTCCGCCTGCAGTGCATCGTACGGGACGGTCCAGCCCTGCTTGGGCATGGCCGCATTCAGCGTCGACAGGTAACGGGCTTCGTCCTTGCCCGCGGTCGGGAAATTGGTCTTGGTGATCTTGTACTGGCTCAGCGTCACGACACGCTGGTCCTTGGCGATATCGGCACGGGCGCTGAACCAGATCACGCCGAAGGTATCGCCCTGCTTGCCCGTAACGCGCACCGCCGAACGCCCGGTCAGCACATTGCCCTTCAATTCGTCGAGCTGCGGCTGGTACACATAGATCTGCTCGCCCTGCTGGCCGTTGACCAGTCTCGGCCAGCCTTCCGACTGCGAGCCGGCACTGAGCATCGCGGTCTTAGTAGTGGTGGCGCCCGATGCCGGCGCGCTTGCACTCCAGCCCAAGGCCGGAACGCTGAGCCAGAGCAGGGCCAGCAGCGAGTTGATAAGCGTCTTGCGATGCATGTGGATCCCCTTGTTTCCAGCGATGCCGATGCATCGCCTTGTTATCGCCACGTCGGGGTTGGACCGTCAGTGAACCCACATAGTTTAATGATAGTTTGTTGCCAAATTCACCTTTCCTTGAGCAGGTGCCCCATCCGCTGTCGCTTGGTAGCAAGGTAATGGTGGTTTTCCGGATTCGGGTCGACCGCGTGCGGCTCGCGCTTCAGCACCGGCAGACCCGCGGTTTCCAGCGCGGCGATTTTCTTCGGGTTGTTGCTCATCAACCGGACCGAAGTAACGCCCAGATCACGCAGCATCGCCACAGCCGCGTCATACGAGCGCGCGTCGACCGGCAGGCCGAGCGCGAGGTTGGCGTCAACGGTATCGAGACCGCTGTCCTGCAGTTCGTAGGCACGGATCTTGTGGGCCAGCCCGATGCCACGCCCTTCCTGACCGCGCAGGTAGAGCAGTACGCCGCGCCCTTCGCGGGCAATGCGTTCGAGCGCCTTGTTCAGTTGCTCGCCGCAATCGCAGCGCAAGGAGCCGAAGACGTCGCCGGTCAGGCATTCCGAGTGCAGCCTCACCAGCGTGCCCTCCCCGGCCGGATCGCCCATCACCACCGCCAGATGCTCGACATCGTCGAGGCCGGAGCGATAGGCATGCGCCATGAAAACACCGTGCGGCGTGGGCAGGCGGGCGACGCCGGCTTTTTCGACGGCGGCTTGGGTGAGCGGAGCGTTGGACATGGGATTCGGCAATGAAGTGATCCCGTCTACATGGGGGCGAGACCCCGGATTGCAATCGCGTCAGCGCGTCGCCACGGCCGATGCCGTCTTGCAGTAGCGGGCGTAGTCGGCGTCGACCTGCTTTTGCCGCTGCTTGAGTTTGTCCAGATCGTAGGGACGATTGAAGCCCGCCATGCGTCGCTGGATCAGCGTCGATTCCTTGTTCAGATTGGCGCAGCGCTGTGCTTCGAGCTGCGCCAGCTTGGCCGGATCGGGTTTGTAATAGGCCGGTGCGGCCGTGGGCGCCGGCGTCGGCGCGGCCATGCACAGTGCCGGGACCATCAGCATTGCCAGTCGAACGGTCTGCCGCCCGGTGGCCCGAATGGCGTGACGGGCAGTGACTCGAACAGCGATGTGAACGCTTACCTGATCCATTCGGTTTCCTCGATGGCGAGCGCGGCAACGCGTTCGGCCAGCAGTTGATCGGCCGGATGCGCCGGCCAGTCGCGTTCGCCAAGCCGGGCCACCGGCACCAGCCCGGTCAGGCTGTTGCAGAGCCAGACACTCTCGGCCTGCAGCAATCTCGCCAATGAAATCCGCGCCTCGCCCGTCGACCAGCCCAGCCCGCTGGCCGCCTCGGCGATCACGTCGCGCATCACGCCGGCGACGCCGCCGCCGTCGAGCTGCGGCGTAAGCAGTGCGCCCTGCTCCAGCAGCACGATATTGCTCATCGTCCCTTCGATGACATCGCCATCGCGATCGAGCAGCAGGCCGTCGAAAATGGCCGGGTCGGACCATTCGGACCGCGCGAGCACGTTCTCGAGCCGGTTCAAATGCTTGATGCCGGCCAGACGCGGTTGCCAGCTTGCCCTCGTTTCACAGATGCGCACGGTGACGCCGGCGCTGCGATCGACCGCCGGCGCCCGCGGTGCGATCTGGGTGATCCGGTGTGGCATGCAATCGTCCGGCACTGCATAACCGCGCGGCGACTCGCCCCGGGTCAGCACCAGTTTGATGGTGGCCGACGCGGGCGCGGGCGCGCGCAGATCGGCAAGCCAGTCACCCGCCGCTGGTGCGGTGATGCCGAGCGCAGCGGCATCGCGTGCCAACTTGTCCATGTGGCGCTGCCAGAACGGGATGCCGCCGTCGCGGATGAACAGCGTACGAAACACGCCGTCGCCGAACTGGATGCTGCGATCGGCCAGCGGCAGGACACCGGCCGGCACGCCGTCGACAAGACGGATCACCCCGTCAGCGGATGGCGACTGCTGGCCAGGCGCGCCGGCGGCAGGCACAATCATCCGGCGACTCCGAGCGCGCGCAGCAGGCCACGAGCCTTGTGGCGGGTTTCCTCGAGTTCGCGCTCGGGCACCGAGTCGGCGACGATGCCGGCGCCGGCGCGGAAATACAGTTGCGATCCCGTCTGCAGAAAACTGCGGATCAGGATGTTCAGGTCCATCCGGCCGTCGATGCCGATGTAGCCGAGGCTGCCGGTGTAGACGCCGCGTTCGCGATCTTCGAGTTCGCGGATGATCTGCATGCAGCGGACTTTCGGACAGCCGGTGATCGTGCCGCCGGGAAACAGCGCGCGCAGGATCTGCCTTGCCGTGGTGCCCGGGCGCAGACGCGCGCGGATGTTCGATTCGATGTGGTGGACGTAGGCGTAGCTCTCGACCGCCATCAGCTCGTCGACCTCGACGCTGCCGGGCACGGCGATCCGGCCCAGATCGTTGCGCTCCAGATCGACCAGCATGATGTGCTCGGCACGTTCCTTCACCGTTGCCAGCAACGCGCGCTTCAGCGCCGCGTCTTCCTCCGGATCGACCGAGCGCCGGTGCGTGCCGGCAATCGGCCGGGTATCGACGATCCCGCCCTGTACCCGCACCAGCCGTTCCGGCGAGGAGCTGACGATGTGCGACTCGCCCAGATCGAACAGCGCCGAGAACGGCGCCGGATTGGCAGTGCGCAAGGCGGCGTAGAGGTCGTGCGCATTGCCCTGCGCCAGACGCACATCCCAGCCGCGCGACAGGTTCACCTGAAAGACATCGCCTTCGACGATGTAGCGCTTGCACGCGGCGACGCCGTCGACAAAGGCTTGCGGCGCATCTTCGGACACCGTCGCGACCACCAGCGGTCTGGGCAGCCAGACCGGCGCCTTCGCGACGAGTCCGGCCAGTTCGGCCAGTTGCGATTCGGTTTCGGCCACCAGAAAGGCGCGCCGTTCGGCGCGGTCGACCAGGACCGCGGCCGGGCAACGGATCAGCGCGGCAACCGGCGCAGCCTGTGCGCGCGCCGGCACGGTCGGCTCGAAGGCGCCCAGCAGCTCGTAGCCGGCGTAGACGGCCCAGCCGCCGGCGAACGGCAGGTCGCCCGCTGCTCCGTCGTGGACCGGCAGGGTATCGAGATCGGCAAGGAAGGCATGCGGATCGTGATAGACGCGCCGCTCCTGCGGCAGCGCCATCAGGATGTCCCAGCCGTTGTCGCCGGACGACTGCAACAGCACCGGACAGTGCGCCGGAAGCGCGGCCGCCAGAGCCGGCAGATCGGGAAGAAGGGTCAAAGCTTGAACTTGCATCCGGCGATTGTACCAAGCCCGTCAAGCCAGCCCATGCGATTTGAAATCATACAAATGATAATTATTTTCATTTGTGGTTCAATGCGGATCGCTACCTCATTTCCATTCGTCATGGCCTGCCCGGGCCACGACGACTCACGACTATGCACTGGTACGGACTCGATTTACGCTGGGCCTACGCCGAGCTGTTACCCGGCCTGCGGCGCCAGACCGGCTGCCTGCATCGCGCCTGGGACATCCTGCACGATGCGTTGCTGCGCTACGCGCTGACTCGCCACCGCGCACAGATCACCCGGCCGCATGCCTATTTGCGCACGGTGGTGGGCGCGACGCTGGTCGACCATCACCGCGAACAGCGCCGCTTCGTCCCGCTGCCCGACCACGCCGACGAGAGCGATCGCGTCGAACCGTCGGCCGAGACCGTCGCCGCGCTGCGGCAACGGCTGGCGATGCTGCAGCGCGTGCTGGACGCCCTGCCGCCGCGCTGCCGCGAAGTGTTCTGGCTGTTCCGCGTCGAAGGCCACACGCAGGCCGAGATCGCGATGACGCTCGGCATCAGCATCAACATGGTCGAGCGCCACGTCATGCGGGCGCTGATCGATCTGCGGGCAATCAAGGACACGCTGCAATGAGCCGCATCCGCCACGACGCTGCGCGCTGGTTCGTCCGCCTGCGCGATGCCGCGCCCGATGATCCGGTCCGCGGCCGCTTCGAGGCCTGGCTGCTCGCCCACCCGGCGCATGCGCACGAATACGCCGCCTTCGCCGAGCTGTGGGACGACTTCGACTCGAACGCCCAGCTCGGCGCACTGGCCGGTGCCGCCGAACAACAGCGGACATCGCGGCGCAATCTGCTCAAGCGCGGCACGCTCGGCATTTTTGCCTGCCTCGGCGGCGGGCTGGGCTGGCTCGGCTGGCGTTCGCAGCAGCCGCTGCAGGCACTGACGCTGGCAACGGCGATCGGGCAACTGCGTACCGAGCAACTGGCCGACCGCAGCACGGTCACCCTTGCCGGCGCCTCGCGCGTCGAAATCCGCCAGTACCGAAACCGCCGCGATGTGACGCTGCTCGCCGGAGAGGCCAGCTTCGACGTCGCCCATGATCCGGAACGGCCGTTCCGGATCGACAGCGGACTGGCGCGGATCACCGTACTCGGTACCCGTTTCGCCGTTGCCCGTCTGCCCGACCGGGTGCGCATCAGCGTAGCCAGCGGTCGTGTCAGCGTCAGCCGCCAGGACCCGGACGGCCGCGCGCGGCCACCGAACTGGCTGCTGGGTGCCGGCGATGTCGTCGACATCGACGTCCAAGGCGCACACCGGACCCTGCGCCGTGTCGACGACGGCTTCGCCTGGCTACGCGGTGTACTGGTCTTCAACGACGCCCCGCTGAGCGAGGTCGCCGCCACCCTGTCGCGTTACCGCGCCAAGCCGGTGGTGGCCAGCGGCGATGTTCCGCGTCTGACGGCCGTCGTCCACGCCAACGACATCGATGCCTTCCTTCGCGCGCTGCCCCGGGGCGGCAGCGTTCGCGTCGCCGACACCGCCACACATACCGAACTTCGGTCGCGCTGATTTTTTTCGATTGCGACATCAGGGTAATTGCCCTCCGCTCCGTCATCCCTGCGCGTTCTGTCTCAATCAAGGATCACCATGAACCCGCGCTTCACCCTTATCGCCGCCGCCCTGGCGCTGGCCGTCGCCACCGCACACGCCGCTCCGGTCAAGTTCGACCTGCCCGCCCAGTCGCTCGCCGCTTCGCTGACCCAGCTCGGTCAGGCTGCCGGCCTGAATCTGGTCGTCGACAGCGCCCTCGTCGTCGGCCGGCTGGCGCCTGCGGTACGCGGCACGCTCGAACCCGCCGCCGCGCTGCAACAGCTGCTCGCCGGCAGCGGTCTGACGGCATCGTTCTCGGGCAAGACCGTCACCGTCGGCCGTGGTGAAGCCACGCTGTCGCCGGTCACCGTCGAGGCCGTGCGCGACTGGGCCACAAGCCCGGGCGTCGGTTATCAGGCGCACCACGCCGCCAGCGCCACCAAGACGGATACCACCTTGCTGGAGACGCCGCAGTCGATCTCGGTCGTGACCCGCGAGCAGATGGATGATCAGGACGTGGCGACCATCGCCGAGGCGGTGCGCTACAACGCCGGCGTCAACGGCCTCGAATTCGCCACCACCGACGACGACCTGCTGATGCGCGGCTTCAGTGTTTCGGCCAACGGCATGTACCGCGACGGCATGCGGCTTTACCACAATGCCTTCATCAGCCGGATCGAACCGTACGGGCTCGAACGCCTCGACATCGTGCGCGGGCCCAGCTCGGTGCTGTACGGCCGCGCCAATCCGGGCGGCCTGATCAACGCGGTGACCAAGCGCCCGACCATCGGCCTGCGTCCCGAGATACGTGTCGAGGGCGGCAGCTACGACCGCAAGCAGATCGCCGGCGACGTCGGCGGCAAGCTCGACGAAGACGGCCACTGGGTTTACCGGCTGACCACGCTGGCGCGCGACGCCGGCACGCAGTGGGACGACCTGCCCGATGATCGTGTCTATCTGGCGCCGGCGCTGACGTGGCAGCCGGACGCGCAGACCAGCCTGACCCTGCTGGCGCAGTACCAGCACGACCGCACCACCTGGGCCGTGCCGAACCAGTTCTACCAGCCGGGCGCCCTGGGACAGCCCGATCCGTCGCTGAACATCCAGGGGCCCGGTGCGGTGCATGACAAGCAGGGGTTCACGGTCGGCTATCTGTTCGAGCACGCGCTCGACGACGTCTGGACGGTCCGGCAGAACCTGCGTTACTACGACGCGAAAAACGACCGGCGCGAGGTCCGTGCGCTCGGCTTGCGCCCGGACGGCCGGACGATGAACCGGCGCGCGCTGTACCGGCCCGAACACGAGCAGTCGTTCGCCGTCGACAATCAGGTTCAGGCGCGGGTGCAGACCGGTGCGGTCGAGCATCTGGTGCTCGGTGGTCTCGACTATCGCCAGGCGAGCTTCGAGCAGAAGCTCTACATGGGGGCCGCCGCGCCGCTGGACCTGTTCAACCCGGTGTTCAAGCAACCGGACTGGGATTCGCTCGGCCAGACCTGGGACAACCTCAACAAGAGTCGCCAGCTCGGCACCTATCTGCAGGATCAGCTGCGCTACGGCCAGTGGGCACTCACCGTCGGCGGCCGTTACGACTGGACCCGCGACAGCGCCGACTCCAAGCTCGACAAGACCTACACCGAACAGCGCGACCATGCCTTCACCGGTCGCGCCGGCCTCGTCTATCTGTTCGACACCGGCTGGGCGCCCTACCTGAGTTACTCGACGTCCTTCCTGCCGGAAATCGGCAACGATGCCTTCGGCCAGCAGTTCCAGCCCGAGCGCGGCGAGCAGGTCGAAGCCGGCGCCAAGTTCCAGCCGGCGGGCGCAAGCTACAGCTTCACTGCCGCCGTCTACCAGCTGACCAAGGAAAACGTCCGCACGCCGCTGCCGGGGCCGAACCCGCTACGGCTCGAAGTACAGACCGGCGAAATCCGCAGCCGGGGTCTGGAGCTTGAAGGGAAATGGACACTCGGCGCGCTCGACCTGATTGGCAGCTACACCCTGCTCGACGCCGAAATCACCAAGAGCAATGTCGCCGCCGACGTTGGTCAGCCACCGTTATCGGTACCGAAACACACCGCCTCGGTGTGGGGCAAGTACGACTTCGCCGGCATGCTCGGCGGCTGGAACGCCGGCCTCGGCGTGCGCTATGTCGGCCAGTCGCGTGGCGGCCTCGGCAGCGTCAACGAGGCGTTCACGCTCGTCGACAGCCTGATTGCCTACGAGCGCGCGGACTGGCGCTTCGCGCTCAACGTCAACAACCTGTTCGACCGCGAGTACCTGACCAGCTGCGACGGCGTGTACTGCGAGCAGGGTTTCCGCCGCAGCATCCGCGCCAGCGTCGGCTACCGCTGGTAATCGCGCGGACAAAAGAAAAGGGCTGCCGAGGCAGCCCTTTTTCATGTCGTCGCCGCGAACTCAGGCAAGACGCTTGAACACCAGCGTACCGTTGGTACCGCCAAAGCCGAAGCTGTTGGAGATCGCCACACGGATGTTCATGTCGCGTGCGGTATTGGCCACGTAGTCCAGATCGCAACCGCCCTCGATGTCCTGCTCGAAGATGTTCGCGGTCGGCGGCGATACCTGGTTGTGCAGCGCCAGCACCGAGTACACGGCTTCGACGCCACCGGCGCCACCCAGCAGGTGACCGGTCATCGACTTGGTCGAGTTGACGGCCAGCTTCTTGGCGTGGTCACCGAACGCGAGCTTCAGTGCTGCGGTTTCGTTGGCGTCGCCCAGCGGGGTCGACGTGCCGTGCGCGTTGACGTAGTCGACTTCGTCGGCGTTGATGCCGGCATCACGCAGCGCGTTGGCCACGCCACGGGCCGGGCCTTCCGAACTCGGCGCGGTAATGTGGTGCGCGTCCGAGCTCATGCCGAAACCGGCGAACTCGGCGTAAATCCGTGCACCGCGCTTGACCGCGTGTTCGTACTCTTCGAGTACCAGCACGCCGGCGCCTTCGCCCATGACAAAGCCGTCGCGGCCCTTGTCCCACGGACGCGAAGACGTCGCCGGATCGTCGTTGCGGGTCGACAGCGCCTTCATCGCGGCAAAGCCGCCGATGCCGAGGCCGGTCACGGTCGCTTCGGCACCGCCGGCCACCATCACGTCGGCGTCGCCGTACTGGATCATCCGCGCGGCGTCACCGATGCAATGCGCACCGGTCGTGCACGCCGAAACGATGCCGTAGCTCGGACCCTGGTATCCCTTGTAGATGGTCACATGCCCTGCAATCAGGTTGACGAGCGAACCGGGGATGAAGAACGGACCGATCTTGCGCGGGCCACCGGCGAGCAGCGTACCGCCCATTTCCTCGATCAGCGGCAGGCCGCCGATGCCGGAACCGATGTTGACGCCGACACGGGTCTTGTCGAGATTGGCCGCGTCATCGAGGCCTGCGTCGGCAATCGCCTGGAACGCGGCCGCAATGCCGAAGTGAATGAAGGTATCCATCCGGCGCGCATCTTTGGCCGAGATGTATTGGCTGATGTCGAAGTCTTTGACCTCGCCAGCGATCTGGCAAGCGTAGTCGCTCGCGTCAAAGCGGGTGATCCTGCCGATGCCGGACTGCCCTTTGAGCAGGGTGGCCCAGCCGGTGGCAACATCGTTGCCGACGGGGGACACGTGGCCGAGGCCAGTAATCACTACTCTGCGTTTGGACACATTACTCTCCGATTGAAACGCCGAATGGAATAAGACCCCTGCCAGACACGAAAATGCCCGGCAGAGGTCTTGGATGCAGCGAAATTACTTGCCCAGGTTGGCCGAAACGTAGTCGATCGCTTGCTGGACGGTGGTGATCTTTTCGGCGTCTTCGTCCGGAATTTCGCACTCGAATTCTTCTTCGAGGGCCATCACGAGTTCAACGGTGTCGAGGGAGTCGGCGCCGAGGTCGTTCACGAAGGAGGACTCGTTCTTGACGTCGGTTTCCGGCACGCCAAGTTGTTCGGCAACGATCTTCTTCACGCGCTGTTCGATGTTTTCCATGGATAAAACTCCAAGCCTTTCAAGGGATAAAAAAAGCGGTCGCATTGTACCAAAAAAAGCCGCCGCGCCAATGCGGGCCGGCTAATCTTGGTCAAATACACGTTAATTCATATACATGCCGCCGTTGACGTGCAAGGTCTGGCCGGTCACGTAACTGGCGCGGTCGCTGGCAAGAAAGCCGACCGCGTCTGCGATCTCGCGCGGTTCGCCGAGGCGACCGAGCGTGATGTTTTCAAGCAGTTTGGCCTTGTGTTCGTCAGCCAGACCGCGTGTCATGTCGGTGTCGATGAAGCCCGGAGCCACCGCGTTGACGGTAATGCCGCGCGAGCCGATTTCCTTGGCCAGCGACTTGGTGAAACCGAACAGCGCAGCCTTGGCTGCGGCGTAGTTGGTCTGACCTGCATTGCCGGTCGCACCGACCACCGAGGCGATGTTGATGATACGCCCCCAGCGGGCTTTCATCATGCCGCGGATCACCGCCTTGGAAAGCTTGTACACCGGCTTGAGGTTGGTGTCCATAATTGCATCCCAGTCCTCGTCCTTCAGCCGCATCAGCAGGTTGTCGCGGGTGATGCCGGCATTGTTGACGAGGATGTGGATCGCGCCGAACTCCTTTTCGATCGCGTCGATGATCGCTTCACAAGCGCCATCGGCAGTCACTTCCAGCGCCAGTCCGCGCCCCTTGCCGCCGGCAGCGGCGATGTAGCCGCTGATCGCATCAGCGCCGGTGGCGCTGGTCGCGGTACCGATCACGGTCGCGCCTTGCGCCAGCAGGTCGAGAACGATGGCCTGGCCGATCCCGCGCGATGCGCCGGTCACCAGTGCGACTTTACCTTCAAGACTCATTGCAGCTTCCTTTCATGGGTACGGACCGCGCCGTACCGGATCTAATATCGAGGGATGCGCCACCTTCGGCGCGCCACTCCAGTGAATTACAGCAGGGCCTTCAGCGCATCGAACGAAGCCGTGTCGCCGAGCGCAACATGCTGTGCGCCATCGGCCGTACGCTTGTTCAGGCCGCTGAGCACCTTGCCCGGACCGCATTCGGCAAACACGGTCGCGCCGTCGGCGGCGATCTTCTGCACCGATTCGACCCAGCGCACCGGCTGGTACAGCTGGCGCACCAGCGCATCGCGGATCTGCGCCGGATCGGTATAGGCGACAACGTCGGCATTGTGAAGCACCGGGAATTCCGGCGCAGCGACATGGACCTGGGCCAGCGCGGCGGCGAGTTTCTCGGCCGCCGGCTTCATCAGCGCACAGTGCGACGGCACCGACACCGGCAACGGCAGCGCGCGCTTGGCACCCTTGTCCTTGCACAGCGCCATTGCGCGTTCGACCGCCGCCTTGCTGCCCGCGATCACCACCTGGCCCGGCGAATTGAAGTTGACCGCTTCGACCACGTCACCCTGCGCGGCTTCCAAGCAGGCTGCGACAATCACGTCATCCGGCAGCCCCAGAATCGCCGCCATCGCGCCATCGCCTTCGGGCACGGCGGCCTGCATCGCTTCGGCGCGCAGGCGCACCAGTTTGACGGCATCGGCAAACGCAATGCTGCCTGCGGCGGCCAGCGCGCTGTATTCGCCAAGCGAATGACCTGCGGCCATTGCCGGAGCGGCGCCACCGGCTGCGCGCCAGGCGCGGAAGATCGCGACGCTGGCGGTCAGCATCAGCGGCTGGGTGTTGACGGTCGCGTTGATCACGGCGGCGTCGGCGCCATCGGCACACATCGCCCACAGATCCTGACCGAGCACGCCGCTCGCTTCTTCGAAGGTCTGGCGCACCGACGCATCACCGGCGAAACCGTTCATCATGCCCAGCGATTGCGAACCCTGGCCCGGAAAGACGAAAGCCAATGCCATCTTTAGCTCCTTGTTTTCGCCCGGCCCGGCCGGACGAAAAATGAAACAGTTATTTGAAATGTAAAACGGCGCATTACTGCGCCGTTTGCATCAGTATTTGAACAGGACCGATCCCCAGGCAAAACCGCCGCCGATCCCCTCAAGCAGCACCGTCTGGCCCCGCTTGATCCGGCCGCTGCGTACCCCTTCGTCCAGCGCCAGCGGAATCGACGCCGCCGAGGTGTTGCCGTGCTTGTCGACCGTCACGATGACCTTGTCCATGCTCAGGTGCAGGTGCTTGGCGGTCGATTCGATGATGCGCAGGTTGGCCTGGTGCGGCACCAGCCAGTCGACGTCGGCCTGGTCGATGCCGGCAGCTTCCAGCGTTTCCTTGGCGACGTCGGCCAGCGCACGCACGGCGAACTTGAACACCGCGCCGCCGTCCATGTAGATCCACGGCGAACCTTCGATCTGGCCCTGTTTCAGGTGCCCTGGCGCCTTCAGGATGTCGCGATAGCGGCCATCGGCCCGCAGCTTCGACGCCAGGATGCCCGGTTCGCTCGAGGCCTTGAGCACCACGGCGCCGGCACCGTCGCCGAACAACACACAGGTGGTCCGGTCTTCCCAGTTCAGGAGATTCGACAGTCTTTCGGCGCCAATCACGACGGCACAGCGGGCCGCACCCGACTTGATCATGGCATCGGCCACCGACAGCGCGTAGACGAAGCCGGCACAGACCGCCTGAACGTCGAAGGCCGGGAAGCCGTGCAGACCGAGCTTGTCCTGCACCGTGCACGCGGTCGACGGGAAGGACTGATCCGGCGTCGTCGTCGCGACGATGATCAGGTCGACCTCGTCAGCCGTGGTCTCGGCCGCGACCAGCGCGCGTTCGGCGGCCTTCAGCGCCATGTCCGACGTGGCCTCGTTGTCCGCGGCGAGGTGACGCTGGCGAATGCCGGTACGGCTGGCGATCCACTCGTCGCTGGTGTCGACACGTTCGGCCAGCGCCGCGTTGGTCAGGATGTGTTCAGGCAGGTAGGAGCCGGTTCCGGCGATGCGCGCGTACATGAATGCTTCCTGCGTATGGGTTTATTGGTCTGCCGCCGCGGCCGGGGGGACCGCCAGATCGGCAAGTTGTTGCTGTACCTGTTCGGCGATGCGCTGGGTCACGCCGGCACCCGCCTCATCGGCGGCCTGCTTGAGCGCCCAGTAGAACGCCATCCGGTCGGCGCCGCCATGACTTTTGACAACGATGCCCTTGAGACCGACCAACGACGCGCCGTTGAAACGGCGTGGATCGACGCGCTTCTTGAAACGCGACAGTACCGGCCACGCGGCCATCGCCAGCGCCTTGGTAAAGATGTTGCGAGTGAATTCCTCGCGCAGGAAGCGCTCCATCATCTTGGCGATGCCTTCGGAGGTCTTCAGTGCGACGTTGCCGGTAAAACCGTCGGTCACAATGACATCGACCACGCCCGAGTACAGGTCGTTCCCTTCGACGTTGCCGACGAAGTTCATCCGGCTGGCGCGCAACAGGTCTGCGGTCTGCTTGATCGTATCGGTACCCTTGATGTCTTCGGAGCCGATATTGAGCAGGCCGATCGCCGGCGCCTCCTTGCCTTTGACCGCAGCAACCAGCGACGACCCCATCACCGCGAACTGCACCAGCTGCAGCGGCGTGCAATCGACATTGGCGCCCAGATCGAGCACGCACGTTTCCGAACCCTTGAGCGAGGGCATCATCTTGGCAATCGCCGGGCGCTCGATGCCGTCGATGGTCTTGAGCACGAAACGCGCCGTCGCCATCAGCGCACCGGTATTGCCGGCCGACACGCAGGCGTGCGCCTCGCCGGACTTGACGAGGTTGATCGCCACGCGCATCGACGAGTCTTTCTTGTTCTTCATCGCCGATTGCGGCGATTCGTCCATCATCACGACCTCGCTGGCCGCATGGACACGCAGACGCGGCCCCAGCTGCGCCTTATGCGCGCGGAGCTCGGCGTCGATCGCGTCGGGCAGGCCGACGAGGACGACATTGACGTGGGGGTATTGTTCGAGAAAGCGGAGAACGGCCGGCACGGTGACGTGGGTCCCGTGGTCGCCGCCCATCGCATCGACAGCGACAGTAATGTCCATGGCAGACAAGGCAGAATCCAGAATGGCGAACGGCGCAAGCGAGATGGCTCGCTTGCGCCGTTATCATAACCGATTGGTTATAAATGCGTTTTTGCGCAGGACTTATTCGCCCTTGGCCTTGATCACGCGACGGCCCTTGTAGAAACCGTTCGGCGAGATGTGATGCGGGCGATGCACTTCACCGGTTTGCGCGTCGACCGACAGCGCCGGAGCGGTCAGGAAATCGTGCGCACGATGCATGCCGCGCTTGGACGGGGACTTCTTATTCTGTTGAACGGCCATGATAAAACTCCTTGAAAACCAGAAAAAACTACTGTTTCAGTTACTCCGCTTTCCTGGTTTTCATTTGAGCCAGGACAGCAAACGGATTCGGTTTGGTATTGCTTTGCAGCGGCTCGTCGCCGGGCGCTGCGCACTGCTCATGCAGCGGCGCGTACGGCAAGGCCAGCAGCACTTCTTCCTCGATCAGCGCCGGTACATCCAGCGCGGGATCGATCAGTACCGTTTCGAGCGTTTCGTCGAGTTCCGCGGCCTCGTCGGCCTGCTCCTCGGTGGGAAACTGCGTCAGAACGGTGCTCACATCGAGTGACCACGCCATCGGCGCAAGGCAACGCTGACAGACCAGCTGCAGCTCACCCGATACAGTCAGGCTCAGCCGCGGGCGTTCGAACCGGTCGACCGATCCGCTCAGCGACCAGCGGATTTCTCCGCCATTGCTTGCCAGCTGATCGCTCAGCCGCAGCATTGCTGCCACCGGGATCACCCCGTCGAGCACGCCACCCTCGCGGGCAAATTCGGCGCTATGAATGACCGTCATACCCATGAGCCAACGAACCAGAAACCGCGCATGATATAATTTCCGTCCTACTGATGTCAAAACCTTTCCGCCCGGTGCGACGGATTTCCAATGCAAAAACAAGTGCTTCGCTCGCCGGCCCTCGTGCTGGCTTCCACCTCGCGCTACCGGCGCGAACTGCTCGAACGGCTGCAACTGCCGTTCGAAACCGCCAGCCCCGATGTCGATGAAACCCCGCTCAGCAACGAGACCGCCGCACAGACCAGCCTGCGTCTGGCCATCGCCAAGGCCGTTGCACTGGCGTCGCGCTTTCCCGACGCGCTGCTGATCGGTTCCGACCAGGTGGCCCTGCTCGACGGCGTCCAGCTCGGCAAGCCCGGCACGCACGAGCGCGCCGTTGCCCAACTGCAGGCCATGCGCGGCCGGACGATCGAATTCCACACCGCCGTGGCATTGCACAACGCCGCAACCGGCCGCACCCAAACCCACACCGACGTCACCCGGGTCACGATGCGTAACGCCGACGATGCGGCGATCGAACGCTATCTATTGAAAGAGCAACCCTACGACTGCGCCGGTAGCGCCAAGACCGAGGGCCTCGGCATCGCGCTGATCGCTGCGATCGAATCGACCGACCCGGCAGCGATCATCGGCCTGCCGCTGATCGCACTGATCGACATGCTGAACGAAGAAGGCGTCGCCATCCTATGAGCAAGGGCATTCTTTATCTGATTCCGGTTCCGCTGGCCGACGACACGCTCGACAGCGTACTGCCTGCCGATGCACTGACCATTGCCCGCACGCTGACCCATTTCGTCGTCGAAGCGTCGAAAACGGCGCGCGCCCATCTCAAGCTGTTCGGTACGCCGCACGAATTGCGCAGCCTGACGATGAACGAGTTGAACGAGCACACCAAGGACGGCGAACTCGCCGACCTGCTCGCACCGCTGCTGGCCGGCCACAATGTCGGGCTGATGTCCGAAGCCGGCTGCCCCGGTGTCGCCGACCCCGGCGCGCGGCTGGTGCGGCTGGCGCACGCTCGCGGCGTGCGCGTCGCCCCGCTGGTCGGGCCGTCGTCGATCCTGCTGGCACTGATGGCATCTGGCGCCAACGGCCAGAAATTTCGCTTCAACGGCTACCTGCCGACCGGCGACGGCGAACGGCTCGCGTCGATCCGCAATCTCGAAGCGAGTTCACGCAAGGAAAAACAGGCCGAACTGTTCATCGAAACGCCATACCGCAACGACGCGCTGTTTGCCGCGCTGATCCAGCACTGTAGCCCCGGCACCCACATCACCGTTGCGCGCGAACTGACCGGCGCCGACGAGTGGGTCAAAAGCCAGACCGTGGCCGACTGGCGCCGCGGGCCGAAGCCCGAGCTGCACAAGCGCCCGACCGTCTTCGTCCTCAGCGCCGACTGAACACGCCGTAGCACGCTGGCGCTTGGGTACGCCAGCGGACTGCGGTAGGCTCGATCCGACCACCCGATTTCCCCGCACACGAGACCGCCATGAGCCGATTCTGGAGCCCGATCGTCCACACGCTGACCCCGTACGTCCCGGGCGAACAGCCGAAGCTGCAAAAACTCGTCAAGCTCAATACCAACGAGAACCCGTACGGCCCGTCGCCGGCGGTGCTCGCCGCAATGCACGAGGCCAACAACGACGCGCTGCGGCTTTACCCGGATCCGAACGCCGACCAGCTCAAGGACGCGATCGCCGTCTACCACGGCCTCCGGCGCGAACACGTCTTCGTCGGCAACGGCTCGGACGAAGTGCTGGCGCATGCCTTCTGTGCCCTGCTCAAGCACGACAAGCCGCTGCTGTTCCCGGACATCAGCTACAGCTTCTACCCGGTGTACTGCGGGCTGTACCAGATCGACTACCGGACGGTGCCGCTGAACGATGCGTTCGAAATCGACGTGGCGGATTACGAGGGTGATGCCGGCGCGATCATTTTCCCGAATCCGAACGCACCGACCGGCCGACTGCTGCCACTGGCCGATATCGAGCGGCTGCTACAACGCCAGCCTGATGTGGTCGTCGTCATCGACGAGGCCTATATCGATTTCGGTGGCGACAGCGCAATTGCACTGATCGAGCGTTACCCGAACCTGCTGGTCGTGCAGACGCTGTCGAAAAGCCGCTCGCTCGCCGGCCTGCGCGTCGGCTTCGCGCTCGGCCACCCGCAACTGATCGAAGCACTGGAACGCGTCAAGAACAGCTTCAACTCCTACCCGCTCGACCGCCTCGCCATCGTCGGTGCCAGCGCCTCGTTCGGCGACGAAGCCTACTTCCGCGCCACCTGCGACAAGGTGATCGCGAGCCGCGAGCGCCTGAGCACGGCATTGGCGTCGCTGGGTTTCGACGTACTGCCGAGCGCGGCAAACTTCGTGTTCGCCCGCCACCCGCAACACGATGCCGGCCAGCTCGCCGCCGGACTGCGCGAGCACGGCGTGATCGTCCGCCACTTCAAGGCTGCACGCATCGACCAGCATCTGCGCATTTCGATCGGCACCGATGCCGAATGCGATGCGCTGCTTGCCGCGCTGCACACCGTGCTGCGCTGAGCGGATGGAAACCAACCGCTGGTTGTGGCTGTTGCTGCTGGCCGGCGTCGCGGCCGGCCCAGGCTGGTATGTCTATGCGCGCTTTTTCTCGGGCCAGACCATCGCCAGCCATCCGCTTCAGCAGTCCCCGGCAGCGCAGTCGATCACCCAGACCGTCAGCCTCGATCAGGGGCCGATCGGCATCGTGCTCAAGGGCAGTGTCGGCGGCCGGCGGTTCGGACCGGAGAACCGCGCCGACTTCGCCATCGAGGTACGCCAGAACGGCCAGCTGCTGGGCAAGGACGTGCTGGTCTTTGTCGACGCGAAGACGGCGTCCGACGCGGTGCCGGATCGCACGCCAAACCGGCTGGCACTGGCCCCGATCACACTGACAGC
This sequence comes from Jeongeupia naejangsanensis, assembly GCF_016865585.1. Lineage (GTDB taxonomy): Bacteria > Pseudomonadota > Gammaproteobacteria > Burkholderiales > Chitinibacteraceae > Jeongeupia > Jeongeupia naejangsanensis. Next base: position 23,957 of record NZ_JAESND010000015.1, on the reverse strand, counting down.
CCCCGGCACACTGACAATCAGCGTTGCGGCCGTCGGTGCACAGTCACTGCCCGTTCACGATCTGGTGCTCGAAGTACGCGGCGGCGTCCGCGCATCACCGACGCACTGGCTGGTCGCTGGCGCGTTGCTCGCTCTTGGCGCTGCGGTGATGCTGATCCTCGGCAGTCGTCGCTGAACTGGCCGACCTACCGTTCACAATAAAAAACACGCCGGACTCCGGCGTGCTTTTTACTTGGGGGATTGCAACGAAGACCGCTCAGGCAGTCCGTCGCGCGAAGTCCCTGAGCCGGAAGCCCAGCACCGCCAGCATGCCGAAGTAGGCCCCGACCCCCGACGCCACCAGCAGCATCAGCCGCAGCAGACGCGACGCCATATGTCCGGTATCCCACGGCGGCATCAGCGCCATCACGCCGAACAGCACGGCCGCCATCACCACCACGGCAACGAGCAGCTTGACGCAGAAGATCCGCCAGCCCGGCTGCGGCTGGAAGATGTTCTGGCTGCGCAGCTTCCAGAACAGCAATCCCGCGTTGAAGCAGGCCCCCAGGCCGATGGCCAGCGCCAGGCCGGCGTGCTTCAGGTGCCAGACGAACGCCAGGTTCATCAGTTGCGTCACCGCCAGCGTCAGCAGGGCAATCTTCACCGGGGTACGGATGTTCTGCCGGGCGTAGAACCCCGGCGCCAGCACCTTGACCAGCAGCAAGCCGACCAGACCGACCGAATAGGCAATCAGTGCGTACTGGGTCATCAGCGAATCATGGGCACTGAACTTGCCGTACTGGAACAGCGACGCCGTCAGCGGCTCGGCCGTGATCGCCAGCCCGACGGCCGACGGCAATGCCAGCAGCAGACACAGGCGAAGACCCCAGTCGAGCAAGACCGAATAGCCGGCCGCATCCTTGCTGGCGTGGGTTTTCGACAGCGACGGCAGCAGGATGGTGCCGAGCGCCACGCCGAGCACGCCGGACGGGAACTCCATCAGCCGGTCGGCGTAATACATCCACGATACCGATCCGGAGACGAGGAAGGACGCGAAGATCGTATTGATGATCAGCGACACCTGGGTCACCGACACCCCGAGCACCGCCGGCCCCATCTGCTTGAGCACGCGCCAGACGCCGGCATCCTTCAGGTTCAGCCGCGGCAGGACCAGCATGCCGATCTTCTTCAGATGCGGCAGCTGATAACCGAGCTGCAGCACGCCACCAGCCAGCACCGCCCAGCCCAGCGCCAGCACCGGCGGGTTCATGTGGGGCGACACCCACAGCGCAAACACGATCATGCTGATGTTCAGGAACGTCGGTGCGAACGCCGGCACCGAGAAACGGTTCCAGGTATTCAGGACCGCGCCGACCAGCGAGGCGAGCGAGATCAGTAATATATAAGGGAAGGTGATCCGCAGCAGCGAGCTGGTCAGTGCAAACTTTTCCGGCGTGTCGGCAAAACCCGGTGCCGACGCCCAGATCACCCATGGCGCGGCAATCATGCCGATGATCGTCACCAACGCCAGCACCAGCGTGAGCAGGCCCGCGACATAGGCCACGAAGGTACGGGCGGCGTCTTCACCCTGCTGGCTCTTGTACTCGGCCAGAATCGGCACGAAGGCCTGCGAGAAGGCCCCCTCGGCAAAAATCCGCCGCAGCAGGTTGGGCAGTTTGAAGGCGACGAAGAACGCGTCGGTCATCAGGCCCGCACCGAAGGTCCGGGCGACGATGGCATCGCGGGCGAAGCCGAGAACGCGCGACACCAGCGTCATCGAGCTCACGGCGGCGAGCGATTTGAGAAGATTCATGGCAGCCAGCGACTTGGGAAAACGCTGCGGATAATACGCCGTCCAGCCGGACGCGGCAGTGTGGATTTGTATCCGGACTTGCGTTACCCGGCGCAAGGCGATAAAATCGCGGGTTTTCAAGGCTGGCTTCGGGCCACGCCCGATTTCCAACCACATCCGTTATTTGGAGTTGACAGAATATGGCTAACAGCGCCCAAGCTCGCAAGCGTGCGCGTCAGGCTGAACAAGCCCGCCAACACAATGCCAGCCAGCGTTCGGCGTTCCGCACCGCGATCAAAAAGGTGCTGAAGGCGATCGAAGCTGGTGACAAGGCTGCCGCACAGGCAACCTACCAGGCATCGGTGTCGATCATCGACAGCATTGCCGACAAGAACATCTTCCACAAGAACAAGGCCGCTCGTCACAAGAGCCGTCTGTCCGCTGCCGTGAAGGCAATGGCTGCTTAAGCAGTCTTCAGGAAGACAAAAACCCCGGTCCAGACCGGGGTTTTTTATTGCCTGTCGCCCATGAGTGATGCGCCAACTGGTCTTATCCTGGAACGCAAGCCGCACCACCTCGGCACAATCCGCGGCTGATCCGGCCGTCGCCAGCGACTCCGGCAATGCGTCATCGGCACGACGATCGCCCGGCCACTAGTCCACGACCAATGGCTGTCAACCGTAGCAAGCACTATAAAATCCGAAAAAGTTCCCCGGTTTGACTACATTTTTTTCGCGAACCTCTTTTGGATACACCGCTGTTTTCAAAAAAGAAACCGGATTTCATTCGCGCAGAAAAAAGTAGTTTCGCTGCACCACGATTACCGCATCGCAACATTCACGCACTTCCCTCCTCCTGCCCCCAGATTGACGCCGGGTCGCCGCATCGAAGCTAATGCTCGACTGTTGCCCGTGATGGCGACAACGCACCGGGATAAGACCAATACACATCCACCCGGTTTCCATTCCCTGGAAGGAGATTGAAGCAATGTTGCACCACCGTCGTTTTGCCTTGGCTGCGCTACCTGCTGCCTTGTTTGCCGTACAGGCTTTTGCTGCCTACCCCGCATGGCAGGAAGGCCAGACCTATACCGCCGGCACCTATGTGTCCTACAGCGGGAATGACTATCAGGCGCTGGTCACCCACACCGCCTACGTCGGCGCCAACTGGAATCCGGCCTCGAGCCCGACGCTGTGGAAACTGATCGGCGCCAGCACCGGCACGCCGAGCCCCACCCCGACTGCTGCACCGACCCCGGCACCGACACCGACCGCTGCCCCCACTCCGGCACCGACGCCTGCGCCGACCCCAGCACCTACGCCGGCTCCTACGCCCGCTCCGACGCCGTCAGGTGCGTGCTTTGCAGCCTGGTCGAGCAGCACCGCCTACAACGGCGGCGCCAAGGTGACCTACAACGGCCGCAACTACCAGGCCAAGTGGTGGACGCAGGGCAACGTGCCGTCGACCAGCGCCGGTGATGGCCAGCCCTGGACGGACCTCGGTGCATGCGGCGCGACGCCGACACCGGCTCCGACACCGGCTCCGACGCCCGCTCCGACGCCCGCTCCGACGCCCGCTCCGACGCCTGTCCCGACACCGGCTCCGACGCCCGCTCCGACGCCCGCTCCGACGCCCGCTCCGACACCCGCTCCGACACCCGCTCCGACACCGTCTGGCAAGAAGATGACCGGTTCGTACTTCACCCAGTGGGGCGTGTATGACCGTGCCTACTTCGTGAAGGAAATCGACACCAGCGGTGCTGCTGCCAAGCTCGACTTCATCAACTACTCGTTCGGCAACATCTACAAGCAGGCCGACGGCACCTACAAGTGCGACAGCGGCATCAACAAGGCCGAACCGGGTGCAACCAACCCGAACGCGTCGGATGCCGGCACCGGCGGCGACGCCTGGGCCGACTACCAGATGGATTACGCGGCCAACCAGTCGGTCAGCGGCGTTGCCGACGTCTGGGAAAACAAGCTCAAGGGCAACTTCAACCAGCTCAAGCAGCTGAAGGCCAAGTACCCGAACCTGAAGGTGGTGATCTCGCTGGGCGGCTGGACCTGGTCCAAGTGGTTCTCGGCAGCAGCCGCGACCGACGCCGGCCGCAAGGCACTGGTGAGCTCGTGCATCGACGTCTACATCAAGGGCAACCTGAAGAAGTCCGGCGGCGACCCGGCTGGTGGCGCTGGTGCAGCTGCAGGCATCTTCGACGGTATCGATATCGACTGGGAATACCCGGGCGGTGGCGGTCAGCCGTACAACACCAGCAACGCGGCCGACAAGCAGAACTTCACCTTGCTGATGGCCGAGTTCCGCAGCCAGCTCGACGCGATCGGCACCACCAACGGCAAGCGTTACGTACTGACCGCCGCCATTGGCGCAGGCAAGGACAAGATCGACAATACCGAGCCGGCCAAGTACAGCCAGTACCTCGACTGGGTCAACGTGATGAACTACGACTATCACGGCTCGTGGGAACTGCCGGGCGCAGCGACCTTCCACTCGAACCTGTTCGCCGATCCGGCCGATCCGTACGCGGGTACGCCGGCGCAGTATTACAACACCGACTATGCGATCAAGTACCTGATCCAGAACGGCATGCCGGCCAACAAGCTCAACGTCGGCATTCCGTACTATGGTCGCGGCTGGAGCGGTGTGGCAGCGGGCCCGAACGGCAACGGCCTGTATCAGCAAGGCACCAAGGCCGGCAAGTGCTACACCACGCCGTGCGACGAGCCGGGCTATCAGGACTATCGCCTGCTGGTGAACGCGCCGGGCCAGACCTATGTCCACCCGGTGACCAAGCAGCTGTGGAAGTTCGACAGCGACACGTTCTACAGCTACGACGATTCGTCGGTCATCGCCACCAAGGCCGACTACGTCAAGGCCAATGGCCTGGGCGGTCTGTTCAGCTGGTCGCTTGACGGTGACGACGCCAACGCGACGCTGACCAAGGCCATGGCCAAGATCAATCCGTAAGCGTGTAGGACCTCCATCATTGATAGCCCCGGTCTCGGCCGGGGCTTTTTTATGGCTGCGAAGTTTCCAACACCGACTGCCAAATTACTTTCTATTGAAGAAATGTTTCGCCACCATGGGGTTTTGACCGAACGACGGGGCGGATGATGGAACTGGTTTACGCAAAAGAGAAATCGCTGTTCGCGATCATGGTGGTGCTGGCGGGCCTGGTCTGGTTCGCACTGATTGTCGGCACGCTGGGCATCGCACTGCTGTACGTGCTGATGGGTTTTCTGGTGTACCTCCTCACGCAGTCGGCATTCATTTCCTACCTGCGCGGTACGGCGGTCCACGTCACCGCCGAACAGCTGCCGCAGCTGCATCAGCGCATCCAGCACTGTGCTCGCAAGCTGGAGATCCGCGATGTGCCCGACGCCTTCGTATTGCAGGCCGACGGCATGCTCAATGCCCTGGCCACCAAATTCCTCGGCCGCCGCTATATCGTGCTGTTTTCATCGGTCCTCGACGCACTCGAAGACCATCCGGAGGCGATCGATTTCTACATCGGCCACGAACTCGGCCACCTGCGCCGCAATCACCTGAACTGGTCGCCGTTCCTGATGATCGTCAGCTGGCTGCCGTTCCTCGGCGCGGCTTACCGCCGCGCGCAGGAGTACACCTGCGACCGCCACGGTCTCGCCTGCTGCGACAATCCGCTCGACGCCCAGCGTGCGATCGCCACGCTCGCAGCCGGTGGCAGCTACCGGAAGGTCGACGTCCAGCGCTACAGCAGCCAGATCGACTGGTCACGCGGCTTCTGGATGTCGTTCCACGAACTGGTATCGAGCTATCCGTGGCTGACCAAGCGCATGTTCGCGGTGCAGGAGCTGTCGGCCGGGCGCGAACCGGCCATGCCGGGCCGCAACCCGCTGGCCTTCGTGCTGGCGCTGTTCGTACCCAACGCCGGCACCGGCGCCGCCGGTTCGCTGATTCTGGTCGCAATGATCGGCGTCATGGCCGCCATCGCCCTGCCGTCCTACCAGCAGTACAAGCAACGCGCGGCCGAGCGTTCGCTCGGGCTGTCGCACGAGGAGCTCGGTACCGATGAAGCCGCGGCAGCCGAACATGTGGTCACCACGGTGGAAAACGACGCGGCAACCGATCTGGCCCACGCCGAAAAACAGGCCGACGAAGCCCGTGCGGCGCTCGAGGCAATCCAGAAGGAAATCGCCGCCCGCCAGCCTTCGGCGAAGGAATAGCCCCGAAGCGGGCCTCGCAAGCAAAACGGCCACCCGAAGGTGGCCGTTTTGTCGTGAGCACAAAGCCGCTTAGGCAGCGCGCTTCTTGAACTCGTAGGTGCGGGTGTCGATTTCGATGCGGTCACCGATTTCGATGAAGGCCGCGACCGGCAGTTCGTAGCCCGAACCCTTCAGCTTGCCCGGCTTCATGACCTTGCCCGAAGTGTCGCCACGGACGGCCGGCTCGGTGTATTCGATTTCGCGAACGATGGTCGTCGGCAGTTCGACCGAGATGGCCTTGCCTTCGTAGAAGGTCACTTCACAGAGGTCTTCCATACCGTCGACGATGAAGTTGACGGCTTCGCCGACGTTCTCGGCTTCGACTTCGTACTGGTTGAACTCGCTGTCCATGAACACGTACATCGGATCGGCGAAGTAGGAATAGGTGCATTCCTTCTTGTCGAGCACAACGACGTCGAACTTGTCGTCGGCCTTGTACACCGCTTCCGACGCGCCGTCGGACAGCAGGTTCTTCATCTTCATCTTCACGACCGCGGAGTTGCGGCCGGACTTGTTGTATTCGGCTTTTTGAACGACGAGCGGCTGGCCGTCGACCATGATCACGTTGCCGGGACGGACTTCTTGTGCGGTTTTCATGCAGGATTCCTGAACAGCAAAGGCGGTTGGAGTTTGAAATAACTCGCTATTTTAGCTTGCCCTGCGTGAAGTTGACCAGATTGTCGGCCAAATTGCCGTTGGCGAGCAGACGTTCGGCCCAGATACCGGCGTAGTCACGCAGCTGCGGCAGCACGGCGGCAAATGCCGGCCATGCCGTGCCGGCACCTTTCTCGAGATTCCAGGCCCGGACAAACGCCGCCGCCGCCGCCCGCGTCCCGGCCGGCAGCTCGGCCAGATACAGCGCCAGCCAGGCGTCGAGCTTCTCGAGATGCGCTTCTTCCTCCTGGCGATAGATCTGCCAGACCAGCGGCATCCGCGCCCACTGCGCACGCACGAAACTGTCCTCGCCGCGGACGAAATTGAGATCGCAGCTCCACAGCAAACGGTCGTAATCGGTCTGGCTGATGAAGGGCATCACGCTGATCGTCAGCGCGCCACGCTCTCGTGTCGCTCCAGCCGTCACCGGCTCGCCGAGCCACGCCTGCAACTGCGGCAGGATGCGGCCTTCGGGCACCAGACAATGCACCGGTGCAGCGCCGGCGGCCCAGGCATCAAGCAATCCGGGCAGCGCCTCGTTCTCGTAAGCGAACAACGACGTCAGCAGCGCACCGGCGCGCGGCTGGATGCCCAGTGCGCCGAGAAAATGCGCACGCGCGTGGTCGCCCCAGCCCGCCCGGGCGGCACGCATCTCGCGTTCGGCGATCAGGCCACCGGTTGCACCGGTAAAGCCCGGGAAAAAGAAGAATTTCTGCAGGCCATGTCCCTGCGGGCTGGCCAGTTCGTGACAGCCGGCCACCCAGGGCTCGGCCGACAGGTATTCCAGATTCAGCCAGACCGACTGACCAGGCTGCTGCGCGCGCATCAGCGAAACGACCGATGCCGGCACCGAGCAGGCGAAGGCCTCGATGACCACTTCGCCCAACTCGTCGACCACGGTGGTCTCGTCCCAGCGCTCGACGGTCACGCCGTCCAGCCATTGCGTGCGCGCATGCGCCGACGCATCGGGGCACATGCGGGCCAGGCTGGCCGGATCGTCCAGCCACAGCACGACGTGAAGACCGAACTCGTCGTGCAGCTGCCGGGCCAGCCGCCAGCACACGCCGATATCGCCAAAGTTGTCGACCACTTTGCAGAAGACATCCCAGCGGCGCGCGATCACATCACGCCCCTGAGGCTGTCGTTCGAGCACGGCTTGGCGGTCCATGGCAATCGGCCGGAAATGAAGAAATACATTGGGTAGACGTACGGGTCGTCGATCGGTTCTGACCGTTCGGCGGCCGGTCCTTGAAATGGTATCGGGGCGGATTTTACCGCATCCGTCCCGATGCCTCCGCGGTTTGCACGGCCTGCCGGCCAGCGGTTGCACCGGGTGTGCGCCCGCGTTCGGGTGCAACTGGATAACCGGTTGTTTCTACGTGACATTCGGGGTGTGCAAGGCATTGAGGCGCAGCAGATAGACAGAAAAAATGAAGGTTCATTTCGCGAAACTGATTCGCTAAGTGAAACCATTCAACTAACAACGAGTAGGACGGAGCACGATGAACAAAAAACAACATGCCAGAGCCGCCCGGCTTTGCGCGGCTTTGCTGATGGCTGCCGGCGTCATGATCGCCCATGCGGCACCAGCCTGGCAGGAAGGCAATACGTATACCGCCGGCACCACCGTGAGCTACAACGGCCATGACTATCAGGCACTGGTCACCCATACCGCCTACACCGGTGCGGGCTGGAATCCGGCCTCGACCCCGACGCTGTGGAAGGATCTCGGCGTGACCGGCGGTACACCGACGCCATCCCCCACCCCGGCGCCAACGCCTGCCCCGACGCCCGCACCTACTCCGGTACCGACCCCTGTCCCCACGCCGGCACCGACCCCAGCGCCAACCCCCAAACCAAGCCCGGTGCCGACCCCTGCACCGACGCCAGCCCCCACACCGGCACCGACCCCCGTTCCGACACCTGCACCGTCGGGCTGCCCGGTCTGGAAAGCCGGACTCTCGGTCAGCGCCGGCCAGTCGGTGCTGTACAACGGCAACAGCTACAAGGCCTTGGTGACCCACACCACGCAAGCGGGCTGGGAACCGGCGAACGTCGCCTCGCTGTGGCAACCGGACAGCGTCTGCGCCACTCCGGCCCCCACCCCGGGCGGCCCGACCCCGACACCGGCACCGACCGCGCCGTTCTGCGCGCCGGACTGGGTTGCGACCAAGATCTATCCGAAGGGCAAGGTCGTCGGCTACAAGGGCGCTGCGTACGAAGCGCTGGTCGATACCTACGCCATTCCGCCGGACAGCACCGTTTACACCAACCAGTGGAAGCTGGTCGGCGTGCCGAAGGGCGACCTGTGCCCGGTGACCGTACCGAACAACATCAACTACGGCACCGCCGTGCCGGTCACCGGCAACCCGAACTCGGGTGTGGTCAAGGCTGCCGGCGCAATCGGCGCAGCCCGCATCGCCAATACCGCCTCGACCGCACCGGCCGGCACGCGTGGCGGCATCAACCCGGCCACCGATCCGGGCGGCAACCATCCGGGCTTCGACTCGGACACCGGCGCACGCGTGGCCAAGCTGGCCCCGGGCAGCCTGCCGCTGCAGCACAACGTCTACAGCACGCAGGCCGGTCAGGAGCGCGTGGCGTATCTGGGTGACTGGGCGATCTACGGCCGCCGCTTCGACTTCTCGAAGCTGCCGGTGCAGAACCTCGACCGTCTGGTTTACGGCTTCGCCGGCATCTGCTTCCCGGCCGCGAAGAACACCCAGGATCCGGGCTTCCCGACCACGGCACCGGCGGCGGTCAACCGCACCTGCGGCCTTGGCACGACCAAGCTGCCGGACGGCGCGATGGCGATGGCCGACTACGAAGCCGCGTTCCTGCGCAACCAGCCGGGCGGCCAGGTCGCGAAGATTTCCGGCACCGAAGGCATGTACGAGATCGGCAAGGACGACGTCGGCGGCGTGTTCGGCGTGCTGTACAACCTCCGCAAGACCAATCCGAACCTGAAGCTCGACCTGTCGGTCGGCGGCTGGACACTGTCGGAAGGCTTCCCGTGGATGGCGTCCGACCCGACCCGCCGCAAGGTCTTCGTCGACTCGATCGTTGCCTTCCTCGAGCGCTACGACTTCGACGGCATCGACATCGACTGGGAATACCCGGCCAGCGACGGTGCGGTGCCGGGCATGGCACGCGCGGACGATCCGCAGAACTACCTGCAGCTCTTGAAAGACCTGCGCGCGGCGATGGACTGGCTCACCGTGAAGACCGGCAAGAAGTACCGCCTGTCGTCGGCGATCCCGGCCACCCAGGGCAAGATCGACAAACTGGCGTGGACCGAGATCAACCAGTATCTCGACCGGCTGTACGTGATGACCTATGACCTGACCGGGGCATGGGAGCGCAACATCAGCCACCACACCCCGCTGAACGTCAACCCGAACGCCAACGGCTCGTCCACCGGCTCGTCGGCCAGCTGGATGATCGAGTACCTGAACCGCCAGTACGGGGTGCCGTTCAACAAGATGATGATCGGCGTGGCCAACTACCACCGCTCGAAAGCCATCCTGCCGGGCGACATCACCGAGTACACCAACGGCCTGAAGGGCAATTCGAGCTTCGGCGATCCGAACTGGACCGGTGCCGCCTTCATTACCGGCATCGCCGGCGTCGGCAGCTGGGAAGCCGGTGTGGTCGAAGGCTACGACCTGTACCAGAACTACTTCGACCGTGACCTGAAACCGCGCAACGGCTACCACCTGTACACCGACAAGGCGTCCAACGCCGACTACGCGGTGAACCCGGTCGGGGCCAGCGGCTGGTCGTACATCTCGCTCGAAACCCCGCGTACCGCCGGCCTGAAGGCGCAATACGCGAAGGACAAGGGCCTGGGCGGGGTGTTCTTCTGGCAGATCGAGCAGGACAACGGCTACAACCTCAACGCCGTCAACCACGTGCTCGGCAACACGCTCGTCACCGACACCGCTGACGGCAAGCCGCAGAACCAGATCGCCACGTGCGGCGAGAACGTGACCGCGGCCGAGTGCCAGGACCTGATCAAGTCCATCAAGTAATCCGCTTCACCCGCTCGCACCCCGGTTCACGCCGGGGTGCTTTTGTTCGTTCAAAAACAGGAATACCACCATGCAATCGAAACTCCTGACCCGCCTGCTCGCAGGCGTCGTCTTCGCCGCCGGCGTCATGGCCGCCCACGCCGCGCCCGCCTGGCAGGAAGGCAGCACCTACACCGCCGGCACGACCGTCAGCTACGCCGGTCACGACTACCAGGCCCTGGTGACGCATACCGCCTACACCGGCGCCGGCTGGACACCGTCGTCGACACCGACACTGTGGAAGGATCTCGGTGTCACCACCGGCACGACGCCGACCCCGACGCCAACACCGGCTCCCACCCCGACACCCACGCCCACGCCCACGCCCACGCCGACACCTACCCCAACGCCGACACCCGCTCCGACGCCATCGGGCAGTTGCGCGGCGGCAGCCTGGAACAGCAGCACCGCATACAACGGCAGTGCGACGGTCAGCTACAACGGCCGCACCTATTCGGCCAAGTGGTGGACGCAGGGTGATGTGCCGTCAAGCAACACCGGCGACGGCAAGGCATGGAACGACCTCGGCGCCTGCGGCCCGGTCACTCCGACGCCGACGCCGACGCCGATCCCGGGCACAGACGGCCTGCCGAAGCACGTGCTGGTCGGCTACCTGCACGCCAGCTTCGCCAACGGTTCGGGCTACATCCGCATGGCGGACGTCTCGGACAAATGGGACGTGATCAACCTGTCGTTCGCCGAGCCGACCTCGTCGACCAGCGGCCAGGTTGCATTCAAGCTGTGCTCGGTGGCCGAGTGCCCGAACGTCGAATCCGAAGCCGACTTCATCGCCGCAATCAAGGCCAAGCAGGCACAAGGCAAGAAGGTGCAGATCTCGATCGGTGGCGCCAACGGACAAGTCCGGCTGGAAACCCCGGCGGCACGCGACGCTTTCGTTGCATCGGTCGCAGCCATCATCGACAAGTACGGTCTGGACGGTCTGGACGTAGACTTCGAAGGCCACTCGCTGCAGCTGAACGCCGGTGACAACGATGTCGCCAATCCGACCACGCCGGTCATCGTCAACCTGATCAGTGCGCTCAAGCAGCTCAAGGCCAAGTACGGCAGCAAGTTCACGCTGACCATGGCGCCGGAAACGTTCTTCGTCCAGCTCGGTTACGCCTTCTACGGCGGCAACTGCTCGGGTTGCGACACCCGCGCCGGTGCCTACCTGCCGGTGATCTACGCGCTGCGCAACGATCTGACGCTGCTGCACGTGCAGGACTACAACTCGGGCCCGATCACCGGCCTCGACAACCAGTACCACACGATGGGCAACGCCGACTTCCACGTGGCGATGACCGACATGCTGCTCAAGGGCTTCAAGGTCGCAGGGACAAACTTCCAGTTCCCGGCGCTGCGACCGGAGCAGATCGCGATCGGCCTGCCGGCCAACGGCAATGCCGGCGGCGGCTTCACCAGCGTGGCCGATGTGCAGAGCGCACTGAACTGCCTGATGAAGGCGGCCGGTTGCGGCAACTACAAGCCGTCGGCAGCCTATCCGGGACTGCGCGGGCTGATGACGTGGTCGGTCAACTGGGACAAGTTCAACAACTTTGAATTCTCGACCCAGCACCGCGCCTACTTCAACGCGTTCCCGCAGTAAGGACTGAACGGCGCGATCGTTGCGCCGCATCCGGGGCCGGCCTCAAGCCGGCCCTTTTTTGTCTGCGCTCAGCTGATGTAGCCGGCCAGATACCAGAATGCCTCGCGGCCGACGACGTCGGGAAAGCGCTCGTTCCGTTGCAGCACGATCGCCTGCGGCTTGGTCGTCAGGCACTTCCACAGCCCGCCCTGCGGGCAGAGGTCGCCGGTCTTGCACACGCAGCCGAGCGGGCGGGCATGCGGTTTCGAATCGGTCGGATTCATCGGTCGGTCAAACCTGTCGTCGTCAAGGTTGCCAATAGCAACATATTTGACACAGGACAGACTATAGGTAGGAACCCCAACCCGTCCGGAAACCGGCAGTTCGTCAGCCGTCCAGTACGCCCTTCAGCTGTGCGTAAAGTGCCGGATCGTATGACGCGAGGTCGTCGTCACCGATCATGTCCCGAAGCGCCTGCAGATAAGGTCTGGCCGATGCGGCTTCGCCGAGCGCCAGCCACGAGCGCGCCAGCGACAGCGTCGCCGACGGTTGCGGCAGCGACAGGCAGAACGGCCGGGCGCGTTCGGCCGCGACGATGCTCTCGCGATAGCGCCCGACCTCGTACAAGGCCGCCGCCAGCCCGCCGTCGATCCAGAAACGGATCGGCTCCTCGGGCAGCGACCGCGCGGCGATCTGCGCCGCCAGCTGCCATTGCTCGACGCTTTCGGCGTGGCGGCCTTCGGCACCAAGGCGGATGCCCTGATTCGCCAGCTCGAACGCCTCGCGCTCGTCCGGGCTCATCTGCGCCAGGCGCTCGGCCTTGCGGATGTACTTGCCCATCGCCGTAACCCAGCCTCAGCTCGTGAAATCGACCTTGGCAGCGTGCAGCGGCTCGTCGGTCGTATATTTGACGCGGATCTTCTTCGCTGCCACGCCCTGCTTCACCAGGGCCGACTTCACCGCGTTCGCCCTGGCGATCGCCGCACCCTTGGCGTTGCCGATTTCCTTGCGGTCGCAATAGCCGGTGATCACGATCTGCTTGGCCCCGCGCGCAGGCTCGAGCAACTGCTGCAGTTGCGCCTGTGCGGCGTCATCAAGCTTGACGCTCTTGGCGTCGAAGCGGAGCAGCGACGGGTCGGCTGCCGGCGCAACCGCCGCGCCTGCCTTCGTTGCCTCGGCCGAAGCCTTGTTCGTCGCAGCGGCGGGCTGCCCCTGCCGTGGCGCATCGCCATTGGGCGCGGGATTCTGAGCACACGCGGACAAGAACACTGCAGTCATCAGGACGGCAAAACGGAACATGTAACCTCCAAGCTGGTATCGGAACGGATCGGCAGGCGCCGAAACACAACCTGACCCAAGACCGCATCTACCAACGATTTTCCGTTGATATCGTGTCAATAAAATCAGAGGTTATCTGTCTGATAAATTCAGAAAAAGTTCACTGCAAACACATGAAGTACTGACCGGAATCTGATCATTCCACATCGCTAGCCAACGCCAGCCATCGCTCGGCCTTGCTCGCGAGGGTGAGTACCCGATGCCGACACCCGGGCCGGCTTCAGTTCGGCAATCTGGTGCGCATTGCTTGAGCAGCGATGTACTGCGAGACACGTACCCCCATCCGGACGTTATCGGCACCAAGGCAGACAAAACTTGGGGATTGCAGCCCATCTTCGACAGATCGGCCCAAGTTGCCGCGCAATAAAAAAGGCGTTACGCATTGCGTAACGCCTTTTTTATTCATGGTGGGCCCTGTGGGGCTCGAACCCACGACCAAAGGATTATGAGTCCTCTGCTCTAACCGACTGAGCTAAAGGCCCGAATAGCTAGGGGGCCTATCTTATTGGTCGTTGCCCAAACTTTCAAGGAAGCTCTTCAGGCGTTCCGAACGGGTCGGGTGACGCAGCTTGCGCAGAGCCTTCGCTTCGATCTGGCGAATCCGCTCACGCGTCACGTCGAACTGCTTGCCGACTTCTTCCAGCGTGTGATCGGTATTCATGTCGATACCGAAACGCATCCGCAGCACCTTGGCCTCGCGCGGCGTCAACGTGTCGAGGATTTCCTTGGTCGCTTCGCGCAGGCCGGCGTAAACCGCCGCTTCGGCCGGCGCTACGGTCACCGAGTCCTCGATGAAGTCGCCCAGATGCGAATCGTCGTCGTCACCGATCGGCGTTTCCATCGAGATCGGTTCCTTGGCGATCTTGAGGATCTTGCGGATCTTGTCCTCCGGCATCTCCATCTTTTCCGACAGCTCTTCCGGCGTCGGTTCGATGCCGGTTTCCTGCAGGATCTGCCGCTGGATCCGGTTCATCTTGTTGATCGTTTCGATCATGTGAACCGGAATCCGGATCGTCCGCGCCTGGTCGGCGATCGAACGCGTGATCGCCTGACGGATCCACCAGGTCGCATAGGTCGAGAACTTGTAGCCGCGACGGTATTCGAACTTGTCCACAGCCTTCATCAGGCCGATGTTGCCTTCCTGGATCAGGTCGAGGAACTGCAGGCCGCGGTTGGTGTACTTCTTCGCGATCGAGATCACCAGACGCAGGTTGGCCTCGATCATTTCGCGCTTGGCGCGACGTGCCTTCGCTTCACCCGTCGACATCTGACGGTTGATTTCCTTCAGGTCCTTGATCGGCAGCATCGCACGGGTCTGCAGCTCGCCGAGCTTCTCCTGCTTTTCCATGATCGCATGCTGATAGCGCGTCAGGATTTCGCCGTACGGCTTGTTCGCGGCCAGCTCTTCAAGCACCCACGACGGATCAGTTTCGCGGCCCGGGAAGTTCTTGATGAAGTAGTCACGCGGCATGCGGACGCGCTGGATGCACAGGTCCATGATCTCGCGCTCGTGGCTGCGGATCTCGTCGACCATGGTGCGAACCTGATCACACAGGTTTTCGGTCTGACGGGCCGAGAAACGGATGACCTGGAAGGCTTCGGCGATCTGTTGCTGCTGTTCGAGATAGGCCTTGCCGTGCGGGCCGTCCTTGGCCAGCGCCTTGAGCATCTTCTCGTAGTGGCCGCGAATCATGTCGAAATGTTCGCGTGCCTGCGTCTTCAGCAGCTCGAGGTTGGCCGCCGCGGCGCTGGCGCCACCGTCGTCCTCTTCCTCGTCGCCGTCTTCGTCATCCTCGCTGGATTCGTCGTCGGTGACCGGCGGTTCGGGTTGCGCTTCTTCCTCGACCGCGTTCGGATCGATAAAGCCGTCGATGACGTCGTCGATGCGGATTTCGTCGTTCAGGCCCTTTTCGACCAGATCGAGAATGGTCTCGATCGTCGTCGGGCACGCCGAAATCGCCGTGATCATGTGCTTGAGGCCTTCCTCGATCCGCTTGGCGATTTCGATTTCGCCTTCGCGGGTCAGGAGTTCGACCGTGCCCATTTCACGCATGTACATCCGCACCGGGTCGGTGGTACGGCCGAATTCGGCATCCACCGACGACAGCGCGGCTTCCGCCTCTTCGGCGGCGTCGTCGTCGGCAACGGCTGCCGGCGCATCGGACATCAGCAGGTCTTCGGCATCGGGTGCCTCGTCGTAGACCTGGATGCCCATATTGGTGATCATGCTGATCACGCCTTCGATCTGCTCGGCGTCGAGCATGTCTTCAGGCAGGTGGTCATTGATCTCGGCGTACGTGAGGTAGCCGCGCTCCTTGCCCTGAACGATCAGCGACTTGAACTTCGCCTTGCGAACTTCGGGGTCGAGCATATCGGAAGCGTCATCGTTCGCACCGCCGGATTGCTTGCGTTCGAGGTCTTCTTTGTCAAATTCTTGATCAGCCGCCATGACTCGTTGGACTCGGAAAGATTCGGAAAAACCGAGGATTATATCAGATAAAACAGCCCCGTAGCCGCGTCGAGGCTGGCATCACTACCGAGATGCCAGCAATGCCAGGTATTCCTGCTTCTCGACTTCGGTCAGGCCACCATGGGCCGCGCGGTACTCCAGTTCGGACCGCCGATCCAGTGTAGCCGGCCGTGCCAGCGCCTGCGCCGCCATTGCCAATACTGCCGAAAACTCGACCGCGCGCTCCTCCGGCGCCATGCGTTCGAACTCCGCCGCGCCCTGTGTCAGCGCGCGCGCCAGCTCGGTATAAGCCGGCTCGTTGCGCCACAACTCGAGCAATTGCGAACCGCGCTCGAATTGCGGATGCGTACGCGCCGCATCGAGCACGTCCACCACCATCGCCGCCCGCCCCTCTCGCGGCCACGCTTGCCATACAGCTTCGGCAACCACGGCCAGCGAAGGTTCGGTCAGCACCAACTGCAACAACCGGACCAATGGATCCCGTTGCGACTTGGGGCGCGGTAGCGGCGCGAGCGGCCGGTCGCGCTTGTCGCCCCAGCGTCCCTTGCCTCGACCACGCCAACGCCCGCCATCGTCACCCTGCCACTGCCGGGCTCCTTCGAAAGGCGCTCGTTCAGCGCCTTGCGGATACTCCTGCTGAACCACAAGCTGCGGTGCGGCAGCCTCACCACCCAAGATGAGGTCAAGCTCGCCCATTTCCAGTCGGCACAGCTCCGCCAGACGTTTTTTCAGCATCAGCGCAAACGCCGGCGCCCTGACCTTGGCGAGGTGCGGCTTGGCCAGATGGATCATCCGCGCCCGGCCTTCCTCGCTTTCAAGTTCGACCTGCGACGAAAGCTCACGCAACAAAAACTGGGCCAGCGGCACCGCATCCTGCAGCAACCGTGCCTCGAACGCCTCGCGACCGAACTCACGCACATAGGAGTCCGGATCGTGCTCGGCCGGCAGGAACAGAAAGGTCAGTTTCTTGCCGTCGGCGACCAATTCAAGGCTGTTCTCGAGTGCGCGCCACGCCGCCTTGCGTCCTGCCCGGTCGCCGTCGAAGCAGAACACCACATCGTCGGCGAGCTTGAGCAATTTCTTCACATGCTCGGGCGTGCACGCGGTACCCAGCGTCGCGACCGCATACTCGACACCGTGCTGCGCGAGCATCACGACGTCCATATAGCCCTCGACCACCAGCACCCGATTGGTATCGCGGATCGCGCCGCGCGCTTGCGACAGACCGTAGAGCTCGCGCCCCTTTTCGAACACCGGCGTTTCGGGCGAGTTGAGGTATTTGGGTTCGCCCTGCCCCATGACCCGGCCACCGAAACCGATCACCGAGCCACGCTGGTTCTGGATCGGAAACATCACCCGGTCACGGAACCGGTCATAGCGGCGCTTGCTGTCTTCCTTGTCGATCACGAGTCCGGCTTCGGCGATCAGCTTGTTCCAGTCGTAATCGGCAAACACCTGCTTCAGCGCCTGCCAGTCATCGCCGCCGGGCGAATAACCGAGGCCGTAACGCGCTGCGGTCTTGCCATCGAGCCCGCGCCCCTTGAGGTAAGCGATCGCCGCCGGCGCGGTCTTGAGCTGCTGCCGGTAGAAATCGCACGCCGCCTTGAGCACGTCGAACACGCCCGGCTCGGCACGCGGCGCCTCGGCAAAACCGCCCGCCTCCTGCGGCACCGTCAGCCCGACCGATTCGGCGAGCTTCTTTACCGCATCGGGGAAAGGCAGCGCCTCGTACTCCATGACGAAGCTGATCGCCGAGCCGTGCACGCCGCAGCCGAAGCAGTGATAGAACTGCTTGCTCTGACTGACGGTGAACGACGGCGTTTTCTCTTTGTGGAACGGACAGCAGGCGTGATAGTTCTGCCCGGCCTTTTTCAACGGCAGGTAGCGCTCGACCACATCGACGATATCGACGCGGTTGAGCAGGTCCTGAATGAAGGACTCGGGAATGCGGGCCATCGAAGCGCCGGATTACGCCAGACGCGCCTTGACCAGCTTGTTGACCTCGGCCATGTCGGCAACGCCGGCCAGCTTGGCCTTGAGTTCGCCCATGATCTTGCCCATTGCTGCCGGCGTCGTGCCATGCGCAGCGATGGCGGCATCGACCGCAGCCGCAATCTCTTCGATCGACAGCTGTTGCGGCATGTAGTCCTTCAGCACGTCGACTTCGGCGCGTTCGACGTCGGCCAGATCCTCGCGGGCAGCGGCAACGTATTGCTCGATGCTGTCGCGGCGCTGCTTGAGCATTTTTTCGATCACGGCCGTCACCGCCGCGTCGTCGAGTTCGATGCGTTCGTCGACTTCGCGCTGCTTGATCGCCGCCAACAGCAAGCGGATCGTGCCAAGCCGGGTGGCCTGCTTTTCCTTCATCGCGGTCTTCATGTCTTGCGTGATTTGGGCTTTGAGACTCATCGACGGACTTCCTTCGGGTGGGCGCGCAAGGCGCGGTAAAAACACCAAAAGGCCGCTCGATGGCGGCCTTTTGCTCGGACACACAATCCGATTAGTACAGCTTCGGCGGCAGCGTTTGGCTGCGCAGGCGCTTGTAGTGGCGCTTCACTGCAGCAGCGAGCTTGCGCTTGCGCTCAGCGGTCGGCTTTTCGTAGAACTCGCGCGAGCGCAGTTCGGTCAGCAGGCCGGTCTTTTCAACTGCGCGCTTGAAGCGGCGCATTGCTACTTCAAACGGCTCGTTCTCTTTAACACGTACGGAAGGCATCGAGCGATATCCTGTTAATCTGTGTGGGACACTTGGATGAAAGTTTCGCATTATTCCAGATCGCAAGGCCGATGTCAAAACCGCCTGCTTTGCTGTGGCGAATCAAGCCGGTAGGATACGCCCATCCATTCAAGCAAGCACCTACCACCATGCTCGTCCTCGGGATCGAATCGTCGTGCGACGAAACCGGCATTGCCCTCTATGACACCGATACCGGTCTGCTGGCGCATCGACTGCACTCGCAGATCGCCATGCACACCGAATACGGCGGCGTAGTTCCCGAGCTGGCATCGCGCGACCATATCCGCCGCGTCCTGCCGCTGACCGAAGCCTGTCTGGCCGAGGCCGGCAAGGCCATCGCCGACGTCGATGCCATCGCCTATACCGAAGGCCCGGGCCTTGCCGGTGCCCTGCTGGTCGGCGCCTCGGTCGCCAATGCGCTCGGCTTTGCGCTGCAAAAACCGGTGATCGGCGTGCATCACCTCGAAGGTCACCTGCTGTCGCCGCTGCTCGCCGAGCCGGCGCCGCAGTTTCCGTTCATCGCTCTGCTGGTCTCGGGCGGCCACACCCAGCTGATGGCCGTGCGTGGCATCGGCCAGTACGAACTCCTGGGCGAGACCGTCGACGACGCCGCCGGCGAAGCGTTCGACAAGTCGGCCAAACTGCTCGGTCTCAGCTACCCCGGCGGCCCCCAAGTCTCGAAGCTGGCCGATACCGGTGATGCCACCCGCTTCAAGCTACCGCGACCGATGCTGCACTCGGGCGATCTGGACTTCAGCTTTTCCGGCCTGAAAACTGCGGTCCTGAATCTGGTGAAGAAGGAGCAGCAGGATGACGGCACGCTCGACAATGCGACACGCGCCGATGTCTGCGCCGCCTTCCAGGAAGCCATCGTCGAGGTCCTGACGAAAAAATGTCTTGCCGCACTGAAGCAGACCGGCATGAAGCGGCTGGTCATCGCCGGCGGCGTCGGTGCCAACCGCCAGCTGCGCGCCGGCCTCGACGACGCCGCACAACGTCGGCGCTTCGAGGTGTTCTACCCACCATTGGCACTGTGTACCGACAACGGTGCAATGATCGCGTTCGCCGGTGCCATGCGCCTCAAGTATGCTGCGGCGGACTATCAGTTCGGCGTCAAGCCGCGCTGGGACCTAGCCAGCCTGCCGGCAGCCTAGCCCCGACAGCCCCAGACCAGTTACACAACCTCGAAACGGGCGTCGATCAGGTCGCCGAGCACCAGACGCAAGTGCTCGCCGGCACGGATCGGCCCCACGCCCTCGGGCGTACCGGTGTAGATCAGGTCGCCGGCCTGCAAGGTGAATCGGCTCGAAATCCACGCAATCAGCGTCGCCACGTCGAACGCCATATCGCGCGTTTCGGCATGCTGCCGGCGCTCATCATTGATGTAGAAATCAAAGCTGACCGTACCCGGCTGTGGCAACGCATCGGCCGGCACGAATCGGCTCAGCACCGCCGCGCCGTCAAAGCCCTTGGCCAGCGTCCACGGCATCCCCGCCTTTTTGGCCTCGGCCTGGACATCACGCGCGGTCAGATCCAGACCGAGCGCATAACCGGCAACATGCTGGAGCGCATCGGCCGTCTGGATATCCCTGCCGCCTTCGCCGATCAGCACGACCAGCTCCGCCTCGTGATGCACGTCATTCGACCAGGAGGGCAGACGGATCGGTTCGCCCTCGTGCAGCACCGCCGATGTCGGCTTCAGGAACACCACCGGCTCGGCCAGTATCTGGCTGCCCATTTCCTTCGCATGCGCGACGTAATTGCGCGCGACACAAAAGATGTTGCCGACCCGATAGGATTGATCGTTGAGACTGACCGTCGCCATTGCACTCTCCTTTGCAGAAGAGAGTGACGATACGCGATCGCCGGACATGAAAAAAGCGGGCCGAAGCCCGCTTTTTCGATCAGAAACCGAAACCCGATTACTTCGGGCCAGCTTCCTTGCGCAGTTCTGCGTTGTTCTT
Source organism: Jeongeupia naejangsanensis (assembly GCF_016865585.1). Classification (GTDB taxonomy): domain Bacteria; phylum Pseudomonadota; class Gammaproteobacteria; order Burkholderiales; family Chitinibacteraceae; genus Jeongeupia; species Jeongeupia naejangsanensis. The sequence goes on along the minus strand of NZ_JAESND010000015.1, from coordinate 3,112 downwards.
GGTTTCAGCAGCGCCCGAAGCAGCAGCCGAAGCCTTCTTCTTCTTGGTCTTCTTGGCGTGGTTGGTCGCCGGAGCCTTGCCCGACTCAACAGCTTGCTCTTGGCCAGCCTGGCCTTCAGCACCAGCGAAAGCGCCGACCGAAGCGAAAGCGAACATTGCGGTCAGGAGGGTAGCGAGGGTCTTTTTCATAGTGTTCTCCAACGAGAGGGGTTCAAAGCAGCGATCTGACTAAAATTTGGCGCCAAACCTGCAGGTCGACTTTTACTGACGTAAAGCCTGTAGCGGCAAGGTTATGTCAGGCTTAGTCAAAAATAAAGTCGACTAACAATCGCTGTATCAATTTGAACCCATCCGAATGCGGAACGTTTGGTGACAGCGTTATGCGACCCACATCGCGACGGTCAATCCGAGCACGAGCACCAGCCACAGCAGAATCGAGCGCCAGATCAGGCCGACCGCGCTGGCAAGGTAGTCCGGACTGACCGGATCACCGAGACCCAGCTCCGGGCGGAACTTGACCGTGTGGTCCATGTGCAGTGCATCGCCCAGACGAATGCCGATTGCCCCGGCGCCGGATGCCAGCAGGATGCCCTGAGCCTGATCGATCCAGGCCCGCGCCTGAGAACGCCAGCAATACACCGCATCCTCGAAATCGCCCATGACAGCGAAACCGGCAGCCGTCATGCGCACCGGCAGGTAATCCAGCCAAGCCAGCACCGTTTCCGCACAGCGGCCAAACGGGTCATTCCGCCCGCCCCATTTGGATGCCAAAAGGCTGGCAGCCCGATACAACAGCGCACCGGCCGGTCCGACCAGCCAGGCCAGCACCGCGAACCAGAAGACCGGCGCAAAAACGTAGCGGTAGGAATCGATCAGGCCCTGTTCGATCGCCAGTCTGGATATCTCGTCCGGCGTCATCTCCGAGGTATGCTGGCCGGTCCAATCCGCAAGCATCGCCCGCGCCACAGGAAGATCATCGGCCTGCAAGGCTTTTGAGACGGCGGTAAACGCATGACTGAACTGGCGAAAACCCATCGTCAGGTACAGGATCAATACCGTAAACACCAGACCGAAGAACGGATTTGCACGAGACAGCAAACAGTAACTGGTGACAACGACGGCGAGTACCGGCAACACGGCCAGACCCCATGCATACACGCCGCTGCGGACTTCGCCGGCGTTCAGGCCGCGCTCCAGCCGGTTGGCGAAGCGGATAAAGGCCAGATAGAGCGGATTGCGACTGCTGATCGGGCGCAGTTGCTCCAGCGCAAGGGCGAGAATCAGGGATAGAATGGTCATGGCTCTAGCTTAGGTCGTGACGGGCTGCAATACATCCAGCGCAAGATACCACAGGCCCTGCAAGCCCCCAAGGCAGGCGCCGGACTTGAAAAATCCGCGGCCGCCGCCATCTCGACCCGACCCCTACCCCATTGGAGAGAAAAGCATGGAACACAAACTGCCGGAACTGCCTTACGCTCAGGATGCACTTGCACCGTACATGTCGGCCGAAACGCTGTCGTATCACTACGGCAAGCATCATCAGACCTACATTACCAATCTGAACAACCTGATCAAGGGCACCGACAACGAGAGCAAGTCGCTCGAGGACATCGTGAAGACCGCCCCTGCAGGTGGCCTGTACAACAATGCAGCCCAGATCTGGAACCACACCTTCTTCTGGTTCGGCTTCAAGCCGAACGCGACTGGCGCGGATCGCGCCCCGGCCGGCGCACTCGCCGATGCCATCAACGCCAAGTGGGGTTCGTTCGACGAATTCAAGAAGGCGTTCAACACGTCGGCTGCCGGCAACTTCGGCTCGGGCTGGACCTGGCTGGTGAAGAAGGCCGACGGCAGCGTCGACATCGTCAACACCGGCGCCGCCGGTACCCCGCTGACCACGGCGGATACCGCACTGCTGACCTGTGACGTGTGGGAACACGCCTACTACATCGATTACCGCAACAGCCGCCCGAACTACCTCGAGGCGTTCTGGAAGCTGGTCGACTGGGATGTAATTGCGCAACGTTTCGCTGCGTAAGCTTCTACCGGCTAGCAGCTTACCAACGGCGCTTTTCCGCGCCGAGGCATGAAAGGGGGACGGCCAACGCCGTCCCCCTTTTTTATCGTCCGCATTCGAGTTCCACCACTCGGCGGCCGAATTCAACCCTTCATACTCCCCGCAACTGGTATTTCCGTCACCCCGCCCTGAGCACACCCTGTCCACCGGAAAATCGGCGCGCAACATTATATTACATTCTTCGTAATACATGATTGCAAACGTCATTTCTCCATTGATTTCAGTACGTTGACATCCAAAAACCCTCGGTCATAATCGGCCGGCGCTGCCAGTCAACGCTTGGCAGACGCGTCTGTCGTGCTATCGACATTGCACGGCATTCCCCACCCAAGTGGTATCAAGCCGCCGGGTGGAATCGACGAATCAAATAGGATGGAGAGACTCTCGAATGTCGCAACACAATCGTTTCGCCCTGGCCGTGCTGCCGGCAGCGCTGTTCGCCGCGCATGCCTACGCCGCCTACCCGGCTTGGCAAGAAGGTCAGACCTATACCGCCGGCACCTATGTGTCGTACAGCGGCAGCGACTACCAGGCACTGGTAACCCACACCGCCTATGTCGGCGCCAACTGGAACCCGGCTTCGAGCCCGACGCTGTGGAAGCTCGCCGGCGCAAGCACCGGTACGCCGACCCCGGCCCCCACACCGACGCCGGCGCCGACCCCTGCGCCGACCCCGGTTCCGACGCCCACCCCGACCGTAACGCCGACCCCGGCTCCGACCCCGAGCGGCTGCGCAGCCTGGACCAGCAGCGGTGTCTACACCGCCGGCCAGTGCGTGAGCTACAACGGCGCAACCTACAAGGCCAAGTGGTGGACACAGAACAACGTACCGGGCGCTGACCAGTACGGTCCGTGGGAACTGCAAGGCACCGTGACGCCGACTCCGACTCCGACGCCGACTCCGACGCCGACTCCGACTCCGACGCCGACTCCGACGCCGACGCCGACTCCGACTCCGACTCCGACTCCGACTCCGACTCCGACTCCGACTCCGACTCCGCCGACCCCGACCCCGACCCCGACCCCGACGCCGAC
>NZ_JAESND010000014.1 GCF_016865585.1 Jeongeupia naejangsanensis | reverse complement strand
TGATGCCCTTGTTGTTCGACAGTGCCCCGCCGAACAGCACCGTGGTGTAGACCTCGGTGCCGCGGACTTCGTTGACCTCGAGCTGGATCTCGCCGTCGCCGAGCAGCAGGATCGCACCCGGTTCGACGTCGTTGGGCAGTTCCTTGTAGTCGAGGCCGACGCGCTCGGCGTTGCCGAGCTCGCAGGCGGCGTCGAGGATGAAGGTGGCGCCCTTCTTCAGCTCGATTTTGTTCTTCTCGAACTTGCCGATGCGGATCTTCGGTCCCTGCAGGTCGGCGAGCACGGCAACGGCGACCCCGAGCTTGTCGGCGATGGCGCGGACGGTGTTGGCGCGGTCGGTGTGGTCCTGGGCGGTGCCGTGGGAGAAGTTGAGGCGGACGGTGTTGACGCCGGCCTTGATCAGCTGTTCGAGGACGGCCGGGTCGGTCGAGGCTGGGCCGAGGGTGGCGACGATCTTGGTACCGCGGGGCATGGAATCACTCCTAGTCATCATCGGGCAATCGGGTCGAGCACTGCCTCTGGCGGGCGTGCGTTCGGCCAGACTGCCGCAAGGCTACCAGTGTCATAGGGCTTGCGCCTTGATCGAGGTATAAAAAATGGCTGAAACGCTTCGCGATCCGTTTGCAGCGCTGGACGAAGCGGATTGAAGGATTAATTACCGATATCCCGTGTGGTTTTTTACCGAGTTACTTTGTAAGTTAAGTTCATACTCAACTTTTAATTTGCTTAGCAACAGCCTGTGCCGCATCGGCGTAGGCCTGACCTTGGTCTAAACAGCGGTGTGTGGGGAACGGGATCAGGCGGGCAGGGCCGATGGCGGTATTGACGGAGAAACCATGCGCGCGCGCCCCCTCGATTTACCCGTTCTGGCCCTGAGCGGCCTGCTGTCACTGCCGGCCTTCGTGCAGGCCGGCCCGGTCGCGGACCAGTTCAACCTCTGGCGCAGCGAGCCCAGCGTCAGCCGGCGGATCAGTCTCGCCGATCTGGGGATCACCAAGCCGCTGATCCTGAGCGCCGACACCACGCGCGAACTATACCTGCCGGTACCGGCATCGGTATCGGTGCAGAATGCGGCGCTGCAGTTCAATGCGAACTACTTGCGCGGCAACGGCGGCCGCTCGTCGCTGCTGCTGAGTGCGGATGGCGACCCTCTACTCTCCAACCGCCTGCTCGACGACCGTGGTGATCTGACCCAGCGTCTGGCCGTCAGCGGCGCGCCGAGAAGCAACGGCTTCCTGCGGGTCGAGCTGGCCTGGTCTTCGATTCTGTCTGACCTGGAGTGTGCCGACCAGCGTGCGCCCGGCAACGTGCTGCGCGTCGCGCCGGATTCGACCCTGAGCTACAACTTCGATCCGCGCCAGGTGCGCGATCTGGCCACGGCGTGGACGGCGCTGCCGCTGACGCCGACGTTGCTGGTCAGTCAGGACAAATTGCAGTCACCGGCGTTCGATACCGCATGGCGCCTCGGGCTGGCGCTGGAGCAAAGCGGCAAGCGCGTGAAGATCCGTGCACTGCCCGCCATTGGGGACACGCTCGATCTGGGCAATCTGGTCGTGCCGGAGCGGCTGCTCGCGGTACCGGCATTTGCGGCGCTCGCCAAGCACGGCGAGCCGTACCGGCTGGGCAACGACGCCGAACTGGCGGCTCTTCTGGCGCTGGGCAATGCCGGGCCGCTGGCTGCCGACGTCGTCGTACGCGACGATGCGCTGGTCAGCCGGATCAAGGCGGCCTTCGATGCGCTGGGCCAGCAGGTCCAGACCGTCGCCCCCGACGCTGCGGGCCCTTACGCGGCATGGCGCGAACAGGCGGTGCCGCTGGCGCAAGGCGCGTCGATCCGGCTGGCGAGCCTGGGCAGCAATCTGGCCATCGTGGTCGAGCAGGGCAGCGGCGCGCAGGCGGCCGGTCTGTTTGCCACCCAGTGGCGGAATCTGGCGGTCGGCAAGGCGCTGAACGTGCGGGCGGCTTCGGAGCCGGTTGCCGATGAGGCGATGGTGCTGCTGAACCGGTTCGGTACGCTGGCAGGCACCATGGACGTGTTTGGCCGAAGCGACCGCAGCGTGCTGTTCGATCTCGGCGTGGTCGCTGGCAACAACCGTTTGCCGGTCGAAGTCGGCATCAACGTCACCGCCGCGCCTAACGTGGCCGGCGAAGCACCGGTCGCGTCGATCTTCCTCAACGACTTCCTGATCGGCTCGGCGAAGCTCAATCCCGATGGCAAACCCCAGTGGATACGCGCCGAAATACCACGCCATGTGCTCGCAGCACGCAACGAACTCAAGGTCAGCTTCCTGCGTCAGCCGACGCAGCTGCGCTGCCATGACCAGCCGATCAGTTTCCCTGTCAGCATCCTGCCGGGCAGCTATCTGCGGCTGGACAAGGGCAAGCCGGCCGCCGACTTTGTCGGCGTCACTGCGGGCTTCGGCACACGCCAGCAGATTGCCGTGCCGGCCACTTGGCTCGAGGCCGCACCGGTGCGGCTGCAGCAAATGATCCGGGTCGCCGGTGCCGCCGGCATGTCGGCGCAGCAGGCACAGTTTCAGGCGGTACCGACCGGGCAGAAGCCCACGTTCTCGGCGCCGTTCCTGGCGATGGACGTTGCGGTCGACGGCGCGGACCTGACTTCGGTCAAGGAAGGCCACCTGATCATCAACGGCAAGCACCAATCGCCGGTGCTCGACGTGGCTACCCTTGATCATCTGGCGGTGGCCGAGGTCGCGAAGGTCGGCGACAACCTCGGTATCGTCTATCGCACGATAGGCCAGCATCCGCCACAGCCCGAACAGTCGTTCCGGCTCACGCGCGGCGATGTCGCGGCAATCGGCGATGCCGGCCTGATCCTGCAGATCGACAGTCGTGCAGCGGCAGAAAGCGGTGCCGCCCAGACGCAAGCGTGGTGGCAGCGCTGGATGGCGCCGGGACCGATCGCAATCGGCGTGGCCGGCCTGCTGGTGCTGCTGGTCATCCTGCGTCGCCTGTTCCGCAGGAAACCCAAGCACTAGCATCCGAGTGCTGAATGCAAAAAGGCCAGACTGTCGTCTGGCCTTTTTGTTTGGTGGACCGAATGAGGATCGAACTCACGACCTCCGCATTGCGAACGCGGCGCTCTCCCAGCTGAGCTATCGGCCCAATCGCAGGAAGATTAGCTACGTGCGCCGGGCGGCGTCAAGCCGCCCGGATACCGGTGTCAGGAGAGCTGACCATGGCACTGCTTGAACTTCTTGCCCGAACCGCAAGGGCAGGGGTCGTTGCGGCTGACGCCGGCATACCGGACATCGGTCGGGGCTTGTGCGCTCATCGCGGCGATCGCGGCCTTGATCTGGTCTTCGTCGCCGCTGGCGAGCAGGGCTTCGATGTCGGCATGCTGGAACTGTAGCGCCGATTCCGGAAGCGCCTGCGGTGCAACGGCGTCAACATCGGCCTGGCTGCGCACTTCGACGTTCATGACGATCTGCACGACGTCGCGCTTGATCCGCGCCAGCAGGTCCGAGAACAGCTCGAACGCTTCGCGCTTGTATTCCTGCTTCGGGTTCTTCTGCGCATAGCCGCGCAGATGGATACCCTGACGCAGGTGATCCAGCCCCGACAGGTGCTCGCGCCAGTTCTGGTCGAGATGCTGCAGCAGGACCGAGCGCTCGAACTGGCGGAAGGTGTCGCCGCCGGCTTCCGCAACCTTGGCGTCGTAGGTGCTGCGCGCCAGTTCCTGCACGCGCTCCTTGACGCCCACGTCGTCGAGCGTGCTGTCGGCCTTGAGCCATTCGCCGACCGGCGCATGCAGGCTGTACTCGGCCAATGCCTTTTCGAGGCCGACGATGTCCCACTGTTCTTCCATCGCCTGATGCGGGATGTACTGCGCCACGAGATCATCGAAGAAGCTCGTGCGCATCGCGGCGATCGTTGCCGATACGTCTTCCGACTCGAGCAGCTCGTTGCGCTGCGCGTAGATGGCCTTGCGCTGTTCGTTCGACACGTCGTCGTATTCGAGCAGTTGCTTGCGGATGTCGTAGTTGCGGCCTTCGACCTTGCGCTGCGCCGATTCGATCGCGCGCGAGACGATGCCGGCCTCGATCGGTTCGCCTTCCGGCAGCTTCAGGCGTTCCATCACCATGGCAACGCGGTCGCCGGCGAAAATGCGCAGCAGCGGGTCTTCCAGCGACAGGTAGAAGCGGCTCGAACCCGCGTCACCCTGACGGCCGGCACGACCGCGCAGCTGGTTGTCGATCCGGCGCGATTCGTGGCGTTCGGAACCGATGATGTGCAGGCCGCCGGCGGCGAGGACCGCGTCGTGGCGGACTTGCCAGTCGGCCTTGAGTGCGGCGATCTTCGCGGCCTTGGCGGCATCGTCGAGCGATTCGTCGTGCTCGATGTCCTTGATGTCGCGCTCGATGTTGCCACCGAGCACGATGTCGGTACCGCGACCGGCCATGTTGGTGGCGATCGTCACGACGCCGGCAGCGCCGGCCTGCGCGACGATGTCGGCTTCACGGGCATGCTGCTTGGCGTTGAGGACGTTGTGTGCGATGCCGTCCTTCTTGAGGATGCCCGACAGCAGTTCGGACTGTTCGATCGACGTCGTGCCGACCAGAGCCGGCTGGCCGCGCGAAACGCAGTCCTTGATGTCGGCAATGATCGCCGCGTGCTTTTCGTCGGCGGTCTTGTAGACCTGATCCTGACGGTCGTCACGGACCATCGGCTTGTTGGTCGGGATGATGACGGTTTCGAGGCCGTAGATCTGCTGGAATTCGTACGCTTCGGTGTCGGCGGTACCGGTCATGCCCGAGAGTTTCTCGTACATGCGGAAGTAGTTCTGCAGCGTGATCGTTGCCAGCGTCTGGTTTTCCTGCTGGATTTCGACGCCTTCCTTGGCTTCGACGGCCTGGTGCAGGCCTTCGGACCAGCGACGGCCCGACATCAGCCGGCCGGTGAATTCGTCGACGATGACGATCTCGCCATCGAGGACGACGTAATGCTGGTCGAGATGGAACAGGGTGTGCGCGCGCAGGGCCGCGTACAGGTGGTGCATCAGGCTGATGTGCTGCGCTGCGTACAGGCTGTCGCCTTCCGGCAGCAGGCCCATCTCGGTGAGGATCTGTTCGACCCGTTCGTGACCGGCTTCGGACAGCAGGACCGAGTTGGCCTTTTCGTCGACCCAGTAATCGCCTTCCTCGGCTTCCTCGCTGGCCTGCTTGACCAGTTGCGGCGGCACGGTGTTCATTGCCATGTACAGCTCGGTGCTGTCGTCGGCCGGGCCGGAAATGATCAGCGGCGTTCGCGCTTCGTCGATCAGGATCGAGTCGACTTCGTCGACGATGGCGTAGGACAGCTTGCGCTGCACGCGCTCGCCCGACGAGAACACCATGTTGTCGCGCAGGTAATCGAAACCGAATTCGTTGTTGGTGCCGTAGGTGATGTCGCAGGCATAGGCCTGCTGCTTGGCATCGTGCGGCATCTGGCCAAGGTTGACCCCGCAGGTCAGACCGAGGAAGTTGTACAGCTGGCTCATGATGCCGGCGTCGCGCTGCGCCAGGTAATCGTTGACGGTAATGACGTGCACGCCCTGACCGGTGATCGCGTTCAGGTAGGCAGGCAGCGTTGCGACCAGCGTCTTGCCTTCGCCGGTCCGCATTTCGGAAATCTTGCCCTGATGCAGCGTGATGCCGCCGATCAGCTGCACGTCGAAGTGGCGCATGCCGAGCGAGCGCTTGGCGCCTTCACGGCAGACGGCAAAGGCTTCGGGCAACAGCGCGTCGAGCTTTTCGCCGTTCTGGTAGCGTTGCTTGAATTCCTCGGTCTTGGCCTTGAGCGCGTCGTCCGACAGCGCCTGCGTTTGCGCTTCGAGCGCATTGATCTGCCTGACGATGACGCCGTACTGTTTCAACAGGCGGTCGTTGCGGCTACCGAAGACTTTTTTCAACAATGTGGAGATCATTTTCCTGCTACCAGCTGACCCGCTGCGAGCCGGGTGGCGCACGCGGGCGTGATTTCATTACGAGAACGGCGGACAGGTTACCCCATCCGCCGTCGGCGTCGTTCAAGGCATCGCCCAATTGTGGGGACGATGTCGCAGTTTATCCATCCCTAGTCGCTTGATGCGGTACTACTTGCGATCAGATCTTGCGATGAGCTGACAAATCGCAAAGGATTCTGTGCGATCTGCTTGTAGCGGATCTCGAAGTGCAGATGGGGGCCGGTGGAGCGGCCGGTGCTCCCCAGCAAGGCGATCGTTTGCCCGGCCGTTACGCTGTCGCCGGGCTGCACAAGAAGGCGGCTGGCATGGGCGTACCGGCTGGTCAGGCCGTAGCCGTGATCAAGCTCGACCATATTACCATACTGCGAATGGGCTGCCGCGTAGGCGACCTTGCCGGCTGCCGCCGCATGGATGGGCGTGCCGATTGGGCCGACGAAGTCGATGCCTTCGTGGAAAGTCTGTCTCCCGGTGAACGGATCGAGGCGCCAGCCGAAGCTCGACGACTGCAGGCCGCTCAGCATCGGCGCCCGCGTCGGCAGCGTGTCGCCGGCCGGTGCGGCAAGGCGCAGCTGCGCAAGCGAAAACTGGTCGAGGTAGGCATCGGCGCGGTTGTCGCTGTCGCCGAGCAGCCGGGACAGCTCGCCGGCGTCGAGTGGTGTGCCGAGCTGGGCCAGGCCGCCGCGTGGCGCCGGCTTGTCGGACAGGAAAGGGGTGACGTCGATGCCGGTGCGGCTGCCCAGCTGCTTGGCCAGACCGTCGAGCCGGGACAACTTGGCCTGAAGCTCGCCCAGGCGTACTGCCAGCGCATCGACGTTGGCGTGAACCGGTCGGGCCAGCGGCCAGCGGGGTTCGATCCGGTCGCTGCGGACGAGCGTCGTGATTCCGGCGCCCGCGAGCAGCCCCAGGCAGAGCACGCCGGCAAGCAGCGTGGCGAGTGCCGTCGGGCCGAGTGAAATTGCCCTCGCGAAGCGGCTGGAAACCAGAATAATATTCATATGTCCCCTGTTTAATCCGGAATGCCTATGTCTTTGTTCGGCCACTCGGGCTTTATCGGTAACGACCGGGAGCTGCTGCGGCTGGCGGCACGCATCAGTGAACTCAATCACTTGCTCGACGCGGTTCGGAGCCATGTTCCGCCCGAACTGGCGTCGTCGTGCGTCTCGGTCGCCTGGGGACCCAGCGAAACCCTGCTGATCGGTGTCCGCTCGTCCGCTGCCGCAGCACGCTTGCGCGTGGCGGCGCCGCAGCTTCGCGACGCACTCGGTGCCGCGGGATGGCACGCTAGCGCAATCCGCCCGAGGGTGCAAGTTGCGCTGCAGCAGGAAAAATCCAGAATCAACAAGGACTTGCGACTGTCGGACTCGGCGTGTTCGGCCTTCGAGCAGCTTGCTGAATCGCTCGAAGCCGGGCCGCTGCGGGATGCCGTGGCGACGCTTGTAGCACACCAGCATCAGCGCAAGGCGCGTTGAGCGCCGCCGGTCGCTGACCGTTGGATCGCAGGCGACGGGCAAAAAAAAACGGGCGCCTTGGTCGCGGCGCCCGATATCAGGGAGGAGATGAGCAAAATGCGCGTCGTCGCTAGACGTCCATCGCATAGGTGATCAGAGCGGCAGGACGGCGCCTAGTTCCCGATGCGACAAAAAAATGCGGCGAGCCCGACGGGCGGCAAGCATCGCGGCCGCGAACCGTTCATCCCCCCTTAAAGCAGTGGTGGCTATAATGCGCGCTCTTGCCGACCTGCACACAAGGGCATTGCCACCGTATGGATATCGTTCTGCTGCTCAAATCGCTGATCATGGGCGCCGTCGAAGGGATCACCGAGTTCCTGCCGATCTCGAGCACCGGCCACCTGATCCTGACCGGAGACCTGCTGGATTTCCTGTCCAAGGACAAGCGTGACGTCTACGAGATATTCATCCAGCTCGGCGCAATGCTGGCGGTGGTCTGGGAATACCGTGCCAAGATCGGCGCAACCCTGAGCGGTGCGGTACGGCCCGGTGCGGCACGCAATCTGGCGCTGGCCGTGGTGATCGGCTTCATTCCTGCGGCGATCATCGGTTTGCTGTTGAACAAGACGATCAAGGCGCATCTGTTCGCGCCGATCCCGGTTGCGACGGCCTTCATCGTCGGTGGCCTGATCATTCTGTGGGCCGAAAAGCGCCAGCATACTGTGCGTGTGCAGACGGTCGACGAGCTGAGCCTGAAAGATGCACTGCTGGTCGGTCTGGCCCAGTGTCTGGCGCTGATTCCGGGCACGAGCCGCTCCGGTGCCACGATCATCGGCGGCCTTTTCCTCGGCCTGTCGCGCAAGGCGGCGACCGAGTTCTCGTTCTTCCTCGGCATCCCCACGCTTGGCGCCGCGTCGATCTACAGCCTGCTCAAGTATCGCCATGCACTGGAGATGGCCGATTTCGGCGTGTTTGCCGTGGGCTTTTTCGCGTCGTTCGTGTTCGCCTTCATCGCCGTCCGCGCCCTGCTTCGCTTCATCTCGACACACACGTTCATCCCGTTCGCGTGGTACCGGATCGCGTTCGGCCTGCTGGTGCTGCTGACGTGGTACACCGGCATTGTCGACTGGACGGTCTGATTCGTCCGCACATGAAAAAAGCGCCCGGACGGGCGCTTTTTTTTCGTTTCGGATCGCTTACCAGAGCCACTGCACCGCCCGGTCGAGCAGCAGCGCACCAAACAGCCAGGTGAGGTAGGCGATCGAGAAACGGAACAGGCCGCGTGCCTGGGCGTCGCTTTGCGCCTCTTCGGCGCGATACAGCCGCCACGCACGCATGACGAAGCCGGCGCCGAGCCAGCACGCCGCAAGCAGGTAAAGCCAGCCCGACAGCCGGATCACGAATGGCAGCAGGGCGACCGCGAACAGGACCAGCGCATACAGCAGGATCGACAGCCGGGTGAAGGCCGCGCCGTGCGTGACCGGCAGCATCGGCAGGCCGGCACGGGCGTAATCATCTCGGCGGTACAGTGCCAGCGCCCAGAAGTGCGGGGGCGTCCAGGCATAGATGATCAGGAACAGCACGGCGGCTTCGGCCGGAATGGTACCGCTGACGGCGGCCCAGCCAAGGACCGGCGGCATGGCGCCGGCAGCACCTCCGATGACGATGTTTTGCGGTGTCGCCGGCTTGAGCCAGCGCGTGTAGACGATGGCGTAACCGAAGAAGGTTGCGAGCGTCAGCCCGGTGGTCAGCGGGTTGGCGAACTGCAGAAGCAGCCACAGGCCGCTGACGGTCAGCATCACTGCGTAAGCGGCGGCTTCCGGCTGGCCGAGGCTGCCGCGCACCAGCGGCCGCGCGGAAGTGCGCCGCATCACGGCATCGCGGTCCCGTTCAAACAGGCAGTTGGCCGCCGCGGCGCCCATGGCCACCAGGCCGATGCCGGCCAGCGACAGCAACAGCCGCGGCCAGTCGGCCTGAGAGGGCGCAGCCAGCAGGATGCCGACGGCCGCGCAGAAAACGATCAGCGCGACGACGCGCGGTTTGCCGAGCTGCCAGAAGTCAGCGAGAGAAGGAAAGGCGAGTGAACGGCTCAGCATGGCGGGCCTCCTGACGGCAACGGACGACAAGGGTGGTCAGTACGATCAACAGCAGTGCTGCGCCGCCGTTGTGGGCGACGGCCAGCGGTAGCGGCAAGCCGAACTCGACGTTGGCGACACCCAGCAGCACTTGCAGCAGCAGGGCCGACAACAGCAGCGCGGCATGCCGCGGGGCGATCCGCCAGCTGCGCCACAGCGTCAGCACGATGGCCAGGCTCAGCAGCAACGCGCCAAGCCGGTGCAGCCAGTGGATGGCGGCGAGATGATCGATCGACAGCGGCTGGCCGTCGGCACCAAGGCCCAGTGCGCGATCGGGCCGCAGCGCTTCCGCCAGACCGGGTGGTGGTGCAAAGCCGCCCTGACAGGCCGGGAAACCATTGCAGGCCAGCGCGGCATAGTTGCTCGAAACCCAGCCGCCGAGCGCGATTTGCGCGATGCAAAGCAGCAGGGCAGTCGTTGCGAGCAGGGTCAGTCCGCGTTGCGGTTGGAGCGGCGCAAGCGTGTCGCGCGCCGCCAGCGCCGCAAGCAGTGCCAGCAGGCTCATCCCGCCCAGCAGGTGTGCCGTCACGACGGCGGGCATCAGCTTCAGCGTGACCGTCCACATGCCGAGCAGTGCCTGGAACACCAGTACTGCCAGCGGCGCGAGCACCAGCCAGGCCGGCAGCGCGTGCTGGCGGCGCTGGCGCCAGAGCAGTGCACAGGTCAGCAGCAGCAGCAGGCCGTAGCCGCCCACAGCGTAGCGGTGGATCATTTCCTTCCAGCCCTTGCCCGGGTTGACATCACCACCGAAATGACGTTCGGCGTGGGCGATCTCGTGCGCGGCTTCGGGGGGCGTGATCCGGCCATAGCAACCGGGCCAGTCAGGGCAACCGAGTCCGGCATCGTGCAGCCGGACCCAGGCGCCGAGCATGATCAGCCCCAGCGTCCACAGCAGGCTGATAAGCAGCAGGACTCTGGTCAGGTTCAGGTGCTTTGCCATGTTTCCCTCCCGCCAAGGCCGCGATTCTGTTTGAGCAGCTTGCTGATTTCCTGCAAGGCCCGTTTGCGGCCTTCGACGTTGCCGAGCTGATCAGGCCGGTAGCGCAGCACCGCATTGCCGTTCGGATCGATCAGATACAGCCCGGCTTGCGCCAGCAGCGGGTGGTCGCCGAGTACGAGCGCGGATCGGCACGGCGCGGTCGTCGCTGTTTCAAGCCGTCGCGACGCTTCGCCCTGGGCCCTTTGCAGCTGGCCGGCAGAGAAAAGCAATGCCTGTGTCTGCTCGCCACATCCGTCGGCCCCCACGGCCGCCAGCCGCCAGCGGGCGGCGTTGCTGGCGACGGGTTTGGCGATCAGCTCGCCGAAGGTCCTGCCGCCGGCGGGGCGCCAGTGGTCGTAGGCAAGCTGGGCTGCAATGATCGGCAACGCGCTCAGTGCGAATAGCGCCAGCAGCACATGCCGGCCCCGTTGCTGGCGGTTTCCACGGTCTGGATTCATTTCGTCTCCTTGCGAAAACGCCAACACAGCGCCGCACCGGCCAGCGTCATGCCCCACCAGCTGGCCATGTAGGCGAAATGGCGCTCGGCATTGAGGTAAGGCCGGGGCAGGTCGACGATCAGCCCCGGTGACGCGACAGCGTAGGCGTAACCGACCGGACGGGAACCGCCACGCCAGCGTGCGTAGGCGTCGGGGTCGACGTGCTGGAAACGGTTGCCTTCAGGCAGGGTGGGACCGAGCGTGATGAAGCGTGGCCAGGGGGCCAGCTCGACGGTCGGAGTGGCTGACGGCAACGCAGGCATCGCGCGTCCTTCGGCGAGCCAGCCACGGTTGACCAGCAGGGTCTCGCCGTCGTTCAGCCTGTAAGGGGTAATGACTTCGACACCGGGTTGCCCCTGTCGCGAACGTGGTGCCAGAACGAAGGCATGCTCGGGTACCCAGTTTCCCTTCGGGAGGATTCGCGTCCCCACGGGAGGCAAAGCGCCGCCGGACCACGCTGCCGGAGCTTGGCGCTGGGCGTCGCTGGCCGCAGCAGCCAGCGCCAGTTTGGCCATTCCTCGCTGGCACTGCCACGCACCAAGCAGCAGCGTCAGCAGCACCAGCCCGCCAAGCATGGCCTGCGCCGCGCGGAAGCGCCGTGTGCTAACGTCAGTACACATCGTTGCCGAAGCCGGAGTATCCATGAAGCTGGTCGCCATCTTGCTGTTGCTCGTCATCGTGCTGTTGCTCGGTCGCGCCATGCTGCAGCTGGTTCGAGGCCCGGCGGGTTCGCCCAAGCTGGTGAGATCGCTGACATGGCGCGTGGCGTTGTCGATCGGCTTGTTTGGTCTGCTGCTGATCGGTTACTACTTCGGCTGGTGGCGGCCGAACGGCGCCTGATGCGCTACAGCCAGTAAACGAAAACGAACAGCAGCAGCCACACGACATCGACGAAGTGCCAGTACCACGCAGCGGCTTCGAAACCGAAATGGTGCTCGGTGCTGAAGTGGCCCCGCAGGACGCGAACCAGCATCGTCGCCAGCATGATCGTGCCGACCAGCACGTGCATGCCGTGAAAGCCGGTCAGCATGTAGAACGTCGCGCCATAGGCGCCCGACGCGAGCGTCAGCCCCATCTTTTCCCATGCATGGTGATACTCGTAGGCCTGCAGGCAAAGGAAGATCACGCCGAGCAGCACGGTCAGCGCCAGGCCGATTTTCAGCTGGGTGCGACGGTTCTCGACCATGCCCCAGTGCGCCCAAGTGAGCGTGACACCGGAGGTGAGCAGGATGGCGGTGTTGGTGGCCGGAATGCCGACGGCTGCCATCGCCTGATACGGCGCATCGAGCTTTGGCGCCGTCGCGGCAGGCCAGTCGGCGGCGAAGCCGGGCCACAGCAACTCGTGCGTTCCCGAGAAAAATCCGAGTTCGGGTACCGAGATCACCCGGGTGTAGAACAGTGCGCCGAAGAAGGCGGCAAAGAACATCACCTCGGAAAAGATGAACCAGCTCATTCCCCAGCGGAACGAATGGTCGACCTGCAGACCGTAGGAGTGCGCCTGCGATTCGCGGATGACGTCACCAAACCAGCCGAACAGCATCCACACGAGCACCAGCGTTCCTGCCAGCAGGGCCCAGTTGCCGCCGGGAACCCTGTTGATCCAGAACGCTGTGCCCAGGGCCATCAGGAACAGCGCCAGCGATCCGACGATGGGCCAGCGCGATGGCGCCGGCACGAAATAGTGCGCGTCGTGCACCCCGTTTTCGACGTTCATCCTCCACCTCCTTGGCTGCTGACCAGCACGCGGACCAGCAGCAGAATCAACAAAATCATCACCAGTGCGACGATCAGCGCCGTTGCAATCACGGTACCCGGTTTGAGCTTGGCCGACTCGGCGCCCTTGCGACCCCGGACACCGAAGAAACCGGCCAGTACCGCCTTGATCGCCGCTTTCATGCCGGCTGCAACGTATACGACAGCGTGGCGGCACCGAGCTCTTCGGGCAGCGCCTTCGCGACCAGCAGCACGACGGTGACGTCGCGTGTTTCGTGCGGCGCCAGCTTGAGTGCGTCGAAACAGAAGCATTCGAGCTTTTGCAGCAGCCCGGCGGCACGTACCGGCGCGAAACTCGGAATCGCGCGAATCGTCAGTGGCTGGTCGCCGGTGTTCGCGATACGGAAGCGCGCCTTGACGAGACCACCGGCCTTGGCGGCGACAACGCGGTCGAGCGTTTCGATCGTGACCGGCAGCCCATCGGCGACGTTGGTGTCAAACTCGAGCCGCAATGCGGTCGGAATCGCCGTGGCGAATTCGGGGCGTGCCCGGTCGAGACCGATGGCCCGGCACAGCACGTCGTAGAACGGTGCCAGCACGTAGCCGAAGCTGAACATGGCCAGCGCAACGAGCCCGAGGCGGATCGCCGTGCGACGGTTGGCGCCGTGCGCGACGGCGTTCATCCCGGCAACCCGTACATGAGCTGCCGGACGATCACGGCCACGAAGAAGGCCAGCGCTAGTGCGGCAAGCAGGAGGGCGGTACGGACGTTCTTACTCATGGTCCTGATCCAGCAATTGTGCACGCAGGCCTTTTTTCACCAGTGCCTCGTCGGGCGGCATTTCCCAAGTGTGGTGCGGTGCCGGCGACGCGACCTCCCATTCGAGCGTATGGGCGCCCTCCCATGGCCGTGCCGGCGCACGACCTGCGCCACCGCGGATCGTATTGATGACGTTGTAGAGGAAGAGCAACTGGCCGAGGCCGAAACAGAAAGCGCCAACGCTGGCGACGCTGTTGAAATCGGTGAACTGCAACGGATAGTCGGGGATGCGCCGCGGCATGCCGGCGAGGCCGAGGAAGTGCATCGGGAAGAAGGTGACGTTGAACCAGATCATCGACCACCAGAAATGCAGCTTGCCGAGCTTTTCGTTGTACATCTGGCCGGTCCATTTCGGCAGCCAGTAGTAGGTGGCACCGAACAGGCTGAACAGCGCGCCGGCGACCAGCACGTAGTGGAAGTGGGCGACGACGTAGTAGGTGTCGGTCATCTGGATGTCGATCGGCGCGATCGACAACACGAGGCCGGAAAAACCGCCGACGGTGAACAGGCAGACGAAGCCGATCGCGAACAGCATCGGCGTTTCGAACGTCATCTCGCCCTGCCACATTGTCGCGATCCAGTTGAACACCTTCACGCCGGTCGGCACCGCAATCAGCATGGTCATGAACATGAAGAACAGTTGCGCTGTTGCCGGCAGGCCGACGGCAAACATGTGGTGGGCCCAGACCATGAACGACAGGATGGCGATCGAGCACACCGCGTAGACCATCGACACGTAGCCGAACAGCGGCTTGCGCGCGAAGGTCGGCAGGATCTGGCTGACGATGCCGAATGCGGGCAGCGCCATGATGTAGACCTCGGGGTGGCCGAAGAACCAGAAGATGTGCTGGAACAGGACCGGATCGCCACCACCGGCGGCCTTGAAGAAGTGGGTGCCGAAGTGGCGGTCGGTCAGCAGCATCGTCACCGCGCCGGCGAGCACCGGGGCTACCGCAATCAGCAGGTAGGCGGTAACCAGCGATGTCCAGGCGAACATCGGCATCTTCAGCAGTGTCATGCCCGGTGCGCGCATGTTCAGCACCGTGGTGACGATGTTGATCGAGCCCATGATCGACGACAGCCCGAGCAGGTGGATGGCGAAGATCGCCAGATCCATGCCCATGCCGGCCTGGATCGACAGCGGCGGATACAGCGTCCAGCCGCCGGCGGGCGCACCGCCGGGCACGAACAGCGAAATCACCAGCAGCGCTGCCGCTGGCGGCAGCAGCCAGAAACTCCAGTTGTTCATCCGCGCGAACGCCATGTCGGGCGCGCCGAGCATCAGCGGCAGCATCCAGTTCGCCAGACCGGTGAACGCCGGCATGATTGCACCGAACACCATGATGATGCCGTGCAGCGTGGTCAGCTGGTTGAAGAACTCGGGATGCCAGAACTGCAGTCCCGGCTGGAACAGTTCGGCGCGGATGCCGAGTGCCATGGTGCCGCCGAGCATGAACATGCTGAATGAAAACCACAGGTACAGCGTGCCAATGTCCTTGTGATTGGTTGCGTACAGCCAGCGGCGCCAGCCGTGGGCATCCGCGTGTGCCTGGTGATCGGCGTGCTGCAGATGCAGCGTTTCGGTCGAGGCGGTCATTGCTCTCTCCATCTGGGTCACGGTGCGCCTACTTCCGGGCGAGCTTGACGTCCTTGGGCTGCAGGATGTCGCCGACGTGATTGAAGTGGTTGCGTTCGTAGGTGATCACCGCAGCGATCTCGGTATCCGACAGCCCCTGCCATGCCGGCATCGCGCTCTTGCCGTGAAGGACGATGCTCAGGTGGCCTTGTACCGGGCCGGTGGCGATCTTCGAATTCACCAGTGCCGGGAAGGGGCCGCTGCCCATGCCGTTCGCCTGATGGCAAGCCTGGCAGTTGGCTTCGTAAACTTTCTGGCCGCGCGCAACGAGGTCGGCCATGGCCCAGATCTTGTTCGGATCGTCGGCGGATGCCTTGGCGGCCGCCTGTTTCTGCGAGACGTAATCCTGGAATTTGGCTGCGCTGACGACCTTGACGACGATGGGCATGAAGCCGTGGTCCTGACCGCAGAGCTCCGAACACTGGCCGCGGAACGTGCCTTCGCGCTCGGCCTTGAACCAGGTGTCGCGGATGAAGCCGGGGATGGCGTCCTGCTTGACGCCGAAGGCCGGCATTGCCCATGAGTGAATGACGTCGTTGCTGGTGGTCAGGATGCGGACTTTCTGGCCGACCGGCACCACCAGCGGCTCGTCGACCTCGAGCAGGTAGTGCGGATCCTTGTCCTGGGCGTTGTCAATCTGTTTGCGTGGCGTGGCGAGCTTGCTCTTGTAGCCGAAGCCGTAATCGACGTAGTCGTAGCCCCAGAACCACTGGTAGCCGGTGGCCTTGATCGTGATCGTCGCGCCGCGGCTGTCCTTCTGTGCCAGCACGACCTTGGCCGCCGGCCACGCCATGACCGCAAGGATCAGCGCCGGAATCACTGTCCACAACACCTCGACGGTGGTGTTTTCGTGGAAGGGGCGTGCCTTGTGGCCGAGCGATTTCCGATGGCGGAACACCGCGTAGAACATCACGCCGAAGACCGCGACGAAGATCACGATGATGATCACCATGATCCAGGTGTGCAGATCGACGATGTCCTGTGCGATCAGCGTTTGTGGGGTCTGGAAGCTGATACGGCTGTCCGATGCCGCTACGCCGCGCAAGGCGAGTGAACAGGCCAGCGCGGCCAGGGTGCGCATTGCACGCATGTGTATCTCCGTGGCGGGTCCACACCGTTTGCAGGCCGTGAGGCTTGCCGGTGTATCGATGTTTGCTTTTCAACGTAGCAAAGAAAAACGCGGAGACAAGCAAGACAAGCGGTATGTACCGGCTCAAACGCGACCATTCATCGGTCCGGCTATCGTAGTCGCTGGCCGATGACTACATCGAGAAGTACCCGTGGAGAACTGCATCAAGCAGCAAGGAGGCCCATCATGGATATGCATCTGAATGGTCTGGACGACCATTTCGCGCTGCCGCACACCCGGAAAGTCGGGATGTTCCGCGCGTTTTCGTGGATTGCCCGCGGCTGGCAGGACTTGGCGGCGCACCCCTTGCCCAGCCTGGCGCACGGGCTGCTGATTACCTTGCTTGGCTGGGCGGTCCTGTCGCTCGCGTCGCAGTATGCCTACCTGTTCACGACATCGATCACCGGCTTCCTGCTGCTGGCGCCGCTCGGGGCGGCCGGGATTTACGAGCTCACCAGCGAGCGCGAGGACGGCAGGACGACTTCGTTTGCGCAGTCGATCCGCGACCTGATGAAGAACGCCAGCCAGCTGGCCTACTTCGGCGTGGTGCTGTTCATGATTGCGCTGGCGTGGGAACGGCTGTCGGCCATCCTGTTCGCGCTGTTCTACGGCGGTGAAGCGATCTCGCTGCACAACTTCTTCGGCGCGCTGCTCGGAGAATACGCAGGCTTCACCATTGCCTGGGTGGTTGGCGGTTTCCTGCTTGCCTGCTTGGTGTTTGCGCTGACGGCCGTGTCGATTCCGATGCTGGCCGATCGCGAGGTCGATACCGTGACGGCGATGATGACCAGTCTGCGTGTCGTGGCCGAGAACATCCCGGCCATGATGGTCTGGGCGGCGCTGATCGTGCTGCTGACGGCCATCGGTTTTGCGACCTATCTGGTCGGATTCGTCGTGCTGTTCCCGCTGCTGGGGCATGCGACATGGATTGCCTACAAGGACTTGGTCGAGTAACGGAAACGCATGGCGATCTGCCCTAGGGGCGGCGCGGTGTGTTGTCCGTCGACGAGAACGCCCCCGGAAACGGGGGTGTTTTGCGTTTGGGGCGGCCGATCGAAAGCAGGCTAAACGCCAAGCCGGTCGCGCAAGTCGTAGTACCACGCGCCGAGCGCGGTGAACGGAATCCGCAACAATCGTCCCCCCGGAAAAGGCAGGTGCGGCAGTTTCGCGAAGGCGTCGAAACGTGTTGCCTGACCCTGCAGCACTTCGGCCAGCAGGCGCCCGGCCAGGTGGGTGAAGGTGATGCCGTGGCCGCTGCAGCCTTGCGAGTAATAGATGTTGTGATCGATCCGGCCCATCTGCGGCATCCGCGAGAGCGTGAGCAGGAAATTGCCGGTCCATGCGTAGTCGATGCGGACATTGGCCAGTTGCGGAAACACCTTCAACAGCTTGGGGACGACGAGGGACTCGACGTGGGCCGGATCGCGCGCGCCGTAGATCACGCCGCCACCAAACAGCAGCCGTTTGTCGGCGCTGAGCCGGAAGTAGTCGAGCAGGTAATTGCAGTCCTCGACGCAGTAATCCTGCGGCAACAGCGTATCGGCCAGCGCACCGAGTGGCTCGGTCGCGATGACCTGGGTGCCGCACGGCATGGATCTGGCCGCCAGTTCCGGTACCAGCCCGCCAAGGTAAGCGTTGCCGGCAACGATGACGAAGCTGGCCGTCACCGAGCCGTGCGCCGTGTGGACCACCGGCCTGAAGCTGCGTTCGACCCGGATTGCCGGCGAATCCTCGAAGATGCGCCCGCCGAGCGATTCGAAGGCGGCAGCTTGGCCCAGCGCCAGATTCAGCGGGTGGATGTGTCCGCCGCTCAGGTCGAGCAGCGCACCGCAGTAGCGTTCGCTGGCGACGACCTCGCGGGTTTGGGCGCGATCGAGCAATTGCAGCCGGGTGTGGCCGTAACGCTGCCACAGCGCATGCTGTTTCTGCAGGTGGGCAAACTGGTTCGGCGTGATCGCGGCGAATACGCCGCCATCCTTGAGATCGCAGTCGATGCCGTAGCGCGCGATGCGCTCGCGGATGATGCGGCCGCCTTCGAAGGCCATGCTGCCGAGTGCGCGCGCAGTATCGACGCCATATCGGCTCTCGATGACATCAAGGTCGCGCGAGTATGAATTGACGATCTGGCCGCCATTGCGGCCGGATGCCCCCCAGCCGACGCGGGCGGTCTCGACGATGGCCACGCTGAAACCGGCTTCGGCCAGATGCAGCCCGGCCGACAGCCCGGTGTAGCCGGCGCCGATGATGCAGACGTCGACGTCGAGCGCGGTATCGAGCGCGGGCCGCAGCGGCTGTGGATGGGCGCTGGCGGCGTAGTACGACGGTGCGTGTGCGGTGGATGGTTCGCGTTTCACAACGTCCTCCCCATGCCTAGCCGTCGATGCCGCCGATGCACAGGTATTTCAGCTCGAGATAGTCGTCGATGCCGTATTTGGAGCCTTCGCGCCCGATGCCGGACTGCTTGACGCCGCCGAATGGCGCGACTTCGGACGAGATCAGCCCGGTATTGATGCCGACCATGCCGTACTCGAGCGCCTCGGCAACACGCCAGACCCGGCCGATGTCGCGGCTGTAGAAATAGCTGGCAAGGCCGAATTCGGTATCGTTGGCGAGGGCGATCAGCTCGTCCTCGGTCTCGAAGCAAAATAGCGCCGCCAGCGGGCCGAAGGTTTCCTCGCGCGCGACCTTCATCCTCGCGTTGGCGTGCTTGACGATGGTCGGCTCAAAAAAACCGTGGCCCAGCTCGTGGCGCCGGCCGCCGAGCACCAGCTCGCCGCCGTTGGCGAGCGCATCGGCGATGTGGTTCTCGACCTTGCGTACGGCTTTCTCGTCGATCAGTGGTCCTTGGTTTATGCCCGGCTCGACCCCGTTGCCGACCTTCAGTTTGGCGACGGCGATCGCGAGCTTGTCGGCGAAGGCATCGTAAACGCCGGTCTGGATGTAGAACCGGTTGGCGCAGACGCAGGTCTGCCCGGTGTTGCGGTATTTCGATGCGATGGCACCGTCGACGGCGGCGTCGAGGTCGGCGTCGTCGAACACGATGAAAGGCGCGTTGCCGCCCAGCTCCATTGATGTCTTCTTCACGGTCGCTGCGCATTGCGCCAGCAGGGCCTTGCCGGTCTCGGTCGAGCCGGTGAACGACAGCTTGGCGACCGTCGGATTGCCGGTGAGTTCGGAGCCAATTTCACTGGCTGCACCGGTGACGACGCTGAACAGCGCCGGTGGCAGGCCGGCGTCGAAGGCGAGCGCGGCCAGCGCCAGTGCCGAAAGCGGTGTCTGCGAAGCCGGCTTCACGATCATCGCGCAGCCGGCGGCCAGCGCCGGACCGGCCTTGCGCGCAATCATCGCGTTCGGGAAATTCCACGGCGTGATTGCGGCTGTGACGCCGATGGGCTGCCTGATCACGACGATGCGCTTGTCGGTGCCGTGCGCGGGAATCGTGTCGCCGTAGACGCGCTTGGCCTCCTCGGCAAACCATTCGATGTAGCTCGCGCCGTAGGCGATCTCGCCACGGGCTTCGGCCAGCGGTTTGCCCTGCTCGGAGGTAAGGATGGCGGCGAGGTCGTCCTGGTTGGCGAGCAGCAGCTCGTACCAGCGGCGCAGTACCGCTGCACGCTCCTTGGCGGTGCGGCGTTGCCAGCCGCGCATTTCGGCTTTTGCCGCGTCGATGGCCCGGCGGGTTTCCGCTGCGCCCATTCTGGGCACCGTGGCGATCGTCTCGCCGGTAGCCGGGTTGGTGACGGCGATGGTTTCGCCGCTGTCGGCGTCGATCCACTCGCCGGCGACCGGACATTGCCGGCGCAGCAGGGCCGGGTTTTTCAGTTGCAGCATCTTAGGGTCCTGTCTGATCTGGGCCGGGCTAGGCCGGGTGATTCTAACGGCTGTGCCGGGCGGTTTCGCGCATTGCCTGTTCGAGCATGCCGAGCGCTTCGTCGAGCACGGTGTCCTCGATCGTCAGCGGGCAGAGAAAGCGCACGACGTTGCCGTCGCTGCCGCAGCTCAGCAGGATCAGGCCGAGTTCGAGCGCCCGGCCCCTGAGCGCGGTGACGAAAGCCGGTGCCGGCTGGCCGTTTTCGTAGAACTCGACGGCGACCATCGCGCCGATGCCGCGGATCTCGGCGATCTGCGGTACGTCGTCACGCAATGCGGCGAGCCGGACGGTGATCCGCTCGCCGATGATGCTGGCGCGTTCGCACAGGTGCTCGTCGTCGATCACGTCGAGCACTGCCAGTGCGGCGGCGATACCGATCGGGCTGCCGCCGTAGGTGCCGCCCAGCCCGCCCGGCGCGGGCGCGTCCATGATCTCGGCGCGGCCGCAGACCCCGGCCAGCGGAAAGCCGCCGGCGAGCGACTTGGCCATCGTGAACAGGTCGGCTTCGACGTCGTAATGCGCCATCGCGAACAGCTTGCCGGTGCGGCCGAAGCCGGTCTGGATTTCGTCAGCGACCAGCACGATGCCGTGTTCGTCACAGATGCGCCGGAGCGCGCGCATGAATCCAGCCGGCGCCGGATTGAAGCCGCCTTCGCCCTGCACCGGTTCGACGATGATCGCTGCGACCCGGTTCGGATCGATCGAGGTTTTGAACAGGCTGGCGAGCCCGGCCAGTGCATCGTCGACGCTGATGCCGCGCAGCGGATTCGGAAACGGCGCGTGGTAGACGTCGGCCGGGTAGGGGCCGAAGCCGAGCTTGTACGGCGCGACCTTGCCGGTCAGCGCCAGCCCCAGCAGCGTGCGGCCGTGAAAGGCACCGGCGAAGGCAATCACGCCGGGGCGGCCGGTATGCGCGCGGGCGATCTTGATGCAGTTTTCGACCGCTTCGGCACCGGTGGTGACGAAGAAGGTCTTGGTCGGCGCAGCGATCGGTACTCGCGCATTGAGGCGCTCGGCCAGCTCGACATAGCCCGGATACGGCGCAACCTGGTAGCAGCTGTGCGAGAAGCGCGCGAGTTGTGCGGCAACCGCTGCTTCTACCCTCGGATGCAGGTGGCCGGTATTGAGCACGCCGATGCCGCCGGCGAAGTCGATGTAGCGTCGGCCGTCGACGTCCCACAGCTCGGCATTGCGCGCGCGCGCCGCGAACACCGGCGTGGCAATGCCGACGCCGCGCGGCGTGGCGGCGATCCGGCGGGCATTCCAGTCGGGCGTGTCCATGGCGGCTCCGGTTCAGACGTGCAACAGCAGGTGGCGGCGTTCCCACGGGCTGATGACGCGGGCGTACTCGTGGTACTCGGCCTGTTTGACCGCGCAGAAGGCCTTGATGAACGGTTCGCCCAGCACGTCCGAAACAGCGGGGCAGTCGCCGAGGACCTGGATCGCATCGTCGAGGCCGTGCGGAAACGCGAACGGCAGGCCGTAGGCATTGCCGGTCAGCGGATCGGTGGGTACCAGCTGTTCGACGATGCCGAGATAGGCCGCCGCCAGCGTGCCGGCGAGCGCGAGGTAGGGATTGCAGTCGACGCCGGGCAGCCGGTTTTCGATCCGTCGTGCTGCCGGTGCCGAATGCGGCACGCGGATGCCGCAGGTGCGGTTGTCGAAGCCCCATTGCACGTTGATCGGCGCGGCGGTGTGCCGTACCAGACGGCGATAGCTGTTCACGTAGGGCGCGAACAGCGCGATCAGTTTGGGGAAGTACTTCTGCATGCCGCCGATGCTCTGGTGGAACAGCGTGCTCGGCTGGCCGTCGTCGTCCGAGAACACGTTCCTGCCGGTGGCCTTGTCGATGACGCTCATGTGGATGTGCATTGCCGAGCCCGGCTCGCTTTCCATCGGCTTGGCCATGAAGGTCGCATACATGTTGTGGCGGATCGCTGCTTCGCGCACGGTGCGCTTGAACAGGAAGACCTGGTCGGCCAGATCGAGCGCGTTGCCGTGCAGGAAGTTGATCTCCATCTGGCAGGCACCGACTTCGTGGATCAGCGTGTCGATCTGCAGGTGCTGGGCATCGCAATAGTCGTAGACGTCCTCGAACAGGTCGTCGTACTCGTTGACCGCATCGATCGAATACGCCTTGCGGCCGGTTTCGGGGCGTCCGGTGCGGCCGACCGGCGGCTGCAGCGGCACGTCCGGATCGCGGTTGACGTCGACGATGTAGAACTCCATCTCCGGTGCCACCACCGGCTCCCAGCCGCGGGCCTCGTAGAGCCTGAGCACGTTGCGCAGCACGTGGCGCGGCGAGATCGGGACGGGGCTGCCGTCGTGGTAATAGCAGTCGTGGATCACCTGCGCGACCGGGTCCTTGGCCCACGGCACGAGGCGGATGCTGCTCGGGTCGGGCAGCAGGACCATGTCCGGATCGGTGTCCGGGATGATGTGCTCGGCGTATTCGCCGGTCACCGTCTGCACCAGTACCACCTGCGGCAGGCGCATGCCTTCGTCTTCGCTGAATTTCTCGCGCGGCACGATCTTGCCGCGGGCGATGCCGGTGAAGTCCGGCGTGATGCATTCGACCTCGGTGATCCGGTATTCGCGCAGCCAGTCGCTCAGTACGCTCATGCTTGCCTCCGGGGCTCGATGTGTCTGGAAGCGCGCGCATGTTGGGTGCAGGCCGTGCCGAAGGCGGCGAACAGGGCCTGCGACAGCGGGTTCTCCCAGTATTTCCACTCCGGGTGCCATTGCACCGCAAGCGCGAAACCCCGGGTGTCGGCAACGCGGAATGCCTCGATCAGGCCGTCGGGCGCATGGGCCTCGGCGACGAGGCCGCTCCCGAGCGTGGCGATGCCCTGCTTGTGCAGCGAATTGACGCGGGCCGAGGTCCGGCCGAACAGCGCGTGCAGCATGCCGCCCTCGACCAGTGCCACCTCGTGGGCCGGGCCGTAACGCTCGTCCAGATTGCCGCTCGGCTCGCGATGGTCGAGCAGGCCGGGTTGCGCATGAACGGCCTGATGCAGGCTGCCGCCGAAGGCGACATTCATTTCCTGGAAGCCGCGACAGATGCCGAGCACCGGTACGCCGGCGTCGACGGCCGAACGGATGAGCGGCAGCGTCGTCGCGTCGCGCCGGGCATCGTTGAAATCGCCCTCGACCGGCTGGCCGCCGTAATGGTGCGGTTCGATGTTGGACGGGCTGCCGGTCAGCAAAAGACCGTCGACATGGGCGAGGATCTCCCCGGCCGCGATCGTGTCGCCGAGTGCCGGAATCAGCAGCGGCAGACCGCCGGCGCCTTTCGCGGCTTCGACGTACTTTTCGGTGACGAGGTGGAAGAACTGGGTGTCGTTGAGCCACCAGCGACAGCAGGGAATGCCAATGACGGGCAGGGCCATGATCTGTACGGCCGGCAACAACGTCCGGCGCGCCTCGATTTGAAATCGCAAGGAGGCGTCTCCGTACCGATCGCTGCGGAGACGCTGCAATTCCAGTCTAGGAAACGTAAAAAATATTTGACAAGGTCTGGTGGCGATCATTTGATGAAGACTGGGGATGCAGGTGCGTGGGGTGGCGGCTGATCGCTGCAATGCACCAGAAACCGCCACATGCTCCGCCACGCGTCGGGCGGCAACCGGGTGACGGTCTTGCCGCATTGCACTTGGGTGTTGATTATTTTTGATGCCGGAGGCGTCATGGACGTGGGCGAGCGCCTCAAACTGGTGCGCGGTCGGCAGGGCCTGTCGCAACGCGAGCTGGCCAAGCGCGCCGGCGTGACCAATGCGACGATCTCGCTGATCGAACAGAACCGCGTCAGCCCGTCGATCAGCTCGCTGAAGAAAGTGCTCGAAGGCCTGCCGATGTCGCTGGCCGAGTTCTTCACCTTCGAGCTGCCCGCTGCGGCGCCGAGTTATGTCTACCGCTGCGCCGACCAGCCCGACCTTGGCGGCCCCGGCGTACAGATGCGGCTGATCGGTTCGGGCCAGCCCGACCGCCAGATCAGCCTGCTGCGCGAGCGTTACGAACCGGGCGCCGACACCGGCGCGGGCATGCTGCTGCATCAGGGGCAGGAGTGCGGCGTCGTCGTGTGCGGTGAAGTCGAGCTGACTGTCGATGGCCAGATCCACATGCTGCAAGCCGGTGACGGCTACTATTTCCCCAGTGCCCTGCCGCACCGTTTCCGCAATCCGGGTGACGAAGCGGCCGAAGTCATCAGTGCCAATTCACCCCCCAGCTTCTGAATCGTTGCCCAGACCGGAGGTCGGCATGACCGGATTCACCCATCGCGACTGGCAGGATCGTGCCGCCGCACTGAAGATCGAGGGCCGTGCCTTCATCGACGGTGTCCATGTCGATGCTGCGCGCCACTTCGACACCGCCAATCCGGCAACCCGCCAGGTGCTGGCGCAGGTGGCCGATTGCCGCGAGGCCGAGATCGATGCCGCCGTCGCCGCGGCAAGGCGGGCGTTCGGTGATGGCCGCTGGGCCGGGATGGCGCCGGCCGCGCGCAAGGGGGTGCTGCTGCGCTTTGCCGCGCTGTTGCGCGAACACGCCGACGAACTGGCGCTGCTCGAGAGTCTGGATACCGGCAAGCCGGTCCGCCACGCACTGGGTGTCGATGTCGCCGCTGCGGCCTATGCGGTGCAGTGGTGCGCCGAGGCGATCGACAAGATCGGGGGCGAGGTTCCGCCGCTGGCGGGCAATCTGCTCGGACTGGTCACGCGCGAGCCGGTCGGCGTCGTTGCGGCGGTGGTGCCGTGGAATTTCCCCTTGCTGATGGCGAGCTGGAAGTTCGCTCCGGCGCTGGCCACCGGCAATTCGGTCATCCTCAAGCCGTCGGAGAAATCGCCGCTTTCCGCCATCCGCATCGCCGCGCTGGCCCGGCAGGCGGGTGTGCCCGACGGCGTCTTCAACGTCGTTCCCGGCGGTGGCGACGCCGGCCGGCTGCTGGCGCTGCATCCGGATGTCGACTGCATCAGCTTTACCGGCTCGACTGCCACCGGCAGGCAGATCATGCAGTGCGCGGCGCAATCCAACCTGAAACGGGTCTGGCTGGAGCTGGGCGGAAAATCGCCGAACATCATCCTGGCCGATTACCCCGATCTCGGCGCGGCGGCGCGTGCGGCTGCAGACGGCGTGTTCTTCAATCAGGGTGAAATGTGTTCGGCCGGCTCGCGCGTGCTCGTCCAGCGCAGCATCTACCCGGCCTTCGTCGATGCCTTGCGCGAGGCCAGTCGCGGCTACGTACCCGGAGACCCGCTCGATCCGGCAACGCAGATGGGCGCCATCGTCGACGAGCTTCAGTACCGGCGGGTGCTGGATTTCATCGCCGCAGCGCGGCGCGAATCGACGCTGATCGCCGGTGGCGAGGCTGTGCATGCCGGGACCGGTTACTTCATCGAGCCGACGATTTTCGCGGCCGAACCCGCGCACCGGATCGCGCGCGAGGAGGTCTTCGGCCCGGTGTGTTCGGTCATCGTGTTCGACACGCTCGACGAAGCGATCGCGATCGCCAACGACAGCGACTACGGACTGGCGGCGGCGGTCTGGACGCGCGACCTGAGCACGGCGCATCTCGCTGCCCGGCGGCTGCGCGCAGGCACGGTCTGGGTCAATTGCTACGAGGAGGGCGGCGACCAGAACCTGCCGTTCGGTGGCTACAAGCAGTCGGGCAACGGTCGAGACAAATCGCTGCATGCGCTGGAGAAGTACACCGAACTCAAGTCGACGCTGATCAAGCTGCATGATTGAGCCACGAACACGGTGGCCTGCGCACTGCATGCCTTACTGACGCAGCCCCGGCTGGCGACGTTGCCAATCAGGACGATGGAACATTTTTTGCTAAAGCCGTTGACAGCAACGAAGTGCTGAAATATACTGGCTTCTCTGTCGCGGGATGGAGCAGTTGGCAGCTCGTCGGGCTCATAACCCGAAGGTCACAGGTTCGAGTCCTGTTCCCGCAACCAGAAATACTCGACAAAAAGCCCAAGCGAACGCTTGGGCTTTTTGCATTTCCGCGTTCGGTGACACGCGGAGCCCATGCCAAGCATGGGCCCCTGATGCCGCTAGCCCTGCCTTGGCAGCACCCAGTCCGGGCGCGGGAAGTGGCAGGTGTAACCGTTCGGGAAGCGCTCGAGGTAGTCCTGGTGCTCGGGCTCGGCTTCCCAGAAGTCGCCGGCCTGCGCGACTTCGGTGACGACCTTGTCCGGCCACAGGTTCGAGGCGTCGACATCGGCGATCGTGCGCAGCGCCTCGCTGCGCTGGGCGTCGTCGACGTAGAAGATCGCCGAGCGATACGACGTACCGCGGTCGTTGCCTTGCCGGTTCGGCGTGCTCGGATCGTGGATCTGGAAGAAGAATTCGAGCAGCCGGCGATAGCTGATCTTTTCCGGATCGAAGACGATCTCGATCGCTTCGGCATGGCTGCCGTGGTTGCGATAGGTGGCGTTGGCAACCTCGCCGCCGCTGTAGCCGACCCGCGTCGACAGCACGCCCGGCAGCTTGCGGATCAGGTCCTGCATGCCCCAGAAGCAGCCACCGGCCAGAATGGCACGTTCGCTCATCAGATGTCCTCCACTTGGTCGAGATAGTCGCCGTAGCCCTGCGCCACCATGTCCTCGCGCGGGACGAAGCGCAGCGAGGCCGAGTTGATGCAGTAGCGCAAACCGCCGCGATCGCGCGGGCCGTCCTCGAACACGTGGCCGAGGTGGCTGTCGCCGTGGGCCGAACGCACCTCGGTACGGATCATGCCGTGCGTGGTATCGCGCAGTTCGGTGACGTTGGCGATCGGTCGGGTGAAGCTGGGCCAGCCGCAGCCGGATTCGAACTTGTCGCTCGAGGCGAACAGCGGTTCACCCGACACCACGTCGACGTAAATGCCCGCTTCGTGGTTGTGCAGGTACTCGCCACTGCCCGGCCGCTCGGTGCCGCTTTGCTGGGTGACGCGGAATTGCTCCGGCGTCAGTCGCGCCAGCGCTTCCGGGGTCTTGCGGTAGTCGGTCATGTCTTTCTCCAGTGGTCGCCGATCGATCGCCTCATTGTAAGACGAACACCCGATAGTCGGATGACCGCGACGAATATGACAGCGCAGCGTTACATCTGCCGGAAGCGGCCGGCAAAGCCGCGCGACAGCGGCAGCACGTCGGCGCACTGTTTCAGATGGACCTGCTGCCGGCCCAGCAGGTCGCGATGGATGCGCGCAACGGCGCCGAGATTGACGATGACCGCCCGGTGCACCTGGGCGAAGCGCTGCGGATCGAGCTGCGGCAGCAGGTCCTTCAGCGGTGTGCGGATCAGGTGGCGCTCGGTCGCGGTGACGACGTTGGTGTACTTGTTGCTGGCCTCGAAATACAGCACCTCGTCGAGCGCCACCAGCCGGGTGGTGTCGCCGAGGCCGACGGTCAGCCACGCGAGGCTGCTTGCCGCCGGGGCCGGATTCAAAGCCGCGAGCGCGGCCTGAAGGTCGGGCGGTGCCTGAGTCTGGCGTTGCAGCCGGCTCACGCATTGCGCCAGTCGCACGTCGTCGACCGGCTTGAGCAGATAGTCGATCGCCGCGTGTTCGAACGCGCTCAAGGCGTACTCGTCGTAAGCGGTGACGAAAACGACGCGGGTATCCCGTGCCGCCTGCGCAACCTGCAGCCCGGTCAGCCCTGGCATGCGGATGTCGAGAAAGGCGAGGTCGGGCCGGTGCGCGTTCAGCGCGGCGACGGCTTCGACACCGTTGGCGGCGACGGCGACGATGTCCAGTGCCGGCCACAGCGCCTTGAGCCGCGCGGCCAGACTGGCGGCGAGCAGCGGTTCGTCGTCGGCGATCAGTGCGGTCGTCATGGCTGCGGCTCCCTTTGCAGCGGTAGCGTCAGTTCGGCGATCACGCCGCGCGGCGGATTCGGGTACAGCGCCAGCCGGCCCTGCTCGCCGTACAGGCTGGCAAGGCGCTGGCGTACGTTGGCCAGACCGATGCCGTCGCCGTTGCCTTCGGCGTTCAGCCCGAGCCCGGTGTCGCGGACGGTCAGCGTCAGCAGGCCGTCGTTGTTGCGGGCGCTGACGACGATCTCGCCACCGTCGACGGCCGCTTCGATGCCGTGTTCGAGCGCGTTCTCGACCAGCGGCTGCAGCAGCAGTGGCGGCAGCAGTGCATCGCGCAGCGTTTCGGCCACGTCGATCCGGTAGCGCAATCGTGCCTGCAGCCGGATCGCGGCGATCGCCAGCAGCGGCTCGACGATCTGCAGCTCGTCGGCCAGCCGGGCCCGCGGCCGGCGCGTGCGGCCGAGGCTGGCGCGCAGATAGCCGTTCAGGTGGTCGAGCATCGTCTGGGCCAGCGGCGGGTCGGCGGCGATCAGGCTGCGGACGTTGGCAAGCGTGTTGAACAGGAAGTGCGGTTCGATCTGCGCCTGCAGCAGCGCCAGCTGCGCGGCGGTTTCGGCCTGATGCAGTTCGGCGGCGCGGCGCTGTTCGGCAGCCAGTGCGGCGCGGTCCCGCGCGGCGCGGAAGTACAGCACGATCACCAGCGTTGCCGTGCCGGCCAGCAGCAGGCAGCTGGCAAACAGCCGCCAGTTGCCGAGCGGATCAGTCAGTTGCGCGGTGACGTCATGGACGCCGAACAGCGTCGCCAGCTTGAAGCCGGACCACAACCCGAGCGGCGTCGCGACAACGTGGCTGAGGACCTTGGGCAGGCCGAACGCGCCGGCCAGCTCGTACAGTGCCCAGATCGACGCGCCGATCGCATTGGCGATCACGACGTTGTCGAACAGGCTGCCGGGGCCGCCCATCGTCGTCAGCAGCAGGGCGATCACCTGGTTGACGACGAACAGCAGCCCGAGCTCGTGCCAGAACGGCTGCGGATGCATGTCGGCGGAACAGCTGCGGAAGCGGAACGATGTCATTCGGTTTCGACCGTGAACGGGGGCTCAGAAATAGTGGCTCAGCAGCGCCTGCCAGATCTGCCGCTGCGGCAGGCCGCCGTAATTGCTGCGGGTCTCGCCGGCATCGTACTGCCATTGCAGCGCGATGTCGGTATCGTCGCCGTGCCAGCGCGCTTCCAGCCACGACAGCCGGCTGTCGTCGATCAGGTCCTGGCGGACGAAGCCGCTGAGGTCGACGTGCCGGATCAGCGCGTCCTGCCACTGCGCGTACAGCATCGCCGCGTGACGCGTGGTCAGGTCCTGCCGCTGCGCGGCGAGCTGGCGGTAGCGCACATAGGCCGGGAGCGGGCCGCTGCGCAGCGCGCTCCATCCGGCATCGTCGAGCGCGGCGCCGTCGTACTGGTATTCGAGCGTCAGCGTCACCTTGGCTGCAGCGGTCCATGTCAGGCCGGTGCTGGCCGCGTTGCGGAAGGCGGTGTCGTCGATGCCGGCGGCGCGGCCGGCAACGCTTGGTTGGCGACCGCCGGCCCATTCGGCGTAGACGATGGTGGCGTCGCCGAGCAGCACGCTCCAGTTCAGCCCGAGCTGGGTGGTGTCGGCATCGTGATACAGCAGCAGTTGCGGGTTCAGGTTGCCGCCGTGATCGTTTCCAAAAGACTGGCTGACCGCAAGCAGCCAGCGGTCCTGCGGATTGCTGGCGCCCCAGTCCGGGTTGAACGCGTCGTCGCTGGGACTGTCGGCGAGCTTCGGTGAATACATCGCCGTCAGCGATCCGCCGTCCCACAGCTTCTGGCCGCGCAGCATCACGCTGCCGAGGCGGTTCTCGCGAAGGCTGGCCGGGTTGACCGACGTGACCGAGCGCAGCGCGCCGACCTTGAAGAAGTCGGTCGGGTTGTAGCCGAAGCCGGCGCCGTAGCGGGTATTGATCCGGCCGAGGTCGAGCAGCAGGTCGGTGTCCGGCTGCCAGCCCAGATACAGCTCCTTCAGCGTGTTGACGCTGCTCTGGTGGCCGCCGGTGCTGCGCAGGTCGAGCCGGTCAGCGAACACGAAGCGCCAGTCGTCGTGAAAGCGCCGGTCGATCCGGCCATCGAGCGACAGCCGGGCTTCGGCAGGCTGGTCGTTGAAACGGTATTGCGCGCTGGCGCCGGCAAGTTCGGTCAGGAAGCGCCAGTCCCGCGTTGCCGTTTGCGCATCGGCGGTCGCATCGGCGAGCGCCAGCGCGTCGGCATCGCCGCCATCGGCGTGCGCGACGGCGGCGGCCAGCAGCAGGGCCAGCGGCAGGGACTTCATTGCGGCTTGAACCTCGGCAGGAAGTCGCGCTGCAGCCAGCTTTCCGGCACGTCGCGCCATGCGTAGTCGGCAAAGCGCATCACCGTCACCCAGTTCGGGTCGAGGCCGTCGATGATCACCGTTTCGGTCGGACGGTTCACGCCGAGCTGCTGCTGGTAGCGGCGGTAGTAGGCGGTCTTGAGCAGGCTGCCGCTCTCGGCGTAGAAGCGTGCCTTCACCGGTTGCTTGTTCGCTGCGTCGATCCACATCTCGATCCGGTGATAGGTGACGTCGGGCGTCTTTGCTTTCAGCTCGAGCTTGTAGGCGTGGCGCTGCTGCTTGTCGCCGTCGCCGACATCCTCCTCGGCGGCGACGCTGGCGCTGTAGTCGCCGGCGAGGTTGACGGTGACGACGTCGCCGTTGGCCGCCTGACCGAGCAGCCGCTGTTGCGGCGAGATGCGGATCGTCGCCTTGCTGGCCGGATCGTAGAACCACAGGTCGTTGCCGCTCTTGAGCATCAGCTTGTCGGCGTCGCGCTTCGGCGCGATGAAGCGCAGCAGGCTGCGGAACTGGCCGCTGTTCGCGTCGGCACTCGAATACACGGCCAGCGTGCTGGTGTCGGTCTGCTTGCCGTTGCGGTACTCGATCAGCGTCGTCGTCAGCCCGAACGGCTTGTCCGGATTGCGCACCGCATCGCTGGCGGCGAGCAGCGCCTGTGCGTCGGGGGCGGCGTGGGCGAGGGCAGCGACGACCAGGGTTGCGACTGCAAGTAGCGGCTTCATGGCATGGTTCCGGAGGTTTGTTCAAGTGGCGAGCGAGCCAAAGCGGGCCGGTTTCACCCGAAGCGCAGCAACCGGAATGGACATGAGGTCCATGAGGATTGCGAGCATCGGATGAAGCCGGGATGCGCAGGCGCAGCCGCCAATTCAGACATGACGCAGGGCGTCGACGATTTCCAGTCTGGCCGCACGCCTTGCCGGCCACCATGCCGAGATTGCGGCGATCAGGCTGAGGCCGATCGCGGTCAGCACGATCATCCGCGGTTCGCCCCAGACGCGGACGGTCAGCGGCACCGGTTCGACGTTGCCCGGCGGCAGCCAGGTCAGCCCGGCGTGGTTGATCAGCCACGCCAGCGCCAGCGCGACCAGCACGCCGAGACCGCTGCCGACGAGGCCGAGCAGCAGGCCTTCGAGCACGAACAGCCGCCGCACGCCGCCCCGGCGCAGGCCGATGGCGCGCAAGGTACCGATCTCGGTGGTGCGCTCGATCACCGCCATGCTCATGGTGTTGCCGACGGTGAACAGCACGATCACGCCGATCAGCAGTGCGATGAAGCCGAAAATCGCGCCGAACATGCCGACGATCTGGCCGTAGCTCGGGTTCAGTGTCGCGAAATCGAGCACCGCCAGCGGCTGGTCCGGTGCAACTTGTTTGAGCAGGGCGGTCAGCCTTTGCTGTGCGGCCGGCAGATCGGCGCTGTGCTTCAGTTGCACGACGATCGCCGTCGCTTTCGGTGCGTCGGCACCGTAGATCAGCCTCTGTGCCGCGCCGAAATGCAGCTGCACGTACAGGTCGTCGAGTTCCTTCACGCCCTGCGCCTCGGCAGCGACGACGTCGAGCCGGGCGACGTTCGGCGCGCCGTGGGCGTTGGCTGCGAGCAGTTCGACCTGGTTGGCCGTGCGCGGCGATCCGGCGCCCGACGCCCCGGCAGTGTCGGCGGCGAGCGCGGTGATGTCGGCCGGTGCGTCGGCGCCGTCCTGTTTCGCCGGCTGCGGCGACGGGCAGTTGGCCACCTTGAGCGGCCCGCACAGCTGCAGCACGCGGGCGACGCCGCGGCCGATCACCGCGGCCTGCTCGGGCGTGCCGGTGAGCTTGAGCGTTTTCGGCGTCAGCACGAAGCCGTAGTCATTCCAGCGCCGCATCACGTTCTGGTCGTCGATGACGACACCGTTGCCGATCACCGTGCGCGACACGCCGGCGGCGTAGTTGCCGGCAATGCCGCCGAGGCTCAGCGTCGGCGTTACCACGGTGACCAGCGGTGCCAGCTGCGGATCGGCCTTGATCGCCGCGATCAGCCGGCCGTAGCCGGCGATGCCGTAGGCCGCCGGGTTGCCGGTGCCGAACAGGAAGTAGTCTTTGTGCTGCACTTGCAGGTGGCCGCTGCGCTGGACGAAGCCGGTCTGCAGGCCGAGGTCGATGTTGCGGGCATAGCCGCCGAACAGCAGGATGGCGATGGCACCGACGATCATCGCGAACAGCGTGGTGATCGAGCGGCGGCGGTTGCGGGCCAGGTTGCGCGCAGCCAGTTGCAATGTGTTCATTTCGGATCTCGGCGGCAATCAGAGGGCAAACAGGGTGTGGTGCAGCCAGCGGTCCGGTCCGAAGACCGCGAACAGCCCGGCGACGACGGTGCCGATGTAGGCGCCGATCACGTAGCGGCGGTGCGCGGCGATATGGCCGGCGCGGACCCGGACGATCGCGGCCCACAAGCACCACAGTACCCACAGCGACAACAGGTGGATGGGGCCGAAGCCGACGACCCGGCCGGGCGCGGCACCCAGACCGAACGACGACAGCGCGACCACCAGCATCGCCAGCACCCAGCTGCGTCCGAGCCAGCGGTGCCGGTCACCGCCCTTGGGCAGCGCCAGCTGCACGCCGCCGGCAAGCATCGCCCAGCTGGCGGTGGCGAGGTGGAGCCCGCCGATCGGAGTCAGGATGGCGCTCATGGCAGGCGGTGGCTCAGGTCGCGAACGACCTCGGTGATCACGCCGTCGCGGATGTGCACGGCGTCGTCGGCCTGGGCCAGCACCTGCGGGTCGTGCGACGAGAACACGAAGCTGGCCTTGTAATCGCGCTGCATCTGCCGCATCAGCGCGAGGATTGCTGCGCCGGTGTGGCTGTCGAGGTTGGCGGTCGGCTCGTCGGCGAGCACCAGTTGCGGACTCGTCGCCAGCGCCCGGGCGATCGCGACGCGCTGGCGCTGGCCGCCCGAGAGCTGGTTCGGCCGGCTGTGGGCCTTGTCGGCGAGGCCGACCGCGGCGAGCAGCTCGTCGACCCGGCGGCGGCGCTCGGGCTTCGGTGCGCCGGTCAGCAGCAGCGGGTACTCGACGTTCTCGAACGCCGTCAGCACCGGCAGCAGGTTGAAGTTCTGGAACACGAAGCCGAGCCGGCGGGCACGGAAATCGGACAGCGCGTCGTCGTCGAGCTGCGCCAGATCCTGGCCGTCGACGACGACCCGGCCGCCATCGGGGCGGTCGATGCCGCCGATCAGGTTCAGCAGCGTGGTCTTGCCGCTGCCCGATGGCCCGGACAGCACGGTGAAACGGTTGGGATGGATTTCGAGATCGATGCCGGTCAGCGCGGGGACATCGACCTGGCCGAGCCGGTAGCGCTTGCCGACGCCATGCAGCACAACGGGATTCATCACGGTTCTCGCAGCGGTGGACTGGCTTCAATCTAAACGCTGGGCGAGGGGATTACCGTGTCATGTGACCGGGCGTCACCGGCTGCGACGAAATGCAGCCGGCGCCGACGAATTGTCCGGGCCCGCAGGCACGAAGCCGGATGCAATCCTGGTCAGCCGGCCTGCAACGCCTCCCGATCCAGCAACGCTTCCTTGCGGGCCAGCCCCCAGCGGTAGCCGCCGAGGCCACCGTCGCTGCGCACGACGCGGTGGCAGGGGATCGCCACCGCGAGCGGGTTGGCGCCGCAGGCATTGGCGACGGCGCGCACCGCTGCCGGCTGGCCGATGCGCTCGGCGATCTCGGCATAAGTGGCGGTATCGCCGGGCGGAATCGCCCGCAGCGCCTGCCACACACGCTGCTGGAACGCGCTGCCGCGGATGTCCAGCGGCAGGCTGGCGCCGATTTCCGGTGCGTCGATCAGGCCGACGACGCGCGCCATCCAGCCTTCGAACTCGGCATCGCCCCCGATCAGCACGGCTTTCGGAAACACGTCCTGCAGGCGTTGCAGCAGGGTGTCGGCGTCGTCGCCGAGTTCGATCCGGCACAGCCCGGTGCGCGTGGCGGCGACCAGCAGCGCGCCGAGCGAACACTGGCCGATGCCGAAGCGGATTTCCTCGCCGCTGCCGCCAGCGCGAAACCGCTGTGGCGCCATACCGAGCGTGGCTTCTGCACCGGCGTAGAAACGGCTGGTGGCGTTGAAGCCGGCGTCGAACACGGCGTCGGTGACCGAACGCCCGGCCGCCAGTGCGGCCTGGACCCGGCGGGTACGCTGCGCGGCGGCGTAGGCCTTCGGCGTGACGCCGGTCAGCGCCTTGAACTGCCGGTGGAAGTGCCACGGACTCAGGCCCGCCACTGCCGCCAGCTCGGCCAGCGGCGGCGGTGTTTCGGCAGCATCGATCTGCCGGCAGGCGGCGGCAATCAGGGTTTCGATGGCGGACGACACGTTGGCGGACATGGGGGGCTCCGGGGCGGATACGACGCTTATAGCATTGCGCGGCCGGGTGCTGCGCGCTTCCCGGTTCTTGCGGCCGGATCGCGGCCAAAGAAAAACCCGTCCGGAGACGGGCTTCAAAGCAGTGCGGGGTTGTTAACTGCTTGTTGTTCAGCGGCGCGCTGCGTCGGCCAGCCGGCGGGCGGCGTCGGCGGCGGTCATCCGGTCGTCCTTCCAGTACGCTTCGATCACGTCGAAGAAGCCGAGGCGAACGTTGTCCTGCATCGCCATGTTGTGGGCCCACGACGGCACCAGCACGCCCGACTGCGCGGCGCTGGCGAAATCGCGTGCCGACTGGCGCGAGTAGTCGTCGAAGCGGCCGAGATCGACATCGGTGCGCGCCGGGATGTTGCCCTTGTGGAAGTTGAACGCTTCCTGGCCTTCGCGGCTCATCAAGAGCGACACGAAGTCGCGCTGCGCGGCGGCGCGGCGCGGGTCGGTCTGCCTGAACATCGTCAGCGTGTCGGCGGCAAAGCACCAGTCGCCGCTGTTGGTCGGTGCCGGCCAGCACAGGTAGTCGGTACCCTGCACCTTTCCGCCCTGGGTGAACTCGCTCTTGGCCCAGTCGCCCATCAGCTGCATGGCGGCGCGGCCGTTCATGACGTCGGCAGTGGCAAGGTTCCAGTCGCGGCCGACCGAGTCCGGCGTGATGTAGGACTTGAGGCGCTTCAGCGTTTCCAGCGCGGTGATCATCTGCGAGCCGGTCAGTGCGCTCGGGTCGAGCTTGCTGAATGCCGACAGGTAAAACGGCGTACCGCCGGTGCC
Organism: Jeongeupia naejangsanensis; assembly: GCF_016865585.1. Classification (GTDB taxonomy): domain Bacteria; phylum Pseudomonadota; class Gammaproteobacteria; order Burkholderiales; family Chitinibacteraceae; genus Jeongeupia; species Jeongeupia naejangsanensis. Next base: position 7,593 of record NZ_JAESND010000014.1, on the reverse strand, counting down.
GAGCGCGACGGCTTCGAACACGGTGCCGACCTGCCAGCTCTGTTCCGAGTGCGCCAGTGCCGGGATGCCGGCGGCCTTGAGCTTGTCGGCCATCGCGAAGAAGTCGTTCCACGTGCGCGGCGCGGTCAGGCCGAGGCGTTTGACGATGCCGGCGTTGACCCAGAGCATGTTGGTGCGGGCGACGCCGAGCGGCACGGCGACGTAGCGGCCGTCGTGCTGGATCATTGCGTCGAACACCGCCGGCAGCGAGCTGGACCAGCGTTCGTCGCGGGCGACGCCGGTCAGGTCGGCGCAGACGCCGTCGCGCGCCCAGTTCTGGATCTTCACGCCACCGATGGCCGCCGCGGTCGGCGCGTCGCCCTGGCTGATGCGGCGCTGCAGCGTTTCGGTCGGGTTGGCGCCGCCGCTGGCGTCCTTCCAGTGGTGGCCCTGTGCGTTGAGCAGCGCCTTGATTTCGGACACCGCGCGGGCTTCGCTCGATGCCATCCAGCCGTGCTGGACTTCGATGTCGGCCAGCTGGAAGCGGCCGACGATCTCGAGCACCTTGGCCGCACGTTCGTCGAGCGCGGTCAGCGACTGGCTGGCGTTGTGCAGCGCCGAGTCGGTGGCCTGCGCCATGCTGTTGATCTGCTCGGCCGACTGCGCCATCGTCGTCGTGGCCGACGACTGTTCGCGCGTCGCGTCGGCGATTTCGCGTACCACGTCGACGACGTGGTTCATCTGTTCGGCGATCTGCAGCATGTGCGTGCGGGCCTCGCCGGCGCGCTCGACACTCTGGCCGACGCGCTGCGAGGTGTAGGCCATGTTGTCGACGGCGCTCTGGGTTTCCTTGCCGACGGTTTCGATGCGCTTGGCGATCTCGACGGTGGCCTGGCCGGTGCGCTCGGCGAGCTTGCGCACTTCGTCGGCGACCACGGCAAAGCCGCGGCCGGCTTCACCGGCGCGGGCGGCTTCGATCGCCGCGTTCAGCGCCAGCAGGTTGGTCTGGTCGGCGATGTCGCGGATCACGCCGATGATGCTGCCGATTTCCTGCGAACTCTTCGACAGGCCGTTCATCGTCGCGCCGAGCGAGGTCATGGCCGTGGCCACGTGGCCGACTTCCTCTGTGACGCGCTCGACCGCCTGGGCACTGTCGGCCGATTGGCGGCTGGTGTCGGCCACGGTGGTGTCGACATCGTTGGCGTGCTCGGCAATGTGGTTGATGCTGACGGTGATCTCTTCGACCGTCGCCGCCGACGCGGCGGCGAAGTCGGATTGCGTCCGGGTGTCCTTGGCCATCTGGCCGGTCAGCGCGGTCAGCTCGTGCAGGCTGATCGCCAGCGCTTCCATTTCGCGCTGGGCTTCACGCAGCGCGTGCTGCTGCCGGGTGACGAACTGGTTGAACGCTGCGGCAATCTCGCCCGCGTCGCCGGCGCCTTCCGGCGCACGGACCGACAGGTCGCCGTCGCGGTTCAGCGCATCGAGCGCGTCGCGCAGGCCTGCGATCGGATTGAGCATGCGCCGCGCCAGCCAGAAGGTGCTGCCGCCAAGCAGCGCCAGCGCGACGACGGCGATCGTCCACGCGACGCCGTCGGGCTGGGCGCCGCCGGCAATACTCTGATAGCCGAGCAGGGCGCCGAAACCGGCGACCCCGATGGCGCTGGCGATGCCGGCAATGCGTTGGCACATCGACATGGTTGTTTCCTCCCATTCGTCCCGGACCGGACGAATATCAATCTTTACTTATGCGATTCATTCTAACCCTGTGTTTTGCCGTGGCGCTCAAGGATGTAAGCAATGTTGCGAGAATGTGACCTTGATCTAACTCAAGCAGCATAAAAGCGCCGAAATGGTGCATTTTTCGTAAGACGCTTGAAATAAAGCCAGCAAAGCCAAGGCCATGCACCACCGCGACCATGGCCGTAATGCGCCCGGCGGCATAAAATTCCTGCTGGCCCAAACCAGGATGTCCGATGACCGCGCCGGTGATTGTCTCGCTGCTCGATACCGATCTGTACAAGTTCACCATGATGCAGGAGATCCTCCACCATCAGCCGGAGGCCCGTGCCGAGTACGGATTCAAGTGCCGCAACCTCCCCGACGTGCCGCTGTCGCGCTTCATCGCCGAGATCGATGCCCAGCTCGACCAGCTGTGCACGCTGCGCTTTGCCGAGGACGAGCTTGCCTTTCTCGGCGGCCTGCGCTTCATCAAGTCCGACTTCATCGACTTCCTGCGGCTGTTCCAGCTGCAGCGCAAGTTCGTGTCGGTGTCGGTCCCCGACGACGATCCGGACGGCCTGCGCATCCAGATCAAGGGGCCGATGCTCCACTGCATGCTGTTCGAGATCTACTGCCTGGCCATCGTCAACGAGGTGTATTTCCGCCACGTCGATCAGGCGGCAGCGCTCGCGGTCGGTCGTGAACGGCTGGCTGCCAAGATCGCCTTGCTGCGCGACTTCGCCGCCGAGCCGGTGCAGCGTTCCGCTTTCGTCTTTTACGATTTCGGCACCCGCCGGCGCTTTTCGCGTGCATGGCACGAGGAAGTCGTCGCGACGCTGGCGCGCGAGGCGCAGCCGTATTTCCGCGGCACCAGCAATGTGCTGCTGGCGATGCGCTACGGGCTGACGCCGATCGGCACGATGGCGCACGAATACCTGCAGGCCTTCCAGTCCTTCGGTTCGCGTTTGCGCGATTTCCAGCGCAATGCGCTCGAACACTGGGTGCACGAGTATCGCGGCGACCTCGGCATCGCGCTGACCGATGTCGTCGGCACCGACGCCTTCCTGCGCGATTTCGACCTGTACTTCTGCAAGCTGTTCGACGGTTTGCGTCACGACTCGGGCGATCCCTATGCGTGGGGCGAGAAGGCGATCGCCCACTACCGGGCGATGAAGATCGATCCGTGGACCAAGCAGCTGGTGTTCAGCGACGGCCTCGACCTGCCGCGCGCTTTTGCGTTGTACCGGCACTTTGCCGATCGCGCGCTGACGAGCTTCGGCATCGGCACCGACCTGTCCAACGATTGCGGCCAGACGCCGCTGCAGATCGTCATCAAGCTGCTGTACTGCAACGGCCAGCCGGTCGCCAAGGTCAGCGACACCCCGGGCAAGGGCATGTGCGAGGACGTGAATTTCCTCAACTATCTGGGCGACGTGTTCAGCCTGCAGCGCTGAGCCGGCCTATTGCTCCAGTTCCTCCGCTGACCGAATTCCGATGCCAAGACCCGTCAAACCGCCGCCTTCCACGCCGACCTTCGGCCTTGCCCGCACGCTCTCCAAGCTTGGCTACTGTTCGCGCAGTCAGGCCGAGGCGCTGGTGCTCGAGAAGCGGGTGTCGGTCAACCGCAAGATCGTTACCGATCCGGAACGGCGCGTGCGCGCCGACGACGAGTTGCGCGTCGACGGCCGGAAGGTCGCTGCCACCCAGCACGTCTACCTGATGCTGAACAAGCCGCGCGGCCTCGTCACCACGGCGGCGGACGAAGCGGGTCGCGACACGGTCTACCAGTGTTTCGACGGGGCGGCGCTGCCGTGGCTCGGCCCGGTCGGCCGGCTCGACAAGGCCAGCGAGGGCCTGCTGCTGTTCAGCAACGACACCGGCTGGGCCGCCGGGCTGACCGATCCGGCGTCGCACCTCGACAAGACCTACCACGTGCAGATCGACCGGCTGCCCGATGACGCGCTGCTGGCTGCGATGCGCGCCGGCATCGTCGACAAGGGCGAGAAGCTGCTCGCCAAGCGCGTCGAGGTATTGCGTGCCGGCGAGAAGCACGCCTGGCTCGAGGTCGTGCTCGACGAGGGGCGCAACCGGCATATCCGCCGGCTGCTCGAAGCGCACGGCGTCGGTACGCTGCGGCTGATGCGCGTCGCGATCGGCGCACTGCAGCTGGGCGACACCGCCAAGGGTCAGTGGCGGATGCTGAGTGCCGCCGAAGTCGCGGCACTGACCGTGTCAACCAAGAGTCGGCCGGCGCGTTAAGCGTCGACGATACACAGCGGGACGTTGTGTTGAGCAGAGTTGCGGGCGACCTACCGGGTCGCCCTTTTTTCGTCCGCGCCGCGTGGACGGGGGCTCAGCCGGCCAGATGGCCAAGGCCATGGCGGCCCAGCAGCAGCGCCGTGTCATGCAGCGGCAGACCGACGACACCGGTGAAGCTGCCGGCCAGATCGGCGACGAACAGCCCGCCCAGACCCTGGATGCCGTAGGCGCCGGCCTTGTCCATCGGCTCGCCGCTTTCCACATACCGGGCGATTTGCGCATCGCTCAGCGCCATGAAGGTCACCCGGCTGGCCGACACCACCACGTCGACGCCGGCGCTGGTACGCAGGCCGACGCCGGTCAGCACGTCGTGCGTGGTCCCCGACAGCAGCTTCAGCATCCGCGTCGCGTCGACCGCATCCGCCGGCTTGCCGAGGATGACGTTGCCGAGTGCGACCGTGGTGTCGGCCGCGAGCACCGGCCGTGGCGCCAGCCCTTGCGCCAGCATCACCGCCCAGCCGGCCTCGGCCTTGGCGGCAGCAAGGCGCCGGACGTAATCGTGCGGGGGTTCGTTGTCGAGCGGAGTTTCGTCGATCTCGGCGCTGATGCGCTCGAACGTGACGCCGGTGTGGCCGAGGAGTTCGCGGCGGCGCGGGCTGCCGGAAGCGAGGTAGAGGTCGGTCATGCTGGTCCTGTGAGGGGGTGCTGCCGTGGGGCGTGGCTCACGGTCGGCTGAAACTGATTTGCAGGCAATTATATCGATTTTGACTTTAAAAAAACATTGAAAGTATTGGTGGGGCTGTCGGGCGAATATCTGTTTCATTCATGAAAATTGCGTAAGAATTTTCTTGTGCAATACCGATAGAATTTCCAAGGTCGTGTACTAGAGTATTTTTGCTGGGGATCGATATCGGATTACCCGGTAATCCACTTTTTCAGTCAATTGTTAATCGGTTTGATAGGAGATGGTCATGGCAGGAAAAATCACCTTTTGGGAAGGCAATGGCGCGACTCAGGATCAGGTGGGTAATACGCTGAATGGCGGCGCAAATTACAACATCGATTGCAAGAGCGGCGATCATGGCTTCAGCAATGACGAAGCACGTTCGCTGAAGCTCGAAGGCATTCCCGGCATGACTCTGATCAAGGTCTACGACAGCCCGTCGGCCAGCGAGGGCGACGACTGGTCCAAGATCCTGATCAAGGGCCCCATCTCCGGCGCGGTCATCGTGCCCAGCTTTAATAGCAGCGCCAATTACGACAATGGCAATGTCGTTGTTACGACCAAATACGTCAATGGGCTGGACGGGAAAATCTCGAAAATCCTGATTGATTATCTGGAGTGACCTGTATTGCGAGGTATGCAATGACGGTGGCGGTGGGGCGAATTTCATTCGGCCCGCCGCATTGATTCGACCGATACGGTATTGCTGTCGGCATATTGCTACGCAATTGAAACGGATTGCTGCAGTCCCTGTCGAATTACTGCCATTTTCCTTCCGGAAAACCGATTTCAACGCCGAGCGCGGGCAGCCGTGCAGCGTAAAGCGGCCGGGCGACGTGCGCTTGGCGTTGCCTAACAAGTTGCGTACCCGTCCAGGCTCACTCGCGGTGGTAGGGGTGGTTGTGCAGGATCGAGTACGCCCGGTACAGCTGTTCGGCCAGCAGCACCCGCACCATGCCGTGCGGCAGCGTCATGGCCGAGAGCTGCAGCAGCTGGTCGGCGCGCTGCTTGACGCTGGGGTCGAGGCCGTCGGTGCCGCCGATGATGAACACCGTATCGCGGCCGTCGACGTGCCAGGCCTTCATCTTCTCGGCCAGCGCCATCGTCGTCCAGTTGGCGCCGCGCTCGTCCATCGCCAGCACGCGCGCGCCCTGCGGAATCGCGGCGAGGATGCGCTCGGCCTCTTCGGCCATGACCTGCTGCGGCGTCTTGCTGCCGGCGCGCTTGTCGGGCTTGAGTTCGATCAGCTGCAGGGCGAACTCGCGCGGCAGCCGTTTCTGGTATTCGCCGAATCCGTCTTCGATCCAGCCGGGCATCTTGTGGCCGACGGCAATGATGATGAGCTTCATGGCTGTGTTCCGCCGGTAAAATGGGCCGATTTTACGCGTTGCGAGTTCCCCCTTGGTGCCCAATCAGGTTTCCGACTTTCCGGCGGCGCCCGCCGGGCTTGCCCCGGCCGACCCGTGGCAACCGGCCGTGCTGCATGTGGTGGCGGATTTCGTCGTGGCCTACAAGCCGCCCGGTCTGCACTTTCACCGCGATGGTGACGTTCCCGGTCTGGTCGAGCGCGTTCGTGATCTGTACGGCGCGGCACTGTGGCCGGTGCACCGGCTCGACGCGATCACCTCGGGGCTGATCGTGCTGGCGACTTCAAGCGATGCGGCCGGCGCGTTCGGCGAGCGCTTTGCCGCGCGCGAGATGGACAAGGTGTATCTGGCGCTGTCCGACCGCAAACCGGCCAAGAAGCAGGGCGAGATCAAGGGCGGCATGGCGGCCGGCCGTGGCGGCAACTGGCGGCTGACCCGCGAGGACGCGTTGTTCGCGAGGACGCGATTCGTCAGCGCCAGTGTCTCGCCGGGGCTGCGGCTGTATGCCCTCAAGCCGTACACCGGCCGGACCCACCAGTTGCGGGTGGCGATGAAGAGCATTTCGGCACCGATTCTCGGCGACGCCCGCTATGGCGGTAGCGAGGCTGACCGCGGTTACCTGCACGCCACGCTGCTCGGCTTCGACTGGGATGACGGTGCACACGCCTACCTGTGCCCGCCCTGCGCCGGCAGCCTGTTCGTCAGTGACGAATGCCGCACTGCACAAGCATCGCTGGGCAACTTACGGACAATCTGGTCCGGCTAGGCCGGTTGTCAGCGACGAGCGTCCCGTTGCATTCCGCGTCATATTCTCGCGGGCATGCCGCCGTCCGAGCGGCGCCCCATAAGAGGATGGAGACGATGCAATATCACCGCATTGCGGCCGCGCTCGCGGTCGCCGTCACGGCGCAGGCGTACGCCGCCTACCCGGCGTGGCAGGAAGGCCAGACTTACACCGCCGGCACGTTCGTGTCTTACAGCGGTAGCGATTACCAGGCGCTGGTGACCCACACCGCCTACGTCGGCGCCAACTGGAACCCGGCTTCGACCCCGACGCTGTGGGCAAAGGTCGCCAGCGGCACCCCGACCCCGGCACCGACGCCGGCCCCCACGCCAGCCCCCACGCCAGCGCCGACACCGGCACCAACGCCGGCGCCGACTCCTGCGCCGACTCCTGCGCCGACGCCCGTTCCCACACCTGTACCGACGCCAGCGCCCACCCCGGCTCCTACGCCGGCACCGACGCCGAGCGGCTGCGCGGCGTGGTCGAGCACGGCGGTCTACACCGCCGGTCAGTGCGTGAGTTACAGCGGCAAGACCTACAAGGCCAAGTGGTGGACGCAGAACAACATTCCGGGTGCCGACCAGTACGGCCCGTGGGAACTGCAAGGCGGCGTGACGCCGACTCCGACTCCTGCACCGACGCCTGCTCCGACTCCGGCACCTACCCCGGTTCCGACGCCGACGCCTGCCCCGACTCCGGCACCTACCCCGGTTCCGACACCGACGCCTGCCCCGACCCCGGCACCTACCCCGGTTCCGACC
>NZ_JAESND010000013.1 GCF_016865585.1 Jeongeupia naejangsanensis | reverse complement strand
GCTGTTTCACCGTCGAGCACGTGCGGCAGCAGCGTCTCCGGCACCGGCCCGCGACCTTCGGCGAAGTGCAGCGACAACAGGCGCTGGTCCTGATTGAACGCGGCGGCGAATGACGCGAGCAGGCTGGAGAGGTCCATCGGCGGATATGAAAGTAAAAGGCAAGTCGGCGATTATCAACACTGCGAATTTTTCTAGTCAATAAATTAAAGATAAACGAAAGAAATTATCTAACGAACGTAAGTACATCTGACGCAGAACGCGCCAATACCCTCATGGCGGCGATGGGGATATACAGCATCATTCAAGCTGCGTGGAATCAGCGCCACGCAAGCAATGACGACATTCTCCAATTCGAGACAACCGTCTCTAGGCAGAGACTTTCGCCAGATTGACGAGAACGCCACTGATTTCAATGGCTATTTTCATGCACGCGACCGCTACGATCCGTCTACATCCGGAGACACGCCGTCGAACCTTCCGGACGAAACGCCAGCGTCGACGCGGCCTGCACGCTGACTACTGCTTGGCACGGAGTCTGCTTCTATACCGGTAACGCACCAGCACGGGGCTTCCGTGCCGGCTGCCGGCGCGACGCGTGGTGACAGGGGCACGATCACCACCGTTCGCACACATCCACTGGAGGAGCATTCATGGCATTCGTCATTGCACTGGCCGCACTGGTTTTCCTGATGCTGGCCGCCTACCGCGGCTACAGCGTCATCCTGATGGCCCCGATCGCCGCGCTCGGCGCGGTACTGCTGACCGACCCGTCGGCGGTGGCGCCGGTCTTTTCCGGCGTGTTCATGGAAAAGATGGTCGGCTTCATCAAGCTCTACTTCCCGGTCTTCCTGCTCGGTTCGGTCTTCGGCAAGCTGGTCGAGCTGTCGGGGTTTTCCAAGGCCATCGTCGCCGCGGTGATCCGCTGGATCGGCGCCAGCCGGGCGATCACCGTCATCGTCGTCGTCTGTGCGCTGCTGACCTACGGCGGCGTCTCGCTCTTCGTCGTCGTCTTCGCCGTCTACCCGTTTGCGGCCGAGCTGTTCCGGCAGAGCCAGATTCCGAAGCGGCTGATTCCGGGCGTGATCGCACTCGGCGCCTTCTCGTTCACGATGGACGCGCTGCCGGGCACGCCGCAGATCCAGAACATCATCCCGACAACGTTCTTCAAGACCACCACGTGGGCCGCGCCGACGCTGGGCGTGATCGGCGCGATCTTCATCATCATCGTCGGCATCGCCTACCTCGACTGGCGCCGCCGCTCGCTGCAGGCCAAGGGCGAAGGCTACGGCACCAGCCTCGTCAACGAGCCCGAACCGGTCGACACCAGCCGCCTGCCGTCGCCGTGGCTGGCGATCGCGCCGCTGGTGCTGATCGGCGTCGCCAACTTCGCCTTCACCAAGCTGATTCCGCTCTGGTACGGCAAGGAACACGTGCTGGCGCTGCCGGGCATGGCCAAGCCGGTGACGACGGCGATTCCGGCGATCACCGCGATCTGGGCGGTCGAAGCCGCACTGATCCTCGGCATCGTCTTCGTGCTGGTCACCGCTTTCGGCACCGTGAAGCAGAAGATCGCCGAAGGCACCAAGACCGCGATCGGCGGCGCCATGCTCGCGGCGATGAACACCGCGTCCGAATACGGTTTTGGTGCTGTGATTGCCGCGCTGCCGGGCTTCATCGTCATCCGCGAGGCACTGCAAAGCATTCCGAACCCGCTGGTCAACGCTGCGGTCACCGTCAGCTCGCTGGCCGGCATCACCGGTTCGGCATCGGGCGGGATGAGTATCGCACTGGCCGCAATGTCCGAGCATTTCATCGCTGCCTGCCAGGCCGCCGGCATCCCGCTCGAAGTGCTGCACCGCGTCGTCGCGATGGCCAGCGGCGGCATGGACACGCTGCCGCACAACGGCGCGGTGATCACCGTGCTTGCGGTCACCGGCCTGACCCACCGCGAGTCCTACCGCGACATTTTCGCCGTCACGGTAATCAAGACCGCCGCGGTCTTTGTCGTCATCGCCACCTACTACCTGACCGGACTGGTCTAAGACCGGCTAACAAAATCCTGCTGGCTGCGTTGTACTCACTTGCCGTACTACTCGTACTGCCTGCGCTTCGTACGCCTTGCCGGCACCGTTCCACTGGATTTTGTTAGTCGCTCTTAAGGAGATTTTTATGAGCGCACTCAAAGGCAAAACCGCCCTGGTCACCGGTTCGACCAGCGGCATCGGTCTGGGCATCGCCAAAACGCTGGCGCAGAACGGCGCCAACCTGCTGCTCAACGGCTTCGGCGACGTCGAGGCGGCGGTCGGCCAGATCGAGCGCCTGGGTGTCAAGGTCCGTCATCACGGCGCCGACATGAGCCGGCCGGAGGAAATCGAGGCGCTGATGCGCTTTGCGGCCACCGAATTCGGTGGCGCCGACATCGTCGTCAACAATGCCGGCATCCAGCATGTGGCGCCGGTCGACGATTTTCCGCCCGAAAAATGGGACGCGATCCTCGCGATCAACCTGTCGTCGGCATTCCACACGACAAGGCTGGCGATTCCGGGCATGAAGGCGCGCGGCTGGGGCCGCATCGTCAACATCGCCTCGGTGCACGGTCTGGTCGCATCGGCCAACAAGTCGGCCTACGTCGCCGCCAAGCACGGTCTGGTCGGGCTGACCAAGGCGGTCGCGCTCGAAACGGCCGATACCGCGATCACCTGCAACGCACTGTGCCCGGGCTGGGTGCTGACGCCGCTGGTCCGCCAGCAGATCGACAGCCGCGCCAGCCGGAGCGGCCGTGACTTCGCCGCCGAGCAGAAAGCGCTATTACTGGAAAAGCAGCCTTCCGGCGATTTCGTCACACCCGAACAGCTCGGCGCGCTGACGCTGTTCCTGTGCGGCGATGCGGCGGCGCAAGTGCGCGGGGCGGCGTGGAACATCGACGGCGGCTGGGCCGCCCAATAGGCGGAATCCGCCAAAACCCCGCTGGTTGCTTTGTACTTGCTTGCCGTACCTGTTCGTACTGTCTGCGCTTCGTACGCCATGCCAGCGAGGCCTTGTCGACTCCGCCGGCCCCGCCCCCACTGATGACAGTTGACACTACCGGCTCATTTCGAACGACAAACCTCACCTGCTCCCGCCTTCAAGGAGGAACACCATGAACAAGCTTTATCCTGATGCCGCCAGCGCGCTGGCCGACATCGTCCGTGACGGCCAGACCGTCGCCGTCGGCGGCTTCGGCCTCTGCGGCATTCCCGAAGCGCTGATCGCCGCGCTGCGCGACAGCGGCGTGCGCAATCTGACGGCAATCTCGAACAACGCCGGCGTCGACGGCTTCGGCCTCGGTCAGCTGCTGGAGTCGCGCCAGATCCGGAAGATGATTTCGTCCTACGTCGGCGAAAACAAGGAATTCGAGCGCCAGTACCTCGCGGGCGAGCTCGAGCTCGAGTTCACCCCGCAGGGCACGCTGGCCGAGAAGCTGCGCGCCGGCGGCGCCGGCATCCCGGCCTTCTTCACCCGCACCGGTTACGGCACGCTGGTGGCCGAAGGCAAGGAGGTGCGCGAGTTCAACGGCGTGCTGCACATCCTCGAGCACGCGCTGGTCGCCGACATCGCACTGGTGAAGGCCTGGAAAGCCGATACCGCCGGCAACCTCGTCTACCGCCGCACCGCGCGCAACTTCAACCCGAACGTCGCCACCGCCGGGCGGATCACCGTCGCCGAGGCCGAGATCATCGTCGAGGCCGGCGAACTCGATCCGGACGAAATCCACACGCCGGGCATCTTCGTCCACCGGCTGGTCCACAACCCGCTGCCGGAAAAACGCATCGAACAGCGCACCACGCGCCAAGGAGACTGACATGCCCTGGACTCGCGAACAGATGGCTGCCCGTGCGGCACAGGAGCTGAAGGACGGCTTTTACGTGAACCTCGGCATCGGCCTGCCGACCTTGGTCGCCAACTACATTCCGGACGGGATCGACGTCTGGCTGCAATCGGAAAACGGACTCCTGGGTATCGGCCCGTTCCCGACCGAGGATGAAATCGACGCCGACCTGATCAATGCCGGCAAGCAGACGATCACCGCCCTGCCCGGCTCGGCGACGTTCAGCTCGGCCGACTCGTTCGGGATGATCCGCGGCGGCAAGATCAACCTCGCCATTCTCGGTGCGATGCAGGTCAGCGAATCCGGCGACCTCGCCAACTGGATGATCCCGGGCAAGATGGTCAAGGGGATGGGCGGCGCGATGGATCTCGTCGCCGGCGTCGGCCGGGTCATCGTGCTGATGGAACACGTCGCGAAGAAAAAGGACGGCAGCGAGGAATTCAAGATCCTGCCGCAATGCACCTTGCCGCTAACCGGGCTCAGGGTGGTTGACCTGATCATCACCGATCTGGGCGTGCTGCAGGTCGGTGAGGAAGGTGTCGAAGTGCTCGAGCTCGCCCCCGGCGTCAGCCGTCATGACATCGCCGAACGCACCGGCGTGCCGCTGGGATTCGACGCGCTGTTCCGGTAAACGAAAACCGGCCCCTCGAGGCCGGTTTTTTCATTGCGGGCAGCCCGTTCAGCCTGCAGCGCCCGGCCAGAACGACGGATCACGCAGCAGGCCGGCGATGCCGTCGATAAAGAACTGGATGCCGATGCAGATCAGGAAGAAGCCCATCAATCGGGCGATGGCGTTGAGACCGGTTTCGCCGAGCTTCCAGTACAGCTTGAACGCAACGCGCAGCAACAGCCAGTTGATCAGCGCGGTCAGCATGATGCCGACGCACACCGACGTATAACCGAGCCACAGTGGCAGCACCGTGCTGTTGTGGATCGTCGACGACAGCGAGATCACCGCGGCGATCGACCCCGGACCGGCCAGCGACGGCATCGCCAGCGGCGTGAACGAGACGTCCTGCTTGCGCTTGGCCTCCTGCTTGGCGGCATTCGGCAGCGTACCGTTCTCGGGCGGGAACAGCATCCGGAATCCGAGGTAGCTGATGATCAGCCCGCCGGCGATCCGCAAGCCCGGAATCGAGATGCTGAAGAAATCCATGATCAGCGCCCCGAGCAGCAGGAAGGTGATCAGGATCGCGGCCATGTAGATGCAGGCGCGCTTGAGCTGCCGCTGCCGTTCCTCGTCGGAAAGGTCGGCCGTGATCGACAGCACCAGCGGTGCCGCCGACAGCGGATTGGTAATCGGCAGCAGCGCCAGCAGCGCGGCCAAGACGTAGGAGAGGATCGCGGCGATCATCCCCTTACCCTAGCGCTTAGCCCCGCTCGAACGGAATCAGTTTTTTCGGCAGATGGGAAAATTGCCAGCGCGGATAGGCCGGCAGCCCGTCGACGAACGGCGGCGGGGCCTCGCCGACGATCAGCGGTGCAAAGTAGGCACGGCCTTCGGCCGAGAGGCGCCAGCCGTCGGCGTCGAGATATTCGCGCGGCAGCGGCTTTTCGCGGTTGGCAACGTCGTGCAGCGGCACGGCGTCGATGCGCCAGCGGTACGGCTCGCTGTCTTCGCGGATGATCGCCGGCATCACGCTGCGCTGGCCCTTGACCGCGAATTCGACCGCGGCCTCGCCGACGGCGATCGCCTGCGCCAGATCGGTCGCCGAGGCGATGTGTCGTGCCGCGCGCTGCAGGTAGTCCGCAACGGCCCAGTGGCATTTGTGGCCGAGTTCGTCCTTGATCAGCTTGGCGAGAATCGGTGCGACCCCGCCGAGCTGGATGTGGCCGAACGCATCGGCGCCACCGGCTTCGGACAGGAAGGTACCCTTGGCGTCACGCGTGCCTTCGGCGGCGACGATGGTGCAATAGCCGACGCGGGCAATCGTTTCCTTCACTGCCTTGAGGAAGCGACCCGGCTCGAACGCGACTTCAGGCGTCAGGATCAGGTGCGGCGCAGCGTCGTTGTCCTGCGCGGCAAGGCCGGCCGAGGCGGCGATCCAGCCGGTATGGCGGCCCATCACTTCGAGGATGAACACCTTGGTCGAGCTGGCCGCCATCGACGCGACGTCGAGGCCGGCTTCGCGAATCGCGGTACCGACGTACTTGGCGACAGAACCGAAGCCCGGCGAGCAGTCGCTGTGCGGCAGGTCGTTGTCGATGGTCTTCGGCACATGCACCGCGGTCAGGTCGTAACCGTGGTACTGGGCGAATTCGGCGACCTTGAGGCAGGTGTCGGCCGAGTCGCCGCCACCGTTGTAGAACAGGTAGCCGATGTCGTGGGCGGCGAACAGCTCGAACAGCCGCGTCAGCTCGGCGCCGTGGCGCAGCTTGTGCCGGCACGAACCGAAGGCGCCGCCGGGCGTCGTCTTCAGTGCGGCGAGGTCGGCATCGCTCAGCTGAGCGGTATCGATCAGCACCTCGTCGAGCGCACCGAGGATGCCGTTCTGTGCGGCGTAAACGGTGCCGATCACGTCGGGGTGGCGCCGTGCGGCGCTGATGACACCGTAGGCAGAGGCGTTGATGACCGGGGTAACACCGCCCGATTGGGCGTAAAGCGCATTCTTCGGCATGGCCGGCTCCGAGCTGGGTTTCTTCCTATTAATTTGGCGCAGTGCAGCAGCCCGGGCCATCGGGAGTTTCCGACATGGGGCAATCCCTGTGCGCCGCGTTGTCGTGCGCACCATGACGGGGCACCAACCCTGCTGCAATCGGCCGCGAGGCCAGTCAAAGCGCCGGCAGGTTCCGGGCACGCTCTTTGCTGGACATCAGCGGTAGCCAGGAGTCAGGAGCACGCCATGCACAGAATCCATCCCCCGCTTGCCGGCTGCTTTGACGAGATGCTCGCCGACGACGGCGAGACGCGCGGGCACTATCGCGATTTCCTCCAGTGGCTGACCGCGCAATCGCCGGAAACGCTGGGCCAGCGCCGTCACGAAGCCGAACTGCTGTTCCACCGCGTCGGCATCACCTTCGCCGTCTACGGTGACGACAGCGGGTCCGAGCGGCTGATTCCGTTCGACACCATTCCGCGCATCCTGCCGGCCAGCGAATGGCAGACGCTCGAAGTCGGCCTCCGGCAGCGCGTCGCGGCGCTGAACGCCTTCCTGCACGACATCTACCACGAGCAGCACATCCTGCGCTCCGGGCTGGTGCCGGCCGAACAGGTGATGGTCAACAACCAGTATCAGGTAGCGATGCAGGGGCTGGACCTGCCGCACCACACCTACGCGCACATCGCCGGCGTCGACGTGATCCGCCATGCCGACGGCGGCTACTACGTGCTCGAGGACAATCTGCGCGTCCCGTCCGGCGTCAGCTACATGCTCGAAAACCGCAAGATGATGATGCGGCTGTTCCCGGAGCTGTTCGCCCACTATGCCGTCGCACCGGTCGAACACTATCCGAGCCTGCTGCACGATACGCTGCGCGAGGCAACGCACGCCGACAATCCGACCGTCGTCGTCATGACGCCGGGGCATTACAACAGCGCCTATTTCGAGCACGCCTTCCTCGCACAGCAGATGGGTGTCGAGCTGGTCGAGGGCCGCGACCTGTTCGTCGAGCGGGATCGCGTCTACATGCGCACCACCGCCGGACCGCGTCAGGTCGACGTGATTTACCGGCGGATCGACGACATTTACCTCGATCCTCTGGTGTTTCGCGCCGATTCGATGCTCGGCGTACCGGGCCTCCTGTCGGCGTACCGCAAGGGCAACGTGATCCTCGCCAATGCGGTCGGCACCGGCGTCGCCGACGACAAGTCGACCTATCCCTATGTGCCGGAGATGATCCGCTTCTACCTGAGCGAGGAACCGATCCTCAACAACGTACCGACGTGGCAATGCCGCAAACCCGACGAACTGTCTCACGTGCTGGCCCATCTGGAAGAGCTGGTCGTCAAGGAAGTCCACGGCGCCGGCGGCTACGGCATGCTGATCGGGCCGAAGGCAAGCCGCAGCGAGATCGACGACTTCCGCGCCCGGCTGCTTGCCGATCCGGCCAACTACATCGCGCAGCCGACACTGGCGCTGTCGACCTGCCCGACCTTCGTCGACGAGGGTATCGCCCCGCGGCACATCGACCTGCGGCCCTTCGTGCTGTCGGGCAAGGACGTGCGCATCGTCCCGGGCGGGCTGTCGCGCGTTGCGCTGACGCGCGGCTCGCTGGTCGTCAACTCGTCGCAGGGCGGTGGGACCAAGGACGCCTGGGTACTCGAAGCCTAGTCTGCAACAACGGGGAGAAACCATCATGATGCTCAGCCGCACCGCCGACCACCTGTACTGGATGAGCCGTTACCTCGAGCGTGCCGAGAACCTGGCCCGCCTGCTCGACGTGAGCTTCAGCCTGTCGCTGCTGCCGCAGTCGAAAGGCGCACGCGCCGAGATGAGCGCACCGCTGGTGATCACCGAAACGCTGAAGCAGTACAACGCCCGCCACGACACGCTGAGCGCGCAGACGCTGTTCGACTTCATGGCGCTCGACCGCGACAACCCGGCCAGCATCGTCTCTTGCCTGAAACTGGCGCGCGAGAACGCCCACGCGGTGCGCGGCAAGATTCCGGTCGAGATGTGGGAGAACATCAACGCCACGTGGCTTCAGGCCAAAAAGCTGCCTTCTGCGGTCAACGTCGGCGAATTTTTCGATTGGGTCAAGGAGCGCTCGCACCTGTTCCGCGGTGTCGCCTACGGCACCGTGTTGCGCGGCGACGCCTATTCCTTCGTCCGGCTCGGCACCTTCGTCGAGCGCGCCGACAACACCGCGCGGCTGCTCGACGTGAAGGCCAGCCTGATGGACAGCGGCCACGGCGTCGACGACTTCTACGCATGGAGTGCGCTGCTGCGCGCGCTGTCGGCGTACGAAGCGTATCTGGAGCTGTACCGCGAGCCGCCGAACGCACAATCGGTCACCGAGCTGCTGCTGCTGTCCCCCCGGCTGCCGCGCTCGCTGCGCGCCAGCATGGAGGCGATCTGCAAGATCCTCGCGCAGATCGAGGGCGAGGACAGCCGCGTGGCGCAGCGCGATGCCAACGCCATCCGCAACGAGCTGCACTTCGTCCGCGCCGACGAGATTCTCCGGTTCGGCCTGCACGACTACCTGAACCAGCGGCTCATCGACATCAACACCCTGGGCGAGCGGATCTATGATGCCTATCTCAAGGCAGCCTGAGCGCGCACCATGAAGCTCGCGATCCAGCACGAAACCGTCTACCGCTACGCCGAACCGGTGCAGTACAGCATGCAGCTGCTGCGCCTGACGCCGCAAAGCGACAGCGGCCAGCAGGTGCTCGACTGGCAGTTGCAGCTGCCGGCACCGGCCAGCGCCGGTCGCGACGGTTACGGCAACGTCGAGCACCTGCTGGGCCTGTCCGGCCGGCATCAGGAAATCCGCCTGCTGGCCTGCGGCACGATCGACACCGGCGGGCGCGATGCCCCGCGCCACGAAGCACGTTCGCCACTGCCCTTCCTGCGCAATACGCCGCTGACCCGGCCCGACGATGCGCTCCGCGGCTTCGCCGGGCGTTACCGCGACCACATCGGCCGCCACGGTGCGCCGGCACTGTCGGACCTGATGGCGGACCTGCTCGACCGGATGCCTTACACCTCCGGTGCCACCGACAGTACGACCACGGCTGCGCAGGGCTTCGCACTCGGCGCCGGCGTCTGCCAGGACCACGCGCATGCCTTCGTCAGCGCCTGCCGCGTACTCGGCGTACCGGCGCGCTATGTCAGCGGCTATCTGTACACCGAACACGGCCACCACATTGCCAGCCATGCCTGGGCCGAGGCCTGGTGCCGCGATGGCTGGTACGGTTACGACGTCAGCAACGCCTGCCGCCCGGACGAGCGCTACGTGCGGCTGGCGGTCGGCCTCGACTACCTCGAGGCCGGGCCGGTACGCGGGCTGCGTCGCGGCGGCGGAGCCGAAACCATGGATTCACACACGTGGATTGGCCTCGCAGCGCAAGCCCAATCCCAATAGGGACGACACCATGACTTACTGCGTCGGCATGAATCTCGCACATGGCCTGCTGTTCGCCTCGGACTCGCGCACCAACGCCGGTGTCGACCACATCGCCACCTTCTGCAAGATGCACGTCTTCGAAACCGGGGGAGAACGGCTGATCGTGCTGCTGAATGCCGGCAATCTGGCAACGACACAGAGCGTCGTCAGCCTGCTGCGGGCACGATGCAATGGCGACGGTGCCAGCCTGCAGTCGGTGCGCTCGCTGTACGAGGCCGCCGAACTCGTCGGCACAACACTGCGCGAAGTCATCACGCGCGACGCCAGCGAAGCCGGCGCCGGACAGGGCGTCGACTTCGGCGGCTCCTTCCTCGTCGGCGGGCAGATCCGCGGCGAAGCGCCACGGCTGTTCAACGTCTACCCGCAGGGCAACTTCATCGAGGCGAGCGAGGACACGCCGTACTTCCAGATCGGCGAAGCCAAGTACGGCAAGCCGATCATCGATCGCGTGATCCGGTACGACACGCCACTGGCGGATGCCGCCAAGTGCACGCTGATCTCGTTCGACTCGACGATACGCAGCAACCTGTCGGTCGGACTGCCGATCGACCTGCTCCAGCATCACCGCGACCGCTTTTCGCCCGCTGCCCCGTATCGCATCACCGCCGACGATCCGTACTTCAACCAGCTCCGTGCATCCTGGGGATGCGGGCTGCGCAGCGTCTTCGCCGAGCTGCCCGGCGCCGACTGGTTGTAGTGCAGCAGTCCGGCTTCGAGCCTTACGCCACCGAACGGTAAAGCCAGTTCAGCAATTCGCCGGGATCACCGCGCATCACCTTGCGCAGTTCGAGCCTGACATCCTCGTGCGGCATGCCCTGGGCCGTCAGCGCGTCGAGCACGTAGTCGAATTCGC
This sequence comes from Jeongeupia naejangsanensis, assembly GCF_016865585.1. Taxonomy (GTDB): domain Bacteria; phylum Pseudomonadota; class Gammaproteobacteria; order Burkholderiales; family Chitinibacteraceae; genus Jeongeupia; species Jeongeupia naejangsanensis. The sequence goes on along the minus strand of NZ_JAESND010000013.1, from coordinate 50,225 downwards.
CACGCAGATCGCTGTGGCTGCGGCGCTCGACCTGACAGGTCTGCATCACCTCGCCGCAGCGGCAGCGGCGCCAGTGGCAGACCGAACCGGCCAGCGCATCGACCGGTACGGGCGCTTCGGCCTCCGCGGTCTGCTCAAGGAAAGCGTCATAGCTGCCGTAGGTACGACGACAGCCCGGACACGCCTGTGGGTAGGCGAGAATCTGCTGCGGCAGCATCATCTCGCCCGAGTACCTGCTCTGCTTGCTCATCGCTCACCCCGTCTATTCGCTGACGTATTTCTGTTATACGTTGCAGTGCGGTATGCAAGCCAAAGCAAACAAAATCCACCCGATGATCGTCACGCACTGTCAAACAGGCGCTCTGGTCCCGTGACATCACGCAAGGCGGAGCGCCGATCCGTCGTCAGCAGCTCATCGATTCGCGCCTGCAGCGCCGCTTCGGCATAGCGGCTGCTGACGCGGTTGGCCCTCAGCAGCGCAGCGCGCCAGCGCTCGATCTCCGGCGGCGCCGGCCGCCATTCCACATCACCGTATGGCCACAGCCAGTACGGTGACAATGCGGCGTGGACCGCCAGCAGGCCGTCGTCGACGCTCACCCCCATCGCGACCAGCTGGCGCCGCCACAGCGCCAGCACGGCCGGGTGCGGCGCTGCCGCCGACAGCGTGGCGGTCATCTGCGCCGGGTGCAGCCGGTAGTCGACCAGCGCCTGGCCGCAATTGCCGAGCCGCCCGCATTCGGCGAGCCGGATGAAGAAATCCCAGTCCTCGGCCATGCCGGTGCCCGGCGTGCGCCAGACGTCGAGCGCCGCCCACGCGGTGCGACGCAGCATCAGTGCCGGCTGGGCCATCGCACAATAGAACAGCAGCTCGACGCGGATCGCGGCATCGTCGACCGGAAAACGCCTGCATCGCCCGCGCGTACCGTCCGGCGCCAGTTCGATCATGTCGGCCCCTACCGCGACCAGATCGGGATGCGCCAGCAGATAAGCCGCCTGCACCGCAAAGCGCTGCGGGTGCGTCAGGTCATCGCCGTCGGCAAACGCCAGCCAGTCGCCCGTCGCCTCGGCCATTGCGGTGTTCAGCGCATTGGCCAGACCGCGATTGCCATCGTGGCGCAGGTGACGCACAGTGAACGGCGCCCTGCCTGCCCACGCGTCGACCGCATCGGCCAGCGTCGGTGCCGAACCGTCGTCAACGAGTACGAGCTCCACAGCGGTAAAGCTGCGCAGGTCGGCGGCCGCGATCGAGTCGAGCTGCGCCCGCAGCAGCGGCCACGGCGTATTGAAGTAAGGCAGAAGGATGGAAAGGCGCATCGGGATTCCGGCAGCAGATACGACAACGCCCCGCTGGGCGGGGCGTTGCAGGCCAGGCGCAGTCGATCAGACCAGCGCCTTGAAGATGTCGTCACGGATCGTTTCGACCGCGCCGACACCGTCGACCTTGACGTACTTCGGCGCTTTCACGTCGCCCGATGCAGCCAGCTGACCATAGAAACCGACCAGCACCGCAGTCTGTTCGTGGTACACGGCCAGACGCTTCTTCACGGTTTCTTCGACGTCGTCGGCGCGCTGGATCAGGTCTTCGCCGGTCACGTCGTCCTTGCCTTCAACCTTGGGCGGGTTGAACTTGACGTGATAGCTACGGCCCGAGGCCGGGTGCACGCGGCGGCCGGCCATCCGTTCGACGATGGCTTCGTCCGGCACGGCGATCTCGACCACGTAGTCGATGTCGACGCCGGCTTCGCGCATCGCTTCGGCTTGCGGAATGGTGCGCGGGAAACCGTCGAACAGGAAACCGTTGGCGCAGTCCGCTTCCTTGATGCGTTCCTTCACGAGACCGATGATGATGTCGTCACGCACCAGACCGCCCGCATCCATGATCGCCTTGGCTTCAAGGCCCAGCGGCGTACCGGCCTTGACCGCCGCGCGCAGCATGTCGCCGGTGGAGATTTGCGGGATGCCGAACTTTTCCTTGATGTAGTTCGCCTGCGTGCCCTTGCCTGCGCCGGGCGCGCCGAGGAGGATCAGTTTCATCGTGGTCTCTGTTTTTAGTGGTTAGTAATTCTGTTGTGCCAGCAGTTGCCGCACGCGTTCGAGGTCTTCCGGCGTATCGACGCCGGCAGCCGGTGCGTGCGCTGCAACATGAACACCGATGCCGTAACCATGCCACAGCACCCGCAGCTGTTCCAGCGCTTCGATCCCTTCGAGCGGCGAAGGCGACAGATCGCGGTAAGTCCGCAGGAATCCGGCGCGATACGCGTAGATGCCGATATGCCGCTGCGGCACGACATCCAGCGGCAGCGCGCTGCGATCACCGGCAAACGCATCGCGCGGCCACGGAATCGGCGCACGGCTGAAGTACAGTGCCCGACCCGTCGCGCCGGTGACGACCTTGACGACGTTCGGATTGAGAAAATCGGTAACCGAACCGATCGCATGACTGGCAGTCGCCATCGGCAGTGCCGGATCGGCGGCCAGCGTTGCGGCAACGGCATCGATCAGCGCAGGATCGATCAGCGGTTCGTCGCCCTGCACGTTGACGACGATCTCGTCGTCGGCCAGACCGAGCCGGTCGACCGCTTCGGCCAGCCTGTCGGTCCCCGACGGGTGATCGGCGCGCGTCAGCACACAGGCGTAGCCCGCGAGCGCCACGGCATCCTGGATGCGCATGTCGTCGGTCGCGACCACGACCATCTTGGCATTCGCCTGCAGCGCCTGCTCGACGACCCGAACGATCATCGGCTTGCCGCCGATGTCGGCCAGCGGCTTGTCGGGCAGCCGCGTCGATTTGAGCCGGGCCGGAATGATCACCGTGTAGTTCATCACGCGCTCCGCGGCTCAGCCGCCGACTTCTTCGGTCGGATCGAGCTCGCGCGCCTCGCCTTCGAGCATCACCGGGATGCCGTCGCGGATCGGGTATGCGAGTCGGTCGCCCTTGCAGACCAGCTCCTGCTTCGTTTTGTCGAAGACGAGCGGGCCCTTGCAGACCGGGCAGACGAGGATTTCAAGCAGCTTTGCGTCCATTTTGCAGCCTTGTTGCGAGCCATTGCCCCAGATCCGGGGACAGCATGGCGTTGACCGGTAAAACCCAGATTCTAGCACCGTCGACCCTGATGTCCGGCCGTGCGGCCAGTTTGACCGCATCCTTCTCGGTGGTCACCAGCATCCCGGCCGGCAGGTCGTCCACGGCGTAGGCATGGTGATCGGCGAAGGCATGGCGGCTGAACGTCAGTCCGAGCCCGGCCAGCGTCGCGAAAAAGCGGGCCGGATTGCCGATGCCGCAGACCGCCGCCAGCGTTTCGCCGGCCAAGTCGTTGGCGTCACGAGTGATCGTCGGGTCGTCCAGCCGGTACAGCCGTCCGGGCTGCAATATCATTTTGAATTGCTGCGAAGGCAGCAGCATATCGAATTGCTGCGCATGCAGGACGTCGGCAGTGCCGCCGTTGACGACCACCGCGTCGACACCGGCCAGACGCGACCGCGGCTCGCGCAGCGGTCCGGCCGGCAATTGCCAGCCGTTGCCGAAACCACGCATGCCGTCGACAACACACAGTTCAACGTCGCGGCCGAGCCGGTAGTGCTGCAGGCCGTCGTCGCACAACAGCACGTCAACCTGCGGATGTGCGGCCAGTAACGCCCGGCCGGCGGCAGCGCGATCACGGCAGACGACGACCGGTACGCCGGCGGCGCGGGCCAGCAGCACCGGCTCGTCGCCGACCTGCGCCGGATCACTGTCGGCACCGACCGGCGTCGGGCCTTCGGCCTTGCCGCCGTAACCGCGCGACACAATGCCGGGGCGAAAGCCGCCCGCAACCAGCTCGCGAGCCAGATACGCCGTCAGCGGTGTCTTGCCGGTGCCGCCCGCGGTCAGGTTGCCGACGACGATTACCGGCACCGGCAGACGCTCGACCCGCTTGAATCCGCGCTGGAACAGCCAGCGCCGGCACACGCCAATCACGGCAAACAGCAGCGACAGTGGCGCCAGTGCCCACTTCAGCGGGTGCGTGCCGTACCAGATGCGTTCGGGCAAGCTCATGCGTGGTCCCCGTTGTGCCCTTTTCGGGCGGCGAAAAAGCAAAACGGGGCATCGGCCCCGTTCTGTCGTGTGTGTCGACCTTTTACTTCCCGGTCTGCGTGGCAAACGTCAGCTTGCTGTATCCGGCCAGCCGCGCGGCCTCCATCACGTTGACGACGGTCTGGTGCGTTGCCTGCGAATCGGCGTTGATGATGACCATCGGGTCATTGTTGCCACCGGCCGCGCGGCGCAGCTCAGCTGCGAACGCCTCCTGACCGCCGAAGGTCGTGACCTGATTGTTGATGCTGTACTGGCCGGTAGCCGAGATGGCGATCTGGATCGACTGCGGCATCTCGACGACTTTTTCGGCGTCGGCGGTGGGCAGGTTGATCTTCAGCTCGGCAAAACGCGAGTACGTCGTCGTCGCCATCAGGAAGATCAGGATCACCAGCATCACGTCGATCAACGGGATAAAGTTGATCTCCGGCTCCTCGCGGTGGCGGCCTTTGCGGAATTTCATCGTCCGGTCCTCAGCTGCGGTCGCCGTGAACGACTTCGACCAGCTTGATCGCCTGCTGCTCCATCTCGACGATGAAGTCGTCGATCTTGCCGCGGAAGTAGCGGTAGAACATCAGCGCCGGCACCGCAACCATGATGCCCGAGGCGGTGTTGTACAGCGCGACCGAAATCCCGTGCGCCAGCACTGCCGGGTTGTTGCCCCCGGTCGGCGATTGCGCGCCGAAAATCTCGATCATGCCGATGACGGTGCCCAGCAGGCCCAGCAGCGGCGTGACGGCAGCGATGGTGCCGAGCGTGTTCAGATAGCGTTCGAGCTGGTGCGCGACGGCGGCACCGGTTTCCTCGATCGATTCCTTCATGATGTCGCGCGAGCTTTTGACATTCTTGAGGCCGGCGGCCAGAACGCGGCCGAGCGGGCTTGAGGCTGCCAGTTTACCGAGCATGTCCGGCGAAACACCGTTGCTGCGATACTCCTGCACCGACTTGGCCAGCAGCCCCTCGGGCAGCACCACCGATTTGCGCAGCGACAGCAAGCGCTCGATGATGATCGTCACCGCGGTGACGGAACAGATGATAATGGTCCAGATCGGCCAACCGGCGGCCTCGATGATGGCGAGCATGTGCGAATCAACCCAGTGTAGGCATGCGGAAAACCGCGTAACTGTATCGGGATTGGCGACAACGGGAAAGCCGCAATGCGCCCTGCCGCTGCGGGCTGGCAACAACGGCCGTGCGAGCGGACATTCCAGCACCGCCGGCACCGCGATGCGGATGCCTCAACGGAGGATGTGAACCGGGGTCAGTGGTGCGGCATTAACATATTCGATCCCGGATCGCAGCGGTGATTTCTGACAGCCGACGGCTTACGTACAGGCTGTGGATAAAAATGTGCACAAAGCCTTGCGTAACGGCACCGGACTGTGCCCACTACCACCACGCCCTTGCCATCGCACCGCACAAAAACGGATAAATATCCAATATTTTCATCAAGTTAAGAAATAAACCTCAACTACACTCCCGGCAATCGGCACAAAGCCAGCCGTAGTGCGGCCTCTGTGGATTACAGGAGCAAAACGGACGATGTTTTCCCAAAAGTCAAGCGCCAATGTCATTACAGTCACCGAGCTCAACCGCCAGGTTCGGGACTTACTGGAAGGCTCATTTCCGATCCGCTGGATCGCCGGCGAGATATCCAATTTCAAACGGTACGACTCCGGTCACTGCTACTTCAGCCTGAAGGACGCCGGTGCCCAGGTGCGCTGCGTGATGTTCCGCAACCGCGCCGCCCTGCTCGATTTCCAGCCCAAGGAAGGCCTGCAGGTCGAGGTGCGCGCGGTGGTGTCGCTGTACGAAGCGCGCGGCGATTATCAATTGACCATCGAAGCCATGCGGCCGGCCGGGGTCGGCAACCTGTTCGAAGCGTTCGAGGCGTTGAAAAAGAAGCTTGCCGCCGAAGGTCTGTTCGACGCGGCAACCAAGCGCGCACTGCCGGCGTTTCCGCGGGCCATCGGCATCGTCACCTCGCCCAAGGCCGCCGCGCTGCGCGATGTGCTGACCACGCTGCGTCGCCGCCATCCCGGCCTGCCGGTCATCATCTATCCGACCGCCGTGCAGGGCACCACTGCGGCCAACGACATCGCCGCGGCGATCCGCAACGCAGCCAAGCGCAACGAAGTCGACACGCTGATCGTCTGCCGTGGCGGCGGCAGCCTCGAAGACCTGTGGTCGTTCAACGAGGAAGTCGTCGCCCGTGCCATTGCCGCCAGCCCGATGCCGGTGGTGTCCGGCGTCGGCCACGAGACCGACTTCACCATCGCGGATTTTGTCGCCGACGTTCGTGCCCCGACGCCGACGGCTGCCGCCGAACTGGCCAGCCCGAATCGCGACGAATGGCTGATGCGGCTGGACCAGCAGGCCGCACGCCTGAAAAGGGAGCTCGAACGCGGCATCCACTCGCGGATGCAGCTCGTCGACCAGCTCGGCCGGCGGCTGCGTCATCCGGGCGACGCGCTGGCGCAGCGCCGCGACCGGCTGGCCTCGCTCATGCTGCGGCTGAGCCAGGCCAGTTCGCGGCAACTGGCCGACCGGCACGCCAGACTCGAACGGCTGGCCCTGCGCCTGACGCACCGCCAGCCGCAAATCGCACCGCACACCCAAAGACTCGCCGAACTGCAACGCCGACTGGCACAAGCCGCGGCACGCAGCGGCGAAACCGGCCAGCGCCGGCTGGATCCACTCGCAGCGCGGCTGGCGGCGCTGAATCCGCACGCAGTGCTGTCACGTGGCTATGTGCTGGTCGAACGGCCCGACGGCCGCGTGGTCCAGAACGCCGGCGAGCTGGCCCGTGGCGATCAGGTGGCGCTGCACTTTGCCGATGACCGCGTCGACGCGCAGATTCTTGGCCGGCCCGCGCAGCAGCAAGACCTGTTTTGAACCGAATGACAATGGCACACTCGAAGACTGACCCAACCAGCAAGGAATGTCCGATGAGTCACATCGCCCTCCCCCTGTTGTCACACGTCTCGCTCGGGACCAACGATTTCGAACGCGCGACCGCGTTCTACGACGCAGTCATGCCGGCCCTCGGCTGCAAACGCCTCGAGCAGTTTCCCGGTGCGGCCGGCTACGGCCGTGAATATCCGGAGTTCTGGATCCAGACCCCGATCAACGGGGCCGCCGCCAACGTCGGCAACGGCACCCACATCGGCTTCACCGCCGCCAATCCGGCAGCCGTTCAGGCCTTCTACGACGCAGCACTGGCTGCCGGCGCGACCGCCGATGGCGCGCCCGGTCCGCGTCCCGAGTACGGGGAGCCGTACTTCGGCTGCTTCGTCCACGATCCGGACGGCCACAAGATCGAGGCCGCGTTCTGGGATCTGTCGCTCGAGCCGCAGCAACCGCACCAGTGCTGATCCGTCGGCCATGAAAAGCCCCGCAATGCGGGGCTTTTTCAATTTCCGGTCATCGAGCCGATCAGCCGAAGCGGCGCTGGCGCATCCATTTGGTCGCGATCCACTTCTCGCCCTCGGTCACCGGTGCACCGCCGTGCAGGGTCAGCGGATCGACATCGCTGTGGCTGTTGGTGTACTCGAAATACACCGCACTGCCCTTCTTCGGCGCCACCGACACGCCAAGCTCCGGGAAAATCGTCTCGCCACCGGCGTCGACATCGTTCAGGTACATCACCATCGTCGACACGCGCTGGCCGCCGTTGGCCAGATGTGCCTGACTGCCCGGATCGGCCACCGGGAAATAATCGTAATGCGGCTTGTACTCGCCCGCGGTCTTGTAATTGAGGATCTGGATGCCCTCGCCGTTCTCGATCGGCCAGTTCATCACCGCCGCGATGCGCGCATCGAGCTTGGCGATGAAGTCGTTTTCGTTCAGCGTGAAGAACGTGCCGAAGCTGGTCCGGTCGGCGATCACCTCGTGCTTGCCGGTCTGCGGATCGACGATGGTCGAGCGCTCGAGCTTGCGTTCGGACTGGCGGATCAGTTCGTCGCACTCCTCCGGCGACAGCAGCCCGTCGAGCACCGCGATGACCGGCTGACCAATACGGCTGACGATGCGCACGTCGCGATCAGCGGTACGGATCACATTGCCGGCGTGGTTGAAGCGCGGCGTCTCGTACTGATAAGCACTGGCGGCCGGTTGCTGCACTTGCGACGTACCGCTGCTCGACAACTGGAACACCACCGCGTTGGCGAACATCGGGTCGAAATTCTTCTCGACCATCACCTCGACCAGCGACTTCGGCGTACACCCGCGCTGCAGGTTGTCGGAAATCCAGCCCTGCCAATCGGGCGTGAGGTGCGTAATCCGGTCCATGATCTCCATCCTTGTTTTTTCCGTTCTTAGCGGACCATTTTCGATGGCCCTTGTTGTGCTGTCATCCTCCGGACGCATTGCAATGCAGCATCCGCGACACCAGAGCTTGCAACAGCAGTCTGCTGCAAAGCAGCAAGCACCGACGGGCGGCCGCGACCGGAGCACGAACGGCAAACCGGCCGCTGCCTGCGTGCCACGGAGCGGTCACGCGGTCTGTGATAGAATTTCCCGTTCGATTCAACCGCTTGTGTGCTCCGCCATGGAATTGTCTGCACTGACCGCCCTTTCCCCGCTCGACGGCCGTTACGAAAAGCAACTCGCCGACCTGCGCCCGCATTTCTCCGAGTACGCGCTCGTCAAGAGCCGCGTCACCGTCGAAATCGCCTGGCTCAAGGCGCTTGCCGCCGAACCGGCGATCGCCGAAATCAAGCCGTTCTCGGCCGCGACGATCGCCGAGCTCGACTCACTCGTCAGCCGCTTCAGCCCGGAGCACGCGCTCGAGGTGAAGACGATCGAACGCACGACCAACCATGACGTCAAGGCGGTCGAGTACTGGATGAAGGAACGCCTGTCGGGCAACGCCGAAGTGTCGGCCGCCAGCGAGTTCATCCACTTCGCCTGCACCTCGGAAGACATCAACAACCTCAGCCATGCGCTGATGCTCAAGGCCGCGCGCGAAACCGTGCTGCTGCCGCGCATCGAAGAGATCGTCACCAAGTTCAAGGAACTGGCGCACGCACTCGCCGACGCCCCGATGATGAGCCGCACCCACGGTCAGCCGGCGACGCCGACGACGATGGGCAAGGAAATGGCCAACATCGCCTTCCGCCTCGAACGCCAGCTCGTGCGTCTGGAAAAGATCGAACTCCTGGGCAAGATCAACGGCGCGGTCGGCAACTACAACGCCCACCTGTCGGCGTACCCGGGCTTCGACTGGGAAGGTTTCTGTCACCGCTTCGTCGAAAGCCTCGGCATCACCTTCAATCCGTACACGATCCAGATCGAGCCGCACGATTACATGAGCGAGCTATACGACACGTTCGCACGCGTCAACACCATCCTGATCGACGCCAACCGCGACATCTGGGGCTACATCTCGCTGGGCTTCTTCAAGCAGAAGGTCAACAAGAACGAAGTCGGTTCGTCGACGATGCCGCACAAGGTCAACCCGATCGACTTCGAGAACTCCGAAGGCAACCTCGGTCTGGCCAACGCGCTGCTGACGCATCTGAGCCAGAAGCTGCCGGTTTCGCGCTGGCAGCGTGACCTGACCGACTCGACCGTGCTGCGCAATATGGGTGTCGGCCTCGGCTACGCCCTGCTCGGCTACGCTTCGGCGCTGAAGGGTCTGAACAAGCTGGAAGTGAACCGTCAGGCGATGCTCGACGACCTCGACGCCAACTGGGAAGTGCTGGCCGAGCCGATCCAGACCGTAATGCGCCGCTACGCCGTGCCGAACCCGTACGAGCAGCTGAAGGCACTGACCCGCGGCCAGCGCGGCATGACGCGCGAGACGCTGGCGGTCTTCATCGACGGCCTGGCCATCCCGGACGACGAGAAGGCCCGCCTGAAAGCCATGACCCCGGCGAGCTATCTGGGCCGCGCCGAGGAACTTGCGCGCCGAATCTGATTCACACCTAGCGTTTTTGACACCGCCCGGCTCAGCCGGGCGGACCTGGAGCGAGCCATTGAAACGTAAAGTCATCATCGCCAGTATCGGTGCAGCAGTCGCACTGGGCGGCGCCTACGTCGGCGGCACCTGGTATGCCGGGCGCGCCGCGCAAGACACGATGCAGAAACAGCATGAGTGGCTGGCGAGCCTGCCGTATTTCATCGTCAAGAATCGCGAGTACCACCGCGGCTGGTTCACCTCGACCGAAACCGCAACCCTGCAGGTCAATCCGGACTACTACCGTTTCTTCCTCGAACGCGAAGGCGAGCCGCTGCCGGTGTTCGAGCTCAAGTACGTCCAGCACATCACCCACGGCCCGCTGCCGCTGCTGACACAGTTCAACCTGCATCCGTACAAGGCCGTCGTCGACACCGAGTTCCAGTTCTCGCCGGACACGCAGAAATTCCTGTCGCGCTTTTTCGGTGAACAAAAACCGATTCAGGTCGAGAACCGCATCGGCTTCTCCGACGATGGCGTCATGAACATCAAGGTGCCGAGCTTCGAGTACGAAGAAGCGATTTCGGGCGTCAAGGCCAAGTGGCAAGGTCTGACCGCGACGCTCGACTACGGCGGCGACTTCAACAGCATCAAGCTGAATGCGCTGGCCCCGGGCCTGTCCGGCGATGCCAAGGACAAGGGCAGTTTCAGCTTCAAGAACCTCAGCGCGGCACTCGATCACAAGCGTGGCACCACCGGCATCATGATCGGCAGCTCCAGCGTCCAGCTCGAACAGCTCAATCTGAACCTGTCCGAAGGCCAGCCGCTGAAACTGCAGCTCGACAAGCTGGCGTACAACGGCCTGATTTCCGAGAAGGGCGAATTCATCGACGGTCTGGCGCGCTTTACGCTCGACAAGCTGCAACTCGACAACAAGCCCTACGGCCCGGCCGAAATGGTTGCCACCGCCAGCCATCTGCACGGTCCGACGCTGGCCAAACTGTCGGACGAGCTGACCCGGCTGCAAAAGCAGAAACTCACCCGCGACCAGTTCACCGACGCGGTGGTCAAGTTGGCCAAGACCGAAGGCATGCCGTTGCTGACCAATGATCCGCGACTCGCGATCCAGTCGTTCAACGTCAAGCTGCCCGACGGTGCGATCCGCTTCTCGGCCGAAGTCGGTCTCAAGGGCTTTGTCGCCGCCGACATCGACAAGCCGGTCGACCTCGTCAACAAGCTCGATGCACGTGCCGATTTCAACGTGCCGCGCAAGGTGATCGAAACCGTCGCCAGTTGGCAGGCACGCAACATGTTCGGTGGCAGCGATTCGGGCATCTCGAACGACGATCTCGACTATCTGGTCGGTCAGTTCGTCGAGGGGCAGATCAACCGCCTCGCCGAGCAGAAGCTGATCCGGGTCGATGGCGACCTGCTGTCGGCCGACGCCCGACTCAGCCAGGGCACGTTCACGCTGAACGGCAACAAGGTGCCGCTGCCCTGGAATCAGCCTGCGACGACGGACGAGACCGCGGCCGAACACTGAGCCTCGTCGCGATCCCGCAACACCGACAAAGCCGCCTCCGGGCTGCTTTGTCGCATTCCGGCGTAGTGCGACAACGCAAACGCCCCACTAGGGTCCAGCCCCAAATTGACGCGAGCTTGCCCGGATCGCAACCATCGACGCCAATTTAACGACCGGACTTCACCATGCGTATCGGCGTCGTCACCGATTCCTGCTGCGATCTGCCGCGCGACTTCATCGACGCGCATGGCATCGAAATCATGCCGATCGCGATTCACGGCGACAGCGAGCGCTTTGTCGATCATCGCGATCCGGAGGCAACGCGTGCGTTCTACCGCGACGGGCTGAAACAGGTCGCCGACTACACCTCGGCGCCGCTGACGTCCGGGGAAATCCGCAGCCTGTTTCTCGATCGCCTCGTCATCGACTTCGACTACGTCTTCTGCATCACCGTCATGCAGTCGCGCAGCCGGATTTTCGACCACGCCAGCCAGGCCGGACGCGCCGTCCTGACCGACTACCGGCCGATCCGCGAGGCCGCCGGCCACACCAGACCGTTTTCCTTGCGCGTGTTCGACAGCCAGAACCTGTTTCCCGGTCAGGGGCTGATCGTGGCCGAAGTCGCCCGTCTCGCTGCCGAAGGTGCGACGACAAGCAAGATCATCACCCACATCGAAAGGTTGGCGCAGAGCACGCAGGCCTTCCTGATGCCGGCCGATCTGGGCCAGCTGCGGCATCAGGCAAGGCGCAAGGGCGACAAGAGCGTCGGGCTGGCGTCCTATCTGCTCGGCAGCGCGCTCGACATCAAGCCGATCATCCGCGGTTTCCGCGGCGACACGCACCCGGTCGCCAAGGTCCGCGGCTTCGAGGCTGGTGTCGACAAGCTGTTCGCGACGGCGATCGCCCACATCGAGGCCGGACTTGACGCCCCGCTCGTCTGCGTCAGTTACGGCGGCGACACCCGCATGGTGACCACCATGAATGCCTACCAGACGATGTGCAAGGTCGCCGCGCGCCACGGTACCACGGTTCATCTTGCCGAAATGAGCGCCACTGCCGGCGTCAATATCGGCGCGGGCGGGCTGGCGATTGCCTTTGCGTCGTCACGCGAAGCCACGTTCGATTGACGACATGCTGCGCGCGCCAGTCCGCACAGCATCCGGACCATGACCGCACGCCCGCTGCGACAAAAAAAACGGACGCGGGCGCGTCCGTTTTCATTGCAGCGTCGTCGGTTACTGGATGATGCCGCCACCGAGGCAGACATCGCCCTGATACAGCACCATCGACTGTCCCGGCGTCGTCGCCCACTGCGGCTCGTCAAACACCAGCTCGACGCCGCCGTCTACGTGCCGCAAGGTGCATGCGGCATCCTGCTGCCGGTAGCGCGTCTTGGCGGTATAGCGCCCTTCCGCCGGCAGATCGCCGGAAATCCATGAGCAATCCAGCGCCAGCAGCGTCGATTTCAACAAGAGCGGATGATCATGCCCCTGGACGACGATCAGCTCGTTGCGCGGGATGTCCTTGCCGCCGACGAACCACGGTTCGCCACTGCCCGCCTTGTCGCCGCCGATGCCGAGACCCGAGCGCTGACCCAGCGTGTAATACATCAGCCCCATGTGCTCGCCCATCACCTTGCCGTCGGGCGTGACCATCTTGCCCGGCACCTTGGGCAGGTAGCGGTTGAGGAAGTCGCGGAACGGCCGCTCGCCGATGAAGCAGATGCCGGTGCTGTCCTTCTTCTTGGCATTCGGCAGGCCGATCTCCTCGGCGATGCGCCGCACTTCGGACTTCTGCAGGCCACCGAGCGGAAACACCGCCTGGCTGACCTGCGCCTGACTCAGCCGGTACAGGAAGTAGGTCTGGTCCTTGCTCTGGTCGGCGGCGCGGATCAGCTCGGTGCGGCCGTCGGCACGCACACGGTTGCCGCAGTAGTGGCCGGTCGCCATCTTCGCGCCGCCGAGTTCGATCGCGTAATCGAGGAAGCACTTGAACTTGATTTCGCTGTTGCAGAGGATGTCCGGGTTTGGCGTACGCCCCGCCGAATACTCGGCAAGGAAGTACGAGAACACCCGGTCCTTGTACTCCTTGGCGAAGTTCACCAGCTCGATGTCGATGCCCAGCAGGTCCGCGACCGCGATCGCGTCCATCGAGTCTTCCTTGATCGAACAGTACTCGTCGTTGTTGTCGTCTTCCCAGTTCTGCATGAAGACGCCGTGCACGTCGAAGCCCTGCTGTTTCAGCAGGTGCGCGGTCACGCTCGAATCGACCCCTCCCGAGAGGCCGACAACGATCTTGTCGCTCATACGGCCTCCGTCAGTGCGTCGATACGGTCCCCGGTCCGATCGAAATCGCGCAGCAGCGCGAGCGGGTAGCGTTTGCCGGCCAGATAGTCGTCGATGCAGGCAAGCAGCAGCGGGCTGCGGTGCTCGTCTGCGCGAGCGGCGATCTCGTCGCGGCTCAGCCAGACGGCGGCCTCGATGCCGTCATCGAGCGGCCGGCCCGGCTCGTGTCCGGTGATGGCACCGGCAAACGCGAAGCGCAAATAGGTCAGCTCGGGGCGCTCGGGCGGGCTCCACTGGTAAATGCCCACCAGCGCCTCGGGTGCGAAATGGTGCGCCGTTTCTTCCAGCGTCTCACGCGCCGCAGCGGCCACGATGGACTCGCCGTGCTCGACATGGCCGGCAGGCTGGTTCAGTTTGCGCTGGCCGAGAATGCGTTCCTCGACCAGCAGAAAGCGGCCGTCGCGCTCGATCACCGCGGCGACGGTGGCATTGGGCTTCCACATACGCAAGAATTCCAAGCAAAACAGGATTTTACCCGAAGCGCATCGTGCTTTCAGCGGGCTTTGTTCGGCCCGCGCCGGCCACGCTGCTTCGGCCGGCCAGGTGTGGCCACGACAACGGGCGGGTTCGGTGCGGCAACGCGCAGCTCGCGCCACTGCCCCGGCGCCAGATCCGCCAGCGTGTACTCGCCCATCGCCGCACGGACCAGCCGCAAGGTCGGAAAGCCGACTTTGGCGGTCATCCGCCGCACCTGGCGGTTCTTGCCCTCGGCAATGACCACCTCGAGCCAGGTCGTCGGGATGTTCGCGCGAAAACGTACCGGCGGCACACGCGGCCACAGCCCGGCCGGCTCGTCGATCACGCGCACCTGGGCCGGCTTGCTGACGAAATCGCCGAGATCGACGCCGCGCCGGAGCGGTTCGAGATCGGCATCGGTCGGTGCACCATCGACCTGCACCCAGTAGGTCTTGGGCAGCTTGTGCTTCGGATCGGCAATGCGCGCCTGCAGCGGCCCGGAATCGGTCAGCAGCAGCAGCCCCTCCGAATCGGTATCGAGCCGGCCGGCCGGATAGACATCGGGCACACGCACGTAGTCGGCCAGCGACTGGTGCGGCGGGCTGGGCGAGAACTGGCAGATCACGCCATACGGTTTATTGAGCAGGATCAAACGGGCCATACCGCGATTTTACCGCTTGAATTGCCAAGCCGCAGTACGGTTGCCTTTGCACGACGTGAATCTTCACGCCATAATCGTAGTTTGTCTGCTGCTGTTACAGCATTGTCATAACCCATCAGGAAGCCGCGATGAGCCACATCCAAGTCCCCGCCGAAGGCGCCAAGATCGTTCCGAACCTGGCAACGCCCGATAATCCGATCATTCCGTTCATCGAAGGCGATGGCATCGGTGTCGATATCACCCCGGTGATGAAGGACGTGGTCGACGCAGCCGTTGCCAAGAGCTACGGCGGCGCCCGCAAGATCCACTGGATGGAAATCTACTGTGGCGAGAAGGCTGCCAAGGTCTACGGCAACGACAACTACCTGCCGGAAGAAACCCTGGCCGCGCTGAAGGAATACGTCGTATCGATCAAGGGCCCGCTGGCGACCCCGGTCGGCGGCGGCATCCGCTCGCTGAACGTTGCGCTGCGCCAGCAGCTCGACCTGTACGTCTGCCTGCGCCCGGTGCGTTACTTCCAGGGCGTGCCGTCGCCGCTGAAGCGCCCGGACCTGACCGACATGGTGATCTTCCGCGAGAACACCGAAGACATCTACGCCGGTATCGAGTGGGAAGCCCAGACCGACGGCGCCAAGCAGGTCATCGACTTCCTGCAGGGCCAGATGGGCGTAAAGAAGATCCGCTTCCCGGAAAGCAGCAGCATCGGTATCAAGCCGGTCAGCAAGGAAGGCACCGAACGCCTCGTGCGCAAGGCGATCCAGTACGCGATCGACAACAACCGCAAGAGCGTGACCCTTGTCCACAAGGGCAACATCATGAAGTTCACCGAAGGCATGTTCCGCCAGTGGGGTTACGACCTCGCCAAGAACGAATTCGGTGGCGTCGAAGTGGACGGAGGCCCGTGGCTGCAACTGCCGAACGGCATCGTCATCAAGGACGTGATCGCCGACGCCTTCCTGCAACAGATCCTGCTGCGCCCGGCCGAATACGACGTGATCGCCACACTGAACCTGAACGGCGACTACGTGTCGGACGCGCTGGCAGCACAGGTCGGCGGCATCGGTATCGCTCCGGGTGCCAACCTGTCGGACAACGTCGCCTGCTTCGAAGCGACCCACGGTACCGCACCGAAGTACGCAGGCCAGGACAAGGTCAACCCGGGTTCGCTGCTGCTGTCGGCGGAAATGATGCTGCGTCACCTCGGCTGGAAGGAAGCGGCCGACCTGATCATCACCGCGACCGAAAAGACCATCAAGGACAAGGTTGTCACCTATGACTTCGCCCGCCTGATGGACGACGCAGAAGAAGTGTCGTGCTCGGCCTTCGGCAAGGCGATCATCGCCCGGATGTAATCCGCCGGCATCGTCGTAAAGAAACCCCGCTTCGGCGGGGTTTTTCTTGCGCGGAACGAAGCGCACAATGAAAAAGCCCCGCCGAAGCGGGGCTTTTTCACACCAAGGGCAATTACGCGCCCTGGATGTTGGCGGCTTGCTTGCCCTTCGGACCTTGCGCGACTTCAAAGTTCACGCGCTGGCCTTCCTTCAAGGTCTTGAAGCCCGGCATGTTGATCGCGGAGAAGTGAGCGAAGATGTCTTCGCCGCCTTCGTCCGGGGTGATGAAGCCGAAGCCCTTGGAATCATTGAACCACTTAACGGTACCCGTTGCCATTTGGCGTCTTTCTCCAAAAAAACTGTTAACGCATTGCACCCTTGCGGGAGTTCAGGTTTGACATCAAGTCCCGCACAACAGGACACCGATACGGCATGATGCTTGGCTATCAAACGCCGTTCATTTTTACGCGACATTGACGAAACAGGTCAAGCAGATTGCTGGGCAGAATATTTGAGTGTTGTTTGGCCGGCACGCTTGAAAAGCCTCCCTCACAGACCAAAATGAAAGAACGGAGACAATTGGAAAATCATGGCGACACAGCACCAACTCGACCCGGGCCTCGTCCATCAGGAACAGCGCGCCGCACCACCACCGATGTACAGGGTGGTGCTGCTCAACGATGACTACACCCCGATGGAATTCGTGGTGGACGTACTGCAGCAGTTTTTTGCACTGGGTCTTGAACAAGCAACAGTCGTGATGCTCAAAGTCCATAACGAAGGGCGTGGTATCTGCGGGGTCTACCCCAGGGATATCGCGGCAACCAAAGTCAGCCAGGTAGGCCAGTACGCCCGCCAGCACCAACACCCGCTTCAATGCATCATGGAGGTGAACGAATGATCGCCCAGGAACTGGAAGTGAGCCTCCACATGGCCTTCATGGAGGCCAGGCAAAAACGCCACGAGTACATCACGGTCGAGCATCTGCTGCTCGCACTGCTCGACAATCCGTCGGCGGCGGAAGTGCTGCGCGCGTGCAGCGCCAATATCGATGAGCTGCGCCGCCAGCTGTCGGATTTCGTCACCGAGCACACGCCCGTGGTATCGGGCACGGGTGAAGTCGAAACCCAGCCGACCATCGGCTTCCAGCGCGTCATCCAGCGCGCGATCCTGCACGTGCAGAGTTCGGGCAAGAAGGAAGTCACCGGTGCCAACGTCCTCGTCGCGATCTTCGGCGAGAAGGACAGCCACGCGGTGTATTTCCTTCACCAGCAAGGCATCACCCGGCTCGACGTCGTCAATTTCATCTCGCACGGCATCGCCAAGGCTGGTGGCAGCGCCCCGGCGACGCCCAAGCCCGAGTCGTCCGGTGAAGAGCACGAAGGCGAGGTCGCTGCCGGCGGCGCACTGGAAAACTTCACGCAAAACCTGAACCAGCAGGCGCTGGCAGGCAAGATCGATCCGTTGATCGGCCGCGACAGCGAGCTTGAGCGCGTCGTGCAGATTCTGTGCCGCCGTCGCAAGAACAACCCGCTGCTCGTCGGTGAAGCCGGCGTCGGCAAAACGGCGATCGCCGAAGGTCTGGCACGCCAGATTGTCGAGGGTGATGTGCCCGACATCTTGGCCGACGCCACGGTTTACGCACTCGATATGGGCGCCCTGCTCGCCGGTACCAAATACCGCGGCGATTTCGAGCAACGTCTCAAGGCGGTGATCAAGCAGCTCAGCGAAGAACGCAACGCGATCCTGTTCATCGACGAGATCCACACCCTCGTCGGTGCCGGTGCGGCGTCAGGCGGCACGCTCGATGCTTCCAACCTGCTCAAGCCGGCGCTGTCCAACGGTACGCTCAAATGCATCGGCGCCACGACGTACACCGAGTACCGCGGCATCTTCGAGAAAGACAACGCGCTGTCGCGTCGCTTCCAGAAGATCGACGTCGTCGAGCCGACCGTGCAGCAGACCGTTGAAATTCTCAAGGGTCTGAAAGAGAAGTTCGAATCGCACCATGGCGTGAAGTACACCCTGTCCGCCCTGACGACGGCTGCCGAGCTGTCGGCCAAGTACATCAACGATCGCCATCTGCCGGACAAGGCCATCGATGTGATCGATGAGGCCGGCGCAGCACAGAAGATCCTGCCGCGCTCGAAGCAGAAAAAAACGATCAACAAGCACGAGATCGAAGAGATCGTGTCGAAGATCGCCCGGATTCCGCCGAAGAGCGTGTCCAACGACGACAAGAGCGCGCTGAAAACGCTGGACCGCGACCTGAAGAACGTCGTGTTCGGTCAGGACAAGGCGATCGAAGCGTTGTCGACGTCGATCAAGATGGCCCGGGCCGGCCTCGGCAACCCGCAGAAGCCGATCGGTGCCTTCCTGTTCAGCGGCCCGACCGGGGTCGGCAAGACCGAAGTCGCGCGGCAGCTGGCGTACACGCTCGGCATCGAGCTGATCCGCTTCGACATGTCCGAATACATGGAGCGCCATGCGGTCAGCCGGCTGATCGGCGCGCCACCGGGCTATGTCGGGTTCGAACAGGGCGGCCTGATGACCGAAGCGGTCAACAAGCATCCGTATTCGGTCCTCTTGCTCGATGAAATCGAAAAGGCGCACCCGGATATCTTCAACGTGCTGCTGCAGGTGATGGACCACGGCACGCTGACCGACAACAACGGCCGCAAGGCAGATTTCCGCAACGTAATCTTGGTTATGACGACCAACGCCGGTGCCGAAAGCCTGAACCGGCCGGTCATGGGCTTCACGGCCAAGAAGGAAACCGGCGACGAAATGCAGGAGATCAAGCGCCTGTTCACACCGGAGTTCCGCAACCGTCTGGACGCGGTGATTCCGTTCGCCCCGCTGTCGCACGAGATCATCCTGCAGGTGGTCGACAAGTTCCTGCTGCAACTGGAAATGCAGCTGCAGGAGAAGAAGGTCGACGCACACTTCACTCCGGCGCTGAAGGACATGCTGGCACAGCAGGGCTTTGATCCGCTGATGGGCGCGCGCCCGATGGCAAGGTTGATTCAGGACACGATCCGCAAGGCGCTGGCCGACGAGTTGCTGTTCGGCAGACTGACCCATGGTGGAGACGTCACCATCGACGTCGACGATGACGACAAGGTCGTGCTCGACTTCCCGGTTACCGAGCCTGTCCCTGCCTGATCCACCACCAAAAACAAACCCCGCCGATGGCGGGGTTTGTTTTTGTGATTCGCGATTACGACTGCTGGACGATGACCGTTTGCGCCGGCATTGGCGCCGGGAAATCGGCGCCGAGCACATCCTTGATCGTCTTGTTGGTGTCGAAATACACCTGCCAGTAGTTGTCGTTGTGGCAGTAAGGCCGCACCGCCAGCACCGGACCCACGAGATTGAACTCGAGAATCTCGACGTCAACCGCCGGTTCAGCCAGCACGTTCGGGATCGCGGCAATTCGCGCCTTCAGGGCTGCAACCGCTGCCTGATAGTCGGCGGCACCGGCGAGTTGCGCCTTGAGGTCGACGCGCCGGAAGGTGTTGTGGGTGAAGTTCTGGATCGTATCGCTGAAAATCTTGTTGTTACCGACCAGCGTCAGTACGTTGTCCGGCGTGTTGATTGCAGTCGCGAACAGACCGATTTCCTTGACGGTCCCGGTCACGCCGCCGGCAGTGACAAAGTCGCCGACCTTGAACGGACGAAGCACGATGATGAACGCACCACCGGCGAAGTTGGCCAGCAGGCCCGACCACGCCATGCCGACAGCAAGACCGAGCGCAGCAATCAGTGCGGCGAATGTCGTCGTCTGGACGCCGAAGTACCCCAGGATCCCGACAACCAGAAGGATGTTGAGAGTAACGGTAATGACCGAACCGACGTAGCGCAGTACGGTCGGATCGACCTTCTGCTTCTCCAGCGACTTCTGTACCAGTCCGACCGCAAAGTTGATCAGCCAGCGGCCGATGACCCAGAACGCGATCGCGACCAGAATTTTGACGCCGAATGCTGCGGCATAATCCGTCACCAGCGTTTGCAGCTGTCCGGCTTTCTGAATACCTGCGTCGACAATACTCGAATCCGCCATGATTTCCCCTTAAGTTCGGATTGGCCTTACGTCAGGCTAGCATATGACACTTCAACCGCTGGCGTCTCTGCTTTTTCGCCTTGGAAGATGCTGATGCAGTGCTTGCAGCCGGACCCGGGCGATATGCGTATAGATCTGCGTCGTCCCGATATCCGCGTGGCCGAGCAGGCTCTGCACGATGCGCAGATCGGCGCCATGATCAAGCAGATGCGTTGCGAAGGCGTGACGCAGCACGTGCGGGCTGAGCTTGTCGGCATCGATGCCGGAGCCGGCCGCGTACTGCTTGATGATGTACCACGCACCTTGTCGGGTCATCGGTTCGCCCCGCTGATTGACGAATACCGTGGGTACAAATCGGCCGGCAACGAGCAGCCCGCGCGCCTCTTTCAGATAGCGTTTCAGCCAATCCTGGGCGACTTCACCGATCGGCACCAGACGCTGCTTGTCGCCCTTGCCATGCAGGACCGTCAGATAATCATCGCCGAGATGCAACGCGTCGCTACCGAGCGCAACCAGCTCGGATACCCGCATGCCGGTCGCGTACATAAGCTCGAGCATGGCCCGGTCGCGCAGGCCGGCGGCTTCGCCGATCTCCGGTGCAGCCAGCAAGGCCTCGACCTGCGCTTCGCTGAGCGCCTTGGGCAACGGTCGGACCCGCTTGGGTGAACGCAACGTTTCGGTGGGATCTTCCTTGATGCGGTCGCTCTGTTGCCAGTGCCGGTAGAACTTGCGCAGGCTGGCCAGCCTCCGCGCCAGTGTCGCCGCCTTGAGCGTCCGTGCCTGCCGGGCCAGAAAAGCCTGCACGTCGTCGCGTCGTGCCGCCAGCAACGCGATGCCGTTCTCCTGCAGCCAGTCGGACCAGATGCCCAGATCGAGCCGATAGCTGTTGACCGTATGCGTTGCCAGCTGTTCAGCCAGCCAGATGGCATCGACGAACTCGTCGATCAGCGCCTCGTCTTCGGGTCGTCTCAACGCAACCAACCCTCATGCCCCAACAACCGCTGCTTGATCGGCAACCAGTCGATTCCGAGCCGATTGGCATTGAAACCGCCAAGTCCATTTCCGGCGACCACGCGATGACATGGAATCAGGATCGGCAAGGGATTCGCACCGCAAGCGCCCCCGACCGCACGTGCGCTCGAACCCAGCACTGCGGCGATGTCGCCATACCGAAGCACCTCGCCGGATGGAATGGCTGCAATCGCCTGCCATACCCGCCTTTGATGCTCGGTTCCTTCAAGTCTGTATGGCAAGTCAAAACAAAAGCGCGCATCGCCAAAATAAGCGGCGAGCTGTTTCTCGGTCTCGACCAGCAAGCCGGCCGACGGCGCGCGGAGTGGCGCATCAACAGGCAGAAAATCCAGGCGCAGCAGTACGTCATCAGCGGCAAACAGGCCCAGCGGCCCGACCGGACTGGCCACGATGGCATGGTAATCGGCATACCGGATCGGATTCAGCATGAGGCCCTCGGTGTTGATACACATTGACGGCATGATACGCCGGACATAAAAAAACGCGGGACCGAAGTCCCGCGTTTTCCGCAGAAGGCGTCGCCTTACTTGGCGGCAGCCACGGTCTTGCGAGCCGGCAGCTTTTCCTTGATACGTGCGGACTTGCCCGAACGATCGCGGAGGTAGTACAGCTTGGCGCGGCGAACGTCACCACGACGCTTCACTTCGATCGAAGCGACCAGCGGCGAGAACGTCTGGAAGGTACGCTCAACGCCTTCGCCCGACGAAATCTTGCGGACGATGAACGAGCTGTTGAGGCCGCGGTTACGCTTGGCGATCACGACGCCTTCATAAGCCTGCAGACGCTCACGCGTGCCTTCCTTCACCTTGACCTGAACGATCACGGTGTCACCCGGTGCGAATTCCGGCACGGTCTTGCCCAGGCGAGCGATTTCTTCTTGTTCGAGTTGCTGAATCAGGTTCATTGCATTACTCCTTGCGAAGCTTGTTCCTTCTTCCCTAATCGGGCGATCCGGCCGGGCCGGATTCAGACTGGAATTCAGTCAGAAGACGAGCTTCCTCTTTGGAAAGCTGGCGATCCGCGAGCAAATCCGGGCGACGCAACCAAGTGCGGCCCAGCGCCTGCTTCAAACGCCAGCGACGTATGTTGGCATGATTTCCCGAAAGCAGAACCTCCGGAACCGCCATGCCGCGGTAATCCTCGGGACGGGTGTAATGCGGGCAATCCAGCAACCCATCCACAAACGAATCTTCTTCGGCGCTCGCCTGGGTATTGAGTACCCCTGGCCAGAGCCTGGCGATCGCATCGATCAGCACCATTGCCGGCAGCTCGCCGCCGGACAGCACATAATCGCCGATCGATATTTCCTCGTCGACCTGCCGCTGGATCAGCCGCTCGTCGACACCTTCGTATCGGCCGCACAACAACACCAGTCCGTCCAGCCCGGCCAGTTCGACCGCCTTGGCATGGGACAGACGCTGTCCTTGTGGCGACAGGTAAACCACCCGGCTCGCCACGCCGCGTTCGTGTTCGTGTTGCCGCACTTTGGCAGCTTCGATCGCCAGCTCGAGCGGCTCGGGCTGCATCACCATGCCGGGACCGCCACCAAAGGGACGATCGTCGACACGCCGATAGTTGTCGGAGGTGAAGTCGCGCGGGTTCCACGTCTGCAACGCGAAAACGCCGAGTTCCACCGCCCGCCGCGTCACCCCGGACCGGGTGATCGCGTCGAACATTTCCGGGAACAGCGTGACGACGTCAATCTGCCGCGTCATGCCGTTCAGTAGTCCAGGCCCCAGTCGACCGTTATGCTGCGCGCTTCGGTATCCACCTTGAGCACGACCTGCGCCACGAAAGGCAGCAGACGCTCGGTTTCACCGTCACGCACCACCAGTACGTCGTTGGCACCGGTCGCGAACAGCTTGTCGACCACACCCAGTGACTCGGCGGCGGTGTTGACCACCGTCATGCCGACCAGATCGGCCCAGTAATACTCGCCTTCTTCAGCGGCCGGCATCAGGCTGCGCGGCACTGCAACTTCGCAACTCTTGAGCGCGAAAGCGGCATCGCGGTCATCGACGCCGGCCAGCTTGACGCCGAGTTTTTTGGTATGCACCGCACCCTCTTCGAGGACGTAGGCATGCCACTCGCCGTTGCGCTTGAGCCACCAGGTCTCGTAGTCGAGCAGGCTGTCGGCGAATTCGGTATCGGCGACAACGTTCAGCCAACCACGAATGCCAAACGCCCCGCTGACGTAGCCCATGACGACCAGGTCGTCCGGGACAATCTGCGGGGCAGAAGCTGTGCGTACCACGGCGAGCTTACGCTGCGACCGGGGTGTAGCCCTTCAGCAGCTTGGCGACCGAGTCGTTCACTTGCGCGCCGACGCCGATCCAGTAGTTGACGCGATCCATAGCCAGACGCAGGCCTTCTTCGCTTTCAGCAGCCAGCGGGTTGTAGAAACCCACGCGCTCGATGAAGCGGCCGTCGCGGCGGTTGCGCGAATCGGAAACAACGACGTTGTAGAACGGGCGGTTCTTGGCGCCGCCGCGGGCAAGACGAATCACAACCATGTCAGATATCCAGTAAATCGGTTTATGCGAAACAGGCGATTGTACGAGAAAAAGTCAAGCCTGTACAAGCCCGTCGAGCGGTAGATCCCGTGATGCCGCGCTCACATGCCCGGGAGCATGCCCTTCATGCCGCGCATCATCTTCGCCATGCCGCCCTTGCTGAACTGCTTCATCATTTTTTGCGTCTGCTCGAACTGGTTGAGCAGCTTGTTCACTTCCTGCACCGTGACGCCCGCACCCGCGGCGATACGGCGCTTGCGGCTGGCCTTGATCAGCTCCGGCTTCTTGCGCTCTGTCGGCGTCATCGAATTGATGATGCCCTCGATGCGCGCCACGGCCTTGTCGGTGACCTGCTGATTGGCAACCTCGCCGAGCTGGCCCATGCCGGGCAGCTTGTCCAGCAGCGCCGACATGCCGCCCATCTTCTTCATCTGGCCGATCTGCGCCTTGAAGTCCTCGAGGTCGAAGCCCTTTCCGGACTTGACCTTCTTCATCATCTTCAGCGCTTCAGCTTCGTCGACGGTCTTCTGCACGTCTTCGATCAGGCTGAGCACGTCGCCCATGCCCAGAATCCGGCTCGCCATCCGGTCCGGATAGAACGGCTCGATCCCGGTCAGCTTTTCACCGACGCCGATGAACTTGATCGGCTTGCCGGTGATGTGTCGAACCGACAACGCGGCACCACCGCGCGAATCACCGTCCATCTTGGTCAGCACGACGCCGGTCAGCGGCAGCGTTTCGTTGAACGCCTGCGCGGTATTGACCGCATCCTGCCCCTGCATTGCATCGACGACGAACAGCGTTTCGATCGGCTTGACCGCGGCGTGAACCGCCTTGATTTCGATCATCATGGCTTCGTCGATCGCCAGACGACCGGCGGTGTCGACGATCAGGACGTCATGGAAATGCCTCTTGGCATGATCGAGCGCCGCCAGCGCGATGTCGACCGGCTTCTGGCTCACGTCGGACGGGAAGAACTCGACGTCGAGCTGACCGGCAATGGTCTTGAGCTGCTCGATTGCCGCCGGTCGGTAAACGTCGGCCGACACAACCAGCACTTTCTTCTTCTGCTCTTCCTTGAGCCGCTTGGCCAGCTTGCCGGTCGTCGTGGTCTTGCCGGCGCCCTGCAGACCGGCCATCAGCACCACGGCCGGCGGTACGGCCGCCAGATTGAGGCCGTCGTTCTGCGCGCCCATCAGCTTGGTCAGCTCTTCGTACACCACACCGACCAGCGCCTGGCCCGGCGTCAGGCTGCCGATGACCTCCTGCCCCAGCGCTCGCACCTTGATGTCGGCAATGAAGCCCTTGACCACCGGCAAGGCGACGTCGGCCTCGAGCAGGGCCATGCGCACTTCGCGCAGCGCTTCCTGGATATTGTCTTCGGTCAGACGGGCGTTGCCGCGCAGCGTCTTGACGACGCCGGAGAGGCGGCTGGACAGATTCTCAAGCATGAATACAACCCTTTGCCGGTCCGCGCAGGCGCGACCGCTGTTAAACTGTGGATTCCCGCATTCTACCCGATTTGGCTTCGTGACCTGGTTCGCAGCTTCCGCGCTCGTCGTCTACCTTGGCCTGGGGTGGCACTTCTGCCGCACCCGCCTGTCCGCCGCTGCGCCGCAGCGGCCGCTGCTCGAGCACGGCCTGCTGCTGCTTGCGCTGGCGCTGCACGGCCTGTCGCTCTGGCCGCACCTTGCCCAGAGCCCGCTGCATTTCGGCGCAGCCGAGGCCTTGTCGCTGACCGCGTGGCTGGCGCTGCTGCTGTATCTGGTCGGCCATCTCGCCTACCGGCTGGAAGGATTGCAACCTGTCCTGCTGGTCCTCGTTTGCACCCTGCTCGGGATCAGCCTGATGCTGCCCCCTGGGCACGCGCTGACCTACCCGCAAAGTGCCGTCTCCCGGCTGCACTTTCTCACCGCGATGCTGGCTTACGGCCTGTTCGTCAATGCGGCAGGCATTGCGATCCTGATGCGGGTGGCCGATCGCCGCCTGCATCACGCCGACGCACATGTACTGATCCGGCAATTACCGCCACTCCTCGCGCTCGAACGCCTGCTTTTCGCCTGCGTTGGCGTCGGGTTTGCCATGCTCAGCGTCGCGCTGATCACCGGCACCGTGTTTGCCGAGCACATCTATGGCCGTACACCGGGCATCGGCCACAAGATCGTCTTTTCGGTCGCCGCCTGGCTCTGCTTTGGCGCTCTCCTGCTCGGGCGCTCGCTGCTCGGCTGGCGTGGCCGCATCGCCACGCGCATCACGCTCGCTGGCTGCATCCTGCTGCTGCTCGGCTACGCCGGAACCCGTTTCGTACTTGAAACGCTGCTCCGTCACAGCGTCTGACCTCCTGCCCTAACCGCTCTCTATACTGATCGGGCACTCGCCCAACGACACGGATTTCCGCGTGGAAGACACCCCGATATCGGCCTTGTTCATTGCCCTGCTCGCCTGTCTCGCAAGCTCGGCGTTCTTTTCCGCAGCAGAAACCGCCATGATGGCGATCAATCGCTATCGCCTCGCCGGCAAGGTCCGCCAAGGCCACCGCGCAGCCGTGCGTACGCAAAAACTGCTGAACGAAACCGAAAAGTTGCTTGGCGTCATTCTGCTCGGCAATACGGTCATCAATACCGTGTCGGCAACGCTCGCCGCCCTGATCACCGCGCGGCTTTTCTCCGGCAACGAATTCGCGCTCGGCACCGCAACATTGCTGGTGGCGTTTGCAATTCTGGTGTTCTCCGAAGCAACGCCCAAGGTCATCGCGGCCACACACGCCGAAGCGGTTGCGTATCTGGCCAGCGGCCCGCTCGTGATCCTGCTGCGGGTGTTTTACCCGGCGGTCTGGATCGTCAACCTCATTGTCGATACGCTGCTGCGCGCACTGCGTCTGCGCAAGCCCGGCGGCGACAGCACGGCACTGTCTCCGGATGAGCTGCGCTTGCTGGTGCTGGAATCCGGGCGCTTCATGGAAAAGAAACACCACACCATCCTGCTCAACCTGTTCGAGCTGGCCAATGTTACTGTCGACGACGTCATGACGCCTCGCCACCAGATGGAGATGGTTGATCTGACGTTGCCCAGCGATCTTCTGCGGCAGGAGCTGTTCACCAGCCACCATTCCCGTCTGCCGATCTACGCGGGCAATCCGGACAACGTGCTCGGCATTCTGCCGGCCCGCAAACTGCTGTCCTTGACCGAGGCTGACACCGACGCCGATGCGGTGCGCACGCTGATGCGTCAGCCTTATTTCATCCCCTCCGGCACACCACTGTTTACGCAGCTGCAGAACTTTCAGGAAAACCATCGCCGCTTGGGACTGGTCGTCGACGAATACGGCGAGTTGCTCGGTCTGGTCACGCTTGAAGACATCCTTGAGCAGATGATCGGCGAGTTCACCACGCAATCACCGGCAAGCGGTGTCCAACTCGCGCGCCAAGCCGACGGCAGCCTGCTGCTCGATGGCTCGATCAGCCTGCGCGACCTCAACCGCAAACTCAAACTGGGTTTGCCGACCTCGGGCCCCAAAACGCTCAACGGCCTGATTCTCGAATACTTCGAGGATATTCCAGAAACCGGCACCTGCATGGTGATTGCCGGGCAACGACTGGAAGTGGTCCAGACCCAGGACCGCAGCATCCGGATGGTCCGGCTGTATCCACAATGAAACCATGATGGGCGCCAATGCCCATGCCTGAACACACAGTGCTAGACTCTGCGCGAGGAGACGTCGGCGCGCGCCGCACGTACAAGACTAGACCCGAAGAGTCCTAGCGCAGCTTATATGTCCACTACACCCTCGATTTCCGGTCTGGCCCGGCTGCTCGTTCAGCACGGCCGACTCAGTGACGGCGACGCTGAAGCGTTGCAGGGCAGCGCTGCCAGCAACAAGGCGCCGTTCATTGCCCAGCTGCTGCAAAGCGGCAAGATGAATGCCAAGGAGGTCGCCGAGTTCAGTGCCCAGGCATTCGGTTACCCCCTGCTCGACCTGGACCAGATCGACACCAGCTACATCCCCCAGGGCGTACTCGACACCAAGGTGATGCAGGCACAACGCGTGGTACCGCTATACAAACGCGGCACCCGCTTGTTCATCGGCATCTCGGACATCACCAATCTGCAAGCGGCCGAAGAAGTACGCTTTCAGACCGGCGCGCAGATCGAGCCCATCGTCGTCGAAGACAACAAGCTCATCAAGCTGCTCGACCACCTGCTCGAGGCATCCGGTGCCGGACTGAAAAACCTCGAAATGGACGAGTCCGAACTCGACATCCGTAGCGGAGACGACGAGCCGCAGCCTGATGCGCCTAATATCGATGTCGACGACGCGCCGGTCGTCAAATATCTGCAGAAAATCCTGCTCGATGCAATCAACGCCGGCGCGTCTGACGTGCATTTCGAACCTTACGAAAAATACTACCGGATCCGCTATCGGCAGGACGGCATTCTGCGCGAAATCGCCCAGCCTCCCCTAGCGATCAAGGAAAAAATCGCCTCCCGGATCAAGGTAATTTCCAAGCTCGACATCTCCGAAAAGCGCGTACCTCAAGATGGCCGAATGAAGCTGGTCCTATCGAAGAGCCGCGCCATCGACTTCCGCGTTTCAACGCTGCCAACATTGCACGGTGAAAAAATCGTCATGCGGATTCTCGATCCGACGTCGGCAACGCTGGGCATCGATGCACTCGGCTACGAGCCCGACCAAAAAGCGGCACTACTCGACGCGGTCAGTCGCCCCTACGGCATGGTGCTGGTCACGGGGCCGACCGGTTCGGGCAAGACGGTCTCGCTGTATACCTGTCTGAACATTCTTAACGAACCGGGCACGAACATTTCGACCGCCGAAGACCCGGCCGAAATCAACCTGCCCGGCGTCAACCAGGTCAACGTCAACGACAAGGCCGGTCTGACCTTTTCGGCAGCGCTGAAGGCTTTTCTGCGTCAGGATCCGGACATCATCATGGTCGGCGAAATCCGGGACTTGGAAACCGCCGACATCGCCATCAAGGCAGCGCAGACCGGCCACATGGTGTTCTCAACCTTGCACACCAACGACGCCCCCGGCACGCTGACCCGCTTGCTGAACATGGGCGTTGCACCGTTCAACGTCGCCAGCTCAGTCATCCTGATTACCGCACAACGGCTGGCAAGAAAGCTCTGCACGCATTGCAAGGCTCCGATCGACATTCCGACCGAGGCGCTGCGTCGAGCCGGCTTCACCGAAGCAGAGCTTGACGGCAGCTGGACCCCGTACAGAGCGGTTGGTTGCGATCAGTGCAAGGACACTGGGTACAAGGGTCGGGTCGGCATCTATCAGGTCATGCCGATTTCGGACGAAATGAACCGTTTGATCATGAAAAACGGCACGTCGATCGACATCGCAGACCAGGCCAGACGCGAAGGTGTGCGCGATCTGCGGCAGTCGGGACTATTGAAAGTAAGGCAAGGCATGACCTCGCTCGAGGAAATCATGGCCGTGACCAACGAATAATTCGTACAAGCAGTCGGGGGGAGAGTGCGATGGGAGTGCAAACAAAAGCCGCAGCAGCCAAGGAAATGACCTTTGTCTGGGAAGGCAAGGACCGGAGCGGCAAGGCGATCAAGGGTGAAATGCGCGCGGCGGGCGAAGCGATTCTGAAGAATCATCTTCGCCGGCAGGGCATCAACGTCGTCCGTATCAAGAAGCAGCGCAACAAGGGCGGCCGGCGCATCACCGATCAGGACATCACCATGTTTACCCGCCAACTGGCCACCATGCTCAAATCCGGTGTACCGCTGCTGACGTCGTTCGACATCGTGGCCAAGGGGCATTCGAATCCATCGGTGACCAAGCTGCTGATGGAAATCAAGAACGACATCGAAACGGGCTCGTCGCTGACGCAGGCCTTCCGCAAGCACCCGGCTCATTTCGACACCTTGTACTGCAACCTGATCCAGGCCGGCGAACAGGCCGGCATTCTCGACAGCCTGCTTGCACGACTGGCGACATACAAGGAAAAAATCCTTGGCGTCAAAAAGAAGATCAAGTCGGCGATGTTCTATCCAACTGCGGTCATCGTCGCGGCCTTTGTGATCACTGCTGTCATCATGATTTTCGTGATTCCTGCCTTCAAGGATCTGTTCTCCAGCTTTGGCGCAGATTTGCCCGGGCCAACGCTGATGGTGATCGCGTTGTCCGATATGTTCGTCAGTTACTGGTGGCTGATCTTCGGCAGCATCTTCGGTGGATTCTGGCTGTTCATGAAAACCTGGCGGCGTTCGGTGGCAATGCAAGTTTTCATGGATCGACTGATCCTGAAGCTGCCAGTGCTTGGCGAAATCGTCAAGAACGCAACCATTGCACGCTGGTCAAGAACCCTGTCGACGATGTTTGCCGCCGGCGTTCCCTTGGTTGACTCGCTTGATTCGGTCGGTGGCGCGGCAGGCAACCACCTGTACAAAATTGCCACGGCGAAAATTCAGGCCGAGGTAAGCACCGGTACCAGCCTGACACTGGCCATGCAGAACACGAATGTTTTCCCGAACATGGTCATGCAGATGGTGTCGATCGGCGAAGAGTCCGGCGCGCTTGACGCAATGCTCGGCAAGGTTGCCGATTACTATGAAGAAGAGGTCGACAATGCCGTCGAAGCGCTGTCGAGCCTGATGGAGCCGATCATCATGGTCGTGCTTGGTACACTGATCGGCGGCTTGGTCATCGCGATGTATCTACCGATTTTCAAGATGGGCGAGGCTGTTGGCTGATGGACTGGAGCTTGCTTACGACACTGCAGGAGAACCCGCCGCTATTCGGCGGGTTTCTGTTCGTGCTCGGTCTGCTGGTCGGCAGCTTCCTCAACGTGGTGATCCACCGTCTGCCGAAAATGATCGAGGCCGATTTTCGCCACGAATGCGCCGGCATCGATCTGCCGATCGACGCAGAACAGCCGCCAAAACCGCGCTACAACCTGATGACGCCGCGCTCGGCCTGTCCGCATTGCGGTCACCAGATCGGCGCTCTCGAAAACATTCCGGTCGTCAGCTGGCTTCTGCTGCGCGGCCGCTGTCGTGGCTGCAAGGCCGCGATCAGCCCACGTTATCCGCTCGTCGAATTGGCCTGCGCCGCGCTCACGACCGGGGTCGGCCTGCATCTCGGAGCCGATTTCGTTGGTGCAGCAGGCATCATGCTGACCTGGGCGCTGATCGCACTGGTACTCATTGATGCCGACACCTACCTGCTGCCCGATAGCATCACGCTACCGCTGCTTTGGCTGGGCCTGCTGGTCAACCTCCAAGCAACCTTCGCTCCGCTCTCACAGGCCGTTGTCGGCGCCGTGGCCGGCTACCTGACTCTGTGGAGCATCTTCTGGCTATTCAAGCTCCTCACCGGCAAAGAGGGCATGGGCTACGGCGACTTCAAGCTCCTTGCTGCACTGGGCGCATGGTTTGGCTGGACAGCCCTCCCCGTGATCATCCTGCTGTCGTCAGTGGCCGGTGCGGTCATCGGCATCGGCCAGGTCGTTGCCGCGAAACGCGGCTGGAGCAAGCCGATTCCATTTGGCCCCTACCTCGGCATTGCCGGCTGGCTGACACTCATGTGGGGTGGCTGGCTCGGGCAAATGCTGTTCAACGGACTCGGATAAATCATGCACCTGATCGGGCTTACCGGCGGCATCGCGAGCGGAAAATCGACGGTCAGCACGCTCTTCATGCAGCACGGCGTGCCGGTGATCGATACCGACGTCATCGCACATCGACTCTCACAGCCTCCGTCAACCGCGCTGGAAATCATTCGCGAGGTATTTGGACCGGCCGCCATTGATGCCAACGGTGCGTTAGCCCGTGATTGGATGAGACAGCACGTGTTCGAGCACGCCGATGCCCGAGTACGCCTCGAAGCCATCCTTCATCCAAGGATACTGGCTGAGCTGGACCAGGAAATCGCGGTCCTACCGGAACCTGCACCCTATGCGCTCATAGCCGTCCCGCTGCTGTTTGAGGCCGACGGCTTTCAAGCACGGGTGCAACGCACGCTGGTCGTCGACTGCAGCGAGGCGCGGCAGCGCCAGCGATTGCTGAATCGGCCAGGCATGAACGAAGCGCTAGCCGATGCCATCATTGCCAGCCAGTTGCCACGTGAACGCAGGCGCGCCTATGCCGATGACGTTATTGAAAACGACGGAACAATAGAAGCGCTCGCCGACGCCGTTGCGCGCCAGCACCAGCGTTATCTGGCCTGGACCAGCGCCGGGCAGTCTTAATCATGTCACCGGGTTTCCAAAATGATGTCCTTGCTGCAGAATTGCATATCTTTGCCGCTGAGCGCGCCGTGATCAGCTACGAATTCCCAATCAATGAGCGCATCCGGACGCTATTGCGTCTGGAGAACCTCTACAACCGCACCGCCCACTTCGTTGCCGGTGCGCATGCGCTCGACCATCACAGCGCATTGCTGGGGATATTCGAGATCATGGAAGTCGCCAGCCGGGCGGATCTCAAGTCCGATTTGCTGCAGGAGCTGGAAAGGCAAAGGCAGACGCTGACGGGCTTGCGGCACAACCCGCAGATCTCCGAGGCCGCGCTGGAGAAAATCCTCGACGACATTGAAGGCACACACGGCCGCCTGCTGAAAATGACAGGCAAATTCGGTCAGTTCCTGCGTGACAACGAATGGCTAATGGCAATCAAGCAGCGCGCCAATATTCCGGGCGGTGTCTGCGAATTCGATCTGCCGTCCTATCACTACTGGCTGCAGCAAGCCGCACCGCGCAGACAGTCCGATCTGGACCGCTGGTTCACGCCACTGCTGCCGATCAAACATGCCCTTGATATTGTGCTGCGTTTGCTGCGCGACTCGGCCAAGGTCTGTCATTACACGGCCAAGAACGGCAATTTTCAGCAAATGTCCGGCGGCAAATCGGTGCAGTTGCTCAAGGTCAGCCTGATTGCCGACCTGCCTGCCGTGCCCGAACTCTCTGCCAACCGTTACGCCATCAACATTCGATTCATGCTACCCTCAACCTCGGGCGAACGCGCCCGCTCGGTTGACGCGGATGTCGATTTTTCACTCAGTTACTGCAACCTGTGACCCAACGTACCGTCAACTGCCCGCAATGTGGCGAGCCTGCCATCTATGGCCCGGACAATCCGTTCCGGCCGTTTTGCAGCCGCCGCTGTCGACTGATCGACCTCGGTCAATGGGCTGACGAGCAGTACCGCATCCCGGCTGCCGAATCACCGCAACAGGACGTCCCTCCGCTCGACGCCTGATTTCCGCGCGTCACGGCATTTTCAAATACCGGTCATTTCTTCGTCATCTGCAGCGCTTAATTTTCCTCCATCACCCAGGAGGAATCCTTATGCTGCAGCAGTTGCAAACCGCAACCAGCAAATCCCGCAAACGCCAGCTTTCGGTATCGCTCGCCAGCAACAGCGAAACGATCCGGGCAGCACAGGCGCTGCGTCACCGCGTGTTCGCAGGCGAAATGGGCGCCCGGCTTTCCAGCCGGGAGCCCGGCATCGATCACGATCTGTTCGACCCCTATTGCGACCATCTGGTCGTTCAGGACGATGAAACGGGTGAGGTGGTCGGTACTTACCGCATTCTGCCCCCCCATCAGGCGCGCACGCTGGGCAGCTATTACTCCGACACCGAATTCGATCTGACCCGTCTGTCGCATCTGCGCAACCAGCTCGTCGAAGTCGGCCGCTCCTGTGTCCATGCAGACTATCGTACCGGCGCCACCATTTCGCTGCTCTGGTCCGGCCTGGCCGATTACATGAGCCAGCGCGGCCACAACTATCTGGTCGGCTGCGCCAGCGTCTCCCTGATCGACGGGGGACACTTCGCCGCAAGCCTTTACGCCAAGCTGGCCAAGACAGCCCTCTCGCCGGTCGAATGGCGAGTCTTCCCGCGCTGCCCCCTCCCGCTCGCGGCGCTCAATCAAAAACTCGACGCCCCGATCCCACCCCTCCTGCGCGGATACCTGCGTGCAGGTTCCTACATTTGCGGCGAACCGGCCTGGGATCCGGATTTCAACACGGCCGACTTCTTCCTCCTGCTACCGCTGCAGCAGATCGAACAACGCTATGCCAAGCACTTCTTGCGCTGACGACGTGATCGATACACATTTTTACAGTGAGGCAATAGGGACATGGCCCGAGGTTTATGAAGCGGCTACACTGCCTGAGCATTCCTCCACTCGGCCTCGGCCCGATTCGCTGTCCATGCCGCATTTGTGTACCCGTCTTTGTCGTCTGTTCCGTTTGGCACTCCACCTCGCACATGGCACTTGGGCCGTTTCCTGGCGCCTTCCCAAGCTGAGCGAAGGCGAACGTGTCGCCTACATCCATCGCTGGTCCAAACGATTGCTGACGCTGTTGCAGATCCGCGTGCAGGTACACGGCATTTCGCCGGGCATTTACCCACCCAACCACCTGCTTTTGTCCAACCACATTTCCTGGCTGGACATCTTCGTGCTGAACGCGGTCACCGTTTCGCAGTTTGTCGCCAAGTCCGAAATCCGTAACTGGCCCTTGATCGGCCGGTTATGTTGCGGTGCCCGCACCCTGTTCATCGAGCGGGAGCGCCGCCGGGACACCGCCCGAGTCAACGGCGCCATCCTGCATTCACTGCAGCAGGGCGAATGCGTCGCGATCTTCCCGGAAGGTACGACCAGCGACGGGGCAAGCATCCTGCCGTTCCGATCCTCGCTCCTGCAAGCTGCCATCGATGCCGATGCGACGATCCAGCCCGTTTACCTGCGCTACACCAATAGCAAAGGCCAGCGTTGCTGTGCTGCGGCCTACGTCGACGAAATCTCGTTTGGCGAATCGCTATGGCGCATCCTGGGCCACCGCGGCCTCACGGTAGAGCTGAGCTTCCTGGCGCCCTTTTCTGCCGGAGAGAACGATAGACGCGCCCTGACGCAGTTCGTACAGTCCCGGATACAGGCAGCGCATCAGGCGTTTGAAACCGGCCATTGCGTGCAATAGCAATAGCGGGAACGTGGATTACCGTCACTTCTCCAAACATGCCTGAACTGTTTGAGTTGGCACTTCCAACGCTGTACGACAGTCGATTTTCAAAGAGCGGCATACGTCGCCGGGCACTTTCAGGACATCGACACCTGACAGTACAGCTCATTGGCCTTGAACGAATCCCCGGCGCCCAGAAACACAGCAAAGCGATGCGTCTTCGTCGAGATGCAATGTATCGTCAGCTTTGGTGCTTTGTGAAAGTGCTGCACGTTCGAAGCTTCCATCATCCATTAGCAGTGTGCGGAAGGCGTGGACTACCCAGAACTGCCTGAAGGCGAGTCCGGCCAAGCAAACACGGCTACATCGGCAACAACGACTGATACTCACGCCTTGCCGGCACTTGGTACAGGCGACCGCAATCAAGGTCGATGCCGGTCAACGCCCCCCCCCAGATGCAGCCGGTGTCCAGTGCAATCAACTGATCGCGAACCCGAAGACCCAGCGCTGACCAGTGACCGCAGACGATCCGCGACGTTGAAATGCGTTCTGGCCAATCGAACCAAGGGTAAAGTCCGGCGGGTGCATCGGTCAGCTCGCCCTTGAACTTCAGCTGCAGCGCGCCTGCAGCGTCGACAAAGCGCATCCGGGTCAGTGCATTGACCACGAAGCGCCAACGCGGCCAGCCATCAAGCGTTTCGTCCCAACTGGCGGGCTGGTTGCCGTACATCTGCGCCAAGCCTTCCCGCCAGTTCTGCGCAGCCAACTGTACCTGAACCTCGCCGGCCAATGCGATCGCCTGCTGCTGTGTCCAGCCCGGCCAAATGCCTGCATGAACGATCAGCACATCTTCCAGCGGCAACAGCAGCGGCTGAAGCCTTAACCAATCGAGCAAAGCCGGTGAGTCGCCGGCCTCCAGCACTGCAGCCATCGTGTCCCCTTGGCGTGCTTTGCCGACCCCCGCCGACAGCGCTAACAGACTCAGGTCATGATTGCCGAGTACTACACGTACGGATTCATCGTGCCGCTTCGCCCAGCGCAACACCGCCGCAGAATCCGGCCCGCGATTGACCAGATCACCAACGAGATAAAGCGTGTCACGCCCAGGCTCGAAGCCCATGCGCTCGACCAGCAACTGCAACTCGTCGAAACACCCCTGAATATCGCCAACCGCAAAACGTGCCATAACTCGTCCGATTTTTTTTGCAACGCAACACAACAGTCTACGATCAGCGCCCGGCCAAACCAAGTCCGCGACGAGCCGTGCACAACAAAGCAAAAAGGCCAGCTGACGCTGGCCTTTTTACCGTACCGCTCCGATTACTCGGCGGCTTCAACCACTTCCGCTTCTTCCGGACGGTCGACGAGTTCGACGAATGCCATAGGAGCATTGTCGCCATCGCGGAAACCGCACTTCAGAATACGCAGGTAGCCACCGTTACGGTTCGCGTAACGCGGGCCCAGCACGTCGAACAGCTTGACCACCATCTCGCGATCGCGGGTGCGATCGAATGCGAGACGACGGTTCGCCAGCGACGGCTTCTTGCCGAGGGTGATCAGCGGTTCTGCGACGCGGCGCAGCTCCTTGGCCTTCGGCAGCGTGGTTTTGATGACTTCGTGACGCAGGAGCGCATTTGCCAGGTTGCGAAGCAAAGCCTGGCGGTGGCTCGAGGTACGATTCAGTTTGCGGTTGCCATTACCATGACGCATTTGTCAGTTCCTTTCCGTTGACCGCTCAGGGCTTTTCCAAGCCGGCCGGCGGCCAGTTTTCGAGGCGCATACCCAGCGACAGGCCCTTCGAGGCAAGCACTTCCTTGATTTCATTCAAGGACTTGCGGCCCAGATTCGGCGCCTTCAAGAGCTCAGTCTCGGTGCGCTGGATCAGATCCCCGATGTAGTAGATGTTCTCGGCCTTCAGGCAGTTTGCCGAACGGACGGTCAACTCGAGATCGTCCACCGGACGCAGCAGGATCGGATCGATCTGCGGCGCAGCGGGCTTCTCTTCCTCAACCGGCGTCCCTTCAAGGTCTGCGAACACCGACAGCTGGTCCATCAGAATGCGGGCCGCTTGGCGAACCGCATCCTCCGGCGTCAGCACGCCATTGGTCTCGATATCGAGGATCAGACGATCCAGATCGGTACGCTGCTCGACGCGAGCGCTTTCGACCTGGTAGCTGACCCGGCGGATCGGGCTGAACGATGCGTCAAGCTGGATGGTACCGATGCTGCGGTTCTCGTCCTTGTTCAGACGAGCCGGAGCAGGCTGGTAACCACGACCTTTCTCGACCTTGATTTCAACGTTCAGCTTGCCACCTGCGGACAGGTGGGCGACCACGTGATCGGGGTTCACGACTTCGACATCGTGCGGCAGCTGGATATCGCCGGCCTTGACCACGCCCTCGCCGTCCTTGACGAGCGTGAGCGTGACCGAGTCACGGCCATGCAGCTTGAGCACGACCCCTTTGAGGTTCAAGAGGATATCGACAACATCTTCCTGCACGCCATCCAAGGCGGAATATTCGTGCACGATGCCTTCGATCTTGACCTCGGTGGGGGCGTAGCCCGGCATCGACGACAACAGGATCCGGCGCAGGGCGTTACCGAGCGTATGG
Organism: Jeongeupia naejangsanensis; assembly: GCF_016865585.1. Taxonomy (GTDB): domain Bacteria; phylum Pseudomonadota; class Gammaproteobacteria; order Burkholderiales; family Chitinibacteraceae; genus Jeongeupia; species Jeongeupia naejangsanensis. Next base: position 12,775 of record NZ_JAESND010000013.1, on the reverse strand, counting down.
CCGTAACCGCGCTCGAACGGCTCCATCACCACCCGAGCCTGGGCGGAAGATTGAGCCTGCACGTCGATGATGCGCGGCTTGAGCAACTCGTTAGCGAGGTTTTGCATGTATCAGTATCCCTTGGCCTGAAAACGGTTCAGTTTTTACTTGGAGTAGAATTCCACCACCAGCGACTCATTGATGTCGCTGGAAAGATCGGAACGCTCCGGCGCGCTTTTGAACACGCCTTCCATTTTCTTGGAATCCACCTGAACCCAGCCCGGGAAGCCAATGCCTTCAGCAAGCGACAGCGCTTCCTGAATGCGAACCTGCTTCTTGGCCTTCTCGCGGATGGCGACAACGTCGCCAGCCTTGACCTGGAAGGACGGGATGTTGACGACGGTACCGTTCACGGTCAGCGCGCAGTGGGAAACCAGCTGGCGTGCTTCGGCGCGAGTCGAGCCGAAGCCCATGCGGTAAACGACGTTGTCCAGACGCGACTCAAGCAGCTTCAGCAGGTTTTCACCTGTCGAGCCCTTGCGAGCGCTGGCCTGTTCAAAATAACGACGGAACTGACGTTCCAGCACGCCGTAGATGCGGCGGATCTTTTGCTTTTCACGCAGGTGAACGCCATAGTCCGACAGACGCGGCTGTTTGCCGTTAGCGCCGTGCTGGCCTGGGGCTTGTTCCAGCTTGCACTTGCTGTCGAGCGAGCGGCGTGCGCTCTTGAGGAAAAGGTCCGTACCCTCACGGCGTGCGAGTTTGCACTTGGGTCCAATATAACGAGCCATGTCTTACTCCGGGATTAGATACGACGCTTTTTCGGCGGACGGCAGCCGTTGTGCGGCACCGGGGTCACGTCCGAAATGCTGGTGATCTTGAAGCCGAGTGCGTTCAGTGCACGCACGGCGGATTCGCGACCCGGACCAGGGCCCTTGATACGAACTTCAAGGTTCTTCACACCATATTCTTGGGCAACTTTACCAGCGTGCTCCGCAGCAACCTGTGCCGCGAAGGGTGTACTTTTCCGAGAGCCCTTAAAACCAGCACCACCCGAGGTAGCCCAAGAAAGTGCATTGCCTTGGCGATCGGTGATGGTAATGATCGTGTTGTTGAACGAAGCGTGCACGTGCACGATCCCTTCAGACACGCTCTTTTTGACTTTCTTCCGTACACGCACTGTGTTTGCTTTAGCCATTCTCTGTATTCCTTAGATTACTTCTTGCCAGCAATCGCCTTGCGCGGACCCTTGCGAGTACGAGCATTGGTGCGAGTGCGCTGGCCGCGAACAGGCAAGCCCTTGCGATGACGGAAACCGCGATAGCAGCCAAGGTCCATGAGACGCTTGATGGCCATCGTGTTTTCACGGCGAAGATCACCTTCTACGATGTACTTGCCGATTTCTTCACGCAGCTTGTCGAGCTCAGCTTCACTGAGATCCTTGACCTTCTTGGCAGTATCAATGGCAGTAGCAGCGCAGATCGCGTAGGCGCGAGTGCGGCCGATGCCGAAGATTGCCTGAAGGCCGATCACAGTATGCTGATGATTAGGGATGTTAACCCCAGCAATACGGGCCATAACTTCCTTACCCCAGGTTAAAAAAGTTGCAGATTATAACGCCTGCGACCGATTGACTCAAATCAACCTTGGCGTTGCTTGTGCCGCGGGTCAGTGCAGATCACGCGCACAACACGGTTGCGGCGGATGATTTTGCAATTGCGGCAGATTTTCTTGACCGATGCTTGAACTCTCATCGTCTTTCCTTTCAGTCAAAAATGAAATTCCGGGCGCTCACTTGGCCCGGAATACGATGCGAGCCTTGGTCAGATCGTAGGGCGTGAGCTCTACAGTAACCTTATCGCCGGGCAGAATGCGAATGTAATGCTTACGCATTTTGCCGGAAATATGACCAAGGACCACATGTCCGTTTTCGAGCTTGACCCGGAACGTTGCGTTAGGCAGCGTTTCCAGGACTTCGCCCTGCATCTGAATGACGTCTTCTTTCGACATTGTTTTTGCTCGGGCTCAGCCCTTAACCCTTGAAGTTTGCTTTCTTCAACAGGCCTTCATACTGATGCGACAACACATACGATTGCATCTGCGACATGAAGTCCATGGTCACCACCACCAGGATCAGCAGCGAAGTACCACCAAAGTAGAACGGCACGTTCCACTTGAGGATCAGGAACTCCGGAATCAGGCAAATCACGGTGATATAAACCGCACCGATAAGCGTCAGCTTGAGGATCAGCTTCTCGATATAGCGCGCCGTATGCTCGCCCGGCCGATAACCCGGGATCATCGCCCCACTCTTCTTCAGGTTATCCGCGGTTTCCTTCGGGTTGAAGACCAGCGCGGTGTAGAAGTAGCAGAAGAAGATGATCGCGGCAGCGTACAGCAGCACATACAGCGGTTGCCCCGGGTGCAGCATGTCACCGATCGACTTCAACCAGGACAGCTTGTCGCTATTACCGGTCCACGACAACACGGTCGCCGGGAACAGGATGATCGACGAGGCGAAGATCGGTGGAATCACACCGGCCATGTTCAGTTTCAGCGGCAGATGCGTGCTTTGAGCCTGCATGATGCGGTTGCCGACCTGGCGCTTGGCATAGTGCACCGGCACTTTACGCTGACCACGTTCGACAAACACCACGGCAGCCGTCAGCAACACCACGCCAACGAACAGGAACAACACCAGAATGATCGGCAGTGCGCCCTGGTTGGCAAGGGTCAGCGTCTTGCCGATCGCGCCCGGCACACCTGCGGCGATACCGCCACAGATGAGGATCGAAATCCCGTTGCCGATGCCACGCTCGGTGATCTGCTCACCCAGCCACATCAGGAACATCGTGCCGGTCACCAAGGTGATGACCGTCATGATGATGAACTGCAGCTGCGGCAACATAACCAGGTTAGGCTGCTTGAACAGCATCATGGCAATCCCGAAGCTCTGCGCGGTGGCCAGCAGCACGGTCGCATAACGCGTGTACTGCGTGATCTTGCGGCGACCAGCCTCACCTTCCTTCTTCAACTGCTTCAGCGCCGGAAAGACTTCCGATGCCAGCTGCAGAATGATCGAAGCGGAGATGTAAGGCATGATCCCGATCGCAAACACGGTGAAGCGCGACAGGGCGCCACCCGAAAACATGTTGAACATGTTCAGGAGACCGGTTTGCGAACTTTCGAAGAGACGCGCCAGCTCGGCCGGGTTGATACCCGGCACGGGGATGTGCGCACCGATGCGATAAACGATCAGTGCACCCACCAAGAACCAGATGCGTTTCTTCAGATCCGCGAACTTACTACCAGCAGAAGCCAGAGCGGGATTTGCCACGTTACTGCCCTATTCAATAGCCGAATTACTCGACGATGGAGCCACCAGCGGCTTCGATCGCAGCACGTGCACCCTTGGTGGCGCCAACGCCCTTCAGAGTGATCGCACGTTCGATCTTGCCAGCCAGAATGACCTTGGCTTGGTTCGCGCGTTGCGAGACCAGACCTGCCTGCAGCAGCGTCAGGAAGTCGATGTCGTTCACCGGCAGACGGTTCAGGTCCGCGAGGCTCACTTCAACCGACTTGCCTGCCGACAGCGACTTGAAGCCGCGCTTCGGCAGACGACGTTGCAGCGGCATTTGACCGCCTTCAAAGCCGACCTTGTGGAAACCACCGGTACGCGACTTCTGACCCTTGTGGCCACGACCCGAGGTCTTGCCCAGGCCCGAGCCGATACCGCGGCCAACACGGCGCTTGGCGTGCTTGGCGCCAACACCCGGTTTCAGGTTATTCAGTTCCATTTAGCCCTCCACCTTCAAGAGGTAGCTAATCTTGTTGATCATGCCGCGGTTTTCCGGGGTATCGATCACTTCCGACGAGCTGTTCAGCTTGCGCAGACCCAGACCACGGGCGCAGGCCTTGTGGCTTTCCAGGCGACCGATCAGGCTCTTGACGAGCGTGACCTTGATTTTCTTCGCATCAGTCATTATTCGCCCCCGAAGATTTCTTCGACGGTCTTGCCGCGCTTCGCGGCGATATCGCCAGCGGTGTGCAGTTTAGCAAGGCCGTCCAGCGTGGCGCGAACCACGTTGTACGGGTTGGTCGAGCCGTGGATCTTGGCGGTGATGTTGTGCACACCAGCCACTTCGAACACAGCGCGCATGGGGCCGCCGGCGATGATGCCGGTACCTTCCGGTGCCGGCTGCATGAACACGGTGGTTGCACCGTGCTTGCCGATGACCGAGTGCGGCACGGTGCCGTTCTTCAGCGAGGCCTTGAACAGCTTGCGACGTGCTTCGTCCAGTGCTTTTTGCACTGCGACCGGCACTTCCTTCGCCTTGCCCTTGCCCATGCCAACGCCGCCATCGCCGTCACCAACGACGGTCAGTGCGGCAAAGCCCATGATCCGGCCACCCTTCACGACCTTGGTGACGCGATTCACGCCAACCATTTTCTCGCGAAGGCCGTCCTGACGATCTTCTGCTTCGTTTCTAGCCATTTGATAACTCCAATTAGAAGACGAGGCCGCCTTCACGAGCCGCGTCGGCCAGAGCCTTCACGCGACCGTGATAGTGGAAACCGGAACGATCGAACGCAACGTTTTCGATGCCGGCAGCCTTGGCTTTCTCGGCAATACGCTTGCCGACGACTGCAGCAGCTTCGACCGAAGCGCCGTTCTTGACCTGACCACGCACATCCGCTTCAAGCGTCGAAGCAACGGCCAGCACCTTGCTACCGGTCGCGTCGATGACTTGCGCGTAGATATGGCTGTTGGTCCGGTGCACCGACAGGCGCACCGCCTTGAGCTCCGCAATCTTTGCACGGGTTTTGCGTGCGCGGCGGAGTCGAGTTTCTTTCTTGTCCATGATTCAGCCTCGATTACTTCTTCTTGGTTTCTTTACGGACAACAACTTCATCCGAATAACGAACGCCCTTACCCTTATACGGTTCCGGCGCGCGGTATGCGCGGATGTCAGCTGCGACCTGACCAATAACCTGCTTGTCGGCGCCCTTGAGCACGATCTCGGTCTGCGACGGCGTTTCCACCTTCACGCCAGCCGGCATCTTATGCGCGACCGGGTGGGAGAAGCCGAGCGTCAGGTTGAGCACGTCGCCCTGAGCCTGGGCACGATAACCCACGCCCACCAGGGTCAGCTTGCGCTCGAAGCCCTTGGAGACGCCGGTCACCATGTTATTGACCAGTGCACGCAGGGTGCCGGACATCGAACGGGATTGCTTGTCGCCGTTGCGGGCAGCAAACACCAGTGCGTTGTCTTCAACCTTGACATCGACATTGCCGGTCAGAGCCTGAGCCAGCGAGCCGTTCGGGCCCTTGATGACGATTTCTTCAGCGCCGATCTTGACTTCGACGCCAGCCGGGATGGCTACCGGATTTTTAGCTACGCGAGACATCGTTATCCCCTTAAGCCACGACGCAGAGCAGCTCGCCGCCAACACCCTGGGCGCGCGCTTTGCGGTCGGTCATCACACCCTTGGAGGTGGACAGGATCGCCACGCCGAGGCCGTTCATCACTTGCGGGATCTCGGTGGCACCCTTGTAGATGCGCAGACCCGGCTTCGAGATGCGCTCGATGCGTTCGATCACCGGACGACCGGCGTAGTATTTGAGTTCGATGGTCAGCGTCGGCTTCACATCACCTGCGACAGCGAAGGATTCGACATAACCTTCGTCCTGCAGCACTTTAGCAATCGCCACCTTCAGCTTGGAAGACGGCATCGCCACCGAAACCTTGTCCGCACGCTGCGCGTTACGGATACGGGTCAGCATATCGGCGATAGGATCATGCATTGCCATGTTTCTGTTCTCCTATTACCAGCTGGCCTTGACCATGCCCGGGATTTCACCCTTCATGGCCAATTCGCGCAGTTTGTTACGACCAAGACCGAATTTGCTGTACACGCCACGCGGACGACCGGTCAGCGCGCAACGGTTGTGCAAGCGAGTCTTGCTGGAGTTACGCGGCAGCGATTGCAGCTTCAGGCGAGCCTGGAAGCGGTCTTCGTCGCTGGCGTTGGCATCGTTAGCGATCGCGAGCAGTGCGTTGCGCTTGGCAGCGAACTTCTCGACAACGGCGCGACGCTTTTCTTCACGTTTAATCAGTGCAAGTTTTGCCATGATCGCCTCAATTCTTGAACGGGAACTTGAAGGCCGACAGCAGCGCGCGCGCTTCTTCGTCGGTCTTGGCCGTCGTGGTGATGGTGATGTTCATACCGCGGAGCGCGTCGATCTTGTCGTACTCGATTTCCGGGAAAATGATCTGTTCACGCACACCCATGTTGAAGTTGCCGCGGCCGTCGAACGACTTGGCCGGCACACCACGGAAGTCACGGACGCGCGGGAGCGCAACCGAAACCAGGCGATCAAAGAACTCGAACATGCGTTCGCGACGCAGGGTGACCTTGCAGCCAACCGGGTAACCGTCACGAATCTTGAAGCCAGCGATGGACTTCTTGGCCTTGGTGACCACAGCCTTCTGGCCGGTGATCTTTTCCATGTCGCCAACAGCGTGTTCCATCACTTTCTTGTCAGCAACCGCTTCACCGACACCCATGTTGACGGTGATCTTTTCGATGCGCGGCACTTCCATCACAGACTTGTAACCGAACTGCTCGATCAGCGCCGGCACAACCTGCTCTTTGTAAAAATCTTGCAAACGAGCCATGTTTATACCCCTTAAGCGCCAATCACTTCGCCGCTCGACTTGAACACGCGAACTTTCTTGCCGTCATCCAACAGCTTGAAGCCCACGCGATCAGCCTTGCCGGTCGCAGCATTGAAAATCGCAACGTTCGAAACGTGCAGCGGCATGGTCTTTTCGACGATGCCACCTTGCTGACCGCGCATCGGGTTCGGCTTCACGTGCTTCTTGGCAACGTTGATGCCTTCGACGATGACTTGGTCTGCGGTCGGGATCACGCGCAGCACGGTACCGCGCTTGCCCTTGTCCTTGCCGGTGATGACGATGATTTCGTCACCTTTGCGAATCTTGTTCATGCCATCTCTCCTTACAGCACTTCCGGCGCAAGCGAGACGATCTTCATGAACTTCTCGGTGCGCAGCTCACGCGTCACCGGCCCGAAGATACGGGTGCCGATCGGCTCAAGCTTGTTGTTAAGGAGAACGGCGGCATTGCCGTCGAACTTGATCAGCGAACCGTCGGCGCGACGCACGCCCTTGGCGGTGCGAACCACCACGGCGCTGTACACGTCACCCTTCTTGACGCGACCACGAGGTGCCGCATCTTTGATGGTCACCTTGATGATGTCGCCCACCGAAGCGTAGCGACGCTTGGAGCCGCCCAATACCTTGATGCACATGACGTGACGCGCACCGGTATTGTCTGCAACCTCCAACATGGATTGCATTTGGATCATGGAAAAACAACCTCCAACTTGTACCGCAAACCTCGACAAAGCCGAGACGCCCGGCAAAACCGAGCAATGCAGTCAGTTTTGGACCCCGCAAGGGGGAGAAACACGCGGCAGCAAATACACCACCGCAGATGGGAAAACGGGCATTGTACAAGACGTACAATGCCCGCGCAAGCACTAGACCGGAAAACCGGCCTGCCGTCGATCAGACGACGCGTGCTTTTTCAACCAGCGTGGTCACTACCCAGGACTTGGTCTTGGACAGCGGACGACCTTCGACGATGGTTACCAGATCACCTTCGTGATACTGGTTGGCTTCGTCGTGCGCATGGTATTTCTTGGAGCGACGAACGACCTTGCCGTACAGCGGGTGCTTGACCAGATGTTCGACCAGGACGGTAACCGTCTTGTCCATTTTGTCGCTGACGATACGGCCGGTCAGCGTACGCTTGAGTTTCGCTTCGCTCATATTAAGCAGCCTTCTCAGCCAGGATGGTGTGAACGCGCGCAATATCCTTGCGCACCCGGTTGATTTCGCTGTTTTTAGCCAGTTGGCCGGTCGCATTTTGCATGCGCAGGCTGAATTGGGCTTTGAGCAGCGCCGTCAGCTCGACCTTGAGCTCTTCGACGGATTTTTGACGCAGTTCAGCAGCTTTCATCATTGCCCCACTTGGCGAGCGACGAAGGTCGTGGCGAATGGCAGCTTGGCCGAAGCCAGGCGGAACGCTTCGCGAGCGACTTCTTCGGCAACGCCGTCGAGTTCATACAGGACCTTGCCCGGCTGGATTTCGGCAACCCAGTACTCCGGGCTACCCTTACCGTTACCCATCCGCACTTCGGCCGGCTTGGTCGAAATCGGCTTGTCCGGGAACGCACGGATCCACACGCGACCACCACGCTTGATGTAGCGGGTGATGGCACGACGGGCAGCTTCGATCTGACGCGCAGTCAGACGACCGCGGCTGACGGCCTTGAGACCAAAGGTACCGAAAGCAACGCTGTTACCGCGCGTGGCGATACCGGTGTTGCGACCCTTTTGGACTTTACGGAACTTGAGTCTAGTTGGCTGCAGCATTACGAGGCCCCTTTCGTGCTTTACGCTGGGTTTCCGGCGCCGGCTCTGCAGCCTTTTCGCCCGGCTTCACTTCGCCTTTGTAAACCCAAACCTTGATACCGATGATGCCGTACGTGGTCTTCGCTTCGCTGGTCGCGTAGTCGATGTCCGCGCGCAGGGTGTGCAGCGGCACACGGCCTTCGCGGTACCACTCGGTACGGGCGATTTCGATACCGTTCAGACGGCCCGACGACATGATCTTGATGCCCTGGGCACCCAGACGCATGGCGTTTTGCATCGCACGCTTCATGGCGCGACGGAACATCACGCGCTTTTCCAGCTGCGACGCAATGCTGTCGGCGATGATCTGCGCATCGATTTCCGGCTTGCGGACTTCTTCGATGTTGACGTGCACCGGCACCTTGAGGATGTTCTGCAGTTGCTTCTTCAGCGACTCGATATCCTCGCCCTTCTTACCGATCACGACACCCGGACGGGCGGTGTGAATGGTGATGCGGGCGTTCTTGGCCGGGCGCTCGATCACGACACGACTGACCGAGGCATTCGCCAGTTTCTTTTTCAGAAACTCGCGAACTTCGATATCGGCGGTAAGCATGCCGGCGAAGTTCTTGCTGTTGGCGTACCAACGCGAAGCCCAGTTCTTGGTGACGGCGAGACGAAAACCCGTCGGATGAATCTTCTGACCCATATTCGCTCCTTAGTCGCCGACAGTCAGCGTGATGTGGCAGGTCTGCTTCTCAATCTTGTTACCGCGGCCCTTGGCACGAGCGGTAAAGCGCTTGAGGGACGGACCCTTGTCCACAAAAATCGTCGCGACCTTGAGGCTGTCGATGTCGGCGCCTTCGTTGTGCTCTGCGTTGGCAATTGCCGACTCGAGCACCTTCTTGATCAGAACGGCACTTTTCTTCGGGCTGAAAGCCAGAATGTTCAGCGCTTGTTCCACCGATTTGCCACGAACCAGGTCTGCGACCAGGCGCGCTTTTTGGGCGGAAACACGAGCACTGCTCAGTACAGCGGATACTTGCATGTCTTCACCTTAGCGCTTGGCTTTTTTATCGGCGGCATGGCCTTTGAAAGTCCGGGTGAGTGCGAACTCGCCGAGCTTGTGGCCAACCATGTTTTCGTTCACGTAAACCGGAACGTGCTGCTTGCCGTTGTGCACGGCAATCGTCAGACCGACGAAGTCCGGCAGCACCGTGGAACGACGCGACCAGGTCTTGATCGGGCGCTTGTCGTTCGAGTTGCGCGCACTCTCGATCTTTTTGATCAGGTGCAGGTCAACGAACGGGCCCTTCTTGACAGAACGTGACATGTTCAATTACCCCTTGTTCGCAGGACGACGACGGACGATCATGCCGTCGGTGCGCTTGTTGTTGCGGGTACGGTAGCCCTTGGTCGGCTGGCCCCACGGGCTAACCGGCACACGGCCTTCACCAGTACGACCCTCACCACCACCGTGCGGGTGATCGATCGGGTTCATGGCGGTACCACGCACGGTCGGACGAATGCCCAACCAGCGCTTCGCACCGGCCTTGCCGTACGAACGGAGGCTGTGCTCTTCGTTACCGACTTCGCCGAGCGTTGCGCGGCAATCGATGTGCACCTTGCGGATTTCGCCCGAGCGCAGACGCAGCTGAGCGTAAGCACCTTCGCGAGCCAGCAGCTGAACCGAAGCACCGGCCGAACGCGCAATCTGCGCACCCTTGCCCGGCTGCATTTCAACGCAGTGGATCGTCGAACCGACCGGAATGTTGCGGATCGGCATGGCCGAGCCGACCTTGATCGGTGCTTCCGAACCCGAAACCACGGTCATGCCAGCCTTCAGACCCTTCGGGGCGATGATGTAACGGCGTTCGCCGTCGGCGTAGCACAGCAGCGCGATGTTCGCGGTGCGGTTCGGGTCGTACTCCAGACGCTCAACCTTGGCAACGATGCCATCCTTGTTGCGCTTGAAGTCGATCATGCGGTAATGCTGCTTGTGGCCACCACCCTTGTGACGGGTCGTGATCACACCGCGGTTGTTACGACCGGCGGTCTTGCTTTGCGACTCGAGCAGCGGCGCGTACGGCGCCCCCTTGTGCAGATCCGGGTTGACAACCTTGACGACAGCGCGGCGACCGGCGGACGTCGGTTTTACTTTAACCAATGCCATTTTCAGTCTCCTTATTGCGCAGCCGCGAGGTCAAGTTCCTGACCGGCCGCGAGGCTAACGTAAGCTTTCTTCCAGTCCTTGCGGCGACCGACGAAACGGCCAAAGCGCTTGCCCTTGCCCTTCACGTTGATCACGGACACGCCTTCAACCTTGACCTTGAACAGCAGCTCGACAGCAGCCTTGATCTCGGCCTTGGTCGCATCGGTCGAAACGCGGAACACGACTTGCTCGTTCTTTTCAGCAACGAGGGTGGTCTTTTCCGACACAACCGGCGCCAGCAGCACTTGCAGCAGACGATTTTCGGTGAATTGCGTCATGCGAACATCTCCTCAAAAGCGGCCAGCGCATCGCGGGTCAGCACGACTTTCTTGAAGCGCACCAGGCTTACCGGGTCAGCCTGGCTCGGCTCGAGGACGAGCACGTGCGGCAGGTTGCGCGAAGCAAGGTACAGGTTCTCGTCCAGTTCCTTGGTGATGAACAGCACGGAATCGAGATTCAGCGCGTCCAGCTTTTGCACCAGGGCCTTGGTCTTCGGGGCTTCCAGCGACAGCGAGTCAACCACGATCAGACGATCTTCACGCACGAGTTGCGACAGGATGGTCGCAATGCCGGCGCGGTACATCTTGCGGTTGACCTTCTGGCTGAAGTTTTCATCCGGGCTGTTCGGGAACGCCCGGCCACCACCACGCCACAGCGGCGACGAAGTCATACCAGCACGAGCACGACCGGTGCCCTTTTGCTTGAACGGCTTCTTGGTGGAGTGATGCACTGCATCGCGACCCAGCTGGGCGCGGTTGCCGCTACGTGCATTCGCGAAATACGCGGTCACGACTTGGTGAACCAGCGCTTCGTTGAAATCACGGGCAAACAGCGCATCCGATGCGGCGACAGCGGCTTGCGCTTCGCCGTTAGCATTGATGACTTTAAGTTCCATTACGCACCCGCCTTCACACTCGGACGAACGACCACGTCATTGCCCTTGGAGCCAGGGACTGCACCCTTGACCAGCAGCAGTTGACGCTCGGCATCGATACGCACGACTTCCAGATTCTGGACCGTCGACTTGACGTTACCCAGCTGACCCGCCATGCGCTTACCCGGGAAAATACGACCCGGATCTTGTGCCTGACCGATCGAACCCGGCGTGTTGTGCGAACGCGAGTTACCGTGCGATGCGCGGTTGGAACTGAAGTTGTGACGCTTGATGACGCCCGAGAAACCCTTACCTTGCGAGGTACCGGTGACATCGACCAGTTGACCAGCAGCGAACAGTTCGACGGACAGCGAATCACCAGCCTTCAGATCGACCAGCTTCTCAGCAGCGACGCGGAACTCGACGAGCCCCAGACCTGCTTCGACACCAGCCTTGGCAAAGTGACCGGCTTCCGCCTTGTTGACGCGGCTTGCCTTCTTGGCACCAAAGGTCACCTGGACGGCTGCGTAGCCGTCGGCTTCCACGGACTTGATTTGCGTGACGCGATTTGCGGACATGTCCAGCACCGTTACCGGAATGGATGCACCATCCTCGGCAAAGACGCGGGTCATGCCGACTTTGCGACCGACAAGACCTAAGCTCATAGTTATTTCCTTTTCAGGGCCGATTACGATTGATCGGCAAATAACCAACTAAAAATAAAAGGGCTTACCACCCTAAAGTGGTAAGCCCGCGATACTAGCACAACTTTTTCTTTTGCCGCAAGCACTTAGCGTGCTTGTGGCAAATTGCCGCAATTACTGCAGCTTGATCTCGACATCAACACCAGCCGGCAGATCCAGCTTCATCAGTGCGTCAACGGTCTTGTCGGTCGGATCGACAATGTCCATCAGGCGCAGATGAGTGCGGATTTCGAACTGGTCGCGCGAAGTCTTGTTCACGTGCGGCGAACGCAGCACGTCGAAACGCTCGATCTTGGTCGGCAGCGGAACCGGGCCCTTGACCACAGCGCCGGTGCGCTTGGCAGTGTCAACGATTTCCTGGGCCGAGCGGTCGATCAACGCGTAGTCGAAAGCCTTCAGGCGGATACGGATTTTTTGGCTTTGCATGAATCCAGTCCTTACTCGATGATCTTGGCAACGACACCAGCGCCGACGGTACGACCGCCTTCACGGATGGCGAAACGCAGACCTTGTTCCATGGCGATCGGAGCGATCAGCGACACGACGACTTCAACGTTGTCGCC
>NZ_JAESND010000012.1 GCF_016865585.1 Jeongeupia naejangsanensis | reverse complement strand
TCCAATTTAGTTGCTTTTTGGTTTGTTCCCCCCGTTGTGTTATTCACCTTTTCGGGGGGGGGGGGGGGGCTATATTTCGGGCGCCCACAACTGCTGCCCCCCGCGGGGGGGGGGGGGGGGGCGGCCCGCCCACGCCATTGCAACGGGATAGTCCGCGTCAGGCTGCGGCCGGCGGCGGCAGCGAGGCAACGAGGCGGATCGACGCGGTCAGCTCTTCGAGCTGGAAGTGCGGCTGCAGGAAGACGGTGGCACGGTATGCCCCCGGCTTGCCGGCAACTTCGGTCACGTCGACGCGCGCTTCGCGCAGCGGGTACTGCGCCTTGATTTCCTGCTGGGCGTTGTCGTTGACCAGCACGTAGTCGGCGATCCAGTTGTTCAGATAGGACTGGACGTTGTCACGCGTGGCAAAGCTGCCGACCTTGTCGCGCATGATGACCTTGATGTAGTGCGCGAAACGCGAAGCGGCGAGCACATAGGGCAGCATGCCGGAGATCCGCGCATTGGCATTGGCTGCCGGCAGGTTGTACAGCTTCGGCTGATTGGTCGTCTGGCCACCGAAGAACACGGCGAGGTCAGTGTTCTTCTTGTGGCACAGCGAAATGAAGCCCAGCGAGTCGAGCTCTTTTTCGCGACGGTCGGTGATCGGCACTTCGGTCGGGCACTTGAGTGCCAGATCGCCCGAGGCGGTGCTGAACGTGTGTGCCGGCAAACCTTCGACAGCGCCACCACCCTCGACACCGCGAATCGCAGCGCACCAGCCGTACTTGGCGAATGCTTCGGTAATCCGCTGGCCGAGCGCCCACGAGGCGTTGCCCCACAGGTACTTCTGGTGATTGGTGCCGTCGACGCCTTCGGCGTAGTTGATGCCTTCAACCGGCTTGGTGTCCGGGCCGTACGGCAGGCGCAACAGGATGTGTGGCAGGACCAGCGAGACGTAGCGGGAATCTTCGCTGGCGCGGAACGCGTTCCATTTGATCAGCTCGGTGCTTTCGAACACCTTGGCCAGATCGCGCGGCTGGGCCAGCTCGGTGAAGCTGCCCATGTCGAACAGGCGCGGGCTGGCGGCGGCGACGAACGGCGCATGCGCGGCGGCGGCGACATTCGAGAGTTTTTCGAGCAGCGCGACGTCCTGCGGATTGCGGCCGAACTCGAAATCGCCGACCAGCACGCTGAACGGGTGACCACCGAAAGTGCCGTACTCTTCTTCGTAGATCTTCTTGAACAGGGCGCTCTGGTCGAACTCGACTGCCTTTTCAAGATCGTTCTGCAGTTCCTGTTGCGAGACGTCGAGCAGGCGCAGCTTCAGGCGCGTGCTGGTTTCGGTGTTCATCACCAGGTAGTGCAGGCCGCGCCACGAGGCTTCCAGACGCTGAACGTCCTTGTGGTGCAGGATTTCGTCGAGCTGCTTGCCGATCAGCGCGTCGATCTGGTCGATGCGGTGATTGATCATCGCAACGGTGTCGCTGTCGACGACCATGTCCTTGTCGAGCACCTGCTTGGCGAATTCGGCCAGCAGATCCTTGGCATAGGCTTTCTGGTTGTCGTCGTGCGCCATCCGGCCATCGGCGATGATCTGGTCGAGCAGCGACAGCGATACGGTTTGTGCAGCGTTCTCGCTGCCGGCTTGTTCTTGGGGCATGAGCGCGCTCCTCAGACCTGGGGTTCGGGGGTGACGTCGGCCGGCTTGTTGTCGGTCGTGTCAGAATCGGATTTGCCTTCCTTGTTGGCATCGGTGCCGGCACCGGCCTTGATTTCGTTCAGCTCGTCGGTGTTGGCGACGACGTTCTGCAGCAGCTGATCGAGCTGGTCGTTGCCGTCGAGCTTGGTCAGCAGATCGCGCAGCTTCTGGCGTGCTTCGTACAGACGGCGCAGCGGCTCGACCTGCTTGACGATGTTGACCGGGTCGAAGTCTTCGAACTGCTTGAACTTGAGCTCGATGTTGAGTTTGTTCTTGTCCTCGCCGCCCAGCGCGTTGTCGACCTGAACGACGAGGCGCGGGGCGATGGCGTGCAGCACCTCGTTGAAGTTGTCGCGGTCAATGTCGACGAAGCGGCGATCGCCCAGCTTGGCCGGCGCTGCCTCGGGCTTGCCGGCCAGGTCCGCGAGGATGCCGACAACGAGCGGCAGTTCCTTCTTTTCGATGGCGTTGCCAATTTCCACGTCATAGGTGATCTGGACGCGCGGGGGACGGACGCGGTCCAGCTTGTGCTGAGTGCTCTCGGCCATGATTTCCTCTTGGTCAGCGCAACGCCTCGGGTGCCGGCGGCTGCATCTGGATGATTTCTCGATGTAACTGATCAGGCGAGGCCGCTGAATGCCTCTGTCATGCTGGCGGCTCGTCGGGCGAGATTAGCTTAATCATCTGTGTTTGCAAGTTATCCATTGTTTTTGTTGTAAGAACACTGAGTACATATTGTCTGTGTATGTGTTATATCCGCAACGGCTTACTTGGAACGAATGACAATGGTGAGATAGAGTTGGCGCCACACAATGAGGCCGATCGGGGTTGCACTTGCAGGCTATCTGGCGTTTTTGCTTGTTTTTCCTGCTGATCGTCAGCATTTCGGCTTGCTCTCTGATGCAGCCGGAAGTCGCGATGCGCAGCGCGGTGATCGAGGTTGCCCCGGGCGCCAACGATGACACGCCGATCGCCGTCGATTTCCTTGCGGTGGACGATCCTGACTTGTTGAAGGTTTTGCTTACAACATCGTCGGCGCAATGGTTTGCTGCCCGCGAGCAATACCGGCGCGACTACCCGCAGTTGCTGCAGGTCTGGGGGCTCGAGGTCGTCCCTGGCCAGCGCTTGGTGTTCGATCGTGTTCCGCTGGCCGGTGTGCCTGCGCAGGGCGTGCTGGTGTTTGCCGGCTATGACGCGCCGGGAGCGCATCGTCTGCGGCTCGAAAGCGAGCGCGAAGTGCGCATCCGCCTGGAAAGCCGCGACCTGCAGATGATGCAGGCCGGTCCGTAAGTACGGGTATCGCCGACGGTCGGCGGTAGCCAATCAAATAGATGTTGGGAGCGCTGCGTGAACGAGGTACCGGAAGCCATCTGCTGGCATGAAGGCATGCAATTGCTGCCACAGCATTTCCAGCAGCAATCGCTGCGTGCCGAGACGCTGGCTGCGCGTCACGCGGCGTCGGCCCATCCGTGGTTCTGGGGCGTCCAGTCGGTCGACATCGACGAATCGGCACTGCGTGCCGGTGTCGTGCGCGTGCTGGCGCTCGAGGCCGTGTTGCCCGACGGCCTGCTGGTCGGTTTTGATGCCGGCATGCGCCCGACGCTCGAACTCGACGTGACCGCACAGGTGGCGGCGTCACCGCGTCACGCGGTGACGGTCTTCGTCGCGGTGGCACCATTGTGGCGGGGCGGTCGGCTTGATCCGCGAGGCAGCCGCTACCAGTCGGTCCACGGCGAGGCGGTGCCCGATCTGGCTGGCGGCGAGACGCAGGAGCCGCTGTTCCTGTGGCGGCCCGATCTCAGGCTGGTGACCGACGATACCCGGGCCGATCTTGTCTGCATTCCGCTGCTGCGGGTCGAGCAACAGGGGGGCGGTTTTGCGCCGCTGCCCTACGTGCCACCGACCCCCCGGCTGCTGCCCGAATCGCCGCTCGGCCGCAAGGTGGCCGGCCTGTGCGCGCGGGTCCGTGAAAAGTGCGTTTATCTTGCAGGCCGGGTTCGCGCTGCCCAGAAATCCGGCCGCGACGAGGAAGTACCCGAACTAAGCCGGCAGTTGCGATCGTTGTGGTCGCGCCTGCCGGAAATCGAGGCGGCCCTGGCAAGCCGGATCGCCCATCCCGCGCAGGTTCATCTGCTGCTCGCCGGCATGGCCGGTGCCGTGGCTACGCTGGATCCGGCCGCCGGGGTGCCGGCCTTCAGGCCGCTTGAGTACAGCGAGCTTCTGGCCTGCTACGACGAACTGATCGGCTGGCTGGAGACGGCACTTGGCCGGGTCAAGACCAGCTACCGGACCATTCCGTTTGCGCGTGATGCCGCAGGCTTCTGGCTCGACCTGGCCGATCTGCCGGTCTCGGTCTCGCCGACACTCGGTCTGCGCATGTCCAGCGGTAGCGGCGAGCAGGGCGCGATTGCCTGGCTGAAACAGGCAATCGTCGCGTCGGACAGCTACGTTGCCACGCTGTTCCGCCAGCGGATGCACGGCTTGCTGTGGCAGGAAATGGATGCGACCGCGACGCTGTCGTACAGCGTACCGAGCGACATGCGTCTGGTGGTGCTGAATACCGACAGCGAGTGGTTCGATCAGGGCGCACGGCTGCGCCTGACCGGGCCGGCCGGCACATCGCTGGCGGCGCCCTGGGAAGTCGTCTTGTTCGTGCCGGCCGAGGATCAGTAATGCGCGACGTCCTGCACGCGTCGGCCGCCCTGCATCGCGATGCCCCGTTGACGCCGGTTTTCGAATCGAGCTGGGGCGAGTGGCTCGAACGCTGGCAGGAAATCCGGATGCGGACCCAGCCCGGCGAGGCGCTGGCCGCCGAGGCGGTGGAAGTCGCCAGTACGCTGACACGCCGCTTGGCACGCGTTGCATTGTCCAGAACCGGGCATGCCGGCCAGCAGCAGGTCGATGCGATGCAGTTCGCCTTTGTCGCGCTGATCGACGAATTGCTGATTTTCGACGACTGGGCAGGTCAGGAGAGCTGGCAGGCCGCACCGCTGGAGCTGCGCCTGTTCGGCACCTGCACGGCCGGCGAGCAGGTGCCGGCGCAGATCGAACAATTGCTGCACGCGCGTGATCCGGCGACGCGGGATCTGGCGAATGTGCTGCTGCAGGTCCTGCTGCTGGGATTCTTCGGCCGCCTGCGCAGCGGCGAAGGGCGCGCCACGCACGCGGTGTGGCGGCGTGCCCTGTTCGAATTCGCCTGGGGCCGCGCTCCCGATGAACAGCAGCTCGCGGCCGATCTCGAGCGTCCGGCTGCCGTGACGCCGCTGCGCGTTGCCGCCCGGCGCATGCTGCCCGACGGCGCGCGCCTCGGCCTGATCGGACTGGCGCTCGTCGTGCTGATGATCGTGATCGGTCACCTGTTCTGGATGGACCTGAGCACGATGATCGAGGCCGGGCTGCCACCGGTCGCCGGGGGGGCGCGGTCATGAGTCTGGGCTGGCTCGTCTTGCTCGTCGTCGTCATCGTGCTGCTGGCCGTGGTCTGGTGGCTGTGGCGACATCGTGATATCGGCGGCTTTCGCAGCGTGCTGCGGCAGATCGAAGCCGAAATGGGCTGGCGCGACCGCTACCAGCTGCCCCGGGTACTGCTGGTCGGCGCCGAGGCCGAATTGTGTGCCGAGTGGGGCCTGCGTCCCGGCGGCGAGCGGCACTGGTATGGCCGCTGGTGGTACAGCGGCGACGGCCTGGTGCTGGCCGCGCCGGAAGGCATGCTGGAGGCGTCCGACGGACCGGTGCCGATCCTCGGTGTCTGGCACCGGCTGGCCGGCGCCCTGTTGCGCGCGCGCGCGGGCCGGCCGCTCGATGCGGTGATCTGGGCGGTGCCGCTGGAAACGCTGCTGTCGACCGAAGCCGCGACACGCGCGGCCAGCAGCGCCGAGCAAAGGTTGTCCGACCTGCAGCAACGCCTCGGGCTGAGCCTGCCGGTCTATCTGGTCGTGACCGGCGTCGAACGCCTGCCCGGCGTGCTCGAGCTCGCCGACAAACTGCCCGAGGCGGCGCGGCAGGCCATGCTCGGCTGGTCGTCGCCGTTTGCTCTCGGTACCGCGTGGGACGGCGACTGGACCGAAATGGCGCTGGAGCGGATCCGCGAAACGCTGACCGCCGTGATCACCGAAGCCGGCGCGCTGTCCGGTTCGATCGATGCCGCGCTGTTCCTGCTGCCCGGCCAGCTGGAGTCGATGCGCGACGGTTTGCGTGCGCTGTGCGAGCCCGTGTTCCGGGGCAATGCCGGCGGCGAGGCCGGCGTGTTTCGCGGCGTATACCTGACCGGCACGATCCGGCAGGGGGCCGTGGATGAATTCGAGCCGGACGGCGGTGCGCACGAGCAGGCCGCGCCGCTGTTTGTCGCGCGTCTGCTGCGGCAGCGCGTGCTGGCCGAGCAGGGGCTGGCCCGCCCCTTGCCGCGTGCGCTGGCCTTGCGCCAGCGCGGGCACCGTATTGCCAAGGTCGCGATGGTTGTTCTGGCCGTGATCTGGCTTGGGGGAATGATCTGGTCATGGCAGGGCGCACGCAACGCGCTGCGTGCGGTGACCGGCTACGAAGCGCGCATTGCCGCCGCATCGACGAGCAAGGCCTATGTGGGCGACGCCGAGCTGGCCCGGCAGCGCATCGCTGCGTGGTGGCAGGTCTCGGTGGCGGTGCCGCGCTGGCATTTCCAGAGCGCCTGGCTGCCGACCTCGCTGCTGTCGGGGCTGGACGACGAGATCGACGCCGCGGTGAACCGCACTGCCGACCGTTACCTTATTTCGCCGCTGCAGGCGGGTTTGCAGCGTCAGACACAAACGCTGGCGACGCCGGTCGCGCTCAACGATGCCGCAGGCGTCTCGCCCGAGGGCTGGGCGGAGTACCAGCAGGCCAAGCGGCTTGTCCAGCAGGCCGCGCGGCTCGATAGGGAGTCGGCGCTGTTTGTCGGTCTGCGCGGGAGTGCGCCACTGGAAAATGCGGCGGCGCTGGCGGACATGCTGTACCAGTGGAAGCCGGCTGCGAAGCCGCAACCGCCGTTGCAACTCGGCCAGATTCTGGACGGCGGCGCGTCCTTGCCACCGGTCCCGCTGGCCAAGGCCAAGGCCGATGCCGGTCGTTTGTTCAGTGCCCAGATTACCGCGTGGCTGAACCGGCTGTATGCCGACGACACCTTCGGTCAGGCCGCTGCCGGTGCCCAGCTGCAACTGCAAAGGCTGGCTGCGGGACAGGCGCTGCCGCTGGCCGAACTGACACAGCTGAACGAGCGCATTGCCTTGCTCAAGCGTCTGGTCACGACCAGCGACGTGGCCTGGCGCCCCGGCGGCAAGCAGGAGCCCGTCCCGGGCTACAGCGCCCTGATGGGCGAAGCACAACGGGTCGGCCTGATCGACGCCGGCGGCGTGACCGCGCTCGCCCAGTATGCCGATGCATCCCGGGCCGCGTTCACTGCGCGCTGGCTGTCGGCGACGCCCGGGGACAACGATTTGCTGCAGCAAACCGCCAAGGCCTTGCAGTTGTCGCCGGACGCAAGGCAGACCGGCGATGTGCTGACCGCGCTGCTGGCGCAGGATTTCGCCGTGGTCCAACGCGGTGCGGCCATCGCGTCCGTCGGCGGTCCGGCGGTCGCCATGGGCTACTTCACGTCGTATCAGGGCTTTCTGGCGCAGAGCGACAAGACCCCGCTGCGCTACAAGGCCGGGGTGCTGGCCTCGACAAGGCAGCTCGCCGCGCAGGCCATGTGGGGCGCGACAGGCACCGACGGCGCGAGCGGTTTTTCGCTGCGTACCGGTGCACAGCAGGCCAGCGACCTGACTGCCGCATTCGATGCACTCGCGCGTCACGATCTGGCGACGGCCTGGGTCGCCAAGGTCGACCGGCTGGCGCTGGGCGAATTGCGCGGCGGCAATGCCCGGATCGACGATCTGGCGCTGTACCAGCCGCTGCAGGGCACGTTTGCGTGGTGGGACGGTGGCAAGAACGCCAGCCTCAAGGCGTGGCGCGTGTCGTCGCAACAGGACTTGCAGCAGTACCTCGACGGCCAGCTGGATGCGCTGGCCGCGATCTCCAATGGCGTCGCCCCGGCGGTTGGCTGGCTCGATCCGCATGCCGATCAGCTGGCGATGGCCGATGCACAGCTGCTGGCGCGCTGGCGCAGCCTTGCGCTGCAGCTGCAGCAGTACAAGGAAAAGAGTAGCACCAGTGCACCCGCCTTGCTGAACCAGCTGATCGGCAAGGACCTCAACGAGATGGATACCGCCAACTGCGCCACCGTGCTCGCCAACGCCGGCATTCCGCGGGGCGACAACGTGCTGACCGACCGGGTACGGATGCTGATCCGGGTTGCCGGCGACCGCTGTGGCGGGCTGCGGGCACAGGCGGCAGCTTCGGCGTGGGAAAAGCTCAGCGCCTACTACTACCAGTACATGGCCGGCCGCTTCCCGTTTGCCGACCTGTCGTCGCGGCAGGAGGCCGACCCGGAGCGCGTCGGCGATCTGTTCCGGCTGTACGACGACAATCAGGCGATCATCAACGCCGGCCTGCAAGGCAACGACGCGCCAACGGCCGCCGCTGCGCGGGCCTTCATGCAGCGCCTGCAGGCGGCCAGGGGCTGGATGCAGCCGCTGCTGGCTAGGGAGCCCGGCAGCGGCATGACCGGGCTCGAAATCGACGTCAACTGGCGGACCGATCGTGCCCAGGAAGTCGGCGCGGATCAGGTGATTGCGTGGTCCATGACCGCAGGGACGCAGCGCCTGCGCTACCCGTCCGCCGACAAGCTTCCGCTGCGCTGGCGTACCGGGCAGCCGGTGTCGCTGTCGCTGCGCTGGGCCAAGGATGCGCCCGAATCACCGCAGGGCGATGTACACCAGACGGGGCTGGCCGTGTCCGATCGCGTCGCGCAGTGGGATTACACCGGAACGTGGGCGCTGTTGCGCCTGCTGCGCGCCCACGCGACCTCCGGCCTGAACGGCGGCGACGACGACCTGTCGGTCCCGCTGCTGCTGACGGTGCCGGTGGCATCGGAGCAGGGCAAGATCAATCGCGCCCGGATGTACGCTCGCGTCGCGCTGCAGACGCCGGGCGGCAAAACGCCGCTGCGCATGTCGCCACTGCCGGTCAGCGTGCCGGCGTCCCCCTTCCGGGCGATCACGCTGTCGCAAACCGGCGACCCCAAAACTTCGCAGCTGGCCCTCCAGTAAAGCAACGACGATGCCGACTCTTCCCGATTTCGACGCCCTGATCGCGACGCTGCTGCAGCCGGTCAGTCCGGCACAACCGTGCGGTGTGCCGCTGCGGCACGAGCCCGAATACGACCAGATCCAGGATGCGCGCCGCCAGGACGATCCCGATTTGCCGGTCGGTATCTGGCAATCCAGCGTCAAGACAGCGGATTGGCGCGCCGTGGAGCAGTTGTGCACCGACGCCCTGCAGAAACGCGGCAAGGACCTGATGGTGGCTGGCTGGCTGGCCGAAGCCTGGGTGCAGCGTTACGGCCTGAGCGGCTGGATCAAGGGCATCGAGCTGATGGCGACGCTGTGCGAGCGCTACTGGGCCGGGCTGCATCCGCAGGCGGTCGATGGCGACGAGTCATGGCGAACCGCGCCACTGGACTGGATGTTGCGCACCTTTGCCGAGGCCCTGCGGTTCAGGGTGCCGCTGCTCGACCAGGCTGCCGACGTGACGCTGGCCATTTATCAGGGCTGGCAGCGGCAAAGCGTGTGCGGTACCGAGCGGCGTGCCGAGCAGGACGCGGCGCGGCTGGCCAGCAAGGCGCTGGAGCGCTACCAGACTGTCGTCCGGGCCGAATCGCCGGCAACGCTGCAGGGCCTGTCACAAACCCTGCGCGACAGCAAGATGACGCTGGGTGCGTTCGAGGCGCTGTGCGACCGGCAGATGCACAACGACGCACCGTCGTTTGGCGCCGTACAGCGCGTGCTGGACGAACTGCTGCTGATGCTCGACGGTCTGGACGATGTGCTGCCGTGGAAAGGCGTGAACAAGGAAAACGACATGACCGAACCAACGATCGCCTCGGCCGGGCCGGCTGCCGCCGCGACGCCGCTGCCGTCGCCATCGGGCGTCGTCAACGGCCGTGAGGACGCGTATCGCCAGCTCCAGGCCATCGCCACCTATCTGGCTCAGGTCGAACCGCACAGCCCGGTGCCCTACCTGATCAATCGCGCGGTCGAGTGGGGGCGGCGTCCGCTGCCAGAACTGTTGTCCGAGCTGATCGAGAGCGACTCGGAGGCCCGGCGCGTCTGGTCGCTGATCGGCGTATTGCCGTGACAGGCCGGCGGGTCGCCGCGTAGCATCCGCAGTCCGCCGGGGTGGATGGCGTACGCGGCGAATCGCGCTACGAGCTCAAGGTCGCCCGGCCATGGCGTCGACCTCCTCCCAGCTCGCTGCATAGGCGCCGGCGTGACTGGCGGCCAGCGCTGCCGCTGCCGCCGCATGGCGCAGATGGGTCGCCACCGGTGCCGCCGGCGCATGCAGCACGCTGGCCATCCAGCCGCCCATGCTGGCATCGCCACAGCCGACGGTATCGACCACGTCGACCTTGAACACCGGCTGGTCGATCACCGCGTCGCCATGCAGCCAGCGCATCCCCTCGCTACCACGGGTCAGCAGGATGTCGGCCTGCGGCGCCAGCGCGCGCAGGCTGGCCAGTCCCTGTTCCGGCGTCTGTCCGGCAAACAGCTGGCCGAGGTCTTCGTCGGAAACCTTGATGTAGTTTGCCAATGCGGCAACGGTGCGGAACGTGTCGGCGTAGTGCGGTGCGTTCATCGGTTCGCGCCAGTTCGGGTCGAAGGCGATGCGCTTGCCGGCCGCTGCGGCGGCTTTCGCGGTTTCGACCAGCCGCCCGGCCAGCGGCTGGCGCGCCAGGCTGATGCAGCCGAACTGGACGATCTCGGCGGCGGCCAGCCAGCCCTCGGGCAGTTGTGCCGGGTCGAAGGCCAGATCCGATTCGCCGACGAAAAAATACTGCGGCGGCCGGGTCGACGGCACCATTGCCAGCAGCGGTGCGGCGTCGGTGCGCTGGATGAAGCGCGCATCGAGCCCGGCCTCGGCGGACAGCCGGGCCAGCTCGTCGCCGAAGACGTCGGTGCTCAGTGCGCCGCCGTAGCCGGTCGCGATGCCGAGCCGGCTGGCGACGCGGGCGACGTTCCAGCATGCGCCGCCGGGCTGGGCCAGCCAGCGTTCATCGTCCTGGCGGATGAAATCGGTAAGGGCTTCGCCGAAAACGACAAAGCGCGGCAGTGCGGACATGGCGGGCATCCCGTGCGGCGAAGGCCTGATGCTGCCAGAGCCGCCTGCGTACCGGAAGTGGGAGGCGCCCTGATGGCCCGGCGTCAAGGACCGTTGATGTGATCATTGCCGCAGCCGTCCGGGCCATTGATTTGCAATAATGACAGGCTGATTCGAACACTGGAGAAAGCCTGATGCGCAAGTCCCTGATCATTGCCCCGTTGATGGGCGCCCTTTTGCTGTCCGCATGCGCAACCAATGACCTTGGTGAAAAGCGCGATCTGAACAACACCGAAATGGGCGCGATCATAGGGACGCTCGGCGGTGCGGCCATCGGCGCGGCGGTCAACCACAACAACCGTGGCAAGGGCGCGCTGATCGGTGCGGTGGGTGGCGGTCTGGCCGGCGGCGGCATCGGCTACTACATGGACACCCAGGCCAAGGACCTGCAGAAGCAGCTGGCGCCGGAAATCCAGAAGGGTGAAATCACCGTGCAGAAGCAGTCCGACAACACGCTGCTGGTCAGCATGACGTCGAACACCGGCTTCGACAGCAGCTCGGCCGTGATCAAGCCGGGCTACACGCCGACGCTCGACAAGATCGCCAAGGTCGTGAACCAGTACGGCAAGACCTCGATCACCGTCGTCGGCCATACCGACAGCAGCGGCAAGGCCGACAAGAACATGGTGCTGTCGCAACAGCGTGCGCAGGCCGTGACCGACTACTTCATCGGCCGCAACGTCAACCCGGTCCGCCTGCAGGCGATCGGCAAGGGCATCACCGAACCGCGCGCCGACAACGCCACGCCGGCGGGCCGCGCCCTCAACCGTCGCGTCGAACTGTGGATCGTGCCGGTTCGCGCCGACTGATCGCCGTACCGCTCCGGCAGGAAAGCGCGGCATGCCGCGCTTTTTTCATGCCGGCGCAGCGCTTCGCACTGGCTGTCATACCCCGTCAACACAGGTATGATTGAATGTTTCGCCCTATTGGAGAACGCCACCATGAGCCGCATGGTCCACTGTGTGAAACTCGGCCGTGAAGCCGAAGGACTCGACTTTCCGCCGCTGCCCGGTGAAATGGGCAAGAAGCTGTACGACAGCGTCTCGAAGGAAGCCTGGGCGGCGTGGGTGAAGCACCAGACGATGCTGATCAACGAGAACCGACTCAATCTCGCCGATCCGAAAGCGCGTCAGTACCTGCAGCAGCAGCTGCAGAACTACTTCTTCGGCGCAGGCGCCGATCAGGTTGCCGGTTTCGTGCCGCCGAGCGCGTAACCCGGAGCAAGATTGCAGGCCGCCTTGTTGCGGCCTGCTTCCATTTTCAGGCCGCGCGAGCGGCACGATGCGTGAAGTGAGCCCATGATCTACAAGCCCGCCGACAATCAGTTGATGCTCAATCGCGAGCTCGGTCTTCTGGAGTTCAACCGCCGGGTCTTCGCCCAGGCCGAGGACACGGGCAATCCCTTGCTCGAGCGGCTGAAGTTCCTCTGCATCGTGTCGAGCAACCTCGACGAGTTCTTCGAGGTGCGCGTCGCCTGGCTGAAGGAAAACATCCGCCAGTATCCGACCCGGCTGCTGCCCGAAGGGCTGACGCCGCAGCAGGCGTTCGAACTGCTGGCGCGCGAGGCGCACGACGTCGTCGAGCGGCAGTACCGGCTGTTCCGCGAAGTGATGCTGCCGGCGCTGGCCGACGAAGGCATCCACTTCCTGCGCCGCAGTCTGTGGAACGAGGCACAGCGTGCCTGGGTGAAGGATTACTTCTTCCGCGAACTGATGCCGGTGCTGACGCCGATCGGGCTCGATCCGTCGCACCCGTTCCCGCGCATTCTCAACAAGTCGCTGAATTTCATCATCGAGCTCGAAGGCCGTGATGCCTTCGGCCGCAACGCCGAAATGGCCATCGTCCAGGCGCCGCGCATCCTGCCGCGTTTCGTGAAGATGCCGAAGGAAATCAGCGGCGTCGAACACGGTTTCGTCTTCCTGTCGTCGGTGCTGCACGCCCACGTCGACGAGCTGTTCGTCGGCATGAACGCGCTCGGCTGCTACCAGTTCCGCGTGACCCGCGATTCGGACCTCAGCGTCGACGACGACGACATCAAGGACCTGCGCGCTGCGCTCGAGGGCGAGCTGAGCCAGCGGCCGTTCGGCGACGCGGTGCGGCTCGAGGTGGCCGACAACTGCCCGAAGCACCTGCAGGACTTCCTGCGCCAGCAGTTCGGTCTGGGCGAGATCGACGTCTACCGCGTCGGCGGCCCGGTGAACCTGGTGCGGTTGATGCAGGTGCCCGACCAGGTCGACCGGCCGGACCTGAAGTTCGAACCGTTCATGCCCGGGATTCCGCTCGAACTCCGCAAGCAGCCCGACGTGTTCGCGGCGATCAGCCGCGGCGACATCCTGCTGCACCACCCGTTCCAGAGCTTCACGCCGGTGATCGACTTCCTGCAGCAGGCGGCCACCGACCCGAATGTCGTCGCGATCAAGATGACGATCTACCGGACCGGCAGCGAATCGGCGCTGATGGACGCGCTGGTCGAGGCGGCGGCGCGCGGCAAGGAAGTCACCGTCGTGGTCGAACTGATGGCGCGTTTCGACGAGGAAGCGAACATCAACTGGGCCGCCAAGCTCGAACGCGCCGGCGCCCACGTCGTCTACGGCGTCTACGGCTACAAGACCCACGCCAAGATGCTGCTGGCGGTGCGGCGCGAGGACGGCAAGCTGCGCCGTTACGCCCACGTCGGCACCGGCAACTACCATCCGCGCACGTCCAAGCTGTACACCGACTTCGGCCTGATGACGGCCAACGAAGAGATCACCAGCGACGTCAATGACGTGTTCATGCAGCTGACCGGTCTGGGCCTTGCAGGCAACCACCTGCGCCTGTGGCAGGCACCGTTCACCCTGCAGCCCAACATCATCAAGGCGCTGGACCGCGAGATCCTCAACGCCCGCGCCGGCCGCAAGGCCGTGGTGATCGCCAAGATGAACGCGCTGCTCGAACCGACGGTGATCGAGAAACTGTACGAGGCCAGCCAGGCCGGCGTGACGATCCACCTGATCGTGCGCGGCGTCTGCGCGCTGCGCCCGGGCATGCCGGGCCTGTCCGAAAACATCAAGGTGCGCTCGATCATCGGCCGTTTCCTCGAGCACCACCGGGTGTTCTACTTCTACAACGACGGCGCCGAAGACGTGTACCTGTCGAGCGCCGACTGGATGGGCCGCAACCTGTTCCGCCGGATCGAGATCGCTTTCCCGGTGCTCGCGCCCAAGGTCAAGCGCCGGGTCATCCGCGAAAGCCTGCGTCCCTATCTGGTCGACAATGCCCAAGCCTGGGAAATGCTGTCCGACGGCCGCTACCGGCGCAAGAGCGCGCGCAGCGGCAAGCGCCGCAACGCGCAAGCCAGCCTGCTGGCCGAACTCGGTGCCAAGCAGCGCACCTGACGGCACACCGGGGCGGCGCCCCCATCCCGTGGCGGGCCAGCTGCCGCGGGATGTGCATCTGACCGAGGACGTATGAAATGGAACAGCTGATTCTGTGGCGCCACGCCGACGCCGAAGAAGGCGGTGACGATCTGGCGCGGGCGCTGACGCCCAAGGGCCGCAAGCAGGCGCAGAAGGTTGCCGCATGGCTGAAGGTCTATCTGGCCGGCCAGCGTGTCCGCGTCATCGCCAGCCCGGCCAAACGGGCGCAGGAAACGGCGAAAACGCTGGGCATCGACGTCGAGACCAGTGAGCTGCTCGATCCGGCCAACGGTCAGGTGGCGCATTACCTCGAGGCAGCCGGCTGGCCGCAGGGCGACGACGCCGTCGTGGTGCTGGTCGGCCATCAGCCGACGCTCGGCGCGGTCGCCGCGCTGCTGCTGACCGGCCGCGAACAGGACATGGCGCTGAAGAAGGGCGGACTGGTATGGATCGAGTTGCGGCGCCGTGGCGGTGGCGGTGGTGACTACGTGCTGCGCACGGCGATGAGCCCCGAACTGCTGGGCTGACTGCCGGCCGTCGCCATGCCGGTGGCCGGGCGACGAACGTGCGAACCGATCAAGCAACGCGGCCCTCCAACCGTCCACAGGAACTCCAAAGTGGAGATCGGGGCGATGAAACCACCACAAACGCCCGGGCAGGCCGAACCTGCCCGAAACGGACGTTCGAAGGACTTTTTGACTCGGCATCGTGACGATGCGGCGTTTTCATGGATCTGCTGCGCACCGGCGCAACCGCAAGGGACGCCGGGCAACGGGAAGCCAGTAAAGCGCGGTACGCCGGGCTGACGTCGTTCTAGAACTGAAAAGCCCTCCGCAAGGAGGGCTTTGTCATGGGCGCAGGACCGGCAGCTCAGCGCACCGGTACCGCCAGTGCCAGGCTGGCACGGTAGTGGCGGTTGGCCTCGTCGGGGCGGTCGAGCCGTTCGAGCAGCGCCGCCAGCTCGGTATGCGCCAGCGCGCTCGGCGCCACGGCAATGCTTGCTTCGAAGTAGGTCTGCGCCTTGCCCCACAAGGCACGCGCCGTGCACAGCCGACCGAGGGTCAGCAGCAGTTGCGGATCGTTCGGATGCTGCTTGAGCCAGTTTTCGGCCTGCTGCAATTGCGAGGCCAGCGCGTCGCCCTCCAGACCGAGGGTGCCGTAGCGTTCGGCCAGTTCGCTCGACCAGTTCTGCGCCAGCGCCGCTTCGATGGCGTCGCGTGCGGCGGCCGGCTCGCCCTGCGCGGCATAGGCATCGGCAAGCGCGGCGACCAGGGTCGGTGCGCAGCGATCGATCGCCGGCAGTTTGTTCCACCAGTCGCGCAGTTCACGCGGTGTCTTCGGTTGCCGGTGCAGCACGTTCTGGTACGCCTGCAAGCGGATCGCCTGTGCCTGGCCGGCGTCGAGCGCGTCGCTCTTGGCCAGCTGGTCGACCAGCTTGACGATCGCATCGGCGTTGTCTTCACGCTGGCGCAAGCGCAGTTCGAGCTTGAGCATCGCGGTCAGCTTCGGCGAAATGCTGCGGGCTTCGGCCAGCGCCAGTTCGGCATCCTGATTGCGGCGCTCGTCGAGGTAAAGCTCGGCCATCGTCATGGCCAGCGCCAGATGGCGCGGACCGAGTCGCTCGCGCAGCCGGACGAAATACTGGTCACGCTTGGCGAAGTCGCGCATCAGGTGCGCGGCCCGCGCGGCCAGGATGCCGTTGACGGCAAAGGCTTCGGTTTCGCGGCTGGCGGTGAACGCCTCGCCGGCCAGTCGTTCGGCGCGCTGGTAGCGGCCTTCGAAAAAGGCGATGCGGGCGTCGCGTTCGAGCTGGACCGACGCATCACGCGCCTTGCGCAGCCGGTAGGCCTTGACGCGATCCGGCAGGCCGCCGAGTTCGGCGACCACCCGGGCGAGTAGGTAGAGCGCGGCAACCAGGACGAGGATGCCGACGATGAAGACGTTGAGCGAAATCTCGATCCGCCATGGCGGGACGAACAGCAGCGCATAGCCGGTATTGAACTGTGCGAACAGCGTCAGCCCGACCGCGAGCGCGAACAGCGCGATCAACCAAAGAAGTGCTCTCACGGCTTGGCCCTCTCGGTGGCGAGCCGGCTCTGCCGGACGGCGGTCAGGCTGGCGGACAGATCGGGCAGCTTCAGCGACAGCGTTTCGCGCGACAGCACGTCGAGCGCGGCGATGGTGTTGCGCGTGGCCATCGCGGTGGTGTCGAAATACTGCTTCAGGTAGTCGTTGGTTGCCTTGAGGTCGGCGCGGAAGGCCGTTTCATTGCGCATCAGTAGCGCGGTGCGCGCATCGAGCAGGCGCAGCTTGATGTTCTCGCGCAGGAAGAAGGCTTCGTTCGGTGTCAGCAGCATCGCATCGGGCTTGTCGATCCGGCGGATCTGGATCAGCTGGCGGAATTCGTGCCACAGCTCGCCGCCGAACCGCTGCAGCGCGTTCTGCGGCGCTGCCGGGGCCGCCTTGTTCTTCGGATCGCGGTTGCCGTCGATGGCCAGCGGCAGTGTGTCGATGCCGGCCACCAGCGTGTCGAGCCGAGCGGCGATGCCGACGACGTCGAGATAGGGCTGGGTTTTCAGCTGGTCGATGTCGTGGTTGATGCTCTTGCGCAGCGCAATCAGCTCCGGACGGTTCAGCGCGGCGAGCTTCTGGTCGATCGCATTCAGGCCGACCAGCGCGGCGTCGACGTTGCCGGCGAGCTGCAGCTGCTGGCTGGCGAAGGCCAGCGTCTGTTCGGTCTCGGCGAGTACGCGCTGCGTTTCGTTGCGGGTCAGCGCTTCGTACATCGACGACAGCGCAGCCTGCTGGCTTTGCGTTTCGTTCTGCCGGGCCGACACCAGCGCCAGCTCGCGTTCGAGCGCCTGGCTGCGCAGCTGTGCCTGGGTTTCGCGCTCCTGCGTGCTGCGCAGCTGCTGCTGGCCGTGGGCGAGTTCGCGGCTGACCTGCAGGCGCAGCGTTTCCATCGCGTGCTGCTGGTACAGCCAGACACCGCCGGCAGCGACGAGCGCGACGACGGCGACGGCCATCGCCGGTGAAAAATGCGGCAGGCGGCGGCGGGGCGCGGTCAGCGCGGAAGGAAGCGAATCTTGTTCTTGGGTCATGGCTGCGGGTCCGCGAAATAGTGGCAGAGCGAGTCAACGGTTCCGGCGTCGCCGGTGGCACAGGTTTCGACGCGTGCCGCGCCGTGCGCGTGCAGTGCGGCGACGATGCGCGGATGCGGCGCGAAATACAGCAGCGATTGTAGCCGCTCGCGCGCAGCGCCTCCAGCCAGCGTGAACAGCACGCCGGCGGCTTCGGAGCTGCTGATCACCGCAGCGTCGATGCCGGCGTCGAGCAGGCGGGTCAGGCCGGCGTCGTCCAGGTCTGGCGGCCGGCGCCGGTAGGCCGAGACCATGGTCAGCGTCGCACCCCGCGCGGCGAGCGCTTCGGGCAGCACGTCGCGGCCGCTTTCACCGCGCACCAGCAGCACGCGCCGGCCGGCGAGATCGTGCATGGCGGCTTCGCGCAGCAGGCCTTCGCTGTCGTGTTGCAGCGGCGGCGAAATCACCGTGGTGGCGCCGAGTTCGAGCGCGCGCGCAGCGCTGCCGGGGCCGACGACGGCGACCGGTACCGTGGCCGGCCAGTCGCGGCCGAGCTGCGCGAACGTCAGGTCGAGCGCGGTCGGACTGACGAAGACCACGAGGTCGAAGCCGTCGAGCGCCGCCAGTGCCGTGGCAAACGGGGCCGGATCGGCCGGTGGAATGATGTCGAGCAACGGCTGGCGCACGGCGATACCGCCCTGCGCTTCGATCAGCGTCGCGAGCGTGCCGGCCTGCGCCTGCGGCCGGGTGACCCAGATGCGGCGACCGGCCAGCGAAGCCGGCGGCGCGGAACGGTGCTGCTTAATGGCCGGACGTCCCGTGATCGGGCGCGCCATGTTCGAGTGCTTTCAGGATGTCGTTCGCGCCTTCGCACATCAAAAGATCGGCAACCTGACGGCCGAGGCCGTCGGCGGCGGCGCGGGTGCCGTTGGATTCGGCGTAGACGCTGTGGCTGCCGTCGGGCATCGCCACGAGGCCGCGCAGCCGCAGGAAACCGTCCTCGTCCTCGGCGAACGCCGCCAGCGGCAGCTGGCACGAACCGTTCAGCCGGCGCGACAGCGTGCGTTCGGCGGTGACGCAGGCGGCGGTCGCTGCATGGTTCAGCGGCGCGAGCAGCGCTTTCAGGTCGTCGCGGTCGGCGCGGATTTCGATGCCGAGCGCACCCTGGCCCGGTGCGGGCAGGCTGATGTCGGCGCTCAGTTCGGTGCGGATGCGGTCGGCGAAGCCGAGGCGCTTGAGTCCGGCGGCGGCAAGGATCAGCGCGTCGAACTCGCCGGCATCGAGCTTGGCCAGCCGGGTGCCGACGTTGCCGCGCACCGGCTTGAACACGAGTTGCGGGTAGCGGGCGCGCAGCTGCGCTTCGCGGCGCAGGCTGGCCGTACCGACGACGGCGCCTTCGGGCATCGCGTCGAGGCTGGCGTAGGTCGTGGAGACGAAGGCATCGCGCGGGTCTTCGCGTTCGGTGATGGCGGCGATGGCGAAGCCTTCGGGCAGCATCATCGGGACGTCCTTCATCGAATGCACGGCCAGATCGGCGCGGCCGTCGAGCAGCGCTTCCTCGAGTTCCTTGACGAACAGACCCTTGCCGCCGACCTTGTTCAGCGTCTTGTCGAGGATCTGGTCGCCCTTGGTCGTCATCCCCAGCAGGTCGATCTCGGTACCGGGCAGCAGCGCGGCGAGCCGGGCCTGGATGTGCCGGGCCTGCCACAGGGCAAGCGGGCTTTCTCGGGTGGCGATGACGAGACGGGTGGGGGCGGACACGGCGGTGCTCACAGAGGTTCGATATGCCGATTCTATCATTGCCGCGCCGAGGGCTCGGCGGTGTCGAGCCGCGCCACCGGGCGGGCGATCGGCGTCGACAGCACCAGCGAGGTGGTCAGGTTGCCGTGTGCCGCCAGTGCATCGACGACGGTCTGCAGCGCTTCCGGGCGCGGGATCACGCAGCGGATCAGCAGGCAGTCCTCGCCGGTGATCCGGAGCACCTCGAGCACCTCGGGCATTGCCTCGCACTGCTTCAGCGCCTGCGGCAGCCGCGCGTGGTCGCTGCGCAGGCGGATCATCGCCTGCAGGCCGTAGCCGAGCTTCTGCAGATTGAGCCGGGCGCCGTAGCCCTCGATGACGCCAGCATCCTCGAGCTTGCGGATGCGTTCGCTGATCGCCGGTTGCGACAGGCCGATGCGCTTGCCGAGCGCCGACAGGCTCTGGCGCGCGTCGTGCTGCAGCGCGTCGACGATCTTCCAGTCCATGCTGTCGAGCTGAAACGATGAATTCATGGTGTGCCTTGCCGAAAACCGATGGATGCAAAGTACGGCGGGGTCATTTCGAATGGACCTGCATTCAGGCCGCCGCCGCTGCGCCATATCCTGTTTCCATCGTGAACGAAGACCCGAGGGTGGACAAGATGGGCTGGCAGGAACTGAGTTTAGTCTGGCCGTCGCGCCCGGTGCGCGAGGCCGATGATGGGCTGATCGGCGGACACGGAACAGCAGCCATGAAGCGCACGGGATGGTGGCAACGCTGGCGGCAGCGGCGCCGGCTGGCCAGTCAGCTGGCCGAGTTGCGCGGCATGTCGGGCTACCAGCTGGGTGATCTCGGCATCGCCGCCAGCGACATCGACGCGATTGCCGCCGGCACCTTCGAGGCCCCGGTGTCGCGGGCGAAAAAAAACCCGGCCGGGGCCGGGCAAAGAGAGGAAAAACGGTTCTGATCAGGCGCGGTCGAGGCCGAGCTGCGGGGCGACCGGTGCAACGCTGATTTCGGCTTCGGTCTTGCCGCCCCCGAGCACACGGTTCAGCTGTGCGGTATCGAGCTCGTTTTCCCAGCGCGACACGACGACGGTGGCGACGGCGTTGCCGATGAAGTTGGTCAGTGCGCGCGCTTCGCTCATGAAGCGGTCGATGCCGAGGATCAGCGCCATGCCGGCGATCGGGATGCTCGGCACCACCGCCAGCGTCGATGCCAGCGTGATGAAGCCGGCACCGGTGACGCCGCTGGCGCCCTTCGACGTCAGCATCGCCACGGCAAGGATCATCAGTTGCTGGCTCAAGGTCAGGTCGGTATTGGTCGCCTGGGCGATGAACAGCGCCGCCATCGTCATGTAGATGTTGGTGCCGTCGAGGTTGAACGAGTAGCCGGTCGGTACGACGAGGCCGACGACCGACTTCGAGCAGCCGAGCTTGGTGAGCTTGTCCATCAGACGCGGTAGCGCGCTTTCCGACGAGCTGGTGCCGAGCACGATCAGCAGTTCTTCCCTGATGTAGACGATCAGCCTGAGCACCGAGAAGCCGCAGGTGCGGGCGATGCTGCCGAGCACCAGCACGATGAAGAGGCCGCAGGTCAGGTAGAACGCGCCCATCAGCTTGGCCATCGGGATCAGCGACGCGACGCCGTACTTGCCGATCGTGAACGCCATCGCGCCGAAGGCACCGATCGGGGCGAGCTTCATGATCATGTTGACGACCGAGAACAGCACCTGCGAGATCTTGTCGTTCAGTTCTAGCAACTGCTGGCCGCGCTCGCCAAGTCGGGAGAGGCCGAAGCCGAACAGGATCGCCAGCAGCAGCACCTGGAGGATCTCGCCGTCTGCGAAGGCGCCGGCGACGGTGCCCGGGATGATGTGCATGATGAAATCGACGGTGCTGTTGCCGTGCGCCTTGGCGGCGTAGCCGGCGACGGCGCTGGCGTCGAGGTGGGCGACGTCGGCGTTGAAGCCGGCGCCCGGCTGCAAGACGTGCGAAACGATCAGGCCGATGACCAGCGCGAACGTCGACACGACCTCGAAGTACAGCAGCGCCTTGCCGCCGACGCGGCCGACCTTCTTCATGTCCTGCATGCCGGCGATGCCGTGGACCACGGTGACGAAGATCACCGGCGCGATGATCATCTTCACCAGCTTGATGAAGCCGTCACCGAGCGGCTTGAGCGCGGCACCGAGGCCGGGGTCGAAGTAGCCGAGCAGCACGCCGGCGACGATGGCGACCAGCACCTGCACGTAAAGCACCTTGTAGAAAGGCTGTTTCATGATCACGACTCCTGGGGCGACGGATCGCCGGTTCCGATTCGTGGCGCCGCGTAGTGGTGCTGCGCGGGCTACGGCTTGCCTCGTTACAGTGCAAGCGCCGTGCCAGAAGCCGTTCTGGAGTCAGTACATTGATTTATCAGGGTTTGTGCCGGATCGTGCCGATGCGGCCATGTGCGGCATTCCGCCATGACAGCCCGTGCGTGTGCGGAAATCCGCTCACCGTTCCGGTAGTCGGTGTACGGCGTATTCCGGATTGCACCGGCATGCGGCAGTACGGGGCGGCCGCGTTCAGGGCTTGCCCGGCTGCCGCGGGTGGCGCGGCGCAGTGCCGGCGGTCTGCAGCAGCTTCCGGAACGTCGGGCAGGCCATGTGGTTCGGAGCCGGGCAGTGCGCCGCGTGCTGCAGTCCGTCGCGCAATGCGCTGAGCCGCCGGATCGTGCGTTCGAGTTCGTCGGCCCGGGCGAGCAGTTGCTGCCGGTCGATCTGCGGCTGGCCGTCCGGACCGAACATGCCGGCGATGTCGTCGAGCGAGAAACCGGCGGTGCGGCCGAGCGCGATCAGCGCCAGCCGTTGCAGCACATCCGGGTGATACAGACGCCGCAGGCCGCGGCGTCCGGTCGGGCGGATCAGCCCCTTTTCTTCGTAGTAGCGCAGCGTCGAGGCCGGCAGGCCCGAGTGCCGGATCACTTCGCCGATATCGAGCGTATCCATGCTTGACCTCAAGTCGACTTGAATTTGCAGAATGGAGATTCATACACGGCAAAGCAAGCGGAGTGACCATCATGAGAAGCACACCAGTACCAGCGGCAGCCCGACGCGCCGCACCGAACGGCCGGCAATCGCCGGCAAAGCGGGGCTGCCATGACTGATCTTATCGACGTACTGTGGCGGATCGGGCTGACCGGCATCGGTGCGACGGCCTGCATGGATCTGTGGACCGTGCTGCGCAAACGTCTGTTCGGCGTGGCGTCGCTCGACTATGCGCTGGTCGGGCGCTGGGTCGCGCACATGCGGTTCGGCCGGTTTCGCCATCCGGCGATTGCCAAGGCGTCGCCCCAGCCGTGCGAGCGGGCCATCGGCTGGAACGTGCACTACCTGAGCGGGATAGCGCTGGCGGCCTTGCCGCTGCTGCTGAGCGGGGCCGACTGGCTGTCCCGGCCTTCGCTGCCGGTGGCGCTGGGCGTCGGCCTTGGCAGCGTCGTGCTGCCATTCTTCGTGATGCAGCCGGCGTTCGGTTTCGGCATCGCCGCGCGGCTGACCGCGAATCCGCGGGCCGCGCGCTGGCGCAGCGTGACCACCCATCTGGCGTTCGGCTTTGGCCTGTTCATCGCTGCCAGCGTTGTGGCGACCGGGTGGCCGCGCTAGCTCAGCTCTGGCGGAATGCGTCCGGGTCGATGCCGTGGCGGGCGAGCTTGTCGTACAGCGTCTTGCGCGGCAGGCCGAGCGCCTCGGCGGCACGGGTGACCTGGCCGCCGGTATCGCGCAGCGCACCCTCGATGATGCGCTTCTCGGCACGGTCGACCTGTACGGCGAGCGTCGCCGGTGCGATGTCGCCGGCGAGCTTCGGCGTGCCTTCGGGCAGGCCGAGGCAGAAACGCTCGGCGACGTTCTTCAATTCGCGCACATTGCCGGGCCAGTCGTACGCCTGCCAGCGCGCCAGATCGCCGGCGCTCCAGCCTGGCGCCGGCCGGCCGAAGCGCTGCGCGGCGTCGAAGAGGAAATGGCCCATCAGCAGCGCGATGTCATCCTTGCGCTCGCGCAGCGGCGGCAGGTCGAGCACGACGACGTTGAGCCGGTGATACAGGTCGGCGCGGAAACGGCCGGCGTCGCTCTCGGCCTTCAGGTCGGCCTTGCTGGCGGCGACGATGCGCACGTCGACGGCAATCGCCGCGTTGCCGCCAAGCCGCTCGACCTTGCGGTCCTGAATCACCCGCAGCAGCTTCACCTGCAGCGCCAGCGGCATGCTCTCGATTTCGTCGAGGAACAGCGTGCCGCCGTCGGCGTACTCGATCTTGCCGATCCGCCGCTTGGCCGCGCCGGTGTAGGCGCCGGCCTCGGCACCGAAGACCTCGGCCTCGAAGATGTTTTCAGGCAGCGCGCCGCAGTTGAGCGCGACGAACTGGCCCTTGCGGCCGCTGGCGACATGGAGCGCCCGCGCGACGACGTCCTTGCCGCAACCGGTCTCGCCGTTGACGAGCACGTCGATACCGACCGGTGCGACCGCAGCGATGGTCTGCCGCAGTGCCACGATCGCCGGGTTCTGGCCGATCAGCAGCTGTTCGAGCGGCTCGCCCAGCCTGGCGCGCAGCCGCTGGTTTTCCCACGCCAGCCGGCGCTTTTCCAGTGCGCGCCGAACCTGTTCGACCAGCCGTTCGGACGTGAACGGCTTTTCGATGAAGTCGTAGGCACCGTCGCGCATCGCGCCGACCGCCATCGTCACGTCGCCGTGACCCGTGACGAGGATGACCGGCAGCGCACGATCGAGCGCAAGCAGCTCGCGCAGCAGCGCCAGCCCGTCGCGACCGGGCAGCCGGACGTCGCTGACGACGACGGCCGGGCGTTCGCCGTCGGCGATGGCGTCGAGCAGCGATTCGGCGTCCGGATGGCCGCGGACGGCAAAGCCGGCCAGCCGCAAGGCCTGTTCGCTGCCGCGGCGGACGATGGGGTCGTCCTCGACCAGATGGATGCTCTGCGGAAAGGCGTCGGTCAGCGGTTCGGTCATGGCGTCGGCAGGGTCAGGATGAAGATGGCGCCGCCATCGGCGGCATTGTCGGCGCTGAGGCTGCCGGAGAAACTCTGCACGATGGTGTGCGAAATCGCCAGCCCGAGGCCGAGTCCCTTGCCGACCGGCTTGGTCGTGTAGAAGGGCTCGAACAGCCTTGAGAGCGCCTCGGGCGCGATACCGTCGCCGTGGTCGCGGATGCGGATCTCGACCTGCCCGTCCAGCGTGCGTACGCCGGCCGCCAGCACCGGTGCGATCTGGCCTTCCATTGCATCGAGGCCGTTGCGCAGCAGGTTGACCAGCACCTGTTCGAGCTGCAGCGCGTCGGCGCGGACAGTTTCGTCGCCGACGTCGGTGTCGATCCGGGCGTTCAGCTCGCGGCGACGCGGCTCGACCAGCATCAGCGCGTTGGCGAACGCGTCGGCCAGCCGCACCGGTTCGAGCCGTGCCGATTCCTTGCGGGCGAAGGTCTTGAGCTGGCCGACGATGCGGCCCATCCGTTGCGCCAGCAGGCTGATCAGGCCGAGGTTCTCGCGTGCTTCGGCCGTTTCGTTCAGTTCGAGCAGCCGGGCGGCGTTGTCGGACAGGGTCGTCAGCGCGGCGAGCGGCTGGTTCAGTTCGTGGGTGACGCCGGCGGCCATCTGCCCGAGCACGGCGAGCTTGGCGGTCTGCACCGCGTTGTCGCGGGCGCGCCGCAGCAATGCCTCGGTGCGTTCGAGCTCGTGGATGCGCTCGGTCAGCGCCTCGTTGGTGATCACCAGATGTTCGGTCTGCTCGGCGATGCGGGCCTCGAGCGCCGCGTGCGCGGCGCGCTGCGCCTTGAGCGACTCGCGCCGTTCCTCGAGCCGGCGGCGGCGCTGCTGCGCGAACAGCCACAGCGCGGTGACGAAGGCGAGGCCGAAGCCGAGCGCGGCGGCCTGTGCGGCGGCGCTGCGGCGGACCTCGGCGGTGTTCGACAGCAGCACGATATGCCAGCCGAGCGGGCCGACCCCGGCGGTCTGCGCCATGTAGTCGCGGCCGTTCTCGGGCCCGGCGATGCGCAGCCTTTGCGGTTGCGGCGCCGATGCATCGATGCGCTGGCCGGCGGCGAGCACCTGCAGCGCCTGTTGCGGATACTGGCGCGTCTGCGCCAGCCGCGTGCGGTCGGCCGGCGGCAGCGGGCTCAGCGTGTGGTAGCGCCAGGCCGGCATCGACGACAGGAACACCACGCCGACGTCGTCGGCGACCAGCAGCGGATCGCTGCCGCCGGGCAGTGCCGCTTCGTACGGTCCGAGGCTGACCTTGACGACGACGACGCCTGCAATCCGGCCGTCGCGCTTCAGCGGCGCCGACAGGTAATAGCCGGGTGAAAGGCTGGTGGTGCCGAACGCGTACATGCGCCCGGGCCGGCCGGCGATCGCATCGCGGAAATAGGGGCGGTAGTCGAAACGCCGGCCGACGAAACCCTGCGGCTCGCGCCAGTTGCTCGCTGCCAGCGTCACGCCGTCCGGCGCGATCAGGTAGGCGACCGACACCTGTGCGTGCTGGCGGAAGGCTTCGAGATAGCGGTTGGCGGCGGCGATGCGGGCCGGATCTCCCGGCGTGGCGAGCGCCCCGGCCAGCGTGGATTCGAGCGTCAGCAGCTGCGGCAGCTGCGCGTACTTGTCGAGCAGCGCGTCGAGGCTGCGGGCGTAGAAGCCCAGCCGCTGGCGTGCCTCGGCCTGCTGTGCCGCCAGACCGCGCTCGAGCAGCCAGGCATAGCCGGCCCCCGCGAGCAGCGCGCCGGGGACGAGCATCAGCAGGACCAGCAGCCCGCGTCGCAGCGGGGCGGGCGGGCTCATGCGTCGGGCGTGCCGGCCCGGAACTGGACGACGTTGCCCTCGGGGTCGACGCCGTCGCAGACGACGAAATCGCCGAAACGCCATTCGGCCTCGGGCGGCGGCAGCACCCCTCCGAGGCAGGCGGCCACGGTGCGTGCGTTGGCGAGACTGGGGACGAAGAACACCGGCTTGATCGCCGTGTTCTCGCGCGGGCGCGGCGGGGTATCGATGGCGATGGTCGCGGCGATCTGTGCCGGTACGCGCTGGATCACCAGCTCGTAGCCGGGCGCATTCAGCACGATGTAGTTCGATTCGGCGTGACCGATGTCCATGTCGAGCACGCCGGCGTAGAACGCCGCGACGCGTTCGATGTCGACGGCGTACAGCACGGTGCCGGCTTTGAGTCTGCTCATGTTGGACCTCCTTGCGCCAAGCCTAAGACAATTCTCTTGTGCAGACCATCCGGCGTCACCGCTGCCTTCCGTGTTGCCGGGATCTGCCGGTGCATGAAAAAAGCCCTGCACGACGCAGGGCCGGATTGGAAAACGGCGGATCAGTGCGCCTCGTCCCAGTTGTCGCCGACACCGACTTCGGCGACCAGCGGCACTGCGAGTTCGGCGATCTGCGCCATTTTCTTCGGCAGCTCGACGCGGATCAGTTCGACCTCGTCTTCCGGTACTTCGAGCACCAGTTCGTCGTGTACCTGCAGCACGAGCTTGCTCTTGAGTTTCGCGTCGCGCAGCCATGCGTCGACGGCGATCATCGCCCGCTTGATCAGGTCGGCGGCGGTGCCCTGCATCGGTGCGTTGATCGCGGCGCGTTCGGCGCCGGCGCGGCGGCCGGCGTTGCTTGATCGGATCTCGGGCAGCCACAGCCGGCGGCCGAACACCGTCTCGACGTAACCCTGCTCGCGCGCCTGGATGCGGGTCCGCTCCATGTAGTCGGCGACGCCGGGGAACTGGGCGAAATAGCGCTCGATGAAGGTCTTGGCGGCGCTGCGGTCGATTTCGAGCGCGGCGGCGAGGCCGAAGGCGCTCATGCCGTAGATCAGTCCGAAGTTGATCGTCTTGGCGTAGCGGCGCTGCTCGCTGCTGACTTCGAGCGGCGAGACGCCGAACACTTCGGACGCCGTGGCGCGGTGGATGTCCTGGCCTTCGGCAAACGCCTTGAGCAGTGCCTTGTCGCCGGACAGGTGCGCCATGATGCGCAGCTCGATCTGCGAGTAGTCGGCCGAGACCAGCTTGCAGCCTTCCGGCGCGACGAAGGCCTCGCGGATCTTGCGGCCCTCGGCGGTGCGGATCGGGATGTTCTGCAGGTTCGGGTCGTTCGACGACAGCCGGCCGGTCGCGGCGACGGCCTGGCTGAAGTTGGTGTGCACGCGGCCGGTGTCCGGGTTGACCATCGTCGGCAGCTTGTCGGTATACGTCGACTTGAGCTTCGACAGGCTGCGGTTCTCGAGCAGCACCTTCGGTAGCGGGAAATCCTTGGCCAGTTCGGTCAGCACGTCCTCGTCGGTCGACGGTGCACCCTTCGGCGTTTTCTTGATCACCGGCAGGCCGAGCTTTTCGAAGAAGATTTCGCCGATCTGCTTGGGCGAGCCGAGGTTGAACGGTTGGCCGGCCAGTTCGTACGCCTGCTGTTCCAGTTCGATCAGCTTCAGGCCGATCGCGTGGCTCTGGCGGTTGAGCCGGTCGGCGTCGACCAGCATGCCGTTGCGTTCCATCGTGAACAGTACCTCGCGCACCGGCATTTCCAGCTCGCGGTACAGCGTGTCCAGCTGCGGTTGCTGCGCCAGTTTGGCGCTCAGGGAGTGCGCCAGTCGCAGCGTGATGTCGGCATCCTCGGCGGCGTAGGCGGTCGCGGTGTCGACGCCGACTTCGTCGAAGCCGATCTGCTTGGCGCCCTTGCCGGCAACTTCCTCGTACTTGATCGTCGTCTCGCCCAGTTCGCGCATCGCCAGATCGTCCATATTGTGGCGTTCGTGGCTGGCGAGCACGTAGGACATCAGCAGCGTATCGTCGGCGATGCCGGCCAGCGCGATGCCATGGTTGGCGAACACGTGCTGGTCGTACTTGAGGTTCTGGCCGAGCTTCTTGTGTTCGTTCGACTCGAGCCACGGACGCAGCTTCTCCAGCGTTGCATCGAACGGCAGCTGCTCGGGTGCCTCGGTGCCGCGGTGCGCCAGCGGCAGGTAGGCGGCCTCGCCCGGGGTGACCGAGAACGAGATGCCGACGATCTTCGCGCGCATCGGGTCGAGGCTGGTGGTTTCGGTATCGAGCGCAACGACGTCGGCAGCCAGCAGTTTGGCCAGCCAGGCGTCAAGCTGCGCGTTGGTCAGGATGGCTTCGTAGTGTCTTTCGACCGGCGCTGCGGCCGGCTGTGCGGCGGGGGCATCGGCGGTCTCGATGGTCGATGCCGCCTCGCCGTTCGGCGCCGGTGACGCCACCGGTTTGCCGAACAGATCACCGGCGGATGCCGGAGCGGCGGCGAGCTTGGCTTCGGCCTCGCGCTGCCAGCTGCGGAAATTGAAGCGCTGGAACATCGCCAGCAGCGTCTCCCAGTCCTCGGTGCCGGGGGCGAGATCGGCGATTCCGTTGGGCAGTTCGGTGGCGAGGTCGACGTCGGTCTTGATGGTGACGAGTTCCTTCGCCTTCGGCAGCCAGTCGAGGCTGTCGCGCAGGTTCTGGCCGACGACGCCCTTGATCGATCCGGCGTTGGCGATGATCGCGTCGAGGCTGTCGTATTCGGCCAGCCACTTGGCGGCGGTCTTGTCGCCGCATTTGGGCACGCCGGGCACGTTGTCGACGGCGTCGCCCTTCAGCGTCAGGAAGTCGACGATCTGGTCCGGCCGGACGCCGAACTTGGCGAACACGCCGGCTTCGTCGAGCACTTCGTCGGTCATCGAGTTCTCGATCCGCACGTGGCTGTCGACCAGCTGCGCCATGTCCTTGTCGCCGGTCGACATGATCGCCGTCATGCCCTGCGCGGCGGCCTGCCGCGCCAGCGTGCCGATCACGTCGTCGGCCTCGACGCCGTCGACGATCAGCATCGGCACGCCGAAGGCGGCGACGGCTTCGTGGATCGGCGCGATCTGTACGCGCAGGTCATCCGGCATGCTCGGCCGGTTGGCCTTGTATTCGGGGTAGAGGTCGTCGCGGAAGGTCTTGCCCTTGGCGTCGAACACGCAGGCGATGTAGTCGGCCGGCGTGGTCTGGCGCAGCTTCTTCAGCATGTTGATGAAGCCGTAGACCGCGTTGGTCGGCGTGCCGTCGGGTGCCGACAGTTCGCGGATCGCGTGGAAGGCGCGGTACAGGTAGGACGAACCGTCGATCAGGAGCAGGGTGGGCATGGCATTTCCGCAAGCCGCCGCCTTTTGGGCGCGGCTATATTTTGTAAGAAGGTTCCCAGCAAGGGAGTGCGCGATGAATCTCAGGGACAAGCTGCCGCATGTCGTCGATTCGCAGACCGATGCCGATCATCAGGGCACGCGTGCTCGCGAGGCATGGCGGGTATTCGAGATCATGGCCGAGTTCGTCGAGGCGACCGAGCGCCTGCAGCGCATCCAGCCGGCGGTATCGATCTTCGGCTCGGCCCGCATCGGGCGCGACCATGCCCATTATAAACGCACCGAAGAGATTGCCCGGCGCCTGTCGGATGCCGGTTTTGCCGTGATCTCCGGCGGTGGTCCGGGCCTGATGGAGGCGGCGAACAAGGGCGCCTATGACGGGGCGAGCCCGTCGGTGGGGCTGAACATCCAGCTGCCGCACGAGCAGACCGGCAACCCGTACCAGGACATCAGCCAGAGCTTTCGCCACTTCTTCGCCCGCAAGGTCATGTTCGTCAAGCACGCCAGCGCCTACGTGGTGATGCCGGGCGGCTTCGGCACGCTGGACGAGCTGACCGAGGCGCTGACGCTGATCCAGACCGGCAAATCGCGCAGGATGCCGATCATTCTCGTCGGCAGCGATTTCTGGGGCGGGCTGCTCGACTGGTTCCGCGTGCGGCTGGTTGCCGACGGCATGATCGCCGAGGCCGATCTGGATCTGGTGCAGCTGATCGACGATCCGGCGGCCATCGTCGAGGCGATCTTCCGTTTCTTCGAAACCCGCGGCTTCGAGATGTCGCCTGCAGAGCGCGAAATGCAGTTCAGCCTGTGAGCCGACGTGGTGCATCGGTAGAATGGCCGCAACAGGCCCGCCGGGCCAAGGGAGCCCAGATGAAAACCGTGCTGACCAGCCTGATGCTGTTTGCCGGCAGCGCCGCGATGGCCGAGCTGCCGCCGATCGATCCGCCGCCGCCGCCGCCGCAATCGGTGCCGGCCGAACAATTGCCGCCGGTGGAAAAACCCAAGGCCAACAAGCAGGTCGGTGAACCCGAAGTCCGCATCATCGAAAAGGCCGACGCGACCATCGCCGAGTACCGCATGAACGGCAAGCTCTACATGATGAAGGTCACGCCCAAGGTCGGCGCACCGTATTTCCTCTACGACCACGAAGGCAACGGCCAGTTCGACCGCATCGACAATGCCGATTCGGGTGGCGCACGCCTGTCGGTTCCGCAATGGACGCTGTTTTCCTGGTGACGGCGATCGCCGGCGCTCGTCTGTGCCGGCGTGCTTGCGTACACTCCGTTCCTCATCCGATCGCGTCGTACTGAATCCATCATGTCCGTTTTTACCACCGTCACGCCCGATGAGATGGGCGCCTTCCTCAAGCGCTACGCCATCGGCGGCTTGGTCGAGCTCAAGGGCATCGCTGCCGGCATCACCAATACCAATTACTTCGTCACGACCACGCACGGCCGCTACGTGCTGACGCTGTTCGAGACGCTGCGCGCCGACGAGTTGCCGTACTACGTCAACCTGCTTGCGCATCTGGCGCAGCACGGCATTGCCGTCGCCGGGCCGATCGCCAATCACGACAATGCCTTCGTCGACACGCTGAACGGCAAGCCGACCCTGCTGGTCAACTGCCTGCCCGGCGCGGTGATCGACGCTCCGAATGCCGCGCAGTGCCGCGAAGTCGGCGAAATGCTGGCGCAGATGCATCTGGCAGCCGGACATTACGATGGCCATATGGCCAATCCGCGCGGCCGCGCGTGGCGCGAAGCCGTGGCCGCCGAAGTGGCGCCGTTCATGGACGAGGCCGCCGCTGCCGAGCTGGCCGCCGAGGTGGCGTCGCTGGCGGCGCAGGACTTCGACGCGCTGCCGGCCGGTGTGATCCATGCCGACCTGTTCCGCGACAACGCACTGATGGATGGCGACCGCGTCGGCGGCTTCATTGACTTCTACTACGCGTGCAACGACACGCTGGCCTACGACGTGGCGATCACGCTCAACGACTGGTGCGTGCTGGAAAACGGCGACATCGACGCCGAACGCGCACGTGCGCTGCTGGCCGGCTATCAGGGGGTCCGGGCTTTCGAGCCGGCCGAGGCTGCCGCATGGCCGCAGTTGCTGCGTGCCGCTGCGGTGCGTTTCTGGGTGTCGCGGCTGTACGACTTCTACAAGCCGGCCGCCGGCGAGATGACCTTCGCCAAGGACCCGGGCCACTTCCGGCGCGTGCTGCAGCACCACGTCGCGCGCCGGGACTTCTGGCTTTAAAATCAATGTAACGATGATTCTGGATCGCCGGCTGCTGCCGGCGATCTCGTTTGGAGACGACGATGTCGTTCATGACCGAACTCGCCGCGCTGCTCGACCCGGCCGGCATCCTCACCGGCGCACAGATCGACGGCTATCTGCTCGACAACCGCCGCCGCTACCACGGCGCCGCGCAAGCCGTGGTACGGCCGCGCTCGACCGCCGAGGTTGCGGCGGTAATGAAGCTGGCGCATGCGCATGGCGTGCCGGTCGTGCCGCAGGGGGGCAACACCGGCAACTGCGGCGCGGCGACGCCCGACGGCAGCGGCACGGCGATCGTGCTGTCGCTGGAACGGATGAACCGCGTGCTGGCGGTCGATGCCGACAACAACACCATCACCGTCGACGCCGGCACCGTCGTCGCTGACGTGCAGGCAGCAGCGCGCGCGGCCGGGCGGCTGTTCGCCGCCGACTGGGGGGCGGTCGGTTCGGCTCGGATCGGTGGTGCACTCGGTACCAATGCCGGCGGCGTGAACGTGCTGCACTACGGCAACATGCGCGAACTGACGCTCGGGCTCGAAGTCGTGCTCGCCGACGGCACCGTCTGGGACGGATT
This sequence comes from Jeongeupia naejangsanensis, assembly GCF_016865585.1. GTDB lineage: Bacteria > Pseudomonadota > Gammaproteobacteria > Burkholderiales > Chitinibacteraceae > Jeongeupia > Jeongeupia naejangsanensis. The sequence goes on along the minus strand of NZ_JAESND010000012.1, from coordinate 45,576 downwards.
GCGCGGGCTGCGCAAGGACAATACCGGCTACGACCTGAAGCAGCTGTTCATCGGTTCCGAAGGCACGCTGGGCGTGATCACCGCCGCGGTGCTCAAGCTGTCGCCGCAGCTGTCGGCGCAGGCGACGGCGCTGGTCGCGGTCGACAGCGCGGAGGCCTCGGTGCGGCTGCTGCGCGGCTTGCAGGATCAGGTCGGCGAGCGGGTCACGTCGTTCGAGCTGGTCTCGCGCCGCTGCTGGGAACTGCTCGCCGAACACTGTCCCGAACTGCCGCAGCCGTTCGACGCACCGCCGGCGTGGAGCGTGCTCGTCGAACTGTCCGATGGGGGCAGCTCGCTGGCGTTGACCGAGCGGCTGGCCGAAGCGCTGTTCGCGCTCGGGTTCGACGATGCGCTGCTGGCGCAGAGCGTCACCGAGGCGCAGGATTTCTGGCGCCTGCGCGAACACATCCCCGAATCGCAACGCCGCAGGGGTACCAGCATCAAGCACGACATCGCCGTGCCGGTGTCGCACATTCCGGCCTTCATGGTGGAGGCGGAAACGGCGCTGAAAGCCGCATTCCCCGACCTCGACCTGGTCGCTTTCGGCCACGTCGGTGACGGCAACCTGCACTACAACGTCTTCCTCGGCGATCTGGGCAAGGGCGTGTACGACCACGAACCGGCGGTCAACGCCATCGTCTACGAGGTCGTCGCCCGGCATCAGGGCACGATCAGCGCCGAACACGGCGTCGGCCAGCTCAAGCGCGACCAGCTGCCGCTGTACCGCAGCGAGATCGAACTGAACCTGATGCGCACCATCAAGGCCGCGCTCGATCCGCAGGGGATCATGAACCCGGGCAAGGTGCTCTGATACGGCAGGACATTCCGCTAGCGACAGGGGCGCAGCCATGTTTTCGCACGTGCATGTGGGCGTGACCGACTTCGCGCGCCTTGCGGTTCTATCGCGCGGTGCTGGACTGTCTCGGACTGGAGGCGCGGTTCTGCGACCGCAGCCGCCCTTGGGCGGGCTGGCAACAACCGGGCGAAGCACGCCCGCTGCTGCTGATCGGTGCGCCGTTTGACGGGAATGCACATGTGCCGGGCAACGGTCAGATGGTCGCCCTGCTGGCCGGGAGCCGCGCAGTCGTCGATCGGGCCTACGGGACGGCCCTGAGCCACGGTGGTCTCTGCGAAGGGCCAACGGGCCTGCGCCCGGCGTATCACGTGCATTACTACGGTGCGTATTTTCGCGACCCGGACGGCAACAAGCTCTGCGTCGCCTGTCATGCCCCCGGGGACTGAGATTACAAGGCCGGGGCCCGGCGCTGGTCGGTCAGGCCGGCATACTCAGCGGTTCTGCGTCGCCCACTGATACCAGCTCTCGAACGCCTTCGGATGCCGGGCGGCAATGGCCGAGCGCGTCCACGGATCGCAATGCCAGTAGTCGCGGCGCGTCAGCGTGCCGAGCAGGCAGCCGGCTTCCTCGGCGATCAGCGCGCCGGCGGCGTAATCCCACAGTTTCTGTGCACCGTGCAGCAGCAGGTCGAAACGGCCGGCGGCGAGGTAACACCAGTCGACCGTGGCCGCGCCGTAGTTGCGCTGGCTGGCGAAGGGCGCGACGGTGACGATACGCACCGGCAGGTGGCCACCGAGATATTTGGGTTCGACCGCGGCGACCGAGTCGGCGATCCGGGTCGGCTCGGCCGGGGCTTCGAGCCGCTCGCCGTTGAGCCAGGCACCATGGCCGCGCCGGGCGCTGAAGGTCTCGTCGAGTACCGGCAGGTGGACGACGCCGAATTCGGTACGGCCGTGGCGCAGCAGGGCGATCGAGACCGAGAACATCGGCAGGCCGTGGGCGAAGTTGGTCGTGCCGTCGATCGGGTCGACGACCCACAGGCCATCGGGGTTGGCGGCCAGCAGGGCTTTCTGGTCGGCTGCGCACATTTCCTCGCCGAGCACCGGGTACGGGGCGATCTCGGGCAGCGCCCGGGTCAGGAAGGCCTGGCTGGCGAGGTCGGCCTCGGTCAGCAGCGTGCCGTCGTGCTTGCGGCGTGCGGTGACCTGGCGGAAGCGCGGCATGATCTCGCTGCTTGAGACGGCGCGGGCGCAGTCGGCGATGCGGGCAAGCAGGTCGGTATCGGGCACGGCACACTCCTTCGGGTCAAACGCCAGTTTGCCTGCCGCCAGCCGCCGTCGGCAAGCGCGGCCGACAACAAAACAGCCCGCACGAGGCGGGCTGTTTTCAGGGCTGGCCGGGGCAGATGCCCCGGGCCGGCGCGGGGTCTCAGTACGGCCAGACCCAGTTCTTCACTTCCGGCAGGTCGTCGCCGTGCTCGGCGATGTACTGCGCGTGCTCGACCAGCTTGTCGGCGAACTTTTGCCGCACGTGTGCACCGATCTTGGACAGCTTCGGTACGCGGTCGATCACGTCGATCGCCAGGTTGAAGCGGTCGAGCTGGTTGACGACGACCATGTCGAACGGCGTCGAGGTCGAACCTTCTTCCTTGTAGCCGCGGGCATGGATGTTGGCATGACCGTTGCGACGGTAGCACAGGCGGTGGATCAGCCACGGGTAGCCGTGGAAGGCGAACATGACCGGCTTGTCGGCGGTGAAGATCGAGTCGAACTCGCGGTTCGACAGGCCGTGCGGGTGTTCTTCCTTCGGCTGCAGCGTCATCAGGTCGACGACGTTGACGAAGCGGATCTTCAGGTCCGGGAAGTGCTGGCGCAGCAGGTCGGTCGCGGCCAGTGCTTCCATGGTCGGGATTTCACCGGCGCAGGCCATCACCACGTCCGGCTCGCCGCCGTCGTCGTTCGATGCCCAGTCCCAGATGCCCAGACCCTTGGTGCAGTGCTTGATCGCCTGGTCCATGGTCAGGTACTGCAGCGCGGGCTGCTTGCCGGCCACGACGACGTTCACGTAGTGGCGCGAACGCAGGCAGTGGTCGGTCACCGACAGCAGGGTGTTGGCGTCCGGCGGCAGGTAGACACGGATGACTTCGGCACGCTTGTTGACGACGTGGTCGATGAAGCCCGGATCCTGGTGCGAGAAGCCGTTGTGGTCCTGACGCCAGACGTGACTGGTCAGCAGGTAGTTCAGCGACGGCAGCGGTTTGCGCCAGTTGATGTGGCGGGTGGTCTTCAGCCACTTGGCGTGCTGGTTGAACATCGAGTCGACGACGTGGATGAACGCTTCGTAGCAGCTGAAGAAGCCGTGGCGACCGGTGAGGTTGTAGCCTTCGAGCCAGCCCTGGCAGGTGTGCTCGGAGAGGATTTCCATCACGCGACCGTCTTGCGACAGCGTGTCGTTGTGTTCGTCTTCCGGCAGGTAGTCGGCGAACCAGGTCTTGCCGGTTTCCTCGAACACGTTGTTCCAGCGGTTCGACGCGGTTTCGTCCGGGCCGACGATGCGGAAGTTGCGCTGCTCTTCGTTTTCCTTCATCACGTCGCGCAGCAGCTTGCCCATTTCACGGGTGGCTTCGGCGTTGACGGTGCCCGGCTTCTCGAACTTGACTTCGTAGTTGCGGAAGTCCGGCATGCGCAGGTCTTTCGACGCCTGGCCGTGGACGACCGGGTTCGAACCCATGCGGTGCAGGCCCTTCGGCGCGATCTCGGTCAGTTCTGCCTTGACGGTGCCGTCGGCGTTGAACAGGGTTTCCGGTTCGTACGACTTGAGCCAGTTTTCCAGGTTGTGGACGTTTTCGGCGTCGATGTCCGAGAACGGCACCTGGTGGCTGCGCCAGTAGTCCTCGACCTTCTTGCCCTTGATTTCCTTCGGACCGGTCCAGCCCTTCGGCGTGCGCATCACGATCATCGGCCATTGCGGGCGGGTGATCGGCTTGCCGGCAGCGATTTCGGCCTTGGCGGCTTCGCGGATCGCGTTCAGCTCGTCCAGGCAGGCGTCCATCGTGGCCGCCATCTTCTGGTGGATGTCGTGGAAGGTGGCTTGCTTGTCGTTGAAGGTTTCGTGCTTCAGTTCGACGAAGTGCGGCTTGTAGCCGTAGCCTTCGAACAGCTTGGTGATCTCTTCCTTCGACAGCCGTGCCAGCACGGTCGGGTTGGCGATCTTGTAGCCGTTCAGGTGCAGGATCGGCAGGACGAAACCGTCGTTGACCGGATGCAGGTATTTGTTCGAGTGCCAGCTGGCGGCCAGCGGGCCGGTTTCGGCTTCGCCGTCGCCGACCACGGCGAGGACGACCTGATCCGGATTGTCGAACGCAGCGCCGTAGGCGTGCGAGACCGAATAACCGAGTTCACCGCCTTCGTGCATCGAGCCCGGGGTTTCCGGCGCAACGTGCGACGGGATGCCGCGCGGGAACGAGAACTGCTTGAACAGCCGTTGCATGCCGCCTTCGGTGCGGTCGATGCTCGGGTAGAACTCTTCGTAGCTGCCTTCCAGCCAGGTATTGGCCACCAGACCCGGGCCGCCGTGGCCAGGACCGGTGATGTAGATCATTTTCAGGTCACGGTCTTTGATCAGGCGGTTGGCGTGAACGTAGATGAAGTTCAGGCCCGGCGTCGTGCCCCAGTGCCCCAGCAGACGGGGCTTGATGTGCTTGCGCTCCAGCGGCTGCTTCAGCAGCGGATTTTCCAGCAGGTAGATCTGACCGACCGACAGGTAGTTTGCGGCCTGCCAGTAGCGGTGCATCTTGTCGAGGAGGTCTTGGGAAAGCGGTTGTTGAGCCACGTGTTCACCTCTAGTGCGGATAGAAAACGGAGCGTTGGCACACCGTGTACTGGTACCAACGATTGCAAACAAGTATATGCCGTCGCGTTTGCGACCCTATGACGGAGGTCAAGGATCGATGCCGCTGTGTCAATACGCAGGAAGGCGTGCGGACGACGTAGTAAACAGCTTCTACCGTTCGTCCTGTAATGACAAGTGGGAATAGTTCTAAGTTCGGCGGAATGCCGGAGACAGTGAAAAGTACCCGCCAGCAAGGCTGGCGGGTATTTCACCGATCGCGATCAGTAGTGGAAGAACACCAGCGAAGTGATCACGAAGCAGGGGAGGAGGATGGCGATCGACCAGGCCATGTAGCCGAAGAAGCTCGGCATCTTCACGCCACGGTCTTCGGCGACCGCCTTGACCATGAAGTTCGGCGCGTTGCCGATGTAGGTCATCGCACCCATGAACACCGCACCGGCCGAGATCGCCAGCAGCGTCGATGCCATCGGGCCCATCATGTGCGCCGCGTCGCCGTGGGCGAGATTGAAGAACACCAGATAGGTCGGCGCGTTGTCGAGGAAGCTCGACAGGATGCCGGTCATCCAGAAGTACATCGAATCGATCGGTGCGCCGCCCGGGGCGCTGACCAGCCGTACCAGCGACGCCAGCTGGCCGGCCTCGCCGGCGCGCAGGATCGCGATCGCCGGTGCCATCGCCAGGAAGATGCCGACAAACAGCTTGGCAACTTCAAGGATCGGATCCCAGTTGAAGTCGTTGCCGGCGCGGACCTGCTTGGGCGTGAACTTCAGCGACACCAGCGCGATGACGATCAGCAGCACGTCGCGAACGATGTCCTGCAGGCCGACCTCGGTACCGAGCACGTGGAAATCGATCCCCGGCTTCCACACGCCCGACATCACCACGGCGGCGACGACGGCGGCGATCAGGAAGAAGTTGAACTTGCCGAACAGCTTGAGCCGCGAGTCGGGGGTCGGGTCGACCGCCTTGACCTCGTCTTCCTTGCTGTAGAAATGGCGGTCGATGAAGTAGAACAGCGTCAGCAGGATTGCCGAATTCAGCGCCACCAGCGGCAGCATGTGCTGGAGCGTCCAGAAGAAGCTGATGCCCTTCAAAAAGCCGAGGAACAGCGGCGGATCGCCGATCGGTGTTAGCCCGCCGCCGATGTTGGCGACGAGGAAGATGAAGAACACCACGACGTGGACGTTGTGCTTGCGGTTGTCGTTGGCCTTCAGCAGCGGCCGGATCAGCAGCATGGCCGCGCCGGTCGTCCCCATGATCGACGCACAGACGGTGCCCAGCGCGAGGATGGCCGTGTTGACCTTCGGCGAGCCGTGCAGATTGCCCCAGACCAGGATCCCGCCCGACACCGTGTAAAGCGCGAACAGCAGCAGGATGAAGGGGATGTACTCGTCGATCAGCGCATGCGCGATCACCGCGCCGGCATTGCCGGGGCCGAAGACCACGGCAAACGGCACCAGAAAGGCCAGTGCCCAGAACCCGGCGATCTTGCCGAAGTGCGAATGCCAGAAATGCGGTGCCAGCAGCGGGAACAGCGCGATCGACAGCAGGATGCCGACGAAGGGCAGCGCCCAGACGAGGCCGAGCTGGGCGCCATCGAAGTCGGCGGCATGGGCCAGCGCCGGCAACATGGCCAGCAACAGGGGAAGAAATCGTTTCATGTCGTCCGGTCGGTGAGTGCGGCCGCGGGCCGCGTTACTGGGTGTGCTTCTGGATGAACTCGATCTTGTAGCCGTCCGGGTCTTCGACGAAGGCAATCACGGTGGTGCCGTGCTTCATCGGTCCCGGTTCGCGCACGACCTTGCCGCCCTTGAGACGTACGGCCTCACAGGTGGCAACGATGTCGTCGGTTTCGATCGCGATGTGCCCGTAAGCGTTCCCGAGCTCGTAACGATTTGTATCCCAGTTGTGGGTGAGCTCGAGCACGGCGGTATCGGACTCGTCGCCGTAACCGACGAAGGCGAGCGTGAAGCGGCCTTCCGGATAGTCCTGCCGCCGCAGCAGGCGCATGCCCAGTACTTCGGTATAGAAAACAAGGGCGCGATCGAGATCGCCGACGCGCAGCATGGTATGCAGAAGACGCATGATGAAGCTCCTGGTGGGGACGGGTATTGGACTGCGTCAAAGTGTAGCCCGATGTGAGTATTGCCATACAGCGGCATATTGCCGTGGCATCGGCGCGGCGGCGCAGCCGCTTTTTCCGGTTTCGGGCTTGACAGCCTGCGCTGGGCTGATTAAGATGCGCGTCTTGTTTTGGAAGGGTCGTTAGCTCAGTTGGTAGAGCAGCGGACTTTTAATCCGTTGGTCGCAGGTTCGAGTCCCGCACGACCCACCATCCATTACTTGACAAGCTGGCAATTGGTTCTATATAGTTGCCGCTCTCGGGCTGTTAGCTCAGTTGGTAGAGCAGCGGACTCTTAATCCGTAGGTCGAGTGTTCGAGCCACTCACAGCCCACCAGTTTCACCAAAAAAGCCAGTCGAAAGACTGGCTTTTTTGCGTTCGGCCGCCGCAAGGCGGAGTAATGCATCGCCTTCGCGGGCGATCGCGGGAAAGCATATGCAAGTAGCAAGACTTCGGTACTGGGGACTCAAACTGGCGGTACTGGCGGGGCCGTATGCGCTGCTGCTGGCCGGTCGCCTGCTGGTCGACAGCGCGTATTCACCGGCACGGGTGCTGTTTTCGCTGCTGGTCTACCTGACCTTCGCGATCGTGCTCAACCGCTGGGCATCGGTCGGCGTCGTCATCGGCCTCGAGGGTTTCCTGACCCACGCCAACTGGGCCAAGGAGTCGCTGACCGGCGAAACGCTGGTTGCGCGCGACGTGCTCGAAGTCTCGCAAGGCGCATCGCTGTCGAGTTACCTCGGCTGGGAAATGGCCGCATTCGCGACGCTGCTTGTCGTCGCGCTGGCCATCGGCGTGTGGAAACGGCCGCGCTTCTCGTGGTGGCGGCTGGCGGCCGGCCTCGTGCTGCCGGCGATGCTCGGGCTGCGGCTGGCCGACTCCGGCGCGGCCGGCAAGGCCGTCAACACCGTGCTCAGCGACGTCTTCAACGCCCACTACCTGTCGTACAACTTCAACGAAAACGCCAAGCAGAACGGCATCTTCGCGCATCTGTACTTCACCGCCGAAAGCATCAAGCTGCCGCAGCGCGGCCCGCATGCGTTCTACGACAATCCGCCGGCCGTGCTCGATCCTGCGCCCGAGCCCGACGTCGCGCTGATCCTGTGCGAGGCGTGCTTCACCACCACCGATGACCGCTTCCGTACGCCGATCGCCGAATTGACCAAACAGGGCTTCGCCGAGTCGAACGCGATCAGCCCGGTCTATGGCGGCGGGACGTCGGAGGCCGAGTTCGAGCTGCTGGCTGGCCTGTCGTCGCAGGTGCTGCCCGGCGTCGATTACCAGAACTTCGGCCCGGACTACCGCGACGGTGCCGAGTCGCTGGTCTCGCGCTTCCGCGGCGCCGGCTACCATACCGCCGGCATCCACAATTTCTACGGCTCGTTCTGGAAGCGCGATACCGTCTACAAGCATTTCGGTTTCGACGAACAGCATTTCGTCGAAACGATGGCCTGGCATACCCGGACCTGGCCGTCCGACGCGCTGCTGTACCAGCGCGCGCTCGACGTGTACGCGGCACAGCCGCCGAAAAAGAAGCAGTTCATGTTTCTGGTGACGGTGATGACGCACGGCGCCTACCGCAGCAGCGACGACGGCGAGACCGATTACCGGACCCGGCTGGCGGCAGCGGTGAAGGAAATGCGCGGCTTTGTCGCCGAACTGGAAAAACGCGCGAAGAAGCGCAAGCGGCCGCTGACCGTTATCGTGGTCGGCGACCACAAGCCGTCGCTGACGTCGGTGTTCTACCGCAAGGGCGTGTTCGACCAGAGCTATTTCCGCACGACCGGCGCGACCAATGGCGATTTCCGCTTCGCGTTCAAGCTCACGCCGGCGCAATACCGCGTGCGCGGCGAAGTGCCGGTCTTCATCAAGTCGACCGGCAAGGGCAACGCGGATCCGGCGGCCATGGCGGCACGCGTTGCCGAACGGCCAATGTTCTGCCTGTCGAGCGAGGTGGCACGGCTGGCTGGTGGCAATGACCGTTTCTGGCCGACGCTGGCCGGGATTTGCGAGCGCAGTCCCGACGAACTGGCCAAGCACGGCAAGGCTGCGTGGCAGCCGGTGTTTCCGCTGCCGCTGTACGCCGAACGCCTGTTCTGACCGGATGCGCAGTCAGGCAGAAAAAAAGCCCTCGCGATGCGAGGGTTTTTTTTCGTCCTGCGTCGATGCCGGGATCAGCCCAGCATGGCGAGTTTTTCCCGGCTCGGGGCGAAGAATGCACCGCCGCTGACCGCGCGGGTGTAGTTGAGCAGGTGGTCGACGCGCCCGTCGCTGGTCGGCGAGATCATCCGCGCCAGCATTTTCTCGAAGATCACCGGCGTGTGGCAGTAGCTGGCGAAGTACAGCCCGCGTTCGCCGCCCGGGGTGCCGTAGGGCAGCGAGTGGCGCAGGATCGCCAGCTCTTCGCCGTTTTCCTCGATCACCACGCGGCTGATGTGCGCGGTCGCGGGTTTTTCCTCGTCGTCGAGCTCTTCGTCGTCCGCCTTGGTGCGGCCCATCACGGCTTCCTGCTGCTTGACCGGCAGCTTCTGCCACGTATCGAGGCGGTGCACGTAGCGCTGGGTGTGGATGTAGCTGCCACCGGCCCAGTCGCCGTCGGCCACCAGCGCGACGGTCGGGCGCTCGTCGGCATCCGGGTTTTCGGTGCCGTCGACAAAGCCGGTCAGGTCGCGACCTTCGGCGCGGCGGAACGCGGCAACGTTCTCGACCGGCTCGAGCCAGCCCGACAGGGCATCGACACAGGCGTCGGCCAGGTCGAACAGCCGGTCCTGATGCTCGCCGCGCAGATGGATCAGCACGTCGGCATCGCTGGCCGGGGCGGCATGAACGGCACCGGGAATGCGCGGGAATGCGCGCAATTCGGCCGGGCGCGGGCCGTCGAAGACGTCGCCGAACGCGTCGGCACCGAAGGCGACGACGCCGAGGCAGTCCTGCGCCGCCAGTCGGGCCTGCAGGTTCGCCAGGCATTCACGGCTCTTGGCATCGATGCGTCGGCCCAGACGGCGGCGCAGCAGGACGAAATAGGCGTGGGACGAGGCGAGCGGCAGGATGCCCGATTGCGGTGTGGTCATGCTTGTCCTTGTGCAAAGTCCCAGATGGCGGGCAGCCAGTCCGGGTAGTTCTGGAAGCTATGGTCGCCGCCGTCGATGACGGTTTGACGGCAACCTGCGTATTTGTCGACCGCTTCACGATAGTCGAGCACCTCGTCGCCGGTCTGCGCCAGCAGCCAGTAGCGGCGCGGATCGCTGACGTCACGTTCGAGCGATTTCAGCGTAGGCGCAAACGACGCGTCGATCACGTGATACTCGCCGGTCTGGTAGTTGCGTTGCGGGCCGAGGTGGTCCTTGAGCAACTCGTAGGGCCGGATGGCCGGATTCACGAGGATCGCGCGGCTGCCGTACTCCTCGGCGGCCCAGGTGGCGAAGTAGCCGCCGAGCGAGCTGCCGATCAGGCAGAACGGTGCGCCGTGCAGTCGTGTGATCGCGCTCTCCAGCGCCTCGCGGGCGCCCTCCGGCGCCATTGGCAATTGCGGGCAGTGGAAATAGTCGGCCAGCCGCTGCTCGGCCATCCAGACCGCGGTGTCCTGTGCCTTTTGCGAGAAAGGGCTGGAGAGGAATCCGTGCAGATAAACGAGGTGGACCGGCTGCATCGCTCAGGGAGCCAGCAAGGTCGAGCCGGTGGTGCGGCGCGCTTCGAGTTCGCGGTGCGCCAGCGCCACGTCGGCGAGTGCGAAACGCTGGCCGATGTCGGCGACAACGTGGCCGCGGGCGACGGCGGTGAAATAGTCCTCGGCGGTGTCGAGCAGTTCGTCGCGCGTGGCGGTGTAGTGGCCCAGTGTCGGCCGGGTCAGGAACAGCGAGCCTTTCTGCGCCAGCAGGTTCGGCGAGAACGGCGGCACCGCGCCCGAGGCGTTGCCGAACGACACCAGCATGCCGCGCGGGCTGAGGCTGTCGAGCGAGCCGTCGAACGTGACCGCACCGACGCCGTCGTAGACGACCGGCACACCGGCGCCACCGGTGATCTCGCTGACCCGTGCGGCGAAATCGTCGACCCGGTAATCGATGACGTGATCGCACCAGCGGCTGGCCAGCGCGCATTTTTCGGCACCGCCGGCGGTGCCGATCACGGTTGCGCCCAGCGCGCGCGCCCACTGGCAGGCAATCTGGCCGACGCCGCCGGCGGCGGCGTGGATCAGCACCGTCATGCCGGCCTTGACCGGGAAAGTGCGTTTCAGCAGGTATTGCGCGGTCATGCCGCGCAGCAGCGTGCCGGCGGCAATGTCGTCGCTGATCGCTTCGGGCACCGGCACGAGCTTGGCGGCCGGCACGATCCGGTGCTGCGCGTACGCACCCGGCGTGCCGCCGGCGTAGGCGACGCGGTCGCCCGGGCGGAATTCCTTCACGCCGTCGCCGACGGCTTCGACTACGCCGCACGCTTCCTGACCCAGCCCGGACGGCATCGGCAAAGGGTAGAGGCCGCTGCGGTGGTAGGTGTCGATGAAATTGACGCCGATCGCGGTCTGGCGGATCAGCACCTCGCCGGCGCCGGGGCTGCCCAGCGTAACGGTTTCCAGCTGCAGCACGTCGGGATCGCCGTGCCGGTGAATGCGGATGACTTGCGTGTCCATGGGGTATCCAGCGTGTAGTCCAGAACGGCCGATTACATTCTAGCGAGGTCGCGTCGGGCGCGTCCGGCATTAGTCACAGAGCATACGCCGAAGTGGCGGCGGTATCGGCCATTTGCAGGGGATCGGCAAGGTCCACCGGGACGGTGTTTGACCTCGGTCAAGCCGTGCCGACTTGGGGCAGCGGCAGCGGTTTGAACACAATATATTGTGTCCATTCGCAGCATATGCACCATATGTTGATAAATTGTTGATAAAAAGTTGATAAGCCCGATGACTGCTACCCCCCAGTACGTGATCAAGCGCGATGGCCGCATCGTTGCTTTCGACGCCGAGAAAATCGGCCGTGCCCTTGCCGCCGCCGGCCGTGCCAGCGGCGAGTTCGATACCGACTGGGCGCACGCGCTGTCGGTGACCGTGCTCAACCACCTGCCGGCCGACGCGACGCCGGCGATCGAAACGATCCAGGATGCGGTCGAGGAAACCCTGCTCGCCGCAGGCCACCTGAAGACCGCGCGTGCCTACATCGCCTACCGCGAAGCGCATTCGCGCCTGCGTGCCGACACCCGCACCGTCGTCGACGTCGGCGCCAGCATCAACGAATACCTCGACCGCTCGGACTGGCGCGTCAACGCCAACGCCAATCAGGGCTACAGCCTCGGCGGGCTGATCCTCAACACCAGCGGCAAGGTCATCGCCAATTACTGGCTCAACCATGTCTACCCGCCCGAAGTCGGCGAGGCACACCGCTCGGGCGCGATCCACGTCCACGATCTGGACATGCTCGCCGGCTACTGCGCCGGCTGGTCGCTGCGCGTGCTGCTGACCGAAGGCTTCAACGGCGTGCCGGGCAAGGTCGAAGCGACGCCGCCGAAGCACATGAGCAGCGCGGTCGGCCAGATCGTCAACTTCCTCGGCACCCTGCAGAACGAGTGGGCCGGCGCGCAGGCGTTCTCGTCGTTCGATACCTATATGGCGCCGTTCATCCGCGTCGACAATCTGTCGTACGAGGAAGTGAAGCAGCACATCCAGGAGCTGATCTACAACCTGAACGTGCCGAGCCGCTGGGGCACGCAGACGCCGTTCACCAACCTGACCTTCGACTGGGTGTGCCCGGACGACCTGAAGGAACAGATCCCCTATATCGGCGGCAAGGAAATGCCGTTCGCCTACGGTGACCTGCAGGCCGAGATGGAGATGATCAACCGCGCCTACATCGAAGTGATGATGGAAGGCGACGCGAAGGGCCGCGCGTTCACCTTCCCGATCCCGACGTACAACATCACACCGGATTTCGACTGGGATCACCCGAACACCGACATCCTGTTCGAGATGACCGCCAAGTACGGCCTGCCGTATTTCCAGAACTTCCTCAATTCCGAGCTGCAGCCGAACATGGTGCGCTCGATGTGCTGCCGGCTGCAGCTCGACCTGCGCGAATTGCTGAAGCGCGGCAACGGCCTGTTCGGCTCGGCCGAGCAGACCGGCTCGCTCGGCGTGGTGACGATCAACTGCGCCCGCCTCGGCCATGAATTCCGCGGCGACGAGGCCGGCCTGTACGCCCGCATCGACGCGCTGATGGAGATCGGCAAGACCTCGCTCGAACTCAAGCGCAAGGTGATCCAGCGGCTGATCGACAACGGCCTGTACCCGTACACCAAGCGCTACCTCGGCACCTTGCGCAACCACTTCAGCACGCTGGGTGTGAACGGCATCAACGAAATGATCCGCAACTTCAGCGGCGATGCGTTCGACATTACCGATCCGCGCGGCCATGCGATGGCGGTAAAGCTGCTCGACCACATCCGTGCGCGGATGACCGAGTTCCAGGAAGAAACCGGCCACCTGTACAACCTCGAAGCGACGCCGGCCGAAGGCACGACCTACCGCTTCGCCCGCGAGGACAGGAAGCGCTATCCGGACATCATCCAGGCCGGTAGCGAAAGCCAGCCCTATTACACCAACTCCAGCCAGCTGCCGGTCGGTTTCACCGACGACCCGTTCGAAGCGCTGAGCCGTCAGGACGAGCTGCAGCGCAAGTACACCGGCGGCACCGTGCTGCACCTGTACATGAACGAGGCGGTATCGAGCGCCGCGGCGTGCAAGGCGCTGGTGAAGAAGTCGCTGTCGAGTTTCCGCCTGCCGTACCTGACCGTGACGCCGACGTTCTCGGTCTGCCCGACCCACGGCTACCTCGCCGGCCACCACGAGTTCTGCCCGAAGTGCGACGCGGAACTGCTGGCCAAGAAGCAGGCCGCCTGCTGCAAGTAAATCCGTGGCCAGCCTCCCGGTTGGCCCATCACCATCAATAAAAAGGAAGAACATCATGACCGACCTCTCGATCCAGCCCCAGCTCGCCACCGCCGAGGTGCAACTGCGTGACGAAGAACGCACCCGCTGCGAAATCTGGACCCGGGTGATGGGCTATCACCGCCCGGTGACGAGCTTCAACACCGGCAAGCAGGGCGAGTTTGCCGAGCGAACCTTCTTCAACGAGCCGGGCCGTGGCTGAGGTCGCGCCCGGGATCGCGCATCAGAGCCGCGATCTGCCGAACCCGCCGAAGATCGGCGGGTTCGTGTCTTTTTCTAGTTGTGATTACCCGGGCCAGCTGGCCTGCGTCGTTTTCCTGTCCGGTTGCCCGTGGCGCTGCCACTACTGCCACAACCCGCATCTGCAGAAGCGCGAAACGGTGCCCGGCGTACCGGTCTGGGCCGAGCTGCTCGGCTGGCTCGAACAGCGCCGCGGCCTCCTGGATGCGGTGGTGTTCTGTGGTGGCGAGCCGCTGGCCGAAAAGCATCTGCCGGCGATGTTGCGCGATGTGAAGGCGATGGGCTTCAAGGCGGCGCTGCACACCGGCGGTGCCTACCCGGCGCGGCTGGCGCATTGCCTGCCTTACCTCGACTGGGTCGGCTTCGACGTCAAGACCGGCTTTGCCGACTATCTCAACGTGACGCTGGTCCCGCGCAGCGGCGACCCGGCGCTTGCGTCGCTGCAGCAGGTGATCGGTTCGGGCGTTGCGTTCGAATGCCGGACGACCATCCACCCGCAGCTGCATGACGAAGCGGCGCTGTTGGCACTGGGTGAGACGCTCGCCGGCCTTGGCGTGCAGGATTACGCGCTGCAGCGCTTCCGGCCGCAGGGCACGGCATCACCGCTGCTCGGCAGCCAGCCACTACCGGCCGGCTATCCCTCCGCCGCGACAACGGCGGCGCTGGCCGAACGCTTTCCCCGCTTCTGCGTGCGCAACGACTGAGCGTTCAGGCGCTGCAGCCGGTTTCGGCGCAATACGCCGCCAGCGCCGCGTGCCGCGACGGATAGAAGCGGATGCCGGTACTTTCGACCGCGATGCCGCGCTGGCGCAGCCATTCGAGCATCTGCGCGGTGCGGCCGGCCAGTGCCAGCACGATGCCGTGTTCGGCCAGCTGCTTCTGCAGTGAGCGCACCGCCATCGCCCCGGTCAGGTCGACATCGCCGATCGACACCGCATCGATGACGACCCAGCGTGGCTGCTGCTCGTGCACCAGCGCCTGCAGTCGCTGGCGGAAGAAGTCGGCATTGAAGAAGGTCAGCGGCGATTCGAAGCGGTAGATCAGCAGCCCCGGTACCGGTTTCGCTTCCGGGTAGTGGGCCAGCTCGTAAAAGCCGTCGCGGTCGCCGATCCGGCCGAACAGCTGGTCGCTCGGCCGGGCGACCTGGGCGAGGAAGCGCAGCAGCGCCAGCCCGACCGCCATCAGGATGCCCGGCATCACGCCGATGATGACGACGCCGCTCAGCGTCGCCAGCGCGATGTTGAATTCGGCGCGGCTGTAGCGGCGCAGTGCGATCAACCCGCGCAGGTCCATCAGCCCGATCGCCGATGCGATCAGGATCGCGCCGAGCGCGGCGATCGGCAGCACGGCCAGCGGCTTGGTCAGCACCAGCAGCACCAGCAGCAGCGCACCGGCGCCGACGATCGATACCATCCGCGTCTGGCCGCCGGCGGCGTCGTTGACCGCGGTACGCGAATCGGCGCCGCTGATCGCGAAGCCCTGGCTCAGTGCCGAGGCGACGTCGGCGGCGCCGAGCGCCATGAATTCGCGGTTGGCGTCGATGTCGTAGCCGTTCTTCGCGGCAAAGCTGCGACCGGTGAGCATGGCGCTGCTGAACGAAATCAGCGCCAGTGCCGCAGCGGCCGGTACCAGCGTGCCGAGTGCCTCGTGCGGCAGCGACGGCCAGACCAGCCGCGGCAGCCCCGACGGCAGCGGCCCGACCACGGCGATGCCGTACTGCGACAGCGTGAACAGGCCCGACGCCAGCGTGGCGCCGGCCATTGCGACCAGCGCAGCCGGTCCGCGCGGTACCCGGTATTTGACGATGAAGTAGACGGCGATCGTCGCCAGCGCCAGCAGCAGTGTAGGCCAGTGGATGCGGCCGAGCTGTTCGAGCAGCGACAGCAGCTGGCCGATCACGTCCTTGCCGGTCAGCGTCAGTCCCGAAACCTTGCCGAGCTGGCCGATGATGATGTTGATTGCCACGCCGTTGAGCAGGCCCGCGAGGATCGGACGAGACAGGAAGTCGGCAAGAAAGCCGAGCCGGAAGCGGCTGGCGAGCATGCAGAACAGCCCGGCCATCAGCGTCAGGCTGACCGCCAGTCCCATGTATGCCTCGCTGCCGGGCGCAGCCAGCGGCATCAGCGTTGCGGCGATCATCGCGCAGGTCGCCGCGTCCGGGCCGACGACGAGCTGGCGTGACGAGCCCATCAGTGCGTAGACGATCATCGGCAGGATGGTGCTGTACAGCCCGACGATGGGGCTGAAACCGGCGAGCTGGGCGTAGGCGACGCCGACCGGCAGTGCGACCGCGGCGACCGACAACCCGGCCTGGACGTCGGCGCGCCAGTGCCGGCGAGGGTAGTGCACGAGTTCGGGCAGACCGGGGAGCAGGCGAATGAGGAGAGTGCGCGGCGACATCGGCGTGGTGGCTGGCGGATAGCAGGGAAGGGTCTTTCCATCATACCTGCTGGCCGTGCTTGTCCGCGCCGGGCGCATCGACTAACACACAGAGGGATAGCGGCTGGCTATCCATAGCGAATGAATATTCTATTTCAACAAGCCATGGCTGTTGACAATAATCAGGGTCAGTTCCTGACAAGGAGCACACGATGAAACGATTGATCGAATGGGTCGACCTGTGGGCCCACTACAGCGGCTGGTACTGAACCGGTCGGCCCGTATCCGATCCAACCGGGGGCCGGCCCGGTCAGGCACAAGGCAGCCAGCGATGGTGCCGGTTCAGGCCAAACCTTCGATCGGCTCCCTTGACCGTCTACCGGCATAGCCGATCCACCGGACCGCCAGCCCCGGCGCACAACTGCGCCGACGGCGCAGTTCAAACCGCGAGCGCCTCTTTCACGCCATGGGCCGGCAACCCGTGGCGGCGTTCATTCCATCAGTGCAACCGTTGGAGAAAGATGATGACTAGCAGTGTCAACACACAGGGCCAGTGCCCGTTCATGCACGGCGCGCAGACCCGACTGGGAACCGGCGGTCCGTCGAACCGTGACTGGTGGCCCAACCAGCTCAATCTCGGCATCCTGCACCAGCATTCGTCCTTGTCCGACCCGATGGACCCTGCGTTCAACTATGCCGAGGCCTTCAAGCAGCTCGACTATCAGGCGCTCAAGCAGGATCTCGCCGCGCTGATGACCGATTCGCAGGACTGGTGGCCGGCCGACTACGGCCATTACGGTGGCCTGATGGTCCGCATGGCCTGGCACAGTGCCGGTACCTATCGCGTCGGCGACGGCCGCGGTGGCGCCGGTCACGGCACCCAGCGTTTCGCACCGCTGAACAGCTGGCCGGACAACGTCAATCTCGACAAGGCGCGCCGGCTGCTGTGGCCGGTCAAGCAGAAGTACGGCAAGCAGATTTCGTGGGCCGACCTGATGGTGCTGGCCGGCAACGTCGCGCTGGAAACCATGGGTTTCAAGACCTTCGGTTTCGGCGGCGGCCGTGTCGACGTGTGGGAGCCGGACGAGGACATCTACTGGGGCGCCGAGAAAACCTGGCTCGACGACAAGCGCTACAGCGGCGACCGCGATCTGGAAAACCCGCTGGGTGCGGTACAGATGGGGCTGATCTACGTGAACCCGGAAGGCCCGAACGGCAACCCGGATCCGGTGGCCGCGGCCCGCGACATCCGCGAAACCTTTGCCCGGATGGCGATGGACGATGAGGAAACCGTCGCGCTGATCGCCGGTGGCCACACCTTCGGCAAGACCCACGGCGCCGGCCCGGCTTCGCACGTCGGCGCCGAACCCGAAGCTGCCGCCCTCGAAGCGCAGGGGCTGGGCTGGCACAACAGCTTCGGCAGCGGCAAGGGCGCCGATGCGATCGGCAGCGGCCTTGAAGTCGTCTGGACGACGACGCCGACCAAATGGAGCAACAACTTCTTCTGGAACCTGTTCGGCTACGAATGGGAGCTGACCAAGAGTCCGGCTGGCGCGCACCAGTGGACCGCCAAGGGTGCCGGCGCGACGATTCCGGATCCGTTCGATTCGTCGAAGAAACGCGTGCCGACGATGCTGACCACCGACCTGTCGCTGCGTTTCGATCCGGCGTACGAGAAGATCTCCCGCCGCTTCATGGAGAACCCGGACCAGTTCGCCGACGCCTTTGCCCGCGCCTGGTTCAAGCTCACCCACCGCGACATGGGGCCGCGCGCCCGCTATCTCGGCCCGGAAGTGCCGGCCGAAGAGCTGCTGTGGCAGGACCCGATTCCGGCGGCCAAGGGCCCGCTGATCGACGATGCGGATATCGCCGCGCTCAAGGCCAAGGTACTGGCGTCGGGCTTGTCGGTTGCGGAGCTGGTGTCGACGGCCTGGGCGTCGGCGTCGACGTTCCGCGGTTCGGACATGCGCGGCGGCGCCAACGGTGCGCGCATCCGGCTGGCACCGCAGAAGGACTGGGCGGTCAACCAGCCGGCGCAACTGGCCAAGGTGCTGCAGACGCTCGAAGGCATCCGGCAGGCGTTCAATCAGGCCGGCGGCAAGCAGGTGTCGCTGGCCGACCTGATCGTGCTGGCCGGCTGTGCCGGGATCGAGCAGGCGGCCAAGGCCGCTGGTCAAGCGGTGAGCGTGCCGTTCTCGCCCGGACGTGCCGATGCGTCGCAGGAACAGACCGATGTCGCCAACTTCGCGCCGCTCGAACCGGTGGCCGACGGTTTCCGCAACTATCTGAAAGCGCAATTCAGCGTATCGGCCGAGGAGCTGCTGATCGACAAGGCCCAGCTGCTGACGCTGACCGCGCCGGAGATGACGGTGCTGATCGGTGGGCTGCGGGTGCTCGGTGCCAACGCCGGCGACAGCAAGCACGGCGTGTTCACCGAGCGCGTCGGCACGCTGAGCAACGACTTCTTCGTCAACCTGCTCGACATGGGCACGGTGTGGACGCCGGTGTCGGAGGCCGCCGACGTGTTCGAAGGCCGCGACCGCAGGACCGGCGCCCCGAAGTGGACTGCGACCCGGGTCGATCTGGTGTTCGGCTCCAACTCGCAGCTGCGCGCACTGGCCGAGGTCTATGCATCGAGCGATGTGCAGACGAAGTTCGTCCGCGATTTCGTCGCCGCGTGGACCAAAGTGATGAACGCGGACCGCTTCGACCTCGCCTGAGCCCGGATTGCCCGACCAACGGGCAATCACAAGGAAAAGCCGGCCGCGAGGCCGGTTTTTCTTTGCATGCAGAGCGTGAATCGTGCCATCGCATGCCCCTGTCCTGAGCGCCTTGATGCAGATCAAGGCCGCTTTCCAGGTCCCAGCGCAAACTTGCATCACCAAAAAAAGGGCTCGACCCCAAACATACCCATTTAGGATACAGGCATGCTTGCACATCAATTCAAACCACTGATTATCAAAGGAAAGACGCTCCTGCCCATTGTTCAGGGCGGCATGGGCGTCGGTGTTTCGGCACACAAGCTCGCGGGCGCCGTCGCCTCCGAGGGCGGCGTCGGTACGATCGCATCGGTCGACCTTCGTCACCACCACCCGGATCTGCTGGCGCAAAGCGAAGCGACCAAGGACCAGGCCACGCTCGACGCGCTGAACCTGACCGCGCTCGACCGCGAAATCCGCATGGCCAAGGACACCGCGCAGGGGCGCGGCATGGTCGCCGTCAACGTGATGAAGGCGGTCGACATTCATGCGCAATACGTACGCCAGGCGTGCGAATCCGGCGCTGACGCCATCGTCATGGGCGCCGGCCTGCCGCTCGACCTGCCCGAGATGACCGCCGACCACCCGAACGTGGCGCTGATCCCGATCCTGTCGGACAGCCGCGGCATCAACGTCGTGCTCAAGCGCTGGATGAAAAAGGGCAAGCTGCCCGACGCCATCGTCATCGAACATCCGGCCCATGCCGGTGGCCACCTCGGCGCGGCAACGATCGAAGGCGTGCATGACGAAAAATTCGAATTCGAACGCGTGCTGGCCGAAACACATGAACTGTTCGCCAAACTGGAAATCGACCCGATCCCGCTGATCGTCGCCGGCGGTATCAACAGCCACGCCAAGGTGGCGCACCTGCTCGGCTGCGGCGCCAACGCCGTCCAGCTCGGCACCGCGTTTGCCGTCACCGAGGAAGGCGACGCCCACATCAACTTCAAGAACGTGCTGGCCGGTGCGCAGAAGAGCGACGTGGTCGAATTCATGTCGGTCGCCGGTCTGCCGGCCCGCGCCGTGAAGACGCCGTGGCTCGCCAAGTACCTGAAGATGGAAGCCAAGGCCCAGGCCAACGCCAAGGCCGACCCGCGCCGCTGCACCCAGTCGCTGAACTGCCTGTCGGTCTGCGGCTTCCGCGACGGTCTCGCCAAGATCGGCCAGTTCTGCATCGACCTCAAGCTCGCCGCCGCCGTGCGCGGCGAGGTCAACCAGGGCCTGTTCTTCCGCGGCTCGGAAAACCTGCCCTTCGGCAGCGCCATCCGCCCGGTGAAGGAATTGATGGACTACCTGCTCACCGGTCACAAGCCGGCGGGTCTGGCTGTCTGACGGCGTTTCAGATCGCCCGGTCGACACAAAGCCCGCGATTGCGGGCTTTGTTTTTGGACGCAGCATGGGCGGCCACGACGGCATGCGTCAGCAAGGTGACGTTTTGCGTCACTTGCTGAGGCGCTAGGGATGCCAGCAAAGCAAAAGGCCCGCATCGCTGCGGGCCTTTTATGTACTTGGTGCCGTTGAAGTGAATCGAACACTCGACCTACTGATTACGAATCAGTTGCTCTACCGACTGAGCTACAACGGCAACGGGCTGGATTATACGGAAAACCGGGCCTAGGACCAAGGCCCGCGTACTGAAATGTGCGAAGTGCCAGCCGCTGGCACAGCATTTGCTTATGTACTGGCACGCGCCGAGTGGCTGCGTGAAGTGGCCACCCAGGCTATCCCTTCAAAGAAGTTGGAGAAGAGCAAATGAAAAAGATGCAACAGGGCTTCACCCTGATCGAATTGATGATCGTTGTGGCGATCATCGGTATTCTGGCTGCGGTGGCGATTCCGTCGTACCAGAACTACACCAAGAAAGCGAAGTTCACCGAAGTGATGCAATCGACGCAGGCCATCAAGACGGCCGTCGAGCTTTGCATTAACGATACGAATGACGTCAATGCATGCGACGGCGGCAGCAATGAAATTCCTGCCGACACCACCGGTGGTTCGGCTACGGTTGCAGCAGTTGGCAAGTACGTGCAGTCGATTTCGACTGCTGATGGCAAGATTACCGCTACTGCTGTGGGCTCGTCTACTACGCCCCAAGACGGCCTGAGCGGTGAAAACTACATCCTAGAGCCGCAGTTCAGCTCGGCCACTGGCGTGAAGTGGGCTGTTGCTTCCAATAGTACTTGTATCACTGCCAAGCTCTGCAAGTAACAAGCATATCGGTCTTTGAATCGTAGAAAGTGCCCCAATTGGGGCACTTTCTATTTCCACTGTTACTGTCCGAAAGCCAGTCATGCTGCATATCGTCAATACTTTACTTGTGTTTTTATTGCTGACCGTCCCTACGGGGATTTTTCTCGGCGAGATGCCGGCCGATGGCTGGGCCGGCTTTCTTGCGTGCTTGCTTGTCGTCTGGGTTTTGTTCAAGCACAAGCGCCTTGCGTTACCGATAGCAGCAGTGTCCGGATGGCTCGGACTGATCCTTTTGACTCTCTGGCGAGGTGATGATTACCTGCGAGCCGCTGCGGCCATTGTCATGGCAATGGCCGCGCTGATGTGGATTGCCGGGCGAAATCTGGCTTCGCAGCGCGAGGTCATCCTTGATGCATTTGCGTTGGGAACAGTTTGCGGTGCGCTTAGCAATGCAGCGGCCGGGATAATCCAGTTTGCCGGCGTGCCGGCGTGGCTTGATGGTTGGGTTTACCAAAGCCAGGGCATCGTGAATGGCCATTTTGCGCAAGCCAACAATTTTGCCAGTTTCGTATTGTTTGGTGCAGCATCCATTTTCTGGTTATTGCTACGCAAAAAAATTGCGGGCTTTGTTGCCCTTTTGCTGGCATTGCCGATGGCGGTGGCGCTGTCACTGACCACATCACGAACGATGTTGCTGATCTTGTCTGCCTGGATTTTGATGGCAGTTTTGCTGATGCGACTTCAGCCTGCTAACCGGAAAATCTGGGGTGGGATTGCGTTGTTTGGACTGAGTGTATTTTGTGGCCAGTGGCTTGTGGCTGAAATGGGCTGGTCTAATGCCAATGCATTGGCACGAACGGAGATCGGAGGTGCGCATAACGTACGCCTACAGTATTGGCACCAGGCTTGGATGCTGATTACCGAGAAACCCTGGTTCGGCTGGGGACTTGGGCATTACGGTTTTCAGCAATGGCAGCAAGTGTCCAATGGGCAGTTTCCGGTCACCATCGACGAAGGGGTCACTAGTCATTGCCACAATTTCATTCTGCAAGTGCTGGCAGAATATGGAATTGCTGGATTGATGTGTGTAACGGCGATGCTGATTCCTGTGGCGGGATCGATCTGGAAAAATAGAAATGATCCGGCGTTCGCATTCGTTGCATTTCTGAGTGGCGCTGTGCTGATCCACAGCTTGCTCGAGTTTCCGTTGTGGTATACGGTTTTCTTGATGCCGTTTTGCCTTTTATGGGGTCTTGTCGATCAATCCCGTTGTACTACTGTTTCATTTGGTAGCAATCGGCAATGGGCATTCTTTTTCCTGGTTTTCGTTTTGATGTTTTGGGGCGGGGCGTGGCTGGCGATGGGCAAGCTCGAGAAGTATTTTACTCCGCCTCAGGAAACTGCCCAGCGTATCGCCGCCACACGTGAGCTGAGTAAAGCAGGAATGCATCCGATGTTGCACTACATGTCGGATGTGGCATTAAGCAATTATCTGGTTGCTGACAATTTGTTCGGCGAGCAAAAGGAGGTGCTGTTACTGCAATTGTGGCAGTTCAGGCCGTTTCCGCTCTTGATGCTTAAAATGGCGATGATTGATTATGCGTCGGGAGATTTAATAAAAGCAAAACAGTGGATTGACGTACTTAAACAGACTAATCCGAGATTTATGTCCAAGGCGTTGGAAATGTATCCGGCATATAAACCGGTTATCGATTTGATGTGATTTTTCAAAAAAGGCCATCCGAAGGGATGGCCTTTTTGTTTCGAAACGATGCTTTACTTTGAAAGCCCTTGAATGGCATTCACTCCCCAGTGCGGAAAATGCTTCCGCACAAGCGCATTCAACTCCACCTCGAACGCCCGCAACCTTGCCAGCTCATCGGCATCGCTGCTGATGCCCTTGGATTCGGCTGCTTCGACAATCATCCCGGCTCCCGCTGTCGCGTTGGACAGCCGGTCGATGATGATGAACGAGCCGGTGCCGCGGCAGGCGGTGTAGGGGTCGAAGACGACCGGGGCGCTGGTTTCGAGGGTGACGAGGGCAATTTCGTTCAGTTGCAGCGCATCGGTGGCGGTCTGCGCCAGCGTGTTGACGTCGATCCGGTGAGTAATCTGGCTGACGCGGCCGTAGACGCTCTTGCCGGCGAGCTTGAACTGGTATTCCTTGCCGACGAGCAGCGGTGCTTCGTTCATCCACACGATGTGGGCGCTGAACGCCGAGGCGACTTGCGGTTGCGCATCCTGTGCGCGTACCAGCAGATCGCCACGGCTGACGTCGATTTCGTCTTCGAGCGTCAGTGTGATCGCCTGGCCGGCGAAGGCGGCGGGCTGTTCGCCCTCGAAGGTGACGATGGCTTTGACCTTCGATGTCTTGCCGGAGGGCAGTGCGACGACTTCATCGCCCGGTACGACATGGCCGGCGGCGATGGTGCCGCAGAAGCCGCGGAAGTCGAGGTTGGGGCGGTTGACGTACTGCACCGGCAGGCGGAAGGCGTCGAGTTTGGCGTTCTTGCTGACCTGGACGCTTTCCAGCAGACCCATCAGCGTGGCGCCGTCGTACCACGGTGCGCGGGTCGAGGCGTTGACGACGTTGTCGCCCTTCAGCGCCGAGATCGGCACGAAGCGGATGTCGTCGATGGCCAGTTCTTCGGCGAACTTCAGGTAGTCGGTCTTGATTTCGTTGAAGCGTGCTTCGGAGAAATCGACCAGGTCCATCTTGTTGACCGCAACAATGACGTGCTTGATGCCGAGCAGCGAGACGATGAAGCTGTGGCGGCGCGTCTGCGTCTGCACACCGTAGCGGGCATCGATCAGGATGATGGCAAGGTCGCTGGTCGATGCGCCGGTCGCCATATTGCGGGTGTACTGCTCGTGGCCCGGGCAGTCGGCGATGATGAACTTGCGCTTTTCGGTGCTGAAGTAGCGATATGCGACGTCGATGGTGATGCCCTGCTCGCGCTCGGCCTGCAGGCCGTCGACCAGCAGTGCCAGATCGATCTCTTCGTCGGTGGTGTTGTACTTCTGGCTGTCTTTCTTGATTGCGGCCAGATGGTCTTCGAAGATCAGTTTCGAATCGTGCAGTAGCCGGCCGATCAGCGTCGATTTGCCGTCGTCGACGTTGCCGCAGGTGATGAAACGCAGCAGATCCTTGTTCTCGTGCTGCTTCAGGTAAGCGAGGATGTCGCTGGCGATCAGGTCGGATTGGTGGGACATGGTGTGATCCAGTGGTATCCCGCGGCTCAGGCGCGCAGGAAGGAAAGGGCGTCGGCGGACAGGTTGGGCGCGAATTCGATGATCTGGTAGCGTGCGGCGCCGGCCTGATGGAACGGGTCCTGCCGCGTCAGCGCCTCGAGCGCTTCACGGTTCAGGCCACGGGCGAGGATCACCCCGCCGGTGCGCGGCACTTGCGGCCCCGAGAGCAGGAAGATGCCGGCATCGTACTGGGTCTTGAGGAAGGCCCGGTGCGCAGGCACCAGCGCGTCGATCTCATCCAGCGGCCGCAGGTATTCAACCAGAATGACAAACATCGGCACGGCCCCGCTCAGAAATAGCCTTCCATTTTCTTCTTTTCCATCGACCCGGCACTATCGTGGTCGATGGCGCGGCCCTGGCGTTCGGACGTGGTGGTCAGCAGCATTTCCTGGATGATTTCCGGCAAGGTCTGCGCCTTCGAGACCACGGCGCCGGTCAGCGGGTAACAGCCCAGCGTGCGGAAGCGTACCCATTCCTTGCGGATCGTCGCCTTCTGTTCCGGCGTCAGGTACTGCAGGATGCGTTCGTCGTCGATCATCACTAGCGTGCCGTTGTAGTCGACTACTTCACGCTCGGCCGAGTAGTACAGCGGGACGATCTCGATGTTCTCGAGATAGATGTATTGCCAGATGTCGAGTTCGGTCCAGTTCGAGATCGGAAACACCCGGATCGATTCGCCCTTGTCGATGCGCGAGTTGTAGATGTTCCACAGCTCGGGGCGCTGGTTCTTCGGATCCCAGCGGTGGTTCTTGTCGCGGAAGCTGTAGACGCGCTCCTTGGCGCGGCTTTTTTCCTCGTCGCGACGCGCGCCACCGAAGGCGGCATCGAAGCCGTACTTGTTCAGCGCCTGCTTCAGGCCCTCGGTCTTCATCACGTCGGTGTGCTTGGCGCTGCCGGCGGTGAACGGGTTGATGCCGGCCTTCACGCCTTCCTCGTTCACGTGGGTGATCAGGTTCCAGCCCTCGGCCTTCTGCTTGTCGCGCAGCGCGTACATGTCGCGGAACTTCCAAGTCGTGTCGACGTGCATCAGCGGGAACGGCGGTTTGCCCGGCGCGAAGGCCTTCTTGGCCAGATGCAGCATCACCGCGCTGTCCTTGCCGATCGAGTACAGCATCACCGGGTTGTCGAACTCGGCCGCGACTTCGCGGATGATGTGGATCGACTCGGCTTCGAGTTGCTTGAGGTGAGTCAGCCTCGCTTCACTTACAAGGTTCATGGTGCTCCACGGCGGGCCCGCAACGGGCCGGGACAATACGGAATAAGGCC
The DNA here is from genome assembly GCF_016865585.1 of Jeongeupia naejangsanensis. Classification (GTDB taxonomy): domain Bacteria; phylum Pseudomonadota; class Gammaproteobacteria; order Burkholderiales; family Chitinibacteraceae; genus Jeongeupia; species Jeongeupia naejangsanensis. The sequence goes on along the minus strand of NZ_JAESND010000012.1, from coordinate 19,746 downwards.
GAATCTACCGTAATAAAACCAGCGCAGAAAGATTGCCTGGTTATAAGGATATGGGAAGCGTTCTCCATCCCCTTGCGCTGACAGCAGGCAGCAAAAAGCCCGGCTGGGCCGGGCTTTTCGGGGGATGCTGCTGCAGCAGTCAGACCGCGGTCCAGCTCTTGCCGAGCGGGTTGAAGGTCGGCTTCTGGCCGCCCCACAGCTGTTCCAGATCGTAGTAATCGCGCACTGCCGGCAGCATCACGTGCACGACCAGTTCGCCGGCGTCGACCAGTACCCAGTCGCCGCTTTCTTCGCCTTCGGTACCGACGATATCGTAGCCTTTGGCCTTGAGCTCGACCGCGACGTTGTTGGCGAGCGCGCGTACCTGGCGGTTCGAATCGCCGGAACAGACGACCATGCAGTCGAAGAGTTCGGTCAGTTCGGTGGTATCGAGGGCGAGGATGTCCTTGCCCTTGATGTCTTCGAGCGCCGCAACGGCCACGTCGCGCATCGCTTGGGTCAGTTCGTTCATGTTCTTCCTAGGGTGTAGTCCGGTAGAGGCCGCTGGCGGAGAGTTCGTCGGCGATCGGCGTCAGGGCCGATACATTCTCGCCGCGCGCGAGTTTTTCGCGCAGCTCGGTCGACGAAATCGTCGTCAGCGGACTCGGTAATTGGCTGATTTTACCGCGAGCCAGCGTTTCGGGTGCGGCTGTTACCAGCCGCTTGGCATATTCACGGCTGATTTCGGCGGATAACCGGTCGAATGCGAAGCCCGGCCGGGCCGCAACGACCAGATGACCGAGGTCGAGCAGCTCGCGCCAGCGGTGCCAGCCAGCCAGCCCGGCGAGCGAATCGGCGCCGATCAGCCACACCAGCAATGTCTCTGGGTATTCGGCCTGCAGCGCGGTCAGCGTGTCGATCGTATAACTGTAGCCTTCACGCCGCACTTCGCGGTCGTCGACGGCGAGGCCGGGTTCTCCGGCGATCGCCAGCCGGACCCAGTCCAGTCGCTGTTGCGGCGAAACGCGCAGTGCGGTGCGATGCGGGGGCAGACCGGTCGGGATCAGCCTCACTTCGGGCAGTGCAAAGGTGTCTCGCAGGCAGCGTGCGAATGCAAGGTGACCGTTGTGGACCGGATCGAAACTGCCGCCGTAAATGCCGAGTGTGTTCATTGTGTCTTCAATGCAAACGGCCCGCTGCAAGGCGGGCCGGTGCGTTGTGCTGGTTCAGGCGCGGATTTCGCCGTCGCCGAGCACGATCCACTTCTCGCTGGTCAGCCCTTCGAGGCCGACCGGGCCGCGGGCGTGGATCTTGTCGGTCGAGATGCCGATCTCGGCGCCGAGGCCGTACTCGAAGCCGTCGGCAAAACGCGTCGAGGCGTTGACCATCACCGACGCCGAGTCGACCTCGCGCAGGAAGCGCCGCGACTTGGTGTAGTTCTCGGTAACGATCGCATCGGTGTGGTGCGAGCCGTAGGTGTTGATATGGTCGATCGCTGCGTCCAGATCGGCCACGACCCTGATCGACAGGATCGGTGCGAGGTATTCGGTGCGCCAGTCTTCCTCGGTGGCGGCAATCGCGTCCGGCAGGATGTCGCGCGTCGCCGGGCAGCCACGCAGCTCGACGCCCTTGGCGCGGTAGATCTCGGCCAGCGGCGGCAGGATCAGTTCGGCGACGGTGGCGTTGACCAGCAGCGTTTCCATCGTATTGCACGGTGCGTAGCGGTGCGTCTTGGCGTTGTCGGCGATACGGATGGCCTTTTCCGGATCGGCTTCGTCGTCGATGTAGACGTGGCAGATGCCGTCGAGGTGCTTGATCACCGGGACGCGGGCATCGGCGGTGATCCGCGCGATCAGGCTCTTGCCGCCACGCGGCACGATCACGTCGACGAACTCGGTCATCGTGATCAGCTCGCCCACGGCGGCACGATCCGGCGTCTCGATGATCTGTACCGCTGCGGCCGGCAGGCCGGCCACTTCCAGGCCTTCCTTGACCAGCTTGGCGATGGCCTGATTGCAGTGGAACGCCTCGCGGCCGCCGCGCAGGATCGTCGCGTTGCCGGACTTGATGCACAAGCCGGCGGCGTCGGCGGTGACGTTCGGACGGGCTTCGTAGATGATGCCGATCACGCCGAGCGGCACGCGCATCTTGCCGACCTGGATGCCGGACGGCCGGTACTTGAAGTCGCCCATATTGCCGATCGGATCGGGCAGCGTGGCGATCTGCCGCAGGCCTTCGGCCATGGTCGCGATGGTCTTGTCGGTCAGTTGCAGCCGGTCGAGCAAGGCGGCATCAAGACCGTCGGCACGCGCCTGATCCATGTCCTGCGCATTGGCGGCCAGCAGCGCGCTGGTATCGCGGATGACGGCATCGGCGATCGCATTCAGCGCGGCATTCTTGGCGCCGGTGCTGGCCTTGGCCATGGCACGGCTGGCGGCGCGGGCGTTGCGGCCCACATCCTGCATGTATTGCTTGATATCCATCGCGACAAACTCCGATCAGCAAAGCGGCTGCGCGAATCCGGTGCGGCGTGCCTCGGTGCCCGCAATCTTCATGGACTTGCAGTCCATTCCGGTTGCTGCGCGCCGGGTTCCTTGCCTCGGATCCGCTCGCTTGATTTGAATACGATTCAACCGATTGTACCGAAAACGTCGCGGAGCGACCCGGCCGGCGAGCGAGGCCAAGCGGGGAGGGGGCGCGTAAAGCACCGCCGCCGGATGCGCCAGTCTAGGGGCGTTCCGGCAACTGCAGGACGGTGACGGCCACGTTGTCGGCCTTCTTGCGGTTGAACCAGTCCGGGGCCGAGCTTTGCACCGCGATCAGCTGCGGGCCGTATTGCGTGTCGATGAACAGCGGCGAACCCGAGTCCCCGGACAGCGTGTCGCAACGGTGGTAGAGCGTATTGTTGCTGCGGAACTTGGTGATCTGGCAGCCCTGATGCGCGGTCAGGATGTCGTCGTGATCTTCGGCAAATCCTGCCTGCGTGGCGCGATAGGCTGCGTCCTTCAGCGCGGTGGTCAGCGTCTGCCGGTCGCCCTTGAACAGCGGGATCGGGGCCGGTGCGGCGCCATCGGCGCGCTCGAGCTTGATCCAGGCGATGTCATAGCGTGCGGCGGATGGCTCGATGTAGACATCGTCGCCCTTGTAGACGAGGCCGGCCCGGAATTTCGGGTGGAAAACCTGGTCGACGACGCGATAGCGGGCCTGATACTTGCCTTTGTGGAAACCGGCCTTGAACCACTGGCCGGGGTCGATCTTGCCCTTGTCCATCAGGAAGCAGTGGGCTGCGGTGACGGCCAGATCGGGCGCGACCAGCGTTGCGGTACAGGTGCTGGCGGCGCGGGTTTCCAGCTGGCCGATTGCCGCATACGGCGCCGGGTAGGGTGCACTGATCGCCACCCGGTCATCACGACCGAAGAACAGTGCCTTGCGCTCGCTGGCCGGGTCGGCGTGGGCGGCAAGGCTGAGGGCGGACAGAAGCAGGGAAGCGAGGTAACGCAAGTTGGTCGATCCTGAAATGCAAAAACGGGGACAGTGTCCCCGTTTTTTCGTGCTTGAGCGAGCCAGTGATTACTTGGCAGCAGCAGCCGAAGCAGCCGAAGCGGCCTTCTTGGCTTGGGCCTTTTGTGCAGCCGAAGCGGTCGAAGCAGCCTTCTTGGCTTGAGCCTTTTGTGCAGCCGAAGCAGCCGAAGCGGCCTTCTTCGATTGAGCCTTTTGTGCAGCCGAAGCGGTCGAAGCAGCCTTCTTGGCTTGAGCCTTTTGTGCAGCCGAAGCGGTCGAAGCAGCCTTCTTGGCTTGAGCCTTTTGTGCAGCCGAAGCGGTCGAAGCAGCCTTCTTGGCTTGAGCCTTTTGTGCAGCCGAAGCAGCCGAAGCGGCCTTCTTGGCTTGAGCCTTTTGTGCAGCCGAAGCGGTCGAAGCAGCCTTCTTCGATTGAGCCTTTTGTGCAGCCGAAGCGGTCGAAGCAGCCTTCTTCGATTGAGCCTTTTGTGCAGCCGAAGCGGTCGAAGCAGCCTTCTTCGATTGGGCCTTTTGTGCAGCCGAAGCGGTCGAGGCAGCCTTCTTGGCTTGAGCCTTTTGTGCAGCCGAAGCGGTCGAAGCCGCCTTCTTGGCTTGAGCCTTTTGTGCCGCCGAAGCGGTCGAAGCAGCCTTCTTGGCTTGAGCCTTTTGTGCAGCCGAAGCGGTCGAGGCAGCCTTCTTGGCTTGAGCCTTTTGTGCAGCCGAAGCAGCCGACGCGCCCTTCTTGTGTGCGTGCTTTTCAACCTTCACAGCCTTGACGCTGGAAGCCGGCGAAGCTTCAGCAGCGATGCCGGCAGCAGCAGCGGTAGCGAACACACCAGCAACGAGAACGGCGAGCAGTTTTTTCATGATTGTCTGTTTCCAAGTAAGAAGAACACGTCTTGTGTTGGAGGCGATTATCAAAAAACTGGCTTACAGGGTCGATGCGCGCTTGGTAGCGACGTGTAACGCCGTGTACGCGACGTGGTGGTACGGGCGGTCAGAGCTTGCCGGCGTCGCGCAGCGTCGTTGGCCACGAGAGCACGAGGCGTGCGCCGCCGAGGGGCGAATCGTCGATCCGCACGTCGCCGCCATGGCCGCGCATGATCATCGCCACGATGGCGAGGCCGAGGCCGAAGCCGCCGCTGTCGCGGTTGCGGCTGCCTTCGAGCCGTTCGAACGCCTTGACCAGCCGGGCCCGCGCTTCCTCGGGGATGCCGGGGCCGTCGTCGTCGACGATCAGCTGGGCCACGCCATCGGCCCATGCCAGTGTCACTTCGACACGGCCGCCGCCGTAACGGCGCGCGTTGCTGACGAGGTTGCCGAGCGCACGGGACAGGTAATAGCTGTCGGCGGCGAGCCAGGGGGCCTTGACCGGCGTGGCGTTGGTCAGCGGAATGGCGTTGCCGGCGACACTGAGTTCGTCGAGCTGGCGGGACAGCCACGGCAGGATTTCCAGCGGCTGCAGTTCCATCGTCAGCTTGCGGGCTTCGAGGCTGCGCAGTGTCAGCCACTCCTCGATCAGCGCGTCGATGTTGTCGAGGTCGCGCTCCATGCCGGCGGCGACGTCGGGCGTTGCGGCACCGGCCTTCAGCGCTTCGAGCCGGTAGCGCAGCCGGGCCAGCGGGGTACGCAGATCGTGCGAGATCGCGTCGATCATCGCCTGCCGGCTGGCCGACAGTTCTTCAACGTCGTGCGCCATCCGGTTGAATGTTGCGCCGAGCGGCGCCAGTGGCGAGGCTTCGTCGAGCGAGACGCGGACGCTGAAGTCGCCGGTACCGACTTTGCGGCTCTGCCGGATCATCGCCAGCAGGTCGCGCCAGAACGGCCGCAGCCACAGCCAGGTCGGCAGGCCGAGCGCCAGACACATCAGCGCGAGCGCGAGGATGTCCGGCCACGAGACGTTGTCGAGCTGCTCGAGGTAGGACACCGGGCCGAGCACGACCATCAGGTCGGTCTTCGGTATCCGGTGCAGGTACAGGCCGGCGTCGGCGACGAGGATGATGTCGCCGGAGGCGAGCGCGACGCGGTTGTCCGTGCTGAGCACGTAGGCATCGAGCGCTTCGACCTGTACCGGCACCGGCAGGGTGCCGCGCAGCCGGCTGATTTCGTCATGCCACAGCGATTGCGGCAGGTCGCCGAGTTCTTCCTCGATGATGGTGATCGTCGACTGGAAGATGTCGGTCAGATAGCGCTCGTTGGTGCGCTCGATCATGTGCTTGTAGAACGAGCCGACCAGCAGCGCTGCGCCAAGGAAGCAGATGACGACGGTCAGGTAGAACCGCAGGAAGAGCTTGCGCATCGGGTTCCTAAAACGGGAGGCGTGCTGCACAAGGCGCGGTCGGCCATTGCTGCATCGGCCGGGCCAGCTTGCCGCGCGATGAAGTATCGGGACGAGCGAGCCGGTTCACGACAAGGAGGCCACGCTGCAGCAGCCGGACCGGGCTGTCTGCCCATGAGGACGCCCCGCAGGAAGTGCCCTTGGGGTGCTGCGAGGAGCGCCCGACGCAGTGGCAAGCCGGCGCAGCCGTCCGTGCCACTACTCCTGCCACCAGATGTCGGTGGCGAAGAGATAACCCTTGTGGCGGATGGTCTTGATCTTGCGCGGCTCGTGCGGATCGTCGTCGAGCTTCTTCCGGAGCCGGGAGATCGCCACGTCGATGCTGCGGTCGAGTCCGTCGTAATCGATGCCGCGCAGCTTCTTCAGCAGGTGATCGCGCGAGAGGATTTCGCCGGCGTGGCTGGCAAGTTCCCACAGCAGGTCGAAGTCGCCGGTCGACAGCCCCAGCGGCTCGCCCTGGTAGTTGGCGGTGCGGTTGCGTAGGTCGACGGTGAGCTTGCCGAAGTTCAGCGTGCTGCGCTCTCCGGCAGCGGCCGGCGAGGCGGTCAGCGGCACGGCCGGCGTGCTGCGCAGGTGGGCGCGAATGCGTGCCAGCAGCACGGCCGGTGGCGTGGTCTTGACGACGTAGTCCGATGCGCCGATCTCGAAGCCGAGGATCTGGTTCATGTCGCTGTTGAGCGAAGTCAGGATCACCACCGGGCCGGTATAGAACTCGCGCAATTCTCGGCAGATGGTCAGACCGTCCTTGCCGGGCAGCATCACGTCGAGCAGTACCAGGGCCGGTGGATCGGTGCGGACGCGCTCGATGACATCGTTGCCGTCGGCGACGTGGTCGACGTCGAACTCGAACGAGCGCAGGAAGCCGCCGATCAGCCCGGCGAGTTCGAGGTCGTCTTCGACGAACAGGATGGTTTGGGTCATGCGGAAAATCCTTGCGGCCACCGGCCTGGTGGCCGGGTCGGCGGAATGCGTGTGCGTCGAGTTTACCGCAGCATGAAGGTTTCGTATTCGAGCCGGTCGAGCTTGCGGTTGAGCAGCAGCAGACCGACCGTCACGCACAGGAGCAGCGACAGCGCGAAGCCGTAGCCGTACCAGCTGGAGCCGAGCTGGATCGAAATCCAGCTGAGGATAGCGTTGGCGACGACGAACAGCGCCGTCAGGCCGAGGACGATGCGGCGCGAGTCGAGGTAGAAAAACACGTTCAGCACCGCCAGCAGCGCGACCTGCAGGCCGGCGGCGAAGACGTCGACATACAGCAGCGGTAGGTAAAGCGGTGACAGGCCGAGCCAGGCGAAGATTTCGCCGGCGAGCATGTAGGTGACCAGCATGGCCAGCCCCTGGATCTTGGCGATTTCGGCGAGCCCCTGGCGGATCGAGAACACCATTTCGTTGCGGTAGGTTTCCAGCTGTTCGAGCGAGCCGCCTTCGCGCACGGCGTCGAAGAAACGGTTGTAGTAGTCGACGAAGTCGGTTTCGATCCGCACGAGGAAGACCGCCATGCCCGGGATGATCGACAGGTAGGCGATGAAGATCGGGAAGTCGTAGATCGGTGATGCACGCAAGGGGCCGATGACGGCCTGGCTGGTGCTCGGGTCGAGCCAGAAAATGAACTTGTCGATCCAGATGCCGAGGTTGTAGAACAGCCCGGTGAGGATCAGCGCCGGATACATCCGGCCGCTGCGCATGAACTGCAGCGAGATCAGCCGTTCGGACGGGTAGTGCTGCCAGACGAGGAACCACAGCCCGCCGGCCAGCAGCGCATGGCCGACGACAAAGCCCGTCAGCAGGCCTTCCAGCCCCCATGGCCGCAGCCACAAGGCGATGACCACGGTCGTGCCGTAGCCGAGCGCGAACAGCAGCACGATCGACAGGTAACGCTTCATCCCCGACAGGAAGACCGCGGCGATCCAGATCAGGCACAGCAGCACGAAGCCGTTGAACATCAGGATCCGGTAGCCGACCGATTCGCCGGCGAAGGCGGTGAAGCACAGCACCAGTGCCAGCGTGCCGGCGACGGCCAGCGTGACGAACTGCGCGCCGATGAAGTTAGGCAGCACATGGTGGTCGTGCTTCTGGTAAAGCCGGTCGGCGATGTAGCGCGTGAACGCCAGCTGCAGCGGTCCGGTGACGATCAGGCTGGTTGCCAGCAGCCAGGTGACCGAGACCTGGAACTGCTCGATCGCGATCTTCGGGACGACGACCGACAGGCTCAGCAGGCCGATCAGCTGGACGCCGATGATCGACAGGATCCACGGTCCGGCGCTGATCAGGCCGGCGTAGGCGTAGGCCTGCAACTGGCCGAGGTAGCTGTCGCGCCGGAGCAGCTTGCGCAGCTCGAAACCGATACCGGCCATCAGGCTGTCTCCGTGGCAAAGGCGGCGCCGTACAGCGCACGGTAACTGTCGAACATCTGCGCCTGCGTGTAGTAGCGCTCGACCCGGGCGATCCCGGCGGCCTGCGCGGCATGCCAGTGTGCGGGTTCGAGCAGTTCGACCGCCGCGTCGGCCAGTGCCTGCGGATCGGCGACGCCGACGACACGGCCCGAAGCGCCGAGCGCCTCGTCCTCGGCGCCGTGGCCGTAGACCAGCTGGCGGCAGGAGCCGACATCGGTGGTGACCGCCGGAACGCCCGCGGCATAGCCCTCGAGCAGGACCAGCGGCAGGGCCTCGGAAATCGAACTCAGCACGACGACGCCGACCTTGGGCAGCAGCGCGTCGATGCGCTGGAAGCCGAGGAAACGGACCTTGTCGGCCAGACCGAGGCTGACGACGAGCTCGCGGCATTCCTGCGCGTAATCCGGCGACTCGTCCTCGGGGCCGGCGATCCAGGCTTCTGCATCGGGCCGGCGGTTGACGACGGTCCGCATCGCGCGGATGAAGGTCTTGATGTCCTTGATCGGCACGACCCGGCCGATCAGGCACAGCACCGGCGGAATCGATTCGTCACGTTGCGCGCGCAGCGGCGCCAGTCGTGCCAGATCGATGCCGTTGGGAATCGAGCGGGTCCGCGCGGCCTCGGCGCCGTCACGCACCTGCCGCAGCCGGTTGGCTTCGTACAGTGCCACGATGTCGTCGGCGGCGCGATAGCACTGGCGGCCGAGCTGCTCGAAGAAGCGGATCCACAGCTCGCGGAAGTAGCCGATGCGGCTGGCCTCGCGTTCGAAGACGTTGCGGTTGTCGCGGATCCACTCGCTCTGGTAGAGGTCGATCTTGCGTTCCTTGGTATAGATGCCGTGCTCGGACAGCAGCAGGCGCGCACCGGTCCGGTGTTTGAGCAGGGCGCCGAGAAAGCCGGCATAGCCGGTCGAGACGCTGTGAAAAAGCCTGGCGGGCGGCAGCTTTGCCGCGATCTCGGCGAGCAGCCAGACCGGCGCATGCATGGCCCGGATCGTCCAGAAGTAGTCGACGAAGGACGGGTCGGTCGAATGCTGGCGGTACTGGTTGCAGATGAAGTGCCAGGCCGCCTCGCTGTAAAGGAAGTCGCTGCGTCCCATCAGCCCGTTGAACAGCCGCTCCAGCATGCGTTCGACCGCCTCGGGTGAGGTGTCGAGGCCGTTGGGCGCGCGGAAGTGGGCGTGTGCCTTGGCAATGATCTCGAATTCGGCTGCGTCGCCACGGTGGGCGCGCGGCTTGTCGTTGTGCTGGATGTCGTGCAGATAGTGGCAGGTCAGCCAGGCGACGTTGTCGGGCAGGGTGTACTTCATCCCGGCGTAGTCCTCGCGGCGGCTGCCGAGGAAGACGATACCGAACTGGAGTTCCGGAAAGCCGCGGATGATCTGGTTGACCCAGCTCGATACGCCACCGCTGACGTAGGGAAAGGTGCCTTCGAGTAACAGGCAGACGTCGACGGGCCGCGTCGGATGATCGGTGGTCATTGGCGGCTCCAGAAGCGGACGACGGGCTGCAGCGTGTCGTTGACGTGTAGCGGATTGAGGCTGGGAAAGAGTGCGCGCATCGCGCCGAAATCACGACGGACGTAGGCCAGTTCGGCCAGATAGGGAATCAGTTTCACGTGCGGATAGCCGAGGATGCTGGCGGTGCCGAAGGCATTGCCGGCCTCGTCCAGCTGTTCGTGCAGCAGGGCGAACTTGCCGCGCAGCATCCACAGGTCCGGCTCGCGCGGCGCCGCTTTCAAAGCTTCGTCCAGATAGCGTTCGACCTCGCCGGCGGCGAACCGGCGCACATCACCTTGCGCGAGGTCGTGATAGATCAGCTCCCAGTACAGGAAGGCCAGCGTCCGCGCGGCAACGGGGTCGCCGTCGCGATAGCGTTCGAGCGCGATGTTGATCTGGCTGTCGAGGCGTTTCTCCTCGCGTTCGAGCATGCCGTAGGCCAGCAGGCGCAAATCCTCCTCGGGATCATCGAGCAGATCGCGCAGCAGCTCGCTGGCATGACGGATCGGCATCGACTTCAGCGTCAGCAGCGCCGACAGCCTTGCTTCGGGCCGGGTGTGCGGATCGGTCAGGCGCATGCGCACGCCGCCCATGCCGTAGCTGATTGCGCTGCGGTTGCGCGAGGTGAACACCGGCGCCGGCAGCACCCGGAAAGGCGGTGGCGGCTGGGTGCGCCGGCTGCGCGTACCGAGCCAGGCGGCAAGGCTGAACACCGGCACGCCCAGCACAGGCAGGAAGAGCGCGGCCAGACCGAGCAGCGACAGCGTCAGCCGTCGCGGCCGGCGTTGCGATGTGGGAATCAGCCACCAGGCCAGCGCCATTTCGGCGATGCCGATCGCGAAGTGCGTCGGCAGCGTCGGTGCGGACAGGTTCATGCCCTGGGTGCTGGCGATCACCAGCGTCAGGTTCAGCGCCGGCAACACCAGCCAGAGCAGCAATCCGGCCAGCGCCTTCACGCTTCGGCCTTGTCCGCTTCAAGCGGCGCGAGCGCGCGGTTTTCGCGCAGCAGGCCTTGCAGCTGGATCCAGGCATCGGCCTTGGTCAGCTCGACGCAGTGGTAGCTGAACCCGGCCTGGTGGGGCGATTTGCCGAAACGTTCCTGCAGCAGGGTCTCGATCCGCGCGACGTAACCTTCGATCACGCGCGCCGTCGACAGCGGCATCAGCGTGATCAGTGCCCGCGTCGGCCGGTCCTGCAGTACCCAGGTCTGGTCGAGCCCGCGTTGTGCACGCAGGACGGTGTTGAAGATGTCGTGCTGCTGGGCGCCATGGCGGAAGAACTGTACGACGATGGAGCTGGTCAGCCCGCTTTCGCGCCGGACGCGCTGCAGGTTGAAAACCTCGTAGGCGAAGCTGGCCGGGCAGTCCGGCAGCGCTTCGAGCAGCGGCGCGGCGAGTTCGCGCACCGACACCTGCTCGGCGTAATACGCCGACAGCACCGAAATCATCTGCAGCGTATCGTCGTTGAGTGCGAAAAACGGCATGTGCTTGATCGCGAGCACGCCGATCTGCGCGCCGATGCTGTTGCGCAGTGGCACGGCCACCAGCAGGCCGGTTTCGGTCGTTTGCAGCGCATCGGTCTGCACGTGGCACAGCGTGCGGTGGCTGATGGCGTATACGAGGAGCGCGTCGTCGGTGTCGTAGTTGTGGTCGCTGCCGATCAGCGCGACCGGGTCGCGGACGAGTTCGCCGTTGCGCCATTCGAACAGCGCTGCGGCTTCGAGCTGGCAGAACTGCGCCATGAAATCGAGGAAGGACTGTGCGACTGGCAGGTTGCCCTCGCCGCGATGCGCGTCGAGCAGTTCGCGCAGTCGCGCCAGTGCATCGCGCAGCGTGACCGGACGGCTGATCAGGTTCTGTTCGAGCCGTTCGTGCGACAGCCGCAGCAGATGGTGCTGGCGGGCCAGCCGGTCGAGCCGCTCGTCGATGTAGCGGTTGAGCTCCTCGACCCGGCGCACGCGGGTACGCCAGATGCCGCTGTATTCGCCGGCGATCATCGTCATGATCAGCCCGCCGATGAAGTATGCCGGCGGCAGCGGCTGGTTGTGGGCCAGCAGCATCCAGCCGAGCAGCAGCACCGCCGCGGCACTCAGCCCCGGCAGCATGCCGTAGCGCAGCGCGACCAGCAGCGGGATCAGCCACAGCCACGGAAACGGCGCCTCGACGCCGAAGGGATCGGCCGGCGAGAGCCAGAGTCCGATGGCCAGCCCGAGCGCCGGCATGCCCAGCGCTTCGGCCCAGTGCCACCAGGGCAGGCGCGCCTGCGTGACGTAGGTTTGCCAGTTAGCGAGTTTCAGCACCCGTATTCTCCGACAGCGGCAGACCGTTGACGATGTCGCGCATCAGCTTTTGCGCGACTGCAGCGAGGCTTTCGCGCGAGAAGCCGCTCTTGCCGCCGACGCCGCTCCAGACGACCTGGCCGGTTTGCAGATCCCAGACGGTCAGGCTCAGGCCGACTGCCGGCTCGCCGTCGACGCCGACCTTGTAGCGCCATTCGTCGACGCTGCCGCCGATGGCGTAACGCAGCCCCTCTTCCTTGGCCCAGTTGCGGGCGGCATCAAGCGTCGCACGCTCGTCCGGGGCCAGCATCGTTTCCTTCGACAGGCTGCTCGGGTAGGGGCGCAGGTCGGCAATGCCGCGCTGGTGCAGCAGCGGTTGCAGGATGGACTCGGCACGCAGGCCGGCCAGCGGCGTTTCGGTGTGGTTGACGATGGGCAGCATCGCCCATTGCGCCTTGGCCGGCAGCGGCGCGCTCTTCGAAACGTCGACGACGGCGCACGCCGAAAGCGCGAGCAGCAGGCACAGAGCGGCCAGGCGGCCGATCAGCGAGGGTACGGGTCTTTGCATGATGGTCCTTTTCGTTGTTTGGATTCGTCGTGCTGCGTCAGGGGTCAGAACAGCCATTGGTAATACATGCCCAGATCCAGACTGGCGTCGCCGCGGTCGGTGTTGCTGCGCTGGACGTACAGCGTCATCCGGTCGCCGCCGAACACGCTGCCGCCGACGCCGAGCAGGCCGCCGTATTCGACGCCGCTGATGGTCTGATAGCCGACGGTCATCAGCCCGTAGGGATTCCAGCTGCGTCGCGGCAATGTCGCGGTGTCGATGTCGTAGCCGAGGCCGAGCGTGGTGCGCTGGAAATGCTCGGGCAGCAGCGTTTTCGCCGTGATCGTTTCGCCCGGTGCAAATCCGTCCGGCGTTTGCAGCACCACGTCGCGGGCGCTGGTCCACATGGTCTGCGACATCAGTTCGGCGGAAATCAGCCCGGCGAATCGCCAGCTGATGCTGGCCAGCAGCTCCTGCTTGTCGCCGAGCAGCGTACCGTCCTGCAAGGCGTAGCGGGCAAGGTTGGCGCGGAGCTGGGCCGACAGGTTGCTGCGCAAGCGGTAGCCGGCGCCGAACGAAAGGCGATTCTGGCGGCCGAGCAAGGTCAGCCCGACGGTGTCGTCGGTCGGTTCGTTCAGTGCGGCTTCGACCAGCCAGTCGATGCCGCCGATGCGGTCGGCCCAGTGTACGGCAGCGCCGGTGTTGTCTTCCCACGCACGCCGTTGCAGCAGCGAAACGGACCAGCGCGCATCATCGGCATTGTTTTCCGAGCCGACCTCGGACAGGGTCAGCACCAGCAGGCCGTTGTTCTGCCGGTAGCCGGTCGGCGAGTAGGTGTAGGGCGTTTCGGCCAGCTGCATCGTCAGCCGCAACGTCGGCGTCAGCGCGATGCGTGCGCCGACGACGGTGCGCGTGCCCTTGAGCGTGTCCTGCAACAGCCGGTCGATCTGGACGGTGATGCGGTTCGGCCGGTCCATGATCAGCTCGGTTTCGAGCGCCAGATGCAGCGCGTCGTTGTCGGGCGCGCCGTCGGCGGCGACGTGTGCCAGCGATGTTTCCAGCGGCTTCTGGCCGGCGACGTGCGCGAGCAGCGTGGCGTCGGCGGGCTGAACGGCGATGCCGTCGCGTTCGAGCGCCTGCGCGATCGCGGCTTCGTCACCGCGCAGCATGGCGCTTTGCCGCGTCAGGTAGTGCGGGTCGGTCAGCTTGCGGGCGTAGCGGCGCCAGTACCAGTAGCGTGCCCGGGCATCGTCGTCGCGACCGGTGAGCCAGGTGTAGGCGAGTTCGTCGACCGCCGCGTCGTCGCGGCTCCCTGCTGCCTGCGACGCGAGCGCGGCAAAGAGCTTGCGTTCGGCGGCATCGGTGCGTTCGAACATCAGCGTCAGACGGAGCTGCGACAGCAGCGCGTCGAGATTGCCGTCGGGGCTGGCCGGGCGCTGCTGCCACGCATGGCGGCGAATCCGCCACGCCTGATCCGGGCTGCCGGCCTGCTCGACCAGATCGGCATAGTTCATCAGCCAGGCGAAATCGCCGCTTCGTTCCGCCAAAAGCTGGCGCTGCCACACCAGCGCTTTCTGGATGCGGCCCAGCGATTGCCAGCCGGCAGCAACGGCCTGCGCCAGTGCCGGGTCGCTTTCCGCCGGTTTTTCCAATCGCGGCAGCAGGCCCGCCAGCGCGTTTGCGTCCGATTGCTGGATCAGCAGCCAGACGAGGCCGATGCGGGCCACGCCAAGCTCGGGATTCAGCGCCAGTACGGCCTCGAAATCGCGATGCGCGGCCGCCAGCTGGTTGGTCTCCTGGTGGTAGCGGGCGCGGAGCAGCAGGAAGTCGCCGTCCTTTTCAAGCTGGCTGCGCTGTGCGGCGGAGAGCGCCGACAATCGCTGGCGGATGGCCGCGTAATCGCCGCGTTCCAGATCGATGGCCAGAACCTGATTCAGGTAGACCGGATCGCCGAAGCGTTGCCACGCTGCGTCCGCCACCGCCCGGCGCCCGGTGAGGTCGCTTGCGGGCAGCAGCGCAATCAGGCGGCCGGCATCGACCGCCTGCCATTTCGGCGAGCCGGGCAGGTGCTGGTAGGCCTGGCGGGCCACTTCGTCATGCTGCAGCTGCCAGGCCAGATCGCCGAGCAAGCGCCAGTAATCGCCGTCGGCATCGGTGCCCACGTCGCGGGCATCGGCCAGCGCGCGGTACGCGCCGTCGAGGTCGCCACGGCTGTAGCGTAAGGCGGCCAGCGTTCTGGCCCAACCGACCCGCTGACCGAAACGCGCCAGCAGCGTCTGGTAATTGACGATGGCGCCGGCATCGTCGCCGCTGCGTTGTCGCAGCAGCGCTGCGCGCTCGAGCATTCCTGCGTCGGGACGCGCGTGGAACTGTGCCTCGAGGAAACGGATGCCGGCCTCCGGACGGGCCATGCGTTCGTACTGCGATACCAGCTGGTCGAGTTCGGTGGTCGACAGCGTACGCCGGCGCGCTTCGCGTTCCTTGGCCAGCAGCAGGGCTTCATCGTCGAGCAGCCCCGGGGCAAGGCGCAGAATGGCCTGCCACGCGTCGTTGTCATCGGCCCGCAGCGCCAGTTTCTGCCAGGCGGCCAGTGCGTCCTGCGGGTGACCATCCCACTCGGCGACTTGCGCGTAGCGCTTGAGCCAGCCGTTGTCGTTCGGGACGGCCTTCAGCGCTGCCGTGGCGACGGCAAGTGCGTCGTCGAGCTTGCGGTTGCCGACGAAAACCTCGAAGGCCAGCTGGAACGATTCGGCATCGAACGCGGCATTGGGTGTGGCGGCAATCCGCCTCACGCTCGCGCTGCGCCATTCGGGGGCGGGAAGGGCGTTGTAGCCGGCCAGCGCCAGCCGGCCCGCTTGCGCATCCAGCCAGGCCATCCGCACCAGTCGTCTGGCGTATCTGTCGGCGGCGGCATTGTTGCCGGCGGCGCGGGCCAGCCGGGTGAGCGTGAGCAGCACGTCGCGGTCACCGAGCAGCTCGCTGCCGTGGGTGTCGGCGGCACTCAGCGCTTCGTCGAGCAGATTGCCCGATTGCAGGGCCGCGACGCCGGCAAGGAAGTAGCGTTTGCGGTTGTCCGGCGAGTGGCTGGCAGCCTGTGCCGCGAAGTAGTTCGTGGCGGCGTCCCGATAGCGGCTGTGGGCAAAGGCGAGGGCCCCTGCCTTGTCGTGCCAGAGTGGCGCACGGCCCTGGTCCCGGGCTGCAAGGGTCTGGTAAAGCGCAGGCAGCTGGTCGGGAGCGTAATTGCCGAGCTTGCCGATCAGCCAGTCGGTTTCATCGGTGGCCGGGTTGGCCGCCAGTTTGGCCAGCAGGCTGCGCAGCTGCGCCAGATTGGCATCACGCGTGGGGCCCGGCGGCAGCGAGACGGTTCGCGCCTCGGCGATCAGCAGGCGTTTTCGCTGGCATTCGCGCTGTTTACCTGCGTCCGAGCCGCGCTCCCAGACGGCCAGCAGGGCTTCGGCGTCACCATAGCGCTGCTGCTGCATGTAGCCGTCGATCAGGGCGCGGCGGACCTGGTCGTTCTCCGGGTGCGTCTGCAGCAATGCCCGCAGATAGTCGATGGAGACGGCGTCGTTCCCGTGTTTTTCGGCCAACTGGCCCAGCGCCGAATCATTGGTGTGCAGCAGATACAGTCCGCCGGCCGTCGTCGCGATCAAGGCGATGACGGCCCACGGTGCGATCAGCCGCGCACGCGACGGCGGTTCAACCGCAGCTGACGTCGATCTGGGCGGCATGGCGACTCAGGGTATAGCGTTGCAAGGCGGCTTCGTTGCGCGGGGTCAGGACGACATTATCGGCCCGCACGCTGCAGCGCGCGGTGTTCGCCATCGCGAAGGTCAGCGGGCGGGTCGAATCGAGGGCAAAACTGAGCTTGCCCGGTGCGGACTGCCATTTCTTCAGCAGGCCGCTGGCATCGGCGAGGTAGGGCTGCGTCGGCGCGGTCGCCTGCAGCGCGAGATAGGCACTGTCATCGGCGAGATGCACGTAACGTTCCTTGCCGTGCTCGCTGAAGCCGGCGATGTTGCGGCTGGCCGCAATGTCCGGATAGCCCAGTTCGGCGGGAATCCGCACCGTGCGCAGTGCCCCGGCGTGGATGGCAAAGCCCTTGTCGTCGCGGGCGATGGTCGCGGAGAAAAAGGCATTTGCGCGTTCGATGTACTGCGATGCGAACATCGGGGTAATCGGCTGCTTCAGGGCCCAGCTCACGGCCTGCTGTACGGCGTCCAGCGATGCGCGTTTGGAGGCCGCGTAAAAATGCAGGTAGATGTTGATCGGCTTGAGGCGACGCTCGCCGTCGGTCATTTCGAAGGTTTCGATGACGCGGCGGTAGCCGTAGAAGGGCCCGGTCCAGTCGTTGGTGTAGACGTTCTCGTTCTGGTTCGGCGCAAAGATCTGCAGCTCTCCCCCGAAGGGCAGGCCCACCGGGGCCACGGCGGTGATCGAGGGCAGACGCTTGGTGATGACGGTGTCGCCGCCGTTCATGTTGAGGACGCCGGCCTTGCGGGTCAGGCCCACGGCGTCGGGCATCGGCTTGCAATCGCCGGTCCACAGGAAGACCTTGGTCTGCTTGCCCGGTGGCGCGAGGCGGTGATTGATGTAGTCGATCGAACCGGCGATTTCGCGATTCAGGTCGAGCGTGTAGCCGGGAATCTCAAGGTGGTAATCCTCGGCATTGTTGGTGTTGACCCTGCCCCACTGGAACGGGTGCGAGAACGAGTGGCTGGCGATTTCGACGTTCGGCAGCGCGAAAATCTGCCGGGCGATGGCTTCTACCGCGGGCGAGTCCTTCGGGTACAGGCCGGTCGGCGCCACTTCGCCCTCGATGACCGATACGGTGGCGGGCAGGCCGTACTTTTTCAGTACCTCGTTCATCATCACTTCGCCCGCGTAGGGGCGGTTCGGCATTTCCGCGCGGGAAACGAAGCCGTCGCCGTCCAGATGCATCAGGAAGACGCGGCGACCGTTTTCGGTGGTGACGTCGGCGATCGGCCCCGGTGGCAAGCGCAAGGCGCGCTGGAAAAACGCGATCGGATCGAGCTGCCAGCGATTGCTCTGATCGGGCATTTCACTGCGGAAGTAGGGGTCGAGCACATAGCCGCCCCAAGGCATGATGGCGGCAGCGTCGAACCGGCGGCCGTTGGCATCGCTCAGGCTCAGCAGCGGCTCTCCCTGTTTCGCGGTCAGGCCGCGGAACCCGTCCCGTTGGGGGCGGGGGGCGATTTCGAAGTCGTAGAGCGGGGACTGGGTCACGATCTTGCGTGCCGGGGTTTCAGGCTTGCCGTCATCGATCAGGCCGAGTCGTTGTGCCCAATCGCCGCGCGTCTCGACACCGAGTCCGGCAAAGGTGACCCAGGGCAAACCGTCGTCGATCGCGTGTCGCAGCCATGCCTGGGCAGGGGCCGGCAAGGTGACGCCGTCGAGCCAGCTGACGATCCCGGCATACCGTCCGATCAGTACGCCACCCGGCATTGGACCGCGGACGTCGACAAATTCGGGCGTCAGCCCGAGATAGTTGAGCGGGGTCAGCAGGGCCAGCAGGTCCGAGCGCATCGGCGTCGAAAACCGTTGGCCGTCGTACAGGAACAGCACCTTGCGGGGCTGCACTTCGCGCAGGCCGACGCCGATCGTTTTCAGGTAGGGATCGGCAACCCAAGGAATGAAACCGTCCGCGAGGATCTGTTCGGCGGTGCGGCGGGCCAGTGCCCGCTTGGCCGGCGCGACGTAGTCGATGGCGATGACCGGCAGTTTGTAGTCGTTGACGATGGGGGCGAGCTGCTGCTTCAGCCAGGCCCGGTCGGATTCGCTGGCCTCGACGTAGCGCTTGCGGGACTGGTCCCAGCCCCGGTACAGCGATTCGAATGCCACCGCGGCCAGATCGGCGTGAATGCTGGGCATCACCTCGAAGCCACGGTTGGCGATCAGTTGCAGGTCCGGATAGCGGATCCTGATCGCCCGGATCGCCCGGGCCAGACCGTCGATTTGCGCCTGCTGGCCCTGTGGCGTCTTGGCGACGATCTGCCATGAATCCAGCGTGTCGAGGAACAGCCCCCGGTAGCCCAGCTGGTAAAGCGGCGTCACCATCTTGTCGACGACGAAGGCCGGCCAGTCGGGCTGGCTCTGGTCGACGATCACCCCGCCCCAGGCGTCGTTCTTGCCGAGTACCCACGATGGCGGCAATGACTTCGCGTAGGGTTGATCTGCGGTGATTTCCCCGAGGCTCATGTAGGCGAACCAGCGGGTGGTACCGGTTGTGGGGGCGGTGGCCAGATTGCCGGGCTCGACCACGACCCAGTCGAATGTCGACAACGCATCGATCGGCGGCGACTCGCCATAGAAAAAGGCGACGCTGGGCTGAGGCGTCGCTGCCCGGGCCAGTTGTATCGTCCAGCTACCCAGGATCAGGACAAAAAGAAAATACGTGCAGACTCGACGGGCAAGATAGGGCATAGGCACCGGAGAGAGAAGGTAGATTGTAAGAATGAAGCTAGCTTAATATGCCAGCCGGCTGGTGTATGTAACGAACACCCACAATCAACCTAGGTCTCACCGGGATATAAATACAACCTCGGTCAGCTATAGGCTGTCCGAGGTTGTAAAAACCTACTTGCCGCTGATCTCGATGATCCGCAGGCTATCGGCGCCGTTGATGCCGCCGCGCTGCGAGCCGAAAGTCAGCGCTACCCGGTCGCGGGGCGCGATCAGATTGCCCTTGAGAAGGGCGAGCTGTGCGTGGCTGAGCTGGGCCTCGCGGTCCTGGCCGACTTCGGCCGGGAGCAGCATCGGCTGTACGTGGCGGTACAACGCCAGTTTGCGATAGGTCGCCAGTTCGAGCGTGCATGCGTAGATCGGCACGTGGCTGTTGTAGCGCGACAGCCACAGTGCCGAGGTGCCCGAATGCGTCAGTGCCACGATGGCCTTCAGCGGCAGGTGGCGGCTGGCGTACAGCGCGGCCATTGCCACGGTCTGGTCGACGCGGTCGAACTGCGCCGTTCCTCCCCGGACTTCGCTGTCGACCCGGCATTCGCCCGAGCGTTCGGCCTCGATGCAGGTGCGCACCAGCGCCTCGACCGCCTCGACCGGATACTTGCCAGCCGCCGATTCGGCCGACAGCATCACCGCGTCGGTGCCGTCGAGCACCGCATTGGCACAGTCGGACACTTCGGCGCGGGTCGGCACCGGGCTGGAAATCATCGATTCCATCATCTGCGTCGCGGTGA
>NZ_JAESND010000011.1 GCF_016865585.1 Jeongeupia naejangsanensis | reverse complement strand
TCCCAGTTCCTGCCCTTGTAGGAGACCTTGCCACTACTCTGCCCTTGCCAGGCCGGATAGCACGATGTCGGTGCCGGCGTCGGCGTCGGCGTCGGCGTCGGCGTCGGCGTAGGCGTCGGCGTCGGGGTCGGGGTCGGCGTCGGCGTCGGCGTCGGCGTCGGCGTCGGCGTTACCGAACCACAAGGACCGAGGTCTTTCCACGGGCCCCATTGATCGGCGCCGGGCACGTCACTTGCACTGGCCCACCACTTTGCCTCCCAGTTCCTGCCCTTGTAGGAGACCTTGCCACTACTCTGCCCTTGCCAGGCCGGATAGCACGATGTCGGTGCCGGCGTCGGCGTCGGCGTCGGCGTCGGCGTCGGCGTCGGCGTCGGCGTCGGCGTCGGCGTCGGCGTCGGCGTCGGCGTCGGCGTCGGCGTCGGCGTCGGCGTCGGCGTTGCACCAGTGTCGACACCCAGGTCCTGCCACAGGGTCGGCGTTGTCGACGGAGTCCAGCCCGCGCCGACATAGGCGGTGTGCGTAGTCAGCGCCTTGTAGTCATGTCCCTGGTAGTAAACGATGGTACCGGCGGCGTAGGTATTGCCCTCGGCCCAGGTCGGATAAGCGGCATAAGCCTGCACCATCGCCAGTGCAGCCGGCATCGCCGCCAATGCAAAACGGTTGAAACGCAACATCGTGTTCACCATCCTTTTTTGCGTGAGCGTGGCCGCACGGCAGGGACACGGCCACGCTGGTGCGTGCCGGCAACCTGGAACGGCCAGGCAAGATGGACGGCCGAATGGCCGCCATGCGAACAGAAAACAGAGCGAAAACGTCGGATACCGCAGGCCCGGAGCGGAACGGCGTCCGGTTACGACACGCTGATATCGCACCGCCGTGCACCCGCATCACGGTCGCAACCGCGAGCGGCAACCCGTCCGGCATACGGATCCTTCAGGCCAAAAAAAACCGGCCGCAACATCTGCGGCCGGTTTGGCTGACGCTTACGGCAGCGCCTTCAGCGCGGCCTTGGCCGGCACCGAGAAGTTGTAGCCGTCGTGCTTGTCCCAGTTGATCGACCAGGTCATCACGCCGCGATAGTCCGGGTAAGCCTGCTTCGGCTTCACGGTATCGCAACCCACCAGTTGGGTCAGGCAAGTCAGCGCGTTCTTGACGGTAGCCGCGGTCACGAAGCCACGGCCGGCCGACGACGGACCGCTCGGTACGCCGAATGCAACCTGGTCAGGACGCAGGCCCTTGAACTCCCAGCCGGCGCCGTAGTTGACCTTGAAGCCTTCGATCAGCATCAGCGAGCCACCGACCAGTGCGTCGACGGTGCCTTCGTTCAACGTGCGGCCATCGGTGTAGGTAAAGCCGCCGTTGTTGTAGTACTGAACGTGGATCATGTTCAGGTCGTTACGCAGGCCGTCGATGATCCCGAGGTAAGCACCCCAGATCCCCGAGTACGCCACATAGCCACCCTGGACGTACGGGTGTTCCGGCGCCATCGACAGGTAGAAGGTCGGGCCGACCTTGGCCTTGAGCTGCTGCACGGCGCTGATCAGGTTGCCGATGATCGGCGTGCCCTGCACCACACCGGCGCCGCTTTCGAGGTCGAGGTCGATACCGTCGAAACCGTACTTGGTGATGATGGCGTACAGCGAATCGACGAAGTTCTTCACGTCGGCGGCGGTCGACAGGGTCATCCGGCCTTCCTGGCCGCCGAGCGACAGGATCACCTTCTTGCCCTTGGCGCGCTTGGCGGCGACATCGGCGATGAACTCGGCTTCGGTGCCGGCGTTCTTGTCGAGGTTGAATGCCACCTTGCCTGCGCCGGCATCGTCGGCGAAGGAAATCATGATGACGTCCCAGTCATCCGACACATTGCGCAGCGGAATCGCGTCACCGGCACCGTTGGTGAAGTTGTGCCAGTAACCGATCAGCGCGTGCTTGGGCAGGCCAGCGCCCGACGGCGTCGGCGTCGGAACAGGCGTCGGTGCCGGAGTCGGAGCGGGTGTCGGGGTCGGAACCGGGGTCGGCGCCGGTGTAGGAGCAGGCGTCGGAGTCGGAACAGGCGTCGGCGCCGGCGTGGGAGCCGGAGTCGGCGTTGGGGCCGGCGTTGGGGCCGGGGTCGGTGCAGGCGTCGGGCTCACCGGGCCGCAGACACCCAGATCGTTCCAGGGCTTGCCGTCACCGGTGTTGCTCGACGGCACGTCGCCCTGTGTCCACCACTTGGCCGAATAGGTATGGCCGTTGTAGCTGACGGTCGCACCGCCGTTGTAGGACGCAGTCGACGACCAGGCCGCTGCAGTGCAACCGGCCGACGGCGTCGGCGCCGGCGTGGGGGCCGGTGTCGGTGCAGGCGTCGGTGCGGGCGTGGGGGCCGGCGTCGGCGCAGGTGTCGGTGCCGGGCTCGGCGTACCGGTGCTGGCACCGACCAGCTTCCACAGCGTCGGGCTCGACGCCGGGTTCCAGTTGGCGCCCACGTAGGCGGTGTGGGTCACCAGCGCCTGATAATCATTACCGCTGTAGGACACGTAAGTGCCCGCGGTGTAGGTCTGACCTTCCTGCCAGGCCGGATACGCCGCGTAGGCGTGCACGGCGAAGAGCGCTGCCGGAATGGCAGCCAGCGCAAAGCGATTGAACATTGACATCTCTCCTCACTGCTTTCTGTTTGGCACCGTATCGTGGCGCCTGTGAAAAGGCCCCCCCGAAAACCGGGAGGGCCCAGGGATCACGTACTCATTCGAGCCGGATCATTACTCGCCTTACTGACGAATCTTGGCCATGGCCGAGGTCAGTTCGCCGTCAGCGGTGTCACCGTCCGATTCCCAGGCGAAGACGCCACCCAGACCCTTGGCCTTGGCGTAGTCAACCTTGTTCTGGATGTCGGTCGGGGTGTCGTAGCTCCACCACGTGGTGCCGTCGTACTTGTACGACTGCTTGGTCACCGGGTGGTAGCGCAGCGTGCCGGCGGCGTTCTTCAGGATCTTGTAGTCCTCGATGCCGGCTTCGTACGTACCCTTGGCTGCGCCGGTAGCGGTCTGGTACAGGCCATCACCATTCGGGCCGGCCTTCACACCGGTCCAGCCACGGCCGTAGAACGGGATGCCGAGGTGGAGCTTGGTTGCCGGCGCGCCGGCAGCCAGCAGCGCGGACACAGCGCTGTCGGTGTTGTACGTCGAGCCTAGGCCCGGCTTGCCGGTCTTCGGATCGAGGTAGTTCGGGCTGGCCGGATCGGCGTACAGATGGGCCTGGAAGTCGGTCGGACCTTGAGCAGCCCAAGCGCCGTTGTAGTCGTACGACATGATGTTGATCCAGTCCAGATACTGGCTGTACTGGGCCGGTTCGGTCATCGCGATCTTGTCGCTACCCGCACCGATGGCGACGGTCAGCAGATACTTCTTGCCGGAGGTCGTGCCGTAGGCGTCGAGCTGTTCGCGGAATTCCTTCAGCAGCAAGGTGAAGTTCTGCTTGTCGCCATCGGACACGGTGTTGGTACCCACGCCCTGCACGCCCGGGAATTCCCAGTCGATGTCGATACCGTCGAACACGCCTGCACCGGTACCTGCACCACCCGAGTTCGAGCCCGAGTCGTACTTCAGGTTGCCCTTGATGTACTGGTCGATGCACGACGACACCAGTGCCTTGCGGCCTGCGTCGGTAGCAGCAGCTGCCGAGAACCACTTGGACCAGGTCCAGCCGCCCAGCGAGATCAGCGTCTTCAGTTGCGGGTTCTTGGCCTTCAGCTTCTTCAGCTGATTGAAGTTGCCCTTCAGGCTGCCAACGCCGTCAGCACCCCAGGCATCAGCCACACCGTCAACCGATTCGGCAGCCGAGAAGCCCTTGTTGTACGCAGCCCACGAATCGCCGCCGTCGCCGTTGCCGGATTCGGTGCGGGTGATGCTGGCATCGCACTTATAGGTACCGTCTGCTTGCTTGAAGATGTTGCCGAACGAGTAGTTCAGGAAGGTCAGCTTGGCAGCCTGGCCGCTGGTCTGGACGTTCTTCAGGAAGAAGGCGCGACCGTAGATCGACCATTCGGCGAAGTACGAACCCACTTGCTTGCTGCCGCTCGGGGTCGGAGCCGGGGTCGGAGCAGGCGTCGGAGCCGGGGTCGGAGCAGGCGTCGGAGCAGGCGTCGGAGCCGGGGTCGGAGCAGGCGTCGGCGCCGGGGTCGGAGCAGGCGTCGGCGCCGGGGTCGGAGCCGGGGTCGGAGCCGGGGTCGGAGCAGGCGTCGGAGCCGGGGTCGGTGCAGGCGTCGGAGCCGGGGTCGGCGTAGCCGTACCTTGCAGTTCCCACGGGCCGTACTGGTCAGCGCCCGGAATATTGTTCTGCGTCCACCACTTGGCCTTGTAGGTCGCGCCGTTGTAGCTCACGCACTGGCCAGCGGTGTACACGCCGGTGCTCGTCCAAGCTGCGCAACCGCTCGGCGTCGGAGCCGGGGTCGGCGTAGCAGTCGGGGTGGGCGTCGGAGCCGGAGTCGGAGCAGGCGTCGGCGCCGGGGTCGGTGCAGGCGTCGGAGCTGGGGTCGGCGTAGCGGTCGGCGTCGGGCTCGGGGTACCGGTGCTGGCACCGATCAGCTTCCACAGCGTCGGGCTCGAAGCCGGGTTCCAGTTGGCGCCGACATAGGCGGTGTGGGTCACCAGCGCCTGATAGTCATTGCCGCTGTACGACACATAAGTGCCGGCGGTGTAGGTCTGGCCTTCCGCCCATGCCGGGTAAGCCGCATGAGCCTGAACAGCAAACAGAGCGGCCGGAATGGCTGCGAGAGCAAAACGATTGAATTGCGACATTAGAAGCGTCTCCATCCTCTTATGATTTGGCGTTATTCACGCGCATCCACTGGTCATATCGGCCGTCTTTGTTTGGTCAGCTTATTGTCAGACTATCCGGTATCACCAAGCTGCAAACGCTCACCTTGGGGTGTAGTCGCTTGCGGTGAGGTTCATTAGCGGGGAGCGCGGGATCAAAGTCAATAAGCTAGGCGGGGGCCGTTTATCGGCCGGATAGACGTCATTTTTGCCTGGTAGTGGTTCGCTACCGGAACTACACATGACAACGATATTGCAATGCAGCAATCAGGGCAAAAAATCGCCAAATCCGCGCGCAGATTGCGTAGCTGCTTGTTTTGCACTGCAACATTTGAATTCACTGATGTAGGTTTTTGAATCTACGGCGTGTAGTTGCTGGCGATTAAACTACGAGCAACGTTGCTGGTGACGCAACGTCACCGTACCGTTTTCGGGACGGCCCGGTACCAGCCCGGCGAACATAGCTTTCTCAATCCGTACAAACAAAAAACCGACAAGTAAGAAAAAATGCAATCGAAGGAAAATTGCTGCGCAATTGAGCGGTTTTGTCTGACGGACAAGCGGTTGAAACTGGTATTACAAGGTGGAGTGCGATGGCATTACGCCATCGTCATGGGCGATTACCCAGATCCCAACGGGCGCAGTACCACTTGGTCTGGCGGTTGGCCAGGCCGACCAGCACGCTGCCGGTGGCGGAGAGAAAGCGCGGATACGGTCCGGGCAGCGGCGTGAAGCGCATGCCGAGCCGCTCCTCCAGCCGAGCCCGGACCGCATCGACCGGCTGGGCGATCAGCGCCCCGACGATGAGCGTGCCGCTCTCGGGCGGATTGGTGAAGACTTCCTTGGCCAGCACACCGGCCAGATCGGCATTCTGTGCGTCGAACCAGTCGGCCCCGCCCCAGCTGCGCAGCGGCTTGCCGAGATGGCGGCTGAAGTAGTCCTGCCAGTAACCGGTCGACCATTCACCGCGACACGACAGCGCAGCTTCGACACGGTCGCCGAAATGCGACGGCAAGGCCGCGCCCTTGGCCGCCAGCGCCGGCAAGCATGAAAAAACCGCCATGCACAGCGGGGCGACAAAACGCGCGAGCCGTGTCATGGCGGTTCGTTCGGGCAAGGCCGGATCAGCCGCTGTTGCGCAGGCCGGCGGCAATACCGTTGATGGTCAGGTGGACCGCATGCTGGACATCCTCGCTCTCGTCACCGGCGCGCAGACGCTTGAGCAGTTCGACCTGCAGGTGGTTGAGCGGATCAAGATACGGCAGGCGGTTGTCGAGGCTGCGCGACAGCATCGGGTTGTCCGCCAGCAGTTCCTCGTGCTCGGTGATCGCCTTGACGACGTCGACCGCGCGCTGCCATTCGGCCTTGATCCGGCCGAAGATGCGACGGGCCAGATCCTGATCGTTGACGAGTTCCGAGTAGCGCGCGGCAATCGCGATGTCCGACTTCGCCAGCACCATTTCCATATTGGAAATCGTCGAGGTAAAGAACGGCCAGTCGCGATACAGCTTGCGCAGCGTCTCGAGACCCGGCTCGCCGGCGGTGTCGAGGTATTCGGTCACAGCGGTGCCGAAGCCGTACCAGCCCGGCAGCATCAGCCGGCACTGCGACCACGAGAACACCCACGGAATCGCCCGCAGGTCGCCGATCGAGTTGGTCGCCTTGCGGGCGGCCGGACGCGAGCCGATGTTCAGGCTCGGGATTTCGCCGATCGGCGTGGCTTCGCGGAAGTAGGTAACGAAGTCCGGCGTTGCGAACACCAGATCGCGGTAGGCGCGATAGGCACGGGCCGACAGGTCGTCCATCAGCGCCAGCGCGGCCGGATCATCGGTCGGCTCGCCGTTGTGTTTCGGCAGGCTGGCCTCGAGCGTTGCCGACACGAGGATTTCGAGGTTGCGGCGGCCGACTTCACGGTCGGCATACTTGGCCGCAATCACTTCGCCCTGCTCGGTAATGCGGATCTGGCCCGCGACCGAACCGGCCGGCTGCGCCAGGATCGCATCGTGCGCCGGGCCACCGCCGCGCCCGACCGTACCGCCACGGCCGTGGAACAGGCGCATCTTGAAACCGGCAGCATCGAAGACCTTGACCAGCGTCTGTTCGGCCTTGTACAGCTCCCAGTTCGAAGTGAGATAACCGCCGTCCTTGTTGGAGTCCGAGTAGCCGAGCATCACTTCCTGCACGCCGTTGCGGCAGCCCAGCATCTGGCGCCACTGCGGAATCGCGAACAGCTCGGTCATGATCTCGCCGCAGATGCGCAGGTCGGGAATCGTTTCGAACAGCGGAATGATGTTGATCTTGGCGACCGTCGTCGGCGACAGCTGCACAAGGCCGACTTCGTTCAGCAGCACCGCGACTTCGAGGATGTCCGACACCGACTCGCAGTTCGAGATGATGTAGTTCGGCAGCACCGCCTCACCGTAGCGCGACTGGATTTCCTCGGCGGCGCGGTAGATGTCGATCTCCTTCTGCGTCTCGGCCGTGTACTCGATGTACGGGCAGATCAGCGGACGCGGGCTGGCCAGTTCGCGCAGCAGCACGACGCGGCGACTGGCCTCGTCGAGCTTCAGGTAGTCCTCGAGCCCGGCCTTTTCGAACAGCTCGGCGATCACCTTGTCGTGGATGCCCGAGTTCTGGCGCATGTCGACCGGCGCCAGATGGAAGCCGAACACGCTGACCGCGCGCTGCAGGCGGCGCAAGCGGCCCTGGCTCAGCTTGGTGGCGCCATGCGCCTTGAGCGAATTGCTGATCACCGACAGGTCGGCGGCCAGTTCCTGGGCGCACTTGTACGGCTCGGCCCGGACCACGTCGTGCAAGGTCTGGTGGAAGGTACCGATCTTGACCGCGGTCGCGAAAATGCGCGCGCCGACGTGCGACACGGCCAGCCGGTACGGCTCTTCGCCCTTGTGCGCGCGCTCTTCCGGCGTGGCCTTTTCGGCCAGCTGCTGCAGCGTTGCGTCGACCTGGACCAGACGGGTCGACATCGACAGCTCGCCTTCGAGCTTCTGGCATTGCTGGTAGTAGTAGTCGAGTGCGACGCCGGACTGGCGCGACACCGCGTAACGCATCACTTCGGCGGTCACGAACGGGTTGCCGTCACGGTCGCCGCCGATCCAGCTGCCGACCTGCAGGAAGTTCGGCAGCTCGACCTTCTTGCCGGTCAGCGCCGCCAGCTTGTCCTCGAGGTCGAGGATCAGTCGCGGCACTTCGTGCAGGAAGGAATTGCGGAAATACGTCGTGCCGTTCTCGATTTCGTCCTGCACGCGCAGCTTGACGGTGCGGATCTCGCGCGTCTGCCACAGAGTGATCAGCACGCGTTCGAGCGCATCCTGATTGGCCTGCAGCTCTTCCGGCGTCATCGCATTGCGGTCACGTTCGGCCAGCAGCTCGCCGACGGCGCGGTGACATTCGAGGATGGTCTTGCGTTTGACTTCGGTCGGATGCGCCGTCAGGACCGGCACGATCAGCGTTTCGTTCAGCAGCGACAGGATTTCGGCCGGCTTGACGTCGCGGGCGCTGAGGCTCTCGATCGCGCCGGCGATGCTGCCGCGCTGCGGCGCCGAACCGGCGATCTTGTGCGCGCGACGACGACGATTGTGGTGCAGATCCTCTGCTATATTCGAAAGGTGAGAGAAAGAACTGAAGCCGCGGACCAGCGCCATCGCATCGGCCAGATCCAGTGTCGACAGTGCTCTCGCCAGCGCCTGACCGGCTGCCGGGTCATGCCCCTGCACGTATTTGAGCGCAAGCTCGCGGATCGCTTCAATCTGCTCGGCAGCAGCGCTGCCAGATTGTTCACGAATGGTATCGGCCAACACGCGGGACAGAAGGTCCAGATCACGCGCAAGCGGCAGGTCTTTCTCGGCAATCGGTTCTAGTACGGACATGGGCGGCTCGGCAGCGGCTATTTATAGGCAAAATGTTCCCCATTGTAGCAACAAGTCGTCGCAACAGAAGCCCTTCGCCATCGCTTTGCCCCACCGGAGCGCCGCCCTTGCAATACGAGTTTTTCCTGATCAACGGTTTTGCCGAGCGTCGCGCCTCCGGTGCCCCGGTGGCGGTCTTCCTTGTTGACACCCTGCCCGACGATGCGGTGATGCGCCAGCTGGCCTACCAGCTGAACCAGTCCGAGTCCGTCTTCGTCACCCGCGACGCCGGCGCCATCCGCTGCGTCACGCCGCAATTCACGCTGCCGTTCTCCGGGCTGGCGCAACTGGCCGCCGCTGCGGTGCTGCACCGGGAAACCGGTCGCTGCCCCGAAAGCCTGCCGGGGCGCTACGGGCCGATCCAGCTGTCGTACGACGAGCACGCCTACTGGTTCCGCGCCTGGGCCAACCGCACCCAGCCTGCGGCAGCCGGCACGATGGAGATTGCCAGCGCACTCAGTGTCGATGCCCGCGACATCGCCGCGCCGGCACTGATGATCGATACCGGGCTCGCGCAGCTGATGGTTCCGCTGCGTTCGCGCCAGGCCGTACTGCAGGCGGCACCGCATCCGGCCCTGCTGGCTCAGCTCGCCGCGAACGGCCAGCACATCGCCCAGCTGGCGCTGTGGCATCGCGACGGCGATATCGCGATGCTGCGTTTTTTCAGCAGCGACTCGTTCAACGTCTACGAGGACTTCGGTGCCGGCAGCGCGGTCGCCAATCTCGGTGGCTGGCTGCTCGCGACAGGCGGCGAACAGCCCTGCCGGCTCAAGGTCGAACAAGGACACACGATCCATCGGCCCAACACGCGGCTTTCGGTCCTGCACCTGCAGATCGGTGCCGATCGTGCCATCGGTGTCGGTGGGCGGGTCTGGATCGTGGGCGAAGGCCGGGTCGAGCTCTGAATCGGTTCAGGGCTCGTCGCCCTGCGCCGCGTCGATGCCGAAACGGCGCTTCGTTCGCAGCCAGACGTCCTGCAACTGCCGGGCCCGGCCGTTACCCGGCTCGATCCGCTGCGCGCGCTGCAGGGCGGTCTGCGCAATCTGCATGTAGTTGGCGTCCCAGCCCGTCCGGTTGACGCAACTCAGCAGCGCGTTGGCGGCATTGAGCAGGACACCGACATTGCCCGGCAACCGGTCCAGCGCCACGATGAAGCGCTCGGCCGCGCCGCGCAGATCGCCTTCCTGCGCCGCGCGCACCGCGTCGTTGTTGAGTTCGAGGATGTCCCGCGCGGCCTCCTGAATCAGCGCCGCACCCGCCTCCGGCCGGCCCATGCCGGCATACAGCGCTTCGACGCCGGCGACGATTTCGACATCGTCGTGCCGGCTGCTCAGTGCACGACGGACCAGCTTCTCGGCATCGCCGCCGTCGCCAAGCATGACGCACGCCTGCGCGGCCTCGAGCAGTGCGCCGGCCGGCGCATCGTCGCGCGCGCCCAGCCGCGTGGCCGCGCCGGTGATCAGCTTGCGTGCCTTGTCCTTCTCGCCGGCAAGCATGAAGCTCGCGCCTTCGATCATCTCGGCGACCGCCTGACCGACCTCGTCACCACGAAAATCATGCATCAACTGTGCGGCAGTGCGCCGTGCACCACCGATGTCGCCCTGCGCCAGCTGCACCCGCGCCAGTTCGCCATACAGCGCCGGATCACGCCAGAAAGAACCGCGATTGAGCTGCACCGCCTGACTCAGCGCCGCCTGCGCGACATCGAGCGCGCCGTTGCGCAGCGCCAGACGGCCACGGGCGCGCTGACGCCGGGCCACAAGCGGTGATCGCGTCACCGCCTGTTCGAGCACGGCCTGCGCCGCTTCGCCGTCACCCTGCGCCGCCAGCGTTCTCGCCAGCCCGTCGTAGGCGTCCATGACCAGCTCGTGTTCGGCCCTGACCCGTTCGAACAGCAGTCTGGCTTCGTCGTACTGCTTGAGTTCGAACAGCGAACGCGCCAGTCCCATCTGGGCCCAGGGCCAGTCACCGTCGGCGAGTTGCTCGCGATAGAAGTCGCGTGCCAGCGCGTGCTCGCCCAGCAGCCCCAGCAAGCGGCCCTTGTGCCGCAGCAGATCGGGGCGCTCGGCCGGTGTCGCGCTCGACAGCTCGGTATTGCAGGCGGCAATCGCAGCCAGATAGTCGCCGGCGCGGCTGGCGTCGTCGATGGCCCGCAGCTGGCGCTTGCGGGCCATCGCCCGGGCCAGACGATCGAGCAGGTCGCTGCCCGAAAACGGTTTGAGCAGATACGCGTCCGGCGTCAGCTCGGCCGCGCTCATCACCTGCGCCAGCCGCCGCTCGCCGGTGACGATCATGAACACGCACGACGGTTTCAGCAGTTGCTGCGTCTGGCAGGCTTCGAAAAAATGCAGGCCGTCGAACGACTGGCCGAGGTCGTACTCGCACAGCACGATGTCGTACGGCGTCTGCTTGAGCTTGCCGTAGGCATCGCCGGTGCGTGCCGCATAGTCGACCTCGCCGACGCCGGCCTCGAGCAGCCCGCGCGCGAGCATCGCCCTCACCTCGGAGGCGGGTTCGATGATCAGGGCGCGGCTGGTGTGGCTCATCGGCGAACGCTTCAGTCGGTCAATGGTTCGAGTTTGGCATATGCAACGGCCAGCCACTTGACGCCGTGTTCACGGAAGTTGACCTGCACGTTGCCGGTCGCACCGCCTTCGTGATCGGTCACGACACCGATGCCGAACTTCGGGTGCTTCACGTTCATGCCGATCGCCAGCCCATGGTCCGGCGTGTTCTTGCGCCCCGGCGCCCTGACCGGCGCGGCGGCGGCCTGCGGCGCATAGCCTCGGTTGAGGAAATGCAGCAGATCCTGCGGGATTTCGTTGAGGAAACGACTGGCGACCGCATAGCGCGTCTGCCCGTGCAGCATGCGGCTCTGCGCCAGCGTCAGGTACAGGCGTCGCCGCGCGCGGGTGATCGCTACGTACATCAGCCGGCGCTCCTCCTCGAGTCCCTTCGGGTCACCGGCACTGTTGTCGTGCGGGAACAGCCCTTCCTCGATCCCGGTCAGGAACACCGAATGGAACTCGAGCCCCTTGGCCGAGTGCACCGTCATCAGTTGCACCGCCGCCTCGCCGGCGCCGGCTTCGCGCTCGCCGCCCTCGAGGCTGGCATTGGCAAGGAAGGCCGCGATGTCGTTTTCGTCCTCGGTGACGAAGGCCGCCGCCGCACTGACGAGTTCGCCGAGGTTGGCGAGGCGCTCCTCGCCGTCCTTGTCGTTGCGGTAGTGCTCGCCCAGCCCGGACTCCTTGATCACCAGCGACACGAGTTCGGGCAGCGCCAGCCCTTCGCTGCCCTGGCGCATCGCCTCGACCAGATGGACAAATCGCCCCACCGCCGCCGCACTGCGACCGGCGCCGCCCGAACACGCGGCCAGCCAGAGGCTGGTGCCGGTCATACGCGCGGTTTCCTGCAGCGTTTCGATCGTGCGGTTGCCGATGCCCCGGGTCGGGAAGTTGATGATGCGCAGCAAGGCATTGTCGTCGTCGGCATTGGCGATCAGCCGCAAATACGCCAGTGCGTGTTTGACTTCCTGCCGTTCGTAAAAGCGGAGTCCGCCATAGACGCGATACGGAATGCCGGCTTGCACCAGTGCATGCTCGATCGCACGCGATTGCGCATTCGAGCGATACAGCACGGCAATTTCGTTGGCGTCGACGCCGTCACGGGTCAGCTGGCCGACTTCGTCGACGACAAAATCGGCTTCCTCGAAATCGCTGGCCGCCTCGAATACGCGGATCCGCTCGCCGCCGGCCTCCGACGTCCATAAGGTCTTGCCCAGCCGTTCGCGGTTATTGGCGATCACCGCATTGGCCGCATCAAGAATATTGCCGTGCGAGCGGTAATTCTGCTCGAGCCGGATCACATGCCTGACCGCGTAATCTTTCTGAAAGTCGAACATATTGCCGACATTGGCGCCACGGAATGCGTAGATCGACTGGTCATCATCGCCAACGGCGAAAATCGCGTTATCGGGCCCGGCCAGCAGCTTGAGCCAGGCGTATTGCAGCCGGTTCGTATCCTGGAATTCGTCGACCAGAATCTGCCGGAAACGCGAGCGGTAATGCTCACGCAGCGAGGCATTGCGATCGAGCAGTTCGAAGCAGGCCAGCAGCAATTCGGCGAAATCGACCACGCCCTCGCGGCGGCACTGCGTCTCGTACTCGGCATAGATCGCCCTGAGGGTTCGCGAGAAATCGTCCCAGGCTTCGGCCGCCGCTGCGCGCAGGCCGTTTTCCTTCTGGCCGTTGATGTACTGCTGCACCGTCTTGGGCGGAAAGCGCTCGTCGTCGACGCTCAGCGCCTTGAGTACGCGCTTGATCGCAGCCAGCTGATCGGTCGAATCCAGGATTGCAAATGTCGCCGGCAGACCGGCGTCGCGGTGGTGCAGCCGCAGCATGCGGTTGCACAGGCCGTGAAAGGTACCGATCCAGAGCCCGCGTGGGTTCAGCGGCAGCATGGCGGTCAGCCGCGCCAGCATTTCCTTGGCGGCCTTGTTGGTGAACGTCACCGCCAGCACGCCGGCCGGGCTGAGCTGGCCGGTCGACAGAAGCCAGGCGATGCGCGTCGTCAGCACCCGCGTCTTGCCGCTGCCGGCGCCGGCGAGGATCAGCGCATGCGACATCGGCAACTCGACCGCAGCGGCCTGTTCGGGATTGAGGGAGTCGGTCAGCGGATGCGCCATGAGGATACAGCCCGGGCAAAACGGCGATTGTACCGGTTCCGCCCGCGACGCTCGAATGCTGCGGGCATGAAAAAAGGCAGCTTTACGCTGCCTTTTTTACGGACACCCGACGAATCAGACGCGCAGGTCGTCCAGCGATTTGCCGGTGGCGAGCCAATCGATCGCCCATTGCGGCTTGCGGCCGCGGCCCGACCAGGTTTGGCTAGGGTCATTCGGGTTGGCAAACTGCGGCTTGCCGGCAACGGCGACTTTCTTGCCGAGCTTTTTGGCTGCTTCAACGCCAAGCACTTCGTTCAGCGAGAAACCCTTGGCCGCAGCCAGATTCTGGATTTCGACCAGCAGATCGTGCTTGTCGGTGACCTTGCGGTTTTCGATTTCGACAGCGATCTTCTTTTGCAGTTCATACAGCTGCGGCAGGCTGAAGCCGGACAGTTCCATTTGGTCGCTCCTTGTTCGGGATGTTATGACGATGCGTCACATTTCCCGATCAATTATGCACAGCCATTTCAGCCATTTCAAGCAAAGCACAAATCCAATTCCGCTTATCTTCTCAATAAGAAAATACTTATTGAGAAAACGACTATCCGTTCCGCAAGGCCGGATTCGAATCAAGCCAGCGGTTGATATCCTGCAATTGCGCCTCGTCCAGCGCACCGACGGCCGCGGCGAGCTGCAGTCTGGCGAAGAGATACTGGTAACGGGTCACCACCAGATTGAAGCGCGTTTGGTAATAATTCTGTTCGGCATTGAGCACGTCGACCGTTGTGCGCACGCCAACGTCGCGGCCCAGCTTGGTCGATTCGAGCGATGATTTCGCCGAGACTTCGGCCTGCTCCAGCGCCCTGACCTGCGCCGCGCCGTTCTGCACGCCGAGGAAGGCCTGCTTGGTCGACTGCGCCGCATCACGGCGCGTCGCTTCGAGGGTCTGGCGTTGCTGCTCTTCGAGCGCAATGGCCTCGCGGTACTGCGAACTGCGGTTGCCACCGGTGAACAGCGGAATCGACAACTGCAGGCCGATCACGCCATTGGTCGTCCGGTCGGCCCCCCCGGCACGCGACAGCCCGTCGCCGGCCCAGTCGCTGCCGTAACTGGCGACGAGATCGAGCGTCGGCAAGGTCGACAGGCGATAACGGTCGATCTGGCGCGTGGCGATGTCGAGGCCGAGCTTCTGCCCGGCGATGGTCAGGCTGCCGGTGTCGGCGCGCACGAGCCAGTCGGCCATCGAGTTCGGCTGCGGTGGCGACGGTTCGAGCTTGGTCGAAATCTTCGCCAGCACGGTCGGATCCTGATTGGTCAGCTGGGTAAAGGCGTTGCGTTTGACCTCCAGATCGTTCTGCGCATTGATTTCGGTCGCGATGATCGAGTCGTAGCGGGCCTGCGCTTCATGCGTATCGGTAATCGTCGCGGTGCCGACCTCGAACGATTTCTTGGCCTGCGCCAGCTGCTGGCCAACGGCCAGCTTTTGCGCTCCGGAGAAACGCACGGCTTCTTCGGCCGCAATCACTTCGAAGTAGGCCTTGGCGACGCGCAGGATCAGGTCCTGCTCGGCGGCACGATACTGCACCTCGGCCTGATCGGCCTGCTTCTTCAACTGGTCGCTGCCGACAAAGGCATCGGCGCGATAGATCGGCTGCGCCGCCGTGACCTTGAGTCCGTACTGACCACCGTGACTGTCGTAGTTCGGGTTCAGCAAACTCGCCTGCCCGGCGCGGTAATCGGTCGATGCCGCTCCGGCATTGCCGCTCAGCGTCACCTGCGGCAGCAGCAAGGCGTTGCCCTGATTGGTTCTCTCGCGCCCGGCGGTCAGCGCCGACCGCGAAGCGGCGAACGCCGCATCGTAGCCACGCGCGGCACGCCACGCATCCATCAGGTCGGTCGCACCGGCGAGCGGCACCGCGCCGGCCAGCACCACTGCCATCCATGATCGTTTCATCGTTGTTCTCATTGTTGTGTCACCGTGCGTTCCGGCACGGGCGGCCTGACCCGGAACCACGCCGCGTACAGGGCCGGCAGGAAGAGCAGCGTCAGCACCGTCGCGACGAACAGCCCGCCCATGATCGCGATGGCCATGGGGCCCCAGAAGGTGTCGCGTGTCAGTGGAATCATCGCTAGGATCGCCGCCGCCGCGGTCAGCATGATCGGCCGGAAACGCCGCACCGCCGATTCGATCACTGCGGTCCAGGCCGGATGCCCGTGACGGATGTCCTGCTCGATCTGGTCCATCAGGATCACCGAATTGCGCATGATCATGCCAGACAGCGCGATCACACCCAAAGTCGCGACGAAGCCGAACGGCGCCCTGAACAACAACAGCGCGATCGCCACGCCGATCAGGCCGAGCGGCGCGGTCAGCAGCACCATGATCATCCGCTGGATGCTCTGCAGCTGGATCATCAGCAAGGTCATCACCACGATCAGCATCAGCGGCATCACCGCGCCGATCGAATCCTCGCCGATCTTCGACGCTTCAAGCGTGCCGCCGACCTCGATGTGGTAGCCGGCCGGCAGCCCCGCCTCGATTTTGGCGATCTCCGGTTGCAGTGCCTTGGCGATGTCGGGGGCCTGCGCGCCGTTGACATCCGCCCGCACCGACAGCGTCGGCACCCGGTTGCGGCGCCAGATCAGGCTTTCCTCGGCCTCGAGCACCACGTCGCCGAGCTGCGACAGCGGTACGCTGCGGCCCGAGGCGAGCTTGACCGGCAGGTCGCGAATCGCCGTCAGCGAGGTGCGCTCGTTCGGCACCAGCCGGGCGACGACGTCGATCAGCTCGTTGTTTTCGCGGTACTGCGTCGCCGTGACGCCGGACACCGCCAGCTGCAGGTACTGCGCCAGCTGCTGCGTCGTCAGGCCGGCTTCGCGCAGCTTGTCCTGATCGGCGTGGATCCGCAGCACCTTGACCTTCTCGCTCCAGTCGAAGTGCACCTCGCGGGCATGCGGATTGGCGCGCATGGCCTTGGCCACCTGCTCGCCGATCCGGCGCAGTTCGCCGACATCCTCGCCGGACACGCGGAACTGCAGCGGGTAACCGACCGGCGGGCCGTTCTCGAGTCGCGTCACCCGGCCGCGGACCTGGGCGAAGTCGTTGGCGAACAGCGTGCTGACGCGTTTGAACACGTTCTCGCGCACCTTCTCGCCCTTGGTCATCACCGTCAACTGGGCGAAGTTCAGGTTGGGCATCTGCTCGTCGAGCGGCAGGTAATAACGCGGCGAGCCGACGCCGACGTAAGTCGTGACGCTTTCGACATCCGGGTCCTTCATCAGGATGGCCTCGAGCTTTTTCGCCTCGGCCTCGGTCGCCTGGTACGACGCCGCATACGGCAGCCACAGATCGACCATCAGCTCCGGCCGGCTCGACGCCGGGAAGAACTGCTTCGGGATCAACGTCGCAAACACGACGATGGCAGCAATAAAGGCCACAGCAGTCGCGGCGATGGTCGTCTTGCGCCAGGTGATGCACCACGTCACCAGCGTGCGGAAACGCCGGTAGAAACGGCCCTGATAGACGTCGTGGGCCTCGTGCTTCGCCTGTTCGGGCAGCAGCTTGAAACCGATGTAGGGGGTGAACACCACCGCGACGATCCACGACAGCATCAGTGCGATGCCGACGACGGCGAAGATCGAGAACGTGTACTCGCCGGCGTTGGACTTGGCGAGCCCGACCGGCAGGAAGCCGGCGGCAGTGATCAGCGTACCGGTCAGCATCGGCATGGCCGTGCTCGTGTACGCAAAGGTCGCCGCACGGAAGCGGTCCCAGCCCTGCTCCAGCTTCAGCGCCATCATCTCGACCGCAATGATCGCATCGTCGACGAGCAGGCCGAGGGCGATCACCAGCGCGCCGAGCGAGATCCGCTGCAGGTCGATTCCCGCTGCGAACATGCCCAGAAAAGTCAGCGCCAGCACCAGCGGAATCGACAGCGCAACGACGATGCCGGTGCGCCAGCCGAGGCTCAGGAAGCTCACCGCCAGCACGATCAGCACGGCCTCGCCGAGCGAATGCATGAAGATCTTCACCGCGCCCTTGACCACCGCAGGCTGGTCCGACACCGGATGGAACTCGACGCCGACCGGCAGGCTGGCTTTGGCTTTCGCCAAGGTCGCGTCGATCTGCTCGCCCATTCGCAGCACGTCGCCGCCATGGCGCATCGACACGCCGAGGCCGATCGTCGGCTGGCCCTGATAGCGCATCTTCAGCGTCGGCGGATCGATCGTCGCGCGGTAGACATTGGCGATGTCGCCCAGCCGGAAACGCTTGCCCTGCACGTCGACGACGGTGTCGCGCACCTTGGCCACAGCGTCGTAGTTGCCGGTGACCCGCACGAATACGCGCTCCTCGCGGCCTTCGACGACACCGGCCGGGGTCAGCGCATTGGTCGCGGCCAGCACCTGGTTGATCTGGAACGGCGAGACGCCGACTGCGGCCAGCTTGGCAGCCGAGTACTCGACGTAGATCTTCTGGTCCTGCGTCCCGATCAGCGTGACCTTGTTGACGTCCTTGATCCGCAGCAGCTCGGTACGCACATCCTCGACATAGTCTTTCAGCTCCGGCATCGAAAAGCCGTCGCTAGTGAACGCATACAGATTGCCGTAGGTCTCGCCGAACTCGTCGTTGAAGAACGGCCCGACCACGCCCTGCGGCAGCGTCACCTGGATGTCGGCGATACGCTTGCGGACCTGATACCACGCATCCTCGACGGCCTTGCCGCGGATCGTTTCCTGCAGGCTGACGATGATCAGTGCCTCGCCGGCACGCGAATAGCTCTTGGTGTAATCGACAACCGCGATGCCCTGCAGCGCCTTTTCGAGCGGATCGGTCAGCTGTTTCTCGACGTCGCCGGCCGACGCACCGGGCCAGAAGCCGCGGACGACCATCGCCTTGAAGGTGAACTCGGGGTCTTCCTTCTGCCCGAGCTTGGTGTACGCCAACACCCCGGCCAGCGACAGCATGATCATCAGGTACAGCACCAGCGACTGGTGCTTGAGCGCCCACGCCGACAGGTTGAAGCGGCCGGCGTGCGTCGCCGGGTCGAAATCCTGTTCGTTCATGCGCCGGCTCCCGTTGTCGTCGAGTCGGTTGTCGTCGAACCGGCCGGCACCGCCGCCGGGGTCGCCAGCGGCTTCACCGGCTGGCCTTCGCGCAGCAGGTGCACGCCGGCGGTGACGATCGTCTCTCCGGCCTTGACGCCCGAAACCAGGACAGCGGTATCGGTCACCGTCAGCACCTTGACCGGCAGTGCGTGGACGCGGCCGGCCCTGG
This sequence comes from Jeongeupia naejangsanensis, assembly GCF_016865585.1. Classification (GTDB taxonomy): domain Bacteria; phylum Pseudomonadota; class Gammaproteobacteria; order Burkholderiales; family Chitinibacteraceae; genus Jeongeupia; species Jeongeupia naejangsanensis. Next base: position 69,867 of record NZ_JAESND010000011.1, on the reverse strand, counting down.
TGTCGAGCCGCCAGACCTGCTGCTTGCCGGTTTCACCGAACAGCGCCGTCAGCGGCAGCCGGACCTGGCCACCGGCAACGGCGGCATCGGGCACGGCCAGCCGAACGCTTGCGGTCATTCCGAGGCCCAGCTGCGCGACATGTTCGTCGAACACGACACGGGCCGCATAGGTCCGCGACTGCGGATCGGCCGCGGCCGAGATCTCGCTGACGTGACCGTTGAATTCCTTGCCCGGCAGGGCCCAGAGGCGAATCTTCACCTTGTCGCCCAGCCGGACCTTGCCGTGCAGGTTTTCCGGCACGTCGAGACCGACTTCGCGCACGCCGTCGCGCGCCAGCGTCACGACCGGCGTGCCGGCGGCGACGACCTGACCGGGCTCGGCACTGACACGGGTCACCGCGCCGTCGGCATCGGCGAGCAGCGTCGCGTAAGCGGCCTGGTTGTGCGCGAGCTGCTTCTGCGCTTCGGCCTGTTTCAGCTGTTCGCTTGCCGCGTCGAACGTCGCCTTGCGGGTGTCGACTTCGGCCTGGCTGACGAACTTCTGCGCGAACAGTGCCTTGCTGCGCTCGTAGTCCATCTTCACCTTGGCCAGCTGCGCGCGGGCCGACGCCGCCTGTGCATCGGCCGCCGCGGCGTTCAACGACGCGTCCTGCGGATCGATCCGCGCGATCACGTCGCCCTTCTTGACCACCGCACCGATGTCGACGCGCCGCTCGACCAGCTTGCCGCCGATGCGGAACCCCAGCGGCGTCTCGACGTGGGCACGCACGGTACCGGTCAGCTCGGCGCCAGGCAGTGCCGCATCGGCACCGGCGGTGACCACGCGGACCGGGCGGACTTCCTCCTGCGGTCTGGCGTCGTCCTTGCACGCGGCCAGCAGCAGCACCGTGCTCATCACGGTCAGGGACAGTCGTTTACGCATCGGGCTTTTCCTTGGATTCGGCGGATTGGGGACATTGCTGCAGGCCATGCAGCATCAGGTCGAGCAGACAGTCGAGATAGCGCAACGGATCGAGCGCGGCATGGCCGTACGGCATGTAGCGCGTCAGCATCGCCATCACCACCGGCGCGCACAGCACGTGCAAGGCATATTCGACATCAACGGTACGGAACTCGCCGCTGGCGACACCGGCCTCGATCACCTGCCGGAAAATCGCTTCGCCGCGCACGATGAACAGGTCGTTGTACAGCTTGGCGACCTCGGGGAAGTTGCCAGCCTCGGCCACCATCAGCTTGGGCAGCGCAGACAGGCGCGTTTCGCCCATGCTCTGCCACCAGACATGGACGATGCGGCGCAGCCGCTCGGCGGCGCTGCCTTCGAAACCGTCGAGCATCGCCTCGGCCTCGTCGAGCGCCGGCAACAGCAGCTCCTGAATCAGCGCCTTGAAGATCTCTTCCTTGCCGGCGAAATACAGGTAGGGCGTACCGCGCGTCACGCCGGCGCGGGCGGCGATCTCGTCGATCCGCGTTGCGGCATAGCCCTTCTCGGCGAAGAGTTCGAGCGCCGCTTCGAGGATTTCGTGCGGTCTGGCTTCCTTGCGGCGCGACCAGCGTTTGGGGCAGAGATCCATGACACCAGTAATAAATGAATATTCATTTAATTATTGAATGCCATCCGGGTAACGGTCAATGTCCGCCGGTACATGTTGTTGCGCAGACAAGCCGCCGGTGCGACCCGCATTCTTGCTAGAATCGGCGACGTTATTGCCGTCGTTGCTAGGAGCCGTCATGCCCACGATTTCCCCGCTGGAAAAGGCCGAGATCCTCTCGGAAGCCCTCCCCTACATTCAGGCCTTTTTCGACAAGACCATCGTCATCAAGTACGGCGGCAACGCCATGATCGACGAGGAGCTGAAGGAAGGCTTCGCGTCCGACGTGGTGCTGCTCAAGCTGGTCGGCATGAACCCGGTCGTCGTCCACGGCGGCGGTCCGCAGATCAACGAGCTGCTCGACCGCATCGGCAAGAAGGGCGAATTCATCCAGGGCATGCGCGTGACCGACGCCGAAACCATGGACGTGGTCGAGATGGTGCTCGGCGGCCACGTGAACAAGGAAATCGTCTCGCTGATCAACAAGCACGGCGGCAAGGCCGTCGGCCTGACCGGCCAGGACGGCCACTTCATCAAGGCGCACAAGCTCTACCTGAAGGACGACGCCGGCGCCGGCACCGTCGACATCGGCCAGGTCGGCGAGATCGAGAGCATCGACGCGACCATCGTGTCGCACCTCGACGCTGCCGACTTCATTCCGGTGATCGCGCCGATCGGCGTCGACAGCAAAGGCGAGAGCTACAACATCAATGCCGACCTCGTCGCCGGCAAGCTGGCCGAAACGCTGAAGGCCGAAAAACTGATCCTGATGACCAACACCCCCGGCGTGCTCGACAAGCAGGGCCAGTTGCTGACCGGGCTGACCGCAACTAAGATCGACGCGCTGTTTGCCGACGGCACGATCTCGGGCGGCATGCTGCCGAAGATCTCGTCGGCGCTTGATGCTGCGAAGAACGGCGTCAATTCGGTCCACATCATCGACGGCCGCGTGAAGCACGCGCTGCTGCTCGAAGTGCTGACCAGCCAGGGTGTCGGCACCATGATCCGCGCCAGCTAAGCGGTACGCGGCCCCGGCATGCCGGGGCCGCATCGCCGGGCGGCTTGCATGTGGACGATGGCTGACTAGATTGGAATTGACCGCGGCAACAGCGGTTGACTCGAACCCAGGAGCCACGATGAAAAACGCCCGCCACCTACTCGCCGAAAAACAGATTTCCGGTACGCTCTCGATCGCGCCGGACGCGACCGTCTACCAGGCCCTGCAACTGCTGGCCGAAATGAATATCGGCGCCCTGCTGGTCATGGAAGGCGACAATCTCGTCGGCATGTTTTCCGAGCGCGACTACGCGCGCAAGGTCGTGCTGATGGGCAAGACCTCGTCGGGCACGCCGGTGTCCGAAATCATGACGCGCAAGCTGATCTGTGTACCGCCGACAGCGACCATCGACGAATGCATGGCGCTGATCACCGAAAAACGCATTCGTCACCTGCCGGTGATCGAGAACGACAGGGTGCTGGGCGTGCTGTCGATCGGCGATCTGGTACGTGAGACCATTGCCGACCAGCAATTCACCATCGATCAGCTGGTCTATTACATTCACCGTTGATCCAGTCCGGCGGCAGCCGGGCACCACCGATGCCGCTACCCCGCAAACCGATCTGGCTGTTCGACCTCGACAACACGCTGCACAACGCCAACCGGCATGCGTTTCCGACCATCGACGCCGCGATGACCCGGTTCATCGCCGATGCGTTGCGGCTGCCCGAAGCCGAAGCATCGCAGTTGCGCGTAGCCTACTGGCACCGCCACGGCGCGACCCTGCTCGGCCTGATCCGTCACCACCCGCACATCGACCCGCGGCATTTTCTGGCCTACAGCCATCCGCTCGACGAACTGACCCGCCAGCTTCATCCGATGCCGGGCCTCAAACGCACACTGGCCCGGCTGCCAGGACGGAAATACCTGTTCACCAACGGACCGCACGATTACGCCGAAGCCATGCTGGCCGCGCTGGGGATCGACCGTTGTTTTGACGGCATTTTCGCGATCGATTCGGCCGGCTACGCACCCAAGCCGCAACTGCGTGGCTACCGGGCGCTCTTGCGGCAATGGCGGCTCGACCCGGCGCGCTGCGTGCTGGTCGAGGACTCGGCGATCAATCTCAAGCCGGCACGCCGGCTCGGCATCGGCACCGTGCTGATTCGCAAGGGCCCCCGGCGCGCGTCGTGGGCCGACTGGCAGATTCCCGACCTTGCCGCACTGGCCGAGCGCTGGTCACGGCAGCGCTGAAACGACAACGGCGACCCGAAGGTCGCCGTTGTCGTTCGAACATTCCGGTCAGAGTTCGACCTGCGTCCCCATCTCGACCACCCGGTTCGGCGGAATCTTGAAGAACTGCGTCGCACGTGTGGCGTTGCGGTTCATCAGCGAGAAGATCTTTCGGCGCCAGAAGCTCATCGCCGGATACTTCGCCTCGACAATGGTTTCACGCGACAGGAAGAACGACGTCTGCATCGGGTCGAAGCGCAGATCGGCCTGCAGTGCCTCGACCTGGGCCAGCACCTCGGGCACGCTTTGCTCTTCCTTGAAGCCGTATGTGGCGATGATCTGGAAGAAGCTCTCGCCCAGACGTCGCACGATCACGCGTTCGCGCTTGGAAACGAAGGGAATGTCGGCCGTCTTCACGCTGAGGAACACCACCTGCTCGTGCAGCACCTTGTTGTGCTTGAGGTTGTGCAGCAGCGCGTGCGGCACCGAATCGGTGCTGGCGGTCATGAATACCGCAATCCCTTCGACCCGGGTCGGCGGCGACGATTCGAGGCTTTCGACGAAGCCTTCCAGCGGCAACTCGCCCTCCAGCAGGCGCTCGTACAGCAGCGCACGGCCGCGCTTCCACGTCATCATCAGCGTAAAGGCGACAAGGCCGATCAGCAGCGGGAACCAGCCGCCCTCGGCAATCTTCAGCACGTTGGCCGAGAACAGCAGCGAATCGATCACCAGAAGGACGACCAGTGCGGCGCAGACCAGCCATTTGCGCACGCCGGTAAAGATGTGACCGAACACGGCGAAAGCCAGGATCGTCGTGATCAGCATCGTGCAGACCACGGCAAAGCCGTAGGCCGATGCCAGAGCACCGGACGAGCGGAAGCCGAGCACCAGCAGGATCACCGCCACCAGCAGGAACCAGTTGATCCCCGGCATGTAGATCTGGCCCTTCTCGGTTTCCGAGGTGTGCTGGATATCCATGCGCGGGCTGAAGCCGAGGTGGACCGCCTGATTGGTCATCGAATATGCGCCCGAAATCACCGCCTGCGACGCGATCACCGTGGCGATCGTGGCCAGTACCACCAGTGGCACCAGACCCCAGCCCGGCGCGAGCAGGAAGAACGGGTTCTTGATCGCGGTCGGATCGGCGAGCAGCAGCGCGCCCTGGCCGAAGTAGTTGAGCGTCAGTGCCGGCAGCACCAGCGAGAACCACGCGCGGCTGATCGCCGGACGGCCGAAGTGGCCCATGTCGGCATACAGCGCCTCTGCGCCGGTCAGCGCCAGCACGACGGCGCCAAGCAGCACGAAGGCCTGCCTCGGATTGTCGATGACGAACTGGAAGCCGTACGCCGGATTCAGTGCGTGCAGCACCGTCGGATTGTGGAAAATCTGCCAGCCACCGAGTACGCCGAGTACCGAAAACCACAGCAGCATCACCGGGCCGAACAGCTTGCCGACCGAGGCGGTGCCGTGGCGCTGCATCGCGAACAGGCCGACCAGCACCGCGATGGTGATCGGAATGATGTACGGGTCGAAGGTATGCGAGACGATGCCGATGCCTTCCAGTGCCGAAAGCACCGAAATCGCCGGCGTGATCATGCTGTCGCCATAGAACAGCGCGGCCCCGAAGATCCCCAGTGCGGTCAGCACCAGCGCACGCCGGCTGCCGGTCTTCATCTGTCGCAGTGCCAGCGCCAGCAGCGCAAGAATCCCGCCTTCGCCACGGTTGTCGGCACGCAGCACGATGATCACGTACTTGAGCGACACCACCAGCATCAGGCCCCAGAAAATCAGCGACAGCATGCCGAGGACGTTCTCGGTATTGATCGGCAGCGGGATGTGGCCGTTCAGGCATTCGCGCAGCGTATAAAGTGGACTGGTGCCGATGTCGCCGTAGACGACGCCGAGCGCCGCAAGCATCAGACCGCTCTGCTTCGACGACTCGTTTGTTGCACTACCCATGGAAAACCCCTGGAAATTGGCCGCCGATTATAGCGCCGCCACTTTACTCGGCAAGCAGCTCAACCTTGAGCTGTGGCAAGGCAGCATGAATTCGCTGCCAGTCGAAATACGGCCCCGGATCGGTCTTGCGCAACGGCGCGATATCGCAATGGCCGACCACCTCTTTCACAGGATGGCGCAGCCGCAGGGCCGAAGCCAGCCGGATCAGCGCATCGTACTGAATGTCCTCGAACGGCACGAGGTCGCTGCCTTCGAGTTCGACGCCGATCGATACGTCGTTGCAACCGGGCCTACCCCGCCAAGACGACACACCGGCATGCCAAGCCCGCGCTGTCGTCGGGACGAACTGCAGCACCCGGCCGTCACGGCGGATGAAGAAGTGCGCCGAGACACGCAGCGTCGCCAGCGTGTCGTAGCCCGGCGCCGCCAGCGGATCGATCCGGTTGGTAAACAGCCGCAGTACGTGATCGCCGCCGAAACGGCCGGCGGGCAGGCTGATGTTGTGCACGACCAGCAGACTGATCTCGACGTCGTCCGGCCGCACGTCGCAGTTCGGACTCGGCACGGCGATCGCGGCATCGCACCAGCCGGCCTCGTCGATCTGCCAGCTCATGCCTCGCCCTTGCCGGCCAGCCCGAGCCGGTCCATCCGGTAGCGCAGGCTGCGGAACGTCACGCCGAGCAACCGCGCCGCCTGGGTCCGGTTGCCGTTGGTCTTTTCGATGGTTTCGAGAATCGCCTGCTTTTCGAGCCGGTCCAGATACCCCTGCAGGCCGCCTTCGTCCGCATCACCCAGCTCGGCATCGTCGCGATCGAGCTGCAGGTCGCACGGCGTGATCGTCACGCCATCCGACAGCGCCAGCGCACGTTCGAGCATGTTCTCGAGTTCGCGCACATTGCCCGGAAAGTGGTAACGCAGCAGCGCACTCAGCGCATCGGGGGCGAATGCCGGGACCTCGACGCCGTTGCACGCGGCCAGCCGCGTCAGGATATGCCGGGCCAGCAGGGCAATGTCGTCGCCCATTTCCCGCAGCGGCGGCATTTTCAGCTCGATCACGTTGAGCCGGTAATACAGGTCGAGCCGGAAGCGGCCGGCCTCGACACAGTCGGCCAGATTCTGGTGCGTCGCCGAGATCAGCCTGACGTCGACCGGCTCCTCGACCGTGCTGCCGACCTTGCGCACCTTGCGCTCCTGGATCACCCGCAGCAGCTTGACCTGCATCGCCAGCGGCAGGTCGGCGACCTCGTCGAGGAACAGCGTGCCGCCGCTCGCGGCCTGGAAGAAGCCGTCGCGGTCGCTGTCGGCACCGGTGAACGCGCCCTTGCGGTAGCCGAAGAACTCGCTTTCGACCAGGTTCTCCGGAATCGCACCGCAGTTGACCGCGATGAAGGGCTTGTCGGTCCGCGCCGACTCGGCGTGGATCAGCCGCGCCGCGCGCTCCTTGCCGCTGCCCGACTCGCCGGTCACGTAGACCGGCGCCTGGCTGCGGGCGAGCTTGGTAACAAGGTCGAGCACCTGGCGGATCGCGGCCGACTCGCCGAGCAAGGGCTTTTCGCCATCCATGCGAACCGGCTCGGCCGGATCATCCTCAAGCCGCAACGCCGACTTCACCAGCGTGCGCAGCTGGTCGAGCGACACCGGCTTGGCCAGATAGTCGAAGGCGCCGGCCTTGAGCGCGGCAACGGCGTTGTCGGTACTGCCGTAGGCGGTGATCACCGCCGCCGGCACATCGAGCCGAGCCGACTGGATGTGCCGGATCAGGTCCAGCCCCTCGCCATCCGGCATGCGCATGTCGGTCAGCACCAGATCGTAGTTGCGCGTATCGAGCAGAGCCCGCGCCGAGGCGACGTTGTTGGCCTTGTCGACATCGAGGCCGAGCTTGACCAGCGTCAGCTCGAGCAGGTCGGCGAGGTCGACCTCGTCATCGACCACGAGGACACGGCGGTGGTTACGGGGTTTCCTGGCCATCGTTCATTCCGAACACAATCCGAAAACGCACACCGGCCTCGGCCGGTTGCGACACATATTCGAGGCGTGCCGCATTGGCGGCGCAGATCTCGCGGGCAATATACAGCCCGAGCCCGGTGCCCTTGGACTCGGTGGTGAAAAACGGTTCGAACAGTTGCGTCAGCGCATCGCGCGCCACCGGCGGGCCGTCGTTGTCGACGTTGAGCTGCCAGCGGCCATCGTTGCTGGCGACGCTGACGATCAGGCTGTCCGGCCGCTTGCTGCAATAGCGCCAGCCGTTGCGCAGCAGATTCCACAACACCTGGTGCAGGTGGCCCGGGTCGAAGCGGATCTCCGCCTTGTCGGGGCAGACGACGACAATCGGCGTCCGGATCTGCTCGCTTTGGCTGAACTCGTCGACAAAGGCCGTCAGCCACGGTTCGAGCATGATCGGCCGCATGTCGACGCGGTCGCGCCGGTTCAGTTCGAGCACGTCCTTGACCATCCGCTCCAGCCGCCGGCTGTTGTCGCCGATGATACGCGTCAGTTTCTGCATCAGCAGGTTGTCGCCGGCCTCCTCGCGAAGCAACTGGCCGGCATGGCTGATCGCGCCAAGCGGATTGCGGATTTCGTGCGCCAGATTGGCCGTCAGCCGGCCGAGCGCGGCGAGCTTGAGCTGCTGCGCCTCGCGCCGCAGCCTGTCCATGTCCTCGAGGTAGACGAGCACGCTGCCTTGCGGATCCGGCCCCAGCGGCACGAAGCGCGGTCGCAGGGTCTTGTAAGCGCCTTCCAGCTGCAGCAATGGTGTCGGCGCGGCCGGATCGGCACGCCAGATCTTCAGCGCCTTCGCCAGCACCGGCAAGGCGCCGAGTGCCTGCCCGGCCACCAGCGGCGCATCGATCAGCCGCTGTGCCTGTGCGTTGAACTGCCGCAGCTGGCCGTGCGCATCGACAACGATGACGCCGTCGGAGACGTCCTGCAGGATGCGCGCGTTGAGCTGGCCCAGATTTTCGAGGTCAACACCGCGAGCATGCGCCAGCGCCTCGCTTTCGCTGGCGAAACCGGCCAGCCGGTGCGCCAGCCACGCAACGGCAAAGCACGCAGTGCACAACAGCGCCGGAACGAAGAACTCGTCGGTACCGGCTTGGCCAAGCCAGAGCTGGACCACCTGCTCGCCGAGCAGCGCCAGACTGGCCACCGCGGCATGGAACAGCGTCATCCGGCCGCGCGAGATCAGCCCGGCGGCCGCCAGATACGGCAGCAGCAGGATGCCGAGGCCGCTCTTGATGCCGCCGAGCAGGTGCATCAGCACCACAAGAAAGGCGATGTCGGTCACCGCCTGCACCGACAGCTGCAGCTGGAATGCCGGACGACGCTGGTGGATGCCGATTGCGAACAGGACCGACAGCGTCACGTCGGTCAGCGCCAGCGCGATGAAGGCATCGTAACTGTCGCCCGAACGGGTCAGCCACACGCGCCAGCTGATGCTGAAGAACAGCGCCATCGCGGCCAGCAGCCGGAAGACGTTGAACAGCGCCAGCGAACGCCAGTGCGCTTCGGACGGAAAAACGCCGCGGCCGCTCATGCGGTCCGCGGCGTTGGCCGGCGTCGTAGTTGGCCCACGTTCAATGGGACATCCGCCGGGTCGATTCACTGCTGCCGATAAAGCGCACCAGCTCGGACAACGCGGCCTCGTAGACGCCACGCTTGAAGTCGATCACGGCGTCCAGCGGCGACCAGTAATCGCTCCAGCGCCAGGCATCGAACTCCGGATGCGTGGTCTTGCGCAGGCACACGTCGGAATCGCGGCCCACCAGCCGCAGCAGGAACCAGATCTGCTTCTGGCCCTTGTAGGTTCCACGCCATTCGCGTCGAACCCAGTGGGTCGGCACATCGTACTTCAACCAGTCGCGGGTACGGCCGAGGATCTGCACATGCTCGGGTGCAAGCCCCGTTTCCTCCATCAGTTCACGGAACATGGCCTCTTCCGGGGATTCGCCCTGCTTGATGCCGCCCTGCGGAAACTGCCAGGAATGCTCGCGCACGCGCTTGCCCCAGAACACCTGGTTTTGACGGTTGATGATGATGATGCCGACGTTCGGGCGATAGCCGTCACGGTCGAGCATAGTCTTACCTTTTAAACTTCTGTTACCACCGATTTTTCCACATCCGGCGTCCCTTGGGAACGCCCCCGACATCGCGAAGCATCGCCCGGCAAGCAAACTCTGCGCCTGCCGGCATTCGTCACTCAAAAACCGGAGATGGGTTTATCCCAGTATCAGACGAAAAGCTTGCGGTCGTTGTGCGGATTCAGCCGCGCCAGATCGGCGACGAACTCGCCGAACTCGAGGCCGTAAGTCGCTTCGAGTCCGGCTGCACGCTGCGCCAGCTGCTCCCAGCGCGGCTCGCCCAGCCCCTTCCTGAAGCCGAAGGCGATCACGTTGCCTTTCTGCCGGGCCGGCAGCAGCAGCAAATGTCCGTCGAAGACATCGGACAGCCGCTCGCAGTACTGCTGGAAGCGCTTGTCGGAGCCCCACAGATTGACCGCCAGCACGCCGTCGTCGGCCAGCCGGTCGCGGCAGGCGGCAAAAAACTCGGTTGTCGCCAGCGGCGGCGCGATCCCGGTCGCCGAATACGCGTCCATGACGATGAAATCGCAATTGCCCTCGTCCATGCCGACGAGGTGGGCCGCGCCGTCGCCGGCGATCACCTCGAGCCGTTCGTCATCGGCGGGCAGGCCGAACATCGACCGCGCGACCGCAATCACCTGCGGATGAAGCTCAACGCAGGTGATCCGGGTACCGGGCAGCCTGGCATGCGCCCACTTGGCGATCGAGCCGCCACCGAGGCCGATCAGCAGCATGGTTTTCGGCACCGGCACGAACAGCAGCGCACCGAACACGCAGCGCGAGTACGCCAGTACCAGTTCGAGCGGATCACTGATCCGCATCGCGCTCTGGGTATCGTCGTGACCGAAGTGCAGCTTGCGGACGCCGAACTCTTCGGAGATGTCGATGACCAGATCGTCGTCAGGCCGGCTGGAAAAACGCTTGGAGCGGAACAGCATCAATGGTCCCCGCAGCCGCCAGCATCGGCCGGCTTGCTGGCGAGGATGTTGATGGTGTTCGGCTCGCTGAAGGTCTCGCGATCGAAGGCCTTGTCTCCGTCGGCACGCGCAACGCCGTCGGCTTTCGCGCCGACGAAGTTGTACAGTTTCGGGTCGGCCAGATGGCTCGGCACGACGTTCTGCAGCGCGCGGAACATCGACTCGATCCGGCCCGGAAAGCGCTTGTCCCAGTCTTCGATCATCTCGCCGACCACTGCACGCTGCAGGTTCGGCTGCGAGCCGCAGAGGTTGCACGGAATGATCGGGAAACCCTTGGCCTCGGAATAACGGACGATATCCTTCTCGCGGCAGTACGCCAGCGGCCGGATCACCACGTGCTTGCCGTCGTCGGATACCAGCTTCGGCGGCATCGCCTTGAGCTTGCCGCCGTAGAACATGTTCAGGAACAGCGTTTCGAGGATGTCCTCGCGGTGGTGGCCCAGCGCGATCTTGGTCGCGCCCAGCTCGTCGGCCACGCGGTAGAGGATGCCGCGACGCAGGCGCGAGCACAGGCTGCAGGTCGTCTTGCCCTCGGGGACCAGCTTCTTGACGATCGAGTAGGTGTCTTCCTCGATGATGCGGTAATCGACGCCAGCGCTTTTCAGGTAGTCGGGCAGCACGTGTTCGGGGAAGCCCGGCTGCTTCTGGTCGAGGTTGACCGCGACGATCGAAAAATCGATCGGTGCCGATTTCTGCAGCCCGAGCAGGATGTCGAGCATCGTGTAGCTGTCCTTGCCACCCGACAGACAGACCATGATCTTGTCACCCGGCTCGATCATGTTGAAATCGTTGATCGCGTCGCCGACGGCGTGGCGCAGCCACTTGGTCAGCTTGTTGACGTTGAGCTGGGCCTTCTTTTCGGCGTCGGCCACGGCAGTGGCTTCGGTGCTGGTGTGCTGGGTCATGATCCGAATGCCGACGGGGCGCATCGCGCCCCGTCGTAGATGATTGAATTGACGGCGATTTTACCGCACTCCGCCGCCTGCTGCGAGCGGGTGCGCCGTGCAATGCCGCCGCCCGGCCGGCTCAGCCGCCCGGCAGCGGCTTCTTCATGAAGAAGTAGCGATGCCCGGGCGGATAGTCGTCGAGCTCGCCGAACACCGTATAGCCCTGCTTTTCGTAGAAGCCGCGCGCCTGGAAACTCGCCGTCTCCAGCCGGGCCAGACGGATGCCGGCCGTGCGGGCGTGGTCCTCCAGCGCCCGCATTACCCGGCCGCCCAGCCCCTGATGGCGGCGGGCATCGTCGACCCAAACGTTTTCGACGATCAGGCAATCCAGCCCGTAGTAACCCGTCGCGCCGGCAATCAGCCGCCCCTCGTCATCGCGGATCACCGCGCTGACCGGGGCAAACGAGTAAGAACCGAGCACCGCCTCGTTGAACGCACGCAAGGTGGTCGCGATTTCGTCCGCTACCGCCTGCCGGTGTGCGTCGCCACTGAGTAGCTCGACTTCGCTGCCCATGAAGGCCTCACTTTTCCAAACCAGCCATGAAGCCACAAGCGGCCCGACATGCCAATCGCATCGTGCTGCAGCAGTCGTGACGGCCCAGCCCTTACAACACCACGCTGCGTCCGCCGTCGACCGGCAACACCACTCCGGTCAGGTACGGCGCGTCGAGCAGGAAGGCGATCGCCTGCGCCAGATCATCCGGCGTACCGGTACGCCCCAGCGGAATCGTGCCCAGGATGCGCTCGCGCTCGGCCGCATCGAACACGTCGGCACCGTCGGGCCACAGATTGGCACCGGGCGCGACGGCGTTGACGCGCACCTTCGGCGCCAGCTCGCGCGCCAGCCCGCGCGTCATCGCCACCAGACCGGCCTTGGCCACCGTGTACAGCATCAGGCCCGGATACGGGCGGTCGGCATGGATGTCGGCGATGCTGACGATGCAGCCGCCGGTTTCGGCCAGCGCCGGCACCGCCGCCTGCGCCAGAAACAGCGGCGCCTTCAGGTTGGAGCCAACCAGCTCGTCCCACGCCGACTCGGAAAACTCGCCGACCGGCGTCGGATAGAACGCCGACGCGTTGTTGACCAGCGCATCGAGCCGGCCGAAAGCGGCGAGCGCGGCAGCGACCAGTTCGGGCAGGCGGGCGGTCTCCAGCAGGTCGAGCTGGACCGTCACCGCCGACGCAGGCCGCACGGCGTTCAGCTCGCTCGCCAAAGCCGTGGCAGCACCGCCGTTGCTGCGGTAGTGGATCACCACCCGCCAGCCGCGCGCATGCAGGTACCGCGCCAGACCGGCGCCAACGCGCCTGGCTGCACCGGTGATCAGCGCCACCTTGTCGTGATTCATCCCTTCCCCTTTGTCATCCTGCTGCGTGCGGCCTCGTGGCCGCAGCCAGTACAATCTGCGTTTCGTCAGGAATTCTGCTGTCGCCATGACTACACCGCAACTGCCCGCGCCCGGCGCGGACGCCGCAGCCGCCAGCGCGGCGCTGGTCGAACGGATCCGTGCCGCGATCGATGCCGCCGGTGGCTGGATCCCGTTCGCCGACTACATGCGGCTGGCGCTGTACAGCCCCGGTCTGGGTTATTACTCGGGTGGCGCGGCCAAATTCGGCGCCGAAGGCGATTTCACCACCGCGCCCGAACTGTCCCCGCTGTTCGGCGCCTGCATTGCCGACACGGCCGCCGCCGTGCTCGCGACGCTGGCGGCACAGGGCCAGACCGGCGACGTGATCGAATTCGGCGCCGGCACCGGCCGGCTTGCGGCCCAGCTGCTGCTCGGTCTCGAGCGCACCGGCCAGCTGCCGACACGCTACTGCATCGTCGACCTTTCAGGCGAATTGCGTGAACGCCAGCGCGCGACGATTGCCGCCGCCGCGCCACACCTGCTCGACCGCGTCGTCTGGCTCGATACATTGCCGGACTCGTTCAGCGGCTTTGTCGTCGGCAATGAAGTGCTCGACGCGATGCCGTGCGCTCTCGTCCACCGTGATGATGCCGGCCAGCTGCACGAGCGCGGTGTCGTCTGGCGGAACGGTGCACTGGACTGGCAGGATCGTCCGCTCAACGCCGGCCCGCAGCACGCGCTCGCCACGGCGCTGAACCTGCCTGCCGGCTACACCACCGAGATCCAGCCGGAGATGCACGCCTTCGTCGCCAGCGTCGCCGGCATGCTCGCCACCGGCGCCGTGCTGTGGCTCGACTACGGCTTCGCCCATGCAGAGTACTACCACCCGGAACGGCACATGGGCACGCTGATCGGCCACTACCGCCACCACACCGTGCATGACCCGTTCTTCCACCCCGGCCTAACCGACCTGACCTGCCATGTCGATTTTTCCGCCGTCTACCGCGAAGCCGACGCCGCCGGCCTGTCGCTCGAAGGCTACGCCCCGCAGGCGCAATACCTGCTCGACGCCGGCCTGCTGGACAAGCTCGCCGAACTCGGCACCGATCACCCGGCCTATCTGGCGCAAGTTGCCGCAGTCCAGAAACTCACCAGCCCGGCCGAAATGGGCGACCTGTTCAAGGCCATCGCCTTCAGCAAGGCGCTCGAACTCGACGCACTGCTGCCGGGCTTTGGCGGCCGGGACGATTCGCACAAGCTATAAACGCTTGACACCGGGGGCGAATCCAGACAATATGCCGTCCTCTTGGCTATGTAGCTCAGTCGGTTAGAGCACAGCACTCATAATGCTGGGGTCGCAGGTTCGAGTCCCGCCATAGCCACCAGATCCGCGCGAAAGCGCAGCAGAAAAGCCGTTGATTCCGGAACGAAAGTTCAAGAATCAGCGGCTTTTTTGCGTTCTGCGCGTCAAGCGCCGGTGTGACGGGCGCGCCACGCCGGCGCCCAGCGCCGCGCACCACGAATCCCGTCGGCGAATCCAGGGCGGAACGTCATGACGGGCATGCTTGACGCGGGACAGACAGCGCTGTTTTTGGTCATTTCACCAAAGAAATCAGAAATAATTCTCATTTATAATATCGAACCCGATCAGGCCATCCCGCCTGTCGCCGCTGCAAGCGCCCCGCTGCCAGACCTTGCCGTTCAGCGCGCCACTTGCCCGCTTTTGTCCCTTCCGCCCGACCCGACGATGTGCCAATGGAACTGCTTCTTCTCGTCTACCGCCACTACCGCTGGCCCTTCCTCGCCGTCACGCTGCTGAGCGTACTCAGCGCCCTGCTCGGCATCGGCGTCATCGCCTTCATCAACGACCACCTGATCACCATGACCGGTGCGCCGCTGCCTGTGCTCGGCCAGTTGCTCGGGCTGATCGTCCTGCTGCTGGTGGTCACGCTCGGCGCGCAGCTGGCGCTGACGACGCTGGGCCATCACTTCGTTCATGCCTTGCGCGGCCGGCTGCTCAAACAGTTACTCGATACGCCGCCGCTGCGGCTGCACCAGATCGGTCAGGGGCCGCTGCTCGCGTCCTTGTCGAGCGACATCGGCCACATCACCTACGCCTTCGTGCGCCTGCCCGAGCTGGTGCAGGGCGTGGTCCTGACGCTGGGCGCCTGCGCCTACCTGGCCTGGCTGTCACCGTCGCTGCTGGGCGCCACCACGGTGTGGGTCGGTGCGACGATGCTGGTCGGCTGGCTGCTGGTGCGGCACGTCTACCGCCATCTGGGACTGATGCGCCAGGCCGAAGACCGCCTCTACCACGACTACCAGTCGATGATCTCGGGCAGCCGCGAGCTGATGCTCAACCGCCAGCGCGCGCTGGCGCTGTTCGACGAGCAGTACCAGCCCAACGCGAACGATTACCGCCACCACATCATCCGCGCCGACACCTTCCACCTGAGCGCGCTGAACTGGACCAACATCATGATGCTCGGCGCGATCGGGCTGGTGTTCTTCCTCGCCAACGGCCTCGGCTGGGCCGACACCAATGTCGCCGCGACCTACGCACTGACGCTGCTGTTCCTGCGCACGCCGCTGCTGCAGGGCATCGGCGCGCTGCCGACGCTGCTGGCCGCGCAGGTCGCGTTCGACAAGCTGCGCGCGCTCGACCTCGAACCGCACGAACCGGCATTCGTCCAGCCGGCGCCCCGGCCATGGCAGACGCTGACGCTCGAAGGCGTCAGCTTCACCTATCCGGGCGGGAATTTCGGCGTCGGCCCGCTCGACCTGACGATCCATCGCGGGGAACAACTGTTCCTGATCGGCGGCAACGGCTCGGGCAAGTCGACGCTGGCGATGCTGCTGACCGGCCTTTACCAGCCCGACGGCGGACGGTTGCTGCTCGACGGCGAGCCGCTGGACGATCCGCACGAATGGCGCCGGCTGTTCTCGGCGATCTTCACCGACTTCCACCTGTTCGACCGGCTGCTCGGCCCCGGTGGCGTCGACGAAGCCGAACTGAGCGAGTGGGTCGACCGGCTCGACATCGGCCACAAATTGCAGCGCGACGGCGACCGGCTGACCGATCTCGACCTGTCGCAAGGGCAGCGCAAGCGCGTGGCCTTGCTGCTGGCGATCGCCGAGCGGCGCGATTTCGTGCTGTTCGACGAATGGGCCGCCGATCAGGATCCGCAATTCCGGCGGATTTTCTACCGGGTGCTGCTGCCGCGACTGCGCGAGATGGGCAAGACGGTGCTGGCGATCAGCCACGACGACCATTACTTCCCGCTTGCCGACCGCCTGCTCGAGATGCGTGCCGGCAGGCTGCGCGAACTGACCGGCGCCGAGCGCCAGCACGTCAGTGCCGACGTCGTCGCCCGCCTCGATACCGTGCCGGGAGTTGCCGATGTTTGAGCTGCACGACGTTGCCTTCACGGTCGAGCGCCGGGCGCTGTTGCGCCCGACCAGCCTGCGCTTCGATGAAGGACAGGTCTGCGGGCTGATCGGCCACAACGGCTCGGGCAAATCGACGCTGCTGAAACTACTGGCCCGCCAGCAGGCGCCGACGGCCGGCACACTGAGCCTCGACGGCAAACCGGTCGGAGAGTGGCAGAGCCAGGCCTTCGCGCGCCGGGTCGCCTACCTGCCGCAACACCTGCCGAGCGCCGAAAACCTGCTCGGCCGCGAGCTGGTCGAATTCGGCCGCTACCCGTGGCGCGGCCTGCTCGGGCGCACGCGCACCGATGACCGCGAACGGGTAGCGCGCGCGATCGAACTGACCCACACCGACGCCTTTGCCGACCGGCTGGTCGACACGCTGTCCGGTGGCGAGCGGCAGCGGGTCTGGCTGGCGATGCTGCTGGCGCAGGAAAGCCGTTTCATCCTGCTCGACGAGCCGCTGGCCGCGCTCGATCTGGCGCATCAGGTCGAGGTGATGAGTTTGATCCAGCGACTGAGCCGCGAACTCGGCCTCGGTGTCATCGTGGTGATCCACGACATCAATCTGGCCGCGCGCTACTGCGACCGGCTGATCGCGCTGCACAGCGGCGCCGTGCTGACCCAGGGCACACCGGCCGAGCTGATGAACGCCGCAACGCTCGAGGCCATTTACGGCCTGCCGATGCGCGTGATGCCGCACCCGGTCGCCGACCACGCGATCGCGATCGTCTGAAGGAGCCGCCAATGAACATGCGCCGCTGGCTGCTGGTCCTCTTCGTGCTGCTGCCACTCTCGCTGCACGCCGCCCCGCGCGTCGCGACGGTCGACTGGACCATCGCCGAGACCATGCTCGGGCTGGGCGTTGCGCCGCTGGCCGTTGGCGAAACCGCCGCCTACCGAAGCTGGGTTGGCCAGCCGGCGCTGCCGGCAACAACCGTCGACATCGGCCTGCGCACCCAGCCCAATCGCGAGCTGCTGGCCGAACTGAAACCCGACCTGATCCTCGTCTCGCCGCTGTCGGCCGGCATCGTGCCGACGCTGGCGCGCATCGCGCCGGTGCGCACGCTCCGCTTCGACGCCGGCGGCGGCGACTACTGGGCACAGCTGCGCCAGTCAACACTGGAACTCGCGACGCTGCTCGACCGGCAGGCCGCCGGCAAGGCACTGCTCGACCGGGTCGAATCCCGGCTGGCCGCGCAAGCCGCAACACTGCCCACAACCCCACCCTTGCTGCTGCTGCAGTTCATCGACGAGCGCCACGTCCGCGTCTACGGCCGCCACAGCCTGTTCGACGCGGTGCTCGCGCGACTCGGGCTGCGCAACGCTTGGCAGGCGGATACCGGCAGCTGGGGCTTTGCCACGGTCAGCATCGATCGCCTCGCCACGCTCGACAACGTCCAGACCATCGTGATCGAACCGCTGCCGGTCGGCGTCGACGCGCGACTGGCCAGGTCGGCGCTGTGGCAGAACCTGCCGATGGTGCGCCGCCATCCACCGCTGCACCTGCCAGCCGTATGGAGCTTCGGCGGCGTGCTGGCCGGCGAACGCTTCGCCGACCAGCTGAGCCTGGCTCTGCGCGGACGCCCGTAACCGATGAAGATGCTGCCCCGCTCTCCCGCCCTACCGCTGTGCGGCTTGCTGTTCGTCCTCACGCTGGGGCTGTCGATCGGCTGGCTCGACCGCCAGTTGCCGGACACCCTGTGGCTGTCCGGCCTGTTCGACCCGGACCTCGCCGATCCGCGCCAGTTGGTCGTCCACTATGCGTGGCTGCCGCGCTTGGCGCTCTGCCTGCTGGCCGGCGCGGCGCTGGGTCTGGCCGGCATGCTGCTGCAACAGGTGCTGCGCAACCCGCTGGCTTCGCCGACGACGCTCGGCGCCACCTCGGGCGCCCAGCTGGCGCTGCTGCTCGCCACGCTGTTCGCCCCGTCGCTGCTCGCCGGCCGCGAATGGGTGGCGCTGTTCGGCGCCGGCGCAGCGCTGGGGCTGGTCTACGCACTCACCTGGCGTCGCCCGCTGTCGCCGCTGGCAACCATCTTCGCCGGGCTGGTGGTCAACCTCTATCTCGGCGCCATCGGCAGCGCCTTGCTGCTGTCCAACCCGGAAGCGCTCAAGGGCATGCTGGTCTGGGGCGGCGGCGCGCTGGCGCAGGACGGCTGGGACGGTGTGCAGCGACTGCTGATCCATCTCGTGCCGGCAACGCTGCTGCTGCCGCTGCTGACGCGCCCTCTGGCTGTACTCGACCTCGACGAAGCCAGCGCGCGCAGCCTCGGCCTGCCGCTGCGCCATTTGCGACTGCTGACGCTGACGCTGGCCGTGTTCGTCACCGCCTGCGTCGTCAGCGTCGCCGGCGTGATCGGCTTCATCGGTCTGGCGGCGCCCAGTCTGGTTCGGCTGCTCGGGGTCCGTACGCTGGGGCGACGGCTGTTCTGGGCGGCCGCGCTCGGCGGTCTGCTGCTGAGCGCGACCGACGCGCTGCTGCAATTCGTGGCCGACGGCGGCGGGATGCTGCTGCCGACCGGCGCGATGACCGCACTGCTCGGTGCGCCGCTGCTGCTGTGGCTGATTCCGCGTCTGGCACCGAAGAAGTCGATGCCGGGCGCATCCGGCAGCGGCCTGACGATGCGGCGGCATCCGCGACCGCGTCGGCTGCTGACGACCCTGGTGCTCGTGCTGCTGATCGCACTGCCGCTGGCGCTGTTCGTCGGTCAGGGCAGCGACGGCTGGCGCTGGGCCGGCGGCGAATTGTGGACGATCCAGCTGAGCTGGCGCCTGCCACGACTCGGCGCAGCCGCGGCGGTCGGACTCTTGCTGGGGCTCGCCGGCACGGTGCTGCAGCGCATCGGCCAAAATCCGATGGCCAGCCCCGAGCTGCTCGGCGTCAGCGGCGGTACCGTCGTCGGCCTGCTGCTGGCCGGGCTGTTGCTGCCTGCGGCGCCGTTGCCGCTGCTGCTGACCGCCGGCGTGCTTGGCGCGGTGCTGACGCTGGCGTTGCTGCTCGGCATCAATCGCCGCAGCGGCTTCCAGCCCGAACGTGTGCTGCTGTCCGGCGTTGCGATCACCGCGCTGCTCGAACCGCTGCAAAGCCTGGCGCTGGCCAACGGCGACCCGCGGGTGCAGCAGCTGCTGACCTGGCTGTCGGGGTCGACCTACCACGTCACGCCAACCGTGACCGTCGCGCTGTTGCTGCTGGCCGTCGTTGCGCTCGGCGTCTCGGTGCTGCTGGGGCGCTGGCTCGACCTGCTGCCGCTCGGCCAGGCTGCCGCCGGCGCGCTCGGCGTCGATACCCGTCGCGCGCAGCGCTGGCTGCTGTTGCTGGTGGCGCTGCTGAGCGCGGCGGCGACGCTGGTGATCGGCCCGGTGTCCTTCGTCGGCCTGCTCGCGCCGCATCTGGCAAGGCTGCTGGGACTGGTCCGCGCCCGCGCACAGCTGATCGGCGCCGGCCTGTGCGGCGCACTGCTGATGCTGGTGGCCGACTGGGTCGGCCAGCAACTGCTGTTCCCGCAGGAGCTGCCCGCCGGGCTGGTCGCGACGCTGCTCGGCGGCGCCTACTTCATGTGGAATCTGCGCCGGTTGTAAACGCTGGTTGAAAGCGTCTTCCGGCGCAATCTGCCTCGGCGCGGCGACGATACGGCAGCACGTTCCACCGCACTCGCCGCCAAGTTGTACATCACAACTAGTGTGGCTTTTTGCCAAGCGTAAATCCTGCCACCGAAGCCCTTCCCGCGCTCGCTACACTGGCCGCCCTTTTTTCCGAGCAGCCGCGAGCCCCCGCATGAAAAACATCCTTTTTGCCGCCACCCTTGGCGCCCTTGTCATCAGCGCCGGTGCATCCGCTTCGGATGTCTCGATGGTCGCGGGCGAGGACTACGTCGCCGCATCGGCAAGCGTCAACAGCGGCGGCCTCGGCTTCACCGCGGACTGGACCCACAACGACGACGAAGGCGATGTCGGCGGCGTTGGCCTCGGCCTCGGCGTGCCGCTCGGCAATGCACTGCTCACCTTCGGCGGCAAGCTGGTGTACATCGACGTCAAATCGGCCGATACCGGCGTCGCCGGCGCACTGGGCGCCGGCCTCAGCATCCCGCTCGGCAGCCGGGTGGTGTTGTACGGCGAGGGGTATTACTCGCCCGACTCGCTGTCCAGCGGCATCCGCTCGTACACCGAAGCCAAGGCCGGTGTGCGCTTCAAGATCACGCCAGCGATCGGTGCCGACCTCGGCTACAAGTACCTCAATGTCGACCTGAAGGACGGCCGACCGTCCCGCGACCTCGCAGATGGCGTCTACGCCGGCGTGAACTTCAGCTTCTGAAACGTTCCGGTTTGGTTGTGGGCCTGCAACGGTCTACGCTGAATACACACACAATTATCTGGAGATGACCATCATGGGCTGGATTATCGCAATCATCGTTGGCGCCCTGATCGGCTGGCTCGCCAGCAAGGTCATGGGCACCGACTCCCAGCAGGGATCGATCGCCAACATCATCGTCGGCATCGTCGGCTCCTCGCTGGGCCGCTGGGTGTTCGGTGACCTGCTCGGCATCGGCGCGGCGCAGGCTGCCGGCGGCTTCTCGCTGGCCGGTCTGGCCTTCGGCATTCTCGGTGCAGTGGTACTGATCTGGCTGCTCAAGCTGGTGGGCTTCTTCAAGTAAGCCCCTGCCACCCTGCCAACGAAGCCAGCCATGAGCGACGTACTGCCCTTCCCCGGGCACGAGCCGCGCCACCGGCTCAAGGTCCAGATCACCATCGAACTCGAGCTCACCGCGGCACAGGATGCTGCGGGACTCGAGGACGAACTGACCGATCTGGACTACACGCTGGCCTTTGTCGACGCCCATTACACCGATGACGAATCGGTGTTTACCTGCAAGGTGCGCGTCGTCGAACACGGCTAGTGCAACGGCTGTCGGCCGGAGGCGGTTTTAAGGCCGCTCTCGCGGCCGACCTGCTTTCAGATCAAGCACTTGCTTGATACCATACCCGGTTTACATCCCGCCGGTTGCCCCATGCGCCTCGCTGCCTTGCTGCTCGTCGCCGTCGCCAGTTCAGCCTTTGCCCAGCGCATCCTGCCCCCGAGCGGCCAGCTCGGCGAGCTCGAAGCCTATTCGCCGATGCAGAGCGTCAGGATCGACGGCGAGGTCTACCGCACTGCGCCGGGCCTGCGCATCTACAACGCCACCGGCGCATTGCTGACTCCGCAGCAGATCGTGCAGATGCCCAAGGATGCAAAGATCTGGTACCAGATCGAACGCAGCACCGGCTTTGCCTGGCGCATCTGGTTCCTGGGCGACGAGGAATACGCCAACCTCAAGCAACGCTATGAAAAGCCGAGCTTCTTCACCGCCACCGAACCCCAGTTAAGAACGCAAGAATGAGCAAGAAAGTATTCATCAAGACCTTCGGCTGCCAGATGAACGAGTACGACTCGGACAAGATGGTGGACCTGCTGAACGCCACCGACGGCCTGACCAAGACCGACACGCCGGAAGACGCCGACGTCATCCTGTTCAACACCTGTAGCGTGCGCGAAAAGGCGCAGGAAAAGGTGTTCTCGGACCTTGGCCGGATCAAGGAGCTCAAGCTCAAGAACCCGAACCTCGTCATCGGCGTCGGCGGCTGTGTCGCGTCGCAGGAAGGCGAGGAAATCGTCAAGCGCGCGCCCTATGTCGATGTCGTCTTCGGCCCGCAGACACTGCACCGGCTGCCCGAGCTGATCGCACAGAAGCGCGCAACCGGCACCAGCCAGGTCGACATCAGCTTCCCCGAGATCGAGAAGTTCGACCACCTGCCGCCCGCACAGGTCGACGGCGCCACGGCCTTTGTGTCGATCATGGAAGGCTGTTCGAAGTTCTGTTCGTTCTGCATCGTGCCGTACACGCGCGGCCAGGAAGTCAGCCGCCCGTTCGAGGACGTGTTGGCCGAAGTCGCCGGGCTGGCGCAGCAGGGCGTGAAGGAAGTGACCCTGCTGGGGCAGAACGTCAACGCCTATCGCGGCAAGGTGCTGGATGGCGAGGACGACGAGATTGCCGACTTCGCCACCCTGCTCGAATACGTGCACGAAATCCCGGGCATCGAGCGCATCCGCTACACGACGAGCCACCCGCGCGAGATGACCCAGCGCATCGTCGACTGCTACCGCACGCTGCCCAAGCTGGTATCGCACCTGCACCTGCCGGTGCAGGCCGGCTCGGACCGCACGCTGGTGAACATGAAGCGCGGCTACACCACGCTCGAATACAAGAGCCTGGTGCGCAAGCTGCGCGAAGCGCGTCCGGACATCTGCCTGTCGAGCGACTTCATCGTCGGCTTCCCCGGCGAGACCGACGACGATTTCGAACGCACGATGAAACTGATCGAGGACGTGCGTTTCGACGCCAGCTTCAGCTTCATCTACAGCATGCGCCCGGGCACCCCGGCCGCCGACCTGCCCGATGACGTGCCGCAGGACGTGAAAACCAAACGGCTGATGCGCCTGCAGGCCCGCATCGAAGAACTGGCGCAGGAAGTGAACCAGGCCATGGTCGGCACCGTGCAGCGTGTACTGATCGAGGGGATTTCGAAGAAGGACCCGAACGAGCTGGCCGGCCGCACCGACAACAACCGCATCGTCAATTTCGTCGGACATCCGCGGCTGATCGGCCAGTTTGCCGAGGTCTACGTGACCAAGTCGTTCTCGCACAGCCTCAAGGGCGAGATCGTCACGCACGAGTCGGTCGCCATCTGATCGATACGCTGATCGAAGTCAGCACCGGTGCAGGCTATGCTGCAGGCAGTCTCCAGAGTGGAGTATCGTCATGCACATCCGGCTCTGCACGGTGCGCTTTCTCAAGCGCCATCCGCTGGCCACGCTGGCACTGATGGCGTTCAGTTTCATCGGTTTCGGTGCGGTGTCGGTCAACCTGCTCATGCTGCTGTCGGCCAATATCCGGCTGTTGTGGCAGCACGGCTGGCTGGCGGCGATGAACGGCGCGATCGAACAGCTGATCGAACTGTTGCTCCACGGCGTGCTGGCACTGCTGCTCTACCTTGTTTTCAAACTGTGCGAGAAACTGCTGGTCGAACGTCTCAGCAACACCTCGGACCCCCATCCCTAGCGAGCATTGCATCCGCATGAAATTCAAACCCGAACCCCCGCTGACCGAAACCGAACTCGACGAACTCGCCGACTTTCTCGAATCGGATGCCACCGGCGACGAGTGCATGGACCTGTCGATGCTGCACGGTTTCCTGACCGCGATCCGCGTCGGCCCGCGCGAGCCCGAACCGGCGGCCTGGCTGGCGCAGGTCTGGGGTGAAGACGGCCGGGCACCGAAGTTCGCATCCGCTGCGCAGCAGACCCGGATCGAGGACCTGATCCTGCGTTACTACAACCAGCTGGGTGACGATCTGGTCGGCGACACGCCCGGGTACACGCCGCTGGTTTACGTCGACGAAACGACCGGTACCGATATCGTCCAGCAATGGTGCTACGGCTTCATGCTCGGCACGGCAATGCAGCCCGAAGCGTGGCAGCCGGCGATGGACGACGACGAAATCGCCCAGCTGCTGGCACCGATCTTCGACTGCGCCGACGACGAGGCGCGCGAAGCCATGGTCGCCGACGGCGAAAACCTCGCCGAATTCGAGCACGAACTGGCCGCCGCCTTACCGGACATCGTTCCGGTCCTGCGTGCATTCTGGCTGGCCAGACTCGAAGCCGCGGCGCCGCGTACCGGCCGTCGTCGCCACTGACATGCCGGGCTGGATCGGCTACGCGCTCGGTTCGGCCCTGTTCGCCGGCGTGGTTGCCGTGTCGGCCAAGGCCGGACTGGCGCGCGTCAGCGGTGATCTGGCACTGGCAGTCCGGACCGCGGTGATCTTCGGTCTGGTGGCCGTCCATGCCGCCGCCTTCGGCTACTGGCGCGAGGCCGAACGGCTGACCGGGCGCGACTGGGCACTGCTGCTGTTTTCCGGTGCCGCGACCATGGCGTCGTGGCTGTGTTACTACCGTGCGGTCAAGCTCGGCCCGGTGTCCGGCGTCGCGCTGATCGACAAATCCAGCGTGCTGATCACGCTGCTGCTGGCCTTCACGCTGCTCGGCGAACCGTTGAACTGGCGCATCGCGCTGGGCGCCACGCTGATGATCGCCGGTTTTCTCGTCCTGACGCTCAAGTAGCGCCGTACCGAATCAGGCCCCCTCAAGCAGGAATCCGCTTTGCATACCGACAAGATTTCCTTCCAGCCCGTCGACAACGCCCGCCTCGCCAACCTGTGCGGCGTGCTCGACGAGAACCTCAAGCAGATCGAGACCGCGCTCGACGTCAACATCGTCCGCCGCGACGCGCACTTCCGCGTTTCGGGCGAAGCGCCGCAAGTACGGACCGCGCTCGACGCGCTCGAATACTTCTACTTTCAGGCCACCGAAGCGCTCGACATCGACACGGTCCAGCTCGGCCTGATCGAGATGAGCCGCACGCCGGCCGATTTTCCGGTCGACCCGGACGCGCCGCAGCTGAAAACCCGCCGCGCAGACCTCAAGGGCCGCACCCCGGGCCAGAACCTGTACCTGAAGGCGATCCAGGAACACGACATCACCTTCGGCATCGGCCCGGCCGGCACCGGCAAGACCTATCTGGCGGTTGCCAGCGCCGTCGACGCGCTCGAGCGCGACGCGGTCAAGCGGCTGGTGCTGGTGCGGCCGGCGGTCGAGGCCGGCGAGAAACTCGGCTTCCTGCCCGGCGATCTGGTGCAGAAGGTCGACCCGTACCTTCGACCGCTGTACGACGCGCTGTACGATCTGATGGGCTTCGACAAGGTCACGCGGATGTTCGAAAAGGGCGTGATCGAGATCGCCCCGCTGGCCTTCATGCGCGGTCGCACGCTCAACCATTCGTTCGTGATTCTCGACGAGGCGCAGAACAGCTCGCCCGAACAGATGAAGATGTTCCTGACCCGGATCGGCTTCGGCTCCAAGGCCGTGATCACCGGCGACCCGACGCAGACCGACCTGCCGAAGAACCAGAAGTCCGGCCTCGTCGACGCGCAGGACGTGCTCAAGGGCGTACGCGGCATCGGCATCCATCACTTCACCAGCGCCGACGTCGTCCGCCATCCGCTGGTACAGAAAATCGTCGATGCCTACGAGCGCGCCGGCAAGCAGCGCGAGCAGGAGGCCGCACAGAAAAAGGCCGAACGCGATGCCGCCCGTGCAGCCGACAACCGCGGCGAGGGGCAGCCATGAGCCGCCGCCTGAAACTTGCGCTGCAAGTCGCCACCGACGCCGCCGGACTGCCCGGCAAGGCACAGCTGAAAACATGGATGGACGCCGCACTGCGCCCCGGCGTGAAAACGGCCGAGATCACCGTGCGCATCGTCGATGCCGAAGAGGGGCAGCAACTGAACCGCGACTATCGCGGCAAGGACTACGCAACCAATGTACTGACCTTCACCTTCGACGACGACATGCCGGCGGTCGAGGGCCTGCCGCTGTTCGGCGATCTGGTGCTGTGCGCACCGGTGGTCGAGCGCGAGGCGCAGGAACAGGGCAAAACGCTGCTTGCGCACTATTGCCATATGATCGTCCACGGCACCTTGCACCTGCAGGGTTACGATCACATCGAGGACGACGAAGCCGACGAAATGGAGGCCCTCGAGACGCAAATCGTCACAACGCTCGGGTATGATGACCCGTATCGTACCGACACGGAGTAGTAGCACATATGGACGACCCCTCGTCCCCCAGTCATAAACCCTCCTGGCTGGAACGACTGACCCATTTCCTGCTGCGGGAACCCGAAAACCGCGGCGAACTCGTAGAAATTCTCCACTCGGCCTTCGAGCGACATCTGCTCGACGCCGATGCGCTCGGCATGATCGAAGGCGTGCTCAACGTCGGCGACATGCAGGTGCGCGACGTGATGGTGCCGCGCAGCCAGATGGATGTCATCGACATCAGCCAGCCGCCGTCGGCCTTCATCCCCTTCGTCATCGAGACCGCGCACTCGCGCTTTCCGGTCATCGACGGCAACAAGGACCACGTCCTCGGCATCCTGCTCGCCAAGGATCTGCTGCGCTACTACGCCAATGACGAGGACTTCGACGTCCGCGACATGCTGCGCCCTGCGGTGTTCATTCCCGAGGCCAAGCGGCTGAACGTGCTGCTCAAGGATTTCCGCAACAACCGCAACCACATGGCCATCGTGGTCGATGAATACGGCGGCGTCGCCGGCCTCGTAACGATCGAGGACGTGATGGAGCAGATCGTCGGTGATATCGAGGACGAATACGATTACGACGAAACCGAGGACAACATCGTTGTCGACCGCCGCGGCTATTGGCGCGTCAAGGGCCTGACCGAGATCGCCGACCTCAACGAGGAAATCGGTAGCCGTTTCTCGGACGCCGAGTTCGATACCGTCGCCGGCCTCGTCACCCAGCATTTCGGCCATGTTCCCAAACGCGGCGAAGCCGTCGAGTTCGACGGGTTCCGTTTCCAGATCGTCCGCGCCGACAGCCGTCGCGTCCATTCGGTGCTGATCGAAAAGCGCACGGTCGAGACCGAGGAAGAATCCCGCTGATGTTCATTCGCAGACTTGCCGGTCTGGCATCGCTGGCCGCCCTCGGGGCGGCCAGCGTGTTTTCGTTCGCCCCGCTTTACCTCGGCCCGCTGATGCCGGTCTCGTTGGTTGCCTGGCTCTGGGCAACCGCAACGGCGCCCAATGCCCGTGCCGCAGCCCTTGCCGGCTATGTGTGGGGGCTTGGCTATTTCGTGGCCAACATCCACTGGATCTACATCAGCCTGCATACCTTTGGCGGCATGCCCGGCTGGATGGCTGCCGGCTGCACCCTGCTGCTCTCGGCCTATATGGCCCTTTTTCCGGCACTGGCCGCTTGGCTCGGCCGCAAACTGCCCAGCCCCGGATCGCTGCGCCTGCCCTTGCTGCTGCCTACGCTGTTCTGCGCCAGCGAATGGCTGCGCGGCACGCTGTTCACCGGTTTTCCGTGGGCCGAAATCGGCACATCGCAGATTCCATCGTGGCCACTGGCCGGCTACGCGCCGATCCTGGGCACGTATGGCGTCGGCTGGCTCTTGCTCGTCGGTACCGGCTTGCTGGTCGCGCAATGGCGCAGGCCAACGCGCTGGATCGCCGTTGCAACGCTGTGGCTCGCAGGCTGGGGGCTGCTGAACGTCAGCTGGACGACGCCGGTTGGCCAGCCGGTCAAGGTGAGCCTGGCGCAGAGCAATATCGCCCAGGACATGAAATGGGAGACCGCCCATTACGTCAACAATCTGCGGGTCAATCTTCAGCAGGTCCAGCAAGCCCGCGGGGACATCATCGTGCTGCCGGAAACGGCCATTCCGTCCTTCCTCGCCGACGTCCCGCCCTGGTATCTGGATACGCTGCGCGATGCAGCCGGCAAGCGGGCACTGGTGCTCGGCGTGCCGCTGCAAGGCAAAGGCGCCAGCGAGTACTACAACGGTGCGATGGTGCTGACCGACCCGAGCCAGCCGGTGTACAAGAAGCAGCATCTGGTTCCGTTCGGCGAGTTCGTTCCGGCGCCGTGGCTGTTCGGCTGGATGTACCGCTTTCTCGACATGCCGCTGTCGGGCTTTTCACGCGGCGCGGTCAAACAAGCGCCGTTCGTCATCGGGCCGACCCGGCTGGCCGCGAACATCTGCTACGAGGACGTCTTCGGCAGCGAGATCGCCCAGGCGCTGCCCGAAGCAACGATGCTGGTGAACTTCAGCAATCTGGCATGGTTTGACGGCTCGTGGGCGGCCGAACAGCAGCTGCAGATGTCGCAAGCACGCGCACTCGAGACCGGCCGCTACATGCTGCGCTCCACCAACACCGGCGCAACCGCCATCATCGATGAACGCGGTCGCGTGCTGGCGCGCCTGCCGCAACGCGAACGCACCGTACTGGAAGGCAAGGCTGTCAACCAAACCGGCTTGACACCTTACGGCCGCTGGCAAAACTCGCCGGTTTTGCTGATCTGGCTGCTGAGCTTGCTCACATTGGTCGTCGGAGGCCTCCGGCGCAAAACCAACACAAATGCTTTCTAATATAGAAAGCAAATGACTTACTTCTCAGGGCGTCCTTTGTAGCCATTCGTCCTCGGTCCAAAAGAGGTTTTTCACAAACCGTCTGACGTGCGGCAGGCCGGCTCTCCCTGCCCTTGCCGCTCGTCGTTCCAGCACCGGAATGCGCGGCGGGTAGCGCCTATTTCCTTGATTTAGCAGGGTTGCTCGCCCATTCTTTGGGACATCCAGTCAGCAATAAGCACCTGAAGTCGTACCGCAGTCCAGACCGAGGTTGACGCCGTCTCGCCACGCCGCCGTCCCGGTTCTGCAACACGCCCCGCACCAAGCAGGAGGCGTCAGGCTTACGAACTGCGTACGGACTCCAGGACAAGGGAGATCACGGTGAACTCGCGCGCCCTGCTGCTTTACAGCAGCGAGCCGGACCGCTCGCATCCGGCACCGCTGCCCGACGTCATCCAGGGCTGGCAATGGACCATTGCCACCACGCCGGCCAGCGCCCACCAGCAGATTCATCACCACAATGTTCAGGTCGGCGTCATCCATCTGGCGTCCGATACCCCGGTCCCGTTCGAGCAGCTCGAAACCCTGACCGCCAGCTATCCGCAGATCGAATGGGTCGTCGCTGCGGCTGCGGATGTGCTGACCGCCATCGACGTTGGCCGATTCATCGCCCACACCTGCTTCGACTACCACACGCTGCCCGCCGACCCGGACCGGCTCGCCCTGACCCTGGGGCACGCCTGGGGCCGCGCGCAAATGCGCGCACGCTGCCGGGATACCGCCCGCCCCGGACAGTTCGGCATGGTCGGTGAATCGTTGCCGATGCAGCGGCTGTACGCCAACCTGGAAAAAATCAGCAATAGCGATGCGCCGGTACTGGTGCAGGGCGAAAGCGGCACCGGCAAGGAGCTGGTCGCCCGGGCCATCCACCGTCATTCAGGGCGCGCCCAGCAACCCTACATTGCCGTCAATTGCGGAGCCATTCCGGTCAACCTGATCCAGTCCGAGCTGTTCGGCTACGAGAAAGGTGCGTTCACCGGCGCCAACCAGCGCAAGATCGGCCTGATCGAATCGGCCAATGGCGGCACCGTCTTTCTCGACGAGATCGGCGACCTGCCGTTCGAATCGCAAGTCATGCTGCTGCGCTTTCTGCAGGAACACTGCATCGAACGCGTCGGCGGGCACACGCCGATCAGCGTCGACGTCCGTGTCGTTGCGGCAACCCACGTCAACCTCGAACTGGCCGTTGCGGCACGCAGCTTCCGCGAAGACCTGTTCTATCGCCTCAATGTATTGCGCGTGACCGTGCCGCCGCTGCGCGAACGGCTCGACGACGTCGATCTGCTGGCCGACTGGTGCTTCGAAGTCTTCTCGAGCGAGAAGAATGCGCACGTTCAGGGCTTCAGCCTGCGCGCCAAACAGGCGATGTCGCGCTACGGCTGGCCCGGCAACGTCCGTGAACTGATCAATCGCGTACGCAGGGCCATGGTCATGAGCGAAAGCCGGCTGATCACCGCCGAAGACCTGCTGCTCGACGGGCCGGCTCTGGAAGCGTCCTGCGGCGCATCGCTTGGTCAGGCACGCGATCAGGCCGAGCGGGACCTGATCGAGCACGCCTTGCAGATCAACAAACAGAACATCACCGAGACCGCCCGACAACTCGGGCTATCGCGCTCAACGCTTTACCGTTTGATCAACAAACTAGAACTCAAACAGTAAGCCGGCCGGCAATGCTCCCGGTGCGGGGGCTGGGTCTAGCCGCTTCGATCCTTTTGGAGAGGAGAACACGATGCGTCATCGACTCAAACCCATCGCGCTGGCCGGCCTGACGGTCGGCCTCACGCTGGCCGGGAGCGGCTATGCCGCGGAAATCACCGAGGCAGCAGCACCGGATGCAACGGCCTCCCTGAGCGAAGCCCCCGCGGCTGCCGAAGCGCTGCCCAGCGCGCCGGTCGTAGACGCAGTCCCGGCGGTGGATACGGAGGCACCGCCACCACCGCAGGTCGCCGAGGCCGCAGTCCCGCAGCAGGTCCAGGCCGAGACAGCGACCGAGGCGCCACCTGCCGGCGATCCGACGCCACCGGCGACCGAGCCCGCGACGGCCGCAGCCATCGTCCCCGAACCGGCTCCGGTGGTTGAACCCGTGCCGCCGGTACAGACGGTCGCCGAAGCACCAGCGACAGCCGCACCCGCAGCGGACGTACCGCCGCCAGCCCCGCAGTCCGCCGCCTCCAGCGAGCCACCGGTGACCAAACCGTCGCAACAACCGACCATGACGCTGCAGGAGGCCGCCGAAATCCTGGCGCCCGGCGTGCTGACCCCCAAGGGGACCTTTGTGCTGGATCCGTCGATCCAGTACTCGTATACGACCGGCAGCCGCGTTGCCCTTGTCGGCTACACCGTCATCCCGGCCGTCACGGTCGGCCTGATCGACATCCGCCAGGAAAACCGCTCCAGCTGGACTGCGGCGCTGACCGGCCGATACGGCCTGACCAGCCGGGCGGAAATCGAAATGCGTGTTCCCTACGTTTATTCGTCCGACGAGTCACTGGATCGCCCTTTCCTCAGCGGCTCGATCGATCCTTCGGTGTTCAACACCAAAGGCAGCGGCATCAGTGACGTTGAACTGGCGATGCGCTACCAGCTCAACCAGCCGCCGGCAGGCAGCCCCTACTATGTCGCAGCGGTACGCGCCAAATCGGATACCGGCAAAGGCACCTTCGATGTCCCGTACGACATCAAGACCGGCCTGCCGACCGAGCTGCCGACCGGCTCGGGCTTCTGGGGCTTGCAGGGCACGCTGTCGGCGATCGTGCCGTCGGACCCGGCCGTGTTTTTCGGCAGCTTCAGTTACATGTGGAACATCAAGAGCGACGTCAACAAGATCATCGCCTATCGCGTACCGGAAACCGACGGCACCGGCGCCATCTTGCCCAACCAGTTCACCATCAAGGAAGAACACATCGGTGAAGTCGACCCCGGCGATGTGTACGAAATCGCCTTCGGGATGGGGTTCGGGATCAATGAACGCAGCTCGTTCAGCCTGGCCTACGATCACAGCTTCATTACCAAGACCAAGATCAATGGCGAGATTCCCACCGGTTCGACCAATGTCCAGGTCGGCATCCTGCAACTGGGCTGGTCCTACCGGATCAGTGCCAGCACCACGGCCAACCTGACTTTGGGGGTTGGTACCACCGACTACTCGCCGGATGTCCAGCTCAGTTTCCGCCTGCCCATCACGTTCTAAATCGCCTTCGGGCACCGGCCCAAAAACAGGGGCTGGCAATCTGCCAGCCCCTGTTGTCTTACCTGCTACGCCGGTCGGAAACGTCAACGAATGCCACGAACCAGACCGGAATTCAACGAATCGAGCACCCGGTTGCCCAAGGCTTGGCTGAACGAGCTGGTCGATACGCTCACCACCGTCGTCGACTGGATCAAACGGTGATCCGCCGAGTTCTGGATCACCTGCACCGGCATCAGGTTGTTGGGCACGCTGATCAGCGTTACGGCTGTCGGTGCGGCTCCGCCGGGTGTCGTCGCCGCGTTGGCGCCCACGCTGATCGCAGCACCGGTCGGCAACGGAACCACCACTTGCGCCACACCACCCGCAGGCGATGCTGCCGGCAGCCCGCCTGCAAGCGCCGTGGTCACCGAGGCGGAAATGCCATCCGCCGAAGGCATGTTGCTCCATTTGAACGTCGTTGCCGCAAGCACTTGGCCGTCGATGGAAAGGGTGCGCTCGATGGCGAAAGCCACCGACAGACCACCGCCGACGTCGGCCCCTGCCCGGATTTCGGTCAACTGAGCTGGATCGATCCGAGCCGCATCGGCCAGGACGATGCGATCGGCATTGGGCGCGATCGCGGGTGCGGCCGGCGTATCGGTATGGCTCGCCAATTGCAGTACTTGCGTATCCACCACCAGCTCCGGCGCCGCCCGGTTGACCACAGCCGGCGAGGCAGCATCGACCTCGGCCAGCTGCACCGGCGCAACATTCGGCGGGGCGGCAAGCGGTACCGCAGTCATCATTTGCTCGGTTACTGGCGCGAATCCGTCCGCCCAGCCGCATTGCGCTGCGACAGTCAGCACGCAAAGGATCGCGGCGCGGATTCGGGTTGGAACATGTCTCATATGGAGAGCCCCATTGCGATGTGCTGTGCCGCGGTTTCCACCCGACTTCGCGCGCTAGAAACGGAAGTCGTTGGGCCTTGGCAAATTCAGACTGAAGTTCGCCAGATTGGGGGCAAAGAGGCCGGTCGACGCCGGCCCTTTGGTCACGGCGCCCCAATCGGCCACAGTGTTGAACCCGCTCTGTCCAACGCTCTTGTTGTTGAGGATCAGAAACGCGATCTGCCCCCACATTTTTTCAAATGCCGGGCGGGAGTACGACCTCACGCCCACGGCCGGATCACCGACGAGCACCCATTCGTCGGTGATGCCCTTGATCACCACGAAGTGCTTGTAGCCGCCCAAGTCCAGCACCACGATCGCGGGGACACCGACGGCGGCGAGATTGTCCAGAGACATTTTGAAGCCGTTTGCCTCGAACCCCTGGCTTTCCAGATAAGCCTTCATGTCCGCCATCGAGAAACCATACTTCTGGATCATCTCCTGATTGCCGTGCGAATACATGCCTTTGAACACCTGGGTCTCGTCCGTGGGAAACCCGTAGTGGTGATGCAGGAGCGTCGCCAGCGCCGCCGAACCACAGCTGAAGTCGTACTTCTGCCGCACCGTATTGAGAAACGCCTTTTCCTTGAACGTCGTCACATTGACCCGGAAGCTGTCGAAGGGCCCGGCCACCACCTCCATCGGTGCAGCCCGAACCGCTTGCCCGGTGCTCGCCAACACCAGTCCAATCACGCCCAGCTTCGTCATCCGCCGCATGAGTGCCTCCGTCTCTACACCGTCGCTATTGCACGGCAACGTTCAGGATGGTCGAGTTCTGGATCATCACCGAATTGCCCGTGTTCTGAATCACCGTGCCGATCCCGTTCATGCCCGCCAGTGCACCCGCACCCAAGGTATTGGCCCCCGATGCGACGTTTTCCAGTGCGCTGACCACGCTGCCGGTCTGTGCCGCGATATTGGCGGACGTCATCGTGTCTTTCAGCTGCACCCCGGCAGTGCCGGCGGTCCCTTGTTGCGCGGCCAGATCGTCAACGACCGCGAAGGTCGCCGGCAACACCAGTCTGTCCTGCGTGCCCGCTTGAAGACCGTCTTCTGGCACAGCGGCCCAGGCGCCGCTTGCAGCGACCAGCACCCACAGTACCGCGATAGTTGTCGTTGCCTTCATCACACCCCCATGCTGCGAGGACTACCACCCGGAGTGGTCGATCCCGTTATCCCGCTTACAACCGCTACCCATTCATCCGGTCGCAGCGCCACTAGCGCGCCTGCAACTGAATCTGGAGATTGGCCCCGACACTGATCTGTTGCTGAATCAGCGCGTTGTTGCCGGTATTGGCCGACACCACGCCCAGACCATTGATATTGATGCCGCTGATGTCGGTGTTGCCCGAGGTCATGAGAGGAACCGCCAGTTGCGGCCCAAGTGCGCTATTGGACGCACTGACCGTACCCAGCTGATTGACGTTGATCGAATTCGTATCGATATCGATCCGGTTGTTTTCCACTTTGGCCACCGGCGTTTCGGCCATTGCCATGGCAGACACCAGTGCCAAGCAGAGTGCAAAGCTGCGCATTGAATCCTCCTGCCGGTCGACAGTCGCGCTGCGGCGATTGCCTTTGAGGTCAACCGGCCGGGGCCAACGGCCCCGGCCGTACGCATGTCAACTCAAGCCATTGCCGTTACGGCAGGATGCTGGCGTTGATTTGCACGTTGTTTTGTTGCTGTTGCAGCGAACCGAGACCGGCGTTGTTTTGCAGCGCGCCAACACCGTTCACCGAAACGCCCTGCAGGTTGGCTGCACCCGAGGTCAGCGACACGACCGACAAGCCAGCACCGGCACCACCGGATGCATTGCTGCCAGCACCACCACCGTTACCGCCTTCACCGTTGCCAAGACCCAGACCCAGCAGCGCGCCGAGACCAAGGCCGACACCAGCACCGCCGCTACCGCCGCCAGCGCCGCTACCTGCATCGCCGCCACCGCTCTTGTTGGACGACCCCATCACCGGGAAGGCAAGCGCAGCGCCATACTGATCGGCGTCGATCTTGTTCTTGTTGGTGGTGATGGTGGTGTTCACCGTCGTGGTGTTGAACGAGTCGATCGCCTTGTACGAGGTATTGAACGAGTCGATCGTCTTGTTCGACGTATTGCCGACGTCCTTCCACGAAGCAGCCG
The DNA here is from genome assembly GCF_016865585.1 of Jeongeupia naejangsanensis. Taxonomy (GTDB): domain Bacteria; phylum Pseudomonadota; class Gammaproteobacteria; order Burkholderiales; family Chitinibacteraceae; genus Jeongeupia; species Jeongeupia naejangsanensis. The sequence continues at coordinate 34,975 of NZ_JAESND010000011.1, read as the reverse complement.
TCGCACCATTGTTGGCCGAAACGCTACCGTTCTTGGCCGAGCTGTTGGACTCGTCGTGGCTATCGACTTTGGTCTTCACGTCGATATCGGTCTTGTTGGTGGTCTTCGTGTAGGTCTTGGTTGTGGTCTTGGTGTCGTTGTCACTGTTGGTCTTGGTCACCGTGGTGGTCTTGGTCTTGTCGTGCGAGTCGTTCGAAATGGCCAGACTGCCATCATCTGCAGCTGCGCTACCGAACACCGGCACTTGCGCCGTATTGTTCGAATTGTCATCCACGAAAGCCCATGCACCAGCAGCACCAAAGGCCATTGTCAGTCCAGCGATGATTGCAAGCTTTTTCATCACATTATCTCCTCAGACACGTGATCCCTTACGGGAAGAGTGCGCCCGATCCTTCGGGCACAGTCTTGACATTGCAACAGCCGTGCCAGCACGACAAAAACAACACAATACATTGAAAAACAAGGATATTTTACAGAAAACCGCAGACGAGGCACTTGGGCAGCACGTCGAGGACATGTTTCAAATCTGAAACATTCATCCGGGCCAGCAATCGTGCGGAACCGGTGGAACAAAGGCGCAGCAATGCTTTGCGGTGCCTTGGCTCGTCACGCTGGAAGGTGTTTCATAGTTGAGACGTTCGCGGACAACGGTCACCGTCAGCAGAATGCGGTGACCGGCCCCGTACGAAACGGGATGTCGGCGTGTTACGCGCTGCGGGTGCGCTTGGAAACGGAAACGATACGCGTGCCGGCGATGCGGTCCTGCAGCAGCAGACCTTCCCGGTCCAGCCACGCCCAGACAAACGGCGCGGTGAGCCATGCACTGCTCAGCCAGGCCCACGGCAGCCAGGCACGGTCATGCCAGGCCAGCACCCAGAGCGGTGCGCAAGGTAGATAGCACAGTGCCGACGCCAGGAAACGCACGATCAGCGCAGGCCAGGATGCACGGCTGCCTCCGGCGCCGTCCAGGCGCAAGCGCCAGGTTTTCATTGCCAGCGTCTGACCACCACGGCGCCAGCACAACATGAAATAGCCGAAAACGGCGGCAACCAGCACGGCGAAGTTCAACGCCCGCAAGCCGGCATTGGCCGACACGGCCGTCACCGCGGCACCGGTCAGGAGCTGAAACGCCAGCTGGTACACCACTTGCACCAGCAGGATGACCGGAATCAACAACAACAACTCGTACCACCAGGCGAAACAGCGTCGCCACCAGCCCGCCAGCGGCGGCACTTCAGTCTGCAAAGGAGCTACGTCGTTCAAGTTCAGTGTCCGCGTCGATGAGGGGTTGGCGCCGAGGCCACGGCACTTGCGGCGCGGCGCGTCTGCACCAGCTTTTCCCGCTGGGCCGGCGTCAGGCTCTGCCATTTGCGATAATTGTCACGCGCTTTGGCGCGCTGCTCCGGCGTCAGGGTCGCCCATTCGCCCAGACGGGCACGCAAGCGGGCTTGCTGCGCAGGGGTCAGCGTCGGGTACTGCTCGGCCAGCTTGGCCAGTCGGTCGCGCCGGTGCGCCGGCATGCTGGCCCATTCCTGTGCAAACGGCGCCAGCAGTTCCTGCGACTGGGTTGGCAGGTTTTGCCAGCTCGGCGCAGCCCAGGCAGGGAGTGCAATGAAGAGCAGCAGCAGGCTTAGCGCGATTCGGCGTGCCATGTATCGAAGTTTCCGTTGACGAGCATCTCCAGCGGAATCTCGTCGGTCAGCATTTGTTGGTCGAACGCGTACTCGGCCTCGCGCTGGTGCCAGTACCAGCCGGTACCGACCATCAGCACCAGACCGATCAACGCCGCCGCAGTCCAGCTGCGCGCATGCGCACGCTCCAGCAGCCACACCCCCGCTTCGGTCAAACGACCGCGCACCGAGCCGTGCCGGGCATGTGCAACCGCGTGACGCCGTGCGTCGGCCAAGCGTTTTGCCACGTGCGGCGATACCGGCGCGTCCGCAAGCTGGCGCAGCGGCGATTGCACCTTGCCCCGGCTTGCGGAAGGAATCTCTGAAGTCATCTGGGCCTCCTTTCAATCGGCCTGCCACTGCACGCCGTGCTGGCCCAGCCAGGCGGCGAGCGCATGCGTGGCGCGCGAGCAATGCGTCTTGACGCTGCCGTCCGAACACCCCATCACGGCGGCGGTCTCGGCAACGTCGAACTCCTCCCAGTAACGCAGCAGAAACGCTTCGCGTTGACGCGGCGGCAGCTTGGCGATCCCTTCCTCGATCAGCGCCATCACCCGCGCCTGATCGTGGATCGTTTCCGGGCTTGGCGAGGTCGGCTGGTTCGGCAGCCAGTCGAGCGGATCGTTCGCATCGGCATCCGCGTCGTCGGACTGGAAGCTCGACAGCAGCACCGTCCACCAGCTGCGGGTCTTCTGGCGCCGGTAATGGTCGCGGATCGCGTTCTGCAGGATGCGCTGGAACAGCAGCGGCAGTTCGGCCGCCGGCTTGCCGGCATAGCGTTCGGCCAGTCGCAGCATCGCGTCCTGCACCAGGTCGAGCGCAACGTCCTCGTTCTGGGTGGCGAACATCGCCTGCCTGAACGCGCGTTTTTCGACCTCGGCCAGGAAGGTGGCGAGTTCAGCTTGCGTCGCCAGAGCCCTCTCCTTGGCCGGGTTTGAAAACGTGCGGGGATGCTAGCAAAGCACCGTTGACGAGGCCAGAAAAACTTGCCAAGCCAGCCCTGTTCGGCTAACTTCATCAGCTCACCCAATCCAGATCAGTGTCGGTCGCCGAAGTGGCAATCGACACACCGAATGGCACCGCCCGCGCAACACACCGCAGTCGTCCCCAACTCGGGCCACAAGCCCGATCCAAGGCGGCCCGCCCGGTAAAAGAACTCGGATTTGCGGCATGGCCGATCGTCGAGGATCTCGAATGATGCATTACCACGCATCGTTCCGAACCGCCCGCACGCCCGCGGACGATTCAACGGACCCGAAGACTAAGCGTGTCAGCAAGTTCAACCCTGGATGGCAGGAGCTATCTAAAACATTTCACTTCGTTGTGAGGGTGATCCCATGGAAATCTCAGGCGCTGAGATCGTCACCCGCTGTCTGCAGGAAGAAGGCGTTGAATTCGTCTTCGGCTACCCAGGCGGCGCGGTTCTGGAAATCTACGACGCAATCTTCAAGCAAGACCAGTTCAAGCACGTGCTCGTCCGGCACGAGCAGGCCGCGGTGCACGCCGCCGACGCCTACTCGCGTTCGAGCAACAAGGTCGGTGTGGCGCTCGTCACCTCCGGCCCCGGTGCCACCAATGCCATTACCGGCATCGCCACCGCCTACATGGACTCGATCCCGATGGTCGTCCTGTCGGGCCAGGTCGGCACGCCGGTGATCGGTTCGGACGCGTTCCAGGAAGTCGACATGGTTGGCTGCTCGCGTCCGATCGTGAAACACAACTTCCTCGTGAAGGACGTGCGCGACCTCGCCGCCACCTTCAAGAAGGCGTTCTACATTGCCGCCACCGGCCGCCCCGGTCCGGTGGTCATCGACATCCCCAAGGATGTGACGATGACCAAGTGCGTGTTCGAATACCCGAAATCGGTATCGATCCGCAGCTACAACCCGCCGACCAAGGGCCATCCGGGCCAGATCAAGAAAGCCGCGCAGCTCCTGAGCGAGGCCAAGCGCCCGTTCATCTACGTCGGCGGTGGTGCGGTTCAGGGCGGCGCCGGTGACCTCGTCACCGAGCTCGTCAAGCACCTGAATGTGCCGTGTACCAATACCCTGATGGGCCTCGGTGCCCTTGACGGTACCGACCCGAACTTCGTCGGCATGCTCGGCATGCACGGCACCTACGAAGCCAACCTGGCGATGCAGTACTGCGACGTGCTGATCGCGATCGGCGCGCGCTTCGACGACCGCGTCATCTCGGTGCCGAGCCAGTTCCTGTCGAACCCGAAGAAGATCGTCCACATCGACGTCGATCCGAGTTCGATTGCCAAGCGCGTCAAGGTCGACGTGCCCATCGTCGGCGACGTCAAGCACGTGCTGACCGACCTAATCGCGGTGCTGAAGGAAACCGGCCTCAAGCCGAACCCCGACGCGCTCGGCCAGTGGTGGCAGCAGATCGACGAATGGCGCAAACCGAACTGCCTGCTGTACACGCCGTCGACCGAGGTCATCAAACCGCAGCACGTGATCGAAACGCTGTGGAAAGTGACCAATGGCGAAGCCATCGTCACGTCCGACGTCGGCCAGCACCAGATGTGGGCGGCGCAGTACTACAAGTTCCGTCGTCCCAAGCAGTGGATCAACTCGGGCGGCCTCGGCACCATGGGCTTCGGCCTGCCGGCCGCGATGGGCGCGCAGCTCGCCAACCCGGATGCGCAGGTGGCCTGCGTGACCGGTGAAGGCTCGATCCAGATGAACATCCAGGAACTGTCGACCTGCAAGCAGTACCACACCCCGGTGAAGGTGCTGAGCCTGAACAACCGCTACCTCGGCATGGTCCGGCAGTGGCAGGAGTTCTTCTACGGCACGCGCTACTCCGAGTCGTACATGGACGCCCTGCCCGACTTCGTGAAGATCGCCGAGGCCTACGGTCACGTCGGCTTCAAGGTCGAGAACCCGGCCGACGTCGAGCCGGTGCTGAAGGAAGCCTTCGGCCCGTCGCTGAAGGAACGACTGGTGTTCATCGACTTCCGTACCGACCAGACCGAGAACGTGTTCCCGATGATCCAGAACGGCAAGGGCCTGAACCAGATGGACCTGCCGGCCCACATGCGCGGCATGCAGCAGGTGCCGTTCGACAACAACCGTGATTACGGCAATCTCGCTTAAGGAGGAACGAACATGCGACACATTCTTTCCGTCCTGATCGAGAACGAAGCCGGCGCGCTGTCGCGCGTCACCGGGCTGTTTTCGGCACGCGGCTACAACATCGACTCGCTGACGGTGCAAACCACCGAAGATGCGACGCTCTCACGCATGACGATCGTCACCCACGGTTCGGACGACGTGATCGAGCAGATCACCAAGCAGCTCAACAAGCTGATCGAAGTGGTCAAGGTGATCGACCTGAACGAGGCCGAGCACATCGAGCGCGAACTGATGCTGATCAAGGTGCGCGCCACCGGCAAGGACCGCGACGAGATGAAGCGGATGGCGGAAATCTTCCGCGGCCGCATCATCGACGTGACCGAAAAGAGCTACACGATCGAACTGACCGGTGCCGGCGACAAGCTCGACGCCTTCATCAAAGCGATCGACCCGGCAGTGATCCTTGAAACCGTCCGTACCGGTGCCTCGGGCATCGGCCGCGGCGAGCGCATCCTGCGCGTCTGAAACCATTTGCGCGAGGCGTGCGGGCCGGACGGATCCGCCCGGCGCCTTGCCCCCAATCTCACAGGAGTGAATTCCATGGCACTGAACGTTTTCTACGACAAAGATTGTGACATCTCGATCATCCGCGGCAAGAAAGTCGCGATCATCGGCTACGGCTCGCAAGGCCACGCCCACGCCTGCAACCTGAAGGATTCGGGCGTCGACGTCACCGTCGGCCTGCGCGCCGGTTCGGCGACCGTGAAGAAAGCCGAAGCCCACGGCCTGAAGGTCACCGACGTGAAGACCGCCGTTGCCGGCGCCGACGTGGTCATGATCCTGACCCCGGACGAATTCCAGTCGCAGCTGTACAAGAACGAAATCGAGCCGAACATCAAGCAGGGCGCCACGCTGGCGTTCGCACACGGCTTCGCGATCCATTACAACCAGGTCGTGCCGCGCAAGGATCTGGACGTGATCATGGTTGCACCGAAGGCCCCGGGCCACACCGTGCGTTCCGAGTTCGTCCGTGGCGGCGGCGTGCCTGACCTGATCGCGATCTTCCAGGACGCGTCGGGCAAGGCCAAGCAGACCGCACTGTCGTACGCTTCGGGCGTCGGCGGTGGCCGTACCGGCATCATCGAAACCACCTTCAAGGACGAAACCGAAACCGACCTGTTCGGCGAACAGGCCGTGCTGTGCGGTGGCGCCGTCGAGCTGGTGAAGATGGGTTACGAAACCCTGGTCGAAGCGGGCTACGAGCCGGAAATGGCCTACTTCGAATGCCTGCACGAGCTGAAGCTGATCGTCGACCTGATGTTCGAAGGCGGCATCGCCAACATGAACTACTCGATCTCCAACAATGCCGAATACGGTGAATACGTGACCGGCCCGAAGGTGATCAACGAGGAATCGCGCAAGGCCATGCGCCAGGCGCTGAAGAACATCCAGACCGGCGAATACGCCAAGCAGTTCATTCTGGAAGGCCAGACCAACTACGCATCGATGACCGCAGCCCGTCGCAACAACGCGGCACACGGCATCGAAGTCGTCGGCGCCAAGCTGCGCGCGATGATGCCGTGGATCCAGGCCAACAAGATCGTCGACCAGTCGAAGAACTGATCCGGATTCGACGCATCATCCGAAACGGCCAGCCTTCGCTGGCCGTTTTTTTTTGTCCGGAGGCCCCGCATGTATCCGCAGCTAGACACCCCGCGCCTGTCGCTCGGCGTGTTCAATCCGGAGGATGCATCCCGGGTACAGGCGCTCGCCGGCGTGTTCGAGGTCGCCGATACCACCGCTTCGATCCCGCATCCCTATCCGGATGGCGTTGCCGCGGCATGGATCGCCCAGCATCCGGCGTTCTGGGCTGCGGGATTATCGTTGTCGCTGGCCATCCGCCGCCGCGACGACGGGCTACTGCTCGGCGCCATCGGCTTACAGAGCCTCGACAGCGTCCCCGAGCTCGGCTACTGGCTGGGCCTGCCGTTCTGGGGCCGGGGCTATGCGACCGAGGCCGCAGCGGCCCTGTGCGATTTCACCTTTGCCAGTCTGCCGGTCAACCTGCTCGTCGGTCGCCATCTGGCGCGCAATCCCGCGTCCGGCCGGGTCATGCAAAAGCTGGGCATGCAAGATGCCGGCGAATCGCAAGCTGTCGTTCGCGGTCGGCATCATGAAGCCGTCGTCCATTACCGGATCGAGCGCACGGCATGGCAAAGACTTCGCCAAACTGACGACAAGCCGACCATAACAGTTTGACCATGAAACGGGCGTAACACCCTCGGGAAATCACCAATGTCGGGACTGTCGGGACGGGCCTAGAGTCCGCCGATCCCTCCCCGGACCGCCCCGCTGCGCCCACCTACCCGGCGGAGCATCGCCCAGCGGTCCAGCTGACCCTATCGGGTTTCTGCCAAGTGATCCCGTCCACCGGGCCACGGCCCGCGGCCGTCGCCCTTGCAGAAGTTGCCCCGTCATGAGTCTTTTCCGCACCAAAAACATCGATGCGCTGATCGCATCCACCGCCGGCAACGCCGGCGGCCTCAAGCGCGTGCTCGGCCCCGTCGACCTTGTCCTCATGGGCATCGGCGCCATCATCGGCACCGGCATTTTCGTGCTGACCGGTACCGGCGCACTGACCGCCGGCCCGGCACTGACACTGTCCTTCGTCGTCGCGGCCATGGCCTGCGGCTTTGCCGCGCTGTGCTATGCCGAATTCGCCTCGGCGATCCCGGTTTCCGGCTCGGTCTACACCTATTCCTACGCCACGCTCGGCGAAATCGTCGCCTGGATGATCGGCTGGGACCTGATGCTCGAATACGGCCTGGCCGCGTCGGCGGTCTCGGTCGGCTGGTCCGGTTACTTCCAGTCGCTGATCGGCGGCTTCGGCATTCATCTGCCGACGCTGCTGACCGCCGCTCCGGGCGCCGTTCCCGGCGAAACCACGCTGTTCAACCTGCCGGCCTTCGTCATCATGCTGGCGATCACCGCCTTGCTGTCGATCGGCGTGCAGGGCTTTGCCAAGCTGAACAACCTGATGGTAGCGATCAAGGTCGGCATCGTGCTGCTGTTCATCGTCGTCGGCATCGGCTATGTCAAACCGTCGAACTGGGCGCCGTTCATGCCGTTCGGCTTCTCCGGCGTCTTCAGCGCCGCGGCGCTGGTGTTCTTCGCCTTCATCGGTTTCGACGCGGTCACCTCGGCGGCCGAGGAAGTGAAGAACCCGAAGCGCGACCTGCCGATCGGCATCATCGGCTCGCTGGCGGTCTGCACCATTCTCTACGTCATCGTCTCGGCGATCATGACCGGCATCGTGCCGTATCCGAAGTTCGCCGGCGTCGACCATCCGGTCTCGCTGGCGCTGCAGTACGCCGGGCAGAACTGGGTCGCCGGCTTCATCGACCTCGGCGCCATCCTCGGCATGACCACGGTGATTCTGGTGATGGCTTACGGCCAGAGCCGGGTGATCTTCGCGATGAGCCGCGACGGCCTGCTGCCGCCGGTGCTGTCGAAGGTCCACCCGCGCTTCTCGACGCCGTTCGTCACCACCTGGCTCATCGGCATCGTCTTCTCGCTGTTTGCCGCACTGGTGCCGCTGAACGTTCTGGCCGAGCTGATCAACATCGGCACGCTGGCCGCGTTCACGCTGATTTCGATCGCCGTGCTGGTGCTGCGCAAGACCAAGCCGGATCTGCACCGTGCCTTCCGCTGCCCCGGCGTTCCCTTCGTGCCACTGCTGGCCGTCGGTTTCTGCGTGTTCCTGATGCTCAATCTGCAGTCCATCACCTGGATGGCGTTCGGCATCTGGCTGAGCATCGGCTTCATCGTCTACTTCGCCTACGCCCGTCGGCGCTCGCTGTTGCACCCGCGCTGATCACCTCATGCAACGCCGAAGCCGCCCGAGAACACCCGGCGGCTTTTTTTACGTCCAGCGAAAGCGGCTTTTATTTTTCTATGGGGAAAGTACTGCTATAGAGATACGAAAGGGACAAGAAGTTTTCATGCAAACAAAAGCATGGCACGGCCATTGGCAATGACAAAGCACATCGTCAATTTCCGCCGGATGCAATGTGTCCCGTTGTCGACCCTCGCTCAGGAACGCATATGGACCAACGCATCTGCGCCGTGCCGCTCACGGCCATGGCTTTCTCGTGCCAGCTCGCCTTCGCCGCTCCCCCGCCCGCCAAACCGAAGCCCAAGACCCAGATCGAACAGCTCAAGCAAGCCAACCAGCAACAGGCCGCCAAGCTCGCCGCGCTGGACAGCCAGATCCAGTCATTGCAGAAGATGGTCGGCGAGCTGAACAGCAAGCTCGGCCTCGCGACCGCAGCAGCGGCCCCGGCAGCCGCACAGGTCGCACGCAATCCGACCGCGCCGGCCGCCGTTGCCAGTACGGGCCAGAATACGGCAGCAGGCGCCGTGCCCCCGCCGCGACCGGTGCTGCCACCACTCCCGCCAGCACCGGAGAGCAAAACGTCCGGCGACGCCCCGAAAAGCGTCGAGGACATTTACCAGACCGCCAGCGGCTTCAACTCGAGCAGCCGTTACTCGTTCGAAGCCGGGCTGACCTACAGCCACTTCGATACCCGCGAGCTGAAACTCAGCGGCTTTCTGGCGCTGGATTCGATCTTCCTCGGCAACATCAACCTCGACCGGACCAAGCAGGACACCTATACGCTGGATCTGACCGGCCGCTACTCGCCCACGCCGCGCTGGCAATTCGAAATCAATGCGCCGATCGTCGCGCGCAATGCCGACTATTTTTCGGGCGGAGCCGGTGGCGCGGGGACGTCGGTGTCGGAAGGCTCGACATCGCGGTCACCCCGCCTCGGCGACGTCAGCGTCGGGGTCGCCTACAAGGTCTTCCAGGAAACGCTGGAGATCCCGGACACGACGGCCAGCCTGAACCTGCGCACGCCGACGGGCAAGGCACCCTACGGCATCAAGCTCCAGGAAGTCGCCAACAGCAACGGCAACCTGATGATTCCGACCGAACTGCCGACCGGCAACGGCGCCTGGGGGCTTACCGCGGGCCTCGCGGTAGTGAAGACGGTCGATCCGGCGGTGATCTTCGCCAACATCGGTTACACCTACTACTTCAAGAACAGCTACGACGACATCAGCTCGAACATCGATACCACGCAACCTGGCGAAGTGCAGCAGGGCAGCAGCATCCAGTTCGGTGCCGGCACGGCGTTTGCGCTCAACGAAAAACTCAGCCTCGGTTTGTCCTACTCGCAGCAGCTGGTCAACAAGAGTCGCGTCCGTTCCGAAGGTGGTCCGTGGAACGATGTCACCGGCAGCGACGCCAACGTGGCCAACTTCAACGTCGGCATGACCTACGCCATCAACAAGAATCTGTCCGTCATTCCCAACCTGGCCATCGGCCTGACGCCGGAAGCGGCCAACTACGCCGTCTCGGTGAAGATGCCGTACAACTTCTAGCCGCCAGCCCGGCCCGCGGTACGCCGCACCAAGGAGAGACAGCGTGAGCATCGCAGACAAATTCCTGTTCCAGGTCGGCGGAAGCGTCAAGGAACCCTGGCATTCGGTGCTGAGCGCATCGGGCTGGCAGGTGATGCACATTCCGGACGTCCAGCGACTGGCCGGGGTACGCCATGTCGGGAACGCGACAGCCGGGCTGATTTATGTCGACGAACAGTTGCTGCCCAGGCTCACCAAGCTTGCCCCGCATTTTGCCAAGCATGACCTGGCGTGGATTCTGCTGGTCGAACAACGACTGGTCGGCAGCCCTGCCGTGGCACGATTCATCGACGAGTTCTGCTATGACTATCACAGCCTGCCGGTGAATCCCGGCGTACTGATCGTCACGCTCGGCCGCGCCCACGGCATGGTGACGCTGCACCGCAGTCAGCAGGCCAGCGAGGACGAAGTCCAGAGCGAAATCATCGGTGAGCACCCGAGCATCCAGCGCATCCGCCGGGATATCCGCAAGATCGCGCCAACCGACGTCAACGTCCTGATCAGCGGCGAATCCGGCACCGGCAAGGAACTGATCGCCCGGGCACTGCACCAGCAATCGCCACGTGCCGATGCGTCGTTCATCGCAGTCAACTGTGGCAGCCTGCCCGCGAATCTGGTGCAGTCCGAGCTTTTCGGGCACGAACGTGGCGCCTTCACCGGTGCCTCGGAAAAACGCATCGGCCGGATCGAGGCCGCCAACAAGGGTACGCTTTTCCTCGATGAAATCGGCGACATGACCTTCGACACCCAGGTCAATCTGCTGCGCTTCCTGCAGGAAGGCATCATCGATCGCGTCGGCGGCAATACGCCGATCGCGGTCAACGCCAGAGTCATTTCGGCAACACATGTCGACTTGCCGAAAGCGATCGCGCTGGGGCGTTTTCGCGAGGACTTGTTCTACCGTCTCAACGTCTGCCGCCTGCATTTGCCGCCGCTGCGCGAACGGCATAGCGACATCCTGCCGATTGCCCACTACCTGCTCGACTTCCATGCAGGCCGGCTCGGTGTGCCGCGAAAGCGGCTCTCGACCGAAGCAGGCCGCGCCATGGTCAGCTATTCATGGCCGGGGAACGTACGCGAATTGACTAACCGGATCTGTCAGGGGCTGGTGATGGCCAGCACCAGGAACATCAAGCCCCAGGACATGGGGCTGAACCCGAGCGCCCCCTTCGAGGGCAGGACACTGGAAAAGGTACGCAAGGAGGCTGAGCGTGATGCCGTGCGTATGGCGCTGGCGCTTCACAATGGCAGCAACGTCAAGGCAGCGCAGGAGCTGGGGGTGTCGCGGGCAACGTTTTACCGGCTGATGCAGCGGCACTTGGGCGTCCCCCTGCCGGCCGAAGCGGGAGACGCGCTTGATGTGCCCCATGAAGGCGGCGAAACCGGGGAGGGGGCCGGACCTTAGCCCCCTCGCGCTTCAGCGTAACCCTTGGGTCAACGACGGAATCCAGTTGTCGCCGGCGCCCCGGCCGATGGCCCCGGGCTTCAGCCCGATGACGATCTGCATCGCATTGTTCACGGTCATCCCGTTTCCCTTGATCATCGATACCTGCGACAGCTTGCCACCGCCAATCGATTGCGATGCGACGCCGGCCAAGCCACCACTGACCGAGAGCGTGAGCGCATCGCCGATCTCCGGCACCAGCGTCGGCACGATCTGCCAGCCTTCGGACGCCGAGGGCGCCGCCTTGATCTCGCCTTCGGTCAGATGGATCTGCGCAAGGTTGTTGGCGATGTTGCCCGAGCCCGCAACCTGATTGACCTGCGCAACACCCTTGACGTCGACCGGCTGCGCCACGCTGGCAACGCCACTGACGGCACCCTTTGACGCATCGTTCAGCTGATAGCGGCTCACCGTGAGCGACCGGTCCGGACCGACATCCAGCGCCACGGCACCGCCAATGCGCGAGCCATCCGGCCGGGTCCAGACCGATGCGAGCTGCACCCCGAAGTGCAGGACTTCGCCAGCGCTGATGTAACGCCCCCGCAGCTCGGCCAGAGCCTGGTCATCCAGCGCCGAAAACCCCAGCGGGCTGGCTGCCGGTGGCGCTGCAAACAGAGGGGCCATGGCCGACGCGGCGACGATGCCCAACCAGTAACGCTTGTCCATAATGCCCTCGCTTTCCGATCGCAATCAGAAGAAGTCACTGTGCATGAAACCGTACTCGATCAGATCGGCCGTCGGGACCGGCTGCGCGGCGTTGACGCCGGCCCGTGCCGACAACCGCGGCGTGATCCGGACCAGCGGGTTGTCCACCCTGTAACCATGTCCGACCACCGCCAGCAGTACACCGCTCCATTGCGGCACGAACTCTTCCATGCTGACCTCACGGTTTCCCACTGAAGGGTCAGCCAGATAGACCTTGTCCGCCGTTGCCTTGCGGATCACGACGAAATGCTTGTAACCGTTGGTGTCCAGCAGCGTGATCGCCGGGATCTTCAACGCCTGCAGCGCTTCGGGCTGCAGCTTGTAACCCTTGCTGCGGAATCCGATCGCTTCGACATAGCGCTTCATGTCGAGCATCGAGAAACCGAGCTTGCGTACCGTTTCTTCGTTGGTTTCGCTGATCATGCCCTTGAGCACGACCTCCTCCGGCGCATCCAGCCCGTAGGCGTAACGCAGCAGCGTGGCCAGCGTGGCCGCACCGCAACTGAAATCGGTTTTCTGTTCGACGACGTTGGTAAAGCGGATTTCGCGCAGGCTCTTGGCGCGAAGCTGGGGCCGGATGTCGCCGGTGAAACCCGGCACCGGCATGTCCGCAGCGCCGGCGCTCAGACTGGCGAAAAGCAGGATCGAGATCAGCGGTGTTTTCATGGTGATAAGAATGCGGAGGCGTTGCCGCCCCCGCACTCAGTCCTCCCTGCGCGCTTATTGGTAAGCCGAGGCAATCGACAGGGTGTTGACCTGTTGGTTGCCGACGCCGGCTGCCGAGTTCACCCCGATGTTGCCGGCCACGCCGATGACCGAAGCCGTGATCGCCGACACGTTGTCGAGGAACACGCCTTGCAGCGTATCGTTGTGGTCGCTCAGCTGCAGGCCACCGGTGTTGGCCACTGCCAGCGCACCGTGGTTGACCGATGCGATCGCGGTGTAGTTGCCTTGCTGGTTGCCGACACCGGCTGCCGAGTTCACCCCACCGTTACCGGCGAAGGCGGCGACGCTGCCAGTGATCAGGGAAGTCGCATTCGGCAGGACCGGGATCAGGCCGAACACCAGGGTGTCGTTCAGCTCGCTGTTTTGCTCGTAGTTGACGTCGGCACTGGCAACACCGATCGCCGGGGTGCCGAAGAGCGGCGGAAGCGGGAACGGCAGTTGCAGGCCACCGATCGTACCGCCGCTGTTGGTCGTGGCAATCGCCAGCGAGTTGGCCTGCTGGTTGCCGTTGCCGGCGGCATCGTTCAGGCCCATGTTGCCGAGCACGCCGATACCCGACGCCGTGATGCCGGACACCGAGCTGCCGATCACCAGGCTGTTGTTGTCGATGCTCTTCTGCACCGAGTTGACCGTGGCATCGGCCGCGGTCGTGCCGGCGACGAGGGCGCCGCCGAGTACGCCGACACCGACCGCATGGACGCTGACCGAGGTATCGCTGTTGACGAAGGTGTTGGCCATCAGGTCAACGGTACCGGTGACATCGCCGATCAGCGAAAGCTTGAACGCTGCGTCGAGGTCCAGATCAGCTTCGGCGAATGCAAAGCCCGACATACCGGCAAAGGCGAGGGCGACTGCGGTGAGTTTCAGGGTTTTCATTTTGCTTCTCCTCAAGACTGCAACAAGAACTTCATCGATAAAAGCACTGCGGCCTGGTCTGATTGATGGCCGCTATAAACCTGATGGCGGCTGGCACAACGTGGTTGGCACAGCGGTGGTTGGTTTGAAACACTTCGCCATCTGGTTGATCGGTGCACTGCCGGGCACTAAGACCTGACGGTGACGGCTGGCGATGCCCGAAGGCAGGTTCGGTACCGAGTTCGCCATCCTGGCTTGTGACTGCACCCTCTCCTGCTGGAGGCCCGGAGAACCGGGCTGGTGAGTTCAACAGCGGCCTGGACTGGTAACTTGATCGGCTTCCTTTCCTTTCGCTTGTGCACTTCAATGCAGGCACCGTGCCAGACCACAACAACTCATTGATTTTATTTAATTAAATAAATTCACAACCACCCATGAAATACCCAAATGAATCAGTATTGAGACAGTTTTCGGGCTTTGTTCAAGCGAATGGCAGAGTGCAATGAATTCGGGTGGTTTGGCCGACCTTCATTAGCTTAAGACCCAGCGGGAATGCGGCTTGGCAGCCAGGCCAAGCGCAACGGGAGCGTGAAAACAGTCTCAAAGCTGAACCGCAGTGCTGGCCCCGGGCTGATTACGCGGAAAAACAAATCACAGGATTCCAGCCAGTCGGGTGGTCAGGTGATGAAAATCAACGCCGGCGCGCCGGCCGAATGGCCCTAACGCCGAGCGCCGCGCAGCCGGTCAGCGGCCTCGATGGGCGCCTGCCTACCCACTCGGAGTCGTGCAGGCGAGATGCAGGCCGCGGCGTGAATTCCAGCAGCCTCCTAGGCCGCCGTGAACTGGCATAGAGGGGGAAAGCGGCTACGCTAGGCGGCGTAGCGACCATGCAGGCAGCCACATCCGGTCAACGCAATGCACCACAGCTACGGGCCTGCCTTGCGACCGTGCAGGCGGCATGCCGGGTGCATCGCGCAGTGGGCATGCACCAAGGCGAACGGCAAAGGATCTGTGTACGAATCTGCGAGCGGATATCCGAACAGAGAGTGACGTGGGCACAGGGATGGATGCGGATGCGGTTCGCACAATAGAAAATGCGGGGGAGTCTCCTCCCCCGCATGACTACAGACAGATAGACGATTACTGGTAAGCCGATGCAATCGACAGGGTGTTGACCTGTTGGTTGCCGATACCGGCCGCCGAGTTCATCCCGATGTTGCCGGCCACGCCGATGACCGAAGCGGTGATCGCCGACACGTTGTCGAGGAACACACCTTGTACCGAGTCGTTGTGATCGCTCAATTGCAGGCCACCGGTGTTGGCCACCGCCAGCGCACCGTGGTTGACCGATGCGATCGCGGTGTAGTTGCCTTGCTGGTTGCCGACGCCGGCTGCCGAGTTCACCCCGCCGTTGCCGGCGAAGCCGATGACGCTGGCGGTGATTGCGGAAGTGGCATTGGGCAGCACAGGAATCAGGCCGAACACGAAGGTGTCGTTGAGCTCGCTGTTTTGCTCGTAGTTGACGTCGGCACTGGCAACACCGATCGCCGGGGTGCCAAAGAGCGGCGGAAGCGGGAACGGCAGTTGCAGGCCACCGATCGTACCGCCGCTGTTGGTCGTGGCAATCGCCAGCGAGTTGGCCTGCTGGTTGCCGTTGCCGGCGGCATCGTTCAGACCCATGTTGCCGAGCACGGCGAGACCCGACGCAGTGATGCCGGACACCGCGCTGCCGATCACCAGGCTGTTGTTGTCGATGCTCTTCTGCACCGAGTTGACCTTGGCGTCAGCCGCAGTCGTACCAGCCACAAGGGCACCGCCCGCCACGCCGACACCAACTGCATGCAGGCTGACCGAGGTATCGCTGTTGACGAAGGTGTTGGCCATCAGATCGACGGTGGCCGTCACGTCGAGGCCCAGAGCGGCGGCCAGCGCAACATCGAAGTCCAGATCGGCTTCGGCAAATGCGGCGCTCGACATACCGGCAAAGGCCAAGGCGACTGCTGTGAGTTTCAGGGCTTTCATTTTGCTTCTCCTCAAGACTTGAACAAGTACTTCATGGACAAAAGCACAACTACGTGGCCTGTTTGCAGGCCTTTATAAACCGGGTGGTCGCGTGAACTGCACCGCGAGCGAGTTGCCCGTGATGTTGCCGTTGCCCGCCACCTGGTTGATCTGCACTACCCCGCTCGTTCCCTTGAACGCGCCGGGATCGATTCCCACTTGCTGTACCGACGTCACGTCGCCCACGAGTTGCTGCAGCGGATTGGCCGAGCTGTCGGCCAGCAGCGCGTCATCGGCATGCTTGACCGTAAAGGCGGTCACCACGCCGGTGTTCGCCCCCTGCGCCACGCCGAGCAGGTTGGCGCTGACATTGCCCTTGCCGGCCTGCTGGTTGACCCCCAGCACCCCGGAGAAACCCGAGAATGCGGTTCCGGTGATCAGCGCCTGCTGCACGGTACCGACACCAGGCAGCGATACCGCCCCCTGTTCTGCCGCGCCTTTGACCACGGCGATGGCCGTCCCGGTCGGGTTGACGGCAATCGCCCGCAAGTTGGCTGCGGTGTTGGATTCGCCGGCGCCCACATTGACCGACAGCACGCCTTGCGATCCGACGCCGCTATCGCTGATCAGGGCGGTATCTGCGGCGCAGGCGCCTATACCCCAAGCAAGTACCGGCAGCGCCAGCAAGAGTTTCGGCAATTGATTCATCAGGTTTCTCCTTGCACGGCAAAGGCGTCAGCGCGGAAGGATCGGCGACATGGCGTTGACCACGGTGCTGCCGATGCCCTGGGCAAAGCCGCCACCGCCGGGGGTGCGCCCCGTCCCGCCCGGCGCAGCGCCGGCGGCATTGCCGAGCGCCACCGCGTTCTGACCGGCGGCGAGGGACGACCCGCTCACGCCCGGGCTTGGCACCTGGCCCGCACGCATGTCGCCCATCAAGGCATCGTCGGCACTGCCCAGGCCGACAATGCCCTGCGTCTGCGACGTCACCGTCGCGGCGGGCGAAACCTGGACTTCGATGACTTTCGGCGACTTCGGGCTGTCAGGGCGGAATGCCGTGCGCGGCGCAACGTGCCGCTGGACCAGAATCGATCCCTCTTCGGCCATGGCGGTCCGCGTGGTACCGCCCAGCAAGATCAGTAGCAGCGCAGACAGCCCCAGCAGGGCACTGGTTTGGACTCGTGGCATGGTGGCCTCCGGTACTTTCATATGCCGGGTTCGAATGCACGCGCCGTGCCAAAATAAATCAACCCGTTGATTTAAAAGGAATTGGAGAGTTTTTCTTGTGCACCGAAAATCAGGAATGACTCAGTGCTGAGACATATTTCCGGCCCGGGCAGCCAAAACGGGACCGAATCGCGATGCCGCCGATGGCGGCACCGGCTTGCCGGAAGGATTTGCAGCAGGAATGCGGTCTGTCGCTGCGGATGCGACGTGGCGTGATCGCGAAAAGCGTCTCAGAACTGAGCACGCGATCGACGCCGGCCCCGTCGCGAGGCCAGCGCGCCAAGAAGAAGGTCAGCCGCCGTATTCGGCCATGGCCTGGCCGAGACGGACCGGCGCGGCCGGATCCCAGCCGCCAGCAAACGCCAGACGCGGCTGCGGGAACAGCAGCACCACGGTCGAACCGAGCAGGAAGCGCCCCATTTCCTCGCCTTTCTTCAGCGAGATCTGCTGATCACGGTAGTCCCAGCGGCGAACGGCCTGCTCGCGCGGCGGATTGACGAGGCCGTGCCAGACGGTCGCCATGCTGCCGACGATGGTCGCCCCCACCAGCACCATGACGAACCGGCCCTGCTCGCCCTCGAACTCGCACACCACGCGTTCGTTGCGGGCAAACAGCCCCGGCACATTGCGGGCCGTGGCCGGATTGACCGAGAACAGCTCGCCCGGAACGTAAACCATCTGCAGCAACCGCCCGTCACACGGCATGTGGATGCGGTGGTAATCCTTCGGGCTCAGATAGATCGTCGCGAAACTGCCGTTGTCGTAATGGTGAGCCAGCGTGGCATCGCCGCCGACCAGCGTTGTGGTCGAGTAGCGGTGGCCTTTGGCCTGGAAGACCTGATCGTGTTCGATCGCGCCGCACTGGCTGATGGCGCCGTCGACCGGGCAGACCAGCGCAGCCGGTGCCAGCGGGCGGGCACCCGGCTTCAGCGCACGGGTGAAGAAATCGTTGAAACTCGCGTAGCGGCTGATGTCCGATTCGGCGGCCTCGGCCATGTCCACACCGTACTTGGCCACGAAACGGCGGATGATCCAGGTTGTCACCCTGCCGCGCGCAGGTGTGGCCACCCAGCCGGCGAAAACGGTGAGCGCCAGCTTGGGCACGGCGTACTGCAACAGGACTTTCAAGCGTTCGGACACGAAGCGCTCCGCGTTTCATCAAACCAGCGATTGTAACGCAAGAGCCGAAGCACCATCACCGCGCGCCGTACCGGCGTCCTCCCCGATCGGGGCGTACCGTATTAAACTCTGTGTGTTGCAACATCCCGGCGGCCTGCCGCCACCACAAGAGAACCCCATGACCTTGAACACCAAGAGCCCGATGAACCTGCGCCGCCAGAGCATTTACCTGCTGCCCAACCTGTTCACGCTGGGTGCGCTGTTCGCCGGTTTCTACGCCATCGTTCAGGCGATGAACAACCGCTTCGAACACGCCGCCGTCGCCATCTTCGTCGCCATGATCCTCGACGGCCTCGACGGCCGCGTTGCCCGGCTGACGCATACGCAATCCGAATTCGGTGCCCAGCTCGACAGCCTCTCGGACATGGTCAGCTTCGGCGTTGCGCCGGCACTGGTCGCCTACGAGTGGATGCTCAAGGATTACGGCAAGACCGGCTGGATCATCGCCTTCGTCTACTGCGCCTGCGCGGCACTGCGGCTGGCGCGTTTCAACGTCAACATCGGCGTGGTCGACAAGCGCTGGTTCCAGGGGCTCGCCAGCCCGGCCGCCGCAGGCATCGTTGCCGGGCTGGTGTGGAACGTGCATGAATTCGCCGAGGAAATCGAACCGCTGACCCACCTGCTGCCGTTCGTCGCCATGGCCATCACGCTACTCGCCGGCGTGTCGATGGTCGTGAACGTCCGCTTCTGGAGCTTCAAGGAATTCAACGTTCGCAAGACCGTGCCGTTCTACGCAATGCTGATCATGGTTCTGGTGCTGATCGTGCTCGCCGCCAAACCGGCGCTGGCGCTGTTCCTGTTCTTCGTCGGCTACGGCGTCTCCGGCTACGTGTACTGGCTGTGGCAACTGCTGCGACGGAACAAGCTGCAAGCACCGAACTGATTCTACAAAAAGTAGAACACATCACTACAAGGCGCCCTCCGGGGCGCTTTTCTTTTGGGCTTTTGTCGAGAAATGTTTGACACTTAGTCTGATAATTTATACGCTGTGTACTCAAACCTGAGGAGAACAGCGTGCAATTGGACATCGATCGCCTGATCGCCGAATTCGGCGGCCCCGGCCCGCTGGCCGAAGCGCTCAATACCGCCTTTCCGGATGACCCGGTCTCGCGTGCGGCGATCTACAAGTGGCGCGAACGCGGCACGCTGCCGCTCTCCCAGCTCAACAAGCTCGCGCAGCTCGCTGCCAGCCGCGGGCATCAATTCAACATCCAGTCTTATCTGGCCGGCTCGACGCCGGCGTCGATCACTTGGGGAGAACCGGCCATGGGCGAGCGCTTGTACATTTTCGACACGACCTTGCGCGACGGCGAACAGTCGCCTGGCGCGTCGATGACGCGGGAAGAAAAGATCCGCGTGGCCCGCCAGCTGGAAAAACTCGGTGTCGACATCATCGAAGCCGGCTTTGCCGCCGCCAGTCCGGGCGATGCCGAATCGATCCGCGCGATTGCCGAAGCCGTGAAGGAATCGACCGTCTGTTCACTGGCGCGTGCGAACGAACGTGACGTGCGCGCCGCCGGCGAAGCCATCCGCCCTGCCGCCAAGGGCCGCATCCACACCTTCATCGCGACCAGCCCGATCCACATGGAGAAGAAGCTGCGGATGAGCCCGGACGAAGTCGTCGCCGCGGCCGTGAAGGCGGTGAAGATCGCCGGCGAATACACCGCCGACATCGAATTCTCGGCCGAAGACGCCTTGCGCTCGGACATCGACTTCCTCGCACGCATTTTCGGCGAAGTCATCAAGGCCGGTGCCAGGACCATCAACGTCCCCGACACCGTCGGCTACGCCGTACCGCAACTGACCGAACGCTTCTTCCGCGAGCTGATTGCCAAGACTCCGGGCGGCGACAGCGTGATCTGGTCGGCCCACTGCCACGACGATCTCGGCATGGCCGTCGCCAACTCGCTCGCCGCGGTGATGGGCGGCGCACGCCAGGTCGAATGCACGATCAACGGCCTCGGCGAGCGCGCCGGCAACGCCAGCCTCGAGGAAATCGTCATGGCGGTGAAAACCCGTCACGACATCTTCGGCATCGAAACCCGCGTCGATGCGACGCAAATCGTCCCGACCTCCAAGCTCGTGTCGACCGTCACCGGCTATCCGGTGCAGCCGAACAAGGCCATCGTCGGCGCCAACGCGTTCTCGCACGAGTCGGGCATCCACCAGGACGGCGTGCTCAAG
Source organism: Jeongeupia naejangsanensis (assembly GCF_016865585.1). GTDB lineage: Bacteria > Pseudomonadota > Gammaproteobacteria > Burkholderiales > Chitinibacteraceae > Jeongeupia > Jeongeupia naejangsanensis. The sequence goes on along the minus strand of NZ_JAESND010000011.1, from coordinate 14,417 downwards.
CACCGCGAAACCTACGAAATCATGAGTGCCGAATCGGTCGGCTGGGCGACCAACCGGCTGACGCTGGGCAAGCTCTCGGGCCGCAATGCGTTCAAGACCAAGCTGGCCGAGCTCGGCATCGTGCTCGACAGCGAGGAAGCACTGAACGCGGCATTTGCCCGCTTCAAGGAGCTGGCCGATAAGAAGCGCGAGATTTTCGACGAAGACCTGCACGCGCTGGTGTCGGACGAACTGATCGCCATCGAGCAGGAGACCTACCGCCTCACGTCGCTGAAGGTCGTGTCGGAAACCGGCGAGACCCCGGTGGCCAATCTGGTGATGACCGAAGCCGGCCAGGAACGCCGCGCCGATGCCGAAGGCGACGGCCCGGTCGATGCCGTGTTCAAGGCCATCGAATCGCTGGTGACCACCGGCGCCGAACTGCAGCTGTATTCGGTCAACGCGATCACCCAAGGCACCGACAGCCAGGGCGAAGTGACCGTACGCCTGAGCCGTGACGGCCGCATCGTCAACGGCCAGGGCGCCGATACCGACATTCTGGTCGCCAGCGCCAAGGCCTACATCTCGGCGGTCAACAAGCTCGCCAGCAAGATCGAACGCACGCACCCGCAACCGGTGTAAACCATCGTCGACCGATGCCATGCCGGGACGGCAGTGGCATCGGGTGTACATGCAATAAAAATACAGGCCAAACACTGCGCCGGAACCGGCTTGCCCACAAGGCGAGTCCGGCGGGCTTCCCACCACGAAGCCCGATCCGCCTGCAAACCCAAGCCACAAGCTTGCCGTTTGACAAGGCGCCCGGTCGCTTCTTTTTCGTCCCGCCTACTTCGCCTCCGCCGCCAGCACGCTCGGCCGCGTCCACTTGGCATAGTACGACACGGCAACAAAGCAGATCGTCGCCAGCACCACCTCTCCTCCCGCCAGCCAGCGCGACAGTCCGGCATCACTCCATACCCGCATCAGCCCCTCGGCCCACCACAGCAGGATGAACATCGACGTCCATTGGTAGGTATAGCGCCGACCGTGAATCAGGCCGCGCAGCGGCAACAGCAGGGGCAACGCCTTCAGCGCCAGTGTCGAACCGCCGGTACGCAGCGGCGCCAGTACCAGTTCCCACGCCAGACACAGGGCGATCAGCGCGACCACGCTGCCGACTGCGGCGATCCGGGCCAGATCACGTTGTTTTTGCAGGCTCATTGCGGCAACACCGGCGACGCCAGTTGCAGCGCGATCCCGGCCAGCCGCTTGCCCTGGGCAATGGCCAGCTGTTTCTCTGCGTCGGAAATCGGCGCACGGCTCTCGGGGCCGGCGATATGGCTGGCGCCATAGGGCGTACCGCCCGTCGTCGTCGTCGACAGCGCGGTCTCGCTGTACGGCGTGCCGACGATGACCATGCCGTGGTGCAGCAGTGGCAGCATCATCGACAGCAGCGTGGTCTCGTTGCCGCCGTGCATTGATCCGGTACTGGTGAACACGCAGGCCGGCTTGCCGATCAGCGTGCCGGCGAGCCAGTCGTTGACGGTGCCGTCGAGGAAGTATTTCAGTGGCGCAGCCATATTGCCGAAACGCGTCGGGCTACCCAAGGCGACGCCGATGCACTCCTGCAGATCGGCGAGTTCGACATAGGGCGCACCGCTGTCCGGGATCGTTGCCTCGACCGCTTCGCACACGGTCGACACTTTCGGAACCGTGCGGACACGTGCACGCACGCCGGGCACCGATTCGATGCCGCGCGCGATCAGCTGCGCCAGCTGGCGCGTTGCGCCATGGGTCGAGTAATACAGGACAAGAACGTCGCGCATGGCGGCTCCGGATTGAGGGGTGCGGTATTATAAAACGATTGAAACCTTGACTCCGATCGATGCGCCGACCTTTTCCGCGTCTGAATGAACTTACCGACTGGCGCCGGCTTTCGGGCTTCGCCCGTTTCGTCGGCCAGCGCCTCGTAGCCGACCGCTGCATGCAAACCGCCGGCAGCCTGGCGTACACGACGATGCTGGCGATCGTGCCGCTGTTCACCATCGCGCTGACGCTGTTCTCGGCGTTCCCGATGTTCAGCAGCTACAGCGGCCGTTTCCGCGCCTTCATCCTTTCCAACCTGATCCCCGACACCGCCGGCCGCGTTGTCGGGACCTATATGCGGCAGTTTTCCGACAACGCGGAAAAACTCACCGCGCTGGGCATGGTGGCACTGGCGATCACCGCCCTGCTGCTGGTCTTCACGATCGAAAAAACGCTGAACGAAATCTGGGGCGTGCAGAAGCCCCGCCGCCTGCTGTCGCGCACGCTGATTTACTGGGCTGCACTGACGCTGGGACCACTGGTCCTCGGCGTCAGCCTGTCGCTGACGTCGTGGATATCACACGGACTGGGGACGACCTGGCTGTTCGTCATCGCGCCGGTCGCCCTGAGTTTTGCATCGCTGGCGCTGCTTTATCTGGCGGTACCCAATTGCTACGTGCCGCGCGCCCATGCGCTGACGGCTGCTGCGGTGACGACGGTGCTGCTCGAGCTGATGAAGAAACTGTTCGCCCTCTACATCCAGCAGATCGGCGCGTACAAACTGCTCTACGGCGCCTTTGCCGCTTTTCCGATCTTCCTGCTCTGGCTGTACCTGTGCTGGGTGATCGTCCTTGGCGGCGCGGTGCTGTCGGCATCGCTGTCGTACTGGCATGGCGATGGCTGGCGCTGGGGCCGGCATCACGGCACGCGCTTCGAGCAGGCGGTCCGCATCCTGATGACGCTGGCACAGGCGCACAGCAATGGTGAAGTGCTGCATATCGACACCCTGCGCCGGCGCGTCGGGCTCGGGCTCGATGCCACGCAGGCCCTGCTCGAGCGCATGTCGCTGCGCGGCTGGGTCGAAGCCAGCCGCGATGGCGAATGGCTGATCGCCGTCGCCATCGCCCGGATCACCCTGCTCGACATCTACGAACAGGTCGTCACGCCACTGACCGCCAATGTCGAGGCGGGGCTCGTCCCCACGATCGCCGCCATGCATCAGCCGCTGACGGCCACGCTGGCCGATTACATCGACACGCTGGACAGCCAGAAATGAACAAGCCCCGCGCAGCGGGGCTTGTTCGATCAGGCAACGGACGAATCAGGCGGCGCAGCCAGCCGCCAGCGCCTGCTTGATCGTCTCGGTTTTCAGCTCGCCAATATAGGACTGGCCAAGCTTTTCGAGCAGGATGAACTTGATCTTGCCTGCGTCGACCTTCTTGTCCTGCGACATCAGCTCCAGGTAGCGCTCCTCGCCCAGTGCCGGCGAAACAACCGGCAAGCCGGCCTTTTCGAGCAGCGCCCTGATCCGGGCCAGATCATCATCGCTGATCTGCCCCAGAGCGTGCGAAGCCAGCGCTGCCAGCACCATGCCGGCCGCAACGGCCTCGCCGTGCAGCCAAACGCCATACCCGAGGCCGGCCTCAATCGCGTGACCGAAGGTGTGGCCCAGATTCAACAGCGCCCGCTGGCCATGCTCGTGCTCGTCGGCAGCGACAACACGCGCCTTGTTCTGGCAGCAGCGTTCGATCAGGTATTCGAGCGCGTCGACATCACGTGCCATCACCGCGTCGATATTGGCCTCGAGCCATTCGAAAAACGCCAGATCGTCGATGAGGCCGTACTTGATGACTTCGGCCATGCCGGCCGAAAACTCGCGCGCCGGCAGCGTATCCAGCGTCGCCAGATCGGCCAGCACCAGCCGGGGCTGGTAGAAGGCACCGATCATGTTCTTGCCCAGCGGGTGGTTGATCGCGGTCTTGCCACCGACCGACGAGTCGACCTGCGCCAGCAGCGTCGTGGGAATCTGGATGAAGGGCACGCCACGCTGGTAAACCGCAGCGGCAAAACCGGTCATGTCACCGATCACGCCGCCACCGAGCGCGATCAGCGTCGTCTTGCGCTCGCAGCGCGCGGTCAGCAGGCCGTCGAAAATCAGGTTCAGCGTTTCCCAGTTCTTGAAGCGCTCGCCATCGGGCAGCACCACCGTGTGCACCTGCACGTCCGCAGCCTCGAGCGCGGCCTGCAGTTGCGGCAGGTACAGCGGCGCCACCGTCTCGTTGCTGACGATCGCCACGCGCTTTTGCGGCAGCTGCGCGACGATGGCTGCAACGTCATCCAGCAGATTGCGGCCGATGCGGATATCGTACGGCGCGTGAGCAAGTTCGACTTGGACGTTACGCATTGAGCTTTTTTTCCAGTTCGCGCAGCAGGCGCTGCGTCAGCGATTGGACGGTCTGGCTGCTGGTGTCGATGACGAAATCGGCGAGCTCCCGGTAGATCGGGTCGCGGATCTCGAACAGTTCCTGCAGCTTCTGCTTGGGGTTTTCGGTTTGCAGCAGCGGCCGGTTCTTGTCATGCGAGGTGCGCGCATACAGATCGTCGACGCTGGCACGGAGATAGATCACGAAACCGTTGCGACGCAGGCAATCCCGGTTGTCCGGATTGAGCACGGCACCACCGCCGGTCGCGAGCACGATGCCCTGCAGGGCGGTCAGCTCGGCGATCGTCGCCGCTTCCCGCTTGCGAAAGCCCTCTTCGCCCTCGAGCTCGAAAATGGTGGGAATCCGCGCGCCGCTACGGGCGGTGATCTCGTGGTCGGAGTCGTAAAACGTTTTATCGGTTGCCCGCGCCAAAGTGCGGCCAACCGTCGTTTTGCCGGCGCCCATCAGGCCGACCAGAAAAAAATTGCCTGGCAGTTTCATGCCGGGCATTGTACCGAAACCCCCGCCGCAAGCCCATGGCCACGGCGGGGGATGCGCCTTAGCGCAACGTCAGATTCGAGTCGACGATCTTGGGGGTGATGAAGATCAGCAATTCGCGCTTGGCGTCACGGGTTGCCGTGTTCTTGAACAGGTAGCCCACTACCGGAATATCGCCCAAGAACGGCACCTTGGTCACATCCTTGCCGGTGTCCTGGATATAGATCCCCCCGACCACGACCGTACCGCCATTTTCAACCAGCACCTTGGTCTGGATCTGCTTGGTATTGATCGCCGGACCGGCAATCGTGTCCTGACCACGGCTGTCCTTGTTGACCTTCACGTCCATGATCACGTTGCCATCCGGCGTGATCTGCGGTGTCACCTTCAGCGACAGCGTGGCCTTCTTGAACGAGACCGAGGTTGCACCGTTGGGCGCCGTTTCCGTATACGGAATCTCCTGACCATCCTCGATAATCGCCTCGACCTGGTCGGCGGTCACCAGACGCGGGCTGGACACAATCTTGCCCTTGCCGTCGGCTTCCAGAGCGGACAATTCCAGCCCCAGCAGCCCGTCATTACCAGCAATCAGCATCGCGATCGAGCCGGCGCCAAAGCCGTTGAGGCCAGCCGCAGGCAGGTTGACCGACGGGATGTTGCCGGCAATTGCTGGCTGTGACGACTTGCTTCCGTCGGAATTAGTCGTGTCCTTCGTCGTCAACGCGCCACCGCCAGTTACATCGCCCTTCCAGCCGATACCATGGAACTTCACACCGAGGTTCCGACTGAAGCCGTCTTCCGCCTCGACAATCCGCGCCTCGATCATCACCTGCCGTACGGCGATATCGATCTTGCCGATCAGTTCACGAATCTGGTCGAGTTTGGAAGGGATATCCTGAATGATCAGCGTGTTGGTCCGCGGATCGATCACTGCGCTGCCGCGCGGCGACAGGATCTTCTGCTTCTCGTCCTTGAGTATCTTCTCGAACGCATCGGCCTTGTGGTACTTGAGGTTGAAGTATTCGGTCCGCGTCGGTTCGAGTTCGGAGATCTGCTTCTTCGATTCAAGCTCCTGCTTTTCCTTGGCCGCCAGCTCATCACGCGGTGCGATCCACAGCACGTTGCCGTTGCGTCGCTGATCAAGCCCCTTGGCCTGCAGGATGATGTCGAGCGCCTGATCCCATGGCACATCCTTCAAGCGCAGTGTCAGGTTACCGCTAACGGTGTCACTGGTAATGATGTTCAGGCCGGTGAATTCGGCGATCACCTGCAATACCGTACGGATTTCAACGCTCTGGAAGTTCAGCGACAGCTTCTCGCCCTTGTAGTTGGGCTTGAGGTTGGCCAGCTTGTTGCTGTTGCTGGTATCACGCACTTCGACGGTAAAGCGGTTTTCGGTCTGATAGGCCGAGTATTCCCACACACCCTTGGGCTGGATGACCATCTTGGTCTGGTTGCCCTGGGTGTAGGTGTCGACCTTCTGCACCGGGGTGCCGAAATCGGCCACATCCATGCTGCGTTCAAGGTTTTTCGGCAACGCGGCCTTGTTGAACTCGACGACCAGCGTCTGACCTTGCTGGCGGATATCGATCCCCACATTCGGGCTTGTCAGATCGACAACAATTTTGCCTTCGCCAGTCGTACCGCGGCGGAAGTCGACGTTGGTAACGCTGTCGGCGCCCGCACTGGCCTTGGTCGGCGCAAACTGCGTCGCCTTCTGCTTGGCAACCGCACCACCCTGTGCGCCGTCAACGGTCACCAGCAAGGTGTTGCCGTTGACTTCGGTCTGATAGGACGCCTGCTTCTGCAAGTTCAGCACCATGCGGGTCCGGCCATTGCCTTCGGCCAGGTTGATCAGCCGCAATGCGCTGCCGTTGACCTGGATCGAACTCTTTTCGAACTGGTTGCCGGTATTGGCGAAGTCGAGAGCGATCCGCGGCGGAGTATTGACCGAAAAGCTGGTCGGCGTCGGCGCCGGACCGCTGAAGGTCAGCTTGATCACCTGCTTCTCAGCGGAGAGGTTGCTCACCTCGACATTGGTGATGTTGTTGTCGGCCGCGAATGCAACCGTAGCCACCAGCGCGCAGCACACCGCCCACACCCGTTGCAGCATCATGTATTTCTTCATTTTTTCTGCTCCGCGTCATCCAGGGTCAGCGCGGTTTCCCGCTCGACCCAATCTCCCCCGCTATCCTCGACAATTTCCTTGAGCTTCACTTCGCCCTCGGAAATCCCCGTCACCATCCCGAAATTCTGTCCCATATAGCTACCGGGTTTGACTCGGTACAGATTACCGTCCGGCGCACGAATCAGTGCCTGAATCACCTTGCCCTGTTGCAGCGTACCCACCATACGCAGCTTCTCCAGGTCGTAGTTCTCGAGCACTTCGCGCGGCCGGTTCATGTTCGGGGCCAGTCCGGAACTGTTCGAACGCTTGGCGACTTCCATTTTGGAGGCACGGAACGGTTCGACCAGCGAAAACGCGTCGTAGGTGAATGGTGTGTAAGGCTTGACCTCGGGCAGCGGTTCGACCTTGCCCCGCAAGCCGTCCGACTGCTCCTTCATCCACGCTTTGAGATCGCTGTTCTCTTCCCCGAAGCAGCCGGTCAGGCTCAAGGCCGCCAGCATCAGCATGATCGTTCTTTTCATGTGTGCCCCTGCGCCTAGCGCTTCTTCTTCTTCGCGTCGGCTTCCGCCTGGCGAATCGCCTGCAGCTCGGCATCGTCGAGCGAGCGGTAGGTTTTGGCAACGGCCTGCATCACCAGCGTATCGGCGTCCTTGCCGTTGCTCAGCTGAATGTTGCCGAGCGTGACGATACGCGACAATTGCGCCACGTCACTGACGAATGCGGCCAGATCATGGAAGCTGCCGACGATACGAATGTCGATCGGCAATTCGGCCAGCTCGGCCGTCTTGACCTCGGTGCCCGGCTTGAACAGTTCGAACTGCAAACCACGGCCGACCCCGGCCTGGTTCACCTCGGTCAGCAGCGTTTCCATTTCCGACTTGTTCGGCAACTGCTTGAGCAAGGCACCGAACGACTGCTGGATTTCCAGCAGCTGCTGCCGGTAAGCCTCAAGGTTGATGGCCTTCTTCTTCTTGTCGAGGAACTCGGTCTTCAGTTGTTCTTCCTTGGCGCGGCCATCGTCGAGCGCCTGCATCTGGTCGCTCCAGACATAGAGGTAGCCGACACCGACCACGGCGGCGAACACGATCGCCAGCAGGCCGAACTGTGCCGCAGCAGGCCAGTCGCCGATGTTCTTCGGATCAAGATTGCGTAATTCGTCGAGCGTCATCCCTGTCCCCTTATGCTCTCGGCGCGGCAGCCGGTCGCGATGCGGCCTGCTCGTCGGCACCGCTGCGGGTGATCTTGATGTTCAGCGTGAACTCGGACAGCCGCTGATTGCCGACCTGCGCCGATTTCACTTCAATCAGCAGCGGCTGCTCGAACGTTTCCGAATCGTTGAGGTTGCGCATCAGCGTGGATACCCGGGCGTTCGACTGCGCATAGCCGACCAGCACCAGCGTCTCGCCATTCTGCTTCACGTCCTTGAGGTACACGCCCTCGGGCGTCTGCCGGACCAGCTGGTCCATGACGTGCACGGTCTCGGCACGGTTCGACTGCAGCCGCTCGACCACCGTCTTGCGGTCAAGCAGCGCCTGGCGTTCGGACTTGAGCTTTTCGATTTCAGCAATTTCGCGGTCGAGCTTGGCATTCTCTTCGGTGATGAAGCGATTGCGCTCTTCCTGCGTTTCGATGCGGGCATTGAAGAAAGCAAACCCTGCAATCACGACGCCGACGGCAGCAAGGAAGCTCACACCCAACATGCCGATATAGCGTCGTTGCCGGGCGGCACGCTTCTGCTCGCGATGAGGAAGAAGGTTAATCCGGATCATGACGGGTCAAACCTCCGCATCGCCAAACCGCATGCAATCAGCAAGGAAGGAGCGTCAAGCTGGATCTGCTTGCCACGAATCTTGCCGGTTGCCATGCCAAAGAAAGGATTCGCACGCATCGTGCTGGGGACCTGCGCACGGCTCGACACCGCTTCGTCGAGGCCGTGAATCGCGCTGCAACCGCCAGCGAGCAGAATATGATCGACCGAGTTGTAGTTGCTCGACGTATAGAAAAACTGCAACGAGCGGGAAATTTCCAGTGCCAAGGTATCAATGAAGGGCTGGAGCACTTCCGGCTCGTAGTTGTCGGGCAGGCCACCGGTTTTCTTCGCCTGCTCGGCCTCCTCCGACGACATGCCGAACTTGCGCTGGATTTCCTGCGTCAGCTGGTTGCCGGCATAGGCCTGATCACGGCTGTAGATCGACTGGCCATCCTTGAAGATGTTCATGTGCATCGCCGTCGAGCCGATGTCGACCACGGCGACGATCTGGTTTTCACCGTGGCCGGGCAGTTGCGGGCGCATCAGCTCGAACGCAGCCTGCGTCGCGTAAGACTCGACATCGACCACCACCGCCTTCAGCGCCGCAGCCTCGATTGCCGCCACGCGCTCGTCAACCTTCTCTTTTTTTGCTGCGGCGATCAGCACTTCCTCCTCCTCGGGCACAGCAACGGAGAGGCCAAGCCGCTGGAAATCGAGATTCACCTCGTCCAGCGAGAACGGAATATACTGATTCGCCTCCATTTCGACCTGTGTTTCCAGGTCGCGCTCGGACAAACCGGCAGGCACCAGAATCTTCTTGCTGATCACCGAGGCGGCCGGCAACGCGATCGCCACGTTCTTGATACGGGAGTCCAGATGGCGCCAAGCCTTGCGTACGGCTTCACCGACCACATCCGGATTGGCAATGTTGCCGTCGCTGACCGCGTCCTTGGGCAAGGGCTCGATGACGTAGCGCTCCAGACTGAAGCTGCGCCCAGCCTGGCTCAGTTCGACCATCTTCACTGCCGACGAGCTAATGTCCACCCCGATCAACGGCGGTGACTTTGGCTTCAGAAAGTCGAGATTCAACACGTGTTTTCCCTTGTAAAATAGGAAATTAGCGCAATTTCAGGTAATTCTAATTTACGATGCTAGCAGTCGATTCTTACGGCTGTAAAGTTACCGTGAACTGGCGCTTTATTTTTGCAACAATCCCGCTTTAGCGTAAATTAACCCCTGTCAATTTTTGAATAAACAGACAATGACAAAACGAATTCTGCTGCTCGTTGCCGGTGCGTTAATCGGTCTGATTCTGGTGACGGCCGGCCTTGTTTTTTTTGCGGTGGTGATCACCTACCCACGCCTGCCGGCGCTCAATGCGCTCACGGACTACCAGCCCAAAATCCCGCTGCGGGTTTATACCTCAGATCGCGTGCTGATTGGCGAATTTGGTGAGGAGCGTCGCGCCTTCACACCAATCGATCAAGTACCGCAATTGATGAAACAGGCATTACTGGCAGCCGAAGACGAACGCTTCTATCAGCACGGCGGCATCGACTATATCGGTGTCGCACGGGCCATGCTCGGCAACATCGTCTCCGGTCACTCGCAGTCAGGCGCCAGTACGATCACGATGCAGGTTGCCCGCAATTTCTACCTGTCCAACGAGAAAACTTTCACTCGCAAATTCAACGAAGCCTTACTTTCATTCAAAATCGAGCACAATCTTTCCAAAGATCAAATCCTCGAGCTTTACATCAATCAGATTTATCTCGGACAAAGAGCTTACGGCTTCGCCACGGCAGCACAGACTTATTTCGGTAAAGATTTGAAGGCGCTCAGCGTCTCGCAGTACGCCATGCTCGCCGGACTGCCCAAGGCCCCGTCGGCATACAACCCGGTCGTCAATCCCAAGCGGGCGACGCTGCGCCAGCAATATGTGTTGCGCAGAATGCACGAACTGCGGTTCATCACCGACCAGCAGTATCAGGAAGCACTGCAAGCACCGCTCGAGCTCAAGCGCGGCAGCCTGCAATACGCCGTGCATGCCGAATATGTCGCCGAAATGGCCCGCCAGATGATGGTTGAGCGCTACAAGGACGACGCCTACACCCAAGGTTTTTCGGTCTACACCACGCTGAACAGCCAGCAGCAGAGCGACGGCTATCAGGCCTTGCGCGAAGGGCTGCTCGACTACGATGTACGCCATGGCTACCGGGGGCCCGAAGGATTCATCGACGAAGCGCTACTGGCCAGCGGCAACGATGAGGCACTGGACGAAGCACTGGCCGACACGCCCGATTACGACGAGTTGCGTGCAGGCGTCGTGCTTTCGGCATCGCCGCAGGGTGTATCTGTCTACCTGAAGGGGGGAGAGAAACTGCAGATCGGTGCAGAAGGCCTCGCATTCGCCCGCGCCGCGCTGTCGGCGAAAAACACGCCAGCCAACCGGATCCGACCCGGCGCCATCATTCGCGTCAAACAGGGTCCAAAGGGATGGCAGATCAGTCAGCTGCCACAGGTTGAAGGTGCCTTTGTCGCCATGGATCCGCAGAACGGTGCAATCCGCTCGCTGGTCGGCGGCTTCGACTTCAGCCGCAGCCACTTCAATCACGTCACCCAGGCCATGCGCCAGCCGGGCTCGAGCTTCAAACCCTTCATCTACTCGTCGGCACTTGATCGCGGCGTCACGCCGGCAACGCTGATCAACGACGCGCCGCTGGTCATCAATCCCGAACAAGTCGGCGGCCAGAAGTGGGAGCCGCAGAACGACGACGGCAAGTACATGGGGATGATGACGGTACGAAATGCGCTGACGCTGTCGCGGAACCTGGTGTCGATCCGGATCCTGCAGTCGATCGGCGCGCAGTATGCCCAGCAGAACCTGGCACGATTCGGCTTCAACCCGAAAGACCACCCTGCCTATCTGACCATGGCACTCGGCGCCGGCAGCGTCACGCCACTGCAGATGGCCGAGGGCTATTCGGTCTTTGCCAATACCGGTTACCGCGTGCATTCGTACTTCATCGACCGCATCGAGGATGGACGTGGACGGGTGCTGGCGCAGACGCAGCCCGAAGTCGCCGGCCAGAACGCCAAACGCACGCTCGACGCTCGCAACGCCTTCGTCATGAGCAGCATGCTGCATGACGTCATCCGCTACGGCACCGCTGCACGCGCCAACAAGGCACTCGGCCGCCCCGATCTCTACGGCAAAACCGGTACGACCAACGACATGCGCGACGCCTGGTTTGCCGGCTATCAACCCAGTCTGGTCGCCATCACCTGGGTCGGCTTCGATCAGCCGAAAACGCTGGGACGTGGCGAGTACGGTGGCCGGCTGGCCCTGCCGATCTGGATCAACTTCATGAGCAAGGCGCTGCGCAACGTTCCGGTATACGATTACCCTGTACCTGAAGGCATCGTGACCCAGACGATCGATACCAGCCGCGGCCCGCAAACCGAGTACTTCTACAGCGAATATACGCACACCAATCCGGAACTCGGCCTTGGTGGTGGAGACGGTGGCGCGGCAGCCCAGCCGATCGACGAGATCAAGGACCTGCTGTTCTAGGAGGCAAGCCATGCCGAGGAACGCTTTGTCCGACCGGCACACGGCGGCGCAACGGGCACAGATCGCCCACCGCGCCGCCAAGCTGATCGCCGAGGATCACCTGCACGATTTCGCGCTGGCCAAGAAAAAGGCGGCACGCCAGCTCGGCTTGGTCGATCACGCGCTACTGCCTTCCAATCAGGAAATCGAAAGCGCACTGGCCAGCTACCGTGCCATTTACCAGCCCCAGCATGCCAACCACCTACAGGCACTGCGGCTGGCTGCGGTCGAGGTGATGCAGCTACTCGAAGCGTTCGCGCCTTACCTTACCGGCTCCGTGCTATCCGGTGTGGCCGGGCCGCTTTCGGACATCAACCTGATCATCTATGTCGACGACCCGAAGAGTGTCGAGCTGTACCTGCTCAACCACGAAGTCGATTACCGTCCGGCCGCAGCCAACTTGCGTTACGACGATCACCCGACGCTCCTGCTTGAGCATGACGGCATCGCGGTCAGGCTCTCGGTTCGCCCACGCAATGCAGAACGCACACAAATCCGCGGCGAGGAACGCGTCCGGCTCGAGCAGTTACGTCGTTTGATTGCCGATGCCGAGCAACTGGCCAGCGTCAACCTCTAGACAATGACGCCGTTGTATCTGTCGGCCACGTTACGACGCCTTGAGGCCGATTACGCTCAGCACGAACCACCGCTGATCGAGCTGGCTGGCAAGTCCATCGCCCAGTGGTTGCTGGCTCGTTATCGGGGCAGCCGTTTCGGGGTATTGGTCGGCCCAGGCAACAATGGCGCTGACGCATTGGCCTGCGCCCGACGTCTTCGTGAGGCCGGACAAGCACTGCACTGCCTCGTCCCCCTGGCGCGCAAGGCGCTTTCGTCGCCCGATGCTGCGCTGCTGGCCCTATCCGGCCTGCAAGTCGTGGATAGCGCCGGACTCAGTGAGTGTGACGTCATCGTCGACGGTTTGTTCGGTCTGGGCCTCAACCGCAGGCTCGATACCAGCATCACCGGCCTGCTCGAAGCCATCGACGGATTCGGCAAACCCATCGTTGCCATCGATGCCCCCAGCGGGCTCGACTCCGACCGTGGCGTACCGAGCCCCGTAGCACTGCACGCAACCCATACGCTGAGCATGCTCGGGGCCAAGCCGGGTTATTACACTGCAGCCGGACGGGATTACTGCGGCGAAGTCCACCTGATCGAGCTCTTGCCCCCGACCGCAGCCCGACCCGCTGCGGATGCGCAACTGATCGACACCCAACCGAATGCGCCGCAGCTGCATCGGCAGCATGTCAGCCACAAAGGAACGTACGGGACACTCGCCATCTTCGGCGGCAGTGCTGGCATGACGGGTGCCGCCCTGCTGGCCGGGCGCATGGCGGCCAAATCCGGAGCCGGCAAGGTTTATCTCGGACTGCTGGATCCGGTACTCGGTGTTGACGTACTTCAGCCCGAGCTGATGCTTCAGGCAGCGACGGACCTGGTCAAGCGCTCCGATCTCGATCTTGCGGCCATCGGTCCCGGCCTGGGGCGCAGTCAGGCCGCGCAGGCACTACTGCAACAACTTCTGGCAAGTGATTTGCCACTCCTGCTCGATGCCGATGCGCTCAATCTGCTCTCCAGCGCAGCCGAGCTGCAACAGCAGCTTCGCACCCGGACAGCACCTTCAATCATTACTCCCCACCCCGCCGAAGCGGCGCGCCTGCTTGGCCTGCCGACAAACAAGGTCCAAGAAGACAGACTAGCCGCCGCACGCGAGCTGCAAGCACGATTGAATACCGCGGTCTTGCTGAAAGGATCAGGAACAATCTGCGCGGATTGCGCCGGAATCAGCATCAACGGTAGTGGAAACGGTGCGTTGGCGACTGCAGGACAAGGCGATATTCTGAGCGGTCTGATTGCCTCGCTCTGGCTCCAAGGCCTTTCGCCGATCGATGCAGCCCGCTTGAGCGCCTTTGTCCATGGTCATGCCGCTGACGACTGGCGCATGCAGCACCGGAACGGACTCGGACTCTGCGCCAGCGAGCTGATCGAGCCAATCCGCACCCTGCTCAATCGGTAAACTCGTTCGGCACCACATGCCTCCCCGCCACGAAGGTATTCGGTGGCTTGTCGCTTCGGGGCTGAATCTCAAAATCCAAAGCAAAAACCCCCTGCAGCGTAGCTGCAGGGGGTTTGCATTGGGAGTCTGGCGATGACCTACTTTCACACGGGAACCCGCACTATCATCGGCGCTGAGTCGTTTCACGGTCCTGTTCGGGATGG
>NZ_JAESND010000010.1 GCF_016865585.1 Jeongeupia naejangsanensis | reverse complement strand
GCCGACCCCCGCGCCGACCCCCGCGCCGACCCCGGCTCCGGCGTCGTACAAGCCGCAGGTGACCTTCATCGCCGCGCCGGCCGGTTACCCGACCGATGCGCAGTTCACCGCCGCCGAAAACGCGCTGGCGTCGCAGGCCGGTACCGATTCGGCCGCCATCGCCCGCATCCGTGCCGCGCTGGCCGTGCTGCCGGACGCCGAAGTCGAAGCCGTCGTCGCTGGCCGCGCCGCCAACCCGGCGAACGTGCAGCGGGTCGAGCGCGTGCTCGGCGAAGCGAAGTTCGACTCGTTCTTCCCGGTGCGCAACGTCGGCTACACCTATGTGAACTTCCTGCGTGGCGTGGCCAAGTTCCCGGCGTACTGCGCGACCTACACCGACGGCCGCGACAGCGATGCGATCTGCAAGAAGCTGCTGGCCACGTCGTTCGCCCACTTCGTCCAGGAAACCGGTGCCAACTGGCCGGCCCTGACCCCGGCCACCGCGCGCACCTATCCGGCGCAGAACAACCCGGTGCTGGCGACGATGGACCAGAACACCGCGATCCCGTCGTACAAGCAGGCGCTGTGGTACCTGCGCGAGAACGGCTACAACGAAGGCTCGGCGGTCGGCGCGTACCAGGACTGCTTCCGCGGTGCCGGCAGCTCGATCTTCTCGGTCTTCTATCCGTGCTCGCAGAATGCCTCGGGCCAGACGATCGACTACTTCGGCCGCGGTTCGAAGCAGCTGTCGTGGAACTACAACTACGGTCCGTTCAGCAAGTCGCTGTACGGTGACGTCAACGTGCTGCTCGACAATCCGGGCCGCGTTGCCGACACCTGGCTGAACTTCGCCTCGGCAATCTGGTTCGCGGTCTACCCGCAATCGCCGAAGCCGCCGATGACCTGGGTCGTCGACGGTACCTGGCAGCCGAACGCGGTCGACGTCGCCAACAACATGAGCCCGGGCTTCGGTGCCACGGTGTTCATCATCAACGGCGGCATCGAGTGTGGTGGCGGCGGCGCCGAGAAGTCGCAGGTGCAGAACCGGATCGCGGCGTACAAGTCGTTCGCGGCCGATCTGGGCGTGCCGGTGCCGGGCTCCGAACAGCTCGGTTGCGCGGCAATGAAGGGCTTCCAGTCCGGCTCGGCAGCAGCGACCAAGACCTACCTCGACAAGAACTGGGGTTACAACGCCAACAACCCGGGCGGCGTGTCGTGGGCGTGCCAGCTGGTCGATTACCAGATGCCGTTCTCGCTGGCCAACCCGGGCGACTACAAGCAGTGCGTCGACTACATGTTCCGTGGCCAGGTGAAGTACAACGGCCAGGTGGTGATCGACAACACGAAGTGATCCGTTTCGGCGGATGTGAAAACGGCGACCTTCGGGTCGCCGTTTTTTTTTTGTGGTGAATCAGGCCGGTACCGGCGCGCGGCGTGTTGCCAGCAGCCAGACCGCCAGTGCGCTGGCACTGAGCGCCGTGCCGAGTACGACCACGCCGGTCCAGCCACTGTGGCTGTAGGCCCACGCCGACAGCAGCGAGCCCAGTGCACCGCCGATGAAATAGCAGGTCATGTAGGCCGAGGTCAGCCGGCTGCGCGCTTCGGGGCGCAAGGCATAGATGGCGCTCTGGTTGCTGACGTGCACCGCCTGCACCGCCAGATCGAGCACGAGGATGCCGACGACGAAGGCGGCAATCGACGATTCGGCAAAGGCGATCGGCAGCCACGAACCGAGCAGCAGCAGCAGGCCGTACAGGGTGGCACGATGGCCGTGGCCGTGGTCGGCCAGCCGGCCGGCGTGGCTGGCCGCCAGCGCGCCGGCGGCGCCGACGAGGCCGAACAGGCCGATCTGCGCATCCGAGTAGTGGTACGGCGCGCTCGACAGCAGAAAGGCCATCGGCGTCCACAGCACGCTGAAAATCGTGAACGACAGTGCACCGAGCAGCGCGCGCAGCCGCAGCACCGGTTCTTCGGCGAACAGCCTGAACACCGACGCCAGCAGCTGCGGGTAGCGCAGCGTGCTGGCTTCCTTGTGCGCCGGCAACGCGCGCCACAGCGCCAGCGCCGTCAGCACCAGCAGCGGCGCGGCGACCCAGTACACGGTGCGCCAGCTGCCGATGCCGGCGAGTACGCCCGACACGGTGCGCGCCAGCAGGATGCCGAGCAGCAGGCCGCTCATGATCGTGCCGACGACGCGACCGCGTTGTTCGGGCACGGCCAGCGTGGCCGCGAACGGCAGCAGGATCTGCGCCACCACCGAAAACAGCGCGGTCAATGCGGTGCCGAACAGCACCATGCCGATGTGCTGGGCGCTGGCGGTGATCATCAGCCCGACCGCGCCGAGCAGCGTCATCGACACGATCAGGCCGCGGCGTTCGAGCAGGTCGCCCAGCGGCACCAGCAGCACCAGGCCGATGGCATAGCCGAGCTGCGCGGCGGTGACGATCAGCCCGACCGCGCCGGTCGAGACACCAAAGGTCTCCGACAAGGTGTGCAGGAGCGGCTGCGCGTAATAGTTGCTGGCGACGGCGAGGCCGGTGGCGAAGGCCATCAGCGCGATCAGTGCCGGGGTCAGCTTGCTGCCGTGGGCGGTCATGGTTGCATCCTGAATCATTCAATTGGTAAGCAGTATCTGCTGGCTGATTCAATCGCGCCAATGTATTGTTTTGATCAAATCAATCGTATTTCACGATGCAATGAATCTCAGGCAAATCGAATACGCCGTCGCCGTCGCCGAGACCGAGCACTTCACGCGTGCGGCCGAGGCCTGTCACACGGTGCAGTCGGCGCTCAGTCACCAGATCGCCCGGCTCGAAGACGAACTCGGTGCACCGCTGTTCGAGCGCACCTCGCGCCGGGTGCGGCTGACGCCGGCCGGCCGCGCCTTCCTGCCTGCCGCACGGCAACTGTTGCACGACGCCCAGCGCGTGCGCGACGAGGTCGCCGCCGCCACCGGGCAGATTCGCGGCAGCCTGTCGGTGTCGGTGATCTCGGCGCTGAACCGGCCCGACGCCGTCGCCCTGCTTGCGCAGTTCCATCGCCGCCATCCGCAGGTCGAAATCAAGCTCAACTCGGGCATGAGCGAAGCGATGATGGTCGAGGTCCGCGAACACCGGGTCGACGTTGCTTTCGTCGGCCTGTGGCCGGGCGAGGCCATCACCGGTCTCAACGCCATGCTGCTGTGCGACGAGGCACTGGTGGCGATCCTGCCGCCGGCGCACCCGCTGGCCGGGGCGAGCGAACTCGGCCTGGCGATGCTGGCGGCCGAGCGCTGGGTCGACTACCGCAGCGGCAGCGCCGCGCGCCGGCAGACCGACGAAGCCTTCATCCGCGCCGGCATCGAGCGTCGCATCAGTTTCGAGATCGACCACATCGGCCTGCTCGAACGCATCGTCCGCCAAGGGCTGGCCGTCGGCATGGCGCCGCTGGGTTCGGCGAGCGCACTCACCGGGGTCAGCGCAGTGCCGGTCTGCGACGCGCCGTCGCGCCGGGTCTACTGCGTCTGGGCCCAGCAGCCGACGCCGGCGGCGCAGGCGTTTGTCGAGCTGGTCGAACGGTCCACCCGGGAGCCATAGGATGATGACGACCCTGATTCTCGGTGGTGCGCGCTCCGGCAAGAGCGCGCTGGCGGAGCGGCTTGCGCAGGCATCCGGTCTCGAGGTGGTGGTGATCGCGACTGCGTCACAGCGGCAGGACGATGCCGAAATGGCGGCGCGGATCGCCCATCATCGCGATCGCCGGCCGGCGAACTGGATCACCATCGAAGAGCCGCTGGCGCTGGGCGGGGCGATCCGCCGTGAAGCGACACCGGGCCGGCTGGTGCTGGTCGATTGCCTGACGGTGTGGCTGGCGAACCTGCTGTTCAGCGACGGTGCCGATCATGCCGAAACCGGGGTTGTCGACTTGCCGGCGCGGCTGGGGGCCGAGCGCGATGCCTTGCTGGCGGCGCTGGCCGACGTGCCGGGCGATGTCGTGCTGGTTGCCAACGAGGTCGGCCTCGGCATCGTGCCGCTGGGGGCGATCAACCGGGCCTTCGTCGACGAGGCCGGGCGGCTGAATCAGGCGGTGGCTGCGGCATGCGGCAACGCGGTGTTCGTTGCCGCCGGTCTGCCGCTGGTGCTGAAGGGCGCGCTGCCGGCGTGAATCAGCGGGCGCCGTAGGCGTTGGGCACCATGATTTCCATCATCGTGTCCGGCCAGGCGGGCGGTGCGAATCCGTATTTTTCGTACAGGCCGTGCGCAGTGCTGGTGAACAGCATGAAGCGCCGCAGGCCCTGCAACTTCGGATGCGCGATGACCGCATCCATCAGCTGCCGGCTGTAACCGTTGCCGCGATGTGCGTCGAGCACGAAGACGTCGAGCAGATAGGCGAAGGTCGCATAGTCGGTCACTACCCGGGCGTAGCCGACCTGCGCGTCACCGACGAACAGGCCGAAGTTCAGCGAGTTAGCGACCGATTCGCGCACCAGCTCGACCGGAATGCCGCGCGCCCATTTCGATTCCTCGGTGAGGAAACGGTGGATGACGGCGATGTCCTGCTCGGCGGGGTCGGTGGTGATGCGCGGAGTATGCATGTCGGTGTTCCAGCTGCGGAGGAGGTCGATTAGAGCGTACTTGCGGGCGTTCCGCTTGTTCGCGCCGGATGCCAGCAGGACCGGAGCCACATCAGGCTGCCGATGGTTGCGACGAGCATGTCCTTGTGTGCATCCCACATATCGCCTTGCTGGCCGTTGTAGGCCTCGGCGTCACTCGCCGAAAGCGAGACTGCGATCAGCCACTCGAACCATTCGTACCACAGGCTGGTGAGCATGATGGCGGATATGGCAATGGCAAAACCCGGTTTTTTGCCCACCGCAAACCTGCTGGTGACGTGCGCAACAATGGCCGGCGTGAAGCAGAAGCCGTACAGGAAGTGGACGAGCCGGTCGAAATTGTTCCGGGTCCATCCAAGGGACTGATTCAGCGAGAATCCCAGCGCGCTTTGCAACCACTTGTCGTAGGGCGTGTTCGAGTAAAGCCAGCGAGCCGCAATCGAATGTGCGGCAAGAAACACGATGATCAGAAGGAAGTTCGCATCACTGATCCGGTGGTTCTTGCAGTAACGCCATAGCAGTACAAAGGCGACGACGGTCAGTGAACTGTGCAGCGCCTGCTCTGCAGGCCAGATTGGCCGGATCCAGCTCGCGAAGAAAACCACGGCCATGAAGAGGGTCGAAATTTTCTTGGACGGCATCAGATTCATGCTGGAGAGAAGGATCCATTCGTATGCAACTGGATGGTGCCCCGCGGGGTGCGGGGCAGGTTCCGGCTCGGGGCGCCGCAGCCGCTGTCAGGCGCTTTCCGCGCCGGGAACGGGTGGGGTTGCTCAGTAATCCGGCTTGCCGTGCGCGCTGAGGATGTAGTCGTAGCGCGTCGGGTCAAGCTGGTCGGCAACATAGGGCTGCAGCGCCTTGATGTGTTCGGCGTTGAGGATGTAGGAGAGCTGCATGTAGGGGTCGGGTTTCTTCTGTTCCTTGGCGAACAGGCCGAGCAGGAAGGCCGGCGAGATCGATTCGGCCACCGGGAGTTCGCCGACGAGGACGCCGTCGAGACCTTTTTCCCAGACTTCGATGATGCGGACGATTTTCATGGCAGCTTCCTTGTAAGTGAGGCGGCGATTATATCGCTAGGCCGTGCAGCAGAACGGCCAGTACACCGGTCAGTAGTAGTGCGGTTTCGGTGAGCTCGATGCCGGCGCCGAGGCAGTCGCCGCTGACCCCGCCCAGCCGGCGTTTCAGCCAGCGGCGGTAGGCCCAGACAATCAGCGGCGCGATCAGCAGCGGCGGCGCCAGCAGCAGCGACATCGCCACCAGCAGCCCGGTCCAGAACCACGCCGCGTTGCCGCGTTGCCAGCCGAACTGTTCGGCCATGCCCGGCGCCAGCGGCGGCAGCGTCTGCCAGCTGAACACGCCCCAGCGCGCCCAGGCGGGCACCAGAATCAGCAGCCACCAGTGGCCAAGCCGGCAGACCAGCATCAGCAGCACCAGCTTGGCAGCGCACTGCAGCAGCAGCGCCAGCACGCCGAAGCTGCCCAGATGCGGGTCCTTGACCACGGCAAGGAAGCGTTCGGGATCGCGGTGCGCGGCGCCGAGGCCGTCGGCGAGGTCGGCGAGGCCGTCCAGATGCAGCCCGCCGGTGATCCATGCCCAGCCGACGAGGCCGACGAGTGCGGCCAGCCAAGGCTGCAAGGGTGCGAGCAGGGCGACCGGAATCAGCAGCAGGATGCCGATCAGCAGGCCCACCGCCGGAAACCAGCCGACGGCGCCGGCGAGCAGCTCGGGTTTGAAATCGCGCACCTGCGGCGTCGGCAGCCGGGTGAGGAACTGGACGGCCAGTACCGGAATGCGCCAGTCGAAGCTCAGCATGGCGCCTCCATCGCCATCGCCAGCACGATGGGCGGCCAGGCCGGATCCCAGTGGACACTGACGCTGGCGGCGTAGCCGGGCCAGAACCGGCCGTGGTGCGATGACGGCAGGTCGAGCCAGCGCAGCAGCAGTGCCTTGATCACGCCACCGTGGGTGACGAGGACATGGTGACCGTCGTCCGAGCCGGCGAGCCAGCGCTTTAGCCCGGTGTCGATGCGTTCGGTGAAGGCTGGCCAGTCTTCGCCGCCGGGCAGCGCGCCGGCCGGATCGTGCTGCCAGTCGCGGTAGGCCCGGGCGGCGTCGCCGTCCAGTGTTGCGGCCGGCCGGCCGTTGAGCTGGCCGCAATCGAGTTCGCGGAATGCGGCATCGATGGTGCACGGCAAGGCATGCTGCCGGGCCATGCCGGTGGCAAAGTCGCTGCAGCGGGCAAGGTCGGACGCCGCGACCGCGCGGACCGGATCGACCGCATCCAGTGCGGCCCAGCGCTGCTGCAACTGGTGCAGGCCGAGCGGCGACAGCGGGGCATCGTGCTGGCCGATCAGGCCGGCCGGTGCGGTTTCGCCGTGGCGCAGCAGGCTCAGCCGACGGCCGCTACTCATAGGCTGCCGTCGCTGATGCCTGCGCTCTCGAACGTCGCCATCTCGCGGTGCAGCGCCAGCGCACTTTGCAGCAGCGGCAGCACCAGTGCCGCACCGCTGGCTTCGCCAAGGCGCAGGCCGAGGTCGACCAGCGGTTCGAGCTGCAATGCGCTCAGCAGGGCGCGGTGGCCGCGTTCGTGCGAGCAATGGCTGGCCAGCAGCCAGTTGGCCACGGCCGGGTCCTCGCGGACCGCGACGAGGGCGGCCGCGCTACTGATGAAGCCGTCCAGCACCACCGGCACGCCGGCGTGGGCGGCGGCGGTGTAAAAGCCGGCCAGCGCGGCGATTTCGAGACCGCCGACTTCGGCCAGCCAGTCGCGCGCACTGCTTGCTCCGGCGGCTCGGGCACGGGCGACCGAATCGGCGACGACGGCGACCTTGTGGAGGCGGCCGGCGTCGTCGATGCCGGTGCCGTTGCCGACGGCGTCGTCGGCGCTGATCCCGGCCAGCGCAACGGTCAGGCAGGCCGCGGCGGTGGTATTGGCGATACCCATCTCGCCGCCGATCAGCAGGGTCTTGCCACGGCCGATCGCCTCAAGCGCGGTCTCGCGGCCGATGTTCCACGCCAGCGTGCATTCGGCGACGCTCATCGCGGCCTCGCGGCGCAGATTGCGCGTGCCCTGGGCGACCGGGGTGCGGAACAGCAGCGCGGCGGGCTGTGCCGGGAACGGATAGTCGTGAGCGACGCCGACGTCGACGATGCTCAGGCTGGCGCCGGCTTCGCGCGCCAGCACGTTGATCGCTGCGCCACCGGTGACGAAGTTGCTGACCATCTGCCCGGTGACTTCGGCCGGAAACGCCGACACGCCCTCGGCGGCGACGCCATGGTCGGCGGCGAACACGACGATGGCCGGCTGCAGCCGCGCCGGGATGACATTGCCTTGCCGCGACGCGAACCAGACGGCCAGCGCCTCAAGCCGGCCGAGACTGCCGGGCGGCTTGGTCAGCGTGTTCTGGCGGGCGAGCGCAGCGGCGGTGACGGCGGGGTCGATCTTGGACATGGGATGGTCGGCGGAAACGGTTGAAACCCACAGGCTAGCACGCGGCGGGGGTCAAGCGCGGCGGGCGACGCCGATGGCTTCCTCCAGCCGTGCGCGCGCATCGGCGAGGTCGGCCGGGTCGTGCGAGCGGGCGGCGTCGGCGAGTGCGCTGTATGCGGCATCCCACAGCTCGTACAGCGGGCCGTCGCTGTTCTCGCGCTTGATCAGCGTGTAGTCGAGCGCGGCCTCGATCGAGTCGAGCTGCTTGTGCAGGCCGCCGGTTTCGAAAGTCGGAATCGTCGTACCGATGCTGGTCACGCTCATGATCTGCTCCCTAGTCTGGACATTCCAGTGTAGCCGGGCCGGCGCATGCCGCGGGCATGCTACAATCCGCGCGCTTTCGCAAGGTGTCCGCTCACGGAGTGGATGAAACGGGAATCAGGTGCGGTGTCGCGTTCACGAAGAACCGGCGCCCAGTCCTGAGCTGCCCCCGCAACGGTAAGCCATATTGAATGCGCCCATCACGCCACTGTTCATGCAACGGGAAGGCGGGCGCAGGAGTGGCGAGCCCGGAGACCGGCCTGCGGATTCGACGAAACGGAGGGCCCGGGGTGCGGCCGTCAGGATTCGCGGCGCCGTGGCGCCGCGTTGCATCGCGCGTCTTCCGTTGTTTTGCCCAAGCCTTGAGGCGGCGCCAGCCGCCCATTGCGTTCGCGTGGGGCGAACGCTACGGAGTGATGTGATGTTGCAAGCCAGATTTACGCTGCGGTGCCTGCCGCTGTTCCTGTCCGCCGGTTTCGCCTGTGCCGCGGACGTCCCCAGTTTCGATGCCGACCCGGTGATCGTCACCGCGACCCGCGTGGCGTCGCCGCGTTCGTCCTTGTCGAGCGATACCACCGTGATCAGCGCCAAGGAGCTGCAGCAGGCCGGCAGCCAGTCGCTCGGTCAGGTGCTGTCGCGCGTACCGGGCGTCGAATTCGCCCGTACCGGCGGCCTCGGCCAGCCGGCCAGCCTTTACCTGCGCGGTGCCAACGGCAACCAGACGCTGGTACTGCTCGACGGCCAGCGCTTGGCGCCGGGCGCCGACGGTTCGAGCGCCTTCGACACGATTCCGGTATCGATGATCGACCGGATCGAAATCGTCCGCGGTTCGGCCTCGGGCCTGTACGGCGCCGACGCGGTCGGCGGTGTGGTGCAGATCTTCACCAAGAGCGGCAAGGGCGCGCCAAGCGGCAGCGTCACCGTCGATGCCGGCAGCGACCGGACCTTCGGCGGCAGCGCCAATGTCGGCGGCACCGTCGGCGACACACGCTTCTCGGTCTCGGTCGACGCGCACAACAGTGACGGCTTCAACCTGACCAAGCCGACCAGCATGTACTACGAAGCCGATCGCGACGGCTGGCAGCAACGCAGCAGCAGCGCCAGCCTGAGCCACTTCTTCGGCGACAACGTCGAAGTCGGCGTGCGCGGCAGCTATGTCGATACCAAGGCTGATTACGACGGCGGCGCCTACGACCAGGATCCGCTCAGCCACCGCACCCAGTCGACCGGCGCGGCGTTCGCCAACGTCAAGGTCAACGACTGGTGGCAGAGCAATTTCCTCGCCGGCATCGGCCGTGACCGCTACGTGACCGAAAGCAGTTACCCGAGCAATACGGCGACGACGCAGCAGCAGTTCCAGTGGACCAACATCCTCCAGAGCGGCATCGGCCAGTGGCTGGTCGGCGCCGAATACCTGCGCGAATCGCTCGACAGCAGCACCGATTACGACCAGACGACGCGCTACAACAGCTCGGTGCAGGCCGGCTGGCAGAACGACTTCGGCCCACACCACCTGCAGGCCAACGTCCGCTACGACGACAACAGCCAGTTCGGCGGCAAGACCACCGGCGGCGTCGGCTACGCATGGCGCTTCGTCGAGGGCTGGCAACTGTTCGCCAACGCCGGTACCAGCTTTCACGTGCCGTCGTTCGTCGACCTGTACTACCCGTCGTGGCCGGGCTTCGCGCCGGCATCCAACCCCAACCTCCAGCCCGAGGAAGGCAAGTCGGTCGACGGCGGCGTGCGCTGGCAGAGCGGCGTGTGGAAGATGGACGCGACCGCGTTCTACAACCGCATCGACAACCTGATCACGCTCGACGCCAACTACACGCCGCAGAACGTCAACGCCGCGCGCATCCGCGGTCTGACGCTGAACGGCAACGGCGCGCTCGGCGCGTTCGAACTCGGTGCCAATGTCACCTGGCAGGACCCGGAGAACGAGGACACCGACAAGCAGCTGGCACGTCGCGCCAAGGTCTACGGCGGCATGACGCTGGCCCAGACGATCGGAGACTGGCGCTGGAACGCCAACTGGCAGGCGGCCGGCCGGCGTTACGACGATCAGGCCAACACCAAGCCGCTGGCCGGTTACGGCAAGCTCGACCTCGGGCTCGACTACCAGATCGCCAAGCAGTGGAGCGCCGGCGCGCAGCTGCTGAACGCCTTCGACCGCGATTACGAGCTGGCCCGCGGCTACAACAACGGCGGCCGGATGTGGTTCCTCAACCTGCGATACAGCGGCGCGTAAACGCCCGTATCCCGCATGACAAAGGCCGGCATTGCCGGCCTTTGTCCGTTCAGGCGCCGGCAGGTTGCGTCGTCCGCGCCAGCGCGAGGTCGGCGGCGATCAGCAGGTCGTCGGCGGTGTCGGTTTCGTTTTCGAGTGTCGCGATACCGATCGTGACCGTCACCGGCACGACGCGGCCGTCCTTCAGCGTGATCGAGTTGGCGGTGATCGCCGCCTCGAGCCGCGCGGCCGCGATGCGGGCGTCGTCCAGCGTGGCGTCGGGCAGCAGCACGGTGAACTCCTTGTGCGAGAAACGGCCGATCAGGTCGAAGTCGCGTACGCAGCCCAGGCAGGCGGCCGCGACATGGCGCAGCAGCCGGTCGCCGCCGTCATAACCGTAGTGCTGGTTGAACCAGCGCAACTGGCCGGCGTCGATCAGCAGCACCGACAAGGCATGGCCGGCGCGCTGGCTGCGGTTGACTTCGCGGGTGGTGGCGTCGAGAAAGCGGGCGCGGTCGGGCAACTGGCTCAACGGGTCGATGCCGCCGTTCGGCGGCGGGGCATCGGGTACGCTGCGCGCACGCGCGCGTTGCCAGGCCAGCACCAGGATCAGCGCAACGAGCCAGCCGAGTGCGGCAATCCCCCAGGCAAGGGCGGTCCAGCTTTCGGTCATCGTGGCGCTCCGGGTGTTTCCGTTCTTGGGTCAAGTGTAGACAACGTCAGGGTGCAGCCCAGTCTTACAGACACTACAATGCCGGCCATGTCGAAATTGCTTCTCGTGCGCCTGTCCTCGATGGGCGACATCATTCATACGTTCCCGGCCCTGACCGACCTCGCCCGCGCGCGGCCGGGCACGACGCTCGACTGGGTTGTCGAGGAAGGTTTTGCCGAGCTGCCGCCGCTGCATCCGGCGGTAGGCCGGGTGATTCCGTTTGCGCTGCGCCGATGGCGCCGCAGCCTGCTGTCCCGGACGACCCGCGCCGAAGCCGGCGTGCTCCGGCAGTCGCTGACGCAGGCCGATTACGATCGCGTGATCGATGCGCAAGGCCTGATCAAGAGCGCGCTGGTGGCGCGACAGGCCGGTGCGCCGGTCGTCGGTTACGACTGGCAGAGCGCGCGCGAGTCGCTGGCGGCGCTGGCCTATGCCGAATCCGTGGCAGTACCCAAGCCACTGCACGCGGTCGAGCGTGCCCGGCTGCTGTTTGCCGGTGCCTTCGGTTACCGCATCGAGACTGCGCCGGACTATGGCATGGCCGTTCCCGAGGTCGCACTGCCGTGGTGCCCGTCCGGCGCCTACGCCGTCCTGCTGACCGCGACCAGCCGTGCCGACAAGGAATGGGCCGAGGCGAACTGGATTGTCCTCGGCGACCGGCTGGCGGCCGAAGGGCTGGCCTGCGTGCTGCCCTGGGGCAGCGATGCCGAGCGCGAACGCGCCGAGCGGCTGGCGCAGGCCATGCCGAATGCCGTGGTTGCGCCGCGTCTGGATCTGACCCGCGCGGCGCGGCTGCTGGCCGACGCGCGCGTCGTTGTCGGTGTCGATACCGGGCTGGCGCATCTGGCTGCGGCAGTGGCGACGCCGGTGGTGGCGATCTTCTGTGCCTCCGACCCGGACCGCACCGGCGTGCTCGCCGGCACGTACGCGGTGAACCTCGGCCGTCGCGGCGCGGCGCCCGATGTCGAGACCGTCTGGGCGGCAACACGGCAGGGACTGGGGGCATGAGCCGCCGACTGTATGCGCTGTTGCTGTGGCTGGTGACGCCGCTGATCCGTGCATACTTGCGCCGGCGGGCAAAAAAGCAGCCGGCCTACCTCGAACACTGGGACGAGCGCTGGGCACGCTACGCCGGTCCGGCGCCGCAAGCCTATGACTACTGGCTGCACGCGGTCTCGGTTGGCGAGATGCGTGCGGCTGCATCGCTGATCCGTGCGCTGCGCCAGCGCGAACCGGCTGCGCGCCTGCTGCTGAGCTGCATGACGCCGACCGGCCGCGAGACCGCGCTGGAACTCTATGGCGGCGACGGGATTGGCGCCGACGTCGTCTACCTGCCGTACGACCGGCCGGCGGCGGTGCGGCGCTTTCTGGCGCGTTTTTCACCGCGCTGCGGCCTGCTGCTCGAAACCGAGCTGTGGCCGAACCTGATCCACGGCTGCGCTGACGCCGGCGTACCGCTGTTGCTGGTCAACGCGCGATTGTCGGCCAAGTCGGCACGCGGTTACGCGCGGGTGCGCTGGCTGATCGAGCCGGCGCTGGCCAGACTGAGCGCGGTGCTGGCGCAGGGCGCCGACGATGCCGAACGGCTGGTCCTGCTCGGTGCGCGCAACGTCAAGGTGTGCGGCAACCTCAAGTACGACAACAGGCCCGATGCGGCGGTGGTCGCGCGCGGGCAGGGCTGGCGGGCCTTGTTCGGCGGCCGGCCCGTGTTGCTGGTCGCGTCGAGCCGCGACGGCGAGGAGGCGCTGCTGCTGGACGGGCTAGACGCATTGCCCGCGCAGACGCTGGTCGTGATCGTGCCGCGTCATCCGCAACGCTTCGACGACGTGGCGGCGCTGATCGAGGCGCGCGGGCTGACGCTGCTGCGACGGCGCGACTGGGCTGCGACGCCGGTGCCCGGTGATGTCCGGGTCCTGCTCGGCGACAGCATGGGTGAACTGGCGGCGTGGTACGCCTGCGCCGACCTCGCCGTGATCGGCGGCTCCATTCTGCCTTTCGGCAGCCAGAACCTGATCGAGGCCTGCGCGCTTGCTTGTCCGGTGCTGCTCGGCCCGTCGACCTACAACTTCGCCGATGCCGCGCGTGACGCGCTGGCTGCCGGCGCGGCATGGCAGGGCCAGGATGCAGCGGCGCTGTTGCGCGAGGCTGCGGCGCTGCTCGACGACCAACCCCGTCGCCTAGCCATGGGGCAGGCCGGTGCCGGCTTTGCCGAGCGGCATCGTGGCGCGACCGCACGCGTGCTGACCGAACTCGAGCGACATCGCCCGTTGCAGCCCTGATGCTGACCTGTTCATTGCGTTCCGGTGGGGCACGGATCGCACAATCGGCCATTCCCGGCAGCGATAAAGTGCAGTGCGCCCGTTGCCGGGTTACTGTTTGCCTAGTTTGATCCGAACCTGAGACGAAAAAAGGCGATGCAGTCGTTATTTGCTCCACGCACGCGCAAGGACTGGCACTGGGTCACCCTGCTCGGCCTCGTCCTGTGCGTCGGTGCGGTGGTGCTGCTCGTCTGGGAAAGCTGGGGCGACTATCAGCAGAGCCGGCGGGATGCCGAGGCGCGCGCCCACAATGCGGCCGGCATGCTCGAATCGCATTTCACCGTGCTGTTGCAGCAGAGCAAGGCCAGCATCGACAACGTTGCCGCCGAGCTGCTCTGGAAACGCCAGTACGGCCCGATCGGTGGCGCCGACTACCTGGATGCGCTGCGCAAGGCGATCAGCTTCGATCCGCAATCGGCCGCGCTGTTCGTGCTGATCGACGGCGAAGTCTGGATGGTCGACCATCGTGCCCGGATGGAGGGCAGCCTGCAGGTCCAGCAACAGCTGCGCGACATGCTGGCCGCTTCGCCCGGGCAGGTGTTCGCCGCGCCGATGCTGCGCCAGGGCCAGTGGCAGGTACCGATGTCCTACGGCTACACCTTGCGCGACGGCCGCCGGATCATCGTCGGCGCGCTGATTCCGTTCGCGCACCTGCAGCGGATCTCGGCCTGGATCCACCGGCATAACGGCGCCATCGGCATTTTCCGCCAGGACGGCCTGCCGCTGATGTGCGTCCCGGGCATGGGCGAGCACGCGACGCCGGGCGAACCGCTGCCGCCGGTGCAGAACAACATCGGCAGCCGCGGTACGGGCTTGTGTCCGGGCGAGCCCAAATGGGGCAGCAGCGTCGTGTTCGGTCTGGTCGGATCGAAGACCTTTCCCTTTGCAGCCTACTTCGGCATCGCCAAGTCGCAGTTCACCCACGCGTGGGCCGAGCGGCTCGGCTGGCGGCTGGCATCGTTCCTCGTCTACGGTCTGGTGATCGGCCTGTTCGTCGCCGGGTTGCGCCGGCTGGTCAAGCAGCTGATCGACGACAAGCGCTTCTATCTCGAGCTGTTCGATACCGTCAACGACGGCTTGCTGATCGTCGAAAACGGCAGGATCAGCAGCGCCAATCCGGCCGCGTGCGCCTTGTTCGGTGTCGACAGCGCGGCGCAGCTGGCCGGCCGGACGCCGTCGTCGCTGTTTTATCCCGATGTCGATCACGATGCGTACCGGCAGATCGAGGCCGACCTGATCGAGATGTACAAAGGCGGGCGGGGGCGCTTCAGCGCGCGCTTGCGCCGGCGCGACGACGGCAGCACGTTTGATGCCGAAGTACGCGGCGCCGAACTGCCGCACGGCACGACCCAGCTGCTGGCGATTCGTGATGTATCGGAGGAGCGCCGCTATCTGGCGCAGCAGGAGTTCCTCGCCACCCACGACATCCTGACCGAACTGCCGAACCGTTATGCGCTGATGCGGCGCATCGACCGTTGCATCGCCACTGCACCCGATGCCTCGCTGGCCGTGTGCGTGCTCGACCTCAACCGCTTCAAGGAAATCAACGACACGCTGGGCCACAGCGTCGGTGACCAGGTGCTGCAGGCCATCGGCGGCCGTTTGCAGCAATGGGCCGTCAGCCGCAACGCCGACGTGGCTCGGCTCGGCGGTGACGAACTGGGGCTGCTGGTGCCGGACCTGCCACTGTGCCAGCAGCAGGTGGCCGAATTGTGTGCGAGCCTGACCGAACGGGTCGGCCTGCCTTTGCCGCTCGAGGAAATGCTGCTCGAGGTCTCGGCCAGCATCGGCATCGCCTTTTACCCCGCACACGGCAACGAGGCCAACGAGCTGCTGCGTTGCGCCGATGTGGCCATGTACGACGCCAAGCACCGCCGGGTGCCGCACTGCGTCTACGACGCCGGGCTGGACCGGCACAGCCGCGAACGGCTGGCGCTGTATACCGAGCTGTCGCATGCGATCCGCGACGGCGGCCTGACGCTGTACTACCAGCCCAAGCAGCGGCTGAGCGACGGCCGGATCGTCGGTGTCGAGGCCTTGCTGCGCTGGCCGCATCCGCAACGCGGGCTGATTCCGCCGGGTGCATTCATCCCGATGGCCGAGAATTCCGAACTGATCCGGCCGCTGACGGCCTGGGTGGTCGACGCGGCGATCCGGCAACTGGCCGCATGGCGGCGCGACGGGATCGACCTGCGTTGCGCGATCAATCTGTCGGCGCGCAACCTGCTCGATCCGGGGCTGGTCGAGTACATCGAAGTGGCGCTGTCGCGTCACGGCGTACCGGCCACGTCGCTCGAATTCGAGGTGACCGAATCGGCGCTGATGGAGGACCCGAACGCGGCACTGGCCTGCCTGCTGCGCATCCATGCGCTGGGCGCGCAGCTGTCGATCGATGACTACGGTTCCGGTTACTCGTCCTTGGGCTACCTGAAGCGGCTGCCGGTGCAGACGCTGAAGATCGACCGGAGCTTCGTGTCGCAGCTCTCGGTCAGCCAGCCCGACGAGATCATCGTCGGGTCGACGATCACGCTGGCGCACAACTTCGGCCTGACGGTGGTCGCCGAAGGCGTCGAACACGATGCCGACCGCGATGCGCTGATCGCGCTCGGCTGCGACGTGATCCAGGGCTACTGGCTTGCGAAGCCGATGCCGGCTGCTGCCCTGGCCGCGTGGCTGGCCGCGCGCGTGACCACGGATTGAAGCCATTCGGGCGGCGGTTCGCCCGCGTTGCGGCTGATTTCGGGAGAGGGGCGGCATCCCGCAGGCCCGAAACTGCGCGGGAGCGTTAAACTCGCCTCTCCACCCTCGGAAGTCCGACCTTGCCCGAGCTGCATTTCCACAGTGCCATTGGCGTGATCGCTGTGTCCGCGCCGGCCGGCACGCGACTGATCGACACGGTGCGCACGCTGAGCCGCGACGGCGATCTGCCGCTCGCGTGGCGTTGCGCGCAGGGCACGTGCGGCGCCTGCCTGATCCACATCGAGCACGCCGGCAGCGGCGGCACGGTGATGCTGGGCGGAATGGAGCGCAATGTACTGGTCCGGCGGGGCGCCTTGCCGAAGGACGCGCGGCGTGAGCAGCCCGATACCGTTGCGACGCCGCGGCTGGCCTGCCATGTCATTGTCTTACACGACCTGCTTGTATATATCCAAAAATGATTTTTTAGAAAAACAATATTATTTCTGGCGATGAAGCATCGCTGGCAGACTGACTTCCGTTCAATCCAATTCCAAAAAAACGGGAGCCGGTCATGTCTTATCGCCAGAAGTTTATTGCTGCAGCCCTTGCCTTCGCCGTGACCACGCCGGCCTGGGCCGCGTCGGTCGAACTGCTCAACGTGTCTTACGACCCGACCCGCGAGCTCTACCAGGACTACAACAAGGCGTTCGCCAAGTACTGGAAGGCGAAGACCGGCGACGACGTGACCATCAAGCAATCGCACGGCGGCTCCGGCAAGCAGGCGCGCTCGGTGCTCGACGGCCTCGAGGCCGACGTGGTGACGCTGGCGCTGGCCTACGACATCGACGAGCTGAACACCAAGGCCAAGCTGCTGAAGCCGGACTGGCAGAAGAAACTGCCGGACAACGCCAGCCCGTACACCTCGACCATCGTCTTCCTCGTCCGCAAGGGCAATCCGAAGAACATCAAGGACTGGGCCGATCTGGTCCGCAGCGACGTGAAGGTGATCACGCCGAATCCGAAGACCTCGGGTGGTGCGCGCTGGAACTTCCTCGCGGCCTGGGGCTGGGCGAAGAAAACCTACGGTTCGGACGAGAAGGCGCGCGACTACGTGCAGAAGCTGTTCCAGAACGTGCCTGTGCTCGATACCGGCGCGCGTGGCTCGACGCTGACGTTCACCCAGCGTGGCCAGGGCGACGTGCTGCTGGCGTGGGAAAACGAGGCGGTACTCGCGGTCAAGGAACTCGGTCCGGACAAGTACGACATCGTCGCGCCGAGCCTGTCGATCAAGGCCGAACCGCCGGTTGCCGTCGTCGACAAGATCGTCGACAAGAAGGGTACCCGCAAGGTCGCCGAAGGCTACCTGCAGTACCTGTACTCGAAGGAAGGCCAGGAAATCGCCGCGCAGAACTACTACCGGCCGTTCGACAAGGACGTTGCCGCCAAGTACGCCAAGCAGTTCCCGAACGTGAAGCTGTTCGACATCGACGATACCTTCGGCGGCTGGACCAAGACGCAGAAGACCTACTTCGAGGACGGCGGCGTGTTCGACCAGATCCAGGCGTCGATTGCCGCCAAGCGTTGACCGACCGGGCGCCGGCTGGCGCCCGTCTTCCCCCCGTGATGGAGAGTGACCCGATGAGCTTGCGTCTTGGCGATACCGCCCCCGATTTCACCCAATCCTCCACCGAAGGCGACATCCGCTTTCACGACTGGGCCGGCGACCAGTGGGTCGTGCTGTTTTCGCACCCGGCCGATTTCACCCCGGTATGCACCACCGAGCTGGGCAAGACCGCCAAGCTCAAGGACGAGTTCGCCAGGCGCAACGTCAAGGCGCTGGCGATCAGCGTCGACCCGCTCGAATCGCACCACGCGTGGATCGAGGACATCAACGACACGCAGCAGACGACGGTGAACTTCCCGATCCTCGCCGACGCCGACCGCAAGGTCGCCGAGCTGTACGACCTGATCCACCCGAACGCGTCGACCACCGCGACGGTGCGCTCGGTGTTCGTCATCGACCCGGCAAAGAAGATCCGCCTGACGCTGACCTACCCGGCCAGCACCGGCCGCAACTTCAACGAAATCCTCCGGGTGATCGATTCGCTGCAGCTGACCGAGTACCACAAGGTCGCGACGCCGGCCGACTGGCAGCAGGGCGACGACGTGGTGATCGTGCCGTCGCTGCAGGACGAAGCCGAAATCGCCAGGCGTTTTCCCAAGGGATACACGGCAGTCCGGCCCTATCTGCGCCTGACGCCGCAACCCTGAGCCCGACCGACCTGCGGGTTGCGGTGCGCTAGCGCACCGGACCCGTCCCCTGTTTGAACCGTTTCTTGTCTCCTCTTTTTGCGCCGGCTCTGCCGGCCTCTTTTTTCTGCAGAAGAACTGATGCGATGAACTCTCCGCTCGAAACCTGGTTCAAGCGCCTGCCCGTGCCGGCCAGCGTGCGCGAAGATTGGCCCGCCGCCAGCTTCGGCATCGAAGCCGGTCGCGGCATCGTCGTGCGCGCGCTCGGGCTGTCGCTGTCGAGCGTGTTCCAGGCGATCCATGCGCCGGACGGCCGGGTCGTCGGCGAAGAGGCGCTGCTGCGCGCATCGGTGCGCCACAAGCCCCTGCCGCCGCTGACCGCGTTCGAATACGCCGAATCGCAGCGCAAGCTGGTTGCGTTCGACCGCCTGTGCCGGACGCTGCACCTGCTCAACGACGCAGGCCATGCCGACCGCGCGCAGACGCTGTACCTGAACGTCCATCCCAAGATGCTGACCGAGGTCAGCGACCGTCACGGCGCCGTGTTTCAGGACATCCTCGAAAGCCTGGACTCGAAGCCCTCGCGCATCGTGCTCGAGATCGGCGAGGACGAAATCGCCGAATCCGACATCAACCGCGCCCGTGCCGCGCTGCAGAGCTACCGCTCGCGCGGCTACCGGATCGCCATCGACGACTTCGGCCGCCGCCATGCCAACCTCGACCGGCTGTGGCAGCTCGAACCGGACGTGATCAAGATCGACCGCAGCCTGATCGGCGAAGCCGAATCCTCGCCGCGCCTGCGCCGCGCCCTGCCCAAGCTGGTGGAGCTGCTGCACGAGCTGGGTGGCGAGGTCATCGTCGAGGGCGTTGAAACCGAAACACAAAGGCAGATCGCCATCGATGCCGGCGCCGACGCGCTGCAGGGCTTTCTGCTCGACGAACCCCGCTGGAGAGGCTGATGGATCCGATCGAACAGTGGCTGGCTGCAGGCAACAGCATCGTTGTCGTTCCCGGCTGGCACGATTCAGGGCCGACGCACTGGCAAAGCCGCTGGTGCGCGCGCTATCGCGGCTTCGACCGCGTCGTTCAGCAGAACTGGGACGTGCCGAGCGCCCGCGACTGGGTGGCCGGGCTCGAACGCACGGTCGCGCAGGCACCGGGGCGGGTGATCATCGTGGCGCACAGCCTGGGCTGTGTCACGCTCGGCCACTGGGCGGTGCTGTCGCAGCATGCGTCGCGCGTCGCCAGCGCCTTGCTGGTCGCGCCGGCCGACGTCGCGCGCGAGGATGCGCCGGCGTCGTTTTCCACCTTCCTGCCCCTGCCGGCGGCCAAGCTGCCGTTCGTCAGCGCGGTCATCGCCAGCGACAACGATCCCGTCTGCAGTTCGGGCCGCTCGATGACGCTGGCCCGGGACTGGGGCAGCCGGTGCGTCGTGCTGTCCGGGCTCGGCCACATCAATGCCGACTCCGACCTCGACGACTGGCCGCTCGGCCTCAAGCTGCTGAGCCAGCTAGTGCCGCCCGTGCTGCCGGAGCGTCTGGCGGCCTGACGCCACGCCCGGTACCCGCCGGTGCTGCGTCGACTTTCCCCATGCAACGTCTCCGCATTTCGCGCGTCATCGCGACGCGCGGCGCGTCACACGGCCGCGACCAACGCGGCCGTTCGTCCTTTCTGACCGCCGATGAGCGGAGGGCCGGGCATGCGATGTCGCGGGGCTGGATCGCGACGGCCACCGGCTGCCTCGCGGCCTGCATCGTCACCTTTCAGGCTGACAAATTTGATTCCATTTGGTTATCAGTGACTAACAACTAGGTATTTTTAGTTATAAGTTGGCAAGGTTAAATTTCCTCTGGTCAATAAGAATGGCGTCCACGCCAGAGGAATCGCGATGTCGACCATCGTCACCTTGTCCGGCAGCCCGAGCGCGAAATCGCGCTCGCATGGCCTGCTTACCCGGGCCTCCCGCCTGCTCGAATCCTACGGGATCACCATCCGGCCGTTCACGCTCGGCGACTTCGACGCCGAAGCCTTGCTGTACGGCAAGTTCGACGACCCGGCGGTGATCGCTTTCCAGAAGGCCGTCGCCGACGCCGAAGGGCTGATCGTCGCCACGCCGGTCTACAAGGCCGCCTACAGCGGCGCGCTGAAGCTGCTGCTCGACCTGCTGCCCGAGCGCGCGCTGCACCATCACGCGGTGCTGCCGCTGGCGACCGGTGGCAGCCCGTCGCACATGCTCGCCGTCGATTACGCCTTGCAGCCGGTGCTGACCTCGCTGAAGGCGCGCCACATCGTCGGCGGCATCTATGCGACCGAACGCGAGCTGACATGGCGCGACGACGGCTACCTCGAGCTGACGCTCGAGATCGAGCAGCGGCTGACGCAGGCGGTGTCGCGCCTGCTGGCGCATCTGCCCGATCCGGGCCAGGTGCTGCTGCACCCCGACCAGCTGAACCGGCAGATCCGCGAAGCGCGCATCAGCTTCTGACCCGCGCCGAAAAAACGATACCAACAAGGAGAACACCATGAAACGCCTGCTCGTTACCGCCGTTGCCGCGCTGGCCGCCGCGACCCTGTCGACCACTGCACTGGCCGAAACGCTGCGCATCGGCTACCAGAAATCGGCCAGCCTGTTCGTGCTGCAGAAAAGCCAGGGCACGCTGGAGAAGAAACTCGCGCCGCTCGGCGCGACGGTGAAATGGGTCGAATTCCCGGCCGGCCCGCAGCTGCTCGAAGGCCTGAACGTCGGCGCGATCGACGTCGGCTATGTCGGTGAAGCACCGCCGATCTTCGCCCAGGCCGCCGGTGCGCGCTTCGTCTACATCGGCAACGACCCGGCCGCGCCGGCGGCCGAAGCCATCGTCGTACCCAAGGGGTCGGCGATCAGGTCGGTGGCCGAGCTGAAGGGCAAGAAGGTCGCGCTCAACAAGGGCTCGAACGTCCACTACCTGCTGGTCAAGGCGCTGGAAAAGAACGGCCTGAAGTACGGCGACATCCAGCCGGTGTTCCTGCCGCCGGCCGATGCGCGTGCGGCGTTCGAGCGCGGTTCGGTCGATGCCTGGGTGATCTGGGACCCGTTCCTCGCCGCGGCGGAAAAGCAGATCGGCGCCCGCGTGCTCGCCGACGGCCGCGACACCGTCAACAACTTCGCCTTCTACCTCGCCGAGCGCGGCTTTGCCGAGAAGAACCCGCAGATCATCAAGGCGCTGTTCGAGGACACGCTCGTGCAGGGCCGCTGGCTGCAGGACAACCGTGGCCAGGCCGCGGCGATCATCGCGCCGCAGCAGGGGCTGACGGCCGACGTGGTCGAACTGGCGCTCTCGCGCTACCGCTACGGCGTGACGCCGCTGACCGCGCAGGTCGCTGCCGAGCAGCAGAAGCTCGCCGACGTGTTCTACGAACTCAAGCTGATTCCGAAACCGATCAAGGTCAAGGAAGCGCTGGCGTCGCAGAAGTAAGGAGACCGCCATGCTGCGCCATTTCACTTCACTGCTGTTCGCCGGACTGGTCGCCGCAGGCGGCGTACAGGCCGCCGAGCTGCACATCGGCTACCAGAAAAGCTCGCTGAACCTGATCGTGCTGAAAAGCCGCGGCACACTGGAAAAGCAGCTCGCCGCCCAGGGCCATACGGTCAAGTGGACCGAGTTCCAGGCCGGGCCGCAGCTGCTGGAAGCGCTGAACGTCGGCAGCGTCGACTTCGGCATGACCGGCGACACGCCGCCGATCTTCGCCCAGGCCGGCGGCACCCAGCTCGTCTACGTCGGTTTCGAACCGCCGAAG
Source organism: Jeongeupia naejangsanensis (assembly GCF_016865585.1). Classification (GTDB taxonomy): domain Bacteria; phylum Pseudomonadota; class Gammaproteobacteria; order Burkholderiales; family Chitinibacteraceae; genus Jeongeupia; species Jeongeupia naejangsanensis. The sequence goes on along the minus strand of NZ_JAESND010000010.1, from coordinate 151,486 downwards.
CCGCAGGCGTCGGCGCTGCTGGTGCCGGCCGATTCGGCGGTCAGGACGCTGGCCGATCTGAAGGGCAAGCGCATCGCGCTGCAGAAGGGCTCGAGCGCGCACTGGCTGCTGATCCGCGCGGTCGACAAGGCCGGGCTCAAGTGGGACGACATCCAGCCGGTGTGGCTGACGCCGTCCGATGCGCGTGCCGCGTTCGAGTCGGGCAAGGTCGACGCCTGGGCGATCTGGGACCCGTATTACGCCGCCGCCGAGAAGGCACTGAAGCCGCGCGTGCTGACGACCGGGCAGGGGCTGGTCGCCAACCAGAGCTTCTATCTGGCGTCGAAAACCTTTGCCGACAAGCAGGGCAAGCTGCTGCAGACGGTATTCGACGCGCTGTCGGACAACGACGATTTCCTCGAGCAGAAACCGAAGGAAACCGCGCAGATCCTTGCCAAAGCCGTCGGCCTCGACGCCGCGACTTTCGACACCGTAGTGCAGCGCCGGCCGAGCTTCAGGGTCACCTGGCTCAATCCGCAGGTCGTCGCGGAACAGCAGCGCATTGCCGACCGTTTTGCCGATCTGAAACTGATTCCGAAAACCGTGACCGTCAAAGACATCGTACTTGCACCGCAATGAGCGGCGCAGCTGGAGAACGCATCATGAAGTTGTTCTGGTTCCTGCCGACCCACGGCGACAGCCGTTATCTCGGTACCACCATCGGTGCCCGCACCGTCGACCATGCCTACCTGAAGCAGATCGCCCAGGCCGCCGACCAGCTCGGTTTCGAAGGCGTACTGATCCCGACCGGCCGCTCTTGCGAGGATTCGTGGGTCGTCGCGTCATCGCTGGCGCCGCTGACCGAGCGGCTCAAGTTCCTTGTTGCGATCCGCCCGGGCATCATCTCGCCGACGGTGTCGGCGCGGATGGCGGCAACGTTGGACCGGATCAGCAACGGCCGGCTGCTGATCAACGTCGTCACCGGTGGTGATCCGGACGAACAGCGCGGCGATGGCAGCTTCCTGACCCATGCCGAGCGCTACGAGGTCACCGACGAATTCCTGAACATCTGGCGCGGCGTTGCCGCCGGTGAAACGGTCAATTTTTCGGGCAAGCACCTGACCGTCGAGAACGCCAAGGCGCTGTTCCCGTCGGTGCAGACGCCGCACCCGCCGCTGTTCTTCGGCGGATCGAGCGAACCGGCGATCGAACTGGCCGCCGAACACGTCGACGTCTACCTGACCTGGGGCGAGCCGCCCGAGGCCGTGGCCGAGAAAGTCGCTCAGGTACGCGCCGCCGCCGAGGCGAAGGGACGGACCGTGCGTTTCGGCATCCGCCTGCACGTGATCGTCCGTGAAACCAGCGCGGAAGCGTGGCAGGCCGCCGACAAGCTGATCTCGCACGTCACCGACGAGACCATCGCCGCGGCACAGCAAGCGTTCTCGCGCTTCGATTCGGTCGGCCAGCGCCGGATGGCCGAGCTGCACGGCGGCCGGCGCGACAATCTGGAGATTGCGCCCAACCTGTGGGCCGGCGTCGGTCTGGTTCGTGGCGGGGCAGGTACCGCGCTGGTCGGCAGCCCCGACGAAGTCGCAGCGCGGATCCGCGAGTACGCCGATCTGGGCATCGAGCACTTCATCTTCTCGGGCTACCCGCACCTCGAAGAGGCGTACCGCGTCGCCGAACTGCTGTTCCCGCTGCTGCCGCTCGATCATGCGAAACCGGCCGGCAAGGTCAACCTGACCGGGCCGTTCGGCGAAGTGATCGCCAATGACATCGTGCCACCAGCCCCGAAGCTGGTCGCGCAGAGCTGAGGAAGCACCATGACGATTGCTGCCATTTCGCGCCGTCTGGCGCCGTGGGCGGTGCCGGCGCTGCTGCTGCTGGCGTGGCAGTGGTTCGCCACCCACGGCGTGCTCACCAGCCGCATCCTGCCGGCGCCGAGCGCAGTGTTCGATGCCGCGGTTCGACTGGCAGAGTCCGGCGAGCTGTGGGCGCACCTGAAGGTGAGCTTCTGGCGCGCCGCGGTCGGCTTCGGCATCGGCGGCGGCCTCGGGCTCGTGCTCGGGCTGATCACCGGGTTATCCAGACGCGGCGAGCTGCTGCTCGACACCACGGTGCAGATGGTCCGCAACATCCCGCCGCTGGCGCTGATCCCGCTGGTGATCCTGTGGTTCGGCATCGACGAGGCCGCCAAGCTGTTCCTCGTCGCGTTCGGCACGCTGTTCCCGGTCTACATCAATACCTATCACGGCATCCGCTCGGTCGACACCGGGCTCGTCGAGATGGCGAAAAGCTACGGCCTGCGCGGCTGGCCGCTGTTCCGCGACGTGATCCTGCCCGGCGCGCTGCCGAGCATCCTCGTCGGCGTGCGCTTTGCGCTGGGTTTCGCGTGGATCCTGCTGATCGTCGCCGAAACGATTTCGGCCAGCTCGGGCATCGGCTATCTGGCGATGAATGCGCGCGAGTTCCTGCAGACCGATGTGGTGGTGCTGGCGATCCTCTTGTACGCGGTGCTCGGCAAGGGCAGCGACGTGGCGGCGCGGGGGCTGGAGCGGGTGTGGTTGCGGTGGCATCCGGCGTATCAGTGAGATTGGCGGAGCGTTGGGGCAATGCGGTTCAGCGCCTGCGGCGCGGGTAAAAGCGTTTTGATGCGCGTTCCGCCGCGCGAACGGGAAGGGAGCTTTGTCTCACCAAAGCCCCCTTCACCCCAAAGGCGACCCGCGCCTGCGGACCTCCGGGCTGCCCTCGATCGGTCGCGAGCCAAGCCATCAAACCGGCTCGTCTCGCTCCACTCCTCGGCGCTGGCGAACGGGATGAAAGGCCGCTCCTCTCAACTGCAGTGGAATACAGGCGTCGTTTCACCCGCAGCAATGGCATACCACCCTGATCCCCTCAGAAGCGCCGAGCAGCGCAAGTCGGCACGGGGCAGTCGGGATCGCTGTTTGAGCGCAGCGAGTTTGCGATTCCCGCCGTGACGGCTGAGCAGCGCAGGGAACCCCGCTTTAGCGGGGCGCGGATGCGGGGGCGCCTTCTTTTGGTTCCTTTTCTTGGCGAAGCAAGAAAAGAACCCGTCCGCCGGGCGGAACCGGCATCAAGGCTTTTCACCGCGCCGCAGGCGCAAAACCGTTAAAACGAATTGATTTTAAGGCCGCCAATCAACTGTGCGACCAAGGAGTAAACCATGACCTCTCCCCACCTCGAACCTGCCCTCGGCGTCGCGCTGACGATCCGCGGTCTCACGCGCCGCTATGGTGAACAGACCGTGCTCGACCACCTCGACCTCGACATCCGCGCCGGCGAGTTCGTCGCCGTTGTCGGCCGTTCCGGTTGCGGCAAGTCGACCCTGCTGCGGCTTTTGGCCGGGCTCGACACGCCGACGTCGGGCGAGGTGCGCGCCGACGGCAGTCCGCTCGATACCGGCCATTTCGACACCCGGCTGATGTTCCAGGACGCGCGGCTGCTGCCGTGGAAAACCGTGCTGGCCAATGTCGGCCTCGGCCTCAAGGGCGACTGGCAGCCGAAAGCCCATGCGGCGCTGGCCGAAGTCGGGCTGAGCGAACATGCCGGCAAATGGCCGAGCCAGCTTTCGGGCGGTCAGCGGCAGCGCGTGGCACTGGCGCGGGCGCTGATCCACGAACCGCAGCTGCTGCTGCTCGACGAGCCGCTCGGCGCGCTCGACGCGCTGACCCGGATCGAGATGCAGCAGCTGATCGAGCGGCTGTGGCGCCGGCACGGCTTCACCGTGCTGCTGGTGACGCACGACGTCGAGGAAGCGGTGGCGATCGCCGACCGGGTGCTGCTGGTCGAGCAGGGCCGGGTCGGTCTCGATCTGGACGTGCCGCTGGCGCGACCGCGCCGGCGCGGCGACGTGCACTTTGCGCTGCTGCAGGAACGGTTGCTGGCGCGCGTGCAGCAGCCCGACGTGCCGCAGCCCGAACCGCTGCCGCCGATCGCGCCGACCGCCTTGCGCTGGGCCTTGTAAGGCTGACAATAGTTTTTGATGTTTTGGAATAAAAAACAAAAATCAAATTACTTCGGGTGATATGCGGGCCGGGTTAATCTGGCACCGTCAACCCAACAGGAGAACACCATGAGCATCCAGTCGATCAACGTACGCAACCAGTTCCGCGGCACCGTACGCGAAATCATCGAAGGCCCGGTGCTGTCGGAAGTCGACGTCGCCACGCCGGCCGGCATTGTCACCTCGGTGATCACGACCCGTTCGGTCAAGGAACTCAAGCTCGCTCCGGGCAGCGAGGTCATTGCCTTCGTCAAGGCGACCGAGGTGTCGATCGCGACGCTGTAAATACCGAAGAGCGGCTGCCCAGTGCAGCGGTGCCGTACGAGCACCGCAGGGTGGCCGTTTGAAATAACAGGGAGATCCAACAAGATGAAACGCACCATTCTTTCGGCCTTGCTTGCCACCACTTTCCTGAGCGCCGGCGCGGCCTACGCGGAAGTCACCGTCTACGGCTCGATCCGCGAGTCGCTCGAATACGATCAACTGAAGGACGCCGGTGGCAAGGACTACAAGGGCGAAGTCCAACTGATCGACCAGTCGTCCCGCTTCGGCTTCAAGGGCTCGGATGCCCTCGACATCGGCGGCAAGGTGATCTGGCAGATCGAATCGGCGATCAAGACGTCGGGTAACGGCGGCACCGGCAACACCACCTGGGGTGGCCGCAACACCTTCGGCGGCTGGCAAGGCGACTGGGGTACCGTGCGCTTCGGCAACTACGACAGCGCCTACAAGACCCTGCTGACTTCGTCGGACCTGTCGAGCCTGTTCGACAACTTCGCCGATACCGCCGACTACAAGGGCAAGGGCGCCGTGTTTGCCCAGCTGAACAGCCGTCTGCAGAACTCGGTCAGCTACGATTCGCCGAAGTTCGGCGGCTTCCAGGTCCGCGGTTCGTGGGGCCTCGACCAGAACGCGCAGGAAGGCAACAATTCGCCGATCTACGCCGCTTCGGCCCTGTACAGCGGCTACGGTTTCGTTGGCGGTCTGGGTTACTACTACTCGGACAACCGCACCTTCGCACAGACCACCGGCCTGAGCAGCGCCGACCACATCAATGCCGATCCGAAGGCCACGCCGCCGGTTGCCGCCAACACCACCAGCGGTGCGTCGACCTGGGCGACCAACCTGGCACTGGGCTACAAGTTCGACTTCGGTCTGCAACTGGGCGCCGGCTGGGAGCACATCAACAGCGACGACGGCAAGACCGGTCAGGACTGGGACAACTACGCCGCCGTGGGCAACTACAAGTTCGGCCAGTTCGAAGTCCAGGGCGTGTACGCCTGGTCGAAGGACCAGCTGGGCGTGAGCGACAACAGCGGTGCGCAAGCGTCGCTGGGTCTGGTGTACTACGCGACCAAGCAGACCCGTTTCTACACCTACCTCGTGAACGTGAACAACGACACGAACGGCAAGTTCAAGAACAACTCGGGCTCGCTGACGCCGGACTTCAAGAACCAGGATGGCAATGCGTTCTCGGTTGGCCTGCGCACCGACTTCTAAGCCGTACCACCGTCTTCCTAGACTTCAAACCGGGCACAATGTGCCCGGTTTTTTTTTACTGGATCACGGTCTGCCCGAGCCGGATGGCCTGAATGCGGCTGCGCGTTTCCAGTGCGCCGAGCCGGGTCAGCTGGGTGCGGTTCCAGCGGACCTGGACTTCGGGCGGGGCAACGTCGAGTGCCTCGAGTTCGCGCAGCCAGCCCAGCGCAGCAACCATGTCGTCATTCGTGCGTGCCAGTGCGGCCAGACGCCGGAGCAGTTGCTGGTGCAGCGCGATCAGCCCCGCGTTCCGGACCAGTTGCCGTGCGGCCTGATAGCACTCGCCGGCGTGCGCCGGCTGGGCGGCGGCCTCGTGGGCCTGGCCGAGTGCGAACCAGCTGTGGGCTTCGCCCCAGACGCTGTGATTGGCCGAGTGCGCGGTGCGCGCCTGCGCCAGTGCGGACAGCGCCGCGTCGGGGTCACCGTTGGCGAGGCAGACGAGTCCCCGATAGTAGGGGACTTCGGCGGCCCAGACACGGTTGTTCACCTTGGTCTGCAACAGCGCGTCGGCCTCGGCCAGCGCGGTCAGCGCCCGGTCGCCCTGCTGCAGCCGGTAGGCATCGCCGCCGACATTGATCAGCGCTTCGCAGGTCAGCCGGTCGTGGCCGAGCGGTCGCGCCAGCGACAGCGCCAGCTCGTGGTAACGCAAGGCGCCGGCATGATCGCCAAGCGCGACGCAGGCCTGGCCGACGCCAAGGCAGACGCGGGCGCAGTGGTCGGCATCGCCGTTGTCGTGTGCGAGTTCCAGGCACTGCGACCACGTATCGAGGGCCGGGGCGACTTCACCGGCGGCATAGCGGGCGCGGCCGAACTCGATCAGTGCTTCGATCCGGCCACGGGTGTGTCCGGCCGCGGCAAAACAGGCCGCAGCATCGCGGAACGCCTGCTGGGCGGCGCGCAGGCGGCCGACATGCTGCCAAGCGTGGCCGAGCGTCACCATGGCCAGCGCTTCGAGTCGTGCGTCGCCGACCGCGCGTGCGCGTGCCAGCAATGCTTCGACTTCGGCGGGGGGCGGTGGCGAGCCGTTCTCGGCGTTGATGGCGATCGGCTCGAGATCGGCGAGCAGTGCATTGCGTTCATTCATTCCGGGGCTCCTTCACCGCTGCTGACGCGGTTGCCGCCGCCGCGCTGCGCCAGATAGCGCGCCAGATCGGCACGGAACAGCAGGATGTCGGCCGAATCGCCGGGCTGGCAGCTGGCGGCGCCGATGCTGACACTGACCGAGAGCGCCGGATGCAGGGTTGCCCAGTCGTAATGGGCGATGGCACGGCGGACCGATTCTGCGGCATCGAGCGCTGCAGCGGCATCGGTGGCCGGCAGGGCCAGCAGGAATTCGTCGTCGCCGATCCGTGCGAGCAGATCGCCGGGCTGGCGGTCGAGGCGCAGCAGGGCGGCCACCGAGCGCAGGACATCGTCGCCGAGATGCCGGGCGCGTTGTGCTCGGATCTCGCCGAAGCGGTCGATCGAGACCTGCAGCAGGCTGAGCGGCGCGCCGACGCCGGCATGCTCGACCAAAGCCGGTAGCCGGGCATGCAGCGCGGCACGGCTGAGCCCGCCGCTGAGATCGTCCTGTTCGGTTTCCTGTGCGGTCTGATCGCGCAGTTGTGCCAGTTCGAGCCGGGAGGCGAGCAGCTGCAGCCGCATCGCAACAGCGCCGATCCGCCGCTTGGATGCCGGAATTAGTGGTGCTGCGGGCGCAAGTGCCGCGTCGAGATGGGCAACGGCGCTGGCCAGATCGCCCCGGGTCTCGAAGAGGCCGGCCAGTTGCAGGTGTTGCGCCCGGTCGAGTCGGGCCGGATCGAGTTCGGCTGCGAGTTCGGTTGCACGGCGGCTGGCGTGCGGATCATCGCCGAGCGCGGCAAGATGGAGCCGGCAGCGCAGTTCGCCAAGGCGGGCGCCGTCGGCGAGATAGCGGTTCGCAGCGAGTGTGTAGTGATGGCTTGCCCGAGCAGGGCGAGCCGCGACTGCGAGCAGCACGGCGATCTGTTCGTTGGCGCGGGCGGCGTCGAGCGTCGCCAGGGCGGGCTCGGCCAGCGCCTTGTCGAACATGTGCTGGGCCTCGGCGTTTTCACCCAGTGCGAAAAGGTCGGCGGCCACCGCAAGGGCCGACTGCGCCTGCAGTGCCGCATCGTTGCCGGCGCGGGCGAGGTCGGCCGCGAGGAGGTCGAGTCGCAGTGCCATTGCCGCGTCGCCATGCTCGCGACCGAGCGTCGCCAGTTCGAGCCACAGCAAGGTGGCCAGCCGCGACTGGCCGTTGGCCAGTGCCGCGTCGAGCGCGCTCATCCAGGCTTCGACCGCCTGCGGCAGCAGTGCCTCGAGCAGCAGGCTCAAGCCCAGCCACAGGCCGATCTCGGCAAGATGTTCGGTTTTTACCGCCGGCAACAAGGCGCGCAAAGCGCCAGTATCGGCGTGTTCGCGCGCGATGGACGCCTGTGCGGCAGCGAGCTGCGCGCGCCAGTCGGCGGAGGCAAGGGAGGCGGAAGGCATGGTGGGCGCCGCGGGGAGCAAGGCCGTCATCGTGCCAAGCACCGACGTCGAGATCAAGCTTGCTGACAGCGTTCGTAGCAATCCGTTGGCAGCCTGTCATGATGTTGGCATGCTGAATTATGCTTATTCCAAACAAGCCGATATTTATTAACGGATTATTCTTTGGCGGCATATGGCTGCCGGGTGATAATCGCGCATCAAATAGACTGTCCAACGGACCCAACCATGCGCAAACTGATCCCCGCCTTGCTGCTTTCCGTATTTGCCGCCGCCCCGGCGCTGGCCGACGTGACCTTGCTGAACGTGTCTTACGACGTGATGCGCGACTTCTACAAGGATTACAACCCGGTCTTCGCCAAGCACTACCAGGCCAAATTCAACGACAAGGTGACGATCCAGCAGTCGCACGGCGGCTCGAGCAAGCAGGCGCGTTCGGTCATCGACGGTCTCGAGGCCGACGTGGTGACGATGAACCAGAGTACCGACATCGACGCGATCGTCGACAAGGGCCGGCAGATCAACGCTGGCTGGGAAAAGAAATTCCCGAACGAGGCCGCGCCGTTCAGCTCACTGCAGGTGCTGATCGTCCGCAAGGGCAACCCCAAGGGCATCAAGGACTGGAACGATCTGGTGAAGCCGGGCGTGCAGGTGATCGTGCCGAACCCGAAGACCTCGGGCAACGGCCGCTACACCTTCCTCGCCGCCTGGGGCTACGCGGCGAAACTGCCGGGCGGCAACGATGCCAAGGCGCGCGACTTCGTCACCGGCGTGTTCAAGAATGTCCCGGTGCTCGACGCCGGCGGCCGTGCAGCGACGACGACCTTCATGCAGCGCAATATCGGCGACGTGCTGGTGACCTTCGAGAACGAGGCCGAAATGATCGCCCGCGAATTCGGTCGCGGCGGTTTCGAAGTCGTTTATCCGTCGATCTCGATCGACGCCGACCTGCCGGTCGCGGTGGTCGACAAGGTCGTCGACAAGAAGGGCACGCGCAAGGCGGCCGAAGCCTACCTGCAGTACCTGTGGAGCCCGGAAGGCCAGGAAGTCGCCGCGCAGAACTACCTGCGCCCGCGTGACAAGGCCGTCGCCGCCAAGTATGCCAAGCAGTTCCCGGCGGTGAAGCTGTTCGGCATCGACGAGTTCGGCGGCTGGAAGGTCGCACAGAAGAAGTACTTCGACGACGGCGGTATCTACGACCAGGTCGCGGCATCGATCGCCAAACGTTAAACGCAGTCGGCGGCGCGATCTTCGGGGAACCAGAATCGCGCCGCGTGATCCGTATCAGGGCCCAAGCCGGGCAATAACAACAACAGGGGCTGCCAGCAATGGCTTTCAAACAACACAGCGTGCTGCCGGGCTTCAAGCTTTCGCTCGGCTACACGCTGCTCTATCTCTCGCTGATCGTGCTGCTGCCGCTGGCGGCGCTGATCATCAAGACCAGCAATCTCGACTGGTCGGCGTTCTGGACCATCGTCACCGAACCCCGTGTGGTTGCCTCGTACAAGGTGACCTTCGGGACGTCCTTGCTCGCGGCATTGATCAATCTGGTGTTCGGCCTGCTGATTGCCTGGGTGCTGGTGCGTTACCCGTTCCCGGGCAAGCGCCTCGTCGATGCGCTGGTCGACCTGCCGTTCGCGCTGCCGACCGCCGTGGCCGGTATCGCGCTGGCGACGATCTATGCGCCGAATGGCTGGATCGGCCAGTGGTTCGAGCCGCTGGGGCTGAAGATCGCGTTCACGCCGCTCGGCATCGTGCTGGCACTGACCTTCATCACGCTGCCCTTCGTCGTCCGCACGGTGCAGCCGGTGCTGCAGGATCTGGAAAAGGAACTTGAAGAAGCCGCCGCCAGTCTCGGTGCGACGCGCGGTCAGGTGTTTTACAAGATCATACTGCCGACGATCCTGCCGGCCCTGCTGACCGGGTTTGCCATGGCATTCGCGCGGGCCATCGGCGAATACGGCTCGGTGATCTTCATTGCCGGCAACATGCCTTACGTATCGGAAATCACGCCGCTGATGATCATTTCCAAGCTCGAGCAGTACGACTACCTCGGCGCGACGGCGATTGCCTGCGTGATGCTGGCGGTGTCGTTCGCGCTGCTGCTGGTGATCAACGGCCTGCAGTGGTGGACGGCGAAACGACTCGGACGGAGGAAATAATCATGGCGGGTGGAGTCAATAACGCGCCGCGTTCGATCGTCACGACCGAAACGCGCCCGGTCCGCATCGTGCTGACCGGCATTGCCCTGGCGTTCATCGGGCTGTTTCTGGTCGTGCCGCTGGTCTCGGTGTTCATCGAGGCGTTCCGGCAGGGCTGGCATCTGTATCTGGCCGCGCTGGTCGAACCCGACGCGCTGTCGGCTATCAAGCTGACCCTGATCACCGCGGCGATCGCCGTGCCGCTGAACCTCGTCTTCGGCCTGAGCGCAGCGTGGGCCATTGCTAAGTTCGAATTCCGCGGCAAGAGCATGCTGATCACGCTGATCGACCTGCCGTTCGCGGTATCGCCGGTCGTGGCCGGCCTGATCTACGTGCTGTTGTTCGGTGCACAGGGTTGGTGGGGACCGTGGCTGGCCGATCACGACATCAAGATCATCTTCGCCGTGCCGGGCATCGTGCTGGCGACCGTGTTCGTCACCTTCCCGTTTGTCGCACGCGAACTGATTCCGCTGATGGAAGCACAGGGATCGGACGAAGAGCAGGCGGCGATGGTGCTCGGCGCGACCGGCTGGCAGATGTTCTGGCGCGTCACGCTGCCGAACATCAAGTGGGGCCTGCTGTATGGCGTGATCCTCGCCAACGCGCGGGCGATGGGCGAGTTCGGCGCGGTCTCGGTGGTCTCGGGCCATGTGCGCGGTGAAACCAACACGATCCCTCTGCATGTCGAGATTCTGTACAACGAATACAACTTTGTCGCCGCCTTCGCGTGCGCCTCGCTGCTGGCCCTGCTGGCACTGGTGACGCTGGCGCTGAAATCGTGGGTTGAATGGCGTACCGAAAGGCTCGCCGCCGAAGACCGCCGTCACGCGACCGAAGAGTAAGGACTGAAGAACCATGAGCATTGCAATCAACGGCATTTCCAAGCATTTCGGCAACTTCGTCGCGCTGGACAACCTGCAGCTGGACATCGCTTCGGGCGAACTGCTGGCGCTGCTCGGCCCGTCGGGCTGCGGCAAGACGACGCTGCTGCGCATCATCGCCGGTCTCGAAACGCCGGATCAGGGCCAGATCCTGTTCCATGGCGAGGATGCGACCGATACGCATGTCCGCGAACGCCAGGTCGGCTTCGTGTTCCAACATTACGCGCTGTTCCGCCACATGACGGTATTCGAGAACGTTGCCTTCGGCCTGCGCGTTCGGCCGAAGAAGACCCGGCCGAGCGAGACCGAGATCAAGCGCAAGGTGCACGAGCTGCTGAGCCTGGTGCAGCTCGACTGGCTGGCCGACCGTTATCCGGCACAGCTGTCGGGCGGCCAGCGTCAGCGGATCGCGCTGGCGCGGGCGCTGGCGGTCGAGCCCAAGGTGCTGCTGCTGGACGAGCCGTTCGGCGCGCTCGACACCAAGGTGCGCAAGGAGCTGCGCCGCTGGTTACGCCGGCTGCATGACGAAATGCACATCACCAGCGTATTCGTGACCCACGATCAGGAAGAGGCGCTCGAAGTGGCCGACCGCGTCGTGGTGATGAACAAGGGCAAGATCGAGCAGATCGGCACGCCGGAGCAGGTGTACGACGCGCCGGCCACGCCGTTCGTTTACCAGTTCCTCGGCGACGTGAACCTGTTCCACTCGCGCGTGCACGACGGCTGGGCCGAAGTCGGCGCGGCGCGTTTTGCCGCCGAAGCCGGCGACAGCGACAAGGCGGTCGTCTACGTTCGCCCGCACGAGATCGAGCTGTCGCGCGTCGCGACCGAGAAGGCGATTGCCGGTGTCATCAGCCATTCGCGCCTGCTCGGTGCGACGGTCCGGCTCGAAGTCGACGTCAAGGATGCCGAAGTGGTCGAGGTCGAGCTGACGCGCGAGCGCTATCAGGAAGGCGGCTGGCAGGTCGGCGAGGCCGTCTGGCTGAATCCGCGCGAGGCCCGCGTCTACCCGGCCGCCTGATCAGGCGTGGCCTTGATGAAACGGCGAACCGCGACGGTTCGCCGTTTTCGCATTCAGGATAAAAAAAGCCCCGCCGAAAGGCGGGGCCGAGGAGCTGGAGGGCACAGGGGGCAAGCCCTCCGTTGCTATTACTTGGCTTGGGCAGCCGATGCAGCCGAAGCGTGCTTCTTGGCCTGGGCTTTTTGAACAGCCGATGCAGCCGAAGCGTGTTTCTTGGCTTGTGCTTTTTGCACGGCCGATGCAGCCGACGCATGCTTCTTGGCTTGGGTCTTTTGGACAGCCGAAGCCGACGACGCGTGTTTCTTGGCCTGGGCCTTTTGAACAGCCGACGCAGCCGATGCCTTCTTCTTCGGTGCCTTCTTGTGCTGTTTGGCGTGGACGGCCGATGCGCCCTGGGCCGAAACGGCTTCAGCGAACGACGGGGTGGCGATCATCAGGCCGGCGGCGGCGAGAACGGTAGCGATCGATGCGGTCAGTTTGTTCATGCTGGTAACTCCGGAGGATTCGAGCCGCTATCGTTGCGGCGACAGGTTCAGCATCGCATCGCGCCTTCCGGGTGTCTGTGAGCCTTGTGCGGGTCTGTGTTTCCTTATGTTGGCGCTGTCAACCGTTTGAAATGCCGGGCGTTACGCCCCGTTCTGTCCCGGATTTGTCACGCGGCGCACATACTGCCCGTCTATCATGTAGTGCATTGCGGCACGGCATGCCCTTGTCGTGCCTGGCTAGGATGAAACGATGGGCCGCATCGTGCGGCCGGACCAAAACGGGAGAATGGCATGGGACTTCTGGATCAACTGACCGGCGCCCTCGGTGGCGGCAATCAGGAAGAAGGCGCGGGCGGCCTGCTCGGTGCGCTGGGCCCGCTGCTTGAACAGCAGGGCGGCATTTCCGGGCTGGTGGAGAAATTCCAGCAGGGCGGTCTGGCCGAAGTCGCGCAATCGTGGATTTCCACCGGCCAGAACCTGCCGATCTCGGCCGAGCAGATCCAGTCGGTGCTCGGCAGTGACACCGTCACGCAGATCGCCTCCAAGCTCGGTGTCGATCCGCAGCAGGCCGCCGGACAGATCTCCGAGGCGCTGCCGCAACTCGTCGACCAGCTCACGCCGAACGGCGAAGTACCGCAGGGGGGCGACCTGCTCGCGCAGGGGCTGGGCCTGCTCAAGGGCAAGCTTTTCGGCTGATGCGCCGGCAGCAGCGAACGAAAAAGACGCCTTCCGGCGTCTTTTTCGTTTCAGCGCCCTTCGATCAGGCTGCCACGTTCGCCGTACGGCAGCTGCCGCAATGGCGAGTCGGCTGCCCGGACCGGTACCTCGTCGACGCGCGAGGGCCGCAACGACTGGGTGAAGTACAGCGGGCGCTGCTTGGTTTCGTTGAAAATCCGCCCGAGGTACTCGCCGAGCACACCGGTAAAGAACAGCTGCACGCCGCCGAGGAACAGGATGGTCACCATGATCGTCGGATAGCCGTGCACGCGGTCGCCCCAGATCAGCGTCTTGGCGATGATCCAGCTGCCGTAGGCGAAGGCGAACAGCGCCGTCGTCAGGCCGAGGTAGGTGGCGACCTTGAGCGGGCCGATCGAGAACGCGGTGATGCCTTCGAGCGCGAAATTCCACAGCTTCCAGTAGTTGAATTTCGAGACGCCGGCGGCGCGCGGGTCGCGGCGGTATTCGATCGCTTTGGTCTTGAAGCCGACCCAGGCGAACAGCCCCTTCATGAAACGGTGCTGTTCGCGCAGCTGCAGCAGCGCATCGACGGCACGGCGGCTCATCAGCCGGAAATCGCCGGTGTCGCGCGGGATGTGCACCCGCCCCGACATCCGGTTCATCGTCCGGTAGAACGCCGCCGCGGTGGCCTTCTTGACCCAGCTTTCGCCGTCGCGGACGGTGCGTCTGGCATAGACGACGTCGTAGCCGCTTTCCCATTCGCGCAGCATGTCGCGGATCAGTTCGGGCGGGTCCTGCAGGTCGGCATCGATGATGACGACGGCGTCGCCACAGGCGTGATCCATGCCGGCGGTCATCGCGATTTCCTTGCCGAAATTGCGCGACAGGTCGATGCCGGCGACGCGCGGATCGGTGTCGCACAAGCGGTCGATGATGGCCTGCGTGCGGTCGCGGCTGCCGTCGTTGACGAAGACCATCTCGCAGCGGTAACGCGGCAGGCTGTCGAACAGCGCGCTCATCCGGGCATGGAACTGTTCGAGTACGGCTTCCTCGTTGTACGCCGGCACGACGACCGACAGCAGCGGCAGATCAGTGTTCATGTCTTTGCTCCCGGAATGCCCAGAACCGGCTGCCGCCGAAGTTCCAGATCAGTCCGATCCCGGTGGTGATGATCTGGGCGATGAAGTACTGCCAGCCCAGCGTGTGGACGAACAGCGCCATCAGTGCCGTGTTGAGGCACCAGCCGACGCCGACGATGGTGAAATACTTGCTTGCCGCTTCGGCATGCGATTTGCCGCTCTTGAACGTGTACTTGTAGTTCAGTGCATAGTTGGCGAAGCAGCCAAGCACGTAGCCGACAGCCGACGCCACCGCCGCGGCGACGCCGAGATGCTCGACGCCGAACCACAGCGTCACGTACTGGATGCCGGTGCCGGCCAGACCGACGGCGGCGAAGTGAAGGAACTGGTAGTGCAGTTTTTTCATCGATGCAGACCTTGTCTAGCGACGGATCCACAGCCCGACCGGCGCCTGCCCGGCCGCGTTTGCCGGTTGCCAGCTGTAGCCGGCGGCGATGGCCTGCTGCAGCTGCGACCACGCTTGCGGGTTTTGCGCATCACGGGGCGTCCAGACGATGTAGCGGACATTCTTCAGCGTCAGCCAGGCAAGCGGGTCGGCCTGCGTGCCGGTGTAGAACGCGCGGATCTGGTCACGGGTGACCCAGACTTCGGGCGAGCTGCCGTGCCAGGTGATCAGGTGTGACGGCCAGCCGAGCAGCGACGGTTTGGCGGTGAAGGCGGCGAAGATGTTGCTGTCGGTGTAGGCGTCGCCATAGACGTTTTCGAGCACGATGCCGTCGGGCTGTCGCGCCAGTTGCGCAAGCAGGTCGCGCGCGGCCGGGTCCTGGGTGTAGACGGCGGTGGCGTCGAGCCGGCCGCGGTCTCCCGGGCTGGCGTTGGCCAGATAACGCAGCATGTCCCAGCCGTAGCTGAGCGTGATCAGTGCCAGCGAGGCGGCGACGACGACGCGAATCCAGCGGCGCGACTGGCCGAGCAGCAGCGCGCCGAGTACGGCCAGGCCGCCGGTCCAGATCCAGCCCCACCATTTCATCACCGTGTTGGTGCGCTCGAAGCGGCCGCCGGACGGATCGTCGACGAAGACGAACTCGGACAGCAGCAGCAATGCACCGAAGGCCAGCGCCGCATACAGCGTGAAGCCGCGTGTGCGCCGTTGCGCCGCGCCGGCGACGAGGCCGAGCACGATCAGCAGCAGCAGTGGCCACTGCAGTGTCAGGTACTGCAGCAGCGGCGTGTGGTCCAGCGTCGGGACGAGGCGGATCGGCGTCGACAGCGACTTGCTGGCAAAGCCGGCGAGGAAGGGGTAGAGCAGCAGGAAGGCGGCGGTACCACCGGCGATCAGCGCCGGCCAGTCGGTGCCGGGTGCGGTGGCCGCATCGGCCGGGGCGTCGGCCGGTTGTGGCCGGCGATGGCGCCATGCGGCCCAGCCGGCGACCAGCAGCGCCTGTAGCGGGAATACCCAGGTGTTGGTGGCGATCGTCACCGGCACGGTCAGCCCGATCAGCGCGGTGTTGATCCGGCGCGAGCCGCTGCCGGTCTCGACCATCGCCATCAGCGCCAGCGCCAGCAGGACGAGGAAGAAGCCGCCGAGCGGCGGGTGGTAGTCGCCGACGAAGTACTGGTAACCGAGGTTCTCGAGCGGCAGCTCGCGGGCCTCGAAGCGGGTTTCGCGCGGGTACAGCGACTGGGCGAGTTCGGTATCGAGGCGCTGGTCGTACAGGCCGACGAAGCGGGCGCTGGCCCACATCCGGTCGTTGACCTCGGCGTTCGGGTTGTTGACGTCGCCCTGGCGCACCAGATGCACCATCGGGCTGGCACCGGTGGCACCGAGCACCAGCGTGACGACGAGCAGGACCTTCAGTGCGCGGCCGGCAATGAAGCGGCTGGCGATGTCCCACGCCAGCGTGGCGCTCATGGCCATCAGGAGCGGCATGGCCAGGTTGTAGGTCAGGCCCGGCTTGATCGTGAACAGCCGCCCCATCAGCGCGGCGCCGTAGTGCTGGAAGGCGTAGTAGAAGTCGAACACCCGTGGCGGGAACCAGTGGTCGGGCGGCGGCAGCGTTGCGCCGGGCAGGTAGTTGCCGATGAAAAACAGGTCGGTGACGCGTTCGCTGGTCGGGTAGATCGACGGGTAGAACCACTTCCACATCAGTCCGTAGCCGACAAAGGCCCAGAACAGCGCTTCGCTGCGCACGAAGCCGGCGGTCCTGAGCCGGTCCTTGTCCCACCACAGCGCCAGCAGCGCGATCGCGGTCGTGAATGGCCACACGCCGGCGAGCCGGCCCCAGCCGTGGAAGTGCTCGGCGAAGAAACAGGCCAGCGTGATGCCGAGCACGCCGGTGGCGCGGGCGACGTGGAACGACGGAATCAGCCGCGAGACCACAGCCGAGACGGCGGCGAAATGGACGAGGACCAGTGCCAGCGTCAGTACGTAGTAGATCAGGGTCATGGTTGTACGGTCTCGTGCGACGTGCGGACGAACACGCCGTATTCGTCGGTGCCGGCCTGCCAGAGCGGCTGCCATTGGTAATCGGGGGCGAGGGCGGCTTTCAGCTGCGCTAGGACGACCGGGCCGCGTGCGGCGTCGAAACGGCTCCACACAAGGTAGTCGACGTGCTGGCCGATCAGCCAGGCGCGGGCCGCCGGATGCGCGCCGGCGTAGATCGCGCGGGCGGCGTCGGCGCGCTCGCCGACATACGCCGGGTTGCCGCGCCATTGTGCGACGTGCGCCGGCCAGCCGAGCATCGACGGCTGGCCGGCGAACAATGCGAACGCACTGCTCGGGCTGTAGGCGGTGCGGTCGGTGTTTTCGAGCACCAGTCCCTGCGGTTGTGCCTTGAGCCAGCCGAGAATGGCCCTGTTGGCCTCGTCGTCCCTGAGCCACGCGTCACCGGTGATCTGCCCGGCGTGCGGTCGCGGGTTGTGCCACCAGAACTGCAGCTGCGGCAGCACGAAGGACAGCGATGCCGCCAGCGGTACGACCGCGGCGATCCGGCGCCAGCGTGCCGCGCTGCCGAGGCTGATCGCGCCGAGCCAGACGATGGCGGCGGGCCACAGCCACGACCACCACTTGAGCACGGTGTTGAAACGTTGCAGCCGGTCACCGAGCGGGTCGTCGACGGTGACGAGTTCGGACAGCGCCAGCATCGCCAGTACGCCGAGTGCGCTCCACCACGCCAACCGCGCGCGCGGCCCCTGACTCAGTGCAAGCACGACGAGCAGCAGCACCGGCCACCACAGCAGCAGCCACTCGTTCAGCGGCGAGTATTCGAACGGCTTGGTCAGGACGATCGGCGTGTGCAGGCCGGCCAGCGCGAAGTAGCTCAGGAAGGGGTAGAGCAGCACCAGCGCCACGGCGACGCCGGCGGCGGTCGACGGCACGAGGCAGGGGAGCTTGCCGCGCCAGCGGTACAGCAGCCAGCCGGTGACCAGTAGCGCCATCGGCGGCAGCACCCAGGCGTTGGCGGCGATGCACAGCGTCACGGCGGCGCCGATGGCCGCGGCGGGAACGCGCACGTTGTCGGCATCACCTTCGTCGGGGCGTTCGATCCGCGCGATCAGTCCGAGGACGAACAGCAGCAGCACGAAGCCGGCCAGTGGCGGATGCACGTCGCCGAGGTACATCAAATAGGACGGCGTTTCGAGTGCCAGTTCCATCGCCGGTGGCTCGTTCGGCGGAAACAGTTGCTGGCCCGGCACCGAGTTCGACATCCGGTCGTACAGGCCGATGAAGCGGGTGTTCGCCCACATGCGGGTGACCGCTGCCGATTGCGCCGAAGCCGGGCTGGCGTCGGGAGCAACGTAGAGGACGTTCAGCAGCGGCGCGACGCCGGTGCCACCGGCGATCACCGTGGCGACGATCAGCCCGCGCAGCGCGTTCGACGCAACGAAACGCCGCGCCACCGACCACGCCAGACTGCCGATCAGGCCGAACAGCACGGCGCTGCCGAGATTCATCGCCTGGCCGGCCGAGAGGTTGAGCCAGCGGCCCATCAGCGCGACCGCGTAATGCAGGAAGGCGTAATAGCAGTCGAACACCGCGCCGGGCAGCCAGCGGTCCGGCGGCGGCAAGGTGTCGCCGCTCAGGTAGTTGCTGATGAAATACAGGTCGGTCAGGTGTTCGCTGGTCGCGTCGATGTCCGGGTAGCCCCAGCGCCAGGCCAGCGCGACGAGGAAAGGTACAACGAAGGGCAGCTGTGCCAGCCAGAAGCTGCGCTGTTGTGCGGGTCGCCAGATCAGCGCGACCGATACGGCGGTCGACACCGGCCACAGCCATGCCAGCCGGCCGAGGCCGATGAAGTGTTCGGTGAAGAACAGCACGAGGCACAGCGCGAGCACGCCACCGGCGCGCGCGAGCTGGGCGTCGGGCAGCCAGCGGTGCACGAGGCGCGCCAGCCCGGCCAGATTGACGAGCAGCAGCGCCAGCGTCAGCGCAAGGTAGATCAGACTCATCTCTTCCATCCCTGGCGCGGGTCATGGCCCGGCCTGTTTGGTACCTGTCCCGTCAGGCGGGCAAGCCTGCCGGAACCGGTTTTTATAGCGCGGCCGACACGGTCCGATGCGGGCCGGCGGATGTCAGCTGCTTTTGTCGTAGCGGTCGTTGCTGCCACTACGTTGGAAGCGAGCTTACAATCAATCGCGCGGCCGCAACAGCCCGCCGCCCGGCAGGACCGCTTGCCCGCGACAGGCGGCTGCGGTTCAATCGCGGCCATGCCGATTTCCTGCCGTCCCGCCTGCGCCGCCTGTTGCATTGCACCGTCGATCACCAGCCCGATTCCGGGCATGCCGGACGGCAAACCGGCCGGCGTGCCCTGCATCCAGCTGACCGACGACCTGCGCTGCGCGATCTTCACCGATCCGGCGCGCCCGGCCGTGTGCGGCGGACTGCAGGCCGAGGCGGCGATGTGCGGCGCCGACCGCCGCCATGCGCTGGCGTGGCTGACCGAACTCGAGCGCGCGACCGCGCCCTGACCCCACAGGACCCGAAACGATCAGAAGACCGCCATGGCGGTCTTTTTTTTCGCTCTGCTGCCAAGCGAGCGTTTGCCGGCGTTCGGACGCGACCTTGACGCGGCAGCAAGCCTGGGTGGGTTTCGGTGAAATGTTAATGAGAATTGATCGTGTTAGCATTCGCATTCCATCGTGTATGTGAACTTATTTGCCGTCGTCATGTCAGCGCTCGCTTTTCTGCTTTGCCTCTCTGCTGCCGCCTGCATTTACCTCGCTTCGCCGCATCAGCAGCTGCTGCCTGAAGCCCGTTGCGCGCGCCGTTTGCGGGGGCTTGCTGTCGCCTTGGTGCTGGCGGGCACGGGTGTCTGGATGCATGCCGCCGACGTGGCGTCCGGTCTGGTTGCCGCGATGCTGGTCGTGATGACCGCCAGTGTCGCGCTGCCGTATCTGGGCTTGCTGTTGCCGTCGCGGGCGTCGCGCTGATGTGGGGCAGGCTGAGCGCCGGCGCGCTGCTGGGCTTGCCGCTGGCCGTGTTTGCCGTCGGCACGCTGGTCTACGCCTGGCCGGGCCGCTGGCAGGACGGCATGGTGCCGGGCATGCTGGCCATCGTGCCGGCCTGGCTCGCCATCGTGGCCGCCAGCCCCCTATTCCGCAGCGCCGTACGCGCGTGGGTGGTGCTGGCACTGGCGACACTCGCCGCCTTCGCCGCACTGTCGGCCGCCAGGCTGCTGGGGGCATGACGCCATGAAGTCGGCGACGATCAGGCTGTACCAGCAACTGCATACCTGGACCGGCATCGTGGCCGGTTTTGCGCTGTTCATCGCGTTTTACGCCGGTGCGATCACCGTCTTCCACGAGGACATCGCCGTCTGGCAATCGCCGGCGACGAGAAATGCGCCGATCGAACGCATCGACGACGCCGGGCAGCGGATTGCCGCCTTCCACGCCACACATCCGGAACTCAAGGGCCAGTTCGCGATGATGTTGCCGTCGCACCACGATCCGGCACTGACCGCGTGGTGGTTCGACGCCGGGACCGGTGCATGGCAGCACCGGGCGCTGGCCCAGATCGAGCAGGGCCGCCCGCCCGCACCACAAGCCGACCTCGCCGAACTGGTCAACGAACTGCATTTTTCGCTGGGGCTGCCGGTGGCCGGCATCTGGCTCATGGGCATCGTCTCGCTGCTTTACGGGCTGGCGCTGGTGTCGGGCCTGCTCGTCCACCTGCCGTTGCTGGCCAAGGACCTGTTCGCGCTGCGGCCGGGCAGGAATCTCAAGCGTTTCTGGCAGGATGCGCACAACGTCATCGGCGTGCTGAGCCTGCCTTTCCACCTGATGTTCGCCGTGACCGGCGCTGTGTTCTGCCTCTATGGCGTCGTGTTCGCGCTGTTCAACTACGGCGTGACCGAGGGCAAGCTGGCGACCGAATTCGAACCGGCAACCAGCGCCGTCGTCACCCGGCCGCTGGCGGGGCAGCCGGCCGCGATGCTTGATCCGGTAACGCTGCTGGCGCGGGTGCGCACGGTGGCGCCGGACATGGAAGCCAACTGGCTGCGTTACATCAACTACGGCGACCGCAATGCCACGGTCGAGGTTCGCGGTGCTTCGCCCGACACGCTGGGCCCCTACGGCGGCGTCGGCGTCGACATGGTCAGCGGCGAGGTGCTGAAGTCCGAAGTGCCGGGGCAGCGCACCGTCAATCAGGCGGTGCTGGGCGACACCTACGGCCTGCACTTCGGCAGCTTCGGCGGCCGGCTGGTGCAGTGGCTGTACTTCGTGCTGGGCCTTGCCGGAGCCTTCCTGTTCTATTCGGGCAATCTGCTGTGGATCGAGGCGCGCCGCAAGCGTCAGGCGCCGGCACAGCAGCTGAAAACCTGGCGCATGGCGCAGGCCACCGTCGGTGTGTGCATCGGCAGCTGCGCGGCAGTGTCGGCGGCCTTCGTCGCGACCATGGTGGCCCATGCCTTCGGCGCCGATCCGGCAGTCTGGGCGCGCGTGGCGTGCTTCGCCTCCTTCGCGCTGTTGCTGCTCTGGTCATTCCTGCGGCCACCGGCACGCGCCGCATTCGAGTTGCTGAGCGTTGCCGCCTTGTTGTCGGCGCTGATTCCGCTGAGCAACGGCATTGCCACCGGTGACCACCTGTTCGTGACCGCCGTGCGCGGTGAATGGGTCGTGTTCGGTATCGATGCGATGGGGCTGGGGCTGGCAGCCGGTTTTGCCGCGCTGGCCCGCGCCACGCGACGCCGCGCCCGTGACGGCCAGGCCAACAGCGTCTGGGCCGGGGCGGCACCGCCTGCGATGGCCTGAAACCGTGTTTTACGACAGGCCGCGCCTGACAAGCGGCCGTTGACGATGTGTTTGCAATTCTAGGGAAAAGAACTTCATGACTCCTCCACGCACAATGCGTCCGCTGATCGCGGCGATGGCGCTGGCTTTTGCCATGGCCGATGTCCAGGCCGCCGAAACCACGCTCGATACCGTCAGCGTCAGCGCCAGCGCGCTCGAAGACGCGCAGGGCCCGGTGTACGGCTACGTGGCCAAGCGCAGCCGGACCGGCAGCAAGACCGACAGCCCGCTGACCGAGATTCCGCAGTCGGTGACGGTGATCACCAAGGAACAGCTGCAGGATCAGGCCATCAACGGCATCGACCAGTCGCTGCGCTACAGCTCGGGCGTCGTCGGCGGTGCCTATGGCGCCGATGCCCGCAGCGACTGGCTGCTGGTGCGCGGCTTCAATCCGGCGTTCTTCCTCGACGGCATGTCGCTGCCCAACGGCAGCTGGACCAGCCAGTCGCGGGTCGAGCCGTACGGGCTCGAACGCGTCGAAGTGCTCAAGGGGCCGTCGTCGGTGCTGTACGGCCAGCTGCCGCCGGGCGGCATGGTCAACATGGTCAGCAAGCGCCCGACCGATGCGCCGATGGGCGAGGTGGGCGTCGAGTTCGGCAGCTTCAACCACAAGCAGGCGACGGTCGACCTGTCCGGCCCGCTCAACAACGAAGGCACGTGGCTGTACCGGCTGACCGCGCTGGCCAGCGACGGCGACACCAGCATCGATCACGGCGAAGACCGCCGTTACTTCTTTGCGCCGTCGCTGACCTGGAAACCCGACGCGGATACGTCGCTGACCTTCCTCGCGCGCTACCAGAAATCCGAAAGCGGCAACCCCGGCGGCTTCCTGCCGGCGCAGGGTACGGTGATGCAGAACCCGAACGGCTCGATTTCGCCGTCGTTCGACCCGGGCGAGCCGAACTACGACCGTTACGACAAGGAAATGAAGTCGATCGGCTACGAGTTCGCCCACGTGGTCAACGACACCTGGACCGTGCGCCAGAACCTGCGCTTTGCCGAAACCGAGGTACTCCACGACATGGTCGGCGCCAACGGCCTGCAGGCCGACCTGAGCACGCTGAACCGCTACGTCTACACGCCGCACGACAACACGAAGATGTTCACCGTCGACAACCAGGCCGAGGCGCGCTTCAACACCGGCGCTGTCGGCCACGTCGTGCTGGCCGGTCTCGATTACCGCAAGGCCAATGACCGCCTGACCTCGGGCTACGGTTCGGCCCCGCCGATCGACGTGTTCAACCCGCAATACGGCGCCGACATCGTCACGCCGGCCACCAGCAACGACGTGACGCAGAAGCAGAGCCAGCTCGGCCTGTACCTGCAGGACCAGATGAAGCTGGACCGCTGGGTGCTGACGCTGAGCGGCCGTCAGGACTGGGTCGACACCGACGTGCGCGACAATCTCTCCGGCAAGGACAGCACGCAGAACGACCAGGCGTTCACCGGCCGCGCCGGCCTGAACTACGTGTTCGATTCGGGGCTGGCGCCGTACGTCGCGTACTCGACGTCGTTCCAGCCGACGCTGGAGCGCTCGTTCGCGGGTGATGCGTTCAAGCCGACCACCGGCGAGCAGTACGAAGGCGGGATCAAGTACCAGCCGACCGGGACCAACCACATGATCACGGCCGCGATGTACCAGACCACGCAGGAAAACGCGCTGACGGTCGACCCGGACCATGCCTTCTACTCGGTGCAGCAGGGCGAGATCCAGGTGCGCGGCTTCGAGTTCGAGAGCAAGTTCAACTTCCGCCCGGGCTTCAACGTCATGGCGTCGTATACCTTCAGCGACAGCGAAGTGACCAAGAGCAACGATCCGGCGACGCTGGGCAAGCAGGTCGCGCTGCTGCCGAAGCACCAGGCATCGCTGTGGGGCGACTACACGCTGCAAGGCGGCACGCTGGCCGGGCTCGGTTTCGGCGCGGGCGTCCGCTACGTCGGCTCGAGCTACGGCGATGCGGCCAACCAGTGGAAGGCCGATGCCTACACGCTGATCGACCTGTCGGTGCACTACGACATCCGCGACTGGCGACTGCAGCTCTTTGTCAGCAACCTGACCGACAAGGAATACGTCACCGCGTGCAACAGCATCAACTGGTGCTACTACGGCTACGAACGCACCGTCACCGCATCGGCGCGCTATCGCTGGTAACCGGTGGGACTGCAGGGAAACGGACGCTTCGGCGTCCGTTTTTTTTGGCAGCAACACCGGCTTGCCGGCCGTTCGCATCGCCCGGACGGTGAACCAATTGCCGGCTCGTGAATTTCCCTGATTGCCCGTGCCGCAAAAACGAGCAGACTGGTACGAAACCTGGAGCAGCATCATGAACACCGAACTGTGGCCCGAATTCATCAAGGCCATCAAAAAGGAAGTCGCCCCGGCCCTGGGCTGTACCGAGCCGATCTCGCTGGCGCTGGCTTCGGCCATCGCCCGCCGCGAGCTCGGCGTCCTTCCCGAACGCATCGTGGCGAAGGTATCGCCGAACCTGATGAAGAACGGCATGGGCGTGACGGTGCCGGGTACCGGCACCGTCGGCCTGCCGATCGCCGCCGCCGTCGGCGCGCTCGGCGGTGATCCGGATGCCGGACTCGAGGTGCTCAAGTCGCTGACTGCCGGGGTCGTTGCCGATGGCAAGGCCATGCTCGCGGCGCAGCAGGTCAGCGTCGGCATCGCCGAGGTGCCGAACATCCTCTACGCCGAGTCGCGGCTCGAAGCCGGCGGGCACTGGGTGCGTGTCTGCATCGCCGATGCCCATACCCGGGTGGTCCGGATCGAGAAGGACGGCGAGGTGCTGTTCGAGGCCGAGCCGGGTGCTGGCGGTGACGGGCTGGGGTACTCGCTCGCCGGCGCAACCGCCCGCGACGTTTACGATTTCGCGACAACGGTGCCACTGGCCGACATTGCCTTCATCCTTGATGCCGCCCGGCTCAACGATGCCCTCTCGCGTGAGGGCATGAAGGGCGAATACGGACTGCATATCGGCGCAACCTTGCAGCGGCAGGTACAAAAGGGGCTGCTGTCCGACGACCTGCTGACCCGCGTGCTGGTCCGCTCGACGTCGGCGTCCGACGCGCGCATGGGTGGTGCGACGCTGCCGGCGATGAGCAACTCGGGCTCGGGCAATCAGGGCATTGCCGCGACGATGCCGGTCGTCGTCGTGGCCGAGCACGTCGGCGCAGACGACGAGAAGCTGGCGCGTGCACTGATGCTGTCGCACCTGATGGCGGTGTACGTGCATGGCAAGCTGCCCAAATTGTCGGCGTTGTGTGCGGTGACGACGGCGTCGATGGGCGCCGCCGCCGGCATTGCCTGGCTGCTGCGCGGCGACTATGACGCGGTGAGCATGGCGATCTGCAGCATGATCGGCGACATTGCCGGGATCATCTGCGACGGGGCGTCGAACAGCTGCGCGATGAAGGTGTCGACGTCGGGCACGGCCGCCTACAAGGCCGTGCTGATGGCGCTCGACGACATCCGCGTCACCGGCAACGAGGGCATCGTCGCCCACGGGGTCGACGCGTCGATCGACAATCTGTGCGCGCTTGCCTGCGGCAGCATGATGCAGACCGACCGGCAGATCATCGAGATCATGGTTCAAAAGAACAGCTGCTGATTGCCTGGTCACCGGCTTGTTCGCGAGGCGAGCCGGTACGCTCCTGCGATTTCTACTCGGGGGCGTACCGGTGAATTGCCGGACTCCCCTCAGGCTCGCCGCCGCGATCGGCCCTTGTGTCCGGCGCGCAGCTGGGCCGAGGTGGCACGGCTTCCGAAGGATGCGCTGGTCGAGATCGACAGTGATCGTGTTCGCGGTGATCGAGGCCGAGGCCGGCCCCGGAAAAGGATGGCGCCGCCATCCTTTTTTTTACGTCTTCTGCATCACCGTGGCGAACAGCGGGGAGGCCAGCCAGTCGTCGAGCCAGGCGATCAGCCGCGGATACGGCGCCGCGTAAAACCACGCCTTGTCGACATGGGCGAACTGGCGCACGAAGGGGAACAGCGCCGCGTCGGCCAGCCCCGGCTGCATGCCGCCCAGATGCGCTTGCTGCGCGAGCATCGCTTCGAGCCGGGCCAGAAAGCGCTCGCCGCGCTGCCGGTAGTGGCTGGCCGGGTGCTCGGGGAAGCGTTCGGCATACTTGTAGTGATCGAGGTCGCGCTTGAAGCCGTCGTCATTGTCGGCGATCAGCGCCAGTGCGCCGGCCCGGTCCGCCAGCCAGCGTTGCGGATCGCGGGTTGCCAGCGCCCACAGCATGATGTCGAGGCTTTGCTCGATCACGCGGCCATCGGGCAGGCACAGCACCGGCACGGTGCCCTTGGGCGACGCGGCGAGCAGCCCGGCGGGCTTGTCGCGCAGCACGACCTCGTGTTGTTCGACGTCGACGCCGCTCGCGGCGATGGCGAGGCGGGCACGCATCGCGTACGGGCAGCGGCGGAAGGTGTAGAGCAGTGGTTTCATCGGTGATCGGGGCTGCCGGAAGATCAGGGGTGGTCGGCAGTATCGCGCTTGTGGCGATGCGCGTGAATGAACTCGCCGATCGGCATCGGCCGGCCGAAAAAGTAGCCCTGCAGGTAACGCACGTGCAGCGCCCGCAGGTAATCGCGCTGCGCCGCGGTTTCGACGCCTTCGGCGATCAGGTCGATCTCGAGCTTGGTCGCCAGTTCGACCAGCGTGTCGAGCAGGTGGGCCGACAACGTGTCTGCGCCGATGCGCTTGATGAAGCTCTGGTCGATTTTCAGCGCATCGACCTTGAAGCGCTGCAGGTAGTTGAGGCTGGCGTGGCCGATGCCGAAGTCGTCGATCGCCACCTTGACGCCGATCGAATCGAGCTGCATGAACAGCAGGTCGGTCTGCTCGGTCGGCTCGATCAGCTGGCGTTCGGTCAGCTCGAGCCACAGCTCGATGCTGCCCGGCGGAAAGCGGGCGAGAAAATCGCGGCAGTCGTCGAGCAGCCGTGGGTCGTTGCAGTGCGCGGCACTGATGTTGAAGCCGACGTGAAAGTGCGGGGGCAGCTCGGTGGCGTGCGGTACCAGTGCTTCGGCCACCTGGCGCATCAGGTCGCGCGTCATCGGCAGGATCAGTCCGGTCTGTTCGGCCATCGGAATGAACAGGTCGGGGCGGATCAGGCCTTCGCCGGGCAGACGCCAGCGCATCAGCACTTCGACGCCGGACCAGCGCCCGTCAGTGGCGTTGACGATGGGCTGGACGAAGGGCTCGAACTGTTTTGCATTGAGGGCGCCCTGCAACTGCGTGCGCGGCGATGCGGGACGGCCCAGCAGGCGATAACAGATGACACCGCTCAGAAGGCCGAGGCTGCCGATCAGGACCAGCAACGCGAGGTCGTAGTCCATCAGGTAACGCACGATCGAGCCTTCCGGCGAGCCGGCGACCACGGTGTAGGGAAAGTGCGCCGAGGCGATGCTGGACCGGGCCTGCGGCAGGGGCGGCACCGGTGCCTTGTGCACCTGGCCGAACTTGTCCATGTAGAGCGGGCCGACGACCAGATACAGTTCGCTGTAGTCGGAGGCGAACTGCAGCGCGCGGTGCAGATAGCGTCCGTCGATGACCGAAAGGGCACCACGCTGGTCGCGGGCCTGCCGAACGACGAGGATGGGGACCTCCGGCGTGGTGGCGTTTCCCGGACGCAGGCGGAGGCGGCCGTCGACGTAGGCTTCCAAGCCGATTGCCTGATCGGTGCTGCCGAGCAGCGAAGTGCAGTACAGGCGGTCGTGTTCGACGAGGTTGACCGACCGGACGAAGGGGACCGTGGCGACCTGCCGCTGCAGCAGCTGCCGGGTATCGTCGTTGCAGGGGCCGCCGGCCAGCTGCATCACGGCGTTGTTGCTGGTATCGGCGTTGCCCAACATCTGGTCGAGCAGGCCGATCGACTGGGCCACGACCTTGTCCGCACGCTGTTGCAGCTGCCAGCGCGCCTGCAGCGACGCCACGGCGACGCCGATGGCCGGCAGTGCCATGGCGACCAGCAACGAGACGAGCAGGCGTTTGCCCGGATGCTTCGGTTGCAGCGTTGCCAAAGGCAGATCGGCGGCGTCCGGACGACGCAAGAGTTTGGCGAGTCGAAAGGGCATGAGGTCTCGGAAAGGCGCGGGGAACGGCTGGCGAAGCCGGTTTGCCCTCATTCTAGGCAGCGGCCCGGTCAAATGCCTTGGCAGCATTTGGCAATGGCCTTTCCGATATGTTGCTTGACGATGACGCTACGGCAACGTTGCCGAACCCAATTTCAAAGAAACGTTCCCAAGCTTTGCGTCAGTGCCGTGTCGGCAAGACTGCGAACTGTGCCGGTCGGTCTGCGCGTGTCGCAGATAGTGGCCGCAAAGCGTTGAGGATGATAACAATTCTCGTTAATATGGCAGGCTGGAATGGGCGGCCCACGGGTTTCGGCCTAACGAATCGCACAAGGAAACGAGATGGAAACCAATCCCTACGGTATCGCCGCGCTCTGGGCACAAGGCGATTTCGTCACGCGCAGCGTGGCCATCCTGCTGCTGGTGATGTCGATCGCATCGTGGTGCGTGATCGTGCTCAAGGCGGCACGACTGGTCAAACTCAAGCGCCAGGCCAGCGCCGCCAGCAACGATTTCTGGCACCAGCGCGATTTCGCCGCCGGCCTGTCGTCGCTCGGCGAGACCCGTGCGTCGAACCCGTTCCGCCATCTGGCCGAAGAGGGCGCCGACGCGGTGGCCCACCACGCACACAACAAGAACGACCTGCACGGCGCGCTCAATGTCAGCGACTGGGTGACCAGCAACCTGCGCCGCGCGATCGACGACGCCCAGCAATCGATGCAGTCGGGCCTGTCCATCCTCGCCTCGGTCGGCTCGACCGCGCCGTTCGTGGGCCTGTTCGGCACGGTCTGGGGCATCTACCACGCGCTGGTCGGTATCGGTGTGAGCGGCCAGGCGACGATCGACAAGGTCGCCGGTCCGGTCGGCGAGGCGCTGATCATGACCGCCTTCGGCCTCGCGGTCGCGATCCCGGCAGTGCTCGGCTACAACGCGCTGGTGCGCGGCAACAAGGCGGTGTCGATGCAGCTGTCGCGCTTCGCGCATGACCTGCACGCCTACTTCGTCACCGGTTCGCGCGTCGGCAGCACGGCCGCGTCGCCGGCACCGGCGCTGAACGTCGTCAACGGGAGCAAGTGATGGCGTTCGGCAGCCTCGACGACAATGAAGACGTGATGAGCGAGATCAACATGACGCCGCTGGTCGACGTCATGCTGGTGCTGCTGATCATCTTCATCATCACCGTGCCGGTGATCAACCACGCGGTGAAAATGGACCTGCCGCGTGCGGCGAACCAGCCGCAGGAGGTCAAGCCGGAGAACATCGCGCTGTCGATCGACGCCAGCGGCCAGCGCTTCTGGCAGGGCGAGAAGATCGACGAGACGGTGCTCGACGAGCGCCTGAAGGCCGCGGCGGAGAAAAAGCCGCAACCCGAACTGCACCTGACCGCCGACCGCAACGTGCGTTACGAAGTCGTCGCGCAGACGATGGCGGCTGCACAGCGCAACGGGCTGGAACGCATCGGCTTCGTTACCGATCCGAAGGCGCAGTGACCGTGCCGGCGCAGGCCGGAACCCGGCCGCAACGCCGCTGAAAGACGCCCGCATTGCGGGCGTTTTCGTTTTTTTCAAGGCCAAGCGTTTACGCTGCCCCATCCGGCCGTCATCAGGCATGCTATGCGGCCATGCGCGCACAGGGCCGCCCTCACGCCGCCGGTGGTCGCCATCGTCATGAACCGGGGCGATCACGGGCTTGCCGGGCGTTTCGCGCGGACGCGGACGCCCTGCGATAAAATTGCAAAAACTACGGAAACCCGAATGGAAGCCATTCTGCGAACGATGGTCAGCGCGCCGACCGACCGCGCTTTCGACCTGTTTCGCGAGCTCGTCGACACGATGCGCCCGCGCGACCACGCCGATGCCGTTGCCGCCAACAATGCGGTACAGGCGCTGGCCTACCTGCTCGAACAGTCGGGCGACTTCCGTGCCGCACTGCGGCGCCACATGCTGCACCTGCTGTCGACACGCAAGCAGGTCCAGCTCTATACCGACACCGGCATCCTCTCGAACGAGACCTTCTATACCGCGCTGACCCGCCGCATCGGTTACCGCGTGCTGCCGCCGGTGTTCAACCGTTATTCGCTCAAGGACGTGTTCGGCGCGCTGTTCCACAAGAAGACCGACTACGTCTGGCTCGAGGCGATCAGCCGCGAGGCCTGGCTGGCGCTCGGCCGGGCGATGCATTTCCACGACGAGACCGACCTGGTCAGCATCAACAAGACCCGGGTCCAGGTGCTCGAGGCGATCCAGGTGCTGTCGTGCCGGCTGTCGGCGATCGGCCTCGAACCCGAGCTGGTGCGCAACAACCCGGACATCGAGCGCTTCGAGTCGCCGTTCGTGCGCCAGAACGTCGAAACGCTGGCCTATATCGAGCATTACCGCCGGACGATGATCGACGAGGCGCTGCCCGACGAGGACGTCCGGCCCATCCTCGTGCTGCTCGACCAGTGCGAGGAGTGGCTGACCAAGGCGAAGAAGAGCGCGGCGAAGAACGGCATCTCGGTCGGGCTGACCTACCATCTGGTGCGGATCTACCAGCACATCGAGCGCATGCGCATGCTGCTGCTGCTGATCGATCCGGTGCCGAACCCGGACAAGGCCGAGCTGGTGATCGACGGCCTGGTCGCGCTGGTGCGCGCCGAGAACCGCAAGTACCGGATCCGCGACGTCTTCGCCGAAAACACCTCCTTGCTGGCCCTGCAGGTGACCGAGCACGCCAGCCACACCGGCGAGCACTACATCGCCGAAACGCGCAGCGAATGGCTGGGCATGTTCAGGTCGGCCGCCGGCGCCGGTGTCATCGTCGGCTTCATGGCGCTGCTCAAGCTGCTGACCGCCAAGGCGCACATCCCGCTGCTGCTCGAGGCCATCCTGTTCGGCCTGAACTACGCGCTCGGCTTCATGCTGATCCACATGCTGCACTTCACCATCGCGACCAAGCAGCCGGCGATGACGGCGGCCAAGATTGCCGCGACGATCCATGCCGGCAGCAAGCGCAACCGGCAGCGGCTCGACCTCGACGAGCTCGCCGGACTGATCGTCAAGGTCGTGCGTACGCAGTTCATCGCCATTGTCGGCAACGTCGCACTGGCGATGCCGGTGGCGCTGCTGATCGCCATGACGTGGAACTGGTACTTCGGCGTGCCGCCGGTCGATGCCGCCAAGGCCGACCACCTGCTGCACGATCTGTCGCCGATTGCCAGTCTGGCGGTGTTCCATGCTGCAATCGCCGGCTGCTGCCTGTTCCTCGCCGGGCTGATTTCGGGCTACTACGACAACAAGGCGATCTACAACCGCATTCCCGACCGGATCGCGGCATTGCCGTGGCTGAACTGGCTGGTCGGCGAGTCGCGCGCCAGGCGGCTGGCCAAGTACATCGAGAACAACCTTGGCGCGCTGGCCGGTAACTTCTATTTCGGCATGATGCTGGGCATGATCGGCACCGTCGGCTTCCTGCTCGGCCTGCCGATCGACATCCGTCACATCACCTTCTCGTCGGCCTACCTGTCGTTTGCCGCGGTGGCGTACAACTTCCAGCTCGACTGGCACATCGTCGCGATGTCGGTGCTGGGCATCGCGCTGATCGGCATGACCAACCTCGCGGTCAGCTTCGGTCTGGCGCTGTGGGTGGCGCTGCGCTCGCGCAAGCTGACCTTCCAGGCGACCAAGCCCCTGCTCGGCGAGCTGGTCCGGCGCTTCCTCAAGAATCCGGCGCAGTTCTTCGTGCCGCCGCGCTCGCCCAAACCGGTGGTCGAAGCGCCGGTGCCCAGCCTGCCCAACCATCAGGAGACCGTGCGTGAGTGGGTTCGATTGCGTCGTCAACGCGCTGGTTGAAACCGGCTGGTGCGTGCTGCCGGGGTTCCTGACGCCGGCCGAGGTCGCCGCGCTGGTTGCATCGTCCCAGGCGCGGCGCGGTGACTTCGCCCGCGCCGGCGTCGGCCGTGCCGGCGGTCATGCCGTCAACGGCGAGATTCGCGGCGACGAGGTGCTGTGGCTCGACGACGCCGACCCGGCTGCGGCGCTTGCGCTGGCACGGCTCGACGCGCTGCGCGGCGAGCTGAATGCTGCGCTCTATCTCGGTCTGGCCGAACTCGAATGCCATCTGGCGGTCTATCCGGCAGGGCGCTTCTACAAACGGCATCTGGACCAGCATCGCGGCGAGGACACCCGCGTCGTCACCATCGTGCTCTACCTGAATCCCGAATGGGGCGAGACCGACGGTGGCGAGCTGCGGCTCTATCTCGACGACGGCAGCCATACCGACGTCGTGCCGCATGGCGGCACGCTGGCGGTGTTCATGTCCGACCGCTTCGAACACGAGGTGAAGCCGGCACAGCGGGAACGCTGGTCGCTGACCGGCTGGTTCCGCCGCCGTGCCCTGTGACTTGCTGCACAGCGGCCGCGAATTGCGGCGATTAAAATATGGGCAGATCAAACCATCAGGAGGCAGGATCATGACGACCCGCCGCATTCTCGGCGCGACCACCTTGCTCGCCGCCGCACTGTTCGCGACCGGCTGCGCCAATACCTCGTCGAACGTCTACAACCGTGATCAGATGATGCAGGCTGCGACCGTGCAGTCGGGCGCGATCGAGAACCTGCGTTCGGTGAAGATGGAAGACTCGACCGGTGTCGGCACCGTCGCCGGCGGCGCGATCGGCGGCATTACCGCTGGCACCAACATCGGCGGGGGCAACGGCCAGATTGTCGCCGGCATCCTCGGCGCCATCGTCGGCGGTCTGGCCGGCAACGCGATCGAAAAGGGCGTGACCCAGCAGGATGCCTACGAAATTACCGTACGGCTCGACAACGGCCAGCGTCTGGTCATCGTGCAGAAGGCCGACGCGCCGCTGTCGGTGGGCCAGCGTGTCGACATCCTGACCGACCAGAAAAGTACTCGTGTCGTGCCGGCCGGCAACGGCATCGTCCCGCAGGCGGCACCGCAAACGGCGCCGATGTGACCGCGGCCCGCCAGTGGTGACAGAAACGGCCCCGCGGGGCCGTTTTTTTGCGCCGGGACTAGACTCGCCCGGCGACCCCCTGCCAAGTTTTGCCGGCTTCGTTCGGCCGCGCGCGGCCTTCGTCCGGTGCGCCGCCCTGTTCGAGTACCGGATAGGCGATCGCGCAGATGTGCGAGTGGATCCGCCGCAGATCGCGCAGTACGTCCAGATGCAGCGAGCTTGACGCGATGCTCTCGGGCACGCCGTCGCGCAGCCGTGCCAGATGGGTGTCGGCGGCGTGGCGGCCCAGCTCGCGGATCGTGGCCTTGCCCGCCAGCAGCGTCTGCGCGGTGCGGACGTCGGCCGAAATGAAGACCGACTGGGCACGGTGGAAGTTTTCCAGCACTTCATGGTGAAGCCGGGTCAGCTCGGCGGCGCCGTCGTGCGAGAAGCTCAGCTGGCTGCGGATTTTCTTGCCGGCCAGCTCCATCAGGTTCTTGTCGATGATGTCGCCGATGTGCTCCATGTTGATGACGAAACCGATGATCGCCATCGCCCGGGCCGCGTCCTGCGGCGACAGGCTTTCGCGGGTGATCTCGGTGACGTAGAGCTTGATCGCCTCGTGCAGCCGGTCGACGGCGTTGTCGCGGCGCGTGATGTCCAGAATGCGCTGCCGGTCGTCACCGAGCAGGGCCGGCATGCTCGAGCGCAGCATGTCCTCGACGATGTCGCCCATGTGCAGCGCTTCGCGCGTTGCGCAGGTCAGTGCCAGCGACGGGGTGGCAATGGCCGACGGATCGAGGTAGCGCGGTGCATCGGGCTGGTCGGCGGCCGGGCGGTGATCCGGGAAGAGGCGCTCGAGCAGCTTCGAGACCGGCTTGAGCAGGCCGATGAAGGACAGCGCGATGCCGAAGTTGAGCAGGGTATGGAAGTTGGCGACCAGCGCGCCCGCATCGGGCCAGAGCCGGGACAGCCCGTGCGCCAGCGGGCCGACCGCGGTCAGCAGGATCAGGCAGCTGCCGCCCCGCAGCAGCAGGTTGCCGGCCGGCAGCCGGCGGCGCAGGTTGTCGTTGCCCTTGTTGCCCTCGAACCACGGGTTGAGCGCGCTGCCGATATTGGCGCCGAGCACCATGGCCAGTGCGGTGCTGGCCGGGATCGCGTGCGAGCCGGCGAGCGACATCACCAGCAGCACGGTCGGGATGCTCGAGTGCGCTGCCCAAGTCAGCAGTGCGGCGATCACCGCGTTCGGCAGCGGCTGGTCGGCCAGCACATCAAGGATGGCCCGTACCGCCGGTGCGGCCTCGGCCGGCTGCATCGTTTCGACCAGCAGCCGCAGCGCCAGCAGCATCAGGCCGATGCCGATGAAGGCGCGGCCGAAATCGCGCGTCTGCGAGCCCTTGCCGCGCTCGAACATGAACAGCCCGGCGATCAGGCACAGCGGTGACACCCAGCCCAGATGCAGCGAGAAGGCCTGGACGATCAGCGTCGAGCCGAGGTTGGCGCCAAGCATGATCGCCAGCCCGGCCACCGGCGTCAGCACCCGGCGCGCGGCGAACGAGGTCGCCAGCAGACCGGTGGCGGTGCTGCTTTGCAGTACGGTGGTGATCGCCATCCCGGCGAACAGCGCACGCCAGCGGCTGCCCAGACTGCGGCCCATCAGTTGTCGCAACGACGCGCCGAGGGCGCGCATGAAGCCGGTTTCGACCATGTGCAGCCCCCAGGTCAGAAGGGCGACACCACCGGCAAGATGAAGCAGAACGGTCATCATGCTCGTTCTCCCCTGCCGCGGGCCAAGCAGCCCCGGCATTGCAACCCGGCCTTTGTCCTGCCTGGCCGGTGTTGCCGTTATTGTGCGGCCGGCTCGCTCCGGCGGCCTGCGCGGGGATGCGCCTTGCCGGCACGATTGCACCGGGTTTGCGCTGCGCGGGTGCCGCCGCGGGGGGATGGCCGCTGTTGCACTTTCATTCAGTCTTGACCATCGCTGCCGGCTTGGCTGGCCCGCGGCGTTAATTCGGCCAGACGGACGTCAGCGGCTGCGGCGCCTGCGCAACAGGTGTCCGCTGAGAACGGGCTCAGGCGGGGCGGCGGGACAATCCGAACGGCTGCTTCCAGCGCTCGCTGAGCAGCACGCCGGCCAGCGTCAGCACGCCGCCGACAAGGTGATACCACGCCAGCCTTTCGTGCAGGATCGGCGTTGCGGCGATCAGCGCGGTGAACACCGGCGACAGGTTGAACAACAAGGTGGTGCGGCTGGGGCCGGCCTTGGCGACGCCCGTCATCCACAGCAACGGTGCCAGCATCGACGCGAACAGCCCGGCGTACAGCACCAGCGGGATGTTGACGGCCGAGAGCCCGGTCTTGGGCGAGGCGAGGTAGAGCGGGAACAGCAGCACCACGGCGACCAGCACCTGCAGGTAAAGCAGCAGCAGCGACGGCAGCTGGATCTGCCACTTCTTCAGCAGCACGCTGTAGAGCGCGTACGCCAGCGTGGCGATCAGCATCAGCGCGTCGCCGCTGCCGACGCCGTGGTGCAGCAGCGCCGCGCTGCTGCCGCCGGAAACGACGATCAGCACGCCGGCGAACGAAACCACCGAGCCGGTGATCGCGCCCAGCGTCAGCTGCTGGCCGAGCAGGGCGATCGCCAGCGCCAGCGCCATCATCGGCATCAGCGACAGGATGATGCCCATGTTCGTTGCCGAGGTACTGTGTGCGGCGTAGTAGGCCAGGCTCTGGTAGACGACCATGCCCAGCAGCCCGAGCACGACGATGCGCCCGGCCTGCGCCCGGACCGCTGCGCGGTGCTGGAGCAGCGGGCGCAGCATGACGGGCGTGAACAGCAGCGCGGCGAGCAGCCAGCGGTAGAAACCGATTTCGGCCGGCATGATCGCGCCGGCGGCGAGCTTGTTGACGACGGTGTTGGCGGCCCAGATCAGTACGGCCAGAACGGGGAGGAGTAAGGGCATGGCAATCACCTTGCGAAGTGTTGCCATGGATTGTCCGCCTGTCTGCCTGTCCGCATATACTGAGAACCGGACAGATCATCCGCGTATCCGGACAGCATGGCCCACCAGTATTCACCCCGCCGCGACTTCGACCATTTGCCGTATCCGGTGTGCTTCCGCTTCGATGCGCTGGCCGCCGATACCGAATGCGAGTTGCACCACCATGCCTGGGGGCAGCTCAACTACGCCGAGCGCGGCGTGATGCAGATCGACGTCGGCGGGCAACGCTTCATCTCGCCGCCGCAGTACACGGTGTGGCTACCGCCCGGTGTCGTGCACGGCACCTACAACCAGCAGCCGGTGCTGTACCGCGCGCTCGATCTCGATCCGTCATTGTGCAGCGCCCTGCCGGCGCAGCCGTGCATGCTGGCGATCAGTGCGGTGCTGCGCGCCATCCTCATCGACTTCGCCGAACGCCAGGTCGCCGTGCCGGACAGCGACGCTGATCGCCGGCTGGCGCAGGTCGTCGTCGATCAGCTCGGCCGCGCGAGGGTCGAGCCGCGCTACCTGCCGCTGGCCAGCACGCCGGCGCTGCAGCAGGTGCTCGACGCGCTGCAGCGCGAGCCCGGCGACAACCGCACTGCCTCGGTATGGGCCGAAGCGGTCCATCTGACCGAGCGTACGCTGGCGCGGTACTGCCAGCGCGAACTGGGAATGAGTCTGGGCGAGTGGCGGCAGCGCCTGCGCTTCCTGCACGCGATCGAGCTGCTCGACAAGGGGCGCAGCGTTCAGGCGATCGCGCTCGACCTCGGCTACAGCACGAGTTCGGCGTTCATCGCGATGTTCCAGCGCCAGGCCGGCACCACGCCCGAGCAGTACCGGCGCGAATTGCCGGGCGCATGAAAAACGGCCCCGTTCGGGGCCGTTGGTGTGCGAGGTGTGGCGGGCTCAGAAACCGAGCCGCTGGCAGATCGTGCTGACCGCGCCGGCGGCGTTCAGCGTGTAGAAGTGCAGCCCCGGCGCGCCTTGCGACAGCACCCGGTCGGACAGCTCGGTGACGAAGTCGAGGCCGAAGGCGCGGATCGACGCCGAATCGTCGCCGAACGACGCCAGCCGCAGCTTGAGCCAGCGCGGAATCTCGGCGCCGCACATGTCGGAGAAGCGCGACAGCTGGCTGAAGTTCTGGATCGGCATGATGCCGGGGACGATGGGGATGGTGACGCCGCGGCTCTGCACTTCGTCGACGAAGCGGAAGTAGGCGTCGGCGTTGAAGAAGTACTGGGTGATCGCCGCGTCGGCACCGGCGTTGACCTTGCCGACGAAGGCGCGCAGGTCGGCCTCGGCGCTTTGCGCCTGCGGGTGGTACTCGGGGTAGGCGGCGACTTCGATGTGGAACCAGTCGCCGTGCTGTTCGCGGATGAAGGCGACCAGTTCGTTGGCGTAGCGGAATTCGCCGACGTCGACCATGCCCGACGGGATGTCGCCGCGCAGCGCGACGATGCGGCGGATGCCGTGTTCGCGGTAGCTCGTCAGCAGCTCGGCGATCGTCGAGCGGGTCGAGCCGATGCACGACAGGTGCGGCGCGGCCTGATGGCCTTCGGACTGGATTTCGAATACCGCGTTGCGCGTGCCGTCCTGCGTGGTGCCGCCGGCGCCGAAGGTCACCGAGAAGAACTCGGGCTTGAACTGGGCGAGCTGGCGGCGGGTGTTGCGCAGTTTCTCGACGCCTTCGGGCGTCTTGGACGGGAAGAATTCGAAGCTGATCGGCGGGCGGGTCATGGTATGGTTTCGGTAAACGGTCCCGGCCATCTTACCATTGCCCCGCCGGCCTTTACGTGCCTGCTGCGTGCATTCGCTTCATGTCGGTGTGAGCTTGACCGGTGGTGGCGCGAGTTCCCCGGTCGTACCGCCGACGGCATCGGCACGTTGCGGCGTGCGCTTGGGTTGCTGCCGCAGCCGTGCGCGACGCCGCGCACAGCACCAGGGTAAGGGACGTTTCATAACCATGCTCCGAGCAGGGGAGAGATCAACACCATGGCGATGCCGGCCATCGTCATGGTCAGACTGGCGACGACCCCTTCTTCGTCGCCGATTTCACGTGCTTTGGCCGTGCCGGCGCCGTGGCTGGCGGCACCGAACATCGCGCCGCGCGCCATGCGCGAGCGCAGCGGCAGCAGTCGCATCACCGTTTCGCCGATCGCCATGCCGAACACGCCGGTGACGACGACGAACAGCGAGGTCAGCTCGCGCGAGCCGCCGAAGGCATCGGTGGCGACGACGGCGAACGGTGTCGAGACCGAACGCGACAGCAGGCTGTGGGTGACCTCGTCGGGCAGCTGGAACAGCCGCGACAGCAGATACGACGAGCCGATGCCGAGCACGACGCCGGCGATCACGCCGATCGTCAGCGTCAGCGGATTGCGGCGGATGATGTCGCGCTGGTCGTAGATCGGCACCGCGAACGCGATCGTCGTCGGCCCGAGCAGCCAGACCAGCCAGCGGGCATCGGCGTTGTAGACCGGATAGGGAATGCCGGCGAGCAGCACGATGGCGCCGAGGATCAGCGGGGCGAGCAGGATCGGCGCAAACCAGATCCTGCGGTGGCGGCGGTACAGCCATTTGCAGCCGTAATAGACGGCAATGGTCAGGACGAGGCTGATCAGTGCAAGTGGGGAGGATTCCATCACAGTACTCCGGCAAGTTCGCGGCGGCGCGATTTGGCGCGGATGCGGCGGCGGTGTTCCCAGCGGAACACGACGTCGACGACCAGCGCGGTGCCGGCCATGACGATCAGCGTGCCGAGGCCGATCACTGCAATCAGCGGCAGGCCTTCGGCCTTGAACAGCGTGCCGAACTGGACCACGGCGATGCACGGCGGAATGAAGAACAGCAGCATCTCGGCCAGCAGCCATTCGGCGCCGCGGCGGATCGTGTCGGCCG
The DNA here is from genome assembly GCF_016865585.1 of Jeongeupia naejangsanensis. Taxonomy (GTDB): domain Bacteria; phylum Pseudomonadota; class Gammaproteobacteria; order Burkholderiales; family Chitinibacteraceae; genus Jeongeupia; species Jeongeupia naejangsanensis. The sequence continues at coordinate 112,922 of NZ_JAESND010000010.1, read as the reverse complement.
GCATCAGGCCGCTCATCAGCAGCGCCAGCACCGCGCCGAGCCCGATCACGCTGCCCGGAATCGGCGAATGCACGGCGCGGGCAAACCAGTCGGTGGCGAACCAGATGGCAAAGATCAGCAACAGTTGGGCCAGCAGCCGGAGCAGGCTGGCGGCGCGCGAGGTAGCCATGATGGCCTCCCTGAGTACACAGCCCGCAGTGTAGGCCTGCGCATTGATTACAAGGATGAATTATCCTTATGAAATCAATGCCGATTTGGAATGATCAGCGATGGAACTGCGAACCCTGCGCGCCTTTGCCGAAGTCGCCCGCTGCGCCAGCTTCACGCTTGCGGCCGAAAAGCTGTGCGTGACGCAGCCGACGGTGAGCAAGCTGGTACGCCAGCTCGAGGACGAGCTGGGCCAGACGCTGCTGGTGCGCGACGGCAAGCGGCCGAGGCTGACCGATGCCGGCAGCGTGGTGCTCGGTTATGCCGAACGGCTGCTCGGCGATGCTGCACAGCTGCGCGCCGAACTCGACGGCCTGTCGGGGCTGGCGCGCGGCGAGCTGCGCATCGGCGTGCCATCGCTCGGCGGCCGGGTGTTCGTCGCGCTGATCAGCGAGTTCAAGCGCAAGTACCCGGGGGTCGAGCTCAAGCTGTTCGAGGACGGTGCGATCGCGATCGAGGCCGCGCTGCTCGCCGGCGAACTCGAACTTGGCGGTCTGCTGCACCCGGTCGACGATCCGCGCTACCGGACGCTGACACTGGTGCGCGACCGGCTGGCGCTGATCGCGCCCGAGCGCTCGGCATGGGCGCACCGGCCGGTGGTGGCGCTGGCCGACCTCGCCGACGAGCCGTTCATCCTGTTCACGCCGGGCTTCGCGCTCAACGACCGCATCGTCGGCGCGTGCGCCGCAGCAGGTTTCGCGCCGCAGGTCGCCGGCCGCAGCGGCCAGCCCGGGCTGATTGCGGCGATGGTGCGCGGTGGCATCGGCATCGCGCTGCTGCCGGCGTCGGAAATCGCCGCGTCGACCCAGGAAGGGCTGACCGTCTGCACGCTCGAAGCCGATATCCCGTGGGAGATCGCCCTGGCGTGGCCGCGCGACGCCTACCTGTCGCACGCTGCACGGGCCTGGCTGACACTGGCACAGGCGCGTTACGGCTGAGCGACGTCGGTCAGATTGACGTCGACCGGATCGTCGGAGAAGCGCGCGGCGCGGGCATTGCGCAGCCCCGGCCGGCCCTCGGTCAGCACGCCGTAGAGTTCGGGGCGCCGGCCCTGCATCCAGCGTCGCCCGGAACACAGCGGCAGCAGACCGAGGTCCAGCTCGGCGTCGACCAGCGCATCGGCGGCGGCCCACGTCTCGGCGAGGATGCGGCCGTACGGGTCGAGCACCATCGCGTTGCCGGTCCGCACCTCGTCGTCGTCCTCGCCGATGCCGTTGGCGAACACGATGAACAGGCCGTTGTCGTGCGCGCGCGCCGGCAGCCAGCGCAGCAGCCACTCGCGCCCGTTCGGACCGCGGAACGCCGCCTCGACCGCCGCCGGATCGGTATGGCGATTGCGCCAGACCGACAGCGGAATCTTCTTCATCGCATGCGGGCTGCGCGAATCGGTGCCGCCGGTCTGGTGCGGCGCCAGCAGCACCGTCGCGCCGAGCAGCGCGGTGGCACGGGCGTTCTCGACCAGATTGTTGTCCCAGCAGATCAGCACGCCGACGCGCACGCCCCACGGCGTATCGAACACCGTGTAGCGGTCGCCGCTGGCGATCGCCGGATGCTCGAACGCGTGCAGCTTGCGGTGGCAGTGCACCTCGCCATCGGGCAGGCAGACCGCGTAGGCGTTGTAGAGCCGGCCGTCGTCGCCGCGCTCGATGAAGCCGGCGCCGATGCCGATGCCGTGCCGGAGCGCCAGCGCCCGGACGGCGGAGACCGACGGGCCGCCCAGCGGTTCGGCCAGCGCGGCGACCGCGTCAGCGTCGAGCCTGGGCACGTGCCAGTAGCCGGTGATGCACATTTCCGGCAGGGCGAGCAGCTGCACGCCGCGGCGGGCGGCCTCAAGGGCGAAGTCGGCGATGCGGCCGAGGTTGTAGGTCTTGTCGTTGGCGCGATGCTGGAACTGCACCGCGGCGACGCGCAGCGTTTCGGTCATGGTGGGGACTCCGGTACATGCCGGCGGGCCGGCGACACCGACGATTTAAGCACCTTGCTCCGGCGGCGGATAATGATGGATTTTCCGGTCGGTGATAACCTGAAGGAATGGAAATCCGCCTGCTCCGCGCCTTTGTCGTCCTCGCCGACTGCCTGCATTACGGTCAGGCCGCGAGTCGGCTGTGCCTGACCCAGCCGGCGCTGACCAAGCAGATCCGCGTGCTCGAAGACCGGCTCGGCGTGCCGCTCTTCGTTCGCGGCCGGCACGGGGTGGCGCTGACCGGCTTTGGCGCCGATTTCCTCGGCGAAGCGCGCGAGCTGCTCGGCCGCGCCGATGCGCTCGACCTGCGAGCGCGCCACATGGCCAAGGGGGAAGCCGGCCGGCTGGCCATCGGCTTCGGGCTGTCCAGCCTGCAGCTGGCGCCGCAGTGCATCGCCACCTTCCGCCGTCACCATCCTGACGTCGAGATCAGTCTCGAGGACATGTCGTCGGCCGAGCAGGTCGAGCGCTTGCTGGACGGCCGCCTGCAGCTCGGCTTCGTGCGGCTGCCGGTTCCGGCCACGCTGGCGAGTCTGCCGCTGCGATCGGACCGGCTGGTGCTGGCGGTCGGCGACGGTGTCGATCCGCTACGGCCCCTCACTGTCCTGCGGCTGGTGCGGCAGCGCGGCCCGGGGCTTGCTGCCGAAGTCGACCGCTTGCTCGATCACTGGTCCGGGCAGGGCTTCGTGCCATCGGCCATCCACGAGGCCGGCGACATCCAGACGCTGCTGGCGCTGGCAGCGGCCGGCATCGGCGCGGCGCCGGTGCCCGAAAGCGCCATGCACATCCTGCCGCCGGGGGTCCGCATCGTGCAGCCGGAGGCCGAGATCGGCTGGCAGGTCGGTCTGGCGTGGCGACCACAGGCAGGCAGCCCGCTGCGTGACCGCTTCATCGCACTGCTGCGCTAGCCGTCGGCCTGCCTATACTGCAGGGCAACAAGTCCAGGGGGAGATCACCATGTCGCAGCCGGATGGTTCATCTCGCGGAATGCGCGCCAGCGCGCCGTCCGTTCCCCATTTCGTCGGTGCGGGTCTGCGCAGCGAGGAGGTCGCCGAGCATGCGCAGCTGGCGCTGCACAGCGTGCCGACGCTGGCAACGCTGATCGCGCGCTCGACCGATCCGCTGGGCTTCAAGTACGGCCTTGGCGCGCTGCAGCTGCCCGAGCCGCTGTCCCGCCAGCTTGGCCGGCTGGCAGCCGAAAACCCCGAGCTGTACCAGCACCACCTGATCATCGTGATCCTTGCGGATTACCTCGCGCTGGGTTTGCAGTTGTCGGTGCCGGACCGGTCCGCACTGATGATCGCCGCACTGTTTCACGATGCCGGCCTGATCGGTCTGGACAGCCTGATTCCGGCGGCCGGCGATCCGGAAGCGATGCGCATCATCGACGACCACCCGCAGCTCGCGGCGTTGTTGCTGCGGCGTTGTCCGGAGGTGCCGGAGTCGGCAGTACTGGCGGTACTGCAGCATCACGAACGCGTCGACGGCAGCGGCTATCCGACTCACGGTACGCATCGCGTGCTGCATCCGCTCGGCGAAATCCTGGCTGTTGCCGAGGCCGTGGGGTCGGTACTGCCCAAGCGTCGGCCGGCGGCGATGCTGATCTGGCTGCGACTGATCCGCAACAGCTTCCGGACCGATGCGATCGATCTGCTGGCGCGGGCCTTGCAGGGCATCGTTCTGCCCGGACACAGCCATCCGTCCGAGGCGAGGCTGCTGGTACTGTCCGAGCAACTGGGCGGTCAGGCGGCACTGTTCGACAACTGGCTGGCCCAGCGCGGCCGGCTGGAAGCACTGGCGCTCCCCGATTTCGTCATCGACCGGCTCGACCGCATCTACGGCATGCTGGCCCAGCTCGGCATCGACCTGCACCGGATCGAGCTGGCGCTCGATTACGCGATCGACGACGAACAGGTCGCGCAGGAACTGCTGGCGCTGGCACAGGAAGTCGACTGGCAGCTCGGTGACCTGCTGCGCGACATCCAGCGCCACGACCTGCCGCAGTCGGCGAGCTGGCCGGCCTGGCGGCTTGAACTCGAAGCGCTGGCGCAACGCGTCCGGGCTGCGCGCGGCGACCATACCGCGCGGTCCTGAACGCGGCGATTGCCACTTGTGCCGGGGCCGTGTACCGGCTCAGCGCGGACCGAAGCGCCGTCGCCCGCCGCGCTTGGGCTGCGGTGCCTGCGCCTGACGCTTGTTCTGCTGCTGCAGCATCAGGTCGATCTTCTCGGACGTCGTCTTCATCAGTGACTGCGCCAGTTCCTCGTGCGGGAAGGTGTCTGCCATCCGGTAGCCCAGCCATGCGTACGCGGCGTACAGCTTGCAGCTGTCCTCGAGGTACTGCAGCGCGTTGCGCCCGCCGATGCCTTCGATCCGCAGCAGCGGTGAGGGCTTGCCGTCGGCGCGGTCGCGTGCCCAGTCCAGCAGCGCGTTTTCCAGCATCGGAATCTTGGTCGACACCGGGCACAGGCTGAAGGTGTAGCGGTCTTCGAGCGACAGCTTCAGCGTATCGAGCCAGCGCGCCTTTTCCATCTGGTCGCTGAGGTTGGCCGGAACGAAGAACTCGTCGTGCACGTTGATGTGTTTGGTGAAGAGTTCGAGCAGTGCGAACAGCTTGGTCTGGCCGGTGGCCCTGGAAATCTGCTGCAGGTAGTCGAGGTTCGGTGCGACGAAGAACCCGGTCGCCGGCAGCGGCTCGATCTTTTCGCGCAGCAGCTCGGCGATGACCTTGTGCGTGCGGGCGTCGAAACCGGCGACGAAACCGGCCTCGTGCGCGCCGAAGCGCCCGGCGCGGCCGGCGATCTGCTTGGCGAGCGCCGCGGTGATCGTGCCTTCGCTGTAGCCGTCCCACTTGTTCGACGTGGTGAAGATCACCCGCCGTGCCGGCGTGTTCAGCCCCATGCCGATCGCATCGGTGCCGACGATGATCTTGGTGTCGCCGGAGACGAAACGCTCGGCCTGTGCCTGCCGCACCTCGGGCGAGAGGTTGCCGTAGATCGCCGACACGGCGAAACCCTCGGCGATCGCCTGGTCGCGCCAGTTCAGTACCTCGCGACGCGAGAACGCGATCAGCACGTCGCCGGGCTTGAGGTTCTTCAGCGAGCCGAGCGGTTGCGGATCCATTTTCAGCGGCGACTTGCGCTCGAGCTTGCGGACTTCGAGCGTGCCGCCGATGCGGTGGACCAGCGATTCGATCGCCTGCTGCGCTTCGAGCGCCCCGAGCAGGTAGACGGTGTTGGCCGGCACGCCGCACACGGCGGCGGTCCACGCCGCACCGCGGTCGGGGTCGTCGAGCAGCTGGATTTCGTCGATGACGGCAACGTCGATCGGCTTGTTCGGGTTGAACATCTCGACGGTGCTGGCGACGTGGGTCGCACCCGGATGCAGCTTGCGCTGCTCGCCGGTGATCAGGCTGACGGCGACGCCGGCATCGAGCAGGCGCTGGTAGTTCTCCAGCGCCAGCAGCCGCAGCGGTGCGAGGTAGGCACCGGACTTCGCCTGTGCCAGATGTTCCATCGCCGCGTGCGTTTTGCCCGAGTTGGTCGGGCCGAGCACGGCGATGAAATGCCGCGGCATCGCCTGCGCCTTGGTGAACGACTCCGGGTACAGCGACAGGTTGACGGCGTTGCGTGTCTTTTCGGCCTGCCGCGTCGCGGCATTCGTGCCCTGCTGTGCCTCGATCCGCGCCAGCGCGACCTTGCAGCGGTCGCTGGCGCGCTCGTACTTGGCCTGCAGCGCGTTCAGCGCGCCGGTCGGATCGATCTCGCACTCGGTCGCGATGTCGATCACCGTATCGGCACACTCGATCAGCGCGGCTTCGAGCGTCTGCAGCGCGCCGGCGTTCCAGCGTTCCTGCAGCAGCGCGAGCTTGGCCGTCGTCGTCAGCTTGCGCCACTTGGCGGTCTTGCCGAGGAAGCCGGCGTCGGGCACCAGATGGTAGGGAATGCTGCGGTCGCCGACGACGATCTCTCCGTGGACCGACACCGCATAGCTGCCGTCGGTGGTCACCAGCGTGGCGCGGTAGGCGTGCAGATAGTCGTTGAGGGCGTTGCTGCTGTCTTCGGTCGTTTCGATATCGGTCATGGGTGTGTCGGTGGCCCGCCCTTGCGGGCCGGCGGTTCATAGAGGGTGGTCAGCGGCGCTTGCGCAGCACTACGCTGAGGTTGTTCGCGGGCATGGCAACGACGTCGTCGAGAACGAAGCCCGCATCAAAGGCCGTGCCGATCACGGTTTCGAGGTCGCGTACGCCCCATTCGGGGTTGCGGGCGCGCAGCTGGGCGTCGAAGTCTGCATTGCTTGGCGCAGTGTGAGCGCCGTCGCGGCGGTAGGGGCCGTACAGGCAGACCGGGCTGCCGGGATCGAGCACGCGGGCGGCACCGGCAAACAGCGCCAGCGTCGCCGGCCACGGCGAGATATGGATCATGTTGATGCACACCAGTGCCTGCGCCCGGGCAATGCCCCAGTCGGCCGCCATGACGTCGAGCGCCAAAGGCGGCGACAGCGCGACGCCGGCGTGTTCGGCCCATGCCGCGATCGAGGCGCGCGACGGCGCGTCGGGGTCGCTGGTCTGCCAGACCAGTTGCGGCAGCGCGGCGGCGAAGTGTACCGCGTGCTCGCCGCTGCCGCTGGCGATTTCCAGCACCGTACCCGAGGCAGGCAGTACGCGTTGCAGTACCGCAAGAATCGCGTCGCGGTTACGTCCGGTGGCGGGGGCGTAAAGGCGGGCGTCGTAATCGGTCATGAGCGTGTCCTTGGCGAGGCAGCGGTTGGCCGGTATCGGGCATACTCGGCGCTTGATCATCAAAGGCGGTCGAGCGATGGATTTGTACCAGCAATTGCAGGATGTTACCGATCCGAATTCGTTTCTGGCCTTCGCCCGGGCCCTGCTGGCCGATCGTCAGGCCGACCCGGCGCAGTGGCAGCACCAGACGATCGAGGACTTCCTCGGCGCGGCGTTGAACTGGGCCGAGTCGACCCAGCTCGGCAGGATTCAGGGCCTTGCCGAGGTGTCGCCGTGGAAGCGCTGCGCGGTGTTCCTCTACTCCGGCAAGGTCTGCGACTAGCCGCTCCGCTTACTGGAACGCGACTTCGGCAAAGCTGCGCAGCTTGCGGCTGTGCAACTGGTCGACGCCCTGATCGCGCAGCAGCTCCATCGCGCGGATGCCGATGCGCAGGTGCTGGTCGACGCGTTCGCGGTAGAAATGGTTGGCCATGCCCGGCAGCTTGATCTCGCCGTGCAGCGGTTTGTCCGACACGCACAGCAGGGTGCCGTACGGGACGCGGAAGCGGAAACCGTTGGCGGCGATCGTCGCGCTTTCCATGTCGAGCGCGACGGCACGGCTCTGGCTGAAACGACGCTGCGGCGCGTTGTCGGGCAGCAGCTCCCAGTTCCGGTTGTCGGTACTGGCAACGGTGCCGGTGCGCATCACGCGTTTCAGCTCGGCACCGTGGATCTGCGTGACGTCGGAGACGGCCGCCTGCAGTGCGACCTGGATTTCGGCCAGCGCCGGAATCGGTACCCACAGCGGCAGGTCCTGATCGAGCACGTGATCCTCGCGCACATAGCCGTGCGCCAGCACGTAGTCGCCGAGCTGCTGCGTCTGCCGCAGGCCGGCGCAGTGGCCGAGCATGATCCACGCATGCGGGCGCAGTACGGCGATGTGGTCGGTCGCAGTCTTGGCGTTGGCCGGGCCGACACCGATGTTGACCATGGTGATGCCGCTGTGGTCGGCACGAATCAGGTGATAGGCCGGCATCTGCGGCAGCCGCGGCGGCGCCACGCCGAGTGCGTCGGCGGCCTCCGCGGATAGGCCGGTACGACGGGTAATCACGTTGCCGGGCTCGACGAAGGCGATGTATTCGCTGTCCGGGTCGCTCATTGCCTCGAGGCCGAGGCGGATGAATTCGTCGATGTAGAACTGGTAGTTGGTGAACAGCACGAAGTTCTGGAAATGCTCGGGCTGCGTGCCGGTGTAATGCCGGAGCCGGTGCAGCGAGTAATCGACGCGCGGTGCCGTGAACAGAGACAGCGGCTGCGGCTCGCCGGCGGCCGGCTCGTAGGTGCCGTTGGCGATGCCGTCGTCCATCGCCGACAGGTCGGGCAGGTCGAAGACGTCGCGCATCAGCTGGCGGCGCTCGAGTGTCAGGCTGCCCTCGATATGGTCGTTCTCGGCAAACGAGAAATGCACCGGAATCGGCTGGTTGCTGACACCGATCTCGAGCTCGACACCGTGGTTCTGCAGCAGCAGCGCGAACTGCTCGTGGTAGTAGTGATCGAACAGGTCCGGGCGGGTCAGCGTGGTTTCGTAGCGGCCCGGGCCGGCAACGAAACCGAAAGCCAGATGCAGGCCGTCGACCGGATGCAGCCGCGACACGGTGTCGGTCTGCAGCCGTACGTAGGGGTAGCAGGCGCGGACGTGGCCGGGCAGCGTCTCGCCGGCGACGAAGCGCGCCATCGCGTCACGCAGGTGGGCAAGGCTGGATTCGTAAACCAGACGGACCTGCGCCAGCGCGGCGTCGGCGTCGGTATGGCGGGTCGGGGCGATGAATTCGGGCTGGTGGAACATGGGCGTTCGTCCGGTGCGGGGCGTATGGATTCGGAATGCGTCTCTTCCCCGATTCTGGCACGGCTGCGTCGCAAGCGTGTGACGCGGACGCAGAAAAGGGGCCGAAGCCCCTTTTCACGATCAGCCCGCACGGAAGGCGCGGGTGATGTCGGCTGATCAATAACGGTAATGAGCCGGCTTGAACGGGCCGTCCTTAGGCACGTTGATGTACGCAGCCTGCTCGTCGGTCAGCACGGTCAGCTTGGCGCCGATGCGGCCCAGATGCAGGCGGGCGACCATTTCGTCGAGGTGCTTCGGCAGCACGTAGACGCCGACCGGATACTGCTCGCGCTTGGTGAACAGTTCGATCTGTGCGAGCACCTGGTTGGCGAACGAGTTCGACATCACGAAGCTCGGGTGGCCGGTAGCGCAACCGAGGTTCACGAGGCGGCCTTCGGCCAGCAGGATGATGCGCTTGCCGTCTGGAAACTCGATGTGGTCGACCTGCGGCTTGATGTTGTCCCAGTTGTACTGGCGCAGCGACGCGACTTCGATTTCCGAGTCGAAGTGGCCGATGTTGCAGACGATGGCGTTGTGCTTCATCGCCTTCATGTGGTCGTGGGTGATCACGCCGACGTTGCCGGTGGTGGTGACGAAGATGTCGCTCTGCGACGCGACTTCGTCCATCAGCACGACGCGGTAGCCTTCCATGGCCGCCTGCAGCGCGCAGATCGGGTCGACTTCGGTGACCCACACGGTGGCGCCGAGGCCGCGCAGCGATTGCGCGCAGCCCTTGCCCACGTCGCCGTAGCCCAGCACGATCGCGACCTTGCCGGCGATCATCACGTCGGTGGCGCGCTTGATGCCGTCGACCAGCGATTCGCGGCAGCCGTACAGGTTGTCGAACTTGGACTTGGTGACCGAGTCGTTGACGTTGATCGCCGGGAAGGCCAGCTGGCCCTTCTCGTGCATTTGATAGAGGCGGTGCACGCCGGTGGTGGTTTCCTCGGTCACGCCCTGGATGTGGGCCAGTCGGGTCGAGTACCACTTCGGATCCTTGGCGATCTGCGCCTTGATCGCCGCGTACAGTACGGTTTCTTCTTCGTTGGTCGGGTTGGCGACCAGCGACAGATCGCTCTCGGCACGGGCGCCGAGGTGCAGCAGCAGCGTGGCGTCGCCGCCGTCGTCGAGGATCATGTTGGCGTATTCACCGCCTTCGAAGTCGAAGATGCGGTGGGTGAAGTCCCAGTACTCTTCCAGCGATTCGCCCTTGTAGGCGAACACCGGCGTGCCGGCGGCGGCGATGGCGGCGGCGGCGTGATCCTGGGTCGAGAAGATGTTGCACGACACCCAGCGGACCTTGGCGCCGAGCGCCTGCAGCGCCTCGATCAGTACGCCGGTCTGGATGGTCATGTGGATGCTGCCGGCGATGCGTGCGCCCTTCAGCGGCTGAGCGGCACCGAACTGTTCGCGCACGGCCATCAGGCCCGGCATTTCGGTTTCGGCGATGTTCAGTTCCTTGCGGCCCCAGGCGGCAAGGGACAGGTCGGCAACGTGAAAGTCTTTGAATTCGGCCACGGTAGAGTCCTTCGTGTGGCCGGGAGGGATGCGGCTCACCCGCAATCCCCGTGCCCGGCACGGGTTGGTCAGGTGAGCGCCGTTGGATTCGTTCCGAGCCTGGCCCTTGTGGCTTCTGGCCACCAGCGGGTCGCAGCGCTCCTCGGAAGGGCTTGAATTCTATCGGCTTTCGGCGAATCCGTCAGCCGTCGCCGTTCGGTGCTGCGGTCGCGCTGCCCAGCGGCAGCCGGGTGACCAGCACCTGGTCGATCCGGTAATGATCGATGTCGACGACCTCGAAACGGTAGCCGCGGCAGTCGATCGCCTCGGCCTTCTTCGGGATTTTCTTCAGCAGGTACATCAAGAGACCGGCGACGGTTTCGTAGTTTTCCTCGTCGGGCAGGTCGTCGATTTCGAGCACGGCCTTGAGATCGGTGATCGGCGTGACGCCGTCGACCAGCCACGAACTGTCGTCGCGGCGGACGATCTGGTCCTGCTGGCTCAGGTCGGTGACGCTGCCGATCAGGTGGCGGATCACGTCGTTGAGCGTGAAGATGCCGACCACCAGCGCGTACTCGTTGATGACGACGGCGAAGTCCTCGTGCGTTTCCTTGAAACGGTCGAGCGCTTCGGACAGCGAAATCGTATCGGGCACCAGCAGTACGCTTTTCACGGCGACCTGGCGCAGCCCGGCCTGCAGCGCCTCGGGCGCGCTCTTCAGCACGTGCTGCAGCAGGTCCTTGGCGTCGACATAGGCGTAGACGCTGTCGATGCCGTCCTTGCACAGCAGGAACTTGGCGTGCGGCTCGTCAGTGATCTTCTGGCGGATGACGTCGTTGCTGTCGGTATCGGTGAAAAAGATCACCTGTTCGCGTGCCGTCATCACCGACGTGACGAAGCGCTCGCCCAGCTCGAACATGTTCTCGATGAACAGGTGCTCCTTGCGCTGCAGCGTGCCGGCTTCGGCGCCGGCGTCGACCAGCGCGACGATCTCGTCCGACGTGATCGATTCGACCCGCTGCGTCGGCACCTTGAAGATGCGGAAGATCAGGTTGGCCACGCCGTCGAACAGCCAGACCAGCGGCCGCAGCAGCGTGGTGCAGACCATCATCGGCTTGACGATGCGTACCGCCATCTGTTCGGGCTTGAGCATGCCCAGCCGTTTCGGAATCAGGTCGGCAAACTGGATGAAGAGGCCGGTGGTGATCAGGAACGACAGCAGGAAGGACAGCGTCGAGGCCAGCTGGGCATCGACATTCAGTCGTGCGAACCAGCTGGTGAGGTAGGGCGTGAAGGTCGCGTCACCGACGATACCGCCGAGAATCGCCACGGCGTTGACGCCGACCTGCACCACGGTGAAAAAGTCGCCGGGTTTTTCCTGCAGTGCAATGACCAGCGGCGCGCTGGCCTCGCCTTCGTCGGCCATCATCTGCAGCCGGAACTTACGCGCCGCGGCGAGCGAGATCTCCGAAATCGAGAAAAATGCACTGAAGCCGAGTAGGGCCAGAAGGGTGAAAAGACCTGTGGTCAGGCTCATTGGGGGATTCCTGTTGTCCCGGCGCTTGCTGTGCCGGCGGCTTCATTGTGGCGGTTTCGAAAGCAAACCGCAGCTTTTGATCCAGCCGGCCGGCATCCCGGGCCAGGGAAAACCATGCGGAAACACCCCGGAAATTTGCATCGGAAGCCGTGCTGCGCATGAGCTATCCTGAAAGTTCCACCCATAAGTCAAGGAGGCAGGATCATGGCATGTAAGTGGTTGTTCCCCATCGCGCTGGTTGGTGCGCTTGCTGCGCAGCCGGTGTTCGCCGAGGCGGTCAGCGCTGATGCCAAGCCCGAAGGGCAGGCCAAGGCGCCGTCCGAACAGCGCGCCAAAATCCGCCAGATGGCGAGCGATACGCTGGCCGACGTCTACAAGGCCCATCCGGACGCGCAGGCAACGATCGCCAAGTCGGCCGGTTATGCCGTGTTCGATACCGGTGGCGCGATGATCCTGTTTGCCGGTGCGGGCGGTGGCAGCGGTGTGGCGGTGAGCCTGCCGTCGAAGCACGAAACCTTCATGGGCGTGGCGCAGGCCAAGGCCGGCATCGGACTCGGCATCAAGAATTCGCGGCTGGTGCTGGTGTTCATGAGCCCGAAGTCGTTCAACAAGTTCATCACGTCGGGCTGGGCATTCAGCGGGGATGCGACGGCGGCAGCCAAGGCCAATGACAAGGGCCTCGGGCTGACCGGCGCGAGCATGATCGCCAAGGACGTCTACGCCTATCAGTTCACCGAAAACGGCCTGACGGCCGAGGCCACGGTGGCCGGCAGCAAGTATTACGTCGACAAGAAGCTGAACTCGGGCAAATAAGCCCGATCGGTATTGATACCGCCGGCCGGCGTTAATTTGGCCTGTCGGCGGTTCATGATGTCTCGGTATTATGGTTGCATAAATCAACTAACTGAGAGTGATCTATGCGCCGTATCTGTATTGTTGCAATGAGTGCATTGCTGCTGGCCGGTCAGGCCAACGCCGGTTTGTTCGGTGACGACAAAACCCCCGAAACCCAGCGTACCGAACTCAAGCAGATGGCGTCGGACACGCTGACGCAACTCTACAAGACCTATCCGAAGTCGAAATCGGCCATCGCGCACAGCGCCGGTTATGCCGTGTTCGACAACTTCACTGCCAAGCTCATGCTCGCCGGCGGCAACAGCGGCCACGGGATTGCCGTCGACCGCGGCAGCAAGCACGTCACCTATATGGACATGCTGGGCGCGCAGGCCGGGCTGGGTCTGGGTGCCAAGAGCTACCATCAGGTCTTCATCTTCAAGAGCAAGAGCGCGCTGAACGAATTCATCCATTCGGGCTGGCAGTTCGGCGCCCAGGCCAATGCCTCGGCCAAGGCCGACGATCAGGGTGGTGACGCGGCCGGCGCGACCAGCGTGGCGCCGGGCGTGCTGATGTACCAGATGACCGAGACCGGTCTGGCCGCCGAGGCCACGGTGACCGGCTCGAAGTACTCGGTCAACGACGAGCTGAACTGAGCCCGTAGCGCTTGACCCTGCTCAGTAGCGCGGGCAGGCCGGATCGACGTCGTCGGCCCAGGCAGCCATGCCGCCATCCAGATTGATCAGCTGGCTGAAGCCGCTGCGCTCGAGAAAACCGGCGACCTGATAGCTGCGCATGCCGTGATGACAGATCACCACCGTCGGCGCGTCCGGGTCGAGTTCGAGCTGGCGCGACGGAATCTCGCCCATCGGCATATGCGTGATCCCGGCCAGACTGCAGATGCCGACCTCCCAGCCTTCGCGTACGTCGAGCAGCACCGGGCGGGCGCGGCTGTCGTCGGCGAGCCATTGGGCGAGTTGTTGCGGGGAAAGGTGTTGCATGGCGCGGATCTCGGTGCGGATTGAACCGGCCGATTCTGCCATAGCCGCCGCCACGCCGGGCGCCGTTTGGCGGCGTCGGCTCAGGTGCCCAGAATGCGCCCGGCGGCGTGCCAGCCCCACCATGCCGCCTCCTCGAAAACCGAATAGCCCGACAGGTCGCTGTGCGCGAACAGGAGGCGGCCGTCGGCTGCGGCCAAAGCCTGTGTACCGGCGTTACCGAGAAAGCCCGGCCGCGGTGACGGCATCGCGTGGCCACGCAGCGTGATCTCGACCGCGCTGGCGTTGCGCGTCAGCTTCCAGCCGTAGACCTCGGCCAGATCGCTGGCGGCGAGGTCGTAAAGTTCGTCGGCACTGGCGCCGGCCAGCCAGCGTCGCACGTCGCGCGGCTCGCCATCGGCCAGCGCATGGTAGGCGGTGAACACGGTGCGTTCGGGGCGCGCGGCGCGGATCAGCTGGTGCGTTGCGACCACGTAGCCCAGGCCCTTGCCCTGATAGACGACGTTGTCCCAGGCCAGCACCTCGCCTTTTTTTTCACTTGGAAAGTGGTCCATTGCGAAGTTGGCGACCAGCCACGGCGCGTGCTCGGGCGTGTGGATTGCCGGATCGAACCCCTCGTTTTTCAGTCCTTCGACGATATGGCCGGCGACGAACAGCGGCATCGCGATCACTGCGCGGCGCGCGCGGATGCGGATCAGCCGGCCGTATTGTAATACCAGCGCTTCGACATGGTCGCGCCGCTCGCTGACGCGCACGACGCTGCCGGCCAAGGTGCGCTGCGGCGTGATCGCGCCGAGCAGATGCCTCGCCGGCGTGTTCAACCCGTCGGCCCAGGTCAGCACGGCGGCGTCGTCGCCGTTGCGCGCGCTGCCGTTGCGGCTGGCGAAGTAGTGCAGCCCGGCCCACGCCGAGGTGTGGGCGAGACCGGTGCCGAAATCATCGCGGCAACAGTAGTCGAGGTACCACAGCAAACTCGGCGCCGTGTAGTCGTTGCGCGCGAGCCAGTGCGCGAAGGTCTCGGCATCGAGCGCGCGCCATTCAGGATCGCTTGAGGACAGCGCCAGCGGAATCTCGAACAGCCGCCGGCCGTCGCGCCCAAGGCGCTGTTTCAGCGATTCGGTGTAGGCGTAGAAGTGCTGCTGCTCGGCGACCTCGCTGGCAGGGATGCCGTGATGCGGCTGCACGCCGCCCTGCCAGCGGCCGTTGATCCACAGCCGCGATTCGGGCGCATGGACCAGCGCCGCTTCGTCGTAGTCGGGTGCGGCGGCAAAGGCATCGTCAACGAGCTTCATCTCGCCGAGCAGTGTGCGTACGTGGGCCGAAGCGGGGGTCGGCAGCGGCAGATAGTGCGCACCGGTCGGGCACGGTACGTCTCCGAACCGGATGGCGGTGGCATTGCCGAACGGCTCGGGCCCGGTGACGAGGACGAAATCGCCGAAGCCTTCGCGCGCCAGCCGCCAGCCGGCGGTCAACCCGGCGACGCCGCTGCCGAGGATGGCCACATCGGTACGGATTTCACCGGAGACCGGAGGCAGCGGCTGCCGGTCGCGCAGCACGTGGCCGACGTCCATACCGGGTCGGGTGATCCGGATATCGGGCCGGAAGAGCGCGCTGCCGTCGAAGCGGCAGCCTGGCAGACCGGCGGCAAGGCCGGCGGCGAGCCCGGCCTGCAGGAAGGCACGGCGCTTCATTGCCAGCCGGCCTTAGCGCTGCACATTGCGCCAGTCCTGCTCGAAGTAATGGACGAGGGACTGGGTGTTGAGCCGGTTCGGCTCGATGCCGGGTGGCGGCTGCATGTCGGGCGGGAAGTCGAACATCAGCCGGATCGCCGCCGGGTTCAGGTAACGCGTCGGTACCGGGATACTTTCGGGCGGTGCGTAACCGGGCTGCGCACCGGCGATGATGAAGCCCCACTCGCCGAACGATGGCACGTAGGTGTGGTAGGGCCGGGTGTGGAAACCGGCATCCTTCAGCGTCGCATCAATGCACCAGAAGCTGCGCGGCGCGAAGTACGGTGATGTCGACTGCACGACGATGGCGCCGTGTTCGGCAACGTGGCGCTTCAAGAGCCGGTAGAACGGCACCGAGTACAGCTTGCCGAGCGCGAAATTGCTTGGATCGGGGAAGTCGACGATCACTGCGTCGTAGACCTGGTCGTGGTTCTCGAGCCAGCGACCGGCGTCGTCGTTGACCACGTGGACGCGCGGATTTTTCAGCGCGCCCTGGTTCAGCGCGGTCAGCGCTGGCGCCTTGGCGAACAGCGTCGTCATTGCCGGGTCGAGGTCGACCAGCGTGACGGATTCGATGTTCTTGTACTTGAGCAGCTCGCGCGCGGCCAGTCCGTCGCCACCGCCGAGCACCAGTACGCGCTTGGCCCACGGCAGCGTCGCCATCAGCGGATGGACTAGCGCTTCATGGTAGCGGAACTCGTCACGGCTGGAGAACTGCAGGTTGCCGTTGATGTGCAGCCGCAGGTCGTCGTGCCAGCGCGTGATCACCAGCCGTTGGTAGGGCGTGGTTTCGGCATGGATGATCTCGTCGCCGAACAGGCCCTTCTCCGACCACTGCACCAGCCGGTCTGCCACGGCGAAGCCGGCGATCAGCACTGCCAGCACGACGAAGGCACGGGTCAGCTGCGCGCGCAGCCCCGGCAACTCGCGCCGGAAGGCATACGCGGTCCAGATCGCCACGCCGACGTTGCAGATGCCGAACAGCAGGCCGGTGCGTGCCAGCCCGAGCTTGGGCGCCAGCACCAGCGGAAACAGCAGCGACACCGCCAAGGCGCCTAAGTAGTCGAAGGTCAGCACCCGGCTGACGAGTTCGCGGAACTCGGCCTGCCGCTGGTTGAGCACCCGCATCACCAGCGGGATTTCCATGCCGACCAGCGTGCCGATGATCAGCACCAGCGCGTACAGCACGGTGCGGAACGGCGCGGCCAGCCAGCTGAACACGAGGAACAGCGCCAGCGCGGCGAGGCCGCCGATCAGGCCGACCAGAAGCTCGATATCGATGAAGCGCGCCAGGCTGTCCTCGTCCTTCACATACTGGGAGAGGTGGGAGCCGATGCCCATGGCGAACAGATAGGCGCCGATGATCGACGAAAACTGCAGGATCGAATCGCCGAGCAGGTAGCTGGCGAGCGCGCCGGCGATCAGCTCGTAGGCGAGCCCGCACGAGGCGACGACGAAAACCGAAAGAATGAGCAGGCGATCCAACACGGCACCGGAAAGGACGATGATTTGCTTGGGTTTGACGTAAACTTCACGCCTGTTTCAGCAAGGATGCGCGCATGCTACCGCTGTACTCGTATTTGATCTATCTGCTCTCCGGGCTGGCGCTGGTCGCGCTGTTCGCAGCGATCTACGTGCGGGTGACGCCGTTTGCCGAAATCGCGCTGATCCGCCAGGGCTGTCTGGCCGCCGCGCTGTCGTTCGGCGGCGCGCTGCTCGGCTTCTCGCTCACCGTCGCCGCCAGCGCGGTCATCCACGCCAGCTATCCGATGTTCCTGCTCTGGGCCGCGATGGCGGCGCTGGTGCAGCTGGTCGCCTATATCGCGCTCTCGCGGCTGCTGCCGAACATGAATCAGGCGCTGATCGAGAACAACGTCGCAATGGGCGCCCTGATGGGCACCGTCTCGCTGGTGGTCGGCATTCTCAACGCCGCCTGCCTCTCGTAATCCATTTCCGCAACGAACCGTTCAACGAGGTCCGACCATGTCACTGGGCTCTTTCATCAAGAAGCAGTTTATCGACATCCTGCAGTGGAACGAGGACAGCGACGGCGTGCTCGCCTGGCGCTATCCGATGGCGGATTTCGAAATCCAGTACGGTGCCAGCCTGACGGTGCGCGAGTCGCAGGCGGCGGTGTTCGTCAACGAAGGCCAGATTGCCGACGTGTTCGCCGCCGGCATGTACAAGCTGACGACGCAGACGCTGCCGGTGCTGACCTACCTGAAGAACTGGGACAAGCTGTTCGAATCGCCGTTCAAGAGCGACGTCTACTTCTTCAGTACCCGCGTCCAGCTCGGCCGCAAATGGGGCACGCCGCAGCCGATCACGATCCGCGATGCGGATTTCGGCATGGTGCGGATGCGCGCCTTCGGCATCTATTCGTACAAGCTGGTCGACCCGAAGCTGTTCTTCACCGCGATCAGCGGCACGCGCGAAGCGTATACGCGCGACGAGCTGGAAACCCAGCTGCGCAACCTCGTCGTGTCGACGATGACCAGCACGCTCGGCGCGTCGGGCATTCCCTTCCTCGACATGGCGGCCAATCAGGCACTGATGGGGCAGAAGATTGCCGAGGCGCTGGCGCCGACGTTCGCGCAGTACGGCCTCGCGCTCGACAATTTCGCGGTCGAGAACGTCTCGCTGCCGGAAGAGCTGCAGAAGGCGATCGATACCCGGATCAGCATGGGCATGGTCGGCGACCTGCAGAAGTTCACCCAGTACCAGACCGCGCAGAGCATTCCGCTGGCGGCGCAGAACGAAGGCGGCCTGGCCGGCATCGGTGCCGGGCTGGCGGCCGGCGTCGGCGTCGGTCAGGTGATGACCGACGCGATGCGCGGCGCGCTCAACCCGCAGGCGGCTGCCGGTGTCGCCGCAGTGACCGGTGCCGCCACCGCTGGCGCAGTAGCTGCGGGTGTTGCGGCCGACGATCCGCAAGCCAAGCTTGCCAAGCTCAAGGGCCTGCTCGATCAGGGGCTGATTTCGCAGGCCGACTACGATAGCGCCAAGGCCGAAGTGCTGAAGAAACTGATCGGCTGATGTATCGCGTCGCCTGCCCTTCGTGCGGTGCCGAGGTCGTCTTCCGTTCGACGATCTCGGTGATGGCCGTCTGCGAGTATTGCCGTACCGTGGTGCTGCGCGATGCCGACGCCGTGCGCGAGCAGGGCAGGCTGGCGAACGTGCTCGAGGATGCGTCGCCGCTGCAGATCGGCAGCAGCGGCGTCTGGCAGGGCCGGCATTTCGCGCTGGTCGGCCGGATCCAGCTGCGTTACGACGCCGGTTTCTGGAACGAATGGTACGCGCTGTTCGACGACGGCAGTGCCGGCTGGCTCGCCGAGGCCGGCGGCCAGTACGTGTTCACGCTGGCCGTCAGCGACGCGACCGACATCCCGAACTTCGAGAACCTGCGCGTCGGCGCAATCTACCGCTACGGCGGCAACAGCTACACGATGTCCGACGTGCGCGGTGCGCGCTGCACCGGTGGCCAGGGCGAGCTGCCCTTCGTCGTCGGTGACGGCTGGGAAGCCAGGGTCGCCGATGCACGCTGCCGCGAGCGTTTCCTGACGCTCGACTATTCGGACGAAAAACCGCAGGTTTACGTCGGCACCGCCGCGCCGCTCGACACGCTGAACATGCAGCTGCTGCGCGACGACGACACCATCGTTGCTGCCGCCGGACGCCTGCGCGGCACGCCGCAGACGCTGACGTGCCCGAGCTGTGGCAGCCCGCTCGAATTTCCGTCCGGCATCGCGACCCAGCTCGTTTGTCCGGCCTGCCACGCCGAAGTCGACTGCAGCAGCGATACCGCGACGCTGATCGCCAATCGCGGCGAACTCGCCAGGGTGGTGACGACGCTGGCGATCGGCGACGTCGGCACCATCGCCGGCCGAAAATGGACAGTGATCGGCCTGCTGCACTGCCGCGAGGCCGACGATGTGACGTCGGTATGGACCGAATACCTGCTGTACCACCCGAGCGCCGGGCTGCAATGGCTGGTCGAGGCGGAAGAGGGCTGGGACCAGGTCCGGGTGATGGACATCTGGCCCGAATCGGCGAGCATGGAACAGGCGGTGTACAAGGGCGAGCATTTCCGCCACCTGTACGATTACGCATCGGTCGTGACCTTTGCCGCCGGCGCGTTCAACTGGCGCGCAGCCGTTGGCGACAAGACGTGGATTTCGGACTACGAGCGCAACGGCATCAAGCTGACGCGCGAATCGGGCGCGAAGGAAATGGGCTGGTCGCGCAGCGAGCGCGTCACTGCCCAGCTAGTCGGCCAGTGGTTCGGGAAGCCGGCACTGGCGAACCGGCCGCGTGCGGGGCTGGCGAGCGGCGCGGGAACGACGGCCGGTGACCGTGAATCGCTGCGCCGTCCGGCCACCTGGGCGATGGCGATTTTCCTGCTGATCAATCTGCCCATCCTGATCACATCGGGTTTTGACGACGACGTGATCATGGTCGGCTTTGTCGCGATGATCCTGCTGTGGATCCCGGCCAACCAGGATTTCGACGGCTGACCCATGTCCCGATTCGCTTACATTGTTTACTGCCTGATCGTCATCGCCGTGTCGACGCTGATCAACCTGTCGATGACCGACGAGGGCGGGCGCAGCAGCCGCGGCTGGGGCAGTGGCGGCTATTCCGGTGGTGGTTCGTCGTACAGCGGCGGGCACAAGTGAGCGCCGCGATTGGCCAGCACCTGCTGGCCGACCTGTACGGGGTGGTCCCGGCGCTGCTGAGCGATGCGGCGAGGGTCGAGTCGGCGATGCGCGACGCCGCGCGGGCGGCCGGCGCGACGGTGCTGTTCGGCCATGTCCATCCGTTCGGTGACGGACAGGGTGTGACCGGCGTGCTGCTGCTGATGGAGTCGCACATCTCGATCCACACCTGGCCCGAGCACGGTTTTGCCGCCGTCGACGTGTTCATGTGCGGCGACGCCCGGCCTGAGCTGGCGCTGGCGAGTCTGGCGGCGTCGTTCGGCCCGGCCCGCTGCACCCAGCGGCAGGTGCCGCGCGGTCAGCCGCCTGCACCTTGATCCCGGTCGTGGCGGTTTTGCCGCCACGACGGATAATGTCGGCATGAATGTCAGCACGTCCCCTCTCCCGACCGAAGCGGCTTCGCAGGCTGCGCGCCGCAGCACGCTGGTCAGCGTCGTCGTCAACATCGGCCTGAGTCTTGTCCAGATCGTGGTCGGCGTGTTCGCGCACTCGCAGGCGCTGATCGCCGACGGCCTGCACTCGCTGTCGGATCTCGTCTCCGACTTCGTCGTGCTGTTCGCCAACCGCTACAGCGGCAAGGCGCCCGATGCCGACCACCAGTACGGTCACCAGCGCTACGAGAACGCCGCATCCTTCGTCATCGGTGCGATCCTGCTTGCGGTCGGCGTCGGCATGCTCTGGTCCGCGCTGCAGAAGCTGCAGACGCCGGCGCTGATTCCGCAGGTGCACCTGGTCGCGCTGTGGGTGGCGCTGGGCGCGCTGGTGGCCAAGGAGCTGCTGTTTCGCTACATGCTCGCCGTGGCGCAGCGGTTGCGCTCCAGCCTGCTGGCAGCCAATGCCTGGCATGCGCGTTCGGACGCGGCATCGTCGCTGGTCGTCGCGATCGGCATCGTCGGCAATCTGGCCGGCCTGAAGCTGCTCGACCCGATCGCCGCGCTGATCGTCGGCTTCATGGTCGGCCGGATGGGCTGGGCGTTTGCGTGGCGTTCGCTGCACGAACTGATGGACCATGCCGCCGACGCCGGCGACATCGAACGGATCCGCGAGATCGTGGCCGCGACGCCGGGCGTACAGGGCGTGCACGACCTGCGCACGCGCAAGATGGGCGACATGATCCTCGTCGACGTGCACCTCGAGATCGACGGGACGATCAGCGTCAGTGCCGGCCATGCGATTGCCGTTGCCGCGCGGGAACGGGTCATGGCGGCGCTGCCGGTGCTGGACGTGATGACCCATGTCGATCCGGCCGGACCGGCTACAGCGACGACGCCAGCAGGGCCAGCGTAAGCGCGAGGCAGAGCAGGTCGAAATGCCGCCCGCCGCGCGTGTACAAGGTCAGGGCGGGCAGGGCCGTCGGCAGCGGTGCCGAAATCGTCGTGATTGCCGCCGTGCTGGCGGTTTCGGCCACGATGCGGCCGTACGGGTCGCTGACCGTCAGCAGGCCGTTGCGGGCGCTGCGCAGCACCGGCAAGCCGCATTCGATCCCGCGCAGTACCGCGAGCCTTGCACGTACCCAGGCGTCGACGTCGAAATCCCATGCCGGTACGGCCAGCATCCTTGCGGCTGGTGGCGCGTAACTGCGGGTGCTGGCGGCAAAGAAGGCGTCGCGGCAGATCGCCAGCGCGATGCCATCGCCGACGATCAGTGGCTTGCTGCCGGGGTGCAGTCCGTCTTCGAGCCCCGGAACCAGAAAGCGCTTGGCGTAATCGCGGCTCTGGCCGTCGGGGGCATAGGCCCGGGCGATATTGAAACGGCGCGCGTCATGTGCGGTTTCGAGGCCGGCGATGACGGTGCTTTGCCGGCTTCTGGCGAGATCGAGCAGGATCTGATCGATTGCTTCTGAGGATCCGAACCGTTTCTCCGGCAGCACGATCACGCCCTGTGCCGGCGCACCGGCGATCGCGGCGGCATAAGCGTCCAGCGCCTGATCGTCGTCGTTTCGCGTATCGCTGCTCACGAGTGTGACGATGGGTGTTTGCGCGGGAGATGGCCGGCGCAGACGAACGAGGCCGTAGGCGACGACGCCTGCGAGCAGGGCCGACGACAGTGCGAGGCCGGCCAGCGCATCGCCTAAACAGAGCACACGGATGATCTCGACCAGCCACGCGGATCCGATCCCCAGCGTGAAGACGACGCCGCGCAGGCCGAACAGTGCGGCGATCTGAACCAGCGGCAGGGCGGACGCCTGGCTCGTCGCCAGCGTCAGCGCGTCACCATGCGGCGAGACCCGCGCGATGACCGCTTCGAGTGACACCAGCGCCAGCGGCCAGGCGAGGACATTGAGCTGCGACGGCAGCGCGGTGTCGAGCAATCGGGTGAGCCAGAACAGCAGGACCAGACCGCCAGCCAATGCCAGCCAGGTCGTTGTGGCTGCGCGCGCGGGCAGGACAAGGCGGAAGAGGCCAAGGTAGCCGCTGTAGCCGATCAGCCCGGCCAGCAGGGCACTACCGGCGATTGCCCATGGCGACAGCAACGGGAGCAACAGCAACAGCGGTACCGGCGCACACCAGCCGAGCCAGACGACGGGCCGGAGTCCCCATGCCTTGCGGATGGCAAAGCCGCTGACGCAGGCGGCGAGGAGCGCCAGCACGGCGAGGGTGGTGGGAGAGGGAGGCTGCATCGCGGGACTCGATCGTCGGGATGCGCCATCGTTGCCCATGCGAATGCGTTTCGCCTGATCCTACTTGCGCGATCAAACGCAAAAACGGGATGGCGATGCCATCCCGTCTGCTGGGCTCGATACCGGATCAGTCGCGGATCAGAGGCCGGCGTCGGCGCGCAGCGCTTCGGCCTTGTCGGTGCGTTCCCAGGTGAAGTCCGGCTCTTCGCGACCGAAGTGGCCGTAAGCGGCGGTGCGGGTGTATACCGGGCGCAGCAGGTCGAGCATCTGCACGATACCCTTCGGGCGCAGGTCGAAGTGGCGCTCGATCAGCTTGACGATCTGCTCGTTCGACAGCTTGGACGTGCCCCAGGTGTCGACCATGATCGACACCGGCTTCGAAACGCCGATCGCGTAGGACACCTGCACCATGCACTGCTTGGCGATGCCGGCGGCAACGATATTCTTCGCGACATAACGGCCGGCATAGGCGGCCGAGCGGTCGACCTTGGACGGATCCTTGCCCGAGAACGCGCCACCGCCGTGCGGCGCTGCGCCGCCGTAGGTGTCGACGATGATCTTGCGGCCGGTCAGACCGCAGTCACCCATCGGGCCGCCGATGACGAAACGGCCGGTCGGGTTGACCAGATATTTCGGGTTCTGCAGCCACTCGGACGGCATCACCGGCTTGATGATCTCCTCGATCACGGCTTCGGACAGCTGCGCGTGCGAGACATCCGGGTGATGCTGGGTCGACAGCACGATGGTGTCGACGCCGATGACGGCACCGGTTTCCGCATCGTACTTCAGCGTGACCTGACTCTTGGCATCCGGGCGCAGCCACGGCAGGCGGCCGTCCTTGCGCAGTTCGGACTGGCGCTGCACCAGACGGTGCGCGTAGTAGATCGACGCCGGCATCAGCTGCGGCGTTTCGTCGCAGGCGTAGCCGAACATCAGGCCCTGGTCGCCGGCACCCTGGTCCAGATCGAGGCCCGCGCCTTCGTCGACGCCCTGGGCGATGTCCGGGCTCTGCTTGTCGTAGGCGACCAGCACGGCGCAGGTCTTGTAGTCGAAGCCGATGTCGCTGTGGTCGTAGCCGATGCGCTTGATCGTATCGCGCGCGATCTGGATGTAGTCGATATTGGCGGTAGTGGTGATTTCGCCGGCGAGCACGACGAGGCCGGTGTTGACCAGCGTTTCGGCGGCGACACGCGCGTTTTTGTCCTGGGTCAGGATCGCGTCGAGGATGGAGTCGGAGATCTGGTCGGCGACCTTGTCGGGATGGCCTTCAGAGACCGATTCGGATGTAAACAGGAATTCTTTCATGGGCCTCTGGGCTCCTAAGTCATGTCGGGCATGCGGCAAAGCCGATAAAATCGTTGCCGCAGATCATCAATGGACATTACATGCTGCTGAAATTGCTTCGCCCGTTTGCCTGGCTGCCGCTGTGGTTCTTCCACGGTGCCGGCATCGTTGCGGGCTGGCTCGCCTGGGCTGCGGATCCGACCTACCGGAAAAGGCTGGCGGCGAATCTGCGCCAGTCGGGGCTGGCGAAAAATGACGCCGATTATACCCGATTGCTCCGCTCAAGTATTGTGCAGCACGGCATGGCCGGGGCCGAAATGCTGGTGCACTGGCTGCGACCGGCCGAAAAGGTCGCGCAGCTCGTAATCGAGCGCCGCGGCTGGGAGCATGTCGATGCGGCGCTGGCGAATCCGAAACCGATCCTGTTCGTTTCGCCGCATCTGGGCGCGATCGAAGCCTGCGGCATCCATCTGGCGATGCGGATTCCGCGCCAGCTCGCCGCGCTGTATCGGCCGCCGAAAATCAAGGCGCTCGAACCGCTGATGCTGGCGTCGCGCGACCGCGAGAACGGACTGGCGGCGCCAGCCAACGCCAAGGGCGTGCGGCTGCTGCTGAAAACCCTCAAGGGTGGCCAGACCGCCTACATGCTGCCCGACCAGGCCCCCGGCGCCGGTGACGGCGTGTGGGCGCCGTTCTTCGGCCAGCCGGCGTATACGATGACCCTGCTGCCCAAGCTGGCGCGCCAGTTCGATGCGACGGTGCTGATGTGCTTTGCCGAACGACTGTCATGGGGGCGCGGCTACCGCATGCACATCGTGCCGTTGCCGGCGCTGAGCGGCGAGCCGGTTGTCGATGCGACCATCGTCAATGCGGCGATCGAGGACCTGATCGCGCGTGCGCCGGCGCAATACCTGTGGAGCTACAACCGTTACAAACGGCCGGCCGGTGCTCCGAAGCCGGGTGAGGAGAACGCATGAGCGAGCCGACCACCTGGCAAACGCTGTCGCTGCCGGCAAAATTACTGGCGGTACCGTTCTGGCTGTTGCGCTGGTTGCCGATGCCGTTGATCCGCTTCAAGGGCGCGGTGCTTGGCGAACTGATTTACTGGCTGATCCCGGGGCGGCGCAAGGTCGGGCTGATCAATCTGCGGCTGTGCTTCCCGGACTGGCCGGAGGCGCGCCGCCGCGCCACGCTGCGCGAACACTACCGGGTGTTCTGCAGCTGCCTGCTCGCTTACGGCAAACTCTGGTTCGGCCCGGAAAAACTGGTCCGTAAACTGGTCCGACGCGAAGGCTACGAGCACTATCTGGCGGTTAAGGACCAGCCGGTGATCCTGCTGGCGCCGCACTTTCTCGGCCTCGACTACGGCGGCATCCTGCATACCGCCGACCACTGGGGCGCGAGCATCTATACGTCGACGCACGACAACCCGTTCGACCAGTTGCTGCGCCTGGGCCGCTCGCGCTTCGGCGCGCCGTTGTTGATCCGCCGCATCGACGGCGTCCGTCCCATCGTCAAGGCGCTGAAGCAGGGCGCACCGCTGTACTACCTGCCGGACCAGGATCTCGGCCGCAAGGAGTCGATCTTCGTGCCGTTCTTCGGCATCCAGACCGCGACGGTCCCGGGCCTGCCGAGGCTGGCCCAGCTTGGCAAGGCCGTGGTCGTGCCGATGGTGACGACGCTCGAAGGCAACCATTTCGTCACCCGCTATTACCCGGTGTGGGACGGTTTTCCGGGGGACGACGTCGAGGTTGATACGCGCAGGATGAACGCCTTCATCGAACAGCGCGTCCTCGATTTTCCGGCGCAGTACTACTGGCTGCACCGGCGTTTCAAGACGCGGCCGCGCGGCGAACCCGACCTGTACGGCCGCAAGGGCCCGCAGGACTGAGCGCAAACGAATGCCCCAGGGGCACTTCCTGCGGGGCGCAAATCCTGCCGGCTGCGCTGTGCTGGCTTGTCGTACCTGGTTGTACTGCTGCGACCGAAGGAGGCCCCCCTTGGGACGCTTCGGACCCTAAGAGCCTCCTTGGCCAGCACCGCTGCGCTGGATTCGCGCCCCGCAGGAAGTGCCCTTGGGGCATTGCTTTGTACACCGTATTGCTGGCTGATGTGACTGAGCCGCCACGGTCGGAGCGACCGCCGTCTGTCCGGCCGATGGACGCGCTATGCTGTCTTCCTTGTTCAGAGGAGAGGCAGCATGAAAAAAGCAAACAAGACTGCACTGGTGATCGGCGGTGGTGCACCGAACATGCCGCTGATGGCGGGCGCGCTGTGCGCGATGCTGCGGCAACGGGTCGATTTCGACGTGATTTCGACCTCGGGGGCCGGCGCGCTGGTAGGGCTGCTGTACGCGGCGCCGAAGGCTGGCTCGCCGATCGCAGCGCTCGCGGGCATGGTCGAGATGGGGATTTCGGATTCGCTGTACCGGGCCCTGCCGGTCAATTTCAAGGTATTCAACAAGCCCGGTGCGCTGGCCGACCTGTTTCGCGACGGCCTGAAGGCATCGCCGTATGCCCAGCTGGTCGAGCGGATGGCCGACGTCAGCCCGGCGTTCCGGCTCTGGAGCGACTGGCAGCAACTGCTGTGGGCGACGGCGACGCCGAGCGACCTGAGCGCCGAGAGTCTGGGCCTGTGCGCGCACGTGCCGTTCGTCGAAGACGTCGTCGATTTCGAGCGCTTGCGGACGTACGAAAAGCCGGTTTACCTGAATGCTTACAACGTTGACCGCCACGAAATGGCGCAGTGGCGGGGTCAGGACATCGATGTGGCGCACTTCCGCGCTGCGCTTTCCTTTCCCTTCCTGTATCCGCCGACCGAGATCGACGGTGAACGCTACATCGAGGGCGCGGCGCTCGACACGCTGAATTTCAAGGCGCTGATCGGCGACGACGCCAGCGATCCGGACATCGACACCATCGTCGTGTTCGACGTGCTCGGGGCCGACCGGCTGCTGCGCGCACCGCGCGACCTCTACGACGCCTGGGTGATGTCGATCATCACGCCGCTGACCGAAATCGCCAAGGACGACCTGAAGCTGTTCGAACTGGTGCACAACCGCAATGCCGACGGCAGCGAGAAGCGCGCGCTGCTGCGGGTGCCGCTGTTGTCGCCGGATCTGCCGGCCGAACGCTGGGAGCGGATGTTCGACTGGTCGTATTCGAACATGCACACGCTGTTCCGCATCGGCTTCGACGCCGGGCTGGGCTTCTGCCGGGAGCATGCCGTGCGGCTGGGTATCGCTTACGACGAAAGCGTACCGTCGCTGCCGGAGGACTGGACCCTGGCCGATGTCGAAGGCGATGGCCAGCGCGTCACGCGGCATACGGCCGAGCAGCACTTGCGCGCCTGAAGCGCCTGATCCGTTTCATTCGGTGAGCGAGCCAAAGCAGTTTGCTGCCGCCCGAAGCGCAGGAACAGGAATGGAATGTGGTCCATGAGGACGGCCCGAAGGTAGCCCCCTTGCGGGGTTCTGAGCACCGGACGGCGGCAAAATGTGCAGGCGTAGCCACCGAATGAAACGGATTTCAGCTGCCGGCGATGAAGGTGCGTACCCCCGAACCGATGAACTGGATGCCGACGCAGATCAGCACGAACCCCATCAGCCGGGCCATCACCTCCTGGCCGGAGCGACCCAGCCGCTCGGAAATCATCGTCGACGAGCGCAGCGTCATCCACATCACCAGACTGGACACCGCGATCGCGGCCAGCGTCAGCGCAAACGTCACCGCCTTGCCGGTCAGCGTCGGTTTCTCGACGATTTCGGTCGACAGGCCGATGACGACGGCGATCGTCCCTGGCCCGGCAATCGCCGGCATTGCCAGCGGAAAGAAGGCGTAGTCGTTGCGGTTGCGGGTACCGGCCGCTTTCGGTGCCATGCCGGGGTCCTGCAGGTGATAGAGCATCCGGTAGCCCAGCAGCCCGATGACGATGCCGCCGGCGACGCGCAGCGCGCCATACGAGATGCCGAAGGTCGCGAGGATCAGGTTGCCGGCAATCAGGCACACCGTCATGATCAGAAAGGCGATCCAGCTGGCGCGGATGGCCTGATGCTGGCGGCGCGGTTCGCTCATGTTCTGCGTCAGCGAGATGAACATCGGAATTTTCGACAGTGGATTGGTCATCGTGACCAGACTGATCAGGGCGCCGAAAAAGAACTGCCAGTGCAGCAGCATAGCGAACTCGCAGGGTAGGACTTGCCTGCATGATAGAGCGGGGCCGCGCTGATGGCAGCCACGGCAAATCACCTATTGCGCTGGGTCAATCGCTCAGCGCCGCATCAGCACGATCAGGCCGTCACCGAGCGGCAGGAAGCAGTGCGCGACGCGCGCATCGTCGCGCAGGGCGGCGTTGAGGTCGCGGATGACGCCGACGCCGGGCGCTTCTTCGTTGTGCGGCCGGGCGACATCGCCGCCGAGCAGCATGTTGTCGAGCAGGATCAGTCCGCCGGGGCGGACCAGCCGAAGCGCACGTTCGTAGTAATCGGGGTAGCCCGGCTTGTCGGCATCGATCAGCATGCAGTCGAACGCGCCGGCCTGGCCGTCGTCGAGCAGGGCGTCGAGCGTCCGCAACGCCGGCTGCAGCACCAGCTCGATCCGCCCGGCGACACCTGCGGCCTGCCAGTGTGCGCGGGCGATGCGCGTGAAGGCGTCGCTGACGTCGCAGGCGGTGACGCGGCCGGTTTCGCCCATCGCCAGCGCTGCGGCCATCGCGCTGTAGCCGGTATAGGTGCCGACTTCGAGGTAGCGGCGCGCACCGGTCAGCTGCAGCAACAGCATCAGCAGCTGCCCCTGTTCCGGCGCAAGCTGCATACGGGCGAGACGGTGGCCGGCGGTCGCGGCACGCAATCGTGCCAGCGCCTCCGGTTCGCGCTGCATTGCGGTAACGTAGCCGACAAGCGCCGGGTCGAGCGACAGCGTCTGTCGGGTCATGCGTCCCGGATCATGAATCCAGCTGTGCGGCGAGCGCGCGCAGCTCGTCCGAGTCGCTGGTTTCGCACATGGCCTCGATCAGCGGCGACAGCGCAGCGACGTCGGTACCCAGCACCTGCTGCTTCACCTTCAGCAGCTGTGCCGGCAGCATCGAGAAACGCCGCAGACCGAGTCCGAGCAGCAGGCGGGTCAGCGCCGGATCGCCAGCCATTTCGCCACACATCGACACCGGTTTGCCGACGGCATTGGCGGTATCGATGATCAGCGACAGCAGTTTGACCACGGCCGGATGCAGCGGGTCGTACAGGTGCGAGACGGCATCGTCGTTGCGATCGACCGCGAGCGAATACTGGATCAGGTCGTTGGTGCCGATCGAGATGAAGTCGAGGTGCTTGAGCAGGCCGCGCACCGTCAGCGCGGCGGCCGGCACTTCGATCATGCCGCCGAGTTCGATCGCCTCGTCGAAGGCGATGCCTTCGGCGCGCAGCTGGGCCTTGACCTCTTCGAGGTGGCGGCGCGTCTGCTTGACCTCGGCGATCGTCGAAATCATCGGGATCAGCAGCTTGATCTTGCCGAACGCCGACGCGCGCAGCAACGCGTGCAGCTGCGTGCGGAACATCGACGGCTCGGCCATGCACAGCCGGATGCCGGTCAGGCCGAGCGCCGGGTTCGGTGCATCGGTGTCTTCCTGCCACGTGGCGATCTTGTCCTTGCCGAGGTCGACGGTGCGGATGATCACCGGCATGCCGGCCATGTTCTCCGCGACGGCCTTGTAGGCCTCGAACTGCTCTTCCTCGCCGGGCAGCGCTTCTTCCTTGAGGAAAAGGAACTCGGAGCGGAACAGGCCGACGCCGGTGGCGCCGTTGGCGAGCGCCAGCGTGGTGTCTTCGGGCAGTTCGATATTGGCGAACAGTTCGACCTCGACGCCGTCGCGGGTCACCGGCACGCTGGCGCGGATGTCCTGCAGCGCCGATTGCTTCAGCAGCCATTCCTGCTGACGGGTCCGGTATTCGGCGAGAATCAGCTCGTCCGGGTCGACGATGACGAAACCGTTGACGCCGTCGACGATGACCATCTCGCCTTCGCGGATCAGGCCGCGTGCGTGCTTGAGCGCGAGCACCGACGGCAGGTCGAGACTGCGGGCGAGGATGGCGGTGTGCGAGGTCGGGCCGCCAACGTCGGTGACGAAGGCGACGTAGCTCGTGTCCTTGAACAGCACCATGTCGGCTGGGCTGAGGTCGTGGGCGACCAGAATGCTGTCGCGTGCCTGCGAGACCAGCAGGTGTGCGGCCGGATCGTGGCCGGCCAGCGCCTTGAAAATGCGCTCGGCGACCTGGATCACGTCGGTGCGCCGCTCGCGCAGGTATTCCTCTTCGATCTCGTCGAACTGTGCCAGCAGCGTGTCGAGCTGCTGCTTCAGCGCCCATTCGGCGTTGCAGCGCTGCGTTTCGATCAGCTCGCGCGGCTCTTTCGACAGCGTGTGGTCGTTCAGCAGCATCAGGTGCAGCGACAGGAACGCGCCCAGCTCGGTCGGCGCATTCTCGGGGATGCTGCCCCAGAGCATTTCCAGCTCCTTGCGGGTGATGCGGATCGCGTCGTCGAAGCGGGTCAGTTCGGCGGGCACCTCTGCATCGTCGAGCAGGTACTGGGCGATTTCGATGTCGGTGTGCGACATCAGGTGGGCATGACCGATGGCGATGCCGCCACCGATGCCGATGCCGTGTAGCGTGAGGCTCATGCTCGTCTCCAGCTGCGGCTTATTCGCCTTCGCCGAACTTGTCGGCGATCAGTTCGGTCAGTGCGGACATGGCCTCGACTTCATCGGGCCCGTTGCTGGTTTCCAGCGTCACGGTGCTGCCCTTGGCTGCAGCGAGCATCATCACGCCCATGATCGATTTGGCGTTGACACGGCGGGCATTGCGGGTAATCCAGACTTCGCACTGGAAACGGCTGGCAAGCTGGGTGAGCTTGCTCGACGCGCGGGCGTGCAGCCCGAGCTTGTTGACGATGAGCACGTCCTGAACCGGCATGTTTTTGTAGTCTCCGTAGGGGTCAGTGCGTTTCGGGCAGCATGTAGAGCACGCCTTCCAGCCCGCCGGTGATCGCCTTGCTGACAACGACTTCGAGCGGCTGGTGGCAATAGGTCAGTGCGCGGACCAGCATCGGCAAGTTGACGCCGGCAACGGCCTCGATCCGGCCCGGGGTGATCAGGCGGTTGGCGACGTTGGACGGCGTGCCGCCGTAGATGTCGGTCAGCAGCAGGACGCCCGAACCGTCATCGAGCTGCTCGATGATCTCGCGTGCACGCAGCACGACGGTATCCGGATCGTCGGCCTTGCTGACCGCGAGCTGGGCCAGATTGGGCAGGGGACGCCCCATGATGTGCTGCGCGCAGGCGTACAGGGCGTCGCCGAGCGTCACGTGGGTCACGATGATGATGCCGATCATGCGGAGCTGCTTCCTATCTTGGCGTCAGGCCGGACAATCCGATGTTATAACCCAAATCGACGTCTCGCCGCGATAGGGCGACGCCGATTCAGCGCAGCCGGTACAGGTGCGGCGGCTTGACCAGCCAGGTCAGCCGCGTCTGCAGCTCGGGTGTCACGTAGACGCTGCCGTCGTCGGCGACGATCAGCACGTCGCTGATGCCGAAGCGCTGCGCGTAGTGGCGTGCGGAGGCGATGCCGCCGATGAAGACCGGCTTGGTCGCGACGTCCGAAATCGTGCCGGCGTCGCGCGATGCAGGTGCCAGCACCGTCGCCGCCTGTATCGTCCGCGCCGGCACCCCGGTCCGCGGGTCGATCAGGTGGCTGTAGCGTTTGCCGTCCTTGATGAAATAGCGCTGATAGTCGCCCGACGTACCGATCGCCTCGCCGTCGCGCAAGGCCAGCGTCGCCATGGCCTGCGGCTCGCGCGGGTGCTGCAGGCCGATCGACCACGGTGCATCGCCCTTCTTGCCGAGCGCGAGCACATTGCCGCCGATGTTCAGCAACGCGTTGTAGACGCGGTTCTTGCGCAAATAGGCCGCTTCGCGGTCGAGCGCCCAGCCCTTGGCAAAGCCGCCGAGATCGAGCGCCACGCCGGGATTCCGGCTGGTGACGACGCCGCCATCGTCGAATTCGACGTCGGCGAGCGACGGTTTGCGTTCAAGCAGCAGCGCCAGCGTGACCGGATCGGGCGTGACCGGCGCAAAGGTGTCGCGATGGAAACCCCAGGCGGTGACCAGGCCGCCGATCGCCGGGTTGAACAGCCCGTCCGAACGGGCTTCGTAGTCCTTTGCCTGCTTGAGTAGCGCGATCAGTTCGGCATCGGCTTGGCCGGGCTCGCCACGGCCGAAATGGGCGTTGAGCCGGGTGATTTCCGAGGGCTGCCATGCGTGCAGCTTGGTGTTGAGCCGGTCGAGGTCGGCGAGCACGGCACCGGCGTGCCTGGCCGCCGTATCGTGTGGCAGTCCCCAGATCGAAATCTCGACCCGGGTACCGAACACATAGCCTTCCTGCGTGTAGAGCGGATCTTCGCCGCAGCCGCCGAGCAGCAGCGTCGCTGCCAGCAGGGCCAGCGCGGCGAGGCGGCGCATCAGCCGGCGACCCGCCGTTCGAGTGCGTCGATGAACAGCGCGCCGACGTCGATGCCGCTCTGGTCGCTGATTTCGCGGAAGCAGGTCGGGCTGGTGACGTTGATCTCTGTGACATGCTTGCCGATCACGTCGAGACCGACGAGCAGCAGCCCCTGCGCCGCGAGCTTGGGGCCGAGTGCTTCGGCGATCTCGCGGTCGTGGCCCGAGAGCGGCCGGGCGACGCCGGTGCCGCCGACAGCGAGGTTGCCGCGGGTTTCGCCTTCCTTGGGAATGCGGGCCAGACACCAGTCGACCGGCTTGCCGTCGATCAGCAGGATGCGCTTGTCACCGTCCTTGATCGCCGGCAGGTAGCGCTGCGCCATGATGGTGCGGCGGCCGTTGTCGGTCAGCGTTTCGATGATGCTGCCGATGTTCGGATCCTCGCGGCGCAGCCGGAAGATGCCCATGCCGCCCATGCCGTCGAGCGGCTTGAGGATGATGTCGTGCTGGTCGGCCAGAAACGCGCGCAGGTCGTCGTCGCGCTGGGTGACCAGCGTATCGATGGTGAACTCGGGATGCTTGAGGATCGCGAGCTTTTCGTTGTAGTCGCGCAGCGTCTGGCCGGGGTTGAATACCCGTGCGCCCTGCGTTTCGGCCAGACTCAGCAGGTGCGTGTTGTACAGGTACTGCTGGTCGAACGGCGGATCCTTGCGCATGATCACAGCGTCGAATTCGCTCAGCCGCGCACGCACGGCTTCGCCCGAAACGAACCAGTGCTTGTACTCCTGGGTCGCGGAGAACGTGAACGGCTGTGCGGTGATCTCGACGTGACCGCGACTGACGCGCAGGTCGTCGGCGAGCGCGGTGTGGATTTCGTACCCGCGCCGTGCCGCCTCGCGCAGCATCACATAGGTCGAATCCTTGTGGATCTTGAACCCGGCGAGCGGATCGGCAATGACGAGCAGGCGCATGCTGGTTTCCTTTCAGACGGCGATCGCGACGGCGACTTCGGGAGCCGTGGTTTCCAGTTCGTGGGCGGCGGCAAGCAAGGCCAGCCGCGCGACGACGCCGTAGGCATAGAAGCGGTTGGCGGTGCAGTCGGGCGAGCCGTCGCAATCCGGCGTCGACAGCGCCTGGGCAAACGCCAGTGGCACGAAGTGCGCGCCCGGTGCGTTGAGGTTCTCGTCGATGCCGCGTTCGGTATGCACGCGGTAGAAACCGCCGATGACGAAGCGGTCGAGCATGTAGACCACCGGTTCGGCGATCGCGTCGTCGATCTGCTCGAAGGTCGGCACGCCTTCCTGGACGATGACGTCGTGGACCTGCAGGCCCTCCTTGATCACCGACATCTTGTTGCGCGCCTTGCGGTTCAGGCCCAGCAGCTCTTCGCCCGACTTCACGCTCATGATGCCCATGCCGTAGGTGCCGGCATCGGCCTTGACGATGACGAACGGCGTCTGGTCGATGCCGTGCTCGGCGTACTTGGCGCGGATCTTCGCCAGCATCTCGTCGACGGCCGCAGCCAGCCGGTCCTCGCCTTCACGGGCCTGGAAGTCCAGGCCGCCGACACGGGCGAAGTAGGGATTGATCACCCACGGATCGATGCCGATCAGCCTGGCGAATTCGTCGACGACGCGGTCGTACTCGGCGAAGTGCGCGGTCTTGCGACGGGTGTACCAGCCGGCGTGCAGCGGCGGCAGCAGCGTTTGGGCGATGCCTTGCAGGATGGCCGGTACGCCGGCCGACAGGTCGTTGTTCAGCAGCACGACACACGGGTCGAAATCGGCGAGGCCGATGCGGTCGCCCTTGCGCACCAAGGGCTCGAGCACGATGCCGCTGCCGTTGGCGAGCTCGAACACCGTCGGCTCGGTGATTTCGGGGTTGAGCGTGCCGATGCGCACCTTCAGCCCGGCCTGGCGCAGGATCTTGGCCAGCGCGGCAACGTTCTGCAGGTAGAACTGGTTGCGGGTATGGTTTTCCGGGATCAGCAGCAGGCGCTTGGCGTCTGGGCAGAAGCTCTCGAGCGCGCTCATTGCCGCCTGCACTGCCAGCGGATGGAACTCGGGGTTCAGGTTGTTGAAGCCCCCCGGGTACAGGTTCATGTCGACCGGGGCGAGCTTGTAGCCGGCATTGCGCAGGTCCACCGAGCCGTAGAACGGCGGCGTGTACTCCTGCCACTGGTTGCGGAACCAGTGCTCGATTTCAGACTGCGACTCGAGGATGCGGCGTTCGAGTTCGAGCAAGGGGCCGCTCAGCGCGGTCGTCAGATGGGGGACGCTCATGGCGCAGTCCTGTCTTACGAAGTCAGAGGCCAGCATATGGGGACAATGGTGACGGAATCAACCACCCGCATCGCGACCGGATGCAATGACGGGCGGGAACCGGCGTTCACGGCTGGCGGCTGGTGCCGTTCTGGCGCGTGTAATGCGTGGTGACCGCTTCCATCATTTCGCTGATGCGTTCCGAGGTGGTCGCCACATTCTCAAGATAGACCTTGTCCTTGCCGGGCGGCGCCTTCAGCGCCTGCTCGTAGAAAAACCACTGGTCCTTGGCCAGCGCCAGCAGGCTGGTCGCGCGTGGCGTGTTGCCGGGGGCGTCGGTCAGCTGCTTGAACACCGCGGCGAAACGCGTCCGCGTCACCTCGACCTCCGGCCGGGTCTGGCGACCGAGCTGGCTGAGGAAGTAGAGCTTGGCCATCCGCTGCGACAGCGTGTTTTCCTGCACCGCCAGCGAGACGAGCTTGCCGGTTTCGTTGGGGGCATGACTTTCCAGCGTGCGTGTCGCCCGCAGGATGGTCATCGTCAGCTCCTCGCTGGCCTGGTTGATCCGGTCCGGGTCGCGTTCGGACAACTGGGTCTTCAGTGTCTCCCAGTTGTAGGCGACCGCGTCCAGTGCGCGTTCCAGCGTCGGGTCGTCACTGCCGACCTTCTGCAACTGGCCCAGCAGGCTGTCGAACTGGCGGATGCTCTCCCCGAGTTTGCCGGTGGCGTCGGCAGTGCGTACGCCGAGGCGGATCTGCAGCGAGAGCTTGGCCGTGCGCTGGGCCAGCATTCGCAGCTGCGCAGCATTGTTGATGTCCTGCGTGCGAACGGCGCCGGCCTGTGCGCCAAAGGCGCAACCGGCCAGGATCATCGCCAGACACGCGCCGGCCCGGCGGGCCCGCGATGCGGGCCGCGCTTTTGTCGTCGTCTTGATCATCGCGGTTTACCGTGCCGCGCGAATCTGGTCGAACACGGCGCCGTCGGCAAAATGCGTCGCAACGGCCTGCGGCCAGCTGCCGAACACGTCGCTGACCTTGTACAGCGTCACTTTGGGATACTGCTTGGCGTACTTGGCGGCGGCACGTGCGTCGGTGGGCCGGTAGTAGTTGCGCGCGATGATGTCCTGCGCCGCCGGGGTGTAGAGGAACTTCAGATAGGCTTCCGACACCTTGCGCGTGCCGTGCTTGTCGACGTTGCGGTCGACCCACGCCACCGGCGGTTCGGCGAGGATGTTGTTGCGCGGCGTGACGATCTCGTAATCGTCGGGGCCGAGTTCCTTCAGTGCCAGCAGCGCTTCGTTTTCCCACGCCAGCAACACGTCGCCGAGGCCGCGTTCGACGAAGGTCGTCGTCGAACCGCGTGCGCCCGAATCGAGCACCGGCACGTGCTTGTACAGCTCGGCGACATAGGCCCTGGCTTTCTG
Organism: Jeongeupia naejangsanensis; assembly: GCF_016865585.1. GTDB lineage: Bacteria > Pseudomonadota > Gammaproteobacteria > Burkholderiales > Chitinibacteraceae > Jeongeupia > Jeongeupia naejangsanensis. The sequence goes on along the minus strand of NZ_JAESND010000010.1, from coordinate 76,761 downwards.
CTGCGAGCCACCGGGCTGCTTCAGCGCCCAGGCCCAGGCGGCCAGATAGTTCCAGCGGCCGCTGGCCGAGGTCTTGGGATTGGGCGTGATCACCTGCAGGCCGGGCCGGACCAGATCGCCCCAGTCGTGGATCGCCTTCGGATTGCCCTTGCGGACGAGGAAGGCGACCGTCGAGTAGTACGGCACGCTGGCGAGCGGCAGCCGCTGTTGCCAGTGACCCGGCAGCAGGCGGGTCTTGGTGGCGACGTCGTCGATGTCGGGCGCCAGACCCAGCGTCAGCACGTCGGCTTCGAGGCCGGCGATCACCGCCTGTGACTGCTTGCCCGAGCCGCCGTGGGACTGCTTGATCGTGACGGTTTCGCCGGTGTCCTGCTTCCATTTGGCGGCAAAGGCCTTGTTGATGTCCTGATACAGATCGCGGGTCGGATCATAGGACACGTTCAGCAGCGTCACGTCGGCGTGGGCGGTGCCGAGCAGGGCGGCGAGCAGGCCGGCGGTGATCAGCGTGTGGCGGGGGCGGGTCGGGTGCGGCATGGCAGGCTTCCTGTGCATGTATGTAAACAGCTGCGCAGGGTATGCCCAAATGACATATTCCAAATAATACTTAAATATTTATTACATATAATCAGTTGAAGTTTTTATCTTCAGGTCAGGACGAAGCCGGAGAGGCTTTGCGCAAGCGGCTGCCTGCGGACTTGACGTTTACAGCCAGCCCTTGCGTTTGAAGAACCAGTACGGTGCGATGCCCGAGAGGATCATCAGCGCGATCGCAAACGGGTAACCGAGCTCCCAGTTCAGCTCGGGCATCATCTGGAAGTTCATCCCGTAGGTCGACGCGATCACCGTCGGCGGCAGGAACACCACCGAGGCGATCGAGAAGATCTTGATGATCTTGCTCTGCGCCAGGTTGATCAGCCCCATCACCGCGTCCATCAGGAAGTTGATCTTGTCGAACAGGAAGGCGGTGTGGTTGTTCAGCGATTCGAGGTCGCGCAGGATCTCGCGCAGGTCGGTTTCCTGCTCGTGGTTGAGCGAGCGGCTGCGGAGCAGGAAGGACAGCGAGCGGCGCGTATCCATCAGGTCCAGCCGCACCTTGCCGTTGATGTCTTCCTGCTGGGCGATGTCGGACACCGTCTCGGCCATGCCCTCGTCGTTCAGCGCGTCGCCACCCTTGAGCACGCGGGCGCTGACGCTTTCGAGCTTGGTGTACACGCCTTCGAGCACGTCGGCGTCGTATTCGACCGCGACCGCGTAGATGCCGAGCAGCACGTCCTCGGCGTTCTCGACGAAGCCGGGCTGGACGCGCGCGCGCAGCCGGAACAGCCGGAACACGGCGAGCTCCTCCTGACGCATCGTCAGCAGGCGGCCGCGGTTGAGCAGGAAGGAGACGGTGACGTTCGCCGCACCTTCGCTGTCCTGATGCAGGAAATAGGAGTTGAGGTGCAGGCCGGCGTGGTCGACGTAGCAACGTGCCGATTCCTCGATGTCCTCGAGGTCTTCGTCCTCGGGCAGCTCGTAGCGGAACACCGACTCGACGAGGTCGCGCTCGGCGTCGGTCGGGTCGACGAGGTCGACCCAGAACACTTCGGGACGGGCGAGATCGGCCGCCGATTCGATCGGAATCTGGATCAGGCGGCCTTGCGACAGTACGAAAGCAGACAGCACGAATGATCCTCCGGTTGCATCGACAAGCCGCGCGATTATAAGCGCAGTGCACAAGTCGCGTCGTGGTGATCTGCTACACTCGGCGCGCGGATTTCAGGATGGCTGTCTCATGAGTAACGTAGGCCGAAAGACGAGGGAAAACTTTCAGGAGACACTGCAGCAGATCGAACGATTGCTGCAGCGGCACCGGCTGATCGAAGGCATGGTGCACAAGCAGGCGATGGCCAAGCACGATCTCGTCGAGCAGCTGGTGCACAAGCAGAATCTCGCCGAACTGTCGCTCAGGCTGGAGCGGCTGCATCCGGCCGACATCGCCCAGATCCTTGAAGCACTGCCGCGCCCAGACCGGCTGACCGTGTGGGAGCTGGTGCGCGCCGAGCGCGACGGCGAAATCCTGCTCGAAGTCTCCGACGCGGTGCGCGAATCGCTGCTCGAAGGCATGGACAGCACCGAGATCGTCGCCGCCGCCGGCACGCTCGACGCCGACGACCTGGCCGACCTCGCCCCCGACCTGCCCGAACACGTGCTGTCCGAAGTCATGGGCGCACTCGAACCGGCCGAACGCGCGCAGGTGCAGAGCGCGCTGTCGTACCGCGACGATGAAGTCGGTTCGGTGATGGACTTCGACATGGTGACGATCCGCGCCGACGTCCGTCTGGCGACGGTGCTGCGTTACCTGCGGCGCTTTGCCGCCTTGCCCGAAAATACCGACAAGCTCTTCGTCGTCGAGCGCGACCGCACGCTGGTCGGCGTGCTGTCGCTGGAAAAGCTGCTGCTGAATCCGCCCCGGCAGCAGGTCGGCGCGGTGATGGCGCGCGAGGTCGTCACCTTCAGCCCGGACAACCGCGTCGACGACGCCGTCAACGCGTTCGACCGCTACGACCTCGTGTCGGCGCCGGTGGTCGATGCCAACCGCCGGGTGATCGCGCGGCTGACCGTCGACGACATGCTCGACGTCGTGCGCGAGGACTCCGAATCGCTGTCGCTCGCCGGCCTCAAGGACGAAGACCTGTTCTCGAGCATCTGGAAGTCGACGCAGAACCGCTGGCCGTGGCTGGCGGTGAACATCTGTACCGCCTTCCTCGCCAGCCGGGTGATCGGTGCATTCGAATCGACCATCGCCCATCTCGTGGCGCTCGCCACGCTGATGCCGATTGTTTCGGGCATCGGCGGCAATACCGGCACGCAGACGATCACGCTGATCATCCGCGGCCTGGCGCTCGGCCACATCACGCCGGGCAATTCGACCCGGCTGATCGTCAAGGAGCTGGGCATCGCGCTGCTCAACGGCGTCGTCTGGGGCAGCGTGCTCGGCCTGATCGCGTTTGCGCTGTACGGCCAGTGGGCGCTCGGCGCGGTGATGATGGCGGCAATGGTGCTCAACCTGCAGGTCGCGGCGCTGGTCGGCATTCTCGTGCCGGTGACGATGCAGAAGCTAGGCCGTGATCCGGCCTACGGTTCGAGCGTGCTGCTGACGGCAATGACCGACAGCATGGGCTTCTTCATTTTTCTCGGTCTGGCGACGCTGTTTCTCACCTGATCGCCGCCGCAGGACGACGTTGCCGGTAATAAGACCGGGAACGCCCGCGCGAAACGCCGGGTCATCCAGAGGATGAGCCGCGATGACCGAGGGAGGAAGCATGGCCGATAGTGCCGTCTGGCAATGGATGCAGACGATCTACCGCAACGACACATGGGTGTACGAGGTGTTTGCCGTCGTCCTCGTCACCGTGTTTGCCAACGCACTGGTCCGGCTTGCGCTGACCCGGCTGACGAGCCGGCTGGCGCAGCGCACGCAGACGTACTGGGACGACGCACTGATCGGTGCCGCGCACCGGCCGCTGGCGTGGCTGGTGTGGGTGCTGGGCCTGTCGGTGGCGGCCGGTCTGGCCGAACCGCATGCGGTGTCCGAAGTGTTCCAGTATGTGCCGCCGTTGCGGGTGCTGGCGGTGATCGTGCTGATCAGCTGGTTCCTGGTCGGCTTCATCGATCGCGCCGCGCGGGCGCTGCTGGCCAGCCGCCCCGGCGCCGATCCGACCACGACGATGGCGGTCAGCCGGCTGCTGCGCGTGTCGGTGCTGGTGACCGCCGCGCTGGTGGCGCTGCAGTCGCTGGGTTTTTCGATCTCCGGCGTGCTGGCGTTCGGCGGCGTCGGCGGGATCGCGGTCGGCTTTGCCGCCAAGGACCTGCTGGCCAATTTCTTCGGCGGCGTGATGATCCATCTGGACCGGCCGTTCGGCGTCGGCGACTGGGTCCGCTCGCCCGACCGCGATATCGAGGGCGTGGTCGAGGAGATCGGCTGGCGGCTGACGACGATCCGCACCTTTGACAAGCGGCCGCTGTACGTGCCCAATTCCGCCTTCACGACCATCAGCGTCGAAAATCCGTCGCGCATGAGCCATCGCCGCATCCGCGAAACGATCGGCCTGCGCTATGACGACATCGACGTGGTACCGGCGCTGCTCGACGACGTGCGCGCGATGCTGATCGCGCATCCGGACATCGACGACAGCCAGATACTGATGGTCAATTTCGATACTTTCGGCGAATCGTCGCTGCAGTTCTTCGTCTACTGTTTCACGCACACGACCAACTGGGTCGAGTTCCATCGCGTCAAGCAGGTGGTGCTGGTCGAAATCATGGCCATCATTGCCCTGCATGGCGCGCGCGTGGCGCAGCCGACACGGCGCCTGCAGCTCGATCCCGCCGCACCGGCCACCCTTGATGACCACACCCCGACAACTGCTTGCTGATGCCCGACTCGATGCCATCGACGCCCGCGTACTGCTGCAGCATGCGCTGCAGGTCGGCCGCGCCTGGCTGATCGGCCACGGCGACGACGTGCTGCCGGCGGAACGGATCGCCGCGTTCGAGGCGCTGGTGGCGCGGCGCCGCAACGGCGAGCCGGTGGCGTATCTGGTCGGCGTGCGCGAATTCTACGGCCGCGATTTTGCCGTCAGCCCGGCCGTGCTGATCCCGCGTCCGGAAACCGAGCTGCTGGTCGAACTGGCGCTCGAACGTGCCGGGCAGGGCGCGCGCGTCGTCGATCTGGGCACCGGCTCGGGCTGCATTCCGGTGACGATCAAGCTTGAACGTCCCGACCTCGACGTCAGCGCCGTCGACATCAGCGACGATGCGCTGGCGGTGGCACGCGGCAACGCAAAGGCGCTCGGTGCGAACGTCGTGCTTTACCTGTCGGACTGGTACGCGACGCTGGCAGGGCAGACCTTCGGCGTCATCGTTTCGAACCCGCCGTACATCGTCGCCGGCGATGCGCATCTGGTGCAGGGCGACCTGCGCTTCGAGCCGCAGGGCGCGCTGACCGATTTTGCCGACGGCCTCACGCACATCCGCAGCATTGTCGAAGGCGCGGGTGATCATCTGGCTCCGGGCGGCTGGTTGCTGTTCGAACACGGCTTCGATCAGGGTCCGGCGAGCCGGGCGCTGCTGGCCGAAGCCGGCTTTGCCGACGTGCAGACATGGACCGATCTGGCTGGGCTCGACCGGGTCAGCGGCGGTCGTCTTGCTTGACCGATGCGCGAGCCAGTACAATTACCCGAGTAAATCAATCGAGTTTTCGAGGCAGCCATGAGCGCACAAGACACCATTCGCCAGACCGTAACCGCTAACCCGGTCGTGCTTTACATGAAGGGCACGCCGCAATTCCCGATGTGCGGCTTCTCCGCCGGTGCGGTGCAGATCCTCAAGAACTGTGGCGTGTCGTTCGCCGCGGTGAACGTGCTCGAAGATCCGGAAGTCCGTCAGGGCATCAAGGAATTCGCCAACTGGCCGACGATTCCGCAGCTCTATATCAAGGGCGAGTTCGTTGGCGGTTCGGACATCATGAAAGAGCTGTTCGCATCGGGCGAACTGCAGAAGATGCTCGAAGGCATCGAGGGCTGAGCGACACGCCGGCCAATAAAAAACCCGCCTTGATGGCGGGTTTTTTCATGCGCGACGGTCACGGGGTCAGCCATTGTCGATCGCCCACGGCTTGCCGGCTTCCTGCTTGTAATCGGTGCCGCGATGCGCGGCGATCCAGTCGGCGGCCGACGCGAGCTGCGTGTCGGTGAGCTTGATCGCCGCATCCTGCAGCACGGGCTTGTGCACCAGTTGCTGGCGTGCGAGCTGCAGCAGGCCGACGGTGAGCAACGTGGCGAAGGCGATGCCGATCAGCGGAGCGAAGGTGGTGCCGAGGTGGCGGAAGGTCGTGTTCATGCGGTGGATGATCGCGCGGTCCGTTGCGAAAATCCCGGCAGTTTGCACACCGGTGCACGGTAAAAAATGACACCGTTGTATCAGCGCGGCAGCCGGTCGCCGAAGTTGACCAGCGCGACGCCGATCACTACCAGCAGCGCGCCGAGCAGCCGCCAGCCGCCGACCTCGCGCAGCGGCATGCCGAGTAGGCCGAAGCGGTCGAACAGCAGCGAGGCGCAGACCTGACCGGCGATGATCAGCGAAATCATCGCCGCCACACCGATGCGCGGGGCGATCAGCGTCGAGCCGAACACGAAGAAGGCGCCGAGCACGCCGCCGCCGAGTTGCCACGCGCTGGCATTGGACAGATTGGCGAGTCCGGCCCAACGCTGGCCGGTGAGCAGCGCGGCCAGACCCAGCGTGATCGTACCGACGCCGAACGACACCAGCGCCGCGAGCACCGTGCTGCCACCGATCAGCAGCCTGACATGATTGTTGACGGCCGCCTGCAGCGGAATGACAAGCCCGATTGCTGTCGCCAGCAGGAAATACATCAGTTGCATGATGACCCTCCTTTCCCATACTTTAATGTGCACCCCGCAACGCGGGCGCCAACGATGTTTATTCCGCTCAGTATGGTTTGGGCCATTTCGATCAGGAGGGCAACAATGTCGGGAAAATACGAACTCAAACTGGCCAAGGACGGCCAGCACATGTTCAACCTCAAGGCCGCCAACGGCCAGGTGATTCTCACCAGCGAACTGTACCGTTCCAAGGCCGCGGCCGAGAACGGCATCGAGTCGGTCAAGACCAACTCGCCGCTCGAAGAGCGTTACGAGCGTCGCGAGAACAAGAACGGCGAGCCGTACTTCATCCTCAAGGCGGCCAACCATCAGGAAATAGGCCGCAGCGAGTATTACAGCAGCAAGGCCGCGATGGAAAACGGCATCGAGTCGGTCAAGAAGAACGGCCCGGATTCGCCGACCGTCGAAGTCTGACCGGACATCCGCCCGAAGAAAAAGCGCCGCATTGCGGCGCTTTTGTTTTACGGCAGGACATCTGCCGCCGTTTGCGTACCGACGGCATCCGGCGGCGGACAGGGATCGCGGAAAGTGAACGCATCCGGTGTCGGACCGAGCCGTTGCAGCAAGGCCAGCTTCCCGGCCGCTTCGGCCAGCGTCGGCACGTGACCGGCGGGAACCCACCACAGCACCATGTAGGCATCAGCCATCCTGGCGAACCACTCGCGCCGGCGCTTGAAGATCTGCGCGTGGTCCGAGCGGTAAACGTAGTCGTGCAGGGCGTCGATGCCGTTCCAGACCGACATGTTGACGATGACGTCGTCGCCGAAGTGGCGGATCGCGGTGGCGTCGCCGCCTTCGTCCTTCAGCCGCCACACGAAGCCCGGCGTCGCTTCGGCCAGCGCGTTGATCCGGTCGAGCGCGTCGACGAAGCCGGCGAGCTGGGGCGAATCGAGCGGGGCCAGCAGCGTGGCGATGTTGAGTTGGGCGAGCTGGTACGTCGACACGGCATCTCCAAATATTTCTTTGTGCATCAGGTTTTCGAAATATATCGGAAATTTTATCCGCCGGCCCTTGCGGCCCGCAACGCGGCAATGTCGATCCTCGTCATCGTCATCAGGGCCTGCATCGCCCGGCCGGCGGCGGCCTGATCGTCGCCGCCGAGTAGCGCTGCGATGTCGCGCGGCACCACCTGCCAGGTGACGCCGAATCGGTCGGTCAGCCAGCCGCATTGCTGGACCTGGCCGCCGTCGCCGAGGGCCGCCCAGTAGCGGTCGATGTCGGTCTGACCATCGCAATGGATGACGAAGGACGTGGCCGGCGAAAAGGTGTACTGCGGGCCGCCGTTGAGCGCGGTGAAGCGCTGGCCGTCGAGCTCGAAGCCGACCGTCAGTGCCGTACCCGTCGGGAAGTGCATGCCTTCGCCGTAACGCAGCGTTTCGGTGATGCGCGAGTCCGGGAAGACCGACACGTAGAACTCGGCCGCAGCCTCGGCGTTGCCGTCGAACCACAGGAAGGGGGTGATCGTGTGCATCGTACGTCTCCTGATACCGATCGCGCCGGGCGCGCGTTACCCGGCTTAGCGCATAAGTAGCGGCTTACCCGCAAAGGCCGACCGGTGGCCGGCCTTTGCCAGTTACCGACGCTGCAATGCGTTTGTCATGCCTGCGTCGCCGGCGTGTCATCTGTGCTTGGTCGAATACGTGCTTTCCCTAATATCTGCATTGGACGGCGCCGCCGCAAAAGCAGAAACCACCGGAGTGAGCCCGTGCACTACAAGTCCTTCGTTCTTGCCCTGACCCTGGCCGTTCCGGCCGCCTTTGCCGCGACGTCGCGTCCGTCCTTCGTCACCACCGAAATCTACAACTACAACCATCCGTATGCGGCGCAGGCCAGCGCCGAGCTGGCGACCAAGATGAGCAAGATGAACGGCAGCGCGTTCTACTTCTATCGCGGCACTAACCACATCTTCTTCAAGGACACGACGACGCTGCCGGCATCCAGCTACACCAGCAGCAATACCGCCTTCACCTGGCTCGGCGGCGACACGCATCTGGCCAACGTCGGCGCGCAGCGCGACAGCAGCGGCAAGTCGGTCTTCACCGTCAACGATTTCGACGAAGGCTATCTGGGCCAGTACGTGTGGGACCTGCGCCGGATGGCGACCAGCGTCGTTCTCGCCGGTCGCGAGAACGGCATTTCGGACAGCAACATCACCACGGCGATCAACACCCTCGTCGGCGCCTATGTCGACAAGCTGGCCGCGTTCAAGGGCAACGACGACGAGAAGACCTTCCAGCTCGTCAGCGGCGGCACCAGCGGCTACGTGAAGACCAATATCGACGACGCCAACGGCAATACCCGCGCCGACCTGCTGTCGAAGTACACCAGCGTCTCGGGCAGCACGCGTACCTTCCAGAACAAGTCCGATCTGGTCGCCGTCACCAGCGGCACCTACAGCATGATCGCCGGCGCGGTGCCGGCCTACATCGCGTCGATCGCCGCGTCCAAGCAGTACGCGGCCAGCTACTACACGGTGAAGGACATCCACCAGAAGCTCGGTTCGGGCACCGGCAGCCTCGGCCGCTTGCGCTACTACATCCTGATCGAAGGCCCGACCACCTCGACCAGCGACGACGTGATCCTCGAAGTGAAGCAGTCGACGACCAGCGCGGTCGCCACGGTGCTGCCGGGCCAGTTGCCGTCGTCGGCGTATGCCGGCAACGAGGGCAACCGCGTCGCCCGGACCGCCAAGGCACAGGTGCTGAATGCCGACGTGCTGGTCGGTTCGACGACGATCAACGGCCAGCCTTACTTCATCCGCGAGAAGTCGCCGTTCCAGGAGGACTTTGACACCACGCAGCTGTCGTCGAGCAGCAAGCTCAATACCGCGATGACCTATGTCGGCCAGGCGCTGGCAAGCGCGCATGCGCTGGCGGACAAGGACTACGACAACACCGTGGTGCCGTACGGTATCGACGCCGAAATCAGCACTGCGGTCACCAGCAAGAGCGGGCTGCAGGCCGAGATCGTGTCGTTCGCGTTCAGCTACGCCGATCAGGTCGCGCTGGACTGGGCATCGTTCAAGTCGGCCTACAGCGCCGGCACGCCGCTGTACTGATCTGCCGTTTGACCGGCGCGGTGGCCTTGCGCACCGCGCCGGCTGTCACATTCGCCGTTTACGCTGCCGGTTTTGTCCCGCGGTGGCGCCGATGCTGTCGATCCTGCTGTCCTCGTTTTTCGAAGTGGCGCGCCAGGGCAGCGTCACCATCGCCGCCAAACGGCTGAACGTCAGCCAGCCGACGGTGACCAGCCGGATCCGCCAGCTGGAAGAGGCCTACGGCGTGGCGCTGTTCCACCGGCGCGGCAGCCGGCTGGACCTGACCGAAACCGGCGTCAGCCTGCTGCCGATGGCCGAAGGGCTGATGCGCCATCTCGGCGATGCGGATTTCGCGCTGCGCAACGCCGGCGACCTGCGTACCGGCCATTTGCGCGTCGGCGTTACCGGCCCGCACTACATCCTGTCGAGCATCGATGCCTTCGGCCGGGCGAATCCGCAGCTGCGCATCACGCTCGACGTCGGCAACTCGCAGCAGATCATCGACATGCTCGTCGACCACCGGCTCGACATCGCCGTGTCGTCGCACGCGATCGACGACGCGCGGCTGACCCGCGTGCTGCTGGCCCGTGATCCGCTGCTGCTGGTGGTGCACCGCAATCATCCGCTGGCGCGCAGTGCCTCGGTCACGCTCGACGCGCTGCGTGCGGTGCGGCTGCTGCTGCGCGAGGAAGGCTCGATGACGCGCAAGGCGACCGAAGCGGCGCTGGCCACGGCCGGCATCGTGCCGGCACCGGCAATGGTGATCGGCAGCCGCGAAGCGATCATTGCGGCCATCCACCGGGAAATGGGCTGCAGCCTGCTGCCGCAGTCGGAGGTGCCGCAACACCCCGAGCTGCGGGCGATTCCCTTTGCCGCCGCCGCGCCGCAACTGTCCGAATACCTTTACCACCTGAAGGAGCGGGCCGGCTCCCGGCTGCTGCAGGCCTTCCTCGAACACGTGCATCCCGTCGGCGGCTGAGCCCGAGTTTTGCCAATACCGGCATCAGTCCATCTTCGGCGATGGCAATGATGCTGACGTGCTGCCTCCCTAAGCTGGGGCGCAAGCGGAGTCGGCCGACTCCATCACTTGCGAACCGGTCTGCGGGCGCGTCGAAGGGAGCAGCACATGTTGTGGAAGAAACAGGTTCGCGCCGGATGCGCGCTGGTGCTGGTGGCCGCACTGGCGGCATGTGGCGGCGGGGACGAGGGCCAGACTGGCGGGACGACGATGCCCGATGGCCGCCCGACACCGGCGCCGACGCCCGTCCCGACTCCGGCGCCTTCGGTCGCGGCACGGAAGGTGCTGCTGGTCGAGCTGGACGGGCTGACCTATCCGCAGCTGAAGGAAGGCATCGCACAGGGGCGCTTGCCCAATCTCGCCACGCTCAAGGCGCGGCCTGCCTACAGCGGCGGCGTGAACGGCACGCTGACGCAGCAGCCCACGCTCGATGCACCGGGCTGGGCGACCCTGCTGACCGGCAGCTGGGCCAACCGCCACCAGGTCCGCTCGGATGCACCGGGCCAGGCGATGCAGGCCGACAGCGTCTTCAAGCTGCTGAAGGACGGCCGCAGCGCGAAAACGGCCGGCGTGACCGGATCGCCGGCACTGGCGCAGCTGCTGGCACGCGAGCAGAACGCCGGCCGGCTGGACAGCCTCACCGATTGCGCCGGGGTCGACAGCTGTGTCGCCGATGGCGCCAGCGCCCGGATCCGCGACGGTTACGATCTGGTTTACGCGCAGTTCCATTCACCTGCCGATGCGGCTGCCAGCAGCGGCTTCCAGCAGGGCTACCGCAACGTGCTCGGCAATCTGGACGCGGCCGTCGGGCGCCTGCAGGCTGCGGTGGCGCAACGGACCGCGGCCAATCCAGGTGAAGACTGGCTGATCGTCGTCACCGCGGCGCACGGCCTGGCCAAAACCGGCAGCAGCGACGGCTTGCCGGTGCTCGACAACGCGCTGACCTTCATCGCGCTCAACCGCGACGGCAACGCGCTGCTCGGCAGCGACGATGCGGCGCCGGACAGTTTCGACGCGCTCTACGCCCGCGCCAGCCTGGCCGACATCACCCCGACGGTGCTGGCGTTTGCCGGTGCGCAGCCGGCGCTGGCCGGCCACGCCATCGACGGCGCCCCGCTGCTCGCCGATCCGGCGGTGGCGCAACTGCGCGGCAAGGCCGGCAGCGATCACGCGAGCGTGCAACTGGGCTGGCGCTCGTTTTCCGACGCCAGCCGCAGCATCGAAATCTGGCGCGACGGCCTGAAGCTGCAAACGCTGCCCGGCGATACGACGGCATACACCGACAGCAGCGTCGCGCAGGCTGCGTCGGGGCTGTACCGCTTCAACTACACGGTGGTGGCGAACGGGATTCCGGTCTCCCTGCTGGCGCAGCTCGACTACGTCAAACCGGTCGTGCTCGAACGCACGCTCACCAACGGCCTGCTGTACTTCTACGGCTTCGACGGCGGCATCACCGATGCCCGCAACGGATCGGTGCTGCAGAACTGGGCCATCGGTGTCGACAGCGGCAGCCTCGTCGCCGATGCCTTCGGCGCCAAGGCACTCCGGATCGACGGGACGGTCGCCGATGCCGGCGGCAGTACCGGCTACAAGTTGGTGCAGAACGGTGCCGACTTTGCCGGGTTGCCGCAGTTCACCATCGGCTTCTGGCTGCGGACCGACTGCGTCATGGGCACCGGCAACGGCGCGGCCATCGTGTCCAACAAGAACTACGATAGCGGCTCGAATGCCGGCATCGCGCTGGGCATGTTCACCGGCTGCGAGGTGCGCTTCAACATCGGCAGCGGCGGTGTGCGCGACGAAATCGGCGGCTCCCGCTTCAGCGCCAACCAGTGGGCGTATCTGGCGCTGAGCGTCGACGCGGCGAACAAGAAAATGAGCGCCTACCTGTTCGACCCGGTCATCGGCGAGCAGAAGACCGAGAACAAGGCCATCGCCAATACCGACATCAGCAAGCTCAAGGGTCTGGGTGTACTGGGCCTGAACGAGGACGGCACCGGCCAGTACTACAAGCGGAACTGCGGCACGCCCAGCTGCGCCACCCCGCGCGGCCGGATGGAGTTCAACGACTTCGCGGTGTGGTCGCGCGTGCTGACGCTGACCGAATTGCGTTCGATCTACGCATCGAACCGCTCGCTGACCACGCTCAACCCCTAAGCGGAACACACGATGACACCCACGCCCTTCTTCCCGAGTGCGGGCCGCCTGCTGGCGGCGACCACCCTGAGCCTGTCGCTGGCCGCGTGCGGCGGCAATGACGACAGCGCAGGGGCGGCACCGTCGCCCGCGCCGTCACCGGCGCCCACGGCGGTGCCGATTCCGGTGACCCCGACGCCGGTGCCGCCGAATGCATCGCAGCCGCAGAAGCACTGCGCCCCCTGACCTTGCGGGGCAGGCGACCGTCCTGCCCGCCGCCATCCAAAGCAGATCATGACGACCTTCAATCGACGCAAATTCCTTCAGGCCGCGGCCATCGGTTCGACGATGGCGATGTTTCCGCCGGCGATCCGCCGGGCGCTGGCGATTCCCGCCAACAACGCCACCGGCACGATCAACGACGTCATGCACGTGGTGATCCTGACGCAGGAAAACCGTTCGTTCGACAATTACTTCGGCACGCTGCCGGGCGTGCGCGGCTTCGGCGACCGTTTCAGCATTCCCGTTGCCGGCGGCAAGTCGGTCTGGGAGCAAAGCAACGGCACGCGGGTGGTGATGCCGTACCACCTCGACAGCAGCAAGGGCAATGCGCAGCGCGTCAGCGGCACGCCGCATTCGTGGGGTGATGCCCACACGGCGTGGGACGACGGGCGCATGAACCAGTGGCCGCGTTACAAGACCAATGCGTCCATGGGGTATTACAAGGAGGCGGAGCTGGGCTTCCAGTTTGCCCTCGCCAATGCGTTCACGCTGTGCGACGCCTACCATTGCAGCGTGCATGCCGGCACCAACCCCAACCGGTTGTTCCTCTGGACCGGCACCAACGGCCCGACCGGTGCCGGCGTGGCGGCGGTGGTGAACGAGTGGGACGATCTCGGTCCGTCTGGCACCGGCTACACGTGGACGACGTACCCGGAGCGCCTGCAGCAGGCCGGCGTCAGCTGGAAGGTGTACCAGAACCTGCCGGAGAACTTCGGCGACAACCCGCTGGCCGGCTTCCGCCAGTACCGCAAGGCCAACGAGGCAATCGGCAATACCTCCGCCGGCAGCCCCTACATTCCGTATGCGGCGGGGCATGACGCGATCAGTCCGCTCTACAAGGGGGTGGGCAACACCATGCCCGACGGCGGCTTTCTCGACAGCCTGCGTGCCGACGTCGCCGCCGGCAGCCTGCCGCAAGTGTCGTGGATCGTCGCACCGGCCACGTATTCCGAGCATCCCGGCCCGTCCAGCCCGATCCAGGGCGCGTGGTACATCCAGCAGGTGCTTGAAGCGCTGACGGCGAATCCCGAGGTGTGGAGCCGCACGGTGCTGCTGGTCAATTTCGACGAGAACGACGGTTTCTTCGATCACGTGCCGTCGCCGTCGGCACCGTCGCTGAATCCGGACGGCAGCAGTGCCGGGCTGTCGACGGTCGACGATGCGTTCGAGCGCTATACCCACCCGGTCGCGCCGGGCACGACATCGCAGCCGGCGCCGGACAAGCGCGTTTACGGCCCCGGGCCGCGGGTGCCGATGTACGTGATTTCGCCGTGGAGCCGCGGCGGCTGGGTGAACTCGCAGGTGTTCGACCACACTTCGGTGATCCGCTTCCTCGAACAGCGTTTCGGCGTGTTCGAGCCGAACATTTCCGCCTGGCGCCGCGCCGTGTGCGGCGATCTGACTTCGGCGTTCAACTTCGTCAATCCGAACACCGAAAAGCTGCCGGCCATGCCGGCGCTGACCCGCAGCCAGGCGGACACGATCCGCGCCCAGCAGCAGGCGCTGGCGCAGGTCGCGCTGCCGGCCGAAGCGCAGCAGCAACGTCCGGTGCAGCAGCCGGGCGTGCGGCCATCACGCGCGCTGCCGTACGAGCTGCATGTCAGCGCCCGTGCCGATACGGCGGTGGGCGGCGTACGGCTGATCTTCAGCAATACCGGGACTGCCGGCGCTGTGTTCCACGTGTACGACCGGCTGCATCTGGACCGGATACCGCGCCGCTATACCGTGGAAGCGGGCAAACAGCTCGACGACCTGTGGGACACGCTGCGCAACGACGCGGGCAAGTACGACCTGTGGGTGCTCGGGCCGAACGGTTTTCACCGCGGTTTCCAGGGCGATACCGCTGTGGTTGCCGCCGGTGGCGCGAATCCGGAAATCCGGGTCTGTTACGAGGTGGCCGGCAACGCGGTGTACCTGACCATGCTGAACACCGGCACCGCCGCGTGCACGTTCACGGTCAGGCCCAATGCCTACCGGCAGGACGGCCCGTGGGTGTTCGACGTCCCGGCGGGCATGCAGATCGAACAGCACTGGCAGCTGGGATGGACGGGCGGCTGGTACGACTTCAGCGTCAGCGCGGCGGGCGGTTTCTCCCGGCGCTTTGCCGGCCGGATTGAAACCGGCAGGCACAGCAACAGCGATCCGGCGATGGGCATGCCGGGCTGAGCGAAGCATCCGGCCCGCCCACGGCGGACGGGCCGCGTGGACCGATCAGTGTTTGCGCACGGTGTCGGCGTCCTGGCCGAAGAGGATCTTCTTCTCGGCTTCGTCCATCGGCTTGGGCGGGTTGATCGCCTCGGCCTTCGCGTAGGCGCGCTGCACTGCCGGGCGCGCGGCGATCGCGTCGAACCAGCGCTTCAGGTTCGGGAAGTTCGCCAGATCCTGCCCCTGGCGTTCGTACGGCACCACCCACGGATAGGCGGCGATGTCGGCGATGCTGTACTCGTCGCCGGCCAGATAGGCCGCTTCGCCGAGGCGCTTGTCCATCACCGCGTACAGCCGGGCGGTTTCCTTCACGTAGCGCTCGATCGCGTACGGCAGCTTTTCCGGCGCGTACTGGCTGAAATGGTGGTTCTGCCCGGCCATCGGGCCGAGGCCGCCCATCTGCCAGAACAGCCATTGCAGCGCGGCATTGCGGCCGCGCAGGTCCTGCGGGATCAGCTTGCCGGTCTTGTCGGCCAGATACAGCAGGATCGCGCCCGATTCGAACAGCGGAATCGGCGCACCGCCGTCGACCGGGTGCTGGTCGACAATGGCCGGGATGCGGTTGTTCGGGGCGATTTTCAGGAATGCCGGGTCGAACTGCTCGCCCTTGCCGATGTTGACCGGGTGGATCGTGTAATCGAGGCCGGTCTCTTCGAGAAAAATGCTGACCTTGTGGCCGTTGGGCGTGGTCCAGTAGTACAGGTCGATCATGGTGCGCTCCTGCCGTCCCGCGCGGGACGGGCTGTTACACTGCAGTGGGGATGCCAACCGGATCGAGATGATGCCGTTTACGCTGGATAACAAGCTGGTCGTGGCAATTTCTTCACGCGCGCTGCTCGACTTCGAGGAAGAGAACCGCGTGTTCGAGTCGGGCGAGGCCGCTGCCTATATGGCATTGCAGCTGGAGCGGCTGGAAACCGCCGCCGCCGGCGTTGCGCTGCCGCTGGTGAAGAAATTGCTGGCGTTCAATGCCGACGGCGAGCATCGGGTCGAAGTGGTGATCCTGTCGCGGAACGATCCGGCCAGCGGGCTGCGGGTCTTCCACTCGGCCGGCGCGCATGGTCTCAAACTCGAGCGTGGCGTGTTCACCCAGGGGCGCGAACCGTACCGCTATCTCGGACCGCTCAAGGCCAACCTGTTCCTGTCGGCCAATGCCGACGACATCCGCGCGGCGCTCGACGCCGGTTTTCCGGCTGCGCACGTCTATCCGGACTCGGTACGTGCGGCCGAACATCCCGACGAAATCCGCATCGCCTTCGACGGTGACGCGGTACTGTTCTCCGATGACGCCGAACGTGTCTTCCAGACCGATGGTCTGCCGGCTTTTCATGCCCACGAAGCCGCGCACTCGCGCGAGCCGCTGGCCGCCGGGCCGTTCAAGGCATTCCTCGAAGCACTGCACCGGCTGCAGTCGGCCGAGTCGCCGATGAAGATCCGTACCGCGCTGGTCACCGCGCGCAGCGCGCCGGCCCATGAACGCGCGATCCGTACGCTGATGGACTGGCACATCCAGATCGATGAGGCGATGTTTCTTGGCGGGCTCGAGAAGGGGCCGTTTCTTGCCGCGCTCGGGCCGGACTTCTTCTTCGACGACCAGGCCGGCCACTGCCGCTCGGCCGCACAGGCCGGGCCGACCGGACAGGTGCTCGCCGGCATCGCCAACGGCTAGCGCGTCGCCGGCAACGGACATTCGTCGCGGCACCGCGTCGGCGGCGTATCGGGTCGAGGGTGCGCGGAAGGCCGACGGCAAAGGTCCGTCGGTACGGGATGTGTTTATCCGCGAACCTGGACGCATCTTCATGGGCAGCAACGGCGATGTCGCGGTCGACCACTTCCACCAATTTCTGCGCCGGCTACGAAGGGATGGCCTCTTCTGGTCTCGCGATCTGATCGCGTGCCATGGCGAAATCTTGCCGTAGATCAGCGTAATTGCTCCGCTTACACAAAGTCTTTGCCTGGATTGCTGGGGTTTTATGTGATTGACTTACAGCTGTGATAAATTGTCCGAATCCCCTGTTTTTGCACGACAAAAATCACATGCTTCTGAGTCAAAACGGCCGGATCCGGTCACGTGCCGAGGCCGGCTTCACCCTGATCGAACTGATGATCACGATCGCGATCATCGGCATTCTCGCC
Source organism: Jeongeupia naejangsanensis (assembly GCF_016865585.1). Lineage (GTDB taxonomy): Bacteria > Pseudomonadota > Gammaproteobacteria > Burkholderiales > Chitinibacteraceae > Jeongeupia > Jeongeupia naejangsanensis. The sequence goes on along the minus strand of NZ_JAESND010000010.1, from coordinate 59,501 downwards.
AGCATCGCACTGCCCGCCTATTCAAACTACGTGAAGCGCGCCAAGGCCAAGACGGCCGGCGCCGACTTGGTGAGCCTGTCGCTGGCAGTGGAAAACGTCTACCAGAAGACGCTGTCCTATCCGGTGCCTTCGACCAACCCGACGACGACGACGTCCGACACCAAGGTCGTGGCGACGTCGTGGGCGCCGGCGCAGGATGCCGACTTCGACTACACGTACGGTTACAGCTCGTCGACCAAGCTCTATACGCTGACCGCAACCGGCAAGGGCGGCATGAACGGTTGCACGCTGACGCTGAAAAGCGACGGCACCCGAACTCCGACCAGTTCCACGGCCGCGTGCGGCGGGATGGGCAAGTGGTGATCCACCGGGGCTTCACGCTCATTGAACTGATCATCACCATCGCCATTCTTGCGCTGTTGCTGGCGGTCGGGATCCCGTTCACTCAGCGCTGGGGCCAGAGCGCGCGCGTCCAGCAGGTCGAAAGCACGCTGAAGCAGGGCTTCGCCCATGCCAAGGCCATCGCGCTGCGCAACCCTAACGGCGTCAAGGACGGTACGGCGACCGCCGCCGTGCTGACGCTCACCGGCGACAGCTTCTTCGTCTGCGAAGGCGCACCGTCGAGCTGCGGTGCCAGCAACGCGGTCTGGCAGGCGAGCAAATCAGGAAACACATCGATCACGATCGGTGCGAACACCGCATGGACGCTTGGCCTGACCGCACAGGGGCTGGCGACTTCGTCCAACTACACAGTGAGTGACGGCAATGAATCGGCAACCGGCAATCTGCACTGAACGTGCCCGCCCGCACCGCCAGCGTGGCGAAGCGCTGTTCGAAGCCCTGATCGGCATCCTCCTGATGGCTGCGATCGGTCTGGGCCTGACCTACGCGGCCTCGCGGGCCGCGGTCGGGCAACGCTTGACCAATACCCAGAACATGGCGGTGTCGGACATTCGCGAGAAACTGGCCACGACCGGTGTCGATGCGCTGTGCGGCACCAGCCCCAGCATTGCTGTCGGCAGCAATGCGCTGCCGTCCACGGTCAACTGCAGCAAGGCTGCGGTGACCGTGAGCGCGCCGGGCGTAAGTTCGGTCACGCTGAGTGCCAACAGTGTCCTGACCGGTGTATCGGTCTCGATCGATTCGGGAACAGCCTCGCAGGAGCTGCTGGGCGGCAACGGCCAGATCGTCATCAGCACGACCCCGGTACCGGCATCATGATGCCGGCCATGCGCCCCCAGCGCGGGATATCCATCATTAGCATGATGGTCGGCCTGACGATCTCCATGATCATCGTGCTGGCGATGATGTCGCTGTACAAAACGACCCTGAAGACCACGGTTACCGGCAAGATCGGCGCTGCGCAGGACGGCAACCGGACTACGGGCTTCCTGTCGGCCCAGTCTTCGCTGCAAGGCGCCGGCTATGGCATCGATCCGGTCGACCTGAGCAAGGATCTGCTGCTCTACGACAGCGTCGCCGACAGCACCAGCACTCCGCCGACGGCCAAGACACTGTCGACGACGGCTTCGACCGGCAACGCACTGTTCTGGCGCATGAATGACGGCGCAATGAGCTGTGCGCTGCTGTATGCGCCGAGCGGTGGCGGGCTGAAGTATTTCACCGCGAGCGGCGCCAACTGCAACAGCGCTTCCACTGCATGGAGTACCTTCACGCTCAACTCGGGTGATGCCTGGCTGATCCCGCCGAACCTGCCCTCGGGTGCCACGGCGCCCGACGGCGTGCTTGCCAACGTGGTGAGCATCAGCGTCAGCAAGACCGGCGCCGCGGGCTGCACGCCGTTCGGCATCCAGGCGCCCACGCCGACACCGGCGACGGTCGACCCCAATCCGGTCCGGCTGATCGTCCAATTGTCGATGCAAAGCAGCAATGCAACGACGGCGGGCACGGACTTCAAGATGAACAGCACCACCTGCCTCGCCAACATCCACCTGGCCTCGTGAGCTCCGCCATGACCCCCATGCTTCGAACCCGACCCGCATCGCAACGTGGTATCGCGACGATCCTGATCCTGCTGCTGACCGGCCTGTCGCTGACTGCGGCGGTATTGGGGACGGTGTATTACGTGCGCGGCACTCAGGAGCAGGGGGTGTCGGCCCATGCAATGACGCAGGCACAAGTAAAAGCTTGGACCGGTGTGGAGGTGGTCAAGACATATCTGACCAATCTCGATGCTGCCGGAGTCAAGACGCTGGCTGCAGCGACAACTTCGGCGCCACTTTCATTGACGTTGACCGGGCTGGACGGGGTGGCCGCCAAGGTCGTGGGGTCGGACAGTACCACCGCGCCGACACAACTGACGGTTGAAGTAACAGGAACGACTGCTGACGGAACAAGAGCCAAATCGACTTCGACAGTGAAGGTTGTGTATTCGGTTACCGCAGGAAGCGCTGGTGGCTCGCAAACCTGTGGGCAGCTGCCGAAAGATGCACTCGTCTTCAACGGAGACGTGAGCTACACAGGCGGCAACATGGATATTGTTACTTCGGAAAGTCTGCTCGACAGCGTGGCGGTGAGTGGTTTTCTTTCCATTAGTCACGGTACGAAAGCCAATGCTTCCGTATGTGCCAAGGGCGATATCTCCATTTCGGGCGGCGGAATTGGTGATGGCGCGCAAATCTATTCGGAAGGAAAAATTACCACTCAAAGCATGACCGCACCTGTGAATGTCGATATTTGGGGTAAGGAAGTTGATTTGCAGCAGGGGGGCGGCAAGTACAAGTCGATCCGTGCTGGGGCGTTCAAAGCCAATGTGGTCACTGTGGGAGGGGCGGTGGGAACGACCATCGTCGGTGGCATGAAACAGGTGGATGGAAAAATCATACCGCCTAGCGCCGGCGTGATTGTCATAAAAATGGCAGATGCGTCGAAGTCCGAATTTGCGGTGGACCTGGCGAAAAACGTGAGCGTCAGCAATGGCGTGATTACCGTAACCAGCGCAACCAGATTGGCAGGTACAGGGGAGCTGCCGGCCAGTTTTACGCTCGTTTTCGACTCGGTATACGGCGGACGTATTGATGTTGTCGTGCCCAGTACGGCAGATTTGCTGTGGGGTAACGATATTTATATGAAAACTAATAACATTGGTATGTTTGCTACCTTGAAGGCATTTGGCAATGTGGAAATGTACGGCTCCAAAATCGATCTTTTGCAGGGAGGCGGTAACGTATCGGTTCTTGGTAATCAATCGGATTTGACGGTTAAAAACAGCAGCTCGATTGTTGGTGAAAGTTATCTGGTGACGAAGCAGGGCAAGAACTTTGTCAGCACACCAACTGCGTTTGCAAATCTGCGCACCAATGTGAGCAATGCTTCGCCGGGGTTACCGGGTGTTCCCTATTGCGATACCCGAGTCGAGCCGATCAATGTTGCCGGATTGAAGAGTCAAGCGAACTACGTTTTCTATTTTGATGCCAGTTCGGGCGATCCGATGCTGCTCATTCAAAATGTAAAGAAATCCTCTGGCAATGAACTGATCCCGACGGGACCGTACAATCTCAAAACCACGGATATGAGAACTATTGGGGGTAGCGCATTTCTACAATGTGAGTGGCAAAATGCGCATTGTGCCAGAAATGCAGGGACTAACAAAAATACCGGTTGGGATTTTACCGGGATCAACGCAATGCCCGTTGGTATTCTATGGTTTGACGGGCCTGTGATGATCAATGGTGTCGTCAATAGCCGTACGCTGTTCAACGGGATCTGGGCTGTCGGTCAGGTGACATTGACGAGCAGTGGCCACGGTCCCCTATATGCTCCTAATTTTTCAACGTCATCCGCCATTTGCGATGGAGCACTTTATCCGGATAATTTGTGCGATAAAAGTACGATACCGTCCAAGTTCAAGAAATGGACTGATTCAGGCGGCAAGGAGCGCACTGGTATGCCGAGTGGCAATATGGCGATTCTTACCGATGACGGTTTGAAGTCCAGTGGTTGGGAGGTTCATGGCAACATCGTCCTTGGCAAGGCGGTGAACTTCGACGGCGCATTGACGACGGTGTATGGCTCGATGACTGTTGGTGCAAATCAGTCCAGTACGACAACCATTGGTAATGGCGGTGTAAAAATCATCAGGACTGGGGTGAGTGAGGATCAGGACTATGCACCGGGTACCGGTTGCACTTCTACATCGGGTAGCGGTAGCGGTGGTACGAAGGCGAGCGTGATGTGGAGCAGGTACCTGTAACTCGCATCGCACCTAACCTGGCCAGCCCTTGTCGGCTGGCCATTTTTTTGATGCTTGTCCGTGGGAGAATGGCGGTTTGGCCTGATCCGATACCCGCATGTCTACCGCTGACCACGTCCTCCGCAACTTCGTCGTCCACCACCTGATCAAGGCTCCGCAAGGGCCGGCGTCGATGCAGCTGCGCGATGCCGAAATCCCGGTTTCGCCTGCCGCGCTGCAACTGGTCGACCAGCTGGTCGACCGCTACAGCGAGCGCAGCGGCAAGGGCTTTGGCCGTTTCGAGGATGACGAGGACAGCTTTCCGATGCCGCGCCTGCTGCGCCAGCACGTGGTCGACGGCGCGATCGACTTCCTCATGCTCTCCAGACTGATGATGCAGCAGCTGCTGGCCAGCATCGAAGCCGAGCCGCTCGCCGCCGGCGGCTATGTGCTGATCGCCCGCGTCGAGCACGCCGACAACGACTACCTGTTCGTCGCGCTCGCCAGCGAAGCGCTGGGTACCGCGATCGGCGACGGACTCTCGATCGTCGACAGCCCCTATCTCGATCTGGCCAACCTGCGCGTCGCCGGCCGCATCGATCTGTCGGCATGGCAGCGTGGCGTAGAGCGCTGCATCAGCTTCCTCAAGGGCCGCGGCGATGTCGCCAACTACTTCAAGCGCTTTCTCGGCTGCAACGACGTCGTCATCGCGCTTAAGGAAACCCAGAAACTGGTCCAGGGGCTGGCGGAGTTTGCCGAGCGCCAGGCGATGCCGACCGAAACCCGCGATGCGCTGTTCGAGCGCGCGCACGGTTATCTGGACGAGCGGGGCGACGCCGGCGAGCCGGTCAGCCTCGACACCCTGGTCGAACAGGCGTGGCCCGACGCGCCAGGCCTGTTGCGCGAGGCGTTGAACGATGACGAGAGCAGGATTGCCAGGGACTTCGTCCCCGACCGCCGCGCGATTCGGCCGCTGACGCACTTCAAGGCCGCCGCCGATCACTGGAAGATCGAATTCGACCGCAACAGCTTGCGCAGCGGGCAGGTGATCTACGACCGCGACAACGGCACGCTGATCCTGACCGAGATTCCCGAAGGGTTGCGACGGGCGCTGCTCGGCGATCGTGAATGAGTCGGCGTTCGCGGCGCAGCTGGTCGCCTGGTTGCGCGCCGATGCGCAACGCATTGCGGCGCTGCAGGCCGCAGCCAGCCTGAACCTGCCGGACTGGTGTCTGGCCGCCGGCTTCGAGCGCAATCTGGTCTGGGACCGGCTGCACGATCATCCGGTGGCGACACCGCTGGCCGATATCGACCTGATCTACTGGAATCCGGACTGCCTCGATCCCGGCACCGACGCGGCGCTGGAGCAACGGCTTCAGCGGATGCTGCCGCTGCCGTGGTCGGTGAAGAACCAGGCGCGCATGCACGTCCGCAACGGCGATGCGCCTTACCGAAGCTGTGCGGATGCGATGTCGTACTGGGTCGAGCGCGAGACCGCCGTCGGCGTACGGCTGCAGCCGGATGGCGAACTGCGGTTGCTGGCACCGTTCGGGCTGGCGCCATTGCAGCAGCTGCACATCACCTTGAACGCCAAGCGCCCGAAGCCGGAGGTGTTTGCGGCGCGGATCGCGACCAAACGCTGGCTGGCCATCTGGCCGCGCCTGCGCGTCGTCGGCCTGGATGACGTTGCGCAGGCAATCGTGCCGAAGGCTTAAGCCGGTCGGGCCTTGTGGAAGGTGATCGGCGACACCGGCACGCTCGTCGGCGGGGCCGACTTGAAGATGTGCGGCTTCATCTTGCCGATCACGTGCATCTCGCACGGTTTGCAGTCGAACTTCAGCGTGTAGGTCTCGCTGCCGGACTTCAGCGTCATCGGTTCGGCGCGGATCTGGCCCTTCACGCCGATCACGCCCTTGGCCTGCTTCGGACACAGGTTGTACGAAAAGCGCAGGCAGTGCTTGGTGATCATCACGCTGACTTCGCCCGGTTCCTCGTGCGCCTCGTACGCGGCGGCGATCAGCTGCACGCCGTGCTTGGTGTAGAAGGTCCGCGCCGCGTCGTTGTAGACGTTGGCCAGATAACTGAGCGACGTTTCTGGATAGGCGACCGGCGGTTCGACCGGCGCCTTGCGCTCGGGGCGGGCCCACGCAGCGATGCGGGCGGCTTCGAGCTGTTCGATCGCGTCACGGCGCAGCGCGTTGATCACCGAGTTCGGTACGAACCATGGCTGCGCCAGCCGCAGCGATACGTCGTGTGCGCTGAACATCGTATTGCCGAGCTTGGCGAGGCTGTCCTTCAGGCCCGCTTCGGCCCGGGCGGCATCCTTGGCCGGTTCGAGCGCCAGCGAGGTACAGGCGGTGGCGCTGATGCCGTCCTCGTCGGTCACCGTCAGCGCGAGGCCGTCGGCGGTGTCGGCCAGATCGAGCCATGCACCGATACGGCGGTCGGACGACTTCTGCGCCAGCGCCTTTTCCCAGCCGTGGTCGCGGTTGCGGTGGATGCGGCTGCCGGCTTTCAGTCCCTTGAGGGTGGCCATCGCTTCGTTCGGGAACACGCGCCAGATCGTGCCGCCGTCTTCACCGGCACCGATCTTTTCGACGGTATTTGCCTGCACGCCGAACACCTCGCGCTTCTGCATGTAGTTGAGGCCGTCGCCGTTGGACAGCGGCGCATTGGCTTCGATCTCGAAAGACTTTGGCCCGATCTTGGTCACCGTGCCGAGTTCGACGCCGACGTACTTCGGCGAATCGAAGGCTCCGATATCGCCTTCCTCGCGGCCGTTGACGAAGTAGTCGGTATGGCCACGGTGGAAGTTCTTGTCGACGTCGGGCGCGAAGTACAGCTCGGTGCTGCCGCTGGACGCCCTGATAAGCTCGGGCCGGCGCTCGAGGATCTCGTCGAGCAGCACGCGGTAGTGGCCGGTGATGTTCTTCACATAGCCCATGTCCTTGTAGCGGCCCTCGATCTTGAAGCTGCGCACACCGGCGTCGATCAAGGCTTCGAGGTTGGCGCTCTGGTCGTTGTCCTTCATCGACAGCAGGTGCTTGTCGAACGCGACGACTCGGCCCTGCTGGTCGGACAGCGTGTACGGCAGCCGGCAGGCCTGCGAGCAGTCGCCACGGTTGGCGCTGCGGCCGGTATCGGCGTGGCTGATGTTGCACTGGCCCGAATAGGCGACGCACAGCGCGCCGTGGATGAAGAACTCGATCGTTGTATCCAGCGGCAGCTTGTCGCGGACCCTGGCGATCTGCTGCAGCGTCAGCTCGCGCGCCAGTACCACCTGCGAGAAACCGGCGTCGGCCAGAAAGCGCGCCTTCTCCGGCGTGCGGATGTCGCACTGCGTGCTGGCGTGGATCTGGATCGGCGGCAGGTCGAGTTCGAGTAGGCCCATGTCCTGAACGATAAGCGCATCGACGCCGGCATCGTACAGCTGGTGCACCAGCTTGCGCGCCGGTTCCAGCTCGGCGTCGTGCAGGATGGTGTTGAGCGTGACGAAGATCCGGCTGTGATAGCGGTGTGCGAACTTCACCAGCCCGGCAATTTCGCTGACGTCGTTGCAGGCATTGTGCCGCGCGCCGAAGCCCGGCCCGCCGATATACACCGCATCTGCCCCGTGCAGGATCGCCTCGCGACCGATTTCGGCAGTCTTGGCGGGGGCAAGGAGTTCGAGGTGGTTCAGCGGCAGGCTCATGATCGGCAGTTCGGTAAAGCGGGAAAGGGCGGAAGTATAGCGGAATCAATGCCTTAGCGCTCCGGTGTTGCGATGCCCGGCCGTTGGCGGACATGGGCGAGACGGGCGCTGGCCCGTATACTTCGGGGATTAACGGATGAATGAGTTTCAAAGGTGATTCTGGTTACGGGCGGCGCCGGCTTTATCGGCGCGAATTTCGTGCTCGACTGGCTGGCGCAAAGCGATGAAGGCATCGTCAATGTCGACAAGCTCGGCTATGCCGCCAACCGGCAGAGCCTGGCTGCGCTCGACGGTGATTCGCGCCATGTCTTCGTGCATGGCGATATCGCCGATCGCGCACTGGTCACCGCGCTGCTGCACGAACACCGGCCAAGGGCGATGATCCATTTCGCTGCGGAATCACACGTCGACCGCTCGATCCACGACCCGTCTCCGTTCATGGAAAGCAATATTGCCGGAACGTTCGCATTGCTTGAGAGCGTACGTGACTACTGGCAGAACCTGTCGGTAGAGCAGCAAGCCGCGTTTCGCTGGATGCAGGTTTCGACCGACGAAGTCTATGGTGCACTCGAACCGGACGCCGCAGCATTTACCGAGATGCATCCCTGTCTGCCCAACAGTCCCTATGCGGCCAGCAAGGCGGCGGCCGATCATCTGGTGCGGGCCTGGCATCACACCTATGGCCTGCCGGTGCTGACGACGCGCTGCTCGAACAACTTCGGGCCTCGCCAGTTTCCGGAAAAATTCATTCCCTTGCTGATCCTGAATGCGTTGTCGGGCCGCTCGTTGCCGGTTTACGGCGACGGCTTGCAGGTGCGCGACTGGCTGTACGTCGGCGACCATTGCGGGGCGATTCGCGCGGTGCTTGCCTCCGGCGAGGTGGGCGCGACCTACAACATCGGCGCAGGGCAGGAGAAAACCAATCTCGAGGTTGTCGACACCGTGTGCAGCTTGCTGGACGAGCTGCAGCCACGGGCCGACGGACGCAGCTATCGCGCGCAGATCGAACACGTCGCCGACCGGCCCGGCCATGATCGCCGCTACGCAATCGATGCAACGTTGCTGCGCACTGAGCTGGGCTGGGCACCTGCCGTGCCGTTCGAGGGCGGCTTGCGCAACACGGTGTCGTGGTATCTGACAAACGCTACATGGCTGCAGAGCGCGACGCGCGACGGCTATGCGGCGTGGATGGCGCAGCAGTATGCTGGGGTGCGTTGATGCGGTTGCTGCTGCTCGGTGCAGCTGGCCAGCTCGGCCTGAGCCTGCGAATCCCTCTCGCTGCTTTGGGTGAAGTCATACCTGTCGACCGGCGTACTTGTGATCTGACCGACCTCGCTGCGTTGCGCACCTTCCTCGACCGGATTCGCCCCGACGTGATCGTCAATGCTGCCGCGTACACCGCGGTCGATCGGGCCGAAACCGATGCCGGTACGGCTTTTGCGGTCAACGCGACTGCACCGGCGGCAATGGCGGCGTGGGCCGCGAGTCACGACGCCTTGTTGCTGCACTATTCGACCGACTATGTGTTCGACGGACAAAGCGAAATACCTTATGTCGAAACGGATATGCCATCGCCGTTGTCGGTCTACGGCCGCAGCAAGCTCGATGGTGATCTGGCGATTGGCGCCAGTGGCTGCCGGCACCTGATCCTGCGCACCGGCTGGGTGTATTCGGCATTGGGCGACAACTTCCTCACGACCATTCTGCGGCTGGGGCGCGAGCGCGCAGTATTGCGTGTCGTGGACGACCAGTTCGGCGCGCCGACACATGCCGGCCTGATCGCCGACACGAGTGCGGACCTGCTGCGGCGCCATGCTTCGTCGCCGTCGTCCGTTGTGTCAGGCACCTACCACCTGAGTGCCGGTGGCGTGACCAGCTGGTTCGGGTTTGCGCAGATGTTGCTTGAGCATGCTGCAAGCCTGCAGCCCGGTGTCGGCTGGGCGCAGGTGCGTCCGATTACTTCCGCCGATTATCCTCAGGCAGCCACCAGGCCGCCACGCGCACGACTTGATCCCGGCAAGCTGTGCCGTGTGCTGGGGACGAGCTTGCCGGCGTGGCAAGCGGCGGTCGGGTCCGGCGTCGCCGAGGTTTTGCAACGATGAGGCGCAAGGGCATCATTCTTGCCGGCGGTGCGGGCACAAGGTTGTATCCGGCGACGCTGGCGGTGTCCAAGCAGCTGCTGCCGATCTACGACAAGCCGATGATCTACTACCCGCTGAGCACGCTGATGCTTGCCGGTATCCGCGACATTCTGGTGATCTCGACCCCACAGGACACGCCGCGTTTTGCACAACTGCTCGGCGACGGACGGCGTTGGGGGCTTAGTCTGGATTACGCGATTCAGGAAAGACCCGAAGGGCTGGCCCAGGCCTTGCTGATTGCCGAGCCCTTTTTGGCGGGGCACCCCTGCGCACTGGCGCTGGGCGACAACCTGTTCTACGGCCATGACCTTGCGCAGGTGCTGCTGCAAGCGTCCCAGCAAGTGCGTGGCGCGACGGTCTTCGCGTACCGGGTCAACGATCCGCAACGCTATGGCGTGGTCGAGTTCGATGCGCTCGGGAATGCCTTGCACATCGAGGAAAAACCCGCGAAACCGAGGTCTTCATACGCCGTGAGTGGCCTGTATTTCTACGACGCGCAGGCCGTGGCCATCGCCGGCAGCCTGAAGCCATCGCAACGGGGCGAGCTGGAAATCACCGACCTCAACAATGCCTATCTCGAGCGCGGCGAGCTGGCGGTGACGGTGCTCGGCCGCGGCTTTGCATGGCTCGATACCGGGACACCGGCCGCAATGCTCGAGGCCAGCCAGTTCATCCAGACGATCGAATCTAGGCAGGGGCTCAAGGTGTGCTGCCCGGAGGAAGTCGCTTTCCGGCAGGGCTGGATCGACGCGGCGCAGCTGAAGGTACTGGCGGCGGCATTGGGACCGAACGACTACGGCCGCTATCTGCATGCGGTACTCGATGAAATGGAGCCGTGATGGGCCTGCCTGAATTGCCGATCGCCGGCCTGCAGTGGATCGAACCGACGGTTTATCGTGATGAGCGCGGCTGTTTTTTCGAAAGTTTCAACGAGCGGGTCTTCGCGGAGCTGGTCGGAATGCCGGTACGCTTCGTCCAGGACAACCAGTCCTTGTCCCGCCGGGGTGTCCTGCGTGGCCTGCACTTTCAGCAGATGCGTCCGCAGGGCAAGTTGGTGCGGGTACTGCGCGGCGAGGTGTTCGATGTGGTTGTCGACCTGCGCGCGGGCTCTCCGAGCTACGGACAGCATGTTAGTGTGACGATGAGCGCTGCCGAGCCCCGGCAGTTGTGGATTCCACCGGGCTTCGCACACGGCTTCCTCGTCCTGAGCGACGAAGCCGAGCTGCTCTACAAGACAACGGATTACTGGGATCCCGCGGACGAGCGCGCCATACGCTGGAATGACCCGGATCTGGCGATTGCCTGGCCGACCGGTACCGAACCGTTGCTGTCGGCCAAGGACCGCTCCGCGCCGTCGTTTGCACAGGCGCGCCCCGTCACCGTTTAGCCAGCCACAGTGTTCGGGCCGTCGAGTCGCCAGGTGTGGCTGTAAACCGTCAGGCGTTCGTCACGGGTGAAGCCGATCAGCGCGATGCCGGCGGATTCGGCCATCTCGATCGCCAGCCGCGTCGGCCCGGAGATGGCGGCGATGACCGGAATGCCGGCGGCGGCGGCCTTGTGGACGATTTCGTACGACGCGCGCGAGGTGACCAGCAACGCGCCGTCGTCGCTGCGCCGCTGCATGCGCAGCGCGCCGACGAGCTTGTCGACGGCATTGTGGCGGCCGATGTCCTCGCGCACCAGCAAGGGGCCGGCGCCGAGCCAGCCGGCGGCGTGGGCCGAACCGGTTGCCCGGTTCAGCGGCTGCTCGGCCGCCATCGCGGTTAGTCCAGCGAGCAGCGTACCGGCGTCCGTCGTGTAGTTGCTGTCGATCCGGGCAACCGGCCTCAACGCGCTTTGCAGGTGCTCGGCGCCGCACAGGCCGCAGCCGCTGCGGCCGGCCAGTTGGCGGCGCTGCGCCTTCAGCCTCTGCCACGGATGTTGCGCCAGCGTGATCCGTGCCTCGATGCCGCCGTCGACCCCGGCGAGTTCGACGTCGACGATGTCGGCGTAGCGGTCGGCGATGCCCTCGGTCAGTGTGAAGCCGATCGCCAGCTCTTCCAGATCGCCCGGGCTGGCCATCATCACCGCGTGCGAGACGCCGTTGTAGACCATGGCGACCGGTACTTCGTCGGCAACGGTTTCGTCGCTGGCGCCGAACCGGCCATCGGCCCAGCGGACGGCGGTGTGGCTTGCTGTACCGTTCATCGCGGTACCAGATACACCGGAATCGCCTTGCTCGCCGGCGTGCGGGCGCCATCGGCGTGGTGTTCGAGCGGGACCAGCGGATTGGTTTCGGGGAAGTAGGCAGCGAGGCTGCCTGGCGGGATGTCGTAGGCTTGCACGCGAAAATCCTCGATGCGACGTTCGCCGTCGAACCAGACCGACACGATGTCGACGCGTGATCCGTCGGCGAGTCCACGCGCGGCCAGATCATCCGGGTGGGCGAACAGCACCCGGCGCTCGTCATGGATGCCGCGATAGCGGTCGTTGCGGGCGTAGATCGTCGTGTTGTACTGGTCGTGGCTGCGCATGGTCATCAGTGTCAGCAGCGGCGCCGGGGTGAGCGCCTGCAGCTGTGCCAGCAGGTCGGTGCCGGCTGCGTGAGCGACGAAGCGCGCCTTGCCGCTCACCGTGCGCCATTCGCGTCGGCGCGCGCTGTTGCCGAAGTAGAAACCGCCGGGCTGGCGCACGCGGGTGTTGAAGTCGTCGAAGCCGGTAACGACTCGGGCGATCAGCTCGCGGATTTGGTCGTAATCGCCGGCGAGCGCGGCGAAATCGACCGGGCTGTGTTTGAGCGTGGCCAGTGCGATGCCGGCAACGATCTGCGGTTCGGACCGCAGTTGTGGTGATGCGGGCTCCTTCACGCCGCGCGTCAGGTGCACCATGCTCATCGAATCCTCGACCGAAATCTGCTGGGCGACACCGTGCTGGATGTCGATTTCGGTGCGGCCCAGACAGGGCAGGATCAGCGCGTCGCGACCGGTGATCAGGTGCGAGCGGTTCAGCGTGGTGCTGATGTGCACGGTCAGTGCCTGCGTGCGCAAGGCCGCGTGCGTGCGTTCGGTATCCGGTGTCGCGGCGGCGAAGTTGCCGCCGAGCGCGATGAACACCTTCGCGCGACCAGCTTCCATTGCGGCGATGCTCTCGACCACGCTGTTGCCGTGCTTCGTTGGCGGGGCGAAGCCGCAGGCGTCGCCGAGTCGCTGCAAAAAGGTCGCGGTCGGGCGCTCGTTGATGCCCATGGTCCGGTCGCCCTGCACGTTCGAGTGGCCGCGCACCGGGCAGGCGCCGGCGCCGGGCTTGCCGACGTTGCCGCGTACCAGCAGCGCGTTGCACAGCGTCTGGATCGTCGCGACCGCGTGCTTGTGCTGGGTGATGCCCATGCCCCAGGTAAACATCGTCGCCTTGCTGGCGGTGTAGAGCGCGCCGATCTCGTCGAGCTCGGCGCGGCTCAGCCCGCTGGCGTCGACCAGTTCGTCCCAGCCGGTCGCGGCGATGTCGGCTTCGACGGCGGCAAAGCCGTCGGTATGTGCGGCGATGAAGTCGTGGTCTTCGGCACCGTGTTCGAGCGTGTACTTGATCAGTGCCCTGGCGATCGCCATGTCGCCGCCGATGCGCGGCTGGTAGTAATGGCTCGCCAGATCGCTGGCGCGGTTGGTCAGCATCTCGGCCGGGCTTTGCGGGTCCTGGAAGCGCAGCAACCCGCGCTCGCGCAGCGGGTTGAACACGACGATCTTGCAGCCGCGATGCGCCGCCTCGCGCAGTTCGCCCAGCATGCGCGGGTGATTGGTCCCCGGGTTCTGGCCGAAGATGAAGATCGCCTCGGCCTTGGAGAAATCCTCGAGCGTCACCGTGCCTTTGCCGGTGCCGAGGCTCTCGAGCAGCGCCTGACCGCTCGGCTCGTGACACATGTTCGAGCAGTCGGGCAGGTTGTTGGTGCCGTAGAGCCGCACGAACAGCTGATAGAGGAAAGCCGTCTCGTTGCCGGTGCGGCCCGAGGTATAGAAGTGGGCCTCGTCCGGGGCGATGGCGTTCAGGTGCGAGGCGATCAGCGCAAAGGCATCGTCCCAGGCGATCGGGACGTAGCGGTCGCTGCTGCTGTCGTAGCGCATCGGCTCGGTCAGCCGGCCCTGCTGCTCGAGCGTGTAGTCGTCCCAAGTTTCGAGCTCGCTCACGGTATGCGCGGCAAAGAACCCGGGCGTCACGCGTTTGCCGGTGATTTCGTGGGTGATCGCCTTGGCGCCGTTCTCGCAGAACTGCACCGCCGCGCTCGGTTTGTCCGGCCATGCGCAGCCGGGGCAGTCGAAGCCCTGCGGCTGGTTGGCGCGGATCAAGGCCTTGAGCGTCGTGCCGGCATTGCCCGGCTCGATCCGCTGCAAGGTCGCCTTGAGTGCCCCCCAGCCGCCGGCGGGGGGAGGATTGTCTTTTGAAGTAGTCACGACCGTGGCCCAATGACGCGTTGATTGAGTTTCGCGGCGCGGCTATCGCTTGGCAAGTCGTGATCGATGCCGGGGCGTGACCGACCTCTGCCGGACGAACAAAACGGGCCCGCAGGCCCGTTTCGTATGGTCGATCACGATCGCCTACGCCTTGTGGTAAACCTCGGCGCCGGTCTTCACGAACTCGATCGATTTCACTTCCATGCCCTTGGCCAGCGCTTCGGCTTCGGCGATGCCCTGTTTTTCGGCGAAGTCGCGCACGTCCTGGGTGATCTTCATCGAGCAGAAGTGCGGGCCGCACATCGAGCAGAAGTGCGCAACCTTGGCGCCCTGCTGCGGCAGCGTTTCGTCGTGGAATTCGCGCGCGCGGTCCGGGTCGAGGCCGAGGTTGAACTGGTCTTCCCAGCGGAATTCGAACCGGGCCTTGCTGAGCGCGTTGTCGCGGATCTGCGCGCCCGGGTGGCCCTTGGCGAGGTCGGCGGCGTGCGCGGCGAGCTTGTAGGTGATGATGCCTTCCTTGACGTCATCCTTGTTCGGCAGGCCGAGGTGCTCTTTCGGCGTGACGTAGCAGAGCATCGCGGTACCGTACCAGCCGATCTGCGCGGCGCCGATCGCGCTGGTGATATGGTCGTAGCCGGGGGCGATGTCGGTGGTCAGCGGGCCGAGGGTGTAGAACGGCGCTTCGTCGCACCATTCCAGCTGCAGGTCCATGTTTTCCTTGATCAGCTGCATCGGCACGTGGCCCGGGCCTTCGATCATTACCTGCACGTCGTGCTTCCAGGCGATCTGGGTCAGTTCGCCCAGTGTTTTCAGTTCGCCGAGCTGCGCGTCGTCATTAGCGTCCCAGACCGAGCCGGGACGCAGGCCGTCGCCAAGGCTGAACGACACGTCGTAGGCCTTCATGATTTCGCAGATGTCCTCGAAATGCGTATAGAGGAAGTTCTCCTTGTGGTGCGCCAGACACCACTTGGCCATGATCGAGCCGCCGCGCGAAACGATGCCGGTCATCCGGTTGGCAGTCATCGGCACGTAGCGCAGCAGCACGCCGGCGTGGATGGTGAAGTAGTCGACGCCCTGTTCGGCCTGTTCGATCAGCGTGTCACGGAACAGCTCCCACGTCAGGTCTTCGGCCTTGCCGTTGACCTTCTCCAGCGCTTGGTAGATCGGTACCGTGCCGATCGGCACCGGCGAATTGCGCAGGATCCACTCGCGCGTCTCGTGGATGTTCTTGCCGGTCGACAGATCCATGATGGTGTCCGCGCCCCAGCGGATGCCCCAGGTCATCTTGTCGACTTCCTCGTTGATCGACGAGGTGACGGCGCTGTTGCCGATGTTGCCGTTGATCTTCACCAGGAAGTTGCGGCCGATGATCATCGGCTCGACTTCCGGGTGGTTGATGTTGGCCGGGATGATCGCCCGGCCGCGGGCGATCTCGTCGCGGATGAACTCGGGGGTGATCGTCGCCGGAATGCTGGCACCGAAGCTCTGGCCCGGATGCTGGCGCAGCATCATCGCCGCCATCTTCTCGCCCTTGGCGCCTTGCGCCTTCAGGCTGGCGATATATTCCTCGCGCTTGAGGTTCTCGCGGATCGCCACGTACTCCATTTCCGGCGTGACGATGCCGCGGCGTGCGTAGTGCATCTGGCTGACGTTGGCGCCGGCGAGCGCCTTGCGCGGCTTGCGGGTCAGCTCGAAACGCAGCGGGTCAAGGCTGTGATCGGCTTCACGCTGGCGGCCATATTCACTGGTCAGACCGTCCAGCAGCTCGGTATCGTCGCGCTCTGCAATCCAAGCCGCACGCAACGGTGCCAGGCCTTTACGTACATCGATCGTCGCATCCGGGTCGGTATACGGCCCCGAACAGTCATAAACGTAGATCGGCGGGTTCTGCTCGCCGCCGAAACTGGTCGGCGTATCGGTCTGGGTGATCTCGCGCATCGGTACGCGGATGTCGGGGCGCGAGCCTTCGACGTAGACCTTGCGCGAATTCGGCAAAGGCTGGATCGCCGCGCTGTCGACGTGGGCATCGCTGGCGAGGAATTCGACGGATTTGTTCATGGGTTGCCTCCTGCAAAGACGTAGAGGCGCAGGAGAACGGACAGACGGACGGCACGATTGCGCCGACCGATTCGCTTCCCTACGCCGGTGTGAACCGGATCAGGTGCTGAGGGACTCTCTCATTCGCCCATGTTGGATGGGCGAAACCCCTAGCGAACTACGGCTGTGACCGTACCGAGATTGTGGGATAATTACAAGTTATTCAGAAAACTTGGACGCCCGTACCGGGCCCGACTTGAGGTGAAGCAAACATGGATTGGGAACGCGCCCGCTACTTTCTCGTAGAACAACAGATCCGCCCGTGGCACGTGCTCGACCAGAAGGTGCTCGACCGCGTACTGGCGGTCAAGCGCGAAGATTTCGTCCCGCAGGACAAGCGCGCGCTGGCTTTCGTCGACACCGAACTGCCACTGCCCTGTGGTGGCCAGATGCTTGCCCCGAAGATTGAAGCGCGCTTCGCCCAGGAAGCCCTGCTGAAGCCGACCGACAAGGTGCTGGTGATCGGTGCCGCAAGCGGCGCCTATCTGATTGGCCTTATCGCCGGGCTGTGCGAGCAGGTGTACGGTATCGACGATACGGCGGAGAAGGTCGCGTTTGCGCAGGCGGGTGTGCAGCGTGCAGGAATCAAGAACGTCCGAGTCGAACAAGTTGACGAGCTACTCAGCTACATCGGGCAGGCCCCATTTGATGGGGTGATCATTACTGCTTCGCTTGACGACGTCCCTGTCAAAATTAGGGATGTGCTGAGTCCAGGAGGGCGATTGGTCGCCGTAATCGGCAAGCCGCCGGTCATGAACGCAGAGCGCATTTCCCGTGGCGAACAGGGGGCTTACCATGAAGTCGCGCTTTTCGAATACAGTTTGCCGCGTCTAATGCAGAAAAAAGAAAAGGCGACATTTGACTTTTGATTTTTGGCAAAAATTTTGAAAAATACCTTCCGTCGCATGGCAGGTCTTTTATTCTAACTACCTTGCATTGACGGTAAAATTTTTGCCGTCCCGCTTTGATGTACAAGGCCTTATGAACGAGCCCGCAGAACATATCCAGCCTAGCGTCGCGACGCAGGAAGTTTCCTTGCACGACCTGCTGGCAATCCTAATCCGCCACAAGCGCAAGCTGATCGCCGCTCCGATTGTGGCTGGGGTCGTTGCGCTCGGGGCGGTGATGCAGATGCCAAATGAGTATGCTGCGACGTTGCGAATCGCTCCGTCGAAAAACGCGCCGACGTATAATTGGTTGTTGACCAATGACCAGATTGTCGACAAGGTCGCTATTGATCTGGAATTGGCAAATCACTACCAAACCCGTGGTCGCCAGGCAACGCAGCGTGCGATCAATAAGAATGTGAAGGTCACGCTGAATGCCAAGGACGGCTTTCTGAATGTGACGGCCACCGATGCTAGTCCGGAGTTCGCCGCTAAACTTGCCAATGCATTCGGCAAGACGCTTTCGGGGAGTCTCTATGAGATGAGACTTCTGGATATTTCGAAGACTCGCTATGACCTTGAGCTACGTCGTGATGTGGCGATCAAGAACCGGTTGCGCGCACAAGAATTGCTGGCGTCCTCGCAAATTAAATTAGTGACCAATAATATTTCGCCTTCTGAACAATTTGGTATCGTCAGTCTTGCAGGTATCCAAGCCGAAGCTACATTGCAGGGTGGTATTTCTGATTTAGCACAGAGTCAAGTTGTGAAAATGCAGGATCAACTTGCAAGTTTGCAGCGCCTCGTTGTTGATGGAATGAAGCAGAGACCAGGCGACGTGGGGGTCTGGATCGCTGCAGTTGCCGCGTTGCAGGAGCAAGCTTATTGGGGTGCGATGGCCGATCGACTCGATCGTCGGATAGAACTGGCTCGAGCGCAGGAGCGTGACGAGCTGAAGATTACTTGGGCCGTCGCACCGGATGAGAAGTCGGGACCTAGACGTGGATTTATTGTGCTAATGAGCATATTGAGTGCTGGAACTATGGCGGTTGTATTCGTGCTTGCATTGCAATTGCTTATTAAGCCCAAAAATGCCTGATTTGAATGCCTCTGTTGTGCGTGCTTTATTGTTTCTGATGTTGGCTTGCGTGATATTGTGATGGCTGTAAAGGCTATCTGAGCTAGGTGATGTTTTAAATGAAATTCTTGCTTTTGTGATGAATGCATTTTGTTTGTGCTTTTTTAGAAAAGCAAGTTTGACATGGTCGATGGAAATCATATGAAAAATGCGCTGGTAACTGGCGCCGATGGCTTTATCGGTTCCCACCTCGTTGAAATGTTGGTTGCTCGTGGGTACAAAGTCACGGCGCTGGCACAATACAATTCGTTCAATTATTGGGGCTGGCTGGAGGATGTGGCCTGCCGTGATGTGATTAATGTGGTGAGCGGTGATGTGCGCGATCCGCACTTCTGCAAGACCATCACCAAAGGCCAGGACGTGGTGTTTCACTTGGCGGCGCTGATCGCGATCCCGTATTCCTACGTGGCGCCCGACAGCTATGTCGACGTGAACGTGCGCGGCACGCTGAACATCTGCCAGGCCGCCAAGGAAAATGGCGTGGCGCGGGTGATCCACACCTCGACGTCCGAGGTTTACGGGACGGCGCGGTATGTACCAATCGACGAGAAGCACCCGTTGCAGCCGCAGTCGCCGTACTCGGCGAGCAAGATCGGTGCGGATGCGATGGCGATGAGCTTCTACAACGCCTTCGGCCTGCCGCTGACCGTTGCCCGTCCGTTCAATACCTACGGCCCACGCCAGAGCGCGCGCGCGGTGATCCCAACCATCATCAGTCAGATCGCCGCCGGCAAGAAACAGATCAAGCTTGGCGATGTTAGCCCGACTCGCGATTTCAACTATGTCACTGACACCTGCCGTGGTTTTGTCGCGTTGGCTGAGTGCGACGCGGCTGTCGGTCAGACAGTGAACATCGGTTCCAACTTCGAAATCTCGGTCGGTGATACGCTTAACCTGATCAAGAGCATCATGGGTTCGGATGTCGAGTTTATCGTTGACGAAGCGCGCATCCGGCCGGAGAAATCCGAAGTGTTCCGTCTGTGGTGCGACAACGGCCTGATCCACTCGCTGACTGGGTTTGAGCCGCAGTACAGCATCGAGGCGGGCCTGAAGGAAACGGTGAGCTGGTTCCTCGAGCCTGCCAACCTCGCCAAATACAAACCTGATATCTACAACGTCTGATGAGCGCGCCTGTTTCCCCCCGGCTCGAAGCGCTGGTCGACTTTGCCCGCGAGCTCTACGGTTCGGCCGACTTCATCCCGCTGCATGCGCCCCGTTTCGCTGGTAATGAAAAGCAGTATCTGCTCGACTGCATCGACTCTACCTTTGTCTCGTCGGTCGGTGCGTATGTCGATTGCTTCGAGGCGATGATGCGCGAAATCACCGGAGCGCAGTATGCGGTGGCGACGATGAATGGCACCGCCGCGCTGCATATGGCGCTGATTCTGGCGGGCGTGACCGATGGCGACGAGGTGATCACTCAGCCGCTGACCTTTGTCGCGACCTGCAACGCCATCAGCTACCAGCGCGCGCATCCGGTGTTTGTCGATGTCGACCGGCTCACCCTGGGCTTGTCGCCTGCCGCGCTCTCGGATTTCCTCTCCGAGCACGCCGAGCGGCGCGACGCCGGCTGCTACAACCGTACTTCCGGCCGGCGCATCGCGGCCTGCGTGCCGATGCATACTTTCGGTCTGCCGTGTGATGTTGACGCACTGAATACGATCTGTGCCGAGTGGGGCATCGCCCTGATCGAGGATGCTGCTGAGTCGCTGGGTTCCTACGTTGGCGAGCGACATACTGGTGCCATCGGTCGGCTGGGCGCGTTCAGCTTCAACGGCAACAAGACGGTCACTTGCGGTGGCGGCGGCTGCATCGTCACCAACGACGAGCGCCTCGGTAAGCTGGGCAAGCACCTCACCACCACTGCCAAGCAAGCGCATCCGTGGGCGTTCTCGCACGACCAGGTCGGCTACAACTACCGGCTCCCCAACCTGAATGCCGCGCTCGCGTGCGCACAGCTGGAACAGCTGCCGGACATTCTCGCTAACAAGCGCGAGACTGCGGCGCGCTATGCCACGTTCTGCGCGGCGAATGATGTCAAATTTGTCGCTGAGCCATCCGGTACGCGCAGCAATTATTGGCTCAACGCCGTACTGCTTGAGGATGAGGCCGAGCGTGATGCCTTTCTCGCCTACAGTAATGGTCTGGGCGTAATGACCCGGCCGGTGTGGCAGCTGATGCAGACGATGCCTGCATTTGCCTTGGCCCAGTGCGGGCCGCTGCCCAATGCCGAGTGGCTGGCGGAGCGCCTTGTCAACCTACCGAGCAGCGTGCGGCTATGAGTGCGCTGGTGTTCATCGGCGGCGGCGGCCATGGCCGCGCCTGCTTAGAGGCCGCGCGTAGCACGGGGCTGATTGTGGCCGGTTTCATTGATCGTGATTCGCAGGCCGATATGCAGGGCACGCCTTGGCTGGGGGATGATGATTGGTTGAGCCAAGCCACCGAAGGGCCACGTTTCCTGATCACCGTCGGGCAAGTCAAGTCCGCTGCGGTCCGTATGCGGCTGTACGGTCAACTTCAAGCGTTGCAACTACCGCTTGCGACGCTGATCGCTAGTTCGGCCGTGGTGGCCTCACTGTCGAGGTTGGGCAAAGGCTGCGCAGTTCTGCATCATGCGCTTATCAATGCTGGCGCCGACGTCGGTGTCAACTGCATTATCAATAGCGGCGCGCTCATCGAGCACGATGCGGTGATCGGCGCGCACAGTCATGTGGCGACCGGCGCCATCGTCAATGGCGGCACGCGCATTGGCAGCCGTTGTCTGGTTGGAAGTCGTGCAGTGGTGCTGCAGGGCGTGACGGTTGCAGATGACGTGGTGATTGGTGCTGGGGCGGTAGTCACTGCCGATGTCAACGAGGCCGGCACTTGGGTCGGCGTACCCGCAAGGAGAGTTTCATGATGCCCTGGCAGGAGTGTGTCTTTGTCATCGCCGAGGCTGGCGTCAATCACAATGGCGATGTGGCGCTTGCGCTGCGGCTGGTTGATGCTGCTGCCGATGCAGGTGCCGACGCGGTGAAATTCCAGACCTTCCAGGCTGCCGCGCTAGTGTCGCGTGATGCCGTGATGGCCGACTACCAGAAGGTCAACACTGGCGTAGAGGAATCGCAATACGCGATGCTCAAGCGTCTAGAACTGTCGCCCCTGGCGCACGATGCAGTGCGCCAGCGTGCGCAGGAGCGGGGAATCCTATTTTTCTCCACTGCCTTCGACCCGGCCAGCATCGACTATCTGATCGCGCTCGATATCCCGCTGTGGAAAATACCGTCCGGTGAGATCACCAACTACCCATATCTGTGCCGGATTGCCGCCTTGCAGCGGCCGACCATTCTCTCTACCGGCATGGCGACAGTGGCTGAAATTGACGATGCGGTACGGGTGCTGCTTGCCAACGGCCTTTCCCGCGAGCAGCTCGCCATCCTGCATTGCAATACCGAATACCCGACGCCGCTGCCGGATGTGAACCTGCGCGCGATGCCCAATCTAGGCGCGCTGTTCGGCACCACCTACGGCTATTCCGACCATACTGCCGGCGAGGCGATCTCAGTTGCCGCTGTGGCGCTCGGTGCGCGGGTGATCGAAAAGCACTTCACGCTCGATCGCAACCTGCCGGGGCCCGATCACAAGGCCTCGCTGGAACCGAGCGAGCTTGCGAGCATGGTCGCCGCGATCCGTGCGGTGGAAACCGCGCTCGGCAATGGTATCAAACAGCCGACGTCTTCCGAGGCCAAGAACCGACCAATCGCCAGAAAGAGCATCGTTGCAGCCCGCGCCATTCGCGCCGGTGAGGTATTCAGTGCAGATAACCTGGCGATCAAGCGGCCGGGCTCCGGCATCAGCCCGATGCGCTGGCCCGAGCTCATCGGCCGCACGGCGGGCCGAGACTATGCCGAGGACGAGGTGATTGCGTGGTAAGACGGATCTGCGTCGTCACTGCCACGCGGGCTGAATACGGTCTGTTGCGACCGCTGATTGCCGCATTGCAGGCGGATGGCACTGTATCGCTGCAGCTGGTGGTGACCGGCGCTCATCTTGCGCCTGAATTTGGGCAGACCTGGAAACAAATCGAGGCTGACGGCTTTGTGATCGACGCCAAGGTCGAGATGCTGCTCGCTGGCGATACGGCGACCGCCACAGCCAAGAGCATGGGCCTCGCGCTGTCCGGTTTCGCCGACGTATTCGCGCGCCTGCAGCCCGAGCTGTTGGTGATGCTGGGCGACCGCTATGAGATGCTGGCCGTGGCGGCGGCCGCGACGCTGTTTCGCATACCTATCGCTCATCTGCACGGCGGCGAGACCACCGAGGGTGCTTATGACGAAGCGTTCCGCCACGCCATCACCAAGTTTGCACATCTGCACTTCACCGCCACTGAGGACTACCGTTGCCGTGTGATCCAACTCGGCGAGGATCCGGAGCGGGTGTTTAATGTGGGTGCCATCGGCATCGACAGCATCAAGACGCTGCCGCTGTTTTCCAGAGAGCAGTTGCTGCCGCAGCTGGGACTAATCGAGGACCTACCGTACTGGCTGGTCACCTACCATCCGGTCACCCTGGCCGAGGGCGATGCCGTCGCCGAGGTCGACGCGTTGGTAGAGGCACTGCTGGCGCAAGCTGGCACCCGCATTGTTGTGACAGGGGCCAATGCCGATGCCGGAGGCCGGGCGGTGAACGCCCGCTGGCAATACTGGCAGGCGCAGTATCCGCACCGACTGGTACTGTTCGCCTCGCTTGGTTCGTTGCGTTACCTTTCCGCAGCGAAACACGCGATTGCCGTGGTCGGCAACTCGTCGTCCGGCATCATCGAAGCGCCGTCGCTTGGTGTGCCTACGCTAGACATCGGTTCGCGCCAGCAGGGGCGGGTGCGTGCCGGCTCGGTCCATCACGTGGCGCCGACGGCCAATGGCATTGCCGCAGGCTTGGTCCACGTGGCAAGAGAAAGTGCGCGGCACGCTGCAGCCAGTCACGCCAATCCTTATGGCGACGGCGGTACCACCGACAGCATCATGGCTGTGTTAAGCGAGACCGATTTCGCGAGCCTCCTCGTGAAACACTTCCACGACCTGCCGCGGGTCTGAGACTAGGAATCCCATGCAGAAGAATTGGAAAGACATGCTGGTCGGGCCGACCAGCTCCATTCGCGATACCGTCGCACTGATCGACCGGCTAGGCTCGCGCGCAGCCTTAATCGTCGATGGGGATATGCACTTGCTGGGCATCCTCACTGATGGCGATATCCGTCGCGGCCTGCTGCGGGGTATTGGGCTGGACGAACAGGTTACTAAGATCATGAATCCTGCTCCGCAGGTCTGCTCAATAGCATTGATGCATAGCGCTCAGGTCCGCGGCCAGCTGGAATCGCAAAGCTTGCTCCTGATGCCGGTGATCGATGAAGGAGTGCTAGTCGATGTAATCTTTGCCGAAAAACTGCAGGCGGCTCCTCGGCGAGACAACGCGGTTTTTCTGATGGCAGGGGGCTTTGGTAAGCGCCTGTATCCGCTCACGCAGGACTGCCCGAAGCCCATGCTCAAGGTGGGCGACAAACCTATCCTTGAGTTGATCCTGCAGGGATTCGTAGACGCAGGCTTTCACCGCTTCTTTATCTCCACCCACTATTTGCCCGAGGTCATTCGTGAACACTTTGGCGACGGTAGTCGCTGGGGCGTTAGCATCCGCTATATACATGAAAATGAGCCATTGGGTACTGGTGGCGCCTTGGGGTTGCTGCCGCACGAGGAGATTGACCAGCCAATCTTCTTGATGAATGGCGACCTGCTGACTCGTGTTGATTACTGCAGCTTGCTGGACTTTCAACTGCGAAATGGCGGCGCGGCTACCCTGTGCGTACGCGAATATGAGAGCCAGGTTCCGTATGGAGTAATCCAAAGCGAGGGTCATCGCATCACGAGAATCGTCGAGAAGCCGGTGCAGCGTTTTTTCATTAGCGCCGGGATCTACGTGCTTTCACCAGAGTTAGTACGTCGTGTCGTTCCGGGCGAGAGTGTCGATATGCCCGTGTTGTTAGAGCGCGAGATTGCAGCAGGGCGTGGCGTCAATATGTTCCCAGTACATGAATATTGGCTCGATATCGGTCGCATGGATGATTTTAATCGTGCACAGGTTGAGGTACGCGGATCGTGAGTTCCTCAGTACAACGCGCTCTAGTGATCGGTAGTGGTAGCATCGCGCGCCGTCACATTGCCAACCTTCGTGCTTTGTTGTCGGCAGTAGAGGTGGCCTGCGTATCGGCTTCCGGGCGCGAGCTAGCCGCCGATGAAACCGCGGCCACTGTGCGATTTGGCTCGCTGACTGAGGCATTGGCTTGGGGGCCAGAACTGGCTGTTGTGGCCTCGCCTGCGCCATGGCACTTGGAGCATGCTGCGGCCTTAGCTGAGGCTGGTGTACCGGTTTTGATTGAGAAACCACTCAGCGACGCCCTCGTGCGCTTCGACGCCGGTGTTTTCGAGCATCACCGAGCGCGCATTGAAGTTGCCTACAATCTACGCTACCTTTCGTCCTCCCAAGCTATGAAGGGTCTCGTAGAGGGGAGGCGCATTGGCCGGCTGCATGCAGTGCAGATCGACATCGGCCAGTATCTGCCCGATTGGCGCCCGCAAAGCGACTACCGCCGTAATGTTTCCGCTAACAAGGGGCTTGGTGGCGGTGTGTTGCTGGAGTTGAGCCACGAGTTCGACTACTTGCGTTGGCTGCTTGGTGACTTTGACAAGGCCTATTGCATCATGCGCAACAGCGGGCAATTGGAGATTGATGTTGAAGACTGTGTCGACATCATGCTTTCTCGGGCTGATGGCTTGGTGGCGCAGCTTCATATGGATTTTCTGCAACGCAAAGCCACTCGCAAGTGCAAGCTGATCGGTGAACATGGCTCACTGCTCTGGAATCTTAATTCCAACACGATCGTGTTGGAGACGGCGGCAGGCGACGAGACTTTATTTTCGGAGCCTGACCTTGACCGCAATGCAATGTACCTAGCCCAGCTGGATGGCTTCATCGCCTTGGTCAAGGGGCGTTCTACCCCGCGTATTACCTTGGATGATGGCTTGGCTGTGCTGGCCATGATTGAGGCAATGAGACAATCGGCGGCGACCGGCCTGCCCCAGCCAATCACTTCTCTGACATGACGAATTCACGCACTTTCGCCTTTATCTTCGCGCGCGGAGGCTCCAAGGGGCTGCCTGGTAAGAACATTCGAGAACTCGGTGGTATTCCGCTGCTCGCCTACGGCATCCGCTTAGCCCAGAGAATGGATAGAGTAGAGCGTGTGTTCGTCTCTACCGACGATGCGGAGATCGCTGCGGTGGCTCGTCGCTTCGGTGCCGAGGTAATCGATCGCCCGGCCGAGCTAGCCTCCGACACAGCCTCCGAATGGCATGCTTGGCAGCATGCAATCAAGCAACTTCGCGACGAGCGAGGCTTGGATTTCGATGTTTTTCTGAGCTTGCCGGCTACTAGCCCACTGCGTAACGAAGGCGATGTGCTGTGCTGCCTCGATGCGCTCGACGAGTCTGCGGATGTGGTCATCACTGTCTCCCCTTCCGCACGCAGTCCGTATTTCAACATGGTCAGTACCGACGAAAGTGGCTACGCCAAGATCGTACTTGGCGACGCCCATTTCAAGCGTCGCCAGGACGTCCCTGAGGTCTATGACATCACGACTGTGGCCTATGTGTCGCGACCCGATTTCATCCTGAACAGCGAACGCATCTTCGCTGGACGGGTGCGCACTGTAGTTGTACCCAAGGAGCGTGCAGTGGATATTGATGATGAATTTGACTTCAAGATTGCCGAGGCCCTTTTGCAATCATGACCCTTATCTCACAACTTCAAGGCAAGACTATTCTCGTGGTCGGTGCCGCAGGGCGCATTGGCAGGCGGATTGTTGACGCCACCCTGCAGGCTGGCGCGTGTGTGATGGGGCTGGATACTGATGTAGAGGGGTTGGCGGCCCTCGAGGCAGACTTGGGTAGTGAGTGCTTTGCCTACGCTCAAGTGGACATGGCTGAGCGCGCAAGCATCGAGGCTGCATTAGTTGCTGCCCAAGTCCGATTCGGTGGTGTAGATGGCGCGGTCAACACAGCCTACCCGCGTAATGCGCGCTACGGAAGGCATTTTTTTGAGGTGGAGTACGCTGATTTCTGTGAAAACACCGGCCTGCACATGGGGGGGTATTTTCTGTTCATGCAGTGCTGCGCCCGCTACGGGTTGGCGACAGGCCACACGTTTTCACTCGTTAACTTGTCGTCAATCTACGGTTCAATGGCTCCGCGGTTTGAGGTATACACAGATACGACGATGACAATGCCCGTTGAGTATGCCGCGATCAAGGCGGGAATCGAACACATGACCCGCTATGTGAATGCCTACATGAAGGGCCGTGGTGCTAGTTTTCGCGCCAACTGTGTGAGTCCAGGTGGCATCTTGGCTGGCCAAGATGGAAGTTTTTTGGCGCGCTATGCGGAGCATTGCCTCGGTAAGGGGATGCTCGATAGCGACGACGTGACTGGGACTATCGTTTACCTGCTGTCCGATGCGTCTCGCTATGTGGCGGGACAGAACCTGATCGTCGATGATGGCTTTTCGATCTGAACGCTCCATGTCACTCGCCCGGTCTACCTTTGTCGTTCTAGTAAGTCGAATCCTTACGTTATTCGCGGGGCTGGTGATCTCTATAGTCGCTACGCGCAGTCTCTCGGCGGTCGAGCAGGGCTTTTTCTTCACGTTCCTTAGCCTGGCTGCGGCCCAAACGTTATTCGAGCTCGGGATTACCAATCTGATCCTGCATCATTTGTCGCACGCCCGTGCCGGCATTTTGGCCGCGGTCGGCATGGAGCAGCGACTGGTCGCCATCGACCTAGGTGTGGCGACCCGCGAATATGCTACGCGCTACTATCGTGGAGCCGCTTGTCTGTTTTTTGTGATCGTAGGCATCGCGGGTGCCGCATTCTTCACCACCTCGGCGCACGCCGCAGAACTGAACTGGCAGTTTCCATGGCTGCTGATGCTGGCAGCGACAGCGCTGAGCCTAGTCAATCTGAGCTCTTACTCCCATCTCGAAGGATTCGGGCGGCTATCAGTGTCCTACCGGACCCGGATAGCATCTACAGTATTGCTCATTTTTTCGTTTTGCTTATTTGCCGGCGTATTCGGAGGTCTCACGTCCTATCCCGCCGCTCTCCTCATTGGCAACGGCTACGCAGCATGGAGCCTCCGGCTGGCCTGCGCAGAAGTTGATCGAGACCTCGGCCTGATGGGAAGGGTGTCGTCATCGAGGATCAACATTGGTCCGGAGCAGCGGAAGATGGCGGTATCTGCTGTTGCTGGTTACATTTCCGCAAACTCGCTGACGCCCTACGCCTTCCATTACTTTGGCGCAGAGGTGGCCGGACAGGTCGGCCTGACCATGTCGATCTTCGGCGCAATCGCTACGGTTGCCATTGCGCGCACCACTGCAGAAGCGCCCACCTACGGCCTGCTGATCGCTGAAAAATCGAAGGCGGCGTTCCAGACCCGCGTCCGCCGGACCTTGTTACACTCGGGCAGTCTAGCGCTCCTTCTATGCGTCGCTGCGGTGGCGGCAAGACAAGTCGGGTTGGTCTTGTTCCCACAATACGCCCCGCGGGTGCTTGATGTTGAGGGTTTCATTGTGTTTGGGCTACTGATTGTTGCGAACGTGATTGTGTCTGCAACTGGCACAGCGTTGCGGGCGTTTAGGACGGAGCTGCTCATGTGGCCCTCTCTTGGGGCGGCGTTAACTGTGCTGGCGAGTCAATTGGTGCTTCACCTGAGCCCGGTTCACTGTATGGCGGCACTTGCTGCGTTCAATGCCTTAGTTTTTTTTCCTTATGCGCAACATCTGTTGTCCATTAAGACTTTAAAGATTTAACCATGACTGAATTGCGTCAGATCATTGTTTCCTCCGTCAGCAACTGCATAGAGAAGAACGGCATAGTTAGCTTCATGGCTATTCTGCGCTGCAATGACCAAGCTTTCCACGAGCGCGGTGTTCGGCTCGGCTTCGCCAATTACGTCGATTTCCCGGTATCCGCAGTGGCGCCTGTTGAACTGGCGACGACAAGCACGGTGCGACGTTGGATGCAGGCGGCCAAGCGTAGTATCAAAGGCTCTCTCATCAAGAGCCCTCTGGGCGCATTCCTGCTGATGGTAGGTGTCTTGTCGCCTAGGGCGTTGATCGCGGTGATTAAGGCGCGTCGACTAGAGGAGCCGGGCTGCCTGCACTTCCATCAGGATGTCTTCTGCGCCTTCTACGGGTTGCGTTTACTCCGCCGCGATACGCCCAAGGTTCTGCTTCTTCATTCGAGTGATGATCCTCTAAATCACCTTTTTGTCCTCTTTCACGGCATGCGAGGCACCCGCTATGAGAAGAGCATCCGCGCGCATTTCCGACGAGTGCTGGAGACCATGGACTGCATCGTCACTTTGAACGAGCGCTATGCGCAAACGCTTCGCAGCGAGTTCCCAAGTCATGACATCCGCTGTATTTACAATACCTCGTCATTTGCCAGTGCGGCGTGCGGCATGTATGACAGCGGTCGGAGCCTGGCCGATGACGGGCTGCGGCGGCTCGAGATCGTGGCGGTAGGTTCGCTGCAGTACATCAAGGGTTTCGATCTGCTTGTTCAAGCTGTTGCGGCGCTGTCGGAGGTGGATCGACAACGTCTACACATCACGATTGTCGGCGGCGGCACGGAGCGCGAGCCCTTGCAGGCGGCCATTGATGCGCAGAGCCTCCAGAACGAGATCACGCTCAATGGAGAATCTAACGACGTCGCATCTTTCCTCGCTCGCGCGGACGCTTATATCCTCACTAGCCGGGATGAAGGATTTCCGATTGCACTAATCGAGGCCAGTAGCTTTGGGCTGCCCATCGTATCCACGAGGGTCGGATCTATCCCTGAAGTGTTCGACAAGGGCTCCTGCTTGTTCATGGATGCGAAGATCGATAGCATTCGGGATGCACTGACCGCACTGGGGCGTGGTACTGTCGATCTACGTGAGTTGGCCTTGCGGTCACAGGAAGTGTTCGATAGGAAGTTATCGTTGGACTCCTTCTTGGATGCTTACGCAGATATTTTTAATTGTGTTGAGCGACGTCATGCGCGCTAACCGCATGACCCTGTTGTGTATTGTTATTCTGCTCGTGTGGGTATTTCTGTACCTGTTCAATACTTTCACTGGCGCAGCAGAGGGCGCGTCGACGATATTTTTGCCGACCTCGTTAGTTGTATTTCTCATTTTCGAACAGAGGGCCAAGCGCCCACCCTTTGATCTATCAATAGTTTTTCTTTCTAGCTGCCTTTTCTTTTTCTGTGTTTCGTTGATTCTCTGGCCTCTTTCGACCTTATCGCCAACCGAATTTTCCGGTTTGGTAATTACGACCTTTTCTTGGCAGCAGTTGGATAGTGCCGCTATTTGGGTTGGCCTCTCTGTCGCTATCTCCATGCTGACTCTTTCGGTAGTTCGGCGTCGATGCGTGCAAGAGGAAGTGAGGAAGTTAAATTTTTCTGAGTTGGACGATGTCCATTATCGGAGTCTCTATAAAGTTAGTGTTTTTTGTATTGCCGTATCGCTACCTGCCGTCATTATGGAGTCGGTCCAGCAGCTCCGCTTTATCCAGGATGCAGGTTATCTGGCCCTTTACTCCGATGGGATTTTGGTTTCAACCACGTCAAAGGTGTTCTCCTATCTGTTCAATCTTGGATTTGGACTGACGCTTGCTTTTGCACGGACGCGAGTTCAGTTTCTTGCGCCTGCAGTCCTGTTCTTGATCGTCGCTACCATCGATTCTTTAAAGGGCGCACGTGGTGCGCTGCTGGTTCCGCTTTTCTTTGTTGCGTGGTTTTATGTAGCACGTTTCAATATCAAGCTCAAACTACGCACAATTCTGAGGAACCTTGTCCTCATTGTCGCCGTCTTCGCTGCGATGACGTTCTGGCGGGGAGACGGTCTCATCGCCGGCGGTGTTCTTCAATTTGCGGTCGATGCGTTAGCGGCACAGGGAAGATCCCTGCAAATCACCGCCTTGTACCAAACTATAGCGGATGAGGTGGCGCAATATGGTAATTACATGGTTTTTTCAAATCTAATGATACCTTTTACTAGCGTCATTCATCCTGAAATTCGAGACGCTGCGCAATCGATGGACCAAGTGCTGTACTCAAATAATTTGAAGCACATCCTGACGTATGTATTGAATAGCAATTATTATTTCGCAGGCGGAGGGACCGGGGGCGTTTACATAATCGAGCTTCTCGAAGCTGGCCCCGTTTTCTATATTCTGTTATCCATCGGCTTGGGCTGGTTTCTCGCGTGGATGCCGCGCGCAATGCGTAAGCCTTGGGTGCGTTACCTTTCGGTTTATCTTTTTTCTACGGTTTTCTATCTTCCTCGGGGCGAGTTTTTCTTCAATACGCTAATAGTGGGTAAGGCCATGTTCTTGTATTTAATGATCGTTTGCCTCTACTACATGTACAAACGTCTTGCTCATGGTAGCCGTACCATGCACGGTGCATAAGCCGAACGGGTATTCGAGTTTGATTATGCGTCATCTATCTTTTACAGAGCGCCGAATTGTCTGCGACTATCTCCGCGCCTTGCGTAATGAGATCGCAGTTGATGAAAAGGCATTGGCGCTTTCTGGGTTGCCTCCGCGTGCGCAAGTTCGGTTGCCTCGGCCGGCATTGTGGCTTTCGATGGGAAGAAAAGCTGCATGGATCTTGCCCTTTTTTAAAGAAGCCGCCGGAGTGCTGTGGCGAGTTTTTGGGGCTGTCTACTTTGGCTTTCAGCGGAACTCTCTACATGGGTTGGACTCTGCACGATTGCAGCCACAATTGGGGGGGCAAATTCTTGCATTGTCTTCTCGTTGTGGCGATATAGTCCATGCAGGGCATATTAAGCCATTGCCTTCCCAGTGGTTGACTCTTCCATGGGCCCCATTAGGGCCGTTGCCGGAGGGAGCTCAGCAGACTCCAATGCTATCTCTGTTATCTGACGAGGATATGGACCGTGCCTTGCGGCTTGCGCGTTGCGCACACCGTGTGGTTCACCGTCGACGTAAGCTTCGGGTCTGGGGCTTGCAGACCTACACGGCTTTGCGCTGGTTTGCTGTTCGCTTTGTGATCGATAAGCTCCCTGGTCCGCTACTCATGGTCGAGCATTTTGATCGTTGGGCCGTGCTGGTAGATTCGTCGGTGGCGGCTTCACGGCGGAATGATCGTTCCCGGTATTTGACCCTAATGCAACATGGCTCCGTTGGCGCCGAAGAAAACTACAGTGCGCTGAACGTCAACTTGCCATCTCGCTTGAGAGCCGTGGCGCACCTACATGTCTACTCGGACGCAGACGCAGCAGTGTTTAGGCGCTCGATTTTGTCAACGAGCTGTGAGCATCGTGGTGTTGAAGTAAGTTATTTCCGGCCGCGCATCGAACTGATCAAATTTACGGCGGAGACAACCAAACCGCGCGTTCTCTTTGTCGGGCATCCGCTTTGCGAGGCCTTGCACCTCCGCGTGCTTGAGACTTTGCTTCTGCAGCAAGATGTCTTGGCATACTACAAGCCACATCCTGTTGCCGCGAAAAATAGTGCAGCTGTTTTTCAACAGGTTTGGACCGTGATCGAAGGAAGGGGAGAGTTTCCCGAGGTTGACCTTCTTGTGTCTTACCCTTCGACAATGGTTCAAGAATACAAGACTCATGGCGTCGCGGCGGTGGTGCATCCTATTGATCTGGGAGCTGACAATGCTGCAGATCTCGTTGTGGAGATCGCAAAACAATTGAATCAACGCCACATTCACGCGAAAAGCTAGGCAGCTCCGAGTAATTATGAAAATCAACTATTTGAAGAGCGAATATGGTAATCAATAGCTCCAGTCGATCCTATCAGATTTGTACTCACTGCATTATGGATACCACCGACCCCCACATCGTTTTTGATGATCGGGGTTGGTGCGAATATTGCAATAATTTTGAGGCGACGATCAAGCCGAATTGGCATACGGACGAACGTGGCACTGTTGCACTGCAGCAAATGGCAGATGCTATTCGCTCTAGTGCGAAGGACCAGGATTTCGACTGCATTATTGGCCTGAGTGGTGGTCTGGATAGCTCCTATGCCGCCTATGTGGCAGTGAAGAAGATGGGGTTGCGGCCACTGCTCTTTCACGTTGATGCGGGTTGGAACACAGATCAGGCCGTTGGCAATATTGAAAAACTGGTCGATGGTTTGGGGCTGGATCTGTACACGGATGTAATAAACTGGCAGGCCGTCAAGCGCATGCAAGTTGCGTTTCTGCGCGCAGGTATTTCGGACCAAGATTTGGTACAAGATGCGGCTTTCTTTTCTGGCCTATATCGGTTCGCTCGACAATACAAGATCAAACACATCATTACGGGGTCGAATTATTCCACTGAGTGCTGCCGTGAGCCAGAGGAGTGGGGCGGCTATTTGGGAATAGATAAAACTCTGTTTGGCGATATCTGGGCGAAGTGGGGTGATGATCGTCCCAATGATGAGTTTCCGTTGGTAGATATTTTTGTTTACAAGCTGTGGTACCAAAAAGTTCTAGGTATGAAGGTGTATCATCCTCTCAATTTGGTGCCTTATTCCAAAAAAGATGCAGAAGATGAGTTAGAACGCAATTTTGGTTGGCAACGGTTTCAACACAAACATCATGAATCACGTTTTACCCGGTTTTACGAAGATTATTGGCTGCCACGTCGCTTTGGCTACGAGAAGCGGCGTGCGCACTTCTCCAGCTTGATCATGACTGGGCAGATGAGCCGCGATGTCGCCATGAAACGCATCGCCGAACCAGAGATGGATGAACATTTCTTACGGCAAGAGTTTGAGTACATAGCCAATAAGCTGGATTTGTCAGTTGATGAGCTACAACATTTGTTTGATTTGCCAAAAAAAACCTATCGCGATTACAAGAATAAACGAAGGTTAATTAGCCTCGGAGGTAAAGCCATGCGCTGGCTAGGCTTGGAAAAGAGGTATTTTCGGTGATTCGAGTTGTTGACTATGGCGTGGGCAACATCCAAGCCTTCATGACTATGTTCAAACGTTTGGGACTGCCTGCCGAACGAGCACAAACACCTGCGGACCTTTCAGGCGCCACTCGGCTGATATTGCCTGGTGTGGGGGCTTTCGACCACGCCATGCAGTTGCTCAATGACTCCGGGATGCGCTTTGAGCTGGAGAGGCTGGTTTTGCAGCAGCAGGTGCCGGTGCTGGGGGTGTGCGTTGGGATGCAAATGCTCGCCTCTGGGTCAGACGAGGGTGAGCTGCCTGGGTTGAACTGGGTACCGGGACGGGTGCGTGCTTTTTCAACTGCAGCCGCTTCAGCGTCTTTGCCTATGCCGCACATGGGCTGGAACGATTTAAAACCGAACGGTAAATCTAGGTTGTTTCAACAAGGGTTTGAAGAAACGCCCCGATTCTATTTTTTGCACTCATTTTATTTTGACGCAGCAGACAAAACGCATGTGGCTGCAACTGCCAATTACGGCCTTGAATTTGATGCCGTGGTGTCGCACGGCCATATTCACGGCGTTCAATGCCATCCCGAAAAAAGTCATCACTGGGGCGCACAGCTCCTTAAAAATTTTGCGGAGCTTTGATTCATGCTGCGTCCACGCATTATTCCCTGCTTACTGGTTCACCAGGGTGGATTGGTAAAAACGCAGGGTTTCAAATCGCCCAAATACGTTGGTGATCCGATCAACGCGGTGAAGATTTTCAACGAAAAGGAGTCTGACGAACTCATCGTGTTGGACATTGATGCGACTGTGCACGGAGTGGGGCCGAACTACAGCCTCATCGCAAAGCTGGCCGAAGAGTGCCGAATGCCACTTTGTTACGGTGGTGGGGTCACGAGCGCAGAGCAGGCTGTCCGGATCATCGATTTGGGTGTCGAGAAAGTGGCGATTAGTTCGGCGGCAATCGCGAATCCCGCACTTTTGGGGGGGATCGCCACCGCGATTGGAAGACAGTCCGTTGTGGCAGTGGTAGATGTCCGCAAGCGTAGCGGACTCTTCGCCAAGGGTTATGAAGTCTGTACTCACAATGCACGCCAGGCACATAAGGTGGACCCCGTTGAACTCGCGGTGCGCCTACAAGAGGCTGGTGCCGGTGAAATCGTTATCAACGTGGTGGACCGAGATGGCGAAATGAAGGGATATGATCTGGAACTTGCACGAAAAATGCGCGAGGCATTAAGGGTGCCGATGACTTTTTTAGGCGGCGCAGGTTCGCTGGAAGATATCGGTGAACTTGTTGGTACCTGCGGGATAGTAGGTGCAGCGGCAGGTAGCCTGTTTGTGTTCAAAGGCAAATATCGTGCGGTACTAATCAACTATCCGTCGTCTGCACAAAAAGACGAAATTTGTCGCCGTGCACTTCAATTTACGAAGAATTGATTTGGAAAGGACTGTGATGTTTTCCGACAAGGTATTGTTGATCACTGGTGGGACTGGCTCGTTTGGAAATGCGGTTCTTCGACGGTTTCTAAATTCTGATCTGCGTGAAATTCGCATTCTGAGTCGTGATGAAAAAAAGCAAGACGACATGCGGAAGAAGTACAACGATCCGAAGCTGAAATTCTATATCGGAGACGTGCGCGATTATCAATCGGTATTGAACGCTGTGCGCGGTGCCGATTTTATCTACCATGCCGCAGCCTTGAAGCAGGTGCCGTCGTGTGAATTTCACCCACTCGAAGCCGTGAAAACCAATGTTTTCGGTACTGAGAACGTACTCGAAGCGGCCATCACATGCGGCGTAAAACGCGTTGTATGTCTGAGCACCGACAAGGCGGTCTATCCAATCAACGCGATGGGCATATCCAAAGCAATGATGGAGAAGGTCGTCGTTGCCAAGTCCAGAAGCAGTAGCTCGACCGTAATCTGCGCTACCCGTTATGGCAATGTGATGGCTTCGCGTGGGTCGGTGATCCCGCTATTCGTCGATCAGATCCGCGCAGGTAAGGCACTGACTCTCACTGATCCGCATATGACGCGGTTCATGATGACGCTCGACGATGCCGTGGACCTGGTGCTGTATGCGTTCGAGCATGGCAATGCGGGCGACATTTTCGTGCAAAAGGCGCCTGCTGCGACCATCGAAACCTTGGCCCGAGCGTTGACGGGGTTGCTCGAGGTGCCAACCCATCCAATCAATGTCATCGGCACTCGGCACGGTGAAAAGCTCTATGAAGTTTTGCTGAGCCGTGAAGAAATGGTTGCGGCTCAGGATCTTGGCGGCTACTACCGCGTTCCGCCAGATTTGCGCGATTTGAACTATGGCAAGTTCGTCGAGCAGGGGGAGGTGAAAATCTCCGAAGCCGTCGATTACAACTCCCACAATACGACGCGGCTTGACGTTCTGGGCATGCAGCAGTTGCTGATGAAGTTGCGCTTCATGCAAGCGATTGCTGGTGGCGAGCACGCGCAGCCCGAGGAGTAAGCGATGAGGGTGCTGGTAACCGGTAGCCGGGGTTTCGTCGGGAAGAATCTCGTCCTGCGCTTGCAGGAGCACAGCGATATTGAAGTTCTCGAATTTGCTCGTGGGGACTCTGATGAGCAATTGTTGGAGGTCGTTCGCGCAGCGGACGCAGTCATTCATCTCGCCGGAGAAAACAGGCCGCCGTCGCCAGAGGCCTTTGAAGAGGTCAATGTTGCTCTGACCCAGCGATTGTGCGAAGCGCTTCGGGGGTCTGGAAATCGGGCGCCGCTCATTCTAGCGTCGTCGGCGCAGGCCGAACTGGACAATCCTTATGGCCGCAGCAAATTGGCTGCGGAGCGCGTGGTGGCCGAGCTCGCAGAAGCAAATGGCAACTCGGTAATGATCTACCGCTTGCCCGGGGTGTTCGGAAAGTGGTGCAAGCCCAACTACAACTCGGTCGTTGCGACGTTCTGTCACAACATCGCCAATGATTTGCCGATCCAGATCAACGATCCGGATCGGGCAATCCGGCTGGTTTATGTCGATGACGTACTCTACTCGTTCTTGTGCGCGCTTGAGTCACCGCAGCCCGGGGTTCGACATGATGAGGTCGCTCCTGAATACGGTGTTACGCTAGGTGAATTGGCGGGACAGATTGCCGCGTTCAAGAATTGTCGTTCTACGCTTATTTCGGAAAGGGTGGGTGCAGGTTTGACCCGCGCGCTTTACGCGACATATGTGAGCTACCTACCAAAAGAAAAATTTGCCTACGATGTGCCAGCTTACGGCGATGCACGGGGCGTTTTCGTCGAGATGCTCAAAACCCCTGATGCCGGGCAGTTTTCGTTCTTTACTGCCCACCCGGGTGTGACGCGAGGAGGGCACTATCACCACTCCAAGACCGAGAAATTTCTGGTGATCAAGGGTAGAGCCCGCTTTGGTTTCCGGCATATGCTGACTGACGAGGTCTATTATCTAGAAACATCCGGAAGCAAGCCGCAGATCGTCGAAACGGTGCCGGGATGGACGCACGACATAACGAACATCGGCGACGACGAGATGGTTGTTATGCTCTGGGCCAACGAGATTTTTGATCGGGAACATCCCGATACGATTGCTAGCAAGGTTTGAGAATGAAGAAATTGAAAGTAATGACCGTAGTGGGAACGCGGCCGGAGATTATCCGGTTGTCGCGCGTGCTGGCGCGCCTCGATGAGCATTGTGAACACGTGCTCGTTCACACAGGCCAGAATTACGACTACGAACTCAATGAGATTTTTTTCGATGATCTGGGGATTCGCAAGCCCGATCACTTCTTGAATGCCGCGGGGGCCAGTGGGGCGGAAACGATCGGCAAGGTGATTATCGCAGTAGATCAAGTGCTGATGGAGGAAAAACCCGACGCGATGCTGGTGTTGGGTGATACCAACAGCTGTATGTCGGTATTGCCGGCCAAGCGGCGCAAAATCCCCACCTTTCATATGGAGGCGGGCAACCGCTGCTTCGATATGCGGGTTCCTGAGGAAATCAATCGCCGGATTGTCGACCATACAGCTGATATCAATTTGACATATAGCGACATTGCCAGGGAGTACCTGCTGCGCGAAGGCCTGCCGCCCGACATGGTCATCAAGACCGGCAGTCCAATGTTCGAGGTGCTGTCCCATTTCCGGCCGGCCATCGACGCTTCGGATGTGCTCTCGAGACTGAGCCTTGAGGCCGAGCACTTTTTCGTTGTCAGCGCCCATCGCGAAGAGAATATCGATTCCGAGCAGAATTTCGGCAAGCTTGTCGAGGTACTGAATGGCGTCGCTGAGCAATACCAGCTACCGGTTATCGTATCTACGCATCCGCGTACGCAAAGGCGCATCGATGCCGCGGGCGCCAAGTTTCACCCGCTCGTTCGACTGCTCAAGCCGCTCGGCTTTACTGACTACAACAAGCTGCAGCTCTCAGCCAAAGCGGTGCTGTCGGACAGCGGCACGATCAATGAAGAGTCGTCCATCCTCAACTTCCCGGCGCTGAACCTCCGCGAAGCACATGAGCGACCAGAAGGTATGGAGGAGGCTGCGGTGATGATGACGGGATTGGAGGTTGGCCGGATTATGCAGTGCTTGTCTATTTTGGATCATCAACCCAAAAGCGGTCCGCGGCTATTGCGTCAGGTCGCTGATTACAGCATGCCAAATGTCGCGGATAAGGTGGTTCGCATCATTCATAGTTATACCGATTATGTGAATCGGGTTGTTTGGAAAAAATATTGAGGCCAGATGCGATGCGTTTGGTGTTAATTACGGACGTGTATCCGCCGCTTCGTTCTTCCGGGGCCGTCCAGCTTAGAGACCTTTCAATCGAATTTGTAAGGCAGGGTCATGATATAACCGTTTTGGTGGCATCGCCTGATTTGTCCGAGCCATGGACGATTGAGAGTTGGAATGGTGTGCGGGTGATGCGCGTCAGAACGCCAAAAACCAAAGACGTTGGCTACATTCGTCGGACGATTGGTGAATTGCTTATGCCATTTTATATGCGCCACCAATTGAAGCAGAGTCCGTTGAAAAATGAAGCGTGGGAGGGGGTGGTTTGGTATTCGCCCACGATATTCTTGGGGCCAATTGCCAAGTTTCTAAAGACTGCAAACAAATGCCGGAGTTATCTTGTTATTCGAGATATTTTTCCGGAGTGGGCCGTTGATATGGGTTTGATGGGTCGAGGACTGCCATATCTATTCTTTAAGACGGTTGCCAAGTATCAGTACGCGGCGGCGGATGTGATCGGAATTCAGACGCAAGGTAATAGTGTATATTTCTCCAGTTGGTTGAGCCGGTATAGCAGACGTCTTGAGGTTTTGCAAAATTGGCTGGCGGATTCTCTGGTTTGTGGGTGCCGTATTTCAGTCCGTGACACGAAGCTGGCTGGCAGGAAGATATTTGTCTATGCGGGAAATATGGGCGTTGCGCAGGGGATGGATGTCTTGCTGAACTTGGCTTGCCTATTGCAGAATAGGTCAGATGTTGGATTTGTTTTTGTAGGGCGTGGAAGTGATGCCAAGCGGCTTAGACTAGACGCTCAAGAACGTGGTCTGAATAATGTTCTGTTCTTTGATGAGATTGAGCCGGATGAAATACCAGGTCTGTATTCTCAATGCCATGTTGGGCTGGTCGCTTTAGATCCTCGTCATAAGACGCACAATATTCCCGGCAAGTTCTTGTCATACATGCAGTCTGGGCTGCCGGTTCTTGCGTCGGTGAATGCCGGAAATGATATTGTCGATCTTATTCGTTCTGCGAGGGTTGGTCGGGTTTGTACGAGTGATTCCATGGATATCTTGCGAAGCAATGCTGAGCAACTAATTGAAGAGCTGGATTCCGATTCAGGTTTTTCTCCTCGCTGTAAGCAATTGGCAGATAGGGTTTTTGCTCCAAGTACAGCGGTTCGGCAGATTGTGGCAGCATTGCGATCATGATCGTGCAGAGTTTTTCGCCAGAATATTTGGTGTCGCTGGTAAAAAAGGGAGAGCGAGCTCCTCGGCGG
This sequence comes from Jeongeupia naejangsanensis, assembly GCF_016865585.1. GTDB lineage: Bacteria > Pseudomonadota > Gammaproteobacteria > Burkholderiales > Chitinibacteraceae > Jeongeupia > Jeongeupia naejangsanensis. The sequence continues at coordinate 19,924 of NZ_JAESND010000010.1, read as the reverse complement.
CGACAGCATCAAAATATCCACGTGGATTACGAGGATCCTTGTCAGCGGTTCTTTAACGCTGTTGGTGTTGATAGCTATATTCGCCCACATCGGCATAGTCTCGATCCTAAGGATGAAACGTTAATTGCCGTAATGGGGGTTTTTGCCTTGATCACCTTTGATGATGAAGGCCTTATTCAGGCGGTGGTCAAGTTTGGTTCGGAGAAGTTTGCGGCCTCATTGGATGTGGGGGTCGGTGTTAATATATCTCCTGATACATGGCACACTGTAGTTGCTTTGGTGGATGGATCGGTATTGCTTGAATTGAAGGCAGGCCCATTTAATCCTGATGCTGCTAAAGAAGCTGCGCCATGGGCTCCAGAGGAGCAGACGGCAGCTGGACTAGACTATCATTCCATGCTAATGGAGCAGGTTATTTCGCGTTCTTCTTGGTGAGGGCCATTGGGTAGTTTTGGCTAAATGTTTCCTTTGTATTTTTCTTAAAGCTTTGTGTTTTCGGACTCACCCTGAATTGGGAGTGATGACTGGATTTTCTAGAGCTTGACGTTGACCTATGAAGAGCTGACGCATTGATATGCAGATATTTGTCTTGGCATTTTTAGTTTCATTGGTGATAACATTGCTTATCATCCGGTACCAGCATTTACACTCTCATCTCACGGCGGATCATGATCTGATAGGGATTCAGAAGTTCCATTCAACCGTGGTTCCTCGTGTCGGCGGTGTCGGCGTTGTTTGCGCAATGCTGGCTTGTCTGCTCTGGCTTGGCTACAAGACCCCAAGCGAGTTCAAACCGTTTGGCCTGCTGCTAATAGCGGCTTCCCCTGCCTTTATCGGCGGGCTGGTGGAGGATTGCACCAAGCGGGTCGGCGTACTGGCGCGTTTGGCCTTGACGATGCTGGCTGCGGCATTGGGGTTCTGGTTGCTCAAGGCGGGCATCAACCGCCTGGATATCCCATTGCTGGATAGCGCCATGAGTTTCTGGATCGTTGCTTTGATTTTTACCATGGTCGCCGTCGGTGGTGTGGTGAACGCCGTCAATATTATTGATGGCTACAACGGCTTGGCCAGCATGGTGTCGATCATGATGCTTGCTGCGTTGGGCTACGTTGGGTTCCAACTTGGCGATCCATTGATCTGGAAGGCCGCGCTGGCGATGATGGGCGGCATTCTAGGCTTCTTTGTCTGGAACTATCCGCGCGGCTTGATTTTTCTTGGGGACGGTGGCGCTTATCTGATCGGTTTCATGATCGCTGAGCTTTCTGTATTGCTCGTCGCGCGCCATCCAGAGGTTTCTCCGTGGTTCCCTCTACTGGTCGTGATGTACCCAGTATTCGAAACGCTGTTTTCGATCTATCGGCGGATGATTTTACGTGGAACGTCAGCGGGTATGCCTGATGCTGCGCATATGCATCAATTGATTTACAAGCGACTCGTGCGCTGGGCTGTCGGCAGTAAGCATGCAGGGGAAAAAACCGCCCGCAATGCGATGACGTCACCGTACCTTTGGTTGCTTTGCTCGTTTGCCGTTTTGCCGGCGGTGTTGTTCTGGGATAACCGCTTGATGTTGCAAATTTTTGTTCTGATCTTCGCTGTCTTGTATATCGTGCTTTATCGGCGCTTGGTTAAGTTCAACGCGCCGCGCTGGTTGCTGGTGCGTAAAACGTCGGACAAGAAATAAAAAGGCGGCTAAGGCCGCTTTTTTATTTTCAAAATATCAAACGAGCACGACGTCAAACTGTTCTTGCGAGTATGCCGTCTCGACCTGTAGATAAATCGGTTTCTTAATGAAGTCGGCCAGCATCGCCAAATTTGTCGATTCTTCGTCGAGGAAGCGGTCGATCACCGTTTGAGATGCGAGAATCCTGTATTCTCGTGCTGAGAACTGACGCTCCTCACGCAAAATCTCGCGCAGAATTTCATAGCAAACTGATTCGGCGGTTTTGATTTCGCCGCGACCTTGACAGGTCGGGCAGGGCTCGCACAGCACGTGCGCCAGCGATTCACGGGTGCGTTTGCGGGTGATTTCGATCAGGCCGAGACTGGTGAAGGTCGAGACGGTGATCTTGGTGCGGTCGCGCGCCAGCGCTTTTTTCAGTTCGTCGAGCACCGCGGTCTGGTGCTCTTCGTTGTCCATGTCGATGAAGTCGACGATGATGATGCCGCCGAGGTTGCGTAGCCGCAGTTGCCGGGCGATGACATGGGTGGCTTCGAGGTTGGTCTTGAAGATGGTGTCGTCGAAATTGCGCGTGCCGACGAAACCGCCGGTGTTGACGTCGATCGTCGTCATCGCTTCGGTCTGGTCGATGATCAGGTAGCCACCGAACTTGAGGTTGACGCGCCGGCTCAGTGCTCGCTCGATTTCGGCTTCGATGCCGTAAAGTTCGAACAGCGGCCGTTCGCCGCTGTAGTGCTGGACGCGGGGGGCGACGTCGGCGACGAAGCGGCCGGCGAATTCGGCCATCTTCAGGTAGTTTTCGCGGCTGTCGACCAGCACGGCTTCGGTATCGGCATTGACCATGTCGCGTAGTGCCCGCAGTTGCAGCGACAGATCCTGGAACAGCAGCGATTTGGCCGGCAGCTTCTGCGACTTCTGCAGGATGTCGGCCCAGATCAGGTCAAGGTAGTCGATGTCCGCCTTGAGTTCGTCGTCCGTGGCGTGATCGGCGCTGGTGCGGATGATGTAGCCATGGTGTTCTTTCGGTAGCAGCTTGTTCAGCCGTTCGCGCAGTTGTTCGCGTTCGTCGCCGTTCTCGATCCGCTGACTGATGCCGATATGGTGTTCCTGTGGCAGGAAAACGAGAAAGCGGCCGGCGATGCTGATCTGCGTCGATAACCTCGCACCCTTGGTGCCGATGGGGTCCTTGATCACCTGCACCATCAGCGGCTGGCCTTCGTGGACCAGTTTTTCGATCCGGAAGGTCTCGTTCGGACTCTGTCGCTGTTCGATAACATCGGCAATGTGCAGGAACGCGGCGCGTTCGAGACCGATTTCGACGAAGGCCGATTGCATGCCCGGCAGAACCCGTTTGACCATGCCGAGATAGATGTTGCCGACCAAACCGAGGTGCGCGCTGCGCTCGATATGGATGTCCTGGACGATGCCGTCCTCGATCGTGGCGACGCGGGTTTCCTGCGGGGTGACGTTGACGAGAATTTCTTCTTTCATCGAGGGCATGCGGGTCTGAAACTGGGGCGTCGAGCTTAACAGAAACCCCGTTTACGCGGCGATCAGCGGGTCCGTCCCATGATCGCCAGACCGAGCCGTTGCAGTTCGTCCCAAGCATCGCCGTCGCCGATGCCCTTGATCAGCCTGTCGATCCGCGCGGCCTGTGCAAGACCGTCGCGCAGGCGGTGGCCGCCGACGCGTGCCAGCGCGTCGTCGATCAGTCGCTGCTTGTTGCCCCAGATCCGGTTTTCCTTGAACAGCTGCGGCATCGGTGTGCCGCGCGCGCGGCCTTGGCCGATCCGGTACAACGCGCGGATCTCCTCGCCCATGGCCCAGAGTATCAGGTGCGGTGCTTCGCCCTCGGCCTTGAGGCCGTCGAGCATCCGGCAGAAACGGGCAGCGTCGCCGCCGAGCAGGGTTTCGCCAAGCTGGAATACGTCATAACGGGCGACATCGGTCACCGTCTGCGTCAGCATGGCCAGGGTGATTTCGCCTTGCGGGTAGAGCAGCCCCAGTTTGAGGATTTCCTGATGTGCGGCAAACAGATTGCCTTCCACGCGGTCGGCGAGGAAGTCGAGGGCATCGAGTGCCAGGGACTGACCCTGTGCACCAAAGCGTTCGCGCATCCAGCCAGGCAGTGCGCTTCGGTCGATGGCCTTGGCTTCGACGATATCGCCATGGGTGGCCAGCGCCTGGAACCATTTGGCGTTTTGTCCGGCGCGATCCAGCTTTGGCAGCTGGACCAGGGTGACCGTGTCGGGCGGCAAGTCCTTGCAGTACGCCTCGATCGCCTTTGCGCCCTCGACGCCGGGCTTCCCGGTGGGGATGCGCAGCTCGATCAGCTTTTTGTCGGCAAACAGCGAAAACGAATTCCCGAGCAAGGCCAGCCGGCTCCAGCTGAAGCCGGCTTCGACCGTCAGTACCTCGCGCTCCGAGTGGCCGGCGGTACGCGCGGCATCGCGCACCGCTTGCGCCGCCTCCTGGGCGAGAAAGGCCTCGTCGCCGTGGATGGTGTACAGCGGCGCCAGTCTGCTGGCCAGCTGCCGCGTGAGCTGTTCGCTACGCATTACTGCAGCGACTTGATCATCTGCTCTGTGGGCGACAGCTTCGGCGGCGGCGGATTGGCCTTGATCTTCTCCGCATTGCGTGCGGCGGCGGTGATTCGGCGCAGGATGTTCTGGCTGGCGTCGCGCTGCATTCCTTCGACCAGTTGCGCTTTCTCGGCATCTTCGCCAAGCGGGTTGTTCTCGTCGTAGGTGTAATCGCGGAACAGCTGGACCTTGCCGTCGTCGATCAGATAGTTGTCACCCTGGCGGACGCGGAAGCGCACGGTGTAGTAGACACGGTATTCGCTGACGCGGCCGGAACTGTTGACGGTCAGGACCTTCTGATTGTCGCCCTCGCTGACAACATCGATTTGTGGCGTGTCCGGGCCCGGTTTGTCGAGCAGTTTCACATCGGGCAGGACCGACAGGTACTCGCGCAATGCGTTGGCCGTGCCGCCGCCGCCGCTGACGGTCGCCGTGGTGAACGGGAAGGCTGCCCCGGTGCCCTGGCCGCGTAGGTGGAAACCGCAGGCGGTGAGCAACAGGGTGGCGACGATCAGCAGGTAACGCATTGCATACTCCGTTGGAGTACGCCGGGCCGGGCCCGGCGTACGGTCAGGCGACGATGTTGACGAGCCGGCCCGGGACGATGATGATTTTCTTCGGCGCGCCTTCGAGGAATTTTTGCACGCCTTCCAGTGCCAGTGCCGCAGCTTCGATCGTGTCCTTCGGCGCATCCTTGGCGACAAGGACCTCGCCGCGCAGCTTGCCGTTGACCTGGACCATCAGCTTGATTTCGTCCTGGGTCAGCGCATCGGCCGCCGGGGTCGGCCAGCTGGCGTCGGCAATCTCGTCGCCGTAACCGAGTTCGCGCCACAGCTGGTGGGCGATGTGCGGTGCGGCCGGGTAGATTGCCCGCAGCAGGATGCCGAACGATTCGCGCAGTACGGCGGCGTTGTCGCCCTTGTAGGCCTCGAGCGCGTTCAGCAGCTTCATTACGCCGGAAACGACGGTGTTGTACTGCAGCCGTTCGAAGTCGGCATCGATCTGCTTGAGCGTACTGTGGATCTCGAAGCGCAGTGCCGCATCGGTCTTGGCCAGCTCGGTCGGCAACGGGCCGGCGGTGCGGATCGTTTCGGCATGCTTGAAGCCGAACGCCCACAGCCTGCGCAGGTAGCGGTAAGCGCCTTCGACGCCGCTGTCGGACCATGCCGCGCTCTGGTCGGGCGGGCCGGCGAACATCGTGAACAGCCGCGCGGTGTCGGCGCCATACTGCTCGATGATGTCTTTCGGTTCGACGACGTTGTTCTTCGATTTCGACATCTTCTCGATGCCGCCCATCACCACCGGCTGGCCGTCTTCCTTCGCAATCGCCGAGACCGGACGGCCCTTGTCGTCATGCTGGACGTCGACTTCGGACGGATAGAACCAGCGCTTCTTGCCGCCTTCAACCTCGCGGTAATAGCAGTCGCGCAGCAGCATGCCCTGGGTGAACAGATTCTTGAACGGTTCGCCGAACTTGATCAGGCCGGCGTCGCGCATTGCCTTGGTCCAGAAGCGCGCGTACAGCAGGTGCAGCACGGCGTGTTCGATCCCGCCGATGTACTGGTCCATGCCGGAGGCCCCGTCGGAACCGGCGCCCATCCAGTACTTGGTGCCTTCGCCGACCATCGCTTCGCCGTTCTTCGGATCGCAATAGCGCATGAAGTACCAGCTCGAATCGACGAAGGTGTCCATCGTGTCGGTTTCGCGCTGCGCCGCTTCGCCGCACTTCGGGCAGGCAACGTTGAGGAAGTCCTCGCGGTGCTTGAGCGGATTGCCCGAACCGTCCGGAATGCAGTCGGTCGGCAACACCACCGGCAGATCCTCGTACGGCACCGGCACATCGCCGCAGCACGGGCAGTGGATGATCGGGATCGGCGTGCCCCAGTAACGCTGGCGCGAAATGCCCCAGTCGCGCAGACGCCAGGTGGTTTTCTTCTCGCCGGCGTCCTTGCTGGCCAGATCGGCGGCGACGGCGTCGACCGCCGCCTTGTAGCCAAGGCTGTCGTACTTGCCGGAGTTGATCATCACGCCGCGTACCTTGTCGCCGTACCACTCGGCCCAGTTGTCGGCCGAGTAGGTTTCGCCGTCGACGGCGACGACCTGCTTGATCGGCAGGCCGTACTTGTGGGCGAAGGCGAAGTCGCGCTCGTCGTGCCCCGGTACGGCCATCACCGCGCCGTCGCCGTAGCCCATCAGCACGTAGTTGCCGATCCAGACTTCGAGTTGCGCCCCGGTCAGCGGATGCGTGACGAACAGGCCGGTCGACACGCCCTTCTTGTCCTGCGTCGCCAGCTCGGCTTCTGTGGTGCCGCCGTGCTTGCATTCGTCGATGAAGGGCAGCAGCGCCGGATTCAGTTCGGCTGCGCGTGTCGCCAGCGGGTGTTCGGCGGCGATGGCGCAGAAGGTCACGCCCATGATGGTGTCGGCACGGGTGGTGAACACCCACAGCTTGCCGTCGTTGATCGGCGCGCCGTCGGCGTCCTTGACGTCATGGTCGAAGGCGAATCGCACGCCCTCGGACTTGCCGATCCAGTTGCGCTGCATGGCGCGCACCATGTCGGGCCAGCCTTCCAGCTGGTCGATGTCGTCGAGCAGTTCATCGGCGTACTGGGTGATGCCGAAGTAGTAACCCGGAATCTCGCGCTTTTCGACCACCGCGCCCGAGCGCCAGCCGCGGCCGTCGACCACCTGTTCGTTGGCCAGCACGGTCTGGTCGACCGGGTCCCAGTTGACGATCTGGGTCTTCTTGTACGCGACGCCGGTTTCCAGCATCTTCAGGAAGAACCACTGGTTCCACTTGTAGTAGTCCGGATCGCAGGTGGCGATCTCGCGCGACCAGTCGAATGCCAGACCCAGCGGCTGCATCTGCGACTTCATGTCGGCGATGTTGGCGTAGGTCCATTCGGCCGGCGATTTCTTGTAGGCGATCGCCGCGTTCTCGGCCGGCAGGCCGAAGGCGTCCCAGCCCATCGGCATCAGCACGTTGAAGCCGCGCATCCGCAGCTGGCGCGCCAGCATGTCGTTGATCGTGTAGTTGCGCACATGGCCCATGTGCAGCTTGCCCGACGGATAGGGCAGCATCGAGCACGCGTAGTACTTGGGCTTCGACGCGTCTTCCACTGCCTGGAAAACCTGGTTCTTTTCCCACTGTTGCTGGGCTGCGGCCTCGATCTGGGCCGGGGAGTAGTGCTCGTGCATGCCGGATACTCGGAAGGACGAATGAGATAAACCGCAGATTATAAGCCATGCGGGTCTGGCTGCGGACGCGGCCTCGGGCGTCAATGTGCCACATGGCGCCGTACTGCCCATTTTTATAGAACGATCGTACAATGCTGGTTGGGATCATTTTCGTGGGCGAGCGAAGCGGGTGGCTGCCGAGCGCAAGATCATTCATATCGATTGCGACTGCTTTTATGCTGCCGTGGAGATGCGCGACAACCCGTCGCTGCGCGACGTGCCACTGGCCATTGGCGGTGCCGCGGAGCGTCGGGGCGTGATTGCGACGTGCAATTATCCGGCACGCCGTTTCGGGGTTCGTTCGGCCATGTCGACACGTACCGCGCTGCAGCGCTGTCCCGGGCTGGTGCTGATGCCGGCCGATTTCCTGCGCTATCGCGATGCGTCCAGGGCGATTCACGCGATTTTTCGCGACTACACCGAGCGGATCGAGCCACTCTCGCTCGACGAGGCTTATCTGGACGTCACCGGCCTGCCGCATTGCCGTGGCAGCGCAACCCTGATGGCGCGGGAGATTCGTGCGCGCATCGCATCCGAGGTCGGCATCACCGCCAGTGCCGGCATCGCGCCGAACAAGCTGCTCGCCAAGATCGCCAGTGACTGGCACAAGCCCGATGGCCAGTTCGTGATCACGCCCGGCGAGATCGAGGCCTTCATGCCGTCGTTGCCGGTCGGCAAGCTCTGGGGGGTGGGTAAGGCAACGGCCGCGCGCCTGGCGCGAATGGGGGTGGAAACGTGTGCCGATCTGCAGGGCTGGCCGCTTGCACGGCTGGTCCGCGACTTCGGCAAGATGGGCGTATCACTGCATCAGCAATGCCGCGGTATCGATGCGCGATCGGTGGTGAGTGCGCGAACGCGCAAATCGTTGTCGGTCGAGCAGACCTATGCGCACGACCTCGCCGACCTTGATGCCTGTCTGGCAGCGCTGCCGGAACTGGTCGACGATTTTGCCGCGCGCCTCTCGCGAAGCGACGTTGCTGCCGAGCGTGCCAAGCCGGTGGTCAAGATCAAGTTCCACGACTTCAGTCAGACCACGGTCGAAGGCCCGGGGGCGCCCACTCTGGCCACCTTTGCCGCTTTGCTGCAGCAGGGATGGTTGCGTGGTGCGAAGCCGGTGCGGCTGCTCGGTGTCGGCGTGCGTCTGGGTGATGCGCCGCCGGCATCCGGGCAGCCGGACCTGTGGGGCTGAGTGTCGTCGGGCTGGATCAGTGCAGCTGTGCGCGGGGGCGGAACTGCAGCAGGGTCGCGCCGGGCTGGTGCGGCCGCTCGCCGTGGTGCAGCACGTAGTTCATCGTCAGGAAGGAGGTCCACATCATCTCGTGGGCGATGACGGTGGCGTGAAGCGGGTTTTTTGCGCGCCGGCGGTGCAGCTCGATCCGGTTCAGCAGGGCTTCGATTCGCTGCCGGCGTGGCGCTTCGACGTCGTCGAGTGCTTGATGCAGCAGATTGCTGCGCAGCGCTTCGAATGCGCCGGGGTCCTGGCGGTACAGCGCGGCCAGGGTATCGAAATCGGGTAGGTCGACGTGCGCCATGATGCACCTCCGGGCCGGATGGGGCCGGTTATGTGGCGGTGCGAGGCGACTCTGCAAGGTCGGCTTGGCTGTCCGGTTCTGTTCGCCGGCCACTGACGATTCCAGTGTAAGCAGCAAAAGCACGCCGTGCGTCGGCTCCGGTATGCGAGGGGAGGGCCGGAAAACAAAAAACCGCACAGCGAACTGTGCGGTTTTTCTGAGATTCTGGTCGGGGTGAGAGGATTCGAACCTCCGGCCTCTACGTCCCGAACGTAGCGCTCTACCAGGCTAAGCTACACCCCGATCTCGAAAGAGAGCGCCATTATGGTAAGCCCCTATTGGGCTGTCAAGCGCTTTCGAAAAAAACGTCAGCTATTCCGTGCAACGGCCAGTTCGGCCAGTACTTCGAGCGCGCGGCGGTCATCGCTGTCGGGCAGGTCGGCGATCAGTTCCTGGGCCAGGCCGGCTTCACGCTGGGCGATGTCGCGGGCATAGTCGAGCGCGCCGGTGGCGTGGACGGCGGCAAGCACCTGCGGCAGTCGCGAGCGGTCGGCCTGGGTCAGTGCCTGGCGAACCGCGTCGGCCTGCTCGGGCGAGCCGTTGCGCATCGCGTAGATCAGCGGCAGTGTTGCCTTGCCTTCGGCCAGGTCGTCGCCGAGGCTCTTGCCGATCTCGTCCTGCTTGCCCGAATAGTCGAGCACATCGTCGATGATCTGGAAGGCGGTACCCAGATGCATGCCGTAGCGGGCAAGCCGGTCTTCGGTGGTTGCGTCGGCGTCGGTGAGGATGGCGCCGAGGCGGGCGGCGGCTTCGAACAGCTTGGCGGTCTTGTACTGGATGACGCGAACGTAGCCGGCTTCGTCGAGGTCGACGTTGCCGATGTTCATCAGTTGCAGGACCTCGCCCTCGGCGATGACGTTGGTGGCGTCGGCCAGTGTTTCCATCACCCGCATCGAGCCGCAGCCGACCATCATCTGGAATGCGCGGCTGTAGAGGAAGTCGCCCACCAGTACCGATGCGGCGTTGCCGAACAGGGCGTTGGCGGTGTCACGGCCGCGGCGGAGTGCCGATTCGTCGACGACATCGTCGTGAAGCAGCGTGGCGGTGTGGATGAATTCGATGACCGCGGCGAGTTCGCGGTGGTGTTCGCCGGTATAGCCGAGTGCCCGTGCCGACAGCAGCACGATCATCGGCCGCAGGCGCTTGCCGCCGGAGGCGACGATGTATTCGGCGACCTGGCTGACCAGGGCGACATCGGAGTGGAGCCGTTGCCGGATAAGGTGGTCGACCGCCTGCATTTCTGCACCGATGACCGATTGTACGAACGCGAGCGACACGCTGGTCTCGTCCTGCCGTCTATTCCATGAAGCCCGCGATCTTAGCACGAAAGGCGGGCCATGCCGTCCGGTTCGCGCTAAGTTGTTGACTCTCCAGCAAGTTGTCGCTATGATCCCGGGTTCCCCGTAATGGATGGGGAGCGTTTTGTCTTCGGGCAGGGCGTTTTTTTGAGCGCAAACTCTTTGGAGCTTGTTAAATGTATGCAGTCGTAAAAACCGGTGGTAAGCAGTACAAAGTTACCGTCGGCGAAAAACTTAAAGTAGAACAGATTGCTGCAGACATCGACAGCCAGATCGTACTGAATGAAGTATTGATGGTGGCAAACGGTGATGCAGTGACGATCGGTACCCCTGTGGTTGCCGGCGCTGCCATCAAGGCAACGGTCATTTCGCAAGGTCGTCACGACAAGGTCCGCATCTTCAAGATGCGCCGTCGTAAGCACTACCAGAAGCGTCAGGGCCATCGCCAGAACTACACCGAAATCCGCATCGATTCGATCGACGCGTAATCAGGAGCTGATTAACCATGGCACACAAAAAAGCTGGCGGTAGTTCACGTAACGGCCGCGACTCCCAGGCGAAACGCCTTGGCATCAAAGTGTATGGCGGCGAGCTGATTCCGGCAGGTTCGATCATCGTGCGTCAGCGCGGTACCGAATTCCACCCGGGCGAAAACGTCGGCATCGGCAAGGATCACACCTTGTTCGCCCTCGTTGACGGCTACGTCAAGTACGCGATCAAGGGCGCCGCAAAGCGTCGCACCGTGACCGTGCTGCCGTACACCGGCGAAGAAGCGTAAGCTTCGCTACTCGCGGTCATAAAGCCCTATCCTGCGGGATAGGGCTTTTTTCGCTTCTGGACAGGGCATTATGAAATTCATTGACGAAGCAAGAATCGAAGTCATCGCCGGCAAGGGCGGCAAGGGCTCGGCGAGCATGCGCCGGGAGAAATTCATTCCGCGCGGCGGTCCCGACGGCGGTGACGGCGGCAAGGGCGGCACGATCTGGGCGGTCGCCGACCAGAACATCAACACCCTCGTCGATTACCGCTTCGTCAAGAAATACAAGGCGCGCGACGGTGAGTCCGGCCGCGGCGCCGATTGCTACGGCGCGGCCGGCGACGACGTGGTGTTGCGCTTCCCGGTCGGCACGCTGATCGTCGATTCGGAAACCGGCGAAACCGTCGCCGACCTGACGCACGATGGCGAGCGCATCTGTCTCGCCAAGGGCGGCAAGGGCGGCTGGGGCAACATCCATTTCAAGTCGTCGATCAACCGTGCGCCGCGCCAGACCACCTCGGGCGAAGAAGGCGAGCGTCGCGAGCTGAAGCTTGAGCTGAAGGTGCTCGCCGATGTCGGCCTGCTGGGCATGCCCAATGCCGGCAAGTCGACCTTCATCGCCAGTGTTTCTGCTGCGCGGCCGAAGATCGCCGACTATCCGTTCACCACGCTGCATCCGAACCTCGGCGTCGTGCGCATCGACGAAAACCGCAGCTTCGTGATCGCCGACATTCCGGGGCTGATCGAGGGCGCGGCCGAAGGCGCAGGCCTCGGTCACCGCTTCCTCAAGCATCTGGCGCGCACCCGCGTGCTGCTGCATCTGGTCGATCTGGCACCGTTCGACGAGAACGTCGACCCGGTCGCCGAGGCCAAGGCCATCGTCGAGGAACTGCGCAAGTACGACGAAGACCTGTACAACAAGCCGCGCTGGCTGGTGCTGAACAAGCTCGACATGGTTCCGGAAGACGAGCGCGAACAGCGCGTCGCCGACTTCCTCGCCGCCTATGGCTGGAAGGCGCCGGAGAACGAGTACGTGTTCGATCCGCAGGCGCTGCGCGTGTTCACGATCTCCGGCCTGACCGGCGAGAACACCCGCGAACTGACCTACGCGATCATGGATTACCTCGACGCGGTGCGCCCGAGCGAAGTGCCGCTCGAGCCGACGCCCGAACCGGCGCTGACCCAGTCCGAAGCCGGTGCGCTCGACGCCTTCGACGGCGACGAGGACTGACCCGCCCGCCATGCGGTTGGCGTACCTGATCCTTGCCCATACCGCGCCGGCGCAGCTGGCGCGGCTGGTCGGCCGGCTGATGGCGCCGGGCGTGCGCGTCTACGTCCACGTCGACGCCAATACGCCGGCCGACGTGTTCGCCGCAATGCAGGCCTCGGTACCCGCCGACACGGTCTTCATCATCCGCCATCGCTGCCGCTGGGGGGGGTTTTCTCTGGTCGCCGCGACACTGGGCCTGATGCGCGCCGCGCGCGCGGACGGTTGCGACTGGCTGGTGTTGCTGTCGGGCGCCGACTACCCGATCAAGTCGCACGCCGGGATCGTCGCGCGACTCTCGCAGGGCGGCGCAGCCGGTCATCTCGACCTGCGTTCCGAAGCCGAATTCGACGTCCGCTACCGCTGGCAGGCCTGGCATCCCGAAGCACTGAACGGCCGCCCGGCCGGTCGCCTGCTGCAGAAGCTGCAGCGCGGGCTGAACCGCACCGGCCTGCGCCGCCGGCTGCCGGCGCCGCTGACGGCGGTCTGGGCCGGGTCGCAATGGTGGTGTCTGCGTCACGACGCTGCCGATGCGGTGCTGCGCTTCTGTGACGATTACCCTAAGGCGATCGACTTCTTTCGCAGTACGCTGGTGCCCGACGAAATGTTCATCCAGACCGTGCTGATGCACTCCGGCTATGCGTCGCAGCTGGGCCGTGATCCGCTGCGGCATCTGGTCTGGACGCCCGGTGCTTGGTCGCCGGCGACACTGACCGGCGCCGACCTGCCGGCGCTGCTGGCCAGCGATGCGCTGTTCGCGCGCAAGTTCGCCAGCGATGGCGTGCTGACCACCCAACTCGACGCCGCGCTGAATGCGCGCGCCACGATGATCTAGATCCGATGGAATCGACGCTCGACGACTTCTTTGCCCCCGGCTTCGTGCCCGCCGACCTCGGCCCGCTGGCCGGGTTGATGCGTGCCCGGCCGGTGCTCAATGCCTTTATCACGCTGTTTCGCGGCGGCGAGGACGAAGTGCTGGTGCGCTTGCTGGTACTGCGCGAAATCGGCGCCCGCGCCAACGCACCGCGCTGGACGCCGCAGGAACTGCAATCGCACTTCGCCTACCTGAACCCGATCAAGCTGGAGACCGTGCTTGCGCGCCTGCGCCAGAACGACCTGCTGGTGTGGGACAGCGACGCGCAGCTGTATGCCTTGTCCGAGCCGGGCCGGATCGCGCTGGCGGCAGTGACGACGCTGACGCAATTCGCCGGCGAGGACGCCGAACTCGGCTACCTGACCGGTCAGGTAGCCGCCGGCCAAGCTGTCGGCGATGTGTCGGCCGAAGCCTTGCAGCACCTGCTGGCGCGTCTGAACGAGCTGTACGCCGATTTCGAGGCTGCGCTCGAGTCGCAATCCGAATTCCGCATCCGCAGCGCGCGCGACAAGCTCGAAAGCGTCTGGCGCTGGGTCGAGAAGGGCACCGAGGTGATGCGCGATCTGCTGGCTGACGACACGCTCGACCTGCCGACGCTCAATCTGGCCCAGTCGATTGCCTACGCACAGAGCCGGATGCTGCGGCTGACCGGCGTGTTCCAGCGCCGGCTGTCCGAGCTCGCGGCGCAGCGTGTCCATCTCGGCGAATCCGGGCTGACGTCGACCAACGTCGCCGACTGGCTGCGCAGCCAGAGTCAGACCGCGCTGGCGGAACTCGCAGACGGGCTGCTGGCCTTCCATCCCGAACCCTTGTTCGCGACCAGCGACGAGCTGCTCGACGTCGCCGAGTTCGAAATCACCGGCCGGGTGCGTACCGAGCACGTGGTCAGCGAACTGCCGTCATCGAGTGCCGCGCCGATTGTCGGCGAACTCGAAGCAGAGCGGCTGCTCGCGGCCGAGGCGCTGTACGAAGAACTGTCGGCACTTGCCGGTCAGGCGCTGCCGGCGTCGCTGACCGAGTCGGTGGTCGCCGACAGCTATCAGGAAACCGCCTACCGGCTTTCGCTGCTTGCGCTGCTCGGCGACGCCGACGCCGCGCTCGAGCAGAGCGTCGTCGCCGATCTGGTCAAGCTGCCGCTGCGGCTTGAAACCGACGCCAGCGTCGACGAACTCGACCACCCCGAAGTGGCCACCATTTCCCGCGGCCGGCTCACGCCGCTGCGTAGCGAGTAGTCATGGATCAAGCACTCAATATTCTGACCGCGCGCCTGCTGGCGCACCGTTTCATCCCGCGCCGCGATCCGCTGGCACGCCGCGCCCTGGTCGACGAAACCTTCCGCGAAAGCCTCGAGCACCGGCTCGGCGAGGTCGGCCTGCGGCTGCTGGAGAACCCGTACGCCGAACACATCGCCGTCGCACTGCGGCCCGAGATGGAAGACTGGGTGTTCGGCGAAGGCGAGAACTGGCTGTCGAACAATATGGGCCTGCCGCGTGACGCGATCGCGCTGCTGGTTGTCGTCTGGGCGCTGATCATCCTGCCCAAGCGCGAGCGGCAGATCTCGCGCGCCGAGGAAATCGGTGACACCCAGACCGACATGTTCGGCGCCGAGAAGCCGATCGCGCACGGCGACGACGTCTCGGTCGGCGTGCCCGAGGATGCGGTCTATGCCGACTTCGGTCGCCAGCTTGGCGGCAAGATGCGCTTTGCGACCAACCTCGGCCAGCTCGCCAAGCTCGGCTTCGTCGTCCGCCGTAACCGGATGATCCAGGAAGGCCCGCTGCTCGACCTGATGATCGACTACGGCAAGCTCGCGCCGCGCATCATCAACGGCGCGCTGGCCGAGGTGCTCAAGCTGTCGGGCACGCGCATTGCCGTCGACGAGCCGGCGGATGACGCCGGTGACGAGACCGGCGACGAATGAACGTCTCGCTGCGCGAACCTGTCGCCGCCGATGCGTCGTTCTGGGCGGGCCTGCGTGCCGAAGCGTCGGCACGAGCGGTGATGCCGTTTGCTGCCCTGACCGGGTCGCAGCTGGCGGAACGTCTGGCCACGGCGGCCGGACCGGTCGCACTGAATGACGAGGGCGAGCTGTTGCGCATCATCCGCGTAGACGGCGATGTCGTCGGGCTGGTAGGCGCGCATCGGCGCTCGTCGATGATGCAAAGCACCGAGCTGTCGGTCCACGTCGCGGAGCCGTGGCGCGGGCGCGGTATCGCCGCTGCTGCGTTGCACGTCTGGACGGGCCAATTGTTCGACGCGGGCTACCGGCGTCTCTGGGCGACGGTGTCGGCCGGCAATGCCGCGTCGTGTGCTCTGTGGTCGCGGCTGGGCTTCACGCAGGAAGGCGTGTTGCGGGAACACTATCTGATCGACGGCCGGGCGGTCGATCAGCTGATCTATGGCCTGCTGCGCAGCGAGCGGAAGACGCCGCCGCAGCCGGCCGTTGTGCGCAAGGAAAACTGATGTTTCAGATTCGCGAACTCGAAATGGTCCACTGGGACTTCTGGCAGGCAATCAAGGTGCCGCTGGATGCACAGATCGTCACCGTCGTCGGGCCGAACGGCTCGGGCAAGACCACCCTGCTCGACGCGCTGCGGACGATGCTGGCGCTCAAGTGCTCGGGCCGGCGCGACTACAAGCGCTATGTGCGCAACAACAAGGAAAACGTCGCTTGGCTGCGTGGCGTGGTCAGCAATCCGCGCCGCGAGTCGGGGCTGTTCCCGACGCTGTTCTTCCCGGCCACCAGTGACGAGATCACGCTCTTTTGCCGGATCAAGAAGCAGGGCGGCGACTGGGTGCGCCAGTATGCGATCGCCGAAGGCCGGATCGAACTGCAGCCGGGCACTGAATCGTTGCTGAACTGGATCGGCGTCAACGAATACCGTCGCCGGCTCGAAGCTGCCGGGCTGACGCCGGCGATCGCCGAGGTGCTGGCGCTCGAACAGGGCGATACCGACAAGCTGTGCGAATACAGCCCGAAGTCGCTGCTCGATCTGGTGTTCCAGGTGTTCGGCGACAAGCAGGTGCTCGACCACTACCACGAGGCCAAACTGCGGCTGTCCGAAGCCGAGGACGAGCTTGGCAAGATGGAGCAGCAGTCGAGCCAGCTGGGGCTCGATGTCGAGCGGCTGAAGCTGCGCGCCAACAACCACCTCGAATGGCGAACGATGCAGGACAACGCCATCCGGCTCGAGAGCCGGGTGATGCCGGCGCTGCGTTATGTCGAACAATGGGGCGCGCTGCGCGGCAACGTCGACGACTGGCGCGGTGCCCGGCGGGTATTGCGCGAGCGTCAGCAGGCGCTGGCCGCACTCGATGTCGGCTATCGCGAGCTGGAGACGAGTCTGGCCGGCTCCCGCGACGGCGAAAAGGCCGCGCAGGCCGAGAACGATGCCGCCTACGCCGAGTTCCAGGCCGCTCGCGACGCCGCCCGCGATACCGAAAAGCTGCTGCAGGAAGCCGACCGGCTGCGCCGCCTGGCCGAGGCCGAGGATGGTGCCGATGCGGTCAAGCTCAACGACCGGCTCGCCGTGCTCAAGGACGACGAAGCCGCGCTGCGCCAGTCGCTGCGCCAGGCACGCGCCGAGCGCGACGAGCTCAACGATACCCAGTCGGCGCTGCAGTCGGGCCGTGCGCCGATGCTGCCCGACTTCGTCCGCAACATGCGCGCGGCGCTCGACGAGGCCGGTGTCGGTCACCAGTTGCTGACCGAGATCGTCGAAGTGCGTGATCCGGCATGGCAGGAGGCGGTCGAGGCAATGCTGGCGCCGTCGCGCCACATCATTCTGCTCAACAAGGCCGGTGACCGGCAGCGTGCGTGGGAGCTGGGCCAGAAGCTGCGCTACCGCCACTTCATCGTGCCCGACCGCGAGCCGGTGCCGCGCGCACGCACGGGCAGCATGCTCGAGGTCGTCGACTTCAACGCCGATGTGCCCGACTGGCTGGCCAATCTGCTCAACCGGACCCAGCGTGCCAATTCGGTCGCCCACGGCCAGACACTCGACGGCGACTGGATCACCCGTGACGCTTTCCACAAGGAACGCCGTGGTGCGCGCGACATCAGCGTTCGCAGCGGCGACTATGCCTTCGGCGAAGGCGCGCGCCAGTCGCGGCGCAACGAAACGGGTCGCCGGCTGCGCGAACTGAACGAGCAGATGCTTGCCGACGAAGGCAAGCTGGTTGCGCTGACCCGGCAGATCACCGAGATCCAGCAGGCATTGATGGGCATGCAGGCCGTGGTCCAGCTGGCGGCGCGTCAGGACGAGTTCGCCGCTGCTGCTGCGCGCTTCCATGACGAACAGACACGGCTGCAGGAAGCCGGTGCTCGGCTCGCAGCGGCACAGTCGGCGTGGCAGGGGCTGCGCGATGGCCGCGAGGAATCGCGCATCAGCTTCGAGACGCAGCGTCGCCAGCGCGAAGCGCTCGAGGCGCAGATCGCCGAGTTGTCGGCACAACTGGCGCGGCAGCGCGACGACATCAAACGGCAGATCCGCAGCTTGCGTGCCGCGCGGACGCAACTGCCGGCCGAATACGTCGCCGCCGAGCATCTGCGCCGTCTGGCGGCACAGTACGACTCGGTGCGCGACGTGCAGCGCGAGATCGACCGCATCCGTTTCGCGCTCGACAACCAGGATTGGGAAACCGACGACACCGTGCTGGCGCGCCGCGACAAGCTCGCCGCCGACTACGCCGGCATCGAGCGCGATACCGACCAGCACCGGCGCGATGTCGCCCGCACCCGCGAGCTGACCGACGACGCGCGTGCTGCCTACATCAACAAGCTGCGCGCGACGGTGCGCGCCTACGGCCGCAACGTCAAACGCCTGGGCGAGCTGGCCGGCATCGATGTCGAACTCGATACGCCGCATCTGGAAAACGACGACACCGTACTGGCGCAAGCCGGCCTGACCGCGCGCTTCAACTTCGACCAGAAGGGCATGATGGGGCTGAACGACGGCGAAGCGTCGGGCGGCCAGCAGGTGATGAAGTCGCTGATCCTGCTGATCGGGCTGATGATGGACGACGCCAATACCTCGGGCTTCGTCTTCATCGACGAACCGTTCGCGCATCTGGACATCTTCAACATCGACCGCGTCGGCGGCTTCCTCAAGGCGACGCAGGCACAGTACCTGATCACCACGCCGCTGACGCACAATACCAATGTCTACGGCCCGTCCGAACTGACGCTGACCACGCGCAAGAAGCAGCCGGGCCAGACGTGGGCGCCGCTGATCATGCAAACGCGCCGCCGTGTCGGCGAGCGCGCCACCGAAACCGGAGTCTGACCGTGCAACTGTTCCAATTCTTTGCCTCCTGCCCGCGCGGTCTCGAAGCCGTACTGGCGACCGAACTCGGTGAACTGGGCGCAAGCACGATCGCGGCGGTCGACGGTGGCGTGTCGTTCAGCGGCAGCTGGCTGCTGATGATGAAGGCCAACCTGCATTCGCGCATCGCCAGCCGCTTCCTGTGGAAGCTCGACGAACGCGCCTATGTGCGCGAGGACGATCTCTATCGTCTGGCGCTGAAGATCGACTGGCCGGCGCTGTTCGCCGTCGACAATACGATCAAGGTCGGCGTCACGGCGGTGAAGAGCCCGCTGCGCAGCACCAACCTCGCCGCGCTCAAGGTCAAGGACGCGATCTGCGACCGTTTCCGTCAGGTCGGCGGTACGCGGCCGTCGGTCGACACGCAGGAACCGGACATGCGCATCCAGCTGTTCCTGACCGACAAGACGGCAACGATCTATCTGGATACCTCGGGCGAAGCGCTGTTCAAGCGTGGCTATCGCGTTGAAGCGGTCGAAGCGCCGCTGCGCGAAAACCTCGCCGCCGGCATCCTCGCGCTGTCGGGCTGGCAGATCGACGAGCCCTTGTATGATCCGATGTGCGGCTCGGGCACGTTCCTGATCGAGGCCGCACTGAAAGCACGCAATATTGCGCCGGGCAGTCGCCGCACCTTTGCATTCCAGTACCTGCGCCAGCACGACGAAAAAGCGTGGCAGGCACTGCGCAATGCGGCCAAGGATGCCGAGCGGAATGAGCAGCCGCTGCAGATCAGTGGCAGCGACGTGTCGTCGACGGCGCTGACGCATGCACAGGCCAATCTGGTCGCCGCCAAGCTCGACGGCGCGATCAGCCTCAAGCAGCTGAACATGCTCGACGCCAGGGCGCCGGCTGCCGAGGGCGTGCTGCTGACCAATCCGCCGTACGGCATCCGTCTGGACGAGCAGGACAAGCTGCTCGCCGCCTATCCGGAGTGGGGCAATGTGTTGAAGCAGCGTTTCACCGGCTGGCGCGCCTACTTCTTCACTGCCGACCCGGCGCTGGCCAGGGCGATCCGGCTCAAGCCGTCGAAGAAGACGCCGCTCTTCAACGGTGCGCTCGAATGCCGGTTGCTCGAGTTCAAGATGATCGCCGGTGGGAACCGCGGTCACGACTGACGCCTATATATGTAAAGCGACAACGCCACCTTCGGGTGGCGTTGTCGCATCCGGAAGCGTGAGAATGTTTTGCATATATATAGGTGTTGAACCAAGGGCGGCCGTCAGGCCGCCCTGGGTGTTTTGGGGGCGGTGAAGCGGGATCTGCCGGTGTTTGACGGACCGGCAGCGGCGTTCGGGCCGGTTTGGCCTGTCTGGTTGGGGCAAAACTGACGGATTTC
>NZ_JAESND010000001.1 GCF_016865585.1 Jeongeupia naejangsanensis | reverse complement strand
ACCCCCGCGCCCCCCCCCCCGGGGGGGCCCCCGCGCCCCGCCCCCCCCGCCCCCCCCCCCCCCCACCCCCCCCCCCCCCCCCCCCCCGGGCCCCCCCCCGGACGCGAGGCGTCCCGCCCGGGCGAATCAGCGCCGGGGCGGCTTGAGGGCGGGGGCGGCGGTGATGTCGAGCGTGGGCGTCGACACGACGGCAACCCGGACCGGGGCAATGATCGCCAAATCCGGGAGGTGCCGGAAAACGATGGGGGGCGTGCATGCGGCGCAGTGGATGGAGTCGCACTGCGATTTGCCGGCCATGCCGCTGTCGCCATGGCATTCGTGCCCTTGCGCCGTTTCGGCCACGGCGTGGTGTGCCGCGGCAGGCTGCACCGCCGTCGCCGCATACAGCGACTGCAGCGGCAACAGGCACATCAGCGCCAGCAGCAGCCAGCGGCCGAGTCGGGGGCGGAGAGCAAGGGAAAACATTTGCATACCCCTCCAGTGTATGTTGCAGCCCGCGTGTTGGCAAACGACGTCGCTGACGGGGCGGTCGCCGGCCTGACACCGTTGCGGCGCTATACTGGCCTCCCTCCGTTCATGATGCCGGCCATGGTTTCCGCTCTTCGCCAACACCCCGACGTGTTGATCCGCACGACCCGACTGCTCTACCGCAATGCCGTCATCGGTCAGGTTATGAGCATCGTGATCGCGTCGTTGCTGTGTTTCGGCTTGCGCGATGCACTGCCGGGGGCCGAGCTGCTGGGCTGGTTGCTGCCTGTCTTGCTGATGTCGCTGCTGCGGATCGGCCTGGCCCGGGGTTACCGGCATGCGCCGGACGATCTGGCCAGCGCATTGCTGTGGCGCCGCCGCTATCTGGTCGGTACGGTGCTGGTGGCGCTGTGGTGGGGTGGCGGTGCGCTGGCCTTCATGTTCGGCATGCCGCCGGCACCGAGGCTGGTCGTGTCGCTGGTCGTTTGCGGCATGGTCGCCGGTGCGGTACCGATTCTCGCGCCGGTACTGCCCGCCCTGCAGTTTTATGCCGCCATGCTGGTGTTGCCGGTGACGGTGACGGCACTGGCCAACGGCGAAGCCTACGACCCGCTGATTGCGGTGATGTCGTTGCTCTTTCTCTATACGGTGTTGCGCAGTGCCGGGTTCTTCAATGAAATGCTGGCCGAGGCGATCGAGCTGGAGATCGAAAAAGGAGGCCTGAACGACGAGCTGCGGGCCGCAACGCAGGAAGCCGAGGCGGCCAGCCGGGCCAAAAGCGAGTTTCTTGCCAACATCAGCCACGAGATCCGTACGCCGATGAACGGCATCGTCGGCATGGCACAGCTGCTCGAGCACCAGCCGCTCGATACCGCCAGCCGGGAGCAGGTCACCGTGATCCGCGCGTCGACCGACGCCTTGCTGACACTGGTCAACGACGTGCTGGATCTGTCGCGGATCGAGGCCGGACATTTCAATCTGGCGCCGGTACCGTTTTCGCCGCAGGAGCTGTTCGATACCCTGGCGAACATGTTCGGACCGCAGGCGGCACTGCGCGGACTCACCCTGCACTGGCCCGAAGCAGCGCTGCCCCCTGCGCTGTACGGCGACCCGGTGCGTTTGAAGCAGATCTTCGTCAACCTGATCGGCAACGCACTCAAGTTCACGCCGCAAGGACGGATCGAGGTAAGGCTTGCGTTGACGCGACGGGAAGCTGACATCGTCGAATGGCATGCCAGCGTTGCCGACACCGGCATCGGCGTGCCCTCGGCCCAGACCGGGCGCATCTTCGAGGCGTTTTCGCAGGCCGACAGCTCGATTTCGCGCCAGTACGGCGGTACCGGCCTCGGTTTGTCGATTTCGCGCCGGCTGGTGCGGATGATGCAGGGCGAGCTGTGGGTCGAGGCCAATCCGGGCGGCGGCAGCGTATTCCATTTCACTGCGATGCTCCTCGACTGCGATGCCGGCGCCTTGCCAAGCCAGCCTCCGGCCGCGCGGCCGCTGTCGGTGCTGGTGGCCGAGGACAATCCGGTCAACCGGCTGGTTGCCGAACGGCTGCTGCAGGCGCAGGGCCATCAGGTCTTTCTGGCCACCAACGGCCAGCAGGCGATCAGGGCGGCGCGCGCTGGCGGGCTGGATCTGATCCTGATGGACCTGCAGATGCCCGAACTCGACGGTCTGGTGGCGACCCGCTGCATCCGCAGTGCCGAGGAGGTGACCGGCAGGCCGCGCGTACCGATCGTCGCCCTGTCGGCGAATGGCATGGCCGAGGAAAAAACCGCCTGCCTGATTGCCGGGATGGACGATTTCCTCGAGAAACCGTTGCGGCAGGAGGCGCTGGCCCGGTTGCTCGCGCGCGTGGCGGCGGGCGAATTCGCCGGGCACTGACCGGGCGGCGGGGCAGACAACGGGCTGACCATCGTGTACATTCCGTAACCGTTTTCGTTCTCCACGAGGCGCTGCCTCGACCACATGGACCCTGCGCTTAGTCAGTTCTTCATGCTCACCGGGGCCATGCTCCTGGTCTTCCTCAACGGCTTTTTCGTCGCCGCCGAATTCAGCCTCGTCAAGCTTCGCCCGACCCGCGTCAAGGCTATCGCCAAGGCCTGGGGCTTTCGCGGCCGCATGCTCGCCCGGGTCCATCACGACCTCGACGCCTATCTTTCCGCCTGCCAGCTCGGCATCACCCTCGCGTCGCTCGGCCTCGGCTGGGTCGGCGAGCCGGTCTTCGCTGCCTTGCTCGAACCGGTGTTCGGCTGGGTCGGCATCGGCAGCCCGGCAATGGTGCATACCGTTTCCTTCGTCTTTGCCTTCAGCACGATTTCGTTTTTGCACATCGTCGTTGGCGAGCTGGCGCCCAAGTCGATGGCGATCCGCATGGCCGAGAAGGTAGGGCTATGGACGGCGGCACCACTGTTCGCGTTCTACTGGGCGATGTACCCGGCGATCTGGTTGCTCAACAACAGCGCGTTCTGGCTCCTGCGGATGATCCGGCTCGATGTCGGCCACGGTCACGAAAGCCACTATTCGGCCGAAGAATTGAAACTGATCCTGCGCGCCAACCGCGATGATCCGTCGTACAACAGCGATGCGATGCGGGTGCTCGCGCATTCGCTCGACTTCGGCAAACTCACCGTCGCCGATCTGATGCGGCCGTTTTCGGAGGCAGTGACGCTGCAGTTCGACGATCCGTGGGGCAAGCAGCTCGCGACGATCCGCGCGCACCGTTTCAGCCGCTATCCGGTGATCGGCGACGACGATCATGTTCTTGGCATGGTCCACGTCAAGGATCTGCTGCTGCTGAGCAATGACGAGGACGAGCCCGACCTTGATGCGCATTTGCGCCCGGCCTTGCGTGTCAGCGAAGACATGCCGGCCGACGAGCTGCTGCGGCGCTTCCGTGGCGGGGCGGTGCACTTTGCCGTCGTCGGCCCCAAGGGCGAGCCGCCTTACGGCTTCATCACGCTCGACAACCTGCTGGGTGTGCTGGTCGGCGAAATTCGCGACGAATTCCGCCAGACCCACAACGACTGGCTCTGGCTGGACGACGGCAGCCTGATCGGCAAGGGGTCATTGCCCTTGTTCACGCTGTCGCGTGCGCTGGGCATCGACGTCGACAGTCCCGAGGTCGAGTCGGTGGGGGGGCTGATTCAGGAAAAGCTCGGCCGGCTGCCGGAGGAGGGCGAGCGGCTGCCGTTCGACGGCTTCAGCGTGGTCGTCAAGAAAATGCATGGTCCGCGCATCGTCAGTGTACGGGTCATGCCGACCCATCCGGCGGGCCAGTAACGACTGGGCGACCGAAGAACAGCCCCTTGGAGGGAGATGGTTTTGGCTATGCTGAACCGAATCCAACTCAGAGGTTGTCATGAAATTTCTTTCATTGAAAGTATTTCCGCTGTCTGGCGTTCTGCTGCTGGCCGCCTGCGCCGGTGTGCCGTCCTCCACCGTGCCGCAGCCGGACAAGCAGGGTTGCACAGCCTTGCAGGGCTGGCAGCTTGCCGCGGCGGACGTCGGTCTGCCGACAAGTGGCGCCAAGGTCGACAGCGCGGACTGGCTGACGGTGCCGGCCGGGCAGGGGGACTACTGCCGGGTGCAAGGGCGCATCCTGCCGGTTGACCCTGCTGCGCCACCGATCCGTTTCGATCTCGGGCTTCCGGCCGGCTGGAACGGCAAATCGCTGCATCTGGGCGGCGGCGGCTACAACGGCACCGTCATCGTCGCGACCGGCGATGTGCCGGCGCCGCCACTCGATATGCCCTCGCCCCTGGCGCGGGGTTATGCGGTATTCGGCAGCGACAGCGGCCACGAAGCCGCGCCGCCGTATACCGCAGACCCGGCGACACGTTCGCTCGATGGCCGCTTTCTGCAAAACGACGAAGCGCTGCGCAATTTCGCCGGTGACGCACTGAAGAAAACCCGCGACGTTGCAACGGCCCTGCAAATCACGTTCTACGGCAAGCCGCCGACCCGCCGCTACTTCGCCGGCGGTTCGACCGGCGGGCGCGAGGCGCTCGCGGTGGTCCAGCGCTGGCCCGATGATTACGACGGCGCCATTTCAGCCTATCCGGCGTGGAATGCCGCGACCCTTGATCTGGCTTTCGGGCGGATCTCCCGCGCGATGGCGCGCCCCGGTGCCTATCTCGATCCGGCGGCACAGGCGCTGCTCTATCAGGCGCAGATCAGTGCCTGCGATGCCGACGACGGCGTGCGTGACGGTTTGATCAGCCATCCGGAAGCGTGCCGTTTTACGCCGATCAAGCTTCGCTGCGCGCGCGGCAAGACGCCCGGCGCGCAGTGCCTGAGTGATGCGCAGATCGCGGCTGTGACGACGATGGCGACGCCGCTGACGCTGCGCTACCCGGTCGCCAGCGGTGAAAAGGGCTATCCGGGCTTCAATGTGCTGAGTGGCGCCGACCTGCGCGGTTTCCTCGGCTGGGGCGAGCAGGCGCCGACAAGCCCGGGGCAGCTGGGGCAGCCGTACATGGCGCAGTTCTGGGATAGCTGGGTCCGGTACGCCGTCACGCGCGATCCGGGCTTCGACGCGCTGTCGCTCGATCCGGCGCAGCCGGGGTCGCGGACGGCAAGGATCAGTGCCCTGACCGGGCTGCAGGATGTCAATCAAACGGATCTGAGCCGCTTCGCCGGACGCGGGGGCAAGCTGATCGTGTTGCATGGTGCCGCGGACGCGCTCGTCAGCACCCGGGCAACGATCGACTACATGGGGCGGGTCAGGGCCAGAATGGGCGAGCCGACAGCTACGGAGTTTTCGCGTTTCTACGTGGTGCCCGGTTATGGCCATGTCTTTGGCGCATTCCTGGCGTCGTGGGATTCGCTGACGGCGCTGGACCGGTGGGTGGTTGATGGTGTGGTGCCAGCGCAGCAGATCGTTGCCGACGCCAATTCGGCGACCCGTGGCCGCAGCAGGCCCTTGTGCGAGTATCCGGCGTGGCCGCGCTATCGCAGCGGCGATGTCAACGCGGCCTCGAGCTTCGCCTGCGTCAGGGACTAGGTCCCGACCTCGACAACTCGGGTGGACTCATCGTCTCCGCCCGAGTTGGTGCCGGCGTGACATCGGTGGGATGGAGGCGGGGGGCATACTGGCGATGCGCCCCCGATGGGGGGTCAGTCGTGCATGACGCCGGCGCGTACACCGCGCCGGTAGCGCACGGTGATCAGTACCATCATCACCGCGACGAACAGGCCGAAGCCGAGCACGATCGCGTGCATCGGCGGCAGGCCGCCAACACCGAACTGCCTGATCAGCAGAGCGGAAGCATCCGCCGGCAGCGGGGTGCTCAGATATTTCACCAGCAAGGCGTGCAGCCCGACCATGACCAGAATGCCGATGTTCTCGTTGAAGTTCTGCACCGCGATCGAATGGCCGGCGCCCATCAGCAGATAGCCGCGATGCTGCAGGATCGCGTTCAGAGGGACGACAAAAAAACCGGACAGCGCACCGACGATGAACATCAGCGTCGCGGCGAGGGTGCCGTCATAGATCAGCAGCATGCTCATCACCAGCACGCCCATCGCGATGCCGGCTGGCAGTACCGAAAACGCGCGCTTGAGCGGTACGAACCGGCCTGCAATCACCGCGCCGAACGCAGTACCGAACGCAACCACGGCAATCAGCATCGTCGCCTTTTCCATGCTGTACGCCAGCCAGATCACTGCCCAGTTGAGCACGACGAGCCGCATCGTCGCGCCGGCACCCCAAAACAGCGTGGTGACCGCCAGTGACAACTGGCCTTGCGGGTCGACCCAGAGCCGCCGCGCGCAGCTGATGAAGTCCTTGGTCATCTGGACCGGGCCGTGGACCAGCGGTTTGAGCTGGACGTTGAGCTTGGGGATGTAGAGATTCAGCCACGCTGCGGCGAGATAGATCACCACGATGACCAGGATGGCAAGCTCCGCCGTGGTCATGGGCCACGGTAGATCGATCCGGTGCAGCAACGCCGCCATCTGGCCGCCAGTCAGGAAGCCGCCAAGCACGGTGCCGAAAATGATGGCCGCGACCGTCGCCCCCTCCAGCCAGCCATTGGCCTCGACCAGCTTTTCGTGCGGCAGGTATTCGGTGATCAGTCCGTATTTGGCCGGGCTGTACGCCGCCGCGCCGAAACCGACCACGGCGTAAGCCAGGATCGGCGGCGCGCCGGCCAGCATGCCGACACAGCCGGCGAGCTTGATGCCGTTGCAGATCATCATTGCCCGGCCCTTGTGCATCGAGTCCGCGAACGATCCGGCAAACGGCGCCAGCACGACGTAGGAGACAGTAAAGCACCAGAGCAGCATCGACAGATGCCATTCGGGGGCAAGCTGCTGCTTCAGCAGGGCCAGCGCGGCGATGAACAGCGCGTTGTCGGCGAGCGCGGAGAGGAACTGCGCGCCCAGTATCAGGAAAAATCCACGGTCCATTCGGTGATCGGTGCCGGTGCGGAGACGTCCGGGGTTATAGCACGTTTGCCCGATTGGCCGTCATGTTCCGGCCCGGGAGGCGGGCGGCGGCAATATGACCGCGACAATGCGCCGATCTGCCGTGGGTGCATGCTAAGATGGGGGCCGTTTCTGCACACGCTCCCGCGCGCCGATATGGATTCATTGTCTCTGCTGGTGAGCGTCTTCACCGACTACGGCTATCTGGCCGTGTTTCTTGTATTGCTCGCCTGTGGTTTCGGCGTGCCAATCCCGGAAGACATTACGCTGGTGGCTGGCGGCATCATCGCCGGCCTCGGTTATGCCAATGTGCATACGATGTTCTTTGTCGGTATGGCCGGCGTGCTCGTCGGCGACTCGGTCATGTTCCTGCTCGGCCGCTATTACGGTGCGCATGTGCTCCGCTGGCGCTGGGTCGCCCGGATCATGACCCCCGACCGCTATTCCGCCGTTCAGGACAAATTTTCCCGTTACGGCAACCGTGTGCTGTTTGTCGCCCGTTTCCTGCCCGGGCTGCGCTCGCCGATTTTTCTCACCGCGGGCATGAGCCACTGTATTTCCTACTGGCGATTCCTGTTGCTCGACGGTCTGGCTGCGCTGATCAGTGTCCCCATCTGGGTCTACCTCGGCTACTACGGTGCTTACAACCACGAGTGGCTGCTGCTGTGGATCAAGCGTGGGCAGACCGGCATTCTGGTGCTCGTTGCACTGATCGCCGTCATCGTCGGCGTCTGGTACTGGCGACATCGTCGCTGCAGCCGACCGACGCAGGCCGCGCAGGACTGATTTCCCTTTTTACTATGCTCGGCCGTTTGCCATGTCACGCCCCATTCAGGTCCTGATCGACTCCGCAGCCATTGCCCACAACTACCGCAGGATCAAGGCGCTGGCGCCGAATGCGAAGGTTTACGCGGTGGCCAAGGCCAACGGCTACGGCCACGGACTGGAACGGGTCGCCGCCGCCGTGCCCGATGCCGACGGCTTTGCCCTGGTTGAATTCAACTGGGCTGTTGCGTTGCGTGAAACGGGGGTGACGCAGCCCATCCTGTTGCTCGAAGGCGTTTTCAGTGCCGACGAGATGGCGGGGGCGTCACGCCACGCACTGACCGTGGCCGTGCACGAAGAACGCGCGCTGGTCTGGCTGGAAACGCTGACCTTGCCCAGACCGGTCGACATCTACGTGAAGCTCAACACTGGGATGAACCGGCTCGGTTTTGCCGCCGAGGCCGCCGGTGCGGTGGTCGCGCGCCTCAAGGCCTGCCCGAACGTCGGCAGCATCACCCTGATGACGCACTTCGCCACTGCCGACGATCCAGAGCGTGGCATCGCGAAGCCGCTGGCCCGTTTTGACACGGCGGCTGCCGGTCTCGGCCTGCCGATGACGCTTGCGAACTCGGCCGCAATTTTCGATTTTCCCGAAGTGCATCGTGACTGGGTCCGCCCGGGCATCGCCCTGTACGGCGCCACGCCGTTCGCGCATCGCAGCGCGGCATCGCTGGGGCTGGTCGCGGCGATGAGTTTGCAGAGCGAAATCATCGGTGTGCAAACGCTGCAGGCCGGCGATGCGGTCGGCTACGCTGCTGCATTCACCGCGTCCGGGCCAATGCGCATCGGCGTTATCGCCTGCGGTTACGCCGACGGCTATCCACGCCATGCGCCGACCGGCACGCCGGTGCTTGTCGGCGGCGTACGGACCCGTTTGCTGGGGCGCGTATCGATGGACATGCTGGCGGTCGACCTGAGCGATCTGCCGCAAGCGCAAATCGGTACACCGGTCGAATTGTGGGGCAAGAATCTGCCGATCGACGAGGTCGCCAATGCGGCAGGGACGATCGGTTACGAGTTGATGTGTGCCGTGGCGTTGCGAGTGCCGGTCCGGACGCTGTAACGGCCTGTTGATCGGTCTCGTAAACGCGCACGGCTTTCATTACAATCTTTCGTTTTGGCACTTTTCCCGCACCAGTCCGTTGCGTTTTTGCTGACGGCTGTCGCGTGACCAGACCAGATTTCTCATTTCATTCAACCTGCAGGTTGCATCATGGCATTGATCGTCCAGAAGTACGGCGGCACCTCGGTTGGCACGCCCGAGCGCATCAAGAATGTCGCGCGGCGCGTCGCCAAGTTCAAGGCCCAGGGCCACGACATCGTCGTCGTCGTTTCCGCAATGAGCGGTGAAACCAACCGGCTGATCGCACTCGCCAAGGAAATCCAGGCGAATCCCGATCCGCGCGAACTCGACGTGATCGTCTCGACCGGCGAACAGGTCACCATCGGCCTGCTGGCGATGGCGCTGAAGGAAGCCGGCGTCGATGCCAAGTCGTACACCGGCGGCCAGGTCAAGATCCTGACCGACTCCACCCATACCAAGGCTCGCATCCAGTCGATCGACGACGAAGCAATGCGTGCCGACCTGAACGCCGGCCGGGTCGTCATCGTCGCCGGCTTCCAGGGCGTGGATCCGGAAGGCAACATTACCACGCTGGGGCGTGGCGGCTCGGACACCTCGGGGGTGGCGCTGGCCGCGGCGCTGAAGGCCGACGAATGCCAGATCTATACCGACGTCGACGGCGTGTACACCACCGACCCGCGCGTCGTGCCCGAAGCCAAGAAGCTCAAGACCATCACCTTCGAGGAAATGCTCGAGATGGCCAGCCTTGGCTCCAAGGTGCTGCAAATCCGCTCGGTGGAGTTCGCCGGCAAGTACAACGTGAAACTGCGCGTGCTGTCCTCGTTCCAGGAAGAGGGTGAGGGCACGCTGATTACCTTCGAGGAAGACCCGAACATGGAAAAGCCAGTCGTCTCCGGCATCGCCTTCAACCGTGACGAAGCCCGCATCAACGTGACCGGCGTGCCGGACAAGCCAGGCATCGCCTACCAGATCCTCGGCCCGGTCTCGGATGCCAACATCGACGTCGACATGATCATCCAGAACGTCGGCAAGGACGGTACCACGGACTTCAGCTTTACCGTGCCGAAGCCGGATCTGGCCCGCACGATCAAGGTACTCGAAGGCGTACAGGCGCACATCGGCGCGGCGCTGATCGATGGCGACGACAAGATCTGCAAGATCTCGATCGTCGGTGTCGGCATGCGCTCGCACGTCGGCGTTGCGGCGACCATGTTCCGCACGCTGGCCGAAGAGGGCATCAACATCCAGATGATCTCGACCTCGGAAATCAAGATCTCGGTCATCGTCGACGAGAAGTACCTCGAGCTGGCCGTGCGCGTGCTGCACAAGGCATTCGGCCTCGACAAAGGCTGATTTTCGAGAAAATTAGCCAAGGCGGTTGACGGGATTTCAGCCCGCAGGTAATATCCAGCCTCCCTTGACGGAGACGTGGATGAGTGGCTGAAATCACTCCCCTGCTAAGGGAGCATAGGGGCCAAAACCTCTATCGAGGGTTCGAATCCCTCCGTCTCCGCCAGCGGACCCAGCAGTACCGTAGTAACAGCAGAAAGTAACAGTGCACCCGTAGCTCAGTTGGATAGAGTATCTGGCTACGAACCAGAGGGTCGGGCGTTCGAATCGCTCCGGGTGCACCATTACCTGCTTCAGTCCCCATCGTCTAGAGGCCTAGGACACCACCCTTTCACGGTGACTACCGGGGTTCGAATCCCCGTGGGGACGCCATCTTAACGCCAGTTAGGATCGGTTGTCGGTAACGCAGGTAGCACCTGCAGACATTCTTCCAGTTTCAAAGCTGATTCCAGCCACATTTCTCCCCTTCTGTTTTCCTTCGTTCCGGTTATACAGCCTCACCAAGCCTCGACTGTTGCGTCGTGCGCTGCAATGTCCGCATCCTTCCCATATTTCGCGCCGAACAGCTCGATCCGACTGTAGTCACCGTTCGTACTACATCTCCGATGGCCGCGAACCACGATGCCCGGATTATGCAGCACCGGCAAGGCAGACGGACCACGTTCGCGAGGCCTGCGGCTGGTATCAGCGCACGGACCGTGTTGTTGGTCGATGTCCGGGCTGCGCTGCGCGAACGGCTTGACCGGTCGGCCTTGTGCGCACCACACGTACCATCGCAATACGAAAAGCCAGTCCTCCTTGATGCCGGGCTGAGTCGGTCGGGCTTGCTTTCCCTTGGTCGCTTCGATGGGTGCCTCACAGTCGACCACGCAACGCCGGGTCAGTAGCGAGACCGCGAAGTGATACTGCGCTGACGCCCGGCCCCGATCCCACCTCAAGTACCCACAGAAAAGCCGCTGCGCATGCAACCGAAGTTCTGCGACAGCGGCGTTCTTCAGTCGGTAAGACAGCAACGTCGAGCAGTCGCCCGGGCAGGCGGTGACGGAGAAACCGCGTTTGCATGGGGCCGTCGGATGAGGCCGGAGGAGGGCAGCGGCAAGGATGCACTCATCTGCACTGCCGCTCTCTCCGTCAGCGAAGGGGGTATTCAACCGGTATTGCCGTACCTTCGAATCGCTGGGGTTGCCAAACCCGCTGCAGCGCTGCAAGGCAGTGCCTGCATTCTCTGATAGCGAACAGGTCGAGACGAACGAACGAGCAATGCGCATGGCCAGCAACATGGGGCGCCGCAGCATGCGGGCCACATGAATGCACCAAGCGGGCCATCGGTTTGCCGCCCTTGGATCAAGTGTCGCTCCCGTGCGGCATCTGTGGTGCCTGGGTGAGTCGGACGGGCTGCAGGCGGTGGCCATGTTCTTACAAACCAACCCCTCAGTCTCGTCATAAATTTATTTGTATGTAATTAGTAAGAAATATAACTCATATAATGTCCGGTTACTTGATTACAACATTTCATTATTTACTAATGGAGTTGTGTTCGTGTAATTATTTGTTTGCTTGTTTTTAGATCTTCAAATTTTAATGTAAGTATTTTGTTGCGACTTCCGGTTTCGGTTGAGGGCCCCCGGGTAAAGCCGACGCTCCGGCAGCCATCGACAGCAAACCGGATTCTTTTGATTTCCATCGAAATGGAATTGTGAAAGTAATGCTGCATACCATCGTGCTTACCAATTCTGCGGAAACGCTGCAGTTACCGGACAAGTCAAAACTGACCGATTTGTCGGAGCTGGCAGAAGGCGTCATCCCTTTCAGTTGCCTTTCCGGCATATGCGGGTCATGCGTTATCGAAGTGGAATGCGGTTTGGAAAACCTGAGTGAAGCCGAACCTGTCGAGCGCACCTTTCTGACCAGCCTCGGTTTTGCCGAGGACCAGTATCGCTTGGCGTGCCAATGTAAATTGTTCGGGCCGATATCGATCAACACGGAACCGTAAACCGGATTTTGGTGAGTGGCAATCCGCCGGTCATGAATCGAACCTCGATTTGTCTTCATCCTGGTAGCGCATGTTTTCGATCTAATGGATGTGTATTGTTTGGTTTATTAACTGCTGGATAATTTCTGGAAGGAGTCAAACATGAATCGTTGCATCAACACTGGTCTCGGTCGTGGCAAGCCGTACCTGAACCCTGTGCAGTCAGTCCTGTTTCGGCAGGAAATCGACGCGCTGATCGAAAATCAGATCGCGGAGTGGAATGCCAACGTTCCTGCCACCGATCAGCATCATCGTAAAAACGATTTCAATCACCCGATGTATGCCCGCGGCCTTGCCGAGACAGCAATTCGCATTCGCCTTCTGCGTGTGATCGAGTCAAAGGCAATTTCCGATATCGCCAAGCTGAGCCCGGAAGCCGCAAAAATCTGGGCTGAGTACGAGTGCGATGAAATGCTTCATGACGAAATGTTCATTCAGGATCTGGAAAAAGCAGGCACCAGTCGTGAAGAATTTCTGCAAATTGAACCGTACATGTCGACCAAGTTGCTGGTCGGCTTCTTTTCCTATCTGCTCGATCACGAAGGTCCGCTTGGCGTTGTGGCCTATTCCTATCTGGTCGAGTACGTCAACGTCAAGCTCGAGCCGGAAAAGCTGAAGGGTCTGGAGGCCATTCTTGGAAAAGACAAGATTGCCGGGCAAATCGCACACTCCCATACCGATATCAACCACGATCACCCGGGAATGGTCTGGGGCGCATTGCGTTACCTGATCAACAAGGAAGAGGACAAAGCGGCACTGAAGAAGTATCTGCGCGAATTCCAGGACCTGTTGGCCATGTATTTCGTTGAAATCAACAATGAATTCAAACTGGAAAAAGTAAAAGCGGTGGCTTGATCGCGCTCCGGCCCAGCGAGGGTCGAGTCGGGCCATGGTTGTGAAGTGCGTGGCTTGTGGTCGGGCGTTGACGGTCTCCGTTCAATCGTCCTTCCACTGGCCACCGCGGATGCCCGCCTACCATCGCAAGCTGTGCGCCGCTGCGGGTGGGGATCGAAGCAAGCATGGTTGAAAGAAAGTGCGGCAATCACCGGATGATGATTTTCCGGATGATTCCGGGTTTGACGTCGTGCGCGTGAATGAATTCGATTGAAAATGGTTGAAGGAAAGCATGATCATGCAAGGTATTCTTATATTGAGTCATGTCGGTTTTTCATTTGTCGATCAACTGGCGACGCAAGTGGCGAATGAAGGCGTCGAGCGATACATACTTTCGTCGCTACCGGAGCCGGATAATCTCAAGCGTCTCGATGACCTGAAAGATCAGGCAGAGTGGTTCAGGCACACTCGGCATCACGAGTTGGGCTGGAACGACGTACAGACGGCCATTGCCGATATCCAGTCCGAAGGAAAAACGATAGTTGCTTGCGTGTGCGTTTGGGAGGGCTATCGCGTCATCATGGCCGAGGCCAATGCATACCTCGGAGTGACGGATATCCACCCCGACACCGTCAACGTGCTGACGGACAAATATGCATTGCGTCGCTTGCTGTTTGAACATGGCCTGAGTGAAGTCACGGTCGAACCGCTGACGGAAGACAAGCTGCTGGCCTATCAGTCGCAAAACGCCATCAAATTCATCAAGCCCTACCGTGGCATCGCTTCGTTTGGTGCATTCCGGCTGACGCCCGATGTGCGCTGGTCGGATATCGAGGCACTTCACCACGAATTGCAAAGTGATACGGTTTTTCAGGGCATCTTTGCCGAGCAAGATCCGTTCATCATCGAAGATTACATCGCCGGCACAGAGTACAGCTTCGAGATTCTGGTCGAAGGGGGCAGGCTATTCATCGTCGCCATTCACGAAAAAACCGAAGTGTCATTTGAAAAAATGACGACGCTCGAAAATGCATGCGTCAGTCCGCCAGTCAGCTTGACCGCTGCGGATATCGATGCAGGACGTGCGTGGCTTGATGCGGTTTTCCAGCTGCTGGATATCCGTACCGGCTGCTTCCATCTTGAGGCCAAATTCAATGGAAAGCGCTGGGAGCTGATCGAGGTCAATCCCCGAGTGGGTGGCTCGCTGATTTCGCAGAGCGTGGAGCATCTGACCGAAGGGTATTCTTTGCTCAATCTCTGGATCAAGCTCCTTTTGCAAAGTACCCGTCGCGATGCCAACGTCAGCCAATTGCTGAGTGCTCTGTCGCTCAGCGGCGGCAACCCGTCACCCAAAAACAAGGCAACTTTTTTCAGGGTGTTTTTTGGCAATGTGGGCATTATTGAGCGCGTCGACCAGAAGCCGGGTGAGCACAAACCCATTCTTTCACAGGTCTTCGTCAAGCCCGGCAGCGTTTTTTCCAGTGCCAGTAAAGAAAATTTTGTAGGTCAAGCGCTATGGACACTGGATTTCCACAATTTGCTCGATAGCTATGCGAGCGTCAGTCGTCAATCGACGAGTCTGATCGAATTGACGTATCGGCCGCAAAATGCGCCGTCTTTGGTTGAAACCTACTGAGAAGCGACAATGCAAATGGACAAATCCGCAGCATTATTGGTTATCGATTTCAATCTTTCCCGTCGCGCCGAGGTCGCCCATATTCGCGATTATGCCAGGGCCCATTACGGACAAAAAACCGTCCTGATTCGCCCGAATCCAGGTGTGGCGGAACGGCTGCTGGCAGACCACGTCATCGACCTCAATCCGCTGGCGCCGGGCTTCGTGCACGAAGCGATGCGGCAGCTTGCGCAGCTCCCCGTTGATCTACAAGCAGGTTTGGTCTTTTCCGACAATGCCGTTCAATTCGGCGCCGAGCTGCTGCGCAATCTGGGATTGCGTGGAGATTGCCCGGTACTGGCCGAAAACGCGTTTTGCAAATACCAGTACCGCGTCAAGGAACAAGCTTGCAAGGACATGTTCGAGGCGCAGCAGACGTTCCTGCCGAACATCCAGATGGTCAACACCGTTGAGTCCCTGGCCTCCTTCATTCAGGCCAACCCCGGTGGCGTTGTGATCAAGCCGACCACCGAGGGCAACAACCGTGGGGTGATTCTGCTGGAAAACCCCGCGGAAGCCGATCTGCATGCCGTCCTCAAGGAAGTCTCGGCCTATGTTCAAGCCGGTGTGATCGTCGAGCAGATGATCCCGTTCCGTAAGGAGTATTCCTATGACGGCATCGGCAGCGCCGATTTCATTACCGAAAAATTCAACGTCAGCGGCCGGTATCCGGTCGAGTTTGCCCAACTGGTACCGGCCGACGTCAGTACCGAGCAGGCGGACCTGATTCGTCGCACGGGCCAGCTGGCAAATCTGATTGTCGGACAGAGTTTCGGCCCGTTTCACAATGAAATTCGAATCAGTGACGATCTTCGGCAAGCGGCGGTGATCGAAGCGAACCGCCGTCCGGCCGGGATGAAAATCTGGGCTTTGGCGAGCCAGGTATTCGGCCAGGATCTGCACGGCTTGTGGGTGGATTCCGTGGTGACCGGCAAACGGACCAATCTGCGCCTCACGCCGAAGGGCTCGGCCATGAGCATCATGCTCGCCCCGGCCCAGCCCGGGTATGTCAACAACATCATCCGGAACATGGATTTCCTGTTTTCGCAGCTGCAGCGCCAGGTTGCAAAGGACCATCCCCAAGCCGTCGGGGTGCTGCGCTGGATGAGTTGCGAAATCATTGCCGCCACCGATCAGTATGTTCATGTGCCTGCCCGTGACAACAGTGATTTCGTCGCGCTGATCACGGTCAGTGCCGATTGGGATTCGGGCGTGATGAAGACCTATCTCGAGCGGATTCAGCTGTGCTGGGACACGGTTTTGAACGAGTACATGAATGCTGATTTGACGCTGGTTGCGTAAGGACAAAGTCGTGAACATTCTGATCTTGCACCGCATTCCCTATCACAAAATCGAATACGATCGCGGTATCGATCACGGCACGCATCACGTTGTCTACCTCGGCACCGAGGCGGCGTTGAGCAACATCCCCGCCGAGCTGCGCTGCGAAAAATGGCTGCGTCCCGGCGTGGATAAAACCGAGGTTGAAGCGATCAATGCCATCAGCGAAAGGCACACCCGTTTTGATGCCGTGCTGTCTCTTTCCGAGTACGAGCTGATGAGCGCGGCGATCGTGCGGGAGCACTTCGGCATTGCCGGCGCGAGCGTTGCGCAAATCGAGCGTGTACGCAACAAGCTGCTGATGAAACACATCGTCGATGCCGCCGGCATTGCCGTGCCGCAAAACCTGAGCTTGAGCGAGTTCTTCGCTTCAGCACATCTTAAATGGTCAGGGAAAACCGTGCTCAAACCGGTTGATGGTGCTTCAAGCGAGAACGTATTGGTTTTCGAATCGCCACAACAGCTGAAGGACGCACTGGTCGATCGCCGCATTGGCATTACATCGGTCGATGCCGGCGACTACGAGGCTTATGAGGTGGAGCAGTTTGTCAGCGGCGACATTCTGCACATTGACGGCCTGATGCTGAATGGCCAGCTGAAACTCATCGTCTCGAGCAAATATGTGGGCAACTGCCTCGCTTTCGCCAAAGGGCAGCCCTTGGGCTCGGTGCAAATCGACACCACTGACGAGCTGCGCACCTGGAGCCTGGCCGTACTCGGCGCGATCGGGCTGAGCTCCGGCAGTTTCCACCTCGAAGCCATCCAGTCGGAGCGTGGCCTGGTTTTCCTGGAGATCGCCAATCGCGTCGGCGGTGCCGAAGTCGTGGCCGCGGTCGAACTTGCGACCGGCGTTCACTTGCCGTCTGCCGAGCTCAAGGCTTACCTCGGCGAGGCGGTGGATGCTCCTGCAGAAACGTTGTTTGCGAAGAAATTCGGCTGGTTCGTTTTTCCGGGGCATCACCTGGAGCAGGAGTTTTGCGTCGTCAAGCATTCCGGACAATTCAGGCAGGACGAGATGGTCGTGCGCTGGAACGAGCTGGCGCATGATCAGCCGTTGACCAAGCGCATCACCTATCAGTCGGTGGAAGTGCCGGTCGCCGGGATCGTCGGTGCCGAGTGCAGCACACGCTTGGCCAGTTTCATGTCGGACATTTTCGCCACCGTTGAAGTGCATTAATCCGTGATCAGCCCGGCTTCCGTCGGGCTGGTCATTCTGCCGGCAGGGTGCCCCCCGCCGGATTCTTGCGAGTGAACTAGTAATGCAAACGGCCTTGCTTGTCCGGTTTATCATTTCCCGGTTTTCAGCCGCGCTCGGGGATCAGATCCTGCTGTTCGCGGTACCACTCATCATTTATACCGAAACCAAGTCGATCAGCCTGACGGGCTTGGCTTTCTTCATCGAATGGACTCCCCGGGTCCTATCGTTGCCCATTGCCGGTACGTTGAGCGATCGCATCGGTGGCCGGTTCGTCTATCTGACTGCAGATATTGTCCGGGCTCTTGCTGCCTTCAGCGCCTTCTATTTGCTGTCGGTCAATGCCAACATGTTTGTGGTATTGAGCGGGCTGATGGCAATCAGCGCATTTTTTTATGCCCAGTCATTTATTGCTCTGGAATCCATCGTGCCGAAACTGGCCAGCAAAGCAGAATTGCCCAAAGTGCAAAGCTGGTTGCAGGGAATCGAGCAAGCCTCGTTGATGCTCGGGCCAGGAATCGGGTCATTCGTCGTTTTGTACGCCGATGCCCGTTACCTGATACCGATCGGTGCCTGCATGTTCCTTGTTGGCTACCTGGGGACGCTGACCATAAAACTGCCGAGCATGCCGATATCCAGGCGTGCGGAAGGCGGGGTTCTGGCCTTGATCAAGCAAGTCAGGCTGGACTTTGTCAAAGCGGCGACCATCGTGCGCCTGCGTCCGAATCTGTTGTTGCTGACTGCACTCAGCGTCAGCATCAACCTGATTATCGGCATGTGCATGGCGACCGCTGCAGCAATGGCGACCGGCTATTTCGGTGCCAGCAAAGCAGAGTTCGGACTGCAGCAAAGCTTTACCGGCGGCCTCACACTGGCGGTGTTGATGATTCTGCCCTTTGTGGTCCATCGCATCAATGTGTTCTGGGTCGGCATCATTGCATATGCCGTGATTTGCCTGTCCTCGGTCGTCATCGGCGTGACTTCGCATTTTTCATTTTACGTATTGGCCTATGCCACGATTCTGGCCGCTGGTGATCTTTTCAACGTGTATATCCGGTCGGAGCGCGTGCTCTGGATACCCAAGGTTCACCTGGGCAAGACCATCGGCTTCATCGTTTTCCTGAATCAACTGACACTACCGCTGTCCGGCATTATTGTCAGTCTGAGCATTCATGAATCGGATACCAAGGCGATGTTCTGGGTCATCGGTCTGGCGACCAGTGGCATCGTGGTGCTCTGTTTCAAGAAACTGAAAACAACCTCAAGAATCCTGTCGCCCCAGCTGGCGGCAGAACCGGCCTAGGCACGATCTGATGATGAATATCACAATTATCGGTGCGGGCCTTGCCTGCTACAAGCTGGTTACATTCCTGCGCAAACGCAAGTATGACGGTGAAATTCGCGTGATCAGCCGCTGCGACGGGCATCAATACTATAAGCCCAAATTGTCCACGGGGTTCTCGGATGCCCTTCACCCCGACGACCACATTACCGAAGACAGCGGGGCATGGGCGGACAAACTCGATGTCAC
Source organism: Jeongeupia naejangsanensis (assembly GCF_016865585.1). GTDB lineage: Bacteria > Pseudomonadota > Gammaproteobacteria > Burkholderiales > Chitinibacteraceae > Jeongeupia > Jeongeupia naejangsanensis. The sequence continues at coordinate 1,050,379 of NZ_JAESND010000001.1, read as the reverse complement.
ATTGGTGAACGACACCGTCGTGACAAGCATTTCGCCTGAAACAAAAACGGTACACACCAGCAGGGGTGATTTCAGCTACGGCAAACTTGTTCTGGCATTTGGCGCGTCGCCGAGAGCGATCACGTCCAGCGTCGATGCGGATGGTGCTTTGGATAACGTGAATTCACTGCAAAGTTACCGACTCCTGTATGAAAAGCTGAAAAGTCAGGATTGCCAGCCCTTGATCATTGGTGCGGGTCTTGTGGGCTGCGAGTTGTCCAGTGATCTGGCCAATGCCGGATATCAGCCGACGCTTGTCTCGTCAGGTGATTATCCGTTTCATGGTTTGCTGCCCCGCGTTTTCAGCGAGTTCATCAAGGGAAAAATGATTGAAGCTGGCGTGCGGTTTGTTGATCGCCAGCTTGTCGTCAATATGACACGTGACGAAGCTGTATTTGGCATCGACTTGTCCTCCGGCAAGCGCGAGGCAGCAACGGTGGTGGTCAATTGCGCCGGGCTGTCGGTGAATACCGCGCTGGCCGGACAGGCGGGGATTGCCACCGACTCCGGGATTCTCACGGACCGATATCTGCAGACCAATGTTGACGATATTTACGCCATTGGCGATTGCGCGCAAATCGACGGACAGTTGCATCAATATATTGCACCGATACAGGTCTGCGCCCGGGCGCTGGCCGCCACGATGACCGGGCAGGCCACGCCCGTCAATCTGACTTTTTATCCCGTCGAAATAAAAATCCAGCAATCGCCAACGCGTTTCATGCTGAAGGAAAAGCCAACGGAGTGGAAAACCGAAGAAACAGCGGATGGCATGATTGCGCGTGGTTATCGTGACGGCCAGCTGTGCGGTTTCGCCGTCACCGGGGATGCTTTGGCACAGATGAATGCGCTGGTCGTCGAGCTGGCGTGAGCCGTACGGGCTCCGGAACGGATAGGCAATGCCAGGTTTTGGCATCTGCTTAAAGAGTAGTTTGATGGCCGAACAGGAATGCGCGATTCATCCGGATATTGTGCCTTTCCGGGTGTGTGCGTTTGCAGCGGCAATGAATTGGACAAAGGTGAATGTCATGAAATTCAGAGATGTTTTAGCCGCCATCCTTGTGACGGGCGTGTGGGGCGTCAATTTCAGTATCATCAAGCTGGGTTTGAATACGCTGGATCCGTTCGTGCTGGCCGGCTTGCGTTTTCTTTTTTGCGCCATTCCGGCGGTGTTCTTCATTCGCAAGCCGGACGTGCCGATGAAGGTCGTTGCCTTGTACGGCCTGATTTTCGGTGTCGGCCTCTGGGGGATGGTCAATCTCGGGGTCCGGCTGGGGGCGTCGGCCGGGGTTTCGTCGCTTGTACTGCAGTTCAGCGCCTTCCTGACCATCTTCATGGGTTATGTTTTCCTCAAAGAGCCCATTGGCAGGCAAAAGCTGGCCGGCTTTTCCATGGCGCTGATCGGTTTGATCGTGATCATGAGCCTGACTGACGGTTCGGTGACGCCATTGGGCTTGGCGATGGTCCTTTTCGGTGCGGTGAGCTGGAGTCTCGCCAATATCGTGATGAAAAAGTCGCGGACCAAGAACGTTTTCGGCTTCCTCGTCTGGGCGTGCCTGTTCGCACCTTTACCGCTCTTCGTCATGGCCTACCTCGCCGGAGGCGCCAGGGTCTATGCCAATTTCGGCGACAACCTCAACGCGATTGCCGTGTTCTCGGTGCTGTTTCAGGCCTATCCGACGACACTGATCGGCTATTGGGTGTGGAATTCGCTGCTGAGCAAATACCCGGTTTCGAGCGTTGCGCCACTATCGCTGCTGGTGCCGGTGTTCGGCTTTGCGGGTAGTGCGGTCATTTTCGGCGAGGTGATCGGCAGCGAGAAAATCGCGGCCAGTCTGTTGATTCTGTCCGGTCTGACGGTTGCTTTGTATGGTGACAAAGTGAAGCGCCTGTTCACCAGAACCAGCACCGCATAGCGTTCTGCACCAGTGTCATTGCGCGGCTCCGGCTGGGCGATGTGCAAACGGGCCGATGCTTGCTTCGCGGTGATGGACGAGCCGTTTTCCCATGCCTGACGAATCACGGAGACCGATGATGCCGGCCTTGTCAAAGCATCCGGTCACCGTGCGATGTTCATGCGGCAGCGTCGAGTTTGAAGCACTGGGCGAGCCGATCCTGAGTGCGGTTTGCCACTGTGACGATTGCCAGCGTGGCGCTCGTCAGATCGAGGGATTGCCGCAAGCCTCGCCAGTGCTGGATCCGTACGGTGGTACCGAATACGTGCTGTACCGGAAGGACCGCTTCCGCTGCGTAAAGGGTGCGGCACAACTGTGTGACTACAAGCTTCGCGACGCGTCTCCGACGAGAAGGGTGGTCGCCGGCTGTTGCAACACCGCGATGTTCCTCGATTTTCAGAAAGGTCACTGGTACTCGGTCTATCGGGCCAGACTGGGCGGCGACGGCCCGCCGCCAGAGGTGCGGATTCAAACCAGATTCAAGCCCGAAGGGCCGGCGATTCCGGACGATGTTCGCAGTTACAGCACGTATCCGTTATGGTTCATCGGCAAGCTCATGCTGGCCCGGGCCGCGATGCTGTTCAGCCGGACCCGCTAGGCCGTCAGCAGCCTGCGGCTGCCGATACTGCTACCCAGCGGTGAAAGCTAGGCAGCAGCTGTTTCGGCGTCTTAGCTCCGCGTTGCGGCGGTGAAGGCGATTTCGATCTGCAGGTCCGGCGACGCCAGCTCGGCCCTCACGCAGGCACGCGACGGCGCGCTGCCCTCAGGCAGCCATTCGGCCCAGATTTCATTCAGCGCCTTGCGATTGGCGAGGTCGGGCAGATAGATCGTGACCATCATCAGCCGGCTTTTGTCCGAGTTGATGGCGGCCAGCGTGCGGTCGGCTTGCGCCAGCAGTGCACGGGTCTGCTCGGCAAACGTGTTGCCGCTTTCCGGTACTTCGACGAAGCAGGCGATGCGGTTGAAGACCACGGCATCCGACCACAGCGAGGTCGGATTGTGGCGGTGAATGTCGTTGTTGCTCATGGCTGGGTCCAATCGATGACGGGCTGCCGGCGGACCGGCAAGCCGCCATTATGCGCCACCCGGCTTCAGCTTGCCTTGAGCCAGTCCCGCAGCCGTTCGCGCAGCTTGACGAGGTCATGGCCGCAGACGATCTCGATATCCTGCTCGTCGGCGCGGTGGACTTCGTGCTCGGTCGGCCGGCTGACGCTGACCAGCATGGCGCGGGCATCGAGTTCGGACAGGTGGGAGACGCTGTCGAGCTTGAACAGCACGTTGTTGCCAACACCGAGGCCGGTCTGGCGGTTTTCGGGCTGCTGGGTCTTGCATTCGACCAGGTAGAGCTGGTTGTTGCAGAGCAGGGCCAGGTCGTACTCGTTCTTCACGCCGTCCTGGGTGATGATCTGCACGCCGCAGGCGAGGTCGTGAATCGGGCACTGGCCGATCAGGCTGGCTGCCTCGGCAAACAGCCAGTACTCGAGCCAGCCGCCGTTGAGGAAGCGCAGCGCCTGCGCGTCACGCAGTTTCAGTTCACCGCCATGCAGCAGCGTGATCAGGCCGGCCTGTTCGATCGGCATCAGGTACGGTTGCAGCTCGCGCGGCAGCGGTGCGGTCAGGCCGTTCTCGTCGGCACGGATCACGTGCTGCATCAGCGAATAGAGCTGGCGCGAATCGCGGCTGGCGAACCAGGCCATGTGGCGCGCGAGTTTTTCCAGCGGCGGATCGCGGTGTTTCAGGTCGACGGACACCTCGATGATGTTGCAGCCGAACAGGCCAAAATAGCCGTCAAGCGTCAGCCGGTCGGCAATGTTGTACCCCTGCGCCGGTTCAACGTTGGGCAGGTGATTGAGCCAGACCAGCGTATCGCGCTCGGGATGGATGACGAAGCTCGGCACTTGACGCAGCAAGGCGACTTCTTGAGCCAGCGCCGCGAGGATGGGACTGGCGCCGCTCAGGTTGATCAGCGTCGGCATGCCGGCATCGTTGATGATCTGCGCCAGCGTGCCGCGCAGCACACTGGGCGAGTCTTCGCTGGAAAGCTCGACGATATCGCAGCCGATCTGCGCCGCGGCGGCGGTTTCGGCCACGGCTGCTGCCGCATCGAGCCGGTGGGGCTGGGCGGCGATCGTCATGTGGCGAATGCCGAACACGCGATCGAGTGCCGGAGTGATGATGTCGGACTGAACGGTGTCCAGCGGGCAGAGCAGGTGCATGGCCATTCCAGGCGGGTACGGCCCCCGAGTCTAGCAGCGCCGTCAGGGCGCGCGTGTACGGGGGATGACGGTGTTGTGCGCCCGCCATCCCCGCCGGATTTCAGCCCGGTTTCAGTGCCGCAATCCGTTCGCCGAGGAACTGCTTGGCCTGGGCCTCGCCGTCGCGGATCAGCCGGCCGAGGTTTTCCGGACTGCGGTCGATCTTGGTTTCGTAGTCGAGATCATCCTGCAACGGCTGCGACATTTCGATGAACGGGATGTGGTAGGGCTGGGCCGGTTCGTCGTCGAAGCAGCGCGGGATCATCACCGGGTGGGTGATGTGGAACTGGTCGAGGAAGTCGCTGCTGAAGGCGCCGCGCTGCAACAGGTTGTTGAGGAAGCCGATATTGGTCAACTGGTGGAACAGCGACATGTTGCCCACCATCTCGTTGCGCCGGTCTGCAATCTGCTCCGGGGCTCGCGGCACCTGCTTGCACCCGGTCGGATTGATCTTGATGACCCAGATTTCCTCGGGCAGGTTGTCCGGGCCCACATAGGCGGCCTTGGCCAGTTCGTCGACCGGCGGGTTGTCCGAGAACAGGCCGTCCCAGTAGGCGCCGCCATCGAACTCGACGGCAGGGAAGATGTTCGGTACGGCGCACGACGACAGCAGATGCTCGATGCGGATCGCCTGTTCGCGCGAGTTGAACTTGACCAGCCGACCGGACAGCACCTCGGCTGCGCCCAGCAGCAGGGCTGGCAGGTCGGGACGCGGGCCGGTAGCGGCCAGTTCGTCGAAATCGATGTGCTTGGTCAGCAAAGCGTGGAAGTCGGTGAAGTGCGGCCTCAGCGTCGACGTCGACAGGCTCATCATTGTCTGTATCAGCGGCGAGTACGGGCTGAAGTTGAACTGCGGCAGTTGTCCCTTGTTGGTGGCGCGCAGCGATTCGGTCACGTAACGGTTGAAATGCTCCTCGGCCTGCGTCTGGGCCGTGTTGTCGGCCCAGAAATCCATCAGGCGCTGCGTGACGTCGGTATCGCCCTTGAGCAGGGCGTACCAGACCAGCGTGGCGCACAGTGCGCCGCCGGAGGTGCCGCTGATGCTGGTCAGCCTGAAATGATCACTGAAGCCGCCGTCATACAGTGCTTTCAGGGCCCCTGCCGTGAAGGCGGTCTGGCTGCCGCCGCCCTGGCAGGCGATGGCAATGCGTCGTTTGTTCATTATTGTGTTTTCTCCCTGGCAAAACGGTTCAGTGTGCGGTCCAGCCCCCGTCGACCGGCAGTGCGATGCCGGTGATCGATGCGGCGCCGTCGCTGCACAGGAAGGCTGCGAGTGCGCCGAGTTCGTCGACTTCGACGAAGCGCTTGGTCGCTTGCGAGGCGAGCAGCACGTCGCGGACGACTTCTTCTTCGGTGATGCCGCGTGCCTTGGCGGTATCCGGAATCTGCTTTTGCACCAGCGGCGTCATCACGTAGCCGGGGCAGATGGCGTTGGCGGTCACGCCGTGTTCGGCCAGTTCGAGCGCGACGGTCTTGGTCAGGCCGAGGATGCCGTGCTTCGACGCGACGTAGGCGGACTTGAACGGCGAGGCGACGAGGGCGTGGGCGGAAGCGACGTTGATGATCCGGCCCCAGCCGCGTTTTTTCATGCCGGGCACGGCGAGCCGGATGGTGTGGAACGCGGCGGTGAGGTTCAGCGCGATGATCAGGTCCCACTTTTCGGGCGGGAAATCCTCGATCGGCGACACGTGCTGGACGCCGGCGTTGTTGACCAGCACGTCGAGCCGGCCATGATCGGCCTCGACCCTGGCGATCAGCTCGGCCACGGCATCGGCGCGGCTGAGGTCGGCGCCGACGAAGGTGACCTCGGTACCGGTTTCCGCCGCGAGTTGCGCGCGGATCGTTTCGATTTCGTCCGGGTTACCGAGGCCGTTGAGCACGACGGTTGCGCCGTCGCGCGCCAGTGCGTGGGCAATGCCGAGACCGATGCCGCTGGTCGAACCGGTTACCAGAGCCACTTTTCCTTTGAGCATGGTGATCCTCGATCAATGAAGGGTGCATCGATGAGGTATAGCACCGAATCATGTCGCCCGGATGGCGCAGCCAGGGGCTCGCGCAGGCAAAGCTGGCGTTGGTGCGGGGCGCCGCCGCTGTTATCGTTACGGCTGACGCCATTTTGACGAGCCGTGATGCACTTGACCGATTCCACTCCCGATCTTTATGCCGACCGCGAGGCCGAGAAGCGCCAGCGTTTGCGCCGTGCACGCGCAGGCGCGACCGGGCTGCTGCTGCTGATGGCTTCGCTGGCGTTGCTCGCGCTGTTCGTGGGGCACGGCCGTGGTGCTTGGGGCTATCTGGCCGCGTTTGCCGAGGCGGCCGTCGTCGGCGCGCTGGCCGACTGGTTTGCGATCACCGCGCTGTTCAAGCATCCGATGGGGGTGCCGATTCCCCACACGGCGATCGTGCCGCAGAACAAGGTACGGATCGCCGACAGCCTCGGGCAGTTCATCGAAACGCACTTCCTGCTGCCCGAGGTGCTGGCCAAACGCATCGATGCCTTCAATCCGGCGCGACGGCTGGCGGTGTGGCTGGCCCGGCCGGCCAATGCGCGTCAGCTGACCGAGCAGGGGACCCAGCTGTTCCGCTTCGTGCTCGACATGCTCGACGACCCGAAGATGTCGCGGCTGTTGCGCGATCTCGCCGTCAAGCGGCTGGGCCAGATCGATCTGGGTAGCCGTGGTGCCGCCTTGCTGCAGATCGTTCGCCATTCCGGCCAGCATCAGAAAGTGTTCGACGGCGTCGTCGAAGCCGCGATCTCAAGGCTGGATACACCGAATGCCCATGACTATCTGGCCGGCGTGATCGCCAGCGAGTTCAACGTGCTGCGCTGGGTCGCGCTTGACGAAGCCGGCGGGCGCTATCTGGCGCGCAAGCTGATCGGCGCGACCTCGCAGGCGCTCGAGCGCTCGCTCGCCGAGCCGGACCACCCGTTGCGGCAGGCGTTCGACCGCCAGTTTGGCGACTGGATCGGTGCGCTGGGGCATGATCCGGAAACGCGCGAGCAACTGGCGCAATGGCAGCGCAAGCTGCTTGATGACGCAGGCCTGCAGAGCGGGCTGGAACAGCTGTGGCGCGATGCCGTGTGCTGGCTGCGCAGCGATCTCGAGCGCGACGATTCGCAGATCCGCGCCAAGGTCGGTGCGGCGGTCAAGCAGTTCGGCCTGCGATTGCGCGACGATACGGCTTTCGTCGACTGGCTCAATGCGCGGCTGCGCACCTTTGCCGCACAATCACTGGCACGCTACCGCGGCGAGATCGGCGTGTTCATCGCCGACCAGCTCAAGGGCTGGGACGACAAGGTGCTGGTCGACCGGCTCGAGCTCAATGTCGGCATCGACCTGCAGTTCATTCGCGTCAACGGCACACTGGTCGGCGGACTGATCGGCCTGCTGATTTATACCGCGCGGCAACTCGCCGGCGTTTAAGCACGGCGGCGCAAGCGCTGCCGGCTGCGTTGCACCCGCTTGCCGGCCGTACTTTGGCCGCCACTTTTCCAGATACAGGGGAAGCAGAAATGGAATGGATCGACGTACGCAGTGATACCGTGACTCAGCCGACGCCGGCGATGCGCGCCGCGATGGCGGAGGCCGTCGTTGGCGATGACGTTTACGGCGATGATCCGGCCGTCGCGTCGCTTGAGGCTGCCGCAGCGGAACGGCTTGGCAAGGCCGCGGCGCTGTTCGTGCCCACCGGCACATTCGGCAACCAGCTGGCGATGTTCACGCACTGCGAGCGCGGGGACGAAGTCATTGTCGCCGAAGACAGCCATATCGTCTGGCACGAGGTCGGCGGCGCGGCGATCATCGCCGGCGTCAACCTGCGGCCGGTACCGGTACTGAACGGTGATGCGGTACGCACGCGCATCCGCCCCGGCGGCGACATCCATCTGCCGCGCACCGGTCTTGTCTGTGTCGAGAACGCCCGCGGCGCCGGCAGCGTGATGCCGCTGGCGACGATGCGCGAGATCCACGAGGTGGCGAACCATGCGGGGATTCCGGTTCACCTCGACGGCGCGCGGCTGTTCAACGCCGCCGTGGCGCTGGGCGTCGAAGCGCGCGAGCTGGCGCAGTACGCCGACAGCGTGATGTTTTGTCTGTCCAAAGGGCTGGCGGCGCCGGTCGGCTCGATTCTTGCCGGTCCGGCCGGTTTCATCGAAAAGGCACGCAAGAAGCGCAAACTGATGGGGGGCGGGATGCGTCAGGCTGGCGTACTGGCTGCACCGGGGCTGATCGCGCTGAACGACATGAGCGCACGGCTGGGTGACGACCACGCAAATGCCCGACGTTTGGCCGAACTGCTTGAAAAGCTGCCTGGCGTAGTTGTCCATCGCGACCAGCTGCAGATCAATATGGTGTTTTTCGAGCTGCTCGACATCCATCAGAACCCGGATGACCTCGTCGCCAAGCTACTCGCGCAGGGCATCAAGGCCAATCCGCCCGAGGACGGGCTGTGGCGCTTCGTGACGCACTGGCAAACCGGCCCCGCCGAAGTCGAGCGTGTCGCCCAGGCCTTCGGACAGGCCCTGCTGCACTGAAGGGGCGGGCCGGTGCATCGGCCATTTCGGGATCTGCGCCACACGCGCCGCGTCGTCGGCGTGCGCTGGCGGTAAAAAGGAAAACATCATGGCCGTTCGCCCCGTCTTGAAAATGGGTTCGCCCAGCCTGCTGCAGCGATCCGAGTTGGTGGCCGACTTTGATACGCCCGAGCTGCACGCACTGATCGATGACCTGTTCGACACCATGCGCGCGACCAACGGCGTTGGCATCGCGGCGCCGCAAATCGGTGTCAACCTGCAGGTCGTGATCTTCGGCTTCGATGCCAGCCCGCGCTATCCGGACGCCGCACCGGTGCCGCAGACGGTGCTGATCAACCCGGAAATCACGCTGCTGGGTGACGACGAGGAACTGGGCTGGGAGGGCTGCCTGTCGGTCCCCGGCCTGCGCGGCGAAGTGCCGCGCCATGTCCGGATCCGCTATCGCGGCTTCGACCAGTACGGTGAAACGATCGCCCGGGAGGTGAGCGGCTTTCACGCCCGCGTCGTCCAGCACGAATGCGACCATCTGTGGGGCGTGCTTTATCCGCAGCGGATACGGGACATGACGCGCTTCGGGTTTACCGAGGTCTTGTTCCCCGGTTTGAACGACCTGCGGGACGAATAATCTGCCGCTTAGGCGCTTAGGCGCTTAGGCGCTCAGGCGCTCAGGCTGACGGGGTGCATCTGCAGCGCGGTTAGCGCGCCCAGCAAGCTGGACGAAATCGCCGGATGTGCGCAGATGCCCTGTATATCGAGCTTGCTTCCCAGGATGGGGACGGCCAGCGAGGCATCTTCGATCAGTCTGGCCGACATGGTGCAGAGGATTTCGCGCAATGCGGCCTGGGCATGCGTGGCGCGCGGCGAGGCATTGAGCAGTGCGACCGGTTTGTCGACGAAGGCTTCGCTGGACACCATCCAGTCGAGGGCATTTTTCATGACGCCACTCACGCCGTGTGCATACTCCGGGCTGGCGATGAGCAGGGCATCGGCGGCGATGATTTGCGCCCGCAAGTCGGCGACCGGTTCAGGCGGTATCGCCTCCAAGTCGGGGTTGAACAGCGGCAGCAGGCCCAGCGTCGGATACAGCGTCAGTTGCATGCCGGCAGGTGCCAGCAAGGCGCAGGCGCGAAGCAGCGCGGTGTTGTGCGAGGCAGCACGCAGGCTGCCGGATAGTGCAAGCAACTTCATTCGTGAGTCCTGTACGCGCCGGATTCGGCCAGTTGCTTGAGCGCCGCCAGCACATCCGGAAAGTCGGCGGTGACGGCCTGGCCGATATCGGCGGCAGCCGGGCCGGTGATTTCGGTTGCATAGCGGATTCTCGTACCGCCGCCCGGCAACGGATCGAGACTGTGGATGACGACGACGAGGGTGCCGTCGACGGTAGTTTCATCGCTGAAGCTGCGGTTCGGGTGAACGTCGCGCAGTGTGCTGGTCAACTGAGCGCCGTCGGGCAGGGTCATCGTGAAGGTGGAGCCATCGGCGAACGGCCCGTGCAGTTCGATCGCAGCCACGCCGGCATTCCAGCGGGGCCACTGTCCGGTATTGGTGAACAGGGGCCAGACGCGTTCGGCCGGGACCGAGGCGTCGATGCTGTGTTCGTGAGTCCACATGGCGAATGCTTCGGCTTGTTGGCCGGTCAACGCGGTTTGGTCTGGCTCAGGAAGTGGGCGACCAGTGCGTTGGCGTGGCCATGGCCGAGCAGGTGTTCCGATTTCAGCCAGTCGACCAGCTCCTTGTGCTTCTTGTCACCTGCCTTTGCCAGCAGGTCCAGCCAGTGCTGGATCGGGTGGCCGTACTTTTTCTCGATTGACGGGAAATACGAGGCGGGGCCTTTGACCTTTTCATCCATTCTGCTTTCCTCGGGAAGGGCTGGCGATGCCAGCGACCGCTGATGTATAGAACGTTGGTTCTATAAGTGCAAGATTTTCGTCAGTGCGATTTCAGCCACTGTTCGATCGGGGCGACGATGGCCGGGTCGTCCGGTTTGGTCATCGGCGTGAACGCGGTCACGGTCTTGCCGTCCGGGGCGATCAGGTATTTGTAGAAGTTCCATTTCGGGCTGGTGCCGCTGGCCTTGATCAGGTCGCGATAGAACGGATTGACGTCATCGCCGCGCACAGCCGATTTTTCCATCATCGGGAACTGCACCATATAGGTCAGCTTGCAGAAGTCGCCGATTTCCTTGTTGGTCTCGAGTTCCTGCTTGAAGTCGTTCGACGGGAAGCCGACGACCAGTAGCCCCCGATCCTTGTACCTGGCGTAGAGCTTTTCCAGCGCGTCGAACTGCGGCGCAAAGCCGCACTTGCTGGCGGTGTTGACCACCAGCACCGGCTTGCCCGCAGCCTGGCACAGATCGAACGGCTCGCCCTGCAGGGTCTTGAACCGATGGTTGAGCAGCGGCGGACAGGCGGCCTGCGCGGTCCCGAGGGCGAGACCGAGCAGCAGGGCGGTAGCAAGGCGGATCATGGCGATCTCCGTAATCGATTGATCCAGCCTACGCCGTCGTCATGCGCGCGGCAAACGCGCCAGCCGAACCGGTCAACCGGCATCGGCCTCGGGGAGCTGGATCATCCCGGTGTGATAGTTGTATTCGTAGACCTCGCCGTAGCGGCCCCATTCGATCACGGTTTTCAGTGCCTGTTCGGCCTCCTCGGCGTGCAGCGACTCGCGCAGCAGTTTGAGGAAGGGCTCCTCTGGCAGCTCGCCGTCGTCTTCCTGTTGCAGGCTGTGGCGGATGTGCGCAGCGAGGGGAACGTGCGCCAGCAGTTGCTCGCCGAACAGCCGTTGCCGCTCGGTGTTGTCGGCGCCGGTGTAGCGCTGGCCAAGTGCGGTGACGACGATGTCGCCGTGCGCCAATTGCGCGAGTCCGAAGAGGTGCAGCGCTTCGGTCAACGGTAGCAACTCGTCGTCGGTCAGCTCGGTGTCTTCGGCCAGTTTCGGCAGGTCGGCGCGACCGTTGAACGGCGTTTCCATCAGGCGTTCGAGCACGCCTTCCATCCGGTGCACGTCGGCGGCGGGCAGGCGGCTCGCCAGTGTCAGGCGCGTTTCGGCGGCGCGGCGTGGCGCCTTGGCGGTCATCAGTGCGTAGATCTGGTCGATCAGCGAGCGCACCTGCGGACTGTCGGCGTCGCGCGGTCGCGGCAGCGGAATGCGCAGCTCGGCGCGCACCCGGCCCGGGTCGCTGGCGAAGATCAGTACCCGGTCGGCCATCATCACGGCTTCCTCGATATTGTGCGACACGACGAGGATGCCCTTCATCGGCGTGGTTTTGCCTTCCCACAGTTCGAGCATGTCGTCGCGCAGCTGCTCGCCGGTCAGCACGTCGAGCGCCGAAAACGCTTCGTCCATCAGCAGCACATCCGGCTCCATCACCAGCGCGCGGGCGATGCCGACGCGCTGGCGCATGCCGCCCGACAATTCGCGCGGCAACGCTCCCTCGAAGCCGGACAGACCGATCATGTCGATCGCCGCTTCGGCGCGGCGCGCACGCTCGCTAGGCGCAATGCCCTGCGCCTCGAGGCCGAGCTCGACGTTCTGCTGTACCGTCAGCCACGGAAACAGCGCGAACGACTGGAACACCATGGTGATGCCGCGCGCCGGGCCGTACAGCGGCTGACCGCGATAGTTGACGTCACCGCCGTCGGCATTGATCAGGCCGGCCATGATCCGCAGCAGCGTCGATTTGCCCGAGCCGGACTGGCCGAGCAGGGCGACGATCTCGCCGTCGGCCAGCGTGAAGTCGACGCCCGACAGCACGTTGCGTGCGGCGCCATCGGCCGAGTGGAACGATTTGCCGACGTTTTTCAGTTCGATCAGTTTTTCGGTCATGGTTTTCGATCTGTTCAGAAGTGCATTTTCGATTCGGCGAGCCGGTACAGGCGGCGCCAGACGAAGTGGTTGAGGCCCATCACGAAGACGCACATGACGCCGATGCCCAGTGCGATGCGCGGAAAGTCGCCGGCGGCGGTCATTTGTGCGATGTAGCTGCCAAGGCCCTGTGCCTTCAGCGTCGTCGGGCCCCACGAGACGAATTCGGCGACGATGCTGGCGTTCCACGAGCCACCGCTGGCGGTGATGGCGCCGGTGACGAAGCTGGGGAAAATTGCCGGCAGCAGGTAGCGCTTCCACTTGAGCCAGCCGGAGAGGCCGAGGTTCTGTGCGGCATAGCGCAGTTCGGTCGGTACCGTCGATGCGCCGGCGATGACGTTGAACAGGATGTACCACTGGGTGCCGAGCACCATCAGCGGCGACAGCCAGATGTTCGGGTTCAGGCCGAAATGGACGATGGCCATCACGGCGATCGGGAACATCAGGTTGGCCGGGAAGGCGGCGAGGAACTGGGCGATGGCCTGCAGCCGGTCGGCCCAGCGCGGGTTCAGGCCGATCCAGATGCCGATCGGCACCCAGACCAGTGCAGCCAGCGCGATCAGCAACAGTACGCGGACCAGCGTGTAAAAGCCCAGCACGAACACGCGGCCGGTCTCGCCCCAGCCGACTTCGGCGTGAATGAAGCTGAACAGCTGCCACAGCGCAATCAGCACCAGTGCGGCAATGACCGCATCGGCCGCGCGCGACTGCCAGACCGGCGCAGGCCGGGCGCGCGCCAGAATCGACGTGCCGTCGTGCGCCTTGCGGAACCAGGTGAAGCTGCGTTCGAACACTGCGATACCCGACAGCGCGACTTTCTGCATCACGTCGGTCCGGCGCGCCAGCGTCAGCAGCCACGATGACTGTGCCGAATCACCGCCGGTGGCCTCGAAACGGAACTTGTCGGCCCAGGCAAGCAGCGGCCGGAAGAATAGCTGGTCGTACAACAGGATGCCGATGCCCATCGCCGCAATCGCCCAGGCGATCGCGCCCATGTCGCGCGCTTCGATTGCGGCGGCGATGTAGGAGCCGATGCCTGGCAGCTTGATGTCCTGCCCGGAGACCGAGATCGCTTCGGACGCGACGACGAAAAACCAGCCGCCGGACATCGACATCATCATGTTCCACAACAGCTGCGGCATCGCGAACGGCAGCTCCAGCCGCCAGAAGCGCTGCCAGCCCGAAAGCTGGAACACGCGTGCGGCTTCGGACAGCTCGTTCGGCACCGTCCGCATCGACTGGTACAGCGAGAACGCCATGTTCCACGCCTGCGACGTGAAGATCGCAAAAATCGCGGCACATTCGACGCCGAACAGGTTGCCCGGAAACAGCGCGATGAAACCGGTAACGGTGATCGACAGGAAGCCGAGCACCGGAATCGACTGGAGGATGTCGAGCATCGGGACGAGAACTTTCTCGCAGGCCCGGATCTTGGCGGCGAGCGCGGCGAACACGAAGCTGAACAGCAGTGATGCTGCGAGCGCGATGAACATCCGCAGCGTCGTGCGCAACAGGTAGTAGGGCAAGGAGGTCGGGTCGAGCGAGATCGGCAGCACCGCGCCGATCTGGTAGGGCGCGACCATCTGCCGTGCGCCGTAGGCAAGCAGCACCAGTGCGGCGAGCACCAGCGGCAGCAGCGCCCAGTCCCAGCGGTTGCCGCCGGCGTCGACGACCTGACGGGGGAAATATTGGAATCGGATCATACGTAACAACGTGGTGAGGTGAGGGGGCCGCGACAGGGCGACTTGCTTGTTCGGTATAACGCACCAGCCGCAATCCGGTTGGCATCCGGTGTGCGGTACTGGCCAGATTGGCTGCGTTTGATTGCAGGCGTATGTGTGCCGTGATCACGCGGCCTGGACGAACGCCAGCGCGAAATGGAAAGACCTGGCCATTCAATGTGCTGTTTTAACTGGATTAATGCCCGGCTGTTTGTTTTTGGCGAAAGGATTGGGAATTGGATTTACCCAATGGGCATGCGTTGTATATCTGCTTGACCATCGCGATTGATTAACCCTGGTATACCGATTTCGCATATCCGCCGACTTTCCTGTGGACAGGCGTAAATAATTGTATGTTAGAATTTTACGATATTCCGGATCAATAGAGAATTGATGTGTATTGATGCCCGGTATATGACGGTGATGACATGAAAATGACAGGGAGTATTGAGTGGCAGTGAACCGAAGCAGCATGGGTGCCCCGCTTGCCCGATTGGCGCCGACAACCGCATTGGCGTTGTCAATGGCAGTGATTCCGGCATCGGCATGGGCGGGCAGTTGTACCAACTGCATAGGCGATATCAGCGGGCGGATTTATTTTCTCGGACGTACATCCGATTTGAAGCATTCGGTGTGGCTTTCCAGAGTGTCGCCCGGTGAGTTCGATGTCAGCTCGGCAATGACCAACCAGCCTTATGACCGCTGGACGCAGACACGGCGAGGTCTGCATGTCACTGTTTCGCCCGAGCAGGCGGAATGGGGCGGCACCCATATCCTGTACAACTACGAGAATGCGCAGACGTCGATTTATGATCGCCGTTTTGTCGACTCTGCCAATCAGCAACCCGGCCGGATTACCTTTCCGCCGGGCTTCAAGCCGGTCTTGCCCGACCACATTCCGGATCGTTTGAAGCCGGACAACGGTGGTGGCGGTAACAATGGCGGTGGTGACGGTGGCGGTACTGATGGTGGTGGCAGCACGCCAGCGCCGGCCCCGGCCCCGGCTCCGGCTCCGGCTCCGGCTCCGGCTCCGGCTCCGGCTCCGGCTCCGGCTCCGGCTCCGGCTCCGGCTCCGGCTCCAGCTCCGGCCCCAGCTCCGGCTCCGGCTCCGGCTCCGGCTCCGGCTCCGGCTCCGGCTCCAGCTCCGGCCCCAGCTCCGGCCCCAGCCCCAGCCCCAGCCCCTGGCCCGGCTCCGCGTCCCGTGCCAAATGTGGATCCCGATGGATTCCGTCCAGGTACGATCGTGCCTTCCGATCTGCCTGCGGATCAGGCCAACCGGACGCGGACGTATACCGAGGGCTATCAGGCATATCGCCGGCCTTGTCCTGCCTCGCCGGATCAGGTGCCGTCGGTGGTCGTCAAGCAGCCGCTCGATTGCATTCGGACGGACGATCGTGCCGCACAGAATCTGAATGGCGGCGAGGCGCTGCCGCCAACGCCGGGACGCGAAGTGGATGCCAGCAGTGGCTGGAATGTCTGGGTCGACAACAATTACACGGACATTTCGGATCGGCGCTACGGCTTCGATCTGGACGGCAGCAGCTATGGCCTGACGCTGGGCGCGGATCGCCTGCTCGACAACGGGCTGATCGTCGGCGGCATGCTTGGCATGCAGAACAGCCGCAGCAAGCAGTTCGACGGTGACATGCAGCTCAAGTCCAACGGCTACAACCTCGGCCCCTATGTTGCGTATCCCTATGCGGAGAACTGGGTGGCCGATGCATCGGTGACGTTCGGCCAGAACAATAACGAACAGCGGATACTGATGTTCTCCGGTGACTACACCACAACGACGTGGGGTTTCTCGCTCAACAACACCGGGCAGTTCCGCTACGACGACGTCTATCTGCGTCCGCGCATGTCGCTGTATTACGGCCATACCCGCTCGGCGAGTTACCAGATGCAGGGATGGCTGAAGGATCGCCAGTGGGTATTCGACAACGACGGCAGCAGCGCAAACTACGGTTATGTCGAATTCGGCTCGGAGTTCAATCGGACCTTCGAAAGTGACAACGGCATGCGCTGGATGCCGTATGCCGATGTCGCGCTCAAGTACGAGTTCGAACGTGCGAACGACGGGATGATCCTGACCGGCAACCTCAGCTATGCCGAAGCCAGCCCATGGTCGGGCTCCACGCACGCCGGCGTGCGCATGATGTGGTCGAATGCAACGATGCTTGAGGCCAGCGTTGGCTATGAAAGCCTGGGGCAGGGCGATCTGGATATCTGGAGCGGCCGGCTCTACTTGTCGCACGGCTTCTGATCCACCCTGGCCGCCCCCGGTATCGGGCATAAAAAAACGCCGCATCCGAAAGATGCGGCGTTTTTACTGGCTGCTTGCGTGATCAGCGCTTGCGTTGCGGCGGCAGGTCGGTACAAACGCCCTTGGCCACTTCGGCGGCCATGCCGATCGATTCGCCCATGGTCGGATGCGGGTGGATGGTCTTGCCGATATCCACGGCATCCGCACCCATTTCGATCGCCAGGCAGATTTCGCCGATCATGTCGCCGGCGTGCGGGCCGACGATGGCACCACCGAGGATCTGGCCGTTTTCGGCGTCGAAAATCAGCTTGGTGAAGCCTTCGTCTCGACCATTGGCAATGGCGCGGCCCGAGGCGGACCAAGGGAACACACCCTTCTTGATCGCCTTGCCGTCCTTCTTGGCCTGGTCTTCGGTCATGCCGACCCATGCCACTTCCGGATCGGTATACGCGACGCCCGGGATCACGCGTGCGTCGAAGTAGGCCTTTTCACCGAAGGCATTCTCGGCTGCGACGTGGGCTTCGTGCACGGCCTTGTGGGCCAGCATCGGCTGGCCGACGAGGTCGCCGATCGCGAAGATGTGCGGCACGTTGGTGCGCTGCTGGCTGTCAACGTTGATGAAGCCACGCTGATCGACGATGACGCCGGCGTTCTCGGCGCCGATCTTCTTGCCGTTCGGCACGCGGCCGGTGGCGTGCAGGACCAGATCGTAACGGACCGGTTCCTTCGGTGCGTTTTCACCTTCGAAGGTTGCCCAGATGCCGTCTTCCTTGGCTTCCAGCGCAACCGTTCTGGTGTTGAGCATGATGTTGTCGAAGCGGTGGTTGTTCCACTTGGTCCAGACCTTGACGAGATCGCGGTCGGCACCCTGCATCAGGCCGTCGGTCATTTCGACCACGTCCAGACGCGAACCCAGCGTCGAGTACACGGTGCCCATTTCCAGACCGATGATGCCGCCGCCAAGGATGAGCATCTTGCCCGGTACCGACTTCAGCTCGAGCGCGCCGGTCGAGTCGACCACGCGCGGATCGTCCGGCACGAACGGCAGCTTGAAGACCGACGAACCGGCGGCAATGATGGCCTTGTTGAACTTGACGATCTTCTTCTCGCCGGTCAGTTCCTTGCCCGCGCCCGAAGTCAGTTGCACTTCGATATGGTGCGGATCGATGAAGGTACCGATGCCGCGAACGGTCTCGACCTTGCGGGTCTTGGCCATGCCGGCAAGGCCACGCGTCAGCTGGCCGATGACCTTTTCCTTGTAGCCGCGCAGCGCGTCGATATCGATTTCCGGCTCGCCGAACTTGATGCCGTTCTGGGCCAGGTGGGCGACTTCGTCGATGACGAAAGCGTTGTGCAGCAGTGCCTTGGAAGGCAGGCAGCCGACGTTGAGGCAGACACCGCCCAGTGTGGCGAAGCGTTCGACGATGACGGTCGTCATGCCGAGGTCGGCAGCGCGGAACGCGGCGGAGTAACCGCCGGGGCCGCCGCCCAGAACCATCACTTCGCATTCGATGTCGGCGCCACCGCTGTGGCTGCCGGCTTGCGGTGCGGTGGCCGGGGCCGCTGCGGGTGCCGGTGCAGCTGCGGCAGGGGCCGGAGCGGGAGCCGGTGCTGCCGCTGCCGCACCTGCGGTGACTTCGACCACGGCGATCAGGCCGCCTTCGGAGATCTTGTCGCCGACCTTGACCTTCACTTCCTTGACGACGCCGGCGTGCGTTGCCGGGACTTCCATCGTCGCCTTGTCGGTTTCCAGCGTGATCAGGCTGTCTTCGACGGCGACGGTATCGCCGACCTTGACGAAAACTTCGATGATGTCGACGTTGTCGTGGCCGCCGATATCCGGAACCTTGAGTTCAATCGTGCTCATGGTTGCTTCCATTCAGTTGCCGGCCGGGGTGTACCCGACCGGCCAGAGAGAGGGGCGCCGGCCTTGTGGGCCGGCAGCGGGTATTACAGGACCAGACGACGGATGTCGGCCAGCAGCTTGCCCAGATGCACGGTGAAGCGACCGGCTTGCGCGCCGTCGATCACGCGGTGATCGAAGGACAGCGACAGCGGGCACATCAGGCGCGGCGCGAATTCCTTGCCGTTCCAGACCGGCTTGATCTGGCTCTTGCAGACGCCGAGGATCGCGACTTCCGGTGCATTGACGATCGGGGTGAAGCTGGTGCCACCGATGCCGCCAAGCGAGCTGATCGTGAACGTCGCGCCCTGCATGTCGGTCGGCTTGAGCTTGCCGTCACGCGCCAGAGCCGACAGTTCGGACAGCTCCTTGGTGATCTGCTTCAGGCCCTTCTGGTCTACATTCTTGATGACCGGGACGACGAGGCCGTTCGGCGTGTCGGCAGCGAAACCGATGTTGTAGTACTGCTTCAGCACCAGGTTGTCACCGTCGAGCGACGAGTTCATTTCCGGGAACGCCTTCAGTGCTTCGGCGGCGGCCTTGATGATGAAGGCCAGCGGCGACAGCTTCAGGCCGGCCTTTTCCCATTCCTTGCCGATGGTCTTGCGGAAGTCCTCAAGCTCGGTGATGTCGCACTCGTCGTTGAACGTGACGTGCGGGATGACCACCCAGTTGCGGTGAAGGTTGGCACCGGAGATCTTCTTGATCTTCGACAGCGGCTTGGTCTCGATCGGGCCGAACTTGGCGAAATCGACCTTCGGCCATGGCAGCAGATCCAGGCCCGCGCCCGAACCACCGGTGGCTGCAGCAGCAGCCGGGGCAGCGGCGGCGCCGGACATCACCGACTTGACGAAGCCTTGCACGTCTTCGTGCAGGATGCGGCCCTTCGGGCCGGTGCCCGTCACGCGCGACAGGTCGACGCCGAGGTCGCGGGCGAAACGGCGCACCGACGGGCTGGCGTGGGCTTTCCTGAAGCTCGCGTCATCGATCTTTGCAGCCGGCACGGCAACGGCAGCAGCGGCCGGTACGGGGGCAGGCGCGGCGACCGGTGCCGGTGCAGCAGCGGCAGGCGCCGGTGCGGCCGCAGCCGGGGCGGCAACCGCAGCTGCGGCGCCCTTGACGGTGACGATCAGCGCGCCCTGGGCGACCTTGTCGCCGACCTTGATGGCGACCGATTCGACCACGCCTGCGGCGGTCGACGGCACTTCCATCGAGGCCTTGTCCGATTCGAGCGTGACGAGGCTGTCGTCAACGGCGATGGTGTCGCCGACCTTGACGGTGACCTCGATCACTTCGACGACATCGAAGTTGCCGATGTCCGGGACGCGGACTTCGATGGACTGGGCTGCTGCAGGCGCAGCGGCCGGTGCTGCCGCCGGAGCGGCAACCGGTGCGGGTGCTGCTGCCGGGGCCGGTGCGGCTGCAGGTGCAGGTGCCGATGCGGCGGCAGCCACTTCGAGGACCAGCACAACGCTGCCTTCGGAGACCTTGTCACCGACCTTGATCTTCACTTCCTTGACGACACCGGCGTGGGTCGCCGGCACTTCCATCGTCGCCTTGTCGGTTTCCAGCGTGATCAGCGACTGCTCGACGTCGACGGTATCGCCGACGTTGACCAGCACTTCGATGACGTCGACGTTGTCGTGGCCACCGATATCGGGGACTTTCAGTTCAATGATGTTGCTCATTGTTGTTCCCTGTGAGGGGTTGGGGGCAGGGCGCGACCCTGCCTCGGATCAAACACGTCCGGCCACCGGCCGGACGCCTCACTCATGCAATCAGACGGTCCAGGGGGCCGGACGATCCGCGTTGATGCCGTACTTGGCAATCGCTTCGGCGACCTTGTCGTAACCGATCTTGCCGTCGTCGGCCAGCGCCTTCAGTGCGGCGACGGCAACGTGGAAGCGGTCGACTTCGAAGAAGCTGCGCAGCGCGTCGCGGCTGTCCGAGCGGCCGTAGCCGTCGGTGCCGAGTACCACAAAGCGGTTCGGTACGTATTCGCGGACCTGGTCGGCGAAGGTGCGCTTGTAGTCGGTCGCGGCAATCACCGGGCCTTCCGCGCCCTTCAGGCACTGGGTCACGTACGGCACGTGCTGCTCGGCCGTCGGATGCAGCAGGTTGTAGCGCGAAGCGTTGATACCGTCGCGGCGCAGCTCGTTGAAGCTGGTGGCGGACCAGATGTCGGCGTCGACACCGAAATCGGCCTTGAGCAGATCGGCCGCGGCGATGACTTCGCGGAAGATCGTGCCCGAACCCATCAGCTGGACCTTGAGCTTGCCGGCTTCGCCCTGGCGGAATTTGTACAGACCCTTGAGGATGCCGGCCTCCGCGCCTTCCGGCATCGCCGGGTGCGCGTAGTTCTCGTTCATCAGCGTCAGGTAGTAGTAGATGTTTTCCTGGTCCTGATACATCCGCTTCATGCCGTCCTGAACGATCACGGCCAGTTCGTAGGCGAAGGTCGGGTCGTACGACACGCAGTTCGGGATGTATTCGGCGAACAGCTGGGTGTGGCCGTCCTGGTGCTGCAGGCCTTCGCCGTTCAGCGTGGTCCGGCCGGCGGTACCGCCGAGCAGGAAGCCGCGGGCGCGCAGGTCGCCGGCCGCCCAGGCCAGGTCACCGATACGCTGGAAGCCGAACATCGAGTAGTAGATGTAGAACGGGATCATCGTCACGCCGTGGTTGGCGTAGGCGGTGGCCGCGGCGATCCAGTCGCTCATCGCACCGGCTTCGTTGATGCCTTCCTGCAGGATCTGGCCGGTGGTCGACTCCTTGTAGAACATCAGCTGGTCGGCGTCTTCCGGCGCGTACAGCTGGCCGACGTGCGACCAGATGCCGAGCTGGCGGAACATGCCTTCCATGCCGAAGGTACGCGATTCGTCCGGCACGATCGGCACGACGCGCTTGCCGATGTTCTTGTCCTTGACCAGGGTGCCGAGCAGACGCACGAAGGCCATCGTGGTCGAGCTTTCACGCTCGCCCGACGAGTCGAGCAGCGCCTTGAACGCATCGAGGCCCGGGACCTGCAGCGGCTCGTCGACCGGCTTGCGCGCCGGCAGGTAGCCGCCGAGCGCCGCGCGGCGTTCGTGCATGTACTTGAGCTCCGGCGCATCGGCCGGCGGTGCGTAGAACTTGCACGCCTTGGCTTCTTCGTCGGTGAGCGGAATCTTGAAACGGTCGCGCAGGTGCAGCAGGTCGTCTTCCGACAGCTTCTTGGTCTGGTGGGCGACGTTCTGCGATTCGCCCGCCGCGCCCATGCCGTAGCCCTTGACGGTCTTGACCAGCAGCAGCGTCGGCTGGCCCTTGTGCTCGACCGCAGCCTTGTAGCCGGCGTAGACCTTGTGCGGATCGTTGCCGCCGCGGGTCAGGCGCCAGATGTCGTCGTCGGACATGTTCGAGACCAGTGCCTTCAGCTCCGGGGAGTTGAAGAAGTTCTCGCGCACGTAGGCGCCGTCCTTGGACTTGTAGGTCTGGTATTCGCCGTCGACGACTTCCATCATCCGGCGCTGCAGCAGACCCTTGGTGTCCTTGGCGAGCAGGGAGTCCCAGCCCGAGCCCCAGACGACCTTGATGACGTTCCAGCCCGAACCGCGGAAATCGCCTTCGAGTTCCTGGATGATCTTGCTGTTGCCGCGCACCGGACCGTCGAGACGCTGCAGGTTGCAGTTGATCACGAAGATCAGGTTGTCGAGGTTCTCACGGCCGGCCAGCGAAATCGCGCCGAGCGATTCCGGTTCGTCCATTTCGCCGTCGCCGCAGAAACACCAGACCTTGCGGTCGCCCTTCTGTTCGAAGCCGCGATCGCCCAGGTACTTCATGAAGCGGGCCTGGTAGATCGCCATGATCGGGCCGAGACCCATCGACACGGTCGGGAACTGCCAGAAGTTCGGCATCAGCCACGGGTGCGGGTACGACGACAGACCGCCGCCGTCGACTTCCTTGCGGAACTTGTCGAGCTGGTCTTCGGTGATCCGGCCTTCGAGGAAGGCGCGCGAGTACATGCCCGGCGCGCAGTGACCCTGGAAGTAGACGAGATCGCCGCCGTGGTTATCAGACGGTGCGTGCCAGAAGTGGTTCCAGCCCACGTCGTACAGCGTCGCAGCCGACGCGAACGAGGTGATGTGGCCGCCCGGATCGCCCTTGCCCGGCTTGTTGGCCTTGACGACCATCGCGGCCGCGTTCCAGCGGGTGTACGAACGGATGCGCTCTTCGAACGCATGGTTGCCCGGGCTCTTGGCTTCCAGATGCGCCGGCACCGTGTTGATGTACGCGGTGGTGGCGGTATACGGAATGTTCACGCCATCCTGACGGGCGTGATCGACAAGCTGCTCGACGAGGAAATGCGCGCGTTCGGCGCCTTCGTTGGCCAGGACGCCGTCAAGCGCCTCCAGCCATTCCTGTGTTTCCTGCGGATCGAGATCGTGATGCTGCTCTGCCATTTATGTCTCTACCTTTTAAACTGAAGAGGTTAGTAGTGGTGAGTCGCGGTTCGGCGCTGCGCGATCAGCGCGGCACGTTCCGCTTGTAGTAGTTGATGAGTCCGTTGGTGGACGCGTCGTGGCTCGCGGTCAGGCCCGGCGTGACCAGATCGCTTTCGATCTTCTTTGCCAGTTGCTTGCCGAGTTCGACGCCCCATTGGTCGTACGAGTTCACGTTCCAGATCGTGCCCTGGACAAACACCTTGTGTTCGTACAGCGCGATCAGTGCGCCGAGACGGCGTGGCGTCAGGCGCTGGACCAGAATCGAGTTGGTCGGGCGGTTGCCTTCGAAAATCTTGTGCGGTGCAAGCTCGTCCTGCGCTTCGCCGGTGATGCCGGCGGCAGCCAGCTCGGCGCGCACTTCGGCTTCGTTCTTGCCACGCATGAACGCTTCGGTCTGGGCGAAGTAGTTGGCCATCAGGATGGTGCTGTGCGGTTCCGGGATTTCCGGGTGCTCGATGCTGGCGATGAAGTCGATCGGCACCAGTTGCGAGCCCTGATGCAGCATCTGGTAATAGGCGTGCTGGCCGTTGATGCCGGCATCACCCCAGACCACGGGGCCGGTGTGATAGTCGACGCGGTTGCCGTCGAGGTCGACGCTCTTGCCGTTCGATTCCATGTCCAGCTGCTGCAAATAGGCAGGGAAGCGTTGCAGCGACTGGTTGTACGGCGAGATCAGCTGGGTATTGGCACCGAAGAAGTTCACGTACCAGATGCCGAGCATGCCCATGATCACCGGCAGGTTCTGTTCGAGCGGCTTGTGCTTGAAGTGCTCGTCCATGGTGTAGGCACCGTGGAGCAGATCCTGGTAATCGTGCTTGCCGAGGTAGATCGCAATCGGCAGACCGATGGCCGACCACAGCGAATAGCGGCCGCCGACCCAGTCCCAGAACTCGAACATGTTGTTGGTGTCGATGCCGAACTCGGCAACGGCGCTGGCATTGGTCGAGACGGCGACGAAATGCTTGGCGATGTGCGACTCGTTGCCGACGCGATCGAGGAACCAGGCGCGCGCGGTGCGGGCGTTGGTGATGGTCTCCTGCGTCGTGAAGGTCTTCGACGCGATGATGAATAGCGTCGTTTCCGGGTTCAGCTGCTTCAGCGTCGAGACGATCTGGTCGCCGTCGACGGTCGAAACGAAGTGCATGGACAAGCGCTGGTGACCGAAGTCCTTCAGCGCGTTGCAGACCATCACCGGGCCGAGGTCGGAGCCGCCGATGCCGATGTTGACGATGTCGGTGAAGGCCTTGCCGGTGTAGCCGGTGCGCTCGCCCGAGCGGATTTCGTCGGAGAACTGGAACATCTTCTCCTTGACCGCATTGACCTTGGGCATCACGTCTTCGCCATCGACCAGAATCGGGTTCTTGTCGAGGTTGCGCAGTGCCGTGTGCAGTACCGCACGACCTTCGGTGATATTGATCTTTTCACCGGAGAACATCTTCTCGATGCGCGCCTTCAGCCCCGATTGCTCGGCCAGCTTGAACAGCAGCGACATGGTCTGCTCGGTGACGCGGTTCTTCGAGTAATCGAAGAACAGGCCGCCGGATTCGATCGAGAATTTCTCGAAGCGCTGCGGATCCTGCTCGAACAGCTCGCGCATGTGCAGCGGAGCCACTTCCTGGTAATGCGCGGCAAGCGCCAGCCACGCTGGCGACTGGGTCAACTTCGACATCGACTCTTTCCTTCTCACGTTTTTCTTCACGGTACGGGAGCCGCGGTGGGCCGCGGTCTTTGCTGCTGCTTGTTCAGTTGTCATGCCCGCGAACCCGTTTTTCCTTCAGGTTGCGTTTCATTTTTTCCAGCTGGTCGATCAGTTCCGGGCCGCGCTTGAGCGCGACGCCGACGGCTAGCACGTCGATGATCACCAGATGGACGATGCGGGTGATCATCGGCGTGTACAGATCCGGGTCTTCCATCGTGTCGGCGAACAGGCAGATGTTGCAGCGCTTGGCCAGCGGCGACTTCGAATGGGTGATGCCGATGACGTCGGCGCCCGCATCGCGGGCGATTTCGACCGAGCGCAGCATGTCGAGCGTACGGCCCGAGTTCGATACGGCAACGACGGCGTCGCCGGGCTTGAGCATCGATGCGCTCATGCCGTGCATGTGCGGGTCGGTATAGGCGACCGTCGGCACGCCAAGGCGGAAAAACTTGTTCTGCGCGTCGATGGCGACGGCGCCGGACTGCCCCTGACCCCAGACTTCGATCTTGTGGGTATTGGCCAGCACCTTGATCGCGCGCTCGAGGGCTTCGGTGTCGAGCTCGTTCCGGCAGCGCAGCAGGTGCGAGATGTTGTTGTCGAACAGCTTCTTGGCCAGATCATGGGCCGAGTCGTCGGCCGAGACCATCGAGTGAACGTAGGGCACGCCCGAAACGAGGCTGCGCGTCAGTCGCAGCTTGAAGTCCTGCAGTCCCGAACAGTTGAGGCTGCGGCAGAAGCGGATGACCGTCGGCTGCGATACATCGGCGAGGTCGGCAATCTGGGCGATCGGTGCGTTGGCGACCAGATTCGGCTGAGCCAGCACCAGTTCGGCGACTTTGCGCTCGGACTTGCTCAGGGTGTCGATCACGGTCTTGATACGTTCGAGCATGGTCGGTGGGTCTCACTCATGCGGCGGTTCGGCTGCGCTGTGCGGCCGGCCTCGCCGGGGTCTCTGTCAAACGTGGTTAAAGCCGCGGGGCCCTGTCGGCCCCGCGCATTGTAGGTAACAGACGGTTCAGGCCGTCCAGAACACCGACTTGCCCGTGGTGACGCGGTCGAGTACGCGACGGATCGGGTACTGCAGCGGCACCGGCTTGTCTTCGCCGAGCGCAGTCTGCAGCAGGGCTTTTTTACTGTCGCCGGTAATGTGCACGATCACTTCGCGTGCCTTGGCAATCGTCGGCAGCGTCAGCGTGATGCGCTGGTGCGGCGCGACCGGCGGGGTCACCGCAGCCAGTTGCGCTTCCGATGCGCAGGCGGCTTCGAGCTCGGCGGCGTTCGGGAACAGCGATGCGGTATGGCCGTCGTCGCCCATGCCGAGAATCAGCACGTCAATCGGGGAGGGGAAAATCGCCAGGCGGGCTTCGATCGCGGTCAGCGCTTCGTGCGGCGTGGCCGCACCGTTGACCAGCGAAATGAAATGGGCCTGAGCGGCCGGCCCTTGCAGCAGGTGTTCGCGAACGCTGCGTTCATTGCTGTCTGCGTGGTCGGGTTGCACCCAGCGCTCGTCGACGAGGGTAATGTTGACCCGGCGCCAGTCGATGGCGGCCTGCGCGAGCGCGGCGAACATGCCGGCTGGCGTGCGCCCGCCGGATACGGCTAGGCTGGCTGCGCCGCGTGCATCGATCGCTGCTTTCAGGCGGTCGGCGATGTGGTTTGCCAGCGCCGTGTCGAGCTGTGCTTTCGATGCGAATTCATGCCATTGCAGGGACATCGAGACCTCGGTTTCGTGTATTCGGTGGTAGGCCGCAAGTGTTGCGGCGAGGTGTGCCGATTCGACAGGCCCCTGCCGGTGGCAGGGGCGCGGATGTGATCAGCTTTCTTCGTGCCAGCACAGGCCGTCGCGCGACAGCAGGGCCGACGAGGCCGCCGGGCCCCAGGTGCCGGCTGTGTAGGCCTTGGGCGCATCCGGGCTGGCTTCCCAGGTGTCGATGATCGGTTCGACCCACTTCCAGGCGGCGCGTTGTTCGTCGCGACGGACGAACAGCGACAGATCGCCACGGATCACGTCCATCAGCAGGCGCTCGTAGGCTTCCGGGCTGCGGGTCTTGAAGGTTTCCTTGAAGTCGAGATCAAGGTGAACCGGGCGCAGGCGAAGCTGGTTGCCCGGCTCCTTGGCCGTCACGTACAGACGCATCGACTCGTCCGGTTGCAGCTGAATCACCAGACGATTCGGCGTGCCCATCTTGCCGAAGATCGAGTGCGGTGCTTCGCGGAAGTTGATGACGATTTCGGCCATGCGTTCCTGCAGGCGCTTGCCGGTACGCAGGAAGAACGGTACGCCGGCCCAGCGCCAGGTCTGGATTTCGGCCTTGAGCGCGACGAAGGTCTCGGTCTTCGAATCGGCCGGTACATCCGGCTCGTTCAGGTAGCCCGGTACCGGCTGGCCGCCTACGGCGCCGGCACGGTACTGACCACGCACGACCTTGGTGTGGACGTCTTCGACGGTCAGCGGCTTGAGGGCGCGCAGCACTTTGAGCTTCTCGTCACGCACTGCATCCGCGTCGTACGACGCCGGCGGCTCCATCGCAACGATGGTCAGCAGCTGCAGCAGGTGGTTCTGGATCATGTCGCGCAGCGCGCCGGTCTTGTCGTAGAAGTCGGCCCGGGTTTCGACGCCGACCTGCTCGGTAACGGTGATCTGCACGTCGCGGATCCATTCACGACGCCACAGCGGTTCGAGCAGGGTGTTGGCAAAGCGCAGGGTAATCAGGTTCAGGACCGGCTCTTTACCGAGATAGTGGTCGATCCGGTAGATCTGGTGCTCTTCGAAGTATTCGCCGACCTCGTCGTTGATCTTGTTCGACGATTCGAGGTCATGGCCGAGCGGCTTTTCCAGTACGACGCGGGCATTGCCCTTGGTCAGGCCGACGCCGGCCAGGCTCTTCGAGATCGGCGCAAACAGGTCCGGCGCGGTCGACAGATAGAACACGCGGGCGCGCTTCGGGAACTCGTTCAGTGCGTCGGCGAGCAGGCCGAATTCTTCCGGCTTGTTGGCGTCGATCTTCAGGTATTCGATGCGGGCTGCGAAGGCGGTCCAGTCGGCGTCGTTGTAGTGCGAGCCGAGGTAATCCTTGGCTTTGGCGTGCGCCTTGGCGACGTAGGCTGCGGTGTCGGGCACGCTGCGGCCCAGACAGACGATGCGACCTTCGGCGGGCAGGTTGCCGTCCTGGTGTTGGTGGTACAGCGCCGGCAACAGTTTGCGCATCACGAGGTCACCGGTGCCGCCAAACAGCACCATGTCGAACGCGTCGATCTGGGTCATAGCATCCTTCCTGAGTTATTCGTTGAACTCGGCTGCGTGCGCGTCCATGGGCTTGCCTTGCGCCTGTTGGGCGGGGCCGACGTACGCGCCGAGGTCTGGGCGTAGTAAGACTTCGTAATGTTACTACATGCCTAAAAAACGGCGCAAACGCTTTTGGCCGTCTGCGGGATTTCCCGAACTCCAATTGCTGAAAAAACCAGCAAACCCGCGCTGTTGCACGATAATGGTGCGTTGCGGCATTGCCGCTTGGTAAGCAGTTATGGTTGAGTTTGGTAGGGGGTTGTAGTAAAACTACGCCATAATTCTTGCGGCATTTACTACCGTGATCTATGCAGTCGCGTGCATCGGGTACGGTCAAACCGGAGTTCGTCATGGCATTACATCCCCGTCTTACCGAAGTTACGGCCCGTATCGTCGAACGCAGCCGTGAATCCCGCACCCGCTATTTGCAGCGCCTCGAAGCCGCAGCGCAAAAGGAGCCGGTCCGCAAAGGCCTGGCCTGTACCAACCAGGCGCATGCTTGGGCGGCCGCGCCGGAAGGCGACAAGATCATGATGCGCGAGATGCGTCAGCCGAATATCGCGATCGTTTCGTCGTACAACGACATGCTGTCGGCGCACCAACCGCTCGAAACCTACCCGGCGATCATCAAGGCGGCCGTGCATGAAGTCGGCGCCACCGCACAGTTTGCTGGCGGCACACCGGCGATGTGTGACGGCGTCACGCAGGGCCAGCCGGGCATGGAGCTGTCGCTGTTCAGCCGCGACGTGATTGCCATGTCGCTGGCCGTAGGCCTGTCGCACAACGTTTTCGACGGCATGCTCTGTCTGGGGGTGTGCGACAAGATCGTCCCGGGCCTCTTGATCGGTGCACTGCAGTTCGGCCACCTGCCGGCGATTTTCGTGCCTGCGGGCCCGATGACTTCGGGCATCTCGAACAAGGACAAGGCCAAGGTTCGCCAGCTGTTCGCCGAAGGCAAGGCCGGCCGCGAAGAGCTGCTGGCATCGGAAGAGGGCAGCTACCACGGCCCGGGTACGTGTACCTTCTTCGGTACCGCCAACTCGAACCAGATGCTGATGGAAGTGATGGGCCTGCACCTGCCGGGCGCCGCTTTCGTCAACCCGAATACTCCGCTGCGCGATGCGCTGACTGCCGCTGCGGCCCGCCGTGTTGCGCAGATCACCGCGCTCGGCAACGAGTTCCTTCCGGTCGGCAAGGTCATCGACGAGAAGGCCGTCGTCAACGGTATCGTCGGCCTGCTGGCGACCGGTGGCTCGACCAATCACACGATCCACCTGGTTGCGATCGCCAAGGCGGCCGGCATCAACATCAACTGGGACGATTTCCACGATCTGTCCGAAGTCGTGCCGCTGCTGGCCCGCGTCTACCCGAACGGCTCGGCCGACGTGAACCACTTCCACGCGGCCGGTGGCATGGGTTACCTGATCCGTGAGCTGATCGATGGCGGTTTCCTGCACGACGACGTACTGACCTGCACCGGTCACGGTCTGCGTACCCATTCGCAGGAACCGTTCCTCGGCGACGACGGCAAGGCCGTCTGGCGCGAGGCGCCGCTGCAGTCGGCCGACGACAGCGTATTGCGTCCGCATACCCACCCGTTCAGCAAGGACGGCGGTCTGAAGGTGCTCGAAGGCAATATCGGCCGTGCCGTGATCAAGGTCTCGGCGGTCGCCGAGGAACATCGCGTGGTCGAAGCGCCGGCCATCGTTTTCGATGATCAGGATGACGTGCTGGCTGCTTTCCAGCGGGGCGAACTCGAGAAAGACTTCATCGCCGTGCTGCGTTTCCAGGGGCCGCGTGCCAACGGCATGCCGGAGCTGCACAAGCTGACGCCGGCACTCGGCGTGCTGCAGGATCGCGGCTTCAAGGTCGCGCTGGTGACCGATGGCCGCATGTCGGGCGCGTCGGGCAAGGTGCCGGCGGCGATCCACATCACCCCGGAAGTCGTCTCGGGTGGCCCGCTCGGCAAGGTGCGTACCGGTGACGTCATCCGTCTGGATGCGGTGACCGGTGACCTGGTCGCCAAGGTTGACGCGGCCGAATGGGCCAAGCGCGATTGCGCGACTGCCGACATGGCCAAGAACGGTCATGGCATGGGTCGTGAACTGTTTGCCGGTTTCCGCCTGCAGGCGACCGGTGCCGAAGAAGGTGCGCTGAGCCTGGGCCTCGCGCACTGATGTCATTGCCAGCCGGCCCGTATCGGGCCGGCGTTCACTTATCGCTTAACTCATAGGAATTCTGCCATGCAAATTCGTGAAATCATGCGTTCGTGCTCGGTCATGCCGGTGCTGGTGATCGAGAACGTCGAACATGCCGTGCCGCTGGCCAAGGCGCTGGTCGAAGGTGGTATTCGCGTGCTGGAAGTGACCCTGCGGACCGATGCCGCGCTCGCGGCCGTCAAGGCAATCACCGAAAACGTGCCGGGTGCGATCGTCGGCGTCGGTACCGTTGTTCGCCCCGAGCAGTTCGCCCAGGCGCAGGCCGCTGGCGCCGTGTTTGCCGTTACGCCGGGTCTGACCCCGAAGCTGGCCGCTGCTGCGCGCGAAGCCGGCATCCAGTTGCTGCCGGGCGTGATGACGCCGTCCGAAGCCATCGCTGCGCTCGAAGAAGGTTTCGATGCGCTCAAGCTGTTCCCGGCTGAACAGGCCGGCAGCCTCGGCATGCTCAAGGCAATGGGTGGTCCGCTGCCGCAAATCCTGTTCTGCCCGACCGGTGGCGTGACGCTGGAATCGGCGGCCAAGCTGCTGGCGCTGCCGAACGTCGGTTGCGTGGGCGGTTCCTGGCTCGCGCCGAAAGACATGGTTGCCAAGGGTGACTGGGCCGGCATCACCCAACTCGCCCGCGAAGCGGCCGCGCTGCGTCCCTGATCGCCGCAGGTCAACGGAAGGGACGGGCAAGTGCCTTGTCCGTCTCCTTCGACTGGTAAACTGGGGCTTGCGCAATGATCCATCTACCTATGACGGTCGCGTAAGTCCCTAATGTACGTACGATGCTTGTCATGGCACAAAGGCACCCTATGCCGGTGCTTGTATGCTCTGACCGTCCAATCTGTTCCATCCTCTATTTCTGGAGATGATCCATGGCTATCAAAGTAGGTATCAATGGTTTCGGCCGTATCGGCCGCATGGTATTCCGTGCTGCTGTCTACAACTTTGCGGACGACATCGAAATCGTCGGTATCAACGACCTGTTGGAGCCGGATTACCTCGCCTACATGCTCAAGTACGACTCGGTGCATGGCAAGTTCAAGGGTGACGTGAAGGTTGAAGGCGGTCATCTGGTCGTGAACGGCAAGACGATCCGTCTGACTGCCGTCAAGGACCCGGCCGAACTGAAGTGGGGCGAGATCGGTGCCGATATCGTCGTCGAATCGACCGGCCTGTTCCTGACCAAGGAAACCGCCGAGAAGCACATCGCCGCCGGCGCGAAGAAGGTCATCATGTCGGCGCCGTCGAAGGACGACACCCCGATGTTCGTTTACGGCGTGAACGACAGCACCTACGCCGGCCAGAACATCATCTCCAACGCCTCGTGCACCACCAACTGTCTTGCTCCGATCGCCAAGGTCATCAACGACAACTTCGGCATCAAGCGCGGCCTGATGACGACCGTCCATGCTGCGACTGCAACGCAGAAGACCGTTG
This sequence comes from Jeongeupia naejangsanensis, assembly GCF_016865585.1. Classification (GTDB taxonomy): domain Bacteria; phylum Pseudomonadota; class Gammaproteobacteria; order Burkholderiales; family Chitinibacteraceae; genus Jeongeupia; species Jeongeupia naejangsanensis. The sequence goes on along the minus strand of NZ_JAESND010000001.1, from coordinate 1,018,735 downwards.
ACGGCCCGTCGAACAAAGACTGGCGCGGTGGTCGCGGCATTCTGGAAAACATCATTCCGTCGAGCACCGGCGCAGCCAAGGCTGTCGGCGTGGTGATTCCGGAAGTGAAGGGCAAGCTGACCGGCATGTCGTTCCGCGTTCCGACGTCGGACGTTTCGGTGGTCGACCTGACCGTCGAGCTGAACAAGGAAGCGAGCTACGAAGAAATCTGCGCCGCCGTGAAGGCTGCGTCGGAAGGCCCGATGAAGGGCGTGCTGGGTTACACCACCGAGAAGGTCGTTTCGACCGACTTCCGCGGCGAAGCCTGCACCTCGACGTTCGACGCCGATGCCGGCATTGCACTGGACAAGACCTTCGTGAAGCTGGTTGCCTGGTACGACAACGAGTGGGGCTATTCCAGCAAGGTGCTGGAAATGGTCCGCGTGATGGCTGCCAAGTAAGCACAGGCCTTCGCACCCAACAAAAAACCCGCTTCGGCGGGTTTTTTGTTGGGTGCGTGGCGCCAGTCCGATGGTTGCAGCATGACAGTGGATGGGGTCGATCGAGGTGTATTGTGCAATATGATCTGGCCTTTTTTGTATGCGAAGCAATACGTGAAGGAGTAACTAATTCCTTATAAAACAGCCATGTACGGCGGACTTCTTATTTGTCGTGTTGTATGTGGGCAACGGTTTTTAGGAGGCAGGGCAAGCAGGTTTGCCGGTAGCAAGTCGATTCTTTTATTCTGGCTCCGTAGAGCAAGGTTGCGTCAGACGTACCGCAAATCGTGCTGTTACGGCTGGTTCTTCATCTAATTAGAAAGAAACCAACTCTCGTATCTAGGAGACCTATAAATGTTCAAACGTGCTCTGGTTGCTGCTTCCCTGGCAGCTGCTTTCGCGGCTCCGGCTTTCGCCGAAGTCACCATCGGCGGTTCGATCGAATCGGACATCTATATCCACGGTTCGAATGCCGACGGCATCCGTGATGAAGTCGAACTCGACGTTGAGCCGCGTCTGTTCTTCTCGGGCAGCGACAAGCTGGACAACGGCTCCAAGGTGATCTGGAAGATCTGGACCGGTGTTGAAAACTACCGTGCCCAGAACGACAAGACTTGGGGCAATCGTGAAGCTTGGGGTGGTTGGCAAGGCGATTGGGGTACCCTGCGCTTCGGTCGCATCTACACCCCGTCGTACCTGAAGCTGGACTGGCCGTATGGCAACCTCGGCGGTGCTATGCACGTTGCTGAGCTGGGTCTGGTTGCTTACAACCCAGACAACTCGATTGCATACGACTCGCCGAACTGGGGTGGTTTCTCGTTCTCGGGTTACTACTCGTTCCTGGGTCAGCAAAACCAGGTTGACGGTGTTGACCAAGAATACATGTTCGACGTGACCGCCGGTTACTCGGGCGGTGGTTTCATGATCGACGCAGGTTACCAAGAAGCTGCTGCAAACTCGCTGGTCAAGCAAAACGGCGCTGACGTTCTGGTTCACCAAGAAGACCCGAGCAAGTTCTGGTTCGTGGCCGGTGGTTATAACTTCGGTGCCTTCACCCTTAAGGGTGGCTACAAGGGTTGGGAAAATTCGTGGGGCGGCCAAACTGGCGACCAGAACCAATACTTCGTGCAAGGTATCTACTCGGCTGGCAAGCACACCGTTGGTGTGACTTACAACTACTTCGACGATGTCGATGGCGTGAAGCTTGCTGATGGTAGCAAGGGCAAGCTGGAAGACAGCTCGAGCCAAGTGGTTTACGGCCAGTGGAACTACGCGCTGTCGAACAACACCTCGGCTTACGTTCAGGGTCGTTATGCTTGGAACGACAAGAACGGTGTAATCGGTGCTGATTACGCAAACAACGGTCACGCTGATTCCAGCAGCTACCGTCTGCTGTTCGGTACCTGGACCGGCTTCTAATCGATTCGTTTGATTCGATTTGCCAGTTCAGAAAGGGCGACTTCGGTCGCCCTTTTTTCATTTCTACGGCGCCCTGTCTGGGGCGCCGTTTGAATTTGTAGCCTACGGTATTTGCCCTACATTCGGCACCTGATCGGCGATCACCTGATATCAGCAATAACTTATGTTGCCTACGCTTAGCTTGCGAGGCTGCCAATGGGCGGCCTGAGACGAGGAGAGATATAAGAATGCAAGCTGTGCGTATGGCGGTGGGGGTAGCGGTCCTGGCAATGGCGTTTGCGGCGAATGCGGCCGAGGTCGAGGTGTTGCACTGGTGGACCTCCGGCGGCGAGGCCAAGGCTGCCGGCGAGCTCAAGAAGATGCTCGAAGCCAAGGGGGACAAGTGGAAGGATTTTGCCGTTGCCGGGGGCGCGGGCGAGAACGCGATGACCGCGCTGAAGGCGCGCGTCGTGTCCGGCAATCCGCCGGCGGCTGCGCAGATCAAGGGCCCGGCGATTCAGGAGTGGGGTGCCGAGGGCGTTCTGGCGTCGATCGATGACGTCGCCAAGAAGGATGGCTGGGACAAGGTGCTGCCGCCGGCCGTGTCCAACGTGATGAAGTACAAGGGTCAGTACGTGGCCGCGCCGGTCAATGTGCACCGGGTCAACTGGCTGTGGGTCAATCCGGTGCTGCTGAAGAAGGCCAACGTCAAGGCGCCGACAACATGGGACGAGTTCTTCAAGGTGGCGGATGCCCTGAAGAAGGCGGGCATCCAGCCCGTGGCTTACGGTGGCCAGCCGTGGCAGGATGCGACCGTGTTCGAAACCGTTGCCCTTGGCGTCGGCGGCGCGGATTTCTACAAGAAAGCCTTCGTCCAGCTCGATCAGGCCACGCTGAAGGGCCCGACCATGGTCAAGGTGCTCGAGACCTACAAGCGGATCAAGCCGTACACCGACAAGGCCAGCGCTGGCCGTGAGTGGAATCTGGTCACGTCGATGGTGATCAACGGTACTGCGGCGATGCAGTTCATGGGCGACTGGGCCAAGGGCGAGTTCCTCGCCGCCGGCAAGGTGCCGGGCAAGGACTTCCTGTGCGTGCCGGCGCCGGGTACCGCGAATGCCTACACCTTCAATATCGACAGTTTCGTGATGTTCAAGCTGCCGAACAAGGATGCGGTCAAGGGGCAGAAGGATCTGGCCGAAACGCTGATGAGCCCGCAGTTCCAGGAACTGTTCAACCTCAACAAGGGGTCGATCCCGGCGCGCATGGGCATGGACATGTCCAAGTTCGACGACTGCGGCAAGAAGTCGGCGGAAGACTTCAAGGCCGATGCGGCCAAGGGCATGCTGCTGCCATCGTTCGCGCACGGCATGGCGATGTATTCCGCGACGCAAGGGGCAATGTACGACGTCATTTCGCAGTTCTGGAACGACGATGCTGCCAATGCCCAGAAGACCGCCGAAAAGCTGGCCACGGCCGCCAAGGTTCGCTGATCCGGAAGGTGGGTGCCGCGCTGCGCAAAGACGCAGCCGGCTGCCGTCTCTGCCGGCCGGGCAATGCCCGGCCGGATCTTGCCTGCCCTGGAGGTTCACATGTCCGTGACGTCGCGCCCGGCGCACTACGGTTTTGCCGAGCACTGGTTGCCTCGGCTGGTACTGGCACCGTCGTTCCTGCTAGTCCTGGTTTTTCTGTACGGTTTCATCGCATGGAACGGCGCCCTGTCGTTCACCGCATCCCGGTTGTTGCCCAACTACGAATGGGTCGGACTCGCGCAGTACGAGGCGCTGTTCGCCAGCGAACGCTGGTGGGTAGCGGTTCACAACCTGTTCATTTTCGGCGTGCTTTTCATCGGCGGCGCGATGGTCGTCGGCATCGTGCTGGCCATCCTGCTTGACCAGAAGATCAGGCTAGAAGGCGCGCTGCGGACGATCTATCTCTATCCGCTGGCCTTGTCCTTTATCGTCACCGGTACGGCCTGGGGCTGGATGCTCAATCCGGGGCTGGGGCTGGAAAAACTGATGCATGACTGGGGCTATGCCGGCTTCAGCTTCGACTGGCTGGTCAATCCGGACCGGTCGATCTACACGATCGTCATTGCCGGCATCTGGCAATCGTCGGGTTTCGTGATGGCGCTGTTCCTTGCCGGTTTGCGCGGCATCGACGATTCGATCATCAAGGCGGCGCAGATCGACGGTGCCAGCCTGCCGCGCATCTACTGGCGCATCATCCTGCCCGCCATGCGCCCGGTGTTCTTCTCGACACTGATGATTCTTGCGCACATCGCGATCAAGAGCTTCGACCTCGTCATGGCGCTGACTGGTGGCGGCCCGGGTTTTTCGTCCGACCTGCCGGCCACGTTCATGTACCAGATGGCGTTTACCCGCGGCCAGATGGGCCTGGGCGCCGCGAGCGCGATGATGATGTTGGTGACGGTGTCGGCCGTTGTCGTGCCTTACCTGTATTCCGAGCTGCGGAGGAGTCGCCATGTCTAAACCCTGGCGAGGCGTCCTGTACGCCGTGCTGCTGATCGCGGCCGTGTATTACCTGCTGCCGCTCTACGTCATGCTGTCGACGTCGTTGAAGACGATGGACGAAATCCGTGGCGGCAATCTGCTGTCGCTGCCCGGTGCCATCAGCTTCGATGCATGGCGCAAGGCCTGGGGTACGGCGTGCACCGGTATCGAGTGTTCGGGTCTGTCCGGCTATTTCTGGAACTCGGTGCGGATGGTGATTCCGGCGGTGCTGATTTCGACCGCGCTCGGCGCACTCAACGGCTATGTGCTGTCGAAATGGCGCTTCCGTGGTTCAGAACTGGCATTCGCGATGCTGCTGTTCGGGCTTTACATCCCGTTCCAGGTGCTGTTGCTGCCGATGGCGCAGACGCTCGGCTGGTTCGGGCTGGCACGGTCGATGGCCGGGCTGGTGTTCGTTCATGTCGTCTGCGGCATTGCCGGTACCACGCTGTTCTTCCGCAACTTCTACGTCGGCATTCCGGACGAGCTGATCAAGGCGGCCCGGCTCGACGGCGCGGGCTTCTGGCGCATCTTCCTGCGCATCGTGCTGCCGATGTCGTTGCCGATCCTGATGGTGACGCTGATCTGGCAGTTCACACAGATCTGGAACGACTTCCTGTTCGGGCTGGTGTTTTCCAGTGGGGAAAGCCAGCCGATCACCGTCGGCCTGAACAACCTCGCGAACACCTCGACCTCGGTCAAGGAATACAACGTCAACATGGCTGCTGCGTTGATTGCCGCGCTGCCGACCATCGCCGTCTATGTACTGGCGGGCAAATACTTCGTGCGCGGCCTCGCGGCCGGCGCGGTCAAGGGATAAGGGGAAAACCGATGGGTGCATTGGCCATCAAGAACGTCACCAAGCGTTTCGGTGACACACACATCCTCAAGGGCATCGACATCCATGTCGATTCGGGCGAGTTCCTGATTCTGGTCGGGCCGTCGGGTTGCGGCAAATCGACGCTGATGAACATCATTGCCGGGCTCGAGTCGCCGACCAGCGGCGAGGTCCACATCGCCGACCGTGTGGTCAACGATGTGGCGCCGAAAGACAGGGATATCGCAATGGTGTTCCAGAGCTACGCGCTGTATCCGACGATGAATGTCCGGCAGAACATCGCCTTCGGTCTGGAAACCCGCGGCGTACCGAAGAGGGAGCAGGAAGAGATCATCGCGCGGGTGGCGAAAATGCTGCAGATGGATCATCTGCTCGACCGCAAGCCCGGGCAGCTCTCGGGCGGCCAGCGCCAGCGCGTTGCGATGGGCCGGGCGCTGGCGCGCAACCCCAAGCTCTTCCTGTTCGACGAGCCGCTGTCCAACCTCGATGCCAAGCTGCGCGTCGAGATGCGTACCGAGATCAAGCAGCTCCACCACCGGCTGAAAACGACGATCGTCTACGTCACGCACGACCAGATCGAGGCGATGACACTGGGCGACAAGATCGCGGTGATGAAGGACGGCATCATCCAGCAGTTCGGCAGCCCGCAGCAGATCTACGATGCACCGGCGAACCTGTTTGTTGCGGGTTTCATTGGTTCGCCGTCGATGAACTTCATTCCGGCGCATCTGGCCAGCGAGGGGGGGGCGATCGGGGTCAGCCTGCAGAGCGGGGAGGCCGCCTGTTTCGTACCGCTGCCTGACAGCCAGCGCTTTGCGCGCTATGTGGGCAAGCGCGTGATCGTCGGCATCCGCCCGGAGCAGTGGGATGTCGCTAACGACGGCGGCGGACTGGACTGCAAGGTCGACCTGACCGAGCCGACCGGGCCGGACACCATCGTGTTCACGCAGATCAACGGCATCGAAGTGCAGGCACGCCTGCACCCGCGTGATGCACGCGCACCGGGTTCGGTGCTTCATCTGCGGCCGGACATGGGCAAGGTGGTGCTGTTCGATACGGAAACCGAAATCCGGATCGGTTGACTTCCTCGGTCGGGACCGCGTCCCGGCTTATCGACAGCCCCGCTTCGCGCGGGGCTTTTTTTCTGCTGGACGTTACAGGCCGCGTCGTTCGACCAAAGCCTGCGCCAGCGTGCTCGGGTCGACGTGTTCAAGCTCGCCACCGACCGGCAGGCCGCGTGCAATGCGTGAAACCTTGAGGCCGCGGGCGCGCAGTGTTTCGGCCAGATAGTGCGCGGTGGCTTCGCCTTCGACGGTGAAATTGGTCGCGAGAATGACTTCCTCGACCTCGCCGTCGCTGGCGCGTTCGAGCAATCGTTCGAAGGCGATGTCCTTGGTGCCGATGCCGTCGAGCGGGCTCAGCCGGCCCATCAGCACGAAATACAGTCCCTGGTAGGCGAGCGTCTGCTCGATCATCAAGAGGTCGGTCGGCATTTCGACCACGCACAGCTGACGCCGGCTGCGCTCGTCGTCCAGACAGATCTCGCACACTTCGGCTTCGGTGAAGGTATTGCAGTGACGACAATGCGCGAGCGTGCGGATTGCATACTCGATCGCGTGGGCCAGGTTGGCGGCGCCGGCCTGATCGCGCTGCAACAGGTGATAGGCCATACGGCTGGCCGACTTGGGGCCGACGCCCGGCAACACCTTGAGCGCCTGGATCAGTTGCTGGAGCGAGGAAGGGACGGTCATGGCGGAAGGTGCTTGCAAAAAGGGGCGCGAAGAACGCGCCCCGTTCGGAATCGCCGTTCGATCAGAACGGCATCTTGAAGCCCGGGGGCAGCGGCAGGCCGGCGGTCATGCCGGACATGCGCTCCTGGCTGGTTGCTTCGGCCTTGCGCTGTGCGTCGTTGAAGGCCGCGGCAATCAGGTCCTCGAGCATGTCCTTGTCGTCGGACAGTAGCGAATCGTCGATCGCGACGCGCTTGACCACGTGGCTGCAGGTCATGACGATCTTGACCATGCCGGCGCCAGCCTGGCCTTCGACTTCGACGTTGGCGAGTTCTTCCTGCGCTTTCTGCATTTTTTCCTGCATTTTTTGCGCTTGTTGCATCAGTTGGCCAATGCCACCCTTGTTGAACATGATGTGCTCCTGAGTGTGAAGATCGACGGCAGCCGCCGTCAGAGTGGTTTGATCGAATCGGGCAGGACGGTGGCGTCGAAATCGCGCACCAGCGTCTGCACAAACGGGTCATTCTGGATCTCGGCTTCGGCTTCGCCTTGACGTTGCTCCTTTTCGCGCAGCAGTTGCGCGGCCGGGGTGTCGCCACTGGCTTCGCCCAACGTCACGATCAGCTGGACCGGGCGGTCAAAGTGCTGTGACAGCGCTTCGCGCAGTTTGTCCTGGAAGTCGCGGGTCGCGACTGCGCGGTGGGCATCGGAGACCAGCAGCTCGAAACGGTCGTCCTGCCAGTCGAGCAGCTCGGCGTTCTGCGCCAGCATGCCGGCGGCGCCAAGCTTGAGCTGAACGACCAGTGCACGCCAATCGCCGTCGAAAGGGGTGGCGGGCGCTGACGCAGATGCTGCTGGCTGTACCGGCTGTGCGGGGGCCTCGTGCTCAGGGAAAGGCGCGCGTGGCGCCGGTTCTCCCGCCGGCGTGGCCTCCTCCCAGGGCGGCACATCCTGTACTGCTGCCGGAGCTGGTCTTGCGGGGACACTCTGGACTGCAGGTGCAGGTGCAGGTGCAGGTGCAGGTGCAGGTGCAGGTGCAGGTGCAGGTGCAGGTGCAGGTGCAGCCTGTGCCACGACGGGAGCCGGCGCGGCAACAACCGGTGCTGCCGGGCGAACCGGCACAACGCGCTCGGGTTGCTGTGGCGATGCAACGGCATCGCCGGACGTGCGCTGGGGCAGTTGCGCCAGCGCAGCCGCGTCGCTCGGCGCAAAGGCCAGCATGCGCAGCAGCGTCATCGTGAAGCCGGCATACTCGTCCGGCGCCAGTGGCAGGTCACGCCGGCCATGCAGGACGATCTGGTAGTAAAGCTGGGCATCCTCGGGCGACATGGCCGCGGCCAGTGCGACGATGGCGTCGCGGGTCGGCAGATCGTCGGCCAGTGCGCCGGGAACCATTTGGGCGACGGCGATCTGCTGCAGCAAATGGGCCAGCTCGCTGAGCGCGGCTTCGAACGACAATCCGCGGCCGGCGATATCGTCGGCGGTCGCAAGCAGCTGTGCGCCGTCACGGGCGAGCAATGCGTTCAGCAATTCGAACAGGTAACCCTGATCGACCGCGCCCAGCATGGCCCGGACGCCGGCTTCTTCGACCTTGCCGGCGCCATAGGCGATCGCCTGATCGAGCAAGGACAGTGCATCGCGCATCGAGCCGTTGGCAGCGTGGCCGAGAATCGGCAGCGCGCCGGGCTCGAAGGCGATCTGTTCGGCGTCGAGCACCTTGTGCAGATGACCCGAGACCTGCTGCGGTGTCATCTGCCGCAGCGAGAACTGCAAACAGCGGCTCAGCACCGTGATCGGCACCTTCTGCGGATCGGTGGTCGCGAGGATGAATTTGACGTGGCCCGGCGGCTCTTCCAGCGTTTTCAGCATCGCGTTGAACGCGCTCTTCGAGAGCATGTGCACTTCGTCGATGATGTACACTTTGAACCGCCCGGCCGTCGGCGCGTACTGCGCGTTGTCGAGCACTTCGCGAATGTTGTCGATGCCGGTGTTCGACGCCGCATCGATCTCCAGCAGGTCGACAAAGCGCCCCGCGTCGATCTGCGTACACGCCGCACACACGCCGCACGGTTCGGCGGTGATGCCGGTCTCGCAATTGAGCGCCTTGGCCATGATCCGCGCGATGGTCGTCTTGCCGACGCCGCGGGTGCCGGTGAGCAGGTAGGCGTGATGCAGGCGCTCGTTCGCGAAGGCGTTCGCGAGTGCCTTGATCACGTGTTCCTGGCCCACGAGCTGGGCAAAGGTCTTGGGGCGCCACTTGCGGGCGAGAACTTGATAAGCCATGCCCGGATTCTAACAGATGCCTACTCCGTCCAATCAGCCCGCAGACAATCAGCCCGCAGACAATCAACACCTCCCCGGTTTTCCCGCCGACGATCCACCTCCCGAGCCGCCGTTCGAACCGGCGCTGGAAGAGTGCTGCGGCAGCGGTTGCGAGCCCTGTATCTTCGATACCTACGCCGAAGCCCTGCATGCGTATCGCCGCGAACGTGCGGCCTGGTTGCAACGTCACCCCGAATTCAAGGATCTGCCGAGCCGATGAAACGCCTCCTGTTTTCGTTGTTGTTGTTCAGCGGTGCCGCGCACGCGGCTTTGCCGGCCGAGGTCGACGCCGCGCTGCTCAAGGCCGGCGTGCCGGCATCGGCGCTGGGTGTGGCGATCCTGCCGGTCGACGGCGGCCCGGCCGTGCTGCTCGAGAATGCCGGCCGACCGATGAATCCGGCATCGACGATGAAGCTGGTGACGACATGGTCTGCGCTCAATCTGCTCGGTCCGGCCTACAGCTGGAAGACACAGTTGCTGGCGGATGCGCCGGTCGTGAACGGCGTGCTGGGCGGGCCGCTGTACCTGAAGGGCAGCGGCGACCCCAAGCTGACGTTCGAGCGGATGTGGCTGCTGGTGCGCGAGCTGCGGGCGGCCGGCGTCACCGATTTGCGTGGTGATCTGGTCCTTGATCGCAGTGCGTTCAAGCTGCCGGCAACGACGTCACCGTTCGACGACGACAGCGACGAGGGTGGCCAGCCGTATCTGGTGACGCCCGACGCGCTGGTCAGCAACTTCGGCAGCGCGCGACTGATGCTGCGCAGCGACGGCAACGCCGTGCGCGCGACGCTCGAACCGGCGCTGGCAGCGGTAAAGCTCGACAGCACGGTCAAGCTGGCGCCAAACGCCAGTTGTGCGGCATGGAAGGACGGCGTCCAGCTGCGGCTCGACGACGCCGGCCAGTCGGCCAGCGTGCAGGTTGCGGGCCGCTTTCCGCCGGACTGCGCCGGCGACCGTTACTTTGCCGTGCTCGACGCCAGATCGTACACGGCCAGCCTGTTCCGCTCGCTGTGGCAGGAGCAGGGGGGGCGGTTTACCGGTCAGGTGCGTGACGGAACAACACCGGTTCAGGCCAAAGTGCTGGCGACCAGCGTCTCGCCGCCGCTGACCGAAATGGTTCGCGACATCAACAAGTTCAGCAACAACCTGATGGCGCGGCAGTTGTTCCTGACCCTGGGCGCCACGGCGCCGGACCCGGCCACCGACACCATCGCTGCCGCCGATTTCCGCGTGCGCGACTGGCTGCGACAGCAAGGGCTGGCGATGAGCGAGCTGCATCTGGAGAACGGTGCCGGCCTGTCGCGGGTCGAGCGGATCAGTGCCGAACACCTTGGCCAGATGCTGGTGTCGGCTTACCGCAGCCCGCTGGCGCCGGAGTTCATTTCGTCGCTGCCCATCGTCGGTATCGATGGCACGATGCGCAAACGGCTGAAAAACGAAGCCGGTGCGGCGCACATCAAAACCGGCACGCTCAAGAACGTCCGTGCGGTTGCCGGCTATGTCAGGGATGCGCAAGGCCATGACTGGGCTGTGGTCGCCCTGGTCAATCATCCCAAAGCTCCGGGGGCGATGCCCGTACTGGATAGCCTGTTGCGTTGGGTGACGACGCGTTCCACGGCGGAACTGGCTTCCTTACGAAACTGAAAAGCTGCTGGCGCCGTCGCCGCGCTATTGCCCGTATTCCGCTTCCCTTCATAAAGCCAAATGGCGCGTCGAATTTGCACGTTCGACGCGCTTTTTTTGGTCAATTCGCCCCTTACCGGTCCCGTACCAGCATTTTGAAATCAGCGCTCAATCCTGCTGAGGTGGCTGCTCGTCTTACATGTCAGCGCGATTGCCTGCATCGGGTTTTCGAATTGAAACATTTTTGCTGTGGCTTATTCAGCGTCAGCGCTTCAACTGGTGCAATGCGAATTGACGTGCAATCAATTCGTATTTCGTAGTGATTATTTTTTCATTACGAAATGACTGCAATATCACCGCCAACCCAAGTAATGCGCGACTCTCCATGCAATTCCTAATATAAGCCAATGTTGATTTATTGATTCGTCATTGAACTGAAACCGGGCACATGGCATTCTCCGCGGCACAAAAGCAATAAATTTTTAAGTATTGAATCAGATATGTGTAATTAATGTTTTCCTTATATAAGGAGTTTGCCATGGATGGTTTGAAAGCCGTTGCCGCAGTGACGATGTTTCTTGCTGCTGGCCTGAGCCACGCCGCATTCAGCAAAACCTATGACATTGGTGCTGCACCGCTGTCGGCTCAGGACACGTTCACCGTGACCGGTCCGTCCAGGCTCACCTTCGATCTGACCCCGGTCAGCGCGACGGGCAGCCTGGCCAACCTGTTTGCCGTGAACTATCAACTGGCCCCGATCGGCCAACTGCTGGGCCTCCAGCAGCTGATCTTCAACCCGGGTACACGCAGCTACTCCGGCAGCTTCAACCTGCCGACCGCTGGTACTTACTCGTCGTTCTTCGCCGTGACCAAGGATGCCAACTGGCTTGGCACGCTGAAGCTCAACGTCGCGCCGGTGCCGGAACCCGAAACCTACGCACTGATGGGCGCTGGCCTGCTGGGCGTGCTGTTGTCGCGTCGTCGCAAGCAACGCAGCACTGCCGCACTCGCGGTCTGATGCGGGTCTAGCGGACGGTGCGGGCCGGTGACGGTCCGTACCGTTCTTCGGCAAGGTCGGGATGAGCAAGGCGTGCCACGGCGCGCAAGCAAGGGTTTCAGGGGCGGTGACATTTTGGGCGTAGCGAGGTTCGAGCGTCGGTGGTGCGCGGCGGGCCGTATCGCCGTGATGACCGCCGGATTGATGCTGGTATCAGGTGTGGCGGCCTATGGCGCCGTCGATGAAACCGATCCGCTGATCCTCTATGCCGATGTTTCCACGCTGTCCGACAGCAACGTGTTCCGGCTCGCCGACAGCGTGCCGGCCGAGCAGTACGGCGGCAGCAAATCCGACGTGATCGTCGACCCGAGCGTCGGCGTGCGGATGAACCGGCCGGTTTCGCGCCAGCAATTGCTGCTTGATGCGCAGCTGTCCCGGCCGACGTACCTGCGGCATCGGCAGCTCGACTATGTCGGCTGGCAAGGGCTGCTGGGGTGGGACTGGCAATGGGGCAATGCGTGGTCGGGGCGTCTGGCTTACCGCGATTCGCGCACGCTGTCCGAATTCGAAGACGTGATGCTGGGGATCAAGGATCTGGTCCGGCAGCAGGGTGGGGATCTGAGCGCTGCGTACGTGCTGACGTCGGACTGGGCGCTGCTGGCTTCGCTGGCGAGCAGCCAGCAGCGGCATGACCAGCGACGCTACCTCGATCTGCAGCAGGACAACGCCGGCGGTGGCGTGCGCTACCGCAGCGGCTTGGGGAGCGAAGTGACGGCGCGGCTCGATTACTCGCGGATTGCGTATCGCGAGGACCTGCTGCTGATGCCGGCCGACGAACGCGGATACCGCCAGTGGGTGGCCCAGCTTGGCGTTGTCTGGCCGATCAGCGCCAAGACCCGGCTGGAAGGCGGCTACGGCTGGACGAGCTGGAAGTATCAGGCCGAAACCGACTGGCAGCGCAGCCCGACCGGCAATGTCGCGCTGTCGTGGCAGGCAAGCGCGAAAACCAGGCTGTACGCCGACTACCGGCGTGCATTCGAGGCGCCGGGGCAGAACATCGGCCGCAACCTGATCGAAGGGTATGGCGTCGGCGCGGAGTGGCAGGCGAGTGAACGGATCGGCGTCGATGCATCGTGGCGACGCGAGGACAAGCAGGTGCGTCAGGTGCTGGCGTACAGCCAGACAACCGACTACTTGCATCTTGGTTTGAAGTACCAGCCGGACCCGGCACTGCAGTTGTCGGTCTACGGCCAGCATCAGGCGCGCGATTCGCAATTGCCGCTCAACGACTATCGCGCGGTACAGGCCGGCATCGACCTGAGGCTGCAGTTTTGAATGCAAGAGGATGGAAAGTGGAATTGACGGGGGTGGATGCATGAGCCATTTGGATCCGCAGTTGCAGCAGGCCGGTATCGCAGCGATCGACGATGCGCCGATGCCGCCGCGCGTGTCGTCGCTGAACAACCGCTTCAGCGAGTTCGTCAACGCCGCACCGCTGGTGAGCGTGTTCAAGTCCTTCGTCGATCCGGTCGTGGTTGTCGCGGTGCTTTACCTGCTGTCGATTCCATTCCAGGTCGCGTTCGACGGCTACACCTGCGTGCTGGCCGCATTCGGTTTCCTGTTGTCGGCGCAGGTGCTCGACGGCCTGTTCCTTTTCGTGCCCGGACACGAACGTCCGCTGTTCGGACTGGGCCGCTTCGCCGTGCAGTGGCTGTTCATCTGCGTGACGCTGACCCTGCTCGGCTGGGTCTCCGGCTTTGCCGCCTATTTCCATCCGCCGTTCATCCTCGCCTGGTTCGTGCTCGCGCCGGCGGCGCTGATCGGCGTGCATGCACTGTTCCGGCCGATCTTCTTCCTGCCGCGTGATTCGGTGGAAACGCAGCGGCGCGCGGTCGTCATCGGCGCCAACCGCCCCGGCGTGGCGCTGGCCGAAGCGCTGCAGACCGATCCGCTGCACCGGATCAACTGGCTCGGCTATTTCGACGACCGCGAACTGGCCCGCCTGCCGGGCGTCAAGGCGTCGCGGCTGCTTGGCACGCTGCGTGACCTGCCGAGTTACGTGCGCCACCACGGCGTACACAACATCTACATCTCGCTGCCGATGAGCTCGCAACCGCGCGTGCTGGCGATGCTGGACGCGCTGAGCGATTCGACGGCATCGATCTACTTCGTGCCGGACCTGTTCGTGTTCGACCTGATCCAGGCGCGCTTCGACCACGTCGCCGGGATTCCGGTGGTCGCCGTCTGCGAAAGCCCGTTCATGGGGCTGCGCGGCGTACTCAAGCGGTTTTCCGATCTTGTGCTCGCACTGCTGATCCTGGCGCTGATCTGGCCGGTGATGCTCGGTGTCGCGATCGCCGTGAAGCTGACCTCGCCCGGGCCGGTGCTGTTCAAACAGCGCCGTTACGGTGCCGATGGCGAGAGCATCCTCGTCTACAAGTTCCGCTCGATGACGGTGATGGAGGACGGCGACAAGGTCGTCCAGGCCACCAAGCAGGACCAGCGCTTCACGCCGATCGGCGGCTTCCTGCGCCGCAGCTCGCTCGACGAGCTGCCGCAGTTCATCAACGTGCTGCAGGGACGGATGAGCGTGGTCGGACCGCGTCCGCATGCCAACGCCCACAACGAGCAATACCGGTCGCTGATCAAGGGTTACATGATGCGCCACAAGGTCAAGCCGGGCATCACCGGCTGGGCGCAGGTCAACGGTTTCCGCGGTGAGACCGACACGCTGGAAAAGATGCAGCGCCGCATCGAGTTCGACCTTGATTACCTGCGCAACTGGTCGATCTGGCTCGACCTCAAGATCGTCGCAAAAACGGCCTCGTCGATGGCCGGCGACAAGAACGCCTACTGACAAAGAGACCGACAGATGAAAACGCTGTACAGGAACACCGCGGTACTGGCCGCGATCGTGCTCGGGCTGACCGCATGCAAGGACGACGGCGAGAAAAAATCGCCGAGTCAGGTTGTCGCCCGTGTCGGCGATGCCGAAATCACCGTGCACCAGCTGAACTACCTGCTGGCACAGCAGGCCAATCCGGGCGATGCGGCGGTCAAGCAGAGGGTGCTCGACGGGCTGGTCGATCAGGAGCTGCTGGTGCAAAAGGCCGTCGAGCTCAAGCTCGATCGCGACCCGGACGTGGTCCAGGCGGTCGAGGCGGCGCGCCGGCAAATCCTTGCCCGTGCGGCGGCCGAACGCGAGATCGGCAAGCCGGCCGAACCGGCACAGGCGCAGATCGACGCTTTCTATGCCGCGCATCCGCAGCTGTTCGCCGAACGCAAACTGTACGACTTCGCCGTGTTCGCGCTGGCCGCGAACGCGCTCAAGCCCGAAATCGAACAGGCGCTGCAACACGCGCGCAACGCCGCCGAGACGGCGGCGGTGCTGCAGCAGGCTGGCGTCAACGCGCAGCCGGCCGAGTCGCAGAAGGCGCCCGAGCAGCTGCCGTTGCCGCTGTTGCCGAAAGTCGCCGCGATGAAGAACGGCGACATCATTGCCGTGCCCGATGGTGACAAGGTGCTGCTGCTGCAGCTGAAGGGCAGTACGCCGGCGGCGCTGCAGGCGGCCGAAGTCCAGGGGGCGATCAAGCAGTACCTGCTCGTCGAGCAGGGAGGCGCGCGCGAGGACAGCAAGCTCAAGGCGCTGCGCGGCGCGACCAAGATCGAATACCTGCAACGCTTTGCCACCGCCGATGGCAAGGACGAGTCGCTGAAGTCCGGCCTGCAGGGGTTGAACTGATGCTGCGCTACCTGTGGTTGGGCGTTTTGCTGCTGGTCGCGACGGCCGGTGCAGAGTTGCGCGGCGAGTACCGGCTCGGCCCCGGCGATGTGGTCAAGGTGTCGGTCTACGACCACCCGGATCTGCTGACCGAAGCACAGCTGACGCAGAACGGCGAACTGAATTTTCCGCTGATCGGCAAGATCGCCGCCGGCGGCCGCTCGTTCACCGAGGTCGAGCAGCTGATCGCCCGCAAGCTGGGCGATGGCGGTTTCATCCGGAACGCGCAGGTCAATGTGCTGATCGCGCAATACCGCAGCCAGCGCGTGTCGGTGCTCGGCGAGGTCAGCCGCCCGGGCCGCTACGCGCTCGAGAACGACGCCGATGTGGTCGAGATGATCGCCACTGCCGGCGGCATCGGTGCCACCGGTGGTGACCGGCTGGTGCTGGTGCGCGGTGAGACGCGACAGGAGCTGCTGCTGTCGACGCTGCTGTCGGCGCAACGCGCCGGCGACGCGGTGCCGCGCGTCCGCAACGGCGACGTCGTCTTCGTGCCGCGCATGCAGCAGGTTTACGTCTATGGCGAGGTCAACCGTCCGGGCAGCTTCCGCCTCGAAGAGCGGATGACCGTGATGCAGGCGATTGCCAGCGCCGGCGGCTACAACCCGCGCGCATCCAGACGCAGTATCGAAATCCACCGCCGCCAGGCCGACGGCAGCGTGGCCGAAGTGTCGCCGAAGCTGACCGACGCGGTGCTCGACAACGACGTGATCTACGTCCAGGAAAGCCTGTTCTGACCATGAGAAACGCCCGATGAAATTCGAACAGTTCTGGAACATCCTGCGCGCCCGCAAGTGGATTGCACTGGCGGTACTGTCGCTGGTCGTGCTGTCGGCGCTCGCGGTCAGCCTGCTGCTGCCCAAGCAGTACAGTGCGGCCTCGGTCGTCGCCGTCGACATCAAGGCCAATGATCCGGTGACCGGCCAGCCCGTTGTCGGTTATCTGGCGCCGAGCTTCATGGCGACGCAGGTCGACATCATCGCCAGCCAGAACACCGCGCTGAAAGTCGTCGATGCACTGGGTTTCGCCAACCTGCCCGAGGCGCGCAGCCGCTTCCTTGCCGAAACCGGTGGCCACGGCGACATCCGGCACTGGTTTGCCGAAACGCTGCTGAAGCATCTCGACGTCAAGCCGAGCCGCGACAGCAACGTCATCAACGTCGGCTATACCGCGACCGAACCGCGCTTTGCCGCGACGCTGGCCAATGCCTTCGTCCAGGCCTATGTCCGCACGACGGTCGAGATCAAGACCGCTGCGGCGCAGCAGAACAACCAGTTCTTCCAGAGCCAGCTCAAGGGCCTGCAGGCCAACGTCGCGCAGACGCAGCAGCGCCTGTCGGACTACCAGCAGCAGCAGGGCATCGTGGCGACCGACGAGCGTCTGGACATCGAAACGCAAAGGCTCAACGAGATCGCCAGCCAGCTCGTCGGCGTGCAGTCGCTGACCTACGACGCGCAGTCGCGTGCGCGCGGCGGCGCGGCGGCGCCCGACGTGCTGAACAACCCGCTGATCCAGCAGCTGAAGAACCAGCTGGCGCAGCAGGAGGCCAAGCTCAAGGAGCAGGCGGAAAAGAACGGCCCCAATCATCCGCACTACCTGCAGGCCAGGGCCGAGGTCGAGGCGACCCGCGCGCAGCTCAACCAGCTGCTGGCGCAGTACGCGTCGGGCCTGTCCGGCGCGGCCGGCAACTCGGCCGCACGGCAGGGCGCGCTGCAGCAGGCACTGGCGGCGCAGAAGGCGAGGGTGCTCGAGCTGAAGTCGCAGCGATCGGGGCTGGAAATCCTCAAGCGCGACGTCGAAAACGCCCAGCGCGCCTATGACCAGGCGCTGCAGCGGACGTCGCAGACGATGCTGGAAAGCCGCTCGGATCAGGCCAACATCATCGTGCTGCGCAGCGCGACCGAGCCCGATCGCCCGTCGGGACCACGGGTGCTGCTCAACGTCGCACTGGCGATCGTGCTCGGCCTGCTGCTGGCGGTGGTGACCGCGCTCGGCGTCGAGCTGGCCGACCGGCGCATCCGCGCCCGCGCCGATATCGAGGACGCGCTCGGCATCGACATCCTCGCAACCATTCCGACGCTGAAACTGCAGTGATCCTGGCGGAGCAGAACATGAATCAAGCGGTACGTTTGCCCCTTCCGACCGACAAGGGTGTCCAGGGCGGGCTGATCGGCCAGATCCTGCTGGCGCAGCACAAGATCGGCATTGCCGACCTGCCGCTGATTGCCGAGTGCCAGCGAGAACACGGCCTGCGTTTCGGCGAGGCGGCGATCCGGCTGGGGATGGTCGGCAGCGACGACATCCAGACCGCGCTGTCGGAGCAGTTCGACTTCCCGGTACTGGGCGCCAGCGCCGGCGTCGACCGTCAGGTCGTCTGCGCCTACGACCCGTATTCGCCGCAAGCCGAAGCGGTGCGCGGCGCGCGGACCCAGTTGCTGCTGCACTGGCTCGACGGCACGCGCAAGCAGGTCGCCATCGTGCCGGCCGACGACGACGGCAGCCATGGCGAGGCCTTTGCAGCCAATCTGGCCGTGGCGCTGGCACAGCTGTCGCAGCAGGTGCTGCTGATCGACGCCAACCTGCGTCGGCCGACTCAGCACGCGCTGTTCGACGTCGCACCGGGGCAGGGGCTGGCCGATTGCCTTGCGGCGCGGGCGTCGTGGCATGAGGTGATCCGTACCGTGGACGGCATCGACAACCTGCAGCTGTTGCAGGGCGGGACGATCGCGCCGAATCCGCAGGAGCTGCTCTCCAAACCGGCATTTGCAGAACTGCTGCACCAGGCCGGCGAGCGCTATGACGCGGTGATCGTCGTCAGCGCCGCGCCGGCGCAGGCATCGGACATGCACCTCGTCGCCACGCGTGCGCGCGGTGTGGTGCTCGTCGCCAAGCGCAATCACACCCGGCTGAAACCGTTGCTGAATACCAAGGCGCAGCTGCAGGCCGCCGGCGTTCACCTGATCGGCGCGGTGCTTCATGATTGAGGTGCTGCGACGCTGGCCGGCCCGGGTGAACTGGGCGCTGGCCGTTCCGGTCGCGATCGGCCTGTTGCTGATGTACGCTCCGCTGTACCGCGAGTTGCTGGCTGGCCCGTGGCAGACCGATGATCAGGCGCACGGCCCCTTCATCGTCCTGATCAGCGTCTGGTTGCTGGCCCGCGTCGTCGCGCAGGGGCCGTTGCCGACCGGTGCGGCGCGGCCTTGGTCGGGCAACGCCGTGTTCGGATTCGGCCTGCTGCTCTACGTGGTCTGCAAATCGCAGGACATCCTGTTTCTGGCGCTGTTCTCGCAGTTCTTCGTCGCGGCCGGTCTGGCCTTGGTGCTTGGTGGCTGGCCCTGCTTGCGCGTCCTGGCGTTTCCGCTGTTTTTCCTGCTGTTCAGCGCGCCGCTGCCCGGTGCGCTGGTCGATGCGCTGACCGGGCCGCTCAAGCACTTCATTTCGGGCATCGCCGAGCAGGTGCTGTATGCGGCCGGCCTGCCGGTGACGCGCAGCGGCGTCATCCTCTATGTCGGCCCGTACCAGTTGCTGGTTGCCGACGCGTGCGCCGGCCTGCACTCGCTGTTCTCGCTCAGTGCGCTGACCTGCCTTTACCTGTATCTGCAGCAGTACGCGAGCCGCTGGCGCAATGCGCTGCTGCTGGCGCTGGCCATTCCGGTTGCCATTGCGGCCAATCTGATCCGCGTCCTGCTGCTGGTGCTGATTACCTATTACCTGGGGGACGCCGCCGGCCAGGGCTTCATGCACGGGCTGGCCGGAATGGTGATGTTCGGCAGCGCGCTGTTGCTGATTTTTGCCGCCGATGGCGTGCTCGGCCGGCTGTGGCGAAAGCGGGAGGCCCGGACATGACACGCAAGCATCTCGCAATGGCATGGCTGATGGCTGCATTGATGGCCGCTGCCGCCATTGCCGCAGCCCAGCTCCGGCCGACCCGCGCGTTGCGCGAGCTGCCGCAGCAGTGGCTCGAACAGGCGGTGCCGGCCCAGTTCGGCCAGTGGAAAATCGACGCCAGCGTGGTACCGGTTGCACCCGATCCAGCCGTCCAGGCTGCGGTCGACAAGATCTACACCGACGTGCTCAGCCGGACCTACATCAACGACCGGGGCGAACGGATGATGTTGCTGATCGCTTACGGCAAGCGGCAGAACGACAGCCTGCGCGTGCACCAGCCCGAAGGCTGCTACGGCGGGCAGGGATTCGTTGTCGGTCCGGCGCACCTGACCCGTGTCGATGTCGCCGGCGCCACGCTGCCGGTCCGGCGGCTGGTTGCGACCCAAGGCTTGCGCGTCGAGCCGATCACCTACTGGATGACGGTCGGTGACGATCTGGTCCTGACCGGCTGGGAGGCCAAACGCGCCCAGCTTGCGGCCGGCCTGCGCGGCTACCTGCCCGACGGCCTGCTGTTTCGGGTGTCGTCGATCGACCCGAATGCCGGCACCAGTGCCGAGGCGGCCTACCGGGCACAGCAGGACTTCCTCGACCAGCTGCTTGTTGCAACGCCGGCGCCGGCCCGCGCCATTCTGACCGGGCGCGCCGATGCCTAGCATCCTGAACTGGTCGCCGGCGCAGTTGCAGCGCGCCGCTGTGTGGACGACTGCGAGTGCCGCCATTGGGGGGCTGGCACTGCTACTCGGCGGGGCGATCGCAATCGGTTTTTACGCCGTGCCGGCCTTGCTCGTCGCGCTGCTGCTTGGCGGTGTCTTCCTGCAATTGCCTGACCGCTATGCGCTGCTGATGCTGATGGTGGTCGTGCTGTTTGTTCAGGGCGCGGTCGGCTACTACACCGGATTCACCAAGATATCGTGGCTGGCCTACGGGCTGGCCGGACTGTTTGCCGTCAAATTCGTGACCAAGCTGTTCGATAGCCGCCCACAGACAGGGGCGGGTTTTGCGGGCTGGATGTGGGCGCTGCTGGCATTTGCATCCATTGCAGGCATTGGCCTGCTGATCAACCGGCCCGCCCTGGCGCAGTTGATCGCCGGACTGAAGAACCAGTTTCCGTTCTGGATGGTGGCGCTTTACTTGCCGCTGGCCGGGCTGAATGACGCCGACTGGCGCGCGATCTGGCGGCTGATGCTGATCGTGCTGGTGTGCCAGGTGCCTTTCGTGTTCCACCAGCATTTTTTCATCGCTGCCGGCCGGAGCGTGATGGGCTGGGATGCCGTCGTCGGAACATTTGGCGGCAATCCGGAGGCGGGCGGGCTGAATGCGGTCATGGTGCTGTTTTGCATCATTTCCTTCGCCCTGGCGCTGAACCTTTATCTGCGGCAACAGCTTTCTGGCCGGCATTTCTCAGCCCTGCTTGTCTGCCTGTTGCTGGTCATCCTGCTTGGCGAGGTGAAAGCCGCGTTCTTCTGGTTGCCGGTCGCCATCCTGCTGGTTTTCGGCAGGGCAATATTGCGCAGCCCGGTGAAATTGCTGCTGGCCAGCGCCGGCATTGCCGTCTTCGTGCTCGGTGTCGGTTTCGTTTACGAGAAGCTGTACTGGAAGGATGTACCTCAGCGGGGGCTGGCCGAGAACGCCGAGCATTCCTTCGATTATTTTTTCGATCCGAACCTGATCGTCAGGGAAACCGGGGAAGTCAGCCGCGGTGCCGCGCTGGCGCTCTGGGCCAAGGACCCGCAGCACGACATCTATTCCGTACTGCTCGGTCGCGGTATTGCCGCCTCGATGGAAGGGGCGATTTCACGGGGTGAAGTCGCGCAGCGCTACTACCCCTACCACATCGGTGCGACGGCGCTGGCCATTCTGCTCTGGGATTACGGCGTACTGGGCACGCTGGCGTACCTGTCCATCCTGTTGCTCGCACTGGTGTCCCTGTTCCGGCAATTGCGTCCCGGGCAGGCCGATCCGGTGCGGCACGCCTATTTGTCCACTGCCCTGATCGCGCTGGTGCTGGTGGTCCTGACCATTCCATACAACAGCACCTTGATGAACGAGCCGGCAACGCAATTGCTGGTTGCGCTGGCTTGCGGCTATGCCGCATGGGGCAGCAAACGGAAGCAGAATGATGCGTAATCTCTTCAAGCGGCTGGTGTCGAAATGCCGGCGTGTCTGGGCCGAGTCCAGCAGCGAGCGCTATGTCGACTATCTGCGCAGCCGGGGTGCAAGGGTCGGCGACGGTGTGTTTGTCCGCGAGCCAAAGCGCGTGACCATCGATCTGACCCGTCCTTCCTTGCTGAAGATCGGCAACAACGTCCGGATCAATCGCGGTTTCCTGCTGCTGACCCACGGTTATGACTGGTACGTGCTGCGCAATCTTTTCGATGAGGTCTATGCGTCGTCCGGCCGGGTAACCATCGGCAGCAATGTGTTTTTCGGCTTCAATGTCACCGTCCTCAAGGGCATCGAGATCGGCGACAACTGCATTATCGGTACCGGCTCGGTCGTCACCCGCAGCATTCCGGCCAATTCGGTCGCGGCCGGCATTCCGGCCCGGGTGATCTGCTCGATTGACGAATACCGCGAAAAGCGGCGGATCGACTATGTCGTCGAGGCCAAGGACTATGCGCGCAGCATCGTCGAGGTTCACGGTCGGCGCCCGGTCCCGGGCGATTTCAGGGAAGAGTTCCCGCTGTTTCTGGACGGTGACCAGCTCCCCGACGACCTGCCGGTAGCGGCCCAGCTCGGTGATTCGCTCGCGGCTTATCAGCGCCGCCATCGCGCACCGTATGCCAGTTTCGATGCCTTCCTCGACGATTGCGATCTGCCGGCGGTGCGCAATGGCTGATACGCCGTTGATGGTCGTTGTCTGGTCGCTCGTCCGTACCTGGGGCGGGCGTATCACTTCCTTGCTGGTATTCCTTGTTCTGACGCGCTATCTGGCCCCGGCCGATATCGGTGTCGCGGCGCTGGTCAGTTCCATCGTCATGGTCGTTGCCGGCCTGACCGATATGGGCCTGGCCGAATACCTGATTTACAAATCGGACAGCGAGCGCGAGCGCAACCAGATTTTCTGGTTCCAATTGCTGGTGTCCGTCCTCGTCATGCTGCTGTTCGAGCTGGCGGTGCCGGCGATCTTGCGTTTGTCCGGTTACGCCGAGGCGGCGCAGGTGGCGCTGATGATGGGCGTGATGCTGCCGATCAATGCGCTGGCACGGGTTCAGGACGCATTGCAGCGCAAGGCCTTGCAGTACAAGGGCATGGCAATCCGGTCCCTGCTTGCGGTAGTGATTGCCGGCGTGGTCGGTTGCACGATGGCGGTCAACGGTTTCGGCTTCTGGAGCATTGCGGTCAAGCATTTGCTGGAAGTCGTGATCGTGGTGGCCCTGCTCTGGGGAATGAGCGACTGGCGGCCGAGCTGGCGCTTTTCCTGGGATGGATTCGCCGACGTTTTCCAGTATGGCCGTTCGATGATGGTGGGGCGTTGTGTCGAGGTTTTGACGACCTATTGCGACGATCTGATCGTCGGTT
The DNA here is from genome assembly GCF_016865585.1 of Jeongeupia naejangsanensis. Lineage (GTDB taxonomy): Bacteria > Pseudomonadota > Gammaproteobacteria > Burkholderiales > Chitinibacteraceae > Jeongeupia > Jeongeupia naejangsanensis. Next base: position 995,644 of record NZ_JAESND010000001.1, on the reverse strand, counting down.
TTGCCTTGGGCAAGGTCGATCTCGGTTTTTATGCGGTCGGCAAGAAAATCTACCAGTTGCTGGTCGAAATGGTGATGTCGGCAGTCTCGCAGGCATCCGGCCCGCTCTTTGCCAATGCCAAGGCGAAAGGGGGGGATTTGCCACAAACGTATCTGCTGGCGTTGCGCTCGTCCTCGTGGGTCGTTTTGCCTTTCTTTGCTGCCGTCTATGCGGTTGCCGATACGGTTGTGCCCTTGCTGTTCGGCCAGATCTACGCCAATTCCGTCTGGATCGTTCGGGTTTATTGCCTGGTCGGCATGCTTTTGCCTTTCTGGCAGTTTGTCTGGTCGATCCTGATGGCCGCCGCCAATGCATCGGCCTATATGGTGTTTGCCATGATTCGGGCAGGGCTGACCGTGTCCCTGCTGTTGCTGGGATCGCTCTTCGGCCTGAAGGGGCTGGTCTGGTCGGCCTTGCTGATCGCGATTCTGCTTTCGATCTGCTCGCTCCATATCGTCAAGCGAAAAATCCGGCTCCGTTACGGAGAGCAGCTCGGTGCAATGCGCGCATCGCTGAATTCTCTGGTTTTCTTTGGTTTGCTTGCTTGGCCGATTGCCGTCTGGACGAATGGCCGTGTCGAACAGGCCTTGTCGTTGTTGCTGGCCATCTTGTTCATGGGTTTTGTGTTGTGGCGTTTTTATATCGAGTTTGTCGTCTCTGCGCGGGCTTCGCGATGAGACATTGCTTTGGCCATTCGGGTAGGGAGTTCGCGCTTGTCGTGCCCGCTTCCTTGCAGTATCGCGGCCGTCTCCGGCCGGATGTTTGCATCGTGCGTCCGGTGCAGGCGGTTGCAGCATGACCGTTCGCCTGATCCAGTTCGTGCCCGAAACACTGCCGACGCACCGGCCCGATGTACAGGCGCTGTTCGCGCGCTATCTGCCGCGGCTCGGCATCGGCAACGACATCGTCGGTTATGCGGCAGGCACGTCGGCGGCGCCAGCCTGGGACGGCGGCGAGTGCATCGCCGCCGGTGCGGGGAAGGGCAAGCTGGCGGCGCATCTGCATTTTGCCGTTGCGTTGCTGCGTGCGGGGGGCGGCCGTCGCCACAATGTGCTGCAGGTGCGCGACATGGTCTGGGCCGGTGCGCTGGGGCTGCTGCTCGCCAGACTGAGCGGCAAGCGCTTCTGCTACTGGATGTCGTTCCTGATGAGCGAAAGCCGGATGCGCCGTGCCCGCGACCGCAGCGAGAGCGTCGCCGGCTGGAAGCGGCCGCTGCTGTTCGCCAAGGGCTGGCTCGAATACCAGTTGCTGTACCGGCTGATCCTGCCGAATGCCGATCACGTGTTCACCCAGAGCGACGCGATGCGGGATTACGTCGCCGGCCGGGGAATATCGCCGGACCGGTTGTCGGCCGTACCGATGGGGGTCGACCTGGAGCGTGTCGCCGCGGTCACCCCGCGACGCTGGCCGGAATGGCCGGATGGCCCGGTGGTTTGCTATTTAGGGGCGCTCGACCGCCTGCGCGGCCTCGAAGTACTGGTCGATGCCATTGCGCAATTGCAGCAGGTGATGCCGGGCGTGCGCCTGTTGCTGATCGGCGACGGCTCGCATCCGCCGGAGCGTGCCTTTCTGGAGCAGCGGGCTGCCGAGCTCGGTGTTGCGGATCTGGTGCGTGTTACCGGCTGGTTGCCGAGCGAGCACGCATGGTCGCTGGTCGCCGGTTGCGATCTGGCGCTGTCCTACGTGCCGCGCGGGTTCCTGTTCGACGTGTCGTCGCCGACCAAACTTGCCGAATATCTGTCGATCGGCATGCCGTCCGTCGCCAATGATTCACCCGATCAGGCGGTGGTCCTCGGTGCCTCAAGCCGCGGCTGGCTGACCGACGGCACGCCGGAAGGGTTTGTCAAGTCAATTACTTTTGCATTACATCAGCCTGATGTTGCGCGATTGCGTGCGGCGGAGGGACGTGCCTACATTGAGCAGCATCGCAGCTACGCTCGTCTGGCGGAGGGAGTTGCAGCGATCTATTTCCGACTCGCTGGAGCTCAATGATGACGCGCTCGTTCCTCAAGGCAGCCTGTGTGCTCGCGATGGTGCAATTGCTCGGCTGCGGCAAGGGCCAGCCAGGCGTGGGGGGGACCGGTTCTTGGTTGCCGTCCGCCGTGGCTGCGCCACTTTCCACCGGCCCGGATGGCGTGTTCGGCGTGCCGCAGGACTGGCTGACCCTGAGCCTGCCCGAGCTGGCGATCCAGCCGGGCAGTGCACTGGATTTCAGCGGCCTTTTTCCGGGGCAGAAAATCGACGGGCCGATCCGCATCGATGCGGCCGGCCACTTCGTCAACAACGCCGGGCGTGTCCGTTTCAGCTGCGCGGGGGCCGGTTTCGGTACCCCGTACGGCGGATTTCCGGATCACGACAAGGCGCTGGCCTATGCCCGCCAGTTCCGGATGGCCGGGTACAACCTGGCGCGTTTCCATTTTACCGACGCCACCCTGATGTTCGGGCGCAAGCTCGATTTCGATTACGACCCCGAGCAGCTCGACCGTTTCTTCTTCCTCCTGAAGGCGCTGAAGGATCAGGGCATCTACTGGTACATCGACGCGATGACGTCGTGGAACGGCGCCAAGGGAGACGTGCAGCCGGACCGCTGGGTCGGCAAGTACACGCTGAAGGCGGACGTCCACGTCGACCCGGCTGCGCGCGAACACTGGCTCAATCTGCTCAAGACCCTGTATGGCCGTGTCAATCCGTATACCGGCGCGACCACGCTGGCCGACGACGCACTCGCCGGCGTGATCCAGGTCAACGAGGGCGGGCTGCATTTTCTGTCGATGGTCGGGCAGAAAATTCCGCTGTCGGTACGTCCCGGCCTGCGCGCGTGGCTGACGCAGCGCTATGCCGCCGACCCGGACCAGTTCGACGACGTCTGGGGACAGCCGTATTCGGCGATTGCCGACGATACGCTGGCCCTGCCCGATCCGGTCAGCAGCTCGCCTGCGATGACCGACGTGCTCGCCTATTTCAGCGAACGCGAGCGGGATACCGCCAGCTGGATGAGCGCGCGGCTGCGCGAACTCGGCTATCGCGGCCCGATCACCTCGTATGACAACAACCCGTCGCTGCAGGGCTGGCTCAGCCGGAACCAGTTCGACTGGGTCGACCTGCATGCCTACCACGGCGAACCGACGACCTTCGTCACCCCGGGCAGCGTTCTTGCCAACACCAGCTCGCTGGCATCGCGGTTGCGCTATTTCCAGCTGCTGGCGCAGAACCGCATTGCCGGCAAGCCGTTTACCGTCACCGAATACGGCCAGCCGTTCTGGAGCGAGTGGCGGCGCGAAGCCAGCCTTGTGATGCCGGCCTACGCCGCGCTGCAGGACTGGGATGCACTGTGCCAGCACGCCAACAACCCGGCCGAACTGCGCTATGACCGCAGCGACGGCTGGAATGTGGCACTGCGACCGTACTCGATCGGCTACGACCCGGTTTCCGTCATCGGTGAACGGCTGACGGCGCTGCTGTACCGGCGGGGCGACCTGAGTCCGGACGCACAGCGGATTCGTCTGGTGCTGAGCCAGAGCGCCAACGATGCGGCAACCTTCAAGTACTGGGGCGTGACCGACAGCTACGGCGAGATCGGCCTGCTGCGCGGCATCGAGTCGTCGGCGACGGCGCTGGATGCGCCCGGCGTCCTCAATGTCAATGTCGATTCGCCGTCGAACTTCAGTCTGGCCATGGCCGGCCTCGCGCGCCGCAGCGGCTTGGTGCCGGCGTCGCCGAAGGGCGGCATGGCTTCGCAACTGCCGGCCGACCAGTTGAACGACTCGCGTCCGATCGACGGCTTCTTCCGCAGCCCGGGCGGCCAGATCGTCACCGATACCGTTGCACGGACGATGACGGTGAATACGCCGCGCACCCAGGCGCTGCTGCTGCCGCAGGCCGGCGAGGCAGCGCCGACCGGCGTGTTCCGGCGGCTGCGCATCAACACGCCGATGCTGGTCGTGCTCTCGTCGCTCGACATGCAGCCGCTCGCCCAGACCGGCAAGGCCCTGCTGATGCTCGGCAGCGACGCACTCAACAGCAATATGGGCTTCGACGACGCAGGCCGGACGACGCTGCGCCGGCTTGGCAATTTCCCGCTGAAGATGCCGCCGTCGCAGGTCGCGCTGGGGCTTGATCTCGGGGCGGCGACCGGCGCCACTGCGACCGTGCTCGGCCTTGATGGCAGTGCCCAGCGCAATGTGCCGGTGTCGGTGCAGAACGGTGTGCTGACGTTCGAACTCGACGACGTCGCCGCCGCTTCGGACCCGACCGTCTACGTACAGCTGCAGATACAACGCTAGGAAGACAATATGACCGGAGAGCAAAGTGCCCACGCTGTTGGCCATCAATAACTACCACTATCGCCGCGGCGGCGCCGACGTCGTCTACCTCGAGCAGTCGCGGCTGCTGCGTGAGCAGGGCTGGCACGTGGCCGACTTTGCCATGCAGCACCCGAGCAATGAGGCGAGCGATTACGGTGATCATTTCGCCGAGGAAATCGAGTTCGGTCACGGTTACGGGGCGCTGACCAAGGCGCGCCACGCAGCAAAGATCATTTACTCGTTCGAATCGGCCGCCAAGCTTCGGCGGCTGATCGAGAAAGTGAAGCCGGACGTCGTGCACGCGCACAACGTCTACCATCACCTGTCGCCGTCGGTGCTCAAGGCCGCGCACGACTGCGGCGTGCCGGTGGTCCTGACCGCGCATGACCTCAAGCTGCTGTGCCCGGCGTACAGCATGCTCTCGCATGGTCAGGTCTGCGAGGACTGCAATTCCCGGGGCCGCAAGGCGCTGCTAGAAAAGCGCTGCATGAAGGGATCGCTGGCGCTGAGCGGGCTGATCTACCTCGAGTCGAGCCTGCATGACGCGCTGGGTCTGTACCGCAAGCACGTTGACCGGGTGATCTCGCCGAGCCGTTTCCTGATGAACAAGTTCAGCGAGTGGCAATGGGATGGCGCACCGCTGGCGCACGTGCCCAATTTTGCCGATGTCGGCGCGCTGCGGCCGCAGTACCAGCCCGGCCAGCACTTCGTTTATTTCGGTCGGCTCAGTCGCGAAAAAGGCCTGCTGACGCTGGTCGACGCCGTAGCCAAGGCCGGGGTCGAACTGTGGATGATCGGGACCGGCCCGCTTGAGGCCGAGCTGCAGCAACGCGTTGCCGAAACCGGGGCCAACGTGCGCTTCTGCGGCTTTCAGAAAGGCGAGGCGCTGTGGCAACTGGTCCGCGACAGCCGCGCGATCGTGCTGGCGTCGGAGTGCTACGAAAATGCGCCGCTGACCATCATCGAAGCCTACGCCTGTGGCAAGCCGGCCATCGGCGCGGCCATCGGCGGCATTCCGGAGCTGATCCGTCCGGGCGAGACCGGTGCGGTGTTCGAAAGCGGCAACAGTGACGACCTGGCACGTGTGCTGCGCGAGTACGCCCGGATGGACGACGCCGATGTCGCCGACCAAGGCCGTATGGCGCGGGCGTGGGCCGAGCAGGACTTTACCGTCGAACGCCACGTGTCACGGCTGTTGCAGGTTTATCGGGATATCGGTGTGAAACTGGATAGCGGGGAAGCGACGCGCGAAATGGAGTACGCAGCATGAAGGTGGCCATTGTGGGATTGCGCGGTTTTCCGGACGTGCAGGGCGGGGTCGAGCGCCACGTCGAATCGCTGGCGCCGTTGCTGGCGAGCCAGGGGGCCGAGGTCACGGTCTACGTGCGTGCACCGTACATGCGTCACGTGACGGAAGACCGCTGGCAAGGCGTGCGCTTTTGCCGGCTCTGGTCACCGGTCGGCAAATCGACCGAAACGCTGGTACATACACTGCTCGCGGTGTTTGCCGCGGCATGGCACCGCAACCGGGTGATCCATTTCCATGCGATCGGCCCGTCGTTCTTCGTTCCGCTGGCGCGACTGCTGGGCATGAAGGTGGTGATGACGCATCACGGCCAGGACTACCAGCGGCAGAAATGGGGGCGCGGCGCGCGGCTGTTCCTGCGTACCGCCGAACGCTTCGGCGTGCTCGGCGCACACCGGGTCATCGTGATCTCGCAGCAATTGCGCCGATGGATCGGTACGGGTTTCGGCAAGGAGGCCGTGCTGATCCCGAACGGCGTCACCGCGTTTCCTGAAGGCAGCGGCGACGCCGCTCTGCTGCCGGCGATGGGACTCGAGGCCGGGCGTTACATTCTGCATGTCGGCCGCTTCGTGCCGGAAAAGCGCCACCACGACCTGATCGACGCCTTCCTGCGCCAGCCACCGCCGGGATGGAAGCTCGCCTTTGCCGGCGCGGCCGACCACGACGACGAATACTCGGCATCGGTGCTCGAACGCACCGGCGACGACATCGTTTTTCTCGGCCGCAAGACCGCCACCGAACTCGCCAGCCTCTATGCGCATTGCGGCGTCTTCGTGCTGCCGTCGTCGCACGAAGGGCTGCCGATCGCTTTGCTCGAAGCGCTGAGCCTTGGTGCGCCGGCCATCGTCAGCGACATCGAGCCGCACGTCGAAATCCAGCTGCCGGACGAAAGCTACTTCCCGCTCGGGGACGTCGATGCACTGGCGGCGCGGATCACGCACTTTGCCCGATCAAATCGGCGCTGGAGTGACTGGGCTGATCGTGTTCGTCGCGAATACGACTGGCACGCAGTCGCCGGTCAGATCCATCGGGTCTACGCCGCGTTGTAACCCCGGTTCAAGTTATCGATTCTGTACCGGAGAAGGCCCTGATGATCAGGGCCTTTTTACATTGCCGGCTCCGGGACGATCACGCTCACTGACGTGACACGCGGCGACGATGAACCGCGAGAGAAGGAGGCGGGGAGCGTGCATTCAGGGCCGGAGAGCAAAGCGCCCGGACAGGCTTCAGTCCTGACGATGCGGGCCCCGAAGGTCGCCAGTGAAAACCTGGGGCAGTTTGGGGGTGGTAGAGGTGCGATCAATCTGCATTGTGCTGTCGGCATTGCGCCGGCAGGATTCGCCGAGAATCAAGCGATGGCTTGTGTTCGGCGAGATGAATGCAGATTGACGAGAAAGGGGTGGCGGAAGCGGTGAGATTCGAACTCACGGGGGACGTAAATCCCCGACGGTTTTCAAGACCGCTGCCTTAAACCACTCAGCCACGCTTCCAGCAAGCCGGCGATTCTACCAGAGGCGCCGGCGTCTGGCAGCACTCAGGCCGCAAGCTTTTCCAGAACGGCGAAACGCGTGATGGCGTTGTGTGGTGTTTGTTCGATCGCATCACCGAGGCGGATGCGGTAGCGCTTGTGCTGGGCGCCGAGACGGAACTCGCGATGATCGGCGTAGAAACCGTGCGGCAGCACCAGAAAGCGGCCCTGGTTCATGGCCGGATTTTCCGCTGCATACAGGCCGGTAAAACTGCGATCGCCGAGCAGGGGCGTCAGTTCGACCGCGACCGGATTGCTGGCCAGCGTTTCGATGCCCAGATCCACGGCGCCATCCGGTTTGCGCACGATCCGGCGCACGATGCCGAGACAGAAAGGGCGCTGCGTCAGCCCCTGTATGCCGAGCAGCTCGCCAACCTGCAGCTTGTCGTCGCCGACGCTGCGGCAGCGGATGCCGAGGCCGCTGACGCTCTCGTCGAGCAGTTCCCATTGCCGGGTCTTGCCCGTTGGCGCACTGCGCAGTGCCTGCGCCGCCTCTTCGAGTCCACGCCAGACGGTGATGGCTTGCCGGGCTGCGTGCCGCTCGTGCTTGCGTATGGGCGCCGGGGCGTCGCGAGACCAGCGTTCGGCCAGTGTATCGAGCAGGCCAATGCTGGCGGGCTGGGCGGATTCGTCGGGCAGGCCGTGCGTTGCCGGTGCGGCGCCGCCCAGCAGCGTGTCGCGAAGCTGGCGCATGTGCTGGGTCAGCGCGTCGGTCTGCCAGTAGCGCCAGTTTTCGCCGACCATGTCGCGACGCAGCCGTTTGGGCGGGGTCGAGCCGGCGAGGTTGACCGCATACAGTTGCTGCGTCGGGTGGATCTGGGTTTCCAGGCCGATCTGGCTGCTCCAGCGCTTCAGCCACTGTGCGGTCAGTTCGATCTGTTCGGGTTGCAGTTTCTCCGGGGCGGCCAGCGTCAGCATCAGCGCCTGCACGTACTCGCGCTCGGCGCTGGTGATTTCCTCGTCCGGATAGGGCTGGAGCGGTGCGCGTGCGCTGTTCAGCGTTTCGGCATACTGGTAGAGCCGGTGCAGCAGGCGCCAGCTTTGCGCATCGCTTTCCATATAGCGCAGTGCCGCCCACTTGTTGTGCTGGGCGGTGTAGATGAGGCCCCGAAGTGCACACAGCGGCAGACTGCGATGATCGAGTTGTCTGGTCTGCTGCGCCTGTTTCAGGCAGAGCCGGTAGGCGTCGGCCATTTCCCGCCAGAACGCCAGCAATGGCGGCAGGACCTGATGCGGTGCGGCGGTCTCGTCGATCAGCTGGCCACGGTAGATGGCGACCAGATGGGCTTGCAGCGCGCGGGCTTTTTCGTCGAGATAGGGCACCGTTTTCAGGCGCTCTTTCAGGCTGATGCCTGCATTGCCGTTCAGCTGGCGCAACGCCTGCACGATTTCGATCTGCGCCTGCAGGATGTCGCTCTCGGGCAACTCCTGCATCAGGACCGTGGCCGACTTGTAGTCGTAAACGCCTTCGCGTTCGCGGCGGCCCAGCAGGGCGCCAATCAACGCCTTGAAGTCGAACATGTTCTGCTCCGTTCCATCGCCCGAACCGGTCGGGCTGTTGCGTCAGTATGCGTGGTAAGACTAAGGAACCGACACCACTTTGGACAAGTATTGCTTACAAAATTGCGCCAGCCGGTCACACGCCTGCGCCAGCCGCTCGACCGGCTGGCTGTAGGCAAAACGCAGCATCGTCGGTGCCTGGCCGAAGTCGAGTCCCGGCGTGACGGCAACGGCTTCGTCCGCAAGCAGTCTGGCGGCAAAGGCGGCGGCGTCGTCGGTGAAGCGCGCCGCATCGACCCAGAGGTAGAACGCGCCCTCGGCCGGCGTGGCCTGTACGAGCCCGATTTCGGCCAGCCGGTCCGCGAGGTAGCGGCGGCGGACGTCGAGTTCCTGACGCCTTGCTTCCAGAATTGCCTGGGTCTCGGCCGAGAAAGCGGCCAGCGCGGCGTACTGCGCCGGCGTCGGCGGCGCGAGGAACAGGTTCTGCGCGAGTTTCTCCAGATCGGCGATGGCCCACTCGGGCGCCACCAGCCAACCCAGTCGCCAGCCCGTCATCTGGAAGTATTTCGAAAAGCTGTTGACGATGAAGACGTCGTCGGCGACCGAGAGCGCGGTCTCGTGCGGCCGGTCGTAGACCAGCCCCTGGTAGATTTCGTCGACGATCAGCGAGCCGCCGCGTTCGCGGCATGCGGCCGCCAGTGCGGTAATCTCCGACGGGGCGAGTACTGCCCCGGTCGGATTGGCCGGGCTGGCGACCAGCGCCGCAACGGCGCCCTCCGACCAGTGTGTGCCGATGTGCTCGGCGAGCAGCTGGTAGCGGGTGTCCGCACCGACCGGCACATTGACCGCCTTGCCTTCGAACAGCCGGACCAGATGACGGTTGCACGGGTAGCCCGGATCGGCGAGCAGCACCTCGTCGTCGCGATCGACCAGCAGGGCGAGGATCAGCTGCAGGGCACCCGAGGCCCCGGGAGTGACGATGATCCGGCGCGGGTCGATGCTCAGGCCGAAACGCTGTGCGTAGAAGCCGGCAATGGCCGCACGCAGCTGCGGCAGGCCACAGGCGCCGGTATAGAAGGTCTGGTGATTGGCGAGCGCGGCAATCCCTGCGTCGACGATCGGTTGCGGGGTCGGAAAATCGGGTTCGCCGACCTCGAGGTGGATGACATCACGACCGGCGGCTTCGAGCGCCTGCGCGTCGGCGAGGATGCGCATCACGTGAAAAGGGGCAATGTCGGCAAGGCGGGAAGCAGGGGGCATCTGTGGTAAAATCCGGCGAATTTCGCAGACCAATCAGGCACCTGGCGGGTGTCGGCGATCGGCTTGCAGGCAAGAATTCTAAATCGCTTCGGCCGCCGCTGGCGCGCCTCGACGGATATTTATACCCATGATCAGTACCGCAAACATCACCATGCAGTTCGGCGCCAAGCCGCTGTTTGAAAAAGTCAGTGTCAAATTCGGCGACGGCAACCGCTATGGCCTGATCGGCGCCAACGGCTGCGGCAAGTCGACCTTCATGAAGATTCTCGGCGGCGATCTCGAGCCGTCGGCGGGCAATGTCTCGCTCGAACCGGGCGTGCGTCTGGGCAAGCTGAAGCAGGACCAGTTCGCCTACGAAGACCAGCGCGTGATCGACGTGGTGATGCAGGGCCATATCGAGCTGTGGGCGGCGATTCACGAGCGCGATGCGATCTACGCCAACCTCGAGGCGACCGAAGAAGATTACATGCACGCGGCCGAACTCGAAGGCAAGGTCGCAGAATACGACGGCTACACCGCCGAAGCGCGCGCGGGTGCGCTGCTGCTGGGCGCCGGCATTCCGATCGAGCTGCACACCGGCCCGATGAGCGAAGTCGCACCGGGCTGGAAGCTGCGGGTACTGCTGGCACAGGCGCTGTTCAGCAACCCGGACGTACTGCTGCTCGACGAACCGACCAACAACCTGGACATCAACACGATCCGCTGGCTGGAAAACACGCTGAACCAGCGCGATTCGACCATGCTGATCATCTCGCACGATCGTCACTTCCTGAACCAGGTCTGCACCCACGTGGCCGACGTCGACTACGGCGAAATCCGCATTTATCCGGGCAACTACGACGACTACATGCTGGCGAGCACGCAGGCGCGCGAACGCCTGCTGGCCGACAACGCCAAGGCCAAGGACAAGGTCATCGAGCTGCAGGCCTTCGCCCAGCGCTTTGCCGCCAACAAGTCCAAGAGCCGTCAGGCCACGTCGCGCCTGAAGCTGGCCGACAAGATCAAGGACAATATGGTCGAGGTGAAGCCGTCGAGCCGGCAGAACCCGTACATCCGCTTCGACATCGACGACAAGCAGAAGCTGCACCGTCAGGCCTTCGAGGCGACCAATCTGTCCAAGTCCTTCGACAAGCCGCTGATCCAGAGCCTGTCGCTGATTTTCGAGGCCGGCCAGAAACTGGCGGTCATCGGCGGCAACGGCGTCGGCAAGTCGACACTGATGAAGCTGCTGGTCGACGTGCTCAAGCCTGACGCCGGTACGATCAAGTGGGCCGAGAAGGCCACGATCGGCTACTTTGCGCAGGACCACGAGGAAGACTTCGAGGAAGACGTCACCGTGTTCGACTGGCTCAAGCAGTGGGGCCAGCCGGGTGACGACGACCAGGTGATCCGCGGCATTCTCGGCAAGCTGCTGTTCGGCGGCGACGACGTGAAGAAGTCGGTCAAGGTGCTGTCGGGCGGCGAGAAGGGCCGGATGCTGTACGGCAAGCTGCTGCTCGAGAAGACCAATGTGCTGGTGATGGACGAACCGACCAACCACATGGACATGGAATCGATCGAGTCGCTGAACCTGGCGCTCGACCTGTACAAGGGCACGCTGATCTTCGTCTCGCACGACCGGACTTTCGTGTCGTCGCTGGCGACGCAGATTCTCGAACTCAACGGCGACGGTACGTTCACGCACTACCTCGGCGGTTACGAGGAATACCTCGAAAGCCGCGGCCTCGAGTAAAACCGGACTCGTTCGGCGGCATGCCCGCCGAGCGGAACCGTTTGCCGAGAACGATCAAAGGCCACCGTAGGTGGCCTTGCTCATTGATGCGATCCACTTTTTCGGGCTAGATGTTCGGATGCAACGAGAACGCCAGCTGCAATTGCCCGTCTACCGCGCGCCGCGCTGGTTGCCCGGCGGGCATGCTCAAACGATCTATCCGGCGACGCTGCTGTGGCAGCGCACACCGGCTTACCGGCGCGAGACTTGGGTAACGCCCGACCTCGACAGCATCGCGGTCGACTGGGTCGACGGCCGTGCCGGGACGCCGATCCTTGTGCTGTTCCACGGTCTCGAAGGCGGCTCGCGCAGCCACTATGCACTGTCGCTGTTCCAGCATTTCTATCCCAAGGGCTGGCGCTGCGTCGTGCCGCATTTCCGCTCCTGCGGCAATGTCACCAACCGGCTGCCGCGTGCCTATCATGCCGGCGACGCCAACGAAATCGACTGGGTGCTGCGACGGATCCGCAATCGCAATCCCGATGCGCCGCTGTATGCCGTCGGCGTTTCGCTCGGTGGCAATGCGCTGCTGAAATGGCTGGGCGAGCAGGGCGAGGCGGCAGGCGAAGTCGTGGCCTCGGCGGCGTCGGTGTGCGCGCCGCTCGACCTGATGATCTGCGGTGCCGCGCTGGATACCGGGGTCAACCGGCGCATCTACACGCGCAATTTCCTGCGCACGCTCAAGCGCAAGATGCTGGCCAAGCTCCAGATCACCGAGAACCCCTTTGTCGATGTGGACAAGGTGAGGGCGGCGGAGACACTGCGGGAGTTCGACGATCTGGTGACGGCGCCACTGCACGGTTACAACGGCGTCGACGACTACTGGACGCGCGCCAGCAGCAAGCCGGGCCTGACCGGCATCTGCGTGCCGACACTGGTCATCAATGCACGCAACGATCCCTTCGTGCCGGTTTCGGCCTTGCCGGGCGAGGATGACGTGTCGCCTTGGGTGACGCTGCTGCAGCCGGAGGAAGGCGGGCATGTCGGCTTTCTTTCCGGTCCGCCGCCGGGCAGGCTCAACTGGTTGCCCAATACCTTGCTGCGGTATTTTCAGTTTCACGCGCCCGACGCGCGATAGTACGGATGCCGCGCGGCGGCCGCATTGCGGCACGGCCGGCGGCCCCTTCCAGGAGTACGCGATGGCGTCCATTCCAGCTCAAATCTTCAAGGCCTACGACGTCCGCGCGCGGGTCGACCTGCTGACGCCCGAAGCGGCGTACCTGATCGGGCGTGCGCTCGGCACCGAGGCCAGCGCGCAGAAACATCACAAGCTGGTTGTCGGCCGCGACGGCCGATTGTCGAGCCCGGCCTTGTCCGATGCCCTGATCCGCGGGCTGGTCGACAGCGGGATCGACGTGCTCGACCTCGGCCTCGTCGCGACACCGATGATGTACTTCGCGGCCATTCGCCATGCGGACGGCTGCGGTGCCATCGTCACCGGCAGCCACAATCCGCCCGACTACAACGGCATCAAAGTGATGCTGGGCGGCGGGACCGTCGGTGGCCGGGCACTCAAGGGACTGTACGACCGCATCGTCCGCGACGATTTCGTCGACGGCGGCGGACAGGTAATCCCGCTCGATGTCGATGCCGAGTACCGCTCAGCGATCGTCGCCAGCCAGCCGCTGGCACGGCCGCTCAAGGTCGTCGTCGATTGCGGCAACGGTGTGCCGGGTGCATTCGTCCCTGAGCTGTACCGTGCGCTGGGTTGCGACGTGACCGAGCTGTTTTGCGAAGTCGATGGCCGTTTTCCCCACCACCATCCGGACCCGCAGGTCGAGGCGAACGTCGCCGACCTCAAGCGTGTGGTTCTCGAGCAGCGGGCCGACGTCGGTCTGGCGTTCGATGGCGACGGCGACCGTCTCGGCGTGGTGACGCCGGATGGCCGTTTCGTGCCGGGCGACAAACTGCTGATGCTGTTTGCCGCCGCCGAACTGGCCCGGCAGCCGGGCGGGCACGTGCTGTACGACGTCAAGTCGACCGGTGCGCTGTCGGGCTGGATCGGTGCCCACGGGGGCAGCAGCGAGATCATCGCCACCGGCCATACGCACATGAAGCAGCGGATGAAGGAAACCGGCGCGCTGGTGGCCGGCGAGCTGTCGGGCCACTTCGCCTTTGCCGGCTGGGGTTTTGACGACGGCCTGTATGCCAGCGTGAAACTGCTGCAGCTGATCGCCGGCGGGCAGAACCTGAACGAGGCGTTTTCGGCGCTGCCGACCCGACTGTCGACGCCGGAACTGCAGCTGCCGGTGGCGGGGGACGGACACGATCTTGTCGACCGTGTCGCCACGACCGCGACCTTTCCGACTGCAACCGCAGTCCTTCGGGTCGACGGATTGCGCATCGAATATCCCGATGGTTTCGGACTGATCCGCGCCTCGAACACCACACCGGTGCTGACGCTGCGGATCGAGGCCGACCATGGCGATGCCATGCTGCGCATTCGCGATGAGCTGGCCACGGCGCTACTGCCGCTGCCGTTCCCGGTGTTCGCAATCTGAGTCAAGACCCTGCTGGCGCCGTGCCGGCCAGCGTCGGTACACTGCGGTCGGGGCCTTGTCCCGACCGCTTTCACTTTTACCCCTTGTAGTACTTTTGCCCGCAGGTTTTGCACATGATCCATCCCTTGCCGCCCCATGAACTGATCACCACCAACGTCGCAGCGGCGCTGACCGAGGACATCGGCGAGCGCGACTGGACCGCCGGACTGATCGCTGCCGACGCGCAGGGCAGGGCGACGGTGCTGGCGCGCGAGGACGCCGTGGTCTGCGGCATTGCCTGGTTCGACGAAGTGTTCCGCCAGCTCGATCCGGCAGTGAAGGTGAGCTGGCGCGTCGCCGAGGGCGACCGCGTCACCGCCGATACGCTGCTGTGCGAACTGGCTGGCCCGGCCCGCAGCCTGCTGACCGGCGAGCGTTCGGCACTGAATTTCCTGCAGCTGCTGTCGGCCGTTGCCACCGAAACCCGCCGCTACGCCGATGCCGTCGAAGGGACCGGTGCGAAAGTGCTCGATACCCGCAAGACGCTGCCGGGCCTGCGCCGGGCGCAGAAATACGCGGTGCTCGTCGGCGGCGGCGCCAACCAGCGCATCGGCCTGTACGACGGCATCCTGATCAAGGAAAACCACATCATGGCCGCCGGCGGCATTGCCGAGGCACTGACTGCCGCGCAGGCGTTGGCACCGGCCGGCGTGACGATCCAGATCGAGGTCGAGAGCCTGCTGGAACTCGACGCCGCGCTCGCTGCCGGCGCGACCAGCGTGCTGCTCGACAACTTCACCCTGCCGCAGCTGGCGGATGCGGTGGCGCTCAATGGCGGTCGTGCCTTGCTGGAAGCATCGGGCGGCGTCGATTTCGATACGCTACGTGCAATCGCCGAAACCGGCGTCGACCGGATTTCGGTCGGCAAGCTGACCAAGGACGTCCGCGCGATCGATCTGTCGATGCGCTTCGTGATCTGATCCCGTGAACCGCTACGCACTGTGCCTGATCGCGGCCATGCTGATGGTCGGCAGCAATGTCGGCATCGGCAAGGCCATCGTCGCGACGATGCCGGTGCTGCTGTTCGCCCTGTTGCGCTTTGTCGTCGGCGTTACCGTTCTGGCGCCGGTCTACCGGCCGTCGCGCCTGCGCCGGGTCAGCCGGGCCGAATGGCGCAACCTCTTTCTGCAGGCCCTGTTCGGCACCTTCCTGTTCACCTTGCTGATGCTCTACGGTGTCCGCCATACCAGCGCACTGGCCGCTGGCGTGATCACCAGCACCATTCCAGCGGTGGTGATCCTGCTGGCTTGGGGCATGCTCGGCGAGCGGCCGAGCCCGCGCGCGATGCTGGCCGTGGCGCTGGCCATGGGCGGTGTACTGATCGTCAATCTGGCTCGTAGCGACGGGGACGGCGGCAGCCTGTTCGGCAATCTGCTGGTGTTCGGCGCGGTGCTGTGCGAGTCGCTGTACGTGATCCTGTCGCGCCGGCTGACGCAGACGCTGCCAGCGATCGAGATCTGCGCCTACACCCACGGCATCGGTTTGCTGCTGATGCTGCCGCTGGGCGTGTTCGCGTCGCTGTCTTTCGATTTCACGGCCGTCCGGCTCGAGACTTGGGGTCTGGTGATCTGGTACGGTCTGGCGGCGAGCGTGTTTTCGTTCTGGCTGTGGATGAAGGGTATACGCCACGTGCCGGGCCAGATGGCCGGCGTGTTCACCGCGGTGCTGCCGGTGGCGGCCGCGGGCTACGGCATCCTCGTGCTGGGCGAACAGCCGACGCTGGCACACGGCATCGCATTGCTGTGCGTGCTGGCGGGTATTGCGATCGCCAGCTTGCAGGCGCCCGCTAAGCCGCTGCTCGCCCAGCGCGAGTCGTGATCAACGGATGACTTCCTCGGCGGCTGCGCAGGGAAAGTCGTCGGCCGGCACCGGGCGCCCCAGCAGGAAACCCTGAAGCGAATCGCAACCGAGCCGGGTCAGGAAATCCTGCTGCGCTGCGGTTTCGACACCTTCGGCGACGATGTTCAGGTTCAGCGTCTGGCCGAGCGCGACGATCGCCGAAACGATGGCGGCATCGTCGCTGTCGTGTGCCAGTTCGTTGACAAAGCCGCGATCGATCTTCAATTCGTTGGCCGGCAGCCGCTTCAGGTACAGCAGGCTCGAGTAGCCGGTGCCGAAATCGTCGATCGAGATGTTCACACCGGCGGCTGCCAGCTGCCGCAGGATCACGAGGCTGGCTTCCGCGTCGCGCATCGCCGTGGTTTCGGTGATCTCCAGCGTCAGGCGCGACGGTGCCAGTGCGTGCCGCAGCAGCGTGGCTTCGACGGTGGCCGGCAGGCTGGCATGGGCGAACTGCACCGCAGACAGATTGACCGCGATCGACCAGTCGACGTGGCCCCGGTCATGCCAGGCCCGCATCTGCCGGCAGGCCTCATCGAGCACCCAGTCGCCGATCTGCAGCACGAGGCCGGAGCGCTCGGCGTGGCCGAGGAAGGCATCGGGGCTGATCAGTCCGTGCTTGGGGTGGCGCCAGCGCAGCAGCGCTTCGGCACCGATCACACGGCCGCTGACGGCGTCGAACTTCGGCTGATAGTGAAGCTCGAGCTCCTTGCGTCCCAGCGCCAGTCTCAGGTCGTGCATCAGTTGGAGCTGGGACTGCGCATTGGCGTTCATCGACGCTTCGAAGAAGCAGTATCCGTTCCGGCCGGAATCCTTGGCGTGATACATCGCCGCGTCGGCGTTGGCCATCAGCTCACGCTGGTCGCGGCCATCGTCGGGGTAGAGCGCGATGCCGACGCTGGCCGACACGCTCAGCAGATGGCGATGGACGTTGAAAGGCTGGTCGATGGCGTCGACGAGCGCTTCGGCCACGCTGGCTGCGCCTTCGGGGCCGGCCAGTTCGAGCATCAGCACGAACTCGTCGCCACCGAGCCGGGCGATCGTGTCCTGCGCACGCACGCAGCGCCGGATGCGGTCGGCGACATCGATCAGCAGGCCGTCGCCGATATGGTGGCCATAGGCATCGTTGACGGCCTTGAAGCCGTCGAGGTCCATGAAGATCAGCGCGAAGCGGCCCCGGTCTCGCTCGGCTTTCTGGATGGCCTGGGCAAGCCGGTCCTCGAGCAGCAGCCGGTTCGGCAGCTTGGTCAGATTGTCGTGCAGCGCCAGATGCATCAGTTCGTGATTGGCTTCGGCGAGTGATTCGGCCAGCACCGCGGTGTGTGCGGCCATGCGGTTGTCCAGCACCGACACGATCAGCGCAATGGCCAGGACTGCCAGCGTGACCACGATGACGAGCAGCGCCAGCCAGTTGGTCGCGATGCCGCTGTTGGCGGCGCCGCAGAAGCTGCCGAGCGGAAACTGCGACGCGGCCATGCCGGTGTAGTGCATGCCGACGATGGCACCGCCCATGATGACGGCCGCGGTGCAGCGGGCCAGCATGAGGTGCGGCGAGCCGGAACGCAGGCGGAACGCGATCCACAGCGCCGCGCCCGAGGCGGCGACGGCAATGATGATCGACAGCGTGAACAGCAGCGGGTCGTAGCGGATGCCGGGCAGCATGCGCATCGCCGCCATGCCGGTGTAATGCATCGCGGCAATGCCGCTGCCCATCAGCAAGGCACCGAGCGTCAGTCGCTGCCACGGCAATGTGGGCTGGCAGACCAGCCAGAGCGCAAAGACCGATGCGCCGATGGCCGCGAGCAGCGAAGCGAAGGTAATCAGCGGATCGTAGCCGAGCGGGATCGGCAGGCTGAAGGCGAGCATGCCGATGAAATGCATCGACCAGATGCCGAGGCCCATGGCGAATGCGCCGCCGGCCAGCCACCAGCGCTTGGCGTTGCCGGTCGCTGCCGCAACGCGCCCGGCCATGTCCAGCGCGGTGTACGACGCGAGGATGGCAACCAGAAAGGAACAAAGAACAAGAAGCTGATTGTAACTATTGCTTAACACCAGCACGGCCTTATTGACGGTAAACAGCGTATGTAAGAACTTTCCTTACAAATTGAAGCGATATTATGCACGCATCCTAAGGGGCAGACGAGGCCACCCCCCGAAACTCATGACCCAGGGGTTTCCCTGGGGCTGCCTTTTGCCTGTGGCCGGCGGTTCATCGGGCCAGCCGGAACCAGCCCAGCTGACCATCGAGCGCGTTGGCGGTATCGGTCAGGCCGCGCAGTTCGTCACGCATCGTTTCACTGAGGCTGCGGCTGTCGCGAGCGCTGTCGCCGATGTGCTCGAGCCGCTCGCGGATGGCGCCGCTGGCGCGACCCTGCTCGTCGACCGCCTCGCTGATCTCGCTCATCATGGCGCCGACCTGCGCTGCGGCTGCGCCGATATTGGCCAGCGACGCATTCACCGTCGCACCGTCGTCGTGACATTCGCCGATCCGTTCGGCGGCGGCCTGCATGGCCGCCAGCGTGTCGCGGGTTCGGGTGCGGGTGGCGTCGAGAATCTCGCGGATCCGCTGCGTCGAATCGGTCGTCGAGAGCGACAGTTTCCGCACTTCGTCGGCGACCACGGCGAAGCCGCGTCCTGCCTCGCCGGCCCGGGCGGCTTCGATTGCCGCATTCAGCGCCAGCAGATTGGTCTGCCCGGCAATGGCGTCGATGCTTTCGGCGACAACGACGATCTGCGTGACGGCTTCGGCCAGCGAGTGCATCGCATGTTCGGCGTGGCCGAAGTCCTCGGTCAACCGGTCAAGCCGGGCCAGCGAGGCATCGCCGGCCGTTCGTGCGGCGGCAATCGCCGCCTGGGTTTGCTGCGCTGCGCCGGCCGCCTGTTCGGCACGCTGGCCGACGTGCTGAACGGCGGCTTCGAGGCTGGCGCTGCTGCCGGCGATATCCTGCAGATGACGGGTCTGCCGGTCGGCATCGGCGTGGACGTCGCCGGCAAGGCGGGCGACATCGCCTGCATCGTCCCGTGTCGATTGCGCTGCGGCCTGTGCCTGCTGCAGCGTGGCAGCGAGCCGGTCGACGAAGTGGTTGAGCTGGCCGCCGAGCTGGCCGATTTCGTCGCCGTTCTCGTGCATGCGCTGGCTCAGCTCGCCGGTGGCCAAGCGGGATACGCCCCCGGCCATGGCTGCGAGCCGTCGCGCCAGTTTCCGCGCAAAGAAGCGCTGGCTGGCGACGATGGCCAGCGCGGTCAGGCCCAGCGGAACCAGCGTCAGCGTCAGCAGGCGCGCGGCGCGGTGGTCGATGGCCGCAGTGACCGCCTTGGCCTGATCGCGGTTGCGCTGGGATGCGGCGTCGAGTTCAGCCAGCGTCGGCTCCAGCTCGCTGTGGTAGATCGACTCGGGAATCCCGATGGCGTCCTGCGGGCTGGTGGCCGAGATCGACACCGCGCTGCGGTACTGCGTCAGGTAGTTGCGCCAGCGGCCGTCCAGCAAGGCGTCGAGCCGGGCGCCGCGCTCGGCGTCGAGCAGCGGACGCAGTTGTCCGGCGGCACCGGCAACGGTCTGCTCGGTTGCGGCAATGCGGGCTTCGGCGTCGGCGGCGAGCGGGTCGAGCCGTGACAGCGTCAGCATGCTGCCCTTCATCGTTGCAATGGCCGCGAGTGCGGTCTGGTTATCGCGGAACTGGCCGTACTCCTGGTGCAGGCGATGGTTCTGCCAACTGATCCATCCGGCGAGCAGACCCAGCGTGCAGACGGTGACGATGCTGACCAGCTTGAGCTGGGTGGCGATGCGCATGGCGAAATCCTGTTGTTATTGTAAGCCTGCGATCTTATTTGTTGATTATGAAACTCTAATTAATGGGACATCCTTGCCGGCTGGTGTGTGTTTTCGCCGCCTTGGCCTGAGGCGCTGGCGGCTGTATACAGTTATGGAATGATGACTCGTCAGGTATGTGAAATATTCATCTGAACGAGGAGGCCTTGCCGCGAGCCGTCAGGCCGGGCGCTTGCTGCCGCGCCAGAAGGCCCAAAGCCAGGACCAGGCGTGGACGCCGGGGCGGGGCGGCTGCGGTTCGGCTGGGCGGTACATCAGCTGCGCACCTTCGTCATCCGTGCGTAGCGTGACGTAACCATTGCGCTCGAAATGCCAGTGTTCGCCCCGCCGCAGCGGCTGTTCACACGCCAGCAGCGTTTCGGCCAGCCATTGCGGCGCTGCGATCATGCTGACCCTGCCGTGGACGACATGCAGCACGTCGCCAGGGTAGACGGCCAGATTGAGGGTCTGCCGGGGGGCAAGGCGGGCGGGGCGTGGGGTGCGTTGCTGCATGGTGTGGACTCCGCTGAATGGACCCGACCAGCTTACGGGCCACGCCGGTGCGCTTCGAGGCATAGGCCGTGTGGTCCGGATGCAGAACAGCGACGGAAAAACACGCTTGTTGCGATACAGAGGATACCGATCTGTATCTGTTTCTTTGCGGGGGAGCGGTGAACAATCGGGCCATGGACGCACTCCCGCTTTACCGCCAGTTGGCGGCCCATTACCAGCAGGCCATCGAGACCGGTACGTTGGCGCCCGGCAGTCGCATGCCGTCGTTGCGCGCCCTGATGGACCGGCACGACGTCAGCCTGTCGACCGCGCTGCAAAGCTGCCGTCATCTGGAACGCGACGGCTTTCTGGAGGCGCGGCCGCGCTCGGGCTACTTCGTCCGCCTGCCCGGCAAACCGGCATGCCGGCCGGTTGCCGAACCGGTGAACCGGCTGGCCGATCCGGCGCAGTATGTCGGTATCCACGAGCGGGTATCGGCGATCATTGCGCAGGGCCGGTCGCACCCGCTGCAGTTCAATCTGGCGGTTGCCTGTGCCGCGGCCGAACTGTATCCGGTCGAGGCATTGAAGCAGGCAATGATGCGGGCACTGCGGCACGATCCGACCGTGCTGACCTCGGCGGCAACGCCCAACGGCAGCCCGGCCTTGCGCAGCGTGCTGGCGCAGCGCGCGCTGACGACGCGTATTGCGGCGAGCCGCGACGACATCGTCGTCACCAACGGGTGCATCGAAGCGCTGAATCTTGCGCTGCGTGCCGTGGCCCAGCCCGGTGACGTGATCGCCGTCGAGTCGCCGACCTATTACGGGCTGCTGCAGATTCTCGAGAGTCTGGGCATGAAGGCACTGGAAATTCCGACCAGTGCGCAGAACGGCATTTCGGTCGAGGCGCTCGAACTGGCCGCGCAGACCTACCGCAACATAAAGGCCGTCGTCGTGGTGCCGAATTTCCAGAACCCGCTGGGTGCGGTGATGCCCGACGCGGCCAAGGCGAGGCTGGTTGCGTGGTGCGAGGCGCACGCGATTCCGCTGATCGAGGACGATACCTACAGTCTGCTCAGCAACAGCGATACGCCGCTGGCCGCAGCCAAGGCCTGGGACCGGACCGGCAACGTGATCTATTGCGCATCGCTGCACAAAACGCTGGCGCCGGGCATGCGCTTGGGCTGGATGATCGGCGGCCGATGGCAGGCGCGGATCGAAATGCTCAAGTACGCGCAGACGCGTGCCAACGAGGTGCTGCCGCAACTGGCCGTTGCCGACTTCATCGGCTCCGGCGCCTACGATCGCCATTTGCGACGCCTGCGCCTGGCGCTGCGCGATCAGCGCGAACAGATGGCCGAAGCGATTGCGACCTACTTTCCGCTTGATACCCGGCTGACCGTGCCACAGGGCGGCTTGAGCCTGTGGATCGAGCTGCCGGGCGGCGCCTCGTCTACGGCGCTGTTCGAGCAGGCGATGAATGCCGGAGTCGGCATCGCGCCGGGGCGGATGTTTTCCAACTCCGATCGCTTTGAAGCCTATTTCCGCCTGTCCTGCGGCCAGCCCTACACGCGGGCACTGAACGGGGCGATGCGGACACTCGGCCAACTGGCCGCGGCGCTCTGATCCCCGCTATTCGGTGAGTACCGTCTTGGCCAGATAGCGTGGTGTATCGATGCTGGTGCCGCGATGCAGCGCAATCCGGTACGCCAGCAGCTGGAAGGCCAGCGTATACAGCAGCGGGTCGAGGTCGCCGAGCGAGGCGGGCATGCGGATCACGTTCATCCGCTCGTCCGAAGGCAGCGCGGCATCGGTGAACACATAGATGCGCCCCTGCCTTGCGCGGATTTCCTGCAGGTTGGCGAGCATTTTCTCGGCCAGCCGGTTCCATGGCAGGCAGGCCACCACGGGCAGGTTGCGATCGACCACGGCCAGCGGCCCATGCTTGAGCTCCCCGCCGGCGTGGCCTTCGGCGCCGAGATACGCGACTTCGCGGATTTTCTGCGCGCCCTCGAGTACGACCGGGTAATTGCTGTGCCGACCGATGCAGAACAGCGTCTGCCCCTGCGCGATGGCCCTGGCCCAGTCGTCGATCAGCGGTTTGAGCGCCAGCACCGCATGCGCGCGCTGCGCGAGTTCGCCAAGGTGCCGGCGTGCTTCCGACTCGGCTTCCGGCGTCAGCCGGTGGTGCAGGCGTGCCAGCGCCAGTGCCAGTTGATACAGCGCCAGCAACTGCGCCGAGAACGTCTTGGTCGACGTGACGGCGATTTCAGGTCCGGCATTGGTGACCATGTGCCAGCGGGCCTGATGCATCAGCGTGCTGTCGCTGACGTTGGAAATTGCAAGTGTCAGCGTGGCGCCGAGCTGGCGGGCGAAGCGCAGGCTGGCGACGGTGTCGGCGGTTTCACCGGACTGGGAAATGGCGATGACCAGCGTATCGGGCGGCAAGGCCACCTCGCGATAACGGAATTCGCTGGCCAGTTCGACCAGGGTCGGTACGCCGACAAGCGCTTCGAGCCAGTAGCGCGCGGTCAGCGCGGCATGGTGGCTGCTGCCGCTGGCCAGCAGCGTGATCGTGCGGATGCCGGCCAGCTCATGGACGCTGTCGTCGCCGAGCAGCCGTTCGAGCGTGGGGATTGCGCCGCGAAGCGAAAGCGCATCGGCGAGCAGCGCCGGCTGGGCGTCGATTTCCCTTTCCATATGGTGGCCGAAACGGTCGAGCGCTTCGTCGCCGTTCAGCGTCAGCGTCGCCGTGCGCCGCACCGGCTGGCCGTTGGCATCGACGACTTCGACATGACCGGGATGGAGGCTGACCACGTCGCCTTCGGACAGGCGGAGTTGTTCGCGACGGTCGGCGGGCAGCAATTGCACGTTGTCGGTACAGGCCACACCGATGATCGAAAGCGCGAGGTAGAGGGCGATCCGGTTGCCGGTGAACACCAGCGGGCTTCCGCTGTCGCTGCAGCTCACACCGAAGGCATGGATGCCTTGCAGTTCCAGCCGGGCGGCCTGAACCGCCCTCGGCAGATACTTCAGTGCGTCCTCGTGCCAGTGGACCAGATCGGCGACCAGCGCCGCAGGTCGCGTCGGATCGGACGGGTAGCCCAGTTGCGTGAGCCGTTCCGCCAGTGCGTCGGCATTGTCGATCTGTCCGCGCAGCACCACGCCAATCCGGCCTCGACTGAGCGCTACGGCGCGTTCACCATCGTGCGACCAGTCGAGGCGTGCCAGCAGGCGCTGGCCGTCGTGCGGACCGAGTGCATCGGCCAGCGCGGCCTGAGGACCGCTGGCACGGATGGCATCCAGTGCGCTGGCATTGCCACCGAGCGCAGACAAATGGCGGTAGCCGAGTTCGGGGTGGCGTGACAGAACCAGGGAGAGCGGCGCAATGGCGTTGTTTTGGCTGATGAATCCGAAAATCGTGCTCATGGACGGGACGCGCCGGAGGGGTGGAAGGACTGTCTCAAGACTAGTGCAAAATCATCTTCAAATCTTAATGTCCGCTGAATATCCGGATAAAGTATTCCTCGTTCCCGTGAACAAAAAAACACCGGCGATCGGCGTCGACCGGCACGGGCAAATCGCGGTCCGACCGCGACGGTCAAAAACATGGAGGAAGACGATGGAATCACTGAATACCGTACAGATCGACGACGGCTGGCGGCGCTGGATTGCCGAAAACCTGATCCTCGGCAGCGTGCCGCAATCGCTGTGTGACGTGATGATCGCCGCCGGCATTGACACCGAGGTAGCCCGGAGCGAACTGGAAACCGCGCAGCGCAGCCCGTACATCGCCGGCGCGGCGCGGCTGAAGAACCGGCTGGCCAAGCACGACTGGATCCTCGACATCCAGCGCAAGCTCAACCGCCAGTTCGAGCTGAAGGTCGAACGTCACCACAAGCTTGACCGCGAGCGCTTTTACCGCGAGTTCTACAGCACCGGCCGTCCGGTCATCATCACCGGCATGCTCGACGACTGGCCGGCGATGAAGAAGTGGAACCTCGACTATTTCGCCAGCGAATTCGGCGATGCCGAGGTGCAGGTGCAGTTCGGCCGCAATCAGGATGCACAGTACGAAATCAATTCGGTGCAGCACCGGCAGACGATGCGCTTTGGCGACTATGTCGCGCTGATCAGGGACGCGGGCCGCACCAACGATTTCTACATGACGGCGAACAACACCTCGCAGAACCGCCGCGCGCTGTCCGGATTGTGGCGCGACCTGCTGCCGCTGGCCGAATACCAGGACGCGGCGTCGCCCGACGACGGCTTCTTCTGGCTTGGCCCGGCCGGGACGATCACGCCGTTCCACCACGACCTGACCAACAACTTCATGGCGCAGGTGATCGGGCGCAAGCGCGTGCTGCTGATTCCGCCGGCCGAGGTCGCGCGGGTCTACAACCATCGGCACTGTTTCAGCGAGGTCGACGGCCGCAACATCGATTACAACCGTTTCCCGATGATGCGCGACGTCCAGGTGCTCGAATGCATCCTCAATCCGGGCGAGATCCTCTTCCTGCCGGTAGGCTGCTGGCATTTTGTCGAAGGACTGGATGTCTCGTGCACGGTATCCTCGATCAACTTCCGTTGGGATAATGACTTCACCGGTTTCTATCCGGGGCAGCTTGATTACTGAGGCCGGCAAAGGCCTCGCCAACCCAGTCCAGCATGGAGCCTGAATGAGCCAGATACTGACCCCCGAATTTCTTGCCCAGCCGTTTCCGGCGCTGTCGCGCGAACTCGTCGAGGCCGCGCCCGGCGAGTTCCTGATCGACGAAATCCATCCCGGCGCACCGCTGGTGATCACCTTTGCCTTCGTCGACTGGAACGGCAACCCCGGTTTCTACGGCTGGGGCCGGACCCGCAAACTGGCCGACATCGCCGGCCGGCCGATCAACCGCATCCTGCTGCGCGACCGCCGCAGCCAGTGGTACCAGCAGGGCGTAAAGGGGCTGGGTGACAGCGTGGATGAAACGCTGGCCAGCCTGCAAACGCTGATCGAGCGGATCCGTCCGTCCTACGTGGCGACGATGGGCGAGTCGATGGGGGCCTATGGCGCCATTCATTACGGCGTACGGCTCGGCGCGGCGCGGATTGCCGCATTCGGCCCGCTGTCGCACCTGAAGGTCGACGAGGCCTTGCTGTACAACGAACGGCGCTGGCTGCCGGTGATGCAGGCGCTGGCCGAGCGTCCGCCGGCCGGCCTGTGCGATGACCTGACGGCCTTGCTCGCCGAGCACGATTACCGGGGCGAGCTGCACGTCGGTTTCGGCACCAGTGCCGGCGGCGACAATGCCGAGGCGGTCTGTCTGGATGCGGTGCATGCGCTGCGGCTGGCGGCCCATCCGTCGGTGCGGCTCTATCCGTATCCGGAGGCGCAGCACACGGTGACCTTGTACCTGAAGGAGCACCGGCTTCTCGACGGTTTCCTGCATCGCGCGCTGCTGGCCTGAAACCGGGCTGAAACCCAGTCTGTGATTGACTTCCGGCGTGGCTTGGGGGTATTTTGGCCGGATTTCCTGCCGCCCTTGCCCCCATGCCAAAAGCAGCCAAAACGCCGGCCGCAACGCCGGCCGATTTCGAGTCCGGACTGCGTGAACTCGAAGCCCTGATTGCCGAGCTCGAAGCCGGCAACCTGCCGCTTGAAGCGGCGCTCAATGCCTACCAGCGCGGCCAGACCCTGCTCGGTTTCTGCCAGGGCAAGCTCGCCGACGCCGAACAGCAACTGAAAATCCTCGAAGCCGGCCAGCTCAAGCCCTTCCAGCCGGAGTCCGAATGACCTTGATCGAATCCAACGCCCCGTTTTCAGACTGGATGCACGCCGTGCAGGCGCGGGTTGAAACCGTGCTTGATGCGCTGCTGCCGCCGGCAAACCAGCACCCTGCGCGCCTGCACGAGGCGATGCGCTATGCGGTGCTCGATGGCGGCAAGCGCGTTCGTCCCTTGCTGGCGTTCGCCGCCGGCGAACTCGTCGGCGCCGATCCGGCCCGGCTCGACCATGCCGCTGGCGCGGTCGAGATGATCCACGCGTACTCGCTGGTCCATGACGACATGCCGCCGATGGACAACGACGTGCTGCGCCGCGGCAAGCCGACGGTGCACGTGAAGTACGACGAGGCGACGGCGCTGCTTGCCGGCGACGCGCTGCAGACCGCCGCGTTCGACGCATTGACCGCCAGGCCGCTGGCCGATGATCCGGTCGTGCAGCTCGGCATGGTGCGCACACTGGCGCGCGCCTCGGGCAGCCACGGCATGTGCGGCGGACAGGGCATCGACCTGTACAGCGTCGGTGAAACCCTGACGCTGCCGCAGCTCGAACTGATGCACATCCTCAAGACCGGTGCGCTGATCCGCGCTTCGGTCGCGCTGGGTGCCGCCTGTGGCACGGCCTTGTCGGATGACGAGCGCACGCGGCTAGACCATTTCGCCAAGTGCGTCGGTCTGGCGTTCCAGGTCGTCGATGACATCCTCGACGAAGAGGCCGATACCGCCACGCTGGGCAAGACCGCCGGCAAGGACGCGGCCAACCACAAGCCGACCTATGTCGCGCTGCTCGGCCTCAAGGGCGCCAAGGACAAGGCCGCCGAACTGCTGGCCGACGCCCGCGCCGCACTCGCACCGTTCGGCGATCGCGCCCTCCGGTTGAATCAACTTGCCGACTTCATCGTCGATCGCCGGTTCTGATCCATGCTGCTTGAAACCATCAATACGCCCGCCGATCTGCGCCAGCTCGACCGCAAGCAGCTCGCGCCGCTGGCAGAAGAACTGCGCGCCTTCCTGCTCGACTCGGTCAGCCATACCGGCGGCCACTTCGCTTCGAACCTCGGTGCGGTCGAACTGACGATCGCGCTGCATTACGTGTTCAACACCCCGGAAGACCGGCTGGTGTGGGACGTCGGCCACCAGAGTTATCCGCACAAGATCCTCACCGGCCGGCGCGAACGCATGAACACGATGCGCAAGCAGGGCGGTCTGGCCGGCTTTCCGAAGCGTGACGAGAGCGAGTACGACACCTTCGGTGTCGGCCACTCGAGCACGTCGATCGGCGCGGCGCTGGGCATGGCCGAGGCGGCGCTGATCAACGGTGAACAACGACATGCGATCGCGGTGATCGGCGACGGTGCAATGACCGCCGGCCAGGCGATCGAGGCACTGTTCAACGCCGGCCATCGTCGGGACACCAACCTCCTGGTGATCCTCAACGACAACGAAATGTCGATCTCGCCCAATGTCGGCGCGTTCAACAATTATCTGGCCAAGCTGCTGTCGGGCAAGTTCTACAACGGCTTCCGCAATGCGTCCGAAAAGGTGCTCGGCGCGGTGCCGCCGCTGAAGGAGCTGGCGAAGAAGGGCGAAGAGCACGTCAAGGCGCTGCTGACGCCGGCGTCGCTGTTCGAGGAGCTCGGCTTCAACTACATCGGCCCGGTCGACGGCCACAATCTCGATGCGCTGGTGACGACGCTGGCGAACATCAAGCAGCTGAAGGGACCGCAGTTCCTGCACGTGGTGACCAAGAAGGGGCAGGGTTACAAGCTGGCCGTCGACGATCCGGTCAAGTATCACGCGGTGACGCCGTTCCAGCCCGAGAACGGCATGGCCGGCGGCAAAGCCGGCGCCAAGGTTTCGTTCACCCAGGTGTTCGGCGACTGGCTGTGCGACATGGCGGCCAAGGATGACAAGCTCGTCGGCATCACGCCGGCGATGCGCGAGGGCTCGGGCTTGGTGCGCTTCGAGCAGGAATTCCCGGACCGCTATTTCGACGTCGGCATCGCCGAGCAGCACGCGGTGACCTTCGCCGCCGGCCTCGCCTGTGAAGGGCTCAAGCCGGTGGTGGCGATCTATTCGACCTTTTTGCAGCGTGCCTACGACCAGCTGGTCCACGACGTTGCGCTGCAGAACCTCGACGTGACGTTTGCGATCGACCGCGCTGGTCTCGTCGGTGCCGACGGCCCGACGCACGCCGGCTCGTTCGATTATTCGTTCCTGCGCTGCATTCCGAACATGGCTGTGCTGGCCCCAAGCGATGAAAACGAGTGCCGGCAGATGCTCTACAGCGCCTACCAGCATCCGGGCCCGGCGGCGGTGCGTTATCCGCGCGGCTCCGGCACGGGTGTCGCAGTCGAAACCGGGATGACCGGCGTGCCCTGGGGCAAGGGTAGTGTCGCCCGCCGCGGCAGCAAGGTCGCGATCCTGGCGTTCGGTACGCTGCTCGAACCCGCGCTGAAGGCCGGCGACGCGCTCGACGCCACGGTGGCCAACATGCGCTTCGTCAAGCCGCTCGACGATGCACTGGTCGCAGAACTTGTCGCTGCGCACGATCTGATCGTCACGGTCGAGGAAAACGCCATCATGGGCGGCGCAGGCAGTGCGCTGCTCGAAAGCATGATGAAGCAGGGTATCGTCAAACCGGTGCTGCAGCTCGGCCTGCCCGACGATTACGTCGAGCACGGTGAACAGAAGCAGTTGCTCGCCGATTGCGGCCTCGACGCCGCGGGGATCGAAGCTTCGATCCGGACCCGGTTGGGCTGAGCCCGCTTCGTCCGCAAAAACGCCGGCTTGTGCCTGCGTTTTTTTTGGGGGGTGGCGGTGCCCGGGTGAAGCAGGTGCCGGACAACTATCATCAATCCGGCGCAAGACCTGACCGGAAGACTTTTGCGCGTCGCCACGGCGGCGAAGGCGAAAGGCTGCCATCCACCCCTTCAAAGGAAAACCGCGATGTCCCATCCCTCGAACACGATTACGCTCGCCATTTTCGATCACGAATCCGAATTGCTGCACAAGGCCTGGCTCGTCGATCTGGCCCCGAAAGGCGACGAGCTTGCCGGTGAATTCCGGATCACGCTCGATCACAAGGACTACGCCATTCCCGTCAGTGGCAAGGTTACGCAAACGCCGGGTGGTGGCACGACGCTGCTCAACGGCGCGGACGGGCGTTTCAGTGTTTCGATCAATCTGGTCATGGGGCCGTACATCCCCGGCTACACCGGCGGCATTCTGTTCGGCAACACCGTTCAGGCGAAGCAGTGCTTCTTCCTTGGTACACCGGAAGGCATGCCGGCTGCACTTGCCGGCAGCGATCTGTCGCTCGATGCTCTGGCCGCGCAGGCCCGGCAGCTCGAAACGGCGCAAGCACAGTAGAAGCGAAGGACCCGCGCGCCGCGACGAAGTCGATCCGACCCGCGCGGACGCCGGCCGATCAGGCGCAAGGGCGAACCATCCGGGATGGCGGCCTTGCTTGTCGTCGCTATACTCCAAACACCCGTAAGGTTTGGAGACGGCGATGTCCCACGATCCGGTTGAAGCAGTCCGCACGGTTGCACTGGTCGGCCACGGCGGCAGCGGCAAGACGACGCTGGCCGAGGCGCTGTTGTTCAAAAGCGGGGCCATTGCGGCGATGGGCGCACTGGAGCGCGGCGATACCGTCTGCGATTTCGATCCGCTCGAGCGCGAATACGGCCATTCGCTGTCGTCGGCGCTCGCGCGATTCGAGCACGACGACGTCACGGTCAACCTGATCGACACGCCCGGGTATCCTGATTTCATCGGTCAGGCGCTGGCGGCGCTGACGGCGGTCGATACCGCGCTGGTCGTCGTCAATGCGCAGAACGGCATCGAGCTGTCGACGCGGCGGATGATGGATGCGGCGGCGGATCGCGGCTTGTGCCGGATTCTGGTCGTGAACAAGATCGATGCCGAGCGTGTCGATCTGCCCGCCTTGCTCGCCGATCTGCGCGAGGCCTTCGGCAGAGAGGTCCTGCCGATCAATCTGCCGGCCGGGCAAGGCAGTCGCGTCGTCGACTGTTTTTTTTCGCCCGACGGCGAGGCCGATTTCTCGTCGGTGGCCGATGCGCATCAGGCGCTGATCGATCAGGTCGTCGAGGTCGACGAGGTACTGATGGCGCGCTACCTTGAACAGGGCGAGGTGACGCCGGCCGAACTGCATGCACCGTTCGAAACCGCGTTGCGGCAGGGGCACCTGATTCCGCTTTGCTTCGTTTCGGCGCGCACCGGTGTCGGCGTGCCGGAACTGGTCGACGTGCTGGCCAAGCTTGCGCCGAACCCGCGCGAAGGCAATCCACCGCCGTTCATCAAGGGCAAATCCGGCGTGTTCCGCGCGGTGCCGGATCCGGACAAACACGTGGTGGCACACGTGTTCAAGGTGGTGATGGATCCGTATGTCGGCAAGCTCGGCGTCTTCCGCGTTCATCAGGGCACGGTGGCGCGCGACTCGCAACTGCTCATCGGCGACGGCCGCAAGCCGTTCAAGGTCGGCCACCTGCTGCGGGTGCAGGGCAAGCGCTACGACGAGGTCAACCGGTTGCTGCCGGGCGAGTTCGGCGCCATTGCCAAGGTCGACGACATTGCCTTCGATGTCGTGCTGCACGATTCGCACGACGAGGATCTGATCCATCTGCAGCCGAGCGCGTTTCCGGCGCCGATGCAGGGGCTGGCGATCCAGCCCAAGCGGCACGGCGACGAGCAGCGCATCGGCGAAGTGCTGCACCGGCTGCAGATGGAGGACCCGTGCGTGAAGGTCGATCACGACACCGTGACGCACGAGACGGTCTTGCGGGGCATGGGCGAAATGCACCTGCGCTATCTGCTCGACCGGATGGCGAGCACCTACCGGCTCGAAGTCCAGACCAGCGTGCCACGGGTACCGTACCGGGAAACGATCACGCGTCCGGCCGAGGGCCACCATCGCCACAAGAAGCAGACCGGTGGTGCCGGCCAGTTCGGCGAGGTCTTCCTGCGGATCGAGCCGCAGCAGCGCGGCGCGGGCTTTGCCTTTGTCGATGCGGTCAAGGGCGGCGTGATCCCGGGGCAATTCATCCAGTCGGTAGAGAAGGGCGTGCGTGCGGCGCTGGCTGCCGGCCCGGTGTCGGGCAGCCCGATCGAGGACATCAAGGTGACCGTGTACGATGGCAAGAGCCATTCGGTCGATTCAAAGGATGTCGCCTTCCAGGCCGCCGGGCGCAAGGCGATGCTCGAGGCGCTGCAGGCGGCTGCGCCGGTCGTGCTCGAACCGGTGGTGGAGATCGAGATCACCGCGCCCGAGTCCCGGCTGGGCGACCTGACGGCCGACCTGTCGGGACGGCGCGGGCAGGTCAGCGGCACCGAGACGCTGTCGCAGCAACTGGTGCTGATCCGCGGCCACGTTCCGCTGGCCGAACTCGACGGCTATGCCGGCCGGCTCAAGGCGATCACCGGCGGCCAGGGCGCTTACGCGCTGACGCTCAGCCACTACGATGCGGTGCCGCCGGAGGTCCAGCAGCGCCTTTCGGCAGGCTACAAGGCGGTGCAGGACGACGACTGAGCCGCGTGGCCGAGCCCGAGATGGCTGAGGACTTCGGTCGCGACCTGCTTCCGGTCATTGTCGACGCAGATCATGTGGTAGCTGTTTTCGACGATGACCGCGCGGCTGTGCGGGATCCGGCGCTTGAGTAGTGCGGCCGAACGCGGGCTGGTCAGTTCATCCTCGCGCGCGTGGACGATCAGCGTGGCGGCACGCACGCGATTGAGTTCGGACCGGACCCAGCGCCGCACCCGGTCGACCTCGCGAATGCAGGACAGCGGCACCCACGGATAGTGGAAGGTGTTGCCGTCGCAGAGCTTGGCCTTGACCAGTGCACGCATCGGTTCGTTCTTGATGCCGTAGGGTTCGGCTTCGGGGATGCGCATCAGCTGCATCAGCCCCGGCACGTGGTAAACGACGTGACGCAGTTCGCGGTACCAGGGCATCGCCCAGCCGTCGATGAACACCGGCGGCGCCAGCGCGACAAGCCGGCCGTTGCGCAGGTCGACGCGCTTGGCCGTTTCGATCGCCAGCAGCGCGCCGAGGCACATGCCCATCAGGTGCAGCGTTTCGTAGCGCACCGACAGCGCGCGATAGTGGGCGACAACGGTGGCGATCCAGTCCTCGGCCTGCACGTCGTACAGGTCCTCCGGGCGGCCGCCGTGGCCGGGCAA
The DNA here is from genome assembly GCF_016865585.1 of Jeongeupia naejangsanensis. Classification (GTDB taxonomy): domain Bacteria; phylum Pseudomonadota; class Gammaproteobacteria; order Burkholderiales; family Chitinibacteraceae; genus Jeongeupia; species Jeongeupia naejangsanensis. The sequence goes on along the minus strand of NZ_JAESND010000001.1, from coordinate 963,288 downwards.
GGTCAGCGTGTGGGTGGTGATGCCGGCGCGCTGCAGCACCTTGCCCAGCGAGCCGAGGTCGCGGTCGGTACCGCCGAGGCCGTGAACCAGCAGGATGGCGACCGAACCGTCGCTCGGGGCGGCAAAGGCGGAGCGGCGGGGCGGCGGAAGGACGGAAGAACAAGCAGGCTGGCGCATGGCGAGGGCATCGGAAGTGGCGACAGCAGCAGTGTCGAAAATCCGTCGGTCCCGCCTTCGGCGAAAGTGTGGAGATATTGTATTGAAAGTGTTGCGCGAGAAGCACGCTCTACAACGCCGTGCTTGCTTTCTTCGTGATTTCACGAATTTTTACAAGTTGCCCACAGTTCTCCGACAAGTCGACCCCATGCGCTTCGCATACTCCGGTCTGTTTTCACCGGAGTCTTCCTCACATGCGAACGCTGTTACAACGCAATACCCTGCTGCTGCTGACGGGACTGGCCGCCGCCCCGGCGCTGGCCGATCCCCGCATCGATGCAATCACCACCGGCGTCGGCGATTGGTTTACCGAGTCGGAATACACGCTCGGCGCCGGCGTGGCCTATGCGCCGAAGTTCGCCGGCAGCAAGGACTACCAGTTCGGCCCCTATTTCAACGTCCACATGCTGACGCCGCAGGGCATCTATTTCGATCCGCTGCAGGGCGTCGGCTGGCAGACGCAGATCGGCGAGCAATTCGTACTGTCGATCGGCGTCGGTTACGACTTCGGCCGTGCCGAGACCGACAAGGATCTCGGCGCCGGCTCGGACCGGCTCAAGGGCATGGGCGACGTCAAGGGATCGGTGCTCGGCACGACGTCGCTGGGTTTCATGATCACGCCGGCGACCATGTTCACCCTGTCTGCCGAGCAGGCGCTGAGCAACCGCGACCGCGGGCTGTCGTGGAGCGTGCAGCTGGGCCATGCGTTCGAGCTGAGCGAGACCGATACCATCGGCCTGGCCGGATCGGTGCAGCTGGGTGACAGCAAGTACAACCAGACCTATTTCGGCGTGACGCAGGCACAGAGCAGGACCAGCCGCTTCAAGGCCTACGAGGCCGGTTCGGGCATCAACAGCTATACCGCCACGGTCAACTGGACCCACAAGTGGACCAAAAACTGGAACACCGACCTGTCGGCAGGCGTGACGCAGTTTGCCGGCGAGGTGGAGAACAGCCCGCTGCTGGATACCAAGACCAATTACTCGGCGCTGCTGACGCTGAATTACACCTTCTGACCGGTCGGGCCGGTCTGCCGGGCGCCGCCTCATGCGGCGCCCGTTTCACCAGTGCAGTACGAAGCGTGCTCCGCCGAGCGGTGAGTCCTCGATGCGGACTTCACCCTGATGCGACTTGACGATCTGCTGGACGATGGCCAGCCCGAGGCCGAAACCGCCGGTGGCGCGGTTGCGGCTTTCGTCCAGCCGGACGAACGGATCGAAAACGCGGCGCCGCTCACCCTCGGGAATGCCGCAGCCGTCGTCGTCGATCGAGAGCGTGTACCGCGAACCGGTCTGAACCAGACTGACCTCGACGCGAGACCGGGCATGATGGACGCCGTTGCGGACCACATTGATCAGTGCGCGAGCCATCTGCCGGGCGTCGAGGGTGACGGTGTCCGGGACTCCGGCGCTGACCGAGCAGCGGACACCACGGGCTTCGGCTTCGAGTGCGACCATGGCGACGACACTGTCGAGCCAGTCGTCGGCGCGAACGGCCTCCTGGGCAAAGGCGCTGCCGGCATGCTCGAGCCGGGCAAAGCTCAGCAATTCGGATGTCAGCGTTTCCAGCTCCGTCAGATCCTGACGCATATTGCCGATCAGCGCGCGCCACTGCGCCGGATCGTCGAGCTTGCGCGCGGCATCCAGCTCGAACGACAGCCGCGCCATCGGGGTGCGCAACTCGTGTGACACCGCATTGGTCAGGTCGCGACGGCTGGCGACCAGTGATTCGATCTGTGTCGCCATGATGTCGAACTGTGTGGTCAGGTCACGGATCGACGAACGTTTCGACGCCCCGGCCCGCGCGCCGAGGTCGCCGTCGCCGAACCGCTTTGCCGCGGCCTTGAGCTGCTGCAGGTCGCGCCAGTGCGGCCGGAACCACAGGTAGAGGCAGAAGGCGAACGTCAGCGCCAGCAGCAGATAGGAGCCGGTCTGGATCGTCAGGATCAGCGTGCGCGGCGGCGGCTTGACGTGGATTTCCAGCAGCGTCTTGCTGCGCGGCCAGTCGATGGGCACGAAGAATAGCTCGAACTCGTCGCGGCCGAAGAACTTGCCGCTGTCGAGCAGCGCACGCTCGTCGGCTTCGATCGTCATCCGCGCGCCGTCGACCAGCCGCAGGCCAAGTCCGTAGTTCGGCTGCCACTTGCGGATCTGTGCCTGCTGCTCTGCCAGCGGTTTGCCGCGCAGTTCGTCGGCCAGATAGCCGAACGAGCCGCGCCCCATCTCGTAGTTCAGCTCCTGCTGGTAGGGGCGGGTGATGTAGTCGAGGCCGTACTCGAGCGCGGTGATCGCGATGGCGAAGCCGATGAGCTGGATCAGGTAGACGCGGATGAACAGACGCAGCATGTCAGTTCTCCCACTCGTCGCGGCTGAACAGGTAACCCTTGCCCCAGACGGTCTTGATCCGCCGCGGTTCGCGCGGATCGTCGCCGAGCTTCTTGCGCAGCTTGCTGACGCCGACGTCGACACTGCGGTCGATGCCGTCGTAGTCGACGCCGCGCAACGCGGTGAGGATCGCATCGCGCGACAAGACCTTGCCGGCGCTCGTCGCCAGCAGCCACAGCAGTTCGAATTCGGCGGTGCCGGTATCGACTTCCTCGCCATCCAGTGTCACCGAGCGCGTGCCGCTGTCGATCGTCAGTGCACCGAACTGCAGCCTGTCCGGCGAGCCGGACGGCGCGTTCTGACGGCGCATCAGCGCACGGATGCGCGCCAGCAGTACGCGCGGTTCGACCGGCTTGATCACGTAGTCGTCGGCACCGGCTTCAAGGCCGAGGATCTGGTCGATATCTTCCTCGCGCGCCGTCAGCATCAGTACCGGCAGGTTCGACCATTCGCGCAGGTCGCGGCAGATCTGCAGGCCATCCTTGCCCGGCAGCATCATGTCGAGCACGACCACGTCGGGCTTCACGCGCTTGACCGCCGCCACCGCGGTGTCACCGCGGTGCTCGGTATTGACCAGATAGCCGTGCTGCTCGAGAAAATCGGCAATCAGTCTGGAAAGGCGGAGATCATCCTCGATGATCATGATTTTGTTCATGGGCCAAGGCATTCCGTCTGGCTGCGCGCGGGCCCGTGCGTGTATGCGGGCACGGCGCGCGTCTTGATCGGGGAGGGAGTGGGTCAGCATCATGCGACGTACGGTATGTTGACCGTATCGTGGATGCCATTTGTATATATTTTGTGCGGGAGCGGAAGCCGGGCCTCATGCCGTGTCGGCGACCGCTGCCGCGTGGCGGGCTGCGGCACTTGCCTGCCCGGCATGAAAAAAGCCCACTTCGACAGTGGGCTTTTTCGAACGGGGTGCGATCGGACGCGTGATCAGAAGCGCTCGTCCTGGCGCAGAAAGCGCCACTGGCCTTCCGGCAGGTCCTTGAGGCCCACGCGGCCGATGCGCAGCCGCTTGATGCCGACCACGCGCAGGCCGACGGCCTCGCACAGTTCCTGAATCTGCTTCTTGTGCGACTCGCGCAGCACGAAGCGCAGCTGGTTCTCGCTTTGCTGGCTGACCTTGGCGGCCTTCCAGGTGACGCCGTCGATGGTGTAGGTCCGGTTCAGCAGCGACACCATTTCCTCGGTGATCGTCCCGACGACACGCACCTGATATTCCTTCTCGTAGTCGAGATCGTCGGCCAGCAGTGATTTGGCAACACGGCCGTCCTGCGTCAGCACCATCAGTCCCGACGCGGCAAGATCGAGCCAGCCGGCGGCGGACAGGTGGCTGAAATGACGCTTGAGCGGATGAATGCCCGAGCGGTCGCCGGCGAAGTGCGTTTCCGGCTTGACCAGTTGCCATGCCGGGCGAATCCCAGGTTCGCCCTGGCCGGCCAGAAAGCCGGCCGGCTTGTGCAGCAGGATCGTGACGCGTTCGGCCTGAACCGCGGCGGCACGGCGCTGCAGCTCGATTTTCTGGTGCGGCAGCACGCGGCTGCCGAGGACGTCGACCACCTGGCCGTCGACGCGGACCCAGCCCTGTTCGATGAATTCGTCGGCTTCGCGGCGCGAGCACAGACCGAGTTCGGTCATGCGTTTGGAAAGGCGGATGGGGTCGGTCATGGCAGTACGTCTTCAGCAGGCAATCCACCATTGTACGCGCCCTGACGGTGGCGCGACCCGGAGATGTTCAGGGCGTCCTTGTCACCGGCTCCTCCGGATCGCGCTGCATTCCAGCGGCGCATGCAAGCTGTGCCAAAAAATCATTTGTCCGCGTATTGGCTAATCACCACAATCACTTCCGTCAATACCGGTTGGCGCCGATTGGCGACCGGCCGGGTTGCTTTGATATGAATGACTGAAATCGCATACGGGTCAGCGCATGCCAGACCATGGTTCGTATTTCTTTTGTATTCAATCCGGTTTCGGTGTGAATTTTCTGGATAAAACATCAAGAAGGGGTGAGCAATGGAACGCCGGTTGTATATGCTAAGTCCTTCGGTTCAATTGGGTTTGACCATTGGTGCATTGATGTATGTGAGTTATGGTGCTGCACATCATGCCTTCGATAATATTGCACTGATTGCGCTGTGCGCCTTTGTCGGATTCTTTATTCCGTACTACTCGAAACTGAGCAATAAAATCGAGGAGATCATCAATCTGCATACGGCCCGAATCAGCCTGGGCCGGCTGGGGCGTTTCATTCCCCAGCTTGCGTTCAATATCGGCATCTTCCTGGTGCTGACGGTCGGTGGCGTTTTCCCTTCCCGGCAAATCGATACATTGGGCGGCGTGCTGGGGGTTGCGCTGATTACGACGTGCGCATCGCAAGGCATGCAGTATGTGGCGCTGGCCTTGTCGAATCGCGAAATCGGTGACCGCAACCGCAATGTGCTGATTGCACTGTCGATCAATATCGTCGTGACCGCGCTGGCGACGATCGGGCTGGGCTGGTCGAAAACGGCCTTCCTGCTGCTGGGGCTGACGTTCGGCTCGCTGTTCTTCGCCATCGGTCTGGCGTCGGATCTGCGCGCGGTGTTTTTCAGGCCCGGCGGTATCGGCGTGTTCTTCGGCACTTTCAATCCCATTCACAAAACGCATCTGGCGCTGATTCGCCAGGCCATCGAATCGCGCGGGCTGGAGAAAGTCTATATCCACAGCACGACGGTACCGAAATTGCATGCGCAGGCATTGCAGCGGGGAGAAATCAGGATTGCGCGTCATGAACGGGGGATGCGCATCTATGAAAAAACGGCACGCGCCGATGTGCATGTCAATTATTTTCCGACCGGATCGCGTTTTTACGAATACGACACCCGCCTTGCAATGATGCGTGCGGCCGTGGCGGAAGCCGGGTTGAGCGGCAAGGTCGAAGTGCTGTCATTGCCCGACGAATATGCACGGGGGGGCTTTTACGCCGTGCTGAAACATATCCGGAAAGTGGCGCATCACCGGGCCGTTCACGGCATTCATGGCAGCGATCTCGGCGGCATGTGGGTGCGCAGCATTTACGACGAATCCGGCTGGGTCTATCCCTATCCGGTCGTCCGCCGCGACAAGGTGTCGGCTACCGCAATTCGCAATGGCGAAATCGGCCTGACGACGCCGACGGTGCAGGAAATGATTGTCGCGCTCAGCGCTCCGCGCGAGCTGGAAAACCAGTGCTGACCCGCGTCAATTCATAGGATGGCGAATTCATGATGACGATTCATCAATTGCATAAACCGGGCGCAGCGGCTGCGCTGCCCGATCACGCTGATCTGACGATCAAGATCGTCGAGAACGAGGACGAGCGCTTCAAGGCAATGCTGGTGCGGGCCATCGTTTACATGCACGAGCAGCTTTGCCCGTACAGCGAGGAGTTCGACCTCAACGACCATGCCGCGACGCAGATCGTCGGCCTGACCGCGACCGGTGAACCGGTGCTGACGGCCCGCCTTCGTTACTTCAACGGTTTCGCCAAGATCGAACGGCTGGCGATCCGCAAGGAATACCGTGGGCTTGGCTACGCGCACCGCCTGCTGTCGTTCCTGCTAGACCTCGGCCGGACCAAGGGCTTCTCGCACTTCTATCTGCATGCACAGGCAAGGCTGCGGGGGTTCTACGAGGGCTACGGTTTTCGCCCGGTCGGCAGCGCCTTTTCGTTCTCCGATCACGACTACATCGAGATGGAACTGAGCGAACAGCCGCAACTGGTGTCGCCGTCGATGCACATCGGCAGTACGCCGATGGTGCTGAACCGGCCGGAAAACAGTACCCAGTTGCTGGGTCCGCTCGAACACGGCGCGTTCAGAAGTGCAAAACGGATCGCAGCGACGGAAAGGAGCAGGGGATGAAGCGGCTGGTTTCAAGCGGTGTGCTGGGCCTTGCACTTTGCGGTAGCGCGACTGCGGCCACGCCGGTGATCGATCCGGGGTATGTGCAGCTGTTGCAGCGGATTGTCGAGATCAATACCGAGACCCGCAATGTCGCTGGGCTGGCGCAGGCGCGCGATGTGCTCGTGCCGGCTTTCGAGGTGCTCGGCCTGAGCGCGACACGCCAGCCGCTGGCCGACACGGGGCGCGAGGTACTGCGTTTCGACACCGCTGACGGCGCTCCGAGGGTGCTGCTGGTCGGCCATCTGGATACGGTATTCCCGAAGAGCGGCGGTTTTCAGCATTTCGTCGACGACGGCGAGCGGCTGGCGGGGCCGGGTGTCATCGACATGAAGGGCGGGCTGGTACTGATGCTGAACGTGCTGGCGCAGCTCAAGGCGGCCGGCCGGCTGCAGCATGTGCGTGTGGTGATCAACGACGACGAGGAAATCGGCTCGCCGCATTCCAAGAAAACGCTGCAGGCGCTCGCCAAGGACATTCCGTACGGACTGGTGTTCGAGCCCGGGCTGGAGGATGGCGCGGTTGTCAGCAGCCAGTCGGGCGTGCGCTGGATCAAGCTGACCTCGACCGGCAAGGCTGCCCATGCCGGGCTGGAACCCGAGAACGGCATCGATGCCTGCCTCGACCTCGCGAGGAAGATCGCCCGGATCAGCGCGCTGGCGCAGCCGGCGAAAGGCCTGACGCTGAACCCCGGCGTCATCGAAGGCGGCACCAAGCCCAATGTCGTGTGCGACAAGGCCAGCGTGACGTTTGACGTGCGCTTCCGGTCGATCGCCGACTGGGACCGTACCTATGCCGCGGTCGGTGCCATCGCCAAGCAGAGCGACGTTTACAACGACCGGCTTCAGCTCGGCACGCGCACCGAGATCGTCCAGCTCGCCGAGTTGCCGCCTTTGCCGGTCGAGCGTACCGCCGCGCTTGCCGCGCTTGCCGAAGCCAGTGCCCGCGCCGTCGGCCAGCCGTTCCGTGCGCAGGCCGTGGGTTATGGCAGCGACGGCAACAACCTGTCCGAGACCGGCATCCAGCTGCTGGTCGGCGTCGGCCCTTACGGCGGCGGGATGCATTCGGACAAGGAGCACATGCTGAAAACGGCCTATCGGGACCGTCTGGCCTTGCTGACCCACCTGCTTCAAAACCTCACCCACCCAGAAGGAGAAATGCCATGAAAGCGCTTGTCGTGATCGATATCCAGCGTGAATACATTGCCGAAGGCCGCAAGTTCCAGATCAGGTCGATCGGCCCGTCGCTGAAGAACGCCTACGACGTGCTGAGCTTTGCCCGCAGCGAAGGCTGGCCCATCGTGCACGTCCAGCACCTTCAGGACGGCGACCTGTTCGGCCGTGGCTCGGATACCGCCGATTTCATCGACGGATTCGTCCCCGAAGCGGGCGAGACGCTGGCGGTCAAGGGCAATTACTCGGCGTTTTCGTCGGCCGCCTTCGTCCAGTTCGTCGACGAGCACGCCGACCACGAATTCGTGGTTATCGGCTACGGCAGCACGATGTGTTGCCTTTCGACCATCGTCGACGGCTACCACCGCGGGAATCGCTTCGCCTTTGTCGAGGATGCCTGCGCGGCCCGCGCCTCCCGCGAGTTGTCGGAAGCCTCGATGCACGCGCATGCAACGGCGATTCTCGAGCCTTTTGCCCGCCTGACCTGCGCCGGCGTGGAAACGCTGCCGGAACAGCGGCCACTCGCGGCCTAGTGCTCACCACGCCTCATCAAACGGAATTCACATGGCTACCCCAAACAAAGAAAACGCGCCGCAGCACGGTACCACCGGCACGGCTCCGTTGCTGCTGAGCCGCGTTGCGGGGAACGCAAGCGCCCCCGAAATCCTGATCGCCACCATGCATGGCAAGGAAGCGGTGCTGGCGCCGGCGCTGGCGCTGCTCGGCTTTCAGGTCTTGCTGCCCGTCGACTACGATACCGACGCCCTGGGCACGTTTTCCGGTGACATCCGCCGCCCGGGGACTGCGTTCGAAGCGGCGCTGGAAAAGGCAAGGCGTGCTTGCGACGCAACCGGGGTGCCGCGTGCGGTGGCCAGCGAAGGCTCGTACCGTCCGAGCCAGTCGCTGTTTCCCGGTGCCCGCAATGTCGAGCTGCTGGCTTTCGTCGATCGCGAGTCCGGGGTCGAGTTCGTCGAGTACCTGACCGATGTGCCGACCCGCTTCGTCAAGGGGCGTGTTCCGGCCGATCCGGCTGCGCCGGAAACCCGGGCCTTGCTGGCCGAGATCGGCTGGCCGGCCATCCGGGCGATGGTCGTCCCCAATGATCCGGGCGAGGGCGTGGTGCTGCCCGAGCAGGTGTTCAAGGGCATCGATCACGAGGCCGCGCTGGCGGAGGCGTTCCGCGTCTGCGCGACGCATTCGGACGATGGCCTGGTGCATCTGGAAACCGATCTGCGCGCACACATGAATCCGACCCGGATGGCGTCGGTGGCGCTGGTCGGGACGCGGCTGATCGAACGGCTCCGGCAGGAGGGATACGCATCGGCGCACCCGCAGTTCGCCTGAGCGGGGGCCGGCTTATCGTGCCGGCGATCGCGCCATCGAGGTCCGCAGCCAGGAGACGAAATCCGTGGTCATCCGGTCGCGGCGCTCGCCCTGGCACAGGTAGAAGGACCGGGGGCTGGTGACGCGTTCGGCCAGTGGCGCGACCAGCACGCCTTCTTCGAGCAGGTGGTCGACCAGCGGCGAGCTGCCCAACGCCACGCCGTGCCCCCGGACCGCCGCCTGAATCGTCTGGTCAAGCTGGCTGAAACGGAAGCCGATGTCGCCGACCTGCAGGTCCGATCCGGCGTCACGAAACCAGCTCGACCATTGCAGCCACGGCCAGGCGTTCTGCGGATCGGCCAGATGCAGCAGGGTGTGGTGTCGCAGATCGTCGACGCAGTTCAGCTTCCGGCCGTTGCGCCGCAGCAGTGCCGGGCTGCAGACCGGGAAGATTTCCTCCCCGGACAGGAAAACGCTCGACTCGGCCGGGGTCTGCTCCGCGCTGCAGTAACGGATGGCGAGGTCGATTTCCGACTGCTTCAGGTTGATCATCCGGTTGTCCGCGTCGATGTGCAGCGCCACCTCGGGATACTGGGCGCTGAACCGGGGCAGCCGCGGAACCAGCCAGAGCGCGGAGAACGCCGTGGTCGTGGAAATCGCGATTTCCCGGTTGTGCGGCTTCTGCTTGAGGCCTTCGACCGTTTCGGACAGTTGCGCCAGCGCGTTGCTCACCACTTCGAACAGGACGTGCCCGTGTTCGGTCAGGACCAAGGCGCGGTGCTGGCGTTCGAACAGCGGCAGGCCCAGATGTTCTTCGAGCTTTCTGATCTGCCGGCTGACGGCGGACTGGGTCAGGAAGATTTCTTCGCCGGCCTTGGAGAAACTCAGCCGTCGCGCGGCGGCTTCAAAGCCGATCAGCAAGTCCAGCGGGGGGAGGGGACGGGCCATTCGACTTTCCTTTTGAAAAGCCTGCCGGATCATTCGCAGGTTTCATCGGCGCAGCGCAGGCAGCACGCAAGGTCGGCCGGTGGGCAGTGCGGTCACCGGCGTGCGTGTTGTGCTGCATGATGATCGGCCGGCGCCAAAGGGCGGCAACGATCAAAAATGCTATCACGTATGCAATTTTGAAGAAATTTTTGCGAATGAAATATTCAGGTAATTGCTGACGAAGATCCATTCATTGTTGAACGTAATTGCGTTGCAGATCTATGTACCGAAGGGGGCTACGACTTTGCTGCGGTGACGCATGCGTACCGTCGGCAGCGCGGCCGGCCAGACGTGCGCCGAGCGGGTGGAAAGCGGCGTGTAACGGATCCGCTTTCGCCGGCACGGCGGCCCCGGGCTGAGACCGCTAGTGCTGTTCCTGCGCGCTGGCCAGCACGATGGCGCCGAGCACGCACAGCAGTGCGATCGCGTGGGCCGGTGCCGGTTTTTCCTGCAGGAAGACGATCGCGTAGCCGACTGCGGCGACCGGCAGTGCGGCGGTGAAGACACCGGCCTGCTGCGCCGGGACGTGGCGGATGCCCTTCATCCACAACCAGAAAGACAGCACGCTGGCGGCGAGGCCGTACCAGAACACCAGTGCCCAGGTCGGTGCATCGACGCTGGCGAAATCGAAATGCCACCACGCCGAGAGGCCGAGCGGCAGCATCAGCCCGAGGCCGATCAGGTGCGTGTACGCGCAGATGTCGATCGCCGGCAGCGACTGCGTGAGGCGTCGGGACAGGATCACGTAGACCGATTCGCAGACGACCGCGCCGGCGATCATCGCGTTGCCCAGCAGCGACGATTCACCGGCATCGCCGGCCCGGTTCACGTTGATGATCACCATGCCGAGCACCGCCAGCGCAACGGCGATCAGCGCGCGCGGGCCGAGCTTTTCGCGCAACAGCAGCCACGACAGCACGATGACGACAGCCGGAATCGTGCTGGTGATCACGCCGGCGGCCAGCGCGCTGGTATGCGACACGCCGTACAGCATCAGCAGCGTGAACAGGAAGGTGCCGAACAGCGCCTGCAGGAACAGCCCCAGCCACTGCTTGCGCGTGACGGTGCGCATTTTTTCGAGACGGTAGCGCGGCAGCAGCACGCCAACGCCGATGACGAAGCGCAGCAATGCGAAGAGCGTCACCGGCAGCGCCATCACGATGGTCTTGCCGATGCCGACATTGGCACCGACGAGCGCCATCGATGCGATCAGGTACAGCGTGTAGCGGTTGAAGTTCATCGGGGCGGCGTGGAAGGAGGAATGAAACACGCCCGGGCAAGCCGGGCGTGGGGCGGGAACGAAGGGGCGGTCAGTGGCTGCCTTCGAGGTAGGCGGCGCGCACCTCGGCGCTGGCGAGCAGTTCCTCGCCGGTGCCGGTGAGGACGATTTCGCCGTGCTGCAGCACGTAGGCGCGGTGCGCGACCTTGAGCGCGTGGTGGGCATTCTGCTCGACCAGCAGGATGGTCATCTTGTCGCGGGTGTTCAGCTCCTTGATGATCTTGAACACCTGCTTGATGTACAGCGGCGCGAGCCCCAGCGACGGTTCGTCGAGCAGCAGCAGCTTGGGCCGGCCCATCAGCGCGCGAGCGATGGCCAGCATCTGCTGTTCGCCGCCCGACAGCGTGCCGGCACGTTGCTGCTGGCGCTTTTCGAGGATCGGGAACATCTCGAACATGCGCTTCAGGTCGGCATCGAAATTCGCCTTGTCGGCGAAGGTCGCGCCCATCTGCAGGTTTTCCATCACCGTCATGCGCTGGAAGATGCGCCGGCCTTCCGGCACCAGCGCAATGCCCTCGCGCGAGATCTTGTGCGTCTGCGTCCGGGTGATGTCGTCGCCCTGGAAGCGGATCTGCCCGCTCGACGCGGTCGGCTTGCCGAACAGCGTCATCATCAGCGTCGACTTGCCGGCGCCGTTGGCACCGATCAGCGTGACGATCTCGCCTTCGTTGACGACGAGGTCGACGCCGCGCAGTGCGTGGATCGCACCGTAGTAGGCGTGCACGCCCGAGTATTCAAGCATGGTGCTCATGCAGCCTCCTTGTCGTCGGCGTCTTCTTCGCCCAGGTACGCCTTGATGACGTTCGGATCGTTCTGGACCTGCTCCGGCGTGCCCTCGGCGATCTTGGTACCGAAGTTGAGCACGCAGATGTGGTCGGACACGCGCATCACGACGTTCATGTCATGCTCGATCAGGAGCACGCCCTTGCCGTGTTCGCGGCTCAGGTACAGCAGCAGTTCGTTCAGCTCGGCCGATTCGCGCGGGTTCAGGCCGGCGGCCGGTTCGTCGAGGCAGAGCAGCAGCGGGTCGACGCACAGCGCGCGGGCGATCTCGATCCGTCGTTGCGTGCCGTACGACAGGTTGCCGGCGGCGGTGTCGGCCAGCTCGATCAGCTTGAGCCGGGTCAGCCACATCTCGGCCTTTTCCAGCGCGGCTTCGCGTGCCTGCTTGAAGCCGGCGCGGCCGAACAGGCCGGCGAGCGAGAAGCGCGACGCGGTCTGCAGCGCGTTGTGCTGCGCAACGATCAGGTTTTCCAGCACCGACATGTTCGGGAACAGCCGGATGTTCTGGAAGGTCCGTACGACACCGGCCTTGCGGGCGACGTGGTACGACGGCATCTCGTTCAGCAGCAGCGGGCCGTGCACCGGGTGGTGCATCCGCACGCTGCCCTCGGTCGGCTTGTAGAAGCCGGTCAGGCAGTTGAAGAACGTCGTCTTGCCGGCGCCGTTCGGGCCGATGATCGACGTGATCTTGCCCTTCGGCACGGCAACCGACAGGTCGTCGATCGCGGTCAGGCCGCCGAAGCGCATCGTGAGGCGGTCTACCTCGAGCAGCATTTCGCTCATGCCTGCGCTCCTTTTTTCGCCAGTCGGTAAGTCGGTTCGCGATGGGCGATCAGGCCGCCCGGTCGCCACACCATGATCAGGATCATTGCCGCGCCGAACATCAGCATCCGGTATTCGGAGAAGTCGCGGCCCAGTTCCGGCAGCAGTACCAGCAGCACCGAGGCGATCACCACGCCGAGCTGGCTGCCCATGCCGCCGAGCACGACGATGGCGAGGATGGTGGCCGATTCGGAGAACACGAAGCTTTCCGGCGAGATGAAGCCCTGGCGCGCGGCGAAGAACACGCCGGCAAAACCGCCGAGCATGGCGCCGATCGCGAAGGCCGAGAGCTTGACGTTGGTGACGTTCATCCCGAGCGCCTTGCAGGCAACTTCGTCCTCGCGCACCGCTTCCCAGGCCAGACCGACCGGCAGCTTGCGCATGCGCGAAACGAACAGGTTGGTCAGCAGCGCCAGCACCAGGATCAGGTAGTAGAGGAACATCACCCGGTGTTCGGGCGAGTACTCGAGGTGGAAGAACGACGCGAAGGTCGGGCCGGCGTCGCTGTCCGGCGAGAACGGCAGGCCGAAGAAGGTCGGACGCGGGATCGAACCGATGCCGTTCGGGCCACCGGAGAAGTCGGTCCAGTTGACGAGGATCAGCCGGATGATTTCACCGAAGCCCAGCGTCACGATCGCCAGATAGTCGCCGCGCAGCCGCAGCGTCGGCCAGCCGAGGATGACGCCGAATGTTGCAGCCGCGGCACCGGCGACCGGGAGGGTTTCCCAGAAGCCCCAGCCGAAGTGGGTCGACAGCAGGCCGTAGGTGTAGGCACCGACGGCATAGAAGGCGACGTAGCCGAGGTCGAGCAGGCCGGCGAGGCCGACGACGACGTTCAGGCCCCAGCCCAGCATCACGTAGATCAGCACGGTGGTGGCGGTGTCGACAACGTAGCGGTTGCCGGAAAACGCGATCGGCAGCACGAGGGCAAAACCGACCACGCCATAGCCGATCCATTTGAGCCACGGCCGCGTTGCGCCGATTTCAGGGCGGGTACGGGCACGCTTGGCCTTGTTCAGCTTCACGTGATCGAGCACGAACTGCAGGACGAGGCGGCCGACGAACATCGTCGCGACGAAGGCCAGCAGCCACGGCCAGCGCGTCGCGATGGCGAGCGCGCCGCCGGCATCGACGGTCTTCAGGCCGATCATCGGCACGCCGAGCAGCAGGGACACCAGCGCGATGCCGGTGGCGTCCTTGAGCCGGCTGGCCACGTTCGGCAGGTTGTGAGCGTGTGTGGTCATCAGACTTTCTCCACTTCCGGACGACCCAGCAAGCCGCTGGGGCGGAACATCAGTACAAGGATCAGCAGCACGAAAGTGGCGACATCCTTGTATTCGGGCGACAGGTAGGCGCTCCAGAACGATTCGATCATGCCGATGATCAGACCGCCGAGCATGGCGCCGGGCAGTGAGCCGATGCCGCCGAGCACGGCGGCGGTGAAGGCCTTGATGCCGGCGACGAAGCCGATCGAGAAATCGACGACGCCGTAGTACACGGTGACCATTACCCCCGCGACGGCGGCGAGTGCGGCACCGATGACGAAGGTCATCGAGATGGTCCGGTCGACGTTGATGCCGAGCAGCGCCGTCATCGTGCGGTCCTGCTCGCAGGCGCGCTGCTGCCGGCCGAACGACGTTTTGGTGATCAGGTAGGTGAACACCACCAGCAGCACCGCGGTGACGGCGATGATCATGATCTGCGTATAGGCGAGGTGGACGGTGAAGCCGTTGCTGGTGAACAGCTCGAAGCCGCCGGGCAGCAGGGCATTGATCGGCTTGACACGGGCGCCCTGGGTCAGCTGGACCATGTTCTGCAGGAAGATCGACATCCCGATCGCCGAGATCAGCGGCGCCAGCCTCGAGGCATTGCGTAAAGGCCGATAGGCGATCCGTTCGACCGACCAGCCGTAGACCGAGGTGAACACGATCGCGACGACCAGGGTGATGAGCAGCGCGACCGGCACGGCCATGATGCCGAGCGAGCCGAGCAGGGTCAGCACGGTGACGGCGATGATCGCACTGATCATGTAGATGTCGCCGTGCGCGAAATTGATCATGCCGATGATGCCGTACACCATCGTGTAACCCAGCGCGATCAGGCCGTATACGGAGCCCAGCGTAAGGCCGTTGATCAGCTGTTGAATGAATTGTCCCATCATGACGACTTGCTCCGGAAGATGAGGTGGAGGGGCGGCGTTCCGGCCTGGACGGCGGGAAACGCGACCTCGAAGGAGTCGGGCTTGGTGCCCGGTCTCCCTGGGCTCCTGTGGTGCGTGCGGGCCGGCGGCCTGGGGGCGATGCCGACCGGCCCGGGTGCCGCGCCGGCAAGCCGGCGCGGACGGGTCAAGCCAAGACTTACTTGACCATCTCGTACTTGTTGCCCTTCCACTGGTAGACGACGAAACCCGGTGCCTTCAGGTTGCCCTTGGCATCGAACGACAGCTTGCCGACCACGGTGTTGAACGTGCCGCTGGACAGTGCCTTCTGCAGGTCACCGTACTTCACGCTCTTGGCCTGGGTTGCGGCTTGCTGGAACAGCTGCATGGCCGCGTAGGCGTAGAGTACGTAGCCATCCGGCTCGACCTTGGCGTTGCGGAACTGCTTCACGACTTCGGCGGCGGCCGGGTTGGCGCGTGCGTCCGGCGCGAAGGTGAACATCACGCTGTCGGCATTGCCGCCGGCGGCGGTGACCAGCTCGTTGTTGCTCATCGTGTCGCCGCCCATCACGGTCAGCTTCATGCCGGCCTGCTTGGCCTGGCGCAGGATCAGCGCGACTTCGGTGTGGTAGCCGCCGTAGGCCAGCACTTCAACGTTGGCTGCCTTCAGTTTCGAGACCAGACCCGAGTAGTCCTTTTCACCGGCGGTGATCGATTCGCGCAGCGTCGGCTTCAGGCCCTTGGCGGTCATGCCCTTGGCCATTTCGTCGGCCAGGCCCTTGCCGTAGGCGCTCTTGTCGTCGATCACGGCGACCTTCTTGCCGGCGAAGTGCGAGGCGATGTAGCCGCCGGCGATGCCGCCCTGCTGGTCGTCGCGACCCATGATGCGGAAGATGTTCTTCAGGCCGCGCTCGGTGACCTGCGGATTGGTCGACACCGTTGCCATCGGGATCTGCGCTTCGTTGTAGATGTCCGAAGCCGGGATGGTCGAGCTGGAACACCAGTGACCGTGCATGAAGACGATCTTCTTGTTGACCATGGCGTTGGCCACCGACACGGCCTGCTTCGGATCGCAGGCGTCGTCGCCGATTTCGAGCTTCAGCTTCTGGCCGAGGACACCGCCCTTGGCGTTGATGTCGGCAACGGCCATTTCCGCACCGCGCTTGATCTGCTCGCCGGCCGACGCGTAGGCGCCGGTCATCGGACCTGCGATTGCCACCGAGTAATCGGCGTGGGCCTGCGCGGTGAACAGGGCGCCGAGGCCCAGACCGGTCATGGCAATCAGTTGCTTCATGTTCGACTTCATCGTGCCTTCTCCTAGATGGACTGTAGTCCGTTGCTACAGGGGTAATGCCGTCAGCCTTCGGGGCTGGCGAAACAAACTCGTAAATGGCTTACGAACAAACCTTTCAACCAAACCTACACCAGGCGCTGATTCATCTGATGTAGGTGCTTTCCAGCATTCATGCCGGTTCCGCAGCCGCTGGGCGGGTTCCGGCGTTCCGAGCGGCCGGCAGGGCCTCTTGGAACGACCGGGCAAGCGTCCTGCCGGCGAGCCGTGTGCGAGGACGTGCTACGCGATCGTCATCAGGCTGGCGTTCCCTCCGGCAGCAGCGGTGTTCACGCTCACCGATTGCTCGGCGAACAGCCGCAGCAGGTCGTAGTCGTCACCGGCCTCGACTTCGGCGCTCGACAGGCCGAACACCGGCACGATCGGGCCATCGCGGCGGGCGATCCGGCGGCCGAGTTCCAGCAGCGCATCGCTGTCGCCTTCGAACAGCACTGCGCCGACCGGGGTGACCGTGTCGATCTCGTCGGCCGTCACGCGGCGTACCTGCGACGCCAGCGCTGCCGGCAGACTGCCGAGCAGCATGTTGGCCGCCGCGCTGTCGACGAAGCACGCCACATTGCCGCTGGCCAGTGCCGCAGCCAGCTGGGCCTGTGCGCCGGCCAGCGTCGAGGCCAGGCACAGCAGCGGACCGCGCGGCGTCAGGCGGTAGCGGTTGGTTTCACCGGTCGGCCCGGGCAGCATCAGCTCGGCGCCCAGCGGCGAGGTCGTCAGGTAACGGTTGCAACGGGCGACCGCATTGTCCGCACCTTGTGCGGCGAGTCCATCGCGGTAAGCCGCAACTGCGTCCAGTGCCTGTTTTGGTGCAGCAGGCAGCGCAGCCACCGGCCGAGCCCGGCGCGACAACAGGCGGGACAGGTAAAGCGGACCGCCGGCCTTCGGGCCGGTCCCCGACAGACCCTCGCCACCGAACGGTTGTACCCCGACGACGGCACCGACAACGTTGCGGTTTACATACAGGTTGCCGGCATGGATGCGGCTGGTGACGTGGGCAATGGTTTCGTCGATGCGGGTATGCACGCCGAAGGTCAGGCCGTAGCCGGTGGCGTTGATGTCGTCGATCAGCGCATCGAACGCATCGCGCTTGTAGCGCAGCACGTGCAGCACCGGGCCGAAGACTTCACGTTCGAGCGACGCCAGCGTGTCGATCTCGATCAGCGTCGGCGGCACGAAGGTGCCGTGGCGTGCGTCCGCCGGCAGCGGCAGCTGGCTGATTTCAAAGCCGGCGCCGCGCAGCTTGGCGATATGGCGCTCGATGTTCTGCTGCGCCTCGGCATCGATGACCGGGCCGACGTCGGTGGCAAGGCGGTCCGGATTGCCGATGCTCAGCTCGCGCATCGCGCCCTTGAGCATGGTCAGCACACGGTCGGCAACGTCGGCCTGCAGGCACAGCACGCGCAGGGCCGAGCAGCGCTGGCCGGCCGAATCGAAGGCCGAGTTCAGCACGTCGAACACCACCTGTTCGGGCAGCGCCGACGAATCGACGATCAGTGCGTTCTGGCCGCCGGTTTCGGCGATCAGCGGAATCGTCCTGCCTTGCGGGTCGAGCCGGTCGGCTAGCGTGCGCGAAATCAGCCGGGCGACTTCGGTCGAGCCGGTGAACAGCACGCCGCGGATGCGGGCATCGGCGACCAGCGTCGCGCCGACGGTTTCACCGCGGCCCGGCAACAGTTGCACCGCGCCGGTGGGTACGCCGGCCTCGCGAAGCAGGCGCACCGCTTCGAAGGCGATCAGTGGCGTCTGTTCGGCCGGCTTGGCGATCACCGGATTGCCGGCGGCCAGCGCCGCAGCAACCTGACCCATGAAGATCGCCAGCGGGAAGTTCCACGGGCTGATGGCCAGCACCGGTCCGAGCGGGCGGTGGCTGTCGTTGTCGAATTCGTGCTCGATCTGCGCCGCGTAGTAACGCAGGAAGTCGACCGCCTCGCGCACTTCGGCGACGGCGTTGGCCAGTGTCTTGCCCGCCTCGCGGACGATCAGGCCCAGCAGCGAGGGCATCTGCGCTTCGAGCAGGTCGGCCGTGCGGCGCAGGATGGCGGCGCGTTCGGAAACCGGCGTCGCGGCCCAGATCGGCGCAGCGGCGACGGCGTGCTGCAGCGCAGCCTCGACGTCGGCCAGACCGGCTTCGGTCACGCTGCCGACGACATCGCGGCGGTCGGCCGGGTTGCAGACGGCTTGCGCTTCGGCGGTGCTGACGGTGTCGTCGCCAAGCAGCGGCACGGCACGCCAGTGACCGCCGGCGAGCAGGGCTGCCGACAGCGATGCCAGCCGCTGTTCGTTGGCCAGATCCAGCCCGGCCGAATTGGCGCGTTCGAAGCCGAACAGCGCGCGCGGCAGCGGGATCTTGTCGTGCGGGGCACCGACCGGGCTGATCGCACCGGCAGCGCTGACCGGGTCGGTGATCAGGCTCTCGATCGCGATCTTTTCATCGGCGATCTGGTTGACGAAGGAGGTGTTGGCGCCGTTTTCCAGCAGCCGGCGCACAAGGTAGGCCAGCAGCGTTTCGTGCGTGCCGACCGGGGCGTACACCCGGCACGGCCGGTTCAGCTTGCCTTCACCGAGCGAGCCGGTGACTTCCTCGTACAGCGGTTCGCCCATGCCGTGCAGGCACTGGAATTCGTACTGGCCCGGGTAGTAGTTGGCGCCGGCCAGATGGTAGATCGTTGCCAGCGTCTGGGCGTTGTGGGTGGCGAACTGCGGGTAGATCGCGTCCGGCACGGCCAGCAGTTTTTTCGCGCAGGCGAGGTACGAGACGTCGGTGTAGATCTTGCGGGTGTAGACCGGATAGCCCTCGAGGCCGTCGAGCTGGGCGCGCTTGATTTCGCTGTCCCAGTACGCGCCCTTGACCAGCCGCACCATGATCCGGTGCCGGCTGCGGCGGGCCAGATCGATGATGAAATCGATCACGAAGGGGCAACGCTTCTGGTAGGCCTGCACCACGAAGCCGATGCCGTTCCAGCCGGCGAGGTCGGCGTCGAAGCACAGCGCTTCGAGCAGGTCGAGCGAGAGTTCGAGCCGGTCGGCTTCTTCGGCGTCGATGTTCAGGCCGATGTCGTAGCGGCGGGCCAGCAGTGCCAGCGCCTTCACGCGCGGCAGCAGCTCGCTCATCACGCGTTCCTGCTGGGCGCGGCTGTAGCGGGGGTGCAGCGCGGAAAGCTTGATCGAGATCCCCGGGCCTTCGTAAATGCCGCGGCCGTGGGCGGCCTTGCCGATGGCGTGGATCGATTGTTCGTACGACGCGTAGTAACGCTGCGCGTCTTCCTCGGTCGTCGCCGCTTCGCCGAGCATGTCGTACGAATAGCGGAAGCCCTTGGCCTCGAACTTGCGGCTGTTGGCCAGCGCGTCGGCAATCGTTTCACCGGTGACGAACTGCTCGCCCATCAGCCGCATCGCCATGTCGACGCCCTTGCGGATCAGCGGCTCGCCGCCTTGGCCGATCAGCCGGGTCAGCGCCTTCGAGAGACCGGCCTCGCTGCTGGTCGCGGTGAGCTTGCCGGTGAGCATCAGCCCCCAGGTCGCGGCGTTGACGAACAGCGATGGCGAGTTGCCGAGGTGCGAATGCCAGTCACCCTTGCTGATCTTGTCGCGGATCAGCGCATCGCGGGTGGCCTTGTCCGGAATGCGCAGCAGCGCCTCGGCCAGACACATCAGCGCGACGCCTTCCTGACTCGACAGCGAGAATTCGTGGATCAACCCCTCGACGCCGCCGCCCTTGCGCTTGCCGCGCAGTTTGGCCACGAGCTTGTGCGCCAGCGCCTGCACCTGTTCGCCCATCTGGGCGTTCGGCAGGCGGGCCTGCTCGATCAAGAGCGGTACGCACTCGGTCTCCGGTCGGCGCCATGCGGCGGTGATCGTTGCACGCAGCACCGATTGCGGCGCAATGCTCTGGGCGAATTCGAGGAAGGGGACCGACAGGGCATCGGTGGCCGGTTGCGCCTCGTCGATCTCGGCGGTGCTACCGTTGCCGAGCTCGGCCGGCCGCACGCCCTGATCCACACGCTCCAGATAGGCGTAGATCGCCTGCTTGATCAGCCAGTGCGGCGTGCGTTCCAGCGTTTGCGCGGCGTCGCGGATCCGTGTCCGCAATGCGTCGTCAACCTTGATCCCCAGCGTGGTATTGGCCATGTCCGTTGCTTACAAGTTGAATGTTCGGTCCATAGTACGATCTAGTTCGACCGGTACAACTACGGATAATCCCTAGGGGTTGCACCATTGCGCAGGCCATAAAAGTGATGCAATGCAAGGGGTTGGGCGCGGTGGTGCATTTCGGGTTGCACCCTTGCAAGGCTTTATTTGACTACATCACTACATCTTTTTGGTTGATTTACGCATCTTTTTTGTAAGAGTTGAAGATCGGTCCGTTGCCGTCCTTCGGGGCATCCCGGCCTCGAAAAATGCGTCCTTCAAGCGGCAGGCAGGCAGATGAACGGTTGGTTTTTTGCATCGGCATGCGGTCGATTCGCATTCGTACAACGATGCGGCGCGTGCCAATCGCCGCCCGTGATGGTGTGCGCAGCGGGAGGATCGATTCAGCGGCCCGGGAACGGCTGCATGCACAGCACAACCTTGGCATTGCCGCCATCGAACGCGGCCACGGCGCGCCGGGTATACTCGAATGTTTTCGTTTGCTGACTTGATGATGAATAAAATTGAAATTTTCCTTGCGGCCGCATGCTGTGCGGTGGCGCTGCATCCGGCTGGGGCCGCCGATTCAGGCTGGCCGCGGGCGCGGCCGGAGACGGTCGGCATTTCGCCGGCGAGCATCGGGAAAATGCTCGACTATCTGGCGATGGTGTCGCGCAACGGCGCAAGCCTTGATGGCCTCGTGATCGTGCGCGACGGCAAGCTGGTGTTCGAGCACTACACGCCGCCTTATCGCGGCGACATTCCCCACCAGCTCAATTCGGTGGCCAAATCGTTCGTCAGTACCCTGGTCGGTATCGCGCAGGGTGAAGGCAAGATCGGCCCGGTGACGACGCCGGTGCACGCCTTGCTGAAGGACTGCCGTGGCGCGTTGTGCGACAGCCCGGCCACGCTGAAAGACGTGCTGACGATGAGTTCGGGATTCGAATGGTACGAGGCAGGCTTCTCGGAGGAGGAAGACCCGAGCAAGGTCGTGCGGAGTGCCAACTGGCGGCACTATGTGCTCGACAAGCCGATGGCCGAAGCGCCGGGGCAGACCTTTGTCTACAACAGCGGTGGCTCGCATCTGTTGTCGCTGATGCTGCAGGACAGCCTCGGCGGTGAATCCGAAGCGGCGTTTGCGGATGACAGGTTGTTCAAACCGCTCGGCATCAGCGACTACCATTGGCCGGTTGATCCGCAAGGCGCGCTCATCGGTGGGCGCGGATTGACGCTGCGGCTCGACGATCTGGCCAGGTTCGGTCAGCTTTTCCTGCAAAACGGCCAGTGGCAGGGCAAGCAGATCGTGCCGGCGGCGTGGGTGCACGATGCAACCCAAGCGCAGATCAGGACCGTGCCGCCGTTCGGCTGGGTGCCGCAGTACGGCTACCAGTGGTGGGTCGACGGCTCGGGGCACAACTATTCGGCGCAAGGCTGGGGCGGACAGGTGCTGATCGTCGCTCCCAAACTGGGGATGGTCGTCGCCATGCTGACCAGCTCCGATGCCAACGGCAACGGTGCGTGGATGACGCCCGACATGCTGGAGCAGTTTTTTGCGCAGGAGCTCAAGCGGCAAGGGCCGATTCCGCTTGACGATGCTGCGTGGGGACGTTTGCAGCAAAGACTGGCGGCCATGGCGCCGAAGCCGGAAAAAACGGTCCTGCCCGCATGGTTCAAACGGCTCGACGGCAAAACGGCGCAGTTCTCCGGTCTGGGCTGGCAAAGCAAGCCGCAGTTCAGGCTCGATGCCGACGGCGTGCAAATCGTTGCCGACTACCGCAACCGGCAGCAGCAGGACCGCGCGACCTACAGTTACGGCCTTGGCCAGTGGCGCAACTTCGATCACCCGGTCTATGGGCCGTGTGTCGGCAAACTGACGGTCTCGGGCGACAAGGTTCAGTTGCGAGCCCGCTCGTTGCGTGAAGGGAAGGAGATTCTGACGAGCTACCGCATGCAGGATGCCAAACGCATCGAAAGCGTCAGCGAAAATGGCGGCAACGCGGTGAGCGAACGCGCGGTCGGCCTGATCGCCAACTGAGCCGACTGCGCCAGTCCGTCCCTTCAGCCCGCCTCGCGCGGGCTTTTTGCATTCAAAAAAACGCCCGCACGAGGCGGGCGTATCAAGGCGCACGGAGGGTGGTGCTTTACTTGCCGAGCGCGTCGAGTGCGAGGTTGAGCTTCAGCACGTTGACCCGTGCTTCACCGAGAAAGCCCCACTGCTTGCCGGTGGTGTTCGCGGCGACCAGCGCCTCGACCTGCGGGATCGACAGATTGCGAGCCTTGGCAACACGGCCGATCTGGTAGGCGGCGGCTTCCGGGCTGATGTCCGGGTCGAGGCCGCTGCCCGAGGTGGTGACGAGGTCGACCGGCACCGGCGCGGTGTTGCCCGGATCGGCGGCCTTCAGCGCGGCAACGCGGGCCTTGACCGCATCAAACAGTGCCGGATTGGTCGGGCCGAGGTTGCTGCCGCCCGAGCCGGCGCCGTTGTAAGGCATCGGTCCGGTGGCGGACGGACGGCCCCAGAAGTAGCGCGGCTCGGTGAAGTTCTGGCCGATCAGCCCGGAGCCGACGGCGCGGCCGTCCTTGCTGATGACGCTGCCGTTGGCCTGGTTCGGGAAGACGCCCTGGGCGATACCTGTGACGGCGGCGGGGTAGAGCACGCCGGTCAGTGCGGTCAGCAGCACGAAGATCGTCAGCGCCGGGCGGAGTTGGGAGGAAATGTTCATGGTGTTTCTCCGTTAGGCCAGATGCAGTGCAACCAGCAGCAGGTCGATCAGCTTGATGCCGACGAAGGGCACGATCAGGCCGCCCAGGCCGTAGATCAGCATGTTGTTGCGCAGCAGCTGTGCCGCCGATTGCGCGCGGTACTTCACGCCTTTCAGCGCCAGCGGGATCAGGAAGACGATGATGATCGCGTTGAAGATCACCGCCGACAGGATCGCCGACGCCGGCGAGTGCAGGCCCATGACGTTGAGCGCGCCCAACTGCGGGTAGGTGGCGGCGAACGCCGCCGGGATGATGGCGAAGTACTTGGCGATGTCGTTGGCGACCGAGAACGTCGTCAGCGAACCGCGCGTCATCAGCATCTGCTTGCCGATCTCGACGATCTCGATCAGCTTGGTCGGATTGCTGTCGAGGTCGACCATATTGCCGGCCTCCTTCGCAGCCTGCGTGCCGGTGTTCATCGCCACGGCCACGTCGGCCTGCGCCAGCGCCGGGGCGTCGTTGGTGCCGTCGCCGGTCATCGCGACCAGCCGGCCCTCGGCTTGATGGTCGCGGATGAGCTTGAGCTTGTCTTCCGGTCTGGCCTGTGCGAGGAAGTCATCGACGCCGGCTTCGGCGGCGATGGCCGCGGCGGTCAGCGGGTTGTCACCGGTGATCATCACGGTCTTGATGCCCATCGCGCGCAGTTCGGCGAAGCGTTCCTTGATACCGCCCTTGACGATGTCCTTGAGTTCGATCACGCCGAGCACGGTGGTGCCGTCGACGACGACCAGCGGTGTGGCGCCACGGCGGGCGACGTCGTCGGCGGCCTTGGCCACGGCATCGGGAAACAGCCCGCCGAGATCGGCGACGTGCTGGCGCACCGCGTCGAGTGCACCCTTGCGGATCTGCCGGCCGTCGTAGTCGATGCCGCTCATGCGGGTCTGCGCGGTAAACGGCACGAACACGGCCTGGTGCGCGGCGAGTTCGCGGCCGCGCAGGGCAAAGCGCTGTTTGGCGAGCACAACGATCGAGCGGCCTTCCGGCGTTTCGTCGGCCAGCGACGCAAGCTGCGCGGCATCGGCCAGTTGCTGCTCGGTGACGCCCGGTGCGGCGATGAAGGCCGAGGCCTGACGGTTGCCGAGCGTGATCGTGCCGGTCTTGTCGAGCAGCAGCACGTCGACGTCGCCGGCGGCTTCGACCGCGCGGCCCGAGGTGGCGATCACGTTGGCCTGCATCATCCGGCTCATGCCGGCGACGCCGATGGAGGACAGCAGCGCGCCGATCGTGGTCGGAATCAGGCAGACCAGCAGCGCGATCAGCGCGGTGATCGTGATCGGCGTGCCGGCACCGGCGACCGAAACGCTGTACTGCGAGAACGGCAGCAAGGTGACGGTGACGACGAGAAAGACGATGGTCAGTGCGACCAGCAGGATGGTCAGCGCGATCTCGTTCGGCGTTTTCTGGCGCTTGGCACCTTCGACCATCGCGATCATCCGGTCGAGGAAGGCCTCGCCCGGGTTGACCGACACGCGCACGACGATCCAGTCCGACAGCACGCGGGTGCCGCCGGTGACGGCCGAGAAGTCACCGCCCGATTCGCGGATCACCGGCGCCGATTCGCCGGTGATCGCGGATTCGTCGACCGAGGCGACGCCGTCGAGCACTTCTCCATCCATCGGGATCGTGTCGCCGGCTTCGATCAGGATCAGATCGCCCTTGCGCAGGCTCGGGCTGTCGATCAGCTCGTAGGCGCTCTTTTTGGCGACCTTCAGTTTTTTGGCGATGACGTTCTTCTTGGTCGCACGCAAGGCTTCGGCCTGCGCCTTGCTGCGGCCCTCGGCCAGTGCTTCGGCGAAGTTGGCGAACAGTACGGTGAACCACAGCCAGGCCGCAATCGCGCCGATGAAGCCGGCCGGCGCTTCGCCGGTGCCGAACAGTGCCTGGCCAAACAGTACCGTGGTCAGGATGCTGCCGACGTAGACGACGAACATCACCGGATTGCGCCATTGCACTTGCGGTGCGAGCTTCTTGAACGCATCGGTCACGGCAGGCATCAGCAACGCCGGGTCCAGCAGCGGCAGTTTGCGTGCACCACTGCCGGTGCGTTGGTCGGTGCCGATTTCGTCCGGCACTTCGAGTCGTTTGGTCATTTCTCTATTCCCCTGAAGGGTATCGTCCGGGCCCGGCTGGGCCCGGTACGAATCAGCCAATCATTTGCAGGTGTTCAACAATCGGGCCGAGCGCCAGCCCCGGGATGTAGTTCAGCGCGCCGACCAGCAGCACCGCGCCGATCAGCAGCACCACGAACAGCGGGCCGTGCGTCGGCAGCGTGCCGGCAGTCACTGCGAGGCGCTGCTTGCCGGCGAGCGAACCCGCCATGGCCAGCACCGGGACGATGATCGCGAAGCGGCCGAACCACATCGCCAGACCGAGCATCACGTTGTAGAAGGGCGTGTTGGCCGACAGACCGGCGAAGGCCGAGCCGTTGTTGTTGGCCGCGCTCGAGAACGCGTAGAGGACTTCCGAGAAACCGTGCGCCTGCGGGTTGAGCACGCCCGCCTGGCCGGCGCTGACGCTGACGGCGATCGCCGTGCCGGCGAGCACCAGGATCGGCGTGGCGAGGATGGCGATGGCGGTCATCTTCATCTCGAACGATTCGATCTTCTTGCCGAGGTATTCCGGCGTGCGGCCGACCATCAGCCCGGCGATGAACACCGCGAGGATCGCGTACACCAGCATGCCGTACAGCCCCGAGCCGACGCCGCCGAACACCACTTCACCGAGCTGCATCAGCGCCATCGGCACCATGCCGCCCAGCGGCGTGAACGAATCGTGCATTGCGTTGACCGCACCGCACGACGCGGCGGTGGTGATCGTTGCGAACAGGCTCGACGCGACGATGCCGAAGCGCGTTTCCTTGCCTTCCATATTGATGCTGCTGGCGGCGCCGGCGTGCTGCAGCGCCGGGTTGCCCGCGAGCTCGGCCCAGACGGTGACGCCGTAGGCGGTGACGAACAGCACGGTCATTGCGGCCAGCACGGCCCAGCCCTGGCGACGATCGCTGACCATGCGGCCGAAGACGAAACACAGCGCAGCCGGGATCAGGAAGATCGCCAGCATCTCGATGAAGTTGGACAGCGGCGTCGGGTTTTCGTACGGGTGCGCCGAATTGGCGTTGAAGAAACCGCCACCGTTGGTGCCGAGCATCTTGATCGCCTCTTGCGACGCGACGGGGCCCATCGGCAAGGTTTGCGTCGTCGCGGCGGTGTCGACCATCAGCGGCTTGCCGTCGGCGCCGTTGACCGGTGCACCGTGCGCATCGAGCCTGGCGGTCTGGTAGACCGTCGCCTGAACCGTCTGCACTTCGGTGTACGGCTTGAAGTTCTGGATCACGCCCTGGCCGACCAGCAGCACGGCGATGACCAGCGAGAGCGGTACCAGCACGTACAGCGTCACGCGGGTCAGGTCGGCCCAGACGTTGCCGATGGTGTCGAGGCTCTTGCGTGCAAAGCCGCGGATCAGCGCAATCACCACAGCGATGCCGGTCGCCGCCGACAGGAAGTTCTGCACCGACAGGCCGAGCATCTGGGTCAGATAGCTCATCGTCGATTCGCCGGCGTAACCCTGCCAGTTGGTGTTGGCGACGAAGGAGATCGCCGTATTGAACGACGAATCCGGGCTGATCGTGCCGAAGCCTTGCGGATTGAGCGGCAGCACGCCCTGCAGGCGCTGCAGCGTGTAAACGGCGACGACGCCGATCAGGTTGAACAGCACGAGGCCGACCGCGTACGACTTCCAGCCGGTCTCCCGTCCGGCATCGACACCGGCGAGTTTGTAGAACAGCCGCTCGACCGGTGCGAGCAGCCGGGTCGGGCCGAGGTGTTCGCCGCGCATGACGCGCGCGATGTAGCCGGACAGCGGCCACGCAAGAACCAGCAGCACCGCGAGGTAAAGCGCGAGCTGCACAACAGCATTGGTGTTCATGTCAGAAACGCTCCGGATTGAAGAGGGCGTAGACGAGGTAGCTGAGCAGGCCGATGGCGGCCGCGCCGGCCAGCAGTGCAATCGCGGTCATGACGGCCTCCGCGTGAGGTGGCACAGCTGGATCAGCAGAAATATCAGCGCGGCGATCAGGCCGGTGAGCGCGAGGTAAGCGAGGTCCATGGCTTTCTCCCTGGGTGGTAGGTCAGGCGTCTGTTGCGGCAAAAGCCGGCGGGCACCTGTTCACCCCGAACTCTAGGGAGGACGGCATAAAGACCCCGGTAAAAGGCGGGGCAGGGATATAAAAATTGCGTAAACGACGGTTTTTCTGAATGTTGCGCATTAATTTCGGACTTTATGTCCGATTTTGTGACGGTAAAATCAAGATTTGGTGCTGTTTCTGAATTTTTGTTGACGAATTCAGGGACGTTTTGTAGATTTTCAAATGAATCTATTTGGTTTTATTTACAAAATGTCCAATTAATGAGGTCGATGATGCTTGCCCAGCCCGCCACCAAGTACCGTGCCTTTACGCCGATTGCCTTGCCGGACCGCACCTGGCCCGATCGCGTGCTGACCGCGCCGCCGATCTGGAT
Source organism: Jeongeupia naejangsanensis (assembly GCF_016865585.1). Classification (GTDB taxonomy): domain Bacteria; phylum Pseudomonadota; class Gammaproteobacteria; order Burkholderiales; family Chitinibacteraceae; genus Jeongeupia; species Jeongeupia naejangsanensis. The sequence goes on along the minus strand of NZ_JAESND010000001.1, from coordinate 935,488 downwards.
GAGCACCGACCTGCGCGACGGCAACCAGTCGCTGATCGAGCCGATGAGCGTCGAGAAGAAGCTGCGGATGTTCGAGACGCTGGTCGCCATCGGCTTCAAGGAAATCGAGGTGGCGTTTCCGTCGGCGTCGCAGACCGATTTCGACTTCGTCCGCAAGCTGATCGATGAGGGCCGGATTCCCGATGACGTGACGATCGAGGTGCTCACGCAGGCGCGCGAGGACCTGATCGAGCGGACGGTCGAATCGCTGGTCGGCGCACGCCGCGCCATCGTCCACCTGTACAACGCGATCGCGCCGAACTTCCGCCGCATCGTGTTCAATACCGACCAGGCCGGCGTGAAGGCGCTGGCGGTGAACGGCACGCGGATGGTCAAGGCGGCTACGGCCCGGCATCCGGAAACCGAGTGGGTGTTCCAGTACTCGCCCGAGGTGTTTTCCGGCTCCGAAATCGACTTCGCCAAGGAAGTCTGCGACGCGGTGTCCGACGTCTGGCAGCCGAGCCCGCATCGCAAGATGATCATCAACCTGCCGGCAACGGTGGAGATGGGCACGCCGAACACCTATGCCGACCAGATCGAGTGGATGAGCCGGCATCTGGCCCGGCGCGACAGCATCATCCTGTCGGTCCACCCGCACAACGACCGTGGTTGCGCGGTGGCCGCGGCCGAGCTGGCGGTGATGGCCGGCGCCGACCGCGTCGAAGGTTGCCTGTTCGGCAGCGGCGAGCGCACCGGCAACGTCGATCTGGTGACGCTGGCGCTCAACCTCTACAGCCAGGGCGTGCATCCGGGGCTGGATTTCTCCGACATCGATGCGATCCGCCGTACCGCCGAGTACTGCACGCAGTTGCCGGTGCATCCGCGCCATCCGTATGCCGGCGATCTGGTGTTCACGGCGTTCTCCGGTTCGCATCAGGATGCGATCAGGAAAGGGCTGGCGCAGCAGCGCGCCGATGCGGTCTGGGAAGTGCCCTACCTGCCGATCGACCCGCTCGACGTCGGTCGCAGTTACGACGCGGTGATCCGCGTCAACAGCCAGTCGGGCAAGGGCGGCGTGGCTTACCTCCTGCAGCAGGAGCACGGTTTCGAGCTGCCGCGGCGACTGCAGATCGAGTTCAGCCGCGCGATCCAGTGCGAGTCCGATGCGACCGGCCGCGAGGTCACGCCGGATGACATCCATGCGCTGTTCCGCCGCGAATACCTTGATCGCGTTGCGCCATGGACTTACGTGCGCCACAGCCTCGAGGAAACCGGTGGCGCCAGTGGCGATTCCGGTTCGGGCGGGGCCGTGATCGAAGTCGAGCTGGCGTACGAGGGCGAATCGCGCGTCGTCATTGGCACCGGCAACGGCCCGATCGCCGCTTTCGTCGCGGCACTGGCCAGTGCCGGCATCGAGCTGGCCGTGCACGACTATCACGAGCACGCGCTCAAGGGCGGCGCCGACGCGCAGGCGGCGTGCTACATCGAGATGGCCGTGAACGGAGCCCCGTCCGGCTTCGGTGTCGGTACCGACCGCAACATCGTTGCCGCGGCGATCAAGGCCTTGCTGTCGGGCCTCAATCGCGCGCGGGTGGTCGAGGCGGCAACGGCCTGAGCAAACACCCCGCCGACGGCGGGGTGTTTTTCAACCAGGGTCGGCGCCCTCAGTCTTCCCTGTCGTTCGCCTGACCGGCGACGACCGAGCGGGCCAGCCGCAGACCGGTGGCCGAGGTCGACTCGGCCGGGTCGCCGGCGTAGCGGTCGGTGATGTGCATGTCCTGACCGTTGTCCCAGCTGGCGCCGCGCATCACCCGCCCCGGCGCGTCGCCGGTGCCGACCGGGTTGGTCTGCGCCTGCGTGGTGTAGGTCCGCGCCTTGTCGCCGGTCCATTCCCACGCGCTGCCGGACATGTCGTACAGACCCAGTGAATTGGCGACGAAGCTACCCACCGGCGCCTGCCGTGCGTAGCCGTCGGTCACCGGCCACGGCACCAGCCACGCAGGCAACGGCTCGCCGAGCAGGTCTTCGAAATACTGCTTGAAGCTGCTGTCGGCGATGTTGGCCGCCGGCTTGCCGTTGACCAGCGGTGCGCCGTTGCCCCAGGCGTTGACGATGTCCTGGCCGCGATCGCGCGCCGCGTACTCCCACTCGGCCTCGGTCGGCAACCGGTAACCGATCACCTTGGCGACATCGAGCGTGGGCTGGCCGGCGGCGTCGAGCAGGTCGCCGGTCGTTTCGTCATATGCCCTGGGCCAGCCCTTGCGCTGGTTCAGCCAGTTCACGTACTTGATTGCCGCCCACCACGTGACGTTGACGGCCGGATTCTCGCCCCGACCCATGTCGATGCCACCCATGTCGGCCGAGCTGAGCGGCGCCTGACCGGTGGCGCGGGTGTAGCGGTCGAACTGGCGGTAGGTGACTTCGGTGGCGCTGAGCCAGTATGGCGACAGCGTGACCGTGTGGACCGGATATTCGTTAGGGTAGTTGACCGGGCCGGCGATCGTCGCCCCCATCACGAAGCTGCCGCCGGGTACGCGGACGAACTGCCGGCCGTTGACGCCGGTGCCGAGCGCTCGCCAGACCGGGCTGCCGGCACTTGGTGCGTCGCCGCGTGTCCACCAGCGCGCCTGATACAGCTCGCCACCGAGTGCGGCCAGCTCGCCGGCGGCATAGGCGCGAGTGGCTTGCCAGTCACCGGCCGCGTCTTCGGCCGGCGCAGCCAGCCATGGCGCTACGCCGGCAGCCGGTGTGTCGCCGCGGGTCCACCAGCGGGCCTGCCATTCCTGTCCCTGATGCGTCACCACATCGCCCTGAAGATAGACGGCACCCGGCTGCCAGGCTGCCGCAAGCGCGCCGTGCATGCCGGTAGCGAGCAGTACGCCGAGCAGCAGCCGGTGCAGGCGCGTACCGGGTGGTTTTGCCGATGCCGGGTGGCGGGGCGGGATGGCGTAAATGATGTGTTTCATTGGTAATTCCCCTGTCCTTGGTGTCTTTCTGCTTGATTGCATGACATTGTCATGTGTTGCCAAATTGCCAGCACCGGATAGGGGACTCAAGTGCCGGAGTGCGGGCAAGCGGCCGGTACAACAGCTGCATCAGCCGATGCTGATCCGGGGAAATGAAACGTGCGCAAGAACCGGAGTGCGGCGTTACCGGCGCGGGCGCAGCATGAGGCCATGATCTCTACGGGAGCCGATCATGAAGCCGAACCCGACCGCCGCGCGTGCCCTGACCACGCAGTCCGATCCACGCTGGGCCGCCGTGCTCACCCGCGACCGCGAAGCAACGTTCTATTACTCGGTCGCGACGACCGGGGTGTATTGCCGACCGTCGTGTGGCGCGCGCCCCAAACCGGAGAACGTCGCCTTCCACGCGAGTTGCGATGCCGCCGAAGCCGCCGGCTTCCGGCCGTGCAAACGCTGCCGGCCGCGCGTGCAGCCGGAAGTGCTGCGCCATGCCTGCGGCGAATCGCCCCTCGGCACGGTGCTGGTCGCGCAGAGTGCGAGCGGAATCTGTGCGGTGCTGATCGGCGATGCGGCTGCATCGCTGCTCGACGATCTGCAGGCACGCTTTCCGAAAGCGCGGATCGGTCAGGGCGACGAAACGACAGTGGCGCTGCTCGCACAGGTGCTGGCGCTGATCAGCCAGCCCTCGCGCGCGATTGCCGTGCCGCTCGACGCGCGCGGCACCGTGTTCCAGCAGGCCGTGTGGCAGGCGCTGCGGCAGATTCCGCCGGGCGAAACGCGCAGCTATGCCGAGCTGGCCCGGGCCTTGGGCGCGCCGGCAGCGGTCCGCGCGGTCGCGGGGGCGTGCGCCGCGAACCCGCTGGCCGTCGTGGTGCCTTGCCATCGGGTACTGCGCAGCGACGGTACGATCTCCGGTTACCGCTGGGGCGTGGAACGCAAGCAGGCTTTGCTGGCGCTGGAAGCGCGCGGGGCGGAGACGAGGGAATGAACGCGCCACTGCATGCGCCGCTGGCCGCGCTTGACTGGACCGGTGTCGAAACCGCGCTGGATGTGCAAGGCTGGGCGCTGCTGCCCGGCCTGCTGTCCCCTGCCGATTGCGAGGCGCTCGCCGGCCTGTACGCCGGCGATGCGGGCTTTCGCAGCCGGGTGGTGATGGAACGGCACGGTTTCGGCCGCGGCGAATACAAATACTTCGCCCATCCGCTGCCGGACATCGTCGCCCGCTTGCGCACCGCGCTGTACCCGCTGCTGGTGCCGATCGCCAACCGCTGGAATGCGGCGATGGGGCTGGACGTGCGCTATCCGGCCGACCATGCGGACTTCATCGCCCGCTGCCACCAAGCCGGCCAGCTGCGGCCGACGCCGCTATTGCTGCAGTACGGTGCCGGCGACTATAACTGCCTGCATCAGGACCTGTATGGCGAGCATGTGTTTCCACTGCAGCTGGCGATCCTGCTGTCCGAGCCGGGGCGGGATTTCGACGGCGGCGAGTTCGTGCTGACCGAACAGCGGCCACGGATGCAGTCGCGCGCCGAGGTCGTGCCGCTGCGGCAGGGCGACGCGGTGGTGTTCGCCGTCAACCAGCGGCCGGTGCAGGGCACGCGCGGTATTTACCGCGTCGCCATGCGTCATGGCGTCAGCCGGGTGCGCGCCGGGACGCGGCATACTGTCGGCATCATCTTCCACGATGCCCAGTGAAGCGCATGACGAGCAACCTGCGATGACTGCCGACCTGTTTGCCGACTCGCTGCCCGACTGGCGCGAAGACCTCGCGCCCGGTGCCGTGGTGTTGCGCGGCTTCGCGCTGCCCTTGGTGCCGGCGCTGCTGGCCGGCGTTGAAGCGGTCACCGCCGGCGCGCCGTTCCGCCATCTGGTCACGCCGGGCGGGCAGACGATGTCGGTGGCGATGAGCAACACCGGCTCGCTCGGCTGGGTCAGCGATCGGCGCGGCTACCGCTACGACGCGACCGATCCGCAAACCGGCCGGCCATGGCCGGCGATGCCGGCGGCGTTCGCGGAACTGGCGCTCGACGCCGCGCGCGAATCCGGGTTCGACGGTTTCACGCCCCAAGCTTGCCTGATCAACCGCTACGCCATCGGCGCCCGGCTCAGCCTGCATCAGGACAAGGACGAGCTCGACTACGACCACCCGATCGTCTCCGTGTCACTGGGGCTGCCGGCGGTATTCCTGTTCGGCGGCTTCGAGCGCAGCGACAAACAGGTGCGGATTCCGATCGCCCATGGTGATGTCGTCGTCTGGGGCGGGCCTTCGCGGCTGCGCTACCACGGCGTGCTGCCGATCAAGCCAGGCAGCCATCCACTGCTCGGTGAAACACGGATCAACCTGACGTTCCGCAAAGTGCGCTGACGGCCTTTGCGGCGATGCCGCGTCCGAGCGGTGTTCAGGGACAAAAAATGACGGTTTTCCGACTAAACGGCGCGTGCTGCAATTCATAAGATGGGCGGGTTTTCACCCAACCGGAATTGCGAATCATGATGTGTCGTACGCTTTTGAACTTGATCTTGCCCCTGTGCATTTCAATGCCGGTCCTGGCAGAGACCTTGACGCTGACCAGCATGGATATCGTTCAGGGTGAAATGATGAAACGCGCGCAGGAATTTCAGGGCTTCGGATGCGGTGGCGATAACGTGTCGCCGCAGCTGTCCTGGACGGGGGCGCCGAAAGAAACGGCGGCATTTGCCGTGCTGGCCTATGACCCCGATGCGCCGACCGGCAGCGGCTGGTGGCATTGGCAGCTTGTGAATATCCCGAAGAACGTCAACAGCCTGGCGGCCGGTGCCGGTGATCCGGGCAAAAGCCGGAGTCCGGAGGGCAGCATCAGCATCAGGAATGATTATGGCGTTGCCGGGTTTGGTGGCGCCTGCCCGCCCAAAGGCCACGGCACGCACCGTTATCAATTCACCGTATTCGCGCTGTCCAGCAAGCTGGAACTGCCGAAAGACGCATCGGCGGCGCTGACGGGGTATATGGTCCGTGCCAATACGCTGGCTTCGAGCACGATCGAGGCCCTGTATCGGCGGGACTGATCCTGATCCGGGCGGCAGCGGCGTGGTCGGCCGTTGCCCTGCTTGGTATGCTTGCCGCCCGGCTTGAGTCCAGTCCGACAATGGATCCACAGATGAAAATGCAGGCCTTGATGGCGTTGGCGCAGCAGGCATGCGATGCGTCGGCCACGTTGCCGTTCTCGGTGTATTCGTCGGTGCTGGAGCAACGCATTCTCAATGCGCCGATTGCAAAACCGTTGTTGATCTTCGTGCTTGCAGGGGTCAAAACGCTGGGGCCGGATGGTGGAGTGGCATGTCCGGCCGGGCATTTCTTTTTCCTGTCGAGCACTTCCGGCGTGGACATGCGGAATATTCCGGGCGGCGACGGTTATTTCGCGGTGCTGATCGAACTCGACTACAGCGATTTTCACCAGTTCAACGGCTTGAGGCAGCAGGCCGGCGCCAGTGTCCACGGGAAAATGGACGACGTTCTGGCCAAGGCATTGCAGCAATTCGTCGAATGGTCGGCGTGCGCGCCCGCGGCAATCTGGCATCTGCGACGAAAAGAGCTGCTTCAGCTGATTTACCTGTCGGGTCATGAGGGCGTTGCGTCATTCGTCGAGCCGCCGGGTATTGCCCACCGGGTGCACGCACTGGTCAACGGAGATGTTGCCGGGAAGTGGAGCGTCGACCGTCTGGCAAGCGCGCTGGCAATGAGCGAATCGACATTGCGGCGCAAGCTGCAGGCCGAAGGTGTCAGCCTGACCGACATCGTCAATCGCGCCAGACTGGGCCATGGCCTGCACTTGCTGCAAACCACGCTGGCGCCGATCGGGCGGATTGCGGAGCGGTGCGGCTACCATTCGCAATCCCGGTTTACCAGCAAGTTCAAGGACCTGTTCGGGGTGACCCCCAGCGAACTCCGGAAAACCCGGATACGGAATTGAAGGGCGCCCGGCAAGGTTTTGCCGAGCGGTGAAAAGACCGCGATATCCGATCCCGCATCCGACCCGGCGGGGGAGTATTGGCAATGTGCCACTGGCATCGAGCCGCAATGCGCGTAGATTGCGGGCAAGCCCAGCCCGATGTGACCCAATGACCCCGCACGCCCAGACCATCCGCTTTTTCCGTGAACGCATCCCGTCCTTCGAATGCGAGCCGGGCTGCCACGACTGCTGCGGGCCGGTGACGACGTCGAGCGAGGAAATGGCCCGCCTGCCGCGCAAGACCCGTGCCGAGCTCGATGCGGCGCTGGCCGAGCTGAGTTGCCCGCACCTCGGCCCCAAGGGCTGTCAGGTCTACACCGAACGGCCGATCATCTGCCGGCTGTTCGGCACCACGCCAAAACTGGCCTGTCCGCGCGGACGGCGGCCGGAGACGATGGTCGATCCGGCCGTCGAGCAGCAGGTGTACGACTTCTTCGCCGAAGTGCGACACGTACTGGTTTGATGCTTCCACGCAGCCGCAAACCCGGCTCGAAGCGCAGCGGCGCAACGTCCTTCAGCGAGACGGGGCCGCGTCAGTCTGGCTGAGCAATGGCGGCCAGCATCCCGAGTTTGTCGAGAATCTCCGCCGGTAGCACGTCGGTTACGCGTTGAAAAAGGCTGGATAAGCCCGTGTGGCTCCATTAGCTTGAAAAAGCTTCCTCGCGTTTTTCCCCTTGTCTCCAACGGCGTCGACCAGCAGGGCGGTGAGCATGAAACAGCGACTACGGGTTCTGCATCTGCACCGCGGCGGATTGTGGCGGGCGATTGCGTTGTCGGTCGGTCTGGCGCTAGCGTTGACCGGATGCGTCAGCGACGATTCGCCGTCAGAAAACCCGCTGAGGCTCTCGGGGCAGGTACAGAGCCGGTCGGTTGGCGTCGGCAACTACAAGGTCGAGCTGTACGCGAGCTTTTCCGGCGACCCGGCCGCGTGGGTGCTGCTGGGCGAGGCGACGACCAGCGGTGACGGCAGCTTTGCGATCGATTACGCCTTGTCCGACGCGCAGGCGAACCAGCAGCCCATCCTGTTCGTCGAGGCGAGTTCAGGCGCGGCGATGCTGGCCAGCGCAATCGGTACCGACAACGGCGCGGTCGGCGCACCCGTCATCGTGAACGACCGCACCACGGTCGCCACCGGGAATGCGTTTGCGCAGTTCATCAGCGCGTCCGGCATCGCCGGCGACGCCATCGGCATGCGCAACGCTGCGCAGATGGCGACCAATCTGGCGAACCCGGTTTCCGGCGCGGTCGGCACCGCGCTTTCGTCGTCCCCGAATGGTGATGCGACCTCGACATTGGCGACCTTCAATTCGCTGGCCAATGTCGTCGCCGCTTGTGTCGCGGCGCAAGACCGTTGCGCCCAACTGTTCGCTGCCGCAACCCCGCCTGGCGGTGTGCCACCGGTCAACGTGCTGCAGGCGCTGTCCAACATCGTCAAGTACCCGGCGTATCCCGGCTATCCGGACAGTGCGGCCGACCCGATCTTCCGCCTCGCACAGGCCGCGCCGGCGCCGTATCCGGGGCTGGCGGCGCGCCCGACCAACTGGCTGCTGTTTCTGAAGGTGACCGGTGGCTTCTACAGCGAACAGAACCCGAGCAATCTCCTCAACGGTGTCGGCAATATAGCCTTCGATGCGCAGGGCTATGCCTGGGCCAACGACAACTACGAGCCGCAGTACAGTGGTCAGCCGACCTGTGCGGGCCTGAGTCTGCTCCGGTTCTCGCCATCGGCGCAGATCGTGCCCGGTTCGCCCTATTTTGGTGGTGGCCTCAGCGGCGCCGGCTTCGGCATTACGCTGGATCCCAGCGGCAATATCTGGACCGGCAATTTCGGCTTCGAAGACCCGCCCTGCATCGGCACGCCTTTGGAAGCACCGCACAACAGCGTGTCGGCATTCCGGCCCGACGGTTCGGCGATTTCACCGGCCACCGGCTTTACCCAGGGCAAGATTTCGTGGCCGCAAGGCACGTCGTCGGATCAGGCCGGCAACATCTGGCTGGCCAATTGCGGCAACGATTCGGTGACCAAAATTCCCGATGGCGATCCGACCCGGGCTGTCAATATCCCGCTCGGCGTGCTCGCCGCCGGCGCACTGCCGAACCTCAAGCCCTTCGGCACCGTTGTCGATCTGGACGGCAACGTCTGGGTCACGACCAACAAGGGCAATACCGTGGTGGTGCTTGCGCCGGACGGCAGCATCATCAAAACGCTGGGGAACACAGGCGGCGACCCGGCGCGCCCGCTGCTGAGCCACCCGATCGGCAACGCGGCCGACAGCAAGGGCAATGTCTGGGTCGCCAATTCGGACTGGCTGGATGCGCCGTGCCCCGACAGGTCGAACGTCGGCCCGGCCAAGAACCCGTCGATCACGCTGTTTCAGCGGGGCAGCCACGACCCGTATCCGGGCTCGCCGTTTACCGGCGGCGGCATCACCGTGCCCTGGGGGATCTCGGTCGACGGCAACGATACGGTGTGGGTGTTCAATTTTGGCCCGGACGGCGTCGGTGTCACGCCGACGACCGCGTTGACCGGCATCAGCCGCTTCTGCGGCACCGATACCAGCAAATGCCCGCCGGGCATGAAGGTCGGCGATCCGATCTCGCCGCCAACCGGCTATCTCAGCAATTCGCTCGAGCGGATTACCGGCGGCCAGATCGACCGCTCCGGCAATGTGTGGATGATGAACAACTGGAAGCAGAACCCCAATCCCGATCTCAATCCCGGCAGCAACTCGATCGTGATCATGATCGGCGCGGCGGCACCGTTGAACACCCCGGTGATCGGCCCGCCGGTGGCTTTGGTGCCGGTCGTGCCCAGAAAGGTGCTTGCTGCGCAGTTGCGCTGAGCGGCGTACCGGCCGCAGCCGTTATCCGATCCTGGGCGGCGGCGGCAGTTGCTTGTAGATGACCGAACCGTCGGCGTTGACGCTGCGCGTCACGTAGTTGCGGGCGCGGCACAGGGGGCAGCGGAACAGCTCGCCCTGGCCTTCGTTCGTGATTTCGACTTCCTCGGGCTTCCACTTCGCTTCGCAAGCTTGGTTCAGACAGGTAAACATGAGGTGACTCCGGAGCACGGTAAAAGTAGCCGCGCAGGGTAGCATGTTGTCGTGCCATCCGACCGTTCAACGGCAGCCGTTGGGCGGTGTCCGGATTGCACGCATGCCGTCATGCCCGCGCGGCGAGCGTTCACCCCTTGAACGGCACCAGCCGCTTGGCCACGTCGTCGAAGTGCCAGTTGGGTAGTGCCGGCATGCCTTCGACAAACGGCGGGAAGGCCTCGCCACGGATCAGTGGCGCGAAGTATTCACGGCCGGCTTCGGTCAGCCGGTAGCCCTCGGCGTCCAGATAATCGCGCGGCAGTGTTTTTTCCTTGTTGGCAACGTCGGACAGCGGCACCGCGTCAACGTGCCAGCGGTAGGGCGTGGCCTGATCGCGGACGATGGCGGCCATTACGCTCTTTTTGCCTTCGAGTGCGAAGCCAACGGCAGCCTGGCCGACGGCGATCGCTTGTTCCAGATCGGTGGCGGAGGCGATGTGGCGCGATGCGCGCTGCAGGTAGTCGGGGACCGCCCAGTGCACCTTGGCGCCCAGTTTCTCCTTGACCAGATTGGCGAGCACCGGCGCGACGCCGCCGAGCTGGGCGTGGCCGAAGGCATCCGTGGCACCGCTCTCGGCGAGGAAGCGGCCTTCGCCGTCGCGGATACCTTCCGACGCGACGACCACGCAATAGCCGACGCGTTCGACGGTTTGCGACACCGCGGCGATGAAGCGTGCCTCGTCGAAGGCGATCTCGGGCACCAGAATCAGGTGCGGCGGCGTGTCGGCGTTGGCGGCCGCCAGGCCGGCAGCGGCGGCGGTCCAGCCGGCGTGGCGGCCCATGACTTCCATGATGAAGACCTTGGTCGACGTCGGCGCCATCGACGCGATGTCGAGCCCGGCCTCGCGCGCCGAGGTGGCGATGTATTTGGCGACCGAGCCGAAGCCCGGCGAGCAGTCGGTCAGCGGCAGGTCGTTGTCGATGGTTTTCGGCACGTGCACGGCGGTCAGGTCCAGTCCGCGCGATCGTGCCAGTTCGGCGACCTTGAGGCAGGTGTCGGCCGAGTCGCCGCCACCGTTGTAGAAAAAGTAGCCGATGTCGTGCGCCTCGAACAGTGCGACCAGCCGATCGAACTCGGCATCCTTTTTCAGCTTGTGGCGGCAGGAGCCGAAAGCACCGGCCGGCGTGGTTTTCAGCGACGCCAGTTGCGCGTCGGTGAGCGTTGCCGCGTCGATCAGCGCCTCGTTCAGTGCGCCGAGAATGCCGTTGCGGGCGAGGAACAGCGAGCCGATCCGCTCCGGATGCTGGCGCACGGTATCGATCACGCCCCAGGCCGAGGCGTTGATGACCGGGGTGACACCGCCGGACTGGGCGTACAGCGCGTTGCGCGGGCGCGTGGAAGTGGGCATGGCAATCTCCGTCAGGCAGTTCGGGGGCGGGTCGAATCGCGCACGATCAGTTCGCCCGACAGGGCGACGACGCGGCGCGACAGCGCGGGTTCGTGGATCCGGTTCATCAGCATGCGCATCGCGGTGTCGCCGATGTCGTACGTCGGCTGGCCGATCACGGTCAGCGCCGGTTCGACCAGTTCGGTCCATGCCTCGTTGTCGATGCCGGCGAGCGCAATGTCGTCGGGAATGCGCAGCCCGCGCTGGCGGATGGCGCGCATCGCGCCAAGCAGGGTCAGGCCGTTGCTGGCGATCAGCGCTTCGGGCGCGTCGCCGGCATCGAGCCGGTCGCCGACCAGCTGCTGTGCGGCGTCCATCGTCGGCACCAGCCGGTGCGCGTCGGGCGTCAGGCCGTGGCGGTGCATGGCCGATACATAAGCATCGTGTCGCGCCTGGCCGGTGGCGCTGGTATTGCCGAACAGTCCGCCGATGCGGCGGTAACCGTTGGCGACGAGATGATCGACCAGCTTGTCGAGGGCCTCGTGGTTGTTCAGCGCGACGCAGTCGGCATCGCCGAGTGCGCGGTCGATCGTGATCAGCGGGAAGTCGAACGTCGTGCCTGCAATGGCGGCGGCGGCCGACAGCGTCGGCGAGAAGATCACGCCGCCGACCTGTTCCTCCTGCATCAGCCGCAGATACATCGCTTCCTTGGCCGGGTCCTCGTCGCTGTTGCACAGCAGTACGCGGATGCCTTCGCGGTAGGCAGCATCCTCGATCGCGCGGCTGACCGCGGTGAAGAAGGGGTTGCGGATGTCGGCAACGATCAGCCCGATCGTCTGCGACTGCTTCGAGCGCAGCCGTCGTGCCTGCAGATTGGGCCGGTAGCCGAGCGCCTCGGCGGCGGCCAGCACTTTCTGCCGGGTCTGCTCGTTGACGAGGCCGTTGTCGGCCAGCGCCCGCGACACCGTCGCCAGCGACAGCCCCGACGCAGCGGCGACGTCCTTGATGCTGGGTTTCATGGCCATGAATCGATAATAACCTGAAAACGTTTTCTAGTAATCTATCAGCGTCGCTCCGCCTTGGCTAGCGCCGGCTGGCTGGATTTTGTCGGTTTTCGACGTGAGACAACGCCTTTTGTCGGCTGCGTACACCATTGGTGCACGCAAAATCGGCGCATTTGCTCGCTTTCAGCCGTAGGTGCACCACGATGAAGGACGCTCTTGGTGCATCAAGGGTGTAACCCGTATTGACGTTATTGATGAAAACGTTTTCAAATTGTTGCGTCATCCGACAGGAGTCTCCGACATGGCTTTACTGCTCACCCCGGCACTGGCGCGACTGAACGCCAGCCCGGCCGACAAGAAGGCGGCGATCGCCGAAGTGGCCGCGCTGCTGGCCGAAGCAGGGTTCATCGATCCGGCCTACGGCGACAGCATGCTGGCGCGCGAGGACCAGGCGAACACCTATCTGAGCCACGGCGTGGCGATTCCGCACGGCATTCCGAAAGACCGGCATCTGGTGAAGCAGACCGGCATTGCCGTGCTGCAGGTGCCGGCGGGCGTGATGTGGATGGGCGAGGAGAAAGCGCGCTTCATCGTCGGCATTGCCGCGCAGAACGACGAACATATCGCCGTGCTGCGCCGGCTGACCCGACTGCTCGGCGACGAAGCACGACTTGAAAGACTGTTCGTGACCGGCGACGTGAACGAGATCGTCGCCGCGCTGGCCGACGAAGCGCCGGCAGCAGCGGCGCCGGCCGGCGGTGTGGCGGATTTTTCGGTCAAGGCCGAGATCGTTCTCGATTATCCGAGCGGCCTGCATGCCCGGCCGGCCAGCGGCTGGGTCGGCACCGCCAAGCGCTTCAATGCGCAGCTGCGCGTCCGCCATGGCGATGAAATCGCCAACGCCAAGAGCATGGTGTCGCTGCTGCAGCTTGGCGCCGAGTACGGTGCACGGCTGACGGTGTCGGCCGAAGGCGACGATGCCAGCGATGCGATCGCCGCGCTGTGCGCCACGATTGCCGAGCTGAGCCATGCCGAGAAGGCGAATGCGCCGGCCGGGTTCAAGCCTGCCGCGAGCACAGCGCCGGCCCGCCCGCCAGCTGCGGGCAGGGCCACCGAGCCGAGCCCGGACGATCCGCTTGTCGCCGGCAAGGCGCTGGAGCTGGCCTTGCGCCGGGTCGAGCGTCACCTGACGCGCGAGGCCGCCAGCGAGATGACCGATGCCGCCACCCGGGAAGTGATGGTGCGCCGACAGGCTTACCTCGGCTATCTGCCGTTGCTGCGCCGGGTTTCGGCACGACTGTTGTCGGGCCAGCATGTCGTCGATGCATGGCGCGACGCGGTGGGCGAAACCGCCCGGGACGATGTCCTTGCCCCCGAACAAGGCGATCTGCAGGCCTTGGGCGAGCAGGTATCGCTGGCGCTGAAGCAGAAGCCGGTGGTGACAGTGACGTGCAATCCGGCGATCGACCTGACCGTGGCGCTGCCGTCGCTGCGCGCCGGCGAAGTCAATCTGGCTGCCGACGCCGCCCGGAATGCCGGCGGCAAGGGCATCAACGTGGCGGCCTGCCTTGCCGATTACGGCCTGGCGGTGACGGTGACGGGCTTTCTCGGTCGCGACAACGCGGCGGTGTTCGAGCGCTTCTTCGACGACCGTGGCCTCGACAACCGCATGGTCGGCGTCGATGGCGAAACGCGGATCAACATCAAGCTGGTCGACGAACAGCGCCGGCAGACGACCGATCTGAACCTGCCGTCGTTCACGGTCGACGCCGACGCGCAGCAGGCGCTGGAGCGCGAGCTCGACACGCTGGCCGGCAACGCCGCATGGGTCGTGCTGTCGGGCAGCCTGCCGATCGGCGTGCCGGCCGGTTTCTACCGTTTCATCACCGCGCTGATGCATGCGCAGGGCGTGAAGGTGGCGCTGGATACCAGCGGCGAGGCGCTGCGCGCCAGCCTGTCGGGCACGGCGTCGGCCGCACTGCCGCATCTCGTCAAACCCAACCGCCGCGAACTCGAACAATGGGCCGGCCGTGCCTTGCCGACGCTCGCCGACGTCGTCGCTGCGGCGCAAGAACTGCAGCAGCGCGGTATTGCACAGGTGGTGGTGTCGCTCGGCGAGGAGGGCGCGCTGCTGGTCGAGGCCGATGCGGTCCGGCAAGCCCTGCCGCCGGCACTCGCCCTCGGCAGTACCGTCGGCGCCGGCGATGCACTGGTCGCCGGCCTGATAGCCGCGCAGCTCGAAGGCCGGTACGGCGACGATGCGCTGCGCCGCGCCGTGGCCTGCGCCAGCGCCAAGCTTGCTGTCGTCGGCCCGGCCTTGCCGGCGCAGTCCGACATCGACGCGATCGCCGCGCGGGTCGAAATCCGCCGCATCGAACAGCCTTCCAGCCACGTGGCACCTGCCCACGCTACCGAGGAATAAGTCATGTCCCGATTGTCCCCCTCCCTGGTCGCCGTGGTGGCCAGCCGCGACGGCCTGACCCGGCCGTTGATGGCCGCCGAAGCGCTGGCGCGCGCTGCCGACACGCTGAAGTTCACACTGAACATCGAAGTCCGCACCCGGCTTGGCGTGCAGCAGGTGCTGAGCGGCGACGAACTGCGCGACGCCCACGGCGTGATCGTCGCCGCCGATGACGACGTCGATCTGGCGCCGTATCAGGGCAAGCAGATCTACAAGCTGGGCCTCGACGAGGCGATCACCGGCGCCGACGCGGTGCTGGGCCGGATCGCCCCGGCTGCGCCGGCAGTTGGCGTGCCCGACGTCGCCGTGGCGGCAGTGCCGAAGGTGCTGAAGATCGTCGCGATCACCTCTTGCCCGACCGGTATCGCCCATACCTTCATGGCGGCCGAAGGGCTGCAGGCCGCTGCCGCCAAACTTGGCCACGAGATCCATGTCGAGACGCAAGGCTCGGTCGGCGCGCAAAGCCCGATGAGCGCACAACAGATTCTGGACGCCGATCTGGTCATCATCGCCGCCGATGCGCAGGTCGATCTGGGCCGTTTCGGCGGCAAGCGCGTGTTCGAGACCGGCACCAAGCGTGCGATCAACAACGGCGTGAAGCTGATCGAGGATGCGATCGCCGGTGCGGCGGTGCAGGGGGCGGCGCCCCCAAAACAGGGGCTGGCCGATGAGGCGGCCGAGGCCAAGAAGGCGCGCAACAACTTCAGCGGGCCGTACAAGCATTTGATGACCGGCGTCTCGTTCATGCTGCCCTTCGTCGTTGCCGGCGGGCTGCTGATTGCCGTGGCTTTCGCGCTCGGCGGCATCTACGCCTTCGACGACGCACACAAGGGCACGCTGGCGTGGACGCTGTTCCAGATCGGCGCCAAATCGGCGTTCGCGCTGATGATTCCGGTGCTGTCGGGCTATATCGCCTACTCAATCGCCGACCGACCGGGCATCACGCCGGGGATGGTCGGCGGCATGCTCGCCGGCGCGATCGGCGCGGGCTTTCTTGGTGGCATCATTTCGGGCTTTCTGGCCGGCTACATCACGCTGCTGCTGAACCGGCACATCAGGCTGCACCGCAATCTGGAAGGGCTGAAACCGGTGCTGATCCTGCCGCTGTTCTCGACGCTGATCGTCGGCCTGCTGATGATGTACGTCGTCGGCGAACCGGTGGCGATGGTGCTGCACGCAATGGAAACCTGGCTCAAGGGCATGCAGGCCGGCAGCGCGCTGGCGCTCGGTGCGATCATCGGTGCAATGATGGCGTTCGACATGGGCGGGCCGGTGAACAAGGCGGCGTATGCATTCAGCGCCGGGCTGATCGCCAGCCAGATCTACACGCCGATGGCTGCCGCGATGGTCGCCGGCATGACGCCGCCGCTGGGTATCGCGCTGGCGTGCTGGCTGTTCAGGAACCGCTTCACCGCCGAGGATCGCGATGCGGGCAAGGCTGCGGCGGTGCTGGGAATTGCCTTCATCACCGAAGGCGCGATCCCGTTCGCCGCGCGCGATCCGCTGCGGGTGATCCCGTCGTGCATGCTCGGCTCGGCCGTCGCCGGGGCGATCTCGCTGTCGGCAGGGGCCGAACTCAAAGTGCCGCACGGCGGCGTGTTCGTGCTGCCAATCCCGAACGCGATTACCCATCTCGGGATGTATCTGGTTGCGCTGCTGGCCGGTACCGTGGTTACCGCGCTGGCGCTGTGGGCGCTGAAGAAACCGATCCGGACCGCTGCGGCGTGATTGCCGCGCGATGAAAACGGGGCGCCTTGGCGCCCCATTTTTGCATCTCGGCGTGGCCGAAAGGCTTTACGGAATCGGTGTGGCCGGTACCGGCTGGTCGACGTAGAACAGGCCGTGGAAGGAATAGAAGATCGGCCAGTCCACGTCCGTGTAGTTGAACGGGCGGGCATAGATCGACCAGACCCAGTCCGGCACGTTCTTGCGCTGCTTCATGTCGATGAAAGCCATCGGCAGGCCGGCTGCGCGCCACTCGGCTTCGATCAGCCCGGCGCGGGGGGCCGGAATCTCGCCGATCGTGCTGTTGTCCATATTGCGCGTGGCGCCGGCATAGCCGACAAAGCCGGCGAGATAGGTGTCTTTCTGGCCGAAATGCTGGATGACGAAGTCGCCGAGCGTGTATCCCCAGAATGCGCCGGCGTGGAAGTTGTGCGCCCACACTACCAGCTTCTTGCCGGCATAGAACTTGTCGGCCAGCCAGGCGATGTTCTGCGCGGCCTGCTGGTCGCGTGCGGCCCAGAATGCCACGCCGCCGTTGTCGATCTGCCACTGGTCACTGGCGCCGGCGCGGATGCTCGCGATCTGCAGGCGCCAGAAACCGGGCGAATCGAACATCCGGCCGCTGGCGGCGACACTGTCGTCCAGTTCGGCAAGCAGTACCGGTGTCAGGTCGATCAGCGCCTGCTTGTCCGCGTCGGATGGCGGGCCGTTGAAGTTGTCCGAGACGACCGCCTGCGCAGCGCGCAGATAGGCCTGCCAGCGCGGATCGGCCAGTGCCGGCGACTGGCGCGCGGCCAGAAAACGCTCGAGATCGGGCAGCAGCCGGTTGATCGATTCAAGCCCGGCGTGCGGCGTGTCGTAGCTGGCGAGGATCAGCGGGCGCTTGCTGGTGCGCTGGCTGTCGACGTACTCGAGTACGCCACGGCCTTCCTTGGTGCGCGAGTACATGTAGAAAATCCGGCCCGGAGCCTGATCGGCGATCTTGCCGCCGGACTGGGCGTAGTCCCACAGCGCCGTGCCGTCGACCATGCCGCTTTCGATCAGCAGCACGTCGAAGCCCTTCTTCTTGTGCAGGTACTGGACGATGCGGTTCTTCAGCTCGAACACGTTGCCTTCGCCGTGGGTCTGCTCGCCGATCAGTACGACGCGGGCATCACCGATCGCCTTGCCGAAGGCGGCGAGATCGGTGTAGTCGGGGTAGGCCGGGCTGGTGCTGATGATCTGGGTATTGTTGGCTTCGAGCCATTGGCCCGGCGTCATGCCATCGGCCGCATACGCTGCGGCGGTGACGCCGAGCGCCAGCAAGATGGCGTTGAGCGCTTGATGCAGTTTCATGCTCGTTTCCTGCAAAGGTTGATGAGAACATCGATTATTGTGTGTTCAATATTTCGTGCAACTGAATAAGTAATAACGAATGTAGTTTGTTGTTTGTAAGTGTTTTGCGTGGCGCGCGCTGTGCATTGCTTGCCGGCGCGGGTTTTTACGCCGTTTTTATGTGGCGCCGCCGTTTCTTTGCGCGCCGTTGATATGCCCTTCCCTAAAGTGGCTGCGTGTTCTTCACCTTGAGTGACGCCATGCAGCCTGTAGCCATCTGCCGCCACGATGCGGCGCAAGGTCCCGGTTATCTGATCGACTTTTTCGAGGCCCACGCGATTCCGTGGCGGCTGTTTGCCGTCGATGCCGGCGAAACACCGCCGACGCGCGCGGGCGAGTTCAGTGGCGTGGTCATCCTCGGCTCGCCGGCCAGCGTGAACGACGACCTGTCGTGGATGCGCCGGGAGCAGGCCCTGCTGCGCGATGCGATCCGGCTCGAACGGCCGGTGCTCGGCCATTGCTTCGGTGGCCAGTTGTTGGCCAAGACGCTGGGGGCGCAAGTTCGCCGCAACAGCGTGCCGCACATCGGCTGGGGGCGGGTGCTGGTGACGCGTTTTGACGAGGCGGTCGAATGGTTCGGGGCACGGCGCGAGCTTGAGCTGTTCCACTGGCATTTCGACACTTTCGAAATCCCGCGCGGCGCCAAGCGTGTGCTGTTCGGCACGTACTGCATGAACAAGGGTTTCGCGATCGGACCGCACCTGGGGCTGCAGTCGCATCTCGAGGTCACCGCCGACAGCGTGCGGCAGTGGTGCCGCAGCGACGCCGAGGACATCCGCCTGCACCGTTTTGCGTCGGTGCAGGCCGAGGCCGATATCCTTGCCAACCTCGATGCCCGCGTGACGGCGCTGCACCGGCTGGCCGACCGTGTTTACGGCCGCTGGATTTCGCGACTGCCGGGCCGGACCCGACTGATCGTGCCGGTGCTGCCGCATACGCGTCCACGCGGCGGCGAGAGCTGGGGCGAACGGTTGTTGCGCGCCTGAGCCGGCTTGCTCCCGAGGCCGCGCCCCGCGGACCGGCCTCGGGCATAGAATGAACCTAATCTTTTCGAACGACCGCCAATGCCGATAGACCAACGTCCCGACCCCGATCAACTGCTGGCCGAACTCAAGGCCGAGGAAGCGCGTGCGCAGCGCGGCCGGCTGAAAGTGTTCTTCGGCGCCAATGCCGGTGTCGGCAAGACCTACGCGATGCTGGTGCAGGCGCGGGCACAGGCGGCACAGGGTGTCGATGTCGTTGCCGGGCTGGTCGAAACGCACGGGCGGCTCGAGACGCAGGCGATGCTTGACGGCCTGCCGGCGCTGCCCCGGCGCGCGATGCCGCATCAGGGGCGTACGCTGTCCGAGTTCGATCTGGATGCCGCGCTCGCGCGTGCGCCGGGACTGCTGCTGGTGGACGAGCTGGCGCACAGCAATGTCGCCGGCAGCCGCCATCCGAAGCGCTGGCAGGACATCGACGAGCTGCTTGCCGCCGGTATCGACGTGTATACGACGGTCAACGTCCAGCATCTGGAAAGCCTCAACGACGTCGTCGGCCAGCTTACCGGCGTGCGGGTGCGCGAAACGGTGCCCGATCACGTGTTCGACGCGGCCGACGACGTCGTGCTCGTCGACCTGCCGCCCGACGAGCTGCTCGGCCGGCTGGCCGAGGGGAAGGTCTATCTCGCCGAGGCCGCCAGCCGGGCGCGCGAGCACTTCTTCCGCAAATCCAACCTGATTGCACTGCGCGAACTGGCGCTGCGCCGCACCGCCGAACGCGTCGATGCCGAGCGCCGCGCGAGCGGCTCCGCGACTGCCGAGGGCAGGGTGATGGTGGTGCTGCCGTATGCCGAGCAGCCGGACCGGCTGGTGCGGCATGCCGCCAGACTGGCTGGCCGGCTGAAAACCGACTGGTTCGCCGTGCTGGTCGAGTCACCGCGTCTGTCCCGCGACGCAGCGATGCGCGCGCGGCTGTTTGCCGCGCTCAAGTTTGCCGAATCGCTGGGTGCCGAAACCGCGACGCTGCCCGGACGCGATGTCGCGGCAACGATCGCCGTTTACGCGGGCGAGCACGAGGTCAGCACGGTGATCATCGGCGAAACCCCGCGCCGCTGGCTGTCGGGGCTGCGTTCGGGGCTGGCCGAACGTGTGCTCGCACAGGCACCGGGTCTGGCGATCCAGTCCATCCGCGTCAACGCGCCCGAGCGCGCCTGGTGGCCACCGGTCGATCTCGGGCGTCGCTCCGGCGGGATGCTGGCGGCCGCCATCGGCTGCGGGATTTCGTCGGCGCTGCTGGTGCCGCTGTCGAAGGTCGTCGAGCTGCCCAACGTAGTGATGCTCTACCTCGTGTCGGTCCTGCTGGTGTCGGTGCGCTTCGGCCGAACCGCCGGCGCAACGTCGGCGCTGCTCAGCGTCGCCGCGTTCGATTTCTTCTTCGTGCCGCCGCAGCTGTCGTTCAATGTCTCGGATACCCAGTACCTGCTGACCTTCATCGTGATGCTCGGCGTGGCGCTGACGATCAGCCAGCTGTCGGCACGGTTGCGTTTCCAGGCCGATGCGGCGACGCGGCGCGAGCGGCGTACCGCGGCGCTGTACGAGTTGTCGCAGGCACTGGCGGCGGCGCTGACGCATGAGCAGGTCGTCGAGATCGCGCTGGCGCAACTGGCGCCGCGCGTCGATGCCGACGTCGGGCTGGCTCTGCCGAGTCGTGAGGAAGTGCTCTCGCACGTCGGCGGTGCGCCGGTCGATCTGGCGGTGGCCGACTGGGTGTTCCGCCATGGCCAGCCGGCCGGGCGCGGTACCGGAACGCTGCCGGCGTCGTCGGCGTACTATCTGCCGCTGGCGGCCCCGGTGCGCGTGCGCGGCGTGCTGGCGCTGACGCCGCGTGGCGACTGGCAGCCCGGTCCCGAACACGAGCGCTTCCTGTCGACATGCGCGGCGCAGATCGCACTGGCGCTGGAGCGCGTGCACTTCGTCGAGGTCGCTCAGGAGGCGCTGGTGTCGATGCAGGGTGAGCAGCTGCGCAACAACCTGCTGTCGACGATCTCGCACGACCTGCGTACGCCGCTGACGGTGCTGCACGGCCTAGCCAGCACGCTGGCCTCACAGCCGCTGGCCGAGGTCTCGCAGTCGCTGGCCGTCCAGCTGGTCGACGAGACCCGCCGGATGAACGAACTGGTCGCCAATCTGCTCGACATGGCGCGCCTGCAGTCGGGCGAGGTGCGGCTGCGGCGCGACTGGCAGTCGGTCGAAGAAGTGTTCGGTGCCACGTTGCGGGCGATGGGGCAGCGGCTCGCTGCACACAGGGTGGTGCTGGCCGTGCCGGCCGATCTGCCGCTGGTCGAGTTCGACGCGGTGCTGATCGAACGCGTGCTGGTCAACCTGCTCGACAACGCGGCCAAATACACGCCGGCGGGCAGCACGATCACGCTGGCGGCCCGGGCCGAACCGGCCAGCCTGCTGCTGCTCGTGAGTGATACCGGCCCGGGCCTGCCGACGGGGCAGGAGGAAGCGCTGTTCGCCAAGTTCAGCCGTGGCACGGCCGAAGGGAGCATCGGCGGCGTCGGCCTCGGGCTGGCGCTGTGCCGGGCCATCGTCCATGCCCACGGTGGTACCATCAGCGCCGCTAGCGTTAACGCCAAAACCAACGACGAAGCCGTCGGTGCGATGTTCACCATCCGCTTGCCGCGCCGTCCTCCGCCGGCACTGCCGAATGCCGACCCGGACTTTTTCGCCTCCCCGCCGGAAGCTGCCTGATGCCTGTCCCGTCGTCCCTCTCTGCCCTTGCCCCGACCGTCGTCGTGATCGAAGACGAGGCGCAGATCGCCCGCTTCGTGTCGCTGGCCCTCGAAGGCGAGGGCATGGTCAGCCATGTCGCCGGCACTGTACGCGACGGCCTGATCGCGGCCGGTACGCGCCAGCCCGATCTGCTGATCCTCGATCTCGGCCTGCCCGATGGCGACGGGATCGTGCTGGTCCGCGAACTGCGCGCGTTCTCCGATGTACCGGTGCTGGTGCTGTCGGCCCGCACGCAGGAGAGCGACAAGGTTGCCGCGCTCGACGCAGGCGCCGACGATTACCTGACCAAGCCGTTCGGCGTTGCCGAGCTGATGGCACGGGTCCGCGTGCTGCTTCGCCGTCATGCCCGGCAGGACGCATCAAGCCGCGACGGCAAGGTGACCGTTGGCGACGTTGAAATCGACCTTGTGGCACGCGAAGTCTCGCGCGGCGGCGAAGCGCTGCACCTGACGCCGATCGAATACCGCTTGCTGTCGGTCCTGATCCGTCATGCGGGCAAGGTGCTGACGCACCGGCAGCTGCTGCTCGAAGTCTGGGGGCCGGCCTATGTCGAGCACAGCCACTATCTGCGCATCTACATGGGTCACCTGCGGCAGAAGCTCGAGGCCGACCCGGCGCAGCCGCAGCATCTGCTGACCGAAACCGGCGTCGGCTATCGGCTGGTACCGTAGTCCGGACGGGCGGCAGGTCATTGCGCTTGACCTGGAGTAAGCTCCAAGTATTAGCCTTGGCTCACCCTGTCCATCCCATGAACATCAGCGAATTTGCCAGTACGGTCGGCCTGAGCGCGGACACCTTGCGCTATTACGAGAAGATCGGCCTGATCGATCGCGTTGCGCGCAATGCTTCGGGGCATCGCAGCTACAGCCAGGCGGATCTGGTGTGGCTGGGCTTCCTGATCCGGCTGCGCGAAACCGGCATGCCGATCGAGCAGATGCAGCTTTATGCGGCCCTGCGCCGCGAAGGCGATGCAACGCTGCTGCAGCGGCGCGAGCTGCTGCAGGCGCATGCCGCTCGTGTCGAAGCCGAGGTTCAGCGTTTGCAAAGCCATCTGGGCAAACTCGCCGACAAGATCGCCCTGTATCGCCGCATGGAGGTGGACAGGCTCAAAGGAGCCTGACCATGACCGTACCTGCAGCAAATCCACTCCCTGATGACCGTTATGAACGCGGCCTGAACAGACTGCGAGACATCGACGGCGATGCCGGCGAAGCGGTCATCGCCTCGCTGGCCGACATTGCCCCCGATTTCGCCCGCTACCTGATCGAGTTCCCGTTCGGCGACATCTACTCGCGCCCCGGACTCGACCTGAAGTCGCGCGAGATCGCCGTCGTCGCCGCGCTGACCGCGCTCGGCAACGCCACCCCGCAACTCAAGGTGCATGTCCGCGCGGCGCTCAATGTCGGCTGCACGCGTGACGAGATCGTCGAGGTCATCATGCAGATGGCGGTCTATGCCGGTTTTCCGGCCGCGCTGAACGGCCTGTTTGCAGCCCGTGACGTGTTCGCCGCAGAGGCTGGCGGGGCCGCCCAACATCCTTGATGGCCCGCTTCGGGTGTATCCCGGTAGAGACGCAATGACGATCAGCTTCCGGCTGGTGTGACAGCCGGGGTGCCGCATGGCAATATAGAACGTTCGTTCTTATTGTCCATCACGGAGAGAGAGATGCAGGCACGCCTGAACCTGATTTTGCTTGGCGTCGATGATATTGCGCGCAGCTCGGCTTTTTATGCGGCGCTTGGCTGGCAGGCTGCGCCGACGTCGCACGCCGGCTTCATCAAGATTGATCTGGGCGGTGTGGTACTGGGCCTGATTTCACGCAGCGATCTGGCTGCCGATGCCGGCCAGCCCGCATCGCAGCCGGCGCAGGCCGCGCACAGCGCGCTCGTGTATTTGGCCCGCCAACCGGGTGAAGTTGCCGAGACATTGGCGCAGGTCGAACAGCACGGCGGCACGCTGGTTAAACCGGCCACGCAAACGGCATGGGGTGTTGCCGGCTATTTCCGCGATCCGGACGGCCATTTGTTCGAGGTGTGCTACGAGGATGCCTGGGTGTTCGACGAATCGGGGCGCCTGCTGGTCTGAGCCTGTTTCGGATTGGGGACCGCAGCCGATGTACTGAATACCGCTCGCGGACGGGGGCACAACGCCGTATCGCAGGACACGGCGTTTGGGCGGATTGCAGCGTCAGCTAATGCCTTGCTTGAATCGCGGCGACAGCAGCGGCGTCGGCCGGCACGCATCGCCGGTGCCGCAGACCCAGACGGTGACATAGCGCGTGGCATCGAACGCGCTCGGCGAGAGCGACGTCGTGGCGATCCACGCCGATTGGGAGCTGCACGTCTCGTCCGAGGCCGGGCATGCGCCGATCAGTTCGAACCAGCTGCCGCTCGCGATGACCTGACCATCGACGCGGACTTCCCAGCTCGCCGGCGCTTGCCCGCCGCCGCTGCCGAGTGGCGTGCTGATAAAGAAGTCGTAACCGCCGCCGGTCTGCGTGATGCCGGCATGGAAAGGCGGCGCCGACGCGGCAAGGGGCACGCCGAAGCGGCGCTGATATTCGCCATCCGACAGCGACGCGAGCTGCGCGGTGTCGCTGTAGGCACCGCCGCTGGCGCACTGATCGTCGCCGACCGTGGCCGGCGTGGCGATGACGGGCTGAACAAGCGGCAGCTGGCCATCAATGCCGGCCGGCAACGGTGCCGACGGCGGCCGGGCCGATGGCGGGCACGCCAGCGCGAAGCCGGCGACGAGCTGTGCGACGAATACGGAACAATGAATGCGTTTCATGCCTGCTCCTCGATGTTCTCTCTGTGAGTCGCCGGCATCGGGCCGGTCGATTCAGCATCGGAACCGGTGCAGACGAAGGCAAGGAGCGGTTCGGGCCCGGCGGCTGACCGGACGAAAGGCGGTTGCGACGTCAGGTGGTCGCGCGCTTGGGGCGGAAGTAGCCGGTGTCGGCATAGAACGCGGCATCCTGCTCGGGCCACCAGCCGGGAATGCCGAGAAACGGCAGCGGCGGCAGCTGCTTCGGCCGTTCCAGCCGGTCGGCGTCGATCTCGGCCGCGATCCGCATGTCGAGCACGCTGATCCGTTCGGGCAAGGGCAGGGTGAAGTGAGCGTCATCGACGGCGACCAGCCAGCATTTGCCGGTCAGCCCGCGGAACGGCGCCAGCAGGTACTCGTAATTGGCATGGCCAAAGCACAGCGCCTCGATACGCTGGCCCCAGTCGTCGCGGCGATGCTGGAACAGCCAGGGCCAGTCGTGACCGACCAGTGCGTCGGTCAGCGCCGGATCACTACAGGCGACGATCAGCCCGCATTCGTCGAACAGGGTCGCCGCATCGCGTACGGGCCCGCGCGCGTTGCCTTGCGTGTGGCGGTGGTGGAGCGCGTTCAGCGCGACCTTGGTACGCGGAAACGTATGCCAGACTGCGGCATTGAAGCCGTCGTGCCAGTTGTGGCGGGTGGCGATGCGCCCTGCGTCGTGGATCTCCGATTCGTAATACTGCGTCAGCGAATCCGGATCGACGAAGGAAAGCGGCAGGCCGAGGCGGTTGCACGCCGGCGAACCCAGCGCCTGCCATGCCTGCCAGTCGGGCAGGCAATCAAACCGTGCAAGCACCGGGCGGATCGGCGCGTAGCCGGGGTGCCGGTCGAAAAGCGTGGCGGGCCACGCCGTCATTGCCGCGCACTCATTGCAGCTTGCCCAACTCCAGCCGGCCTTCGCCCAGCGGCTTGCCGCCGGCATCCAGCGCTTTCACGACGAGGAAATAGCTCGCACCCTTGGTGCACGGCGGCTGGTAACCCCCGGTGGCGGACTGGCTGACCCACGAGTACCCGGCCGGCAGCACGGCTTGCGCGCCGGTGACGCTGGAGAGCTGCACGCTGGCGACATTCGGTGCAACGTCGTAGCGCAGGACGCCAAGGCTGGCGCCGCCGCGTTGTTTGTATTCCAGCTGCAGTGCGCCGGTACCGCTGGGCAGATCGAACACGTTCAGCGCAGGTGTGTTGCCCTTGCCGCCGAGCTGCGCGCACTGCTGGCCGGCCGGAATGGCGATGCCGTTCCACGCCGGATTGGCGAAACGTACCGTCAGCCTCGGACCATCGGCCATGGCGTACTGGACGGTGGCGAGCACGGCAAACAGTGCCGAAACAACGAGCGGGAGGTATTTCTTCATCTGAAGGCCTTGAAAAGCAAATCGGCTAGAACGTTCATTCTAGCCGATTCGGTCCTGCGGGCGGCGTGACCGAAGTCACGGTGCCGGAAAGAACTTAAGCGAGGGCTTTGAGCGCTGCGTCGTAGTTCGGCTCGTCCTTGATTTCGGCGACGAGTTCAGCGTGCAGCACCTTGTCGTTGGCATCGAGGACGACAACGGCACGGGCGGCGACGCCGACCAGCGGGCCGGTCGCGAATTCGACGCCGTAGTCGTTCAGGAACTGGCGGCCGCGCATGGTCGACAGCGTGACGACGTTTTCCAGACCTTCGGCGCCGCAGAAGCGGTTCTGCGCGAACGGCAGGTCAGCCGAGATGCACAGCACGACGGTGTCGGCGAGCTTGGAAGCCGATTCGTTGAAACGACGGACCGAGGTCGCGCAGGTCGGCGTGTCGATGCTCGGGAAAATGTTCAGGACTTTCTTCTTGCCGGCGAACGACGCCAGCGAGACATCGGCGAGATCCTTGCCGACGAGGGTGAACGGCTTGGCGCTGTCGCCGGCCTTGGGGAAAGCGCCGCTGACTTCGATCGGGTTGCCGCCGAGGGTAACGCTGGACATGGGATGCTCCTGGTGAGTGGTATCGTCGATGTGGCTTGGAAAAGGCGGCTTCTGGCGAGCCGCATCTTGTGAAAATGGCGCCGATTCCGCAGGAATCAAGCGCCATTTCAAATTCAGGCGATGGCCTTCTCGTACGCCGCCGCGTCGAGCAGCGCTGCACGCTCGGCCAGATCGCTCGGCCGCAGCCGGAACAGCCAGGTGTCGTACGGTGCGTCGTTAATCAGTTCCGGCGTGTCCACCGCCTCGGCATTGGTTTCGGTGATCTCGCCCGACAGCGGGCAATGGACGTCGGACGCGCTCTTGACCGATTCGACCAGCGCGACAGCTTCCTGCTGCTTCACCTGTCGGCCGATGGCGGGCAATTCGACGTAGACCATGTCGCCAAGCGTCGACTGGGCGAAGTGGGTGATGCCGACGGTCACCAGACCATCGTTGTCGAAACGGGCCCACTGATGGGTTTCGGAGTACAGCAGATCGGCAGGAATCGTCATGGATAGAACCAGTAAATGGAGTAACCGGAGGAATCGAGTTGGCCGAGGTCGAGTTGCAGGTATGCGCGCAGCTCGTCGTTCGGCGCGAGCCGCGTGCGCCCCTTTTCGCTCGCGGCCAAGTATTGGGCAGGGGTGAAGCGTTTGCGCGCCACCACGTCTTCGCGCTCGTTGGTCAGCGTCAGTTCCAGCGTCGGCAAGGCCTGCTCGTACTGCGCAAGGTTGCGCACGCTGGCGGACAGTTGAACGAGATTGGGCCGGCCGGGCACATAGCTGAGCTCAGAGTAGTCCGAGCGCAGCAGTTCTGCATGCCTCGGCAAGGGCATGTCGCAGCCGAGTGCATTGCAGGCAGACACGTAGATCGGCCGCAGCCAGGGGGCCTCGGTCGACAGCGTTGCACGGTAGCGCAGGGCGACTTGTGTCAGCAGGGCAAACACGGCCAGCGCGGACAGTGCCATGACCAGCCAGCGCCAGCGCGACGGCGGTTTGGGCAGGGCGAGCAGGGCGTCGTTGTCGAAAGTCGGGATCGGCCTGTAGTCCGACGGCGTTTCGTCAACGGGAGAGGGGGCCGGGCTGGCGGCGGTGGCCGGATCAGGGTCGACTGTTGCCGGTTCCGGTTCCGGTTCCGGTTCCGGTTCCGGTTCCGGTTCCGGTTCCGGTTCCGGTTCCGGTTCCGGTTCCGGTTCCGGTTCCGGTTCCGGTTCCGGTTCGGTTCGCTGAGCGAGGTATTCGGCGACACTGAGTTCGGCTGCCGGCGGCGTCGGCAGCTCGGCGACCGGTTCTGGGATCTGCGCCCCGGTGTCCGGTGAGGCGACAGGCTGGTCGGCCGGCTCCGGCGCCGTCATGCATTCCAGCGCGTTGAACACGAAGGCGCATTTGCCGCAGCGCACCTTGCCCTTGTGGGTGGCCAGTTGCGCGGCGGTGACATTGAACGCCGTATGACAGTTGGGGCAGCGGGTAATCGAACTCATCGCCGCAGATTGTAGCCCGGAATCATTGCAGTGCGTGTCAGCGCTTGCGACCGGACAGGCAGACCCAGCCTTCCGACGCCTTGGCCGGCGCGAAATCGAACCAGGCGCCGTAGATGGCCACGATCTCGTCGGCCTGCTCGGCCAGAATGCCCGACAATGCGATCCGGCCGCCGGCCTTGACCCGACCGGCCAGCATTGGCGCCAGCGCCTTCAGCGGGTTGGTCAGGATGTTGGCGACCACGACGTCGTACTCGCCGGCCGGCAGGGCGTCGGGCAGGAAGAAATCGATCTCGACGCCGTTCTGCTCTGCGTTCTGCTTCGACGCGATCATGGCCTGCGGGTCGATGTCGACACCGTGGGTCTGGCCTGCGCCGACCTTCTTCGCGGCAATGGCGAGAATGCCCGAGCCGCAACCGTAGTCGAGCAGGGTTTCGCCGCCGGCGATATTAGCGTCCAGCCACTGCAGGCACAGGTGCGTCGTCGGGTGGCTGCCGGTGCCGAAGGCCAGACCCGGGTCGAGCGCGATGTTGATCGCATCCGGATTCGGTGATTCGTGCCAGGTCGGGGTGATCCACAACCGCTCGGAAATCCGGATCGGATCGAACTGCGACTGCGTCAGCCGGACCCAGTCCTGGTCCTCGACGGTGACGACGGCGAAATGCGGATGGTCGATGCCGACGGTATTGGCGGCAGCGGCAACGGCCAGTTGCGGGTCCATCTCGTCCGGAAGGTGGGCGACGACGACGCTCAGGTCCCACATCTGGTCGACCGGCTCACCGGGTTCGCCGAAGATCGGTTTTTCCGCGTCGGTGCCGGCGGCGGCGTCTTCGATCGACACCGACAGTGCGCCGAGGTCAAACAGGGCGTCCGACAGCGCTTCGGCATGTTTCGAATCGGTGGTGATGCGCAGTTCCTGCCACGACATGGCGGTCTTTCCTGAAAAGTAATGGCCGTGATTGTCTCACGGCTTGAACAAACATGAAAAAAGGGCCGAAGCGGCCCTTTTTCAATCGCAGGCCGATCGCTCAGCCTTGCTTTTCCAGCAACGCACGGATCTCGGGCATCTTGTGCTCGAGGTAGTGGATGCTGGTGCCGCCCTTGATGAACTCGCTGTCGAGCAGCAGTTGCTGGTGCAGCGGGATATTGGTGTTGATGCCCTGAACGACCATTTCCGACAGCGCGATGCGCATCCGCGCCAGCGCCTGCTCGCGGGTGTCGCCGTAGGTAATGATCTTGCCGATCATCGAATCGTAGTTCGGCGGGACGAAGTAGCCCTGATACACATGCGAATCGACGCGCACGCCCGGGCCGCCCGGCGTGTGCCAGGTGGTGATCCGGCCGGGGCTCGGCACGAACTTGAGCGGGTCTTCGGCGTTGATCCGGCACTCGATCGAGTGGCCCTTGATCTTCACGTCCTTCTGCGTGTAACGCAGCGGCAGGCCTGCGGCAACGCGGATCTGCTCCTGGACGATGTCGATGCCGGTGATCATTTCGGTGACCGGATGTTCGACCTGAACGCGGGTGTTCATCTCGATGAAGAAGAACTCGCCGTTTTCGTACAGGAACTCGAACGTGCCTGCGCCACGGTAGCCGATCTGGCGGCAGGCTTCGGCACATGCATCGCCGATCTTCTTGCGCTGCGCTTCGGTGATGCCCGGGCCCGGTGCTTCCTCGATCACTTTCTGGTGGCGGCGCTGCATCGAGCAGTCGCGCTCACCCAGATAGATCGCGTTGCCGTGCTGGTCGGCGAGGATCTGGATTTCGACGTGACGCGGCGTCTGCAGGTAGCGTTCCATGTAGACGGTCGGGTTGCCGAAGGCAGCGCCGGCTTCGGACTTGGTCATTT
This sequence comes from Jeongeupia naejangsanensis, assembly GCF_016865585.1. Lineage (GTDB taxonomy): Bacteria > Pseudomonadota > Gammaproteobacteria > Burkholderiales > Chitinibacteraceae > Jeongeupia > Jeongeupia naejangsanensis. The sequence continues at coordinate 905,705 of NZ_JAESND010000001.1, read as the reverse complement.
CGACCGAGCGCAGCAGCTCTTCCTCGTTGTGCACCACGCGCATGCCGCGACCACCGCCGCCGCCGGCGGCCTTGATGATCACCGGGTAGCCGACTTTCTTGCCGGTCGCGAGGATTTCCTTCGGGTCGTCCGACAGCGCGCCGTCCGAGCCGGGCACGCAGGGCACGCCGGCCTTTTTCATCGCGTTCTTGGCCGAAACCTTGTCGCCCATCACGCGGATCGACTCGGGGGTCGGGCCGATGAAGGCGAAGCCGGATTCCTCGACGCGCTGGGCGAAGTCGGCGTTTTCCGACAGGAAACCGTAGCCCGGGTGGATGGCGTTGGCGTTGGTGACTTCGGCGGCCGAAATGATGGCGGCCATGTTCAGGTAGCTTTGCGGCGACGGATTCGGTCCGATGCAGACCGATTCGTCGGCGAGCTTGACGTATTTGGCTTCGCGGTCGATTTCCGAATGGACGACCACGGTCTTGATGCCCATTTCGCGGCAGGCGCGCAGCACGCGCAGCGCGATTTCGCCGCGGTTGGCGATCAGTACTTTTTCAAACATCTTTGAACTCCGTGAGACGTGCTGCATCCGTCAGGCGGATGCGGCACCGCATCAGCCGATGACGAACAGCGGTTCGCCGTACTCGACCGGCTGGCCGTTCTCGACGAGGATGGCCTTGATGACGCCAGAGGTTTCGGCCTCGATTTCGTTCAGGAGTTTCATTGCTTCGATGATGCACAGCGTATCGCCGGCGTTGACCTGCTGGCCGACTTCGACGAAGGACTTCGCGCCCGGGCTGGCTGCACGGTAGAAGGTGCCGACCATCGGCGACTTCACCGGCGTGCCTTCCGGCAGCGCGCTGCCAGCGGCTTCGGCCACGACGGCCGGTGCGGCTACTGCCGCTGCGGCGGCCGGCGCCTGGAACTGCATCGGCTGCTGGATGTAGGCCGGTGCGGCGTTCTGGTTGACGCGGGTAATGCGGACTTTTTCTTCGCCCTCGGTGACCTCGAGTTCGGCAATGCCGGATTCCTCGACGAGGTCGATCAGTTTCTTCAGTTTACGCAGATCCATACGGCAACCCTCTTATAAGGTAATGCTTATTGACGCATTTATGGGGGAAACGGGGACGTCCGTTCAGGACGCCGGTTTGAATGCTTCGAGGGCGTGGGCCAGCGCATATTCGTAGCCCTTGGCCCCGAGGCCGCAGATCACGCCGACGGCGAGATCCGAGAAGTAGGAGTGATGCCGGAACGCTTCGCGTGCATGCACATTGGATAGATGCACTTCGATGAAGGGAAGCTTGACCCCGGCCAGTGCGTCGCGGAGTGCAACGCTGGTGTGAGTGAATGCAGCCGGGTTGATGACGATGAAGTCAGTGCCGTCGCCAAAAGCGGCGTGAATGCGATCGATCAGCTCGTATTCGCGGTTGGACTGAAAAGTCTCGACTTGCGCGCCTTGCTGTGCGCCGATCTTGGTCAGGCGGGTGTTGATGTCCGCCAGCGTATCGGCGCCGTAGTGCTGTGGCTCACGCACCCCCAGCAGATTGAGATTGGGGCCATGCAGCACCAGGATTTTGCGGGCTTTTGCCATGCTCACCTCCCAGTCTCGTTCCAAATCATCGGCGGGAGTTTGCCGAGCCGAAACGGGCTTGTCTAGCAAATTCGACGAAATTCCCGGCATTTTCGCGCTAAAACGGGTGTTTGAAAGTGGCGCGCCATCAAGCGGGTCGCGGCTTGCTGGCGAGGGGCGCTGGTATACTGCTGTAGTTTTGCTACGCGCTTGTTCGCAGCATTTTCCTACGTGATGGACCCGATGCAGCTCTCCGACTTCGATTATTTCCTGCCTGAACACCTGATCGCCCAGTTTCCGCCCGCCGAGCGCGGTGCGAGCCGTTTGCTGCACGTTGACGGCAAATTGCAGCACGACGGCTGGTTCCGTGACCTGCCGGCGCTGCTGCGTGCGGGTGATCTGCTGGTGTTCAACGATACCAAGGTGATCAAGGCGCGGTTGTTCGGCCAGAAAGAGAGCGGTGGTGCGGTCGAGGCGCTGGTCGAGCGTGTGCTTGATACGCATCGGGCGCTGGCGCATGTGCGCGCCAGCAAGTCGCCCAAGCCCGGCAGCCGCCTGTGCTTTGCCGAACGCTGGTGGGCGACGATGGTCGAGCGCCGGGGCGACCTGTTCCTGCTCGAATTCGATCGGTCCGGGACGGACGGCGATCAGTCGGTGCTCGACATCCTCGATCAGGCCGGTGCCTTGCCGCTGCCGCCGTACATCACCCACACGCCCGACGACGAGGACGCCAAGCGTTATCAGACCGTCTATGCGCGCGACCCGGGTGCCGTGGCCGCGCCGACCGCCGGGCTGCATTTCACCGACGCCCTGTTGGAGCAGCTGCGCGCGCAGGGCGTCGGCACGGCATTCCTGACGCTGCACGTTGGTGCCGGTACCTTCATGCCGGTCCGCGTCGACGATATCGCCGACCATACGATGCATCACGAGCGTTATTCGATTCCTCAGGCGACGCAGGAAGCGATCCGCGCGACCAAGGCGGCGGGCGGGCGGGTGATCGCCGTCGGTACGACCAGCCTGCGCGCGCTCGAAGCGTCGTCGCAACGGGGGGTGCTGGCCGAGCCGGAAGGCGATACCGACATCTTCATCACGCCCGGCTACGAGTTCCGTGTCGTCGACCGGCTGATCACCAATTTCCATCTGCCCAAATCGACCCTGTTGATGCTGGTTGCGGCATTCGCAGGGCTGGAAACGATGAAGGCGGCCTACGCGCATGCCGTGGCCGGTGAATATCGTTTCTTCAGTTATGGTGACGCGATGCTGCTCGAACGCGCCACCGGGGAATAAGGCCGAGGGGCAGGGGGGCGTCTCAGAACGGATTGCGCCCGGCCACGTTGCCGGCCGGCAGGTAGTTGCAGACCCAGACTTCGCTTTGCGCGCAGCGGGCCTGACCGCAGCCGACTGCCGTGGTGTCCCGCCAGACGATCTGGGTGTAATGGCCGCAAACCGCGCCGGCCCGGCACTGCATGCTGCTGAAGTTCCAGTCGGCGCGTTCGGCGGCCCAGCGGCCGACAACGCCGGCGGGTGTGTCCTGATAGCCGGAATACGGCGAAGACGAGCCGAAGGCGCTCAGGTTTTCGCCGGTGACCTGACCGTTGAGGTTGCGTTCGCTGCCGCTGCGGTGGGTCAGATTCAGGCATTGACCGTTGCTGGCGCTCCGGTTGGCCCAGTCCTGCGCGAAGGCGGCGAGGTCCGCCGACCAGCTCAGGTCGGCCAGACCGGCGTTTTCCGCGCGTCGTACCCGGTTGTGCTGATCCAGCATGTCCAGCGCGAAGGGACTTGTCGGTGCCGGCGTGGTCCCGGGTGTGGGGCTGGTGACCGGCGTTGGCGTCCCAGAGACTGGCGGACCGCTGTCGTTGCCGCCCCCTCCGCCACCACCACCACAGGCGGTGAGCAGCAGGCCAAGCAAAATGCTGGTAGTGCGCATGATGCTATTCCTTTGTATCATCCAAGCGACAAAATCGATCGAAACTGTGCTGTGAACGACCAAGTGTGCAGCACGCGGGGCCTGTCCCCGGCGATTTACACATGCCGCAGGACTGTTTATCCGGCGGGCAAATACGGAGTGGTTAAAGAAATTGGATCAAGGTCTGAAGTTCACGCTGCACAAAACATCGGGTGGTGCGCGTCGTGGCACGATAGAACTCAACCACGGCACGGTGGAAACACCGGTATTCATGCCGGTGGGTACCTACGGCACCGTCAAGGCGATGACGCCGCGCGATCTGCGCGAGATCGAAGCGCAGATCTGCCTCGGCAACACCTTTCACCTGTGGTTGCGCCCCGGGCTGGATGTCATCGGCAAGTTCGGCGGTTTGCACCAGTTCATGGGGTGGGACAAACCCATCCTCACCGACTCGGGGGGCTTTCAGGTGTTCAGCCTCGGTGATCTTCGTAAGATTTCCGAGGAAGGCGTGAAGTTCCAGAGTCCGATCAATGGCGACAAGCTGTTCCTGACACCGGAAGAGTCGATGCGCATCCAGCGCGTGCTCAATTCCGACATCGTGATGATCTTCGACGAGTGCACGCCGTACCCGGCCGACCGCAAGCAGGCGGCCGATTCGATGCGCATGTCCTACCGCTGGGCGAAGCGCTCGCGTAATGAGTTCGACAAGCTCGAGAATCCGAACGCGCTGTTCGGCATCGTTCAGGGTGGGATGTATGAAGACCTGCGCGACGAGTCGCTGGCCGGTCTGAACGATATCGGTTTCCACGGCATGGCGATCGGTGGCCTGAGCGTCGGCGAGCCGAAAGAGGACATGGAACGCATCCTCGCGCACACCGCGCCGCGTCTGCCTGTAGACAAACCGCGTTACCTGATGGGTGTCGGCACGCCCGAGGATCTGGTCTATGGCGTCAGCCAGGGCATCGACATGTTCGACTGCGTGATGCCGACCCGCAACGCGCGCAACGGCATGCTGTTCACGCGCTTCGGCGACATCAAGATCAAGAACGCCAAGCACCGGATGGACGAGCGTCCGCTCGACGAAACCTGCGACTGCTACGCCTGCCAGAATTTCAGCCGTGCTTATCTGCACCATCTGTTCCGCGCTGGCGAAATCCTCGGCTCGCAGCTCAATACCATCCACAACCTGCGCTACTACCAGGTGCTGATGGCCGAGATGCGCGCCGCAATCGACGCCGATGCCTTCCCGGCCTTCGTTGCGCGCTTTCACGCCGACCGGGCCCGCGGCATCGACTGATCGCGAAGCCCGCCCGACAGAAAACCCGGCCCGGCCGGGTTTTTTTATTGGCCTGCGCTAGGTGCTTTCCGCAGCCCGCCATGCAGGTTTGATCTGGATCAAACCTGCCGCGGGTGCCGGTCTGCAGCATGTCGCCCCATGACAATGGGGAGAAAACGATGCAGCCACTGGTTGAATGGCACGACGGCCTGTCGGTCGGGATTCAGGAAATCGACGAACAGCACAAGGTGCTGGTCGATCTGCTGAACGAATTGTACGAAGCGATCCGCGAGCATCACGGCCGCGAGGCCTCGGTGGCGATTCTGGCGCGGCTGGCTGATTACACGCGCATCCACTTCACCGTCGAGGAGAGCCTGATGCGCATCCTCGGCTATCCCGAATACGACGAACACAAGGTGCATCACGAAGCGCTGATCGCCCAGTTGCATGACTTCCAGCAGCGGGTGGCTGACGGTGAGGCGATCACGTTCGAGTTGCTGCATTTCCTGCGCAACTGGCTGACCAAGCACATTCAGGAAGGCGATACCCGCTATACCGAGTTTTTCCTGTCGCGCGGCGCCCAGCGCAACTGGCAGAAGAAGGGCTGGCTCGATCGGTTCTGGTCGGGCATAGCCGGCTGACCCCGGCGGCCACTAGCGGTGGCTGAGCAGGCCGTTTTCAAAGCGGATCTTGTCGCCCTTGCGATAACCGTGGTCGGCGTTGTCGAACTTGACCGTGCGCGTGGTCCCGCTGTTGAGCTTGAAGCTGACCTGGTAGACGGTTTTCTTGCTGACCTGTTTTTGAACCTCGTTGCCGGCATAGGCGCCGCCGGCTGCACCGGCAACGGTGGCAATCGTCTTGCCGGTGCCGCCACCGATCTGGTTGCCGAGCAGGCCGCCGACGACCGCGCCGCCGATCTTGCCGGTCCAGCCGCCTTCGCCTTCCTGTTCGACTGCCTCGACCCTGGTCACGACGCCGCAATCATTGCAGCTTGAAGCGGTTGCCCGCTGCGGGACGTTGGCGGTTCTCGGATCAAGGCGCGGGCTGACGCTCGCATGTTCGCGACCGGCTGCGATTAGATCCTTGCAGTCCTTGTCGATCTGGACCTTGCGATTCCCGCCGCTGTAACAGCCGGGTGTTTCGTCGGGAGCGCGGGGTGTCCGTGCAGTGCCATAGGCCTGCATGCGGTCATCGCGCGCATCGTCGGTGCAACTTTTCTGCCCGGCGATTGCCTTTTCCATGCACGCCGCAACGCCGGACCGATATTCGGTACTGGTGGTGGTTCCGGCTCCGGTCAGACCGTCTGCGTGCGCCCAGCTACCGGCCGTCAGCGCCGCGACGGCAATCCACTGTGCGATTCGCATGGTCGGGGATTCCGTTTATTGCAGGCACTCCCATTTTAGGGAGGCGCATCCGTCGTGGCGTGAAGGATGTCGGTAGATTTCAGACAGGGGGCGGGCTAGAATGACCCGCTTCGTTTTTTGCCACTCTCAATAAAGGCCCGATCGATGTTTATCGCTCCCGCTTACGCCGCCGACGCGGTTCCCGCCGCTGCCGGTTTCATGCAGTTCCTGCCGATGGTCGTGATCTTCGTGCTGTTTTACTTCCTGCTGATCCGTCCGCAGCAGAAGCGCGCCAAGGAACAGCGGGCCATGCTCGATGCACTGCAAAAGGGCGACGAAGTCGTCACCAGCGGCGGTACCCTGGGCCGTATCGTCAAGGTCAGCGAGCAGTACATCACGCTCGAACTGGCTGAAGGCGTCGAAATTCTGGTGCAGCGCGCTTCGGTGTCGCAGCGCCTGGAAAAAGGCACCATCAAGAACAACAAGTAATCGCAACGGGGCAGCCTTGGCTGCCCCCGCGTGTTTTCCGGCCTGCGCCATGCGGGCCTTTCCCGGTTTTAAGGGCATGCAATGAACCGCTACCCGTTGTGGAAATTCGTATTGATCGCCGTGGCACTGGTCGCGGCCTTCCTTTACACCTTGCCGAACTTCTTCGGTGAAAGCCCCGCCGTGCAGATTTCCAGCGCGCGCACCATGGTCAAGGTCGATGCGTCGACGCAGACCCGCGCCGTTGCGGCAGTGAAACAGGCCGGTTTGAACCCGGACGACGTGCTGTTCGACGGTTCGTCGGTCAAGCTGCGTTTCAAGGACATCGATGCCCAGCTCAAGGCCAAGGACGCACTGCAGGCCGCACTCGGTGACGACTATGTCGTGGCGCTGAACCTGCTGCCGCAAACGCCGTCCTGGCTGCAGTCGATCGGCGCCAAGCCGATGTTCCTCGGTCTCGACCTGCGTGGCGGTGTGCACTTCCTGCTCGAAGTCGACATGAAGGCTGCCGTCGACAAGGCGCTCGAAAAGACCGCCGGCGACATCCGCCGCGAACTCAAGGACAAGAAGATCCGCTACGGCGCGGTCGTCCGCGGCCGCGACAGCGTCGAAGTCCAGTTGCGCGATGCCGAAACCGTCGATGCCACGCTGCCGGTCGTCAACAAGCTGTTGCCGAACCTGAAGGTGACCCCGGTCAAGGGCGACAGCAACAAGATCGTCGTGACCTATCCGCAGGCAGCGCTGCAAAAGCTGTCCGAGGACGCGGTCAAACAGAACATCACTACGCTGCACAACCGGGTGAACGAACTCGGCGTGGCCGAACCGATCATCCAGCAGCAGGGCGCCGGCCGTATCGTCGTCGAACTGCCGGGTATCCAGGACACCGCCAAGGCCAAGGACATCCTCGGCCGGACCGCAACGCTGGAAGTGCGTCTGGTCGATGACGACCCGGCCAACCTGCAGGCCGCGATCGGCGGCAATGTGCCGGCCGGTACCGAGCTGATGACCGAACGTCGTGGTAGCAACGGTCAGAGCGTGCCGATTCTGGTGAAGAAGGAAGTCGAACTGACCGGTGACAACATCAACGATGCACAGGCCGGTTTCGACGAGCACAACAATGCTTCGGTCAACCTCAACCTCGATTCGACCGGTGCGACGATCTTCAAGGATCTGAGCCGCGACAACATCGGCAAGCGCATTGCGATGATCCTGGTCGAGAAGGGCAAGGGCGAAGTCGTGACCGCGCCGGTGGTCCGCGCCGAAATCGGTGGCGGTCGCGTGCAGATTTCCGGCTCGATGGGCGTTGCCGAGGCCAATGACACCGCGCTGCTGCTGCGCGCGGGTTCGCTGGCTGCGCCGATGAACATCGTCGAGGAACGCACCATTGGTCCGAGCCTAGGCAAGGACAACATCAAGAAGGGCTTCGATTCGACGCTCTACGGCTTTGCCGCGATCGCGATCTTCATGGTGATCTACTACCGCGTGTTCGGTCTGGTCTCGGCGGTATCGCTCGGCGGCAACCTGCTGCTGCTGGTGGCGCTGCTGTCGGCCATCGGCATCACGCTGACGCTGCCGGGTATCGCCGCTATCGCGCTGACGCTGGGCATGGCGATCGACTCGAACGTGCTGATCAACGAGCGGATCCGTGAGGAGCTGCGTAACGGCATGACGCCGCAGGCGGCGATCTCGAACGGCTACAGCCACGCCTGGGCGACGATTCTCGACTCGAACGTCACCACGCTGATCGCCGGCGTTGCGCTGCTGATCTTCGGTTCGGGCGCGATCCGCGGCTTTGCCGTGGTGCACTGCCTCGGCATCCTCACGTCGATGTTCAGCGCGGTCGTCGTGTCGCGCGGCATCATCAACCTGATCTACGGCTACCGCCGCCGCCTGACCTCGCTGTCGATCGGCCAGGTTTGGGTGCCGGACCAGAAGAACGCATAAGGGCCGCACAAGATGGAATTCTTCCGCATCAAGCGCGACATCCCGTTCATGAGCTACGGCAAGCTCACGACGGCGATCTCGCTGATCACCTTTGTCCTTGCCGTGGCTTTTCTGGTCATCAAGGGACTGAACTTCGGCGTCGAGTTCACCGGCGGCACCGTGATGGAACTGCGCTATCAGCAGGGTGCAGACCTGAACCAGATCCGTACCCAGGTTGAACACCTGAAGTATGGCGAAGCGCAGGTTCAGGCACTGGGCACGACGCGTGATGTGATGGTCCGGCTGCCGAACATCAAGAACAAGACCAGCGCCCAGCTGTCAAACGAAGTCCTGACGGTGCTCAAGTCCGAGCGCCCGGACGTCGAGCTGCGCAAGGTCGAGTTCATCGGTCCGTCGGTCGGCGAGGAGCTGGTCACGCACGGTCTGACGGCCATCACGCTGGTCTGCCTCGGCATCATCGCCTACCTGGCCATCCGTTTCGAATGGCGCTTCGCGGTGTCGGCGGTGATCGCCAACATGCACGACGTGGTGATCATTCTCGGCTGCTTTGCGCTGTTCCAGTGGGAGTTCAACCTGACGGTGCTGGCCGGCGTGCTGGCGGTACTCGGCTACTCTGTCAACGAATCGGTCGTCGTGTTCGACCGGATCCGCGAGAACTTCCGTTCGCCGAAAATGCGCGGGAAGACGGTACCCCAGGTGATCGACAACGCGATCACCGCGACGATGAGCCGGACCATCATCACCCACGGTTCGACCGAGGCGATGGTGCTGTCGATGCTGGTGTTCGGCGGTTCTGCGCTGCACGGTTTCGCGATGGCGCTGACGATCGGCATTCTGTTCGGCATCTATTCGTCGGTGCTGGTCGCGTCGCCGCTGCTGCTGATGTTCGGCGTGACGCGCGAGAACATGGTCAAGCCGGTGAAAATCAAGGAAGAAGCAGTAGTCTGATCGCCCTTGATGCAAAAGGCATGAACCAAATTTCCGCCGGCGAGTCCATCGCCGGCGTTTCTCGTTCAAGCGGCTCGTTTCTAGCGACACTAAAAGGATTGTGATGGAATTCAACCCGATCGACGTCTTCCTGCATCTGGACGTCTACCTTGCCCAACTGGTCAATCTGTACGGACCATGGGTCTATGCGATCCTGTTCGCGGTGATCTTCTGCGAAACCGGCCTCGTCGTCACGCCGTTTCTGCCCGGCGATTCGCTGCTGTTCATCGCCGGCATGATCGCCGGTGGCGGCCACATGAATGTACATTTCCTGGTCGTGCTGCTGTTCATCGCTGCGGTAGCGGGGGATGCGCTCAACTACGTCATCGGCCGCTACTTCGGCCACAAGCTGTTCGCCAATCCGGATTCGAAGATCTTCCGCCGCGACCATCTCGAGAAGACACATGCCTTCTATGAGCGTCACGGCGGCAAGACCATCATCCTCGCGCGCTTCGTGCCCATCGTCCGCACCTTCGCGCCGTTCGTGGCCGGCATGGCCGAGATGAGCTACAAGCGCTTCGTCTTTTTCAACATCGTCGGCGCCGCCGTCTGGGTCGTGTCCTTGCTGTACGCCGGCTACTTCTTCGGCGGCATCACCTTCATCCAGAAGAACATCGGCCTTATCGCCATCGGCATCGTGCTGGTCTCGATCATTCCGGTCGTCATCGAAGTGCTTCGGCAGAAGTACAGCAAGAAGCCGGCATGAGCGAAACGTTCTACACCGACAAGGCGGCGATCCGCGCCAGTTTCGACGCGGCGGCTGCCAGCTACGATGCAGCGGCAGTGCTGCAGCGCGAAGTCGCCGACCGGATGGCCGAGCGGCTCGATCTGGTGCGGCTGCAGCCGGGGCTCATGCTCGATGCCGGTTGCGGCACCGGCTACATGGGCAAGGCGCTGCTGGCGCGCTATCCGGATGCGCAACTGGTCGAACTCGATCTGGCGCCGGCCATGCTGCAGATTGCGCGCGAACGCCATGCCGTTGGCGGGTTGAAGAAGCTGCTGTCACGGTTCGAGCGCAACCGGCCGGTGCAGCTGTGCGGCGACATCGAGGCCCTGCCGCTGGCCGATGCATCGGTCGACCTGATCTGGTCGAATCTGGCGATCCAGTGGTGCAACACGCCGGACGCCACCTTCCGCGAGTTCCTGCGCGTACTCAAGCCCGGCGGCCTGCTGATGTTCTCGACGCTCGGCCCCGATACGCTGAAGGAGCTGCGTGCGGCCTTCGACGGCGTCGACGGCTACAACCACGTCAACCGCTTCATCGACATGCACGACCTCGGTGATGCGCTGTCGCACAGCGGGTTCTCGACGCCGGTCATGGACATGGAAACGCTGACGATGACCTATCCCGATGTCCGCGCGGTGATGCAGGACCTGAAGGGCATCGGCGCGCACAATGTCACCGAAGGACGCCGGCGCGGCATGATGGGCAAGACCGCGTGGCAGCGCGTGACCAGCCAGTACGAAGCGTTCCGCCGTGATGGCGCATTGCCGTGCAGTTACGAAGTGGTCTACGGCCACGCGTGGAAACCGGAGCACGCGCCCAAAGCGCGAGCAGACGGCGCGCAGGTCATCGAGTTCCGGCCGCGCAACCGGTGATACGGGTTCTGTTCATCTGCAGCCGCAACCGCTGGCGCAGCCCGACCGCCGAAACGGTGTTCGCTGCATGGCCCGGGATCGAAACCGATTCCGCGGGGCTGGCTGCGGATGCCGAGACGCCGCTGTCGGCGGAGCAGCTGGCGTGGGCCGATCTGGTCTGCGTGATGGAAAAGCGCCACCTGCGGCTGCTGAACAGCCGTTTTGGCGGCGCACTGCGCGACAAAAAGCTGGTCTGCCTCGGGATTCCGGATCAGTATCGATTCATGCAGGCCGAACTCGTCAGCCTGCTCGAAGCCAGGGTCGGCCCGCTGTTGCGCTAGGCCGGCCCGTATCCGGACGCATCGATGAACTACCTTTCCCACGCCGTCCTCGCAGGACCGGCACCCGCCGATCGTGCTGGCGGTGTCGCGGGTGATTTCGTCAAGGGCATCCTGCCGGGGGCTCTGCCTGCGGATCTGGCCGACGGCGTCGCGCTGCACCGCGAAATCGATGCCTACGCCGACCTGCATCCGGCCTTTGCCGCCAGCCGTGCCCGCGTCAGCCCGCTGCGGCGGCGCTACGGCGGCATCATGGTCGACCTGTTTTACGACCATCTTCTGGCCGTGCACTGGTCCTTGTTTTCTCCCGGCGAAACGCTGCCGCACTTCACCGCCCGGCTGTATGCCGAACTGGCGATCCAGCCCGGCCTGCCGGCCGGCTTCGTCGCCGTGCTGCCGAAAATGCAGCAGACCGACTGGCTCGCGTCGTACCGGAATGTCGACAGCGTCGCATTCGCGCTGGACCGGATGGCCGAGCACCGCATCCGCCGTGTCAATCCTCTGGCCGGCGCGGCCGACGAGTTGCGCGAGCACTACGCCGGCTTCGAGGCCGACTTCCTCGCCTTCATGCCCGATGCGCTGGCCTACGCACAAACGGTGAGGCGCGATCGCTGAGCAGCGCTTCGTCGCGCAACGCGGACGCAGCATCGGCTGCGTCCTGAAGGCGGCTTATTTCGCCCGTGCCAGGCAGGTCTCGTAGCGGCCGTCGACACGCTTGGCGAACCATTCGGTGGTCAGTTTGCGGGTGATCTTGGGGCTGATCAGCCGGATCTGCGGCATGGCCACGCGCGGCATCGGCTTGCCGTTTTTCGCATCCGCGAGCGCAAACACCTTCTTGTACAGGCCGGTCTGGCCGAAGCCGACGAGCTTTTCGCTCATCAGGTCACGGCGGACTGCGTCGCGGTTCATGCCCAGCTGGCCGGCGATTGACGCCAGCGCTTCCTCGACATCGCTGGCCTTGGCCGCCGGCCGGCCGTTCTGGTAGCTCAGAAGGTCGCCGTCAAGATCGATGCTCCGGCCGCTCAGCTTGGCGGTGGCCGCCTGGAACGCCGCATTGCGGCTGGCGTAGCGGCCGGCGTTGAAGTCGGCGAAACGGTACAGCATGTCGTCGTACGGCGCCGGGTACTGCAGCAGGATGGCGATGCCGAAATAGGTGCCGCCACGCTGGGTGAACACGGTGTCGCGGACGCTGCGCGTGCGCGGATACGGGTAGGGCCAGACGCGAACGTGCGATTCGGCGAAGGCGACGCTGACCTGCATCGGCCCGCCGGTACGGATCGGATTGTTCATGTTGAGCGGCAGGCCCAGTCGCGCGGCATCGGCGCTGAGGTCCTCGAAAATCGCATTCATTTCGCGCTCGGTGCGCAGCTTGTCGATGCGTGACTTGTAGCTCTCGCCGGTCGGCGACGATTTCAGCAGCGCCGTTTTCACCGCGATCAGCGGAACGTGCTTGTCGGCGGCTTTCTCGCCGATCTTGTTCCAGACCATGTCCGGCAGACCGGGCACGCCCGGATCACCCTGCCAGCTCGACTCCTGTTCGATGACCGCGGCGGCCGCGCAGAAGTACTCGGGCGTGTACGGAATCTTCAGTGCCGTGAAGGCGTCGAGGATGTCGGCATTCCAGTCCGCGCGCCCCGGGATTTTCGCCGGCAGCACCTTGTTCAGCAGTACTTTCGCCTGGGCGGCGCTGAGCCCGGCGGGTTTGGCCGGCTGGACCGGCGGCGGTTCGACGACGACCGGCGCACTGGCGACGGGGGTCTCCGCAGGCAGGCTGGCGACGTCGACCGGTGGTGCGACGGTGACCGACTCGGCAGCGACGGCAGCCGCTGCGCTGGCGATGGCGGGTTGGGTGGCGGAACCGGTGGGGGGCGGGCTGGCGCAGGCGGCGAGCAGGGCAATCGGCAACAGGCAGACGAGCGGTTTGAGCTTCACGGCAGGGACGTCGGATCGGGCAAAACCGCAAGCTTACCGGCTCGGCCCGGATCGGTCATTTCCACGCGCTGCCCATCTGGATGTAGAACGCCCGCTGGCCATCCGGCCCCCAGGCGAAGTCCAGCCCGGACGCCAGCCCGAGCTTTTTGGCGATCAGGTAGCGAAAGCCCGTGCCGTAGCTGTAGACGGTCTCGGCATCGCCGAAGTCATGCCAGCGTCCCCAGGCCTTGCCCGCGCCACCGAAGGCCAGTAGCGACCAGCGTGGTGTGACGTCCCAGCGCAGCTCGGCTTCGGTCATCGCCGCGTTCTGGTCCTGGTAGCGGCCCTTTTCGATACCGCGCAGGTCGATGTAGGGCTGCGAGTAGAAAGGGTAGTCGCCGTCGATGGTGCGGCCGTCGATGCGCAGCCCCAGCGTCAGCGTTTTCGTCAGCGGCAGCCAGGTGTAGGCGCGGGCGGTGTAGTTTTCGAAGTCGCTGCTGCTGCCCAGCCAGCTGCGGGCCATTTGCAGCTCCGCCTCGAAATAGGTGCCGCGGCGCGGGAAGAAAATGTTGTCGCGGCTGTCGTAGTCGATGATCAGCCCGCCGATACCGATGCTGCGGGTGATGTCGACGTCTCCCAGTTCGGTCGCCTTGTTGTCGCCGAAACGGATGTCGCTGCGGAAGTAGCCGTAACGCGGCCCGACAAACCAGTCGCTGTCGCCAATGCGGAACAGGAACTGCTGGAACAGGAAATCCCCGTCGAGGTTGTAGCTGCGAGCCTGGTTCAGCGCGCCGTAGTAGTCCAGATTGAGCGAGGCCTTGCCGATCCCGCCCATATAGCGGTAGCGGTCGCCATCGATCGGGTGAAAGTGGAATGCGCCGCCCGCCCAAGTACCGTTGTTGGTGGCGAAACCACCCAGACCGCTGATCACCGGCGGTTGCTTGCGCCCCGTTTCCTGCTCGCTTTCTGCCGCAGCCTCGGCCATCGATTGCTGGAAGTAGAGCAGCATGGCGCCGCCGCCATAACCGATGGCCGGCTCGGTGATGACGATGGGAACCGGAAAGACGCCCTTGTGGTTGAGCAGGTAGTCGCTCAGGTCGATCTGGCCATCCTCGGGGTCGCGATAGCTGGGGCCATCGTCGGCATGGGCGAGGGGCCCGAGCAGCAGGGCAAGGGTCAGCGAAAGGGTGGAAAACAGGCGCATGGGGGAACTCGTCGCGTCGGGCCTGTCATTCTATTCGATGGTGGCTGTCATACAGGCAATGGCGTGGGTGTGCTTTGGCGTAAAACTACCCTTGCGCGAGCGGTTGACGCGGAATGGCAGCCCTGGGCCCGGCCGGCAGGGACGGCGGCACCGCTCTAAGCTCGTTAATGAACCCGATTCAAGGAGTCGACTGATGACCGAATTTCGTACTGAAACCGATTCGATGGGCGCCATCAACGTGGCTGCCGATCGTTACTGGGGCGCGCAGACGCAGCGCTCGATCGGCAACTTCCCGATCGGTGTCGACCGTTTCCGCTGGCAGCGTCCGATCATTCGCGCGCTCGGCATCCTCAAGCATGCAGCCGCAGAGGCCAATCTGTCGCTCGGCGAGTTGCCGGTCAATGTTGCCGCACTGATCGCCGAGTCAGCGGACGAGGTCATCGCCGGCAAGCTCGACGATCATTTCCCGCTGGTGGTGTTCCAGACCGGCTCGGGTACGCAGTCGAACATGAACGCCAACGAAGTCATCGCCAACCGGGCGATCGCGCTGGCTGGCGGCGAGCTGGGCAGCAAGACGCCGGTGCATCCGAACGATCACGTCAACCGTGGCCAGAGCTCGAACGACACCTTTCCGACCGCGATGCATATCGCCGTGGTCGAGCAGCTGCATGCGGTGTTGCTGCCGGCGGTGGAAAAACTGCGCGCAACGCTGGCGGAGAAGGCCGACGACTACGCCCACGTGGTCAAGACCGGCCGCACGCACCTGCAGGACGCGACGCCGGTGACGCTGGGGCAGGAAATCGGTGCCTGGGTGGCGCAGATCGATTTCGGCCTCAAGGCGGTGGCCGCCGCCGAGCCGGGCCTGCTGGAGCTGGCGATCGGCGGTACGGCCGTCGGCACCGGGCTCAATGCGCACCCGAAGTTCGGCGCCACCGCCGCGGCGCGCATCGCCAAGCTGACCGGCCACCATTTCGTCGATGCGCCGAACAAGTTTTTCGCACTGGCCGCGCACGATGCGCTGGTGCAGACGTCGGCGGCACTGCGCACGCTGGCCGGCGGGTTGTTCAAGATGGCCAACGACGTGCGCTGGCTCGCCAGCGGCCCGCGCTGCGGCATCGGCGAGCTGGTGATTCCCGAGAACGAACCGGGCAGCTCGATCATGCCGGGGAAGGTCAACCCGACGCAGTGCGAGGCGCTGACGATGGTGTGCGTCCAGGTCTTCGGCAATGACGCCGCGGTGGCGTTCGCCGGCAGCCAGGGCAATTTCCAGCTCAACGTCTACAAACCGGTGATGGTGCACAACGTGCTGGAAAGCATCGAACTGCTGGCCGATGCCTGCCGCGCGTTCAACGATCACTGCGCGGTCGGGATCGAGCCGAACCTGGATCGGATCGAAGAAAACCTCGACAAGAACCTGATGCTGGTGACGGCGATGAACCGGCACATCGGCTACGACAAGGCCGCCGCGATCGCCAAGAAGGCGCACTACGACGGCACGACGCTGAAGCAGGCGGCGCTGGCGCTCGGTTTCCTGAGCGACGAGGACTACGAGCGCTGGATCGTGCCGATGGACATGACCCGCCCCACTGCCGGCCACTGAGCGAACGCCGGATCAGCGGTTGATCGAGCGCGCGATGCGTGCGTAGGTGTGGCGCCGGCCACGGATGGCGATGCTGTACGCGGTGATGTTTTCCGGCAGCGCCATGCCCATGTAGCCGGTGTCGCCGAGGTGATGCAGGTCGGTGCCGGTCATCTTGGCCATCAGTGCGATCTGCCGGATCGTCGCTTCGTCGGCGCCTTCCTGCGACGTGCCGACGGCGGTCAGCGTCAATGCGCCAAGCTTGTGTGCGTAGCCGACGAGTTCGCGCACATACTCGAGCGTGATGCCGGGAACGGTGCCGGGCGCCGGCAGCAGGATCACGTCGGCGCCGGCGGCAACGAATTCCTCGATGTCGGCCTTGGTGATGATCTGCTCGGCACCTTCGCCGAGAATGCCCGACGCGTGCATCTTGCCGGCCACGAGCACCAGCCGGTCGCCGACCTCCGCGTTGATCGCTTTCAGCGAGTGCGTGATCGCGGCATTCGACACGCCGTTGCCCGGGTTGCCGGTCAGCACCAGCAGATTGACGCCCATTGCGGCGGCCTTGTGGGCGTTGCCGACCGTGGCCAGCCGGCCCGGCTGCATGCCCCAGAGTTCGTCTTCGCTGGCGCCGAAGCCCGGGTCGACCGGTTCGAGGTTGATGCCGATCACCCGGCCGGTCAGGTGCTTGATCGTCCGGACCACGTCGTCCGGTGCCGTGTCCTTCGGCAGGCCGTTGACGACCGGTGCGTAGACGTCGAACAGGTTGAGCAGCAACAGATCGGCGCCCATGCTGGCGGCGAACTCGGCGTTGCTGATCGTTACCAGCATCGGCTGGACCGCGCCGATGGTTTCGCACACCAGCACGCGGCCCTCGCTGGCGTGGATCGCGTGCAGCAGGTCGGCCTTGCCGATGTGGGCAAGGTCCGACGCGTTACAGTCGAGCAGGCGTTTGTGCATGGCGGTCTCCGCTTGATGATCGTGCCTTACTGTAAACCCGTTCGACTGGTGTGGCCGATTCGGGTTTTGCCCATGCTGTCGAATCAGTGGGCTTGGGGTTCTGGGAAGTAGGGCGGAACGCCGAGCAGCGCATCGACCGTGGCGAAGCTGTAGCCGCCGGACTTGAGCCACGGAATCAGCCGGTCGACTGCGGCAACGGTATCGCCGCGCTTGCCACCCCCATCGTGCATCAGCACGATTGCTTCCTCGTGTACGTAGGGCTGCACGCCGCGCTCGATCTCGTGTGCGCCGAACAGCATCCGGTTGCGATACCAGTCGATCGCGTCGATCGACCACAGCACCACCTTCATGCCGTGCTTGTCGACGATGCCGATTTGCGCGTCGTCGATGTTGCCATAGGGGGGGCGCATCAGCGTCGGCGCCTTGCCGATGATGCGGCGGAACTCGGACTGGGTGCGGCCGATTTCCTCGTTCCAGAAATAGCTCTCGTCGGTGCCGGCCAGGTTCGGGTGGCTCCAGCTGTGGTTGGCGAGCGTGTGTCCCTCGGCCAGCGCCCGGCGGACGATGTCCTCGCGGCCGGCCATCTGCCCGCCCAGCCAGAAGAAGGTCGCCTTGACCTGATGCTTCTTCAGTACGTCGAGCAGATCCGGTGTCCACGGGCTCGGGCCATCGTCGAACGTCAGCGCAATCTGGCGCCGGTGCGTCAGCCCCTCGAGCCAGACGACGCCGGGATGGTCGTTCGCTTGCTGCGTCATTTTGCGCAGTGGCGTCTGGTCCCAGTTGTCCAGAAAGGGCGACCGGACCGATTGCGTTGTTTTGCGTGCTTCAGCGGCCACCGACCCGGGCGGTGGTGGTGCGGCGGGCCACCAGGCAACGGCGAACCAGACGGCGGCCAGCACCAGAACGGCAAGCACAACGAGGCAGAACAGGGTGCGCGGCGAGGGTTTCATGTCGTTGGCTTCCTTGTTTTCATTCTTCAAGCTTGCATGTTTCTACTTGTTTTGCTTCACGAATATTTCTTTTGTGCAAGTAAGGCAAAGACATTATGTAGTCGAACGTCATACACTACGTCAACACCTTCAAGGAGTCGTCGATGGCTATGCCCGGTGTCCATCCCCGAACGGCTTACCTGTTCATCGCGCCGTTCTTCGTCGTCTTCGCGGTGTTCACGCTGTGGCCGATGCTGTTCAACCTGTGGCTGGCCTTCCGCGACTACTTTCCGCAAACCGGCAACAGCATGTGGAACGGCTTTGCCCATTTCGTCGAACTGGCCGACTCGGAACGTTTCGGCCATGCGCTGAAGAACTCGCTGATCTTTCTGCTGCTGGTGCTGCCGCTGCAGATCGGCGCGCTCGGGCTGGCCTTGCTGGTGCATGTGCGCCTGCCCGGGATCGGCTTCTTCCGGGCGCTGTACTACCTGCCCGTGGTGATCGCGGTATCGATTGCCGCGGTGGTCTGGCAGCAGGTGTTGCGTTTCGACGGGCTGTTCAACTGGTTTCTGGAATCGGTCCACCTGATCGGCTTCGGCGAACAGCCGGACTGGCTCGGGGACCGGCAACTGGCGCTGTACGCGGTGATGGCCTTCTCGTTCTGGAAGAACGTCGGCTACTACATGGTGCTTTACCTTGCGGGGCTGCAGACGGTGTCGCGCGAGCCGCTCGAGGCGGCGCAGATCGATGGTGCCAATGCCTGGCAACGCCTGCGCCACGTGGTGCTGCCGGCACTGCAACCGGTGATCCTGTTGTGCACGCTGCTGGCGACGATCCAGGCGCTCAAGGCATTTCAGGAGGTGATCGTGCTGACCGACGGCCAGGCCGATACCCAGACCGCACTGGTCTACGTCTTCGGCGTGGCGTTCTACGGCCACAACTTCGGGCTGGCGGCGGCGGCCGGGCTGATCGTCACGCTGGTCTGCCTCGCGCTTGCCGCGCTGCAGTTGCGTTACTTCGGTGAAGACGGCCTGCTGAGGCGTGGGGGTTCGGTATGAATCAGGCGCTGGTGGAAACGAGGGTGCTGCCGGTGCCGAAGGCGCCGCCACGCTGGTACCGGCTGAAGCGGCAAGCGCGCGACGCCATGCTGGCGCTGCCGCGTTACGCGGCCTTGCTGCTGTTCGGTGCGTTCACGGTGTTTCCGTTCTGGTGGGCGGCGGCGGTGGGGCTGTCGAGTGACGGATCGCTGATCTGGACCTTCCCGGCGGCCTTCCTGCCGAACGAGCCGAGCTGGATGTGGTTCGACCGGGTCTTCTACGAGATGCCGTTCTGGCGCTATTTCGCCAACTCGCTGCTGATCTCGACCGCGACGATGCTGCTGGTGCTGTTGCTGACGATCCCGTGCGCGTATGCGCTGTCGCGGATGGCATTTCCCGGCCGCAACGTCCTGTTCGTCCTGTTGCTGGTCACGCTGATGGTGCCGGCGGAAGTCGCGATCGTGCCCAACTTCATTACCTGTGCGCGGCTCGGCTTGCTCGACAGCTATGCCGGGGTGGTGCTGCCGAATGTCGCCGGCGCCTTCGGCGTTTTCATGATGCGGCAGGCGTTTCAGGATGTCCCGGCCGAAATCCTCGACGTCGCGCGGGTTGACGGTGCAAGCGAGTTCGGCGTGATGTGGCGCGTTGCAGTGCCGATGGCGAGGCCGATGATCGCGACGCTGGCGGTATTCACCTTCGTGGCCGCGTGGAACGACTATCTGTGGCCCGCGGTGGTACTGAAGGAGCGGCTGATGATGCCGCTCGCCGTCGGGATTTTCAACGACCTGACCGGGCCGTTTGCCGTCTCGACCAATCTGGTGATGGCCGCGATCGTACTGTCGGTGATCCCGGTCGTCGCTGCGTTCGCGCTGACACAGCGCTTGTTCCTGAGCGGCGGCGGTCTGGTCCGGCGCTAGTCCTTCTTGCAGCCGGTGAAGTCCGGATAGAAGCGTTCCATCATCCGTTCTACGTAGGCAACCAGCGGTTTGTGCTGCTCAGTGTAGCGGCGCAGCGGCGATTCGAAGCGCGGGCACAGCGTGCCGAGCAGGAAGGCGAACACCGTCGCATCGGTGCCGCAGATCGTGTCACCGAGCAAATAGGGCTTGTCGCCGAGCAGCTCGGCGGTGGCATCGATATCGCGGCGGGCAAGTTCGAACTGCTCGTCCGCGGTATGTCGGCCCATGCCCTGACCGTAGAGGTCGCGGCTGACGCGGCGGCGGATCATTGCCTTGAAGCCGGCGCGCATCGGCGCCGGTACATTGCGGAAGAACTCGGCCGGGCCGCGCTCGAAGTTCGCGTCGTTTTCCCAGCGCAGTGCCTGCACGGCGAAATACAGATGTTCTTCGAGCATTTTCTCGACCGACCACGCCAGTGCCCGCTGCGCCGGTGTGTAACCTTCGTCGAAGTCGAGATCGTAGCGGTCTTCGAGATAAGCGCGGATGAACGTCGAGTCGACGACTTTGTGACCATCGTCGTCGAGATGCGGCAGCTTGCCCTTGGGCGCACTGAAGATGCTGCCCGATTGCGTCCGGTAAGGCAGGCCGGACAGCTTCAGCAGCACGTCGGTCTTGGTCACGAAGGGGCTGGGGTCGGGCAGACCCAAGCCGGGGCCGAAGGTATACAACGTAATCATGGTGGGGCGGATACGGTTGTGCGGGTGTCAGCTCCAAGTGTAAGCGGTTCTGCGTCGCAACGGGGCGTCAATGTCAAAGTGCCATTGCTAGCTTCGCAGCAGCAGGGCCGCCAGCCCGAACATGGTCAGGGCCGTCAGCGCGTCGAGCAGGCGCCAGACGGCGGGGCGCGCCAGCCACGGAGCAAGGGTGCGCGCGGCGAAGGCGAGGCCGAAGAACCACAGCAAGGAGGCCGAGACGGCGCCCAGGCCGAACTGCAGCCGGGCCAGATCGTCATAGCGGCCACCGACGCTGCCGAGCAGCAGCACCGTATCGAGGTAGACATGCGGGTTGAGCAGGCTGAAACCCAGCGCGGTGGCCAGCGCCTGACGACGGCTGATCACGCTGGCGCTGGCTGTCTGTGTGAGTGCATTGGCCTGAAACGCGGCCCGCAGCGAACCGATGCCGTACCAGATCAGGTAGGCGGCGCCGCCCCAGCGTGCCGCCGTGAGCAGGAACGGCGATGTCGCGAGCAATGCACCCATGCCAAGCAGGCCGAGCGTGATCAGGGCGATGTCGCACAAGGCACAGACCGCCGCGGTCAGCAGCGCATGCTGCCGCAGCAGCCCCATGCGCAGCACGTGCGCGTTCTGCGCGCCGATGGCAACGATCAGGCTGCCGCCCAGCGCCAGTCCCTGCCAGTAGATCGGATTCATGGCTGCAAACTCCTCGTGATGAAGGCTTGCAGCATAAAAATCATGTCTGGCTGAGGCGATTTGAATTAATCTTTTTCAGTAAACATAAAAAATTCTAATTAATGTTCGACGGCAAACTCACCGAAGCTTTTCTGTCCGTAGTGCGTGAAGGCAGCTTCGAGCGCGCGGCATCAGCGCTGCACCTGACGCAATCGGCGGTCTCCCAACGCATCCGGACGCTCGAGGCGCGGTTCGGCCAGACGCTGCTCACGCGAGGGCGTCCCTGCATTCCCACCGGTGCCGGCCAGACGCTGCTGCGCTATCTCGACCGGATCCGCCTGCTGGAGGAAGAGGTGCTGCGTACGCTCGCGGGTCCCGCTGAAGGGCCGTCACGGCTGGCGCTGGCGGTGAACGCGGACAGCCTGCACGCCTGGCTGCCGCAAGTGCTGGCCGAAACGCTGGATGGTTCGCCGTTCACGGTCGAGCTGCAGGTCGACAACGAGGATTACACCCACGAACTGCTGGCGCGTGGCGAGGCGCTGGCCTGCGTGTCGGCGCGGCCCGATGCGATGCGTGGGTGCGTGGCCGAGCCGCTGGGGGCCTTGCGCTACATCTGCGTTGCCACGCCACGATTCGCCGCACGGCATTTTGCCGATGGCGTCAGCCGTGCCGCCTTGCTGCGCGCACCGGGGCTGCTTTACAACCGCAAGGATGCGATGCTTGGTGCCTATCTGGCGCGGCATTTCGGTATCGCCGAGGGGCATTACCCGGCGCATCTGATGCCGTCGTCGCAGGCCTTTGTCGACTTTGCCTTGCTCGATTTCGGCTATGTGCTGGTGCCGGAGCTGGCGGTCCGGCCGCAGCTGGACAGCGGGCAGCTTGTCGATCTGTTGCCGGCGCAACCGCATGACGTGCCGCTGTACTGGCACGCATGGCAGATTCAGGCACCGATGGTGGATGCGCTGTTCCGCCGGATCGTCGTCGCGGCCCGGGCGATGCTGAGGCAGAGGGACCCGGACCCGCGTCGGTAGGCCGGCGGACGAGGGGCACTCAGACGGCTTTGCCGTTCAGTTGCTCCAGCGCGTCCGTTCGTTGACGAAGCGGTAATAACGGACCAGCGAGATCTTGCCGTTCCGGTCGAGCAGCGGCTTGGGTACCGGGCCGAACGGCGCGGCATAGCGGATGATTTTCAGCGTCTCGGCGTCGAGGCGCGGGTCACCCGAGGTTTCTTCGACCTGCGCATCCGCAATCGTGCCATCGGCGTTCAGGACCAGCCGGAAACGCAGCAGGCCCTGCAGCGGGTTGCCCTTTTCATCGCGAGGGTAGTTCATCGTGCCGATGCGTTCGACCTTGTTGCGGATCTGTGCTTCCCACAAACCGAACATCGCGCGGGTATCGGGCCGCTGCTGCGCCCGCGTGGCGCTGTCTTCTTCTATGTCGTTGCCTTCCTTGGGCAGGTCGGCATAGCGGGTCACCAGCTTGCGCTGCTTGCCGTCCGGGCGGACACCCAGGGCTTCATCGAGGCCCTTCATTTCCACTTCGTTGACGCTCAGGTCAAGCGGGGGCCGGGCAGCGCTCGCCGGTGCGCTGGCGGCCGCCACCTTGCGCCGGGCCGGCGGTTTGGCCGCCGACTTCGGCACGGCGTATTCCGAGCGGTCACGGACCTGTACCGGCTTTTTCTCCGGCACCGGCGCGGGTTGCGGTGCGATGGTAGCGGTAGGCGGCGTTGGCGTGACCGGCTTGGGTGTCCGGACCAGCCGCATTTGCAATGGCGGCGAGCCAGCCTCGACGCTGGTCGATTGCTGCAGGGGTTGGAGCAGCAGCAGCGAGAGGTGAGCGAGCAAGGACGCCATCAGCGCCAGCCAGAGCCAGCGCGGTGTGCCTTGTCGTTCGGGTTGCAAATCGGGGAGCTGCTGCATCAATCGGGTCCGGCTGCGGCAATGAGCGATGAGTGAAGGCGAGAACTTAGCATGCTTCCTGAACGGTGTCGGCGATGGCGTTGCTGTCGATCCTGACGCGACGGCCGGGGAACCTGCAGGGTACACCGCGGGTCATTCCATGAATGCATGCGCCGTGGCCTGTCTTCATCGAAGACGAGGGCCGTTTCCCCTAGCGCCGAGGAAGGACCGATGAAAATGAAATCCCGCGTCGCCGTGATGTCGCTGTCCGGTTTTCTGGTCGTCGGCATCGCCAATGCCGCTGGCGATGTCAGTACCGCCAGAATCAGTGATATTGAAAACCAGATTCGCCTGGCACGCGAGCAACTTAATGACAATTGCCTCGAAAGCGTCGATACGGTGGCGCTGCAGGAAGATTCGCAGGGCGACGGCAAGGGGTGAGGCCGGTCCGGGTCCGGGTTCGTCCCTGGAAGCGTGTATCAATTTGTGAAATATGCTGGTCAGATAATGTAAGAAATTTTATCTTCGACGAGGGCGGCATGGGCCGCGCGACTTGGAGAGCTGCATGACCGGCAAGACCCTCAGATCACTGATGCTGGCACTCGCGCTGGCGGGCGCCGCAGTCACGCCGGTGCATGCCGCACCGCCGGCGCAGTTGAAAACCCAGGCCCCGGGCTATTTCCGGATGGCGCTTGGCGACTTCGTCGTCACCGCGCTCTACGACGGCTACATCGATATCGATCCCAAGCTGCTGAAGGGCGCCAGCGCTCAGGATATCCAGACACTGCTGGCGCGGATGTTCCTGCAAAGCACACCGGGGGTACAGACCGCGGTCAACGCCTTCCTCGTGCACACCGGCGACAAGCTCGTGCTCGTCGATGGCGGCGCCAACAAGTGCTTCGGCCCGACCCTGGGCAATATCGGCGCCAATCTCAAGGCGGCCGGCTACACGCCGGAACAGGTCGATCTGGTGCTGCTGACCCACCTGCATCCTGATCATGCCTGTGGCCTCGCCACCGACGACGGCAAGCCGGCATTCCCGAATGCCGACGTCTATGTGTCCAGGACCGAGAGCGGCTACTGGCTGGACGACGAGACCGTGGCCAAGGCGCCGAAGGAGATGCAGCCGTTCTTCAAGATGGCGAAGGACTCGATCCTGCCGTACGCCAGGCAGGGGCGCTTCAAGGTCTTCGACGCTGGCGACAAGCTGTTGCCCGGCGTGACGTCGGCCGCTGCAGCCGGCCACACGCCGGGGCATACCGGTTACCTGATTACGTCGAAAAACCAGAGCCTGCTGCTGTGGGGCGACCTGGTGCACAGCCATTCGGTGCAGTTCGCCCGTCCCGAGGTGGCGCTCGAGTTCGACGTCAACAGTGAGCAGGCCATCGCGGCCCGCAAGGCGATCTTCGCCAGTGCCGCGAAGGACAAGCTCTGGGTCGGCGGTGCGCACTTGCCTTTCCCGGGCATCGGTCATGTGCGTGCCGACGGCAACGCCTATGCGTGGGTGCCGATCGAGTACGGCCCGATCCGCAGCGACCGCTGAGCTGCGATCATGCAAAACGGGAAGGCGGTGCCTTCCCGTTCTGTTTCGGGATGCGGCGGTTACTTCAACCGGTTCCAGACCGCAACCGCTTCCTTGCGGGTCGGCTGCGGCGAGCAGATCACGTTGCAGTTGCCGTTGGCACCGAACTTGGCGCATTGCACCCAGACGCGGTTGGCGCCGGCCTTGCGCACATCGGGCGGTGCACCGCACTTGGGACAGGCTTGGGGCTGAACGGCTTGTTTCTGTTCGGTCATCGTGGATCCGGCTCGGGAGGTGATCACTTGTTGCGGTAGGAGCAGTAGCCCGGGCGTGGGCCGATCTTCGGGTGGTTTCTACAGGTGTTCGGCCGCAAATCGTAAATCGTGCACAGGCGGGTATCCGCATCCAGATAGGTGCATTCGCCGCTCGAGCGGCGCGCCAGTGTGAAAATGCTTTGCTTGAAATTGAAGTGCTCGATCACGCCGGCCTTCTGCAGGCGCTTGGCGATCTGCTTGGGCTGCTCGTGTTCGGCTTCGAACGCGTCGACCACGCCCATGCGCACGAGATCGAGCACTTTCACTTCGACCGGCAGGCTGCAACAGGCGGAGCGGCAATCGAGGCACATGCCGTTGCGATAGCGCGCCCAGGTGTCGAGGTTCTCCAGCGTGGAGACGTGAATCAGTTTTTTGTACGCGGACGAGGACATGGGCGGCAATGCAGACGTGAAGCGGGGCGATTATACGCATGCTACGGCGCCGTGGCCCGGCAAGGGCCAGACGGTCTGGCCGAATTGCTATTCATTTGTCATTTGTCATGTTCCGGTGCTTGCGTGCGGCAGCCGGTGCGGCCGAGACTGTAGGCTTGTGCT
This sequence comes from Jeongeupia naejangsanensis, assembly GCF_016865585.1. GTDB lineage: Bacteria > Pseudomonadota > Gammaproteobacteria > Burkholderiales > Chitinibacteraceae > Jeongeupia > Jeongeupia naejangsanensis. The sequence continues at coordinate 880,079 of NZ_JAESND010000001.1, read as the reverse complement.
CCGAGCTGGCCGGATAAAATTTCAGGGGACAGGATCATGAGTGTACGAATCGATCACCACGATGGCGCCGATCTGATCGGCGTGAGCCTGCGCACCTCGGTGCGCGACGGCCGCAACCAGCGCGACATCACTGCCGCGTGGCAAGCGGTGATGGCCGAGGACAAGCTGGCGGCCATTCCCGGCCGCATCGGCGCGCCGTACCCGTTCTACGGCGTGGTTTATGATTTCGACCCGGATACCACCGATTTCAGCTATCTGATCGGCGTGCCGGTGGCCGCCGGCAGCATCGCCCCGGCGGGATATGAGGCACTGCAGCTGGCGCCGGCAAGCTACGCGGTGCTGACGACCGAGCCGACGGCCAGCGAAGCAGATTTCATCAAGGCCATCGGCCTGGGGTGGCCAGCGCTGATGGAGTGGCTGGCGTCATCCGCTTACGCCCATGGCGGAACGCCGGAGTTCGAGTATTACGACGAGCGTGGCGAACCGGGACGGCCGGCGAGGACGATGGAAATCTGGTTGCCGGTCCGGCCGCGCTGAGCCGCTGCAACGGCGCACAGCAATGTTGTGATCCGGGCGCTGGCAAGCGAGGCGGAACCGGTCACGCTGACCTTTTCGGGAGTTGTCCATGCGCCGCTTCGCCCCGCTGTGCCTGATCGCCCTCGCTGGCTGCCAACCGGTCGTCCCACCGGCCACAACGGCCGGATTGCTGTTTGACGATTTCAGCTATGCCAGACCGGCCGATCTTGCCGCGCATGGCTGGACGGTCCGCAGCGAGGTAGGCTGGCCCGGCGTCGGCGGCGCGGCGTGGGGCGGCATCGCCTTGGTCGATGATCCGGCCGTCAAGGGCAACCGGCTGCTGCGGCTCTCCGCACAGACCGACGGCGAAAAAACGCAGCAGGCGCAGCTTTGCCAGCAGCGCAAATTCCTCGCCGGCACCTACGCGGCACGGGTGCGGTTCAGCGATGTACCGGTGACCGGTCCCAACGGCGACCGCGTGGTGCAGACCTTCTACACGATCAGTCCGCTCAATCGACAGATGGATCCGGACTACAGCGAACTCGATTTCGAATACCTGCCCCATGGCGGATGGGGAGCGAGCGGGCCGACACTGTTCATGACCAGCTGGGAAACGGTGCAGCTGGTGCCGACGTTCAAGGCGCACAACGAAAGCCACCGTGAACGCGGCAGTCTGGCCGGCTGGCACGTGCTCGTTGTGCAGGTGAGCGACGGCGAAACCGTCTGGTATCTCGACGGTGCGCGTATCGGCAAGCACGGCAAGCGGAGCTATCCGCGCGTGCCGATGTCGATCAACTTCAATCTCTGGTTCATTGCCGACGGTCTTGCGCCCGGTTCGGTGCCAAGGCGCTGGGAGGAGGACGTCGACTGGGTCTTCCACGCAGCCGGCGAGGTGCTGACCCCCGATGAGGTCGAGGCGCAGGTGGCCGGGCTGCGCAGCAAGGGTGTGGCCCATGTGGATGGCGTGCCGGCATCGTCGCTGCCGTCGCCCTGCAATATGTAAGTCCGCCGTATCCGCCCGGATGGCCTGGTGCCGATTGTGGCATCGGGTCGCACGCCCGGCCGTTGTTGCGTTGACTAGGACTTTGGCTGTCGCGCCAGCCAACGAAAGCCCAAGTGGCAAGCCGTGGCGCCCAGCATGCCGGGCATCAGCAGCGCAGCGAAGGGGATCAGCGCCACACCGCTCAGCAGCAGGCCTGCCCCCAGCATCTGCCAGCGATGACTGCGAATGAAGCGGCGTTGCTGCTCGGCCGTCGCAACGCCATCCAGCGCATCGTTGATCAGGCCGCGGATGTTCAGGTACGCATTGAGCATCACCAGCAAGACCGGGCCGATGACCGGAATGCACATGCATAGGACCGACCCGATGATCAGCGTGCCCAGATTGCCGGCCAGGTCGCGTACGTTGGCACGCCAGGGGCGAAGGACGTGGTTCGCGATGGCCGGATACCGTGTCAGCACCAGGGCCTGCACATGCCCCATCAGTACCATTTCCAGCACGATGCGCGCGACCAGCATCGTGCCCAGAACAAAGCCCAGGAACGCCAGTGCGTACTCGAGCACCAGCGTCATGCCGGTCGCGACGCGACCGACCCAGCTGGCGGGATCGGGCACCCAGCCCAGCTGGCCGGGCAGCCTCTGCGTGAGAAAGCGTGCGGCAGCGCCGAAGCCCTGACTGATCGGTTCCCAGGCGAGCCAGTAGGCCAGCGCCATGATCAACAGGGTCAGGAGCCAGACGCCCAGCGAAACCCGCAGCAAGCGCGGGTGAATGCTGTCGCGAAGCCCCAGTGCGACGCAATGGATGACTTCGCCCGGGCGGGCTGGCGCAGCCGGGTTAGGTGACGGGATTTCGGGCATGGACCGCTCTGATCGGGAAATCGGGGGAAAGAACCGGCGCGATTATGCCGTTGCCGTAACGGCTGGCAAAGCAGCCGCACCGTTAACGCAGCCGGAACGCGGGATGTCTTCCGGGCTTCGCGGGCTAGCGCTGTGTGCCGGGGCCGTAGTTGCGCAGACTGTAGAGGTAAAAGGCCTCTACTTGCTCCCGTGCCCAGGGGGTTCGACGCAGGAACGTCAGGCTGGACTTGATGCTGGGGTCGGACTGAAAGCAGCGGAGCGGGACCTGCCGCGCCAGTTCGGCCCAGCCCCAGTAATCGAGCAGGTCCTCGAGCATTTTCGCCAGCGTCACGCCGTGCAGCGGGTTGTTCTGTTGAGCATCCAGCATGTGTTCGTGTGCGGTTCCATGAAGAAACGGGCCGTTTCCGGCCCGTTGTGCGGGTTGCAATGCAAGCCCGGTTGGCAGGCGGTCGGCATCCGCTGACCGCCATCCGTTCTTAGCGCGTGACCGGCTTGTAGCGGATCCGCTTCGGCTTCGCGCCTTCTTCGCCGAGACGCTTGCGCTTGTCGGCTTCGTATTCCTGATAGTTGCCGTCGAAGAACGTCCACTGCGAATCGCCTTCGGCGGCGATGATGTGCGTGGCGATCCGGTCGAGGAACCAGCGATCGTGCGAGATCACGAACACGGTGCCGGCGAACTCGAGCAGCGCGTCTTCAAGCGCGCGCAGGGTTTCGACGTCGAGGTCGTTGGACGGTTCGTCAAGGAAGAGCACGTTGCCGCCCTGCAGCAGCGTCTTGGCCAGATGCAGACGACCACGTTCACCGCCCGACAGCATGCCGACCTTCTTCTGCTGGTCGCCACCCTTGAAGTTGAAGCGGCCCAGATACGCGCGGCTGCTCATCTCGAACTTGCCGACGTTGAGGATGTCGTTGCCGCCCGAGACGTCGTCGAATACGGTCTTGTCGCCTTCCAGCCCTTCGCGGCTTTGTTCGACGAAGGCCATCTGCACGGTCTGGCCGATATCGATCTCGCCCGAATCCGGCTGTTCCTTGCCGGCGATCATCTTGAACAGCGTCGACTTACCGGCGCCGTTCGGACCGATGATGCCGACGATGGCGCCAGCCGGAGCGTTGAAGCTGAAGTTGTCCATCAGCAGACGATCGCCGAAGCTCTTCGAGACACCCTTGAACTCGATCACGCGATCGCCGAGACGCTCGGCCACCGGAATGAAGATTTCCTGCGTTTCGTTGCGCTTCTGGTGTTCGTACGACGAGAGCTCCTCGAAGCGGGCGATCCGCGCCTTCGACTTGGCCTGACGGCCTTTCGGGTTCTGACGCACCCATTCGAGCTCCTGCTTCATCGCCTTCATGCGGGCGCCTTCGGACTTGGCTTCCTGCTCGAGGCGGGCTTCCTTCTGCTCGAGCCAGCTCGAGTAGTTGCCCTTCCACGGAATGCCTTCGCCGCGGTCGAGTTCCAGAATCCATTCGGCGGCGTTGTCGAGGAAGTAGCGATCGTGGGTCACGGCGACCACGGTGCCCGGGAAGCGCACGAGGAACTGCTCCAGCCATTCGACCGATTCGGCGTCGAGGTGGTTGGTCGGTTCGTCGAGCAGCAGCATGTCCGGCTTCGAAAGCAGCAGCTTGCACAGTGCGACGCGGCGCTTTTCACCACCGGAGAGGTTGCCGATCTTGGCATCCCACGGCGGCAGGCGCAGCGCGTCGGCGGCGAGTTCGAGCTGCAGTTCGGTGTTGTCGCCGGCGCCAGCCGAAATGATCGCTTCGAGGCGGCCCTGTTCTTCGGCCAGTGCGTCGAAGTCGGCGTCTTCCAGCGCGTACTCGGCATAGACCTCTTCGAGGCGCTTCTGCGCGGCCATCACTTCGCCCATGCCGGACTCGACTTCTTCGCGCACGGTTGCATCGTTGTTGAGCTTCGGTTCCTGCTCGAGGTAGCCGATCTTCACGCCGGCAAGGTGCTGGACTTCGCCGTCGTATTCCTTGTCCGCACCGGCCATGATGCGCAGCACGGTCGATTTGCCGGCACCGTTCAGGCCCAGAAGGCCGATCTTTGCGCCGGGGAAGAAGGAGAGGGAAATGTCCTTGATGATCTGCCGCTTGGGCGGAACGATCTTGCTCACGCGGAGCATCGACATCACATACTGGGCCATTGCTTGTCGCCAATCGGTTGGAATGGCGCGATTCTACCAAAGCGCGCGTACGCAGGCCGACAAAAAGCCCGGCGGAGGCCGGGCTTTTCTGCGGGGGCGGGCCGGTTCAGGCCTGCGCGAGCGTGGGGGCAACCGAATGGCGGCGGGCGGCAAGTGGCACGAAGGCCAGCGCGACGCCGAGCACCGCCAGCGCGGCCACGTAATGGCCCGGCGCCAGCGGATCCTTCTGCAGCCACAGCGTCAGCAGCATCGGCGTCAGGCCGCCGAAGATCGCGTAGGCAACGTTGTACGAGAACGAAAGCCCGGTGAAGCGCACCGCCGCCGGGAAGGCACGAACGGCGACGAAGGGCACCGTGGCGATGGCACCGACGAAGAAACCGGTCAGCCCGTAACTGAACAGCAGGCTGCCGGCATCGCCGGGCAGGCCGGTGTAGAAGTGGTAGCTGCTGGCCAGCAGGCCGATGAAGCCGACGATCATCGTGGCGCGTGCGCCGAAACGGTCTGCTGCCGCACCGAAAACGATGCAGCCGAGCGTCAGCGCCAGCGTCGCCAGACTGTTGGCCTGCAGTGCCAGCGCCGGCACGATGTGGTGGACCTTCTGCAGATACGTCGGCGTGAACAGGATGACGACGACGATGGCCGCCGACAGCACCCAGGTCAGCAGCATCGACACGACAACGGCGCCGATGTGGTTGCGCAGCGTGGCCTTCAGCGGCAGTTCGTCGGCAATCGCGCGCTGGGCGTGCAGCTCCTTGAAAATCGGCGTTTCCTCGAGGAAACGGCGCAGGTAGACGGCGAAGAAGCCGAACACGCCGCCGAGGATGAACGGAATCCGCCACGCGTAGCCGGCGACGTCTTCCGGGCTGTAGCGGGTGTTGATCGCGGTGGCTACCAATGAGCCGAGCAGGATGCCGGCGGTCAGCCCGGCGGTCAGCGTGCCGACGGCAACGCCGGTGCGGTTGACCGGCGCGTGTTCGGCAACGAACACCCAGGCACCAGGGACTTCGCCACCGATCGCCGCACCCTGCATCACGCGGAACAGCAACAGCAGCAGCGGCGCGGCGATGCCGATGCTCGCGTACGTCGGCATCAGGCCGATCGCCAGCGTCGGTACCGCCATCAGGAAGATCGACAGCGTGAACATCTTCTTGCGGCCGAGCTTGTCGCCGAAGTGGGCGATGATGATCCCGCCGAGCGGGCGCGCCAGATAACCGGCAGCAAAGATGCCGAAGGTCTGCAGCAGCCGCAGCCAGTCCGGCATGTCCGGCGGGAAGAACAGCGTGCCGATGACGGCGGCGAAGAAGACGTAGATGACGAAGTCGTAGAATTCGAGCGCGCCGCCAAGGGCGGACAGCGTCAGTGTGCGCAGGTCGTCGCGGTTGAGCGGCCGGTGGGCCGGTTGTGCGGTAGTCATGGAATGGAAGCCGTAGTCGTTGAAAACGGCTGCGCGACAACGGGTCGGGATAGGGCCTGCCGGCGGATCGCCCTTGGGGTGATGGGCGGTGGTGCGGGACGGGGTGGGTTCCGCGCGGGTGCCGGGAGTGCACAGCCAAGGTGCATTCTAGCGCCGGATTGCGGCGGCGGGATTGCGGTTATCGGCGATGTGGCGCGTTGGCCCAACCCAGTGCATCGATCACGCCCTGCATGTCGGCCGCCAGCGGGCAGGCCAGATCGAGCGCTGCGCCAGTGTGCGGATGTGCGAGGCGCAACCCGGTGCAGGCGAGCAGCATCCGGCCGACGCCGAAGCGCTCGGCAAACATCCGGTTGTGCCGGCCCTTGCCGTAGGTCGCGTCGCCGATGATCGGGTGGCTCAGGTGCTTCAGATGCCGGCGCAGCTGGTGGCGCCGGCCGGTGAGCGGTGCCAGCGCCGCCAGCGAGTAGCGGCTGGTCGGGTAGCGGTCGATGGCGACCGGCAGCTCGATCGTTGCCAGCCGGCGGTAGTCGGTGACTGCATCCTGCGCGTCGGTTGCGCTTGCTTCGCCGGCAAATTCGTAGGCGTCGACCAGCCGCGTCAGCGGGTGATCGACGGTACCGGCCTCGGGCAGCCAGCCACGAACCACGGCGAGGTAGTCCTTCTCGATCGCACGCGTCTCGAACGCTGCGGTCAGCAGTTTGGCGGTGTCCGGGTCGAGCGCGAACATCAGCGTGCCGGATGTGCCCTTGTCGAGCCGGTGCACCGGGTAGACGCGCCGGCCGATCTGGTCACGGACGATCTGCATCGCGAAACGGGTCTCGTGCCGGTCGATCATCGACCGGTGCACGAGCAGGCCCGAGGGTTTGTGGACCGCGATCAGCGCATCGTCGCGGTACAGCTCGGGCAGCGTTTCGCGGCTCATTCGGAGGGCGGCGCCAGCACGGTGCGGTTACCGTTGGTTTCCATGCCGCTGACGAGGCCGGCGGCTTCCATGCTTTCGATCAGCCGCGCTGCGCGGTTGTAGCCGATGCGCAGCGAACGCTGGACGGCCGAGATCGACGCGCGGCGAGATTGCAGTACGAAGGCGACCGCTTCGTCGTACAACGGATCGGCTTCGGCGTCGCTGTTGCCGCCGCCGGCGTTGCCGGCCGCTTCGGCATCGAAGCCGCCGTTGAGCACGCCGTCGATGTAGTCGGGCTCGCCGAACTTGTCCTTCAGGTATTCGACCACCTTGTGCACCTCGTCGTCGGCGACGAAGGCGCCGTGGATGCGCTGCGGGTAGCCGGTACCCGGCGGCAGGAACAGCATGTCGCCTTGGCCGAGTAGCGCTTCGGCGCCCATCTGGTCGAGGATGGTGCGGCTGTCGATCTTGCTCGACACCTGGAACGCCAGCCGGGTCGGGATGTTGGCCTTGATCAGGCCGGTGATCACGTCGACCGACGGCCGCTGCGTCGCCAGAATCAAATGGATGCCGGCAGCACGGGCCTTCTGCGCCAGTCGGGCGATCAGTTCCTCGATCTTCTTGCCGGCGACCATCATCAGGTCGGCGAATTCGTCGACGACGACGACGATGAACGGCAGGTGCTCGACCGGCTCGGGGTTGTCCGGCGTCAGCGTGAACGGATTGGTCAGTTTCTGACCGGCCTTTTCGGCCTCCTTGACCTTCTGGTTGAAGCCGGCAAGGTTGCGTACGCCGAAGTGGCTCATCAGCCGGTAGCGCTTTTCCATCTCGGCGACGCACCAGTTCAGCGCGTTGGCGGCGAGCTTCATGTCGGTGACCACCGGTGCCAGCAGGTGCGGAATGCCGTCGTAGACCGACAGCTCGAGCATCTTCGGGTCGACCATGATGAAGCGCACTTCTTCCGGCGTCGCCTTGTACAGCAGTGACAGGATCATCGCGTTGACGCCGACCGACTTGCCCGAGCCGGTGGTGCCGGCGACGAGCATGTGCGGGGCCTTGGCGAGGTCGGTGACGACCGGCTGGCCGGTGATGTCCTTGCCCAGTGCCATCGTCAGTTTCGAGCCCGACTCGGTGAACACCGGGTCGTTGAACACTTCGGACAGGCGGATCATTTGCCGGGTCGGATTCGGCAGCTCGAGTCCCATGCAGGTCTTGCCCGGGATCGTCTCGACGACGCGGATCGATGCCAGACCGAGCGCGCGCGCCAGATCCTTCATCAGGTTGACGATCTGCGCGCCACGCACGCCGACGGCCGGTTCGACCTCGAAACGCGTGATCACCGGGCCGGCGTAGGCGTCGACGACGGCGACCTTGACCTTGAATTCGGCCAGCCGCTCCTCGATCAGGATGCCGCGTTCGAGCAGCTCCTCTTCCGACACCGTCTGCACCGCGCTGGTTGCCGGTTGCAGCAGGGAGACCGGTGGCAGCTCGCTGTCGTCGTAGTGACGGATCGGTGCAGGCGTGCGCGGAGCGGAAATGACCGGTTCGGGCTGTGCGACCGGTGCAGGCAATACGCTGGGTTCGTCATCCCACTCGAGGGTAGCCGGCGAGGACTGCCATGCTGATTGCGGTGCAGGTGCAGGTGCAGGTGCAGGTGCAGGTGCAGGTGCAGGTGCAGGTGCAGGTGCAAAGGTCGGGGCGGAGGCCGCGGCTACTGTCGGGTGTGCAACCGGCTCGCTCGGCGCGGCAGGCGCGATGACGCTGACGGCTGTAGTTGCGAAGTCGGTTTCGGCTGCGACCGCGATCGGTTCGTCGGGCAGCGCAGGGGCGACGGCGAATACCTCGGCTGGTGCAGCCTCCGCAGGTATCACGGCGACGTGTTCGGCCACGGCAACGGATCCGATTGGCTCGGCAAGGGGCTCAGTGGCCACTGACGCCGACGTGACCGGCTGCGGATCGATAACCGGTTCAACGACGGGTTCGCTGGCCGGCATGGTCAGCGGTTGTTCCGGTGCGGCAGGCGCCATGGTCCATTCGATCGGCGGCAGCTCGGCTGCCGGTGCCGCGACAGCTTGTGGCTCAGGCGTGATTGTGGCGACGGCCGGGGTTGGGGCGACCGGTGCTGGAGGCTTCAGGCTCGCGGTCGCGGCGGGCTTGCTCGGAAAAGGGCGGGTGGTGACCCGTGGCTGTGCGGTTGCCGGTGCGGTGGCCGGGCGCTGGATCGGTTGTGGCACGACGCGGCCGGTGGCGCGCAAGGCCTGATCGGCCTGCATCCGCAGCGTGCGGGTATTGAGCTCGGCCGGCTGGGTGGGGCGCGCAGACATGCTGGAAGGCGCCGGCGCTCGCTCGCCATGGATTTCGCGCAGACGCGCGCGCACTTCGTCGGCACCGAGGACCGGCATGACCGCGGGCGCGGCGGGGGTCGGCCGGGCGGCGCGATTGCGGTAGACGCGTTGCAGGTTGTCCATCACCTGCTGCGGGCCGATGACGGGCAGCTCGCGGCTGGTGCGCGGCGGAGGGACGGCTGGCGCAGCCATGGGCGTGCGTACTGCTGGCTCGGCACGCCGTTGCACGACGGGAGAGGCGGTACGGTGGTCGAGGGGACGGGGCGCGGGCGCTTCGCTGGCCGGCATCGGCGGCGGTGGTGCTGCGCGCGAACGTCGAACGGTCGTGTCGTCTTCGTCGAATGCGGTTGCGGCCTGCACGCGCTGAACGACGGGTTCGATCCGGGCGGAGATATCGCGAGCCGGTGTTTCGGTGACGCTGAATACGGGCGAAGGCTCGGTGTAGCTTTCGGCCGCTTCCTCGGCATCACGTGCAGCCTGTTCCGCCTGACGGGCCTTGGCTTCGGCCCGGCGCTCCTGCGTCGTGCGCCACCAGCCGGAAATGCGCTCGGTCGGCAGCAGCTGTGACGCGGCGTTGCCGGCGCTGCTGAGCATTTTCGACGTCGTTTCCCGCAGGCCGATCGACGGCGTGCTGTCGGCGTAGTCGTCCGTGTCGAAGGGTTCGTCGTTGTCGATTTCTGGCTCGGGGTCGGTCTCTTTCGGCGTGCTGTAGTACGGCGTGTCGCGCAGATCTCGCCACCAGTTCGCCAGCCGCTCGAACGGGTGGAAGTCCCGCAGTGCCGGAATGCCTTCGCGCACGGCCTCGCCACTGGCGCCGAACAGTGCCGGCCAGTGGTGTTGCGTGGCCAGCGGGATACCCACGCCGAAGCCGACCAGCAGCGTCACGATGGCCGCAACGGTGCTGCCCGGTGCAAGGCCAAGGCTGCCGAGCAGCCATTGACCGACATGCGGCAGGCCGTTGTCACCGGCCAGGTAGTCGGCAAGGACCAGCGTGACGAACAGCAGCGCGGCACCGCCGATCCGCAGCGCACGGCCCGGGCGCGGCTCGCCCTGCAAGGGCCAGCGGCTGCGCCATGCCAGCCTTGCGATCGGCAACGCCAGCAGCCAGCCAACGTGGCCGAACAGCACGAAAAGCGGGCCGCCGGGCAAGGCCATGAGCAGCACGATCAGCGTCGCGAAAATCCACGACAGGGTCTTGATGAAACGGGTGTGGCCCGGATGCCCGTTGCCTTGGGTGGCGAGATCCGGTTCGGCGTCTGGCGGGAGCGATTCTTGAGACATGGTTTCCAGTGCGCAGGGCCGGGACGGCCCGAAACAGGCTGCCGCGGCGCAAGCGGGGCGGCGCCTGGAATTCAAAGAGGGTGCGAGGGCGGCGGCAGGGCGGGCGGCACGCGGGAAAACGTGGCGGATGCAGGCCCGAAGCGGTGGAAGTCCGCGATGCGCGACGCGATCGACAAGGCCGCAAAGTGTACCACAGCGCTCACCCCGTCCGGCAGCCGCAAGCCCTGTTGGCGCGCTGTCTGTGAGTTGGCTCTCGGCCGGGATGACGCCCGCTTTGCGGCGCATGCCCGGCCTCGCCGCTTCGCCGCGAATTCCGGCGGGAAAGGCAGCCGGTTTTACGGGCGATGGGCGTGCCGGGTGACGCCGCTTGCGTCAGCCGTCGTCCTGCGGGGTGTCCTCGCCGGTGTCGATCGCTTCGGCGAGCACCTTGTCGATGCGCTTGCCGTCCATGTCGACGACCTCGAATCGCCAGCCGTCCCATTCGACGAAGTCGGCGGTCGCGGGGACGTGGCCGAGCAGCAGCATGATCATGCCCGACAGCGTGTGGTAGCGGCCCTTGGATTCTTCCGGTGCCGTTTTCAGGTCGAGCCGGTCCTTGAGTTCCGGAATCGGGATCATGCCGTCGAGCAGCCACGAGCCGTCGGCGCGCTGCACCGCCCAGGCATCGTCGGCATTGCCGGACTGAAACTCGCCGGTCACCGCTTCGAGCAGGTCGTGCAGCGTGACCAGCCCCTCGATCTCGCCGTATTCGTCGAGCACGAACACCATCTGCATGTTGTTGGCGCGGAAATTGTCGAGCAACTCCATGCCGGTCAGCGTCTCGGGTACGTAGACGCAGGGCACGAGGTCAGCCGAAAGGTCGGGCTGCTCGCCGCGCAGCGTGTAGGCCAGCACCTGCTTGGTGTGCAGCACGCCGAGGATCTCGTCGAGCCCGCCCTTGCAGACCGGGAAGCGCGAGTACTCGGATTCCGAGATGCGCTTCAGGTTGTCCGCCAGCGGCAGGTTCAGGTCGAGGTAGACGATGTCCGAACGCGGAATCATCAGCGAGCCGAGCTGGCGGTCGTCGAGACGGAACACGTTGCGCACCATCTCGTGCTGGTGCTGCTCGATCACGCCCGATTCCGAGCCTTCCTCGAGCAGGGCCTGGATTTCCTCTTCGGTCACGCCCTGGTTGCCGTTCTGCTTGACGCCGAGCAGGCGCAGGATGGTGTGCGTCGAGACGCTGAGCAGGTAGACGAAGGGACGAGTCAGCGTCGCCAGCCACTGCATCGGCCGTGCGACGAGGCGGGCGATGGCTTCCGGGTTCATCTGGCCCAGCCGCTTGGGAACGAGCTCGCCGACGATGATCGACACATAAGTGATGACCACGACGACCAGTGCGGTCGAAAACACGCTGGTGGTCTTTTCGGGCAGATCGAACGTCTGCAGCCATGCCGACAGCGGCGCGGCCAGCACCGATTCGCCGACGATCCCGTTGAGGATGCCGATCGAGGTGATGCCGATCTGGATGGTCGAGAGGAAACGGGTGGGGTCTTCGCCGAGGCGCAGTGCCGTCGAGGCGGCGGCGTCACCGTCGGCGGCCAGCTTCATCAGCCGCGCCTTGCGCGCGGTGACGAGGGCGATTTCGGACATCGCGAACAGGCCGTTCAGCAGGATCAGGCCCAGCAGCAGCAGGATTTCCATTTCAGCGCTCCCGGCCGGACGGGCTGAAGGCCCGGCTTGGCGTCAGCCCGGCGGTACGTCCGGACTGGCGGGAACTGGAAAGGGGATAAGCGTATGCGAAGCTGCTACTGGGAATGTCCATATGGTGAGGGGCCGTGGCCCGTCACTCCTCGAGCTGTAAAGGGACGCTTATGTTAGCGGCAGAGGCCGCGTCCCGACAATGTGCGCCGGTGGTGACTAGCGGCCGGCGGTCGTGTCGGTGGCCGGCGAGGTCGGGTAGAAGGCAAAGCGCAGCGCACGGCCGAGGCTCGTCGGCACGACCGAACCGTGGTCTTCGCCGTCGAACTGCTGGAAGACCACGCGTTCGCCGGCGCCAGGGACGGCGGCCAGCCGCTGTGCAAGTGCCGCAGCTTCACTGGCCATGTTGAACTGGTTTTCCCGACCGCCGACGGTGACCAGCACCCGGGCCGCATCCTTGGTCTTGCCGGCCGCGTAGCTCTTGGCCTCGGTCACGATGGCGCGCTCGTCCCACCAGACCGAGGGGCTGGCCGCGATATAGCTGGCGAACAGGGCTGGACGGGTAAAGCGCAGATGCAGCGTGAACAGGCCGCCGAGCGAGTGGCCGAACAGCGCCTGGCTGCTGGTGTCGACCGGGTAGCGTGCCGCGATCGCAGGCATGACCTGCTGTTGCAGGAAGTCGGCGAAGAATTCGCGACCGCCGGTTCTGGGGGGGCGGTCGAACTTCTTCGGGACACGCTCGTCGGGCACATCGGAGGTCAGGTCGTAGTAGCGCCGGTCGCTGTCGAAGGGTTGGTCGGTCGGGTAACCGATGCCGACGACGAGGACGTCCTGCAGCGGGCGCTGCATCCGCGCGGCACCGGCCGCAATGGGAAAGTGGGCGTTGCCGTCGAGCACATAAAGGACGCGGTAGCCACCGGGGGGCGGTGGCGCCAGTGGCGTGGCGACGAAAATCCGGTAGGCAAGGCCGTTGCTTTTGGCCTTGACGTCGTACTGCACGGCATTGGCAGCCGCCAGCGGGCGTGGTGCCGGAAACAGGTCGTCGGCAAAGGTGGGCATCATGGACGTGCAGACCAGCAGCGCGGCGAAAAAATGGTGCTTCAGCATAGTGGCTCGATCGTTCAGCGCAGGCGCGCGGCTTTGGGCGTCATGCCGAAACGGCGCTTGAAGGCCGTGGCAAAGTTGGCGGCGCTGGTATAGCCGGCCAGATCGGCGGCTTCGGCAACGCTGATGCCGTCGCGTTCCAGCGCCTCGCGGGCCGCTAGCAGCCGGCGAAGCCGCAGGTAGTCGAATACCGTGTGGCCGAACAGTAGCTTGAAGCGCTGCTGCATCGCGTTGACGTTGAGTCCGACATGGCGAGCCAGATCGTCGAGCGAATGCGCGTCGGCCGCGCCGCTGTCCAGGTAATCGCGCAGCGCCTGCATCTGGCGCATTTCGCGCGGGCGCAGGCCCGGTGTCGGCGGGGCGGAGATCTGCGCCAGCGTCTGGACCACAAGCTCGATGGCCTTGCTTTCCAGATAGAGCTTTTCCAGCAGCGGCGCGTACGTCGGCGGACGCAGCATCGCTTCGGCAAGCGCAATCTGCCTTGCCGACGGCCGCCAGCGTTGCACCGACAGGTGGCAGCCGCAGAACTGCCGCAGCGCCTCGTGTTCGTCGCTGTCGAGCAGGCCGCTCGAATCGAGCCACTCTCGGCTCAGCGTCAGGCTGACCTTGCGCTCGATGGTGCTGTCGGTGGCGCGGCGGGTGAATACATCGGGCTGCGCGACCGAAACGAGCGCGGCCTCGTTGACGAGCCGGCCGGCCGGGTCGCATTGCGAACCCAGCTGCAGGCGCCGCTTGCCGTAAGAGACATCGGCGCTGCCGGCGAGGAACAGCGCGAGATTGAGCCCGCAATCGAGCTCGGCTTCCGCGCCGGTGCAGCCGAGATCGCGCTTTTGCAGCACCGGCGCATCGGTGCGCGTCAGCATCAGGCCGTCGCGGAGCGGCATCGGTTCGAAATGTTGGGCGACTTGCATTTGTGGTTTTTCCTCATTCCCTGACTGTGTGTTCGCAAAGTTTTTTCTGATTTTTCTCAAACGCTTGTTATACGAACCTGTGGAATACTATGCGCCAATAATCTCAAATGCAAATCATTCTCATTTGAGTGTGCGAATGGCATGGGGCCATATCGCCAAAACAATTACAAAGTGCTGCAGAGAGTGTGAAGATGATTCCCCCGTTCAAGTCCCTCCCGATCCCGCTGATCGTGTCCGCCCTGTGGGTGGCTGCGCCGGCGATGGCCGCCGACAACGAAACGCTGCTGGATTCGGTGGTTGTCACCGCCGCCGGTTACGAGCAGAAGATCAAGGAAGCACCGGCCAGCATTTCGGTGATTACCCGCGAACAGCTGGAAGCCCAGCCGTTCACCAGCCTGTCGGATGCGGTTCGCCATATCGAAGGCGTCAGCGTTGTCGGTCCCGATCCCAACGAAACCGACATCTCGATTCGCGGCATGCCGGGTGAGTACACGCTGATCCTCGTCGACGGCAAGCGCCAGAACACCCGCGAAACGATGAACCGCGGTACCGGTGGCGTGCAGGCCTACCAGATCCCGCCGCTGGATGCGATCGAGCGGATCGAAGTGGTCCGCGGCCCGATGTCGTCGCTGTACGGCTCGGACGCGATGGGTGGCGTCATCAACATCATCACCCGCAAGGTGCAGAAAGAGTGGCACGGCTCGGTGACGCTCGGCGGCACGCTGCAGGAAGACAGCAACTACGGCAATACCGGCGAAGGTAGCTTCTGGCTCGGCGGCCCGCTCAAGGACGATCTGCTCGGCCTGCAGATCTACGGTGATTACAGCAACCGTCGTGAAGACGACATCTATTACCCGAAGAACTTCACCGAAGGCGCCAATGGCACCCGGAACAAGAACTACGGTGCCAAGCTGACCATCACGCCGAACAAGGATCAGGACATCACGATCGAGGCCGGCCACAACGAGCTGACCTACACCAACACCCCGGGCAAGTCGATCGCCGAGACCGATCCGGCGATCAAGACCGAGCACGAGCGCACCAACTGGGCGATTACCCACAATGGTCGCTGGGGCTGGGGGACGACGACCGTCTCGCTGTACCAGGAAATCGGCAAGGAAAAGAACTCCGGCGACGCGCCCGAAGCGTCGATGTCGAATCCGGAAATCACCAATACCATCCTCGATGGCCTGGTGACGCTGCCGTTCGACACCAACATCCTCAAGCTCGGTGCGCAGTACAACAACAACAAGCTTGAAAACATCGGCAACGAATCGCCGGTGGCCGGCCATCGCGCCAGCCCGGATTCGGTCAGCAACAAGGTGTGGGCGCTGTTTGCCGAGGACGAGTACTTCGTCACCGACAAGCTGAGCCTGACCGGCGGCCTGCGCATGGACAACGACGAGCGCTTCGGCAGCCACTGGACACCGCGCCTGTACGCCGTCTACAAGGTCACCGACACCATCACCGTCCGCGGCGGTGCGGCCAGCGGCTTCAAGGCGCCGACGCTGCGCCAGACCACAACCGGCTACTGCATGACGTCCGGCGGCGGTACGCAGAAACGCGGCGCCCTGTGCGGCAACCCGGATCTCGAACCGGAAACCAGCGTCACCGAGGAAATCGGCATCCGCTACGACGCGCCGAACGGCACCAACGCCAGCCTGACGCTGTACAACAACGACTTCAAGAACAAGGTCGTCAGCTACGACACCGGCGTGCCGGATCCGTACAACCCGAAGCTGACCAGCTACATCTACGACAACGTCGACAAGGTCAACATCAAGGGTGTCGAACTTGGCGGTGCGCTGCCGTTCGCGAAGGACTGGAAGGTCAGCGGCAACTACACCTACACCAAGTCCGAGCGTCAGGGTGGCGGCGAGCCGGCATTCGACGGTGGTTCGCTCGACGGCCGTCCGCTCGACAAGACGCCTGAGCACATGGCCAACCTGCGTCTGGACTGGACGCCGCTAGAAAAGCTGACCACGTTTGCCCGCATCACCTACACCGGCACGCAGTACTGGGCGGCATTCCGCAACGGCGCGATGAACGTGCGCAAGGCTGATGCCTACACCACGGGTGACATCGGCGCGACCTACACCTTCAGCAAGAACCTGTCGCTGAACCTGTCGGTGCTCAACGTGACCGACGAAATCGATCCGGTCGACGATCGCGGTCGCTACGACGGTCTCGATGGCAACTGGATGGTGCAGGAAGGCCGCCGCTACTGGGCCAGCCTCAACGCCAGCTTCTGATCGACAACGATCCCTCTTGCCCGGCGCCGGCCTCCCGGCCGGTCCCGGGCTTTTTCCTTTTTTTGATGTGAGCCTTTCAATGCCAGCAGCCTACGCCAGTGTCGCAACGCCGGATGCTTCCCGTTTCCTGTTCAAGTTGTGCAAGCACTTTGCCAAGAAGATCCCGGTCGAGTTCGACGAACACCACGGTCGGGCCGAGTTCGCCTTTGGCGCCTGTACGCTCAGCGCCAGCGAAACCGAACTGCGCTTCGATTGCGATTCGCAAAGCGACGAAGCACTGGCCCGGCTGCAATCGGTACTGGTCGAGCATCTGGCGCTGATGACGCGTGCCAACCCGTTGCAGGTGGAGTGGGTCGCCGGTCAGCGTGCCGGCTGATGCTTGCTTGACCTGACACAAGTCCGACGACGACCGCATGTCGTATAAATGCGGTGTAGAATCATTCTCATTTAAAGGTTGAGGAGTAGCAATGTTCCAGCGTTGGCTGAAAAGCACCGGATTCGCGCTTGTCTGCGCGGCGGGTTTGCTTGCTGCACCGGTGCAGGCGGTGACGGTGACCGATCTGGCCGGCCGCAAGGTCGAATTGCCGGCCAAGGTGGATCGCATCCTGCTCGGCGAAGGCCGGCTGTTCTATTCGCTGGCACTGCTCGAAGGCGACAAGCCGGTCGCACGCATCGCCGGCTGGCAGGGCGACTTCCGCCAGCTCGATCCGCAGACGTATGGCCAGTACCGCGCCAAATTCCCCGAAATCGACAGGATCCCGCTGATCGGCAAGACCAGCGAAGCGTCGGTCAGTGGCGAAAAGGTCGTGTCGCTCAAGCCGGATATCGCCGTTTTCAGTCTCGCCGGCCACGGCCCAAGCGCACACAATCCGCTGGTCAAACAGCTCGAAGCCGCGAAGATTCCGGTGATCTTCGTCGATTTCCGGCTCAAGCCGCTGGAAAACACCGTGCCCAGCCTGCGTCTGATGGGCAAGGCGCTGCAACGCGAGGCCCAGGCCGAGAAGTTCATCCGTTTCTACGAACAGAACATGAAGCGCGTGACCGATACGGTGAAAGGCATTCCCGTGGCACAGCGCCCGAAGGCCTTCCTAGACCTGCGCGCAGGTGCGATGGATGGCATTTACACCGCCGGCAAGGGCAGCCTCGGCGAAATGGTCGACGCCGCCGGCGGCATCAATATCGGCGACGGTCTGCTGAGCACCGAAATCGGTGAAGTGAACCTCGAGAAAGTCATCGCCACCAATCCGGCCGTATACATCGCCACCGGTGCCGGTGCGCCGGATGCCAAGCTCGGGCTGAAGCTCGGGCCGGACGTCAGCAGCGATGTGGCACGTGCTGCACTGAAGACGACCTCGACCCGGGCGCAGCTGGGCGCGCTGGGTGCGGTGCGCAACGGCAAGACTTACGGCGCGTGGCACCACTTCTACAACACGCCGTATCACGTCGTGCTTGTGCAGCAGTTTGCCAAGTGGCTGCAACCGGCCGCGTTTGCCAAACTCGATCCGCAGGCAACGTGGAACACGATGTACAAGGACTTCCTGCCGGCCGTGGCGCCGCAGGGGACGTTCTGGGTTGAGGGCGCAGGGCAGTGAGCGCACCGGAAGTCGCGGTACTTCAGCCGGCCGACACCGTCGCCGGCTACCACCGTCTGCTGGGTCGGCGCCTCGCGATCATCGCCGTGCTGCTGGTGGTGATCGTGGCGTCGCTGCTGCTCGATTTCACGCTGGGCCCGTCGGGCATGCCGGTCGCCGAGGTCCTGCAAGCCCTGTTCGATCGGGCCGGTGCCGATCCGGGCAGTGCGGTCATCGTCTGGGACATCCGGCTGCCGTACGCGCTGATTGCCGTTGCCGTCGGCCTGGCGCTGGGCCTGGCCGGTGCCGAGATGCAGACCATCTTGAACAACCCGCTGGCCAGCCCGTTCACGCTCGGCGTCTCCCAGGCCGCGGCCTTCGGCGCCGCACTGGCGCTGGTGCTGGACCTGACGATTCCGGGCGTGCCGCAGGAGTGGAGCGTCGCGGTCAATGCCTTCATTTTTGCGATGCTGTCGGCATGGCTGCTCGATTTCGTCACTCGCGTCGTCGGCATGAGCACCTCGGGCGTCGTGCTGTTCGGCATCGCGCTGTTCTTCAGCTTTGATGCCTTGCTGGCGTTGCTGAAATACGTGGCGACGGCCGAAGCATTGCAGGGCGTGATCATGTGGACGATGGGCAGCCTGTCGCGTGCGACCTGGCCCAAGGTGATCGCCCTGTTTGCCGCCTGTGCGCTGCTGCTGCCGTGGTCGATGCGCAATGCCTGGCGGCTGACCGCGTTGCGGCTCGGCGAGGATCGCGCCGCGAGCTTCGGCGTCGACGTGCGCCGGCTGCGGCTCGGTTCGCTGACGCGCATCAGCCTGCTGACCGCGCTGGCGGTGTCCTTTGTCGGCACGATCGGCTTCATCGGCCTGATCGCACCGCACATGGCGCGCCGCCTGGTAGGCGAGGACCACCGCTTCTATCTGCCGGCGAGCGCGCTGGTCGGTGCCGTCGTGATGTCGGTCGCATCGGTGGCGTCGAAGAACATCGTCCCAGGCGTGATCGTCCCGGTCGGCATCGTCACTGCGCTGGTCGGGATTCCGCTGTTCATGGCGATCGTGTTCCGCCATGGCGGGAGAGCATGATGACCACCTTGTCGATTGAAAACATCCGCATCCGCTACGGCCGCCGCGAGGTGATTCCCGGACTGGACGTCGCCGCGTTGCAGCCCGGTGAAGTCACCGCGCTGCTCGGCCCGAACGGCTGCGGCAAGACGACGCTGCTCAAGGCGATTGCCGGGCTGATCCGTTGTGACGGCCGGGTGATGTTCGATGGCCAGACCTTCGGTTACGGCGATTTCGCCGCGCGGGCACGGCATATCGCCTACCTGCCGCAGACCCTGCCGCCGACCGTGCATCTGCGCGTGTTCGAATCCATCCTCGTCGCCCGACAGGCAACGGCGGTGGGGCTGGCGCGCGGCGGTGATCATGCCGAAGTGCTGCAGGTGCTCGACCGGCTCGATATCGGCCATCTGGCGATGCACTACCTGAGCGAGCTGTCCGGTGGCCAGCGCCAGCTGGTCGGCATCGCGCAGGCGCTGGTGCGTGCGCCGGCAGTACTGCTGCTGGACGAACCGCTGTCGGCGCTCGACCTGAATCACCAGTTCCAGGTCATGGACCTGCTGCGACAGGAGACGCGGGCACGCGGCATGGTGACGGTGATCGTGCTGCACGATCTTAATGTCGCGTTACGGCATACCGACCGCGCGCTGCTGCTCAAGGCCGGGCAACTGGTCGCCGAAGGGCCGCCTGCAGCGGTGATCAACGATGCGACGCTGGCCGAGGTTTACGGCGTGCGCGGGCGGGTCGAGCCCTGCTCGCAGGGCTTCAGCCAGATCATGGTCGACGGCCTCGTCGGCGCCTGAAACAGCAACGCCACCTTCAGGTGGCGTTCTGCATTCTGTCGGTCCGTGCTGGACAAGCCACTTCTTCAAGATATATCTTTAGATGCATCTGAAGATATATCTTGAAGAGGCGTTCATCATGCGGGGCGAAATGGGAAGTCGGGGCGGCCGGCGTGGCCGCGTGTTCGATCACGGCGACCTGCGGCTGGTCGTGCTGGCGCTGACGGCGCAAAGCCCGCGCCACGGTTACGAGATCATCAAGGCGATCGAGGAGAAGTTCGGCGGCAATTACGCGCCCAGCCCGGGTGCGATCTATCCGACGCTGACCCTGCTCGACGAGCAGGGCCTGCTTGCGGGCGAAGTCGATGCCGACGGCAAGCGCCGCTATACGGTCACGCCGGACGGCGAGGCCTATATCGCGGCGAACCGGGCGACGATCGATGGCGTCATTGTGAGGATGGAACTGATGGCGCGTCGCATGGCCGGCCACCTGCCGCCGGAGCGCGTGGTGCAGGCGATGCAGACGCTGAAACAGGCCTTGCTGCTGCGTGAGCACGGCTGGAGCGATGTGTCGGTGGCCGTGGCGGCGAAGGCGATCGAGGACGCGGCGAGGGCGATTGTCGATGCGCCGAACTGAATCCTGTTGTAGCGGAGCATGGACCACCGCTGAATTCCCGGCTTGAAGAGGACATGGAATGGAAAAGCACACCCAGGAAAAACATAGCGTCACCCGAGTTCGCCACCCGCTCAAGCTGCGCCTGATCACGGTGCGGAAGACCGAGCGGATTGCACCGCACATGCTGCGCGTGACCTTCGCCGGCGAGTCCTTGCAGGACTTCGTCTCGGCCTCGCACGACGATCACGTGAAGCTCTTCTTCCCGGCACCGGGCCAGACTGTGCCGAGCCTGCCGTCGCTGAGCGAGACCGGCCCCGAATACCCGGAAGGCGCGATCCGGCCGAGCATGCGCGACTACACGCCGAGCAGCTACGATCCGGTCGCGGGCGAGCTGGTCATCGACTTTGCCTTGCACGGCGACGGACCGGCCGCCAGCTGGGCCGAGCAGGCCGCACCGGGACAGGTGATCGGCGCCGGCGGGCCGCGAGGCTCGTTCGTCGTGTCGGACGATTTCGACTGGTATCTGCTGATCGGCGACGAAACCGCACTGCCGGCGATTGGCCGGCGGCTGGCCGAACTGCCGGTCGGCGCCCGCGCGATCGTGATTGCCGAGGTGGCCGATGCCGACGAGGAGATCGCCTTGCCCAGCGAGGCCGAGGTGTCGCTGACGTGGCTGCACCGCAACGGCGAGCCCGCCGGTTTTCCGCAACGGCTGGAGGGCGCCGTACGTGCGCTGGCGCTGCCCGCCGGTGAAGGCTATGTCTGGGCGGCGGCCGAGCTGTCGGTGATCGGCGCGATCCGCAAGGTGCTGGTCGACGAGCACGGCATCAACAAGAAGCGCATCCGCGCCGCCAGCTACTGGAAGCATGGTGCGGTGGCGCACCACAGCGCGCTCGAGGACTGAGCGCGGCAGGTTCATGAACGCAAACCCCGCTCAGGCGGGGTTTTTCTTTGGCGCAAGCAGCAGCGACGAGGCGATCACCGCGCCGCCGAGCAGCATCCGGCCGATGCCGCCTTCCGGGTGGCTGGTGACGAGGCTGATCGCGATGCCGACCGGGATGTGCATGTTGTTCATCGCGCCAAGCCGGCCGGCATCGACCATGCAGGCACCCTTGTTCCACCAGAAGTAGCCGAGTGCGGTCGACACCAGACCGAGAAAGACCAGTACCGCCCACTGCGCCTCGGTCGCCGGCAGCTTGGCCAGATTGCCGAACAGCAGCCATGACGGCAGCGCCACCGCGAGCGCGCCGACGAAGAACAGGCCGAAACTCGCGTGTTGCGGCAGCGGGCTCGGGTAGCGCCGCAACAGGTGCTTGTAGCCGATCTGGCCGGCGGCGAAGCTCAGGTTCGCCAGTTGCAGCAGCAGGAAGCCGGCGAGGTAGTCGCCGGTGAGCGCGTCGTAACGGACGATGGCCGCGCCGGCAACGGCAACCAGCGCCGCCAGCAATGCACGCGGGTTGAAGCGGCGGCTCATCGCATCGTCGATCAGCGTGATGTAGATCGGCGTGAAGATCGTGAACAGCAGGACTTCGGGCACGGTCAGGAAGCGGAACGCCCGGTACAGGCACAGGTAGGTGACGCCGAACTGCATCGCGCCGACGGCAATCAGGCCGAGCCGCAGTGGCGGACGGACCTGCCGCCAGCGCAGGAAGGGCAGGAACACGAGACCCGCCAGCACCACGCGGGTCAGCACCGCGAAATCGGCGTCGACGCGGCCGGCGAGGAAGGTGCCGATCAGGTTGAACGACAGTGCCCAGATGATGGTGATGGCGGTGAGATAGGGCACGGTGGCCTCGTTGCGGTCAGGAGTCGCGATGATACCGGAGCCTTGGTGCTTGAAAATGCAATCATCGCCAGCACCTGATCCGGATCCGCTCTTGCCGAGCGCCTGTCCAGCCTACCGCGAGCCTTCACGATGAAACGCCTGTCCGATATCCGCTTTTCCGTCCTCGATCTCGCCACCGTCGTCCGTGGCGGCAACGCCGCCGATGCCTTCGCCCGCAGCGCCAGGCTGGCGCAGACGGCCGAAAGGCTCGGCTACACGCGCTTCTGGCTGGCCGAGCACCACAACCTCGACGGCATCGCCAGCGCCGCAACCAGCGTGCTGATCGGTCATGTGGCTGCGCAGACCCGGACGATCCGCGTCGGCTCGGGCGGGGTGATGCTGCCCAACCACGCGCCGCTGATCGTTGCCGAGCAGTTCGGCACGCTGGAATCGCTGTTCCCGGGCCGGATCGACCTCGGTCTTGGTCGGGCGCCGGGCACTGACGGCCAGACGGCAAGGGCATTGCGCCGGCATCTGGTCGACAACGAACAGGAGTTCTCCGACGAGGTTGCCGAGCTGCGCGGTTATCTGGCGCCAAGTCGTGCCGGACAGCACGTGCGGGCGATTCCGGGTGAAGGGCTGGACATCCCGGTCTGGCTGCTCGGTTCGGGCTCGTACGGCGCGCAGCTGGCCGGCCAGCTCGGCCTGCCGTTCGCCTTCGCCAGCCATTTCGCCCCGGACTACCTGCTGCGGGGCATCGAGCTGTACCGACAGACGTTCCGGCCGTCAAAGCAGCTGGCCGAGCCTTACGTGATGATGGGCGTCAACGTGATCGCCGCGCCGACCGACGCCGAAGCGAGCTTCCTCGCGACGTCGATGAAGCAGCGCTGGCTGCGGATGATCCGCGACCAGCGCGGCCCGATCGACCCGCCGGTCGAGACCATGGAAGGCCTGTGGAACGAGCTGGAGGCCGCGCAGGTCAACGCCCGGCTGGCGGCGTCGGCGATCGGCTCGCCGGAGACGGTGGCGCGCCAGCTGCAGGCGCTGCTCGACCAGACGCAGGTCGACGAGATGATCGTCGTCACCGATACCTTCGACTTCGAACACCGGTTGCGTTCGTACGAGCTGCTGGCCGACATCGTCCGACCGCGCTGAGGCGGTCACTCGGTGGTGCTGGCGTTCCAGAACACCTGCTTCACATAGGGCCGCGCGACCAGTTGGGCAATGATGCGTTCGAGTTCGCGCGAATCGACCGAGGTCGACTGCAGCGTCGCGGTGATCTCGACGTCGTCGTCGCCGAACGGTTCGATCTCGAGGTCGCCGAGCGGGTAGTCGGCCTGCTCGAGCAGCGCTTCGAGTTCGACCATCATCTGCTTCTGGCGGTCGTCGGCGACGATCATGCACAGCTGATAGGTGACTTCGCTGCGTTCGTCGTCGATCGGCAGCCGGTTGATCCGGTTGACCACCGGGCGCAGCAGCGTGTTCGACGCGATCACGAAGCCGGCCGCGAGCACCGCCTCGGCGATCAGGTCTGCGCCGGCGCAGGCACCGACGGCGGCCGAGCCCCATAGCGTTGCCGCGGTGTTCAGACCGCGTACGTTCAGGCCTTCCTTCATGATCGTGCCGGCGCCGAGAAAGCCGACGCCGGACACGACGTAGGCCACGACGCGCACCGCGCCGCCGCTGCCGTCGAGCCGGTAGGCCATGTCGACGAAGATCGCCGCGCCGACGGCGACCAGCGTATTGGTGCGCAACCCGGCGGTGCGCTGCCGGTACTGGCGCTCGAAGCCGATCACCGAACCGAGCACGAAGGCGGTGACGAGGCTGATCAGTGAATCGAGCAGCGCTGGCAGACTGAACTGGATGATGGCTTGCATGGGCAGGCTCCATGGAAAACGGCGCGCATCGGCGCGCCGCCTTCTTATTATGTGGATGTTTGATGACAGTCTCTGCGAGGCGCTGCGAATGAAACGCAGCGCAGCGCTTCATGCGTACGCAGCGCTCACAAGGCCGAGCGTAGCGCCTGCCGCCAGGCGTGCCGGCGCAGACAGTACGTTCGGTACGGCAAGCCGGCGCAACGACGCGGCAGCGGCCTTGTGGGCGTTGCGTTTATTGCCAGCCGTAGCGGCGGGCGTAGACGCCCTTGATCAACTGCGTCAGCACCATGTAGCTAAGCAGGATGCCGATCAGCCACGGGAAGTAGGCCAGCGGCAGCGCCTGCAGCTTGAAGTAGCCGGCCAGTGGTCCCATCGGCAGAAAGATGCCGATCGCCATGATCACCGCGGTCATCGCCAGCAGCGGCCAGGCGGCGCGGCTCTGGATGAACGGGATCTTGCGGGTGCGGATCATGTGGACGATCAGTGTCTGCGACAGCAGTCCGACGACGAACCAGCCTGACTGGAACAGCGTCTGGTGTTCGGGCGAGTTCGCGCCGAATACCTTCCACATCAGCACGAAGGTCAGGATGTCGAAGATCGAGCTGATCGGCCCGAAGCACACCATGAAACGCGTCAGCTCGTCCGGGTTCCAGCGTTGCGGCTTCTGCAGCAGCTCGTCATCGACGTTGTCGAACGGGATGGCGATCTGCGAGATGTCGTACAGCAGGTTCTGCACCAGCAGGTGCATCGGCAGCATCGGCAGGAAGGGGATGAAGGCGCTGGCGACCAGCACGCTGAAGACGTTGCCGAAGTTCGAGCTGGCGGTCATCTTGATGTACTTGAGCATGTTGGCGAAGGTCTTGCGGCCTTCGATCACGCCTTGCTCGAGCACCATCAGGCTTTTTTCCAGCAGGATCAGGTCGGCGGCTTCCTTGGCGATATCGACGGCCGAATCGACCGAGATGCCGATGTCGGCGGCACGCAGCGCCGGTGCATCGTTGATGCCGTCGCCCATGAAGCCGACAACGTGGCCGCGCTCGCGCAGCAGCCGGACGATGCGCTCCTTGTGCATCGGTGTCAGCTTGGCGAACACCGTGGCGGTCTCGGCCACGGCGGACAATTGCAGATCGCTCATCGCGTCGATCCTGTCGCCGAGCACGACGCCGTTCACCGTCAGCCCGACTTCGCGGCAGACCTTGAGCGTCACCAGTTCGTTGTCGCCGGTCAGTACCTTGACGTCGATGCCTACGGCCTTCAGTGCCTTCAGCGCCGGCGCGGTGCTTTCCTTTGGCGGATCGAGGAAGGCGATGTAACCGGCGAGCACCAGTTCGCGCTCGTCGGCGACGCCGTAGTTCGTCACGTCCAGCGGCACCGGCTTGCTGGCAACGGCGACGACGCGCAGGCCCTCGCGGTTCAGCCCGGCGGCAACGTCGCGGATCTGCGCCAGCAGGCCGGCCGAGAGTGGCAGCGTCTCGTCACCGCGACGAACGTGCGTGCACGCGGCGAGCACTTCTTCGAGTGCGCCCTTGCAGATCAGGAGCTGCTGTTCGTCACGCTGTCTGACGACGACCGACATCCGGCGGCGGACAAAATCGAACGGCACCTCGTCGACCTTTTCCCAGCCGTGGTCGGTGTCGAACTCGGCCCGCAGCTCGGCGTGTTCGAGTACGGCGACGTCGAGCAGGTTCTTCAACCCGGTCTGGTAGGCGCTGTTCAGGTAGGCCATGTCGAGCACGGCATCGCAGCGCTCGCCCCAGGCATCGGTGTGGCGTTCGAGCGCGATCCGGTCCTGCGTCAGCGTGCCGGTCTTGTCGGTGCAGAGGATGTCCATCGCGCCGAAGTTCTGGATCGCGTCGAGCCGTTTGACGATGACCTGCTTGCGGCTCAGCACCACCGCGCCCTTGGCCAGCGTCGAGGTGACGATCATCGGCAGCATTTCCGGCGTCAGCCCGACGGCGATCGACAGCGCGAACAGCGCGGCCTCGGTCCAGTCGCCCTTGGTGAAACCGTTGATGAACAGCACCAGCGGCGTCATCACGAACATGAAGCGGATCAGCACCCAGCTGACCTTGTTCACGCCGGCCTGGAACTGCGTCGGCGTGCGGTCCTGTGCGGTGACCTTCTCGGCCAGTGCGCCGAAATAGGTGCGGTTACCAGTGCCGATCACCAGCGCCGTCGCCGAACCGCTGACGACGTTGGTCCCCATGAAGCACAGGTTGGCCAGCGCCAGCGGATTGCGCTCGGCGTGGTCGGGCTGGTCGGCAAATTTCTCGACCGGCAGCGATTCGCCGGTCAGTGCCGCCTGGCTGACGAACAGGTCCTTGGCGGTCAGCACGCGCAGGTCGGCCGGAATCATGTCGCCGGCCGAGAGCTGGACGATGTCGCCCGGCACCAGGTCATGAATCGGCAGCTCCAGCCGGGCGCCGTCGCGCAGTACCGTCGCGGTGTTGCTGACCATGGCCTTGAGCCGGTCGGCGGCGCTGTTCGAGCGCTTTTCCTGCACGAAGCGCAGCACCGTCGAGATACCGACCATGGTCGCGATGACGACGGTGGCCTTCATGTCGTCGGTGGCCGCCGAGATCAGCGCCAGCACGGTCAGCAGCAGGTTGAACGGATTGCGGTAGCACAGCCACAGATGGGTCGACCACGGCATCGGCTTTTCGTGCTCGACCTCGTTCGGTCCGGTGCGCTTGCGCTTGGTGTCGGCTTCTTCAGTGCAAAGGCCGTCGATGCGGCTGCCGAGGCGCTTGAGCGCAGCGGCCGGAACAAGGTGGGAGAGAGCGATCAGCCGCTCGGACAGTTGCGACGACACCGACTGGCCGACGGCCTGGCCGCGCAGCACGTCGAGCAGCGCCAGCCGCCGCAGTTGGCGGGCCGAGAGGCCCTTTTGCAGGAACGCGAGAGCGCGCAGTTTGAGAAAACGCATACGACTTCCCCAACCGGGACGCACGCAGGCAGCCCGGCTCGACGGGTCGTGAACGCACGGCGACGCGGCGCACACCGGCTCAGCGCCGGACGCGCAAGGGCATCGTCGTGAACGTCACGAACGAACAGAATTCAGGAAGGGAGAAGAACGGACCCGTCGGGCCCGGAAGACGCCACTACCCGCCAGATCGGCAAGGGCAGCAGCAGGGGAAGACCTGCGTTGACCTCGCCGCTAGCGACCGATGCAGGATCGGCTACTAGAACCACTTTCCACGAGGGAACTCCATCTCAAAAAGACCGGCGGAAGGTACGCCCGCGGCGCGGGGCTTGTCCACCCCCAATGATGCGGGGGTGGCAAAATTCACGTTGCGATCGGGCGGGAAGGGGCGAGGATCAGTGCCAGCGCAGCGCGCCAGCCGTTTGCGAAAAATGCCGGTAAATCCGGTGAAATGGTGGTGATCTGGCCGTGAACGGTCGCCAGTCCGGAGTGCCATTCGGTCAGGTCGATGCACGCTGCCTTGTTGCATGCTTCCAGCTGCGACCATGCTTGGGCGAAAGCCTCGGCCCGGTGCTGCGGCTCGGTTTTGGCCAGCGCGGCGCGGACCGAGGGGGCGAAGTAGAGCCGGGCGATGTCGTCCCAGTCGTCCGGCAGCGTGTTCATACACAGGTCGACGCCGAGCGCGGCGAGGCCATGGCCGGACGCCGGCGCGAGTGCGATCAGCGCGCAGCCGTCATCGCGATCCCCACTGTTGCCGCCGTTACCGTAGGCAAGGCTGACGAGAAAGTCCGCTCCATCTGCAACGATGCGGGGAAGCCGGTCCGGGCGCAGGTAGTCGGCCTGCGCGCTGCCGACCCAGCGTGCCGCCAGCGTGCAGGCAGCGGCACGGACCGCATCGCGGGCGGGGCGACGATCGTGTGCCGTTGCAAGCAGCGCCAGCAGCGGCCTGCCGCACGGCGGTTGCCAGCCCGTTGCCAGTTGCGCCAATGCGTCGTCAAAGAGGATTACGCGCACGCCGGTTCCTTCTGCGTTTGCGGTGGCTCGGCGCTTGCCGCCAGGGCCTGCGGTGCAACCTGCGCGGAGGTTGTCGGCCACGGGCCTGCCGGCGAACCCATCCAGCGCGTACCGGCCGGAATGTCCTCGCCCTTGCTGACCAGCGTCAGCGGGCCGAGTTCGGCATCCGCGCCGACGCTGCCGTTGTAGAGCACCGTGCAGCGCGTGCCGACGTGGACGCCGGCGCCGATCCGTACGTGGCCGATCTTCATCACCCGGTCTTCGAACAGGTGGGTCTGCGGGCCGCAGGCGGCGCCGAGGACGACGCCGTCACCCAGCTCGACACAGTCGAATTCGGTCATGTCGGTCGTGTCGAGCCAGACGTTGCGGCCGACCCTGGCGCCGAGCGCGCGGAACGCCCACGGCAGCCACGGCGTACCCCGCAGGTAGTTGACGAAGTTCGGCACGGCAATCGATTCGTAGACGTTGGTGATCGCTTCGCTGGTCCAGACGAAGGGCGTCCACATCGACACCGCGCGCGGCCGGTAGCGGCCGATCAGCAGCCACTTGAGCGCGGCGACGAAGGCGAAGGTGCCGATGCCGTAAAGCAGGCCGAACACGCACAGCAGGCCCGTGACGGCGCCCCAGTGGTTGAGTTCGGCGTACGGCTCGACGATAGTCACCATCAGGTAGCCGGCGGCGATGATCACCGAGGTCGGCAGCACGATGCGCAGCGCCTCGATCGCGCCACGGGCTATGCGGCGCCAGACCGGCGGGTGGAAGGTCAGCGAATCCGGGAAGCCCTGGGTCTGTTCGCGTGCCGGCAACAGCATCGGTGGCGAGCCCATCCAGGTGTCGCCGCTCTTGGGCTCGGCCGGGGCGCGCGACTGCACGCCGACGAGCACGCCGGACGGCAGCACCGTGCCGTCCGGCACGTAGGCGCCGTTGCCGACAAAGCTGCGGTGGCCGATCACGGTCGGCTTGACGCTCATCCAGCCCTGATCGATTTCCTCGTCGCCGAGCATGACCGCGTCGGCGATGAAGGTCTCGTCACCGAGCGTCAGCATGTCCGGCACGACACCCATTGCGGTCGAGATCTCGGCGTTGCGGCCGACCCTGGCGCCGAGCATCCGGTACCACCACGGCGCGTACACGGTCGCGTACAGGCCGTGGAGCACGGCGAGGCTCGACTCCTGCACCAGGTTGGCGATCCATTTGCGGTGATACAGCGTGCTGTGAACGCTCCAGCGGCCGGGCTTCAGCCGGCCGAGCACCAGCCAGCGCAATGCGGCGCCGATGCACGCCGTCATCACCACCAGTACCGCACTCGCCGGCAGCGCCAGCAGCAGGTAGAAGGCGAAGGTCAGCACTGCCGGGGCGTGGTTCTGCGTCAGGTCGAGCCAGTTGCCGTCGACGACGTCGATCAGCATGAAGCTCGGGAACACCGGCAGGAAGAACACCGCCGACACCAGTGCGGCGCAGACGAAGTGCAGCGCCAGCTCGAACGCTGCGGCACCGCGTCCGTGGGCCGGGCGCTGCGGCAGGCGGTTGGCGTCGACCGTACCGGTGCGGCGCGCCGGCGAACCGGCCCATGCTTCGCCTGCCGGCACATGGCCACCGGGCGGCAGTGCCGACAGGCCGTCGAGCCGTGCGCCGGTGCCGATCATGCAGTCCTCGTGCATCGCGCAGTAGGAGCCGATATAGGCGCGTTCGCCGATCACGATGGCGCCGATGACGAGTTCCTCGCCGTCGACGCGGACGTTCTCCAGATTGACCGACGCACCGATGCTGGCACCGGCACCGATGTGCAGCAGGTCCGGTGCGCGGACGCTGATCGAACCGAGCTGTGCATCGAAGCCGATCTTCGCGCCCATCAGCCGAAGGTAAGCGCGGTGCAGCGGCGAGTTCGACAGCAGGTGCTTGGGCGGCAGATCGGTCAGCCGGTCCGCCAGCCACCAGCGGAAGTAGAAACTCCCCCAAAGCGGGTAACGGCCCGGCTTGACGCGACCGAGCAGCAGCCATTTGGCCGCAACCGGTACCGCAAAACTCAGCACGTTGGCGGCGATGTAGGCGCCGATCGCGGTCAGCACCGCCAGCGGCACGCTGTCGCCCGGTCCGCCGGTCATCACGTGGTAAACGAGGAAGGGCACCAGCCACATCAGCATGCGCAGGCCGATCAGCACCGGCAGCGTGGCGAGCTGTGCCGCGCCGCAGAGCGCGCGCGCCAGCGGCCGTGTACTCAGCCGGCGCGGTGTGCGCGTCGGACCAGCCTGCGCAACGCCCTTTGCCGACAGCGCCGCGGCGATCGCGCCCAGCGTGCGGTGCTGGTACACGTCCTGCACCGACGCCGTCGCCAGTTGCGGCTGCTTGCGCAATGCCGAGATCAGCCGTGCCGCCAGCAAGGAGTGGCCGCCGAGATCGGCAAAGAAGTCGTCGGCAAAGCGAAGCGGCTGGCCGGGGAAGAGCTGGCCGAGCGCGGCGAACAGCGCGGTCTCGACCTCGCCGCTCGGCTCGTCCGATTCGCCGCTGCGGGCCTCGAACGTGACCGGCAGCGCCTTGAGCGCCTTGCGGTCGATCTTGCCCGACAAGAGCCGGGGCATCGCCGGCAGCGTGACGAACAGCGCCGGCAGCATGTAGGGCGGCAGTTTTTCCCGCAGAGCCTGACGCAGCGAGCCGACGTCGAGCGGACCGTCGGCGACCAGATAGGCAACCAGTTGATCAATGCCGGCCACCGTTTTCAGCGACACCGCCACGGTGCCGACATTCGGCTGTTCGGCCAGTGCCGCCTCGATTTCGCCGAGTTCGACGCGAAAACCGCGCACCTTGACCTGATCGTCGGCGCGGCCGAGGCAGTGCACCTGACCGGCCTCGTCGATGCGGGCCAGGTCGCCGGTCCGGTACATGCGTTCGCCCCAGGCCGGGATGACGAATTTTTCCGCGGTCAGTTCGGGTCGGCCGAGATAGCCGGCGGCGACACCGGGGCCGGTGATGCACAGCTCGCCGGTTTCACCGGGGGCTACGATCTCGCCGGCTTCGTTGATCACCAGCAGGCCGTAGTTTGGCAGCGGCTTGCCGATGGTGACCGGCGAG
Organism: Jeongeupia naejangsanensis; assembly: GCF_016865585.1. GTDB lineage: Bacteria > Pseudomonadota > Gammaproteobacteria > Burkholderiales > Chitinibacteraceae > Jeongeupia > Jeongeupia naejangsanensis. The sequence continues at coordinate 848,996 of NZ_JAESND010000001.1, read as the reverse complement.
CCGCGCTTCAGCAGCGCCAGACTGGCCGATACGGTTGCTTCGGTCGGGCCGTAGGTATTGAACAGCTGGCGATCCGGCGTGGCGAAGCGTTCGACCAGCGTATCGGGGCACATCTCGCCGCCGAGGTTGATGATGCGCAGATTGGGGACGTCGTGACTGAACAGTGCCAGCAGCGTCGGCACGCAATGCAGCACGGTAATGCTGTGCTTTTGCAACGCCGCCGGCAGTGCGTCCGGGTCGGCGACGATGTCTTTCGGCGCCAGCCACAGCGTTGCGCCGACCAGGTACGAGATCCAGATTTCCTCGAACGACATGTCGAACGCGACCGAGAAGCCCTGATAGACCTTGTCGTCGCCGGACACGCCAAGCACCGCGTTCTCGCTGCGCAGGAAGTGGCAGATGCTGCGCTGGCTGATCGCAATGCCCTTGGGCTTGCCGGTCGAGCCGGAGGTATAGATCACGTAGGCGGTGTGCTCGGGCGTGTGGCCGTCGCGGCGGCGCAGGTCGCCGGTGACGGTTCGTTGCAGCGCCTCGGCAGTCCAGACCGGCATACCGAGACTGCCGAGCTGCGGCATCAGCGCATCGCAGCTGACGAGACCGGCGGCATCGGCGTCCTCGAGGCAGGTCTGGATCCGGTCGACCGGGGTGTCGGCGTCGAACGGCAGCCAGGCGCCGCCGGCCTTGGTGATCGCGGCTTGCATCACCAGCAGATCGACGCCGCGCGGCAGCCACAGGCCGACGATGCGGCCCGGTTCGAGCCCGGTTTCGAGCAGGTGGTGGGCGGCAAGCGCGCTGAGCCGGTCCATCTCGGCGTAGCTGAGCTGACGGTCGCCGCAAATCAGCGCGGTCTTGTCGGGGTGGCGGGCTGCGGTGGCCTCAAGCAGGTCCGGCAGCGTTTCGTCGCGCAGCAGCGCGGGCTGTTGCGGGCCCCGGGCATGCCATGCAGCGTGTACGGCTTGATCGAATTCCGGCTTCATCGTCTGGGTCTCTCGCAGTGTGCGGTGTAAGTGCTGCCCGCCATGACGGGGGAGCGCACCGTGGTCGCATCGTCATGCTGACGCGATCCGGCCATTGCTAAAACGCGCGACGACCGCTTGCGCTGACGTGGACACCGGAGAAATACGTACGATCAGGTAACGGCGGGTACAGCGGCGCGGGTGAGTGACCAGACGGGCGGTGCGGTGCGCAGCCGGGTCGGTGGCGATGAAACGTGAATGTGCCGCTTGGCAAGCCTTCGGCATACGGTCACGATTTGGCGCGTTTTGCATGGCAAAGCCCGTTTTACGCGAAAATTGTTGCTGTTTGCCACGAGACTGGCCATCTTCAAAAGATCCGCGTTGCCCCGATGGCGACGGGCGATTCCACTACCGGTAGATACCGCATGCGCATGCCTTCGTTGCCCCGACTTTTCCTTTTCGTCGTCGTCTATGGACTGCTTGCGCTGTTCAGCATGAGCACGCGCGATCCGGTCACGCATTCGACCATCGTCTGGCCGGCCGCCGGCATCCTGCTGGGGACGCTGATGCTGGCACCGTACCGGCAGTGGCCGGTCTGGGCGCTGGTGACGGTGGTGCTGCACACCGGCATTGCCTTGCTGCACGGCCGGCCGCTGGCGGTGTCGCTGCTGCTGTCGGTGATCAACCTGCTGATCATGGCCGGCATTGCCGGTGCATGGCGGCGCAGGGTGGACGAGCCGGCTTCGCTGACCCAGCCGGCCAGCCTGTTCAGGTTCGTGCTGCTGGTGCTCGTCGGCTGCGTTGCGGGTGCTTATGTATCGATCGCCGGGCTGCACGGTTTCGGTTTTGTCTCGGCCAGACTGAACCCGATGGTTTTTGCGATTTCGGACGGCGTCGGTGCGCTGATCGGTGCGCCACTGGTCATCGCGTGGGCCGGGTTTCATCCGGCGCGTTCGGCGGGCGCGCCGCGTCGGGTGGCATGGCAGGGCATACTGGGTTTCGTCGCGCTGATCGTTTCGGCCCAACTGGCGTTCGATGGTCCGACTGCCACCATGGTGCTGGAATCGACCAAGTACGAGCTGTCCTACCTGCCGCTGCTGTTCGTCGTGCTGATCGCGATGGCCTGGCAGCGTCGTGGCATGACGCTGGCGCTGGTCGTGCTGGCCGGCATTGCCGGGCTCAATACCTATCAGGGCGAGGGGCCGTTTGCTGCCTCCACCGGCCTGCTCGGCAACCCCTTGCTCGAGGTCCAGCTGTATCTGGGGGCGGCGGCGCTCCTGGGCTTGCTGATGGCGGCCATGAATGCCAGCCGGGACGAAGCGCTGCGCGAGGCGCTGGCGTGGAAGGTGAGATCCGAAGGCATGCTGCTCGGAACGCACCAGCTGATGTACGAGGTCGACCCGCGCAATGGCAACGCCGTCTGGGCCGGGTCGCTGGACGAGTTGCTCGGCCTCGCGCCGGCCGATCTGCCGACGCTGGCGGCGTTTCTCGATCGCGTGCACCCGGACGACCGCGCGCGCGTTGCCGCCTACGCCGAGCAGCGCGGCAACGGTGACGTCAACGCGCTCACGCAACGTTTCCGCTTTCTGACCGGCTACAACGACTACGTTGTGCTGCAGGACATCGGCGCGCCGGTCATCGATTTCGACGATACCGTTTACCGCGTTGGCGGTCTGCTTCGACTCGATGAACACGCCGTCGAGCAAGGCTGAGCCGATGGACACCGCCGAAGCGCGCAATGCGGTCGGGGTGCTGCTGGTTCACGGACTCGGCGGCACGCAGTACGACCTCGGCTCGCTGCACAAGATCCTCAAGCGTGCCGGTGTCGAGGCGCACACGCTGACGCTGCCCGGCCACAGCGGCAAGCCCGAAGACCTGCTCGGCGTGAGGGCCGAGGACTGGGTCGACACGGTCGAGGCGCGCTACCGCGAGCTGGCGGCACAGCATGAGACGCTGCACGTCGTCGCCATGTGCCTCGGCTCGCTGATTTCGGTCGAAGCGATCAAGCGGATCGCGCAGCCGTCGGGCAAGCTGGTGCTGCTGGCACCGCCGGTGTTTCTCGATGGCTGGGCGACACCGTGGTACTGGATTTTCCGCCACATCGTCTACCGGATTCCGTACTTCGCCCGCAGCATGAAAATCGCCGAGGAAGAGCCTTTCGGCGTCAAGAACGATCTGGTGCGCAGCATCGTCAAGGCCAAGTTCGAGCGCGGCGACGACTTCCACTATCCGTGGGTGCCATTGGCGTGCATCAAGCAGGTCGACCGGCTGCGGCGCTGGGTGGCCAAGGGGCTCGATGCGATCCGAAGTCCGACGCTGATCATCCACGCCCGCGAGGACGATCTTACCAGCCCGCGGTCGGCCGAGTTTCTGGTGCGGGAAATGGGGGGGATGGCGCGGATGGTGCTGCTGGAGAACAGCTACCACATGATCTGCGTCGACAACGATCGCGATCAGGTCGCGATCGAAATGCTGCGCCACCTCGATCTGGATGTGTCGGTGGTGAAGGTGCGCACGCGTGTGCGCAAACCGGCCGCCGAGGAATGAAAACGGCCGGCAAAAGCCGGCCGCTGGGGCTTACTTGCGGCCGAGTGCCGCGGCCAGTGCATTGGCCATCGCGCTGTCCGGCAACGGCTTGTCCTGCTTCGGTGCCTGCGGCTTGGCGTTGCGCGATTGGGCCGGACGGGTCGATTTGCCTGCCGGTTTGCCCTTTGCGTCCGGCTTGGGGCCGGTCGGGCGCGGTCTCGGTGCCTGCTTGGCACGTTCTTCGCGACGCGCTTCCTGCTCGGCGCGACGTGTTTCGCGGACCGCAGCAATGCGGGCCTCGTTGGCTGCCTTGATCCGGGCCTGGATGGCGGCCGAGGCTGCGGCAGCGTGCGCCTGCTGTTCTGCAGTCATTTCGCCGGTCGGCGTGCCGTCCAGCGCGTAGCGCTGGCCACCGGCGGCCATCGCGGCCTGATACGCCGGGCGGCGGACCCACAGGAAGACCGCGCGGGCCACCTTGTCGGCGTCCAGACCCTTGGTCTCGCATTCGGCCTTCAAACGGTCGCGCGTGTCGAGTGCCAGCGGCTTGCTTTGCTTGAGGTCGAACACGGCCGGCCAGTGCTCAGCCAGCATGGCGAACGCGACTTTGCGTTCTTCGGCCATTTTCTGTTTGCGGTTCAAGGGCTCGGTCATGGTGCTTCCTGTGGCACTGCGTCGGCGTATCAAACGCAAAACCCCGATGCGCAGCGTGTCATCGGGGTTCTCTGCGGTGCGGTGTGCGGGTCGGCGTTGCTGCTCTGGGGCCAGAGTCGGGGACGCGCAGCCAGCAAACCGGTATGGGTAAAGTAAGCCGCAATGTACACAAGCGAAAAAGCCTTGTCCATCCTTGGCAGACCCGCGTCCCGCCGATGTTTCCCGTGCAGAACGGTCGGTATCTAGAAGACCCAGCCGACGCGGAACCTGCCGTTCAGCCCCGCGCGGTCTTCGGTCTGGCTGACCTCGATACCGACGCGCAGGCGCGCCACATCGCGCTCCAGCCAGGCACCGCCGGTCCTGGCAACCGGATCGTAGCTGAGCCCGGCGGCCCACGGACGGGCTGGCGGAGAAGGCGCGAACACCAGATCGGTGGCCGTGGTTACTTCGCCATCCGGCGAACTGACGATGACCCGGCGCATATCGCCATCGCGGACCAGCGACAGATCGACCGTCGTCGGCGGGCAATCGGCATCGGCGGCAGAAGCCACCGGTTTGGGCCTGATGGTGGCGCTGATCCGGCGTTCCTCGCGCAGGCCGCGCGGGATTGCGTGGGGCGCTTTGGCGACTTCGGCTGCGGTGGGCGCACGTTGCGCGGCGACGAGGCTGCCGTCGGCCTGCCGGACTGCCGTGCTGGCGGGCAATGCCGGTCGGGGAGCGGGCCAGAGCGCCCAGCCCAGCGTCAGCACCGCCAGCAGTACCACGACCAGGGTGCCGAGCAGCATCTCGGCTCGGCTCATGCCGAAACTCCGCCTGCCGCACGGTAGGCCGCCAGCAGGGTCTCCAGCGCATGCTCGTGCTGGCCGTAACCGGCACCGGGCAGCGAGGCCCAGCGGCTGCGGCACTTGCGGATCGCCGTGGCGATGTAACCGCGACGGAGATCGTCGAGCGCCTTGCATTCGCGGATCAGCTGCAGCGCAATCCGGTCCTGATTGATCGGGCCGAAGTTGGAAAGGCCCAGCTGCTGGCTGTACGCATCGTAGTAGCGCGCCAGGATCTGGTAGCGGCCGGCCGCACTGGATTTGATGCCCAGGCGCGGCAGATCGACCAGCATGCGCGGGTGATCGGCATAGCTGGCAAACAGCCTGGGCGAGGGCGGCGTGCTGCCGACGATAACGTCGTAGCCGTCGTCGCCGATGCCGGCCGTGCCTTCGCTGGCGGCGAGCATGTCCAGAAACGCCAGCACATTCGCGCCACCGGCCTCGGTGATGGAAATTCGGGGCATGGAAGCTCCAAAAGAAAAAAGCCCCGCAAAGGCGGGGCGAGTTTTTGGGGAGAGCCGGTCATTGCGGTGTCGCTCTGCCGGCAAGGCGGACGAAATGCGGACCGTACGAACTGGTGCGATCGTTGAGCAGCACTGCAGGCAGGGAGGTGAGCGGTGCCTAACGGGGCTTGTTCAGATCAACACCGAGCCGGCGTTCGATCAGTGCACGCAGCCACGGCAGATCGCTGACCAGTGCAATCATCGACTGCGTCAGCGGCAGCATCAGCACCCCGGTCAGATAGGCCAGCACGCCGGTCAGCCCCGGCGAGATGTGCAGATACTCGCCGGCGCCGGTACCGGCGAGTGCCGCGCCGGCAGCCGAGCTGACCAGAAGGACGATGCGCTGCCACCACGGCATGGCATCGGCGCGGGCGACAAAGGTGATCGCCCCGAAAACGGCCCCGGCAACGGGGGCAACCCAGCGCCAGGTTTCGGCGCTGGCAATGGTTTGATGCTCGGACATACCCCCTCCTCGGGCGTAAAAAAACCCGCCAGGTGCGGGATGATCTCAATCGTGGATCGGGGCTGAGGTGCTCAGCCTTGCGGCCAGCCTGTGCTGAAGTCGTAAGCCAGCGGATCGTTCGCCGCCGCAGCGGCCAGCCGGTGGTGTTCGGCATTTCCGAACGCGCGCTTGTCGAGCACGGCGATCGCATCGCTGATCGCAATCGCCAGCTGCACCGTCATCGGCACGAAGGCGTTGGCGGCGGTTTTCCACTGCTACTTAGTTTGACTACAGCTCAGCGTCTGCGGATGCATGGACGTACCAAGTTTGAGCACCAAGAGCGGTATCGCTGTTGTCGATGGACACTGTACGGGTACTTGCAGCTAGCACCCGTGCGTTGGCAGATGAGGCGCTATCCGAGCCGTTACGCCACTGACCGCTTGTACCGCTGGCCGCTGGGTTATATAGCGTAACGCTGGGCGCAATTCGCATTTCCGTTTTGAGTTGCCATTGTGCTAGCGGCTGTGAGCTGGATCCGGACTGCCCCATGTACACAATGCTCATAAGTGCAGTACCCCCAAGGCCGACACCATTGGACGCTACAACCCCATACGGGGTTGTTTTCTGGAAGTATCGCTGACAAATTGCCAATTCGACTTGCAACGGACGCTGCTCGAAAGGTGTCGCAACGACGCCCTCTTCAAGCTGGACTTGGGCTATGTCGATGGTTTGAACGGCATTCAAGTTGAACTTGATGCGGATGCAAACAAAATCGTTCGTTCCGAGGGTTTTGCCAGCGAGCGACGGCAGGTCGAATGTCAGCACCACCTTTTGCCAAGTGGTCGATACGGAAAACGACTGCTCTGCCGTGGGAAGATCGGCCGTGCCGCCGGAACCGAAGGACTGGATCATGTCGCATGAAAGCGTCCGGGCGGAATCCGCTTTGATCCAGAACGATGCAGTAGTTTTCTTTCCCGCCAGTGTCGCCACCCCTTCGATACGCTGCTGTAGGCAGGTCAGTGCGCTACCCGAGCCGGCAACGGTCTGCGTATAGCGATAGAAGAATTTCGGCTCGCCCGGAACTGCCGTCTGGCCGGGCGTGAACGCTTGCTGACTCTGCGACCAAGCCATGCCGCTGCCGTTCCAGTCGTTGCGCCAGCGATCTGCCAGATAGCCGCCCACATTGGAAATCGTTGTGCCGCGCTGCCAGAAATCAAAATTGCCGTTGATGATCTTGTTGCGGAACGACAGATTCCCGGCCGTACCGATTCGAGCGGAAACAAATGCCGTCGTTGCGAGTTGCGTTGAGTTGTCGCTTGCATTGGGGGTCGGCCCGGAAACGGGGCCAGTGAAATTTGCGCCGGCGAGTTGCGCGTATTTCGCCAGCAAAGCCTGCTTGAGCTGATCGTTGCTACCCTCGGTCGGGGTCAAGCCGGCCGAGTTGATGACGTTGAGCAATTCATCGGTCACCGAATTGGCCCAGACCGCCGTATCGCGGCTCGGCAATTCACCCGTTTGGGCGTTGCCGTCGGTGAACTTGCCATTTCTGAGGTTGATGCCCGGCAGCGATTTTGGATAATCCATCGCGTGTCTCCATGCGAAAAAACCCGCGTCGGGCGCGGGTTTGATTTGGGGTTTGAGTGTGGCCTTATTGCGTTTTGTCGGCCGCAGGCCAGCCGGGCTGAAACTGCTCGAGCGCGGCGCGATCCAGTGTGGCGATTTCGGCTTCCATAACCAGCCGGCGCTGGTAAATCGCTGCACCACGATTCACGCATGCGGCCCACAATGCCTGTAATTGCTCCAGTGTCGTCGGCACGGCATTGCGATTGGTGTCAATCCATACGTCATTGGGGACGAGACCGGCCAGCAGCGCGTCGCGGATGTCTTGTAGAGCAGCAGGTGTGGTAAGCCAGCGGTTGCCGATGTAGTCCATGCCGGCGGCGCGCTCGGCGATCTCCCAGTTTGTGAGTATGGCCAGCGCTTGGGCGCGCAGTGCATCGATGCTTACCGCCGGCTCGGGTGCATTGCCATCGGCGAGCCACACTTCGTAGGCGCCCCACCAGCGGTGGCTGCGTGGGATGGTGGTGCTGTCTTCGAGTCGAATTACTTGGTGGGGATTGTCGGTCAGTTTGTACATTTCGTGCTCCTGATTACAGCTCGGCATCGGCGGCCCACTGGAACTGTAGGACGCTCCCAGCGACGCTTGCCGTTGGGGTCGATGCGTTCACAGAGAAGCCGGTATGACCGTTATTACCCAAAGCCGTATACGTGCAGTCCGCTGACAAAGTTGTGTTCCTCACGAAGCTATTGGCAGCATCAGAATTGTATATTGCCACGGCCGCATTACCGCGTTTGGTGATTTTGTACAGCGCGAAATACGAAACATTCGACGCACCTGATGAGGGCGCCATAAATACAGCGGCGCCGCTGCGGGTCAGCTCGCTGGGGATAGATGCGATATTGTAGGATTTTTCGTAAAATCGCTGGCATAAAGCCAATTCAATCTGAGGTGACCGTTGCTCGAATGGTGTTGCTATCACGCCTTCCTCAAGCTGGACTTGCGAAATATCGAATGTGCCGGACTGCTGGCCGAGGTTCGATGCACGTGAGGCGAAGACTGATCCCGCGTCAAACCAGAACAGCAATTGCAGAAAATCATTACCGCCAGACACCAATTTTCCTGCAATTGATGGAATTGAAATTTGAAGCGTGAATTTTTGCCAGCCGGTTGTCAGCGCAACCAGTTGTGCGCCAATCCCGTTTACTTGAGCGGAGCCGGTTGATCCGAAATTTTGCGCAACTTCGACTGCGATGGATTTGCTGGTGTCGGCTTTTGCCCAGAACGTCAGAGTTGCCGTCTTGCCCGCCAGTGTGCGGACGCCTTCAATTCGCTGAATCAAGTTGGCGTAGTTCGCTGCCCCAGCCGATGATGCGACGACAGATCGAAAATAGCTGACCGGTTCATTCGGTACCGCGACTTGCCCGAGCGTGAACGCTTGTTGACTTGGCGCAACGGTCGAGCCGGTCGCGTCGTTGAACCAGCGATCGGCCAGATAACGCATGCCGGAGGCAGCGCTCAGCGAGGTGCCACGCTGCCAGAAGTCAAAGTTGCCATTGATGAGCTTATTGCGGAAGCTGATGCCGCCGGCTGTGCCGGTACGCGTCAAATCCGCATATTTCGCCCGCAACGCATCCCGCAATTGCGTGCTGATCGTCTCATTCGGCGTCAATCCACCGTCGCTAATCACCGAGAGAATTTCATCGGTAACCCCATTCGCCCAGCTTGCCGGATCAAGACTGGCCACTTCGCCAACCAGCGGATTGCCGTCGGTGAACTTGCCGTTTTTCAGCCCCACGCCGGGCACGGATTTCGGGTAATCCATCACACCCCTCCATAAGTAAAGAAAACCCGCGTATGTGCGGGTTTGAGTTTGTTGATCACGCATTCCAGCGGGCTGTCGCCCCAGACCTGGTAGTGCTCGCCGAACGGGTCGTTGCTGTTGCGCTGTTCGACCGTCTGCGCCGGCAGGTTCAGTTGCCAGACGTATTGCCAGCCCCAGCCACCGAAACGCTGGCCGTTGCGGGCGCGGCCGTAGCGGCGGGCGCGGAATTCGGTGATGGTTGCGTCGACGTGGCCGTACTGCGCGGCAATGCCGATGAAGTAGGCCGGGCTCTGGCCGCCGCGGGCGGCGAGCTTGGCGGCGACGGCGTTGCGGCGGGCTTCGAGCGTCTGGCCGCCCTGCACCGAGCATTCGTCGGGCAGGCCGGTGACGCGCTCCCAGTCGGCCAGCAAGGCGTAGCTGCTGCGCGGCCAGGACTCGGCGAGCAGCGCGTCGCCGTGGGCGTCGACTTGGGCCAGGCCGGCGCCGAAACTGCCGAGCACGCGTTGCAATACCGACTCCGGTTCGCGCGGCCAGGCCAGTCCTTGCGGCAGCAGTGCGGACAGTGATTCGCGGTAGTCGTCGGGACTCATTGCCATGTGACGTCTCCGCAGAGCGGCATTTGCAGCGTGGCCGGGACGACGTCGGCGGTCGGCGCGAACAGCACGTGGTCGAACTCGCCGTCGGCCTGGCTGATGGCCTCGTTGATCCTGCTCAGGTACAACGTGGCGCCGGGTTCGGCCTCGCGCTCGTGCAGGTTCTGCAGCGCGGTGACGACGGCGGCGCGCACCGCACTGGTGTTGGGCGTGACGCGGACGCGGTAATCGACCGTCAAGGGCGCCGGCGCCAGCGCGGTGAAGTCGGCGGTGACCGGCCGGACCGCGTCGATGTGCGCTTGGACGGTGGCGACTTCGTTGGCGTCCGGAATCGGGCTGGCGTCGCCGTCGCGGACGAAGACGACGGCGTTGCTGCCCGGTCCGCTCAGCGCCGGCAGATGCCAGGCGCGGGTAACGCCGGGGACTTCGAGCGCCCACGACACGTAGTCGGCGGCCGAGCCGCCTTGCGGCGGGTTCTGGATGCGCGCGATCAGCCGCTGGCGCAGCGCGGCGTCGGCTTCCTCGTCGGCGCCCTGGGTCAGGCCCGGCGCGATGACGCTGGCGCTGCTTTGCAGCCCGGCGATCGGCGTGGTCACGGTCAGCGCGGTGCCGGTGTCGGCATTGGCGGCGGCGCCGGCTTCGCGCGCGGCCACCGGGATGTCGGCACTGCCGTCGGCCTTGATCACGCCCTCGGCGGTGCTCAGGTATTCGCGGTCATCGGCGCGGGTCAGCGCGGTGCCGGCCGGGATCAGCGTGCCCGGCGTGCCGCCGAGGCGGACGCTGCCTTGTGCCAGCGCGGCTGGCTTGCGGCCTTCGGGCAGCCAGATACCGGCCCAGCGGTCGAGAAACTCGGACTCGGCGGTGTCCGGAAACAGTTGCTGTGCCAGCCAGGACAGATAGCCGTACAGCTGGTGCAGCCCGCCGGCCTGGACCCGGCCGAGCACGTTGAGGTTGGATTGGCGCAGCCGGGCGTCGGCACCGGGAAGGCGGGTTTCGATCTCGCCGAGCTGGGCGTCGACGAGTTCGGCGAGGGTGGGGCGGTCGAAACTCATGGGTTTACCTCGAATTGATAGGCGCGGGCGTCGATCCGGATGTCGAGCTGCAGCATGCCGGTGCGGGGCGCACTGGCCGCGACGATGATCGAGCCGGCGACGCCGTCGTCGATCAGCCATTGCAGCGCTTCGCGTGCGTAGTCCTCGGCGCGGCGCAGCGTGGACGGCAGCTGTTTCTCGCGCGCCAGCAGCCACAGCCGCGAACCCAGCGGCACGACGCGCTCGTCCTTGACCGGCACGGCGTCGCCCCACCAGCCGCGCGGGTCGCCGGGGACGTTGTCGCCCGGTTCGGCGCGGCGGTCGGTGAACAGGCTGAGCGTCACGGCCGAGTCGAGGCCGTTGTCGATCTCGAGCCCGACGGTGGACAGCCGCCAGTCGCAGCCCTGGTTCCAGCCCAGATAGCGGGTCAGCAAATCGGTCATCACATTCCCTTGTTCGGTGTGCCGCTGCTGCCCGGACCGGTCTGCACGCCGCCATGGGTGTGGCTGTTGTACTGGGCGCGCATGCCGGCCACGGTGCGGCCGTTGCTGCCGGCGGTGTCGGTGATGTCGCCGGCGGTCTTGAGCTGGCCGCTGCTGTTGGTCAGCGGGGCGTTGATCTGCAGCTTGTCGGTGTTGAGTTCGATCAGCGTGTCGGCGTTGATCCGCAGCGTCTTGGTGCTGATCTCGACCAGCCGGCCGTTCTGCAGGTGGATGCGGTCGCCTTCGTTGGTGTAGACGCAGACCTCGCCGGCCTTGAGGCCGGTGGGGCGGTAGCGCGGGTCGTCGACGGCGGTGGCGACGAGGTGATCGCGGCTGCCGGCGACGGCAACCATGACCACGGTCGCGCCGGGCAGCGGCACGCTGGTCAGGCCGTAGTTCTGCGCACGCTCGACGTCGTCGCGGGTTTCGTCGGCCAGCGCCGACACCTGCAGCAACTGCAGGCCGCCGGCATCGTTGACGAGGTTGACGACGGCGCGCGCGACCATCAGCCGCACGCGGCGGGCAAGGCGTTCGATCATGGTGTTACCCCTTGGATTTGGTTTTGGACTTGCCGGCCGATTTGCCGGCCAGCTGGTCGAAGCTGCGCGGGTCGGCCAGCTCGAGCTGGCAGCGCTCGCCCTCGGCGCTCAGCGTGTAGTTGACCTTGGTGATCAGCTTTTCCTCGTCGGCACGCAGCAGTGAGGAGGTGAGCCGGACGCGCAGGTTGGGGCGCCACAGCGGCTGGTCCGGTGCCTGGCGCCAGCCGCAGACGGTGATCGTCGCGCGGTTCGAGCGGGCGGCGCGGATGGTGCGCTCCCAGTCGGCGCGCTGCTGCGCGGTCGGGCCGTCGGCCTGGTCTTCGGCCAGCACGATCTTCAGCCGGTGGCGTTCATCGCCACCGATCTCGGCATCCTTGCTGATGCCGACACCGGCATGACTGCGGCGGCTCTGGCCCTTGACCCGGTATTCGCTGAAGCGGTCGTTCCAGCTGAAGTTGCCGCTGGCGCTGACGATGTTGTCGCCTTCGACCAGTGCGAGCCCGGTCTGCTCGGCGCCGGGGCGGGTGATCATCAGTTTGCCGTCGCCGAGTGTTGTCAGCATCACCGTGCGCAGCCGCGCCGCGCGCTCCAGACAGTCGAAGCACGATTCGCCTTCCTCGATGTTCCAGCTGTCGAAGGGCTGATCGGCCAGCGCTGTCGCGCTCGCGTCGACGTCGACCTTGATGTCGTAGGGCTTGCACAGATCGCGGGCGATCCGAGCCAGGCTGGCCTTCTTCCACTGACCGGCGCCATGGATGGCGCTGCAATCGATCAGATCGGCGGTGACATCGCGGCCGGACACCGACAGCGTGCGTGACGTCGCGTTGAACGACACCGACACGCTGTCGATGAAGCCGGTGACGACCGGCAAGTCGTCGACTTTCACCACGCAGGGCTGGCCGGCGTTGATTGGCCGGGGTTCGCCGGAATCGGGCCAGCGCTCGGTCAGTTGCAGCGTGAAGCTGCCCGACAATTGCTCCAGCCCTGCTTCGACCGCCAGCTCGGTCCAGCCGGCGTAGATCTTGCCGTCGACCAGCAATTCCAGTGTGGACATGGCTTACTCCTTGGGCAGCTGAATCGGCCGGTTGGCCGGCACGAAGCCGGGATGACGCACGCCGTTGCGGCGGACCAGATCGGTCTCGGCAGCGATGGCGCCGGTCTGGCGCCAGGCTAGCACCAGCGCCGGCGTACGGCTGCGCGGCGTGATCGTCACGATCGGTACCGCCTGCGTCAGCCGCTGCGCCGTCGCGGCCATCGTGGCGCGCTTGAGTGCCAGCAGGTCGCGATAGCCCTGGTCCGACGCCGGTTCGAGCAGGGTGTCGATCGCCGCCAGCGCGTCGTCGCGCAGCGCGATCAGGTCGGCGCTGGCGATCAGCGGCACGGTGACGATACTGCGCGCCAGCTGCACGGTGGCGATGGTCCTGATCGCGATGTCCTGCGCCTTGGCGCTGTTGATCAGCGCGATGTTCGCGGGCGTGGTCGGCCGGATCACCGGCCGGTTGGCCTGCGTCGGCGCCGGCACCGGCACAACACCGGGCGGCAGCGGTTGCGTACCGGGCGTCGGCGTCGGCCCGGGCTGCGGCGTGATGATGATCAGCGTTGGGAACACAAAAGGCAGGTTGGGGGCGAATTGGTAGATCAGCGGGGCCAGGCTGGCGGCGATCTGGCGAGGGTCGAGGGTCCGCTTCACCTGATCCTCGATCCGTGTCACCGATTCGTTCAGGCGGGCGAACAGCTCGCCCGGTAGCCGGACCAAGGCCTGGATCGGATTGAGAATCCGGTCCAGTTGGGCTTTGGCGTCGCGTACCTCGCCGGTGACCATATCGATGAAGGCCAAGCCTGATTTGGCCAGTGCGGTCAGGTCATCCAAGGCGGCTGACTGGAACGAAGCCTGGATCGACAGGCTGAGCGTGTTCCAGCGCAGGGTGAAGTCCATGCTCGCACTCGCCAGCACCTGATCGCAGGTGTTATTGAGCGTGGCATCGGTATCGACCTTGCTGCTCGGCCAGTCATTGGCACCGAATTCGGCGAACTCGAGGCTGAACCGCGCCATGCCGCCTTGGTCGCTCGATTCCTCGACCGAAACCTTGGTGACCACGACTTGGATCGTGCCTGCATGGGGCAGTTGCAGTGTGCCGGGGCCGGGCGTCTCGAACGCCTTGATCAGCGCGTCTCGCTTGGCCATGTAATCTGGGCCGATGACGAAGGCAGAGAGTGAGAACGTCCGCGCCTTGCGACCCAAATCCTCGGCGTATGGCGTGTCGCGCAGCGGATATTCGGTCAGCTGAACGCGCCGGCCCACCTCGGCGGTGCTGCTGCTGACGTGAAAGAACACGTCGCGAAACTGGGCTTTCTGAAGTTGTTTTCGCCAAGCCATTAAAAGCCTCCTTGTGACAACGTCGGCATGTAATACCCAACAGCACCCTTCACCTGCACGCCTTGGTTCACAGGCTGGTTGACGACGACCGTCCCTGTGGCGCCTTGGGGCAGGCTGACCTTGACATCGATTTGGCCGGTGATTTTTTGAGGGGTTTGGGAACCGGAGGGTAAGGTAGCGTTGGCTTGAGGCGTGCCTTGGCCTTGGGTTGATCCAGTCGCAGACAACTTCGGTGCCTGATCGTTGCCCAAGTGCGGGGCTTCGCGCGTACCATGGTTGCCGAAGAAGGCGAGAACGCGGGCAGTGCTGTCGCCGATGGCGTCGTTTCCCATTGTGGGTAGCGCGCGCAAGTTCAAATCAGATGGCGCATAGCGGTCGTTCAAGGCCAGGTTGGGCATGGATCTAAGTGCTTGGGGGACAGTCCCCAGCAAGCCTTTGCCAAGCCGCATGCCGCTGTGGAGCATTTGTCTGCCGCGTGTGGCAACGCTCTTTACCTCGGAGCCTTTTTGACCTAACCAGTTCTTGCTGCCTTGAAATCCGTCCTGCGCTAATTGTTTGCCTTTTTGAACAAGCGCTTTGGCGCGGGTGCCGAGCGAGCGACGCGCGTTGCGGCCAAGCGAGTTGGCGCCTCCTCCCCTGATGCCGCTGTTTGAGCTACCGGACAATGACGGAAGGCCTCCGGAGCCAGCGGCTGACTTGTTCTTTTTGAAGTTCCAGGGAGCTAAACCGATTGTTGGCGTCGCGTCGATCCCAAGCAGTCCGGTACTGTCGATGCCTACCTTGTTGGCATCCTTGATTGCCGTATCGATAGCGTCCTGAAATGCGTCAGCCCAGCCGTATTGAGCACTTGCTTCGGTGTTGATCTGCGGTTGTTTTTCTTGCTCTGCCTTGGTACTGAGCGTGCCGCCTTTCTGCTGGACAGCAAGTCCGTTCGCGGAAGCTCCTGTCGCTTTGGTTTTCGGAGGCAGCTTGCGCGAAGTAACACCGTTCAGCGGTGCGATCCGCTTTGGGGCGGCATCGTTGCCGAATAGCTCGCTCAGCTTGGACGGATTGTTTTTCGTGACAGGTTGTTGCACGGCTCTGATGGATTGCTTTCCAGACCTGCCGATACTGCCTTTGGCGGCGCCGGCGACGAGTCCGCTATCGTCAGGGGATTCCTTATTGCGCATGGGAGCCGATACCGAGGTTCCGCCCGCAGCGTGATAGGCATCCAGCAGGGGCTTCAGCTTGTTCTCGTGCTGGCCGTAACCGGCGCCGGGCAGTGAAGCCCAGCGTGAACGGCATTTGTGGATCGCCCGCTCGATATTGCCTTGCTTGATGTCGTCGAGTGCCTTGCATTCACGAATTAGCTGCAGCGCAATCCGGTCTTGGCTGAGCGGACTGAAATTGCTCAGCCGAAGCTGTTTACTGTAGGCAGAGTAATAGCGTCCGAGAATCTGATAGCGCCCGGCGGCGCTCGATTTGATCTTGAGTTTCGGTAAATTGACAAGCACGCGCGGGTGATCTGCGTAATTGTCGAACAGCTTGGGCGAGCTGGGCGTGCTGCCGACGATGACGTTGTAGCCATCATCGCCGGTGCTGGCTGTGCCTTCGCTGGCGGCGAGCATGTCCAGAAACGCCAGCACATTCGCGCCGCCTGCCTCTGTGATGGAAATTCGGGCCATGGAGAGTCCTAAAAAAGCCCCACAAAAGCGAGGCTGGGGAGCAGGTAGAACTGCTTTGGGTTCATCTCGGTAGGCGAAGTCGCCTGACGGGATTGGGCGTAGATCGGCTAGGGAGGATCGCTGTTAAGCGCTTCGTCGTTTTTGCGTATGAATGCCACGTGTTGATCCTTAGAAAGGGCCCCCGTGGCATTACGGCGCGGTGGCGCCCTTGAGCCGGAGGACCTGGCCATGCCAGAAGCCAAATTCGCTCCAGCGCATGGACCAGACCTCCGACGGGGCGATGCCGCCGGCGACGACGAGGTCGCCGGCCATCTCCTGCCAGTTCAGCGGAACCAGAACAAAAAAGGGTTCACCGCTTCGATCACGGCCTGGGTGTCGTCCAGACCGAGCCGGTCGATCACCGACGCCGGTACGCCGGCCAGCTCGGCTGCGAGGTTGAACGAGCAGGTGAACAAGTCAAATGGTTCGGTCAGCGCGCGGAAGTCACCGGCCAGCGGCTCGCGCAGCTTGAGTTCGGTGATGTCGTCGTCGCCGAAACGGACCGGACGATTCAGGGTGATGACGATCGGGAACGCGGCGCTCATGGCTTAAACCCGCTCGCAACGGGTGCCGGCGAACTTGAGGCTGACTTCGCCTTCGCCACCGGTGAATTCCGGCGGTTCGGTCACGAAGGCGTCCTTGAGCACGTAGGCCACGCCGATGTCGGTCTCGAACACCAGGGTCGAATCGACGGTGTTGCCGAGGGCGACGAGATCGGTGTCGCGGGCCATGATCACCGTGCATTCGACGGTCGGGGTCTTGGTTTTTTCGGTGTAGCCGAGCGTGCCCTGGTCGGTTTCGACCGCGGTGCGTTCGACGCCGCCGACGTTGAGCTTGGCGCCCGATTTGGAGCGCAGGCGCGCGCCGTTGAGGCTGACGAAAACGCGGCCGGCAAATTGGGTGTTTCCAGACATATGGGTTCTCCGGAGTTAAGCAAAGGCCCGCGCGAAGGCGGGCCGGGGTTGGATCAGAGCAGGTACTGGACTGCGGCAGCAAAGACGCGGAACTGGTTGACGATGTCCGGCGGGATGACCGCGTTGACGCGGTTCGGATCGCCGTTGCTGCGCACCACCAGCAGATCGGACTTGAACTGGTCGAAGTTCTCGACCAGACCGGCTTCTTCCAGCTCGCGGAACAGCGTCAGCAGCTCGGCGCGCAGGATGCTCGGCGTGACGATGGCCTGACCCGGCGCGTAGTTGCTGCCGTCGTTGGCGAGCTTGTGGCGCGGGAAGCGCAGCGCGATGCGGGCACGGACCGCATAGCGGATGTAGTCGACGGTCCACTTGGATTCGAGATCCAGCAGGCTGATGTCGCCGACGCCGAACGGGTTCTTCTGGTAGGTGGTGACGACGCGTTCGATCATCGGCGCGCCATCGCTGCCGTAGATCAGCGTGCTGATGCCCGAGCGCAGCAGCAGGTCGCGTTCGGCGCGGGTGAAGCGGGTCTTCAGCGGCGGCGACAGCAGTTGCGGCACCGGCAGCGTCTGCAGCGGGCGGGCCGGGTCGATCGCACCGTAGTACTCGCAGACTCCGGCCCAAGCGGCGGCGAACTCCCACACCGGCGTCGGCGTGTCGTTGATGCCGAGCACCGAGACGTGCGCGCTGTTGCGGGCGGCACCGAAGGTGGTCAGTGCCGCCTGCGTTGCGACCATGCCGGTGAAGACGTGGCCGGTACGCTGTTGCAGCGGACCCCATTTGGCGTCGAGCATGGCTTCGAGCGCGGTCAGGTTGGCCGAGTCGGTATACGGCACGGCGATGCTGTAGTACTGGTCGTCGCCGATCGCGGCGATCGCAGTGGCGACGTCCGGGTTGCCGGCGCCGCTGGCCATTGCGGCGATCACGGCGGTCAGGCCGGCCGGGGTGACGTCGTCGCTGTAGTAGTTCAGGCGGACATCGATGCCGTTGCCGGTCAGGCCCTTGTGGCGTGCCGTGAGCGTGACCACGGCGGCGGCGGCCGAGGCGGTCACCGGCAGGTTGGTCTGCGCGGTGATGGCGGCCACGACCTTGGTGGCGACGCCGGCGGCGGTGTCGCCGAGCGAGACGCCGACCTGAACGCGCTGGCCGGCGATGTACAGCGCCAGAATGCCGGCGCCGGTGGCGGTACCGGTCAGCGTGAGCGTGCCGGTCGCAGCAACGCCGGCGACCAGATCGTCAAGGGCGATCGCCCACATGGCGGTGCTGTCATTGGCGGCCTTGGCGGCAATCACCATCCGGTGCAGCATCGAGCCGCGACCGAAATAGCCGGCGGCCTGATCCGGATTGTTGATCTGCGTCGGCACGTTGGCAATGACGCTGCCGGTGCTGAGGCGCTGACCGACCAGCAGCAGCCGGCGGTCCTGGTTCGGCAGGCCGCGGACGGCCTTGGTGTTGTCGATTTCGATGTATTGGCCCGGGGTACGGATGTCCACCGGGATGCTGTTGAAGCTGATGTTTTCCGGCATTTGCGGCTCCAGAAAGAAAAAACCCCGCGTCAGGCGGGGTTTTGTTCAGGGGTGGTCGAAGAGGTGTCCGGCGGGACGATGAGGACGTCGCCGTCGGTAATACGCCGGTGCCAGTAGGCATCGAGGTAAACGGTGCTGCCTTCCGGCGGCAGCGTGGCGCTGCCGTCGGGCAGCCAGACGACGAGGTCGGGCCGGGCGGGGCGGAGATGGGTTTTCATGAACTGGCTCCGGGGTAAAAGTGGTCGGACTGCGCTTCGGGCCGACTGCGGCTGTAGTCGCCGGCCAGCCAGCGGGCGTGTTCGGCGGCGCTGTCGAACGGCGGTGCGTCGAGGTCGACGTGCAGCTGTTTGAATTGGCCGAACGCCGGCGTGGTTGCCGCTTCGGTCACCGTCAGGGCGGCAAACGGTTCTTCCTGCCAGCGTCCGGTGTAGGCCTGCGTATAGATCAGCAGATCGGGCGTGGCTACGGTGTCGACACTGACCAGCAGTTGCGTGGCCTGCAGTGGCTGGTTCAGCAGGCCGTTCAGCGTCGGGTTCCGCGTCAGGATGGTCTCGACCTGTTCAAGCAGTGCTTCGGCCTGATCGTCGCCATCGGCCTGGCAGACGATGGCGATGGCGAGATTGACCTGATGAGACTGCGCCGGAATATCACTGGCGGCCTGGGTATCGCGGCCGGACAGGCGGATGTGCAGGGCCGGTAGCGGTGCGTCGCCAAAGCGCTTGGCCTGGCCGCTCCAGACACTGGCACCGGCACCGGTCTGATTGACGAGCAGCGACGCCAGCGCCTGACGGATTGCGCTCAAGGTGTGCATGGGGGTTCCTCTGAACGAGGCGATGGGGAATGCCGCAGGACGCGACGGGGAAGCGGAAATGCAAAAAACCCCGGGCTTTCGCACCGGGGTTTGTAGACGCATCAATGACAGCGTTACACAAATTATAGTGTCACCCTGTCAGGCTGTCAAGCGTTTTCGAGTCGTTTTCGATCAGCATGCCGACACCACGTTGCCGTACGCCTTGCGTCAAGAGCCAGAACTGCGCGCCGAACGCCACTTTGGCATCGCGGACCCAGCGGTTCCAGGTCCGGCCGCTGACGCCGGCACGGCTGGCCTTGTCGTCGACCGATGCCGGAATCGTGTAATGCACGCGCAGCAGTTCGGCCGTTTCGGTGTCCATGGCACCGATGACGGCGAAGACGGCTTTCAGTTTGGCTTGCTCGACCGCCGTTTCGCGCTGGCTGCGTGCGTCGGTGACGTAAACGGTGTCGGGCGTGACGCGGCAGCGGCTGCCGAGCACGGTGACTTCGTGCTCGTCGGTGCCGCCGAATGCGCCTCCGGCCAGCTCGCCATAGCGGCTCTGCGCAACCTTGACGCGCTTGAGTTGCAGATGGTCGACGCGGACCGAGGCGGCCCAGGCCAGCAGATAGAGATCGATGATTTGGTTCATGAAAAAAGCCCCCGTTGATACTCCTGGAAGCCTCCTAGCCAAGTCGATGCAAGGCTTTGTATTTGTTAGTTATTTTACCATTGTTGCACCGGGTTTTTTGTCCTGGTGCCCGGTTGTTTGGGTCTGGTTGGGGCGGGGCGGGCATCCGTCATCGCCCCGGGCCCTGTGCTGGCTGTCTTGGCTTGATCTGGTTGGAAGGTTGAGGGTTGGGCTCATGCCGGTGCAGCAGGGATTGCAGCTCGCCGGCTCTGGTGCGATTGCCGCGCAGGTCGTGACCGGTGCGGCCGCTGGCAGGTGGCGCAACCATGAAAAAACGGCGCGAAATCGCGCCGTTGCTGGGATCGGGAAGGGTGGAAGGTGAAGGCAGACCCTCAACCAGGGGCAACCGCTTCAATGCTGCATCGCGTCAACGAAACGCTGGCATCGCGCCGAGAACCACGCCTCCTTGGTGGTGTCGGCCGGGGCGTCGTCGATGACGAAGACGGTACGCTGGCGGCGTCGGCCGCCGGTGTCGCGCAGCCATTCGACCCGCTTGGTTTCGCGTGCGGCGATCAGGCTGCAGAACTTGGTTTCGGTCAGTTTCTCGCCGCCACCGTGGTCGGCGGCCCAGTGGCGGTAGGCGCGGAACAGGTCTTGCGAACAGCAGGACTGATAAGGCACGTCGAGCTGTCCGGCTTTCCACGCCCGGTAGAACACCTGCCACGGCGGCAGTCCGTATTCGATCAGCCGGGTCTTGGCGGCGGTGACGATGGGTTTGCTGCGGCGATCGAAACCGGGGTCGATCGGGTAGCGCAGCAGGTAGCCGTAGAAGGCCGCAATGCCGCCGGCGGCAAACGCGTCGCGTATCGTTTGCTGATCGCGTTCGTTCAACAGCGTGCGCGGCTCGATCGCCAGAAAGCGCCGGTCGTCCAGTTCAAGGTGCAGCGGCTGTACTTCGTTCGACAGGAAGACGATGTTGGCGTGGTTGGTTTCCTCGCGTTCGGGCATGTTCTTTTCGTTGATGCGCATCGTCCGGCCGGTAACCAGATGCTTGATCGTGCCGATGTGGCTGTACTTCTCGGCGCGGCCGACGACTTCCTCGGCCAGCACGAACAGCCGGCGCGATTGCCAGCCGGTGAACTGGCTGTCGAGCTGGTACTGGCCGATGGTGGTGCCGTATTCGCCGTAGATGGCCTTGATCACACCTTCCCAGAACAGCGATTTTCCGGTGCCCTGTTTCTCGCCGAACATCAGCACCGAGGTATCCATCTTTGTGCCCGGCTGCTGCAGCGGCAGCGCAATCCACTGCATCAGCCAGTGATAGACCGACGGATCGTGATTGCACAGGTGCATGACGAGGCCGACGATCGGATCGGCCAGCTGCTCGTCATGCACCGGTTTCAGCGGCATGCCGCCGAACAGGTTGACGTGCGTCGCCGGGTCGACGCGCTCGGTCGGATCGAACGTCAGCTTGTCGGCATCGACCATCCGCCGAAGCGGATTTTCCTGCCAGTAGCGCACCGCATCGCTGCCGAACGCCGCGCGCAATGCCGACAGGCTCAGGATGATCCGCGCCTGCGCGTCCCATACCGTTTCGGTGCCGTACAGCAGCGTGTAGCGGTCCAGCAGCGTGCGCGAGGCATCTGCGGTGGCGGTGTTGCCCGGCCGCGTGGCCTTGGGCAGATCCGACATGCGCTTCTGGCGCTTGGCCGGGTCGCCATACCAGGCCTTGCTGATGGCCGTGCCGACCAGGGCGGTGAATGCGGCCTTTTTCAACAGGCATTGCTCGACATCGTCCCAGACGTGCGTGGTGCCGAAGATCAGCGCAAAGCGGGCCAGTACCTGTGGCAGCGTCAGCGCGCCGCCGGTCGTAGCCTCGGCCTCGGTCGCCTGGGCCAATGCGGCGCGCAACTGGGCCGCGACGATGTTCAGGCCTTCGGCCACATGCAGGTCGTTGAAGTCGGTGAGCTTGGGCAGCGTTTCGTCGTCGCGCTGCTGCCGTCGCGCGACGGAAAAACTCGGCAGAACGAGGCTGCAGCGGGCGACGCTGCCGACGACCTGGCGTGCCTGATGCTCGCCCTCGCGGTTGTTGCTGCCGTCGCGCGTCGGCAGGTAATCGTCGTCGGCGGCAATGACGATGGGGCTGGCCGGAAAAGCGGCCCGCAGGACGCGTGCGACGTGGATGAGATTGCCGGCGTCGAAGCCGACGTAGACCGGTAGCGCGCGTTCGAGCGCCATGCGGATGCTGCAACCGGTGGCATAGCCTTCGACGAGGATGATGGGCATGCCCGGTGCGGGTGCGTCGCCCAGCCGGCAGGCTGCACCCTGTTTGCGCATGGCACGGGTAAAGCGCTTGTTGCCGCCGTGCTCGTTTTCCCACGGGGTGATCGACTGTAATCCGGCCAGCGCCGCCGGCTGCTGGTCGTAGCGCCACAGCGGCACGAGCAGCACGCCATCCGGCGAGACGCGGTGGCTTTCCGGGGCAATGCGCTTGCGTTCGGCATAGGGGCTGTAGCCCGACGGGGCGGCCAGTGCCCATTGCATATGTGCCCGGTTGGCGGCCGCGGCGGCATCTTGCTCGCGCCTGGCCTGATCGGCGCGATCGATCGCTTCGCGCTTGCGCTGCAGGTCCTGCATGTCGTCATCACTCAGATGCTGGTCGCCGTCCGGCTCGATCCGGTATTGCGCGCTGCCCTGGCCGAACGTGCCGACATAGACCGTTTTGCCGGAGCGGGTGCGCAGCGACAGTACTTTGTAATACGCGCGCTTTTTCGGTCCGTAGCGATGCCAGTGATTCGTATCGATCTGCAGTTCGTGTGCGCTGATCGCCGGCATGTCGGCGGCGGCAAATTGTTGGATGACGCTGGCTAGGCTGCTTGCCATTCAGGCTCCGTGGCGGGGTGAAAGCGGTGCGCGGAGCAGCGCGGGAATGCGCCAGCGCTGCTACAGCGAATGGTGTCGGTACGACGATCAGCGTGCGCTGATCTTGCGCATGGCCTGCAACACCTTTTGCCGACGCATTTGCCGGTATTCCGGGCTGGCGCGCCAGATCGCGTCGTTGGCGGCCTGTTTGGCCAGCCATTCCTGCCGGCGCCGCTCGTTGGCTTCGCGGCGGGCAACGGCGTCGAACACCGGATCGCGGTGCATTTGATATTCACTCATCGTTGGACTCCTGCTTGAACCGCCCGCCGGTGGCGCTTGCGGTGTGCTGGTTGGCAAACACTGATGTGTTCAATTGGTCCGATACGTGTTGACGGGGATGCCTGCGCGGCGGGAACCGGGTCGGGACGCTCGAACGGGAAGAAAAAACCAAGGTAAACCCTTGGTGAAGCCGGTCCCAGGAGTTGCGACCGGCGGAGGAAGCGGGTGGCGCTGTTTGCGCAGCGATTGCTATTAAACACGATTGTGTTTATGATGTCAACATCAATGTGTTTAATTTCGGTGTTACATTTGTGTTATGAACACGTTTGCTGATCGCGTGCGCCAACGGCGCACTGAACTGGGTTTGTCGCAGAAAGAGCTCGCCAAACGTGCCGGGGTGGGGCAGTCCGCCATCGGCAATATCGAGTCCGGACGCAACAAGAGCGCCACTTTCCTGCCCCAACTGGCCGATGCGCTGGGCGTCGATCCGCTCTGGCTGGTCGGCGACGGCCGGACGGCCGCGCAGGCCAAGGTCTCCGCGCCGGTCGTGGCGCCACGGCCGGTGACGGTGTGGGACAACGAGGACGAACTGGATCCGGATGGCTACGTGTTCCTGCCCCGGCTGGATGTTCAGGCGTCTTGCGGCAACGGCAAGCTCGTCTGGGAAATCGACGAGAAGGGGCAGCGCAATGCGTTCCGGCGTGCCTGGGCGGAGCGGCTGGGGGTGACGGCCAACAATGCCGCGACCATTCTCGCCGAAGGCGACAGCATGGAAGAGCGCATCCACGAAGGCGACAGTCTGGTGATCGACTACACGCAGCGGCTGATTCAGGACGGCAAGGTTTACGCGTTGTGCTGGCAGGGCGAATTCTTCGTCAAGCGCCTGTACAAGGCGCCGGGCGGGGCGGTGATCCTGCATTCGGACAACGAAGCCAAATACGCACCACGCACCATTCCGGCCGAGTACCTCGACGAACTCGAGATCGTTGGCCGTGTCGTGGCCATCAGCGGCGCGATCTGACTGCGCCGGGCCGGCATGCCCCAACGGGTGTTCGTGCCTCCCGCGGCATCGAAAGCTGAATGGACGTCCTGCTGAGCCTAGGGCCGCAAGAGTGCGGGGACCACCGGTCAACGGTGGGCTCTGCCTTGCCGTCTTTCGGCCGTTTCTCTATTGCCGGGTCGATCCGTGCGATGAAGCGCCGCTCGCTGGACTACGCTCCGAAGTATTGACCGGTGCTGGACTGACGCCGCCGGATCTGGAGATGAGTCAACCTTGGCGAAAGGAGACTCGAATGACACTCAAGCGCATGCTGGTCGTTTTTGTTGCGACGGCACTGATGGCCGGATCCCCGCTGCAGGCAGCGGGGACAGACTCGGCGGTCGTCGTGCCGAAGGCGGACCTTCAGTGGAAGGACATGGGCAACGGTATTGCCGCTGCGCCGGTTGCGGGCAGCATGGAGAAAGGCAAGAGCCGCTTCTTCCTGAAGTATCCGGTCGGCCTGGTGACGCCCAGACACCATCACGATGCGGACCATTACGTGACGGTGATATCGGGCACGATCACGCTGAACGTCGAAGGCAGGGATTACCGGCTGGGGCCGGGCGCGTATTTCGCGCTGACCAACAAGGTACCCCACACGGCAAAGGTCGAGGGCAATGAGGACGCGGTGTTCTTCATTCAGGCAGACGGGCCGTGGAATGTGGTGATGGAGAAATAGCCGCCGTGGCCGGCGGGGTACAAGGCCTGACGGCGGCGACGCCACGCAGCGAGGCTGCCGTTTTCTGCTGCACCAAAGGCCGTGCCGGCTGAGTAGACCGGTTTTCCCGGCTGGCCTTCTTCCCGAGCCCTGTGTCGGCAAGCGTGACTCCGTGCGAGTGCCGATGTGCCGACGGGCTGCAAGCTTGCCGGCCCGGCCCGGCTGAACTCGCAGTTCGCGTAGCGACCCCTTGCACGATTAAACCGCTTCCGGTCGGCAGAGGCGGTTTCACGGCCCATTCGGCCATCTCCGTGCTGGATCCGGCAGGACCGTCACCAGTTTTCAATCTGGCGGGGGGAGGATGGTTGAAACAATCATCTGCATCCATTGCTGGAGCCGCACCGTGAACCCGCTATCTCGCCGCATCGCATCGATCGCCTTGGGGGTGTTGCCTCTGACGGCCTGCACTTCGCTGCCCGCTACCGGCACCGAACAGGTCGCAGGGGCTGCAATCAGCTATGCCATTGCCGGCACGCACGGGGCTGTCGTGGTGCTGCAATCGGGTCTGGGGGACGACCGTGGAACGTGGCGGCGCATCGTGCCGGTGTTGAGCACGCAGTACACGGTGTTCAGCTATGACCGCCCGGGTTACGGCAGCAGTGCCACCAGCGCCGCGCCGCGCGACGCCTGCACCGTTGCCCGGGAGCTGCACACGGTGCTGCAAGCCAGCCGGTTGCCGCCGCCCTATGTCCTGGCCGGTCATTCGCTGGGCGGGCTGTACCAGTATGCCTACGCCAGGTTGTACCCGCAGGAAGTGGCAGGGCTGGTGCTGGTCGACGCCACGCATCCGGCGCACTGGCAGCGCATGCAGCAGGACCTGCCGGCGTTGGCCGGCGTGCTCAAGGGGTTGCGGGCCACGACGTTCAGCAGCACCGAGCGGCGCGAGTTCGATGCGCAGGAAGACTGCCTGAACCAATTGACCGACACCCCGTTCGGAGCACCGACCCGGGTGCTGAGGCGCAGCGAGTACGGTCCGATCGAGCAGGGGGCCTTTGCGCAACTCGACCGCGAACTGGCACAGGACTGGCTACGACTGACCGGTGCGCCACGCGTCGACGTGGTGCCGCAATCCGGGCATTACATCCAGCAAGACCAGCCGGCGAGCGTGATTGCGGCCATCAACGCTGTGGCTCCGGCGCATTGATTTGAGCCGCGAGCGCAAGGGGAGCGCGGTGGAGTGATGCCGCGTTTATTAATCGGCATCATCCCGACCAGCATGGGTGGCTTCGACTCGCCGGCTCAGGCAGCCGAAGTATTCGCGCGCAACGAGATCGGGCCGCTGCAGGCGCGGTTCATGGAGTTGAACCAGTGGATCGGGGAGGAGGTGATTCATTTTGAACCGTATTCATTTGAATCACATTCGTAGCTTTATTGATGGCTGTTGATCTGCCGATCAATTTTGTTCCGCATTGGTCGGTGCGAAGTCAAAATCCACCGCCATGCCATTTCCCCTGAAAGTTTCCCATCTGAGTGCCAGTCGTGTCCTGATTGACAAACCCTTCCGTGACGTAAGACATCAAGAATCCGAAAAAAGCTTTTTGGACGTTCGAATTTTCCAGCGGGTATCCGGCAAGCTTTGCCCGAATGGCAAGTGATGGAAGTTCTTGCAGTGCGTTCTGGCATGGTCCCTTCAAAGTGCCGAACTCGGACGTCATCAAGTATCTTATTTGTTCGATAAATTTTTCGGTTGTGAACTCTGGGCGTATTGCTGTTTTTCCCCCCATTCTTGTCGCAGCGATAACAAATTTGTTTCTCATGATTATGTCGATTGGAGTGGGGGTGGCGAGTGCGAGCTCTCCGACGACTTGCAAGTTGTCTGCAGCCTGTTTTAATGGGTATGTCGGTGTACCAAGTTTGCCTAGCGAGTCGCTAAGTATGTTGAGCATCTGGCGTCCTTTGTTTTTTGTTTCAACGTTATGAACTGATAATGGATGAACTGCCTTGGGCTGTTATGGGTGTTTGGCAACGACTGCTTATGACGATCGGCGCGAGATGGTCCTGCCAGACCTCGCCGGGCCAGTCGCCATACTGAACAACGGTATGGGCGGATGTGCCGGTAGCCCGCTAGCTGCGCTTAAAAAGGTGGCTTCCTCGGTCTGTTCACCCGCCCGCGTCATCCAGCTCTGCAGGATGGGTATTGGGTCAGCCATGATCCATGCCCTGAACGTCGTTTACGTCAAAAGCGTAGGGTCTATCATGCCGATGACAATTCTGGCGTGACCACTCAGCAGGTTGATGGATTGTTGGCTATTGGGTACCTCTCTATCATTGTTTCCTGCATATACTTGCTCATAGTAGATTCGCCAGCTTGGGATGGTTGTATATGAATTTGCCAATTGCAGAAATTTATGGGCACATCCTTGTGGGAATCCGTTTTCCGCATTCGAGGCGTTCAGGCATGGGCTGTCGCTAAGAAAAATTTCTACAATTTGCGGGGTTTTTTTGTAATCAGCTAGAAGCCTGGCAAAATTGTTGCATAGAACCTGTTCGGCATGGCGTCCCGGGAGCCCCTCAACCTTATTTTTCGTGGCTTTGTAGCCAGCCGGAACCCCTTGTGCGGATAAGGCGCCCATTTCCATTTTTGAACGATTTTTTGGTACGTTGATGAAAGACGTTACCTTGCTTTCCGACCAAAACGTTTCAATGGTTGAATCAAGCTGATCAAAGCGAAGCAGGCACCAGACCTCTTGCCTGTTGAGGCGCTGAGCCGGGCTCCGGATGTTACGTAATGAGTTTACCAGGCTGGTCATTGATACATCCTTTTCAGTAGACGAACATGAATGACAGACTTACAAATTACGTGAACAGGTGGCAGTCCATTATTGTTGCTTGCACAGGACTGCTTTGAGGTGATGTCAATTCGCCTCACTATGCGTCGCATAATGCGGAAATCTTTCCGGGTTCGATGTTGCCCGGCTGTTTTCGGTGAATCCATTCGGCCGCATTATCGACTGGCCATTACCGGAGCGGTGATACGCACGTCAACTGGCGCAGCAGGAATAATCTCCGTCTTTCTCTTTGGCTTCGAAATTATGCTGCAAGCATATAGAAAGTCTCGTTTCGCTGCACGTCACCTCGGTCGGTGTTTCTCGAAACGCCCAAAAAAAGACCCGCTGAAGCGGGCCTTGTGGCGAGCAATTTTGGGTCCAGCCCCGCTTCGTCTCACGTGTACCATCACGGCTTGGCGTCTTTTCGCATGAAGTGCTCGTGCATCTCGACGGTCAGCAGCTCGATACGCTCGGTCAATTGCTTGGTGAACTCCGTCAGCTTGGTGTTTTGTTGTAGCAATTCCAGCATCTGTGCCGCGTTCTGAGCGGCAATCGCCTGTCGTTGTTCGTTGGCCGCAGCGAGCGCCTCTCGATGCTGCGCGTCGGCCTCGGAGAGTGCCTTGTCGCGTGCAGCCTGCCTTGTCTGTGCAAGCAGAATGAGTGGAGCGGCGTAGGCTGCTTGCAGGCTGAATGCCAAGTTGAGAAGTATGAACGGGTAGACGTCGAATTTGACGAGGCCAAGGACATTGACGGCAATCCAGATGGCGACGACCGCCGTCTGCCCGCCCAAGAACAGCGGCGTTCCGAAAAACCGAGCGAACGCTTCGGCTTGAAGCGCGAAACGATCGCTACCGAAAGTTGGGGCCAGGTGCGCGTGAGGACGCTGGAAACGCAGGTGGTCGATCTCTGGGGCTGCGACCGGCGCCGAAGCAGCGTCGGGCGTCGAATCAGATGGCTTTGGTTTCATGGCACCCTCAGCTTGGTCATTCATTCGGGGGCAGCATTTGCTGCTGCACATGCCCCGCATCGGACTGCAGCCCTGCTGCTCCGCATCTTCCAGCATTAGAAGCGTTGCTTGGAAATGCCAAGTCCATGTGCCAATTCGCGCAACGCGGCCGCGGCTCGCTCAAGCTGGCGAGTGTGCCCGACGACAGGGGCCAACCATAAGCCGCTATTCAGTGCGCAGCTGATCGCGGCTGTGGTTGAAGTGGCCTATCTGAACTGGGCAGCAGCGCCAGTCGGTTCTGGCGCTCAAACTCGCAGACGCGACCGAGGCCGGCCTCGAGTTCTACCAGCAGAAGACCGACGTGCGCGTGCTGGTTGAATGGATGCCTAGGCTGCGCGAAGCGATGGCAACCGCCAACGCACTACCGCGGCCAGTCAAGGCGCTGCACATTTTCAGCCGGCACGACGGCCAGCCGTACACGATGAGCGGGTTCAACTCGCTGGTGCAACGACTGCAACGCGCCTGGGAAGCAGCAGGCAACGAGCGGTTCACCATCCACGACATGCGCGCCAAAGCGGTAACCAAACTGCGGGACGAAGGGCGTCAAGCCAAGGACATTACCGGCCACAAGAGCGATCAGGCGATTGATTCGACCTATGATCGGCGGCGTGTGCGCAAGGGTAGCGCAGTGGAGTGATGCGGTTTTTATTAGACAATTGTCTAATAAACCCGAAAAGACAAAGGGCCTAGCAGTAGCTAGGCCCTTGTTTTTACTGGTGCCGGCGGCAGGAATCTCGGAGTTTTTCTATTAAACCCGTAAATCCCCGCAAAGCCCTGTGAATTCTAGGTTCTGGCGAAAGTCTGTGATCTCGATTTCTCGCTTAACCCCGTTTCTTGGCGTAAATTCCCGGCTGTCATTACGCCAAAAATACGCCATGGCCTCATACCGAAAGCGCAGTGCAGGATGGCGAGCGGAGATCGCTCGGCAGGGTGTTCGAGAGTCCGCCACATTCGACACGAAAGCCGAAGCGGTTGCGTGGGCAACGAAGCGCGAAGCCGAGATCATGGATGGCGCCGGCGGAAAGCTGCCGACGCGAACGCTTGCCCAGGCGCTTGAACGTTACCGTACGGAGGTCAGCCCAAGCAAGGGTGGCGCCCGGTGGGAGGTAGTACGTTTACAAGCCTTTCAGCGTCGTGGTGATGATCCATTTTTTGAGATGATCGATCAGCCCTTGGCCGACATCGATGCCTCTGATTGGGCTTCGTGGCGCGACAAGCGATTGCAGCAGGTGTCCGCCGCTACCGTGAACCGGGAGCTGAATCTGATCCGATCCGTGCTGGAAAACGCCCGGCGCGAATGGCTTTGGACGAAAACCAATTCGCTCACCGACGTGCGCCGGCCGGCGAGCACTCCGCCACGAGATCGACGAGTTAGCGAAGATGAAATCCAGCGAATGTGCTTTGCCCTTGGGTATGTGGACGGTCAGGCGCCAAGCAACAGCACGCAACGAATTGCCGTTGCTTTTCTGCTGGCCATTGAAACCGCCATGCGGGCAGGGGAGTTGTGCGCGCTGACTTGGGACAGAGTCCACCTGGCTGGCCGGTTCGTGACGTTGACCAAAACCAAGAACGGGGACAAGCGAAACGTCCCGTTGTCGAAGAAGGCCGCATCGCTGATCCAGCTACTACCCCGGAATGGTGTTCAGGTGATTGGCGTCAGCACCGCAACGCTGGACACGCTTTGGCGGCGAGCCCGCCAGAAAGCGTTGATCGACAATCTCCATTTTCATGACAGTCGCCACGAGGCGCTGACGCGGCTGGCCAAGAAACTGTCGGTACTGGATTTGGCGAGAATGGTTGGCCACCGTGATCCGCGCAGTTTGATGATTTATTACAACGCGACGGCTACGGAAATTGCTGAACAGCTAGATTGATCAGCTTTTCCGACGGCACGTCATCAGTGACAGTAGAGGCGGCTTAAGTTAACTATTGTTGATAGTGCTCGATAGCATCGAGAGGCGGATCAGTTTCTTCCACAAATGACCGCAATTTTTCGAAATCCTCAGTTGAGACCGCATTTGTGTTGGAGGGTTCAGGCTGAAATTGAGCAATTATTTTTGCGTCCGTAGGGGGGAGGTTCACGGCAATATTGCAAACAATTCCCGGAGGGCAACCGCGTCTAGGAATAGGAACTACTTTAGTTTCAAGGCTTTCGCCTGGAGCCATACTAATGCGAAGCTTTGCAATTTTTGACTCCACTTCTTGTATCGGTACCTTGGCAAAGGTAACCTGGCGCTCCCACCTCGGGCCAAAATGATAAACAGCCGCATACATGACTTTTGCTTTTATAGGGTCAACTTGCGCAGCCAGCATGGCCGTGTAAAAGGCTTTATGAACATCTCTCCAAGGCCGTTGCTTCTGGTCGCAAGCTACGTCGTGAATGACTGATGCATTGCGATACGCTCCCTCATATGGCCCTCCAATCAACGTCCAAGCAACTCTTGGGATAGATGCTCCATCTACGATCCAACCCTTTGGAGCATCCCATCTTGAGCCGTTTGGGGCGATATAGGCAAAGGGTTCTAGAAGCTTCATCTTGCGACCATCGTCGAGCCATTCGGTAACTACTTTTCCATCAAAGCTCCCAAAGTCTTGGGCAAAACCATTGGTGGCGTGCACAAGAATAAATAGAGCTAGGTATATGGTTTTTTTGCATTGTTTCATGTGTCACCTATGGTCAAATTTGTTCTGAGTTAGGGTGATCAATAGCGCTAAATTAATAGGCTACAAAGCCACGCACATTTTCATTCGGCGCCGGAGTTGGCCCAAACAACACAATCTGTTTTGCATCTAGATCTACGCAAGTGCTATCCGAAAACGGAAAGCCGCGCGATGTATCGTTCTTGGCAAACAAGAATCCCTTCTCTGTTCGGATGTAACGCTGCCCCGTTGCCAGGGTGTTCGGGGCGGTAAGGGGGCCAAAGCACACCCGATGCAGCTTGGTTTCTTGCCTGGAAGCGAGCAAGGCAGCGTTGTCCTTGTCCGGTCCGGTTACCATTTGCAGCTGGAATGGGATCAGGTTGTTCAGCGGATTGACTGCTTCCACGCGCTGGTAATCGCCCGATGCTGTGCAGCATCCGTTCTGACTGGTGCGGCGCCACCCAGATCAGCATGTGCCAGTGAGGCGTGCCATCGTGGTGCGGCTCGACCACCCGCACCCCGTACACCTGAATCGGGTGCGCCTTCTTCTTGAACAGGGCGCGACATTCGGCCCAGTTCTCACACAGGTAATCCTGGGTTTCGCGGGGCGAGTACTCCGGATTGCCGTTCGCACCATATTTCGGGTTTGGTCCACCCTTTGAAGTGCGGTGGTACTTGCTGGGCGCGGTGATGGTGAGAAAGTAGCTCGCGTACCCCAAGCCATTCATGACCTCTTCGGTGCCAAGGATCCGAACCATCAGTTCCGTACGCCGAATGACCGGATTCGCCACTGTGCGCCGGCTCAGCTCGGCCAGCGTGTAGGTCTGGCCTTTCTCGTTGGTGGCTTCGGCCAAAGCCAACGCCTTGGCGTTGCGTTGGTCTCGGCCGCGCATCCGCTTGAACGAGCCCTCACTCATGAACGCTGCTCGGTCACGGTTTACGCATCCCAAACGGATCATCAGCTGCTCGACGGCGCGGGTCACAAATCGTTTCAGCCGGCCGCGCCACCATTTCTCGTCGGCCAGCCGCTTCGGCAGCTGGTCCAGCGCCCTGGCGCCCATCCGGTTCAGATCCGGCAGCACGCCAGCGTCGATCGCCTTGATCAGCGCCTCGAGTACAAAGCGCGGCTGCCGGCACAGCTTCCCCTCGATCAGGATGCTGCGCACTTCACCGGCATCAGCCTGGGCAATGATCCGGCCGCACTCTTCGGCGTTGGTGCGGGCGTAACTGGCCAGCTCGTCGTCGGCCATCGCCAGCGGCAGGTTGTCCGACGCCGCGCGGGCAGACGCCACAAAGTCCCGCACGAAACCGTTGGCGGCAGCCAGCGCGCCTTGCTCGGTCGCCTTGCGGATGCGATGCCAGCGGGCCAACAGCGGTTTGCGCACGTAGTCGGGCAGGCCCGTGGTCAAACTGTAGAAGTCGTCCAGCTGCGCCTGGCTGACCCGCGCACGCTTGCGCCGGATCGGCTCCGGAATCGTCGCAGCCCAAGCCGCATCGTCGGCGGCCTGCTTGGCCGCTGCGCGGTCGCTGGCAATCTGACCGGCAATGCGGGCCGCCGTTTCTGGGCAGGAGGTCATGCCGCCACCTGCTTGGGCTCGTCCGCCGTAAAGCGGCCCATCCGTACCGCCCGCATGCGGGCGCTGGTGTCCTGAGCCAGCCGGTACTCGAGCTGGTGTGCGACCAAGCCCGCTGCGCAAAGCACTGCCCGAACCGTCGCCGGGTTGATGCCGGCAATGCCCTGCAGCTCGATTGCTGCGGCCAGCTCGTTCAGCCGCAAACCGAACTGCAATCGCAGGTCGCGTACCAGCGCCTCCAACTCTTCCACCACGGCGCGCTGTTGGCGCGTCATCGGCACGTCGACGGATCGATGCGGAACCACGTTGCACTCCTGTTCGACCGACGCAGGGGCGGCCCGCGCAGGCTGGGGGAGGGTGAGGCCGGCCACCGCCTGCAGAATATGCAGGTGGGCAGCCGCGGCGAGGCGTTCAGCTGGGGAACGCATGGCGGGCTCAGGCCGACTGCCCGGCGCGCAGGCCGAACAAGGTGACCAGGCGACTGCGCCACACCACCGACCACGCCAGCACGCGGGGCATTTCGCTACTGTTCACCAGTCCCTGCAGGTACTTGCTCACATAGCCGACCGCGCCACTACGGCGAATCACCTCGACCTTGATGCAACGGTCATCCGAGGTCATTTCGCGGCAAATGCTGCGGAACAGGCGGATCGCATCCGTGGTCCGGTCCGGCGACACCCACACCACGTAATGCCAGGTCGGCACGCCGTCGCGGTGCGGCTCCACCACGCGCATGCCGGTCCAGTGCAGGTAGTCGTTCGAAGCCGCCCGGGCGATTTCCCGCCACATCTTCTGCAAGAACTTCTGCGCATCCTTCGGCGTGCTGCCGTCGTAGAACGACGATGCCGGGTGAAAGCGCACCGGCGCGCTCAGCGAGACAAACAACCCCGCCTTGCCGGACTTCAGCGCTGCGCGCTCCATCTCGTACAAGTGGTCGGTCAGGGTGCTGAGGCGGGCCGGGGCGCGGCCAAGCAAACGGGCGATCAGGTCTTTCATTGCGTTTCTCCGGGCAAAAAAAGCCCCTCGCAGCCCGAAACGGGCGCGATAAAAGGGCAACAACGACGAGGAAGGAAGGGGGCTTAGCTGGGCAAGAGCGGCAGGCTCATCTGCTCGCGGCCGAGAAGATGCTCAACCGGCAGCGCAGTGCCGCCGCGGATGCGGCCGTTCGGGTCTGGCCGCAGCTCGCTGATGATTTCCAGTACCGCGCGAAAGCGCCGGCCGCAGCCCTCGAAATTGCTGCACTCGAGGTAACGCAGCGTGCTCAGCTCGGACTGCTTGCGGCTGGACCGCGTCTTGAGCGACCAGCCGCAATACGGGCAGGTGGCATGGCTGATCTTGGCGCGGGGTGCGCGCACCGGCCGATAGCGGCGCGGGTGCTGGTCACGGCCCAAGCCTTGTCGGCTGGATGGAATCACCCGGCGGCAGGTGGGGGCGGGTTTTTTGTTCTGGTCGGCCATGATCAAGCCCCGGCCATGTGAGCAACGCCACTGTTTGCTGACGGCATATCGCGTACAACCACAGCGTGGTCGATGTCCCATTTGAAGCGCTGCAGGCCACGCCGGTACATCGACATTACAAAGCTGGAATGCGAGTAACCGTGCGCTTCGGCCAGTTTTCCATCTCGGCCCGGTCTACGGTCGAAAGTGACAAACCGACCCGTTTTGGTGCACGTTTTGCATCACCGAAATCTGCAGTTTTCTTGCTGCTAGCTGTCATGGTGTATGATCGCCTTCTAATGCGTGTCACACGGATGCGGCGGCAAAACGGCTGCCCGCCACGACACGGTTTAGTTTGCTGCCGCAGGTTTGCTTGTCCGGCGACTGCTGCAGCGGGGTAATGCAGGGGCTGTTCATGGGTGTGAACGGCCTTATGTGTGTGACATGAATGCATGTTGCGACAGAAATCTGTCGATTGCAATAAAAAAGCGACAAATAAATGTCTATTTTTTCGTCGGTAGGCGATCGCCTCAAAGAGGAGCGGAAGCGTCTGGGCCTTACCCAGACTGACTTTGGCGTGCTCGGTGGGGTTGGCGTGGTGACTCAGCGCAACTACGAAAAAAACGCAACAGCAGCGGATCTCGGTTACTTCGAGCGGATTGCTGCAGCTGGGGTGAACGTCACTTATGTACTGACCGGGCTGAAAGTGACGGCTGAGGAGCAGCAGCTTCTTTCCACGTACAACGCAGCATCACCCGCTGTACGCGCCGCAGCCCTCGCAGCCCTGATTGCCGGTACCGCACCAGCCGGTGTGCATATCGAAAATCTGAAGGGTATTCAGACGACAGCGCCGGTCGTGCTGCCACCTGGCGCTTTTTCGTTCGAGAAAAAGTCCAAGAAGTAGGATCGTCCAACATGTGAAAGGAGTGGGGTCGCTATGGCATTTGACTTTAAAAATGCGTTGCCGGAAGAACGAAAATCCGAGTACCTGCGTTTGGCCTCAGAGATTGGCGACGATCAGTTTTTCACAAAAAAAGAACTCAACCATTTGCCGGAAGTGCTGGCAGAGGGTGAACAAGTACTCGCGTTTTGCTCAGGCCTGATGGAAGGCAACACTTGGCTGATTACACTTACGGACCGCCGAGTCATTTTTCTTGATAAGGGCATGCTTTACGGGTTGAAGCAGACCTCGATCAATCTCGACAAAATCAATGCCGTTTCTGGCGAAACTGGCATCTTGTTTGGCAAGATCAAAATTCAGGACGGTGCGGCCCAGCGCACAATCGAGAATGTAATTAAAAAGGTAGTGATTCCTTTCACTAACCGTGTGCGGGATGCCATGGCGGCAAACCAAGCGCAAAGCAAGGCAGTCCATGTCACCGCCCAAGCAACACCACCAGCCGTTGCTGTTGCCGATGAACTGATTGAAAAGCTGGAACGCCTTGCCTCACTCAAAGAACGTGGCATTTTGACCGTTGAAGAATTCGAGCAACAAAAAGCACGAATCCTAGCCATTTAAGAAAATCGTACTTTGTGATTTTGTAGTTGCGCTTGTTTAACATATAAATATTAAGTCGCCGATCAAAGAGCGACAAGTGACGCCCATAAAAAGCAAGGAGAGAGATGTGAAGCAATTGCTGGATGCAATCGAGGCCCGAAATAAATTCAATGCGTTTGCTAATTCATTTCGTCAAGACGCTCTTGATGTTGTCGGGGTTGGCTGGAGTAAAACCCGAGAGCGAATTGAAGGTCAACTTGCCAATAAAGATTTGCGCGAACGTGCCGAAAATGTTCTCAGGTCTGCATATGAGAATAATTTACTTTATTGCGATAAGTATGTTTTCCTCTGGCGTATTGAACCGGCCGTTGCTGCTGCACTGACTGACGCGCTTCCAAGCTTTCTTGACGATCAAAGCCCCTACTTGAAGAGCTTTCCATACCCTCTGAATGAGGATCGGTTGCGTGCATCACGCGCTTATCGCTCTCCGTCCGGTATTGTTGATGACGAAGAAAGTAGTACGATTTTTTTTGTTTCCAAACGGGAAACCTTCAAAGAAGTCCCTATTGAGAATGAAGCAATTCCCGAAGTGCTGAAAGAGGCGGGGTATGTGATGCTGCTTGGGCGTCGCAGCCATCCTTATCAGGTTTTTGACTCCGTTACGATCAATCCTAATATCGGCTTGGTTGAAATGAGGATCGACTGTGCGAAGCAATTGTCAGAAAAAGACGCCGTCAATGCTAGAGAAGGGATTCGCGCAAAGTTCAATAAATTGGCTGCAACTGTAACTGGTAATGCAACCACATTGGGTGATCCGCTAAATCTCTACAAGGCTTTAAGCCCGCTCTATTTTGGTACGGGTTGGGTCGTTCGTCATATTGGGCATTGCAACGAAGGCGGCTACGAAAACCAGAACAAGGGTCGGCACCGATTCGATGATGTTCGGAACGACGATTATCACGCAGCGGGTGAGGAGGCTGTTTCCAACATGCAACTGTGGGGGGTGACTGCCGTTTTCAACGCCCCACATGGGGCCGGCGCCCCCACCCTTGAGATCGAAGGGCACTCTCGCATGCTAAGTTCGGTGCATCCCCACGTGGATGTGGTACGAATTTTGGATTGTGCAAGCGAAGAAGACTACCATTTGGTTTTGGGCACGTTACTTGATTGCTTGAAGACGGCTGAGGCTGTAACGACAGCGACACAGCATGCTGTCGCAAGCAGCGCTGCAGCCGCCATTTGAGAGCATAAATTTCGATATGGATGCAGTCGCAAACATAAAGCGCGCAATAAACCTAACCTTCGGCGATGAGCAGCCGGAGGTTGCAGGCGCTTGTGTTGCGATCGTGAATTTTCTGACTGAGCAGCTGAACGGCCGTCGACTTCATTTGACGATGTCGCTTCTCATGGATGTTGTAAAGCCAGGGTCAGAGGAGTCACTATTCATTGCACTCAACTATCTTTCAGGTGCAAGATTCAATTTGCTGGAAATGTGCTTCGAATTTGTTGATGAGAATGATGAGTATCATCCTCTAACTAAATCTGAAATATCAGAGGCTAGAAAAACAAAGCAACTTCTGCATCCGGTAAGTGGCGAAATTGTCAGGGATTTTGAGTCGTCCGTCTTGGTTTATTTTTCGACAACTCAACGCGCCGATAGCATCTTGTTGAAAGGTGTTGAGTGAATGCTGCTCGAAGAAGATAAATTGGCCGGCTTGTTAAGAAAAGCAGACGGCAATCCAAGAATAAAACTTCAATTGCGTAGAATGCTTGTTGAAGAGTACAGCGATTTCGTCGATGTCTTGTACGATGATCTGGATGAAATTGTTGACGTGTTGCAGCGGCGGAAGCAGATTTATTGTGCAGCTTCAGAAGATGAAATCACAATGGCTCTCGTCGATCAATTGGTGGCGCGAGGTTATCAAGCTACACATGACACAAAAAATGGTGGGCATATCGATATATATGTCCAAGGCGTGAACCCCACGCATTTGTGGCTTGGTGAGGCTAAAAGAGACTACGATCTCGCTTGGTATGCGAAGGGTTTTGCGCAACTTTGCTCGCGCTATTCGACGGGTGGTCATAATCAGCGACATGGTGGTGTCCTGATTTATTGTCAGAGAAGGTTTTCGGTAAAGACGTTGAAGTCTTGGAGAGAGTACCTTCCAACTTTAGATCAATATGCGGAACTGAAAGTGGCTGACTGTTCTCGTACACCTGATGTCGCTTTTGAAAGTGAGCATCTGCACGATACCAGTGGTTTGCCTTATACGGTCCGCCACTTGGTTGTGAGTTTGTATCATGCGCCTACAGTCTAACTGGTGCTGTGATGTTTTTTTCTCTTTATTGAATTCGATATGGACCGAGTAATCAAGGTTGGCAAAGTGCAAGGCATTGTAACTCCTCAGGTTCTGCAGACCGGAAACGTGATTCATATGCCCGCTTCTGATGCTGACAATGCACTCGGAGAGCTGGCTGTCCCAATCGCCGAGGATCGATTTTACAAGCTAACTGGCATGTTGACCTCTGCGCCTGCACGTGTCGCGTTATTGCGTTTGATGGATGAGGATATATCAGGAAAGCAGCTGTCAATCATCTGGAAGGGGCAGCTGACGTTTTCGGGTGAGATTTTTTCAGTTCAAATTGAGCGATGGGTTCCTTGGGTGACAGGAGTTGTCTGGGCTCTGACTGTATTTGTTTTTGTTGGGGCCATGGTCTTGATTGATAAGCATCAGCCGATTTCGACAATTATGGGTTGTGTTCTGTCGGTGTTGTTTACACTGGCTGGTGCATTATTTGCAACCGCTAAAATTTTGATCCCATATTTGTTGGCGAAAAAAGTCGCCTCCATGGTTGAACGTATTAATCCAGAACTTCCTGAGCTGCTAGGCCGTTGGCGTGATGGACGCAGAGATACGCGCGGATGACATGACTGAAAAAACAAAGCCTCCATATGGAGGCTTTGTTTTTTATGTGTGTTGTCCTTTTGACTTCACACTTAATACGTATGTTGTTTACTGAGCGGTTCGTGTTTTTCTATAGCCCTCGTAGGAGTCCTTCAGATCACCGAGCGACTCACCGATCGTGATGATGGTGTCGCCAACCGTTGTCATGCTCAGCTCCTTGCTGCTGGCATCGGCCTTGGCAATAGAGTCGCCCAGCCGTTTCAGGATGGCATCCGGGTCGATCGCGGCTGCGCTTCGGTAGGCGTAGATGTTGCCGATCAGCGCGTCGGTGGTTTCAAGCACCATCGGCTTTTGCATGCATTCGGTGGGGTAGGTGGTTGATTTGCACAGCTTCGACAGCAGCACCCATTGCGCGTTGATTTTCTGGGCGAGCATCCAGCGGCGCAGGTTGACTGTGGCACCAAGCGATGTCTCGTTCATCGTTGCGGCTGTCGACGTGGTCGGGCGGAAAAGCACGTAGGCCCCGTCAGACGGTTTGGCCTTCAACTTCTCCAGTTCGCCATTCATGGATTTGACGACCCGGTTCATCGTTTTGCGGATGGCTGCCTCGCGCTGGGTCTTTTCAGCCAGCGCGGTGATCTCTTTGATCATCGCGTTCAATGCCAGGAAAGACGCCAAGCCGGGCAGCGGCGTCAGCGAGACCCCTTTGTCGACAAACTCGGATGATTTTGGATCGAAGTCAGTTTGGGCCAAGCCCTGGCACCGTTCGATTCTTGCCTTCAAAAGATTGCGTTCGTTCTCGATCTCCTCCTGATCGTCTGCCGGGTTGGCGTTGATAGCTGCAGCGTTGGCCGACATCTTCTTGATGTAGGCCGCGTAGGTGGTCCCGTCCGGCGCTTCGGCCACGTCGCTCACCGCCTGCATGCTGTCAGAAAACACCATCAGCTGACTGGCGGTGGCCATCGGCCCGGCTGCTGGTTTGCAAAGCAGCTCCGGGCTGGGCTTTTTGCCTTGGGCTGCCAAACCAATCGTGTAGAACGTCAGCAAGTCTTTGTCGGCATCGGCGACAAAGCTCGATGCGGTGGCGGCTTGCTTGGCGGGTTTTTCCAGTGCGCCGTTGAAGTTTGGCGACGAGACACAGGCCGTGAGTAGGAGTGAGGTGGGTAACCAACTTGCGTGTTTTAGCGACAGCATATAAGGCTCCTCTTATGTATTGGAATGCCCCTACGCTATAGCTCATTACTTACCATCTATGAAATTTTAAAGGGGCTCGACTTCGGTCAGGCGTAGTTCGAATTCGAGTGAGGTCGCCAGCCCGTTGCCGTCCAGCGTGTGGGTGGCTCGACTGACTGTCCAGCTGCCGCTGTCGATGTCGGGCTTGAAGCCGGTCACGCTCGTTGGCGATTCGGTCACAATTTCCGGCCGGCCGAGGGCGAGGGTGATGCCGAACTCGGCCACACCGCGCTGTATTCGGTTCCAGCTGGCCTTGGCGGCGCGCTCGGCGGCTTTCTGGGTGGCGTACACATGGCGCAGGGTTTTCAGGTTGTCTGCATTGCCGACAACCACTTCGCCCTTTTTCGCCTTCTTGTTGTTCTGGTACTCGGCGCGCACGCCGCTGTAGTTGTCGCGGTTGGCCACGCTGTAGCGGTGCTGGTCTCCGGCCTGCCGGTTGATGAGCACGCGCTCCAGCGGCTGGCCACTGGCCGTGGTGCCGGCACCCATGGGCATGAACATCAGCCGGCCGGCCTTCACCGTGGCCACGGCGTCGAACAGCTGGCCCAGCCGGGTCAGGAAGTTGGCGTCGCTCTCGTTGGTCTGGTCGATGTGGTCGACCACTTCCTTGGCCAGCACCTCGGCAATGCCGGGTTCGAGCTTGGCAGCACCGGCAATGGTGCGCACGATGGCGCCCACCGTCTGCCGGTGGAATGATCGCTCCCGCTGCATCAGCAGCCCGTCTGCCAGATCCGCGCTGCGGGCGCGGATGGTCAGCTTGTCCGGTGCGCCGCTGTGCTCGACTTCGTCGACGGTGAACGTGCCTTTGTCGATCAGCCCCGTGGCCTGCCAACCCAGCCAGACGCGGATTTCCGCCTTGAGTGGTGGGATGGCCAGCGCGCCATCGTGATCGTGCAGCACGATGTCGAGCTGGTCGGCCTCGAAACCGCGGTTGTCGGTCAGCGAGAGCGATTCCAGCCGGTTGTCGATCAGGCTGCTGATGTCGCGGCCGTCAACCACGACCCGAAAGATGGGGACGGGTTGCGCGCTCATTCAATGGCCTTGGGCTGGGCCAGATCCTGCAGGTCCGGATCGCGGCGTTTCAGTTCGATGGTGAATTCGATCCGGCGCGATGTGCCGTCGTGCATGAAGTAGCTGCGGGATTCGTCGATGCCCTCGATGACGAAGTTGCCGTACAGGTAGCCGTTGCCCTCGATCAACGGCCACGCATCGCCCTCGTCGGCCATCTTGATCAACTGGTCCAGTGACGGCACGCCGCCGGTGATCTCCGGGTAGAGCACGCCGTCGATGCTGATGGTCTGGTCAAACGAGCGCGGCGTGCCGGCGATGACGAAGGGCCGATCATTCAGCGGCCGAACGGTTTCGGCGGATAGTGCGGCCTGCACGGTGGCGAGCAGTGCGGCGTCGGGTACGCCGTTGCCGCGGTCGTCGAGCAGGTAGACATTGACGTCGCCGCCGGCCGGGCTGTCGACCTTGACGTCGGCAACGTGCGGCGAGGCGCTGAGCGCGTGGAACACGTAGGCGCCGCGTGGTCCGGCGACCGACAGACCCTCAAGCGCCATCTGGGCGCGCAGGCGAAGGCGGTCGTCGCGTTCCCAAACAGCCTCGATCGGTGGCACCGCGTCTGGATCGGCCGGGGTGATCAGCTGCCGGGTGACGCCGTAATCTGCGGCGCGGTTATCGAGATCGGCACGCTGGGCCTTGGCCAGCAGCGTGGCGACCGCGGCTTCGTTGATACGCTGCCAGACCAGCAGCTC
Organism: Jeongeupia naejangsanensis; assembly: GCF_016865585.1. Taxonomy (GTDB): domain Bacteria; phylum Pseudomonadota; class Gammaproteobacteria; order Burkholderiales; family Chitinibacteraceae; genus Jeongeupia; species Jeongeupia naejangsanensis. The sequence goes on along the minus strand of NZ_JAESND010000001.1, from coordinate 807,412 downwards.
CATGTAGACGTTTTCCTGCAGCAGGATCGCCATCGGCTCGGATTCGAGCTCCAGCGTGCGGGCGACGTTGTCGCGCTGCTCGGCTGGAATCAGCCCGAGCAGCTTGGCTTTACGCCGGGCAAGGATGGTCTCGAAGTCGAGCGGCTCGACCAGATCCGGCGCCGGCAGCTTGGCGAAATCGAACTGGCTCATGCAGCACCCCCGCGAAGTGGCACGCTGAGCGCAACGGCCTGTCGACTGGGCCCATCGGCGCGCTCGGCGTTGATGTCGATGGACAGCTGTCCCGGTGTCTCGCCGGCGACCAGCTGCACCGCGGTAATCCGCAAGCGCGGCTCCCAGCGCTGGACGGCCATGACCGTTGCGGCGCGGGCACGCTGGATGGTGACGGCGTTCATGGGTGCGTCGACGAGGTCCGGGAGCAACGAGCCGAAATCACGGCGCATGACCCGACTGCCCAACGGGGTAGTGAGAATGCAGCGCACGGACTGACGGATGTGGTCGAGGTCGCCAATGCTGCGGCCGGAGTCGATGCTCATGCCGGCGTAGCTCATTGCGGCGCACTCGTGCTGCCGCGCAGCGAATCAAGGTGGATATGCAGGTGGAGCACCACGCCGTTGGAGCTGAGCTGGCCACCTTCGTGGATGAAGTCGCCGGTGATCCTGGAGTTGCCGCCGGCGCTGCCACCGCTACCGGCCAGACCGGCAAGGTAAGAGAGCAACTGCTCGATCGTGGCTTTGCCCTTGACGACCAGATCGCCCTTGATCAGCACGTCACCGGAAAACTCGCTCGTGGGGCTGTCGACGGTGACCTTGTCCGAGGCTTCGACCTTGGCGGTCTTGATGCCGGTGACGTCGAGCGCGCCGGCGGCGTGGTTGTAGCGGATGACTGCGCCGTCCGGATACTGCGTCAGGTGTTCGTCCGGGCTGCCACTGGGTGCCGGATTGGCGTCGCTGTACAGGCCGACCAGCACGATGCCAGCTGCCGTTTCCCCGCTCGGGCTGAGTACGAGGCATTGCTCGCCCACGGTCGGCGCGCTCCATGTCCGGGTGGTGCCGGCGCGCAGCGTGATCCACTGCAGCCATTCGGATTTCAGCCCACCGGTCTGGACGCGGCAAAGCGCGCCGGCGTGATCGACGGCGGCAATCGTGCCGGTGCGGATCAGGCTTTCAAGGCGGCGGGGTTGTTCGGCGGGCAAGTTCATTGGTGAAGCATGAACGCCACACGGGAGCTGAAGTTTTTGGTTTGTTGTGCGGGTTGTACGGCACAATTTACTGATGCTGAAAGAATCTATTTGCGAACGCTGATTTTCTACTTGAGGGTGATATGAAAAAAAAGGGACTTCTTAGAAAACCCAAGCTCGGAAGCACCGGAGCGGTTGAGCGCAAGAGAAAAGAGTATGTAGAAAGTTGGTTTGGTTGGCGCTTATTGCTTTCTTCGTTTGCGGTAATTGTAGCTCCATGTGCTTATATTTTTGGCCGTGCATATCACGATGGGTATTTGATCGAATTTGGGTTGAGTTCTTCGCATTTTCCTATTGATGTTATTGAGGCTTATGTTGGTGCTTTTTATGCGGTACTTGGAATATGGAAGCGGTTCGCCATATGGTTGAATATTCCATCTGAATTTTTTGCATTTCTTATTGCGTTTCTTATTGTGCTGGCTTTTTATGTTTTAATGGGTTATCTGTTTATTATTTTGAAAGAGTGGGTGGATGGCCTGAAATTTACTAGTAATTCAAATAGGCTACGTTCATTTGCTGGTTGGTTGAGTCCTGCTAAAAATAGGTTTGTAAGATCTCTGGGGTTTGTTAGTGCAATTGGTTTGTTGATTTTCTGTGCCGGATATCTAGTGTTCGCATTTGTTCTTATAGCTCGCCTTGTACCATCGGTTTCATTCTCACAAGGTGAGTACTATGCAAAAGAACAAAAAGCATCTTTTGAGAAGGGGGTGTGTAATGAGCGAAAAAAAACGCTAGGGCTGTGTGTTGCACTAAAGAGTGGTGACGGGAAGTTGATTGCAAGTGGGGCATATATTTCGCGCAACGAAAAGTCCATTGCTATATATGCTGATGGTGTGAGTAAAATCTACTCAATTCCAGATAAGTACGTGATTGAGAGCTATTGATATTTCTCTGCGATAAAATTATGAAGAATTATTTCGTGAGTGATGCTCAATTCGTTCTGGCTGAAACCCAGCAACACCCTGCGGGGTAATCGCCGGATGCTACCGTCCTGATGCTGGCCGGCGATGCGGGCATCCCGGCCGCTGAATCCGACACTGGCTTCGTCGGCGGTCGATTCGGCTTTCAGGTGCCTGGCGGCGCGCAGCTTGGCGAACATGCTGCGGCGGATGCGGCCTTTCTTGCCGCGCAGACCACGTTTGCTTGAGCGAGGCGCGTAGGGCACGCCGTCCGGGGCTTTCTGTTCGGCGATGCGCTTGGCCTGGCTTTGACGCAGCGCTGCGGCAAGCTGCCGGGTCAGCTTGCGGCGTTCGACCGGGGAGAGCTTGGCCAGCAGGCCGCTTGCCCAGTCTTCGACGGCTCCGAGGTCATCCACCGGCGGCCCTGCGCTCAAAGTTGGTCAGCCAGTCGGTTTCGACCGACGGTGGTTCATCGATGGCTTTTGTTTCCCAGCGGCCTTCGACCTGGCGTGCGATGACGCGCTCGGTGAGCGGTAGCTTGATGGACAGGTCGACCAAGTCATCGCTGAGGATGTCGGCCTCGAACTGGATGGCGTCGCGGCGGCGTTCGTTGTTGTCCAGCTGCTCAGGCTGGTTCGTGGCCAGCCAGTCGACCACGGCGACCATGACGGCATCCGGATTGCCGCCGAAGTTGGTCAAGATCAGGTTCAGCGTGTACTGGTATTCGTAGCTGCGCGTGCCGGTGCCGGTGCCGAGGATGCGGCCCTCGTCGACGAACATCAGCAGCTTGTCCGGATCCCGGTCGAGATGTGGCATGGCCGCGATCAGGTGCATGCGCAAGGCGGTCGGTTTTTTCATTTGGCTTTCATCGATGGTATGTCGGCGTGCAACTGTTGGAGTACGGCCGACAGTTTGACAAAGTCATCAGCACGACAATCGCGCCATTGACTCAGCCCGGCGTCTTCCCATTGAGGCTGACTGGTCGGGCTGCTTAGGCTGCCGTAGCAGCGACGACGAAGCGAATAACGGATCCGTACGATCAGCTTGCCACGCCAGTTTCTACGGACCGACAAGTCGGCAATACGGTATGGCGTTACCGGACCTCTGAAATAGATGTGAGTCACAGTCTCTCCGCCGTCCCATTTATCAATCTACGGTCGTTGAGGACGGTGGACTGGCAGGCGTCGAGCTGACGGGCGAGCTGGTCGGCGTCGCTGCCGAGGCGTTCAAGAAATTCGCCAGCCTCGATCGATAGTTCGGCTCTCGCTTCACCATCACCGCCGCGTCCGGCGGCGGCAGTTGTGGGCACTGGCTCGCAGCTACCGGCACGGACAGGGACGTACAGCCTGCGAGTGCCAGCACGCAGATCAGCAATGGCACGGTCACGGTCAGCGATTTCATTCTGCAGACGCTCCTGATAGGTAGTGGCGATGGCGGTTTGTGAAGCGGCGGCGGCGCGTTCGTCGCGGCGGGCTGTGTTGATGCGCTCGGCCATGGCGTCGGTATCGCGGGCCTTGCGTTGCTGATCGGCGAGGCGCCACTTGGCATCGCTGCTACGGTAGCCATCCAGCCAGATCAGGCTGATGGCGCCGGCCAGCAGCAGTACATACAGCAGCCATTTGCCGATCGGCTTGAGCAGCGCAGGCCAGCTCATGCCGCGACCCGGGTGAACTGCTCGTAGGCGCGGGCCAGCTTCACGTCGTAAAGGTTTTCGCGGTAGGCGGCGCCGTTGTAGCCGCGGGCGAAATCTGCCCACTTGCGGCCCCTGAGCGCTTTGATCAGGGCCGGTTCCGACAGTACGAAGCGGCAGAAGGCTTCGAGGTGGTCGCCCTCGTTACGCTGCATGCGCTCGACGAACTCGTTAATGCTGGCGTAGCCGAGCGCTTGCCAGTGATAGCCCATGACCTGAAACGCGCCCCAGCTGCAGGCTTCGAGCGCGCAGGCGTCGTCGATGCGCCGGGCATTGGCGAGGCGGACGTACTCGGCGCTGCCGCCGGCGTAGCCGCCTCGGGCGGTGTTGACCAGATCGGGGTAACGACTGGCGATCGCGGCTGCGGCATGACCGGCCTTTTCGAGCTGCCGGTACATGATGTGGCGCTCGTAAAGGATGACCGGGCGGCCATCGTCGAGAAAACCCGAGCCGCGGCTTTCCACCGCGTTGACGGCCTGAATGCAGGCCAGCGGCACGCCGAGCAGGTCGGCGGCGCGCTGCAGGTCGGCTCCGGTCATCAGGCGCGGATCGGCGCCACCAGCGCGCAGGGTCTGCAGCGTCTTGGGGCCGGCAAGGCCATCGGCGACGAGGTCGTGCGATTGCTGAAAGCGGCGCACGGCAGATTCGGTCGATTCGCCGTACCAGCCGTCCGCGTTGAGCCGGTAACCGGTGGCGATCAGTTGGCGTTGCAGGTCGCGGACAGCCTGCCCCTGATCGCCATTGCGCAAGGTCATCACCATGGTCCGTCTCCGAACACGCGGGCGACGTTGCCCTTGTCGCGCCAGACCTTGGCGCAAAACAGGATGACGAGCAGATCCATGCCGCGCGGGACGACGGGATACCAGCCGAGCAGGATGCCGCCGGCCGAGAAGATCATGCAGGCGAGCACGACCTAAGCCATGACCGAATGATGGCGTCGGAAACTGGCACCAGCACGCTGGTAAAACAGGATGCGGCCGATTGCCATCAGCATGGCGAAGCAGGCCAGCAGGGTGAGCAGACTCACGATTTCCCCCCTTTGCCGAACAGGTTGTTGATCAGGCCGGCGAAGAAGCCGGCGAAGTCGAACGCTTTTGCCCGCTCGACAAGCGCCAGGGCGCCGGTCACCAGCAGCAGCGACAGCAGGAACGCCGCGGCGCCGGTGCTCTTGATCGGCGTCAGCCGCACCACTTCGGCCGCGCAGACATAGCCGACCGACCACGACACGACGAGGTAGACCAGCCGCCGCCACCACGGCAGGTGGCAAGTTCCGTGTGCTGGAAAAGCACCAGTGGCGAGGCATGGACTTCGAGGCGCAGGCGTCGGCAATTCGTGCCATCACCGAGCGCTACCGGGTGACCTACATCGGTATCGACGCCACCGGGATCGGGCAGGGCGTCTATCAGCTGGTGCGGCAGTTCTTCCCGGCGGCCGAACAGATCAGCTACTCGCCCGAGGTGAAAACCCGACTGGTCCTCAAAGCCTACGACGTGATCAGCAAGGGCCGGCTGGAGTTCGACGGCACCGATCTGGCACAGGCATTCATGGCCATCCGCAAAACCCTGACCGCAAGCGGCCGACAGGTGACGTACGAAGCCGGCCGATCCGATGAAACCGGCCACGCCGATCTGGCGTGGGCGTGCATGCACGCGCTGTCGCATGAGCCACTGGAAGGCGCGACAGGCAATAACCGCAGCTTTATGGAGATGTGCTGATGAGCAGACGAAAGCCGCGCCGTGTCGCACACACGGCACACCCTAATACACAGGACGCGCCGTCGACCGGCGCGTCGACCGTTGAAGTGTTCACGTTCGGCGACCCGGAGGCGGTGCTCGATCGCCGCGGGATCTTCGATTACCTGCAGTGCCTGCACAACGGCCGCTGGTACGAGCCACCCATCAGCTGGGAAGGGCTGGCCAAGACGTTCCGGGTGACGCCGCACCACAGCTCGCCGCTCTACGTGAAGCGCAACATTCTGGTCAGCACATTCAAGCCACATCCGCTGCTGAGCCGTTCGGCATTCTCGGCTTGGGTGCTGGACTTCCTCGTGTTCGGCAATGCCTACCTGGAGCGGCGCGACGCAATGAGCGGACGGCCGCTTTCGCTCAAGCCAGCGCTGGCCAAGTACGTTCGCCGCAGCACTGACCTCGACGGCTACTGGTACGTGCCGACTACGGGAGAGGAACACGAGTTCGAGCCCGGCAGCGTGTTCCATCTGCTCGAGCACGACATCGACCAGGAGGTGTATGGCCTGCCCGAATACTTAAGCGCACTCAGCTCGGCCTGGCTCAACGAGGCATCGACACTATTCCGGCGCCGCTATTACAAGAACGGCAGCCACGCCGGGTTCGTGCTGTACATGACCGACACCGTGCAGAACGAGGACGACATCAACGCGATGCGCACGGCACTGAAGAACAGCAAGGGGCCGGGCAACTTCCGCAATCTGATGGTGTATGCCCCGGGCGGAAAGAAGGACGGCATTCAGCTGCTGCCAATCAGCGAAGTGGCGGCCAAGGATGAATTCCTGAACATCAAGAACGTGACCCGCGACGACCAGCTCGCTGCGCATCGTGTGCCACCGCAGTTGATCGGCATCATCCCGACCAACACGGGGGGCTTCGGCTCGCCGGCGCAGGCGGCCGAAGTGTTCGCACGGAACGAGATCGGGCCGCTGCAGGCAAGGTTCATGGAGTTGAACGAGTGGGTAGGCCAGAAGGTGATCGAGTTCGAGCCGTATGTGCTGCCGGAAGCTGGCAGCACGACCTGAGCACAGAATTTGACTGGACTCGAAGCGGCACGCTGAACAGCGTGCCTTTTTTCTTTGGATTTTGAAAATTCGGTGCGAAACCAGGTGATTACTTAGTCTCGATATCAGCTGTAGATTCTTTCGTGCGAAGCATTGCTTTTTTATTTTCACGTGCAATTGAGCGGATGTCTTCTGCGTATCTGCCGTTTTTATTAAGGCCTTCTAAGGCCTTGATTGCATCATTAACGGAGCGGTCGTATTGGAATGTCTCTAGCTCTTCGTTGGTACACTTTGGAATGCATTCCTCCCACACGACAAGTGCTGCTCTAAGGTTTCTTTCGTCGTTTCCTGCCGCATAATACATTACTGCGCTAAGTGCATCACTGGCGGCGGACGCAGGCATGATATCTCTCATGCTAAGTGCTTGCTGGTGGAAGGAGCGTCCATTTCCCAGTGCATCTATGATGCCAATTTCCTTTGCAATTTCTTTTTTTGATTCGTTTATTAGTTCTTCTAACTTTTTATTGTTGGAATCGAGTGCATGTTCTAGATGCTTGGTTAATTCGTATTTGTGTTTTTCCAATTCCTCCTCAATTTTTTTATTGAGACTCTCGTGATCATGCTTTAATTGACGTTGTTGATTCCATGAAATGGCGAAGGGAATTATTACTCCAACTAATGCGAGAAGTCCGATAGTAAATGTTACAAGTTGGCCAAAGGCGCCGCTATAGAATGAATTGACTTTTTCTAGAATTCAATTGCATCGATGGCCATTGGTTGGCTCCTTTGTTTGTTGATTTTGTTAATTGTGATATTAATTTTGGTTGAGCAGTGGTGTATGTAAATCACGCGATATTAGCAATACTGCACTTCGTGGTTGTTATGTGCAAATTCCGGCGGCTTGTTGTCTGAAAATTGTTATTGACTCTCCAGTTGGCGGAGCAGACTCAATGAAGCCAGCCCTCCTACAACTGAGTAGACTCAGGTTGAACTGTCAAAGGAACAGTGCCTTACGACCTAGGTCATTGTATCGAATAGAAAGTGGCTAGATCTTACCTAGTAAGGCCAAGGATGTACCTCGACAACGTTGGCGCGCGCAGTCGTCTCCCCGCCACGCCTGCCCGCTAAATGGGGTGGTTTTCATGCACCCATGCACTGGCCGCTCGACCTTGGCGGAATGCGCCCTAGGCCGAGAAAGGGAACCCCTGATTTTTCATGCGGAATCTTGCAGATTCATGCAGCCTGCATGGCGCTAGGCTGACTGTCATGGACTGAGGTGTAAAGCAGGTACCGGAAAAGCAAAAACCCCCAGCCGAAGCTGAGGGTTTCTTTTTTGCTGCTACGCCAAATTTACGCCAGATGCTGCTTAACGTATTGATTTGTATAGCGGTATTGGTGCCGGCGGCAGGATTCGAACTCGCGACCCCCTGATTACAAGTCAGGTGCTCTACCAACTGAGCTACACCGGCGAAGAACGGCATTCTAGCGGCTCGGGGCGTGCTTGGGAACTCTTTTGCGAGGCGTGATGTGGCAAACATGATTCACACGGGATGGATTCGTGGCTAAAATGCAATTCAGTTGCAACTAGCCTTGCCCGCTGTCTGACGCAGCGGGCGTCATGTGATGACTCATAACGTTTCGAATATCCTCCCCAGCGTGCTGCGGCGGCTGGCCAGTTGGCTGTTTGCGCTCAGTGCCGGCCAGCGCTTGCTGCTGGTGTCGCCGCTGATCGCACTGGTCTGGGCGCTGGTTGCGTGGTCGCTGCAATGATCACGCTTGATCATGTGTCGGTGAAGTATCGCCAGCGTCTGGCGGTGGCCGAGGTCTGCGGTACGTTTACCACCGGGCGCTCGACGGCCATCGTCGGTCCCAATGGCGCGGGCAAGACGACCTTGCTCAAGGCGATGGCCGGTTTGCTGCCGGCGTCGTCGGGGCAGATTCATACGCCGGAGCGCGTGGCGTACCTGCCGCAGCGCACCGAGCTGGACCGGCAGTTTCCGATGACGGTGGCCGAGCTGGCGCTGTCGGGCAGCTGGCGGCGCAGCGGTGCGTGGCGCCGGCTGGATCGCACCGAGCAGGAGCGGGCTGCGCACGCGCTGGCACACATGGGGCTGGCAGAGCTGACCAACCGGCCGATCGGTACGCTGTCGGGCGGGCAGCTGCAGCGTGCACGCTTTGCGCGGCTGATGGTGCAGGACGCGCCGGTGCTGCTGCTTGACGAGCCGCTCAACAATCTCGATCCGGCCAGCCGCGATCTGCTGCTCAAGCAGCTGACGGACTGGCAGATCGAGGGCCGCACGGTGATTGCCGTGATGCACGATCTGGATCTGGTGTCGCGCCATTTCGATGAAACGCTGCTGCTGTCCGGTACGGTGCAGGCTTGGGGCGCGACGGCGGCGGTACTGGCCGCTGCGCGTGCCGAGATCGGCTTTACCGGTCATTCGCTGTGGGTGAACCCGCTGGCCGAGGAGGCGGGATCATGAGCCTGCACGAATTGCTGATTTCGCCGTTTGCCGAGTTCGACTTCATGCGCCGTGCGCTGGTCGGCTGCGTGGTATTGGCGCTGAGCTGCGCGCCGGTTGGTGTGCTGCTGGTGTTGCGGCGGATGAGCCTGATGGGCGATGCCTTGTCGCACGCGGTGCTGCCGGGCGCGGCGGTCGGTTACCTGATCGGCGGTTTCGCGCTGCCGTGGCTGGCCGGGGGCGGCATTGTCGCGGCGCTGCTGGTGGCGGTGCTGGCCGGTGTTGCCGGGCGTTATACGGTGCTGAACGAGGACGCGAGCTTTGCCGGCTTCTACCTGATGGCGCTGGCGCTCGGCGTGGTGCTGATCTCGCGCTGGGGCAGCCAGGTCGACCTGATCCACCTGCTGTTCGGCTCGGTGCTGGCGATCGACGATGCGGCGCTCTATGTCGTCGCCGGGGTGGCGACGATCAGTCTCGCGTGGCTGGCGCTGTGCTACCGCGGCATGGTGCTCGAATGCGTCGATCCGGGGTTCCTTGCTGCGGCGGGGCGCGGCGGCAGTCCGTATCACCTTGGCCTGATCGTGCTGACGGTACTCAATCTCGTCGCCGGCTTCCAGGCCATGGGTACGCTGATGGCGATCGGGCTGATGATGCTGCCGGCCACGGTGGCGCGGCTGTGGGCCGATACGCTGCCGGGGCTGATGGGTGTGGCGTGGCTGGTCGGACTGGTTTCGACGGTCGCCGGCCTGCTGGTGTCGTACCACGCCGGGCTGCCGTCCGGGCCGGCCATCGTGCTGGTGGCCAGCCTCTTTTACCTTGTCTCGCTGACCGTGGCACCGCACGGCTGGCGCGGACAGCGCGGCCCGCAAAGCGATACGCGCTAGTCAACTTGTTGTTCCTGGGGGAGTAAAGCATGTTCGGTCGTTGCATTCTCAGCGTGGCGCTGGCCTTCGGATTGAGCGGTGTCGCACAGGCGGCCGAGCCGTTGCCGGTGGTCGCCAGCTTCAGCATTCTTGGCGATCTGGTGCAGAACGTCGGCGGTGACCGCATCAAGGTGACGACGCTGGTCGGCGCCGACGGCGACGCCCATGTGTACCAACCGACACCGGCCGACGTCGGCACGCTGGCCAAGAGCCGGGTGTTCTTCGTCAACGGTCTCGGTTTCGAAGGCTGGATGAAGCGGCTGACCGCGTCGAGCAAGTACAAGGGCACCGTGGTCACCGTCTCTGAGGGCATCAAGCCGCGCGCCATGGCCGGCGATGACCACGACGATCACGGCCACGATCACGGTACCGATCCGCACGCGTGGCAGGACATCGGCAACGCGCGGCTGATGGTGAAGAACATCGCCGCGGCGCTGGCGAAGATCGACCCGGCCGGTGCCAGCCTGTATCAGGCGAACGCGAAAAAATACGACGGCCAGCTGGTCGAGCTGTCGAAGTGGGCCGACGCGCAGGTCGCGGCGATTCCGCAGGCCAAACGCAAGGTGATCACCAGCCACGACGCGTTCGGCTATCTCGGCGCGCGCTACAGGATCACCCTGCTGGCCCCGCAAGGGCTGTCGACCGAGGCCGAAGCCAGCGCCAAGGATGTCGGCAACTTGATCCGCCAGATCAAGCAGAGCGGCATCAAGGCGGTGTTCGTCGAGAATATCAGCAACCGCAAACTGATCGAGCAGATCAGCCGTGAAACGGGAGCCTCGCTGGAAGGCACGCTGTATTCGGATGCCCTGTCGAAAAGCCCGGAGGCCGACAGCTATCTGAACATGTACCGCCACAACATCACCACGCTGACGGCGGGAATGAAGGCGAACAAGTAAGCGGAATTTCGCCGGCTTGCCATGAAAAAACCCGGCCATGGCCGGGTTTTTCGTTTGCAGCGGCGCCGCTTACTTCTTGGCGGTGTCCTTGGACGAGAAGAACGCGTCGGAGAAGAACTCGTCTTCCGGCAGGCCACGGGCGACGCAGTGCTGATAGGCTGCTTCGACCATCACCGGTGCGCCGCAGGCATAGACCTGCCAGCCGGCCAGGCTGCCGAAATCGTCGGTGATGGCGTCGTGCAGGAAGCCGGTCCGGCCGGCCCATTCGCCCTTGGGCTCGGACAGCACCGGGATGAAGGTGAAGTTCGGGTGCTCGCGCTGCCATGCATCGGTCAGCTCGGTCATGTAGTAGTCGTCGACCGTGCGCGCGCCCCAGTAGAGGATCATTTCGCGCTGGATGCCCTTGTTGAAGGCGTGCTCGAGAATCCCCTTGATCGGCGCGAAACCGGTGCCGGTAGCAAGGAAGATGATCGGCTTGTCCGAATCCTCGCGCAGGAAGAACGAACCCAGCGGGCCGGTGAAGCGGAAGATCTCGCGCTCCTTCAGCTCGTTCCACACGTATTCGGAGAAATCGCCGCCGGCGACATGGCGAATGTGCAGCTGCAGGTATTCGCTGTCATGCGGCGCGTTGGCGATCGAGAAGCTGCGCTTCTTGCCGGTCTTGGTGTGGATGTCGATGTACTGGCCGGCGAGGAACTGCATCCGCTCGGTGGCCGGCAGCTTCAGCGACAGCACCGCGACGTCGTGCGAGACCTTGTCGATCTTCTGCACCCGGCACGGCAGTGTCTTGATCTGGATGTCCTTGGTCGCGGCGACTTCGCGGCATTCGATCGTCACCGAATCGGTGACCGCAGTCGCGCAGCAGAACAGCGCCAGGCCGCGTTCCATTTCGGTTTGCGACAGCGCCGACTCGGCGTGCGGGCCGTGCTCGACCCGGCCGTCGACGACCTGTCCCTTGCAGGCGCCGCAGGCGCCGTTCTTGCAGCCGTAGGGCATGTTGAAGCCGCTGCGCATGGCGGCATCGAGTAGGGTTTCGTCGCCTTCGAGGCTGATTTGCTGGCCCGAGGGCAGAATGGTAAGTTGCTTCGACATTCCTGCGTCTTCGTAAATTGGATGAACTTGCGTAAACGGACCCCGAACCCGGCCAAACCACGACTGCTGATCATCGGCTGTGGCGACGTGATGGCCCGTGCCTTGCCCTGGCTGGCGCGGCGCTTTCAAATCTATGCCAGCGCGCGTTCGCCTGAATCGGCGGCGCGGCTGCGTGCACTCGGTGTGGTGCCGGTGACGGCCGATCTCGATGCCGGGGTTCCGCAGCGGCTGGCGGGCATTGCCCACTGGGTGATTCACAGTGCGCCGCCTGCCACGTCCGGCGCGCGTGATGTACGCACTCGCCGGCTGCTGGCCGCGCTGGCCCGGCCCGCGCGATGTTCGGTCGGGTCGAGTTTATCACAGCGCCATAGTGCCCCGCGCCGGCTGGCCTATATCGGCACCAGCGGTGTGTACGGCAACGCGGACGGTGCATGGGTCGCCGAAACCCGGCCGGCTGCACCCGATTCGCCGCGAGCGCAGCGCCGCGCTGATGCCGAATCGCAGTTGCGCGCGTTTGCCCGCCGCCACGGGGTCAGGCTCGGGCTGCTGCGCGCGCCCGGCATCTACGCCGAAGGCCGGCTGCCGGAGGCGCGCATCCGTCGCGGCGAGCCGGCGATTGCGGCCGCGGAAGACAGTTACTCGAACCACATCCACGCCGACGATCTCGCCCAGGCCGCGTGTCTGGCGTTGTTCCGCGCCGCGCCGCTGCGCAGTTACAACGCCAGCGACGATGCGCCGGGCAGGATGGGTGACTGGTTCGATCAGGTGGCCGATCTGCTGGACCTGCCACGGGTGCCGCGTGTCAGCCGTGCGGATGCACAGGCACAGGTGTCACCGGGTTTGCTGAGCTATCTGAACGAATCGCGACGCCTCGACAACACACGGATCAAGCGCGAGCTGCGCCTGCAATTGCGCTGGCCCAGTGTGGCCGTCTGGTTGGCCGCAAAGCGGAGCGGCGGCTAGCCCGTCAGTGCCCGGCGTTCGCGTTCGAGCTGGGCGATCTGCCGTTGCAGTGCGGCCTCGGCACCGCGCGGCAGGGCAACGAACTGGCAGCCGAGCAGCTGCTGCTCGCCTTGCGGGAGCAACACCGTGCGTACGCCGCGCACCGACAGGTCGGTCTGGAAGCTGATGCCGCTGCCGAGTTCCAGCGTTGCATCGCGCAGGATCTCGCCGCGCGTCAGCAGGCCGGCATTGATCGCACCGGCCCACAGGCCGACACCGCCGAGCGAAATGTCGTGCAGATTGAAGCCGACCGCCGTGCCGTCGGGCAGGTGGGTGTGACAGCGGTAGGGGGTGACGATCGGCGTCTGCAGGCGGAAGAACTCGCGCCGCTGCAGTTTGACGAGTTGTGCCGGCAGTGCGGCTTCGAACGCCGGCGCGCCTTCGTGCTGGACGATGTCCGGCGCCGCACAGACGAACTGCACCTTGACGCCGTCGGGCAGGGCGACGAAGACATTGCGCGGTGACGCCTGCAGCGCACGATTGGTTGCATCTTGTCCGGCCCAGTCGAAACGGAAACGCCGTGCCTTGGGGTCGACGTCGAGGATGCGCGTGGTCAGCATCGACTTGCCGTGGTCGAAGTAGATGGTCACGAAATCGCCGCGGTTCATCAGATTGCGCAGGACGGCGGCGACTTCGAGCGGGTTGCCCAGCGTGTACGGCGCGAGATCGTCGCTCTCGGCCAGCGGGTGGGTGTTCGGGTCTTGCATGGACGGGGATTATTCCTGGACGAGGGCGCGCAGATCGTGGGTCAGTACCGCGCTGCCGGCGCCGTAGTTCACCAGTACCCGCAGCTTGCCGTGCTTGTCGATCAGGTAGGTGCCGGCGCTGTGGTCGACGGTGTAGTTGGCGCCGCTGCCTTGCTGCTGGACGATGACCTTGTACTGTTCGGCCACCTTGTTGACGTCCGCCTTGCTGCCGGTCAGGCCGATGAAGCGCGGATCGAATGCCGGCACGTATTGCGCCAGCACCGCGTTGGTGTCGCGCGCGGGGTCGACGCTGACGAACAGCACCTGCACCTTGTCGGCATCCGGGCCGAGCTGCTTCATCACGTCCTTGAGCTCGACCATCGTCGTCGGGCAGACATCCGGGCACTGGGTATAGCCGAAGAACAGCGCCACGGCCTTGCCGTTGAAATCGGACAGCTTACGCGGTTTGCCATCCTGTGCCGTTAGCGTGAAATCGCCGCCGAAATCCGCGCCGGAAATATCGCTGCCCTGAAAAACGGTCGGCTTGCCGCAGGCGGCAAGCAGCAAGGCAAAAGCAAGGGTCAGGAGCAGTCGGATGGCGCGCATGATGAGCCGGTCGGGATCAAACCGCCAAGTGTGCAATGTGGCGGCCTTGGCGGCAAGCAGCTTTCAAACTTACGCGATCAGTTGCGCAACGGCCGGTGTGTCCAGCGTGCCGCCTGCGGCATCCGGCGCGTGGGCGATCTCGCCGAGCAGCGGCGCCGGCAGGTGCTGCTGCAGCCAGTCGAGGTTGTCGGCGTAGCGGTCCATGCGCGGATCGACGCGGTTGGCAATCCAGCCGGCCAGCGGCAGGCCGGCGGCGATGATGGCATTGGCCGACAACAGCGCGTGATTCAGGCAGCCGAGGCGCATGCCGACGACAAGGATCACCGGCACGTTGAAGCGCTGCGCCAGTACCTGCATGTCGGCCTCGTCGGTCAGCGGCGCATGCCAGCCACCGGCACCCTCGATCAGCAGCACGTCGGTCAGTGTCTGCAACTGCGCCGCGCATGCGGCGAGGTGGTCGAGCGAGACCGCAACGCCGGCCTCGCGGGCGGCGAGATGCGGCGAAATGGGCGGTGCAAAGCGGTACGGGCTGGCGAGCTCGTCCGGAACGACGACGTTGCCGGCGGCACGGTGCGCAACGACATCGGCGTTGACGAGTGCACCATCAATCGTGGTGCAGCCGGAAGCAACCGGCTTCATCGCTACAGCACGCAGCCCGTGCGCGGCGAAGCCCCGCAGCAGCTGGCAGGTGGCGACCGTCTTGCCGACGTCGGTATCGGTGCCGGTGATGAAGAAGGTGTTCATGGCTGATCCTTGCGCGCATCGAGCTTGCGGGCGTGGCCGCGCGCCAGTTCGGCCGGGTACTTTTCAGCGTTGAGCTTCAGCTTGCGCTCGACCACCGCATTCAGGTCCAGCCCGGCGACGTCGGCCAGTCGCAGCAGATAGAGCAGCACATCGGCGACTTCCTCGCCCAGCCGGGTTGCGAACTCGGGATCGGCACACAGCGACTGCGATTGTTCGGGCGTCAGCCACTGGAACAGTTCGAGCAGCTCGGCCGCTTCGACCGACAACGCGCTGGCGAGATTTTTCGGGGTATGGAACTGGTCCCAGTCGCGTTCGGCGCTGAAGGCGCGCAGTCGTGACTGCAATTCGGTGGTGTTCATGGTCATTCCGTGGGAAAGCGCTCAGACAGGCTGCAAGACGGCGCTACTGCCATTCAGTTGCACCGCCACCGGTGCACCGACGCGCAGGTGCTCGACGTCGGCACTCAGCGTGGCCAGCGTGTCGTTGCCGATGGCGACGGTGACGCGCCAGAGCACGTCGGCGGGGTCGATGGCGAGGACAATGCCGGAGAGGGCGTGGCGGCCGCTGGGCGTGGGTGGCAGCAGCACGTCGCGCGGGGTGCCGAGCGCGGCGACTTTGCCCGGTTCGAGCACGGCAACGCGTTGCGCCAGCCGGAAGACGTCGCCGAGATCGTGACTGACGATGACGGTCGTCAGCGCGACCTTGCGCAGGATGTCGTCGATTTCCTCGCGCAGCGCGACGCGCAAGGCAGGGTCGAGCGCCGACAGCGGTTCGTCCATCAGCAGCAGTTGCGGTTCCTGCGCCAGTGCCCGGGCCAGCGCGACGCGCTGGCGCTGGCCGCCGGAGAGTTGTTGCGGGTAGCGGTCGGCCAGCGGCGCTAACCGGGTCAGCGCGAGCAATTCGTCCAGCCGGTTCCGGTCGGGGTGCGGCTGGGCGAAGGCGAGGTTGTCGCGGACGCGCATGTTCGGGAACAGTGCGTAATCCTGGAACACGTAACCGACGCGGCGTTCGCGCGCCGGAACGTGTACGCGACGCTCGGTATCGCACCAGACGGTGTCGCCGAATGCAATCCGGCCCTGGTCGGGACGGGCAAGGCCGGCGATCAGCCGCAGCAGCGTCGTCTTGCCGACGCCGGACGGGCCGTACAGCGCCAGCCGCTCGCCCGGTGCCTGCGTGAGTTCGACTTGCAGCGGGCGCGGGCCTTCGGGCGTCGGAATCGTGTGGGTCAGCGCGAGATTCAGCATGGCCGGGTCTCGCTGCGCGACTGGATCAGCCGCAGCAGCAGCAATACGACGAAAGCGAACGACACCAGCACCAGCGCGTAGCTGTGCGCGCCGGCGTAGTCGAGCGCCTCGACCTTGCGGTACAGCGCTATCGATGCGACCTGGGTATCGCCGGTCACGCCGCCGCCGAGCATCAGCACGACGCCGAATTCGCCCACGGTGTGCGCGAACGCCAGCACGGTGCCGGACAGCAGGCCCGCGCGGGCGTTGGGCAGGATCACCCGGGCCAGGATCGTGGCTTCGGTCTTGCCGAGCGTACGCGCTGCGTCGATCAGGTTGGATGGCAGCTGGCGGAACGCGGCCACCAGCGGCTGCAGCATGAAGGGCAGACTGAAGATCACCGAGCCGATGACGAGGCCGCTGAAGGTGAACACGAGCTTGAGCCCGAGCACATCCTGCAGCCAGCGGCCGGTGAACGACACCGGGCTGAACGACACCAGCAGATAGAAGCCGAGTACGGTCGGCGGCAGCACCAGTGGCAGGTTGCACAGCGTTTCGATGATCGGTCGCAGCGGCGAGCGGCCAAAGGCCAGCCAACGCGCCAGCGGAATCGCCAGCACGATCAGGACCAGCGTGGTGATCGTTGCCAGCTTGAGCGTCAGCCAGAACGGCTGGATGTCGGCGGCCTGCAGTGCAATCACGCGGTTTCCACCGCCATTTCGTTGGCCTTGACCAGCCATTCGACGCTGTCGCCGATACGGATGCCGAGCCGCTGCGCCGAGCCGCTGGTGATCACCGAGGCGATCGGGTGGCCATGCCAGTCGAGCGAGACCCGTGTCAGCACGGTGCCTGCATCGATGCCGACGACACGTGCGGCATGGCGGTTGCGCAGGCTGATCTCGCCGCTGAGGTTCTTTGCCAGCGCGACTTCGGTTTCCTTGCAGGCAAGGACGACCAGCATTCCGGCCGTCAGCGGGACTTCGCCGACGACGGTGGCAACCAGCGTCATGCCGTACGGGGCGGCACTGGCATCGGCTTCGACCAGCGTCATGCCGGCGCCGTACTCGACCCGGGTGAGGGTGGCGGGGATGCGGTTCATGGCAGCTTGTAGCCGGCTTGCTTGAAGATGTCCTGCGCTTTCGGCGAGAACAGGAACTGGTAGAAGCGCTTGGCGTCGGCGGTGTCGTGATCACCGGAGTACTTGAGCAAGGCGGCGCGCTGGGCGATCGGCTCGTAGGCGGTGGCGGGAATCTCGAGCCAGCGGCCCTTGCCCTGCATTTCGGCCGAGATGACGATGGCCTTGGCGGTGAAGCCGAGGTCCGCTGCGCGGGTCGAGATGAACTGGTTGGTCTGGCCGATGCTTTCGCCGAAGACCAGCTTCGAATGCGTGGCCTCGGTCAGCTTGTAGTGGTTCAGCGCCTGTACCGCGGCACGGCCGTACGGTGCGGTTTCCGGGTTGGCGACGGCAATGCGTTCGATGGCCGGTTCGCGGACCAGTTTTTCCCACTGCTTGAGGTCAAGGTCCTTCAGTGTCCACAGTACCAGCGTGCCGTGCGCGTAGACCTTGCTCGGCTCGAGCGTCAGTCCGGCCGTGTCGAGCTTCTGCGGGTAGCTGGCATCGGCGGAGAGGAAAACGTGGAACGGCGCGCCGTTGCCGATCTGCGCGAAGAACTTGCCCGATGCGCCATAGCTCGGGTTCACGTCGAGACCGGTCTCGGCCTTGTACGCCTTGGCCAGATCGTCGAAGGTGTACTGCAGGTTGGCGGCCACCGCGACGTTGATCGGCGCGGCCCAGACCGGGGCGGTCGCGGCGAAGGCAAGAGCGGTGACGAGAAGACGAAGCGTGCGCATGGATTCCTTTCCTCTGGATGACGTCGACTTCAGTATATCGACGCGGCGGTCGGCCGTGCGATACGTCGAACGGCGTAGCTAGGCCGACTGGTGTTCGAGCTTGAAGCCTGCGCCCTGATCGAGCGCCAGTGCGTCGGCCAGTAGCGGCATCACCGATTTCAGCGTTTCGGCCAGCGTGTAGGGCGGGTTGATGATGAACATGCCGCTGCCGTGCATGCCGAAGCCGTCAGTCGATGGCGATTGCACCTGCAGGCGCACGTCGAGCCAGCCCTTGGCCGGCAGTTTTTTCAGCGCCTCGGGCAGCTCGCGTGATTCGGTGCGCTGCAGCGTCGGATACCAGATCGCGAAGGTGCCGGTGGCAAAGCGGCGCAGGCCTTCTTCCATGGCCTTGACCACGGTGCGGTAGTCGCCCTTGTCCTCGTACGGCGGATCGATCAGCGTCAGTCCGCGGCGCGGCGGCGGCGGCAGCACCGATTTCAGACCGTTGAAACCGTCACCGACGCTGACCTGCGCTTGCCGGCCCAGCGTTTCGCAATTGGCTTCGAGCAGTTTGCTGTCGCTCGGATGCAGCTCGAACAGCCGCAGCTTGTCGTCGCGGCGCATCACCGCCTGCGCGACCAGCGGCGAGCCCGGATAGAACGCCAGTTTGCCGTCCGGATTGAAGCGGCGGACCACTTCGACGTAGCGCGCCAGCGGCTCCGGCAGGTCCTTGCGTTGCCACAACCGGGCAATGCCGCCTTCGAACTCGGCGTTCTTCGCCGCATAGCCCTCGGTCAGCTGGTACAGGCCGGCGCCGGCATGGGTGTCGATGTACCAGTAGGCCTTGTCCTTCTGGTTCAGATAGCTCAGCAGCTCGACGAGGATGAAATGCTTGAGGACGTCGGCGTGATTGCCGGCGTGGAAGGCGTGGCGGTAGCTGAGCATGGTGAAGCCGGATGAATCTGGTGGATGCAGGAGCGCGATTTTCCGCGTTTGCTGCCGACTTGCCTAGCCGCCTTTACCCGTTCAATGACTCGCGTACACCGACGTCGCCCGCAATCGCCGCGAAATGCCCGCCGCGATCACGCAGGCCGGCAACAAGGCGAGCAGTAGCTGGACCTGCCCGGTCATCTCCAGCACCATCAGTGCCGACATCACCGGCGCATGCGTCGTTGCGGCAAGGAACACGCCCATGCCCGAGATGGTGAACAGCAGCGGATGCCCGGCGCCGGGGGCGAGCGGGGCAAGCAGCCGTGCGGCCAGCTGGCCGAACGCGGCGCCGACCAGCAGTGTCGGCGTGAAGATGCCGCCCGGCGCGCCGGAGCCGATGCTGCCGGCAACGGCGATCAGCTTGCAAACGAGGATCAGCGTCACGATCTGCCACGCTGCCGGTGCCAGCAGAAAGGCCTGCACCGCGCTGTAGCCGTTGCCCCAGGCTTCGGGCCGCAGCACCGAGACCAGACCGACCAGCAGGCCGCCGGCGGCCAGTTGCAGCGGCAAGGGCCAGTTCAGCCGGGCAAAGCCCTTGCGGCTCGCGTCCAGCCAGGCAAGGAACAGCGGGCCGAGCACGCCGGCAACGACGCCGATCAGCGCGACCAGGGCCAGCCCGGTTGCATCCAGCGGCGCGCTGGCGGCGACCTGATACAGCTTGCCGTCGCCGGAAAGCGCGTAGGTGACCAGGGCCGACGTCACCGCAGCCAAGATCACCGGGCCGATGGCCGCCAGCGCCAGCGAGCCGAGCAGTACTTCGGCAATGAAGAGTGAACTCGCCAGTGGCGCGTGATACGCGGCGGCAAAGCCGGCCGCAACGCCACAAGCCACGACCAGCCGCAGATCGACCAGATGCCGGACGCGCGTGCCGATGAAGGAGCAGGTCAGCGCGGCCAGCAGCACCATTGCGCCTTCGCGACCGACCGCGCCGCCGGCGACTACCACCAGAAACGACGCGATGATCTTGCCGAAGCCACCGCGCTGATCGAGCCTGCCGTCGCCGATGGTGACGGCCTCGATGTAGTCGTCGGCATGGCGGGGCGTGCTGGCACGCGTCCGGTTCCACAGCCACAGCAGCGTGCCGGCCGCCAGACCGCCAAGTACCGGCGTGACGATGCGCTGCCAAGCCGGCAATCCGCGTGCGGCCGCGACCAGACCGTCGCTGTGGCCGTAAAGCAGGATTTCGGTGTGTTCGAGCGCCTGATGGAACAGCCAGACCGCCAGCGCACCGACGACGCCCGCGCCGATGGCGCTGAGTACGCGCAGCAATTGCGGATCGAGCCGCCCGGCCAAGCCGGGGCGCGATCGGGCGAGTCGCTCGGAAGCGTGCATGTCATCCTCGTTGGCTGCGCCGATGCAGCGCAGTCGCTACTTTAAGGTCTGTTTGCCTTTTTCCGCTGCGATGGCAGGCGTGAATCGGTTGCAGACATTCTCTCCGGCTTCAGACCGGAATGCCGGGCTGGGGCGGCGAGGCGTTGGCAAGTCCTGCCGCCATTGCTCGTTCATGCGGTGAGGCGCTGCTCCAGCGGCAGCGAAAAGCAGGCGTGCCGTTGCCAAGCCGCGTCAACGGCGGCCAGTGCTTTGGTCAGCCGTGTAGCCCGGCAGCCGGCCAGCCGCAGCCAGGGCACCGACTGCCCGGCGAGGACCTCGGCAAAACGCTGTGTCATCCAGGGACGCAGCGTTTCTCCGTCGCGCAGGCCATCGTTCTCGAACGGTACGTCGGCATGATCGGTCAGCAAATACAACTGCCGTGAAGGCATGGCAGCGGCGATCGACTCGACGCCGGGATGGCGTGTACCGCGATAGCGCTCGTGCCAGATACAGGTGGCCAGTGCATCGGTATCGCACACCAGCACCGGGCCGCATTCGCTGGCAGCGTCGTTTTCGCGCCGCGTCTGTTCGGCCGCGATCCGCGTGAAATCGTCAGCGTGCCAGTGCACGTCCTGAGGTCGCGCAGCCGGATTGCGCGCACGCGCCAGCGCCAGCAGGTTCTGGCTGTACTCGCGCCCGTACTCGGCGACCCATTGTGTTGCCGCCCAGACACCACCGCGCGCCTTCAACGCATCGGCCAGATTACGGGCCAGCGTGGTGGTGCCGGTTGATTCCGCGCCGACCACCACAACCCGCATGGCGAGGCCGGCGCGTACCGGCGCGGGCAGTTGCCGCCATTGTCCCGCCAGATCGGCACGGACGGCCGTTCCGGAAACCGGATGCAGCGCGCGCTGCGGATCGAGGCAAACCGGCGCCGCATTGAAGCGTCGCGCCAGCTCGCTTCCGTATCCTTCCGATGTGAAGACCGCGTCGACGGCAACGCCGGCCGCCGTGCCCTGTGCCACCGCTGAACGCATGATCGCGACATGCGCATCCCAGATGGCCGGGTCGTGGTAATCGACCGGCACATCGTCGAGCGCACCGACCACGCAGACATTGGGCAGGTCGGCAAGGCAGGCGCGCAGCCAGGCGACGCGGTCGGTGATGGATACCGATTCGACCGATGCGCCCAGTACCGCTACCGTCACCTGCCGGCAGTGGTTCGCCGCGGTGCGCATCAAGTAGAGGTGACCAAGGTGGGGCGGATAGAACTTGCCGATCACCAGTCCGTGCCGGAACTCGACGCGGTTCACGCCGTGGCTCCGACGGCTTGCGGCGCGCGCCAGGCAAACCAGCCACGGATGCACAGCAGCAGGAACACCGTGTAGAGAACGGCAATCAGCGGCAGGCCGCGGCTGAGGTAGAGCGGAATCGACACGACATCGACCGCAATCCACCACAGCCAGCTGTCACGGCGGCGCTGATTCAGCAACCATTGCGCACACAGGCTCATCGCGGTGATTAGCGCATCCAGCAGCGGTGCGCTGCCCTTGGCCCAGAGCATCAGCTGCCGCAGCAGCAGTGTGACGAGGCTGGCGGCGAGCGCCAGCAGCAACCATTCGCGGCCGTTGGAGCGGAACACGGGCAGGCTGGCAGCGTTTCCATCATGGCGCAGCCAGGCACGCCAGCCGATCAGGCTCATGATGATGAAGATGACCTGCAGGCCCGCGTCGGAAAACAGCCGCAGCTCGACGAACACCAGGCCCAGAATCACGCAGTTGACGATGCCGACCGGAAAGTTGCCGATATGCGAGCGCGTGGTCAGCCAGACGCAAACGAGGCCGGTGGCAAATCCGGCGAGATCGCCGACGGACAAGGGCATGCCCATGATCGTGGCAACGGGTTCGAGCAGTGGGGCGAGCAGCGACATGGTCAGCGGGTCAGGTCGAGAAAGTGGTCGAGGATGTGGAAATGATCTTCGAAGAAGCGGTCTTCCATGGTGGCCAGTTCGCCGATCGGTGCCCAGCGCGCGGCTGCGGCATCGTCGCTGCCGGCCACCTCGGGCAAACGGTCCATGGTGATGGCGAAGTGGTGGGCGTGGGTAATGGTACGACCGCGCAGGCTGCGATCGGGATGATCGAATACCGCCACGCCGCGCAGTGCAGCCTCCAGCGTGCTGTCGAGCAGGGCCAGCCCGGTTTCCTCGCGCAGCTCGCGAATCGCGCCTTGCAGCAGTCGTTCGCGGCCGTCGAGAAAACCGCCGGGCAGCGCCCACAAGCCTTGCCCCGGTGCGTGCTTGCGCTCGACCAGCAGCACATGGCTGGCGATCTCGACCACGGCATCGAGCGTGACAAACGGGCCGCTGCCCCAGCGCTTGCGGTTTTCGATCAGCGCTGCGTGCTCGATGCGCAGCGGCGCAAACGCCGGCAGTGCGCGCCAGCCTTTCAGGTAGCCGGCCACGGCACGCGGCAGCAGCGTGGCGAGGAGTGCATCGGCCGCTACTTCATCGTCCACGCCGAAATAGATCTGGCGCAGGCTGGTGGCATCGAGTTCGCCCTGTGCCGGCAGCGGTAGCAGCGTCCAACCGGGAAAGCGCTGCAGGTAGTAGCTGGAGGCATCCTTGGCATGGCCGATCAGCGCAACGCGGCGTGGCGGCGTGTCGCCGTCGACTGCATGACGAACGGCGGCGGTCCAGCGGCCATCGTCGTAATGGTCGCGCACCGGCGCAAAACGCACACGGGCGGCATCGGTTTCGCTCAGCGTGGCCGAAATCATTGCCGCGCGCTCCTGCCAGCTGAACGGGTTCTTGGCATCGCGTGCACGGTGGGCGGAACCGAGCACCACCACCACCTGAGGTGCGGCGCGCAGCGCCTCGGTCAGAAGGGCGGCATGGCCCAGGTGGAAGGGCTGGAAGCGGCCGATCAGTACCGCGCAATCGAAATCTTGGCTCATGAGGTATTCAGTGTGATCCGGTCAGAACAGGTGGCTGGCGGCGATCGGCATCTGCCGGCCGCTGCCGAAGGCTCGGGCGCGTAGCCGCAGGATCGGCGGTGCCTGCCGCCGCTTGTATTCGTTACGGGCGATCATGCCGCGGATGCGCGTGACCAGCGCAATGCCTGCCGTGCTGTCGGTGAGCCGGGCGTATTCGTCTTCGACATGCTTGCGCTCGTCCTGACCCAGCCGGGTGCCCTCGACCAGCACCTTGAGCAGTGCATCGAGCACCGGATAAGGCGGCAGGCTGTCGGTATCGCGCTGGTCGGGCGCCAGCTCGGCGGACGGTTCCTTGTCGATGATGGCCAACGGAATGATCTCGCGGCCGGCCGCCTCGTTCAGATGGCGGCTCAGCGCGAATACCTCGGTCTTGTACAAGTCGCCAATCAGTCCCAGCCCGCCGTTGGTGTCGCCGTACAGCGTGCAGTAGCCGACCGAGATCTCGCTCTTGTTGCCGGTGGTCAGCAGCAAATGGCCGTAGCTGTTCGAGTACTCCATCAGTACCGTACCGCGCACCCGCGCCTGCAGGTTTTCCAGCGACAGGCCGGCCAGCGGTGCACCGAAGGCGCTGGCGAAGCCGGCGGCGTAGGCGTCTACCATGTCGCGGATCGGGTGCTCGATCAGCTGCACGCCCAGATTGCGGCACAGCGTCACCGAATCGTCGACGCTGCCGGCGCTGGAGAAACGCGACGGCATGGTGATGGCGACCACGTTTTCCGCACCCAGCGCTTCGGCCGCCAACGCCAGTGTCAACGCGCTGTCGATGCCGCCCGAGCAGCCGATCACGGCGCGGCCGAAACCGCAACGTCGGGCATAGTCCCTCAGTCCCAGCACGATCTGCTGGCGGTAGAACGCCATCACCGGCAGGCCGGCCGGGTCGACGGTGGGCAGCGCGGAGCCATCGGCGGCGGTGAAGTGCGTACCGTCGAAACCCAGCGTGCGGATGTCCTCGGTAAAGCGCGCTGCCTCGAAGACGACGCCATCCCGTGGCGTGACGGCGAAGGACGCGCCATCGAACACCAATTGGTCTTGCCCGCCGATCTGGTTTACATACAGCAGCGGCAGATCGTGGCGGCGGCTCGCGGCGGCAAACAGCTGGTGGCGTTGCTCGCGTTTGCCGACATTGGACGGACTGGCGTTGATCGACACCACGAGATCCGGTGCCGCCTCGGCCAGGCGCTGGAACGGATTCACCGCATAGGCGCGGCCATCATCGTTCCAGCCGTCCTCGCAGATCAGGAAACCGATGCGCCACGGACCGATGCGCAGTACACGATTGGCGTCCGGCCCCGGCTCGAAGTGGCGATGTTCGTCAAAAATGTTGTAGGTGGGCAGCAACTGCTTGGCGTAGCTGAGGCGAACCGCGCCGTCGGCAACGACCAGCAGACTGTTGAACAAGGGCTTGCCCGGCCCTTCGTGCCGCGTCGGGGCGCCGATCACCCAGTTGAGGCCGGGAGTAGCACGACTGGCGGCGAGCAGCTCGGCGAGGGCCGCATCGGTGGCGGCAAGGAAGGCCGGCTCGTCGAGCAGGTCGCCCGGGTAGTAACCGGTGAGCGAGAGTTCGGGGAACACCACCAGCTCGGCGCCAGCGCGCTGCGCTGTTTCCGCCGCGGCGCGCATCAGCGCGAGGTTGCCGACGAAGTCACCGACGGTGGGATTGATCTGGGCTACGGTCATGCGCAACATACGTCGTCCTCGTCGTCAGCTGGCGGTGTGATTGAACACCTGGCGCAGGTAGGCGAGGAAAGTCTGGTCCTCGCACAGTGTCTTGCCCGGCGCATCGGAGAGCTTGGCAACCGGCTGCCCGTTGCAGTGGGTCAGCTTCATCACGATGTTCAGCGGTTTCAGCGGCGTGTCGTTGGTCAGGCTGGTGCCGATGCCGAAGCTGGTCCGGATCCGGCCGCGGAAGTGGCGGTGCAGGTCCAGCGCCTTTTCGACAGTGAGGCCGTCGGAGAAAACCAGCTGTTTGGTCCTGGGGTCGATACGCAGTTTTTCGTAATGGGCGATGGCTTTGTCGCCCCAGACCACCGGATCGCCGGAATCGTGGCGCAGTCCGTCGAAGAGCTTGGCGAAGTAGAGGTCGAAGTCGGCGAGGAAGGCGTCCATGCCGACCACATCGGTCAGTGCGATTCCCAGGTCGCCACGGTATTCCTGAACCCAGCCTTCGAGCGCAGCGGACTGGAAATCGCGCAGCCGCGAGCCGAACGCCTGATAGGCCTGCAGGTACTCGTGCGCCATGGTGCCGATCGGGGTAAGGCCATAGCGTTTGGCGAGGTAGACGTTGGACGTGCCGCGCACGAACGCCGGCACCTCGCGCGTCAGTGTTTCCAGCACTTCGTCGTGCCACTCCGCCGAGAAGCGGCGGCGCAGGCCGAAGTCGACGGCGATGAACGGAAAGTCGCCACTGTCGGCGAGCTCGGGTGCCGCGGCCTTCAAGCTGGCGATCTTGGCGGCCAGACGCTGTCGCGCAACGTCCAGTACAGCGTCGCGCTCGCCGAGACGACGGAAGTACAGCGTGTTGACGATGTAAAGCACGAAAATCTCGAAGCCCATCACATGGACCAGCGGGCCACGGGCCACGATCCGGAGTGCGTCGCCGGCCGTTTCCACCGTGACGAAGTGGCGCTGGAAGCGGAACACCGTGAGGAAGTCGACGAAATCGCCCTTGATGAAGCGCAGGCTCCGCAGATAGTCGAGCTCGTCCTGGGCAAACTGCATCGTGCACAGTGCATCCAGCTCGGCTTCGACCGCAACCTTGAGTTCGGCAAGCGGGAAGGCTGGCGTATTGCGGCAGACGAAGGCGTACTCGGCCATGGCACCGGGATGGCGATGCAGCAGCGCCTGCCACATGGTGAACTTGTAGAGGTCGTTTTCCAGCAGGCTGCGCACGACGGGGGCATTCATCTCGGCTTCCTTTTTACTGTTACAAGGACGGGGCGGGCGGCATCTTCCCACCATTCGTGAGGCTTACGCCATGCATTCCGCTGCAATCTGCTCGCTGGTGGCGAGGCGCGCGCCGCGCGCTTGCATGTCTGCGAGAAAATCGCGGTACTGTGCTTCGAAGCCACCGACGGCGCTCATGCAGTCGGTCAGCAGTATCAGTCGCGCTGCGCCATCGGGCAGATGGGCGACCAGATGCTCGGTGGTGGCCTTGACGCAGTGACTGCCGGCTTCACCGCCGATCAGGATGGTATCCGCGGCATCCAGCATGGCGACCAGGGCCGCATTGGTGCCGGTGCTTGCATCATCCGCGAGGGGCACCTCCGCCTCCACGGCGCTGTAGTGCTCGGTCCACGGATTGGTGCCCTTGACCACCTTGGCTACGATCTTCAGTTCGCGCTCTTCCCAGCGGTTGTAGGCTGCGCGCAGGCCGGCGTGCACGGCATGGCCCCAACTGCCGATTTCGCAGTGCACAGGCCAGACCATGTGGGTGTAACGCCCCTTGGCTTCCAGTTCGCGCAGATAGGCCAGCACCCGCGTGGTGGCTGCGGTGTCGCGCGGACGGTAGCGCTTGTTTTCCACCTCCGCGGCGCTGATCGCGGTAAACGGCGCCACCGGGCTGCCGTCATCCTGCTTCCAGAACGTGGGGTGGCCGATGTCCAGCCGTTGATGTGAATCGAGCGTGATGGTGATCGCATCGAGGCGGCCGCCCAGGGCGTCGATCAGCCGGCCCAGCCGCAGCATGTCGGCGTGCGCGCCGGCTACGGGCAACGCGGGTGCCAGGCGCTTGTCTGCTGCAAGCGGATCGGCCGGGCAGAAGGTGGCTGGCAGATCGCAGAAGTCGTTTTGTGGATCGATGATCAACAGCTGGGTGCGCATGGTGGTCCTCTGTCGGCTGGTGTGTGTCTGTACTGTAGGTTGCTTAGGATATACTTGCAACTAAGTGTTTTGGTGAGCACATTGTGTGTGCACTATTGTGGCTACATACCGACGCTTATTCAGTAGAATCGGTCTCTGGATGTTTGTTTATCGATGTTTCTAATTGAAGGCGGGGCAGGCATGCAGGAAGTGATCTGCACGGTGGATGTGGTGCTGCTGACCTTGCGCGAAGGCGTGCTGCAGGTATTGCTGCACCGGCGAGAGCGCGAGCCGTTTGCCGGTACGCTGGCACTGCCTGGCGGCTATGTGCATACCGACAGCGATCGTGATACCCGCGATGCCGCCTTGCGCGTGCTGCGCGACAAACCTGGCGTGCACAGCCCCTATCTTGAGCAGCTTGCTACCTTCAGCGGTCCGGCCCGTGATCCGCGCGGCTGGTCGATCAGCGTGGCGTATTACGCACTGGTCCCCGATACGCTGGTCACCGAGGCGGCGGATGCGGTGCTGTGCCCGGTGGATGACCTGCGTGGCGTTCCCTTCGATCATGCGCAAATCGTTGCCAGCGCCGTGCAACGGGTCCGCAACAAGAGCAGTTACTCCTCGTTGCCGGTACACGTGTGTCAGGAGCCGTTTACGCTGCCGCAGTTGCAGGCCGTGTATGAAGCGCTGCTGGGCGAGTCGCTGAACAAGGTAAGTTTTCGTCGCAAGATGGATGAACTCGACGTACTGGAGGCCATACCGGGTGTCTTTTCCAGCGGGAGTGCGCATCGTCCGGCGCAGCTTTACCGGGTGAAGCCGGCATGGCGGCATGCGCTGTCGTTGAGCGAACGGGCAATCTGAACTTCAAATGCACGCGCGCCCAGTCATTGCTGCGGCGGGATTGGTGGTCCAAACCAGCCATTTGAAGCAGGGAGCACACATCGTTTGACCGTTCTTTGAACTTGCGCCGATAAAAAAGCCACGCAAGGCG
Organism: Jeongeupia naejangsanensis; assembly: GCF_016865585.1. Lineage (GTDB taxonomy): Bacteria > Pseudomonadota > Gammaproteobacteria > Burkholderiales > Chitinibacteraceae > Jeongeupia > Jeongeupia naejangsanensis. Next base: position 779,289 of record NZ_JAESND010000001.1, on the reverse strand, counting down.
TGGCTTGCATTCCGCGCAGGCAATGCGGCTCAGGCGTTGGCGCGCAGCAGCTTGAAGGCGTGTGACCACTCGTTGCGCAGAAAGCCCGGAATGCACCACAGCATGCACAGCGGTTCGATCGCACGCGCGGCCTCGGCCTTGCCCATGTCGGCCACATCCCAGCCGAACTGGTCGAGAAGATCGCTGACCGTCTGTTTGGCGGCGGCATCGTTGCCACAGATGAACATGGTCGGTTTTCCATCCGCAAACTGCGGGTTGACCATGCGGTTGTTGCCGACCGAGTTGAATGCCTTGACGAAATGCACGCCGGAAAACTGCCGCTGATGCTGTTCCATCAGCGAATCGTCGAGATTGGTGAAGAACTTGAGCACGCCGTTGTCCGGCGGTGCGTCGGCGATCGGGTTGGTGGTGTCGATGACCGGCTTGCCGGCCAGATTCGCGGCGCCCGCAGCGTCCAGCACGGCCGCTGCTGCGTCTCCCTTGACGGCAAGGACGACGACATCGCCAAAGGCCGCGGTCTCGGCAAAGCTGCCGATCCGGCCTTGCGGGTGGTCGCCGGCCCATTGCGCCAGCTTTTGCTTGTCGCGCGTACCGACCATCGTTTCGTGGCCGTGCTGAAGAAAACCGCTTGCTAATGCCTTTGCTACATCACCCGATCCGAGAACACCGATTTTCATTGAAACGCTCCTTGGTTGAAGTTGCCGACTTCCGGTTGGCAGTGCACCGCTGCAGATCATCGGTGCTCATGCCGGGGTCATGGTGATGCATTGCGACTGCTTTTGTCTGGCTGATGTTGTACTTAATATTTTTGTAACAATGGCTGCGCACGGTGACAAGGAGGGTGAATTGCACCACCGGGCTGGTGCTGCGCGATCGCGTGCTCGTCCGGCGCATCGCTTACAATCGTTTGATGAACACCACCCCGTACGCCACGCTCACGCCCGATACCGTGCTCGATTCGCTCGATGCCGTCGGCCTTGCCACTTCCGGTCACCTGCTGACGCTGAACAGTTTCGAGAACCGCGTGTTCCAAGTCGGTATCGATGATGGCGCGCCGGTGATCGCCAAGTTCTACCGCCCGGGGCGCTGGAACGATGCGCAGATCTTCGAGGAGCACGCGTTCACCGCCGAGCTGGCGGCGCTGGAAATCCCCGCCGTGCCACCGCTGGAGATCAATGGCAGCACGCTGAACCCCGGGATCGACGGCTTCCGCTTCGCGGTCTTTCCGCGCCAGGGCGGTCGTGCGCCGGAGCTGGACCGCGAGGGCACGCTCGAATGGCTCGGGCGTTTCCTCGGCCGCATTCATGCGGTCGGCGCCACGCGGCCGTTCGAACACCGGCCGGCGCTGACGCCGGCATCGTTCGGCGAAACGCCGAGCCGCTGGCTGATCGAGACCGGCTTCATCCCGCTCGAACTGAAAACCGCCTACCAGCAGGTGATCGCCGACGCACTGGCCGGTGTTTCGCAAGCGTTCGAGCGCGCCGGCAACGTCAGGACGATCCGGCTGCACGGCGACTGCCATCTGGGCAACGTGCTGTGGACCGACGGCGGCCCGCACTTCGTCGACTTCGACGACGCGCGCAGCGGCCCGGCGGTGCAGGATCTGTGGATGCTGCTGTCGGGCGAGCGGCACGAGCGCATTTCGCAGCTGGCGGACCTGCTCGCCGGTTACGAGGATTTCTGCGATTTCGATGCGCGCGAGCTGCATCTGGTCGAAGCCATGCGCACCTTGCGGCAGATCCACTACGCCGGCTGGCTGGCGCAGCGCTGGGACGACCCGGCCTTTCCGGCGGCCTTCCCGTGGTTCAACACGATGAACTACTGGCAGGAGCACATCTACGCGCTGCGCGAACAGATCGAGGCGATGGCCGAGCCGCCGCTGTGGCCGGTCTGAGGGGCTGACTCATGCGACTGCTGCTGGCGGAAGACGACGACATGATCGCCCGGCACCTCGAGTCCGGGCTGCGTGATGCCGGTTTCAGCGTCGATCGAGCCGCGGACGGCGTGGCCGCCGATCTGGCCTTGCAGCAGCAGGAATATGGGCTGGTGCTGCTCGATCTGGGCCTGCCGCGTGCCGACGGACTGACCGTGCTGCGCCAGCTGCGCGCGCGCGGTGCGGCCACACCGGTGCTGATCCTGACCGCGCGGGATGCCGTGGCCGACCGCATCGCCGGGCTGGATGCCGGGGCTGACGATTACGTCGTCAAACCGTTCGATTTCGACGAGTTGCTGGCGCGCATCCGCGCAGTGCAGCGCCGGCATGCCGGTCGTGCCAGCCCGCTGTTCGAACACGGTGCGCTCAGGCTCGATCCGGCCAGCCATCAGGTCTGGCTGGGGGAGCGCGAGGTGATGCTGTCGGCGCGCGAGTATTCCCTGCTGTTCGAATTGCTGCAAAAACCCGGTACGCCGCTGTCGCGCACGCGACTGGAAAACCGCCTTTACGGCTGGGACGAGGAGGTCGCCAGCAACGCGGTCGAAGTCCACATCCATGCATTGCGGCGCAAGCTCGGCGCGACGTGGATACTGAATCTGCGCGGCGTCGGCTATTACGTGCCGAAACAGCCGCCGGAGATGACATGAAATCCTTGCGGCACCAATTGCTGCTGATGCTGCTTGGCGGCATGGCACTGGTCATCGCCGTGGCTGCGGCGCTGGCATTTCACCGTACCCGCAACGAGGCCAACGAGCTGTTCGATTACCAGTTGCGCCAGCTGGCGTTGTCGGTGGTGAACCAGACCTTCATTCCCGGGCGTTCGTCGCTGCGGACCACGGCCGGTTTCGATTTCGTCATCCAGGTGTGGGATCCGGACGGCGTGCAGCTCTATTACTCGCATCCGCACCGCGTGCTGCCTGCGCAGGTCCAGCTCGGCTACGCCATTGCCGCGACCAGCGAGGGCGACTGGCGTACCTATGCCGTTACCGTACCAGGCAAGGTGATCCAGATCGCCCAGCCGATGCGCACGCGCGACCGACTGGCCCTGAATACCGCGTGGCGCACCACGGTGCCGCTGCTGATTGCCTTGCCGCTGCTGTTGCTCGGCGCATGGTGGGTAATCGGACGGGCGCTGCGGCCGCTGGAAGCGCTGCGCCGCGAGGTTGCCGCGCGTACGCCGGACGCACTGGCACCGCTGCCGAATCTGGCGCCGGACGAGGTTCAGCCGCTGATCGACGAAACCAATCGCTTGCTCGGCCGACTGGGCGACGCGCTGGCCTCGCAGCGCGCCTTCACCGCCAATGCCGCGCACGAGCTGCGCACACCGCTGGCCGCGCTGCAGCTGCAGCTCGCGAGTCTGGAACGCGCGCCCGACGATGCTTCGCGTACCGCGGCGATTTCCGAACTCAAGGCCGGGCTGGCACGCGCCGGTCACGTGCTGAACCAGTTGCTGACGCTGGCCCGCCACGAGGCGGCATCCGACCATGAACTGTTGATGCTGGCGCCGATCGTGACCGATGTACTGGCCGAGCAGGCCCCTTTGGCGATTGCCGCAGGACTTGATCTGGGCGCGGCCGAGATCGATGCCGACATTCGGGTATCGGGTGATGCCGATGCACTGCGTTCGCTGATTGCCAATCTTGTCGGCAATGCCATCCGCTATACCCCGCGTGGCGGGCGGATCGACGTTGCGCTGCGCCGCACCGAGGCGGGTGGCGAGGCGAGGGCGCAACTCAGCGTCGCCGATAGCGGCCCGGGCATTCCGGCCGCCGAGCGCGAACAGGTGTTCGAGCGCTTCTACCGCCGCCCCGGCAGCACCGGTGTCGGCAGCGGCCTTGGGCTGGCCATCGTCCGCGCCGTCGCCGATGCCCATCGGGGCTCGGTGACATTGAGCGATTCGGCGCTCGGTGGGCTGAATGCGGTTGTGACGTTGCCGATGCAATAGATGTACGGATGCGCCGGGTTCCAACCGGATGCATCAGCCAGCAAGGCAAGTCCACCGCTTTTCCTCGGCCGGGAGGACAAACGAAACACTGCACCCTAAATCTTTCGCCCGGTTTTCCGCACCACTGCACGCTGCCACACCCGACGACGGTAGGTGGGCACCTCGCCCAGTTTCATGCCTTCGGGTACATGGCGCAGCTTGCTGGTACCGATGCGCTGGGCGCGGTAAATCCCTGTGTGGCCGGAAAACAGGTAGGCGACGACACAGCCGATTGCGGCATAGACGCCGATCTCGGCGCCGAACAGTTCCATCGCCATCAGCGTCGATGCAATGGGTGTATTGGCCGCGCCGGCAAACACGGCAACAAAGCCGACGCCTGCCAGTAGCGGAAACGGCAGATGCAGCAGCGGTGCCAGCGCATTGCCCAGGGTCGCGCCAATATAGAACAGCGGCGTGACTTCACCCCCTTGAAGCCGCTGCCCAAAGACAGCACGGTCAGGCCAAGCTTGGCGGCGGAATCGTGCCAATGCAGCGGTTGCCGGAAGGCTTCGACAATGGTCGGAATGCCGAGGCCGATGTAACGGTCCGCACCGGCAAACCAGACGATCGATGCAACGATCAGCCCACCAAGCAGCGGTCGACACGGCGCATAGGCAATGTGGCGTTTCATCCAGCCGCCGAGCCAGTGCGTCGTATCGGCGAACACCTTGCCGGCCAGTCCGAAGGCGATGCCTGCCAGACCAACGCCCAGCAGTGGCCAGAGCGAGATCGGCGGAATGGTCGCAATGGCATAGTGGGTGTGACGCACGCCCCAGCGCTGCCCGACCTGATCGGCGACGATGGCGGCCACGGTGCACGCCAGCAAGGCGTCATAACGCAGCTTGCCGATGGCCAGTACCTCGAGCCCGAACACTGCACCGGCCAGCGGCGTGCCGAACACCGATGCGAAACCAGCGCTGATCCCGGCCATCAGCATGATGCTCCGGTCCGTACGATCCAGCCCCAGCCAGCGCGTCACCTGATCGGCCAACGTCCCGCCCATCTGTACTGCGGTGCCTTCACGTCCCACCGAAGCGCCGAACAGATGCGACATTACCGTGCCGCCCAGTACCAGTGGGACCATCCGTAGCGGAACGATTTTGCGGGGATCATGGATTTCGTCGATCAGCAGATTGTTGCCGGCCTCGACCTCGTGGCCGAATCGCAGGTAGAACCAGCCGACAACGAAACCGGCCACTGGCAGCAGCCAGACCAGTTCGCGGCGTGCGTTCCGTGTGGCCGTTGCCCAGTCGAGGGCGAACAGGAAAAACGCGGATGCCGTACCGGCCAGCACGGCGACTGCACTGGCAAGCAGCGCCCATTTGGCGAGGTGCAGCAGCAGCTCGATCTGTTCGGAATAGAGAGAAAATTTCATACAGGTCCGGAGGTGGCGGAGTGACGGCCTGGACCTGTTGGGGACGGAGTGGATGCAGCTACGCCGCCCTGGGAGGACCAGGAACGATGTAGGCATCATTAGCCCCAAGGGCGGTTCACGGGGGAATGCCATCCCCGAACCGGCACTCTACGCGCCGGGCCCGTTGCTGTTCAAGGCAATTTGTCGAACTGCATTCCCTTCGCCGCTGGATTGACCTCTCCAGCATGTAACGAAACCAGCTCGGCTACCTGGAGTTCGCGCCTGGCCATCGGCCGCCCGTAGAGTCGCTTCATGCACGACTGCGTCGAGCGGATCCACCTCGCGGTCGCTGTCGGCCTTTTCCTCGTCGACCTGCTTCTCGGCCACAACCTTGTCGAGCGGATTGCACATCGATGATGTCGTCGTTCAACGCTTGCGCTAGGACATGGCGGAGCGGGATGAGAATGTTCCGCACCGTCTTCAGCGTGCAGCTCAGCGATAGACCCAAGCGCGGATCGTCAGGGCTCCAGCCTGCCTTTTTGCCGCAGGTATCAGGTGCCCGTTGGCGGTAGGCCGATACCCGATGAAGGTGTCGCGCTCGCGGGAGTACTCGGCGATCTCTTGACCACGGCTTAGTTGAGGGTGTAGATATTGTTTCGTGACACTTACATTCATAATAATTTTGGAGGCGGCATGGCTAGGACTGCGGTATCTGCTGAGCAAATTCAGGTGTGGATCTCCCGAAGCCTCAATCAAAACCCCCTGGTCGTTGATCGCGGGGCCTACATCAAAGTGCCAACACCGCAGTGGTGTGACGCTGGGATGCATGAATGCAACTGGGGCATTTCGTACTGGGGCAACATCGCTGGTTTTGAGGAGGTGGTCGTTTCGGCGCTGCATGAAGCCCAGTTCATGTTCAGGCTCGTCGTTGCGCCTCAAGAGGACGGCCTCCGCATCTATGGCTGAAGTAAGAGAAAGCGTCGGGCCTTTGGCGCATTCGGGTGGGTGCGTTTCAGTTGAATCAGCGACTTGGAAAAAATAATGCCATTTGCTCCACCATTCAGAGAGTATTTTACCAAGGGCGACCTTATTTATGGCCTTGCTCCATCCAGAACGGGATTGATCATCAAGTTCTTCGGTGCGAATTTGATTTTAAGTAAAGATACCAAGGTTGAATTTGTCGCCACTACGGTTGATCACTATCGCGGCGAGACCTTCTCGCAAAAAATCATGGAATATGACCAGGCGTACGCTGCGGAAACGATTGCGTACGACCCAAAATACAATCAGGGAAAAATTGACGAGGCGCAGAAAAGAAGGTCGGACCGAAAAGCGGTTGCATTTGAATTCATTAGGGAGCTTGGCAACTTCCGGGGTGAGTTGGCTGCCCATCCAAAATACGGGCGGTATCTTGATTCGCTAGGGCGTTTTGGCATGAATGAAGCCGTTTTTGCAGATAAGGCGAAAGAGGTTGAATCCAACTCTGCCTGGCGTGCCAAATCGAAATTTGGCATGGAATGGACCATCAAAAAGAACGCTGATCCTGTCCACCCGGCAAGAAACATACATTTTGTGCTTGATGATCTGGATATGGCCGCTGTTGTGACCAAAACCCATCGGTTCGAGGATGCGAGTCATCGGGTTTTGGCGCAGGATTCGCCAGCTGGCAAGGCGAATGCGGGGGAGGACAAGTTGAGGACCATCACTCATTCCGAGTTGCGCTGGATTTATCGTAATCGGAACAATCCATTGGTCCAGAGAAGTGTGCAGTTTTGGCTGGATAAAACGCCGTGTGTGCCGCCGTGGGAAAATACCGGGCTTACAACAAAACTGCCGGTTGGCGGGACGGTAGTCACATGGAAGGATGCATGGGTACTTTATGAGCCAAGCTTGACACCCGATGCATTTTCTTAATCCCCGTGCTAATGCTCAGAGAAGTTTTGCGCACTCGTTCGGGCTGAATACTGGGACTTAGTCGATGATGCGGCCTCTCCATTGCTGTACGGCGGCCAGTGCCTGACGCTCCCCACCATGGAGTAGATTGGTAGAACGCCTTCTGAAAGCGTTTCCTCGCCGTCGTATTGGACTGGCCAGACCGGTTGGCCATAGCGTACGAGGGCAGAAATCAGGTGCAGGTCTCGCATGCCAGATATCGAGTGTCACTGGACCGATGTGCACCCAAGAAGCTCTATTGCGTCGTTCACACGCTACGAGTGCGCGTTACCTAGTCTGGGCGGTTTCTTGCTCATGCCGTGGTATAACATGACCAGCCTAGTCAGGCGTAAAAGATACCATTTTCACGGGGCAAAACAGATGTTGCGGATGCAAAGGGCGTTGATCACGGCACTGACCGCAGGACTTTCTCTTGCTGGTTGGGCAGCGGTTACACCACCTCCCAAGCCATCCACCAGCCCCGAAATTGTCGGCGATGCAGTGTTGGCGCTTCCTAAGTTGACGCAAGCGCCGGAGCTGGCGGCGGCACTTAAAGGCGTGACAGAGGGGCCGCTGGTGCAGCGGACTGCGAACCTGAAGCGCAAGGTGGTAAACGACTTGGTGTTTGTCGAGGGTGGCACCTTTGATATGGGGGACTGGGGACCTTATGTACCCAAGGCCGATAGCCGACCCGTGCATACGGTGCAACTGACCGGCTTTTATATCAGTCGCTACAAGACAACGTACGCGGAGTTCGATACCTATACCGATGCCACCCGCACCGTGCGGACTGCTACCAGCAAATACGATCAAGCCCTTCGTCATCCGATCGTGCCCGCAGGTGCGCTCTGGCAGCGCGCACGGGATTACTGCCAATGGCTTGGCAAACTGACCGGTTTGCCGTTCGACCTGCCGACAGAAGCGCAATGGGAGTTCGCGGCACGCAGTCGCGGCCAGAACTTCGTATTTCCCACGGACAACGGCAACATCGATCACGGCCGCAACGTGCCCGGATCCCCTGATCAGTTCCCGTTACTGAGTCCTATCCCTGATCCAACCGGTACGCTGGGCGCACTTCGGCCGTACTCGATCGGCTTGTTTCCACCGAACCCGCTCGGGCTCTACGACCTGAGCCATGACGGCGAGGAGTGGACCTTGGACTGGTATGCCGCCGATTACTATGCCCGTTCGCCCAAAACAGACCCCAAGGGGCCGACAACTGGAACGCAGAAGGTGGCGCGCGGCTGGCCGAATGGTGACAGTTTGGGGGGCTCCGGTATTACCACCTATCGCCGGGCACGTGATCCGTTGGTGCTTAGAAAAGACTGGGACAATCCTAAAAAACTCGTTCCTGCCTCTGTTGTCGACAGCAACTGGCGTTGCGTGGCGAATACGACCAAACCGCGACCAGTATTTTAGGCGAGCGGGCAAAGTGGATGCGATTTCCGCTTTGAATCATGCGTAGTACGCATTGCTACCGGTTGCTGCAAATAGCGGGTGATCTTCCTGCAGCCGCTGAACTTTGTATTCAGTCGTGTTGTTGGCGACCATGGGTAGGCCACGCGTAGGCTCATCCTTCAGGCTGGCATAAACGCCGTCGTACCATTCGCCGAAATCACCGCCCAGCTGCGCGAGTTTGCCGTCTCCCATCCCTTTGCCGGGAAGCGATTCATAGTGCTCGCGAAACTGATCGTCATAGTGACTTTCTATGAGCGGCACCTCCAGGTTCCCAACGAACTCCAGCTTGAAGAAGGCTTTCAGGCTGGCCAGTTTGTTATCGAAGCTGCCTTTTTCGCCACGCGGCCCGATGTGCTGGATGATATTGTCAATATCTGCCTTGGTTTGTGCTTGGCGAAGCACATGCAGAATCGCTTTGCGCTGAGTCGATAGATACCTGTCACCCACACCGCCACCGGTAACCACTGCATCGGCTGAACCGTGGCGTGATAGTTGATAGATCAGCATGCCACGGGTTTCGGGGGGGCAGTGCTTCAATGCAAACGGCGTTGCCAGGATTCGTTTTGCCAGTTTTTGGCGCGCCTCGGCTTTCTCCAGTGCCGCCGCAGTGGCAGTCACTCGTTCGCTAAGCTCCCGGTTTGCTTGCCCCAAAAATTTGGAGATATCCTGGCCGGTCTGTATTGCCAGGAAAGTCATGTCCTGGGCGGCCCGGAACGCAGTGTTGGCAATGATCTCGACGCTTCGATAATTGGCGTGGTACAGCTGATAGTTGAACCAGATCATGAAGGATGCCAATTGCACCGCATTCACTTCAAGCGAGATTGCACCTTCCGCACCAAGACCGATGCACAGGCTGGCGTGGGCCGTGATCTTGAACAAACCATCAGCATACTGCACCGTGAACTTGGCTGATGCGCCAATCCCGGCTTGTGCACCTGCAGCGGGTGCAATAGTGGCCAAGGCCTCGAAGGTTTTCTCCTTGGACTCCGGATTGCGCCATTGCATCGCGCCCTTGAGTTCGACATCAGCCTTGGCGCCGGCAAACGCGTTCAGTTCGGCATCAGCGCCTGCGACGTTGGTCGGTTCCGTCGGCGAGACGTTCATTTTCTTGGCGCGCTTCTTGTTCTTGCCCCCGGGCTTGCCCTTGGCCTTCGGGAGTTCCTTGTCCTTCATTTCGACGCCAAGCGACACCTCGGCCGCAATGCTGGCGCCGACAACACCGGATAGGGCTGCGCCGATCTGAAGCCGGATCGCACCCAGCGGGTACTCTTTGCCCTCCAGGTCATACAGACACATCAGGATGCCGTCGCGGGCAGGCAAGTACAGGTCCGCGGCCGCCTTGGCTTCGGCGAGCGAGATTTCGGCCTTGCCCTCGGCCTTGAACGATACGCCGGTATTGAACGGGTCAAACGTCGCGTTCAGGCTGCCACCATACAGATAGCGCATCAGCGCAGCCTGGGCGCTAAGGTCAATGTCGGCAACTTGCTTTCCGCCAACGGTCACACTGGCCGAGTGCTTGACCGTATGGTCTTCGTTCCACTTCCTTCCCCAATCGCCAAGGATGCTGTCGCACTTTTCGTAGTCGATCTTGACGAAGTCCTTGCTGTTGATCTTGATCTGCTTGACCTGTTCGCGTGTGTACTTCTTCAGCTTGGCCTCATCGAGCTTGCGCTTGCCGTTGGCGTCCTTTTTGTAGACTTCGTCCCACTTGGTCTTCTCGGCTTCCTTGAACTTGGGCCAGCCTTCCTTGAGTCGGTCTGAACGAACATAGATGAGCTTTTCAGGCAGGTCCTTGGGATACTTGTAGTGGTCTTTCAACCCGGCACCGGCAGAAACGCCCCAAGACTGCTTGGCCTTGCCTGCGTCGAACTTCGGGCCTTCATTCTTCTTGGTTACGGCGTACGGTTTGTCGCCTTCGTTGCTCATCAGCGGAATCAGTTCCACCAGTTTTTTACCGGAGCCGGCAGTGCTGGCGAGCGGTTTCATCTCTTCACGCAGTTTCTGGTTGGCTTCATCACGCCACTTCACTGCGAACTTCCAGTTGCTGTCCGCTTCGTCCTTGATGCCGGGGGGCAGTACTTCGTTGTTGGCTTCGGCAGCTGCCAGGACCTGGAGGCGCTCTTCACAGTCGAACAGCAGCGCGTTTGCGTTGTGGTAGTCGCGTACCAGCTCACTCCAGCGGTGATAGTGAATGCGCAGCTCGGCGGTATCTGGTGGAGGTACTCCAATCACTTCGCCCGTTTCGGGACGAAGAAATAGCAGCACTTGTTCAGCCTGGGTCGCGACCACGGAGTCCGGGCGAGGATTGGTGTTGCCATCGGTGACAGGCTGGCTGGATTGATCGGCAGGGGGCGTGGAAGTAGTGGAGCGCTGATATGCCATCGGATCAATCCAGGAAGAGCTTCAGTTGCTGAGCGGATGCGGTATGGATGCGGCTGGTTCTGCCTTCCCCGTCGGTTACGCCATGGAATACCTTGCCGTCTGCCGTTTCGATGCGGTACGGCGTGTGCACCATGGGCAGGCCGGAGTGCTTGTCGGTCACGACGAACTGCTCGTGGTAGCGTTCCTTTGGTGGCGGGGCGGACGGTAATGCACTGTTCAGCGATGCAGGACCGTCGAAGCTGTGGCTTGCACCCTTTACATCGATCTTCCCAGGACAGTGGATCTCGATGTTGCCGCCTTTGAGCCGGATGTAGCCGCCTCCGGCGGTCAGCAGGATTTCCTGACCGGCATTTACCGTAATTTTCTGATTCGCCGTCTGCTGGATATCCTTGGCCGCATTGATGTCGATGTTGTCGGCTTGTGCTTGCAAGTACACCTTGCCCTTGGCGGCAATCAGCTTCAGCGCGATCTGGTCTTTGACGCCGCTGACGAACAGGCTGATGTGTTCGCCGACGTTGTGAATCCACCGTCGGCCCGAGGTCTGCTGGGTGTCGCGCTGGGCGATCAGGTCGAGGTTGCTGCCGGCGGCGATCGCCTGGCTGTTGGGCGTGGTCTGGGCGAGGCCGGCCGGGGCGCTGACGACGATCAGGGCTTGCTGGCCGGCCTGGTCGCCTTTTGCGTCCTTTGATGTGTTCGTGCCGTTGGCCCAGCTCTCCAGCGCTTCCTTCAGGTGATGCAGGTGGCCTTGCTGGGTCTTGGCGGCCTTGGCGTTGTCCTTGATCGTTTCCGGGCCGGTTTCGACCGTGTCGGCGAGCTGATGGGTGGCGACGTCGCCGAGGCTGCTGGCGAGCTCGAATGCGGCGTCGAGTTGCGATTGCGCCTGACTGCGGTCGAGCTGGTTGCCGCCGGCGCCATTGGCGGCCTCAGACGTGATCAGCAGGCCGTTGGCGGCGCGGATCACGCCGTGCCGGTCGGTTCTGAGTTCGAAACCTTCGCCTCTAGGTGTGCCCTTGCCGTCGGAGCGCGGGTGGATCAGGAAGCCCTGGTTGAGCTGGGTCTTGCCGTGTTCGGAACTGAGCTTGGTGCGGACTTCGCCCTGGGTGTCGTCAAACAGCAGTTCGCCGTACTGACCGCCACCGTGTTCCTTGGTCTTGATGCCGGAGAGGGTCTTGTTGGCCGGCAGTGAGCCGGCGCCGCTGAACGCCGGCACCGGGTGGCTGCCGTTGTAGACGACGCCGGTGACCAGCGGCCGGTCGATGTCACCTTCAAGGAAGTCGACCAGCACTTCCTGACCGACGCGAGGGATGAACTGGTGGCCCCAGCCGGCACCGGCCGAGGGCATGGCGACGCGCAGCCAGCAGGACGACTTGTCGTCGAGATTGGCGCCGTACTCGGGGTGTTCCTGAGTCCGTTGCCAGTGGAACTGCACCTTGATGCGGCCGAGTTCGTCGGTGTGCACTTCACCGTCACCGGGGCCGACCACCGTCGCGGTTTGCTTGCCAAGGCTGGTCGGTTTGGCTGCGTTGGTATGGGCGTAGGCCGGTGTGAGCGGAATCCCGCGACGCTGGGCGTCGAACTGGGCAGTAAACGGTTTTGCCTGGTTGTCTTGATTCGCCCCCTGCAGTGACGACAGCAAACGGCTCAGGTCGGTCGGCAGGTTGTTGTTGGCAGTGAAACGCAACCCGGTGACGGTGAATTCACGGTCTTCCGGTGCATCCAAGTCATGTGCAGGGTGGTCGGTCAGCGTGAACCACTGGCCGGGTTCCAGACCGCGTACCGTGCCTTCGCCGCTAAAGCCCTTCTTGTTCAGGTCGTGGGCCTGCTGGCGCAATTGAGCGTAGCGCTGCAGCTGCTCCGGATCGCCGTAATACAGGCCCGGTGCATCGTAGTCTTCCAAACTGGCTTCAGCTTGCGAGCCGTTACCTTGCTCGGTCCGGCTACCGTCGCCGGCATCCTGTGTCCGGGTCGGCTTGTAATCGAAGCTGGTCAGGCTGACTTTGTTGCTGCCGAGCTGGCGACGGCTGTGCCATGCCGTGAGGGTATCGTCTTCTTCAGTGGCATCGGCGCGGTGAAAACGGATGCTGGCTTGCGCCAGTTGCGGCAACGCATAGGCATCGTCGAACATCCGCATTGTGACCTTGGGTGTTTCGCCGCCCTCGTGAACGAAACGGTAGCTCAGTCCCTCTTCATTCAGTAATCGCTGGATGAGGTCGAGGTCGCTCTCGCGGTACTGCAGGCAATAGCTCCGGGGTGCGTAGGTCTGGCTGAGTTCGAACTCGACCGCGAAGTGCGACTGGAAGACCGGATTACTGGCCGCGTGCTCGGCGATGATCGCTTTGACAATGTCCGGAACGTTCAGGTCCTGATGGACCCGGCTGGTTCGGCGATGTTGCAACAGGGCCAGCGGCGGCTCGATGGTCAGACCGTAGCGGGCAAAGCCGCCATCCGACCCCAAGGATCGTGCAGCGGTGACGATGCCGGTACGCACCACGCTGCCGCCGTCGGCAGTCTCGATGCCTAGCTCGGCCGGCAGGCCCAGTAGCGTTTTGAGCTCAATGTCTGCATCAGGCGACAGGCACTCGAGTTCGTAGCGGTACGGCTTGGACAGCGCTTCGTCGGCTCTCAGCGTCTGCGGTAACAGCCGCTCGCCAAACAATCCATCGTCGCCAAGCTGCAAAGAAAGTAGCCGACGATCTTGATTAAATGCACTGGCGAAGGCTGCCAGCATCTGGTCCAGTTGCATGGCAACCTGCACAAAATAGAAAGAAATTTGCGGGTGATTTTATATGAAGCTTTTGTTTAAAGTAAGCAAATAAGGTGGCCCATGCGAAATGATTTGTTCCGCTGAGGTGGCCATTGGCTGGCGCGTGCTCCGTGGCATCGGAATAGGGCAGAGCGAGGCGGATTGGGATGCCTTAGCCTGCCACGAGGTCGGTGCGGAGAGCGGATGGTGTCGCTAGAGGGCTGATGTACCTGCAACCAAATCAGGCGATGCCGGTGACGAGTAGGGAGGAGAAGAGGGCCATGGCGAGAGAGAGCCAGCGTTCATACATGGCAGGTGGTCGAGCCTGCTGATTTGCCGGTCATGAATTTTGCAAACCATGCCCGGGCGACCGCTTCAAACGAGTTTTCAGCAGAAAGTGCAGCGGCTTCCCTATCCTGCTGCCGCTATACCTGCGGATCTATGCCTTTGGTGAGCAATGCGCGAACTTCATCCCGCTGGGTGCGTGCAGCGGTCAGGGAGAGTTCTGGATAGGCGCCGAACGATAGCAGCGACTCGGAGCCAGTCGGGCGTGTGTACTTCAGGCGCCAGAGCTTGCTCCCGGTCGGGCGGATCAGGAGGAACAGCCCGCCGCCATCAAACAGTTTTCGGTCTTTGTCCGCCGGCTTTGCATTCCTGCATTCGGTATCGGTCAACGGTTTGGTTGGGCGTGCCATGAGGGGTATCGTTTTTAGGGGTACATTTTTCGGGGTACCCCAATGATCAAGGGGTGTACCCCCAAATGTACCCCCAAGAATGCTGGCTGCCCATGGACGAAGTTGGATTGCGCTGGAAAGAAAAAACCCCTGAAAGCTAGGCTTTACAGGGGTTTGATGTACTTCCTCGGATGCCCTTGGAAGAGTGTCTGGTGGAGCCGGCGGGAGTCGAACCCGCGTCCGAAAGCCCTCCACGAAGAGATCTACATGCGTAGTCTGGCTCATTTGAGTACTTTTAACCGGTGACACGCCAACCGACGGGCTTGGCACCAGCGAGTTACCTTAGATTTAGCCCCGTCTCAAGTAACCCGAGCCGAAGCGATCCCATCTAAATGACTCTGCTGCCGGTTGCCCGGCCTACCCGATGAGAGAAGTAGTGCAGAGTCCCGCGCGATTAAGCAGCGAGAGCGTAGTCTTGGTCGTTTGCGACTAAGAATTTTCAGCGTTTTACGGGGTGACTGAAATCCCGGCATGCCCTCATCCGCTTTGTAACCCCCGTCGAAACCATGGCGGCCCCAGATGTAGCGAGGTGATTATACCGCGTTTGTGCAAGAAGGGCGCAGCGGAAATCTTGCGCTGGATAAGGACGTGCCGTCGCGGTTCGGTTTATCGTTGGACATGGCCCGGTTCGGGCGTTGCAGGAGAGGACGGATGTTCAAGGCGGTCTATCTGACACGGGACGGCGAATTCAAGGCGCAGCTGGCGGAGCTGGACGAGGCGCGGTTGCCTGCCAGCGGCGTCACGCTCCGTGTCGACTATTCGACGCTGAATTACAAGGATGCGCTGGCGCTGACCGACAGTGGTCCGGTGGTGCGGCAGTTTCCGATGGTGGCCGGCGTCGATGCGGTCGGCACGGTACTCGAATCGGATTCGCTCGATTTTGCACCGGGCGAAAAGGTGATCCTCAACGGCTGGGGCTGCGGCGAGACGACCTGGGGGGCGCTGGCACAACGTGCCCGGGTACCGGCCGAAGGGCTGGTGCGTCTGCCGTCCGGTCTGAGCGCGCATGATGCGATGGCACTCGGCACCGCCGGCTATACGGCAATGCTGTGCGTGCAGGCACTGAAGAAGCACGGGCTCACGCCAGGCGTCGGCCCGGTGCTGGTGACCGGAGCGACCGGTGGTGTCGGTTCGGTGGCGGTGATGCTGCTGGCCAAGCTGGGTTTCGAGGTGGTGGCGGTCACCGGCAAGGTGGATGCGGCCGATTACCTGCGTACGCTCGGTGCAGCCGAGGTGATTGACCGGACTGGCTTGTCCGGCGCCGGCAAGCCGCTGCAGAAAGAGCGCTGGGCCGGCGTCGTCGATTCGGTCGGCAGCCATGTGCTGGCGAATGCCTGCGCACAGGTGCGCCGCGATGGCGCGGTGGCGGCATGCGGCCTTGCTGGGGGGATGGATTTCCCGGCGACCGTCGCGCCGTTCATTCTGCGCGGGGTGACGCTGTACGGCGTCGACAGCGTCTACGCACCGCGGGCGCAGCGGCAGGAGGCTTGGGACCTGCTGGCCGGGCTGATCGATCCGGCGCTGCTTGCCAGCGCCAGCACCGAAATCGGGCTGGCCGACACCTTTGGCGCAGCGGCCGACATCATTGCCGGCCGACATCGTGGTCGTTTCATCGTCGATGTAAATCGCTGATCCAGCATACCCATTGAAAAAAAGCCCCGGCATGCGGGGCTTTTTCTCGTGAGCCGGCTCAGTCGGGCAAATGCGCGAGCAGGTCGAGCGGATGGGCGATGCGCAGGTCCGCGCCCCAGGCGGTCGGTTGGTCGTCAACGCTGATGTAGCCGTAATCGGCGATCACCGTTTTCATGCCAACCCGGCGGCCGGCCTCGATGTCGCGTTCGGCATCGCCAACATAGAGGCAGCTGGCGGCCGGAACGCCCAGCTGTTCGGCAGCGTGCAGCATCGGCTTCGGGTCGGGCTTGGCGACGCCGACGGTGTCGCCGGACACGACGCAGCCCGGTTGCACCGGCAGTGGCAGCTCGCGCACCAGCGGGTCGGTAAAGCGCCCCGGCTTGTTGGTGACGATGCCCCAGGGCAGGCCGCGCGCGCCGATGGCGGTGATCAGCTCGGCCACGCCGTCAAACAGCACCGTGTGTTCACACAGCGCGGTCGCATAGTGGGCGAGGAAGCGTTCGCGCAGCGCGTTGAAGCTGGCGTCGTCCGGGCCGACGCCGAAACCGAGTCCGATGAGCCCGCGTGCGCCGTGGGATGCCAGAGGCCGGATCGCATCGTACGGCTGTTCGGGGCGGCCTTCCTCGACCAGCAGGCGGTTCAGCGCGGCACCCAGATCGGGCGCGGTGTCGGCGAGCGTGCCGTCGAGGTCGAACAGAATGGCGCGGATCATGGCGGTGTCCAGTGGGTTACAGCGGCTTGCGGCAGGCGACGAGATAGTTGACGTCGGCGTCGTCGGACAAGGCGGCGATGCCGGAAATCGGGTTGTAGCTCATACCGCTGACGGTCACCGTTTCCAGCCCGGCGGTGCGGGTCATGCGCGCCAGTTCGGACGGCTTGATGAATTTGGCGTAGTCGTGCGTGCCGCGCGGCAGCAGGCCCATCAGGTATTCGGCGCCGATCACGGCCAGTGCGTAGGCCTTGGGATTGCGGTTCAGCGTCGAGAAGAACACCCAGCCGCCCGGCTTGGCCAGTCGGGCGCAGGCGGCGACGATGCTCGCCGGCGACGGTACGTGTTCGAGCATTTCCATGCAGGTGACGACGTCGAAGCTTTCCGGTACTTCGTCGGCCAGCGCTTCGACCGCGACACAGCGGTAGTCGACCGAAACCTTCGATTCGAACAGGTGCAGCTTGGCTACCTTGAGCGACTTTTCCGCCAGATCGATGCCGGTGACCTGCGCGCCCGATTGCGCCAGCGCCTCGCTGAGGATGCCGCCGCCGCAACCGACGTCGATCGTCTTTTGCGCAGTCAGCGCGACATGGTCGGTAATGAACTGCAAGCGCAGCGGGTTGATCTGGTGCAGTGGCTTGAACTCGCCGTCCTTGTCCCACCATTTGTGGGCAAGGGCGGAGAATTTGGCGATTTCGGCTTGATCTGCGTTGATCGGGGCAGCGTCGAGCGGGGCAGCGGTATCGGTCATGGCGGGATTTCGATGCGGTCAGGCCGCCAGTTTACCCCGAGCGCTGCCGCTGCTGAACCGTAATGCTCAGCGCGGTGCGATGCGCGCTTGCCAGCGCCGGGCGTTGGCGACGAGTTGGGCCTGCTTGAAGCGTGTCAGTTCGCCGGCAACCAGCTGCGGCACGCCAGCGATCCACACATGGCTGACCTGATTGCGGTCAACGGCATAGACGAGGTGCGATACCGGGTCATAAGCCGGCTGGGTGCCGAGTGCCGACAGATCGACGGCAATCACATCGGCCTGCTTGCCGACTTCGAGGCTGCCGATCCGGTCATCCCAGCCCAGCGCCTTCGCGCCATTGATCGTCGCCATTTCCAGTGCCTGCCATGCCGGCAAGGCGGTCGGATTGCCGCTCTGGCCCTTGGCCAGCAGGGCGGAGAGCCGCAGCTCGGCGAACAGGTCGAGCTTGTTGTTGCTGGCGGCACCGTCGGTGCCGATGCCGACGTTGATGCCGGCGGCGAGCTGGTCGGTGATCCGGGCAAAGCCCGAGGCCAGCTTGAGGTTCGATGCCGGGTTGTGCGCAACATGGACGCCGCGCTGTGCCAGCAGCGCGATTTCGGCATCGGTGGTGTGCACCATGTGCGCGGCGATCAGCGGACTGTCGAGCAGGCCGAGCCGGGCCAGGCGCTCGAGCGGGCGCACGCCGTGCTGGCGCAGGCTGTCGTCGATTTCGTCCTGCGTTTCGTGGATGTGGCAGTGGATGCCCAGACCCAGTTCATCGGCGAGGGTGATGATCCGGCCGAAGGTGGCATCGCTGACGCTGTACGGCGCATGCGGCGCCAGCGTGAAGCCGACCAGCGATTCGCCGGTGAACTCGTCGATGCAGTCCAGTGCGCGGCGGATGTACTGGTCGGCATCGGCGGCGTAGGGCGTCGGAAACTCGAGGATCGAGCAGCCGACCATCATCCGGAAGCCGCTGGCCAGTGCGGCGCGCGCGACGGCGCCGTGATGGAAATACCCGTCATTGGCACAGGTGGTGCCGCCGCGGATCATTTCGGCAATCGCCAGCTGCGTGCCGTCGAAAACGAACTCGTCCGAGACATGTGCGCCCTCGGCCGGCCAGATGTGATCGTTGAGCCAGTCCATCAGTGCCAGATCGTCGGCATAGCCGCGCAGCAAGGTCATCGCCGAATGCGTGTGCAGATTGACCAGACCCGGCAGCAAGGCATGCTCGGGCAGGTCGACGCGTTCGGCGTCCGGGTAACGGGCGAAGGCGTCGGCGGCGGGCAGGATGGCGGCAATGCGATCCTGCTTGATGACCAGCGCGTGGCCGGTCAGCACTTCGTGCGTTTCGATCTGAATCAGCCAGCGGGGCAACAGGATCTGGGTGGACATGGGCAGGAGGAGGCGGGATGAAGGGGGCAGAAATGCAAAAAGCCGACCTTGCGGTCGGCTTTTCGTTGCAGCTTGCTTGACTTACTTGGCAGCCGAAGCAACTTCCGAAGCAGCAGCAGCGACGTCCGAAGCAGCAGCTTCAACAGCCGAAGCAACTTCCGAAGCAGCAGCTTCAACCGGAGCCGAAGCTTCAACAACAGCCGAAGCAGCAGCCGGAGCTTCTTCTTTCTTACCGCAAGCGGTCAGGGCAACGGCGAGCAGGGCAGCAACGAGCAGAGACTGTTTCATTTTTTTAAACCTTTGAATAAAGACGAGTTGGACAAAAAACCACTAAAGCTATCGACCGTTGATCGATGGCTTCTAAAAGCAGTTAGGCATCACTTGACGACCGACAGGGCCAGATTCTAACAACGTTTTTTGCAAAAAGGTAGGCAAGCGGTGGCTTCGGGTGCATCGTATTGCCTGCCAATTGCAACAACTTGTACAAAACGGGTGATCGTCGCCCGCACACCCGATGCTTGCCGCTGGTGTCTGACGACCGGAGCCCAGCGCTGGCGTGCTCTGGCTTGATGCTGACGACATGATGTCGGATGTGGACCGCCCTAGATGTACAGACGGTTCCAGGCAGACTCCGGTCTTGCGTTGACCCACAGTTCGTCAAATTGCTGTTGCAGCAGGGCAACATTGGCGGCGCTGCTGCCCAGTTCACCGTGCGGCCAGTCGGCGTGATGACGCTTCAGATAGTGCTGCGCATCGGCGATCGCCAGTCCTTGTGCCGCCAGGCCACAATCCTCCGCAACGCGCAACAATTGCATGCGATGGCCGAAGCGGTCGCGCAGCTGGATGAAACGCGGTGCGTCGCTGGCCAGATAACCGGTGCGCCACGCCGCCAGTTTCAATTCGCCGCCGTGGACGAAAAACGCCCACAGGGCGTCGCACACCGCGCGGCTGCCCAGATCGGCAATGCGGAAGTCGTCCTCGGCCAGCCAGAGCGTCCGCCGTGCCGATGCGATCAGCGTGGCAAACGCATCGGCGTAGTCGCGATGCCGGTCGATGGCGACCGGCGGGTCAGCCGGCAGGGTGAAGGAAGCCATAGTCGTAGCAGGCGTACAGAGCTTCGAGCACATCGTCGTCGTACTCGCCTGCGGGCAGGGCGCGCGCATCGGCGAGCTGTTGCAGCACGGGATGTGCGCCGGGCTCGGCGGCGATTTCATCGCCGTTGATATAAATACGTTCGCTTTCGAACAGCATCTGCGTTTTCAGATCGAGTACCACGCCCGATTCGGCGACCTGCGCGGCGAAATCGTCGAAGTTGAGCGGGTCGTCCGGCGTATCGAAGAACACGTGCGGCTTCGGCTCGGTGAAGTAGCGGCCGACGAAGCGGCGCACGGTGGCGTCGTCCCATTCGATCTGCTTGAGCATGGCGGCCATGCTGGCGATGAAGTCGTCGTCGATTTCGCCCGGATGCGCCCGTACCTTGCGGTCCGGATCGGCGTACATGCCGTCGAGGCACAGTTCGTCCTGAACGAACTCGAGGAACTTGCCGGCGATTTCCTGTGTCTTCGGTGCGCGAAAGCCGATCGAATAGGTCATGCCCGGTTCGAGTGCGACGCCGTAATGCGCATACTTCGGCGGCAGGTAGAGCATGTCGCCGTGCTCGAGCACCCATTCCTGCTCGCTGTTGAAGTCCTTGAGGACGCGGATCGGTGCGTCCTCGACGAAATTGCCCGCATCGTCGCTGGAAATCTGCCAGCGCTTCTTGCCGCCGACCTGCAGCAGGAACACGTCGTACGAATCGTAATGCGGGCCGACCGTGCCGCCCGGTGGCGCGTACGAAATCATCAGGTCATCGAGCCGGTAATAGGGCAGGAAGTTGAAGCGGTACAGCAGTTCGCTGACGTGGTCGACGTGGTGGTTGACGTTGCTGACCAGCAGCGTCCAGTCGGTTTCCGGCAGCTTCTGCAGCCGGCGCTCGCTGATCGGGCCGTGTTCGAGTTCGTACTTGCCGTTGCGGATCTGGATGAGCCTGGATTCGGCATCGTCGCTGCCGGCCAGCTCGGTGAGCCGGGCCAGATCGATCAGCTCGGGAAAATCGGTCCACGCCTGACGGATCAGGAGCGGCTTTTTTTGCCAGTATTCGGCGAGGAATTGTTCGGGCGTGATGCCACCGAGAAGTTGCATGGGCATGGCTGGACACTATAACGACTGTGAGAATGACGAGATTATCGCACCGCGGGAGGCTTGCATGCTGAACCCTGGCGAGATGGCGCCTGACTTCGAACTGCCCGATGCCGGCATGGACTCGGTCAAACTGTCCGATTTCCGTGGCCGCCAGCATGTCGTGCTGTATTTCTTCAACAAGGATCACACGCCGGGCGGCATTACCGAGGCGGTGGAGTTCAGCGAGCGCGTCGCCGCACTGGCCAGGCACGATGCCATCGTTCTGGGCGTCAGCATGGACGACTGCATGGCGCACGAGCTGTTCATCGACGAAGAGGGGATCGAGTTCGACCTCCTGTCGGACCCGGAAGGTGAAGTCAGCCGCCGCTACCATGCGCTGCGCGAGTGGCAGGTGGGCGACGTGGTAAGATATGGCATAGCGCGCTCGACTTTCGTCATCGACAAGGCGGGCCTGATCCGCCACGCTTTTTATCAGGTCACGCCGAAAGGTCACGCGGCCGAAATACTCACCCTTGTTCAATCTCTAGGATAAGCCCGAATGCAAATCGCCAAGAATTCCGTCGTCACCCTGAACTATGAAATGTTCGATCTCGAAGGCAAGCAGCTCGACAAGACCGAAGAGCCGATCGCCTACCTGCACGGTGGTTACGACAACATCCTGCCGCTGGTGGAAGAAGCGCTGGAAGGCAAGACCGTCGGCGACAGCATCGACGTGGTCATGGAAGCCGACGACGCATTTGGCGAGCACGAGCCGGAACTGATCCGTTCGGAAGACAAGGACGTGTTCCCGCAGGAAGTCGAAGTCGGCATGATGTTCGAAGCCGATGATCCGCAGACCGGCGACGTGCTGCTGTTCCGTGTCGTTGAAATTGCCGGTGACAAGGTCACCGTCGACGCGAACCACCCGTTTGCCGGCATCAAGATCCGCTTCGTCGGCAACGTGGTCGACGTCCGCGAAGCCACCGGCGAGGAAATCGCCCACGGTCACGTGCACGGCGAACACGGCCATCACCACTAAGCTGGCGTTCGGGCTTCGGCCCTGATCGCGGAACGGGACGACTGCGGTCGTCCCGTTTTCGTTTCCGCGTCGATGACCGGATGATTGCAGACAGCGTCTTCATTCCTTCATGAAAGCTTAGTTTGCATGCAATCCCTCCCCTTTAGGCTGGCGACGCCTAAAAACAGGGAGGCTTTCATGAAAAAATATCTACTGGCGAGCGCTATCAGCATCGCCCTGACTGCATGCGGCGGCAGCAGCGACAGCAGCACGGCTGCGCCGACGCCCACACCCGCGCCGACCCCGGCGCCGGTGGCGGCACAAAAGAACGTCATTTTCTTCCTCGGTGACGGCATGGGTCTGACGACCATGACCGCCGCGCGCATCTATTCCGTCGGCGAAGACGGCGACCTGACGATGGATACGCTGCCGGAAAGCGCGTTCATCAAGACCTTCTCCAACGATGCCCAGGTCACCGATTCGGCGCCGTCGATGTCGGCCTACATGACCGGCGTGAAGATGAACAACGAAGTCATCTCGATGAGCCAGGAGACCAAGGCCGTCGATCCGACCAAGGACCTGACCGGCAACTGTGGCACGGCCAACGGCAAGCCGGTGCAGACCTTCCTCGAGCTGGCCAAGGCGGCCGGCTACGGCACCGGCGTCGTCACGACCACGCGCGTCACGCACGCGACGCCGGCGGCGACCTACTCGCACGTCTGCCACCGTGACGCCGAGAACGACATCGCCGCGCAGTTCGTACCGGGTGGTACCGGCTTCAACAGCCAGCTCGGCGACGGCGTCGACGTGCTGCTCGGTGGTGGCCGGCAGTTCTTCCAGCCGGTGGCCGCCGGTGGCAAGCGCGTCGACGGTCGTGATCTGACCGCCGAACTCAAGACCAAGGGCTACAGTTACGCGGCCAGCAAGGCCGAGTTCGACGCGATCGACCCGGCCAGGACCAAGAAGCTGGTCGGCCTGTTCACCTCCAGCCACATGAGCTACGACCTTGACCGCGATGCGGGCAAGGAACCGAGCCTCGCCGAAATGACGACCAAGGCGATGCAGACGCTGAAGCAGAACGGCAAGGGCTACTTCCTGATGGTCGAGGGTGGCCGCATCGATCATGCGCTGCACGAAACCACCGCCAAAAAGGCGCTGCAGGACACGGTGGCGTTCGACAACGCGATCAAGGCGGCCATCGCCGAAGCCAAGAAGACCGATCCGGAGCTGAAAAACACGCTGATCGTCGTCACCGCCGACCATGACCACACGCTGGTACTGAACGGCTATGCCGCCCGCACCGGCAAATCGTCGGCCGGCAATCCGGGCGTGCTCGGCCTCGTGCGCAACTACAGCGACGGCCAGATCGCCAAGGATTCGGACGGCATGCCGTTCACGATCATCGGCTTCGGCAACGGTGAAAACCGCCCGGCCGGCGATCGCAAGAACTTTGCCGCGCTCGACGACGCAACCGTGTTCGCCAACACCTACCACCAGGAAGCGGTAGTGCGCGTGGCGGCCGGCAGCGAAACCCACGGCGGGACCGACGTCTTCCTCGGTGCCATCGGCAACAACGCCGACCTGTTCCACGGCACGATGGACAACACCAATGTATTCAGCCTGCTGCGTCAGGCTTCGGGCATCTGAGTCAGGGAGACGGACCAATGAAACGCATTCAACAATCGCTGATCGCGACCGCCTGCCTGACCCTGCTGGCGCAGGGCGCCCAGGCTGCAGGCGAAGCCAAGAACGTGATCTTCTTCCTCGGCGACGGCATGGGCCCGGCCACGGTCACCGCCTCGCGCATCTACAAGTACAAGGAAGAGGGCAGCCTGAACATGGACAAGCTTGACCGTACCGCGCGGATCAAGACGTTCTCGAACGATGCCCAGACCACCGACTCGGCGCCGTCGATGTCGGCGTACATGACCGGGGTAAAGATGAACAACGAGGTGATCTCGATGTCGTCCGACACCAAGGCCGCCGACGGCGCCGGCAAGGCTTATCTGAGCGGCACCGACAGCACTTGCCCGGGCAGCAACGGCAAGCCGGTCGACACCCTGCTGGAAATCGCCAAGGCCAAGGGCAAGGCGGTCGGTTCGATCACCACCACCCGCATCACCCACGCGACCCCGGCGGCGACGTACTCGCACGTCTGCCACCGTGATGCCGAAAACACCATCGCCGCGCAGGCAGTACCGGGCGGCGCCGGTTACAACAGCAAGCTCGGCGACGGCCTCGACGTGCTGATGGGCGGCGGCACCAAGTTCTTCCTGCCGACCGCATCGGGTGGCAAGCGTACCGACGGCCGCGATCTGATCGCCGAGATGAAGGCCAAGGGCTACACCTACGCGGCGACCGGCACCGAGCTGAAGGCGGTGAATGCCGCGTCGACCAGCAAACTGTTCGCGCTGTTCACGCCGGATCACATGGACTACGAGCTGGACCGGACCAAGGGCGCGCTGAATCAGCCGAGTCTGGCCGAGATGACGCAAAAGTCGATCGAGGTGCTGGCCAAGAACAGCAACGGCTTCTTCCTGATGGTCGAAGGCGGCCGGATCGACCATGCGCTGCACGGCACCAACGCCAAGCGCGTGCTCGAAGACACGGTGGCATTCGACGACGCGATCAAGGTCGCGCTCGACGAAATGAACAAGCGCGATCCGGGGTTGAAGAACACGCTGATCGTCGTCACGGCCGACCACGACCACACGATGACCATCAACGGTTACGGCAAGCGGGGCAGCAACATCCTCGGCACGGTGAAGAACTACAAGGACGGCTCCGAGGCCAAGGACGCGGATGGGAATAATTACACCACCCTCGTCTTCGGCAACGGCCCGAACCGCAAGCCGGTGCGTACCGCCCTGATCGAAGGCAACGCCGACAAGACCCAGGTGCTGCACGACGACTACCTGCAGGAAACCGGCATCAAGATCAACGGTTCGGAAACCCATGGCGGTGGCGACGTCAAGTTGCTGGCCACCGGGGCGGGCGCCAAGGCCTTCAAGGGCACGCTCGACAACACCAAGGTGTTCGGGCTGATCAAGCAGGCTTACGGCTTCTGATCGTGTCGTTCCGGCGCGGCGGCGCCTGCCGCCGCGCGTTTTTTATTGCTGATGCTTCAAGGATTCCCATGTCCGTTCGCAGTTTGTTCTGCTTCGCCCTGTTGGCAACGCCACTGGCCCACGCCGCTGCGTTGCCCGATGCAGCCGCCACGATCACCTATGAAAGCCGGGTGGTGACGGCCGAAGGGGTGACCAAGCAGACCCGCTTTCAGGAGCGCTGGCTGCGCAGCAAGGACAATGTCTGGAGCGAGCGCATCGTTCCGGCCAATGCCTTGCCCGAATCCGTCCACGAGGGTGAGCACGGTGGCGAGCACGACCACCATCACGACATGAACTTCGCGACCGCGGCCAAGTATGTCTACCTCGATGCCAAGGGCGTGGTGGCGCTGAACTTCGTTCGCCCGGCCCAGAAAACCGTCATCGTCATGGGCAAGGGCGACTACGCCCAAGTCGGTTTTGACGGCTCGTGGCAGGCTGCGGCGACGCTGGTCGATCGTAAACAGCTCGACAAGATGACCAGGGTCGCCAAGCCGGCGCCGGATGGCGCGAGCTGGTACGAGCAGCGCCAGAACAAGCAGTACGTGCGTGTGCTCTGGTCGTCCGCCAGGCAGTTGCCGCTGTCGATCGAATCGGGCCGCGACGACGGCAGTAGCTGGAGCCGGATCACTGTCGCGCCGCAGGCGCTGCCGGCGACGCTGCCGTGGACCCGCATGGCAGGCTATACGCGCAAGGACTACATGGATCTGCTCGACTGAGCGGCGTGTCCCGTTGCCCTGCGGGGCACTTCAGGCCACCATGACGGTGGCCTTTTTTGCTTTCCGCAGGCCTGTCATGTTCGCGCAACATCCGTCAGCCGCGCTGATTGGCCGTGCGAGCCGCGCTCCGCTTCGGTGGTACTGCCGGCCATCATTTATCACATGATCGCGCAGTTGCACTAGCCGACCGTCTTCCCCTAGTATTTGTGTTGAGACTAGTTTGCAGACACAAGATATTGTGTTTCTTCACAAAGAATACACAGACTTGTGCACATCATCAGAATCCCCTCTAGCCAGAAGGAACAGAGCGCATGTACGCCCCGCTGGATAGCACCACTGGAAGCCGAATGACCGATACCGTCGACACCGCCGCGCAACACGACAACAGCGCCTACACCAACTACAAGATCATTCGTCGCAACGGCGCTGTGGTGCCGTTCGAGCCGCTGAAGATCTCGGTGGCCGTGACCAAGGCCTTCATCGCCGTGCAGGGCAGCCAGGCCGCTTCGTCGGCTGGCGTGCGCGAGCGCGTTGCCGGCCTGACCGACTCGGTCGTGCGCGCACTGATGCGCCGCAAGCCCGAAGGCGGCGCGATCCATATCGAGGAAATCCAGGACCAGGTCGAACTGGCGCTGATGCGTACCGGCGAACACGACGTCGCACGTGCCTACGTGATCTACCGCGAACAGCGCTCGCAAGAGCGCTCGCACGCCAAGGTCGAACACGAAGTCGAACACCACGACAGCATCAACGTCGTTTACGAAGACGGCAGCCGCCGTCCGCTCGATCTGGGCCGCCTCAAGGCGCTGATCGCCTCGGCCTGCACCGGTTTCGACAACGAGACCAACCAGGCCGCGATCCTGAACGAAGCGCTGAAGAACATCTACGACGGCGTGTCGGCCGAAGAAGTGCGCAAGTCGGTGATCATGGCCGCGCGCCAGCTGATCGAGAAAGACCCGTCGTACTCGCAAGTCACCGCGCGCCTGCTGCTCGACAGCCTGCGCCGCGAAGTGCTCGGCGAGGAAACCAGCCATGAAGACATGGTGCACGCCTACGCGCGCTACTTCCCGGAATTCATCAAGCGCGGCATCGACGCCGAGCTGCTCGACGACCGTCTGGCCCAGTACGATCTGGCCCGCCTCGGCGCCGCGCTGAACCACGACCGCGACTACCAGTTCGGCTACCTCGGCCTGCAGACGCTGTACGACCGCTACTTCCTGCACGTCGACGGCGAGCGCATCGAGCTGCCGCAGGCGTTCTACATGCGTGTGGCCATGGGCTTGGCGCTGAACGAGATCGACCGCGAAGCTCGCGCGATCGAGTTCTACAACGTGCTGTCGAGCTTCGACTTCATGAGCTCGACCCCGACGCTGTTCAACTCGGGTACCCGTCGCTCGCAGCTGTCGTCGTGCTACCTGACGACGATCGCCGACGACCTCGATGGCATCTACGAAGGCATCAAGGAAAACGCGCTGCTGTCGAAGTTTGCCGGCGGCCTCGGCAACGACTGGACCCCGGTGCGCTCGCTCGGTTCGCACATCAAGGGCACCAACGGCAAGTCGCAGGGCGTCGTGCCCTTCCTCAAGGTGGTGAACGACACCGCCGTCGCGGTCAACCAGGGCGGCAAGCGCAAGGGCGCGGTCTGCGCCTACCTGGAAACCTGGCACGCCGACATCGAGGAATTCCTCGAACTGCGCAAGAACACCGGTGACGACCGCCGCCGTACCCACGACATGAACACCGCCAACTGGGTGCCGGACCTGTTCATGCAGCGCGTGATCGAAGGCGCCGACTGGACGCTGTTCAGCCCGGCCGAAGCACCGGATCTGCACGACAAGTACGGCAAGGACTTCGCCGAGACCTACGCACGCTACGAAGAAAAGGCTGCCCGCGGCGAAATGCGCGTGGTCAAGAAGCTGCCGGCGCTGACGCTGTGGCGCAAGATGCTGACCATGCTGTTCGAAACGGGTCACCCGTGGATCACGTTCAAGGATCCGTGCAACATCCGCAGCCCGCAGCAGCACGTCGGCGTGGTCCACAGCTCGAACCTGTGCACCGAAATCACGCTGAACACCAACGACCACGAAATCGCCGTCTGCAACCTCGGCTCGGTCAACCTGGTCAACCACCTGAAGAATGTCGACGGCGCTATCGTCCTTGATCAGGACAAGATCGCCCGCACCGTGAAGACCGCGATGCGCATGCTCGACAACGTCATCGACATCAACTTCTACCCGGTGGCGAAGGCGCGCAATTCCAACCTGAAGCACCGTCCGGTCGGCATGGGCATCATGGGCTTCCAGGACGCGCTGCTGGCACAACGGATTCCGTATGCGTCGAACGCTGCGGTCGAGTTTGCCGATGCGTCGATGGAAATGGTCTGCTACCACGCCTACTGGGCGTCGACCGAGCTGGCCGAAGAGCGCGGCACCTACCCGAGCTACAAGGGCAGCCTTTGGGATCGTGGCATCCTGCCGCTCGATTCGCTGAACCTGCTGGCCGAAGAGCGTGGCGGCAACCTCGAAGTCGACCGCACCGAACGGCTGGACTGGAACGCACTGCGTCAGCGCGTTGCGTCGGTCGGCATGCGCAACTCGAACTGCGTGGCCATCGCCCCGACTGCGACCATCGCCAACATCATCGGCGTCTCGGCGTCGATCGAACCGACCTACCAGAACCTGTTCGTCAAATCGAACCTGTCGGGCGAATTCACCGTGGTCAACGACTACCTGGTGCGCGACCTGAAGGCCCGTGGCCTGTGGGACGAAGTGATGATCTCGGACCTGAAGTACTTCGACGGTTCGGTGGCGCGCATCGATCGCATCCCGCAAGACCTGCGCGACATCTACGCGACCGCGTTCGAAATGGATCCGAAGTGGCTGGTCGAGGCTGCATCGCGTCGCCAGAAGTGGATCGACCAGGCGCAGAGCCTGAACATCTACATGGCCGGCGCGTCGGGCAAGAAGCTGGACGAGCTGTACAAGCATGCGTGGATCCGTGGCCTCAAGACCACGTACTACCTCCGCACGCTGGCGGCATCGAACGCCGAGAAGTCGACCGGCCGTGGCGGCGAGCTGAACGCCGTACCGGTGGATGGCGGCTACAGCGCTCCGGCTGCCGTGGCAGCGGCGCCGGCGGTGGAAGCCGAACCGGTGATGGAACCGGCGACCGACATGAAGTTCTGCTCGATCGACAATCCCGACTGCGAAGCATGCCAGTAAGGCAGTGAAGGAAGGCCGGCTTGCCGGCCTTCCGCAAGCCCGCTTCGCCGGGCCCGATTCCTGAGCCGCTTGCCTGCAGGCGGTTGATGAATCGGTTTCACAAGAAAGCCAACAAGGCCGCCAACGAGCAGGCCAGCGGGGAGAGAAGGGAATGAAGACGGTACTGGCAGGCTTGGGGCTGGCCCTGGCGTTGACGGGGTGCGCGCAAGTGCAGCAGGTGTTCAGCAGCAACGAGCCGAAAAAGGTCGAGACGCAAGCCGGGCAGGCTGCGGTGTTGCTGACGCTGACGTGGCAAGCGGTTGAACCGGACGATGCCAAGGTCTCGCTGGTGTTGCGCGGGCCGCGGGGCGAACAGGTGCTGACCGCGGAAGAGGGCGATGAAGTGCGTTCGCCGAACGGTCCCAGTGTTGCCGGCAAACGCTTCTCGCTGAATCTGGTACCGGGCAAGTATCAACTGATGCACGTGCAGGGTAGCTGGCACACCGAAGAGGGTGGCCGTTCGCGGACCCAGCCGGTCTGGTTGCCGCTGGGGCAGACGTTCAGCGTGCAGGCGGGCGAGGTGGTTTATGTCGGCAATGTCAACGTCGCGCTGGATTTCACACCGTCCGTGTCGGTCAGCAATCAGTCCGGTCGCGATTTTTATGATCTGGTCATGAGTAAAACCGCCAACGAGCTGTCCAACATACAGGTGAGGTTGCCGCAAGCCGGCAATCTGCCGTACGGAAGCTGAAGCCGCCTGCGGGCGGACTGGAGGGCGCCATGCTTGTGCATGAAGGGTACAAACGCGTCGCCGCGCTCGGCCTGCTGATCCTGTTGGCGGCGTGTGCGTCGATGAAGCCGCAAACCGACGCCGGCAAGCTGCAGCCGCCGCCGGGTCAGGGTTACGCAGTGCTGGCATTCACGCTGCACAGCCTGCAACCCGACAGCGGCGATGCGAATCTGGTGTTCAACGGTGCCGGCATCAGCGGCAATCTGTACGCCAGTGAGAACACCGACTACATCCGCGCACCGGGCAACGTGCCGGACGACAAGGGCAGACTGACGTTCACTGCGCTGCCGCCGGGCAACTACACCATCAGCCACGTTTACGGCTACTGGGGCATGCCGGACACGCTGGGGCAGGCCGGGATGCGCAACGTGATCAGCCTGCCGAGGCAGGACCGCTTCACCGTCAGGGCCGGAGAGGTGGTGTACTTGGGTGACTTTCACCTGAACATGAATTTCAAGCCCGACGTCGTGCTGAGCGATCAGCAGGCCCGTGACTTCAATCACATGAAGGTCATGTGGGGCGTCAGCGATTTTTCCAACGTCAAGGTTCAGCTACTGAACCAGGGCGACAAACAATAAACACGGCCGGCATCAGCCGCGCCATTGCAAATATCGATAGACAAGGACAAGCACCATGCTGAGCTTCGAAGACTCCGCCATTTCCACCACCGCAAACAGTGCCGGCAGCGCTGCGACTGAAGGGCGGGTCAACGTCGTCGACAAGCGCGTCATCAACGGCACCACCGACGTCAACCAGCTCGTGCCGTTCAAGCACAAGTGGGCGTGGGAAAAGTATCTGGCCCAGTGCGCCAACCACTGGATGCCGCAGGAAGTGAACATGCAGCGCGACATCGAGCTGTGGAAGGACCCGAACGGCCTGACCGACGACGAGCGCCGTCTGGTCAAGCGCAACCTCGGCTTCTTCGTCACCGCCGACTCGCTCGCCGCCAACAACATCGTCCTCGGCACCTACCGCCAGATCACCAGCCCGGAATGCCGCCAGTTCCTGCTGCGTCAGGCCTTCGACGAAGCGATCCACACCCACGCCTACCAGTACATCGTCGAATCGCTCGGCCTTGATGAAGGCGAAATCTTCAACGCCTATCACGAAGTCGCGTCGATCCGGAACAAGGACGAATTCCTGATCCCGTTCATCGACGTACTGACCGACCCGGAGTTCAAGAGCGGGACTCTTGAGACGGACCAGCAACTGCTGCGCTCGATCATCGTCTTCGCCTGCATCATGGAAGGCCTGTTCTTCTATGTCGGCTTCGTCCAGATCCTCGCGCTCGGCCGCCAGAACAAGATGACCGGCGCCGCCGAGCAGTACCAGTACATCCTGCGCGACGAATCGATGCACTGCAATTTCGGCATCGACCTGATCAACACCATCAAGCTGGAAAACCCGCAGCTGTGGACCGAACCGTTCAAGGCCGAAATCACCGAACTGTTCAAGAAAGCCGTCGAACTCGAATACGCGTATGCCGAAGACACCATGCCGCGCGGCGTGCTGGGCCTGAACGCCAGCCAGTTCAAGGAATACCTGCGCTTCATCGCCAACCGCCGCATGCAGCAAATCGGCCTCGACCAACTCTTCCCGGGCGTGACCAACCCGTTCCCGTGGATGAGCGAGATGATCGACTTGAAGAAAGAGAAGAATTTCTTTGAAACCCGCGTGACGGAGTACCAGACTGGTGGGGCGTTGAGCTGGGATTGAATTATTATTGATGAGTTAAAAAAGGGTCGAAAGGCCCTTTTTTAACGAGTATGTCTTGTATTGTTATGCGTTTTTAAAAAATAATACAAGATGGTTTTTGTATTTGTCTATGTTTGTTATGCCTGTGACCTTTGTGAAGGGTTCTACGGGTTTTGCCATTGGCCTGGATAGTTGTCGTTCGGGACTGGGAAGTTAGCGGGTTTTTTTCCAAAAAAGTGCAGTAGATCGGAAAAAATCGTCTAGTAATGTGTAGGGTGATCCCCACGCCTAGGAGATGATTATGCGTTTTATCACACTTTTCTTACTGATTCCGGCTTCATTTTTCGGCAGATACGCTTTGGCAGACCCAGCTGATCCATGTTTGGTCGCCTACAAAGACCAACTATCAAATATTGATATAAATATTCAGAAATTGGCAATAAAAAATCAATACTTCAATAAATTTTGCAAGTCAGATGGATCAATTAATGAGAGTGATACTGGTTTGGGGGTGGCTGCCATTGTTGCAAGTGTGCCAATATCTGCCCAGTTTGCTTTTTCTTCGAAAGATCAAACTGTTTCTCAATTCTGTAGTGATACAGCAAAAAGTAGCGATGTTTACTCGTACAAAGATACATATACTAAAACATCCATGGATTATGCGCAGAAAAATTTCAATCAATGCTTAGAGATTTCTAAGCAAAATTTAGTGGTGACATATACATATACTCCCCCCAATGTCTTGACAATAATTGGTAGAAATAACAACGGGTATATGGAGGTACAGGTCGATGATATTGAGTTTGATAAATCAAAATTAAAGTGCACAACTCCTAGAGCTTATTTATGGCCGAAAGAGCTTGAACCTAAATCTGCTGTTGTTAAATTTGATCGGGATTTTTCAATAAACTGCGTTAGAGTCCCGGATTCCCCTAGTGGCGGAAGTTATTCTGCTGCCACATTGGTACTGACAATTGGTCGAGCTGGTGTTTCCACTCCGTATGAGATTTATTTGCCGCAAGATAAGTACCTCGGGCCTGCTCTACAGAGCACTGCCAAAACTGAAATTGATAGGCTGCAAAAAAGGGTCGATGACTCTGAAAAATCCGTTTCTTTACTGACCGAAAGTAATCAGATTTTAGGAAGAAAAGTCAAAGATATGACTATAAAAGAAATTCGCCCGTTTTACGTTGGTGAGTATGGACGGAATTTGGCGGGTCCCAAGTTTTACTGTGGTGCAGATGGAGGAATTCCTGGCAATGAAGCTATGATTGAAAATTTGGGCAAGGAGGTATGCGGTAAGACAATGAAAGGAGGGGGGGTTCAAAGGCTGAATTACTTTAACGGAAATAAATGCGGATATAGCGAATATATCGTCCGATGCTATGAAAAATGAAATTTGGCATGCACGGTGCTTATTGTTGAACTAGGTATGCACAGTGGATTTTAAGATTTTTGACAATCTATTAATCTGGAGCTTGAGAGGTATTGGGTTTCGCCTAGTTGGATTCCTCTGCGCAACCATGTAGGGCGGGTCATTTGACCCGCGCAGGCCGGCGCCGATTGTTTCAATTTCATTTGCGTTTTACGCCTGCGGCGCATCGTTTACATACGCGTTCCGTCGCGCCCATATGTTCTTTTTTTACGTCGTCAAAAGCAATGAACGAAAGAAAAGGCGATCCCACATTCGCGCCCCTGTGGGGGTTCCTAGTTACGGACAATCGGGGCGGTGTGCCACTGGCATCGCAGTAAGCCGGATTCGTGTGATCGCGTCGGTAATCGGTGGAGCCATTCCACCGCTTAGCTCTGACCTTTGCATTCCACCCCAATCCCGTCCAAGGCAGCCGAGGAGTGGAGCGAGACGAGTCGGCTTCATGACTTGGCTCGCGACCGATGCAGGGTAGTGCGGAGCGCCTGCCGCTTCGGGTCGCCTTTCTTTGGTTACTTTCTTTGGCGAAGCAAAGAAAGTAACCCGCCAGCCGGGTGGGACCGGCGGTTTGGCTTTTGAATTGCGGCACACCGGATCAGGTTAATGGTGCAGACAATCGGCGGATTGTCGCTACGCGCCGAATCCGCCTTGGGCGGCAAACACCCGGACCAGCATACCTTAGCCACCCGGAACGTCTCCGGGAAACGAGAACCAACCGGATGACCTCGATTCGGGACCCGTTCAGGAACGGGAGAGGGAAGCTTGGGGCAAGCCGACCAGTTGCCCGGCTGCGGCCGTCTCCACGATCCGGCCGTGGTGCATGACCACGACCCGCTCGCACAGGTGGCGTACGACGCCGAGGTCGTGGCTGATGAACAGCAGTGTCAATCCCAGCTCGCGGCGCAGCTGTTGCAGCAGGTTGAGAATCTGGGCCTGGATCAACACATCCAGCGCCGCAACGGCTTCGTCGCACACCAGCAGCTGCGGTTTCACGGCCAGCGCACGGGCAATGCCGACGCGGGCGCGCTGTCCGCCGGAGAGCTGGTGCGGATAGCGTTGCGCCAGCTGCGGGTCCAGCCCGACCCGGCTCAGCTGGGTGGCGACAAAGTCGCTTTCGTCGCCGGTGATCAAGCCGTGGATGCGTGGTGCTTCGGCGATCAGCTCTGCCACGCGGGCGCGCGGGTTGAGGGCGGATGCCGCGTCCTGGAACACCATCTGGATGCCGTCGCGCGGCCCGTCCGGCAGGCGTTGTCCTTGCCAGAAGCGCTCGCCGGCGGTGGGCGGCAGCAGGCCGGCGATGATGCGGGCCAGTGTGGATTTGCCGCTGCCGGATTCCCCGACGATGCCGACCGCTTCGCCTGCGTGGAGAGCGAGGGAGACATCATCCAGCGCCTGCAGCGTGGATCGCCGCTGGCGCCAGCCATTCGCCAGTATATAGCTCTGGCTGATGTTCCGGGCGTGGAACAGGGGCTCGTTCATGGCGGGGTGACCAAGGGAAAGAAGCACCGCACCGTCCGCGCCTCGCCGGCGGCAACTTGTGGCGGCGCTGCGATGCAGGCGGCCTCGGCGCGCGGGCAGCGGGCACGGAAGCGGCAGCCTTCGGGCGGCGGCGAAAGGCTGGGCGGCTGGCCGGGCAGCGTGGCCAGTGGTGTGCCGGGCGGTACGCTGCCGGGAATCGCGCCCAGCAGGGCGGCGGTGTAGGGGTGGGCCGGAGCGTGCAATACCCGGGCACAGGGGCCGGATTCGACGATCTGGCCGGCGTACATGACCAGCACCCGGTCGGCAAAGCCGGCCGCCACCCCCAGATCATGGGTGATCCACAGTACCGCGGTGCCGTGGTCGCGGCGGTACTGGTCGATCAGGGCCAGAATCTGCGCTTGCAGCGTGACATCCAGCGCCGTGGTCGGTTCGTCCGCGATCAGCAGCGCAGGCTGGTTGATCAGCGCGGCGGCAATGGCCACCCGCTGGCGCATGCCGCCGGAGAGTTCGTGCGGGTAGGCGCGCAGCCGTTGTGCCGGGAAGGTGATGCCCACCTCGTCGAGCATGGCCAGCGCTTCGTCCCTGGCTGCACTGCGGCCGACGTTGCGGTGGGCGCGGATGGTTTCGACCAGTTGGGTTTCGATCCGCAGAACCGGGTTCAATGTCGCCATCGGGTCCTGAAACACCATGGCCAGACGGTCGCCGCGCCGGCGGCGCAACTGGCGCTCCGGCAGGGCGCTCAGGTCTTCGCCCAACAACGTGATCTCGCCGCCCACACGACGCAGCGGCGGGTCCAGCAGGCCGGCGATGGCCAGACCGGTCAGCGTTTTGCCGGAGCCGGATTCGCCCACCAGCGCGACCACCTCGCCGCGTTCGATATGCAGGCTGACGCTGTCGACGGCATGGGCAGGGGACTTGGTGTCGCCGATGTGGATGGTGAGGTCCTTCACGTCGAGGACGCTCATCGTCCGGCCTCGCGCGGATCGGCCCGCTGGCGGAGCGCGTCGGCCAGCAGATTGCAGCTGGTCAGTACGACGACCAGCAACAGTCCCGGAAACACGCTGATCCAGTAGCGTCCGGACAGCAGGTACTGGAAGCCGTTGGCGATCAGCAGACCGAGCGAGGGCTCGGTGACCGGCAGCCCCAGTCCGAGGAAGGACAGCGTGGCTTCGAGCGAGATCGCGGCGGCCAGTTGCAGGGCGGCCACGGTCAAGAGGGTCGGCAGGCAATTGGGCAGGACGTGGCGCAACAGGATGCGCCACGTCGGCAGCCGCAACAGCCTGGCCGCCGCGACGTAATCCTTCTGGCACTCGACCAGCGCGGCGCTGCGTGCGGTGCGGGCGTAGTAGGCCCACTGTGCCGCCAGCAAGGCCAGCACGATCTTGGACACGCCCGGCCCCGTCAGAGCCAGCAGCACCAGCGCCAGCAGGATGGCCGGGAAGGAGAGCTGGATGTCCACCACGCGCATGATCAGTGCATCGACCCAACGGCCGTGCCAGGCGGCGAGCAGGCCGAGCACCACGCCTGCCGTCAGTGCCAGCAGCGTGCTCAGTACGCCGACGGTCAGACTGATGCGCAAGCCGTACAGCATGGCGGACAGCATGTCCCGGCCTTGCGCATCGGTACCCAGCCAGTAGGTGCCGCCGTGGTCGAGGGCCGCGCTGCCCGGTGGCAGGCGTGCATCCAGAATGTCCAGCGTGGCCAGATCGTACGGATTCTGCGACGCCAGCCACGGCGCCAGCAACGCGGCGAGCAGCAGGGCCGCCAGCAGGATCAGGCTGAACCAGCCGCGGCGGCTCATGGCCGGCTCCTGAGGCGCACGCGCGGATCGAGCAGCGCATAGAGCAGATCCACGACGAGGTTGATGGTGACGAACAGCGTGACGGTGACCAGCAGGTAGGCGACAACGACGGGCCGGTCGAGCTGGCCGATGGCCTCGATCAGCAGCTTGCCCATGCCGGGCCAGGCGAACACGGTTTCGGTGACCACGGCAAAGGCGATCAGCGAGCCGAATTCCAGCCCGCTGACCGTCACGATCGGGATCAGGATGTTCTTGAACACGTGCACGAACACGATCCGCGCCGGGTGCAGCCCCCGGGCGCGGGCGAAGCGGACGTAGTCCTGGCGCAATGCTTCGCGCGTGGCGCTGGCGGTCAGCCGCAGCAGCAGCGAGCACTTGAACAGCGCCAGTGTCAGCGCGGGCAGCAGCAGGTGGCGCCAGCCGTCGAGCGAGCCGATCGACAGCGGAATGCCCAGCCAGAGCGTTGTTTCGCCGCGCCCGCCGGTCGGCAGCCAGCCCAGCCAGACGCCGAACAGCATGATGAACATCATGCCGACCCAGAAGGTGGGCAGCGAAAAGCCGAGTAGCGACAGCGCGTCGATCAGCCGGGCCGACCAGGACCGGGGTTGCAGCCCCACCCACAGCCCCAGCGGTACGCCCACCAGCAGCGCAATCAGCAGCGCCGCGACGGCCAGCTCCAGCGTTGCAGGCATGCGTTCGAGCACCAGCCGGATGGCCGGCTCGCCATGCACGAAGGATCGCCCCAGATCGCCATGGGCCATCGCTCCGACGAAGCGGGCGTACTGCACCCACCATGGCTGATCCAGCCCCAGCCCGGCGCGGACACGAGCGATGTCGTGCCGGTCGGCCTGCGGATCGACCAGCAGTGCCAGCGGATCGCCGATCGCGAACACGGCCACGAAGACCAGCGCCGACATGGTCAGCAGCACCAGCAGCGCCTGGATCAGGCGCCGGATCATGAAGCCCGACATGAAGGCCTCAGGACGTGATGCGGTATGAAAGGATCAGTGCCGCGCTCATTCCGGCTTGAACTGCCAGGCAAAGCTGAACTCATCCACGCGCGGCGTGAACTTGATGCCTTTTTTCAGCCCCCAGCTGGCGTACTGGTGGTAAAGCGGGATGACGGCATAGTCCTTCAGCGCCTGTGTGGCGGCCTGTTCGGCCAGCTTTTCGCGTTCCTGCGGCTCGACGCTGGCGAGCGAGGCCGCTACCAGCTGGTCGACTTTCGGATTGCTGTACCTGCCCCAGTTCCAGCTGCCCCAGCCGGTGTCCGGATTGGGCGTGCCGACCAGCGAGCGCAGCGCAAAATCACCGGCCAGCGACCCCCAGCCCAGCAGTGCCACGCTGTAGTCGCCGGCCCGCGCCTTGCCGAAATAGGCCGACAGCGGCAGCGTTTCGACCTTGGCCTGAATGCCGACGCGCGTCAGCAGCTGGGCGACGGTCTGCACGACCTGTTCGTCGTTGATGTAGCGGTTGTTCGGGCCGTGCAGCGTCAGCGCGAAACCGTCCGGATAGCCTGCTGCGGCCAGCAGTTTCTTCGCGCCTTCCGGGTCGTAGGCTTCCGGCTTCAAGGCTTTGGCATTGCCGAGGATGCCCGGCGAAACGATGTTGCCGGCGGGGATGGCCAGCCCTTCCAGCGTGCGCTCGACCAGCGCATCGCGATTGATGGCCTTGGAAATGGCCTGCCGGACCCGGACATCCTTGAGCGGATTTTTGGCCAGCGGCTTGCCGGCCTTGTCGGTCACGTAGGGCGAGTTGTCGCGCCACTGGTCCAGCTGCCAGAACAGCGTGCGCCACGACGCACGCTGCGCGAGTACGAACTTGGGATTGGCCTTGAGCCGGGCGATGTCGGCGGTCGGCACGTTCTCGATGGCATCGACGTCGCCGGCCAGCAAGGCGGCCAGACGTGGCGCGTCGCTGGTCAGGATGCGGAAGGTCACCTTGTCCCACGCCGGCTTCTCGCCCCAGTACTGCGGGTTCCTGACCAGCTCGATGGCTTCGCCGCGCTTGAAACTGGCGAACTTGAACGGCCCGGTGCCGATCAGCGCCTTGCCGCTGTTGAAGTCCTCCGGCGTGGCGTTCTGCGCAGCCTTTTTCGACACGATGAAGATCGAATTCACGTCCAGCGGCAGCGGGCCGTACGGGGTCGCGGTCTTGAGGCGCACCGTATAGCGGTCGACCACCTGCTTGGCGACGATGGGCTTGGTGTAGCTGGTGAACGGCCCCGGGCTGTTGGTCAGCGTGGCCGGGCGGTCGAGCGAAAAGACGACATCGTCGGCGGTCAGCTCGCTGCCGTCGTGGAACTTCACCCCGCGCCGCAGCTTGAACTCCCAGGTCGTCGGGTCGACCGCCTTCCAGCTGGTCGCCAGTCCCGGTTGCAGCTTGCCGTTCGCGTCGACGCTGGTCAGCGATTCGAACAGGTGCGAAGACAGCGCGATGTTGGGGGCGATATTGACGAAGTGCGGGTCCAGCGACGAGACGTCGGCGGCAAGGCCGATGCGCAGGTCTGCCGCGTGGGCGGGCAGGGTTGCGGCAAAGGCGAGGGTCAGGGCGGAGAGGGCATGGCGGAAACGGGGCATGGCGGCTCGATGCTGAGAGGGTGGGAGTAGTTTAGAAATCAGAACGGCGCGTCGCCAAGAATGGTGGCGCGATGCATCACCCGCCGGGCCGGCAGGTAGTCGGCAATCGCGTAATGCTGGGTGGTCCGGTTGTCCCAGAACGCCACGTCGTCCACCTGCCAGCGCCAGCGCACGGTGAACTCCGGTCGGGCGATGTGGGCGTAGAGGAAGGCCAGCAGCGCGGCGCTTTCCCGTGGCGGCAGTTCGTTGATGCGCAGCGTGAAGCCTTCGTTGACGAAGATCGCCTTGCGCCCGGTGACGGGGTGGGTGCGGATCACCGGGTGGGACAGCGGCGGGTGCTTGTCCCGGGTCGCCTCCCACTGGGCCCGCCCCGCGTCGGAAACGGCATGGCGGCTGGCGGGGAAGGAGAGCGCGAAGTCGTGCGTGGCCGTCAGGCCGTCGAGCAGCGTTTTCAGCTGCGGCGACAGCGCATCGAAGGCTGCGGTGCCGCTGGCCCAGAGCGTGTCGCCCCCCGTCGGCGGCAACTGCTTGGCCGACAGCACCGCACCGAGTGGCGGAGTCGGAATGAAGGTGACGTCGGTATGCCAGTTGTCGTTGTCCGGCAGGTTGTCCGCGTGGGTATCCAGCACGAGGATCTGCGGTGTCTCCGGCACGTTCGGATAGATCGGATGGATGTGCAGGTCACCGAACTGGCGGGCGAAGTCGCGCTGTTGTACCGGTGTCAGCGGCTGATTGCGGAAGAACAGCACCTCGTGCGCAAGCAGCGCATCGTTCAGCGCTTCGCGCTGACTGTCGTTCAGCGGTCCGGCCAGCGAGACGCCGTCGACGATGGCGCCGAGCGCGGGACTGAGCGGGGTGAGGGTGATGGAATGGGGCATGGGGGACTCCGGATTCAACGGGACTGGCCTTGCCAGGGCACCAGCCGGCGCTGCAGCGCGCGCAGCCCCAGCTCGAGCGTGAAGGCGATGACGGCGATGACGATGATGCCGAGCACCACCACGTCGGTGACGAGGAACTGGGCCGCCGACTGCACCATGAAGCCCAGCCCGCGCGTGGCGGCGACCAGCTCGGCGGCGACCAGCGTGGACCAGCCGGTGCCCAGACCGATGCGCACCCCGGTCAGGATGTCCGGCAGGGCAGACGGCACGATGACGTGGCGGATCAGCTGCCAGCGGCTGGCGCCCAGCGACTGTGCGGCCCGAAGCCGGGTCGGATCGACGTTGCGCACGCCGGTGGCGGTGGCGATGGCAATCGGCGCAAAAATGGCCAGATAGATCAGCAGGACCTTGGACAGCTCGCCGATGCCGAACCAGATCACGATCAGCGGCAGATAGGCGAGCGGCGGAATGGGGCGGTAAAACTCGATCAGCGGATCGAGCACGCCGCGTGCGGTACGCGACAACCCGATGGCAATGCCGACCGGAACGGCAAACAGCACCGCTGCGATCAGCGCGGTCACGATGCGGAAGGCACTCGCGCCCAAGTGCTGCCAGAGGGTGGCATCCATGTAGCCCCGGGTTGCCGTCAGCCACAGCTTGGCCAGCACCGCTTGCGGCGAAGGCAGGAACAGCGGGGCAATCAGGCCGCTGGCGCAGACGCCCCACCACAGCAGCAATACGCCGGCCAGCGTCAGCAGGCTGATGCGCAGGGCGCTGCGCGGCCCGGCCTCGGCCTCGGGGGCCGTCGGTTGCGCGGCTTCGGCGGCAATGAAAACGTGCTCGCCCAGTGTCAGTTCGGCGCTGTTCATGCGATGGCTCCCTCGGCACGGTTCGTACGGTGGGCGAAGACCCGTGCCAGCACGTGCTCGCGCACGGCGATGAAACCGGGGTCGGCCTTGATGCTGCGTACCGGTTCGCCCGCTGCGTGGCGGCGGCCGAAGTCGAGCTGCAGGCGCTCGACGATGCGGCCGGGCCCGGGCGACATCAGCACCAGATCAGTGGCGAGGAAGACGGCCTCCTCGATGTCGTGGGTGATCAGGAAAACCCGCTTGCCGGTTTCGCGCCAGATGCGCAGCAGCAGGGCCTGCATCTGTTCGCGGATGAAGGCATCCAGCGCGCCGAACGGTTCGTCCATCAGCAGTACCTGCGGGTTGGCCGCCAGTGCCCGTGCCAGCCCGACGCGCTGGCGCATGCCGCCGGACAGCTGCCAGACCTTGTGTCCGGCATGGCCCGCCAGATCGACCAGTTGCAGGACTTCGCGGGCACGGGCTTCGCGTTCGCGCTGCGGTACGCCGCGCAGGCGCAGGCCGAAGGCGACGTTGTCGCCGACGTTCAGCCAGGGCAGCAGCGCATCGTCCTGGAACACCACGCCGCGCTCGGCGCCGGGGCCGGTCACCGGTTCGCCATCCAGCGTGATCGTCCCGCTCGTAGGCTTGATAAAGCCGGCAATCAGGTTCAGCAGCGTGGTCTTGCCGCAACCGGACGGGCCCAGCGCTACAACCAGGCTTTCCGGTGGCACGGTCAGCGACACATCCGAGAGCGCGGTGCCTTGCGCACCCGGATAGCGTACCGAAACGCGATCGACGATCAGCGAGGACATGGGGGAATTCCTGTGCAGGAGCGGGGACGACCGGGCAAGCCCGGCCGTGGTATTGCGGTGTACTACTTGCCTGCCGTCTGGACGAAGCGGCCGTTCACGTACCCGGTGTAGCTTTGCTGGACGGCGTCGACCTTGCCCTGATCCTTGAGGAAGGCCGAGGTGTCGGTCAGCGCCTTGACGGTGGGGGCCGCCAGGATTTTCGCCTGCTCGCTGGCGACCGGATAGCGGTTGCCTTCCAGCAGAGCGGCGACTTCCCCGGGCTTGGAGCCGGTGATGCGGGCGACTTTCTCGGCATTGGCCGCGTTGGTGGCGAAGGCCTTCGGATTGGCCTGATAGTCGGCGTAGGCCTTGAGGGTGACGCGGGCAAACTGTTCGACGAACTTCGGATTCTTCTCGGCAAAATCCTTGCGGACGATCCAGGCGTCGAAGGTCGGCGCGCCCCATTTGGCCACGTCGGTCGAGGTCACCAGCACCTTGCCGTTTTCCTTGGCCTTGCCCAGCGCCGGATCCCAGACATAGGCCGCGTCGATGTCACCACGCTGCCAGGCCGCGGTGATTTCGGACGGCCGCAGATTGACGATCTGGACTTTGGACGGGTCGATCTTCCAGTGCTTCAGCGCAGCCAGCAGGCTGTAGTGGGTGGTCGACACGAAGGGCACGGCGATCTTCTTGCCCGCCAGATCAGCCGGTTTGCTGATGCCGGCACCGTTGCGGACCACCAGCGCCTCGGCCGAACCGATCTGCGCTGCGATCAGGAAGGTCTGCACCGGCAGCGAGCGGCTGGCGGCGGCGGCCAGCGGGCTCGAGCCGACGTAACCGACCTGCACGTCGCCCGACGCAATGGCGGTGATGACCTCGGCGCCGCTTTCGAACTTGCGCCAGTTGATCTTGCTGCCGGTGGCTTTCTCGTAGGCGCCATCGGCCTGCGCCACCTTGGCCGGTTCGACCGTCGTCTGATAAGCGACGGTGACCTCGTCGGCCTGCGCCGTGAGCGCAACCCCGGCCAGTGCCAGCGACGGCAGCAAGTACTTGAAGCGATTCAGTGTGCTCATCGGATTTTCCTCATTCATGGGCCACAGAGGGGCGTGTCGTGACGAAGAGGCAATCTAGCAAGCAGCGATTTAAGTTAAAAAGGAATATTAAATGATTTTTAAATAACCATTTTTCGTTTTTGGTGCAAGATTTCCCAACGTTCGCCGGGTGATGCTTTGAGACGTTGGCGAGGCGGGCTCAGGCCGTCGCCCGTGTTCACGTCCGGTTACGGCGATTCGGCAAAGAGCTTGAGCTTTTGCAGCGCAATGCCCCATTCGTGGCCGATCACGTCCAGCGTCTGTCTGGCGGCTTCGATCTGTGCCGGGTCCAGTTGCCACAGCCGTTCCCGCCCCATTTTCACGTCGCGCACGACACCGGCCTCGGCCAGCACCTGCAGGTGTTTGGTCACGCCCTGTCGGCTGATGTCGGTGTTGGCGGTGAGCTGTGCGATCGAGAGCGCGCCGCCGGCGCAGAGCACGGCGACGAGCTTCAGCCGGATCGGGTCGCCCAGCGCGGCGAACACCCGCGCCAGCGTGTCGCTGGCGTGGATGACATCGCTGCGGTCGTGGGCAACGGGGGGACTAGGCGCTGGCATGACGGGCGATATTCTCCAGTTGCGCCGCCCAGCCGTTGCCGTTCATGCGGAACGCTTCGAGCCGGCGGTGCGGGGGCACGTTGTCGAAGCCGGATTCTGCCACCTTCAGCAGCGTGGTGTTGTCCGGCGCGTCGTGCAGCGTGAAGACCACGCGGGTCGGCGTTTCCAGTTCGTAGTCGATCGCCGGGTCGACCGGATAAGGGTGCCAGTGGTAGGACAGCAGCTGTTGCGGCTCGATCCGTTCGATCACCACGTCGAAGTGGATGTGCTCGAAGCCCTTGATGGTGATCGGCCCGCGCGTGCGCTGACCCGGCAAAAACGTCTGGCCCTTGAGGTCGGCACCGAACCAGGTGCCGAAGGATTCGGCGTCGGCCAGTGCGCGCCACACCCGCTCGCGTGGTGCGTTGATGACGATGCTGCGTTCGATCCGGTCGGTCTCGCTGACAGTGCTCATGGTGTGGTCCTTCAGGCTGCGATGGGTACGGCAGGGTGCGGTTCGGCCGGGCGGTACGGCGTGCCGGTGCCGGTGGCGACGTACTGCTGCAGGCTGGTGAGGAAGTGCTGCCAGCCGTTCTGGCATAAATCGTAGCACTCGAATTCCGGCACCAGCCCGAGATGGACGAAGTCCAGACGGGTCTGGCCGTCGCCGGTCGCTGCAAGACGGAACTTGATCCGCGTGCCGACCCATTCGTCCTTGCGGGTAAAGGCGTCGACGTCGGTGAATGCGGCAGTGCAGTACCAATGCACTTCGGCGGACGGCGTCAGTTGCTCGATGCGCATGTGCATGTAGTGCGAGCCGAAGCGGAAGCGCAATTCGCTGCCGACGGTGTCGGCCGGATCGGCATCGCTGTCGACCGTCCACCAGCCGCGCAGGCCGGCGGAGGTGGTGAGGGCGGCATAGACGTCGGCCGGCATGGCGGCCAGGACAAGGCTTTGGTTGTAGTCGTTCACGATGGGGCTCCTTTGGGACTTCAATAGGCAACTTAATGGTTGCTTGTTGCAGTATGCGATTCGGACCGATAAATGCAACTAAAAAGTTGCATTTTGTGTCGCGGCGCGCAGGGAGCAGGCAGGATGATCGGCGCTGGAGCCGCGCCATTGCAGGTGCTGAAACGGATGGACGGGTAGAGGCGGCGCGACGGCCGGCCGACGGGCGGCAAAGGGGGGCGGTGGTAGAATCCTCGGCTTCTTCTCTTTACCGTATCGAGCGCCACCATGAGCAATGAAGAACTCCGGATCGAAGACCTGGCCGTTGGCGAGGGCCGCGAAGCCGTCAAGGGCGCGCTGATCCGTACCCATTACACCGGCTGGCTGGAAGACGGCACGAAGTTCGACTCGTCGCACGATCGCGGCCAGCCTTTCCAGTGCGTGATCGGCACCGGCCGGGTCATCAAGGGCTGGGATCAGGGCATGATGGGGATGAAGGTGGGCGGCAAGCGCAAGCTGTTCGTACCGGCGCATCTGGCCTATGGCGAGCGCCAGATCGGGCCGCACATCAAGCCGAACTCGAACCTGATTTTCGAGGTCGAGCTGCTGGAAGTGCTGACCCGCGACGACTGAGCGCGACGAACCAAGCCCTGCTGGCTGCGTTGCGCTCGCTTGCCGTACGACTTGTACTGTCAGTGCTTCGGACCCTAAAGGGCCCCTTGCCAGCACCGCTGCACTGGATTTTGCTCGCCGCTCAAGGTGCCGCCATTCGGCAGCTTACGGCCTTGCTGCACCGCACTGCTGACTAGGCTGGCAACTTCAGAGGATGAAG
This sequence comes from Jeongeupia naejangsanensis, assembly GCF_016865585.1. Taxonomy (GTDB): domain Bacteria; phylum Pseudomonadota; class Gammaproteobacteria; order Burkholderiales; family Chitinibacteraceae; genus Jeongeupia; species Jeongeupia naejangsanensis. The sequence goes on along the minus strand of NZ_JAESND010000001.1, from coordinate 734,405 downwards.
GAGCCGGCCATGAAAACCGAAGTCCTGCAGCAGCACCGCTGGCTGCAACAATTGCTGGGCGACTGGACGTTCGAATGCGAGATGCAGGGGCCGCCGGACCAGACGCCGGAGAAAAGCACTGGCACCGAGTCCGTCCGCGCACTGGGCGATGTCTGGGTGATCGGAGACGGGCGAAGCACGATGCCCGACGGCGATCCCTGTACGATGCAGATCACGCTGGGTTTCAACGCCGATACGCAGCGCTTCACCGGCAGCTGGGTCGGCTCGATGATGACCCACATGTGGATCTACGACGGCGAACTCGATGTCGGCGGCCGCATCCTGACGCTGTCGTCGACCGGGCCCGACTGCATGAATCCCGGCCAGACCCGCGTGTTCCACGACGTGATCGAAATCATCGACGCCGATCACCGCGTGATGCGCTCGGAGGCGCAGGACGCCGACGGCAAGTGGGCGCCATTGATGATCGCGCGCTACACGCGCAAGCGGTGATCGCGTACCGGGTCAGCGGCTCAGGCAGGTCTTGCCGCCGGCGTTCACCTTGTCCTGCAGTGCCCGCATTGCCCGGTAGTCGGTGTACTTGAGGTCCTTGCCCAGTTGCCGGATCGTCGGGCTGCTCCAGACTTCGAAGTCCGACAGCCGCAGTACCAGATCGGCGATGCTGGTGCGCGCGGACGGGCTGTCCTCGGCCGGATGGATGGCCAGATGGTTGATGCCGGCCGGCAGCGTGCCGATCCAGCTGTCGTAGCCGGTGTAACGCTGGCCGGGTTTGCGCTGGTCCGGGTTGTAGTGCATGAAATAGGCATCGGGCGTGACGATGCCTTCGGCCTGGATTTGCCGCGTGGCTTCCAGCTGTTTGGCCGCCGGCATGAAAAAGCCCTGCATCACGATCGGGATGCTGGTCTCGCGTGGCAGCTCGGTATAGATTTTCAGCAGTGCCGGGCTGGCCGCCCAGAACACCATGTGCGCGTCGAGGTGGGTGACCGTCAGGCCGGCGGCACGCACCTTGGCGATCTGCGCCAGCAGTTCCTTCTTCACCTCGGCCGGATCGGCATGCCGGGCGACTTCCTGCGTGGTGGCCCACAAGCGCCCTTGCGGGTTGTACAGCGACGGCACGTCGGCTTTCGGCAGCACGCTGCCCCAGGACTGCTTGTCCTGCCACTCGTTGGTCAGCGTCAGATGGACGCCGACGGCCAGCTTGCGGTCACGTGCCATCTTCGCCGCGGCGGCAAAGTTCGGCGTCGGCGGCATGATCGACAGGTCCTGGATCTGCTGCTTGTCGATCAGCGCGAACGCGGCCTTGTCGAGATCCGGATGCATGCCGATATCGTCGGCGTTGACGATCAGCACCTTGTCGGTGCGGGCAAAGCCGAGGCATTCGCTCAGCGCAGTGGCCGATGCGGTCTGGGCGAAGCCGGCGGCCAGGATGGCGGCCAGCGCATGGCGCAGCGGGAAGGGCATGAAGGCGTTCCTGAATCCGGACAAGCCGTCATGATAGCAACGCGGCGATGAAAGACAGTTTGATGCAGGTGCGTGAACCAGCCGATCAGGCCGGCCCACGTCACCCGGCGTTTACGCCGGTTGCGACAGCGGCGCCGGCAGCAATCCGCTGGCGACGGCCTGACCGAAGTAGGCGAACAGCGTGCCGCGGTCGATCGGCGCAGCATCGGCATCCGGCAGCAGCGCGAGGATGCGCTCATGGCGGATCGGCCCCATGCGCAGCACGTCGTTGCCGCTGCGCGTCTCGAAGAACGACAGCGTTGCGCGGTCGTCTTCGTCGGCGTGCAGTGCAACCCGCGTCAGCCACTCGGGCATGCTGCAGCGCTCGAGCGCGTAGCCGAACACCGTCAGCGCCGCGAACACGTCGGCCAGACTGACCATGCCGTTGCACGAGAGCTGGTAGACGCCCCCCTGCTGCGCCGCACCCCTGGCTGCCAGCCGCACGACGGTGTCCGCGACGATGTCGACCGGCGTCCAGACCTCGTCGACGTCGAAGTCCGGTGCGCAACCGGCCCGGACCGATGCGCGCACGATGCGCCAGACCAGATCCTGCGGGTTGACCCACGGCCGGCCGCGCGGGCCGACGACCCGGCCGAGCCGGTACACGGCGACCGGCAGGCCGCGTGCGGCCGCGTTTTCGAGCACATGCTCGGACAGCCACTTGCTCTGCTGGTAACCGTCGGCCAGACCACGGTGTGCCGGCACGAAACGCTCGGCCGCTTCAAACGACAATGCCAGCGGCTGCGCCACCGCCAGTGTCGAGATGTAGTGCAGCGGCACGCGGCGCGGCGCGGCCAGCCGGACCAGCTCGCGCGTGGCGCCGACGTTGGCGGCGCGCAGGCTCTGGTAGTCGCGGACGACGCTGACTTGCGCGGCGTTGTGCCAGATTGCGTCGATCGAAGCGGACAGCGCGGCAAAACGGACGTCGTTCAAACCCAGCTGCGGCGCGGCCAGGTCGGCGGCGATCGCCTCGATCCGGCCGGCCGGCAGCGGCCGGGACAGGCCGTGGCGGGCCAGCGCGACATGAACGCGCTCGAGCGCTTCGCCATCGCTGCCGGCGCGGACGAGGCAGACGAGCGTGGCATTGCTTTCGCGCAGCAAGCGGTCGAGCAGGTGGGCGCCGACGAAGCCGGTGCAGCCGGTCAGCAGGATGCGGCGGGGCGGTGTCGCCACAGCCGCGTCGTTGCCGGCGGGCGCTGCTTCAAACCAGTCTTTCGGTACATCGGCGTCCGCGAGCATCACAGCGCTGATGCCGGTTTGCGCCGCGACGTCACCGGCAGCCAGCGCCTGGGCCAGACCGGCAGGCGTCGGGTGGCGGAACAGCGTGGCCACCTGCACCGGGCGCTTGAGTTCGCCACTGAGCCGGTTGGCCACCTGGATCATCTGCAGGCTCTGGCCGCCAAGGGCGAAGAAATCGGCATCGGGCGCAATCGGCGTGATGCCGAGAATTTGCGACCAGACCGCGAGCACGGTGGCGAGCAGCGGGTCGTCGACAACGGTTTCGGTGACCGTCGTCGCTGGCGCTAGCGCGGCCAGTGCCTTGCGGTCGATCTTGCCGCTGGCATTGGTCGGCAGCGATGCGGCGAAGTGGAACACCGTCGGAATCATCGCCGCCGGCAGAGTTTCGGCAAGGAACGCACGCAGGCTGGCGGTATCGAGTTCGCCTTCGGCGACGAGGTGGGCAACCAGCTGCTTGTTGCCGTCGGCGCGCGTCTGGCCAAGCACGGCCGCCGATTTCAGCTGCGGGTGGCGCAGCAGCGCGGTTTCGACCTCGAGCGGCGAAACGCGGTAGCCGCTGATCTTGAACTCGTCGTCGACGCGACCGGCGAAGTAGAGCACGCCGTTCAGGCTGCGGACACGATCGCCGGTGCGATAGGCGCGTGGCGCGCCGGGCAGGGTGTCCAGCGTGACGAAGCGTTCGTCGCTGAGATCGGCGCGGCCGTAATAACCGGCGGCGAGGGTCGGGCCGATCAGGTAGAGCTCGCCTTCGACATCAAAGCCCTGCAGCGGCAGGCCCGCGTCGTCGAGCAGTACTGCGGCAAGACCCGGCAACGGCGTGCCGATCGGCATCGCCGTGTCGCTGCGGCCGTCGGCGGCACGCCAGCCCGAGACATCGGCGCTGGTCGCGACCACGGTCGATTCGCTCGGGCCGTAGGTATTGAACAGCCGGACGTGCTCACCGGCTACGGCCTGCCATTGCGCCAGCCGCTCGGCTTGCGCGGCTTCACCGCCGATGATCACCGTGCGCAGACTGGCCGGCAGGCTCAGCGACTGCGAGGCCAGGCTGTAGGCCAGTTCGTGCCAGAACGCCGTCGGCAGGTCGAGCAGCGTGATGTGCTCGCGCTCGCACGCGGCGAGGAAATCGCCCATCGATTCGAGCATGGCGTCGTCGCGGATCACCAGCGTGGCGCCAACCGACAGCGTGACGAAGATTTCCTCGACGCTGGCGTCGAAGGTCAGCGGTGCAAACTGCAGCACGCGGTCGTCGCCGGTGATGCCATAGCGTTGTGCGGCGGCGGAGACGAAATGTGCCAGCGCACCATGTCGGATTTCGACGCCCTTGGGCACGCCGGTCGATCCGGACGTGAAGACCAGATAGGCCGGGTCGTTGTCGCTGGTGGCGACCGGCTCGGCCAGCTCGGTGTGTTCGCTACCGTCGGCGTGGACCAGCGCCAGCAACCGGGTGCCGGCGGGCAGGACAAGATCGGTCGCGTTGTCGACGACCAGCACGCGTGCGCCGGCCTGATCAAGCACGGCCTGATGCCGCGCGGCCGGGTGGCTCGGGTCGAGCGCGACATAACCGGCTCCGGCGTAATGGATGGCCAGCAGCGTGATCACGGCCTGGCTGCCGCGCGGCAGCAGGGTGGCGACCAGATCACCGCGCACGACGCCGGCTTCGGCCAGCCGGCCGGCCAGCCGCAGTGCGGCCAGATGCAGCGCGGCGTAGCTGTAGGTCAGCGGGCCGTCAATCAGCGCGATCGCGCCGGGTTGCGCGCTGGCTTGCCGGGCAATCCGCGCGGGCACGTTGCTGGCCGTTTCCGCCAGCGGATCGCCGTGCAGCACGCGCGGCACGTCGGGCCAGTCGGCGAGCGCGGCTTGCGGCAGCGCCAGCCAGTTCTCCAGCAGCGACAGCAAGGTGCCGCGATGGTGGACGAGGGTGGCCTGATCGTAACGTTCGGGGTGACCGTCGAGGTCCAGATGCAGCGCGTCGCCACGGACATAGACGGCGAGCGACAGGTCGTCGACCGGGCCGGCCGACACATTGCACACGCTGGCGCGGCAGTCGCCGAAGGCCAGTGGATAGTCGAACGGCATGATGTTGACGACGGTGCCGAACGGCCTGGCCGGATGATCCGGCGCGGCGGCGAGGTCGTGGCGTAGCCGCTCGTAGCGGTAGCGCTGGTGGCGACGTGCACCGACCATGGCGGCGCGGGTCGTTTGCGCCCGCGTGCGCAGGTCGGCCGTTTCGGGCGTGGCGGTGCGCAGCGGGATGATGTTCATTGCCATGCACGGCACGCGCAGCGTCGCGCTGCCGAGGCGCAGCATCATCGGCAGGCCGAGGGTGACCTCGACACCGCCGCGTTCGCGCTGCAGCCAGCCGGCGACGACGGCGAGCAGCAGCTCCGGCCAGTCGACGGCGAATTCGCGGGCGCGCTGTTTCAGGCTGGCGGCGAGTGCATCGGGCAAGCGGCCGCCGGCACGCAGGCCGCGGGCGAGCGCATTCGGCGTACGGCTCGACAGCGAGGCTGGCTCGGCCGCACCGGCGAGCGCGCCCAGCCAGTAGTCGCGGTCGGTGGCGAGGGCGCCGCCCTGGTAGGCGGTTTCTTCGGCGAGCACCGGTGCCATGGCCGCAAAGCCGTTGGCCGACAGCGGCTGGCCGCTGCTCAGTGCGCGGTAATGTTCGGTGACGCGACGCGCGATCAGGTTGAAGCCGAAACCGTCGAGCGCGATATGGTGCGCGCGCTGCAGCCAAGCGTGCCGTTGCGGACCAAGCCTGAACAGCACGTGGTCGTAGAGGTGGCCATCCGCGAGCGAAAACGGTTTGACGAGCTCGGCATCGAACACGGCGGCCAGTGCGCCATCTTCGGCACTGGCGTCGCCGTCGAAGTCACGGATCTGCAGCGCACGCGGTGCCACACCGCCTTGCTGCACCGGCTGGCCGTCGATCTCGACGAAGCGCACGTGCAGGGCCTCGGCCTCAGCCAGCGTCGTCGCCAGCGCCTGCGTGAAGGCGGCGACGTCGAGCGGGCCGTCGATGATCAGTGCTTCGGCGGCGTGGTAAACGGTGCTGTCGAAGCCGGCGCGCTGCTGCCCGAGCCAGATGCCGAGCTGCGCCTCGCTGAGCGGCAGGGCCGCGGGTGAAATCACTTCATATTCAGGCATGGGCGACCTCGCCGCACAGCCGGGCGGTCCACGCGGCCAGCGTCGGCGTTTCGGCCAGATCAACGAAGCCGACGTCGGCGCCGAGCGCGCGCCAGCGTTCCACCAGTGTCATCAAGCGGATCGAATCGAGGCCGAGCAGCAGCAGGTTGTCATCGTCGAGCAGGTCGGCGGTGGTCAGGCCCATCTGTGCGGCGACATCGCTGCGGACCAGATCGGCGCTCAGGGTCGGCAGCGGCAGCGCGGCCAGCGTGTCGGCCAGCGTGGTGACGCTGGCGCAGCGGCCGGCGGCGTAGTTCAGCGCCATCAGGTGTTCGTCGCGCGAGAAGTCGGCAACGGCATCGGCGACGAGGAAGGGCTGGATGTCGAGCATGAAGGCTTCGAGCGCGGTCGACAGGCAGCCGATGTGGGCGTAGACGCCGCAAATGATCAGCTGGTCGCGGCCGGCGTCCTTGATCCAGCGCTCGAAGTTGCTGCGCTTGAATGCGCTGTAGCGCCACTTGGTGAACACCGTGTCGACCGGCGTCGGTGCCAGATCGGCAATGATGTCGGTCAGCCTGGGATCGGCGGCGAGGCCGGTGCCCCAGAAGTCGGTCAGCAGGGCACGGTCTTCGAGCGTCTGGTTGCCCGGCTGCGCGGTGTAGGCCACCGGAATGCCCAGGGCACGGCAGCGGGTGATCAGTGCGCGGATGCGGCTGACCAGCTCGGGCACCGGCGCCTGGCTCTGGTCGTAGAAATCGACGAAGTAGCGCTGCATGTCGTGGACCAGCAGCACGGCGCGCCCGGCGTCGGGCGTCCAGTTCACCTTGTTGGTCGGCAGGTCGGCGGCGGTCGGCAGCGGGTACGAAGCAATACGGGGAATGGCCATGACGGTCTCTGGTGTTTTTATACGGAATGGGCGGGTTGAGCGAGCTGGCGGCGCAGCGTTTCCTTGCTGACCTTGCCCAGCGCGGTCAGCGGCAGGGCGTCGACGAACTCGATGCGATCGGGAATCTTGTAGGCGGCAAGGCCACGGCCCTGCAAATGGGTTTTCAGCTGCAGCGCGAGCCGTAGTGCCGGCGTTTCGCTGGGCGCGGCCAGCTCGATGAAGGCGCAGCTTTTCTCGCCGAGCCAGTCGTCCGGCATCGCCACCAGCGCGGCGTTGCGGACTTGCGGGTGCGCCAGCAGGTGGTTCTCGACTTCCTCGGCGGCGATCTTTTCGCCACCCCGGTTGATCTGGTCCTTGCTGCGGCCCTCGACGACGATGTAGCCCTCGGGCGTCAGGCGGACGCGGTCACCAGTGCGGTAGAAACCGTCGGCGGTGAAGGCGCGGGCATTGTGTTCGGCCGCCTTGTAGTAGCCACGGATGGTGTACGGGCCGCGTGTCAGCAGGTGGCCGGTTTCGCCAGCGGGTACGTCGGCATCGTTGTCGTCGACCACGCGGACTTCGTCATCTGGCGAGATCGGGCAGCCCTGGGTCTGGATGACCAGATCGTCCGGATCACCGTTGCGGGTGTAGTTGACGAGGCCTTCGGCCATGCCGAACACCTGTTGCAGCTGGCAACCGAGCAGCGGTTTGACCTTGCGGGCCGCCTCGGCCGATAGCCGCGCGCCGCCGACCTGCAGCATCCGCAAGGAGGCGAGCGGTGCGTGCTGCGGTGCAGCCTGCAACCACAGTAGCGCCAGCGCCGGCACCAGCGCGGTGACGGTGACTTGGTGGGTGGTGATCAGCGGAAAGGCGGTTTCCGGCGCCGGGTCGCGCGCCAGGACGATGGTGCCGCCAACGCACAGCGTGCCGAGCGTACCCGGTGACGACAGCGGGAAATTGTGCGACACCGGCAGGGCGGCGAGGTAGACGGTTTCGGCATCGAAACCGCAGATCCGTGCGCTTTCGATCACGCTGTAGAGGTAATCGTCGTGCGTGCGGGGGATCAGCTTCGGCGTACCGGTGCTGCCGCCCGACAGCTGCATCAGCGCGACCTGCGACGCATCGACGTTTGCCAGCGTCGCCGGCTCGACGTACAGGGTGTCGAGGCCGGTGAATTCGGCGGCGTCGCCGACGACGATCACATGCTGCAGCGACGGGCTGCGTGCCTGTACGTCGCGGGCCAGCGTCCGGTAGTCGAAACCGCCGTGGCGGTCGGCGATCACATAGGCGGTTGCGCCGGTCGTTTCGGCGAAGAAGCCGATCTCGGCGCTGCGGTGCGCCGGCAGCGCCATGACCGGAATCGCACCGAGGCGGAACAGCGCGAAGCAGGCAATGAAGTATTCGGCGATGTTCGGCAACTGCACGATCACGCGATCCTGCGGCGCGATGCCGAGCCGGGCGAAGCCGGCAGCCAGCCGGTCGGCACGCTCGTCCAGATAGTGGTACGACAGATGGCGCTTGCCGCAGATCAGTGCGGTGCGGCCGGGGAACTGCCGGGCAACGCGGGCGAGCATGGCGCCGAGCGTTTCGCCGCGCCAGTAGCCGAGTTCGCGGTAGCGGGCTGCGGCCTCGGCCGGCCACGGGGTGAAGCCTTCGATGTGGGCGAGGGTCGGGGTGCTGCTCACAGCAGGTCCTCCAGCTGCGCTTCCAGCCCCATGGCGTTGAGCATGGTGCGGAACTTGGCGGCGGTTTCGATCAGTTCGCTTTCCGGGGTCGATGCCGGCACGATGCCGGCGCCGGCAAACAGGCGGACCTTGTCCGAGTCGACCTCGGCGCAGCGGATCGTCACCGCCCACTCGCCGTCGCCGGTTTCGTCGATCCAGCCGACCATGCCGGTGAACAGGCCGCGCTCGAACGGCTCGAGCTCGCGGATCGCCGCGTGGGCCAGATCGCGCGGATGGCCGCAGACGGCCGGTGTCGGATGCAGCGCCTGCGCCAGATCGAGCGCGCTGGTCGACGGATCGGCGACTTCGCCGTGGACCATGGTCGACAGGTGCCACAGCGTCGCGGTTTTGATCAGCGATGGCTTCGGCGGCACGATCAGCGTGCTGCACAGCGGCGCCAGCGATTTGGCCACGGCATCGACGACCAGCGCGTGCTCGTGCAGGTCCTTGACCGAGGCGAGCAGCGACTGGCCGCGTGCCTCGTCTTCGACCGGATCCTTGCTGCGCGGCAGCGTGCCGGCGATCGGATTCGCGGTCAGCGTGCGGCCGTGGCGCGAGACCAGCAGCTCCGGGCTGGCGCCCATCAGCCGCAGCGGCCGGTGAATGCTGTGGCCGCCACGTTCGAACAGATCGAGCGCGAAGGTGAAGCCGTTCGGGTTGTGGGCGGCGAGCTGGGTCAGCAGTGCGCGTGCGTCGATGCCGCCCGGGGCATGGACTTCGAGTGCGCGCGACAGCACGACTTTTTCCAGCGGGGTCGTCGCAAAACGATGCAGCGCTTCTTCGACCGCGTGGTGGTAGACCGCCGCTTCGGGCACTTGGCGGATCTCGCCCCGCAGCGGCTGCGGCGCAGCGGCGCGAATCTGGCCGTGCGCCAGCCGGCCGGCGCGGATGATCTGTTCTGGCACGAACAGCACGGCGGCATCGTCGGCGTCGAAGGGCAGGGCGCCGGCGACGATCGGCGCGGCGATACCCGCCTGGCGGGCACCGGCGAGCAGTTCACCGACCTGATGGGCCAGCAAGGCCTCGCGGCCCGGCTCGCGCAGCCGGGCATGCAGGCCCTTGCCCAGGAAGGTGAGCCGTGGCGAGGCGTAAAAGAAGGTGGCGTCGTCGCCGTAGTCGTCCAGCAGGGTGTTGGCGGCAACCGGGGTTTCAATCGGGGTGGCGGCGAGCGGATTGGCGTCGAGCAGCTTGGAATTCATGGCGTCCTCGCAAGGCTTCGGGGTGGCCGGGCACGGGCGTGCGGCGCGGCCTGGATCGCTTGGATCCGGGGGTTGGGCAGCGGTCTGTGCTTCGCTGCGCTGGGTAAAAGCGGTTCGCAAAACCCGGTTGCATCGGTGCGTCTTGCCGGGGCCGTTGTGCAGGTTTCAGTGATTGCACACCGGTCCGGACGCCCGCTGGCTGGGCCGGACCGACCCTCGGGACGGGGCCGGATGGCCCGGACGCCGGCGGTTTTGCACACTGGGCTCCCGGTGTTGCTCAGGGGACTTGCGATCTGCTTTTAAATGATAATGAAAATCATTATTGGTGTAGTATCCGACCGGCATAACGATGCCCGAAAAACTTGCTTGGGACTTTTGTCGTACGGAATTTTTCGTTTGAGAAACGCAATTGATTCGCATTTGCAGCTTTTTATCGGCCCCGGATCACTGCATGCTGATTGGGTCGCCGGTGCATTGGCTGTGCACGTTCCGCCTGCCATCGCTTGATGACCAGATTCACCCACCGGATCCCCTGATCCGCTACACCAGGAATACCCGATGTCCTTGCTCGAACCCCGGCAGGAAAAGCAGTTGCTGTGGTTGCTGGCTGCGCTGCAGTTCAGCCATATCCTCGATTTCATGATCCTGATGCCGCTGGCGCCGGAGCTGATGCCGGCGTTCGGCATCGACGCCGGCCAGTTCGGCCTGCTGGTGTCCGCCTATACCTTTGCGTCGGCACTGATGGGGGTGCTCGGCTCGTTCTGGCTCGACCGTTTCGATCGCAAGCCGACCCTGCTGCTGCTGTACGCCGGCTTCATCGGCGCGACCGTGGCCTGCGCGCTGGCGCCCGACTACCGCTGGCTGATGGCCGCCCGCTTCGTCGCCGGCGGCTGCGCCGGACTGATGGGGGCGGTGGTGATGACCATCGTCGCCGATGTGATTCCGCCGCAACGTCGCGGTCAGGCCATCGGTACGGTGATGTCGGCCTTCGGCATCTGCGCCGTTGCCGGTGTGCCGGTCGGGCTGGCACTGGCGGCAATGGGCGGCTGGCGCATGCCGTTCTGGGGCGTGGCGGCGCTGGCCGCTGTGTTCTGGGTGTTGCTGGCGTGGTGCCTGCCGGCGATCAAGGGGCATCTGAACGGCGAAGCGCCGCGGAGCGGCCTTGGCGAAATCTGGCGCATGCCGGGCCTGCCGCTGGGCTGGCTGCTGACGTTCACCGTGGTGTTCGCCAGCTTCCTGCTGATTCCCTATCTCGGCGCGTATCTGGTCGGCAACGTCGGCATCGCCTTCGATACCTTGCCATGGCTGTACTGCGCGGCCGGCGCGGCGACGCTGTATGCGATGCCCCGCATCGGCAAGCTGGTCGACCGTTTCGGCAAGGCGCAAGTGCTCGTCGGTCTGGTGCTGGCCAGCATGGTACCGCACCTGATTTTCAGCCATCTGCCGCCGTCGCCGCTGTGGCTGGTCCTGCCGGTCTTCATCGCCTTCATGGTACTGACCTCCGGGCGGGCGATTCCGGCCATGGCGCTGCTGACCGGGATGGTGCCGCCGCACCTGCGCGGCCGCTACCTCGCGGTCAATATCGCCGCCAGTGACGGTGCATCGGGCCTCGGCGCCTGGGTGGCCGGCCACATGATCGTCGTTTCACCCGCCGGTGCGCTGCAAGGCTTCGGCACCGTCGGCTGGCTGGCTGCGGCGAGCAGTCTGGCTGCGCTCTGTCTGCTCTGGCTGCTGGTCCGCGTTCGCCGCCTTGTCGCGGTGGCCGCGTGATTGCAGTGATTTCATCCCTCCCCCATTTCAAGTAAACGCCAAGGAAAACTCATGGAAACCGTTGCCAGTAAGCCCACGACCCTGCCGCGCGCCATTACCGGCCCGCTGAACATCGAGCGTTCGATGCAGATGCTTGAAGCCGCGCGCAAGCTCATCCCGGGCGTGACCCAGTCGATGATGAAGCGCCCGGAAATGTTCGCCCTCGGCGAATTCCCGGTTTACCTCGCCGGTGGTCAGGGCGCGCTGGTCGACGACGTCGACGGCAACCAGTACCTCGACATGATCTGCGGCCTGGCCGCCAACACGCTGGGCCACAACCACCCGGCGGTGGTCGGCGCGATCCAGTCGCATCTGGCCAAGGGTGTGCTGCACTCGCTGCCGACCGAAGTCGAAATCAGTGCGACGCTGGCGCTGGTCGAGATCATTCCGAACGCCGAAATGGCCCGCTTCTTCAAGACCGGTGCCGACGCGACCTCGGCTGCTGTTCGCCTGTCGCGCCACATTACCGGTCGGGAACACATCATCACCGTCGGCTACAACGGCTGGCATGATCATTTCCAGTTCGACACCCCGGGCGTGCCCAAGGCAGTGGCCGACAACACCACGCGCATGCCGCTGTTCACGCCGCCGGACGAGCCGGCGCTGCTGGCGAAGATTGCCGAACTCGGTGACAAGCTGGCGTGCGTGCTGCTGTCGGTGCCGTACAACCGCGTGCTGAGCCGCGAGTTCGTTCAGGAAGTCCGCGCCGCGTGCACGGCCAACGGCACGCTGTTCATCCTCGACGAAGTCGTGACCGGCTTCCGTCTGGCACTGGGCGGCGCGCAGGAATTCTTCGGCGTCGATGCCGACATGGTCTGCCTGTCCAAGGGCATTGCCGCCGGTATGCCGCTGTCGGCGATCGCCGGCCCGGAGCGTCACCTGCGCCGCCTTGACGAACTGCAGGTCTCGACGACCTTCGGTGGTGAAGTGCTGTCGCTGGCGGTCTGCGAAGCCGTGATCGGCGTCTACCGCGAAACCGATTACGTGGCCCGCATCGCCGAACTGGGCCGTCGCCTCCGTGCCGGTGTCAACGCTGCTGCCGAAGCCGCCGGCGCGCCGCTGCGCATCTACGGTTACGATCCGATCCCGCTGTTCCTGATGGCCAAGGATCCGGCCGAGCACGTCAAGCTGATGCAGCCGTTCCAGGCCGCCATGGCCCGCCGTGGCGTGCTGCTGCGCCGCGACGTCAACTTCATCTGCGGCGCGCACACCGAAGAGCAGATCGACTTCGTCATCGCCGCTGTCGCAGATGCGCTGCGCGAACTGCAGCAGAAGGGCGTGTTCTCCAGCTGAGCAATACCGTTTCACGTTTGAGCGATCTTCACGGGGCCCGAAAGGGCCCCTTTTTCATGGCCGCGACCGCGCAACACGCATTCGCCGGCTTGTCGGGAACGCAGGGGCCATACCCGGATCATGCCAGCCGGGCGGCGCGGGCGATGCTCATCGTCCTGACGGACTACGGATTCGGGACCGGACAAGCCGCACCGATAACGGGATCGCCCCGTTTTTGTTTGCTGACGACCTTTTCCAAGCCGGGTCAGCTTTTCTCTACTTGGTTCTTGCCGTTGAAAGGAGGCGGGTAGCCCGGCGGGGTGGTGTGTACCGTATACATCATCAGCCTGACGGATTTCGGGAGCGGTTGATGTCGCCCGATTCAGATGCTTTCTTGCGCATGGCGTTAGGTCTGAATGCGCGGACACCGTGCTGTAGGGTGTTTTTGATGCCATTAGCATCTTTTTGCGAAAAAGCAACTAGAAAGTGTGTAAGTTTTATTAAGATGTTCGGACAGATGGTAGTATTTTTCTTACTGAACGACTTGTTGTTATCTGTCTGACTGGGTTAAGTGATTTCTTACGTATTTACTTGGCACAGTGTGATCGGCGGAGTAATGAGCCGGCAGTGTTTGATGTCTTCTAGAGCTGAAGCGCTGTGAATTTCGTGCGGGAAAAAAGTCTTCGTGGTGGCGTGGCCGGTGGGCGGCCGGGGCTGCTGAAAAACGCGGCGTATTTGCTGGCTTTCATGGTGGTTACGCATTCGGCATATGCACTGCCGTCCGGCGACGAGCAGATCATCCGCCAGCAACAGCGCCAGCAGGAGCAGGAGCGTCAGGACCGGCTCAACGAGCCTAGGGTTGCGCTGCCAGTGCCGGAAGCCGTTTCGGCCGATGAAAAGCTGCCGGTTGAGTCGACGTGTTTCGTGGTCAACCAAGTGACGCTGACCATCCCGCTGCATGCGCTGGAGACGCTGCACCTCGCCGATGCCGGGCGTTTGCTGAACGGTGAATTTCATTGGCTTTCGCCGATGGCGAAACGCTTTGCCGGGCGTTGTGTTGGTGCCAAGGGCGTTGAATTCATCGCCAAACAGCTGACGCAGCAGTTGCTTGATCACGGCTACATCACCAGTCGCGTACTGGTGCCGGAGCAGGATCTGTCGGGTGGCCGGCTGGCGCTGACGGTGATGCCGGGCTGGATCGGCGAAATCCGCTTTGCCGATCCGTCGCTATACGGTACTTGGCGGAGTGCGTTTCCGACCGAACGCGGTCAGCTGTTGAACCTGAGGGACCTGGAGCAGGGACTGGAGCAGATGAAGCGCGTACCCAGCCAGGATGTGGACATGCAGATCGTACCCGGCAAACTGGCCGGCGAGAGCGATGTGGTGATCGCCATCAAGCGCGGCAAGTTCTGGAAGGTCGTGGCGACCCTGGACGACACCGGATCTCGTTCGACCGGCAAGTACCAGGCGGGTGTGTCGCTGGCGCTGGACAACCCGCTGGGCCTGAACGACCTGCTCAACATCGGTTATACGCATGACGCCGACTTCAATCGCGGCGGCTTGGGGTCGCTGGGCAAGAGTCTGTATTACTCGGTGCCGTGGGGGTACTGGACGCTGACCGCGACCGCCAACGAATCGCGTTACCACCAGACGATTGCCGGTGTTGCACAGGATTTCGTATCCAGCGGCGTCTCCGACAACATGGCGCTCCGCATCAACCGGCTGGTGTACCGCGATCAGTCGACACAGTTCTCGATTCAGGCGCAGACCGGAAAACGGATCACGCACAGCTTCATCGACGATACCGAAATCGAAGTCCAGCGCCGTGCCAACAGCTTTGCGGAGCTGGGGTTCAATTACCGGAGATTCTGGGACCAGATCCAGCTGGATCTGACCGCGGCCTATCGCAAAGGCGTGCCGTGGTTTGGCGCGATGCAGGATTTCCCGACCGAAAGCGAAAAGGTGCCGACGTTCTATTACCAGCTGCAAAGCCTGGATGCGACGCTGGTTGCGCCATTCCGGATTGGCGAAATGCCCTTGCGCTACACCGGCACGCTGCACGGACAGACAACGCGGGACACGCTGTATTTCACCGAGGACCTATCGATCGGCAGCCGCTTTACCGTGCGCGGTTTCGACGGCGAAAACAGCCTGACTGCCGAGAAGGGCTTCTACTGGCGCAACGAGGTCGATACGCCATTGTGGAATACCGGCCAGTCGGTCTATGTCGGCGTCGACTATGGCCAGGTTTACGGCCCCAATGCCGTCAACCTGCCGGGGACCAGACTGGCTGGGGCCGTGCTCGGCCTGCGGGGGGGCTATGGCAGTCCGGCGGGCAGCGTGAGTTACGACGTCTTCATCGGCTGGCCGCTTTATCACCCGGAAGGGTTTGGCGACGGCAAGCCGACGACGGGCTTTCAGCTTGTATATCAATACTGATTCATGCGCCCGTGCGCACGGATTGATGGCTTCAATCAGGAGTTGAAAATGAACAAGTTCAAACCGGTTCTGCTGGCCCTGGTCGCGATTGCGGCGGCATCGCTGTCCGGATGCGCCACCGAGAGCTCGACCACGCTGGCGGTCAAGAAGGTCGACAGCGCGAGCCGGCCGTATACCGGCGTTCGCACGCCGGTGGCGGTGGGGCAGTTCGACAACCGTTCGGCCTATATGCGCGGCATTTTCTCGGATGGAGTGGACCGTCTGGGCGGACAGGCGAAAACGATCCTGATCACGCATTTGCAGCAGACCAATCGCTTCAATGTGCTTGATCGCGACAACATGAAAGAGCTGCAGCAGGAAGCCTCGATCAAGAAACAGGCGCAAAAGCTCAAGGGCGCGGACTTCATCATTACCGGTGACGTGACCGAATTCGGCCGCAAGGAAGTGGGCGACCAGCAGCTGTTCGGCATCCTCGGGCGCGGCAAGTCGCAAATTGCCTATGCCAAGGTCAGCCTGAATGTCGTCAGTATCGCCACGTCCGAAGTGGTGTATTCGAGCCAGGGCGCCGGTGAATACAGCCTGTCCAATCGCGAGGTCGTGGGTTTTGGCGGCACGGCCAGCTACGACTCGACGCTGAACGGCAAGGTGCTTGATCTGGCCATGCGCGAGGCGGTCAACAATCTGGTATCGGCCGTCGAATCGGGTGCCTGGAATCCGGCCAAGCAATAATTCAAAACGAAAAGAGAAAAATCATGTTGAGGCAATGTGCACTGCCGGCGGCCCTGCTGGCCGGCGTCCTTCTTTCCGGCTGCAACACCGCGCCGAAGACGCTCTATCAATGGGGCGGTTATCAGCAACAGGTCTACAAGCATTTCCAGGGGCAGGCGCCTGAAACGCAGATTGCGGCACTGGAAGAAAGCTTCCAGAAAATTCGCGCCAATGGCGCAATGCCGCCGCCGGGCTATCACGCTCACCTCGGCATGCTGTATTCGGAAATCGGCAAGGGCGATCAGGCCGTACAGCAATTCAATACCGAAAAGGCGCTTTTCCCCGAGTCCGTGGCCTACATGGATTTCCTGTTGAAAAACTACAAGCAATAAGGCAGGCAAGACAATGAAAGCACTATTGAAATTGGCGGCATGCCTGTCGGTGGTATTGCTGGTTGCCGGATGTGCCACGCCGAAACGGGCTGCGCAGGATTACACCGCGTTCAAGCAGAGCAAGCCACGGTCGATTCTGGTATTGCCGCCGCTGAACGAATCGCCCGATGTGGCGGCAAGTTACGGCATGCTGTCGCAAATGACGTTTCCGCTGGCCGAAGCGGGTTATTACGTCCTGCCGGTCGCGCTGGTCAACGAGACCTTCAAGCAGAACGGCCTGAGCCTGCCTGCGGAAATGCACGATGCTTCGCCCGCCAAGCTGAAGGACATTTTCGGCGCGGATGCGGCCCTGTACGTCACGGTCACGAAGTACGGCACCAGCTATGTGGTGCTGGACAGCATCACGACCGTGGCGGCCAAAGCCAGACTGGTCGACCTGCGTACCGGGGACGTGCTGTGGACCGGTTCGGCATCGGCGGCCAGCAACGAGCAGAGCAACAATGCTTCGAACGGCTTGCTGGGCATGCTGATTACCGCTGCGATCAAACAGATTGCGAACAATGTGACCGATGCGACGTTCCCGATTGCCGGCTTGGCCAGCGTACGCATGCTGTCCGCCGGTGGCCCGAACGGTCTGCTGTACGGGCCGCATTCACCGAAATACGGCACCGACTGAACATAGCTCGTGAATACGGAAGGGCCAGCCGTGTTGTGTGGGCGGATTGGCCTTTCCGTACCCCGGCTAGATACCCCTGTAGCGAATACATGGCCACGGCAAGTGGCTGTGAACACGTGCGACCGACCGGTCGGCGCGCGCATTGCACTGGATTGCAGAAATGAAGAAAGACACGTCGAAAATCATGGATCAGTATCGCAACTCCTTGTCCGAGGCTGATTCGATTGCATTGGCGACCGGTATTCCGGGAGCGCCGTCAATGTTGCGTCGTGTTGTTCTGTCATTCACGCTGTTCTGTCTTGCTTCACAGCCTGTTCTGGCCGCCGGGCCGATCGTGGCCGATGGCAATGCCGCACCCGGACAGCGTCCGACGGTACAAACCACGGCCAATGGTTTGCCGATCGTCAATATCGCCGCACCGAATGGTGCGGGTGTATCGCACAACAAATACGACCAGTTCAATGTCGAGGCCAAGGGCGCCATTCTCAACAATGCCCAGGGGCTGACGCAGACCCAGCTGGGCGGCTATGTCGACGGCAATGCCAATCTGGCTGGCGGTGCGGCAAGAACCATCCTCAACGAGGTGACGTCCGGCAATCCGAGTGCATTGCGCGGCTATCTCGAAGTCGCCGGGCAGCGCGCCAACGTCATCGTCGCCAACCCCAATGGCATTACCTGTGACGGTTGCGGTTTCATCAACAGCAACCGGGCGACACTGACGACCGGTATGCCGGTATTCGGCGGTAGCGGCAGCCTCGACGCCTTCCGGGTGACTTCGGGGTTGATCACGGTGGGCGGCGCCGGTTTCAACGGCAACAATCTCGATCAGGTCGACCTGATTGCACGTGCGGTCCAGATCAATGCCGGTGTATACGCCAGGCAACTGAACGTGATTGCCGGCGCCAATCGCATCAACTATGCCGACATGGCAGTCCAGGCCCTCGCAGCGGATGCCAATGCCCCCGGCGTGTCCATCGACGTTGCCCAACTGGGCGGCATGTATGCCGACAAGATCCGCCTTGTCGGTACCGAGGCCGGTGTTGGCGTCAACTCGGCCGGTACGCTTGCGGCCAATCAGGATCTGCAGATCGACAGCGCGGGCAGGTTGACGCTTGGCGGCAAGACCAATGCCGCGACGGTGGCCGTGAACGCCCAGCGCGATGTGGTCAACAGCGGGCAACTCTATGCGACGCAGGGCCTGAACGTGGCCGTTGCGGGTGCGTTGACCAACACCGGTGTGCTGGCCAGCGGGCAGAACCTGACGGCGCAGGTCGGCAGCCTGACCCAGCAAGGTACGCTGGCGGCCGGGCTCTCGGCCGAAGGCCAGTTGCAGGGGGCAGGCGCGCTGGTCGTGAACAGCAGCGGTACGGTCAGGCTGGCCGGGCAGACCGTCTCCGCCGGAAATATGGCCGTGCAGGCCGCTGCGGTCGATGCCAGCGGCGGAACCTTGCAAAGTGCGGCCGCGCTGGACGTGCGCGCCACGCAAGGCGACCTGAAGTTCGACAATGCCACCGTGTCTGCGGCCGGTGGGCTGAATGCGAATGCGGGCGGAACCCTCGGCACCCGCGCCGCCACGCTGTCGGCGCAGCAGATCGCGCTGGCCGGCCAGAATGTCGACAACAGCGGCGGCAAGCTGATCCAGACCGGTGCCGGCACGATGCAGATCACCGCCGCGAACACCCTGACCAATCAGGGCGGGCTGATCGGCAGCGCCGGTACCTTGCAGCTGAATGCGGCCAGGATCGACAACAGCCAGCAGGGCCAGCTGCAGGCCGACCGCCTTGCACTGACCGTGGGCCAGTTGAACAACCAGTCCGGCAGCATCCGCCAGATGGGTACGCAGAACGGCAGCTTTGCGATCAGCGGGGTGCTGGACAATCGCAACGGCAGCATCGCAACCAACGCGACCGACCTGAGTCTGGCGGCTGGTCAGATCAACAACGCCGGTGGCCAGATCGTACTGGCGGGCAACGGGCAACTGAGCCTTGCCGGTCCGATCGACAATAGCGGCGGCAAGCTGACCAGCAATGGTGCCACGCGCATCGACGCCACCACGCTGGTCAACAACGGCGGGCAGATTTCGGCGCAACACCAGCTGGTGGTCGGCTCGCAAACGCTCTCGAACCGGTCCGGCACGCTGATTGCCGGCGATGCACTGCGCATCGACAACGCCGGCCTGCTGGATGCAAGCGACGGGGCCATCGAGGCCGGCAACGGATTGACCCTGAACAGCGGCACGCTGACCAACAACGGCAAGGGCCGGATTGCGGTGCTGGCCGGCGATGGCACGGTCAGTGCCGATGTGGTGAACAACCAGGGAACGCTGGGCGGGAATGGCAAGCTGCAGGTCAATGCGGGACAGCTGAACAACAGCGGTACGTTGACCGGCGTACAGGCGTTGGGCATCAAGGCGGACCGTTTCGAAAACAGCGGCAAGACCGCGACTGCCGGTGCGTTGACGCTGAATGCACTGGATACCAGCAACGGCGGGGTCGTACAGGGCGAGCAAGTCGTCATCAACGGCGCGTCGCTGACGAATGCGGGTGGCCAACTGGTTCAGACCGGCAGTACCGCCAGCAACTGGATGCTGAGCGGTCTGGTGGACAACCGGGGCGGTGTGATCAGCAGTGCCGCGCAAAGTCAGGGGCTGAGTTCGGGGCAGCTCGACAACACCGACGGGCAGATCGGCTTGACCGGCAACGGCCAGATGCGGATTTCGGGCGCGACGGTCAACAACACCCGGGGACGGCTGATTCAATCCGGCGCCGGCAGCCTCGAGGTCACGGCAAACACCGACGTGGTGAACCAGGGCGGGCTGATCGCCAGCGCGGGCCAGCTTCAGGTGCAGGGCGCCACGCTCGACAACAGTCAGCAGGGCCAGTTGCAGGCCGACCGCTTTGCACTGACGGTGGGCCAGTGGAACAACCAGTCCGGCACCCTGCGCCAGACCGGTGTGCAGAACGGCAGCTTTGCAATCAGCGGCCTGCTCGACAACCGCAACGGCAGCATTGGCAGCAATGCCGCCGATCTGAGCCTCGCTGCGAGCCAGATCAACAATGCCGGCGGCCAGATTGCGCTGGCCGGCACCGGCAAACTGAGCATTTCCGGTCCGCTCGACAACAACGGCGGCAAGCTGGTCAGCAATGGCGATGTCGCGGTTAATGCCGCGACGTTGAACAACGTGGGCGGGCAGATCGTGGCGCAGCGGCAGCTGCAGGTCACTACGCAATCGATCAACAACCGCGCCGGTTCCCTGGCCTCGGGCGATGCGCTGGCCATCACCAACGACGGCGCGCTGGATTCAACCGACGGCAATATCGAAGCCGGCAACAGGCTGACACTGAACACCGGCAGCCTCAACAACGGCGGCCGTGTGGTGGCCGTGGCCGGCAACGCCACCGTGACCGCGACGGGCAACATCATCAATACCGGCACGCTGGGCGCGAATGGCCAGCTGCAGTTGAACGGCAAGCAGCTGAACAACAGCGGCACGCTGACCAGCATGCAGGATCTCGGCATTGCGGCCGAAACGCTGAGCAACAGCGGCACCGTGGTCGCGGCCAAGCAGGTCACCTTCAACGCTACGCAAAGCGTCGGCAACAGCGGCACCGTCCAGGCAGAGCGCCTTGCCATCACCACGCCGGCGCTGAGCAACAGCGGTGGCAAATTCATCCAGACTGGCACGATCAACGGGGCCTGGACCATTGCTTCCCTGCTCGACAACCGTAACGGCAGCATCAGCAGTGCTGCGCAAGACCTCGCTTTGCAAAGCGCGCGAATCCTCAACGGTAGCGGCCGTATTGCCCATGCAGGAACCGGATTGCTGTCGCTGAACGGTACGCTCGACAACGCAGCAGGCCAGATCGGTGGCAACGGCGCGATCCGGATATCGACCGATCAGTTCGGCAACGTCGCCGGCAATGTAGCGGCCTATCGCGGGCTGACGGTCACCGCGCAAAACCTGAACAACACCGCCGGTGGCGTACTGACCGCCAGCGACACCGTCGACCTTGGTGTCAGCGGCACGCTCGACAATACCGGTGGCACCGTCGAAGGCGGCAACGGCCTGAGCGCGAACGCGGCCACATTGAACAACGGTGCCAATGGCCGCCTGGTCGCGGTGAACGGGGACAGCCGCATCAGCGCCGGCAGCCAGTTGAACAACGCGGGGCTGATCGGCGGCAACGGCAATGTCACAGTAACCGCGCCGCAACTGAACAACACCGGCACGATCAGCGCGGGCCAGTTGCTGGACGTCAGCGGCAACGAACTTGGCAACCGGGGGGGGCAGCTGCAGGGGCGTTCCGTTGCAGTCCGGGCCAATGGCAAGCTCGACAACGCGGGCGGCAAGATCGACGCGGCCAACGCCCTGTCGGCGACTGCCGCAACCATCGATAACGCGGGCGGCCGTATCGGCAATAGCGGTGGCGCGCAAACCACGGTGAGCGCAGGCGCAGGCCTGAACAACAGCAATGGCCTGATCGGTGGCAACGGCAATACCCAGATCAGCGCTGCAACCCTGACCAATACCAGTGGCACCCTGACCAGTGGCGCCGATCTTGGTGTAACCGCAACCACCCAGCTGAACAACGGCGGCGGCACCCTGTTCGCGGTCGGCAATACCAGCGTGAGTACGCCGACATTCAACAACGCCGGCGGCGTGCTGAACGGCCGTGGCGATGCCAGCATCAGCGCCGGCCAAACCGACAACAGTGGCGGCCGGATCGCGACCAACCGCAACATCACGCTGACCAGCGCCGGCTTTTACGGCTTGGGCAACATCAACGCCGGCAACGACCTGACGCTGAACCTGCAGGGTGACATCAATCTCGTCGCCGGCATGGGCTGGACCGCGAACCACGACCTGACGCTGAACACCAACGGCAACATCGACAACCGGACGCGCTTTGGCGCGGTAGGCACGCTCAGTCTCAACGGCGCCAATGTCTACAACCGGGCCGGGGCCGAACTCTCGGGCAATGACGGCCTGCGCATTTCGACGGGCTACCTGCAAAACGACGGCACGCTGTTCGGTGACCGTGTCGAGCTCGGCGCCGGCAGCATCCTCAACCGCAACGCCATCTTCGGCGGCGACGTGACATTGCGCGCCGGCGGCATCGCCAACACTGGCAACGGCAATCCGGACAGTAGCATCATTGCCGCGGGCCGAAACCTCAATCTGTACACCAACGACCTGACCAACACCGCCGGCGGTGATCTGTACAGCCTCGGCAACCTGAACATCGCCGCGCAGGACGGCGTCGGCAACGCGTGGCGCGTGCTGAACCAGTCGTCGACGATCCAGGGTGATGGGAGTGTCAGCATCCGCGCCGGCGAACTGCGTAACCAGTGGGATTCGATTGCTTACTCGGAAAGCACGACGTCAACGACGCCCGTCACCAAGCAATCCACAACGGAAACGAAAAAGGACGAAGGGGCCTTTCACAGTACGACGACGACCACCACCACAACAACAACGTTCACCACTACAACGGATGCTGGCGTCACCACGAGCGGTCGCATGGGCAAGATTCTGGCCGGAGGCCAGATGACGCTGGCTGGTGGCAATGTCATCAACGATGCCAGCGTGATAGCAGCAGGCGGCAACGCGAGCGTCGATCAGAATCTGCTGCAGAACGTCGGCTATCAAGCCTATCACCGGGTCACGGAGACCAAATCCGGCACGGTTAGCTCGATCGAAGAATGGTGGGCCGGCGGTAACGGTTCAGGCGGCTCGGGCGGCAACGGGATCAATCCTTCGTCGAGCGCTTTCGGCCCGATTACCACGGTGATCGAAGACGTGCTGTTGCCTGGCATCAGCGCCAGCTTTACCGCCGGGGGGAGTATCAGCGGCAACGCGGGGACCATCCGCAACATCACGACTGGCCTACATACCCCAGCGGTCGTCGGTTCGACGATCAACGCCAATGGTGTCGCCAGATTCGATGCCACGGCGGTCAACGCCGGCGGTGGTCAGGCCGTTGCCATCGCTGCGCCGACTGCGCTGACCGGCCAAGGTCCTACGGCGCAGGGAGCTGTCGGCGGCCAGGCATTGAACCTGCCCAATGTTGGTAGTGACGCCGCCGTCGCGCTGAATGGCCAAGCCACCATGACGCAAGGACGCGTGGTGGGCGTCGGTCTGCGCGGCGACCCGGTCGGTACCGGTTACCAACTGCCGACCAGCGGCCTGTATCGCGTCAACCCGCAACCGGGCCAGAAGTACCTGATCGAAACCGACCCGCGCTTTACCCAGTATGGCCAGTTCATCAGCAGTGATTACATGCTCGGACGTTTGAACATCGACCCGGCTGCGACGCACAAGCGCCTTGGCGATGCGTTCTATGAAAACAAGCTCATCACCGACCAAATCGCCCAACTGACCGGGCGGCGGTTCCTCGATGGCTACACCGACCAGCAAACCGAGTACCGCGCGCTGATGGACGCCGGTGCTGCCTATGCGCAGCAGTTCGGCATCGTGCCGGGGATCAGCCTGAGTGGCGACCAGCTGGCCAGCCTGACGCGCGACATGGTCTGGTTGGAAACGCGCATTGTCGATGGTCAGTCCGTTCTGGTGCCGGTCGTTTATCTCGCCGGCGTCGAGCAGAACGTCATGCAGTCCGGTCAGGCCATGCTGTCTGCCGGCAGCATCGACCTGCGCACCGGCACGCTCACCAACAGTGGCGTGATCCAGAGCCAGACCAGTACCAAAATCGCCGCCACCCAGATCAGCAACCTAGGTGGCAGCATCACCAGTGCCGGCAGCATCGACCTTGCTGCGACGGGCGATTTGCTGAACCAGTCCGGTCTGATCAGCGGCAACGCGGTCAAGCTGGTTGCCGGCAACGACCTGACCAACCTGACCATTGCTGGTATGCAGATGGGCACGATCCAGGCTGGTGACAGCCTGGTCATGGGCGCCGGTCGAGACCTGAGCGTGCTCGGCGGCAAGCTCGATGTCACCGGCGATGCCCGACTGCAGGCCGGTCGCGATCTGAACATCGGGACGGCCAGCGAAACCACGGTGACTGCGGTGTACGGCACCGCCATCGGCAATGGCTGGTACAAGCAGGACGGCGCCAAGGGCACGATTACTGAAACCGTGCATCAGGGCAGCCAGATCAATATCGGTGGCAGCCTGAGCATGACGGCGGCCAACGACGCGACGGTCACCGGCTCGCAGATCAAGGCTGGCGAGAATCTGGCGCTGGTGGCAGGCAACAACGTCACGATCAAGGCTTCGGTCGACACCTCGGATTTGCAACAGGGCTACGATCGCGGCAACAAGAAGCTCAACCACACCGAAACCGGCGAGCAACTGACCGGCAGCAAGCTCAGCGCTGGCGAGAACATCGTCATCGGCGCGGGCCAGGCCGATGGCAAGACCGGCAATCTGAATGTCACCAGCAGCACTGTGCGCAGCGACGAAGGCAAAATCACCCTTGCTGCAACCGGCGACGTCAACATCGGTGCGCAAACGCAAACCGTCACTGAAACGACCGACAGCTACAACAAGTCGAAGGGCTTCCTCGGCAGTTCGGAGGAACGCAAGCACGATTCGGAGACGGTGACGCAGTCGGTTGGCAGCACGATTAGCGGCGACAGCATCAAGATCACCTCGGGCAACAACCTCAGCATTGCCGGCAGCAACGTGGTCGCTACCAACGACATCGCGCTGCAGGCCAAAAACGACATCACGATCACCGCCGTTGCGGATACGCACTCGATCGAACACGTCGACGAAACCCGCAACTCCGGCATGTTCAGCAGCAACAACGGCGTCACATTCGGCAGCCAGAGCATCGCCAACGGCATGGCCCAGAACTCGGTTGTGTTCAAGGGCAGCATGGTGGGCAGCACCGACGGCAACGTCAGCATCACCGCAGGCGGCGATGCCCGCATCATCGGTAGCGAGCTGTTCGCCGGCAAGGATCTGGATCTGTCCGGCCAGAACGTGCTCATCACCGCTGCCGAAAGCAGCGACAGCTTTAGCCAGTGGCAGAAAGTCAGCCAGAGCGGGCTGAGCATCGGCGTGGTCAGCCCGATCCTTGCCGCATTGATGGCCGCGAAGGACAACCTGCAGCAGGCCGGTGAGACCGACGACAGCCGCCTGAAGGCCGTCAAGGTCGCCCAGGCCGGCATGAACGCCTGGCAGGCCTATTCTGCCTCCGATTCGGCGACTGGCTCCGGCGCTGGCAAAGCTCCGGAAGCCAGCGTGCAATTCCGCATCAGCTACGGCGCCAGCCAGAGCGAGAGCGAGTCGCAGGGTAGCACTACGACCAATCAGGGCAGCAAGCTGACTGCCGGTGGCAACCTCAACATCAGCGCCACCGGCAAGGATGGCGAGGCCGGCACCGGCAACCTCAACGTGATCGGCAGCCAGCTCAATGGCAACAATGTCACGCTGTACGCCAACAATGACGTCAACATCGTTAGTGCGGTCGATACCCAGCAGCACACCAGCAGCAACAGCAGCAGCGGCTGGGATGTCGGCGTCGGTTTCAGCGTCGGCCAGACCACCGGCTGGGTGATCTCTGCCAGCGGCTATATGGCACGGGGCGAAACCGCTGGTGATGGCAACACCCATATCCAGAGCAAGGTGGTGGCCGGCGACACACTCACTGTCATCAGCGGGCGCGACACCACCGTCAGCGGCGGCACGCTCAAGGGCAACACGGTGGTCGCCGACGTCGGTCGTGACCTGACGATGACCAGCCAGCAGAACGACGAGCACTACAGCAGCAAACAGGAAAGCGCCAGCGCCGGTGTCTCGTTCACTTTCGGCTATTCGGCGGGCAACGGCACCAGTGCCAACGCCAGCTATAGCCAGAGCACTATCGATAGCGCCTACCGTTCGGTGCAGGAGCAGACCGGCATCTACGCCGGTAGCGGCGGCTTCGATGTCATCGTCGGCAACCACACCCAGCTCAACGGCGCCGTCATCGCCAGCACGGCCGGCAAGGACAAGAACAGCCTGGATACCGGCACGCTGGGTTGGGGCAACCTGCATAACGAGGCTGAATACGACGCCAAGAGCATCAGTATCGGCGTTGGCACTAGTGGCGGCAGCATCACCGGCATGGCGCAGGGCGACAAGTCCAGCGGAGATACAAAGGCCGCTGTCGCCGACGGCAGCATCACCATCCGCAACAAGGACGCGCAACAGCAGGACGTTGCCAGCCTGAGCCGCGATACCGAGAACGCCAACGGCGCCATCGACAAGATATTCAACCTGAAGAAGGTGCAGGACCAGCAGGAAATCGCCGCCGGCATGGCCCAGCTTGCCGCCATTCCGGCCGCGCAAGTGAGCAAATGGATCGGCGACACCTTCAGTGACACCGACCCGGCCAAGTACGCCGCACATGCCGCGCTGGGCGCCGCCTTCGCGGTGCTGACCGGCGGCAACGTCTCTTCCGGCGCGCTCGGCGGCATGCTGGGCGAAGCGCTGCCGCAGCTACTCGCCAATGCCTTTGAAAAGAACGCCGACGGCAGCGTCAAGAACCCGGCACTGTTCAGCGCCGCCACGCAGGTTCTGGCCGCACTGACGGCCTCGGGACTGGGGATGGACGTCGGCACGGCGGGGGCGACGGCGAAGAATGCGGTGGAGAACAACTATCTCAACCATCAGGACAGCACCAACCGCAGCAAAATAGAACGGCAGCTCGCCAAGGGCGACCTGAAGCCCGAGGAGCGCGCCAAGCTCGAAAGCCAGCTTCAGGCCTTGAACTTTAAAGACCTGATGAGTGACGCCGCGCTGTTGAGCGCTTGCCAAGGAGACAAGGCCGCGAGTGAAGGCTGCGGTGCGCAGCGGGAAAAAGCCAAAGCTGCCTTGCAGTCGTTCGCGAGTTATCGGACTTACTCGGAGACGCCGGAGTCGATCTGGTCAGAAGCAGGCCAGGTCAAGGAACTCTTGCAAGCCACGACCAAGGAGGCCCAAGAGGCCGCAAAACTGCAGCAGCTGAAAGCTCAGTTTCTACAGGACTACTGGGGCCTGAGTGAAACAGCAGCCAAGAACACCGTCAAAGCTCTGGAACTGGGCAGCATTACCCTCAATAGCTTGGTGGCTTTGGCCGCCGACGCTAAAATCAACGGTACCAATACGTCGCCTGCGGCGCCGAAAGCAAAGCCCACCATGTCGCCGGTTGATGGGGAAATGGTAGGAAATGCACAAAGTGTTAGCAGTGTGCCCAGTGCCAAGACGAGTACTGGAATTTTGGGTATTGCTGCACAGTGGAAGGACCCAAATGTTAAGGCTAATCAATTTGAAATAAAGATGGAAGGTAAGGTGTATAAAGCGGATTCAAGTATGGATCCTAATGGGGTGCCTGTGTTTAACGGCGCATCAAGTCAGCAAATTAGAGACTTTGCTTGGAACTTGATGCAGTCTATTGGGGCAAAAGATTTTCCTGTGGCGGTAAATCAGGGAGGCGTGACTAGATACACATTTAAGGATCCAGAAACCGGTGCTTCCATTACGTTGCGTGATTTTTCAAGTAGCGCGAATAGTACGGGCGCAAAATGGACGATTGATATAAATAAACATCCTGATTTTTCTACTTCTGGTGGGAAAATCAGTAAGGCTGAGTTGAAATTCAGATGAATGATTTGGCGTTGTCAAATAAAGATATGAAGCTCATGGATAAAGAAATTCCGGAGTTGATTAATGGTGCGTTTGGTATGTCTATGGGGGCTGTGTGGTGCCTTGTTGATGGCGAAAGTTATGAGTGGAGAAAACACGCCTTTCTTTATGTTGTCGGTCGACTTCTTGAAACTGGGGCTGTGAAACTAGGGCGTAAAGGGGTGTTACTAGAAGGAGGCGTCGAAGAACTTCTTGCTTCTATTGAAAATAGCTGGCCACCGGCTGATGAATTTGATGATGATCAGTTTTGTACGGTAGTTCCGTATGAAGTTGAAGGAGTAGAAGGGTTATGTACTCAGTATTGGACTCCTGGTGACTTGGTGTGGGTAAATGAATTTGGTCAACAGGTGTGGTCAACTGATGCAGAAAATTAGGTTTTTGCCATTTTGCTTTGCATGGCTTTTAAATGAATTTTCGCGAGAAAACAACGATACTATTCTCCATCCCCATAGATTTGAATTGGCGCCGTAGCTAACGCGAATGTAAAAAGGGTTTTGGAGCGCAGCCCACTAGAAGGCTGTGAAGGAGGCCTAGGGGGCGCTTGGCAGGTGTATTCGGCATCCTCGGGCAGGGCGCAGGCAGGGCGTTGGAAACCATCGTGCAGTTCCGCATCAGCTTTGGGCACGTGCCGGAGCAGGAACGAATCGCGAGGCTAGACCAGTCTGCGAATACCACTTTCTGCGCCGGCTGGCTCGCTGCAAATCGTAAAAAAACCACATGAATTGCCGGCTATCTCTTCCAGACCGACGCAGGTCCGTGAAGGTGGCACTTTTTCTTCCGATTTTCTGACAATGCGCTTTCCATAAATCGGCTTTGCTTGCTCCGGTGCAAAACTGCAACCGGCGTAGCCAAGGTGTTGAGAGGAGCGCATCCGGTGTTTCCCCGTCTGAAAAGAACCGTGGTTCTGTTGCTGGCCGCTGGCCAGCTTGGTTTGTATCCCGCCAGTTCTGCCTTTGCCTACGTCCCTGGCGCGATTACGCCCGCAGTGGTGAATCAGTCCCAAATGCTGAATCAGGTCGACGCCGCCTATGCGGCTTGGAAAACGCGTTATCTGCGCACCGACCCGCAGGACGCAAGCCGGCTTTACGTCTGGTTCGGCTCCGAGACCGGCAAGCAGGTGGTGTCGGAAGGCCAGGGCTTCGGCATGCTGGCGGTGGCGCAGATGGCGGCGCGTGATCCGCAGGCCCGGGCGACATTTGATGCACTGTTCCGCTACTACCGTGCCCATCCGACGCTCGCCAGCCCGTGGCTGATGGCATGGGCGCAATCGCTGTCGGACAACCGGCTGGTCGATACCGACGGCCAGAACTCGGCCACCGACGGCGATCTCGATGCTGCCTACGGCTTGCTGCTGGCCGATCAGGTCTGGGGTTCGACCGGGACGATCAACTACCGCGACGAAGCGCACAAGACCATCAATGCGCTGATGGACAAGGTGGTGAATCAGTCCGAGTGGACGCTCAAGCTCGGTGATTGGGTCGGCGATGGCGATGCGACCTATGGCAAGGGGCTGCGCGGCTCGGACCTGATGTTCAACCACCTGCGCGCGTTTCACGAGGCGACCGGCGACGCACGCTGGCGCGCGGTGCTCGACAAGAGCTACGTGATTGCCGATTCGGTGTTCCGCAACTACGGGCCGAACACCGGTCTGCTGCCGGATTTCATCGTCAAGCAGGGCACCGATTTCCGGCCGGCTCCGGCGGGCTTTCTCGAAGGTGCGAACGACGGCAACTACAGCTGGAACAATTGCCGCGTGCCCTGGCGGCTGAGTCTGGATTACCTGCTCAATGGCGATACCCGCGCCTTGCCGTTGCTGCAGGCGTTGAATCGCTGGGTGAGCACGACGGCAACTGGTGGCGATCCGAACCGGATTTACGGTGGTTATACGCTGGACGGGCAGGCCTTGAACCCGTACTTCCAGATGGCGTTTGCGGCACCGTTTGCCGTCAGCGCCACCATCGACAGCGGCAACCAGACCTGGCTGAACGCCTTGTGGACGCGCATCGCGGCGGCGCCGGTCAACGAGTATTACTCGGACTCGATTCGCCTGCTGTCGATGATGGCGGTGGCGGGGTTGTGGCAACAGCCAAAATACACTGCAACGCCAACGCCTACGCCTACGCCTGCACCGTCGGGTTGCACCGCGGCGGGATGGGTTGCAGGTACTGCCTATAACGGCGGCGCTACAGTGAGCTACAACGGCCGGAATTATTCGGCCAAGTGGTGGACGCAGAACGAGAACCCGGCAAGCAACGCCGGTGACGGCAAGCCGTGGAAGGATCTGGGGGCTTGCAGTAGCGTGCCGACTCCGACTCCGACTCCGACTCCGACTCCGACTCCGACTCCGACTCCGACTCCGACTCCGACTCCGACTCCGACTCCGACTCCGACTCCGACCCCGACCCCGACTCCAACGCCAACGCCAACGCCAACGCCAACGCCAACGCCAAGCGGCAGCTGCCCGACTTCGTGGCAGGAGGGCGCCTCATACCAGCAAGGCGCACTCGTCGAATACGGTGGCGTTCGGTATCAAGCCACCGTGTCGCACGTGGCCTATGTCGGCGCGGGCTGGACGCCGGCTACGACGCCGTCGCTCTGGAGCAACAAGGGCAAGTGCAGCTGAGCGTTGCGGGACTGCCGCTGCGATGCGGCAGCAGTCGCACATGACGCATCTAGATAAACAAAAACCCCGCATTGCGGGGTTTTTGTTTGGTCGCTCCGGGTGAAGGTGTCGCCACTGGCGATTTGGTCCATCCGGTAATTCGTGAGCCTGACATTGATTGATGCCGATGTGGGACGCGGAGAGCTGGAGGTTCGGGAAGAAGCGTATGCATCAGACTGCCTGAAGCAGTCCGATCGGGTTGCCTTCCGGGTCTTTGATCATGGCAAAGGTGTAGCCATCCACACTGGTGATGGGCATGTGCAGGCTGCCGCCGGCGGCGAGCGCACGCTCGATGGCGAGCTGCAGGTCTTCCACCAGCAAATAGAAGCTGTGGCCGGGCTCCATGCCGGCCACGCCTTTCTCGGACTGGCCAATACCACCCAGCAGCGCATGCAATTGCCGCGGGAAATGGACATAGGCAAAACCGGAGCTGCCGCTTTCGTAATGCCACCCGAAAACCTCGCTGTAAAATGTTTTGGACTTGTCCTGATCCTTGGCGATGATTTCAAACATCACGGCCGGATGCCGGTTCTGGCTGCCGACCTGCCCGGCCTGCACTGCGGGACGGTCCAGTCCGCGGATGAAGCCCTGCTCGCGGTGCAGGAAAGTGACGGTGGTGTAGGGCTTACCGTCGCTGCTGACGAAGTACCGGCCGTATTCGCTGACAAAACCGGTGAATGCGGGGCCGTGGACATGGGCCAGAAAGGCCGCCTCGCTCGCGTACTCTTCATAGAAAAGCAGGCTGGGTTGTACGGCTGGTGGCAGCGATTGCAAGGGGGAGTCGAGGCTGCGCTCCGGCAAGGGCGTGTTGACGAGATAGATCAGCGTTTCCGGTTCCCCGGCCTTTACCTGTTGTACATAGTCGGGCAGCGCGGACAGCACCTGTTCGGTGGAGCCGTGACGGATGAACCATTGCGAGACGAGGCTTACATTGTTGCTTTGCCGGTTTGCCATGCGATTTCTCCCTTTCTCGGAATTCAAGCCGTTAAACAATGCGGTCCGGGTTGTCCTGTTCCACTCGTGGCGCCTGGCCGCGCAATACCGAGTTGCCGCCGTACAGTGTCCGCTGGTCCACCGGCGCGGGATCCAGCCAGTCCGTTTCACGCATTTCGCCGTTCAGGCCGTAGACTTTCAGCGCGTTGTGATACACCACCTGCCGGATCGTGGCTTCGTCCAGTCCGTGCTGAGCCATGATGCGCGCTGACTTGGAGACGGCCAGCGGGTCGGACACGCCCCAGTCGCAAGCCGAGTCGACGATGATGCGTTCCGGGCCGTAGCGTTCCACGATGGCGGCGAGCCGGTCGTTGCCCATCTTGGTGGACGGGTAGATCGTGAACGCACACCAGTAGCCGCGATCGAGTACTTCCTCGACCGTTTCCTCGTTGTTGTGGTCGATCACGCACCGTGCAGGATCGAAGCCGCAGGCTTCCAGCGTATCCATCGTCCGTCTGGTGCCGCGTTTTTTGTCGCGATGCGGCGTGTGGATCATTATCGGCAGGTCGAACTCTTTGGCGAGTTCGATTTGCGCGCGGAAGGCCCGGTCCTCGAGTTCGGTCTGTTCGTCGTAGCCGATTTCTCCCAGTGCCACTACACCTTCCTTGCCGAGGTAGCGTGGCAGGACGTCGAGCACGGCGTCGGCCAGCTCCCGGTTGTTGGCTTCCTTGGGATTGAGGCCGATTGCGCAGTAGTGGCGGATGCCGAATTGCGCGGCGCGAAAGCGTTCGAAGCCGGTGATCGTCGAGAAGTAATCGACAAAGCTGCCGACGTTGGTCCGCGCCTGCCCCAGCCAGAATGCCGGCTCGATCACGGCGACCACGCCGCTGGCAGCCATCGCTTCATAGTCGTCGGTCGTGCGTGCAATCATGTGGGCATGCGGGTCGATCAGCATGCCACCCGCGCCCGGTGTCAGGCGGCGAAAGGCCTGGTGTTCGCCTTGCAGGTGCTCGGCCTGTCGCAGCAAATCGCGCAGCATTTCCGGGCTCAGGGTCGCCCCGCAGCAGGGGCAGGCTGCGCTGCGTTCGGAAAACATCTCTTCGATGGCGTGCTGGATGTCGCTCATTCTTATCCCTTTTCGTTGGATTCATTCCTGCCACTGGGTCAGTTGTGCCCATTCGTCGCTGAATGCGATTCCGGAAGGCCCGGCAGGCGCTAGTGATCGGATATCGGCGTGAGGGCTTTCCCTCGCGGCCAGCTGCAACGCATGCATTTCGTGTGAGCCGGCAGGAGACCCGGCATGGCGCTGGCGCAGTCGGGTATGCCCGCGCTCGCCGGGGCACAGCGCCAGCAGGCGCCAGATTTCCGGGTTCAGGCTGCGGCCGGCGGCGGTCCGTTCGGCGATCAGATCACAGAGAATTTCACCCAGATTCTCGTTGGCGCGTTCGGCCAGCCCCTGAACCGGCCAGAGCGGCAGGTCCAGGAAGAAGGTCTTGACGATCATCTGGTTCCACATCGATTGCGTCAGCATGGCTTGCGGCCAGGGCGATCTCAGGGCGAAGGCGGCGAAAACCGGGCGGATGCCGCTGCGGATCGCCTCGCCGGCACGTCGCAGCAAGGCAGGGTCCCGCGGGTACAGGGCGAAGCCCTGATACAGGGCGATCTGTTCCTGGATGTCGCCATGGTTTGCCAGCTCGTCGAGCAGGGCGGCGAAAACCGTGCTGTTAGGCAAACGGCTGCTCGCAGCCAGGATCATGCCGACGCGGGCCGCCTGGTCGACGCTCCAGCGGCTGGCGTTGAAGCCGGCCTGCAAGGCATTTGCGTTCTCCCGCTCTGCATCGTTCAGCGCCAGGTCCTGCTTTCCGAGTTTGCGTGGTGCCTGACCGATCGTCCTGAAAAGCAGGTCCATTGGGCGGCCGATTTCGGTGGGGAGCGCGAGGTATTGGCATTGACGCGCGTACCAGCTGCCGTCGGTACGGGCGTTCAGCCAGCGCTGCAGCAGATCCTGCCAGGCGGACCGGCTGGCCTGCCAATGGACCCATGCGGACGCAGTGGCATGGTCCGGAAGATCCGGCGGGAAAGGGGGCGAGTCGCGATGCCTGTCGTTCATGTTCAGCTCCCCGGGATGTAGGCCTGCAGGCGTCGCGTGGCGAAATAGGCCGCCATGCATCCGAGCACGGCGCCGGGTGCCGGCTCCGGCAGAAAGACGGCCAGAGCCAGACCGTCCAGCAAGCTCACGGCAGCAATCATCCGGGACACCGCCTCGCCGACGGCGCCCGGCACCGCGCGTCGGAGCAGTTGCGTCACGGCGAGTGCGAGGACGGCAATCAGGGCAGCGGCCGGCAGCACGGCAAGCACCAGCACTTCCCAAGTCTCTGCCATTCCGTTGGCGTCGAGCCGGACCAGTGCCACCAGCGTGTAGATCAGCGGCGCCAGCCCGAGTACGGCCAGAGGCCAAAGGGAGCCGATGCGGTTCAGGCTTTCCTGTTTGGCTGCGTGACTGAGGCCGACGATATGCGCCAGCAGCAAGCCGGCGGCGAGGAACAGCAGCGGCGGCGTGCCATCGGCGAAGGCCGAGCCGACGCAAAGGCACAGCAAGGCACGGCATGCCCCCATCAGCAGCGGACTGCACGGGTTGTGCTTGTGCCAGGCGTTGTACAGCACGATGGTCGCTGCCAGCAGTGCACCGTAGCGCCGGCTGGAATCGTTGCCGTACTGGTTCAGCAGCAGCCAGCCGGCCAGCAGCATCACGAAGCCGAAGAAGAAAACCGTTGGCGCGCGTACCTCACCCGAAGGAATGGGGCGCTGCGGGCGTTCGCGGGCGTCGATTTCCCGGTCGAAAGCGTCGTTCAGGTACATCCCGCCGATGTAAAACAGGCACATCGACAGCATCAGGGGAGGAAGGGCCGCCATTTCTGCCGCGCTCAGAGCGCGGCCGCTCGCCGCCGCGCCCAGCAGCGCTGCGGCAAAAGCGTTGCTGAGCACGGTGGGCAGATTGGAAACGCGCCCCAGACGCAGCCAGACCGGCATCGATGAAGCGACGTTACTGTTCATGGCACAACGCTTTCAAGACAGCATGCAGTTCGAGCGAGATCGCCCGGGCTTTGGGCATTTCGCGAAGCTGGCGGGGCAGGACATCCCATGTATAGGTTTCCACTTCGAGGTGGGGGCTGACGGCCTCCTCGCGTAGCAGGCCAAGCACCGCGTCCAGGCTGGCGCGGGTACTGGTCAGCCCCTCCGCGGGTGCTTGCCAGAAAAGGGGGACGTGGCAGTGCACCCGCCATGCTTCCGCCTCGACGACCTCGGGGGGCTGGTTCAAGGCTTGCGGCAGGTCGAGGTGACGTTGCAGTCCCGCCGCACCGCGCCTGACCACCTGATGCAGGTAAACCCCGTCGTCGAACGCCTGCAGTTCAACTGCGGTTCGGGGATCCATGGCGTCGATCTGCAGCGCGCAGGACAGCTGGATCTTGGCGATGCGAATGCCCGCCTTCCGCAGCTCGAGCAATGCCGCGCA
Source organism: Jeongeupia naejangsanensis (assembly GCF_016865585.1). Classification (GTDB taxonomy): domain Bacteria; phylum Pseudomonadota; class Gammaproteobacteria; order Burkholderiales; family Chitinibacteraceae; genus Jeongeupia; species Jeongeupia naejangsanensis. The sequence continues at coordinate 699,714 of NZ_JAESND010000001.1, read as the reverse complement.
GGGATCTTCGAACTCGACGGCACCATGGCAGACGTCGTAGCAGACCCCGAGATGGCGATGTGCCAGCAGCCGCGCTTCATCTAGCGAGCAGGCGGCAAGCCTGGCCAGTTGCGTCAGGTTGTCGTCGGCAAACCAGTAGTGCTGGAAAAAGTGCAGGGCATCACCGGCATTTTCCAGAATGCAGGCCGGCTCAGGCTCGAGTGCCAGCGTGATTTCCTTGCCGGTTTCGCGCATCAGCCGGTGCAGTCCAACAACGGCCTGACGCAGCTGCGGCAGCGAGTCGGCCATCGCGGCCGCGCGCCCCCCTTCGTCGAAGCCCAGCGGTACGGTGGAGATGCTGCCCTTGATGCCTGCGGGCAGCAGGGCGGCCAGTGTGCGCGCACAGTGGAGGGTGTAGTCCAGACGCTGGTGGCTGCGCCAGTCGGGCTGGTACACCGCCTGTTTCACCGGTTTCTGATGGAAGTTGCCCCAGGGGAAGGCATTGATTGTAAATACGTAGGCATTGAGCGAGCGCAGGCGGGCAGCAAAGGCACGCAGCGCTTCCTCACTCAGCAGACATTCCGCTGCCTCGGCGGACAGCCGCAGCCCCAGTCCGAATGGCTCGCTGGCGCCAAGCACCTGCAGGTCTTCAAGATGGGCCCGGATCGCCGGTACGAATTCGGACAAGCTGGCCTCGACTTCGGTCAGGCTGTCTCCGGCATGGATATTGGTGCAGTACGAGAGGTGTACGGGGAGCGGGAGATGTGCCAGCTTCATTGCACGACTCCGCAGACTGGCGCTGTTTCAGCAGCAGTGCGAACTTCGCGCGAGGAAGAGGCATGTTGCTGCAGCAGCCACAGGATGCTCTGCATGACCTGTTCGTCGGTGATGCTGTCCACCTCGCAGCCGCGACCCAGCCCTGCCAGCAAGGTGACGCACAGCTCGCCCCCCAGATGTTCGCGGAATTCGCCGAGACCCTGTAGCAGGGTCAGTCGGCCGTGATCGTCACGGGCCAGCAACTGGTCGTGCCACAGCGTGAATCCGAGCGTGTGCAGCAACTGCCAGACGCGCGTGTCGTCGCCATCGGGCAGCAGCCCTGCCAAGGTGGAATAGCGCGCATCGCAAGCGACGCCGATGGCCACGGCTTCGCCGTGGTTCAGCGTGTGTCCACTCAGTCGTTCGAGTTTGTGCGCAATCCAGTGGCCGTAATCCAGCGGGCGTGCGGACCCGTGCTCGAACGGATCGCCACCTTCGGTGATCTGGCGCAGATGCAGGGCTGCGGAGCGTTTGATCAATTCCTCCAGGCTCGGCCGATCGAAGCGGGCCAGTTTGTCGGCCCGGGACTCCAGCCAGTGGAAGAATGATGCGTCGCGGATCAGCGCCACTTTCACCGCTTCGGCCATGCCGGCGCGCTTTTCGCGCGCGGGCAGCCCGTCGATCAGTGCTGCGTCGTTGATGACGCACCAGGGCACGGCGAAGGTGCCAAGCAGGTTTTTTTGCCCGTTCCAGTTGATCGCGTTTTTGACCCCTACGCCGCTGTCGGCCTGGGACAGAACCGTCGAGGGCAGGCGGATGTGGCGTACGCCACGGTGGAACAGCGATGCGGCCAGACCCACGGCATCCAGAACCGCGCCGCCGCCGATGGCCAGCGCGTAAGAGTGGCGATCTATATTGCGCTCGGCCAGTGCCTGCAGGAGTCGCCATAGTTGATTGAGGTCGTTCTTGCAGGCTTCCCCACCCGGTATCGATACGATCTCGCCGATGATTTCCAGATGGGCCGCGTGTGCGGTCGCATAGCCACGGATGTGTTTCGGAAGGTCCGGGCTGGCTTGCAGCACTCCGTCATCGACGAAGATGGCCACGCGGTGGCGCTTGTCCGGTTCGAGGCGACGCAGGGCCTCGAGCAGGGTGGGGTTGTCTGCAGCGAAGGCGTCGCGGGTATAGGCCACGCTGAAATCGTGGTTCACGAGCAGGTTTTGCTGTGACGCCGGTTTCGCATCGGCTTCCGTGACGCGGATCGTTGGGAGCGGGGCAAGTGCATCCGTTCCGGCTGGTTTCATCAGCACCTCCGTTTGCGTGGCGACACGCTCCGCCGGGTTGGCCGGAGTGCGTCGCCGGGATGCATCAATGGGTCAACATGAACGGCGGCGCCGCGACCAGATTGGAGGCGTTGCCACCGACCGGGCATTGCGCAACCTGATGCGCCTGCAGTTTCAGCTGGTACATCAGGCCCAACGCCTTGTCCATGGCTGCCGGTTTGCCGTTGAATACCTGATCCAGGCTGGTCAGCAGCATCTGGTAGGCGTCGTAGAAACGCTGTGCTGCAATCGAGGCCGCCGATCCGGGGATATAGTCGCTGACGGCAGCGTTAGGCAGAAAGTTGTAGATCTGGCTCTCGTCCAGTTGCACCGGCGCACCGTTGTAGGACCAGCCGGAGACGGCTTCGAGGTCCGGCATCAGCTCGCGACCGTGGAAGATCTCGCCGAACTTGAAGTAGTGCGCGTAGCTGCCGTCGCCGTCACCCGGGTGGATTTCATTGGTCGAGACGACTTTTTTTCCGCCTTGGTGATGCCGTGGCAGGATGGACTCGTTCAGATGGGCCTTCCTGCTTCTGCCTTCCTGGTACAGACCCTCTTCATTCGCGTGGCTCCCGCTTCCGGTCTGGATCCCTTCGCCCTGGGCAACGATGGTGTTGATTGCCAGCGCCGCATCGTCGAGATTCCGGATCTTGCCTTCGGCCGGCGCAGTTCGAACGGGTGGAAACCATTTGCTGATGTCGAGCTGCTGTTCCAGCCGGGGATTGGCGAACAGTTCGGGATTGCTGGCGTCCGCGATGGTCAGGGCGGTCAGCAGTGCCTTGTAAAACTGGCCGATGGAGCCGAACTCGCCGGGAACGACGGGCGTCGGTTGCGGCACGTCCTCGCCCGGCAGGATTTCTCCCGGTTTGGTTTCGGGCCGTTCGATCGCCATGAACACGTTCTTCAGCTGCCGCTTGGTCAGCGCCGCCAGCCCCACCTGCAAGTCGTCGTCGATCTTGTCCGGCAGTGGCGTCGGGTAGCTCAGCGACCGTCCGATCGCGACGATGTCCGGGTTGCCGCCGATGGCGATCAGCAGGTTGGCTGCCAGCGTCATGTGCAGCATTTCTTCGGTGACGATGGACTGCACCAGCGCAGCGGCACGCTGGTTGCTGCCGGGCATGACGGAAAACAGCCCGGTCAGATAAGGGGGAATGGTGGAAAGTTCGAGCTCGACCGCCGTGTTCGCGGCCTTTTTCAGCTCCTCCAGGCTACAGCCCTTCAAAAGCTGATCGATGATGTTCTGTCTGATGCTAAGCATGTTCATACCCTTTCAGAGTGGAGGCGCGGGTTACTTGGCCGGGCAACCGGGTTTGCCGTCTTGGTCGTAGCTGAGTGCGCCTTCCGGGCAAGCTGTTCGCGGACCGCCGCCACGGGTCGGGCAGCGCTTGCCGAACATGTCCAGCATGCTTGCGGGGCGTCCCTGCTCCTGCAGCACGCTGTCGAAGTACTGGATCAGTGCGCGGCGTTTGCTGCTGGACAGGTCGCGTGTGACCGGCATCTGGTCCGGGTCATCAATGGGCTTGTCGAACACGAACTTGAGAATGAAGGCGTTGGCGTCGGCCTGTTCCTTCTTCGAGAAGTCGAACAGTCCCTGGCTCATCACGGGGTACAGGTTGGCGTACTGCTGCAGGATGGGTTGCACGTCCGCCCAGGTCACCGGGTCCGGAACGACATAGGTGGAGTGAACGACGATCGCGTACTGATCGAATTGCTGCTGCACTGTTGCGGTGCCGTTTGCAGAGTCCGGCGCAAAGTTGTAGGTGTAGTTGAAGAACTGGCCATCCATGTAATAGCGCGGATAGCCCAGAGCCTGCGGGCCGTTGATGGTGAGGTTCACCATGCCGTTGGCGTTGGTGTTCGTCGTGTCCTGAACGAAGGCGAGCTGATCCGCAGGCACGTTGATGGTGGGGGCCGGGGCTCTGGGCGTTGTTTGCGGCGGGGTGTCGGTAGGGCAGTCGCCAAAGTCGACCTGGGGGCCGGTGGAAGTGGCGACCAGGGCGACCGGGGCATTGGCCAGCGGCACGCCGTACTGCGCGACGTAAACGTTGGAGTCCAGTGTATTGGCTTCTGCGTCATTGGGGTCGAGGCGCAGCGCGAACTGGTCGGCCCGGACTTCCCAGCCACCATTGCCTTCGCAACATAGCAACAGGGCATTGCCGGTGGCCGGGCTGGCCGAGGTAATCAGCGCAAGCGGCAGCTGATTGATACTGGCAATGACCGAGTCGGGAACGGGAATGGAGACAATGCCGCTGCGGCTGAGCAGATTGGCATTGCTGATATCGACGGTGGCGAGTGGCTGATACTGGTTCGGTTGCAGATACGGGCTGGTTGGCAGCGTGCTGGCAGTGAGCTGGGCAATGATGAAGGGCCGTTGCCAGTATTGATTGCTGTCGCCGTTTTTCGGGGCCGTGGCGCTGCCGCTCCCGCTCCCGCAAGTGACATCGACCGTGTAGGCGGTTTCCGGCGTGCTTGCCTGTTTGTAGATCAAAGGCAACGCATTGCTGAGGTCGGCATACAGCGTGTTTTCCACCAGTTGCGCGCTGAACCAGCCGACATTGGGAACGTAATCCTCGGCTTGGTACGAACTTGCAGGCAACAGGCTGGCGGCGGGAATGAAACGGCGCCCGAGAATGAAGGACTGCGGTTCGGTCGGGTACGCGGGGCCTATGGCGCCCAGCACGATGCCGTACGAAAAAAAGCTGTCACCCAGCGCGGCGTCATAGCCGTAGGTCGTCATGCGCAGCGACAAAGTGTTGTTCTGCTGCTCGCTGATGGCCTTCAGATCCTGCAGCAGGGGGCTGTCGATCTTGCTCAGGTCCCACGTCACGTTGGTGAGGATGGTTTGCCACATTGCGGATGCCGCGCTGTCCCCCCGCTGATTGCCGACCCGGTTGAACCAGAGGTCCCGGAAAGGGTTGGGGGCGTACTCGCCACGCATCAACACCTGCCCGTTGGCGGCTTTCAGGGTGATGACCTGGCCGTAGATACAGGAGGCCAGCTGCCAGTCCGGGTCCAGATCCACCATTTTCCCGGAAGGCTGGTCGCCGGCATTGCCAACCGTCAGGCCGATTGCTGCATCTTCGCCGCTGCTGAAAATTTCGTTTCCATCCTGCCCCAGTGCCGACTGCACCACGCAGTTTTTCAAGCCGAAAATGCCGGTCCCCCAAGGATTCCACCAGCCGTTGTAGGCCGTGACCTTGGCACCACCCGAATCTTCCTTCAGGTGCGGCTGGAAAGTGGGCTCCTGGAAGCGGTCTTCGAACGTGGCGTTGTCGAAATGGCGCGGGTCGTTATTGACGGTGGAGACATCGGACTGGAACAGGCCCGAAAAGGCCAGGCGGGGGTACTGGAGATAACTCATGCATTAACTCCTGGAAAAGGTTGCGATGGTCTTGAGCAGCTTTGCCGCGCAATGCGGTAGCGCCGGTCAATGTGGGCAGGGTACGGAGAACAGAAATCGTTCTAGGGGACCGTTTTGACAATTTCAATGACATTTGGCTTTTTTTAGTCTTATTGTGTATCTCTTTGTTGCTTACTAACTACTTTCTACTTGTGGTTGCGAGCTTAGGGGGCGCGGGGTGCATTGGCCTGGCCCTGGCTGGTGACTGACCGGGGCCGAGCCTTCTGGCGTTCTGCCCCTTGGCATGCTTACATGCCGCATCGAGTGACACAAAAGGGCTTACATGCAGCGCTTGCTTCTGCTCAACATCGTCGGTCTGACATCGCGCCTCATCGGAACGCACACGCCCAATCTGGCGGCGTTTGCCGGGCAAGGCACGCTCAGGCGGTTGAACAATGTCGTTCCGGCGGTGACCTGCTCGGTACAGGCCAGCATGCTGACGGGACTCCTGCCGGAGCAGCACGGTATCGTGGGCAACGGCTGGCTGTTCCGGGAGCTGGCAGAGGTCTCGTTCTGGCGCCAGTCCAATCGTCTGGTCAGCGGGGAGCGCCTGTGGGAGGCTGCAAAGCGGCATGATCCGGACTTTCGCTGCGCCAACCTGTTCTGGTGGTACAACATGGCGTCCAGCCACGATTTCGGTGCGACGCCGCGGCCGATTTACAAGGCGGATGGCCGCAAGCTGCCTGACTGTCACACCAAGCCCGCCGAGTGGCGGGACCGGCTGACGACGGAGCTGGGCGCATTTCCCCTGTTCCGTTTCTGGGGGCCGGCCACTTCCATCGAATCCAGCCGCTGGATTGCCGAGGCCAGCAAACTGGCGATTGCCGATTTTCACCCCGGCCTGTTGCTGAGCTATCTCCCCCATCTGGATTACGATCTGCAGCGCTACGGCCCGGACTTGCAGCATCCCGCCGTTCAACAATCCTTGAGGGACATCGACGCGGTAGCCGGCAGCCTGATCGCCCATGCCCGGGAGCAGGGCTACCGGGTGATGGTGGTGTCCGAGTACGGCATCACGCCGGTGAGCCGCGCAGTGCATCTGAACCGCCATCTGCGGGAAGCCGGCCTGTTGCAGGTGCGGCATGAGGCCGGTGCCGAGATTCTGGATCCCAGCCAGTGCCAGGCGTTTGCGGTTGCGGATCACCAGATCGCCCATGTTTACCTGCAGTCCGGATTGGGTACGCGCAAGGCGGCCGAGGTGGAGCAGTTGCTGCGGCAGGTGCCGGGTGTTGCAGGCGTGTGGCAGGGACGCGCGCGAAGCGAGCTGGGGCTGAATCACGAGCGGGCCGGGGATTTTGTCGTGCTGGCCGAGGATGACGCCTGGTTCAGCTATTACTACTGGCTGGATGACGCCAGGGCGCCGGATTTCGCGCGCACGGTGGACATCCACCGAAAGCCCGGTTACGACCCGGCAGAGCTGTTCATCGATCCGGAAATCCGCTTTCCCAGACTGGCCGTGGCCAGCCGGCTGGGCCGGCGCGCACTGGGCATGCGCAGCCTGATGGATGTGATCGGTCTGGACGCGAGCATCGTCAAAGGCTCGCACGGGCTGGTCGCGCGCGACAGCGAGGATGCCCCGCTGCTGATCAGTGACTGCGATCTCGCGTGTGAAGGGGAGTTGTCGGTGACCGATATCAAATCACTGGCCTTGCAGGCGATGTTCGGTGTCGATGCAATCCGGACGGACTTGAGAGTAGGCGGGCTGGTCGCCGGTTGACCGACTCCCAGTTTCAGCGAAAGCGCATCACCAACGCAGTGTTGCCACTCCGGCCTGATCGGTAGTCATGCAACGAACGGGAATGTACGTGGACTGCACAGGCATGGGTAACGGCGAAAAACATCAACTTCACCTATGGGCTGCCCGGTGGCTGCACTGCGGGTCGTGGGCCCTGCAAGGCAATCGACCGAGACCGTCCGAGCAGCAAGCTCCAATCAAAAAGCTGAATGCCGCTGCGGCCTGGGTGGTGAGGGATCCGATCTTGTGCCCTGGCGAAGCAGAAACTCGCCCCAGATGACCTCAGCAGACAGATCCCAACCTCGTGCCATGGCCCCGGAACGGATGCGGTCTTGGTGGCTTGGCAGTCGTTCCGCAATGAGGAGTTACTTCCTTCGGATTTTGTGGTGTAGCCACAGCAGGGCCAGATAGATTCCGGCCGGCGGAAACGCCAGTGCGACGATGCAGAACAAGGCCAGGCGCATAATTCTGGAGTTCATTTTTTCAGCCTTACCGGCCCGCACACTGAATACGGTACCGGTTGGTACGCGCTCAGAATCCCAGCGATGCCCCGGCAACAACGCCTGCCTGCTCGCCGTCGTAGGATGCCGCCAGATTGACGTCGACCTGGGCGCTGACATGCGCCATCACCCCCAGCGCTACCGCTGACTGTCCTGCATAGTTGCCATAACCGACCGAGACCGCGCCGTGCGGCCCATTGGCGTAGTGCAACCCGGTCGCGGCCAGCGCGCCGGCGATGCCACGTTCAAGCTTGTCGTTGTTGCTCTGGAACTCGCCTGCCAGCGCATCGATGCGATGGTCGGTGTAGTCGTTGGCAGCCTTCAGTGTCCGGACGTCGCCATCGGCGCGTGCCCTGGCTTCGCCGTTGACGGCATTGATCCGGTTCACCACTTCGTTGCTGATCTGGATCTGCTCGTTGTCGATCTGCAGCTGCTCGCCCTGCATTAACCGGGCGTTGCGTTGATCACCCAGAATCCGCGCCTGGGTTTCTGCGCCCAGATCGGCATGGAGCTGCGTATCGGCACCGCGTCGTTGCGTCGCTTCATCGCCGAGCTTTTGCGCATTCAGCGCATCGCCGTCGACACGGTCTTGCGTCTCCTGCGAGATCAGCCCCGCGTTGGTCTTGTCACCAGCAAGCCGATCCGCCACCTCCTGATCCGCGCCCTGTTGCAGTCTGACGTCCTCATGGGCGCGCGTCTGGGCTTCCTGCCCGAGCGCGGTTGAATTGGCCTGATCGCCAGCGATGCGCAGGGATGCCTCATCGCTTAGCGCCTGATCCTGACGAATCTGATCCTGACTCAGCTTGTTGATGTCGCTTTGGGATTGGGACACGTTCTTGTCCAGCGTTTGCAATTGCTGCTCGTGGAGGGTGAGCTGCTGATCTTGATTGACCACCACCTTTTCGAGTACTTGTACGTCATTCCCGGTATTCGCGACGTCCGATTGCATATCCATGATCAGGCCGCGATTATGGTTGGCATACTGTTGGGTATTCAGCGCCTGAGAAATCAAAGCATCCTGCTCTTGTTCATGTGTCGCCGCACCGGCCGTATTGACTGCATTGATGGCCGCGTATAGCGCCAGACAGATACCGATCTTGGTGAGTTTCATGGTGTTGCTCCTTGAGCAAGGTATCCGGCCCTTGCCGGTGTTTTTTTAATTCGTAGTGCCATTCGCAATCGGAATGACTGGATGGGGGCCGACGTCTTGTGCCGATCGCCCCCTCAAGCGGATCGGAACAAGAGCCGGCAACACTCAAGCACAGTCGCGTGGTGTGACGACGCGCACATCACGGTAGCGGCCGTCGTGGGTAACGACCTGCACGCATTCACGCGCCTCTTCGTTCCACCAGCTGGTGTAGCTGTTGTGCCAGCCCTTGCGGCCGTCGACGTTGTAGAAACCACGCTCGATCAACTGGTTTTCACCGGACGATGCCCGTGCACCGATCAGGTCGGCGACATCGATGAAGTCGCGATGACGCCGGCCGTGAAAACCCGACTGATCGTCGTGGCCACGAGTGCGCTCCTCTCGGTATTCGGCCAAACCGGCTTCATAGCCGGAGTTGTAATCATCGGAATGGTCGATGTTGTGGCGGCCATCGTGGTTGCGGCCGTCGGTGTAACCGCGCTGGTACTGCTCGTCCTTGCGCTGCTTCTGCTCGTCTTGCTGTTTGTGCTTGTTGTGCTGATACAGCGCGATGCCGCCGATCAGTGCTGCCGCACCTGCGGCCAGTGCTACACCGGATACGCCGCTACTTTTGACGTACTGTTTGCATTCGGCCTGTACCGTGCCGATGGCATCGATATAGCGGCCATTCTTTTCGGTAGCGACTACGCAATCTTCACTGTTCGAATTCCACCAGCTGATCCAGCGTCGATCACTGCCGTCCTGCTCGTGGACCTGCTCGTAACCGCCATACTTCATGATGCTTTTTGCGGCGTTCGTTTCCGACCCCACCACGATGTGGGGCTCGAACGCGGCCGCCGAATTTGCCAAAACCGGTTGAAGTGCAAATACGACGGCCATGACCAGTACGCGATGTTTCATTGTCAGCTCCTGCCAATTTGATTTCATCAAAAACTGTTCGGATGCGATACCGCTTTGCGGATCCGCATCCGATTCAAAAACGATGCCGCCCCCGAATGGCATCAAAGCAATAGCCAATGCCACGGGCGATTCAAAGCAACTGCGCTACGTATCGATTCATGCCAAGCCAGCACGCAGTAGCAGGCAAGAGCCGATCCCAATCACCATGCGGTTTCCTCTCGGCCTGCAAAGGCCGATTTCACCGTTGGGCGCTCGGCAGAACGCTGCTGCCATCCGTCGCCAGATGCGCTGCATCATGCCGCCTCTTTACCCGTTGCTATCCGACGTGCCTCGGCAAGTGCGCCAGCCGTAAACCAGATGCGTGGCGAGCGTCCGTTACCCCTGGCCGTTGCAATCCCGATAACTGCTTTCACCTGCTGTATGCGTTCATCCCCGGATTCCTGGCTCCCCGATCCGGGCTTGCTGTTGCTGCAGAACGCTCGTCGGGTGGGCAAATCCACTCTGCGCTTGGGGGTATGCGGTGTAAATGGATTAAAAATTATTAAAATTCACAAAAAAACCAATTAATACAGTGCTGTTAGACCCTTGCAGCCTGAGCTATCATCGGCCTCCGGTTTTGAAAACACCGCTCGGGCGGATGCCGGTGTCGTGAATTTCTACGTCAAGGAAATGCAGGTGTCAGGGTCCCGCTTACTGTTTGGCTCATTCGAGTTTCAGCCTGAGTTGCGCTATCTGACCCGGCGCACACAGGACCGGACCGACATCCGCGTGCGACTTTCCGGTGCTGAAGCCCGAATCCTGTCCCATCTGCTCGATCATCCGGGACGCATTTGCAGCAAGGACACGCTGGTTGCCATTGGCTGGGAGGGAAAGCCGGTCAGTGCCAGCTCGCTGGCGGTGGCGATCTCGAACCTGCGCCGTCATGTGCAGACCAACCCGCCGGAAGTGGAAATCCACAACCAGCCGCGTCAGGGTTACCTGTTGACGCTGCTGGTCGAGTTGAAAGCCGAGTTTCGCACCGTGGAACCCGATGCTCAGCCTTCCCGGTATCCGGACGTTTCTCCCGCCGAACCGTTGCTCGAGCAGGCAGCACCGCTACCGGAAACGCGCGTACCCCCGCCAGTGACCGCAGTCGCCAGCAATGCACGGTTGCGCCGATGGCGAACCCTCAATCTGCTCTGTCTGGCATTGTTGCTGGTATTGGTGCTGGTGAGTTTTCATGAATGGATCGATGTCGATTGCACTGAAGCCAATGGCGGCTGGACCTGCGCGGTCGATAGCCCGGCCACGCAGGCCTCGCAGGTCGGCCCGGTGCTGCCCGGCAGCGTGGTGCTGGTCGCAGGCCGAATGGTGAATGTCGTGTATACGAATGAGCAGGCGCAGCCGTGAAGAAACGTTATTACCTTCTGCCGCTGTTGACGCTGGCGCTCTTGGGATTTATCGCCATCAACAGCATGGGCTGCAATTACGAGGTGTCGATCAATCACCGTGGACTGAACTATTACGGCGTTTGTCGTGGCGGCACAATTGATTTCATCGAGTCTGATGAGTCAACCGGTACACGCTGGTCGGTATCGGCCATTCAGATTTCTGTGGCTGACCAATTGATTTTCCTGATTCGCGACCGCCGGAAAATCCATGATGGCAGTAGCGATATCCGGCCGCTGGATCCTTATCTGCAATCGCAATGGAAACGCAACATCGTCAGCTACGCGTGGGTGCCTTTGGACAACAGCCAGGTGGCCTTTTTCCAGTCAGCACCGCATCACGACATCTGGGTCGGCAAGCGCGAAGGCCCGATCAATTTGCTGGATTCGCTTTTTCCCCGTATGCCGATTGTCGGTAACAGCAACTGAAGCCAGTGACTTTTGAATCAAGCTCGTCCTGATTCGCGTGGCGAAAGCGGTCAGCGGAAACCGGCACGGATGGCCATCCGTACCGGATTCCGGACTGAGTCAGACCGCCCGGATTTGCGCCGGAAAAGGGATGAGACGCTCGATTCTGCCAAACAAGCACCTGGTGACAGCGTGGTGCTTTATCCGAAATACGTTCTCATCCCGTTAACCGGTTTCAAGTTTCAGTGGCCGCATCCGGCATATTTTTGCCCGGCGGTGACATTGGGCAGGCCGAGGAGGTCCAGCACGTGCGGCGTGACGCCGTTGACCTGCGTCAGCGTGACCGCGCTCAGGTCGCCACTGCAGTACGGCGTCTTGCCGTTCTTCTGCCAGGTGCTGTTCAGGATCAGGATGGCGTCGCGCTCCTGCGCGGTCTGGCCGCCGTGGCTGCTGTTGATGCCGCCGTGGTCGGAGGCGACGACGATCAGCCATTCCTCGTTGGCGTAATTCGGCCGGGCTGCCAGCGCGTTCAGTACCTGCTGGATCTGCGCGTCTTCCCCTGCGATCTTGCTCTGGTAGTTGGCGTTGAGCGGATCGTAGCTAGTGGCGTGGATGTCGACGTTGTGCAGGTAATAGAAGATCGCCGTCGGAGCGTTGCTCATCGCCAGCCAGCGTTTCACCGCGTCGGTGGCCTGCTGCGAGTTCTTGGCCTCGTTGCTCACCACGTAGTCGGCCTGTTTGGGCAGCAGGTTGTGGGTCAGGTTGGCCCAGTCGGCGACGACGGCGGTGGTCGCCGTCGGGTAGGCCTGCTTGATCTGGTCGAACACGTGCGGCTTGAGCAACGGCTGGGTGATGTCGTTCGACGTCACGCCGTGCTGGTCGGCCCAGAAACCGGTGAAATTGGTTGCCCAGCCAGGGCCGCTGACGGTGGCCTGGCTGCCGCCGGCCAGCAGGTTGTGATGCACCGCGCCGCCCTGGATCAACGCACTCAGTGCCGGCGTGGCGACACAGCCACTGCAGCCGATCGCGTCACCGCGCAGACCGTCGATGCCGATCAGCAGTACGTGCTTGTTGCCCGGCAGCGGGTTGGGTACGCCGTCGACCGGTGCCCATGAATAGTGGTCGTACGGATTGCCGCTGTAATCGGTCTTGAGGCCGCCGGTGTCCCGGGCGCGCTTGTCGCTCAGGTCGCACTCCTGCGTCGTCCTGTTGTAGTCGAACGAGCGGCACCAGTTGCTGCGGCTGCCGTCCAGACAGGCACTGGCGCAAGCGGCGGGCGAGACCCCGGTCAGGCGCTCGGTGTTGTAGCCGGCAATGGCGGCGTTGGCGGTAAAGGTGAACGCGCGCAGCACGTCCTTGATGCTGTAGTGGTCGTAGGGATTGCCGGCGTAGTTGGTCTTCAGCCCGCCGACATCGGCCGCGCGCTTGTTGCTCAGGTCGCACTCCTGGGTGTTCTTGTAATAGTCGAACGACACGCACCAGTTGGCGCGCGACGTGCCTAGGCAGGATGCGGCGCACTGTTCGGGCGTGACCTGGGTCAGGTGTTCGGTGTTGTTGCCGGATATGGCAGCGTTGGCGGTGAAATCGAACGACTCCAGCGCAGCGGCGCTGGCGAATGCGCTGACCAGAACGGTACAGAGCGCGAGGGCTAGCTGTTTCATTGCAGACTCCGGTAAGGGTGAGAGAACGACGAAACGGCAGCGGTGCGCGCCCACCGGGCGTGCGGGTCCGCCGCCGGTGTCAGCTCACCGCGGTAGTGCAGGGCAGGCCGGCCGCCATTGGCGGCGGCCGGCCTGCCGGTGGTGCCCGGTACGGGTCAGGGGCGTTCGCCTGCCTTGATGCGGCGGTCGATGTCGATGACGACCTCGCGCAGTTCGGCGACCGATTCGATGATGTAGTGCGCACCGGCGCCACTGAGGCGTGCGGCGGCGTGCGCACAGCGCGAGGCGATTTCCTCGTCTGGCGCATGGGCCAGTTCGGCTGGCGAGTAGCCGACCTCGTTGCCCGACAGCGTCACGCCGACGCACCACATGCCGGCACGGCGGCCTTCCTCGATGCCGGGCACGGTGTCGTCGATCTTGATGCAACGGCGCACGTCGCCGATCGCCAGATCCAGCACGTTGGCCAGTGCCATGTACGGGCCCGGACGGCCGCCAGCGGGCAGGTCGTCGCCAGCCACGACGCAGTCGGGCGAGATGCCGGCGGCGTTGGCCTGTGGCAGCAACACGTTCATCACTTCGCGCGGGTAGCCCGAGCACGAGCCGATCCTGATGCCGGATTCGCGGAGCCAGGCCAGTGTGTCGCGTGCGCCGTCAATCGGCTGCGAATAGTCGCCGACCTTGGCGAGCTGCAACGGCATGAAACGGCGGTACATCGCGTCGACGTCCTCGTCGGTCGGGGCGCGGCCGAAGCGTGCCTGCCATTGCCGCTGGATGGCCGGCACGGCGAGCAGGGTCTGGATGTGCTGCCACTTGGACAGCCCCATCGGGCCGCGGGCCTGCGCCAGCGTGATGTCGATGTCGAACTGCGCAAAGACTTCGACGAAAATCTGCGTCGGTGCCAGCGAGCCGAAGTCGACCAGGGTGCCGGCCCAGTCGAAAATGGCCGCTTCGACGGCGAGGCTGGAAGTGGGGGTGCTCATCGTGTGTGTTCCTGATTTCAGCGCGTTGCGCCGGTGGTGATGAAGTTGCGGCCGCGCGGGCCTTGCAGTGCCTGGTCGACTCGCTGGGGCCATTCGGCTTCGTCGAGTCCGTAGCTGCCCGGATCGGTGCTGACGCCGAGTCCTTCGAGAAAGCGCGTGAGCCGGTCGATGGCGGCGTCGGTGCTGTCGGCGTCGAAGATGCGCAGCAGCAGCGCATCCAGCGCTTCGTCGGCACCCATGGCCAGCGCCATGACGCGCGGCAGGCTGAACGAGCAGGCAATGCCGTGGACGACGCCGTGTTCCAGCGTCAGGTCGTACGACAGCGAATGCGCCAGAGCCGTCTTGGTGTTAGAGAACGCCAGCCCGGCCTGCAATGCCGCCACGGCCATCCGTTCGCGCAGCGCCACGTTGTCCAGCTGCGCCAGCAGCAGCGGCAGCGTGGCGATGATTTCGCGCGCCGCGCTGACCGCAAGACTGGCCGAAACCGGATTGCGGTGAACGTTCCACAGCGATTCCAGCGCATGCGACAGCGCATCCAGCCCGCTGGCCAGCGTGCTGCCGCGCGGCAGGCTCAGCATCAGGTCGGCATCGACGATGGCGGCCTCGGGCCATGACCACGGCTGGTGCAGCGAATGCTTGCGGCTTTGGGCCTGATCCCACAGCGTCGCCCATGGCGTGACTTCGCTGCCGGTGCCGGCGGTGGTCGGAATGGCGATCAGCGCTCTGGGCCGACCGGCATCGGGGGCGGTGGCACCGGCCAGCAAGGCCAGCAGTTCGGCGAAAGTGCCCGACGGCGTCGGTGCCAGCATGGACTTGGCGCAGTCGATCACGCTGCCGCCGCCGAGGGCGATGATGCAGTCGACGTCGGCGTGATCGCGCCACAGCCGCTCGTACATCGGTGCCAGCCAGCTGACGTCCGGATTGGGCTGTACGCCGGTTTCGACCGCGGCCAGCCGATCACCCAGCAGCGCGCGCAACCGCGCGTCGAGCCCCAGCGCCACGGCTTCGGGAAAGGTGATGACCAAGGCACGCCGGCCCTGCAACAGCGCCGGCAGCTGCGCCAGCGTGCCGCGGCCGGCATGGATGTCGACCGGATTCCGGTAATGCCACATTGTGCTGCCTTCTTGCAAAATGCCGGAGCCGCTCACGTCCGCGCCCCTTGCTGGATGAAGCGGCGCAGCCGCGAAGAGAGCAGGTCGGCCGCGATCACCATCACCGCGATCACGATGATGCAGGTCGCCGATTCCTGATACTTGAACAGCTTGAGACTGCTCAGCAGCTCGAAGCCCAGCCCGCCGGCGCCGACCATGCCCAGCACCGTGGCCGAACGCAGGTTGACCTCGAAGCGGTACAGCACCACGGCGATCCACGCCGTCAGCACCTGCGGCAGCACGCCGAACACGATGACCTGCAGCGGCCGCGCGCCGGTGGCCTGCAAGGCCTCGATCGGACCGGCGTCGATTTCCTCGATGCTTTCGGCAAAGAACTTGCCGAGCATGCCGACGCCGTGCAGCGCCAGCGCCAGCACGCCGGGGAAGGGGCCGAGGCCGACTGCCGAGACGAAGATCAACGCCAGGATCAGCTCGTTCACGCTGCGGATCAGGTTGAACAGCTGCCGCGCGCCCTGATACAGCGGCCACGGCATGTGCAGGTTGCCGGCGGCCAGCAGCGACAGCGGTGCCGCAATCAGCGCGGCCAGCAGCGTGCCCCACAGTGCGATCTGGATGGTTTCCAGCGCCGGGGTGACCAGTCGCGAAAGTACGTCGAGATCGGGTGGAATGGTGCGGCTGATGAAATCGGCGATCTGCGGCAGCCCGGCCAGCAGGTCCTGCCAGCTCATCTGCGCCCCTTGCGCGCTCCAGTGCAGCGCGTAGCCGCCCAGCAGAGCGGCGGCGAACACGCCGAGCCAGCCGGCGTTGCTGCGCGGCATCCAGACCAGCCATTGGTAACGGTTCATGGCGCGACCTCCAGCAGTCTGCCGTAGATCGGGGCCGGCGCATCCTCGTGCGGGGCCGGCCCCGTGGCATCCGTTTTCGGGTAAATGCGCTGCAGGTCCGCGTCGGTCAGGGCACCGTTGCGGCTGTCGTAAACGAGCCGGCCGTGCGTCAGCCCGACGATGCGGTCACCGAACTCGCGGGCGTAGTCGACCTGATGCAGGTTGCAGACCACGGTGATACCGAGCGCGCGGGTCGCGTCGCGCAGGCACTGCAGCACCATGCGTGCGCTTTGCGGATCGAGGCTGGCGACCGGCTCGTCTGCAAGGATCACCCGCGGCGACTGTGCCAGTGCGCGGGCAATGCCGACACGCTGCATCTGTCCGCCCGACAGCGTGTCGGCTCGGGCCGACGCCTTGTTGGCGAGGCCGACGTGCTCCAAGCACAACTGCGCGAGCGCGATGTCGTCGTTGCCGAACAGCTGCAGCACCGAACTCCAGGTCGGAAGATGACCTAGCCGGCCGGTCAGCACGTTCTTCAGCACCGACAGCCGCGGTACCAGATGGTGATGCTGGAAAATCATCGCCACCTGGCGGCGCAATGCCCGGGTCTGTCCGGGGCGGGTCGCGTCGAGCCCGGCGACGTGCAGCTCGCCGCTGTCGGCACTGACCAGCCGGTTCAGGCAGCGCAGCATGGTCGACTTGCCGGCACCCGACTGGCCTAGCACGACGAGGAACTCGCCGGCGGCCACGTCGAGGTCGATGCCGCGCAGCACCGGGTTGGCGCCGTAGGACTTCTGAAGCTGACGGATGCGGATCATTTCATTTTCCGCAGATCGAGGTTCAGCACCTTGGCGGTATCGCGCACCACGTCGTACGCGCCGTCGTTGGTGGTCTGGAAGCCGTCGAGCATGCCCTGGTCGCCCCAGGGCAGGTCCCTGATGTTGGCGAAGGCCTTGCTCAGTTTGTCCTTCAGCGCCGGGTCGAGGTCCTTGCGCCACACCATCGGCGATTCCGGAATCGGCCGCGAGGTCCAGACCACCTTGAAGTCGTCCTGTTGCACCACGCCTTTGGCGATGGCCGAGGCGAAGATGCGGTCGGCCACGGCCGCTGCGTCAACCTTCTTGTTGGCGACGGCGAGGATGCTGGCGTCGTGCGAGCCCGAGAAGATCGTCCGCGAGAACAGCTTGTCGGTGTCGTAGCCGGCCTGCTGCAGTCCGGCCTTCGGGAACAGGTGGCCCGAGGCCGAACTCGGATCGACGAAGGCGAAGGTGTGGCCCTTGAGCTGCGGCACGCTGTCGATGCCGGCATCCTTGCGGGTGATGATCAGGCTCTTGTAGGCGCTCTTGCCGGTTTTCCTGGTCACTGCCACCGAGAACGCCTCGACCCCGGCGACCTGGTTGGCCAGCACGTACGAGAACGGGCCGAGGTAGGCGATGTCGAGCTTCTTCGAGCGCAGCGCTTCGATGATGCCGTTGTAGTCGGTCGCAACGAAGGGCTTGATGGTCAGGCCGGTCTGCTGCTGCAGTTGTTCGAGCACCTGCTTGCTGCTTTCGATCATCGCCTGCGCGTCCTCGGACGGGATCAGGCCGACATTCAGCGTGGCCGGTGCGGCAAAGCCGGTGGCACAAGCAAAGAGCGGCAGCAGGGCGGTCAGGACGGCACGATGTACGACGGTCAGACGCTTCATGGCAATTCCGGTTAGGGTGAAAGTGCCGCGACTTTATCGACGTCATGTGACAGTCATCTGCTTGATTCAACATGTGTTTCGATACGAAAACATAGAGGGAATCTATAGATGAGCACCGCCCGACTGCGTGCCTTTCTTGCGGTGGCACGGCATGGCAGTTTCAGCGCCGGTGCCCGTGCGCTGGGGCTGAGCCAGCCGACGCTGACTGCACAGGTTCAGGCGCTGGAACGACAGCATGGGGTTGAGTTGTTCGTGCGGCGCGGGCGCTCGCAGATGCTCAGCACGGTCGGGCAACAGTTGCTGCCGCTGGCGCAACAGCTTTCCGCGCTGGAGACCGAGGCCTACAACCTGTTGCACGATTCGGGGCAGCTTGTTCGCGGCCAGCTCCGGCTTGGCGCGGTTGGCCCGTTTCACGTCATCGAGATGGTCGACGCTTACCGTCGCAGTTATCCGGGCGTCGACGTCTCAATCCGTATCGGCAACTCGGCCGCTGTGTTGGCCGATCTGGAAAACTATGTCACCGACGTTGCTGTGCTGGCTGGGCAGCACGATGACGGGCGCTGGGCCCACATGTGCTACGCGCGCCACCCGCTCATTCTGTTCGCCCACGTCGATCACCCGTTTGCCCGGCGCGACAGCGTGCGCTTGGCCGAACTGCACCGGCAACCGCTGTTGGTGCGTGAGGCAGGATCGACGACCCGTGATGCACTCGAGCGCGCATTGCGCGAGGCCGGCGTGCAGCTGCAGGTCGCTATGGAAATCGGCAGCCGCGAGGCCTTGCGTGAAGCGGTGATCCGCGGGCTGGGGCTGGGCACCGTGTCGGAGGCGGAGTTCATCGCCCACCCGCAGATCCGGCCGGTGCGCATCGAGGGCGACCCGGTCTACACCGAAACCTTCGT
Source organism: Jeongeupia naejangsanensis (assembly GCF_016865585.1). Classification (GTDB taxonomy): domain Bacteria; phylum Pseudomonadota; class Gammaproteobacteria; order Burkholderiales; family Chitinibacteraceae; genus Jeongeupia; species Jeongeupia naejangsanensis. Next base: position 680,977 of record NZ_JAESND010000001.1, on the reverse strand, counting down.
CTACTGTTTGCGCGAGCGTCGCGACAGCCTGCTGGTCTCGTCTTTCTGGGAAACGGCGCTGCTCACGGGTTCGAAGTGAGCGCTTCCGGTTGCGAGCCGAGAAACCGTCCAGATTCAAAAGGGGGCAGAAGCACTCCCGCAATCCTTTGCCGCAGTATCCGGCCGCGACCGTATGTCTCCGACCAGCTCGCTTGTTGGCCTTCCTTCGGCTTGCCATATTGCTCCGGCACATGACGTGCACATAACAAAAGCTGGAGACAACATCATGAAGTTTGCCTTGCTCGGCGCTGCAACGTTTCTTGCGGCGATGTCCGCACATGCCACATGCGTCCCGCCGCCTCCGGATGCATTTTCCAACTCTTGGGCGGGCAATGTTGTTCCGCAGCGCGTTGGTGATGACGCGAAATTGCCGTTGCGCCGGCCGCTGACCGATGCCGGAATCGATTACCTTTGCCCGATGCCGGTCGAGCTCGGGATTGCCTATCGCGTTTTCAACTACCAGTCGAATGCGGTTGTGCATGCGCTCATGGACGAGCAAATGGTGCAGGCGGATTTGCCAACGACTGCCGGTCCGTCCGCTCCGGCCTGGAATGCAGCCGCCACCTACCAGCAGGGCGAGCGAACCAGTCACGGTGGCGTCACTTATCAGGCGCAATGGTGGACGCAGGGCGAAGAGCCCGGCGTCAACACCAGTGGTGTCTGGCAAAGCGTCATTGCAGGCGAGGTTGTGCTCTGGTCGTCAACCCGTCCGTATCAGACTGGGGAGAAGGCGATTTTCAGCGGCAAGGTCTGGCAGGCCCGCTGGTGGAGCTTGGGCGAGCAGCCGGGCAGTAACGAATGGGGTGCATGGCTTCAGACGGCAGATCCACTTCCCCGGCAAATCGCACTGCCAAGTCGCTACAGTGCCCGCCTGGGATGGAGTGGCGGCGAGCTGACCGTCACGGTACAAAGCGTCAACGGCGCACTCAGCGGCAAACCGGCTTATCTCGAGGTCCGTGAACAAGGTACTGCCTTGGGACGCATCGGACAGTTCCCCATTTTGTATCAGGACTGCTTTGGCATACCGGGCTGCCAAGGCGGCGCGTACTGGACCGGTTACGGCAAGTTCCCCACGACGAAGCTGCCGGGCACGGCCTGGATCAGCTTGTGGGCCTGCAACAGTCAGGACGTTTGCCGCCCGGCGGAGCTGACTCGGCAGGTCCTGGGGCAGACGACCAGCGGGCACTTGAGCGAGCCGGTACCGCTGGAAGGTAATCCGCAACTCGCCCCGCAATAGCGCTCCCGCATCAGGCGCTATCACTTTGCATTGGTAGCGCCTGACGAAGGCCCCCGACTTTACTGCGCCCGAGGCTCTCGGCAGGCGGTCATTGACGCACGCTCAAATCGGACCTCCAGAACGATCTAGGCGTCATTAGCCCCAAGGGCGGTTCGAGGGGGGAATGCCACCCCGAGCCGGGACACTACGTACCGGACGCGCTACTTTTCAAAGCAGCTTGTTGCTCGGTGTTTTGCCTCCTTATGGCCAAGTAGACACTTGGCAAAACGTGAATCTCCTGATTGCCCAAATCGCCTTGGATCGGAAGTGGGCGCCAAACCGGCGCTTTGTTGAGGGGGAGCTGCATGGGTACGATGCAGTGATGAACGCAAAATCGCTGTCAATCGCTGCTGCCAAACTTGGTGTGCATTCCACTTGTGTCCGGCTGGAGCGTGGCAGCTCGCCAAAAGCATGGCGACATCCGCAAACCGGTATCGATACCTCGGTAGAGAAAGCCGTGCTGGGCGCCTATGAGGCGGATGGCTGGAGAGGCTATGCAGGCGAAGGCGGGCTGCTGCTGAACCTGATCAAGGCGATGTCATTTACCGAGGTTGCGGTTCGGAACAGGTCGACCTATGTCGAAGCGCTCTATGCGCAGAACGTTTCATTCGACGAAGATCGTTTCGAGGTTGCCCAACTGCTGGCATGTCTCGCAAACGCGGATCGCAAGCAGGTCCTCGGCAACTTCACAAGAATGGCTTCACGCGAGCCCGCCACATACCGAATCGACGGGTATGACTTTACGCAGCGATCGTCGATGCTCGATTACTTCCCGGAGCTGGAAGCATGGATGTTCGAAGCACTGCTCGACGTTGCCGGTATCCCGCTCCTGCATGCGATTGCCAGCCGGTTTGCCCAGAATCCGTACGAGTATCGGCGAGGTTGGCCAGACATCACTATGTGGCGCGATTCCGAGCTTCGCTTTGTCGAAGTCAAGGCACCTGGCGATCGCATACACGCCAGTCAGAAGCAGATCGTCGAGGTTTTTGCCAAACCACTGGCGCTGAATTTTTGGTTGGTTGCCGCTGAAGAGATCTGAGCTGTGCTCTGATTTCAGGTCCACACAGCATTTGGCAAACGCCATTTCTCGAATAGTGGGTAGAGGAGGTGGCGATGAAGAAGTCTTTAACTACTGAACAAATACCAACTGGCACCACGTGCACCGCGGTACGGGTGATAAAGCCCTGATCAAGTTTTTGTGGACCGTCGTGCAAAGCAGCCACTGAAGAAGCAAGCAAAGCACGCACCAGCTACCGAACTTACCCAAGCCCCCGAAACGATGGGCTTGTTAGCCTAGCGCCATGAGTTCCACCGTTTTCTCAAGGTGATCGGTGGCGTTTTAAATCGACGGGAAAAACGGTGGGAGTTTCTTGTGGCTTCGGTTGAATGTTGCAGGACGGGGCTGGGCGATAAAAAACCCCGCAACCGATTGACGGTGCGGGGTTTTTTGAGGCTTTCCGGATGCGCCTGGACGGCGCTGGACGGTGATTCTTACTCCATCCGGTAGTTCGGCGCTTCCTTGGTGATCTGTACGTCATGCACGTGCGATTCGCGGATGCCCGAGGCGGTGATCTCGACAAACTCGGCCTTGGCGTGGACATCGTCGATCGTTGCGCAGCCGAGGTAACCCATCGACGAGCGCAGGCCACCCATCAGCTGGTGGACGATGGCGGTCAGCGGGCCCTTGTACGGTACGCGACCTTCGATGCCTTCCGGGACCAGCTTGTCGGCATTGTTGACGTTGTCCTGGAAGTAGCGGTCGGATGAGCCGTTGCTGCCGGCCATGGCACCGAGCGAACCCATGCCGCGATAGCTCTTGTAGCTGCGACCCTGGTACAGCTCGACTTCACCCGGGGCTTCTTCGGTGCCGGCGAACAGGCCGCCGAGCATCACGCAGCTGGCGCCGGCGGCGATGGCTTTGGAGATGTCGCCCGAGAATCGGATGCCGCCGTCGGCGATCAGCGGAATGCCGTGTTTGGCGAGTGCTTCGGCGACATTGGCAACAGCCGAGATTTGCGGCACGCCGACACCGGCGACGATCCGCGTGGTGCAGATCGAGCCCGGGCCGATACCGACCTTGACCGCGTCGGCGCCGGCTTCCACCAGTGCGAGTGCGGCGGCGGCGGTGGCGATGTTGCCGCCGATGACCTGGATGTGCGGGAAGTTCTGCTTGACCCAGCGAACGCGGTCGATCACGCCCTGGCTGTGGCCGTGGGCGGTGTCGACGACGATGACGTCGACGCCGGCTTCGGCCAGCAGTGCGACGCGCTCGTCGGTGCCTTCGCCCACGCCAACCGCTGCGCCAACGCGCAGGCGGCCCTGTTCGTCCTTGGCGGCGAGCGGGTGCTCGCTGGTCTTGATGATGTCCTTGACGGTGATCAGGCCCTTGAGCTTGAAGCTGCTGTCGACGACCAGCACGCGCTCGAGGCGGTGTTCGTGCATCAGGCTGCGCGCTTCGTCGATGCTGGCGCCTTCCTTGACGGTGATCAGCCGCTCTTTCGGGGTCATGATCGAGCTGACCGGCACGTCGAGACGCGACTCGAAACGGATGTCGCGGTTGGTGACGATGCCGACGACCTGACCCTGTGCGTCGAGCACCGGCAGGCCGGAAATCTTGTGCTGGCGGGTCAGCGCGAGTACGTCGCGGACCAGCATGTCCGGGCGGACGGTGACCGGGTCCTTGACGATGCCCGATTCGTAACGCTTGACCTTGGAGACTTCGAGCGCCTGCGCTTTGGGCGTCATGTTCTTGTGCACGATCCCCATGCCGCCTTCCTGTGCCATGGCAATGGCAAGGCGCGATTCGGTCACGGTGTCCATGGCGGCGGACAGCAGCGGCAGATTCAGGCGGATGTTGCGGGTGAGCTGGGTCGAGAGACTGACATCGCGCGGCATCACGGTGGAGTGAGCCGGGACGAGGAGGACGTCGTCGAAAGTGAGAGCTTTCTGAACGATGCGCATGGTGGTCGAAATCCTTTGCACGCAAAAGCAGATTATACCGAAAGCGCAAGCTTGCGGCGAGTGTGATTACAACACCGACAATCAATGACGGGGACTGACGCAGCGTAAGCCGTGCAGGTTACAATCGTTCCCGATTGATAAAAACAATCGGGATGGAGTAACGACTATGAGCTTGGCGCTGCGCTATTGGCGCACCGGATTTCTGCTGATTTTCATCGCCTGCGCGGGGATGATCGGCTTCGCGCTGTATCACCAGATTTACAACTGGGTGATGCCGTGCCTGATGTGCGTTTACCAGCGGTTGGCGATCATCATCGTCGGCTTGCTGGCATTGCTGGCGGCTGTCTGGCAACCCAACAGCAAGGGTGGGGTCAAGCTCTTGGGCGGCCTGATCATTCTGGCTGCCTCGGCCGGGGCGATGGCTGCGATCTGGAACCTGCGGCTTCAGTACGGGCCGGTGGATCCGAGCGTGGTCTGCGCGGCCAGCCTGCCGTTCCCGATCGACCTGAATCAGGCGCCGGCCTGGGTCGGTACGCTGATCCGGCCGGTCGGTGATTGTTCGGCGATCGATTTCAAGCTGTTCGGCGTGACGATGCCGGCCTGGGTGCTGCTGACCTGCCTCGGACTGATTGCCGTGACCGTCGGCCTGTGTTCCGCGCGCTGTGCCGAGATCGGCCGGAGACGCTGGCGATGACACTGACCGAGTTCCGTTACATCGTTGCGGTCGCGCGCGAACGCCATTTCGGCCGCGCGGCTGCGAGCTGCTTCGTGTCGCAGCCGACGCTGTCGGTGGCGGTGAAGAAGCTGGAGGACGAGCTGGGTGTGACGCTGTTTGAGCGCGCGGCTGGCGAAGTGACGCTGACGCCGAATGGCGAGCGCATCGTCGAGCAGGCGCAGCGCGTGCTCGAAGAAGTGCAGGTCATCAAGCAGCTGGCCGAGCAGGGCAAGGACCCGCTGGCCGGACCATTGCGACTCGGCATCATCTATACGATCAGCCCCTATCTGCTGCCGCACCTGATTCCCGATCTGCGCGAGCGCGCGCCGCAAATGCAGATTCTGCTGGAAGAAAACTACACCAGCCGGCTCGCCGAAATGCTCAAGCAGGGCGAGATCGATGTGGCGATTCTCGCCGAACCGTTCCACGAGGCCGGGATCGCAACCCTGCCGGTCTACGACGAACCCTTCGTCGTTGCTACCCCGAAGGGGCACCCGTGGGAAGCGCTGGACGCGATCGATTCGGACCAGCTTGCCGAAGAAAACGTGCTGCTGCTGTCGCCGGGCAACTGCTTCCGGGACCATGTGCTGCAGACCTGCCCGGACCTTAACCGAGAGAGTCTGCCGGCCGGCAGCCTGCAGCGTACGCTGCAAGGGTCGTCGCTGACGACGATTCGGCATATGGTGGCCGGCGGTATCGGGGTGACGGTGTTGCCTGCGACCTCGGTGTCGAGTGCGGACGAGTCCTTGCTGACGATTCGCCCGTTCAGCGAGCCGGTGCCGACCCGGCGCGTCGTGCTTGCATGGCGCAAGAATTTTCCGCGCGCCGCGGCGATCGAGGCGGTCCGCCAGGCGGTGCTGGCCTGTGATCTGCCGGCCGTGACCCTGTTGTCCGAGCCGGAAATCCGCTGATCCCCTTGAATTCAACCAGGGCCGGGCGCTGTTGCGTCCGGCCTTTTCCCGTCTGGAGTTGAGATGACTGCCCCTGTCGTAATCGTCGGTGCCGGTTTGGCCGGTTACAACCTTGCTCGCGAATGGCGCAAGCTCGATGCCGAAACCCCGCTGGTGATCGTCGCGCGTGATGCTGCGGATTTCTATTCCAAGCCGATGCTGTCGAACGCGCTGGCGGGCAAAAAAACGCCGGCTACCCTGGTGATGAAGCCGGCCGCCAAAATGGCCGAGGAACTCAAGGCCACGATCAGGGCGAATACCGAAGTCGCCGCCATCGATACGGTCGCACGCACCGTCACGCTCGTTGATGGCGAGGTGTTGGCGTATCGTGATCTGGTGCTTGCCCTCGGGGCGGATCCGGTACGGCTACCCTTGCTGGGTGATGGTGCGGATGACGTGCTGTCGGTCAACGATCTCGGCGATTACGCCCGTTTTTCCGAGCGACTCGAGAGTGCAAGGCAGGTGGCCATTCTCGGTGCCGGCCTGATTGGCTGCGAGTTTGCCAATGACCTGCTGGCACGCGAAATCAAGCCGACCGTGATCGATCCGGCTGCGGCGCCGTTGTCGCGTCTTTTGCCGCCGCAGGCGGGGGCCTTGCTTGCCGAGAGGCTGACCGATGCCGGTGTGGGATTCCGCTGTGGCGACAGTGCGCAGCGGGTGGAGCGCGTCGGCGCAGGCTACGAAGTCGTGCTTGAAAGTGGTGCCCGGGTTCCGGCCGATCTGGTGCTGTCGGCGGTCGGTCTGCGTCCGCGCACGACGCTGGCGGAAGCGGCCGGGCTGGCGGTGGCGCGGGGCGTTGTTGTTGCTGCCTCGCTGCAGACGTCGGTGCCGCACGTCTATGCAGTCGGCGATTGTGCCGAAGTCGCCGGTCTGAACCTGCCGTTCGTGATGCCGATCATGCAGCAGGCCCGGGCGCTGGCCGCGACACTCGCCGGCACTGCAACGCCGGTGCGTTACCCGGCGATGCCGGTGCTGGTGAAAACGCCATCATGCCCGACCGTGGTTGCGCCGCCGGTTGCCGGTGAGGGCGAGTGGCAATGCGAAGACGTCGAGGGTGGGTTGATTGCGCGCTGTATCTCGGCCGAAGGCGGTTTGGTCGGTTTCGCGCTGCTGGGGGCGGCGACCAAGGAGCGGCAGGCGCTGGTTGCGCAACTGCCGGCCTGGCTGGCTTAGAGGGTTGGTGCAGTCCTGCCGGGCGAGTCACGCTCGGCAGGTCGTTCTCAGTCCTGATTCAATGCAGGTGCAATGACCGGGGTGATGCCCAGCTGGCGCAGCTTGCGTGCGGCTGCATCCGCCTCGGCGCGGGTCTTGAACGGGCCGATCTGGACCCGGGTTTCCAGATAGGCCGGCACGCCAGCAGCCTGCAGCTTGCGCAGCAGTTTCTCGGCGTTGTCCGAGTGCAGGAACACCCCTGCTTGTACTGTGTAGCCATCGGCACGCCTGATGACGGCTGGTGCGGCTACCGCTGCGGGTACTACTGCCGTTCTGGCTGATGGTTGTGCAGCAGCCTGGGCAGGGGCTTCGACTGCCGGCGCCGGTTTGGCGGTCCGTGGTGCCGTCGGCGCTTCTGCTGCGGCTTGCTGCGATGCGTTCTGCTGGCGGGGTGGCATTGCCGTGGTCGGTGCATGCGGGGAGATCGCTTCCGGCGCACTGGCGGGCATGCTGGCGGCCGATGGCGCCGGCTCTGCCGCCGGTTCGATCGCGGCCGCTGAGGCGGTGCTGGTAGCCGGCGCGCTCGCAATCGGACTTGGCGATGCGATTTGGGGTGTCGGGGTGGCGGCTTGCTTTGAGCGGTCGAGCAGTTGCAGGGCGCCGATTACCAGTCCGATCAGCGCAACGGCAATGCCAAGGCGCCAGTACAGCTGCGTGTGCAGCTTCTGACGCGAGCGTTGTTCGGCGATGGGGTCGGGAGTGGTGCCGCTGTCGGCGTCCCGTTCGGGCGTTTCGCTCATGGTCGACAAGGGAGTGCAAGCCAAACGGCTTGATTTTGTTATAATACTTGGCTGTCCAGCCGCAGATTACGGCCGGAAGCGGTGTAGTCCCTTCGAGGCTAGCCGATTTCGGCCCGCAGTGTAAACCAGACCAAAATTCATTTGTCTCTTAAACGAAACCACCGGAGTTTGTCCCATGGCTATTGAACGCACCCTGTCGATCGTGAAGCCCGACGCAGTCGGCAAGAACGTAATCGGCAAGATCTACGACCGTTTCGAATCGGCCGGCCTCAAGGTCGTCGCCGCCAAAATGAAGCACCTGTCGCGCGCCGAAGCCGAAGGCTTCTACGCCGTGCACAAGGCACGCCCGTTCTTCAACGATCTGGTGTCGTTCATGATCTCCGGTCCGGTGATGATCCAGGCGCTGGAAGGCGAAGGCGCCATCCTCAAGAACCGTAAACTGATGGGCGCAACCGACCCGAAGCAGGCCGACAAGGGCACCATCCGTGCCGATTTTGCCGATTCGATCGATGCCAACGCCGTTCACGGCTCCGATTCGGCTGAAAATGCTGCAATCGAAATCGCCTACTTCTTCGCTTCGAGCGAAGTGTACGGCCGCTAAGGAATACTGAGATGTCGGTCAATCTACTCGATTACGATGCGCAGGCGCTTGCCGAACTGATGGTGAAGTACGGCGAAAAGCCGTTCCGCGCCAAGCAGTTGCTCAAGTGGGTTCATCAGCGCGGCGTGGCGGATTTCGAGCAGATGACCGACATCGCCAAGTCGTTCCGCAGCAAGCTTGCCGCCGACGCGGCGGTGACGATTCCGGGGCTGCTCGCCGAGCAGATCGCCACGGACGGCACCGCCAAGTGGCTGCTTGATGTCGGTACCGGTAACGGTATCGAGACCGTGTTCATCCCCGAGGATGATCGTGGCACGCTGTGTGTCTCCAGCCAGGTTGGCTGTGCCCTCGATTGCGGCTTCTGTTCGACTGCCAAGCAGGGTTTCAATCGCAACCTCAGTACCGGCGAAATCATCGGTCAGCTGTGGTGGGCCAACAACCGCCTTTCTGCCGAGCAGGCGCGCATCGGTGCGCCGCTGGAAGAGGGCGGGCGTGTCGTTTCGAACGTCGTGATGATGGGCATGGGTGAGCCACTGGCCAATTTCGACAATGTCGTGGCCGCCTTGCGCTTGATGCTCGACGACAATGCCTACGGTCTGAGCCGTCGCCGCGTCACGCTGTCGACGTCGGGTCTCGTGCCGGCAATGGACCGGCTGCGCGATGCCTGTCCGGTGGCGCTGGCCGTCAGTCTGCATGCGCCGAATGACGCGATCCGCGACGAAATCGTACCGATCAACAAGAAGTACCCGCTGAAAGAGCTGCTGGCAGCCTGCAACCGGTATCTGGAAAAGGCACCGCGCGATTTCATCACTTTCGAATACGTGATGCTTGCCGGCGTCAACGATCAGCCCGAGCATGCGCGCCAGCTGGCCGCGCTGCTGCGCAACGTGCCGTGCAAGATCAATCTGATTCCGTGGAACCCGTTCCCGGGCGCGGACTACAAGCGATCGGGCCGGGATGCTATCCTCGCGTTCCGGGATATCGTGATCGACGCCGGTTACATCGTGACCGTGCGCAAGACCCGCGGCGACGATATCGACGCCGCCTGCGGCCAGCTGGCCGGTCAGGTCAAGGACAAGACCCGTCGTGCCGAGAAGCATGCCGGGGAAGTCCGGCCGATCACGTTCCGACCGTAAACGAGGAAGAAATGAGTCTGCGTTCGTTCGTACTGCTGTTTGCAATCCTGCTCGCGAGCGGCGCAGCCTTGGCTGCCGATGGCGACACCTCGCCGGATCGTCGTGCCAATGTGCGAACCCAGCTCGCTGCCGAGTATTTCCGGCTCGGGCGTTACGCCGTGGCCATTGACGAAGCCACCAAGGCGATCGAGGCCGACAGCAAGTATTCGCCCGCCTACACGATGCTCGGTCTGATTTATGCCGAAATCAAGGACGACGACAAGGCAAAACGGAATTTCCAGGAGGCCTTGCGGCTGTCGCCGGATGACCCGGACGCCAACCACAATTACGGCTGGTTCCTGTGCGAGCACGGCCAGATGCAGGAAGGGCTGGGTTATTACGACCGGGCCCTGAGCAACCCGCTGTACGATACGCCGGAAAAAACGGCACTCAACGCCGGTCAGTGCGCGCAAAAGAACGATGACAACGCGACAGCGAAGCGTTACTTCGAGCGTGCGTTGCAGTACCGGCCGAATTTTGCGCCTGCCAACTACCAGTTGGCCGAACTGAGCCTGAAAACCAAGGATTTTGTCGCCGCCAAGCGTTATGCGCTGGTGCTGACGAAAACCACCCGACCCGGCGCGGCGCTGACCTGGCTTAACCTGCGCATCGAGCGCGGTCTTGGCAATGCGGATGGCGTCAGCCGTTATGCGCAGGAGCTGCGCAAGCAATACCCCGATTCGTTGGAAACGACCAAACTGGCTGCCGGCCAATACGAATAACGATGACAGACGAGCCGATCCAAACTCCCCCAGAGTCTCCTTCCGAGCCGCAAGCCGGCGTCGGCGTGCAGTTGCGCCAGCAGCGCGAATCGCTTGGCCTTTCGATCGACGACGTCGTGCATCAGCTCAAGCTGACCCGTGGCCAAGTTACTGCGATCGAGGAAGACCGCTTTGGCGATCTGCCCGGCAACACGTTCGCTCGTGGCTTCGTGCGCAACTACGCCCGTTTGCTGCACCTCGATCCCGAACCGCTAGTCGCACGCTTGACCACCGAGCTGCCGGTCGAGCGCGAGCAGGCATCGTTGCCGCATCTGACCGAAGAGGCAACGTTCAATGTCGGCAGTATCGGCAGTGGTCGCGGGCGTCCGCTGCAGCTGGCGCTGGTCGTGATCGCGGGCCTGATCATCGGCGCTGGCGGTGTGTTCTGGTATCTGCAGCAGCCGGCCGAGCCCGAGCTGAATGTGACGACCGCCATTCTGACCCTGCCGGAAGCGTCGGCACCGGTCGAAGTGATTGCATCCGATGCCGTTGTTGCAAGCGACGTTGCCAGTGAGGTGGCATCCGCGCCGGTTGCCGCTGCGGTGACGCCGGCTCCGGCAAGCGCTGCTGCTTCGGCTGTGGCCGTTGCTGGTAATGGCGAATTGCGCCTTGTGGTCGAACAGGATTCGTGGATTCAGGTGATCGATGCCGGTGGCAACAAGCTGATTTCCGAAGTCCTCAAGGCCGGTGACGAGCGCAGTCTTGGGGGTGTTGCCCCGTACCGGATCAAGATCGGCAACGCACCAAAAACCCAACTTTATCTGCGTGGCCAACGCGTGGATCTGGCGCAGTACAGCCGGTCCGACGTGGCGACGCTGGAACTCAAGTAAGACCCGATGAGCGACATTCTGATTCCCCGCCGCGCGACCCGCCAGGTTCGCGTCGGCCATGTCATGGTTGGCAGCGACCATCCGGTCGTCGTGCAGTCGATGACCAATACCGATACCGCTGATGCCGAAGGTACCGCGCGGCAGATTTTCGAACTGTGGCGCGCCGGCTCCGAAGTCGTGCGCATCACCGTCAACAGCCCGGAAGCCGCGGCCCAGGTCGGCAACATCAAGACCAAGCTGGAGAACTGGGGCTGCAAGGTGCCGTTGGTGGGGGATTTCCACTTCAACGGCGACCGGCTGCTGCGTGACTATCCGGACTGTGCCGAAGCACTGGCCAAGTACCGGATCAATCCGGGCAATGTCGGCAAGGGCAGCAAGCGCGACGAAAAATTCGCGTTCATGGTCGAGAAGGCCATCGAGTACCAAAAGGCCGTGCGTATCGGTGTCAACTGGGGGTCGCTCGACCAGAGCATGGCCACCCGGCTGATGGACGAGAATGCCAAGCGCGCCGTGCCGCTGTCGGTCGAGGCCATCATGCGCGAGGCACTGATCCGCTCGGCACTGGAATCGGCCGATCAGGCAATCGCCTGGGGCCTGAGCCCGGACCAGATCATCCTGTCGTGCAAGGTCTCGCACGTGCAGGACCTGATCGCCGTGTACCGCGATCTGGGGGGGCGCTGCGACTACCCGCTCCACCTCGGCCTGACCGAAGCCGGCATGGGCAGCAAGGGCATTGTCGCGTCGAGCGCTGCGCTGGCCGTGCTGCTGCAGGAAGGCATCGGCGACACCATCCGCATCTCGCTGACGCCCGAACCGGGCGGCGACCGGACCAAGGAAGTCATCGTCGCGCAGGAGCTGCTGCAGACGATGGGCCTGCGCGCGTTCACCCCGCTGGTCACCGCCTGCCCCGGGTGTGGCCGGACGACGTCGACGGTGTTCCAGGAGCTGGCCCAGAAGATCCAGTCCTTCCTGCGCGAGCAGATGCCGGTCTGGCGCGAAGCCTACCCCGGTGTCGAGGACATGAAGGTCGCGGTGATGGGCTGTGTCGTCAACGGTCCGGGTGAGTCCAAGCTGGCCGATATCGGCATCAGCCTGCCCGGTACCGGCGAAGTGCCGGTCTGTCCGGTCTACGTCGACGGTGAAAAAACCGTCACGCTCAAGGGCGAGCAGGTGGCCGAGGAGTTCCAGGCCATCGTCGAAAATTATGTGGTCAGCAACTATGGCGACGGCGGTGTGAAGCGCCGTGCCGTTGCGGCCGCCAAAACCATTCCGCTTCAACCGATTCGATAAACATGGCACAAACGATTCAAGGCATTCGCGGCATGAACGACATCCTGCCGCAGGAAGGTGCACGCTGGCAGCATTTCGACGCCGTGGTGCGCGACTGGCTTGCCGCCTACGGCTACAACCAGATCCGCACGCCGATCGTCGAGGCGACGCAACTGTTCGTGCGGGGCGTCGGTGAACATACCGATATCGTCGAAAAGGAAATGTACGCGTTCGAGGACAGCCTCAACGGCGAACAGCTGGTTTTGCGCCCCGAAGGGACCGCCGGTTGCGTGCGCGCCTGCATCGAACACGGCATGCTGTACAACCAGACCCAACGCCTGTGGTACACCGGACCGATGTTCCGCCACGAACGGCCGCAGAAGGGCCGTTATCGCCAGTTCCATCAGGTCGGTGTGGAGGCGTTCGGCTTCAACGGCCCGGATGTCGATGCCGAGATGATCGTGATGCTTGCCGACCTGTGGCGCCGGCTCGGCCTCACGGGCCTGAAGCTAGAGCTCAATACGCTCGGCGACTCGGTCGAGCGCGCCGCGCACCGTCAGGCATTGATCGCATATCTGGAAAAGCACGTCGACATCCTCGACGAGGATGGCAAGCGCCGGCTGTATACCAACCCGCTGCGCGTACTCGATACCAAAAATCCTGCGCTGCAGGACATGGCCGAAAACGCGCCCAAGCTGGCCGAATTCCTTGGTGAAGAATCCCGTGCGCATTTTACCGGGCTGTGCCGTCTGCTCGACGATGCCGGTCTGAGCTACTCACTGAACCATCGTCTGGTACGCGGGCTCGATTACTACAACCGCTCGGTGTTCGAGTGGACGACCGATCAGCTTGGTGCGCAGGCAACTGTAGCTGCCGGTGGCCGCTACGACGGCCTCGTCGAACAACTTGGCGGCAAGCCTTGTCCGGCGGTCGGTTTTGCAATGGGCATCGAGCGCCTGATCCTGCTGCTTGAAACCCAGGGCGTGGATGCACCGCGTGCGGTGCCGGATGTCTATCTGGTACACGCGGGCGAAGCAGCTGCGCGCTCTGCATTCCGTGTTGCGCGCGAATTGCGCGAGGCCGGTCTCAAGGTTGTGCTGCACGCCGGCGGTGGCAGTTTCAAATCGCAATTCAAGAAGGCCGATGCCAGCGGTGCGCATTTCGCCGTCGTCATCGGCGATGAAGAAGCAGCAGCGGCAACGGCCAATCTCAAGCGTCTGACCGGTGAATCCGGAGGCGATCAGCAGGTCGTGCCGCAGAACGAACTGGTCGCACGCCTGAGCGCTGCGGCATAATCGCCGACATTCAATAAACGACTGAAGATCGCACGGGGACAGCAATGGCGTTTGACCTGCAAGAACAAGAACAGATTGCCGAATTCAAGGCCTGGTGGAACGACTGGGGCAAATGGCTGGCTGGCGCCTTGGTGGCCGGCTTGGCGGCTTGGGGGGGCTGGGCCGGTTGGCAGAGTCATCAGGCATCGCAAGCGCACGATGCCGGCGAGCTTTACAGTCAGGCCGAAACGCAGCTTCAAAGTGACCCGGCCAAACTGACCGAGACCACGAAGTCGATCGAACAAAAGTACGGCTCGACCGCTTACGCAGCGCGCGCATCGCTGCTCGCGGCCAAGGCCGACGTCAACGCCAGCAAGCCGGCCGACGCCGAGGCGCAGCTGAAGTGGGCGATCTCCAATGCCAAGGAAGCACCACTGCGCGATGTTGCGCGGCTGCGCCTGTCCGCGCTGCAGCTCGATGCCGGGCAGTTTGACGCGGCGCTGGCGACGCTGCAGGCACGGGAAGACGACGCGTTTACAGCGCTGTTTGCCGAGGCTCGCGGCGATGTGCTGGTGGAGAAGGGCGACAAGGCCGGCGCGCGTGATGCATATCGTGATGCGCAGTCGAAGCTGCCCAAGGATGCGCCGAATCTGAAGTTCGTCGAAGTCAAACTCGAAGCGCTGGGAAAAGATTGAGATGCAAATGAAGTCTAAGTTGTTGGTCGCGGCACCGCTGGCGCTGCTGTTGGCGGCGTGCGGCTCGATCAGCAACGCGCCGACGCCTTCGCCGCTGCCTGTCGTCGAGAACAAGGCGGGTTTGAGCCAGGTGTGGCATGCCTCGGTGGGGGGCGATACCAGCTTCCGCTTCCAGCCAGCGCAAGCCGGTGATCGGCTCATTGTTGCCGGCGCACCGGATCGACTGACCGCGCTGTCGCTTGCCAACGGTGCGAGCCAGTGGCAGGTCAAGCTCGACAAGCCGCTGGCGGGCGGTGTCGGCGCTGGTGAAGGGCTGATTGCGGTAGGAACGCTCAAAGGTGAAGTCGTTACCTACAGCTATGACGGCAAAGCGATGTGGCATGCTCAGCTGAGCAGCGAGATCGTTTCGCCGCCGGCGATCACCGATGGCATCGTGCTGGTGCGGACCGTTGACGGCAAGATCAGCGGCCTGTCCGCGGTTGATGGCGCACTCAAGTGGCAGTTCCAGCGCCAGATGCCGGCACTGATCCTGCGCAACTACGCGCCGATGACGCTGCGCGGCGGGATTGCGCTGGCCGGTTTGGCGGGCGGGCGCATGGTCGCGCTTGGTGCGCAGGACGGTCGCGTGCTTTGGGACAGCCCGGTGGCGATGCCCAAGGGCGCAACCGAGCTCGAGCGGATCGCTGACGTGGTCTCCGCACCTGAAGTCAACGGCAATATGGTCTGCGCTGCGGCCTATCAGGGCCGGGTTTCGTGCTTCAACGTGCTGAACGGCTCGCCGGTCTGGTCGCGCGAGGTTTCAAGCTATGCCGGTGTCGCCGGCAATGGCCGCGTCCTCGCGGTGACCGACTCTGACGGCAATGTGCTTGGCTACGACCGCAACAGTGGTCGCAGCCTGTGGAAGCAGGACAAACTGGTTGCGCGCTCGGTCGGATCGCCGGAGATGCTCGGTGACTATGTGGCCGTGGCCGACTACGAAGGCTATGTCCATTTGCTCAAATCCGACGACGGCAGCCTGGTTGGCCAACTGGCGACCGACGGCTCGCGTATTGCGGCCGAGCCGGTCGTATTCGATAACAAACTGATCGTGCAGTCGCAAAGCGGTGACGTTTTTGCGCTGACTGTGAAATAGACGTAAGAACCATATCAATGAAACCGACGATTGCCCTCGTGGGCCGGCCGAATGTAGGCAAGTCCACGCTCTTCAACCGACTGACCAAGACGCGCGATGCGCTCGTCGCCGATCAGCCGGGTCTGACCCGCGACCGCCACTACGGTCACGGGCGCGTCGGTGAGAAACCGTACTTTGTTGTCGATACCGGCGGTTTCGAGCCGGTCGTCGACGAAGGCATCATGTTCGAAATGGCGCGGCAGACGCTGCAAGCCGTTGACGAAGCCGATGCCATCGTCTTCATCGTCGACGGCCGTGTCGGCATCACGCCGCAGGACAAGATCATTGCGCAGCGGCTGCGCCAGGTCGACCGCCCGGTCTGGGTTGCGGTCAACAAGGTCGAGGGCATGCAGCGCGCGGTCGTTACCGCGGACTTCT
The DNA here is from genome assembly GCF_016865585.1 of Jeongeupia naejangsanensis. Classification (GTDB taxonomy): domain Bacteria; phylum Pseudomonadota; class Gammaproteobacteria; order Burkholderiales; family Chitinibacteraceae; genus Jeongeupia; species Jeongeupia naejangsanensis. Next base: position 664,930 of record NZ_JAESND010000001.1, on the reverse strand, counting down.
ACGAGCTGGGTCTTGGTGACCCGGTCGCGATTTCTGCCAGCCACGGCGAAGGCGTACGTGACCTGATCAACGAAATCCTCGACGGTTTCGAAGTGCCGGTCGATGACGAAGAGTCGACGCACCCGAAGTTTGCCGTGGTCGGTCGTCCGAACGTCGGCAAGAGCACGCTGGTGAACGCCGTGCTGGGCGAGGAGCGCGTGATCGCGTTCGATCAGCCGGGGACCACGCGCGATTCGGTCTATATCGACTTCGAGCGCAATGGCTCGCCGTACACGATCATCGACACCGCTGGCGTGCGCAAGCGCGGCAAGGTCACCGAAATGATCGAGAAGTTCTCGGTCATCAAGACCATGCAGGCGATCGAAGACGCCAACGTGGCCGTGCTGGTGCTCGACGCAATGCAGGAAGTGTCGGATCAGGATGCCCGCGTTGCGAGCTTCGTGATGGAAACCGGCCGTGCACTGGTCGTTGCCGTCAACAAGTGGGAAGCCGCGAACGCCGAGCAGCGCGACCGGATCAAGCGCGAGATCGACCGCAAGCTGTCCTTCCTCGATTTTGCCAAGTTCCATTACATCTCGGCGCTGGGCGGGCAGGGGGTCGGCGAGCTGTTCAAGTCGATCGATCAGGCGTATACCGCCGCGATGATCAAGATTCCGACCCCGAAGCTGACCAATGCTTTGCAGATGATGATCGAGCGTCAGCAGCCGCCGCTGGCCGGTAAGGTTCGACCGAAGATGCGCTATGCGCATCAGGGTGGTTCCAACCCGCCGGTGGTGATTGTTCACGGTAATGCGCTGGATCATGTGCCAGACTCTTACTGGCGCTATCTGGAGCGCAGCTTCATGAAGGTTTTCAAGCTGCAAGGCACGCCATTGCGGGTGCAATTCAAGCGTGGCGCCAATCCTTACGACGACAAGAACAAGAAGCCGGGCCCGAAGCCGAAGCCACGCAGCAAGTTCTGATTGCTGCTCCGCAGCATGGTGGCGGCTCGCCAAGTTCTGTACTATAAGCGTAAGAAGTTACCCCGTTTGACCATCACGACCAATAACAAACACATCGGAGAACAACAATGAGTGCCAAGGGGCAAATGCTGCAAGACCCGTTCCTGAACATCCTGCGCAAAGAGCACGTTCCCGTTTACATCTACCTCGTCAACGGCATCAAACTGCAAGGCCAGATCGAGTCGTTTGACCAGTATGTCGTGTTGCTTCGCAACAATGTGACCCAGATGGTGTACAAGCACGCGATTTCCACCGTGGTGCCGTCGCGCCCGGTTTCGATTCCGCACGACAATCCGCAAGCTGCCGCAGCCCCTGTTGGCGAAGCTTGAGCGTTTTGCTCGCACCCTCAACCCCGACAGGCAACCGCCTTTCGGGGTTTTCACTTGTTTGGGTCGGTGTACCCCTGAAAAAAGATAGGCATGTTTGAACGTCACAAGGGCGGTGATTCGGCCGTCTTGGTTTGTCTGGATTTTGGCGAGCCGGACTACCGCGATGGCGTCGACGAATTCGTCCAGCTGGTCGAAAGCGCCGGCGTTACGCCGTTGCACATCGTAGAGGGCAAGCGTGCCCGGCCGGATCCGGCGTACTTTGCCGGCAGTGGCAAAGCGCAGGAAATTGCCGAAGTCGTGCGCGCACACGAGGCGCCACTGGTGATTTTCAATCACCAGTTGTCGCCGGCGCAGGAGCGCAACCTCGAGCGCGTCATGCAGTGCCGGGTGATTGATCGGACGACGCTGATCCTCGATATTTTCGCCCAGCGTGCACGAACCGCCGAAGGCAAGCTGCAGGTCGAGCTTGCGCAGCTCGCGCACATCCAGACACGGCTGATTCGCGGCTGGACTCACCTTGAGCGCCAGAAGGGCGGGATTGGCTTGCGTGGCCCGGGGGAAACGCAGCTTGAAACCGACCGCCGCTTGATCGGCATTCGTGTCAAACGGCTCAAGGACCAGCTTGCCACGGTACAAAAGCAGCGCGCGACGCAACGGCGCGCCCGCATGCGGCGTGGCCAGTTCACAGTATCGATTGTCGGCTACACCAATGCAGGCAAGTCCACGCTGTTCAACGCGCTGACCAAGGCCAGGATTTACGCGGCAGACCAGTTGTTTGCGACGCTCGATACCACCTCGCGCAAGCTGTTTCTGGATGCAGAACACTCGCTTGTGCTTTCGGATACGGTTGGATTCATTCGGAGTCTGCCGCATACGCTGGTTGCCGCGTTTCGGGCTACTCTGGAGGAGACGATCGAGGCTGATCTGTTGCTGCACGTGGTCGACGTGAATCATCCACTGCGCGATGCGCAGGTGGATGCTGTCAATGAGGTTTTGCAGGAAATTGGTGCGGAACGGATTCCGCAATTGATGGTCTGGAACAAGATCGACCTGAAGGGGGGCGAGCCAGCTGTCCTGCTGAACGAGTATGGTAAGATTCAGGCCGTGCGTCTGAGTGCCATGCGCGGGAATGGCTTGGACCTGCTCCGTTCGGCTTTGGTCGATCTCATGAGCCAACCCAGCGAGGATAACTAACGATAATGAGCCAAAACGACCCGCAATGGGGCGGCCGCCGCAAGGATGGCCCGCCTGATCTCGACGAAATGATCCGCAACCTGACGGGCAAGCTGTCCCGATTCTTCGGTGGCGGTAATGGTCAGGGGCCGCGTCCGCAATTGAGCGGCCGTGGTGGTATGACCGGCATTGGCGCAATCGTCGCCGTGCTTCTGGTGCTCTGGGGCGCTTCCGGTTTCTACGTGGTCGACGAGCGTGAAGACGCCGTGATCATGCGCTTTGGTCGCTACGTCGAAACGGTCGAGAACTCCGGCCTGCACTGGCACCTGCCTTGGCCGGTCGAAAGTCGCGAGCTGGTGAATGTCACCGAAATCCGCAGCCTTGACGTCGGCGCGCGCGCCGAAGGCAAGTCGGCGGACGAAGCGGTCATGCTGACCGGTGACCAGAACATCATCGACGTCCAGCTCGAAGTTCAGTACACGCTGAAGTCGGCAAAAGATTTCGTCTTCAACAACCGACGCAGTGACAAGGACGGCAAGGACCTGGTCAAACAGGCTGCCGAGACCGCGATCCGCGAGGTGGTTGGCAAGAACAAGGTCGACTACGTACTCAACGAGGGACGTGGCAAGATCGGTGAAGATACGAAGGAGCTGATGCAGGATCTGCTCAATCGTTACGCCACCGGCATCGCGATTGCGCGGGTCAATATCTCCGATGTGCAGCCACCGGAGCAGGTGCAGGCTGCATTTGCCGATGCGGTCAAGGCGCGGCAGGACAAGGCCAGACTCATCAACGAAGGCACTGCCTACGCCAACGACGTAATTCCGAAGGCCAGCGGTATGGCAGCGCGACTGGTGCAGGAGGCTGAAGGCTACAAGCAGCAGGTCGTGGCGCGCGCCGAAGGTGATGCATCGCGCTTTACCCAGGTCGCTACCGAATACGCCAAGGCGCCGCAGGTCACGCGTGACCGGATGTACCTGGATGCAATGCAACAGATGTACCAGAACACCACCAAGGTTCTCGTCGATCAGAAGTCCGGCAGCAATCTGCTGTACCTTCCGCTCGACAAGCTGATGCAGATGTCTTCTTCCTCCGCGCCGGCCGCAACCGGCGAGGCTGCCAAACCGGTAGCCGAGGCCGCACCGGCCCCGGCGCCCGCGCCGCGCGCGAATGATCGCGGCGAGCGTTACGGTCGATAAGGGGAGAAGAACATGAACCGTATTTTGCCAACGCTGGCTTTGATTCTGGTCGCGCTGTTCGTACTGAGTACAACGTTCTTTACCGTTGACCAGCGACAGTTTGCCGTGGTGTTCCAGTTTTCCGAGGCCAAGCGTGTCATCAGCGAGCCGGGTATCCATTTCAAGATTCCGCTGCTGCAGGACGTCCGCTATTTCGACAAGCGTATCCAGACGATTGACGAAAACCAGCCGGCTCGGGTGCAGACGATCGAAAAGATGAACGTCAAGGTCGACAGCTACATCAAGTGGCAGATCGTGGACGTTGAGCGCTATTACAAGGCGGTTGGTCTTGACGAGCGCAAGGCGGTCGACCGGCTGCGCAACACGGTCAACAACATGCTGCGCGACGAGTTCGGCAAGCGCACCGTGCAGGACGTGATTTCCGGCAAGCGCGAAGAAGTCATGGCGTATGTGCGCAAGGTTGCCGACGCCGACGCAGCACGGATTGGCGTGCGCGTGGTTGACGTTCGTGTCAAACGTGTCGAACTCGAGGACAGTACCTTGGCTTCGGTGTACGAGCGGATGCAGTCCGAGCGCAAGGCCGTAGCGAACCAGCTGCGTGCCGAGGGTTCGGCCGATGCCGAGAAGATCAAGGCCGATGCCGACAAGCAGCGCGAAGTCATCATGGCGGACGCGTACAATCAGGCCCAGCAACTCAAGGGTGAAGGTGACGGCAAGGCCGCGGGGATCTATTCCGCTGCCTACGGCAAGAATCCCGAGTTCTACGCGTTTTACAAGAGTCTTGACGCGTACAAGCAGAGCTTCAGCAAGAAGAGCGATGTGCTGGTTGTCGACCCGAGTTCGGATTTCTTCAAGTACATGAAGAATCCGCGCGGCGGCGGCAAGTGATCGAAACGCTGGCATTGGCGCTGGCCTTGGTCATGGTGATCGAAGGCCTGCTGCCGTTTGCAATGCCGGCGTTCTGGAAGCGCAATATGCTGCGGATCGCCGGTCTGCCCGACCGGCAGATCCGGATTTTCGGTTTGGTTTCGTTGCTCGGAGGCATGCTGCTGGCACTGGTAGCGCGCTGACTGGCGTTGTGATGGATTTGATGGTGCCCGACCGGCTCTGCCGGCGGGCCTTTGGTTTGAATGGAAGCATGAGAAACTGGATTCTCCCGGAACACATTTCCGACGTTCTGCCGCGCGAGGCGCGGCAGGTCGAGACCATGCGTCGCGGCATGCTCGATTTGTTCGGTTGCTACGGCTACGAGCTGGTGATGCCGCCCTTGGTCGAGTATGTCGAATCGCTGTTCCTGCTTGACGATCCGGCCCTGAATCTCAAGACGTTCAAGCTCGTCGACGAGCTGACCGGACGGCAGATGGGCCTGCGTGCCGACATTACGCCGCAGGTCGCCCGGATCGATGCGCATATCCTCAACCGCAAGGGTGTGACCCGGCTGTGCTATGCAGGCTCGGTGGTCAATACGAGGCCGGACGGCATTCAGTCGACGCGCGAACCACGGCAGATCGGTGCTGAAATCTACGGCAGCGCCAGTGTCGCCGCCGATGTCGAAATCATCGAATTGCTGTTTGCCTGCCTGGGTATCGCGGGTCTTGAGGACGTCCGGCTGGACATCGGTCATATTGGCCTTTTCCACGCACTGGCCGATGCCGCGTCCCTGCATGGCGAGCGCCGCGAACAGGCATTCTCTGCGCTGCAGCAAAAGGATGTGCCGACGCTGCAGACGCTGACCGCTGATTTGCCGAAGGCGCTTGCTTTGGGACTGTGTGCATTGCCTTCGCTGTATGGCGGCTCGGAAACGCTGGCGCGCGCACGCGCTGCATTGCCACCGGTTGCCGGTATTGGCGAGGCGCTTGATGCGCTGCAGGCATTGGCGACCGCGCTGGCGGCGCGCCGGATCTCGGTGCGTTTCGACCTCGCCGAGGTCAAGAGTAGCGATTATCACACCGGGCTGGTCTTTGCAGCCTACACCCCCGGTTTTGCAAACGCGCTTGCGCGTGGCGGTCGCTACGATCGCGTTGGGGAAAAATTCGGCCGGGCGCGTGCAGCGACCGGCTTCAGCCTCGATGTTCGCGCACTGACGCGCTTGCCGTTTCCGGATGCCGCACCCGGCATCCTGGCGCCGGCGGGCGACGATCCGAGGCTGATCGCCGCGATTCGTGCGCTACGAACGCAAGGGGAGACTGTTGTCGTTGATCTCGGCGTCGTTGCCGGCGAGGTGCGGGTCGATCGCCGGCTGGTTGAGGGTAAGGATGGTTGGCAGGTCGTCGGTTTCGACGGCCAGGCATAATTCGGCGCGCGGCTGCCCGCCGCGCATACCGTTTGCAATTTACATTTGATTGGATCGAGGTTAGGCATGAGCAGAAATGTGGTGGTGATCGGCACCCAGTGGGGCGATGAAGGCAAGGGCAAGATCGTTGACTGGCTGACGGACCAGGCACAGGGCGTGGTGCGCTTTCAAGGCGGTCACAACGCTGGGCACACGCTGTGGGTCGGCGGCAAGAAAACGGTGCTGCGCCTGATTCCGTCGGGCATCCTGCACGCAGGCAAAGCCTGCTTTATCGGCAATGGCGTGGTGATTTCGCCGGAAGCGCTGCTGAAGGAAATCGACGAGCTCGAGGCTGCTGGCGTTGATGTGGTCAACCGCCTGAAGATTTCCGAGGCATGCCCGCTGATCCTGCCGTATCACATCGCGATCGATCAGGCGCGCGAAGCGGCCAAGGGCGACAAGAAGATCGGTACTACCGGTCGTGGTATCGGCCCGGCGTACGAGGACAAGATCGCGCGTCGCTCGATCCGTCTGCAGGATCTGTACTACCCGGAGCGTTTTGCTGCCAAGCTGCTGGAAAACCTTGACTGGTACAACTTTGCGCTCAAGCAGTACTTCAAGGCCGAGCCGCTGGACTTCCAGCGCGTTCACGATGAAACGCTGGCCTACGCAGAACGCATCAAGCCGATGATGGCCGATGTCTCGCGCGAACTGTACGAACTGAACAAGGCGGGTTCGCCGCTGCTGTTCGAAGGTGCGCAAGGCACGCTGCTTGATATCGATCACGGCACTTACCCGTTCGTGACTTCGAGCAACTGTGTCGCCGGTGCGGCTGCCCCGGGCGCAGGCGTGGCACCACAGATGCTGCAGTACGTTCTCGGTATCGTGAAGGCCTACACGACCCGCGTCGGTTCGGGTCCGTTCCCGACCGAGCTGTTCGATGACGTTGGCGCCGGTCTGGCAGAGCGTGGCAACGAGTTCGGTTCGGTCACCGGCCGCCCGCGTCGCTGCGGCTGGTTCGATGCCGCTGCACTCAAGCGTTCGATCCAGATCAACGGCGTGTCGGGTCTGTGCGTAACCAAGCTCGATGTGATGGACGGTATCGAGACGATCAATCTCTGCACCGGCTACAAGCTCGACGGCAAGTTTGTCGACATCCTGCCGATCGGTGCCGAGAACATCGCGCGTTGCGAGCCGGTTTACGAGGAAATGCCGGGCTGGAGCGATTCGACCGTCGGCATCAAGCGCTATGAGGACCTGCCGGCAAACGCGCAGGCCTATCTGAAGCGGATCGAGGCGATCTGTGAAGCGCCGGTCGACATGATTTCGACTGGACCGGACCGCGAAGAAACCATCGTGTTGCGCCACCCGTTCAACGGCTGATACGGTCCGTTGCTCCCCCAAACCCCGCCCCGTAGCGGGGTTTTTCTTTGGGGGCTATGGCTGCGATAGCAACAATTGGCTGGTTTTATATTTGATAACGATTATCATTTGTAAAAAAGGAGCCAGCCATGATCAAGACGATGACCTTTGCCGCCACGCACTTCTCGGTTGCTTTTGCGGTTGCGTATGCACTGACGGGCAGTTTCGGTGTGGCCAGCCTGCTGGCCTTGATCGAGCCGATGGTCAACACGGTTGCCTACCACTATCACGAGAAAATCTGGGAGCGCATTCGCGGCTGCGACAAAGGCATCGCCGATGCAGGCCACGCGCGGTTGTGCGGCCACGGGCACTGATGCCGTTTATCGGTTGAGGCCGATGCGAGCTTTTCCACGCTTGCACGGGCGAAGGGGAGTAAGCATAATGAGAATGCTTATCAATATTTGACTTCGCCCTCATGTACGTTTGCGTCTGCAACAGCGTTACCGACAAAGACATTCACCGCGCCGTGATGCGGGGTGTACGTACGTTCAAGGAACTCAAGCACGAAACGGAAGTGGCTACGTGCTGTGGCAAATGTGCCGGCTGTGCCAAGCAGGTATTGAAAGAGGCGATCCACCAGCATGCCCGCGAAGAGCATGCCGTCCCGTCGTTCGGTGGGCTGGCCGCCGCTTGAAGCATCGTGAATTGAACGACAACGGGGCGCCCATGGGCGCCCCGTTGTCGTTTCTGCGGGTCAAGCGGATCAGCTGGCCTGCAGCTGCAGATAGTTCGGCAGGCCGAGCGCCTCGATCAGGCCGAGTTGCTGTTCGAGCCAGTGAGCATGATCCTGCTCGGTGTCATCGAGCAACTGCACCAGCATGCCGCGGGTGACGTAGTCCTGAACCGATTCGCACAATGCGATGACTTTCTTCAGCGCTTCGGCAACCTCGATCTCCGTGATCAGATCGTTTTTCAGCATGGCCGGGACATCGCCACCGATGCGCAGCGCGGTACGCGCAGCAACGTTGGGTGTGCCGCCAAGAAAGAGGATGCGCGCGATCAGCCTGGTTGCATGGCCGATTTCGTCGCCGCGTTCGTGATCGATGCGCACAAACAGCTTGGTGTAGCCCCAGTTGTCGTACATCTGGCTGTGAACGAAGTACTGGTCGATGGATGTGAGTTCGGCTGCGAGCAGCTCGTTCAGGGCCGTGATGACCTTGGTGTTGCCTTGCATGGTGGTTCTCCGTTCTTATTCGCCGACTTGCGATTGCAGATAGTTTTGCAGTCCCAGCGAGGTCCGCAGTTCGGCCTGGGTATCCAGCCAGTCCAGATATTCCTCTTCGTCCTCGAGCAGGTTTTCGAGCAAGTCACGGGAGACGTAGTCCTGGCTTTCCTCACAGAGCGCGATGGCTTCCCGCAGCGTCTTGAGATGGCCGGTGACCAGCTTGTGATCGCAGTCGAGCATTTCCGGCACGATTTCGCCGATCAGCAGCTTGCCGAGCTGCTGCAGGTTGGGCAGGCCTTCGAGAAAGAGAATGCGTTCGATCAGCTTGTCGGCACGCTTCATGGCATCGATCGACTCGTGGTAGGCGCGATCGTTCAGCACCTTGTACCCCCAGTTGCGATACATGCGTGCGTGCAGGAAATACTGGTTGATCGCCACCAGTTCGTTGCCCAGAACGCCATTCAGCGTCTTGATGACTTTCTTGTCGCCTTGCATCGTGATTCTCCATTTCTTATTTCTGGGTTTATTTTATCCTCATCTGATTGGATTTCTAATTATTTGTTTGCACGTATATCCGAATATATTGGGAATCATTATTGTTCAATTGCAATAAGAATAATAATTCTCATTAATGAAATTGTCCGAATGTCATCGTGGCGAGGTAGAGCCCTAGCAGGGTGCGTGGTAGTCTGCCGGTCGTCCAGATGATTAGGGGTTCACAGATGCCGATGCCGTCCGCCGACCAGCTTGCGCTGGCGCATGCACTTGCCGATGCCAGTGCCGAGGTGATCCGCCGTTACTACCGCAGCGATTTCGCCATCGTCGACAAGGACGATGACAGCCCGGTGACCCAGGCGGATCGTGAAGCCGAGAAGGCCATGCGGGCACTGATCGAGGCAAGGCGACCGCAGGACGGCATCATCGGCGAGGAATTTGGCGAGCAGAATGCCGACGCAGACTGGGTCTGGGTGCTCGACCCGGTCGACGGCACCAAATCGTTCACGGTCGGTCGGCCGCTGTTCGTCACGCTGATCGGTCTGATGTATCGCGGCGAGCCTGTCTTCGGCGTGATCAACCAGCCGATTACCGCCGACCGTTGGCTTGGCGGTGAGGGTGTGCCGACGACCTTGAACGGTCAGCCGGTGAGTAGTAGCGATGTTAAGGGGCTGGCAGGGGCCATCATCGGCACCACCGGCCCGGAATACCTGCCAAGGGCGCGTCCGGTGTTCGAATCGCTGGCCAAGCGCAGCCGTTACCAGATCTACGGTGGCGACGGTTACCTTTACGCGCAGCTCGCCAGTGGCTGGCTGCAGTTGGTGGTCGAAGAGGGCCTGAAACTGCATGATTTTGCCGCGCTGGCGCCGGTGATCAATGCGGCAGGTGGGCGCATGACCGACTGGCAGGGGCGGCCGCTGCACCGTCACAGCGAAGGTTGCGTGCTGGCTGCGGCCAATGCGACGCTGCATGCGGCCGTGCTCCCCGAGCTGGCGGCATTGGCGGTATAATCACCGCAAAACCACGATACTGCTGCACGGATCAGCCGACCATGTTCAAGAATACCCAGTACGTTTCCGAATACACCCAGTTCATGCAGGGCTACCTGAAGGACCATCCGGATGTGGCCAAGGGCCAGACCGAAGGCCGTGCGCTGCTGTGGGACAAGGCGCCGATCAACCTCGACGAGCGCGAGCGCGCCGCCGAATCGAACGTGCCGCAGAAGTCCTATCCCTACCTGACCGAGTAAACCGGTCGCGTCGATGCTGCAAACAGGCCGGTTTTCCCGGCCTGTTTGCTTTTTGGGCCGGCTGGGGCGGCAAAGCCGCGTGATACCATCGGCCCGATATTCAACACGAGGAATGCATCCATGCGTCTGGGTACCCCATTGTCTGCATCGGCCACCAGAGTCATGCTGCTCGGCTGCGGCGAGCTCGGAAAGGAAGTCATCATTGCGCTGCAGCGCCTCGGCGTTGAAGTGATCGGCGTCGATCGCTACCCGAACGCGCCGGGCATGCAGGTCGCGCATCGCAGCCACGTGATCAACATGGCCGACCCGGCTGCGTTGCGGGCGCTGGTCGAAGCCGAACGGCCCCATCTGATCGTGCCTGAAATCGAGGCGATTGCCACCGACGAACTGCTGCGGATCGAGGCTGACAGACTGGCCGAGGTGATTCCGACCGCGCGCGCGGCCAACCTGACGATGAACCGCGAGGGCATCCGCCGCCTTGCGGCTGAAACACTCGGCCTGCCGACGTCGCCGTACCGCTTTGCCGCGAGTTTCGACGAGATGGCTGCGGCGGTCGGCGAGATCGGCTATCCGTGTCTCGTCAAACCGGTAATGTCGTCGTCGGGCAAGGGCCAGTCGACGCTCAAGGGGCCGGAAGATCTGCGTGTGGCCTGGGATTACGCAGCCAGCGGCGGTCGCGTCGACGCCGGCAAGGTGATCGTCGAAGGTTTCATCGATTTCGATTACGAGATTACCCTGCTGACGGTGCGCGCGGTCGGCGCTTCGGACGAGGTCGAAACGCAGTTCTGCGCGCCGATCGGCCACGTGCAGGTCAAGGGCGATTACGTCGAGAGCTGGCAGCCACAGCCGATGAGCCCGGTCGCGCTCGAACGTTCGCGCGAGATCGCCAAGGCCGTCACCGACAATCTCGGTGGCCGCGGCCTGTTCGGCGTCGAGCTGTTCGTCAAGGGAGATACGGTGTGGTTCTCCGAAGTGAGCCCGCGCCCGCACGACACCGGTCTGGTGACGCTGGCGAGCCAGCGTTTTTCCGAGTTCGAACTGCATGCCCGCGCCATCCTCAAGCTGCCCGTCGACGCCAGCCTGCGCGAGCCGGCGGCGAGTGCGGTGATTTACGGCGCAATGGACGAGACCGGCATCGCCTTCGACGGTGTTGCCGATGCCTTGGCTGTGCCGGGCGCTGACCTGCGCCTCTTCGGCAAGCCGGAAGCATTTGCGCGCCGCCGCATGGGCGTGGCGGTGGCCTCCGCAACCGATATCGACACTGCGCGCGAACGCGCCAAACAGGCCGCTGCTTGTGTCCGACCGGTCAAGGTGCAGGCATGAGCGAACTCCAGGAAATGACGCCTTACCAGCTGCTCGGTGGTGACGTCGTGCTGCGCCAGCTGGTCGACCGCTTCTACGACATCATGGCGACCGATCCGCGCGCGGCCGGCATCCACGCAATGCATGCACCGGATACCGCGCTGATCCGCGACAAGTTCTTCGACTTCCTGTCGGGCTGGCTTGGAGGGCCGCAACGCTTCATCGAGAAGTACGGTCATCCGCGACTGCGTGGCCGGCACATGCCGTTTGCGATCGGCGAGTCCGAACGTGACCAGTGGCTGCTGTGCATGTTTCAGGCGATGGAGCAGACGCCGATGGACGCGGCCTTGCGCGAGCACCTCGAAGAGGCGTTCTACAAGACCGCCGATTTCATGCGCAATCAGGGCTGATCGGCCCGCGCCGGGAGAGACGGATGCTGATTCTGCCCTTGCCGGCGCAACCCGACTGGCGCCGCCCGCCATGGGTGACGCTGTTGCTGATTGTCGCGTGCTGTCTGATCTATTTCGGCGGCCAGTACCATGACGATGCGCGCCGTGCGCGTGCGTTCGCTCACTATCAGGAAGCCGGGCTCGCCGAAATCGAACTGCCGCGCTATCTCGCCGATCTGGAACGGCGTGGCGAGGACAAATTGCTGGCCGAGCTGCGTGCCGATCACGACGGCAACTCGCCGCTTGCGCTGATGGCCTTGCAGGGGGATCCGGATTTCCTGCAGCGGCTGGGTGCGGATCAGGTGATCAGTCCGGCCATGCCCGAGTACACCGGCTGGCGCGCCGGCCGGGCCGAGTTCGACCGGCTGTACCGGCAGGTATTTACCGATCGCTTCGCGTTGCGGCCGGCAGCCCCGACGCCGCTGACGACCTTCATGCACATGTTCATGCACGGCAGTGTCGACCATCTGCTTGGCAATATGGCGATCCTGTTCATCGTCGGCTACACCGTCGAGGCGGCGCTCGGTGGGGGTGTCTTCCTGCTGTTCTATCTGATTGCAGGCTTGGGTGCGGCCATTCCCGACCTGATCGCCGGCGCGCCGCGCTATTCGGTGTCGCTCGGTGCTTCCGGTGCCATTGCCGGGGTGATGGCAATGTTCGTCGTGCTCTACGGCATGCGCAAAATCCGCTTCTTCTACTGGATCGTCGTCTACTTCAGTACGCTGAAAGCACCGGCGCTGATCGTGCTGCCGGTCTGGCTGCTGACCGAGTTGTGGATGCGCTTGAGTTCACCCGAAAGCCACGTCAACTACATGGCGCACTTCGCCGGCCTGCTCACCGGCGCAATGCTGGCTGCGGCGTACCGCTTCCGGCGCAAAGGGCGTTCAGCTGCACGGATCGAATCCGCTGACGTTGCCACGCAGGATGCGGATCAAGTGCGGGAGGCGGAGCGCTGGGCTGCGGATCTGCAGTTCGACAAGGCTGCCGCCATGTACGCAAAGCTGACGGTGCGCCGTCCCGACGACGTCGCGCTTGCGTCCGCCTTCTATCGCGCTGCCAAGCTGCAGGCCGATCCGGTTTTGCGACAACAGGCGGGACTGCGCGTGCTCGAACTGGCTCCGACAGCGCCCGCGTTGCGCGCCATGGCATCCGAAGCCTGGCAAGCCGCGCTGGCGCAGTGTTCGACCTTGCCCAAGTTATCGGTGTCGCAATGGTTGAAGCTGGCCGCCGGGTGGCTTGACGACGGCGACGCCGACAGTGCCGACCGTTTGTTGCGGATGCTGGTACAGCGTATGCCGGATCAGCCTGCGCTACCGGCTCTGCTTTTCAGAGCTGCAAAGCTGTTCAGGCAGAAAGGCGACATCGGCCGGGCCGATGCTTGCCGACGGTTGCTGGTGCAGCATTATCCGGATGCCGCCGAGGCAAGGCTGTAGCTTCACTGAGTCGCCAGTCGGGTGATCGTCAGCAGTAGCCGTTCCGCTTCTGCGCGAGCGGGGTGTTGCGGAAAACGCGCGATCAGTGCCTGCAGCAGCTTGCTGGCTTGGGTGTCATCGTTGCGGTGCTCGCACAGCAGTCGCGCGCCGAGCAGCATCGCCGTCGCAATGTCGGCGTTGCCAGGGTAGCGTTTTTCGAAACCGCGCAGCAGGCTGATGGCCAGTGCCGGTTTGCGTTGTTCGTACGCCAGCTGCGCCAGTTGCACCGCCAACTGCCCGTTACCTGGCTGGAATTCGGGCAACCGTCGCCTGACCGATTCGACCACATTCAGTGCCTGGCCCCGTTTGCCCGCCTGCTGCAGCGCGTCGAGGTAGCGGGCTGCCGCATCACGCAATGGTTCGTCCGGCGCGTTTGCGGCAATCAGCAGCTTCAGGTTGCGATCATGCAGATTCAGCTCGCCCGGGTGTGCTCGCAATGCTGCGCGCAGGGTTGCCAGCGCCGCGTCGGTGTCGCCGCTGCCGAGTAAGGCGCCTGCCTCGTCAATCGCCTGCTGTTGCGGCGTTGCCGGTGCGGTCTCCATGCCATGCACGGCGAGGCCGATGGCGTCGTGATACTGGTACAGCACGTAGCCCATCAGCCGGTACATCACCAGCGTGAAGTACATGTAGACAAAACCGATACCGAGTGCGACCAGCAGCCCGTTGTCGAACCAGACAGGCAGATAGTGAATTGCTGCCGATATGCCGATGCCGAGCATGGACAGGCAGGCCCACAAACCCAGATAGGGAAGGCCGATGTCGCGGATCAGGCTCCACAGCAGATTGGGCGAGACCGATTCGATCAGGCTGTCGCTCAGTGCGAGTTGCATGATGCTGGCCGGCCAGACCAGCATCAGTACCAGCGAGAGCAGCTCGGCGGCGAGCGGTCCGAGCATGGCCGCGGTCAGGCCGACGAGTGCGCCGGCCAGAACGAGCGCGACAAAGTGCTTGTACGGGCGCCATTTGTGCGCATCGTCGTGCTCGAATGCCAGTGGTGTTTCACCGATATGACCGAGTGCAGTGCGCTCCAGAACCGAAAACGCAAAACGCAGGAAAAACACCGCGATCAGCAGCATCGCGAGCGCGCCGGGCAGGCCGTCCCCGGTAAACCATGTCAAAGCGACGAAGACGAATGCGAAACCTGCCAGCGGCAGCAGCGCCTCCAGCCGGAACGGATAGGCGAAAAACTGCGGGAAGCATTCCCAGTAAGGCGTAATGGCTGAGGGCTTGCGGTACGTACGGGCGGGCGTCATCGTGCGGATCGAGCGGTAGGGTGTGGCTACTCTATCTGCTCCGAATGACTTGCGTCATGATCGCGTCAGGTTTTGGGTCGGAATGCAGTGTTTGCGCCACCGTGCCGCATAGCCGGTTGCCGCTAGCGTGCGCCGGCGGGGCAATCCTTGCGGTAGCCGGGCAAAGCACTGGCTGCCGGTTCGCAGGCCAGCTGCTGCGCCTGTTTCAGCGCAGCGGGGAGGGTGGTGCGGTCGATGGCGCGCCAGTCCATCCGTTCGCCGAAATAGCGTGCCCAGGCGAACTCGACAAAGTAGGCGCGCTTGGCCTTGTCGTAGGCGCCGGCATCCTGGGCGTAGCCGGCCAGGCTGCGGTAGGGGTCGTCGCCGAGCGCTGCCAGCGAGGCCGGCAGTTGAGCAGGCTGAATGGCCTGGCCGCGTGCGTCGTACAGCCAGGTCCAGTGACTAGTCACCATTTTTGGCCAGAAGTCGCTGTCGATCTTGCCGATCACCCTGACCGTTGCCTGTGTCTGGCCGATCTTCAGTAGCGCGCTGGCCAGGTGGTGGCGGTCGGTCAGATAGAAATCGCCGTCGGGGGAAAGTACGACCGGAATCTGCTTCTTGCGCTCGTAGGCATCGAGTTGCGCCGCTGTTTTGCCGGCGAGCTTGCCTGCTTCGTCGTCGACCTGCATTTTTCCGACGTTGGCCTGCGTCGGTCGCAATGCGCTCAACGACAGTTGGCAATCGCTGCCGACCGGCGTTTGTGTCGTGCACGGTGCGGAATGTGCGAAGGGGCTGGCGAGCAGCAGGGCAAGCAAGCAAATCCGCATCAGGAGCCTTCGGCGTAGCCGTGTTGTCGCCAAGCTTCGAATATCGTCACCGCAACCGCGTTTGACAAGTTGAGACTGCGCTGGCCCGCGCGCATCGGTAGCCGGATGCGTTGCTCGGGCGGGAAACGCACCAGAACATCATCCGGCAGGCCACGCGTTTCCGGGCCGAAGACGAAGACATCGCCGGGCTGGAAGGCCAGTGCGTCGAAACGGCTGCTGCCCTTGGTGGTCATTGCAAAAAAGCGCCGGTCGGGCAGGGCGGCAAGCAGCGCATCCCAGTCGTCGTGTACGCGCAGTTCGGCGTACTCGTGGTAGTCGAGTCCGGCGCGCTTGAGTTTGCTGTCGTCGAGCTCAAATCCGAGGGGTTTGACAAGATGCAGCGTACAGCCGGTATTGGCGGCCAGACGGATGACGTTGCCGGTGTTGGGCGGAATTTCCGGCTGGAAAAGGACGATGTCGAACATGGAGAAACCGATAAATGGTGGGTGATTGTTGACGCAGTGAGTAAGTTCTTGTGCCTATGCTGCAGCAGCACATCATGTGTCGGGGTGCATCCCTATGGTACTGATTCCAGAAGAAATTCTGATCTCGGCGGCGAAGATGGCCATGCTCGACGGATTGACGCCGGCGCAGACAATGGCGGTTGTGTTTCGCGCGATCGATCACGAATTCGCTGGTGCCGGCGGGCGCCGATTCAATCCGGCGCGCACGGCGGGGGTCGGTGCCGCAATCTATGCCGCCATGTTCGGCTATCCGCTGCGGTTTGTCATCGACCCGGCGGAGCGCGGTGGCCACCGCTGGGAGAGCGAGCTGCCCGAACACGGCTACAGCCAGCCGTTTCAGGGCTTGTTCATTGAAGCGATGCTGCTGGTCGACAGCCACCGGCGACGCAGGCAACTGGTTGCCTGATGGTTGTCACAGTACTGACATCGTCTGCCGTTAGCCTTGCGCCCTCAGCGTTTCTGCCCAGTGCGAAAGCGAGCTGCTAGAATCGGCTGCAGCTTTCTATACCGGAATCTTCATGAATACCGCCACTTTGCTGATCAGCTGCCCGGACCGCAAAGGCCTGTCTGCCGCGATCGCCAATTTTCTGTACACGTACAACGCCAACATCGTTCACGTCGACCAGCACCAGGACAACTCGGAAAACCTGTTCCTGATGCGTGTCGAGTGGGATCTGACCGATTTCACGCTCGACATGGACGCGTTCACGCCGGCCTTCCAGCCGATCGCCGACCGCTTCCAGATGCAGTGGACCGTCGCACTGTCGGCCGAACGGCCGAAGATGGCGATCTTCGTCTCCAAGTACGACCACTGCCTCGTCGATCTGCTGTACCGCCACAAGAGCGGCGAGCTGCACTGCGACATTCCGCTGATCATCTCCAATCACGAAGACTGCCGCGCGCTGGCCGAGTTTTACGGCATCGCCTATCACGTGATTCCGGTCGGCAAGGACAACAAGGCCGAGGCCGAGGCGGCGCAGAAGGCGCTGCTCGAAGCCCACGGCATCGACCTGATCGTACTGGCCCGTTACATGCAGGTGCTGTCGCACCAGTTCACCGCGGCCTATCCGCAGCGCGTCATCAACATCCACCACAGCTTCCTGCCGGCATTCGACGGCGCCAAGCCGTATCACCGTGCGTTTGCGCGCGGCGTGAAGCTGATCGGCGCGACCAGCCACTATGTGACCGAAATCCTCGACGACGGTCCGATCATCGAGCAGGACGTGATCCGCATTTCGCATCGTGACGACGTCGAGGAGCTGATCCGCAAGGGCCGCGATCTCGAGAAGATGGTGCTGGCGCGGGCGGTGAAGTGGCATCTCGAGCACCGTGTGCTGGTGTACTCGAACAAGACCGTGATTTTCGCCTGATCCGCCGTGCAAGCCTTGTTGCGTGATGCCATCGGCCTCGTCCGGCTTCGGGTCGAGCCGCTGGCACATTACCGTTATCCGGTGTGGCAGCCGCTGGCGTGGCTGGCCTTGCTGTCGACGGCTGCCGCGCTCGGTGCCCATGATTTTGATGCGCCGCTGCTGGCCAAAGTGGCGTTCTTCGTCACGCTCGATCTGCTCAGCACCATCGTCTCGACGTTGTGGCTGATGGGCTGGCTGCGCCTGCTCGACCGCAAACCACTCGAGTCCAGCCTGTTCCCACTGGTAGTGCTGGCGGCAACGCCGCAATTGCTGCAGCCGCTGGCGGCGCTGCTCGACGGCGACGCCGAACTGATCGCTACGGTCGTGCTGACGCTGTACGGCCTCGTCGTGCTCGTTCGTGCCGTTGCGGTCGCGACGGCGCACCGGACGGGACAGATTGTTGCCGGCCTGCTTGCCTACCTGCCGCTGGCCTTGCTGCAGTACGGCCTGGCGGTGCAAATGGCGACGATCTTCGGCTGGATTCCCGCCGAGGCGGCGGCGACGTGAGCGCATTCCGTTACCGCGCGGTCGATGCCGACGGCAAGGAAGTCCGCGGTGGCATCGAGGCCGACAACGCCCGCAGTGTGCGGATGCAGCTGCGGGAGCGCGGCCTGTGGGTGAGCGAGTTGCACGAGGGGGCGATGCCCGGGGCGGGCCGACGCCCGCGTGGTCTTGGCACCGCGCGACTGGCGCTACTGACCCGGCAATTGTCGACACTGCTCGACGCTGGATTGACCATCGACGAGGCGCTGGTAGTGCTCGGGGAGCAGAGCGACGGCGAGCGTGAAAAGACGCTGGTTGCCGCCATCCGCAGTGAAATCCTCGCCGGCGTGTCACTGTCACAGGCGCTGGCCAGCCATCCGGCTGCATTTCCCGAGCTGTACCGGACCATCGTCGCCGCTGGCGAGGAATCCGGCAAGGCGGCAGCGGTGATGCAGCGGCTGGCCGACTATCTCGAAAGCCGCGCCGCGCTGGCGTCGAAAGTGATGCTGGCGTTCATCTATCCGTTGGTGGTGATGGTCGTGTCGGCGCTGGTCATCATCGGCCTGCTGACATGGGTGGTGCCGCAGATGGTGACGGTATTCCAGAGTGCCAAACAGACCCTGCCTTTCCTGACCCGGGCGCTGCTGTGGGTCAGCGCGCTGGTGCGCGATTGGGGCGCGGTGCTGCTGGTGGTGCTGGTACTCGCTGGACTGGGTGTCTGGCGTGCATTGAAACAGCCCGGCGTCCGGCGCGCATTTGATCTGTGGGTGCTGCGGCTGCCGCTGTTCGGCCGCTTCGAGCGCGCCGGCAACACCGCCAGACTGGCCTCGACGCTGGCCATCCTCGTCGGCAGCGGTGTGCCGCTGCTCAGGGCAATGAACGCCGCAGCGGGCGTGATCGGGAGTCTGCCGTTGCGCGATGCCGTACAGACTGCCGCCGCGCAGGTCCGCGAGGGGATGACGCTGTCGCGTGCGCTGGCCGAATCGAAGCTGTTTCCGCCGGTGCTGATCCATCTGATCGGCAGCGGCGAAGCTACCGGCCGGCTTGAGCACATGCTCGACAAGGCGGCGCAGCAGCAAAGCCAGGAGCTGGAGAATCGCGTTGCCACCTTCACCAGCCTGCTTGGTCCGGTCATGGTGCTGCTGATGGGCGGTGTCGTGCTGCTGATCGTGCTGGCAATCCTGTTGCCGGTGTTCGAGATGAACCAGTTGGTCAAGTAAGCCGGATTCAAAGCCATACCCAATAAAAACGGAGTAGAGATGATGCAAGCCCGGAGCGCGGTTCAGCGCGGTTTTACCCTGATCGAAATCCTTGTTGTCATTACGATTCTGGCAATTCTCGGTGCGCTGATCGTGCCCAAGATCATGGACCGGCCGAACGAGGCGCGCGTCGTGGCCGCCAAGCAGGACATCCGCAGCGTGGTGCAGGCGCTCAAGCTCTACAAGCTCGACAACGGCCGCTATCCGACCACCGAGCAGGGGCTGAAGGCGCTGACCGAAAAGCCGGGTGTGCCGCCGGTGCCGATGAACTGGAAGACCGGTGGTTACCTCGAAAAGCTGCCGAAAGACCCGTGGGGCGGCGATTACCTCTACCTGAATCCGGGGCTGCACGGCGAAATCGATGTGATGAGCTACGGCGCCGATGCTGCCCAAGGCGGCGAGGGCTACGACGCCGACATCGGTTCCTGGCAGCAGTAAATCCATGCGGCGCCGTCGCGGCTTCACGCTGGTCGAGATTCTGGTTGCACTGGCGATCGTCGGCCTGATCCTCGGGCTGGCGGTGGTACGCCTGAACGATTCGGACGCGACGACGCTGTCACGCGAGGCCGAGCGGCTGGCGCTGCTGCTGGACAGTGCGCGCGATGCCGCAATCAATTCGGGGCGGGTCACGGCGTGGTCGAGCGATGGCCGCGGCTATCAGTTCTGGCTGCTCGACGACCAGAACAGCTGGCAGGCGATTGGTGCCGACGACGTGCTGCGCGCCCGGCCGTTTCCCGAGGGGCTGGCCTTGAGCACCCTGACCATCAATCTGCGAGAGCGGCCGATCGGCGAGCGCATCGTGTTCGAACCGTCGGGGGTAAATGCCCCGTTTCACCTTGAGCTGCAGCTCGGCGAAGCGCGCTGGCAGCTCGACGGCGATGCGATGGGCCGCGTCAGCGCGCGTGCAGTGGACCCGGGCAATGGTTGATCGCGGCTTCACGCTGGTCGAAGTGCTGGTGGCGCTGGCGGTACTCGCCATTGCCATGGCAGCGGCCCTGCGTGCCGTGTCGGCCAGCACCGATACCGCCGCCGATCTGGCGACACGGACACTGGCAGGCTGGGTGGCACAAAACCGGCTCGCCGAGATCGCCGCCCGTGGCGAGTTCCCCGAACCGGGCCGGCGCGAAGGCCAGTCCAGCATGGCCGGGCGCGATTTCGTCTGGCAGGAGGAGGACGGCATTTCGCCCAATCGCAGCTTCCGCCGCGTCGAAATCAGGGTGTACGCCGCCGGCGACACCACTCATGCCTTTGCGACTCTGGTTGGTTATCTTGCCCGCACGCCGCGCTGACCGTTCCGGCTTCACCCTGCTCGAACTGCTGGTCGCGCTGGCGATTTTCAGCGTCATCGCGCTGGTCGCCTGGCGCGGGCTTGATTCGGTGGCAACGACCAAGCTGCGTCTCGATGCCGAAGCGCAGTCGTGGCGGGATCTGGCGCTGGTGTTCGACCGGATCGGCGACGATGTCGGCCAGTCGGTCTTGCGGCCATGGCGGGATGGCGGTGGGCAGCTTCAGCCGGCCCTGACTGGCCGCAACGGCGACGCTGCCACGAACGCTCCCGCGCTCGAACTGGTGAGGTTGGCGCGGGATCGCGATCCGCAACATGTAGCGTACCGCCTGAAGGATGGCCGACTGGAGCTGTTGTTGTGGGATGCGCTCGACCCCGCGCCGAACGCGCAGCCAACGGTGCTGCCGCTGCTCGATGGCATCGACCGTTTCGAGTCGGCCTTCCTCGATGACGCCAACGCCTGGCAGGTCCGCTGGCCGATGAACGCCAGCAGTCCGGCATCGGCACCTCTGCCCCGGGCCGTCAAAATCACGCTTGCGCGTACGGGCAGTGCGCCGATCGAACGGGTGTTCGCCCTGCCATGAGGCCGATGACACCCAGGCGACAGACAGGGATCGCCCTGATCACCGCCGTGATTACCGCTGCGCTGGTCGCCGCATTGGCGGCGTGGATCGCCTGGCGGCAGCAGCTCTGGTTCTTTCAGCTGGAAAACCAGCTCGATCAGGGACAGGCGAGGGTGATTGCGTACTCCGGCGTGCAGCTGGCGCGTTTTACCTTGCGTGACGACGCGCGCAACAATCAGGTCGACCATCTGGGCGAGCCGTGGAACGTACCGATTCCGGCGATTCCGGTCGAGCAGGGCAAAGTTGGCGGGCGCTTGCTCGAGCAGCAGGGGCGCTTCAACCTCAACAATCTGGTCAGCAACGGCCTGGCAAACGAGAACGAAGTCGCGGCCTGCCGACGACTGTTTGAGCTGGTGGGTGTGTCGCCACAGCACGTCGATGCGCTGGTCGACTGGCTCGACGCCGACGGGGAGGCCCGGCCCGGTGGTGCCGAGGATGCCGTGTATCTGGCGCTGCCTCAGCCCTACCGTGCGGCAAACCAGCCGCTGACCGATCTGGCCTCGCTGGTCCGGATCCAGGGGTTTGATGCCGGGACCATCGAGCGGATCACGCCGTTTGTTGCCGTATTGCCGCCGCAGACCCCGATCAATGTCAATTTCGCGTCGCCCGAGGTCATTGCTGCCGTGGTGCCGGCGTTGACGCTGGCGGAGGGACAAGCCGTGGTTTCACGCCGAGCGGGGCACCATTTCGGCTCGGTGGCCGAGTTCGTCGCTGCGCTGCCCGAGCGAGCGCGTGGCCAGCTCCGGTTCGAGGCATTGACGGTGCAGAGCCGTTACTTCATCAGCGAGGTGGATGCGCAGTTCGGCCGTGTGACGGTCCGGTACGCCGCGCTGCTCGAGCGCAACGGGCCGGATTTTCCGAAGCTGATCTGGATGCGTCGACGCTAAGGCGCTCTTTGGCGTTGGCCGGCGCATGGGTAACGGCAGTGTCTAGCTACCCTGTGCTTTGTGCGGGCCGACCTTTCGGCAGGGACAAGCTGTTACGCATGACGGGCTTGAATCCGAATATCGTGGCCATTCAATCTTGCGACCGATGCAACGCGAACGGTCCGTTCCGACGAGCGTATCGATATGAAACAGATGAAACTTGCCGCCCTTATAGTTGCAACAGCCTCGACACTGTGCGCACTTCCCGCTTTTGCAGACTCGTTCCGGTGCCAGAACAATCTTGTTTCGCTGGGCGATTCGCGGGCCGAGGTGCTGCAGAAGTGTGGCGAGCCGTTTGTCAGGGATTCGTTTTGCGAATCCAGGCAGGCCACCACGGCGCCGTTGCCCAATGGCGGTACGGTGGTCAACGTCAACCAGTGCGAATCGGTCGATGAATGGACCTACAACCCCGGCAGTGGAAAGTTTCTGACCACCTTGCGTTTCGAGTCGGGCCGGCTCAGCGGAATCAAGCTGGGCGACCGCGCCAAGTAGACTCGCCACGGTCGAGTCATGTTCGGCGCGGTTGCCCGGGCATTGGCAACGAATGGTGCCGATCGGGTGTCAATACTCGATCCGCACCGCGCTTTTGCCCTGGATGCTGGTCACGCTGATGCGCCGGATTGCCGGCCCGGGCAGTGCGTAGATTGCCTGCAAGCGATCGATGGTCAGTCGCAAGCGCTCCAGACATCGGCCGACCTGGCGTCGGGGGCCACTGACGTGGCCCAGCGCCCAGTTGGCTTCGCCGGAATTGGGCGTGCGCAGCACCGGCGGACCGAATTCCACCTCGGCAAAGCCGCATTCACTGGCCTCGCGATTGATCAGCGCCATCAGTTCCTCGCTTGATATCAATTGCCGTTCCATGATCTTCCCCGGAATGTACGGATTAGGTTTTGAGCACAGAATCTTTTTAACTGACTGTCATAAATGGTGCGTGGTCAACGAACTGACCGGAAAGTTGACCAAAAACGACGTGGCAGGACTGTGCCAGACGGACGGTAACCTGCCGCAGGGCGTCACGTTTTGCGTGTTCCCTAAGCTGAGCGTAGTCGGAAATTCGTGAACTCCAAGCCCGGGCGCCGAGCGTCATTGTGGTGCGTTGTGCGATGTGTCGCGTTCTGCCTAGTGCATGCCGTCGCTGACGCGCGCGACCGCGGGTCGTCGCACTGCGCGTGCAGGTGCGGGCTTGCATCGGATGTGCGTTTTTCCGCCAGGCGGCCGTGGCGAAACAACCGGACGAACGACGTAACCTGCGCGCGTTTTCAGGGTCCAATGAGGTCGACGGTCGTCCCCCATGGCGACATGGGAAGTTCAATCATCCGAATTGCGCGAGCGCAGACCGTCACCTTCCGGCACAACTGGAAGGCTTGCTCACGAAGGAGGAATGCTCGATGCAAGTGAGATCGGTTTTTGTATTCAGGGGAAAGTACGGGGAGGTCTGCTTTGCAATGCCAGATCAGCGTGGTGAAAAAGAAGAGCTGGAGGTTGTGCTTGAAACCCACAAGAAATTGCAGCCGGATGAACGCAGTCCGACCTATGGCGAGTATGCCGACGATCTGGCCCAGGATCTGGGTTTTGAACGTTTGACCTACTTTTATGCGGGCCGTGATGACGAGCCCAGAGTCATTCTCAACTGACTGGGTGTCCTTGAGTACGTTCGCCGAACGGTATGCGGCGAGGGCATGCAGGATGCGCCTTTTTCAAAGATGGCCGGTCTGGTACCAAGCTCTTTGAATCCGAACAGCTCAAGCTCCGGCTGCGCAAGTGGCCCGGGCTTTTTTCATGGCGCCGGACTGATAGTGTGGCATGCGCGTCCGGCCGACGGCGGACCGTGTCGATTGTGGTGAGGCCACTGGTCTGGCGACGGCTTATCCCTCGAGGGTTTCGATGATCTGTTCCGGCGTCGGCGCCTCGGGGCGATAAAGGATGCCGCAGCTGTGCTGGCCAATGATCAGGTCGTCGTTTGCGTCTTTTGTATTGATCAGGCCAAGGTTGTGCGCGACCGGGTCGTTGATTCCTTCCTCGACCTGACCCGTGTTGCTCATCTTGTGGCTCCATTTGTTGGGGCCGTGCCGGTAGAAGTGGTAATCCAGCCTGTCGCCCTCATACGTATTGATGAAAACGGCAATCTGGTAGGCCGTTGCACTTTGCTGGGGAAGCAGGCCGTCGGCCTTGCAGGCGGTCATCACGATGGACGCAGCTTCGTTGACGTCGCTGATTCCGTCCAGGTCGATGCTTTCGCGATCGGGGCCGATCGACCCCGGCGCGAAGTTGTAATTGGTTCCCCAGGCGTATCCATAGCAGTTGGCATTTTCAAACGGCACTTCGTACTCCCGCTGGTTGGTCTTGATCATGCCCGCAATGCGCGGGCAGATACTGGGCCGTGCGCGATCGCGCAGCCAGCTGAAGCGTAGCCGTCATCGCACGGATCTGCATTGTTCTAGGTGTTGCTGGGCGCGTTCCGCATATAACTGGCGCGCGCTGTGCTGGAAGGTGCGCTAAGTGCTCTGGACCATATCAATAGCCTGCCGAAAGGGGGCTGAACAACGTGAGAAGCAAGCTGGGACAAGAATCGGATCGAACATTGTTTAACGCACTCGGGCTCGCCATCGACTACGTCACCAAAAATAAAGTGGTGTGGAAGGTCGTGAATGACGTTGTTGTGAGGGGTGGGCTGGATGAATATTCGGATGCCCAGGAAATCAAATACATGCATCAAGTGATCGTCGGGCTCAACGAGCATAAATTCCAGTAGCCGAATTGGGGGGCTGCCGGCTATCCAGGCATGCCTGCCGTGCCGGCCTGTTTGGGGCGGTTGGTGCGGACTCCCTTGTTTGTGCAGGCTCGAGTTCGGCGCCGTTTCGGTACTCCGTCTGGCGGTGCGCAAACCGGCTCGCCAGACGCCTTAAGGGAGTACAGTCCGCCGCCGCTGGGTTGCCATGTCTTCGGCAAGGATGATCGGTACGAAGCGGCTTGAGGGAGTAATTGAACGCCCCCGGGGCTGGGCCTGATAGTGAGGTTCACGCCATGCTGCGAGGGCAGGTTCGGCGCCATGAATTCGCCCGCATGGATCACCGGAATTGTGCGCCTCAGCAGGATCATGAGATGGCGTTGGCATAATCAAACAATTCTGGATGACCGGTCCACTTTTGGATCGTTGGTTGATTGACGCATCATTTTAAGGTTTCATTCGCTCGACAAATCGGATGCCAAGTGCGCGCAACACGCACTCAAGAAAATCGGGGCCCGATTCCTACATGAAACTCTTATCAGGTTCAGCATGTTTTTAAATTACTTCGCGCTCGGACTTATATTCTTCGTTGTCCTCGTCCTTTTCTATGGAATTATAGCAGTTCATGATATTCCATATGAATTGGCAAAAAAGCGGAATCATCCTCAGCAGGATGCAATCCATGTCGCAGGCTGGGTCAGTCTCTTTACCCTGCATGTCCTTTGGCCGTTTCTCTGGATCTGGGCGACGCTGTACCGCGAAGACCGCGGTTGGGGCTTTACCCAGAAGAAGGAAGGCAATGAGACGCTCGAATACCTGCTGGCCGATCTCACTGCCACCAAACAGCAGCTTGCCGTGCTGACGACCGAGCTGGCCGAATTCAAGCAGGTTTATCGCGACAAGCAATGATCCGACAGAGATCGTAAAAGGACAATAAATGGATATTCTGCTCATTCTGACCTACACCGCAATCTGCTATTGTGTCTTCAAGGTCTTCAAGGTTCCCGTCAATAAATGGACGGTGCCAACTGCATTCCTGGGTGGTGTTTTCCTGATTGGCGCATTGCTGCTGATCATGAACTACAACCACCCTTATTCCGATTCCGCCCAGAAAGCCGTGATCACGTCCGGTCTGTCGCCGCTGATCAAGGGTGAAGTCATCCAGGTCACCGACAAAGTCAACGTGCCGATGAAAAAAGGTGAGTTGATCTACCGGATCGACCCGACGGCGTTCCTGGCGCGCCGTGATGCGCTGAAGGCTTCGCTTGTCTCGGCCGAGCACGATGTGCTCGGGCTGCAAGCGTCACTCGACGCGGCGGACGCGCAGATCAAGCAGCAGCGTGCCATTCGCGACAAGGCCTTCAAGGACAGCCAGCGCTTCAGCTGCAGCGGTCTGTCCAAGGAAAACTGCCCGTACGCAGAACGCGATATCACCACCGCGCAGCAGAACCTCAAGGCCGAAGACGAGAAGCTGAACCAGCTGACCAGCAACAAGCAGCAGATCAACGAGCAATTGAACTCGCAAATCGGCGGCGTCAATGCCAAGGTCGTCAATCTGCAGGCGCAATTGAAGGAAGCCCAGTTCAATCTGGACAACACCGTGGTGCGCGCACCGACCGACGGCTATGTCACCCAGTTGCTGGTCAAGCCGGGCCAGATCGCCACGCCGTTTGCGATGACGCCACTGGTGGTGTTCGTGTCGGATTCGCAGCGCAAGAACATCATTGCCTCGTTCCGCCAGAATGCGTCGATGCGCCTTGAGCCGGGCAATGAAGCCGAAATCGTCTTTACCGCAATTCCTGGTGAAGTGTTCAAGGGCAAGGTCGTGCAGGTGATGCCGGCGATTGCCGATGGCGCCTATCGTCCGTCCGGCGTGATGCAAAGCATCTCCGTTGATCCCAAGCAGAACGGTATTCATGTCGAGATCTCGCTGGACAACCCGCCGGCCGGCCTGGTCGAGGGGATTGCTGCGCAAGTTGCGGTCTATTCGGAGCACTTCCACCACGTCGCGATCATCCGGCGCGTGCTGCTGCGGATGACCAGCTGGCTGCACTACCTGTACTTCGATCACTGATCCGCAGCCCTCGTCCGGACGACAGAACCCCGCGTGCCGCCACCATCAGGCCGGGCGCGGGCGTTCGCCAAATGCAAAGGTCTATCCTCATGCGCAATTCGATTCTGGGCCTGGCCTTGTCCAGTGTCCTTCTTGCCGGCTGCTCGCTGGCCCCGACCTACCAGCGGCCCGACATGCCGGTCGAAGCATCGTGGCCGCAGGGTGCGGCCTATCAGGCTGCAAACGCCGATGGCCGCCAGTTCGCCGAGACGACCTGGCGCGACTATTTCAGCGATCCGAAGCTTCAGCAGGTAATCGCGCTGGCGCTGGCCAACAACCGCGATCTGCGGATTGCGGCACTCAACATCGAGAAGGCCCGTGCCCAGTACCAGATCAGCCGTGCCGATCTGTTCCCGACAATCAGCGCCGCCGGTTCGGGACAAGGGCAGCACACACCCGGGACGCTGACACCGTCCGGCCGGGAGGCGACCAGCCACCAGTACAGCGCCGGCCTCGGCTTCGCTTCGTACGAGATCGACCTGTTCGGGCGAGTCCAGAGCCTCAAGGACGCCGCGCTCGAGCGTTACTTCGCCACCGAGGAAGCACGCCGCAGCGCGCAGATCAGCCTGATCGCCGAAGTCGCCAACGCCTATCTGACGCTGGCTGCCGATCAGGATCGGCTCAAACTGGCGCAGGACACGCTGAAGAGCCAGCTTGCTTCGTTCGAACTGACCCGCAAACGCTTCGATCTGGGCGTGGCGTCCGAACTCGATGTGCGGCAGGCACAAACCAGCGTCGAGTCGGCGCGCGTCGATACCGCCAGGTTCACCGGCCAGATCGCCCGCGACAGCAATGTGCTGAGCCTGCTGCTGGGTACGGCCTTGCCGACCGAACTGCAGCCGACGACGTCGGTCGAGTCGGTGACTGCGTTGCGCGAGTTCCCCGGGGGCTTGCCGTCGGAGGTGTTGCTGGCCCGGCCGGATATCGCCCAGGCCGAGCACCTGCTCAGGTCGACCAACGCCAATATCGGTGCGGCCCGCGCGGCCTTCTTCCCGAGCATTACGCTGACCGCCGGTGCGGGGAGTGCCAGCGCCAGTCTCGGCGATCTGTTCTCGGGTGATTCGGGCGCATGGCGCTTCATGCCGAGCATCAGCGTGCCGATCTTCGATGGTAGTCGCAACACGGCCAACCTCGACGTCGCCAAGGCCGACGAGAAAATCGCCGTGGCGCAGTACGAAAAAGCGATTCAGGGCGCATTCCGTGAAACGTCCGATGCACTGGCCGATCGCGGTACCCTCGGCGCGCAAGTCTCGGCACAGCAGGCACTGGTCGATGCATCGGCCAAGAGCTACACGCTGTCGCAATCGCGCTATGACCAGGGCGTGGACAGCTATCTGAACGTGCTCGACTCGCAACGCTCGCTCTACGGCGCGCAACAGGACTTGATTGCGGTCCGGCTGGCCCGTCAGGCCAATCTCGTCACCTTGTACAAGGTGTTCGGTGGCGATGGGCAGGACAAGACCCGCCGCGACAGTGCGCCGACCGGTGCGGCATCGTCGCCCAGCGCGACATAAGCACTGGCGACGAGCATGGCCGCCGTCATCGCAAGGCTGACGGCGGCACCAACTGGCAAATGCGCATTCGGCGGTTTTGCCGCATTTTCATCCCGACCGTATGATGGTCATACACGGATCGTTTGTAAGGAGTCGATGTGCGTGATTGGCAGTCCGTTCACCAGTGGCCACTGGAAAGCCTCAATGCACTCATGTCCGACACGGTGCATTCGAAGCAGCCTTTTTCGCGGCTGAAACCGACGGATGTGCTGACTCCCGGTGAGACGCAAAAAGTCTATCTGCTGCGTTTCGGCGTCATGAAAGTCTCGCCGCTCGGCAGCCACAAAGTCATTGGCCTTGTGCACGCGCCGCACCCGATCGGGATATTCGAATTTTTCCATCCCCACGATGGATTCCAGTACACCCCTTCACTCGGCAGTCGTTGCCAGATACAGGAAGTCGCGTTCGACGACTGGAAGGCGAGCATCGATCGTCGCGGCCTCTGGCTGGAGACGAGTCGGGTGCTGGCCAAGTACATTGCATCGCTTGGCGTACGTTTCGAAAGCGTTTCACACACGCAGGCACGTGCGGTGATTCATTGGCACATTCAGATTCTGGCCGCCGCGCCGCAAAACATCCGTGCCACCGTACCGGTGCTGCGCTACCTGCAAGAGCGGACCTCGCTGTCCAGAAGCATGCTGTTCAAAGTGGTTTCGGAATTGCGCGAGCAGGGCATCCTGACGATGGAGGAGGGGATCTTGCTGGAGTTCAAGCCCGCGGATTAGGGTGGTTGCCGGATGTACCCTCCTTGCGCTGTGCGTTGGGCAGCGAATGCCTCCCGGTGATGGTGCAGGGTGGGTCAGGTGAATTCTCCGGTACCGATCGGCACGCCGGGTACCCGGTTCCGGGTGGTCGGCCCGATTCGGGATATCGACGCGGCCGTTGCACTGGGGGGGCATTTTGCTTCATGCCGTTTGCCGGTGGGGTGAGCCGCTTCCATCTGTTGACCAAAAATGCACCGGAAAGGCAGGGCGCGTTGTTCTGGTGCTGGTCGCCTGACCCTGTGATGCTGCTCGGCGGTGCTCAAGAGTAGGTCATGGCTGGATGGTGGTGTCTGCGGTGGCAATCGGGATGGCCGGTTTTTCTGGTGATATATGTATATGCATGTATAGTGGTGTTCAACGTCAATCGAGGCATGCGACATGAAACCTATCCGGCTGCCCTGCTATTGCGGCTCCTTGCGGCAAGCGTCTCGGGTCGTCACGCAGTTGTACGACCAGATGCTCAAACCGTCCGGCGTCAAGATCACGCAATTCAGCATCCTGAAGCTGCTGGCGGCATGCCCCGATCTGACAACCGGCGGAATGGCGGATGCCCTTGCGATGGACAGTACTACCCTGACCCGGACCTTGAAGATCCTCCAAGAAAACCGCTGGATCGAGGCTGCGACCGGGACTGACCGCCGTCAGCGCTGCTGGCGCATCACTGCGGACGGGCTGCAGCGTCTGCAGCATGCCGAGCCGCTGTGGGAGGGTGCGCAGAAGGAGTTCACCAGACTCGCCGATGATGTCGATCTGGATAGCCTGACCCGCTCGGTTTTCCTGTTGGTGCAGAAAGTCGGAGGGTGATTTTTCTCCATATAGATGTATATACATATTTTTATAAACGAAAGGAGGAGTCATGAAAGACAAGCAACTCGAGGTGGCTCGGGGCCGGAATTACGCTGGTGCACATGTCGGTGCACTCGATGATCTCGACCGCTATCAGTTCTTTCTTCCCGTGGGCAAGGGAAGCAGCTTTCCCGGCAAGTTGTTCCTCAAAGAACCGCTGGGCATGGACAGTATGGAAGTGTCGCTCAACAAACTGGGCGCAGGGCAAAGCCTGCCCTTCAATCACACCCATACCGCGCATGAAGAGCTGTACATCTTCCTTCGGGGGAACGGCCAGTTTCTCGTCGATGGTACTGTCATTGACGTCCGGGAAGGCAGCGTCATCCGCGTTGCTCCCGAAGGCGTGCGCACATGGCGAAACCGGTCGCAGGAGGATCTCTACTACATCGTGATTCAGGCGGTGGCCGGCAGCATGCAGATGACGACGATTGAAGACGGCAAGATGTGCGCGGATAAACCAGACTGGCTGGATTGATTCGGCATCGCGACAGGGACGTTTGAGCACATCCGGGCTGATATAACTCAGCCTGCGTGCGAGTCCTGCTGGAAGAGCGCACGTCAGTCGTGTACTTCCGGCGATGGCGGGTCAGCCGTTGCCCGCCATCCGTCGTTGATCTGTATAATGCTCGCCATGCCGGGTGCTACCGGATGTCGTCGGTGAGTTTCAGCGTAGTACTTCAGTAGCACTGACTACCGAAAAACAGCTAAAAAAAACGACGAAAAGCCCGGAAAAATAGCACCGAATCACCAACACGAAATGCAGTGTAAGTACTTGAATTTACAGGGCTGACACTGTTTTCGATCAAAGCTCTGCCCCTGTAGTTAAATGGATATAACGGGCCCCTCCTAAGGGCCAGTTACAGGTTCGATTCCTGTCGGGGGTACCAGCACCAGTTCCGGAGGCTTCCAGTGCCTCCCAGCAAACCCCACAAAGCCTGGCTTTCTGGGGTTTTTTGTTTCCTGCGTCATGCAAGCATGTCCGCATGCATCCAGAGGTTCGGGTAGACGTTCAGAAGTACGCAGTTCGATTTTTACTCGTACACCTGTGGCATGCGCAATCAGGCTTGATCTGCCTTCTCGTCGGTAGTTGGAGCGCGCGCCGCCGCCCGCGGCGATACCTCTGATTGGTCATGGCTCCGACATGCCCGAGCTAGTTGGCCCGGTATTTGCTCGATAGTTTCGTCACGTCCACGCTGCATCGGCCTCATGGTCCGAGCACTGGCTGGATATAATCTGCTCCGAAATGACATCGTGATGAACAGGTGTCAGCTATAACAATTCGACCGCAACTTCAGGCAAAGGAACTCTATGCTTCGCAGCACCAAGATTGTCGCTACGCTCGGCCCCGCTTCGAGTGATCAGGATACGCTGGATCGCCTGCTTGCCGCCGGCGTCAACATGGTCCGGCTGAACTTTTCCCACGGCAGTGCACAGGACCATATCGATCGCGCCACGATGGTGCGCGGCTGTGCGGCGCGGGCGAATCAGTCACTGGCGATCATGGCCGACCTGCAGGGCCCGAAAATCCGCGTCGGCAAGTTCGAGAAGAACAAGATCGTGCTGAAGAAGGGTGACCGTTTCATCCTCGATGCCGCATGCGAGCTAGGCAATCAGGAGCGTGTGGGACTGGATTACAAAGAGCTGCCGAACGACGTCGAGCCGGGCGCGATTTTGCTGCTTGACGATGGCAAAGTGCAGCTTGAGGTGCTCGAAGTCCGTGGCCCGGAGGTGTACACGACGGTGCTGGTGGGCGGTCCGCTGTCGAACAACAAGGGCATCAATCGCCAGGGGGGCGGCCTGACCGCGCCGGCGCTGACCGCCAAGGACATGGAAGACATCAAGACGGCAGCCAGGCTGGGCGCGGACTACGTTGCGGTGTCGTTTCCGAAGTCGGGTGCCGACATGTACATGGCACGGACGCTGCTGCGCGCGGCGGGCAGCAAGGCGCAACTGATCGCCAAGATCGAACGCACCGAAGCCGTGGCGAATCTGGAAGAAATCCTCGATGCCTCCGACGGCATCATGGTTGCCCGTGGCGATCTGGCGGTCGAAGTGGGTGATGCCGCGGTGCCTGCCTTGCAGAAGCGCATGATCCGGCTGGCGCGATTGAAGAACAAACTGTCGATCACCGCCACGCAGATGATGGAGTCGATGATCTCCAGCCCGGTGCCGACGCGCGCCGAGGTGTCGGACGTTGCCAACGCGGTGCTTGATGGCACCGATGCCGTGATGCTGTCGGCAGAGTCGGCGGCGGGGCAGTTCCCGGTCGAAACGGTCGAATCGATGGCACGCGTCTGTATCGAGGCCGAGAAATCGGTGGGCCGCAAAATCAGCGAAGACATCCTTGGGCCGGGTGAATTCTCGCGCATCGACCAGAGCATCTCGATGGCCGCACTGTTCGCATCGGCGCACTTGCAGGTCAAGGCGATTGCAGCCCTGACGCAGTCGGGCTCGTCGGCCCTGTGGCTGTCGCGTTTCGTCTCGGGTATTCCGATCTATGCGCTGACACCGGAAGTCGAAACCTACCAGCGTCTGGCCTTGTTCCGTGACGTACTGCCGCTGACGATTTCGCAGGAAAACACCGATCGCGACAGCCTGCTGGTTCGGGCAGAGGTCGAGATGCTGCGACAGGGCGTCGTGCAGCAGGGCGATCTGGTGGTCTTCACCTATGGCGAAGTGGTCGGCCAGGGCGGGGGCACCAACAGCATGAAGATCGTCAAGATCGGCGGTCACAAAGGCTGACCGTCAACGGAGCGAAGGAAGGTATCGAATCCTTTTACCTGCTTCGCAACGGGCTCGCTAGCGCTGACACTTCAGTCAATCGGGACCGGCTAAAAGTCGGTCCATTGTTTCGGACGTCAGGCGCTTGGATCGCCAATGAACTACAACTGCCCGCCGGTCACCTTGAAGGATGAAGCATGCATGGCCATTGCCTTTGCGAACGAGTGGCGTTTGAAATCGATGGGGACCATTTCAAACTTTACCAATGTCATTGTTCGCTCTGCCGGCGGCAGGGCGGCGGCCAGTCAAATGCCGCGACAATCATTTCGAAAGAAAGGTTTCGGTGGCTAGATGGCGTCGAGCACATTTCCTCCTGGAAGAAGGAATCGGGCTTCCGTTCCGATTTCTGTTCCATCTGCGGCTCACCAGTACCCAACCCACTTGGGAACTTGCCTTATCTCTGGATTCCCGCTGGGCTGCTGGATGACCGTGGCGGGCTGGAGATCGTCGCTCAGTTATGCGTGGCTTCCAAAGCAGCTTGGAACTCTGCGTTGCTTCAGGGTGCATGTCATGACGATCTTCCCCCAAATCTTCCCGGATTTATTGCGTGGCTGCAGGCTGAAGATGTCTGAGCGCTGCATCGAGATTGCGCCGGCTGACGGGTTATCAAACCCTGATCTCGCTTGGCCGATCCAGTGGAACGCAAATCAAAACCGTCGCTAAAGGATGTCGAAATTGAAAATCATCAATACGCCAGATAATCAACAAGCTTCGCCGAATGGTGCAGCCTTCAATACATCGGGTATGGGCAAGGGGGCGGTCATTCCTCATGGGGTCGAGGGTTGGTCTTGGGGCGCATTCCTATGGAACTGGGTTTGGGCCGTTGGGAACAAAACTTGGATAGGCCTTCTGTGTTTGCTACCTTATATTGGTTTCGTTTTCATTATCGTGCTTGGATTCAAAGGGCGCGAATGGGCCTGGCAAAACAATAAGTGGGACAGCGTTGAGCATTTCAATGCTGTTCAAAGGAAATGGTCATTGTGGGGTGGCGTCGTATTTGGAGGCGTGTTCTGTCTTGGCGCACTATGGGCGATTTCAACTAACGCCCTGTAAACGTCCGGTTGCAGTTTCATAGAAGTTCGGGCCGCCCAATATGTCGCCTGTTGCTTTGATCCAATGCCAGGTACCCCACGCACCTATCTGGCTACTTAAAAGGAAATCATGATTACCTGTCACCTGCGATACGTCATCGACGCCGCCAAGATCGCCGAGTTCGAAGAGTACTGCCGCATGTGGTTGGCCCTGATTCCGAAGTTTGGCGGGCAGCATCATGGCTACCTGCTCCCGTCAGAGGGGGCGAGCAATATCGCGCTTGGCTCGTTTTCGTTCCAGTCCTTCGCAGAGTACGAGCAGTACCGAATCAAGTCACTGCAGGACCCGGAGTGCCAGATGGCGTTCCGGTTTGCCAAGGAAACGAAGTGTTTTCTGAGCTACGAGCGCACGTTCTTCCGCCCGCTCTTCAAATGAAGGTGGCTCGTATTGCTGGCCGGTCGTGGCCGCTGGGCTCAGTGAACGACTGACCCCAAGTCCTGCATCCGGCAAGCCGGGCAGCACCTTTTGCCACTGTACGCTCGATCTCGCCTCGTATCCGTGTGCTGCCTGCCGGGCCGTTCTCGCTGACGTAATACCGCTTGTGCGGCAGCAGCCCCGATCTGCTGACGTGGCGAGCGGACAAAAAAAAGCCCGCTCAGCGCGGGCTTTGAATCTCTCGTATCTAGGAACCGGAGTTCCTGAAAACATCATATGCGCTGGCGGTAGCCGGCGCAGCGGCACGAGTTACGTTTGATTTGGCGAAAATTTACATATCAACCATTTCGTATCGGTGTAGTTGCTTTGGTGATCTAGTTGGGGCTGGCCTTGTGGTTACAGCCTGAACTTACCGAACATCTGCCGCAGGAAGGTCGCCATTTCGTTGAGCTGGTGTACCGTTGAGGTCGCACGCTGCATCGCTGCATCGGACTTGTGCATCTGCGTGGTGATGTGTTCGGCACTCTGCGCCATTGCCGTCGTGGCGTTCTGCTGCTCGCTGGTCGACAGGGCGATTTCGCTCATCCGGCGCATCACTTCGTCCATGTTTTCACGGATGTGGGCGATTTTCTCGGCCGCGGTGTTCGACAGCGACACGCCGCTTTGCACCGCAGCGTGCGTACGCTCCATATTGCTGACCGCTGCGGCGGTTTCGGCGCGGACGCCGTCGATCATGCCGGTGATTTCCAGCGTGGCCTTGCCGGTGCGTTCGGCCAGTTTGCGCACTTCGTCGGCGACAACGGCAAAGCCACGGCCGGTTTCGCCGGCACGGGCCGCTTCGATGGCGGCATTCAGTGCCAGCAGGTTGGTCTGGTCGGCAATGTCGCTGATCACACGGATGATGCCGCTGATGTCCTGCGCGCGCTGGTTCAGGCCATCGAGCAGGCCGGCCAGTTCGCTGACCGCTTCGGCCGATTTGCCGACTTCGTCGGCGACGGCCTTGACCGTGGATGCCGATTCTCCCGACAGCGCGCCGGTTGCGTTGACGAGGCGGTCCGCTTCGCGGGCATTGTCGGCGATGTGACTGATGCTGACGGTGATTTCCTCGATCGTCGCCGCGTTCGATGCCGACAGGTCGGACAGCGCCTGCGAGTCGGTCGACAGCTGTTTTACCAGCTGGTCGATGTCGGATACGCCATGCGTCAGCTGCTCGTTTTCGCGCTGCAGTTCGACGAACATCGCCCGGAGCTGATCGGTAAAGCGGTTGAAGGCCTGTGCGGTCTCGGCGATTTCATCGCGGCCGGCGACGTCGATCTTGCGGGTCAGGTCGCCGCCGCCCTGGGCGATTTCGCTCATCGCGTCGCGGACGCGGACCAGACCGGCGAGCATGTGGCGAACCAGTACGCCGGACAGCGGCACGATCACTGCGAGCATGACGACCAGAGCCCCGATGCTCAGCCACAGCAGTCGGTTGAGCGGGGCGAGTGCGACGCCCTTGTCGACGACGAGAACGAGTTCGAATTCAGTACCGTCGATCGGCTGGACGTCGACGAACTTGGCCTTGCCGTCGACGACGACTTCGCTCAGCGCCTTGTCGCCGGCAATGGCCGTCAGCTTGTCTGCGCTCAGTTCGGGGGCGAAATCGCTGACGGGTTTGAGCACCCGATTGGTGTCGGCGTGGGCCAGAACCTTGCCGTCCTTGCTGGCCAGGAATGCGTAGCCGTCGCCCGGCAGCTTGATGTTCAGGACATCCTTGACCACGCCGTCAAGATAGATGTCGGCAGCTGCCACGCCCTTGAGATTGCCGCCTGCATCCTTGACCGGTGCGGCAAAGGTCAGCACCAGCTGTTTGGTCGAAGCGTCGACGTAGGGCGGGGTGACGATGGACTGGCCGGCGGCCACCGCCTGTTTGTACCAGGGGCGCGAGGTCGGATCGTAGTCCTTGGGCAGGTTGAGCGGATGATCCTGAACCATCTGCTTGTCGACGGTGCCGATATAGGTGCTGTCGAATTTGGCGCTTTTTGCCGCTTGGACCAGCGGGGCGTGCAGGTCGGCTGCGGTGCCGAGCGCATGCGCGGTGCCGGCAACGATATGCTGTTTGCCTTCGACCCAGTTGGTCAGCGCCACGTTGTAGCCGATGGCCGTGTTGTGGATTTCGTCCGCGAGCGTGCCGAGGATTTGCGTTCGCATGCTGGTGTAAGCCGCGACTGACAGCAGGATGGTGATCAGTGCCGACAGGGCGGCGACAAAGACAACGAG
Organism: Jeongeupia naejangsanensis; assembly: GCF_016865585.1. Taxonomy (GTDB): domain Bacteria; phylum Pseudomonadota; class Gammaproteobacteria; order Burkholderiales; family Chitinibacteraceae; genus Jeongeupia; species Jeongeupia naejangsanensis. The sequence goes on along the minus strand of NZ_JAESND010000001.1, from coordinate 628,344 downwards.
TTTGGTACGCAATGACTGCATTTCATCTCCCGAGGGCAAAAGGGCGAGTCCTGTATCAGACTTCGGTGTTATAGCTTTGAGGCGCGAACCTTATGCCATTCGGGACTTTGCGCCAATTAGGGGGAACCAGTGACGCGACGGTGAGCCGACGTGCGGCGGGGGAAACCAGCGCCGGGCCAGAGGGCTGGCCGCTGTAGCGCGTCCGGGCTTGGTGGCGTGGCCAGCGGACGAGTCGGCAAGATTCGGAGGGACGCTGCACGAAAAAAAACCGGCCACAGGGGCCGGTTTTTTTGGGCTGGAACGCAGGTCATCGCGCATGCACCGATGACCTGTGTGCTCAGAGCCGGATCACGCGCAATACGCCGGGCACTTCGTTCAGCCGGGTGAAAATGCGCGGCAGATCGTCGACGCGCTGGATCTCGACGGTGAAGCGCATCCGCGCCAGCGTGTCGCGCGACAGCGTGTTGACTGCTGTGACGTTGATTTTCTCTCGTGACATCACGTCGGACAGGTCGCGCAGCAGGCTGGTGCGGTCCTGCGCTTCGACGAGGATGTCGGTCGAAAACACGCCGCCGGCCTGCGTGGCGCCCCAGTCGGCCTTGATCAACCGCTCCGGTGCTTCGATGGCGAGGCGCTTGAGGGTCGGGCAGTCGCTGCGGTGGATCGAGATGCCGCGACCCTTGGTGACGAAGCCGCAGACCGCATCGGGCGGTACCGGCTTGCAGCATTTGGCGAGCAGCGTCATCAGCTTGTCGACGCCTTCGATCAGGATGCCTTCGCCGCGCTGGTCGGCGCGGGCGCGGCGGATCACGTCGTCGGGATGGACGGGTTCTTCCGGCGCATGCGGCTTGTCTTCGAAGGTCAGCGATTCGGCCAGCGCGCGCAGCGTCAGCTCGCCCTGACCGAGCGCGGCGAGCATTTCGTCGACGGTCTTGAAGCCGATCCGGTGCGCAACGTCTTCCTGCTTGGCCTGCGTGCGACCGACGCGGGACGCTTCCTTGTCGTACAGCGTGCGGCCGGCCTCGATGGCGACATCGAGATTCTGCTGGCGGATCCAGTAACGGATCTTCTGCGCCGCGCGGTGGCTTTTCACATAGCCCTGATGCAGCCAGTCCAGACTCGGGCCGCCTTCCTTGGCCGACAGGATCTCGACGCGCTGGCCGTTTTTCAGCGACGTCGACAGCGGCACGATGGCACCGTCGACCTTGGCGCCGCGGCAGCGGTGGCCCAGATCGGTGTGCAGGTGATAGGCGAAGTCGACCGGCGTGCTGTCCTTGGGCAGGGCGATGACGCGGCCGGCCGGGGTCAGCACGTAGATGGTGTCGTCGAACAGCTCGGCCTTGAAGGCGTCGGCCAGTTCGCCTTCGCCGACGACGTCGCTCTTCCAGTCGAGCAGCTGGCGCAGCCAGGCGATCTTCTCTTCGTACTTGCTGTCGCCCTTGCCGCCTTCCTTGTAGCGCCAGTGCGCGGCGACACCGAATTCGGCGTGCTCGTGCATCTCGAAGGTGCGGATCTGCACCTCGAGCGCCTTGTCGTTCGGGCCGATCACCGCCGTATGCAGGCTGCGGTAGAAGTTGCCTTTCGGATTGGCGATGTAGTCGTCGAACTCGCCGGGAATCGGCTGCCACAGGTTGTGGACGATGCCGAGCACCGTGTAGCAATCCTTGACGTCGTCGACCAGCACGCGCACCGCGCGGATGTCGTACAGCTCGGAGAAGTCGAGCTTCTTCTTCTGCATCTTCTTGTAGATGCTGTAGATGTGCTTGGGCCGGCCCATCAGGCTGGCGTGCTCGACACCGGCGGCGCCCAGTTCGATGCGCAGCTTGCCGATCACGTCGTCGATGAACTGCTGCCGGTCGATGCGGCGCTCGTCCAGCAGCTTGGCGATCTTCTTGTAGATGTCCGGGTGCTGGTAGCGGAAACCGAGGTCTTCGAGTTCCCACTTGATCTGCCAGACACCGAGCCGGTTGGCGAGCGGCGCGAAGAAGTCGAGCGTTTCCTCGGCAATGCGGCGCTGCACCTCGTCGGGTGCCTGGCCGAGAACGTGCATCGTCTGCGTGCGCCACGCCAGCTTGATCAGCACGACGCGCATGTCTTCGACCATGGCCAGCAGCATCTTGCGGATCGATTCGATCTGCGCCGCTGCTTCCTGCGGCTTGTGCACGGCCGAAACGGTCAGTTGGCGGATCTGGCGCACGCGGCTGACGCCGTCGACCAGTGTCGCGACTTCCTTGCCGAAGCGCTTTTCGATCTCGGCGGCGGCGTCTTTCAGGTAGTCGGGGGTGGCGAACAGCAGGGCGGCGATGACCGCGTCGGCATCGAGGCGCAGGTCGGCGACGATGGCCGCACTGGCGACCGAGTGCGGAAAGATCAGCTCGCCGATGTCGGGCAGCCGCTGGTCGCCGTAACACTCTGCAGCCCACGCCAGCGCTGCCTTGAGGCGGAGCATCGCATCGGGCGGATAGCGGTCGGACAACTGCGCCAGCCAGCCCTGCGGGTTGGCGGCTTCAGCAATCGACTGGGCTAGCGGACGGGTAACGGCAACCATGGCATCAATTGATTATCGATAAGTCAGGAATTTTGCCCCATTCACCGGGTCAGTAGAAGGTCAGTTTTTGCTGATTGCAATTTAAGACAAGTCCGGCGTCCTGGCCCAGCGGCATTCATGCATGAAAGACGCTGGGCGGTCATGGCCACGGTATACAGTTGCAGTAACCGTTTCATTTCACCCCCGTACTCCGACCAAGGTATTCATGCCCCGACGTTTCCTGCGGCGTTTGCTGCCCGACCATGCCACGCTGACAAAAAACGCGTTTCTGCGCCGCTATGCGCACTGGTTTGCCCATCCCAATCTATGGCATCTGAACCGGCATTCGGTAGCCGGTGGTGTCGCGGCAGGGATGATCGGCGGCTTGATCCCCGGGCCGCTGCAGGTGATCACTGCCAGCCTGCTGGCGCTGGGGTTTCGCGTCAATCTGCCGGTCGCGGTGTTCGCGACCTTTTACACCAACCCGCTGACGATCGGCCCGCTGTACTGGGTGGCAGTGCAACTGGGGAGTTTCATCACCGGGCTGGGGGGCGGGGCGCACGTGCCGCCGATGCCAGGCTGGTCCGGGCTGACGCTGCTTGAGTGGACGCAGGCGATGTGGCACTGGATGCTCTCGCTCGGCATGCCCTTGCTGATCGGCCTGCCGGTGCTGGCAGCGCTGCTGGCGGTCGTCGGTTTCTTTGCCGTGCACGGCATCTGGCGGGTGTACATCTGGCTCGCGCTGCGCAAGCGGGCCAGGCGGCAACACCGCCGTTCCAGCTGGCCTCAGTAGGTTTGCGCGGCGGCCAGTTCGTCCTGCAGCCGGTGCAGCAGCTGCAAACGGCTTTCGGGAATCGTGCCTTCCTTTACCGCACCGAGAATGGCGCAGCCGGGCTCATGCCGGTGCCGGCAGTTGTGGAAGCGGCACTGGCCGAGCCGTTCGCGGAACTCCGGCATCAGACGCGGCAGATTCTCGGCGGTCACGTGGGCGAGGCCGAATGACTGCAGCCCCGGCGAGTCGATCAGGTCGGCGCCTGGCTCGAGGTGATACAGCGTGGCATTGGTCGTGGTGTGCTTGCCCGAATCGAGTGCAACCGAGATGTCGTTGACCCGCGCGCGTGCCTCGGGAATCAGCGCGTTGGTGATGGTCGACTTTCCCATGCCCGACTGACCTACCAGGACCGACACATGGTCGGCGAGCCAGCCATTCAGCGGCGAGATGTCCTCGGTGGCCGCGAGTTCGACCACGCCGTAGCCGAGTTCGCGGTAATAGGCGAGCCGGCCACGAGCGGCCTCGGCTTCCGGCAAGTCACATTTGTTCAGCAGGATCAGCGGGCGGATGCCGGCGTCTTCGGCCGCGATCAGGCAGCGGCCGATCAGTTCGTCGAAAAAGCTCGGCACCGGCGCGACGACGACGATGATCTGCGTGACGTTGGCGGCGATCAGCTTCTCGCGCCACGCATCCGAGCGGTACAGCAGGGTGTCGCGCTTCAGTGCCTTTTCGATCACCGCCTGCTCGGCGTTGGTGACCTTGATGGCGACGCGATCGCCGCAGGCGAAATCGGTTTTCTTGCCGCGCGCACTGGCGACGCGGGTGCTGCCATCGGGCAGCTCGATGATGTAGGACCTGCCGTGGCTGGCAATGATCTGGGCGGTATCGGTCATTCAGAAGCCGGTTCGGGGAAAAAGGGCATCGACGCGCGCGGCGCAGATGAAGTCGTTACGGGTTAGTGCACCGGCCGAATGGGTGCTCCAGACGACCCGGCAGCGGTTGTAGCCGACCTCGAGATCGGGATGGTGATCCTGACTATGGGCGATCCAGGCAATGGCATTGACCAGCGCCATGGTGTCGTGGAAGTTGCCCAGCTGGAACGTCTTTTCCAGCTGGGGACCGGCAACCATCCAGTTGTCGAGCTGGGCCGAGGCGAGCTGGACCGTTTCGTCGACGGGCATGGCCGGGGCGTTGGGGATGCAGCGTTCAGTCGCGAGGCTCATGGCGTGCTCCTGAAAATCGTTGGACCAACTTCCTTTTTAGTCGCAGGCATCAGCCGAGACGTTTCAACGCGGCAATCCGCAGGCTGGCCGGCGGGTGGCTGTCATAAAACAGGCTGTGCAGCGGGTCCGGTGTCAGCGTCGCGGCGTTGTCGCGATAGAGTTTGACCAGTGCGTGGATCAGGTCGTTACTGGATGCCTGCTCCGCCGCGTAGGCGTCGGCTTCGTATTCGTGCTTTCGGGACAGCATCGAGCCGATCGGGCCGAACAGGAAGGTGAACACCGGCAGCACCAGGAAGAACAGCACCAGTGCAGCGGCGGTCGTCGGCGTTTGAACACCGAGGCCTTCATAGAACCACGGTTGGGTCTTGAGCTGGCCGAGCAGCCAGAGCATGCCGAGCATCAGCACGAAGGTCCACGCCAGCCGCTTGACGATGTGACGGCGCTTGAAGTGACCGAGTTCGTGCGCGAGCACGGCCTCGATCTCGTCGCCGTTGAGCTGCTTGAGCAGCGTGTCGAAGAAGACGATGCGCTTCTTGGCGCCCAGTCCGGTGAAGTAGGCGTTGCCATGGCTCGAACGCTTGCTGCCGTCCATCATGAAGATCCCGCCGGCGCGGAAACCGCAACGGGTCAGCAACGCTTCGATGCGTGCGCGCAGGCTTTCGTCCGGCAGCGGCTCGAACTTGTTGAACAGTGGCGCGATCCAGGTCGGAAAGATCCACATCAGCAGCAGGGAAAAACCGACCCAGGTCGCCCAGACCCACAGCCACCACGCGTCCCCCATTGCATCCATCAGCCACAGCACGACGGCGACCAGCGGCAAGCCGACGGCTGCGGCGATCAGCGAAGTCTTGAGGAGGTCCGCAAAAAAGGTGGCTGGTGTGGTCTGGTTGAAACCGAATGCCGTTTCGATACGGAACGTCGAAATCCACGAGAACGGCAGCGTCAGCAGCGTGTTGGCGATAGCCAGCAGCGCAATCATCGCCACACCGGCCATAATGCCTTGGCCAAACCAGCCTGTCGTGAGGTCGGACAGCAAGGCAATACCGCCGCCGAGCGTGAATGCAACCAGCAGCATCGCATCCCAGATCGTCGCCAGCATGCCGAAGCGGGTTTTCGCGACCGTGTAGTCGGCGGCCCGCTGGTGCGACAGCAGCGTGATTTCGTTGGCGAACTCGTCCGGCACCGCGCTGCGGTGGCGGCGGACATGGTTGATGTGGCGCTGGGCCAGCCACATTTGCAGCAGCACGCTGGCGGTCAGCGCGAAAACAAACAGCGTAGTGAACGCGTGCGCGGTCATTGATTTACTCCGGCAAGGATGGCCGATTATCGCATACCCGCCGAAAGCGCGAATCGGGGGCCTGAAATTGCCGTGGCCGTTGCGGATGGGCCAAGATGGTTGAAGTAGTAATACGGCTTGGCGACAATAGCCGGCTTGCTCCGTTCTTCACTGCATTCAAGGTGTGTCTTTGCCCATGTCCCGATATCCGCGATCCCGTCATTTCCTGTGCGCCGCCGTGCTGGGGTTCTGCGCGACGGCACACGCTGAGGAGCGCCAGTTCAGGCTGGTCGACGCCAATGTGCAGCAGCGTGCCAACGGCGTACTGGCACTGATGGGGTATACCGTCGTGCCTGATGTCACGACGAGCTCGCTGTCGATCAAGAACGTGTCGAGCGGTGACGCAGGTCTGAACATGACCCAGCTGGGCGGCGGCGCGACGATGAGTCAGTCGGTGCCGGTTTATCTGGAAGGGGCTTTGTCGTACGCCCGTTACGATCCGACCTTTATCGCGACCAATGGTCAGGAAGAACGCAGGCTGCCGCTCAAATGGAACAGTCTGGCCGCCAGCGGCGGCATCGGCTGGGACTTCCCGATTGCCGAGCATTTGGTGATCCGGCCGATCTTCAACATCGCCATCGGCCAGGTCGCCAGCGATCTGAGCGCGGCCAAGTGGTATGTCGAACAGAAAGTCGACCGGGACTTCAGTTTCCTCGATGGCGGCTCGCTCAGTGCTTACGGTCTGGGCGGTTCGATCATGCTGGACTACGAGGATTTGCAGCCGGAGCGCGATATCGACATCGAGCTGCGCTACAGCAATATTCCGCTCAAGAGCTTCGGCAACAGCGATCAGTCCGTGCAGGGGCGGGCGACCGCCGAAAGCGCCAGCCTGTGGGCGCGCTACCGGGCGCCGATCAGCGACTGGAGTCTGCTCGACCGGCCATTCCGCTATGTGCTCGAATTCGCGCAGACGCAGTTCATCGGCGATTTGCGCGGCGCGCTCGGTTTCAATTACCTGACCTCGCTTGGTCTGGGGGTTGAACTCGATTCGAGCAAATACGACGTGATCGTCACCCGGACACGACTGGTGACGCGCTACGTGTTCGGCAACAACGTGTCCGGTATCTCGGTCGGACTTGCCTGCAGCTTCTAATGCCCTGATTCCCCGTGGCATGCCGCAGGCGTAGCGTCGCCGCCGGGCCAGGGAGGGGCGCGACCTCGTCTGGTCGGCAAATGCCGTGCCTTCGGCTACGGTGTCGAAAGGGCGTGCCGGGTTCGAGCGAAGGAGCGGGCTTCGGCTTTTGGCAGTTCAGTGACGGGTATGAGTGGAGGCATGGATGAGCAAGGGGCTGCGGTTATCCGAGAAATGGTTTCAGCGCGGCTTTTGGCTGATCGCGCTGGTGTTCGCGAGTTTTCTGATCGGCCTCGGTGGACTGGTTGTCGGTGACTTGCCCAAGGTCGAGCGGACACTCGAACCGGAACAGTTCATCGACCCGGCCCAGCTCGCCCGCGTGCGGACGGCCATCTCGACCAATACCGCGCAGCGCAAGGACACCCGCGATGCGATCGCACAGGCCGAGCTGACGCTGAATGCGGCCAGCAATGCCAACCGGAGTGCGAGGGAAACCTTTGCCAACTGGCTGGCCACCCGCAAGGCGACCGAACTGCCCGAACAGGATCGCGAGCTGATTGCCCGGACCCGTGCGCTGGATGCGCTCAAGGCCGGCGAGCGCAGTGCTGAACAGGCGCTCGAAGGACTGCAGCAGGGCGATCTGGCCCTGCAACGCGAAGCCGACCGCAACCGGCAAACGCTGGAACAGCTGGAAGAGGGTGGGCGCAAGGCCTATGAGTCGGCGGTCCGCGCGCAGGAAATGCGAGTCTTCCTGTTCCGGCTGGTGGTGACCTTGCCGCTGCTGCTGATCGCCGGTTGGCTGTTCGTCAAAAAACGCAAAAGCGCCCATTGGCCGTTTGTCTGGGGCTTCGTGTTCTTCGCGCTGTTCGCGTTCTTTGTCGAACTCGTGCCGTATCTGCCCAATTACGGCGGTTACGTCCGCTACATCGTCGGCATCGTGCTGACGGGGGGGATTGGTCATTATCTGATCGGCGCGATGCAGCGTTATCTGGCGCAGCAGAAACTCGCCGAACAGAAACCGGATGCGCAGCGTCGTTTGGCACTGAGCTACGATCTGGCGCAGGCACGCCTTGCCAAACAGATCTGCCCGGGCTGTGAACGGGCGGTGGATCTGAAGGACACGAGCCGCAACTTCTGCATGCACTGTGGCATCTGCCTGTTCGACCACTGCGGCCAGTGCCAGACGCGCAAGAGCGCTTTCGGCCATTTCTGTCATAGCTGCGGTGCAGCACCGACGGCGGCCAAGCCGGCCGCATAAAGGCCGGGGCACGGTGGAGGTGTGCGCCAGGATTGGCGAGCCATCCGGTTTCTGGCAGATGGACCTGACTACACCAATCGATTCATCGATTGCAGGTTTGTGCTTGCCTGGAGCGAACGGCTGGCCGGTTTTCCATTGCCGAGCGTTTGTCCTTCCAGTGCTGCCGAGTGTCTGTTTCAGTGCCGGTTTCGATTTTCAGCATGATGATACTGATGCGGTCTTTGATTGAACGCTGAATTGTTGACGCAAGGTTGGGGTTGCATAAATTGGATTATTTTTGCTTCGAGTCGGTGGCGCAGGTAGAAAAACCGGTGCTGATGGATTTTCATGAGCGGGAAGAGAATATTGCGTTCTCCATCGGTCGAAGCCTGGAGGAATTTCGGAGATGTGCGAAGAAAAACCAGAAAGAGATGGCTGCATGCTTCGATGTTTCTGTCGGACAATACAGAAAGTACGAGGCCGGTGTGGATATTCCAAAAACGCACGCTGTTGCCAGGTGGTCTGCAATAACGGGGGCGCCAATGCCCTTGCTGCTGAAATACACCGATTATGCAGGCTTCTTTCCGGAAGAGGAGATGCAGTGCATTGCATTTTTCGGGTATCTGTCAAAAGCCAGTGACAGGGATTTTTATGCGGTACTTTCTCTGCTTACGGGAAAGGACCAGCTTTTGAATTACATTGCCCCGCATGATGAGGTTCTGGATGGCGACCTTGCGGTTGCGGATGTATGTGCTGATTACTATTACCGTGTCTCCAAGAATCTGGAGGCCATGAGGCAGTTCCATCGCATGACCAAAGAGGAAATGTCTGCGATTCTCGGGGTAACGTGTACTACGTACAACAGATACATCACCCGGCATGACCAGATCAGTCTTTCTTTCCTGTTCTACGCGCGAGCGCATGCCGCACTCAGGATAAAAACAAGCTGGGCCGATACTGGGCGGACATTTTATGCGCTGGTCAATAGGCGCCGGATTCATCGTATTTCATTGCTGAATGAGATATTTCGCCACCTGAATGAAGAAGAAAAAAGCGGCCTGATGGAAATGTTGCATTTTTTTGGCGAGCGAAGGGCCGAAGTATCAAGGGTCCGGAGTGCTTTGGCAGACAAGGATATCGATTTCGAAGGCATACTTGCCATCAACGGCGCAAATATAACATCCGCAATTTGATTTCATGCTTGTACCGGTTTCAACGGTGCGGTGCTTCTGCGTCCTGCTGACAGCAGAAAGCATGACAATGCCAGTGCGCATAAAACGATGTTGGCTTGCAATGCGATGGTATAACCCCGTGAACTGGCAATGAGCCCGCCCGCGAATGCCCCCAGGGCCATGCCGCCCGCAATTGAGTTGGAGTAAAGGGTCGAGGCAAAACCGATTCTATCTCTGGCCAGACTTTGAAAATACTGCAGCCCCGCCGTTGCACTCAAGGCGATGCAGGTGGCCCCGATGATCTGAATGCCGGCAAGTGCAATCATGTTGCTGGTGCTGACGAAAATGGCGTAATACAGCGTGCCAAGGCAGGCCGCGACGACCAATTGAAGCTGATGGCTCATTTTTTTGCTGATTTTGCCGGAAAGCATCATTAACGGAATTTCGCATGCAGCAGTTATTCCGAAAAATACTCCGGGTAACCAGTCCGGTTTTCCCTCCGTTTGAACCAGATACAAAGGCATCATGATGAGATAGTTGTTGATGGCGGCATTCAACAACGCCATGCCAATTACGGCGCAGCACAATTTGAACCCTGCGTTGTGGTTGTTCGTTTGCTCGGAAGGGCTTGTCGAAGGTGTGGTTTGACGTTCCGGCTCGTTCAGGTTTAGCGAGATCAGGCATATGAGTACATAGGTCATGACCAGCGATGAAAATGTCGCGACAAACCCGAATGCACTGACCAGTGCAAATGACAGTGGCGGGCCAATCACCCATGCCATTGAAACCATGGCACGCATGGATCCCATCAGGGTTTCGTTGCCGTTTTTGTATGTTTCTCCCGCGAGGGCGAACAGTTGCGGTGCACCGATGGATATGCATGACACTAGCGTGAAACCGACAACCGCCAGGACGTAAACGTTGCGAAAAACGAGAAAGCAGCCGAATGTGACTACGCCGCATGCCGAGGAAAAAATGAGCAGTTTTTTTCTGGATGCGCCTTTGTCCGAGTAAAGGGCAAATTGGTGAGATACGACAATTGCCGTAAATCCGGTGAGCGCGAGGTAAGTGCCGACCATCGAAGGTGCCACCCCAAGCTCGCGAACAAAATAGAAACTTTGAAGTGGGGCGAAGAAGGCCGAGCCAACACCCATGAGGAATATTGAAACAAGCAGAAGGACTTTGGCTTTGTCCGGTTGGCGCATTTTATGTCCTTGCCATTGCGGTTGGCATTAAAGGATATGTCAGTGTTGATGTTGGGGGTTTTATAGGGGATGTGCGATTTTTCTTGTCGATCTTTCTCATGGACTGATTTGAATTTTTATCGATGCCTTCATCGGGAGAGGTTGTAGTTATTTTTGCTGATTCACATTGTTGTTCTTGGTGTTTCGGCTCGATTGCCGTGCCAATATGGTGGGCCGAATTTGCTTTGGTGAAAATGCGCCTCAGTATGAATTTTCATTTGAAAAATCATACTTTTGCCGATTGATTGCCGTTCTTGTTGCAGGCAAGTGTTCGGGCGTTCCTGATCTGCTACCCGTTCGGCGTGACCATTCGCAATGTGACCTGGCTCAAGCCTCGCCATCAGGTGAGGCCACAAGGTGGCTACTGGCACGACGCAAGCTGCCAGCAATACCGCGTTGCTGACCACGGAAGGACCGCGACTGTTGGTGAGGGCGTTGGAGCGTTTATGCGACAGCCGCGGCGCGGCGCAGCCAGAGAGTTGCTTGGTTGCCAGGTGTGCAAGGTATTGGAGGCTTGCAGTGCGCTTGAGCCGGTTGCTATGGCTATACCGTGCGCTTGGTCGTGCGCATGCTAGGTAGGCGCGTACCGCAGTATCGCCTGTTGCGACTGGAAGTCCAGTGGCGCCGACGTGTGTTCGTGGATCACTTTCCAATCGTTTCCGATTCGCTTCAGTGCCATCGTGATGCGGTTGCTTTGCGAACGCAGGACTTGGCCATCGGCGGCGATCGCCGTGAATGTCAGGATGGCGTGGCCGACTATCAGTGTGTCCGCCTGTGCCGAATGTGGCTGCGCGATATCGACAATGACGCGCTCGTCGCCGAGCGAGGCAAACCAGTCGCGGACCAGATTGCGCCATGCGTCGATGCCTTGCAGCGACCATGCTCCCCACATATCGAAAATCAGCACTTCGTCGTCGTACAGCGCGCTAAACGCGCCAACGTCTTTGGCCAGAACGGCGGCCTTGTAAGCCGCCAGTTGCCTGACAAAGGGATCGGTTTCATACGGCATGGGATTCTCCTGCAAGGGGGGAAATGGCGCGTCCGGTGGGTTGATGCAGGCAGGGTGGAAATGATCGGTGGCCGCTGTGTGGGCCGACGGGACGGCTGGCCTGGCTGCACCGTCATCCAGCGTTGCCGGCTTAAGGTTGAAGCGGCTGGGTCAGGGGGTCCTGCTTGAGCGCGACTTGCTGATCTCGAACGTTCTTCTGCACGGCAATGGCACCAAACAGGCTCAGCAGGAAAGCCATTGCATAGAAACCTTTTTCAGAGTCGGCGAGCGTTGCGTTCCACAGACCGACGGCCAGCAGGCCAATGGCCAGCACAAGGGAAAGCCAGCACAGAATGAAGTACAGCCCGGTGACCGGGATGTCTTCCAGTTTGTCCCGCACCGATTTCTGCAGCGAAATCGCGGAAAAGAGGCCGTACATCAGGATGACGAAGTAGTAGCCTTTTTCATTGAGCTGCATCTGCGCGTTCCACAACCCGATCAGATAGACCGCCGCACCGACGAGCATGGCGGCCCAGGATGAGGCGATGAAGGCGCCGGAGGGGCGCTGGATTGTCTGTTGGGATTTCATGTTCGTCTCCTTGTGGTTTTGTGTGCCGCATCGGCGATGTCGACGACATCGGGTCGGACCGATCTGGCTCGATCTTCGGCAGTAACCAGCGATCTTATCAATGCTTTAAACAAGATAAAAGAAAGCTTTTCGTTGGATTGTTTATTTTTATTTGTAAGTATTCGACCTGTTTGTCGGTGCTGGCCCCGGTTGTGTGTAGCGCTCTTCGGCCGTGCTGAGGATGGCTACAAGGAGCGTGCGCGCACTGATCGCCGGGTCGCCGACCGTGTTCAGTGTGCTCGGGTTTGCGGCGGGCTTTAACTGGCCCGTGCGGGAGCTTTGGCAGGGGCGCAGGCTGCTTGATCAAGCGCCGATATCGTCTGCCGGTTTCGGGATTCGGCCGGATTCAACGCCGAGCGATTGTTTCGTCTCGCGTTCGAGCAATCCGTACAGGCGGGATTCGATTTCCACCTGTTCTTTCTTTTGAACGACGCCGATCAGGGAGCCGACCGTTGCACCCATGATGTACTTGAACGATTCGCTCCAGACGGGATTGCCCGTGATCAGCGCGGCCAAGCCACAAAAACCGAGGATGAGGACAAGGAGGCTGAAGTACCAGGGAATGGACTGGACGAAGGCCAGCGTGGAAACGTAGGGAAGGCTGCGGGGGTTGTCGAGGGAAGCAGTCAGATACAAAAAGAGCGCGGAAATCCCTTTTGCGATCAACGACAGGAGGAATTTCGCAAACAGAAAAAGCAGTGACAGCATGATTACGAAAACGCAGGAGTAAACCAGAATGAGCGTGTATCGCAGCTCCGCCGAAAGTTCGGGGGTCTGGAGCAGCCGGTCGATCACCATCAGGTAAAGCTGGAACATTTGTGAAAGAAAACCGTATGTCTCGCCGGTGGTATTGCTCATCATGAATTGTCCTGGCGAGATTCAATGATCAATGCCCGGTTCGATCATTGCCCTCGGCATCTGCTGAATTGAAAGGGGTGTCCGGTGACATCGACACTGCATCGATGAACGACCCACCTAGATGGATTCCCGCCATTTGATATTGCTGAGACCGATTTGAACTGCCTTTTCGGTTTCAACAACGGGCACGACCTTGAACTCAAAAAATGGCGCCCAAGTGTTATGCACTTCCAGTGCGGCCATGGCAGAGTCCGTCTCGACCAACGCGAGGCCACCACTGCCATCGGCACAGGTGTAATGCGCTTTGAAGGCATAAGTCGCTGGTGGCTGCCAATTGGTAAAAAGAGTCAGCACACGTTTGTGGGTGTCTTCGGTGGTATTCGGACGAAACTGGTAGCTGACAGCGAATAGCATGATGCCTCCTGCGCGCGCATATCGGATCATCCGTCGGTACGCCCAATACCGGGGTTGGCTCGGGGCGGGGCAAATGAATACGTTGCTTTGTTTTACATCTTGGTTGGCGAATCTTGCCGGGCCGGCTTGAACAAGCCGATGCGGCGACGTACGGCGAGGCCTGCTTGCGGATGCGTATCCCCGGCAAGCGGCTTATCATCGCGGCATCAACGTATGGAACGGAGCTGCCCGTGCTGCTTTCTCCCGAACAGTTCTTCGGTTTTCTCGCTGCCGCGATGCTGATCACCGCGTCGCCGGGCCCGGACAACCTGATGGTGCTGGGTACCGGCATTTCGCGCGGGCGTCGCCAGGGCATGGTGTTCGGCCTCGGTTGCGCGCTGGGTTGCCTCAGCCACACCGTGCTGGCGGCAGTGGGCATCAGCGCGCTGATCGCGGCGTCGCCTCTGGCGTTCACTGCGCTGAAAATCTGCGGCGGGCTGTATCTGGTCTGGCTGGGGATTCAGGCCTTGCGCAGTAGCGGCAGGGTAACGGCTGATGGTGCACAAGCGTCGGCAGAGTCGTTGTGGCGGCTGTTCGGCAAGGGGCTGTTTGCCAATTCGATCAATCCGAAAGTGGTGCTGTTCTTTCTCGCCTTCCTGCCGCAGTTCGTCGTCACCGCACACGGCGGCGTTGGCTGGCAGACGGCGCAGCTCGGTCTGGTATTTACCGCGCAGGCGGCCTTGCTGTTTGGCCTGCTCGGCTACTTCTCCGGCGCAGTCGGCCAGTGGCTGAACCGCCGGCCGCGCGCTGGCCTGTGGCTGGACCGGATCGCCGGAACGATCTTCGTCGCGCTCGGGCTGCGGCTGATCGTGAGCCGCTGATGGAGGCGTACGACAACGTCGACAACCCGTTCATCACGCTGCTCGGTATCGAGCTGATTGAATGGTCGGCGGATTTCGCCGAGTTCGCCATGACGGTGCGGCCGGATCATCTGAGCCGGCAGGCGATGGTGCACGGCGGTGTGCTGGCGACCCTGCTCGACGTCGCTTCGGGCTATGCCGGACTGCATGTGCCACCCGACACGCCACCCCGCCATGCGGTGACACTGTCGCTGGCGATCAACTACGTCGCTGCAGCCCGCCAAGGGCGTCTGACCGTCAAGGCCAGGCGCACCGGCGGCGGCCGGACGATCTACTACACGCAGGCCGAAGTGCTCGATGAGGCCGGTACGCTGATCGCCACGGCACAGGGCGCGTTCAAGTACCGGGCCTGATTCAGCGCGCCAGTTGCGGCAACAGCCGGAAGCCGTTGTGGCCGCCGCCAGTGGCGTAGCCGACCAGCCGGCCGTCGCGCATCGCCCTCGCCGTCAGACCGTTGTCGTCCTCGTCGACCTGCCAGTCGATGTCACCACCGGTGATGCCGCCGAGCTGCACCGGATAGCGCGGTGTCTTGACTGCGACCGGCATTGGCCCGAAAGCGACCGCGGTCGGCGTGCCGGCCAGCGTCTGCGCCAGCGCATTGGCAGATAGCGTGATCGGCTGCAGATAGGGCAGGACGCGGCCTTCGATTTCGGCGCAATCGCCGAGCGCATACACGTGCTCGCGCGAGGTGCGCAGCTCGGCGTCGACGACGATGCCGGTGGCCGTATCCAGCCCCTGCGCCAGATCGAGCCGCGGTTTCAGCCCCGCAGCGCAGACGACAGCGTCAATCACCAGCGTGTCGCCGTCGGCCAGTGTTGCCCGCAGGCGGTCACCGTCGTGATCGATTGCCGTCACCCGGTTGCCGAAGCGGAAATCGACATCACCGAGCGCTGCCTGCAGCCGGGCGCTGATGACAGCCGGCGCCTGTTTCGACAGTACCCGGGCGTTGACGTCGACCAGTGTCACCCGTTTGTGGCGGGCGATGTCGTGGGCGATTTCGGTGCCGATCAGCCCGCCGCCGATCACCAGCACATCGTTGGCATTGGCCAGTCTTGTCTGGAACTGCCGGTAATCGTCGAGACTGTTCAGCGTCAGCACTGCCTCCGCGGCGTCTCCGGTCATCGGTGGCACGAAGGGCCGGGCGCCGACGGCCAGCACCAGCTCGCCATAGGGCAGGGTCCGGTTGCCCAGTTCGACCACTTGCTTGTCGAAGTCGATGCGCTGCACCTTGGTGTTCGGCAGCACCATGATGCTGGTCTCTGCAGCGACCTCGCTGGCGGTCTGGCGGATCAGCCGCTCGGCGCTGGCGCCGTTGCCGAAGGCGTGGCTCAGCTGCGGTTTCGGGTAGTCGGCGCCGTCGTCGGCGGTGACGACGACGACCGGGCGGGTCCGGTTAAGCTTGCGGTAGGCGCGTGCCAGCGTGTAACCGCCATGGCCGCTGCCGATGATGACGATGGGTCGGTTCATCGTGTTTCCTCTGTTCTGTGGTCGGGCCGGCGTGCCGGCCCCTGGTGTCAGGCAGACGCTCAGGCGGGAACGAAGTCGCTCTTGCCCATGAAGCAGGTCGGGCACAGGAAAGAGTCCGGTACGTCGGCCCAAGCGGTACCGGTGGCGACACCCTGGTTGGCGTCACCGATGGCCGGGTCGTAGACCCACGAGCAGGTCTTGCAGCGCATTTTTCCGTTTTGTGCGCAGCTGCAGCCGCCGGCGGTTTCGGCCTCGGGCGCTGCGAGCGTGGCGGCAAAGCGCTTGCCGAACTCGGTGGCGTTGGCCAGTGCGTCATCGGTCGGGCGCCATTCGGCGGTGATGCCTTCGTTGATCACCTTGAAGCCCGCTTCGCCGAGGCGCTTGGCGATCCGCGCTACCGCGCCGCCGCTCCAGCCGTGGGTGCCGAACGCCGCTGCAGTCTTGTTTCTGAAGCGCAGGCCTTCCATGTCTTCGAGCAGGGCGGCGACGTGCGGCAGCATCACGTTGTTGATCGTCGGGCTGCCGACGAGGATGGCCTTGGACTTGAACACGTGGGTGAGCACGTCATTCTTGTCGGTGTTCGACAGGTTGAAGAGCTTGATCACCACGTCGGGGTCGACAGCGCGGATGCCGGCGGCGATGGCGTCGGCCATCATCCGCGTGCCGTTCCACATCGTGTCGTAGATCAGCGTGATCTGGTTTTCCTGATAGTTGTCGGCCCACTTCAAGTACTGCTCGACGATCTGCGTCGGATTGTCGCGCCAGATGATGCCGTGGCTGGTGGCGATCATGTCGATCGGCAGCTTGAGCGACAGCACTTCCTCGATCTTGCGCGTCACCAACGGGCTGAACGGCGTGAGGATGTTGGCGTAGTACTTGATGCATTCCTCGTACAGCTCGTTCTGGTCGCACTGATCGTTGAACATCTGCGCGCTGGCATAGTGCTGGCCGAAGGCGTCGTTGCTGAACAGCACCGCGTCGCCGGTCATGTAGGTGGCCATGCTGTCGGGCCAGTGCAGCATCGGCATCTCGACGAACACCAACTGCTTGCCGTTGCCCAGATCGAGCGAATCGCCGGTCTTCACCACCTTGAAGTTCCAGTCCTGGTGGTAGTGGCCCTTGAGCGACTTGACGCCGTTCTCGGTGCAGTAGATCGGGGTATTCGGGATGCGCGCCATCAGCGCCGGCAGCGCGCCGCTGTGGTCGATCTCGCCGTGGTTGGCGATGATGTAGTCGATCTTGTCGAGGTCGATTTCCTTGGCGAGGTTGGCGACGAACTCCTCGGCATACGGTGCCCAGACGGTGTCGATCAGCGCGACCTTTTCCTCGCGGATCAGGTAGCTGTTGTAGCTCGAACCGCGATGCGTGCTGTATTCGCTGCCGTGGAATTCGCGCAGTTCCCAGTCCTGCTTGCCGACCCAGTGGATGTTGTTCTTGACCTGGAATGCCATGGTGTAGACCTCGTTATTAAGATTCAAAATAAATACATCTTTAAGGGCAAAAAAAGCGCGTGATCGTTGCCCGGTCGCGATCACGCGAGTTTACGGATTCGGTTTGCGCGGGCCGCGTTGCACCCGCAGTACGGCGGTGACGACGAATACCAGCAGGGCGATGCCGTTGAGGCTGGCGCCAAGTTGCAGTGGTAAGGCAGCCTGCATCAGCGTGCCGGCCAGTCGGCACAGCAGGCCGAGCTGCAGCAAAGCCAGCGGCAGATAGAACACGGCGTGGTAGCGCAAGCGCCATCCGGTGACCGCCGGCAGGATGATCGGCGCGTGGCCGAACACCATCGCCATCACGAAGCCGACCAGCACCGCGTGCAGCGCGATGTCGTCGAACCGGCCGCCAAGGTGGCTGCCGTTGGCCCACAGCGCGATCGCACCGATGACCAGCCAGCCGTAGCCCGAGAGCAGGCAGACCGCGATGTAGCGCGGCAGGCTGCGTGCCTTGATCGTGTGGCGGGCAACGTCGAAGCGCAGCAGCCACGCGGCCAGCAGCAGTTGCGACGCGGCAATCAGCCATGCCTGCACTGAAAGCAGCCCGGCGAGCATCAGCGCGACGATGGCGATGAAAGCCGCTTCGGCCCGGCGCGGCTTCGGTGTCAGGCGCGACAGTTCCAGCCGCTCGGCCGCAATCGTCAGCACAAGAAAGGCAATCCACCAGCCGAGTACGGCGTTGATGTCGAATCCGGCCAGCATCAGCACGTTGCCGACCAGCCAGCACGCAGCGGCTACCGCGAGCAGCAGCGTGAACGGCTGCGGCTGCTTGCGCCACAACATCAGCGTCACCGCCGTCAGCAGCGCGCTCGCCATTGTGATTGCCTCTATGCCTTCGATCCGGCCGGCCAGCAGCAGGATGGCGCCGGCGAACGCAGCCACCGGCGCGATCCATGCCCATGCTGCTTTTGCAGCGACAGCCCGCTCGACCGCGATCAGCCCGCCGAACACGCCACCGATCATCACCGCGCCGTGCCAGGCCATCGCACCGAGCGTGGTCGGCAGCGCCAGCCCCAGTCGGGCCAGACCGCCACCAATGGCGAGGTAGAGCAGCACCGGCAGCAGCAGGAAGGGCAGGCGTCTCATTCCGACCAGCCGAAGTGTTGTCGCAGCGCCGGCGTCATCCGTCCCGGCGTCCAAGCGGGTTCCCATACCAGTTTGACGTCGATGGCGGTGCCGTCCGGCGCGATTTCGGCCAGTGCATAGCGGACTTCTTCGAGGATCAGGTCGCCCATCGGGCAGGCGGCCGAGGTCATCGTCATCGTGACGGTGATCGCGGCGGTATCGATGGCGACGTCGTAGATCAGCCCGATCGCGACGATGTCTTCGCCGACCTCGGGATCGATGACACCGGCGAGGGCATCCATGACCTGTTCATGCGTGATCGCCATCGCTGTGCCTCATAAGGTGTATTTTTGATGCATCAAAATTATCACGAAGCAAAACGCAAAATCAATATGTAAAATACACCTTATGAGACTGACACGATTTTCCGATTACAGCCTGCGCGTGCTGATGTATGCCGGGCTGGCCAGCGAGCGGCTGGTGACGATTGCCGAGCTGGCCGACGCCTACGCGATTTCATCGAACCATCTGATGAAGGTCGTGCACTTCCTCAGCCAGCACGGCTATCTGGCAACGCAACGCGGCAAGGGCGGCGGGCTGCGGCTCGGTCGCGATCCGGCTGCGGTGAATCTGGGCGAGCTGGTGCGGCTGACCGAGACCGAGGATGTACTGGTCGAGTGCTTCGACCGCGAGCATTCGCAATGCCGGATCGGCGGCGTCTGCAGGCTGACCGGGCTGCTGCGTGATGCGCAGGAGGCGTTCTACGCCGAGCTGGGGCGCCATACACTGGCGGACCTGCTGCAACAGCCGGCGCCGCTGGCGCGGGTGTTCGGTATCGACCCTGCCAGCATCACCCGCCGGGTTTAGGCGAGCAGATCGCCAAGCCGGCGGCAGGTGTCGCCGATGCCGGCTTCGATCCGCACGTCGAACGCATGATCGAGTCGGGTTTCGGACAGGTTGATCAGCGCGGTCTGCACGCCGGCACGGCGGGCTTCCAGCGGGATCATGTTCACCGGGCCGACTTCGAGCGACGAACCCATCACGATCAGCAGATCGGCCTGCGTCGCCAGCTCGAACGCCGGTTCGATCAGCGGCACCGCTTCGCCGTACAGCACGACATCGGGTTTGATCACCATGCCGCAGCTGCGGCAGCGCGGCACGTCGTGCTGCTGTACCCAGGCGAGATCGTGCGGAGTGTGGCAGAACAAACAGGTTGCACCCATCAGCGAGCCGTGCATTTCCAGCACTTCGTCGCTGCCGGCCTTGTGGTGCAGGCCGTCGATGTTCTGCGTCAGCACCGACACGCGCTTGCCGTGATTTTTCTCCAGATCGGCCAGAAAGGCATGGCCGGCGTTGGGCTGATAGCCGCCGGCCAGCTTGATCTTGAAAATCTCGCGGAAGGCGGCCCAGAAGCCGGCAGCGTCGTCCATGAAGTAGTCGATCGACACCACGTCGGCAAAGCTGCGGTTGCCGGTGAACAGGCCGTTCGCCGAGCGGAAGTCCGGAATGCCCGATTCGGTGCTCATTCCGGCGCCGGAGAGTACGGCGATGTGGTGGGCGTTGCGGATGTCGTCGGCGAGCTGGTCGAGGGCGGTCATGGTGTCGGACACATTGGAGGCGAGCGCGAAGTGTGCGCTGCCTTGGCCGTGACGGCAACGCCGATGCGGCAGGGCAGGTTTCGTTTGAAACGGTCGTATCATCGCGTGCCCGCATCGGCGCCTTGATCTCGCTGTGCAATGCTGGCGGGACAATTCCAACAAGGAAAGAGGACGAGACATGGCCCGCAGCAACGCGATCCTGAGCCTGTGGCAGCGCTGTTCCCGGTTGCCCGCCGGGCGCTGGCTGTTTTCCAGGCTGGTGTGTTTCAAGGCGCCGTACTTCGGTTCGATCTCGCCGCGTTTCGAGCGGCTCGAGGCTGGTCGCTGCGAGTTGCGCATCGCCAAACGCCGCAAGGTGCTCAACCACATCGGCACCGTGCATGCGATCGCGATGTGCAATATGGCCGAGCTGGCGGCCGGGACGATGACCGATGTCACGATCCCGGCCACGCACCGCTGGATTCCGAAAGGCATGCAGGTCGATTACCTGAAAAAGGCGGAAACCGGGCTGCGTGCGATCGCGACGGTGACGCAGCCGCCAGTGTGGGGCGACGGGCAGGATCTGCCGGTCAACGTCGACGTGATCGATGCGGCCGGTCAGGTTGTCGTGCGCGCGACGATCACGATGTGGGTGTCGGCGAAGAAGCGCTGACCCCGCTGCGGCGCTGGCGGGCCAGCGTCATTGCGCTGTGGCTGCAGGTGAGTGTCACGGCGATCCAGATCGGCACATAGGTGCCGAGTCCGTCCGCGCTGAACGGTTCGGCGAGGAACAGCAGCGAAATGACGAACAGCAGCACCGGTTCGACGTAGCCGAGGATGCCCAGCAGGCTGATCGGCAGCAGCTTGCTGGCGCCGAGGTAGCAGGCGAATGCGATCGCGGTCATGGCACCGAGGCAGGGCAGCAGCAGCCACAGCCGTGGCGTGGTGTGCAGAGCATCGGTGGCCGGCGGGTGCGTGACGATCAGCCATGCGGCAAATGGCAGGATCACCAGCGTTTCGAGCAGGAAGCCGCTGACCGGGTCGAGCCGGACTGCACGGCGCAGCATCAGGTAGGGCGGGTAGCCGAGCGCGGTGACCAGCGTGACCCACGAAAACGCCCGCGTCAGCCACAGCTCGTGCAGCACGCCTGCACAGGCAAAGGCGACGGCCAGCCACTGCAGCCGGCTGGGGCGCTCTCCGTAGAAGATGAACCCGGCCAGCACCATCACCAGCGGCAGCAGGAAGTAACCGAGCGTGACTTCGAGCAGCCGGCCTTCGAGCGGCGCCCACATGAACAGCCATTGCTGTACGCCGAGCAGAAAGCCGCCCAGCGGCAGCGCCAGCCAAAGCACCGGCTCGCGGCACAGGCGGGCTGCGGTGGCGGCAAACTTGGGCCAGTGACGCAGCAGCGACACGACGACGATCATGCCCGGCACCGTCCACACGATCCGCCAGGCAAAGATTTCCAGCCCGGTCAGCGGCAGCAGCTGGGTGGTAAACCAGCCGAGGACGGCGAACACGACTGATGCGACGACCGACAGCAGTACGCCCTGGCCGGACAGCGGATGACTCATGGTTGATTCATATCTTTATCATTGTCGTGTCGATCTTAGCATCGCGGCGAATCACGGCTGTTGCGGCTTTCCTCTATGCCGGCGTGTTGCAGGGCGGGGTGCCCATGACGGCCCGGATGGCAACGCGTATCCTTGCCGGACACGCCATTGAGGAAGCCCCATGCAAAAGCAATTCAAACTCGACAAGACCCAGCTCCGCGAACTCGCCACCGGGCATGGCCTGTGTGTCGTCAGCGACATGATCACCGTCGACGGCCATGGCGTCGGTTTCATGTACCGCGAGGAGCCCGAAGATGCCGACGACAGCGGCTGGCGCTTCCTTTCCGGGCTGGAAACCGACAGCTACATCGACAACAGCAAGAACTTCGCCGTCGTCGACGTCAACATCGTCGCCAATTACGACGAGGCGATCATTCCGCTGCTCGATTCGCCGGTCGGCGCCGAGTTCGACAAGGCCGAGGACGGCGAAACCTTCCTCGACGCCAACGCCCCTTGAACTGCGGGGCCGAACCGGGCGCGCTCCGGTGATTGCCGTTCGCGAGGACGAAGTCGAGTTCAGTGCCATCCGTGCCCAGGGTGCGGGTGGCCAGAACGTCAACAAGGTGTCGAGCGCGGTGCACCTGCGCTTCGACATCAGGGCGTCGTCACTGCCCGATTTCATCAAGGAGCGCCTGCTGGCGCTGAACGACAACCGGATCAGCAAGGACGGCGTGGTCGTGATCAAGGCACAGCAGTCGCGCAGCCAGGAGCAGAACCGGCTGGATGCGCTGGTGCGGCTGCAGGCGCTGGTCGACAGCGTTGCGCACGTCGCCAGAACGCGGCGGGCGACCAAGCCGACCTACGGTTCGCAGAAGCGCCGGCTGGAAAAGAAAACCCAGCGCGGTTCGATCAAGGCGCTGCGCGGCAAGGTCGTCGACTAGCGCGCTGCTCGTGTCGCCGATGGATGGTGTTCAGTCGACACGGAAACCGACTTTCAGCGTGACCTGCCAGTGGCCGACCTTGCCGTCGACGATGTGGCCCCGCGTTTCGGTGACCTCGAACCAGTCCATGTGCTTGATGGTTTGTGCCGCCTTGGCGATGGCATTGCGGATTGCGTCGTCGCTGCCCTGGGTGGACGAGCCGACCAGCTCGACCAGCTTGTAGACGTGTTCGCTCATGCTGATTCTCCCTTGAAGTAGATTCAGCATAGTCTTGCCGCAGCGCCTGAACGCAAAAAAGCCCGGCTGTGCCGGGCTTTTCCTGAATCGATGCGGCTCAGGCCGCGATCAATTAAGCAGCCTTGATGTTCGAGGCTTGCTTGCCCTTCGGGCCGGTGGTGACATCGAAGGTCACGCGCTGGCCTTCGGCCAGGGTCTTGAAACCGTTCGATTGAATTTGCGAGAAGTGCGCGAACAGGTCGTCGCCGCCTTCGTCCGGAGTGATGAAGCCGAAGCCCTTGGAGTCATTGAACC
The DNA here is from genome assembly GCF_016865585.1 of Jeongeupia naejangsanensis. Lineage (GTDB taxonomy): Bacteria > Pseudomonadota > Gammaproteobacteria > Burkholderiales > Chitinibacteraceae > Jeongeupia > Jeongeupia naejangsanensis. The sequence goes on along the minus strand of NZ_JAESND010000001.1, from coordinate 605,347 downwards.
ACTTAACGGTACCGGTAGCCATGAGAATATCCCTTGCTTGAAACAGGTGTTGAATGAAAACGGGCGAGGCCCGGGGTGCACGGAAATCAAGGGATGTGGGGGGATACGAGGTACTGCCAGAGGCACTACAGATACCGACAACTCACTGCTTGAAAATCCTGCGATTGCCTTTTTACCCCCGTTTGAGGAGGGCTGCAAGTGGAATTTGTTCGTTCATTTGCATAAATGACAAATGGCTATTCCGGGTGTTGCGCTGCGGCCGCATGGTCATATTCCCCGGGCAAGTACACCGACATCGGCTCCGCCAAACAGGAGACTAAGCGTACAATCAGTGTTTACCTCCCATCGGACCGACCCATGCATTGGGTTTGAGCTGGTCCGCCTTTCCCCCTTGCCGTTACCTACGCTTTTCCGGCGCACGAGCGTCCGGGCTGCGCATTGCCGTTGCCGGCACGGGGCTTACCCCCGTACTCAAAGGAACCTACATGGCCAAGGAAGATTCGATCGAATTCGAAGGTGTCGTACTCGAAGTACTCCCGGACACGCGTTTTCGCGTGGAGCTCAGCAACGGGGTCCAGATCTCGGCCTATGCATCGGGCAAGATGCGCAAGCACCACATCCGCATCCTCGCAGGTGACCGTGTCACCGTGGAAATGTCGCCCTATGACCTGACCAAGGGGCGGGTCAGCTTCCGTCACAAGGACGCCAACGCACCGGCTCCCGGGTCGTTCCGCCGGCGCTGAGATCGATGAGCGCCGAGCCGATTCGGGTGGTGACGCTGGCTGTTGTTCGCGACGGCCGGCTGTTGACGGTCCGCAAGCGCGGTACCGAACGATTCATGCTGCCGGGCGGCAAGCCCGATACCGGCGAAGCCGACGTGGCGACACTGGCGCGCGAAGTGGCCGAGGAACTTCGGTGCGCCGTGGCTACCAGCACGCTGCTTGGCGAATTTTCCGCTATGGCGGCAAACGAGCCCGGGCGGCGGGTGCTCGCGCGGGTTTATCGCGGCGAGCTTGACGGTGAAATTGAACTGGCGGCCGAAATCGAGGCCTTGCACTGGCTGGTGCTCGGTGCGCCTTCGCCGGTGCCGCTGGCGCCCTTGCTGGCCGAGCATGTCCTGCCGGTGCTGACGGATGATGACTTGCGGGGTGTCTGAAGGTTCAGCCTTCGGTCCGTGTACATTTTAAATGTGCGCGCAGGCGGAACCCGTGTGCCGCTATGGTGGACACATCCTGAACGGGCCTTCATCCCCGAAGGCCGACTACGGAGGACCGCCCATGAAGCGCATGCCACGCCAGTTGATCCAGACTGCCCTCGTCGTTTCGCTTGCCACGCCGGTGGCCGCCCTTGCAGAGCCGTTGCCCGATGTGCAGCATTCGGCGCAAGGGGTGGCCTATCTGAGTGGCGGTGTTGGGGACGAAGAAGCCAGTGCCATTCGTGCCGCAGCGGGCGACTACAACGTCCGGCTGTTGCTCACCGGCAAGCAGGGGCAGTATCTGGCCAATGCGGCGGTGCAGGTGCTCGACGCCAAGGGCAAGCCGGTCCTTGATGCGGTGGCGGACGGTCCCTACTTCTACATGAAACTCAAGCCGGGGCGTTATCAGCTGGTCGTGACGCTCGACGAGCGTCCGCAGCAGCGGATGCTGCAAGTCAGCAAGCAGGGCAGTCGCAACCTTCATCTGACCTGGTAGTCCTGCGGGCTGGCTTGCCGCAGGCCGACGGGGCGCCGACAATTCGGCATTGCCCGCTGTCGTTGCCCTCATGCCTGCGTTCCTGCCTGCCGTCTCCGATTCCGCCGCCTGGCATCGCCGCGTCCTGTACCTGGCGGTGCCCGTGGTGCTCGCCAATCTGACCCAGCCCTTGCTGTCCGCCGTGGATACCTCCGTCGCCGGGCATCTGCCCGATCCGGCCTATCTTGGCGGCGTTGCGCTCGGCGGCCTGCTGCTCAATTTCGTTTTCTGGGGTTTCGGCTTCCTGCGCATGGGCACCACCGGGCTGGTGGCGCAGGCACATGGCGCGGGCGACGGTGATGTACTTCGGGCGACGCTGGTGCGTGCCCTGTTGCTGGCGTTCGGTCTTGGGGGCTGCCTGCTGTTGCTCAAGCCGCTGTTGCTGGGCCTGGGGTTGGCGGCGCTCGGCGGTAGCGCCGAGGTGCAGGCACATGCTGCAGCGTATGCCGGCGCGCGCATCTGGGCTGCGCCGTTCGCGCTTGGCAATTACGTCGTACTGGGCTTTCTGCTGGGTATTCAGCGCGTACGTTTGGCGCTGGCGCTGCAAATCTGGATCAACCTCGTCAACGCGCTGGCAGTGTGGGCCTACGTCTATGGCCTGAATGCCGGTGTCGCCGGCATTGGTGCCGCGACGGCTACGGCGGATGTGCTGGGGTTTGTGGTCGCAGTGCCCTTGCTGTACCGCAGCGTGCGGGGTGCATGGCCATCCTGGCGCATCGTCACCGAGCGTGCCGCGCTGTGGCGTCTGGTTGCGATCAACCGCGATCTTTTCATCCGCACCATCTGCCTGTTGCTGGGGTTTGCCTGGTTTGCCCGTGCCGGTGCCAGCCAGGGGGATGCGATCCTGGCTGCCAATGCGCTTCTGCTCAATTTCCAGACCTTCATGGCCTACGGACTCGACGGTTTCGCCCATGCCGCCGAGGCGCTGGCCGGTACGGCCGTCGGTGCACGCCGGCGCGATGCGCTGTGGCAAACGGTCAAGGTGACGCTGTGCTGGTCGCTGGGTGTCGCCGTGCTCTTTTCGCTGGCCTATCTGCAGTTCGGCCCGGCGATCGTCAGTCTGCTGACCGATCAGCCGTCGGTGCGCGAAGCCGCGTTGCGCTATCTGCCGTGGGTGGTGCTGGCACCGCTGCTGTCGGTCTGGGGTTTTCTGTTTGACGGCATTTTCATCGGCGCAACCCGGACCGGTGCGCTGATGCGCGGCATGCTGTTGTCGCTGGCCGGTTTTGCGCTGGCGATCCAGGTGCTGCCGCCGATGCTCGGCAATGACGGCCTGTGGCTGGCCTTCATGATCCTGATGATGCTGCGCGGCATTACGCTGGCGCTGGCATTGCCGGCGCTGTTGCGTGCAACCGAAGCAGCCGGGTCGGCGCGCCAGGACGATCGGCGCTATTTTAATGGCAGGGCGCGAAACGCCGGTCGGGAGTGAATGATGCGTTGGAAGGATATGCGCGAGAGCGCAAACGTCGAGGATCGGCGTGGGCAGGGCGGTGGTGGCCGCGGCGGTTTTCGGCTCGGAATTGGCGGGATCATCGCCGTTGTCGTGATCAGCTTGCTGCTCGGCAAAAATCCGCTCGAGATGCTGGGCCTCGTTTCGCAATTCACCGGTGGCGGTCAGGTCACGCAGCAGCAGACTGCGCAACCGGCCGGCGATGACGCAGGCAAGCAGTTTGCGTCACGGGTGCTCGGCGATACCGAGGACACCTGGGGCAAGCTGTTTGCCGACAATGGCATGGCCTACAAAGCGCCACAGCTGGTGCTGTTCAACAATCCGACGCATTCGGGCTGCGGTCAGGCGGTATCTGCGATCGGTCCCTTCTATTGTCCGGCGGATAGCACCGTGTACCTCGACCTCGGTTTCTTCCGCGAGCTGAGCCAGCGGTTTGGTGCCAAAGGCGAGTTCGCGCAGGCCTACGTGATTGCCCACGAGGTCGGGCATCACGTGCAGAACCTGATGGGCATTTCGGACAAGGTTCATCGCCTGCAGCAAGGCAAGAACGAGGCCGCCGCGAATGCGCTGTCGGTGAAGCTCGAGCTGCAGGCCGATTGTCTGGCTGGTGTCTGGGGGCATTACGCGCAGTCGCGTGGCCTGCTGGAGGCCGGCGATCTGCAGGATGCGCTGACCGCGGCCCAGGCGATCGGTGACGATACTTTGCAGCGGAATGCCGGGCGCAACGTGGCGCCGGATTCCTTTACGCACGGTTCGGCTGCCGAGCGCATGCAGTGGCTGCAGCGCGGCTTTGATTCGGGGCGGATGCAGGACTGCAATACGTTTGGCAACAAGGGCTGAGCCGAATCGGGCGCATCCCCGCCTGCTGTGCGGCGGGATGAAAGCTCAGTCGCTCAGGGCGGCGGCGAGTTCGTCGACCAGTTCGGCCCAGTCCGAATCGTCGTCGAGTGCTTCGGCGAGAAATTCGGACTGCGCTTCAGTCCAGAAGGGGGCCGCAGGCAGTTCGGTGTCTGCAGCCAGACGGTGGCTGGCTATGAACTGCCTGATGCTGTGGGCATCGTCGGGCAGGCCCAGCTGTTTGAACAGTGCGGCAAGGGTGTGGTGACTGGTATCCATCGGGGCGCTCCGGTTGAAACATGTTCCAGTCTAGCGCCCCAAGCGTGCGACGGTGGTTCAGTCGTCCCAGTCGCGTCCGTGACGGTGGCGGCGATCATCGTCGTCGTCGCGGCGACCGTGACGATAGCCGTCGCGATAACCGTCGTAGTAGCGGTGGCGATCGTAGCCCCACGGCGGGCGGGCCGGACGATACTCGGCGCGGCGCCAGTAGCCTTCGCGCCAGTAAGGGCGGGGCGCCTGAATCCATCCGCCTTCAACCCAGACGTAACCCGGTCGCGGAGCCGGGGCGATGACGACCGGCGCGGGCTGAACGACCACGGCGCCGGGAACGCCGATGCCGATACCGATATCGATGTTGGTTCGCGCTTGTGCTGGCGCGGCCAGTAGCGCGCCGGCGGCCGCCAGGGCCGCAGCGGCACGGATCAGAATGTGGCGATGTTTCATGTGGTTCTCCTTTCTTGCTTCCGTCCGGGCGTGGTGGTCCGGCTTGCATGGCGGCAGCTGCTTGCGGGCATGGCTGCTTGGCCTGTTGTGGTATCGCTGCTTCCAGCATACCCACGGCGCACGGAAAGGCTTGTGAGCAAGCTCACAAGGACGGTAACTGATTGTTTGGCATGGGTTTTGTCGGGAAGAGACGATCGATGCCCGATCGCCTCCCGCTGGTGCCGGCGCCTCAGGCTGCAAGGCGCGGTTCGATGCTTCCTGGCTCATCCTTGAACATGGCGGCCAGTTGCGAGCGCAGTTCAGGGGAGTCCTGATGGCCGTGCGCCTTTACAGCGTGCTCGATCGTGGCTTCAAGCAGCTCCGTGTCGGTGTCGGCGGAGATCTTCACCGAACAGGTGCTGCCCGGGTAGTCACGGCAATCGATGTATTTCCTGCTCATGGTTCGGCTCCTGGTTGCAGGCAACGGTGCCCTCCCGCGCGGAGATTGCGCGCACGGGACGTCTTTTCACTTATACCCCGGTGCGTGGTTGCCGCGTCATGTCTGGCGGGGCGAAGGCGGCCGTCCGTCCATCAGAGCCGACGGGAGGGATTTTTTTGTCTACGCCATAAAGCACGGAGCGCCGTCAGGCGGATTGGGGCGCGACAAGGAGTGGAGACGATGAAAGCATTGACGTTGATGGGGTGTGCGGGGCTGGTGGCGTGCGCAACGGTGCCGCAGTCTGCCGAATTGCTGCCTTCAACCGGTGGCGGCATTGCACTGGTTTCGGCGACGGTCGATTCGACCGACAAGCTGACTGCCAAGGCCGAGACCGACATCCGTGGGGTCGATGACCCGGCATTCAAGACCCGGCTGTACGCCAGCCGGCGTGACGTACTGCGCACCATGACGGCCCAGTCGGACCCGAACGGGCAGTTGGCGGTACTGGATCTCAAGCCGGGGCGTTATGTCGTGGTCGGCGCGTATACGAGTTGGGGTGTCGGTGGTGCGGGGGTCGACAGCAATGCGCGCCAGACCTTCATTCCCATCAATCGCGAGTTCGAAGTCAAGGCTGGCGAGGTCGTCTACCTCGGGAGTCTGGCGTTTACGCTCGACAACAACGAACGCGCTACCGTGCAGAATGCGTGGACGCGCGATGCATCGCATCTGCAGGCAACGCGTGGCGTGCAGCAGGTCAACGGACTGGTGACGCGGCTGATTGCCCCGGAGGGCGAGGTGTTCCGGCGCCGCTAGGTGGTGAAGGCGTTCACAGACCCGGTACGCGCGAGGGGCGTAGGCTCGGGGGTGCGCTTCTCTCCAGGAGTCCCGTGACCCCGATGACCCCGCCGGGGCCAACACGGGGCGCCGCTGCTTGCCACGATCGTTTGGCAGGTACTGGCAAGTGCAGGCGAACCGATTCGATCCAGACGCCGGGTGTTGCCAACCGTTGCGATCTTGAGTCGGTGCCGCCGGAGCGGCTGCCACGGGCATCACGGCGGCCATCACCGCCACTGATGTCAAAATCGCTGGCGGGGAACTTGGTCCGGGGTCTGTCGCTCCATTAGCTTGCCAATCTGCACAAAGGAACCGAATACATGCGCGCTTGCTCCCTCTTGTTACTTCCGCTCGCCCTGGGGCTTGTTGCCTGCGAAAAGGTCGAGCCGATCGCCCAGCAGGCGGCGTCGGCCGTGGTTGCCGAAACGCTGAAGCAGGCCGGCGGGCAGGCGCAAGCGGTGCTCGACAAAGCCAAGAGCGACGCCAACGACACGCTGTCGGGCATGGGGATCGATGCCAGCGCCGCGGTCGACTCGCTCAAGGAAAAGGCGCGTGCGGCGCTCAAGGAGCAGGCTGCATCGCTTGGCGCCGGCGACTGGCGCTCGCTGGAGCAGCACGTCGGCAAATATCCGCGCGATATCGGCCTGTATACCGATGTCAGCCCGATTGCCCCCGAACTCAAGCGTCTGCTGGGCGCCCGGTTTGAGACCTTCAAAGCATGGATGGAGACGCAGGGGCCGCTGCAGCAGGAGCAGGGTGTGCTCTATACCACCGGCAACAAGCCGCACGCGGCCGGTGACGGAAGCGCTTATTTGCTGATCGATCCAGCCAATCGTAAGCTCGAGGTCGGCATGATGTCCAAGGGCAAGCTGGTGGTCTACGCCAGTGCCGGTGACGCCATCCATAAACCCAAGGATGTCGAGACCGTGGTCCAGAACATGGCCAGCCGATAGGGCACGTGTCGAATCCGGCAAACAAAACCGCACAGATGTGCGGTTTTGTTCTTTCTATGGGTTGTTTTCATGGTTGTTACTGGTAACTTTTTGGCTGTAGTAAGGGTTGCCTTTTGTGTCAAAATACTTGCCATATTTTGCAATGACGTGCCCCGCTTCCGGGCCGCAGCCGCGAAAGCCCGCGCTGGCATAGGGCTTGTGACATGCTAGAACCAATGAAAGGAAGCGGCACTCCCTTACTAAGGGAAAGAGGGCATGTAGTTGTTTTTCAAATCAATGGTATAAACCATTGCAATTCAGGATACGCTGTCCTCCCCCTGTGGGTTTTCAGGTTGCCGGGCCGGGAGGATTGCTTGAGGAGTACTCATGCAAGACATTCTGCTGGTATCCGGGACGCGTCCCGAAATCATCAAGATCGCGCCGCTGTACCATGCCCTCAAAGCCCATACGCGGGCGAACGTTCAATGGCTGCATACCGGTCAGCATGGCGAGATGGCGCAGCAGATCCTCGCCTGTTTCGATATCGTGCCGGACATCGTGCTCGAACGCCGTGGCAGTAGCCTGGCCGATTTCAGCATCGGTTGCCGCGAGCAGCTTGAAGAAGTCATGCTGAGCAGGAGCTGGTCACTGGTGGTTGTGCAAGGCGATACCGAAAGCGCCTTTCTCGGCGCCCTGGCCGGTTTCTATCACCGCGTGCCGGTGGCCCATATCGAGGCAGGCCTGCGTACCTACAACCCCGACCGGCCGTTCCCGGAAGAGGGGATCCGCCAGATGATCGGCCGGGTCGCCCGTTTCCATTTCCCGCCGACACCGCGTGCACGCGAAGCCCTGCTCAAGGAAAACATCGCCGACAAGCACATCACCATGAGCGGCAATACCGTGGTCGACGCGCAGCAGTGGGTGATGAACAACCGCGGCATCCGTCGTCGTGCGGAAGGGCGCGGACACATGCTGGTGACCGTGCATCGCCGCGAAAACTGGGGCAATGACGTCGAGGAAATCTGTCATGCGATTGCCGATATCGCGACGCGTCATCCCGAACTTGAGGTGCTGTTTCCGGTGCACTTGAATCCGGTCATCCAGAAGCCGGTACGCAACATTCTCGGCCATGTGGCCAACGTGAAGCTGACTGCGCCGATGGATTATCTGGACATGCAGCAGGCCCTGGCCGATTCATGGCTGGTCCTGACCGATTCGGGCGGTTTGCAGGAAGAAGCGCCGACGTTCGGCGTGCCGCTGCTGGTGCTGCGTGACGAGACCGAGCGCCCCGAGGCAATCGAGGCCGGTTGTGCCCGGCTGGTCGGCACGCGCCGCGAAACGATCGTCGAGCAGGTCGAAGCGCTCTGGTCTGACGCCGATGCCTACCGTGCGATGCAGCGGGCCGGCAATCCGTTCGGTGACGGCAAATCCTGCGAGTACATCGTGGCCGCCCTGCGCAAGGGCCTTTCCTACACGCCCCACAACCAGGCTCCGGATTTCGCCTGACCGCGGACTAGCTGAATGTCATTTCTGGATATTTTTTCGACCTACCTGTACGGCCTGAAGCTGGTCGCCATCATCTTCGCGATGATGATGCTGATCAGCGGCCTCGATGACCTGTTCATCGACATCGTGTACTGGTCGCGCCGGTTCTGGCGGGCGATTACCGTCTACCGCAACCATGATCACCTCGATTACAAGGCCTTGTACGAACCGGCCGAGAAGCCGCTGGCGATCATGGTGCCGGCTTGGCACGAAACCGGCGTGATCGGCAAGATGGCCGAGCTGGCGGCGACGACGCTCGATTACGAGAACTACCACATCTTCGTCGGTACCTATCCGAACGATCCGGATACGCAGAACGATGTCGATGTGGTCTGCGCGCGCTTTCCCAATGTCCACAAGGTCGTCTGCGCGCGTCCGGGGCCGACCAGCAAGGCCGACTGCCTGAACAACGTGCTCGACGCGATCCAGCAGTTCGAGCACAGCGCCAAGTTCGAGTTCGCCGGTTTCATCCTCCACGATGCCGAAGACGTGATTTCCGACATGGAGTTGCGGCTGTTCAATTACCTGATCGATCGCAAGGATCTGATCCAGATCCCGGTCTACCCGTTCGAGCGTACGTGGACCAACTTCACCAGCCTGTCCTATCTCGACGAGTTCGCCGAACTGCACGGCAAGGATGTGCCGGTGCGGGAAGCGCTGGCCGGCCAGGTGCCGAGCGCCGGGGTCGGTACCTGCTTCAGCCGCCGCGCGGTGCTGGCGCTGCTGGCCGACGGTGACGGTATTGCCTTCGACGTCCAGAGTCTGACCGAGGACTACGACATCGGCTTCCGGCTGAAGGAAAAGGGCATGAAGGAAATCTTCGTGCGTTTTCCGGTCATTCGCGAGTCGCAGCGCAAGGGCGTCGGCAATCTGCTGTTCGGGCAGAACGAGCGCGACTCGAACGTGATCTGCGTTCGCGAGTACTTCCCCGACACCATGCAGACGGCGGTCCGGCAGAAATCGCGCTGGATCATCGGCATCGTCTATCAGGGGTTCAAAACCCACCGCTGGACCAGCAACTGGACGCTCAACTATTTCCTGTGGCGCGATCGCAAGGGCGCGATCAGCAACTTCGTCAGCTTCATCGCGTCGCTGATCCTGCTGCAGTTGCTCGGCCTGTGGCTGTACCAGCGGCTGTGGCCCGATGCCTACCATTTCCTGTCGATTTTCGAAGGCGACATCTGGCTGGTCTCGCTGCTGTGGATCAACTTCCTGCTGATGAGCAACCGGATGCTGCAGCGGATCATCTTCGTTTCGGGCTATTACGGCCTTTCCCAAGGGCTGATGGCGCTGCCGCGCCTGTTCTGGGGCAATCTGATCAACTTCCTCGCCAACTGGCGGGCGTTGAGCCAGATCATTGCCCAAGGGGATCCGCGCCGGGTGGCATGGGACAAGACGACACACGATTTTCCGAGCGTTGGCGGCGAGAACCGGGCACGTCATCCACTGGGGCAGATCCTGATCGAGCAAGGCGTGCTGACGCAGGCACAGCTGGAAGCCGCGCTGGCGCACCGCATACCCGGCCTTCGTCTCGGCAGTTGTCTGGTCCACGAAGGCGTGATCAGCGCGGAGCAGCTCGCCAGGGCAGTCGCAGTACAGAGTCATGTCGACTACGAGCCGGTCGATGCCTACGCCTTGTCCGAGGACTTGGTCGCGAAGGTCCCGGCGCCGATTGCCTTGCATTACGTGATCGTGCCGGTTCGCGAGGAGGGCGATACGCTCGTCGTGGCCAGCGAGTCGGACATCGATCCGGTGTCGATGGCTGCACTGTCGCGCAAGCTGGACCGGCCGGTCCGTTACGTGATTGCCGCCAAGGGGCAGGTCGCGGTCGGTCTGCGTCGCTGGTATGTCCGGGCGCCGCAAGAAGACCCGCGTGCCTTGCTCGATGCGGCCGTGGCTGCGCAGTTGCTCGACCGCGCACGGGCGGAAGATATCTGGCAATCGTTCGTTTCCATGCAGGTGCTGCTTGCGGAAATCCTGATGTCACTGGGGCATATCGGCCTTGCCGCCCTGAATGCACTGCTGTTGCGGCACGAGCGCAGTGACCTGACCTTCGGCCAGTTTCTGGTCGACGAGGGGGTCATCAGCAGCGCGACCCTGGATGAGGCATTGCGGCTGCAGCGCGAACTGCAACCCGACATGCGGGCGTTGCTGCAACAGAACGGCATCGGTGTCGATGCGCTCGATTCACTTCGTCCGGCAGCGGCAGCATGAATGCACAGATGAAAATACTGCCCACCTTGCTGGCCTTGGCCCTGGCCGCGCCGGCGGTGGGCGCAGTGGAAAAGAACTTCGATCTCGGTGACGAGGTCAGCAGCTACCAGCGTTTCATCCTCTACCCGCATTTGCAGAAAGGCTTTGCGTCGCTGGAACGCGGTGATGACCGGCGTGCGATCGACGAGTTCGAGGCCGCGCGGCGTCTGGCGCCCCGCAATGCGACGATCGCACTCTATCTGGCGAATGCGTACGAGCGTACCGGTCAGCCTGACCGTGCGGAAACGGTGCTCGAATCTGCGAGACGGGCCACGCCGAACGATGTCCGTGTGACGCAAGCACTGGCTGCGCTGCAAGGGGTGAAGCCGGTGGCGCCGCCCGATGATGAGTTCGACGCAAAACCGGACTCGCAGACGGCGGAGAGCGCACCAGCACCCGAGGGCGCGCCGCCCGCCGCGGACTGCGCACAGGACAGAACGCCAGTGTGCCGCGCCATGGCCGGCAATGCGGCGTTGCGTCGCGGACAGCTGGCACAGGCGCAGGCCGAGCTCGACGACCCCGGCTTTGCAGCCAGTCCTGAAGGCATTGCCCTGCGTCATGCCCTGTTGCAGCGGTCGATTTACCTGAAAGACTGGAAACGGGCCGAGACGCAGCTGGAAGCACTGAAATCGGCCAACGCGCTGACCAGCAACGAGCGCAGCCAGTGGCTCAACGTTTTGCTGGCGCAGGGCCGGGTCGATGCGGCGCGGACACTGCTCGAACAGGGGGGCGCAAGTCGCGCCCAGGATCAGCTTGCCTATGCGCAGGCGCTCTCGCGCCAGCGTGACGGTGCCGAGCTGACGCGGTTCATGGCAGGCAAGCAGCCCGCATTCCAGAACGCGGCTGACGAGCGGCAGTGGATGGGGCTGCTGCAGCGAAACGAAGCACTGCTTGCCGACTACACGCCCCGGTTTGCAGCAAACCGTGGCGAGCAGGCCGCGGTGCTGGTGCCGAAGCTGATCGAGCAGGGCAAGGACGATGCCGCACAACGCCTGCTCGACTACCTGCCTGCGGACCAGTTGCTGAATGAGCGCTTTACCCTCAGCCTCAAGCGCGGCCAGCTTGCGCAGGCGGAGCGGCAAGCTTCGGCACTGCTGCGCGAGCGCGGCAATGATCCCGCATTGCTGGATACGCTCAGCTACCAGTTGATTCAGGCCGGCGGCAAGCCGCAGGCGGCGAGGCTGCTGCTTGATCGCTATCCGTTTGACGACGCGCGACCCTTGCGTCGGGCCGCGCTGGAGCAGCGACTGGCGCAACTGGCGAGCGAGGATCCGGCACTGCTGACCGCTGCCGACAAAACCAAGCTGGCGCGGCCGCTGGATACCGTGGGCCAGCGGAGCCGTCAGGCCGCCATTTTTGCGGGCATCAAGGACTGCAAACGGGTGCACACGCTGCTGGGCGATTTGTCGCCGGACTACGATCACGATGCCTGGATGCGGCTGGGCGACTGCTACCGCGAAACGGCCCCGGGTCTGGCGCAGTACAGTTACGACGAAGCGAACCTGCGCGCACCGGGCGGCGATGCGACCCGGGCGCTGGCCTATCAGGCCTTCGCGACCAAGGACTACGCGACTGCGCTGCAGGCCTGGGTGTCCTTGCCGCAGGACGAACTCAAACCGGCCGAACTGCTGTCCGCTGCGACCACCGGTGTCAGCGCTGGCGATACTGCCGCAGCAAGGCGTTGGCTGGATGCGTATTCGGCGCAGGGTGGCAATCAGGACGACCAGTACTGGTCGCTGCGCGCACAGACCGAATCCGACCCGGCCCGGCAGGCGGAGGCGCTGGAGCAGGCGATTGCGATCCGGCCCGACGTGAATTACTACCTCCGTCTGGCCGCGTTGCAAAGTGAAGCCAAGGACGACAAGGCGGCGCTGGATACCTTGAAGTGCGCGCAGGCGCTGCAGCCGGACGATCCGGAGCTGCTGACCACGCTGGGTTACGCCTACTGGCGCGCCGGCGATGCCGCCAAGTCACGCGAGGTGCTCGAACAGGTGCGAGCGCGCAATCCGAATGATCCGGCCGTCATCCAGCAACTGGTGTACGTGAACCAGCGCTTGACCGACAACAAGGCCGCACGCGCCTATGCGCGCCTGGCCATCGATGACCTCAACAGCTATCCGCCCGAAGACAAGACCGACGAAGTGCTGGATCAATGGTTCGGTTTCCGTCGTCTGCATGAAGATCTGGGGCGACGATGGACCTTCAGCGCAGGCGGGTTCAGCGGTTCGGGCACCGGTGGTCTGAGCAGCCAAGCCGAGCCCGGCAACCCCTACCGCAGCTACGCGCAGGTTGAAGCAGCCTACCGGCTTGGCGATCCGGCGATCCGGGACGGCCGGACGCTGGAGGCCTATGCGCGGATCTTTGCCGGCAGCAGTGACAGCGAGGACGGTCACGATGCATTGCCGATCTACCAGCCGATGCTTGGCGCCGGTCTGCGCTGGAAGCCGTTCGGAACCCGCGCGTTTTATCTTGCGGCCGAAGCGCAAACGCCACTCGACAAGAGCGGCAACGGCGAATTCGACTACATGCTGCGCGCGAGTGCATCGCTGTTCAACGACGGGCGTTTCAGCGACGACTGGCATGAGTCGGGCAGGGGCTGGATGGCGCAGAACCTTTATCTGGATACCGCGTATTACATCAAGGCGGAACGCGTGGCGGCGACGGCCGATTACCGTCTCAGCTATCACAAGAAGGTTTTCAGCGGGCAGACCATCGAACCGTATGCGCACGTCCAGTACAACGCGATCCATGATGATGAAGGCGGCAGTGATGACTTCCGGGCCGGTGTCGGGGTGCGCTGGAATTTCTGGTACGGTCAGAACGAGTACGACGCCTACCGGCACAAGACCAGTGTCGGCGTCGAGTTCCAGCACGCGTTCCGGACCTATCTGGACGAGACCAACAGCGTGTTCGTGACTTTCGGAGGTATTTGGTGAGACGGCGTTGGACAGGACTCTTGCTGGCGGTATTGCTCGCGTTGCCGGTCATGGCGAAGGCCATGACGGCCATCGTCTATCAGCCGCAACTGCGTGACCGGGACGTGCCGGCAGCCAGCTGGCCGCACATTTTCGGCGTCGCGCGGGCGCAGGGCTTCGATACGCTTGTGGTGCAATGGACCCGGCATGGCGAAGGCGGGTTTACCGCCGCCGCCGATCAGGACTGGCTTGCGGCCCGCTTTGCCGATGCCAACGCGGCCGGGCTGAAGCTGATTCTCGGCTTGAACTCCGATCCGGACTTCTACATTCGCCAGCAGCAGTCGGCACGCACGCTCACCAGCTATCTCCGCCGCCTGTCGCGTGACGATCTGAATCTGGCGAAGCTGTGGGCCGGCCGGCTCGACCCGGCGCTGATCCAGGGCTGGTATCTGCCGGCGGAAATCGATGATGTCCAATGGCGCGAAGCCGATACCTACGACGTGCTGACGAACCATCTGTCGAACCAGGTCAGGCAGCTGCGCAAGGTACTCGACCGGCCGGTTTACGCGAGCAGCTTCTTTGTCGGCAATATGGCGCCTCAGACCTATGCCCGGATGCTCGGCCAGCTTGAGCAGGAGAGCGGCGTCCGGCTGTGGGTCCAGGATGGCGCCGGCACCGGCAAACTCAACGTTGCCGAGCGTCAGGTCTATCTGGACGCGGTCAGCAATGTGCATGCGGACTGCCAGAAGCCGGCCAGTCGCGGTGTCGTCTTCGAGCTGTTCGTGCAGACCGGCGACGATACCGCTTTCCGTGCCGAGCCGCGTCCGCTTGACGAGGCCAGGCACATTCTTGCCAAACGGGCGGAGTGTGGCCGTGACAGCGTGTTCTTCTCGCTGCGCTACCTGCCGGCGCTGAACGGCGCGCTGCCGTACTGAAATCCGTCAGATGCGCGTCGCGACGGCCAGACCGGTCAGTAGTACGACCACGGTCAGGCCGAAGCGCAGGCGCATGAACCAGGCCGGGTAGTGGCTCGGATCGGCGCGGTTGAGCAGCATGTCCGCGCCGTACTGGGCCACGTACATCGCCAGCATCAGCCAGATGCCCACGCGCCACGGGGCGAGGACGGCGGCCCAGGCCACCAGCGGCGGTAGCACCGCCCAGCTCATCCGCAGCCAGCGCTCGCTGTTGCTGAGGTCGGGCTCAAGGCCGAGCGCCCAGTGCAGGCCACCCAGAAAACTCAGGATGCTGGCGGCGTAGGCGAAGTACGTCGTCAATGCGTGCCCGCGCGTCAGCGGATCGCCGCTCCAGCCTAGGGCAGCAAAAAACACGAAAGGCAACAGGCCGGCTATGCCCAGCACCAGCGCGGGTAGCGGGATGCGCTCGCTGGCGGGGGCGTGCGAATGAAGTGAGCCTAGCATGATGCGCTCCGACAGCAGCCTGTTGATGCCTGTTTGATCCGCTTGCGGGCATTCGGTTCATCGCCGTCGGCGGTGCATCGCGGTACGATGGGTTGATTCAACCGGGAGACAGGCATGATCAAGGGCATCATCAGTGACATGGACGGCGTGATCTATCGTGGCAAACAGCTGATCCCGGGGGCGCAAGCCTTCGTGAAGCGCCTGCAGGATGCCGATACGCCGTTTCTGTTCCTGACCAACAACGCCGAGCAGACGCCGCTCGACCTCAAGCTCAAGCTGCAGCAGCTCGGGATTGCCGGGCTGACCGAAGACAACTTCATCACCAGCGCCATGGCCACGGCAATGTTCCTCAAGCAGCAGAAGGAGCACGCAACGGTATTTGTCGTGGGTGGCGGCGGCTTGATCAACGAGCTGTACAACGTCGGTTTTTCGATCTCGGAATCGCATCCCGATTACGTCGTGGTCAGCAAAACCACGAGCTTTTCGTTCGAACAGCTGAAGAAGGCGGTGAGGCTGATCGATGGTGGTGCCAAGTTCATCGGGACCAATCCGGACATGATCGATCCGATCGAGGGCGGATACGAACCCGCGGCAGGGACCTTGCTGGCGGCGATTGCCGCAGCCACGGGCAAGCAGCCCTATATCGTCGGCAAGCCGAATGCGCTGATGATGATGCTGGCGTCGCGCAAGCTTGGCCTGCATCCGGAGGAGGCGCTGATGGTGGGCGACCGGATGGACACCGATATCGTTGGCGGCATGGAGGCGGGGATGAAGACGGCGCTGGTGCTCTCGGGCGTGACCACGCAGGGCATGATCGACGATTTCCCGTACCGGCCCGACTACGTGTTTCAGAATGTCGGCGAAATATCGCTCGATACGCTGTAAACGCTACCGCCCAGTTCGGGAGACAGCGACAGTACCGGCGCCGCGATGACGCGGTTCCGGCCGCAGTGCTTGGCACGGTAGAGCGCCGCATCGGCCTGGGCAAACGTTGCCGATGCCGCCGGGTTGGTGTCGTGGCGCATTGTCGCGACGCCAAACGATGCCGTAACGCCCAGCGAATGATGGCCGTGCTGAACGGTCATGGCAGCAACGGCTTCGCAGTAGCGCGTTGCCGCATCGGTTGCGGCTGCCAGCGTGGTTTCCGGCATCAGGATCGCAAACTCTTCGCCACCGATGCGGGCGACCAGATCGGATTGGCGCGACATCGTTTGCAGGGTCGCGCTGACCGCCTTGAGCACGGTGTCGCCCCCCGGATGCCCCCAGTTGTCGTTGATGGCCTTGAAGTGGTCGAGGTCGATCAGGATCAGCGAGGTCGGCAGCGCATAACGCAGCGCCCGCGTGTGCTCGGCCTCGAGTTGCTGCATGAACACGCGCCGGTTGGCGAGGCCGGTCAGGCCGTCGGTCATGGCCAGCATTTTCAGTGCGCGCCGCTGGGTCAGTACGACGATGAAGGCGCCCGCCAGTACGGCACCCAGCGTCACCAGTACGGCAAGCAGGATCAGCGTGAAATGGCCGGCCTCGACCAGCAGGTTGCGCTGGGCATCGTCGGCCTTGGTGATGGCATTGCTGGTCTCCAGCGAAATCAGGTTGACGAGCTGACCGCCTTCTTCGAGCAAACCGCGCACACGGGTGCGCGTGGCCACGGTGTTGTCGCCGTGCAGGATCAGCGTGCGCAGTTGCTGCAACACCCGTTCTAGCTTGCCGCGATACTGCTGCATGTGGGCCAGATGCAGCGGCAGGAGCGCTGCGCGGCGATAGCTGGCTTCGATGAGGTCCAGTTGCAGCATCAGGAGTTCTTCGGTGTTCTGGTAGGGGAGCAGCGTGCCATCGCGGGAGTTCGGCAAGCGGGTTTCGACAACGGAGTTGAACCGCTCCCAGACTGAGGACAGGCGAGCACTGTGATAACCGACGATGCTCGCCGGTTTGTCGAAGGTGCGTTGCATGCTGCTGAAGACCGTGGCCGCGCTTGCAACCAGTGTCATGCCGACGATGAACAGAATGCCGGAAATCAGCAGGCTGAGCCGGTAGCGATAGCAGAACCGGCTTATTCGGCCGTAACCGGTTTGATCAAGACCAGATTCCAGATCCATAGCATCCCCCGGGTCGACTCGAGCGACGCCGTTTCGTCGGGCCACAGCAAGCGCAATGGCCCTTTCTGCCTGATGGTGAGTTCCCGCATTTCAAAGCGGGTTGCGATGAGTGGATCGCGCAACCGCCAGTTGGCAGCGGCAATGTCCAGGGTGTAGCGGTCGGCGGCCGAGAAGCGCAATGTTGCGCTCTCCGAAAGACCGTAGCGTTTCAGCAGGTCATTGAGCTTGATGCCCTGGAACGTCCCCCGTTCGCCCCAGATCAGCGACAGGTCGACCTTGTAGTGCGGCAAGGCTTCCAGATCGGCCAGTGTCAGTGCCAGCCGTTTTTCGCCGTCTCCCAGTTGCAGTACGGTTTCTTTGTTGACCGGCGGGGGCCAGGCTCGCACATCGGCCTGAACGCCGGCAGCCATGGCCACGCTGCTTTGCATGAGCAAGGCGACGGGCGTGGCCGCGCACAATGACAGGGAGAAAATGCGCAATGCATTGCGCATGGAGAGTGCTCCGGATAGCCCGCGGAAACGAAACCGACTAGGCACTGGAGTGCGACGGTTGGTTTCGGTTCCTGAAATTAAAGTGTTCGCCGCACCGTCGCTGTGGAAATTCAGATGAGTGGCGAGGCGATCAGCGGCTTCGTTGTCGAATCCAGAGGCCTTCCAGCGTATAGAGCACGATCGCGAGCCAGATCAAGGCGAAGCCGATGAGTCTGGCGTGCCCGAAAGGCTCGTGCCAGAGCCAGATGCCCAGCAGCAGTTGCACGGTGGGTCCGGTGTACTGGAGGATGCCCAGGAGCGAGAGCGGGATGCGCCGCGCGCCGGCCGCAAACAGCAGGAGCGGTACGGCAGTGATCGGCCCTGCCAGCAAGCAGAGCAGCTGAACGGTTCCGCTGGCGTCGGTGAAGCCGGACTGCCCGCTGCCGATCAGCCAGAGCAGGGCGCCACCGGCGAACGGAAACAGCAGCAGCGTTTCGAGCGACAGCCCTTCCAGCGCGCCGAGCGATGCGGTTTTGCGCAGCAGGCCGTAGGTCCCGAACGTCACGGCAAGCAGCAGTGCAATCCACGGCAGCTGGCCCGTTTGCCAGGTCAGCCAGCCGACACCGGCTGCGGCAGTGGCGATGGCAAGCCATTGGCCGGGGCGCAGCCGTTCATGCAGGAACAGCACGCCGAACAGGACGTTGACCAGCGGATTGATGTAGTAACCCAGGCTGGCATCGATGACCCGACCCGCCTGGACCGCCCAGATATAGGTGAACCAGTTGGCGCTGAGCAGCAGTGCGGAGACCATGAAGCCCGCCAGCAGTTTCGGCTGATGCCGCAGTTGCCCGAGCCATGCCCACTGGCGGCGGAATGCGAGAATCACGCCGAGAAAGACCAGCGACCAGACCATCCGGTGCAGGAGGATTTCACCTGCCGGAATACCGGTCAACGCCTTGAGGTAAAGCGGAAGCAGACCCCAGATCAGGAAGGCCAGGGTTGCGTAGAGGATGCCGATTTGCATGGGGCGGACGACCGAAGGTGGCTGTCCAGTTTAGGCCGGTTGTCGCCGGGATGATCGGTACAGACTGCACCGCATTGAGGCGGTGCAGTCCTTTGAGGCTTAGTTGCCGCCGAGTGGCAGCACGGTGCGGCCGTAGGTTTCGTTGAGGACTTCGGCGATGGCGGTATAGAACGCCGATGCACCGCAAACGAGGCCCACCACGCCGGCGCAGCGTGTCAGTGCCACGCTGCCGGTGAATTCCGCTGCAGCGAGCAGGAAGAAGAGAATGGTCAGCGTGCCGAAGACCACGCGGCTGGCCAGGCTGGCGCGCAGCGTACCGACAAACAGGCACAGGGTGAACAGCCCCCACATCAGCATGTAGGCGCCCATGCCGTCAGCGTTTTGTGCTTCGACCCAGCCGAGCTTCGGCATCACCAGCAGTGCGACCAGCGAGAGCCAGAACATGCCGTACGAAGTGAAGGCGACCGTGCCGAAGGTGTTGCCCTTCTTCCATTCCATGACGCCGGCGATCACTTGCGCCAGCCCGCCGTAGAAAAGGCCCATAGCCAGAATCATGCTGCCGAGCGGAATCCAGCCGACGTTGTGCACATTGAGCAGCACGGTCGTCATGCCGAAGCCGAGCAGACCGAGCGGGGCGGGGTTGGCGGTGGTGTCCTTGGTTTGAACGAGCTGAATGTCGGTCATGATGGTCCTGTCATGTAAAACAAAAGCCGGCGCCATGGGCGCCGGTCGCAAAAAAAGAGGAAGGCCTGCCGTTCGGGCAGGCCTTCCGGGCCGTGAGGATGATGCGGGTGCCGGGCTTACCGGTATTTGCGTCGGATCAAATGTGTGTCAACTCAATTGACCCAGTACTGCCCATTCGCGGATCTGGCGCATCATGTCGATGTCCATCTGCCGGTACGCCGCTTTCAGGTAGGCCGCGTAATCGATTTCGCCTTCGCCGGCGCCCGGACCGGGTTCGGGCACGGTGGTGTCATAGACGAAACGCAGGAAGAGGTGACCTTCTTCCGGCGATTCCAGCGTGATGGCCAGCGTGCCGCCCGGATGCTGTGCGTTGGCTTCGGTTTCGAACCGTATGGCCGAGTTCAGTACCAGCGAGATCCGGTCCCGCACGATGAACTGGCCGAAATCGACTTCGCGCAACACCCAGTCGCCGCCGCGTTCGAGGATCGTCACTTGCTCGATGTGTTCGAGAAAACGTTGCGGCGCCTCGACACGCAACATCAGGCCTTGCCACAGTTGCTCGACGCTCAGTGCAACGACGGCCGGGTTGTTGGCGTCGTTGACTTCGATCAGATGCTCGAAGCGCATGCTGCCTGGCCTCGATCAGTGATGACGGCCGCCGCCACCGTGGCGACGCGGGGTCGAGAACAGTGCCGCAATCGGCGTATTTTCGTTCGACGCCGGCTGCTGGTGATCCCAGCGCGAGCTGTCGCCGCCACCGCCGCTACCTTGCTGGCGACGGTTGCCGCCACCTTGGCCGCCACCTTGGCCGCCACCACCCTGGCCGCCGGCACTGTTGCCGCGTGGCGCGCGATTGCCGTTGGCCTGGTCTTGCTGGTTGCCCTGGCGCTTCTGGCCCTGGCCTTGGCGCGGCTGTCCCTGGTTGCTGCCTTGACCGCCTTGACCGCCTTGACCACCCTGGCCGCGCGGCTTGCCGCCCTGGCCTTGCGAACGTGGCTTGGGTTGCTGTTCACCGTTGCCGCCCTGGCGGCGCTGCTGGCCTTCGCCTTCCGCGCGCGGTTGGCGCTGCTGGCGTTGACCCTGGCCCTGACCTTGACCGCCCTGACGACGCGGCTGTTGTTGCTGGCCACGACGACCTTGCAGGATCGGTTCCGGCTTGGCATCCGGATCGGGCTCGAAACCTTCGATCACTTCCTTCGGAATCGGGCGCTTGATCAACCGTTCGATATCGGCGAGCAGCTTGTGCTCGTCCACGCAGACCAGCGAGACCGCCTCGCCCTCGGCGCCGGCACGACCGGTACGGCCGATCCGGTGCACGTAGTCCTCGGGGACGTTCGGCAGCTCGTAGTTGACCACGTGCGGCAATTCGTCGATGTCGATGCCGCGCGCGGCGATGTCGGTGGCGCAGAGCACCTGCAAGGTGCCGGCCTTGAACTCGGTCAGTGCGCGGGTGCGGGCGCTCTGGCTTTTGTTGCCGTGGATCGCCAGTGCGCTGATGCCGTCCTTGTCGAGCTGTTCTGCCAGCCGGTTGGCGCCGTGCTTGGTCCGGGTGAATACCAGCACCTGGAACCAGTTGTGCTGCTTGATCAGGTGCGCGAGCAGCTGGCGTTTCTTGTCGCGATCAACCGGGTGGACCTTTTGCGCGATGGTGTCGGCCGTGGCGTTGCGGCGGGCGACTTCGATCAGCGCCGGGTTGTCGAGCAGCTTGTCCGCGAGCGCCTTGATGTCGTCGGAGAAGGTCGCCGAGAACAGCAGGTTCTGGCGCCTCGCCGGCAGCAGTGCGAGCACTTTCTTGATGTCGTGAATGAAGCCCATGTCGAGCATGCGGTCGGCTTCGTCGAGGACCAGCGTGTCGATATGGCTCAGATCAACGGTTTTTTGCGAGGCGTGGTCAAGCAGACGGCCCGGCGTGGCGACGAGGATGTCGATCTTGCTCTTGAGTGCCTTGATCTGCGGATTGATGCTGACGCCGCCGAACATCACCATCGATTTGATGTCGCTGTACTTGCCATAGACGCGCACGCTTTCCTCGACCTGGGCGGCGAGTTCGCGCGTCGGTGTCAGCACGAGTACGCGGATCTTGCCGTGGTCGGTCGGATTCCGGGCGAGGCGTTCGAGAATGGGCAGCAGGAAGCCGGCGGTTTTGCCGGTGCCGGTCTGGGCGCCGGCGAGCAGGTCGCCACCGTTGAGAATGGCGGGAATGGCCTGCGTCTGGATCGGGGTCGGTTCGTTGTAGCCGGCATCCTGCACGGCACGCACGAGTACGTCACTCAAGCCAAGGGAAGAGAAGGTCATAGACTATCCGGTGTGATCGGCCGGCCGCCTTTCACGGGCGCCAGTCTGCGGCTGATCGGGTATTTGGGTTGGTTCGGACTGGAACGACAACGGAGCGGTCACATGCCGGCTGGAGCCGGAACATTGCATCGGACCACTGTGAAACGGAATCGCATTATACGATAGCCCGGCGACAATGCCAGTAGCTTGTCGCCGGGACGAAAGGTGAAATTGTTACGAGTTGGTTTTGCGGCGGACGATCACGCACTGGTAGACGCCACCGAAGTAGGTGCGCTTGTCCCAGCTGAACTGGTCGGCATGGGTGGCGTAATGCTGGATTTCATGCTGCCAGAGCGCATTGGCAAACGGTTCGAGCCAGGCGTTGACGACCTTGAGGATCCAGCGGATCGGTTGCCACAGGGCGGGGCGGTGATAGTCGACGAACACGGCTTTGCCGCCTTCCGGCAGTTGCGCCAGCATATGGTCGACAATGTCGCGTTTTTTGTAATCCGGTACTTCGTGCAGCAGGAAGAAGCTGCAGATCAGGTCGTAGGGCTGATCGGCGGTGTGCTTGGCGGCATCGGCGCGAATGACGCTGGCCCACGGCTTGCCGGCGAGCTTGGCTTCACCGTGGGCGACCTGTGCCGGGGTGATGTCGGTCAGGTCGAACGCGCCATTGGGGCCGACCTTGTCGGCAACGCGGCTGACGAGATCGCCGTAAACGTGCGCAACCTGCCAGACGCGCGAGCCGGGTTCGATCTCGTTCAGGTAGGCGCGCATCAGCCGCTGGTCGTTGCAGAACAGCAGCGTCTTGACCACGACGTTGTGGTCGAGCCGGTCGACCTGCGACGGGTTGACGTAGGCCCAGTCGTAAACGTCGATCAGGTAGTCGGGTACGCCATCGTAGGCTGGGCCGGTTTTGCGGGGCGGGGCCAGGGTTTGCGTGGTCATCGTGCGCTCCTCGTGGGTCGGTTTGAGACCAGCATCGCTTGCCGTTGACATCGCCACTTTGCGCTAAACCAAGTTTTACGATCTGTAGTGCCGAAGCCGTTACAACATCACGCCGGCAGGCACAATCCCCCAAACGGTCTAGGCGCCGGTCACCACGGAATGCTGCGATTGTCGTAGGTGATGAAACGGCCGCTGTCCGTTGCTTGCAGCCCGGCGATGACATCGCGCATCCCGCGAACCGATGTCGCGGCATCGATCAGCGCATAGGCGCCGCCCATGTCGGTCTGCACCCAGCCAGGATGCAGTGCCACGCAGCAGTGCCGGCCAGTCAGATCCCGTGCCAGACTGACGGTGGCGGCGTTGAGGGCGGCCTTGGCACTGCGGTAGTGGTAGTCGCCCCCACTCCCGTTGTCGGCCATGCTGCCCATTTTGCTCGAAATGTTGATGATGAGCGCTCGCGGCGCCAGACGCGGTAGCAGCGACTCGACAATCTTGACAGGGGCGATGGCATTGGTGGCCAGTGTTTCGAGCCAGGTGCCGACGTCGGTGCAACCGAGGTCTTGCATCACGCCGCCATAAATGCCAGCGTTATTGATGAGCAGGTCGATTCGGGTATGGGCCAGTTGCGAGGCCAGCATGGCCACTGCGTCCCAGTCGGTGACGTCGAGTTGCAGTAGCGTCAGCGCGGGGTGCTGCGCCAGGTCGGCCAGATCGGTCGGGTTCCGGCATGTGGCGACGACCTGCCAGCCGGCATCGAGATACTGCCGGACGAATTCGCGTCCGATACCGCGGCTGGCACCGGTGATGAAAAGGGTTTTGGACATGCTGAACAAGGTGTTGTGGGTTTCGGGCGCGAGCTTGCGCCGTGTTGCTTTGCTCTGCAAGGCGGCCGTGGTAGCGCTTGTGGCAGTAAGCGCACACGCGGACGAGGTCTACAAGTGTCCGGACGGCAAAGGCGGGGTACTTTATACCCAGACGAAATGTCCGGGTGGCAAACCGTTGTCGGAAGGCAAGGGGTCGTTCTCGGTCGTGCCGGCGCCCAAAATGCCGCCGCCGAGCGCCAGGGTCGAACCGTTGCCATCGCCTACGCCGGTCACGACCCGGTCGCGCGAACCGTCACGACGCCCGGATCCCAACGCGAGGCTGACCGAAAACTGTGATGTCGACAATCCGGACTACGATCCGTATTTCTGCACGCCGGGCAATCTTTGGGGCATCTATGGCCAGGCGTACGGGCCACCGTACGGACCTCGGCCGCGTCCCCCTTATCCGAGGCCGCCACATCCGCCGCACAAACCGATTCCATCGCTGGTGCCGCAACCGCCGGCTCAACCCGTACCGCGTCCGTTCACCCGGCCGTAGTACGGATCGGCCATGGATCAGCCAAAGCGAACGCCTTGGGCCAGCGGTAATGCATGACCGTCATTGAGCGTGTTGGTCGCGCGGCGCATATAGTTTTTCCAGGCGTCCGAACCCGATTCTCGGCCGCCGCCGGTGTCCTTCTCGCCGCCGAACGCGCCGCCGATTTCGGCACCCGAAGTGCCGGCGTTGACGTTGGCTAGCCCGCAATCGGAGCCGGCCGGGCCGATGAAGGCGCCGGCTTCACGCAGGTCGGTCGTGAAGATCGCGCTCGACAGGCCTTGTGATACGGCGTTGTTCAGCGCGATCGCTTCGTTCAGCCGCGCATAGCGCATCAGGTACAGCACGGGAGCGAAGGTTTCATCGTGAACGACGTCGGTTTGCTCGGGCATGGCCAGCAGGGCTGGCCGGACGTAGCAACCGCCATCGGGAACGTTCCCGCCGACGCGGACCTGCCCGCCGCCGATCAGGATGCGGCCGCCTTCGATTTCTGCCTGCGCTAGTGCGGCGTGCATGCGTTTCATCGCTGCGTCGTCGATCAGCGGGCCGATCAGGGTCGTGGCAAAACGCGGGTCGCCGACGTTCAGGTGCTGGTAGGCGGTGATGAGCTTCTCCTGCAGCGCATCGGCAATCTCTTCGTGAACGAATAGCCGGCGCAGGCTGGTGCAGCGCTGGCCGCAGGTGCCGGCGGCGGCGAAGACGATGGCGCGCGCCGCCAGTTCGAGGTCGGCGCTTGCCGTGATGATCGCGGCATTGTTGCCGCCCAGCTCGAGCAGGCTGCGTCCCAGCCGCGTCGCCGCGTGTTGCGCCACAGCCCGGCCCATGGCGACAGAGCCGGTCGCTGAAATCAGCGCAATGTGCCGGTCGCTGGCCAGATGGTCGCCGACGACGGCATCGCCCTGGACCAGCTGAATCAGGCCGGCGGGTGCGTCGCCGAAATCGCGAAGTACGTCGAGAACCAGCGCCGTTGCAGCCAGTGCGCAAAGCGGTGTTTTTTCCGACGGTTTCCACACGACGGCATCACCGCAGACGAGCGCCAGCATCGCATTCCACGCCCACACGGCGACCGGAAAGTTGAATGCGCTGATCACGCCGACCACGCCGAGCGGATGCCACTGCTCGAGCAGCCGGTGCTGCGGACGCTCGCTGGCGATGGTCAGCCCGTGCAGTTGCCGCGACAGGCCGGCGGCGTAATCACAGACGTCGATCCACTCCTGAACCTCGCCCTCGGCTTCGCTGGCGATCTTGCCGGCCTCGAGCGTGATCAGTTGAGCCAACTGCGTCTTGTGAAGCCGTACCGCCTCGCCGATGCGCCGGACCAGTTCGCCCCGGCGTGGCGCAGGGACCGTGCGCCACGCCTCGAACGCCACGATGGCGCAGCCGACCGCCGCGCTGACTTCGACCGCGCTGGCGGGCAGCAGCTGGCCGTGTTCCTGGCGGTCGATCGGGCTGTAGAGCAGGCGGGGCGGCGTCGACGGGTAATGGGCAATGCCGTCGATGATCGCGCCGGGCCAGCATTCGGCCTGCTGCCAGCGGTCGAGCCTCAACGGGGCGAGAAGGTGGGGAAGGGTGTACATGATGACCTCCGCATGACGCGGTCCGCGTCAGATCGGGATTTCTTCGGCATATCGGTCGATCGCGTAATAACGGCCGAAACGGTTGGCAAGGAAACGGTCGAGCGAGACCTGTTCCTGGGCGACGAAACCGTGACCGTCGCCATTGAGTTCGCCGTCAAAATGCAGGTCGATGACGGCGCAGGCGCTGGCGGCGGTGGTGAGCTGAATCGCGCTCCAGGCTTCGCCGAACAGCTCGCGGTGATAGATCTTTCGGGCATCGGTGATCTGGCGGAACTGGCCGTCGATCATGCCCGAGACCGAAACGAACACCAGGACGACATCCTGCAGGGTGATCGGGACGGCGTATTCCAGCATCGTTTTGAGCTGGCGCCGGCCGGCGCGGCTGGCCCCGAGACGCAGGCCGTTGACGAGAAAATCCATCAGGTAACGGTGTCCGGTGTAGCGCACCGTCTTGTAGTTGAGGGTGTGCACCCGCTGCGCCAGTGTTTCGCAGAGGGTGCCGAGACCGCCGGAGGTGTTGAAGGCCTCGTATTCGAGCCCGTCGAGGGCGAAATGTTCCAGCCCTTCGAGCGCCTGAACGTCGCGGCGCTGGCCGTCGACGATGGCCTCGCACGCGTTGCAGTATTCATTGATCAGGCCGTCGGTCGACCAGGTCAGGTTGTACATGATCGGGTTGTTCGGATACTGCGGCAGCGCACCGACGCGCATTTTCACGGTGTCGAGCGTATCGAAGCGATGGGCGAGGTCGGCAGCGAGAATGCCGATGAATCCCGGTGCCAGACCGCATTGCGGCATGAAAATCTGCCGCGGCGCGGCGCGGCGGGCCAGATTGCGGATCTTGCGCGTGGTCGCCACATCCTCGGTCAGGTCGAAATAGCTGGCGCCGCTGGCCAGTGCCGCACGGGCGATGGCCGGATTGGCATCGAAGCTGGTGGCCGACAGCACGGCGGATTGTCCCGCGAGACTGGCTGCGAGTCCGTCGGCATCGCTGGCGCGGAGTGCCAGTGTCCGGACCGGCGCCCGTGCGGCCACGCGCTGCAAGGCTGCGGCGTCACGATCGGCGAGGGTGACATCGTAGTCGCCGCTGTGGACCAGCAGTTTGGCAATGCTGGCGCCGATCTTGCCGGCGCCGACGATCAGGACCGGCCTCATCCGCGCGGGTTCCGGTGCGTGGATTCGAAAATCCGGCTGGCGCTGGCCGCGACGAAGCCCTGATACAGGCGGCCGTCGACGTCGGGGTAGCGGCGGGCAAACTCGTAGTAGCACGTGGGCACCACGTGCATTTCCCCGCCCGCGAAAGCAACCGGCTGGCGATCGGCGAGCGTGGCCGCCTGCTCGAGCAACTCCGCCGGCGTGCCCTTGATTTCTCCACCGGCGTCGTTGATCGCAAAACCGGCGGCGCGAACGCGTTCGAGCACATCCTCGATGGTCGTGGGGGTCCGCAGCCGGTGTACGGCAACGGTGAAATGATTGGCATGCAGGCCGAGTGCCGCCAGCCAGCCGGCGTACTCGCTTTCGGCCGCGAGTGTCCGGTAGTCGCTGTAGCTGATCGCCGGCCAGACACGCCCCGCACTGAACACGGCGGGCGTCTCGGCGAGGGCCGGGTCAAGGCTGGCGAGCAGTGGCGTGAGAATGTCCTGGGCAACCGTCGACAATGCGCTGACGTGGAGCTCCGACAGAAAGATCAGTGGTGCATCCGGGTCGGATGATGCGTATCCCCAGGCGGACAGGTGCTTGTCGGGAAAGGCATAGGGGGCGTGGCGCCGGTAGCCGAGGTCGAACAGCCGCGGTTCGAGCCGTGACAGGCACAGCGGGCCCGTGTCAAAGGTGCGGAAAGCGACGTGGTCATTGATGACCGTGGCGTTGTCGGCGGCAAACAGCGCGTGGATGCGCGCGGATTGTGGTGCGATGGCAATGTAGTCGTCCCACAGCGAGGCAAAGAAGGCAGCGTTGTCCATGGCGCCATCCCGAACGACGATGCTTCAGCATAGTGTGTGCGGTTTCCGGTGTGGCCGGTGTTGGCCTAAGGAGACAGCATTGGCTGCTCGCCGGTTGAATGCAGCCTCCAATCGTCATTCATCGGCCGGAAAAGGATGGAATTTGCATTAAAAACTGTTACTCGTACCGAAAAGAGAGGCCGTGGTAATCCATCACAGGACGTGCCACGACAACGGGATTAACATTCAAAGCTCCTTAACCGTACCTGACAAACTGCGAGCCGCCTCATGAACGCCGTAGCAGCCCTCAAGCCCGCCGACCTTTGGCGCCATTTCGCCACTCTGTGCAGTTTTCCGCGGCCGTCCAAGCACGAAGCCGCGCTGCGCAACCATCTGCGCGACTGGGCGCTGGGGCGTGGCCTGGTCGCGGAGCTGGACGAGGCCGGCAACCTGCTGATTCGCAAGCCGGCCAGCAAGGGCATGGAAGATCGCGTTGGCGTGGTGCTGCAAGGCCATCTCGACATGGTGACCCAGCAGAATGAAGGTCGAGGCCACGATTTTCATCGTGACCCGATCCGGACCCGGCTGGTGGACGGCTGGGTGCACGCCGACGGCACGACGCTGGGCGCAGACAACGGCATCGGTGTCGCTGCGGCGCTGGCCCTGCTTGAATCGAACGACGTGCCGCATGGCCCGCTCGAAGTGCTGCTGACGATCGACGAAGAAGCAGGCATGAGTGGTGTGCAGGCGCTGCGCGCGGGCTGGCTGCAAGGCAAGCTGCTGTTCAATCTGGATACCGAGGAATGGGGGCAGTGCTATATCGGCTGCGCCGGTGGCGTGGACGTGACCTACAAGCGGGCGGCCCGGTTCGAGCCGATGCCGGCCGACTGGCAAGCCATCGAGGTCGCGCTCACCGGCTTCCGTGGCGGCCATTCCGGTGCCGACATCCACAAGCTGCACGGCAACCCGATCCGCGCACTGGCGCATCTGGCACTCGATGCGATCGAGCGATATGGCGCACGCGTGGTCTCGATGCGCGGCGGTACATTGCGCAACGCGCTGGCGCGCGAAGCCTTCGTGACGCTGGCCCTGCCGTCCGGTGCGGTGTCGTGGCTCGACGAGCTGGTCGGCCAGTGGCGCGACGGGCTGTCGGTGCGCATGCGTCAGGTCGAGCCGAACGTAAAGCTGGTAGTGACCCCTGTCAGTGCAATGCAGGCACTGAGCGAAAGCTGCAGCCGTACATCGATGGAGCTGCTGGTGGCGGCCCATCACGGAGTCCTCCGCTGGAGTCCGGATGTCGAGGGCGTGGTCGAGACCTCGGCCAACCTCGGGGTTGTCCACATCGATGCCGCGCATGGTTTCGAAGCGGTGTCGATGGCGCGGTCGCTGAATACCTACGGCCTGACCGACATCAAGCGCAAGCTGCGCGCGATCGGTCGGCTGGCCGACGCGGTCGTGATCGAAAGCGGCGAATACCCGGGCTGGGCGCCTGATCCGGCGTCGCCGGCGCTGGCCTTGCTGAAACAGGTATATCAATCGCAATTTGGTGACGAGCTGGCGGTTGAAGTCATCCATGCCGGACTCGAGTGCGGACTGATCGCCGCCAAATACCCGGAGATGGACATGGTGTCGTTCGGTCCGACGATCCGCGGCGCCCATTCGCCGGACGAGCGGGTCGAGGTGGCGTCGGTCGAGAAATTCTGGGAATTGCTCAAGGCCGCCGTTGCTGCGGTGCCGGCAGCCTGAACGATCTCGGCTATGCTGGGTAGCTAAACCTGCCCGGAGTCAGCCGTGAACGATGATCTTGTTGGCCACAACGCGCCGGGCGATACGTCCCGGCGCGTTTTCATTTCCGGCGCGATCGCCGCCGGTTTCGCATTGGCGGTCCGTCCTGTTGCGGCAACGACAATCGACACCGACGACGGCGGGCTGGCGGCCGGTTCGGTGCAGATCCCGGTGGAAGGTGGCGCGATGCTGCCTGCGTACCGGGCTGCGCCGGAAAGGACAAAGGGTCCGCTGCCGACGGTCATCGTCGTGCAGGAGATTTTCGGCGTGCACGAACACATCCAGGCGGTGTGCCGCCGATTGGCCAAGAGCGGCTATCTGGCCATTGCACCCGAGCTGTACTTCCGTCAGGGCGACCCGCGCAACTATCCGGAAGTGGATCAGCTGATGAAGCTGGTGATGAGCGTGCCCGATGCGCAGGTTCTGTCCGATCTCGATGCCACCGTCGCGTGGGCCGCGCGCAACGGCGGCGACGCCAGGCACACGGCCATCACCGGTTTCTGCTGGGGTGGACGCATCGTCTGGTTGTACGCCGCACGCAATCCGTCGTTGAAGGCCGCGGTGGCATGGTACGGACGTCTGGGCGGCACCGCGTCGGCCAACACGCCAAAGCAGCCGCTCGATGTGGCTGCCGAGGTCCGGGTGCCGGTGCTGGGGCTTTATGGTGGCCAGGACAAAGGGATTTCCGCCGAGTCGATTGCGCAGATGCGTACCGCGCTCAAGGCGGCCAAGGCTCAGACCGAGATCATCGTCTATCCGGATGCCGGGCACGGTTTCAACGCCGATTACCGCCCCAGCTACAACGAGGCGGCTGCACGCGACGGCTGGCAGAAAATGCTGTCCTGGTTCAAGCAGCACGGTGTTTAGCTAGGCCGAAACCGATGTAGAAAAAAAGCCGGCATCGCCGGCTTTTTTGATCTCACGAGGCCATTTTCAGACCAACCACGCCTGTCACGATCAGGGCGAGGAAAAACACCCGGACCGGGCCGAGCGGATCGCCAAACCAGATGATGCCGCCGATGGTGACGCCAACTGCACCAAGTCCGGTCCAGATCGCGTAGGCGGTGCCGGCCGGAATGCCTTTCATGGCGAACGACAAGAGCGCCATGTTCAGAAACGACAAGCCGACCGAGCCGCCGATGACCCACGGATTGGGGTGGATCTGGACGTACTTGAGCGACAGCGCCCAGACGATTTCGGTGAACACGGCAATGCCGAGAACGAGCCAGTAATTGGTCATGATCAGTCCTGCTGAAACGGGCTCGGGAACGATGCGCCGCCTCGGAAACCCGAAAGAGAGGCGGGCGCATGAAATCAGCGGCTGGCGAGGGTTTCCAGTGCCGGGCCGGTGACGCGGCAGACGCGCCAGTCGGGCAGCACGGTAGCGCCGATGGACTGGTAGAACGCAATGGCGTTGGCGTTCCAGTCGAGCACGCTCCATTCGAAACGGCCGCAACCGCGTTCGCGTGCCAATTGCGCCAGATGGACCATGATCGCCTTGGCATACCCGCGTCCGCGATAGGCGGGACGCACGTACAGATCTTCCAGGTACAGCCCGCGCCGGGTCAGGAAGGTCGAATAGTTGTGGAAATACAGGGCGAATGCTGCCGTCTCGCCATCGGCCTCGCCGATCAGGCATTCGCAGGCCGGATGCGCGCCGAACAGGTCCTCGTGCAGTTTTTCAACGCTACCGGTCACCAGATGGCTGAGTTGTTCGAACTCGGCCAGTTCGCGCACCATGGTAAGGATTTCGGCGACGTCATCGGGAGCCGCGGGGCGGATGGAAAAGCGCATTCAAATCTCCACAAAAGCAAAACGGGCGGTTTAGGCCGCCCGTTTGATTACTGGTAGATACCTGTTACTTCACTTGGCCGATCATGTACAGCGCAGCGGCCTTGAACTCGTCATCGGAGCCCTGATACCCGCCCTTGGGCGGCATCGCGTTCAGGCCCTTGATCCCGATCGCGATTGCAGCGTCGGCGCCGTCCTTCAGGCGCGGGCCCCAGGCGGCCTTGTCACCGAACTTCGGTGCGCCGGCAGCACCGCTGCCGTGGCAGGCAATGCAGGTCGACTCGTAGATTTCCTTGCCCTTGGTCGCCGGATCAACCGCGCCACCTGCACCGCCGGCAACCGGCGGTTCGGTGAACTTGGCACCGCCTGCGTTGCCCATGAAGGCCACCGCACGCGCGACTTCCGCATCGGTCAGGTCGGGCGAGCCGCCACGTGCCGGCATGGCGTTGAAACCGCCAATCGCGTGCTTGACCAGCGTGTCGAAGCCCTTGGCAATGTGCGGCGCCCATGCACCGGCATCGCCGAACTTGGGCGAACCGGCCAGGCCGGTGCCATGACAGGAGATGCAGATCGCTTCGTAGACCGACTTGCCGGTACGTTGTCCCGGTGGCGCACTGTCGACGATCTTGATGCTGCCGACCGCCTGCAGACGCGCAGCGATGGCCTCGTTGGTCATCGTGGTGCTGCCCAGATCGATACCGCTGCCCGAGGTGAACAGCTTCACCACGAGATAGATGAATACCGGAATACCGACGAGCGCGGTCAGAATCAGACCGACGACGCTTTTTGCCGCAGATGCGTTGGAGCCGCTCATGCTGCCATCCCTATGCAATTGAAGTCTTGTTTGTTGGAACTGCTGGAATACCTATTTTTGTGGCGGCAATTATACCGGCAAAGACGACCATCAGAAAGCCGTGTGTAGACGCGGGTGCAACGACACGCTATGATCGCACCCCTTGGCGTTGCGTCCGTAGCTCAGTTGGATAGAGTGTCAGTTTCCGAAGCTGAAGGTCACAGGTTCGATCCCTGTCGGGCGCGCCAGTAAAAACAAGGGCTTAACCTTAGCGGTTAGGCCCTTTTTTACGTCTTTCGCCATCATGCACCGCTTCATGTTGCTGCCTGGCCTCCTTGCCGGGGTGGTGGTTGTGTATCAGTCCGCCACGTCGTCGAACCACCATCCCGATGTTGCAGTCCGGTTTTTGCGTACTGATTCCCGGATCAATTGCGGTGCTGCTGCGATTTGCTCGGGGATGCGTTTATTTATGCGGCATATTGACTGCCCGCCGTCACGCCCGATGCCGCCGCCTGCCGTGTCATCGTTGCAACGATCGTTGCCACCGATTTAACTCTTCCCGATGCATTGCCGCCTTGTTGTATCAAGTGGGCCTGGCGCCACGTAGCCATGGCGCATGCCAGCGCGGGCTTTGCGTGAGCCGTCATGCCTCCTGCCTTCCCCGGGGTGTTGGATACCCTGTCTGTATTTATGTTGAAAGATTCGGGCGTGAATGTACGGAAAATCAGATCCGGATTTCCAGGTGGGTTTGGTAAGCTTTTTGATGCTCGCAATCAGGATTGATTTGTGTTGCTTTGCAGCATGAGGGCGGCGGGTACAGGGTATTGCAAATAGCAGCGCCAACGCGTTTCTGGCGAATTGAAACATGCGATGATGGCGTAACCGTTTGGGGCCGATCGGTGCCCGAAATTACGCCGGCGCACAGCCGACAAAAGATGGGGTCGAAATGAGGGTCGAGGTTGCCATTCACCCGATGGTGCAACGTCAGGGCGTGCTTGTCGTCGAGGACAGCGCGCTGCAGCGGACACACATCGTCGAGCAGCTGACCCTGCTCGGCGTGGAGCGCATTCACGAAGCCGGCGACGGTTTTGCCGCGCTCAATCTGGTCCGCAACCTGATGGTGCCGCCGGCGCTGATCGTGCTGGACATCGCCTTGCCGGGAATCGACGGGCCGGAGGTGCTGGAGCAGCTGGCCGAGGACGGTTATCGTCCGGCGCTGCTGATCGCCAGCAATTCGGACAACGCGCTGATCGCCAGCGTCGAGGACAAGGCACGCAGGCTCGGCTTCCATGTGCTGGGTGGTGTACACAAGCCGATTCCGCTGGACGTGCTCGCCGCGATGTTCACCTCGCTGGCCGAACACCTGGCGCTTCGCAGTCTGCGGCCCCAGTCGGACCGCGCGGCCATGACGCCGGACGCACTGCGCGAAGCGCTGGATGGCCAGATGCTCCAGCCGCATTACCAGCCGAAGATCGAATTGCGGACTGGGCGGCTGTCCGGTTTCGAGGCGCTGGCCAGAATCCACGATGCGGCCGGCACGGTGATCCTGCCTGCGTCCTTCATCGCACTGGCTGAGGAGCGCGGTCAGGTTGGCGAGCTGACGCTGTACATGCTCGGCGCAGTGCTGACCGATATGGTGACGTGGAAAAGTCGCGGCACCGACGTGTCGGTGTCGCTCAACCTGTCGCCGGTGTTGTTGCTGGATCACTGGCTGATCAGCGAGATCATTGCCCGGGTCGGTACTTCGGGGGTTTCGCCGCGCAAGCTGACGTTCGAAATCACCGAGGTTGTTCTTGCAGCAGACGTACCGATGGTGCTCGAATCGATCGGCCGCTTGCGGCAGGCCGGTTTCGCGATCTCGATCGACGATTACGGCACCGGTTTTTCGTCGATGCAGCAACTGTCGCGGATTCCGTTCACCGAACTCAAGATCGACCGCGTCTTCGTGACCGAAGCGCCGGGCAAGCCGCATATGGCCGAGATCCTGCGCTCCACTTTCGAAATGGCGCGCAGCCTCGGTCTGTCGACGGTGGCCGAGGGTGTCGAGACTGCCGCCGAACTGGCCATGCTCAAGTCGATGGGCTGCAACATCGTCCAGGGGTATCATTTCGGTGGCCCGATTTCCGCGGTCGACGTCTTCGACTGGATCCGCGAGAACCGTGACCGCGTCGCGGCACTGTGCGAGCAGGGAGAAACCGTGCCGCGCTGATCTGAGGATGGCGGACATGAGGATGGCGGACAACAGGATTTCACGCTGATCGATGCCGAGCTAGGCATCCGGGGCGAATCCTGACTATTTTTACGGGCTCGCGGGCCAGGTTTTCAAACTGATGCAATTCACGCTTCGTCCAACGGTCGCCTGGGCCGCAACAGGGATTCTGATCCTCGTTGCGGCCTGTTTGTTTTCGCTCAAGCTGATTCACGATCAGGCGCGCGAGTTCGCGGCCAGTCATCTGCGTGCGTCGCTGGACAAGACGGAGCCCCTGCTTGCGCGCTGGGGCGAAACGCATGCGCAGGAATCGCGCGTGCTGGCATCGCAGCCCGAAATGGCCAAACCGGTGATTGCGCTGCTGGACGAGCCCTCGGCAGAACGCCGGCAGCAGATGTTCGAACGGCTGGACGCACACTGGCAGTCCGCCTACGTGGCGCTGGGCTTCAGCGGTCTGTCGGTCTGGACAGTGGACGGCGTCGCTGTCGGTGCATCGCGCAAATACATCGTCGGTGAAAACGCGACCGGTGATGTCCGTGCAGTGCTGGCCCGTGCCGCCTTGCGCGACGGCGCCGTCTCCCGGCCGATCCGATCAGAACATCCGATGACGCGCCGTGACGGTACGATTGCACAAGCCGGGGCGCTTTACCAACTGGCCTGTGCTGCGGTGCGGGACGCGCACTCGCTCCATGGCTACATCTGCCTGCGCATGGATGCCGAGCAGATGTTCTCCAACCTGCTGGCGATCGGCCGGGTAGGCAACACCGGCCAGGTTTATGCAATCAATGCCGCCGGCCTGCTGATTTCGCCCAGTCGCTTCAACACGTCGCCGGGCGAGCGCGACAAGGTGGTCTGGGCCAGGGTGCCCGGTGCCGTACAGGCCAAGGGCGGAATGACGCACAAGCCGACCGATCCACTGACGTCGATGGCCGCCGGGGTCATCCGCAGCGGGCAGGCCGAGCTGTTCGACGGTTACGTCGGTTACCGCGGTGAAGAGGTGCTCGGCGCGGGGCGCTGGCTCGACGACATGCACATGGGGCTGATCGTCGAAGAGGACACCAGCGAGGTGTACTCGGCCTACCGGCTTGCGCGGAACGTGATCCTGCTGATGACCGGTCTGGCAATTGCGCTGCTGGTGTTCCTGACCTGGGCGTCGCAACGTTCGCGCCGGCAGATCCTGTCGCGGGAAGTGCGCTTCACGTCATTGATCAGGAATTTCCCTGCCGCGATTTCGGTGCGGGATGCGGCTGGCCGCTATCTCGTCGCCAATCCGTATACCCAGCAGTTGCTGGGCCTGAGCAGCCGCGACATGATCGGCCGGCATTGCGAGGACCTCCTGCCGCCGGCGCCGGCGGCAGAGATGCGCAAGCTGGACCGGCAAGTGTTCGAAACGGGCGAGGTGCTCGATACGATGACGCAGGAAAGCGGCGACCGCCGCTACCGCGTCATCCGTTTTCCGATTCCGGGCAGCGGCGGGACCGATGTCGAAGCCGTCGGCGTGGTGGCGATCGACGTGACCGAACAGCTGCAGACCACCGAGCGGCTGCGGGAGCTGACCGACGACCTCGAAACCGTGGTGAAGGTCCGGACGGCGGAGCTGGCTGCAGCCAAGGAACAGGCCGAAATGGCGTCGCAGGCCAAGGCGGATTTCCTCGCGAACATGAGTCACGAGATCCGCACGCCGATGAACGCGATGATCGGGCTGTCGCATCTTGCGCTGCAGCAGCAGGCGTCGCCGCGTGCCCGGCAGTATCTCGAGCGCATCCGTGACTCGGGCCAGCATCTGCTCGGCATCGTCAACGACATCCTCGATTTTTCCAAGATCGAGGCCGGCGAGCTGGCGCTGAACGAGTCCGACTTCGCACTCGACCAGCTGGTCGACCACGTGATCTCGCTGGTCTGGGAAAAAGCCTACGACAAGGGCCTCGAGGTGCTGATCCAGATCGACCCCGACGTGCCGCTCGGTCTGGTCGGCGACCGCCTGCGCATCGGCCAGATCCTGATCAACTTCGTCAACAACGCGGTCAAGTTCACCCCGCACGGCGAAGTGGCGATCCATATCCGGGTCATCGACGAAATCGGCCAGCGCCTGCGGGTGCGTTTCGAGGTCCGCGATACCGGCATCGGCATTCCGGCGCACCGGCGCGGCGCGCTGTTCAAACCGTTCCAGCAGCTCGACTCCTCGCTGGCGTTCAATGCCGAGGGGACCGGGCTGGGTCTGGTCATTTCCAAGCGTTTTGCCGAGGCCATGGGCGGCCACGTGGGGGTCGAGAGCACCGTCGGTGTCGGCAGCACCTTCTGGCTCGAGCTCGATTTGCAGGAGTCGGAAGTCCGCCTGCCCGAACATGTCCAGACGTTCGAAGCCGCCGGCCGTTCGGTGCTGGTGGTCGACGACAACAGCAGTGCACGGCGCACCCTGGCCACCATGCTCCGGTCGATGGCGTTCTACGTCGGCGAGGCCCGCTCCGGCGAGGAAGCGATTCAGGCCATTCTTGCCGCCGACCGTGCAGGCCGGCCGTACGAGTTCGTGTTCATCGACTGGAAGATGCCCGGCATGGACGGCCCGGCGGTAGCCGGGCGCATCCGCGACCTTGGCCTGCAGGGCAGTCATCCCTTGCTGATTGCGCTGCACCCGGGCCGCGGCGGCGAGGTCATCGACATGCCGCTGTCGTTTTCGGCCGTCATCGACAAGCCGGTCACGTCGTCGGCCTTGCTCGAAACGCTGCATACGCTGATTTTCCCGTCGTACGGCGATCCGCTGCCCGGCGCGCTCGGTGGCGCATGGGGACCGATTTCCGAGGATTTCGGCAGCCTGCGCGGACTGAAGGTCCTGCTGGCCGAGGACAACGAAGTCAATCAGGAGGTCGCCGTCGACCTGCTCAGCGTGGCCGGTGTCGAGGTGTCGATCGCCAAGGACGGCCATGCCGCGGTGGCGCTGGCGAGCACTGGCCGTTTTGACGTGGTGCTGATGGACCTGCACATGCCGGTACTCGACGGCATCGATGCGGCCGCACATATCCGTGCCCAGCAGGCCTTGTCGACGCTGCCCGTCATCGCGCTGACCGCCAGCGCGCACACGGCGATCCGAGAAAAATGCCTGGCGATGGGGATGAACGACTTCATCACCAAGCCGATCGATCCGCACCTGCTGTTCACCACGCTGCGCAAATGGGACCGGCGCTTCGACGTCGCGGAGGAGCCTGCGGACATTGCAGCGGCGCCGGCTGTCGTCGCAGGTGATGACATCCCGCACATCGACGGGCTGGATGTCGACGGTGCGCTGGCGCGGCTGATGGGCCGCAAGCCGACCTACCTCAAGCTGCTGCGGAAATTTTCCGCCGATTACCCGGACATCGCCCGGCGCATCGCCGATGCCAAGGCCCGGGGCGATACGGTGCTGGCGGCGAGGCTGGCGCATTCGATCAAGTCGGTCGCCGCCACGCTGGGGGCCGAAACGTTGCGGGCCTTGTCGGCGCGGCTCGAAGAAGGTCTGGCCGTCGGTGCCGACATCGGCCTGGATCTGGTCGGATTCAACGCGGAAGTCGAGCGTCTGACGGCCGCCATTCTTGCGGCTTTGCCGCCGGCCGAGGCCTGTGCGGGGTGAGCTTCGGGCGAGCTTTTATGTGGCGAAACGGGGTAAATAAGAAAATTATTCGATTCTGATTTAATGTTGGACGATGTCGTGTCGCCTTGTGTCAGTGACGGCATCTGAATGGATGTCGCTTCCAGAATGCTGAATCCACTGACAGAGGAAATTCCATCATGCTGAGCCTGCACACCAACGCCGCTTCGCTGTCCACCCAGAACAACCTGCACAACACCCAGAGCTCGCTGAGCACCTCGCTGAGCCGCCTCGGTACCGGTTACCGCATCAACTCGGCCATGGACGACGCGGCCGGCCTGCAGATCGCGACCCGCCTGAACGCACAGACCAGCGGCATGGCCGTGGCGATGCGCAACACCCAGAACGGCATCTCGATGATGCAGACCGCCGAAGGTGCGTTCAACGAAATGACCAACATCCTCACCCGGATGAAGGATCTGGCGACCCAGGCTGCCGACGCATCGTCGACCGCGACCGACCAGACCGCCATGCAGGCCGAGTACGACTCGCTCGGTCTCGAACTGTCGAACGTCATGAAGAACACCTCGTTCGGCGGCCAGTCGCTGCTGGACCCGACCGGCGGCAAGCTTGCCGCAGCCTTGAAGTTCCAGATCGGCGCCAGCGCTGCCGAAGTGATGGACGTTGACGTCAGCACCCAGCTGACCGCTGTCGATACCGCGCTGACCGCCGTCAGCGGCAATTACACCGCTGCTGCAACCGGTACCGAACTGACCGCAGCCGGTGGCGCCAACGGCCAGATCACCAAGCTGAGCACCGCGCTCGACAAGGTGGGCGAACTGCGTTCGGCCCTGGGTGCGAACTCGAACCGTCTGGACCACGTGTACAACAACCTGTCGAACATGAGCACCACGACGCAGGAAGCCCGTGGCCGCATCATGGATGTCGACTACGCCAGCGAAACCGCCAACATGACCACGCACCAGATGCTGATGCAGGCTGGCACGTCGATGCTGAAGCAAAGCAACAGCATGTCGCAGCTCGTCATGTCGCTGATGCAGTAAACGGCACTTCGCCCGTACCGAAAGCCAGCCGTCATCTCGGCTGGCTTTTTTCTTGACCGGAGCACTCCATGACCCCTGCGCTGAATCCGCTGTCGGCCCCCGTTGCCGCGCCGTCCACCGGAACCGCCACCCTGCCTCAGGGCGCGGCGCTGGCCGTCGGCAGCCTGCTGCAGGTGACGATCGTGACCGGTCGCGAAGGCGACCGTCACCTGACCGGGCTGACCGATGCCGGTCAGCGGCTGGCCTTGCCGCAGCTTGCCGGAAGGACGGTTGTTCCCGGTGACGTGCTGCTGTTGCGCGTACTGGCGACCATGCCGCAGTTGCAACTGGCCGTGGTCGACGAGACGCCGGCCGGCGCATCCGCGTCGGTGCTGCCGTCTTCCTACGCGATGCAGTCCGTCGATCAGCTCGCATTGCGCCGGGTTGGCTGGGCGGCACCCGACCTGATGGCCGTGGCGGCCGGCTGGCGCCTTTTGATGCAGACGCGCATGGCCACCGACGTCGATCCGAAGCTGTTGCCGGGTGGAGCGCCGCTGCCGGGCTGGCTGCTGCAGGCCGATGTCGGCGCCACACTGCAACGGTCACCCGAAGCGAGCGAAACCCGCTGGCTGTATCCGGCGTTTGCGTGGGGCGGCCTGCCACTGACACTGGGCCTGCTGGAGCCCGATGACAGCGCGCCAGCGCCGGATGATGACGACGCCGAACCGGTGCTGCTGCTGACGGTGCAGTTGCCGGCGATCGGTCTGGTGGCGCTGGCGGTGATCCCGGCCGGCGTCGGGGTCAGGCTGCAGATCCGCGTGGCGTCGGCGACTGCCGGCGACCTGCTGCGTGCGCTGCAGCCCGCGCTGGCCGCGGCGACGCTGCGCGCCGGCTGCACGCTGGTCGAATGCCGGATCGGCGCCGGACGGGTAGGGCAACGCGGCGGCTGGCGTTTGCGGCGGCGTGCGGTGGCGCCGGGGCTGCTTGCACCAAGGCTGTTCGATGTCGCTGCGCAGGTGCTGCAGGTGCTGACCGCACCGCAAACACCGTAAACGGTACTCGGCGCGGGTGGAAAACGTCAGCCGAGGGTGCCGACGATGCTGACGTCCTTGTTTTCCGGAATCTCGTTGTACGACAGCACGGCCAGTCCCGGCGCGAACAGCCGGGCGTAACGGGCCAGAATCGGCCGGATCTGCGGCATGACCAGCAGTAGCGGCGGCGTTGCCTGCTGCTTCATCTGCTCGCGGATGATCGGCATGTTGATCTGCAGCTGCGACAGCACATTCGGGTCGACCGGATAGCTGTCGAGCGCCGCCTTGCCGGTCTGCTGGGCCTGGCTCAGCGCGCCGAGCAGGATGTTCTCGAGCGCGGCGGTCAGGTTGAACGCCTTCATCTCCGGCTTCTGGCCGATCAGCCCGGTGACGATCTGCCGGCGCAGCGTGCAACGGACCTCGGCGGCCAGCAGGATCGGGTCCTTGGTGGTTTCGGCCGCATCGAGCAGCGTGGTGGCAATCGGCTCGATGTCCTTCAGCGAGACGCCTTCGGTCAGCAGCGTGCGGAACACCTTGAGCAACTGTGTGTGCGTCATCGCCTTTTCCAGCGCTGCGGCGAGCTTGGGCGACAGCGCGGCCAGCCGCTCGAGCAGCGCGGCCACGTCGTCGTGGCGGAACAGCTCGGGCAGGTATTCGCGGATGACCTTGCTCAGGTGCGTGGCGACGACGCTCGGGCAGTCGACGACCTGATAGCCGAGGCCGAGTGCATGCGCCTTGTCTTCCGGCTGGATCCAGATCACCGGCAGGTTATACGCCGGGTCCATGCCCGGAATGCCGTCGACCTCGCCGAACAGATGCGGAGACGGAATCGCCATCAGCCGGTCGGCGTAGACTTCGGCCTGTACGATGGCCGAGCCG
Source organism: Jeongeupia naejangsanensis (assembly GCF_016865585.1). GTDB lineage: Bacteria > Pseudomonadota > Gammaproteobacteria > Burkholderiales > Chitinibacteraceae > Jeongeupia > Jeongeupia naejangsanensis. Next base: position 564,830 of record NZ_JAESND010000001.1, on the reverse strand, counting down.
TTGAGCTGGATCACGTATTGCGACGGATTCACGCCCAGATCGTCGCGGACACCGATCGGCGGCAGCAGTACCCCGAGGGTATCGCCCAGGCTCTGACGCACGCCCTGGGTCCGCTTGAGCAACGGCGCGCCATTGGCCTTGTCGATCATGCTGACCAGCTTGTAGCCGAGCGACACCGAGAGGACTTCGACGTAGGGAATGCTGGTCCAGTCGGGCTCCGGCTGCGGGTTGCCGAGCAGCGCCTGCTCGATGGCCTGGGTGTTGCTGCTCGGCGCCGCCGGCTCGCGCCCGGCCAGGCGCCAGGCGACATAGCCCAGCAGGATGGCGAAGGACAGGAAGGGCAGCCACGGCATGCCCGGGATGATGGCCAGCACGACCATCATCGCTGCCGAGCTGTACAGCACAGACGGCGAGGTCAGCAGCTGCGAGCCGACCTGCTGCTCCAGATCGCCGTTGGCATCGCTGACGCGGGTGACGATGATCGCCGCCGCAGCCGACAGCAGCAGCGCCGGAATCTGCGCGACCAGACCGTCACCGATGGTCAGCAGCGCGTACTGCTTGAAGGCTTCGGCGAAGCTCAGGTCGTGCATCAGTGCGCCGATCGCGACACCGCCGATCATGTTGATCAGCAGGATCAGGATGCCGGCGATCGCATCGCCGCGGACGAACTTGGATGCGCCGTCCATTGCGCCATGGAAATCGGCCTCGGCCGCCACTTCACGGCGGCGGGCCTGCGCCTTTTCCTGGTTGATCAGCCCGGCGTTCAGGTCGGCGTCGATCGCCATCTGCTTGCCCGGCAGCGCATCGAGCGTGAAGCGCGCCGACACTTCGGAAATCCGCTCGGCGCCCTTGGTGACGACGACGAAGTTGATGATCATCAGGATGACGAACACCACCAGACCGACGACGAAGTTGCCGCCGATCACCACCTTGCCGAACGACTCGATCACCTGGCCGGCGGCGTGCGTGCCTTCGTGGCCGTGCAGCAGCACGACCCGGGTCGACGCGACGTTGAGCATCAGCCGCATCAGCGTCGTTGCGAGGATGATCGTCGGGAAGACCGAGAAGTCCAGCGGCCGCTTGACCGACACGCTGCTGAGGATCACCACGATCGCCAGCACGATGTTGAACGTGAACAGCACGTCCAGCACCATCGGCGGCAGGGGCAGGATCAGCATCGACAGGATGGCCAGCAGGAACAGCGGCGTGGCGATTTTCTGCTTGGCGAGATCGGCGAGGAGTCGGGTCAGGTCGTTCATGTTCGGGCCTTGGGCAACAGGTCTTCCGGAATGGTGAAGTCGGTCGGCATCGCGGGTTGCGACTTGCGCCGGCCGTGGCGGAATGCGTCGAGCTGCAGCACGTAGGTCAGCACCTGCGCGACGGCGTTGTACAGCGCCGCCGGGATCTGCTGGTTGACCTGGCTGGTGTGGTAGATCGCCCGGGCGAGCGGCGGCAGCGGCAGCACCTCGATGTCGTGCTCTTTCGCGAGCTCGCGGATGTACAGCGCCATTTCGTCGACGCCCTTGGCGACGACGAAGGGCGCCTCGGCGCGGTTTTCGTCGTACTTGAGCGCGACCGAGTAGTGGGTCGGATTGACGATGACGACATTGGCGCCGGGGACCGCCTTGCGCAGGCTGCGCTGGGCGATCTGCCGCTGCAGCTGGCGGATGCGGTTGCGCACTTCGGGCCGGCCTTCGGACGTCTTGTACTCGTCCTTCTGCTCCTGCTTGGTCATGCGCTGGCTGCGCAGGAACAGCAGGATCTGCACCGGCAGGTCGATCAGTGCGAAGGCGATGAAGATCAGGCACAGCAGCATGATCGAATCCATCAGCAGATCGGCGCCGCGGGCGATCGCCAGCCCGAGCGGCAGGCCCTGCAACTGCAGGAAGTCGCCGACGCGCGACGTGCACACGTGCCAGATCAGCGCGCCGAGCACCACGGCCTTGAGGATCGACAGCCCGACCTGCGAGTAGTGTTTGGCCGAGACCATCCGGCCCAGGTTGGCGAGCGGATTCATCCGCTCGAACTTGGGCAGCCAGTGCGATGCGTTAAAAACCCAGCCGCCGGGAATCATCCCGGCGATGATGGCGGCCAGTGGCACGACGCAGAGCGGCAGTACCATCTTGACCAGCAGCCACATCGTCACCGGAAACAGCGTGCTCCAGCTGTTGTCGAGCGCGCCGTCACCGGACACGTTGGCGAAACTGAGCACGAACAGCCGGCGGAAGTCTTCCAGATAGCCGGGCATCAGCACCAGCAGTAGCTTCAGGCTGGCGAAGATGCCGATCGCGGTCGCGACGTCGCGAGAGCGGGCAACCTGACCCTGCTCGCGCGCTTTGCGCAGCTTCTGCGCCGAGGCTTTTTCGGACTTGTCGGCCGACGATGCTTCAGCCATGCGGACCTGCCGCAAGCCGCTGGTTGAGCAGGTCGAGTACCTGTTCGGTCAGCCGGAGGTAGTGGTCGGGCAGCGTACGGATCAGCATCGCCAGCATGAACAGGCCGAACAGCGTGACTACCGAAAAACCGAGTGAGAACAGGTTCATCGTCGGCGCGACGCGGTTGAGCAGGCCGAAGCCGAGCTGGACGACCATGGCCGAGAAGATCACCGGAATCGCCAGCAGCAGCGCCGCCGAAAACACCCAGGCGACGTTGTAGGCGATGTCCTGCAAGGACAGCAGATCGATGCCGCCACCGATGGGCCAGCGGGCAAAGCTGGTGTAGACGATGTTGACGAGCACCAGATGCCCGTCGATCGAGAAGAACACCAGAATGCACAGGATGTAGAGCAGGCTGGAGACGACGTCGGACGACGAGCCGTTCATGGGGTCGTTCATCACCGCCATGCTCAGCCCCATCTGCGACGAGGTGACGAAGCCCAGCAGCATGATCGCCGCCATGCTCAGGTGGAACGCCAGCCCGAACACCGCGCCGATGACGACCTGTTCGATCGCGACGACGATGCCGCGCGCCGAGAACGGGTCGATGTGCGTTGCGGCCTGCAGCGCCGGCAGCGTCACGATCGCGAGGCCCAGCGACAGCAGCACCCGCACCCGTACCGGCACCATGCCGTCGCCGAGGATGGGCGCCATCGAGAACGCCGCCATGAAGCGGCAGAACGGCCACCATACCGCGGCGAGCAGATCGGGGAGCGCCTTGGCGATCGCGTCCATTGGCGGAATCAGCCGACCAGTTGCGCCGCGCGCTGGAAGATTTCCACACAGAAATCCATCAGGTAGCTGGTGATCCACGAGCCGGCGAGGCTCAGCGCCAGCAGCGTCACCAGCAGCCGGGGCAGGAAGCTCAGCGTCTGCTCGTTGATCTGCGTGGCGGCCTGGAACAGGCTGACCAGCAGGCCGACGATCAGCCCCGGTGCCACCAGTACGGTGACGAGCAGCATCACCGCGTGCAGCGCGGAGGTAACGACGTCGACGGCGATATCGGGAGTCAACATTCAGTAGGCCTGTATGCTGGAAACGAGGGTGTTGACGGTCAGCGTCCAGCCGTCGACGAGGACGAACATCAAGAGCTTGAGCGGCAGCGAGATCACCAGCGGCGAAAGCATCATCATCCCCATTGCCATCAGCACCGACGACACGACAAGGTCGATGACGAGGAAGGGGATGAACAGCATGCAGCCGATCTGGAATGCGGTTTTCAGCTCGCTGAGCACGAAGGCGGCGAGCTTGACCGTGAACGAGTAGTCGGCCGGCTTCGCAACCGGCGGCTCGCCGGCCAGCTTGGCCACCTGCAGCAGCGCGCTCTTGCCGGTCTGCGCCAGCATGAAGCGCGAGATCGGTGCTTCGGCGATCATCAGTGCTTCCTGCATGCCGATCTTGTCGGCGTCGTACGGCACGAAGGCCTTGTTCCAGACTTCCAGCCCGACAGGCCGCATCACCAGCAGTGTCAGGATCAGCGCCACGCCGGTGACGATGCGGTTGGGCAGGCCCTGCTGCAGACCGAGCGCCTGACGCAGCAGCGACAGCACGATCACGAAGCGGGTGAAGCTCGTCATCATCAGCACCATCACGGGCAGCAGCCCGAGCAGCGTCATGATGATCAGAACTTGCGTCTTGACGGTGAAGTCGGTCGACGCGCCGCCGCTGCCGGCGCTGAACAGCGGCACCGACGCCGCGACGGCAGGGTGGGCGAGCAGGGCGGCGGTCGCTCCCAGCAGCGCCAGCCGGATCAGGCCGTGCCGGGTCATGGTGCGAGCGTGTCCAGATCGAGGTGTTCCATCTCGACGACCTTGAGGCCGTAGTTCTCGCCCGAGACCACCACTTCGGCGCGACCGACCGGCGTGCCGTTGACCTTGATCACCAGCGGTTCGCCGGCGAGCTTGTTGAGTTCGAGTACCGAACCCTGTTCGATCGCCAGCAGCTCGTACAGCGAGATCTTGGTCGAGCCGACCTCGAGCGTCACGGTGACCGGAATCTTGCGCAGCATCTGCGAGAGGTCGCGGCGCGGCTTGGCCGGTGCTGCAGGCGTTTCGGCCGGCTCGTCGAACAGCGCGTCGTCCGGAATGACGCCATCGAGCATGGTGTTGAGGTCGATCTGATCGCTGATGTCCATGACTTAGTCCAGATGTTCGAAAGAGGTGAGCCACAGCTTGCCGTTGTGTTCGGCGACCGAGGCGGTGAAGAACGGAGATTCGTCGACCAGCACTTCGGCCGGGCCGATGCTGACCGGGATGACGTCGCCGACGCGGGTGTCGAGGATCTCGCCCAGCGACATTTCCATCGTCAGCAGCCGCGTGGTCAGCGTGATCTGCAGCTGGCTGGCCAGCGGCACGGAAGCCGGCTTGCTGCCGGATTCCCGCTTGCGGCGCTGGCTGACGCTCGCCAGCAGGCGCGACAGCCAGGCGTCGTCGAGCGCGAACCACAGCGTGCCATCGAGGTCGCGCACGTCGTCGCGCAGGTCGACCCGCAGCCCGAGTGCCGATGCCGGTTTGCCGTGATGGTCGAGCCGGAAGCCGCCGTGGCCGTCGGTGACCGAGGCGTCCAGACAGCCGACCAGTACGTCGAGCAGGTCGATGCCCAGCATCGCGGCGAGCCGCAGTTCGGTTTCGGTTTCCGGCACGCTGTCGGTGGCGGGCGCCGACTGGCCGCCGGCTTCCTTGCCGCCGTAGCGGTAATCGAGCCAGCTCAGCAGCAGCGCGCGGTCCGGCGCAAAGCAGATGCGGCCGGTGGCGGAGCGGAAGTGCCGCCATTTGCCGGCCGGACCGATTTCGTCGGGGCGGCAGACTGCCAGTCGCGTGACGGCGATCTGCGCGCCGTAGCGGCGGTTGAAACGGCGCTCGAAATAACCGGCGATCTGCTCGCGCAAGCCGTTGGTGAAGCTGCCGAGCAGGTGGAAGGGGCGGCCCAGCGTGCACGGATCCACCGGCAGGTAGCCCGCCGCGGCGTCTGGGCTGATCAGCTTGGTTTTGGTCGTCGGCACGTTGATCCACTCATTGGGTTTTGCGCGCTCCCGCTGCAACCGCACCGTGCCCGTTCGGGCTGCGGCGGTCATGGACGGATGAGGGGACCGGCTGTCCGTGCCTGATGTCTGCCGTTTCGGCAATGCGGGGCCCGGACGTTACGCCTTGATTCTTAAATACCGCCGGGAAAATACCCAGAGTGGAACTACTCAGTGCGCATGAGTAGTTCCACCCTGATCGCGATCGGCGCCGGCTAGAGGAAGAGCCGGACGAGCTCGACCGTCGAGGTGACGTGCAGCTTGGCCATGATGCGCGCACGGTGGTTTTCGACCGTGCGGATGCTGATGCCCTGCGCTTCGGAAATCTCGCGGCTGGGCTTGCCGGCGACGACGAGCTCGACGATCTCCGCTTCCTTGCTGGTCAGCAGCGCAATGCGGGCCTGCCGTGCGGCCAGTGCCAGCCGCTTCGAGTGCAGGCTGACGCTTTCGGCCAGCGCGGCGTTGACGCGCTCGACCAGCGTGTAGCCATTCACCGGCTTCTCGATGAAATCGAAGGCGCCGCTGCGCATCGCCTCGACCACGGCGGCGATTTCGGACACACCGGTCAGGAACACGATCGGCGGCGGGACGAGGTGGGTCTGGACGAGCTTCTTCTGCATTTCCAGCCCCGACAGCTCGGGCATGACGATGTCGGAGATCACGCACTCGACCGGCCTCGGCGAATAGCGCTGCAGGAAGGTGACCGGCGAGTCGAACAGCTGCACCTCGGCGCCGAGGCTGCCGAGCATGTCCTTGATGGCTTCGAGCATGAAATCGTCGTCGTCGATCACGTAGATCGTCTTGGCGGATCGCCCTGCGCTGAAGGTGCCTTGCATCGGATTCGTGCTCCAGAAGAGGGATGCCCCGTTCCGTGGCGGACGGCCCGGATGGCGGGGAGGTTGTTACCGGAAATTATAGGCGGGGTGCCCCCGGCGGACCGCATCCAAGGGTGGCAAGCGGCCAGACTGTACCGGATGCCGCTGGTGGGAAATACCTAGGCGGGGTGAGTGTTTCTACTCTGTCTGGCGTCATTGCCCTCGGCAACAATCCACCCCACAAAGAAGCATTGCCTGCAGCGCAGCATGGGCTGGAAAAAGCGGGCTGGAAGACGGATTGAAGCGGGAGCGAATCGAATGGCCAGTGGCTTGACCTCGGGAGTAGGGCAACAGATCGGTGCCGATCTGCTGCAGATACGCAGCAGCATCGCGCGTGCCGGTCACGACGCCGACATCCTGCCGTCCGCCATCGACGGACAGGCCGGGCAGCCGGTGGATTTTGGCGACGTCCTCAAGGCGGCGGTGCGCGGCACCGACGACAAGGAGCGCATCGCGAGCACCCGGATGGCCGATGTCGATGCCGGCAAGAGCGACGATCTGGTCGGCGCGATGCTCGCCAGCCAGGAAGCCAGCCTGTCGTTCTCGATGCTGATGCAGGTGCGCAACAAGGTGGTGGGGGCGATGGACGACCTCATCAAGATGCAGCTCTAAAGGAACGGACACGCCGTGATCGCAACGCTCAAATCGGGCCTTGGCCGCCTTCGTGCCGATGGCGCAAAGCTGCCGCCGCTGCCGCCGTCGTTCTTCAAGCGCCTCGCGCCCATCGTCGTGCTGGCGATCGGCATCACCGCGCTGGTGCTGATGTATTTCTGGCGCGATCAGGCCGGCTACAAGCCGGTGTTCGGCGCACGCGAAAGCATCTCGGCCGCCGACATGATGTCGGTGCTCGATGCGGAGCACGTGCCGTACCGCATCCATCCGGAAAGCGGCCAGGTGCTGGTGCCCGCCGATGCACTCGGCAAGGCGCGCATGCTGCTTGCCGCCAAGGGCGTCGTCGCCAAGCTGCCGGCCGGGCTCGAGCTGATGGACAAGAACGATCCGCTCGGCGTCAGCCAGTTCGTCCAGGACGTGCGTTTCCGCCGCGGTCTCGAAGGCGAACTGGTGCAGAGCATCATGGCGCTCAACGAGGTCGAGCACGCCCGCGTGCACCTGTCGATCGCCAAATCGTCTTCTTTCGTCGTCAGCGACGGTGAAAAGAGTTCGGCGTCGGTCGTGGTGACGCTCAAACCGGGCGCCAAGCTCGGCCGCGAACAGATTGCCGCGATCATCAATCTGGTGGCCGGCAGCGTGGCCAGCCTCGATCCGCAGCGCGTGACGCTGGTCGATCAGGCCGGCAACTACCTGTCGTCAAAGGTCGACCTGAGCGAAGGTGGTGCGGTTGGCGCCGCCAGCGGCGAAGAGGCCGGCGACAAGTACCGGACCGAAGCGCTGAACAACATCCGCGAGCTGCTGGCGCCGGCGCTCGGCGGCGACAACTACAAGGCCAGCGTGACCGCCGAGGTCGATACCGACCGGGTCGAGGAAACGCGCGAACAGTACGGCGAAACGCCCAAAGTCACCAATGAGGCGACGCGCGACGAACAGAGCAGCAGCGAGCTGGCGATGGGGATTCCCGGTTCGCTCAGCAACCGTCCGGCCGCCGCCAATGCCAGCAAGCCGCAGGCCGCAGGCGGCGATGCCGGCCCGCGCAAGAACGCCACGACACGCCAGTACGCCTATGACCGCAACGTGGTGCAGATCAAGCGCAGCCGTGACCGGCTCAAGCGCCTCAACGTCGCCGTGGTGCTGAACAACGCTGCCGCGCCGGTACCGGCCAAGGGCTGGACGCCGGAGCAGCTGGCCAATATCGACCGCATCCTGCGCAACGGTCTCGGCATCGACGCCGAACGCGGCGACAAGCTGGTCGTGTCGACGCTGGCCTTCCCGGCGAAGCCGGTTCTGGCCCGTTGGTGGGAAGAGCGCGACACGATGATCGACATCGGCAGCTACGCGATCCAGGGCGTGGTGCTGCTGCTGGTCTTCCTGCTGGTGATCCGTCCGCTGCTGAAAATCCTCCGCGACTGGGTTTCGCCGGCACACGGCGAGCAGGCGCTGCGCGAAGTGCAACTGGCCGAACCGCAACTGCTGGCCGCCGCTGCTGCCGGCGCGGCGCCGGTTGCGGCTGCCGCAACCGCGCTGCCGGACCGCAGTGCCGGTGCCGGCCAGATGCCGGTGGTGCCGCTGCTGGAAAACTACGATCTGCCGCCGGCCGGTTCGAGTGTCGACGTGCTGGTCGATCACCTGAAAACGCTCGCCAACAAAGAGCCGGAACGGGTAGCCGAAGTCGTCAAACAATGGGTGCAGAAGAATGGACGAGTCAGTTAATTCCGCCAGTGCGCCGTCTGCCGACGGCCTGCCGACACCGGTCGAACGCGCCGCCATCGTGCTCCTGAGCATGGGCGAGGAATCGGCTGCGGCGGTGTTGCGCTGCCTGTCGCGCGAGGAGCTGATGGAGGTCACGCAGGTGATGTCGCGGATGAGCGGGCTCAAGGTCGACGTGGTCAAGAACTCGATCCAGCGCTTCTTCGACGACTATCGCCAGCAGAGCGGCGTGCATGGCGCATCGCGCAACTTCCTGCAGCGCTCGCTCGATCTGGCCCTCGGGAGCGACATCGCCAACGGCGTGCTCAACAGCATCTACGGCGACGCGATCCGGCCGAAAATGGCCCGCCTGCAATGGGTGCAGCCGCAATGGCTGGCCGAACACATCGGCAACGAACACGTACGCATGCAGGCCGTTTTCCTCGCCTTCCTGCCGCCGGCGCTGGCCGGACAGGTGATCGAGGCGCTGCCGTTGCACAGCCGTGATCTGGTGCTGGTCAACATCGCCCGGCTCAAGGAAGTCGATCGCGACCTGCTGATCGAGCTGGAGGAGGTCGTCAACCGCTGCCTGAACAGCCTCGGCATGCAGAGTGCGCTGGTCGAGGGCGTGCGTCAGGCCGCCGAAATCATCAACCGTCTGCCCGGCGACAAGGCGCAGATGGTCGAATTGCTGCGTGCGCACGATCCGGACGTGGTCAGCGAGATCGAAACCAGCATGTACGACTTCTTCATCCTGTCGCGCCAGACCGAAGCGGTCATTACCCGCGTGATGGAAGACGTGCCGCTCGAGCTGTGGGTGATCGCGCTCAAGGGTGCCGAGCCTTCGGTGCGCAACGCCATCGTCCAGGCGATGCCGCGGCGTCAGGCGCAGAGTTTCGAAGACATGGTGCGCCGCTCCGGCCCGGTACCGCTGAGCCGGATCGAACAGGTGCGTCAGGACATCATGGCGCAGGTCAAACGCCTTGCCGACGGTGGCGAGGTCGACCTGCAGCTGTTTGCCGAGGAAGTCGTCGAGTGAAGGCCTGCCGCCCTTACCGCTTTCCGCCACTGTCGCAGAAACCCGGTGCGCTGGCCCTGCCGGGCGACGCCGCGCAGGTGCAGGCGTCGCTGGCCGAGGGCTTCCAGCAGGGTATGGATACCGGCTATCGCGAGGGTTTCGACAGCGGGCTGGACAACGGTCGTGCCGAGGGTTTCGTGCAGGGGCGTGCCGACGGGCTGGTGCAGGGCGTGACCGAGGCGAAGCTGGAAATGCAGGCGCGTTTCGACGTGCTGATGCAGCCGCTCGATACTGCGCTGACCGAGGTCAGGGCGCTGCAGGCCGATTATCAGGCGGCACTGCGCAAGGAAGTGGTCGATCTGGTCGCCAAGGTGGCAAGGCAGGTAATCCGCTGCGAACTCGCCCTGCAGCCGGTGCAGTTGCTAGCGCTGGTCGACGAGACGCTGGCCTCGATGCCGCCGGCGCCGAACGGGGTCGAGGTCTATCTGAACCCCGAAGAATGCCAGCGGATCCGCGAGCTGGCGCCCGAGCGCGCGCAGCAGTGGTCGCTGATTCCGGATGCCCGGCTCGAACCGGGCGAATGCCGGGTCAAGGCCGGCGGGCAGGAGGCCGACGCAGGTTGTCGCCAGCGACTCGATGCCTTCATGGAACAGGTCACCAGCCAGTTGCTCGGTGTGCCGGATACCAGCGAGTAAACCGCCATGATCGCCAATGCCCTGCGCTCGCTCGAACTCAATGACGTCCCGGTCGCCAAGCTGACCGGGCGGTTGTCCGGCGCGACCGGCCTGCTGCTGGAAAGCACCGGTTGCCAGCTCGAAACCGGCCAGCACTGCCGGATCGAGACCGCGTCGGGCGAGTGGCTGGATGCGCAGGTGGTCGGCTTCCGGCAGGAGGTGTCCTACCTGATGCCGTTCAAGAAGCCGGTCGGCCTCAGCACCGGCGCACGCGTACTGCCGAACCCGGAGGCCGGGCAGCTGCTGATCGGGCCGTCGTGGCTCGGGCGCGTCGTCAACGGTCTGGGCGAGCCGCTCGACGGTCGCGGCAAACTCGGCGGCGAGCACGTGCTCGATCCGCATCCGCCGCGGGTCAATCCGCTGAAGAAAAAGCCGGTGAGCGAGATCCTCGACGTCGGTGTGCGCAGCATCAACGGGCTGCTGACGCTTGGCCGCGGCCAGCGCGTAGGCCTGTTCGCCGGCAGCGGCGTCGGCAAGAGCGTGCTGCTGGGCATGATCACCCGCCAGACCGAGGCCGATGTCGTTGTCGTCGGGCTGATCGGCGAGCGCGGCCGCGAGGTGCGCGAATTCGTCGATCATGCGCTCGGCCCGGAAGGGCTGGCCAAAGCCATTCTCGTCGTGGCACCGGCAGACGAATCGCCGATGATGCGGCTGATGGCAACCGAGCTGTGCCACGCGATTGCCGCGCATTTCCGCGATCAGGGCCGCAACGTACTGCTGCTGGTCGATTCACTGACGCGCTACGCGATGGCGCGGCGCGAAGTCGCACTGGCGCTGGGCGAGCCGCCGGCCACGCGCGGCTATCCGCCGTCGGTGTTCGGTCTGCTGCCGCAGCTGGTTGAAAGTGCCGGCAACGGTGACGGCGAAGGCAGCATGAGCGCCATCTATACGGTGCTCGCCGAAGGCGACGACCAGCAGGACCCGGTCGTCGACACCGCGCGGGCGATTCTCGACGGCCATATCGTGCTGTCGCGCGATCTGGCCGAGCGCGGGCACTACCCGGCGATCGACATCGCCGCGTCGATCAGCCGCTGCATGAGCCAGGTCGCCTCGCCGGCGCAGGTCGCCTCGGCACGGACGATGAAGCAGATGCTGGCGCGGCATGCGCAGGTCCGCGACCTGATCCCGCTGGGCGGCTACGTGCCCGGCGCCGATCCGCTGACCGATCGAGCGGTCAATCTGTATCCGCATATCGAAGCCTTCCTGCAGCAGGACGTCGGCGAAGCCGCGCCGCTCGCGGACACGCTGATGCGACTGAACGAGGTGGTGGCATGACCCAGGCACGAACCGTTCTGAGCCTTGCGCGGCTGGTGGCGCTGCGCGACGTCGAAGTCGACCGGCTGACCGCCGACGTGGCGCAGAAGGAAGCCTTGCGGCAGCGCTATCACCACAACCTCGACCGGATGGCGCAGCTGTGTGCCGACAGCGCCGCTACCGGCTCGCTGCCACCGTCGCTGTCGCTCAACTGCGGCAATTACAAGCAGGCGGTGTTCGACATGATGGCGGCGCACCAGCGCGATCTGGCGCTGCATGAAGCCGACATGGCGGTGACGCAACGGGCGCTGCAGGCCGCGTCGCTGAAGCGGGAAACGCTCGATCGCGTGCGCGAGCAGCACAGCGCGGTCCTGCAGGTCGAACAGGACCGGCGCGAACAGAAGCGGCAGGACGAACTGGCCACGCAGGCGTGGTACCGGCAGCGGGCGTCATGACAATGCACTACGCCGATTTCAGCTTTGCCCGGATCGGGTCGCCTTTTTACGAGGTAGACCTCATTCCGCATTCAGCGCGCAAAGGAAACCACCATGGCCGATAGCACGATCAACCCGACCCAGATGGCGCAGCAGCTGGCCACCGCGTACACGCAGGGCAAGCAGGCGCAGCTCAAGACCCAGACGACCAATGCCCAGAACACGTCGGCGGCGCTGACCAAGCTGCAGAGCGCGCTTTCGAACTTCCGCACCGCGCTGACCGGGCTGTCCGGCAAGACCAGCCTGACGCAGCAGGCCGCAACGCTCTCCAATACCGGCGTCGGCACGGCCAGTGCCGACAGCACCGCGCAGGCCGGCAGCTATTCCTTTTTCGTCGAGCAGGTGGCCTCGGCCAACCAGGTGGCCTTCCAGGGACTGACCGCGGTGTCGGTGGTGCCGATTCCGGGCTCGATCAACCTGTCGCTGGCCGACGGCACGAGCTTCAGCGTCGACATCGCCACCGCCGATCTCGATGCTGACGGCAAGGTATCGCCGGCCGAACTGGCGCGGGCGATCAATTCGGCCAGCAACAGCAAGATCAGTGCAACGGTGATGACCGTCGGCGGCCAGACGCAGATGGTGCTGTCCGCAGGCCAGACCGGTGCCAGCAGCCAGATCACGCTGGATGCCAGCAATGTCAACGATCCGGCGCTCAAGGCCGCGCTCGGTGCGCCGCAACAGCTGGTGGCTGCGCGCGACGCCATCGTCTGGCTCGGTGACCAGACCACCGGCGTGAAGATGCAGCAGGCGTCGAACACGTTCACCGCGGTGCAGGGCGTGACGATGACGTTCACGAAGGCGATGCAGGCCGGCGATACGCCGGTGACGCTGACGGTGACACAGGACAAGGATGCGACGGCGGCGAACGTACAGAACTTCGTCGATGCCTACAACGCACTGGAAAAGACGCTCGACGACCTGACCAGGAGCGGCGATGCGAAGAATGGCGTCACTGCCGGTGCCTTCGTTTCGGACGCCGGCGTGCTGGCGCTGCGCAGCCACCTGACCAACGCGCTGCGCCAGAACTATGGCGGCGCGAAGCTGTTCGACCTCGGCGTCAGCGCCGACCGCAACGGCACGCTGTCGCTCGACAAGACCAAGCTTCAGACCGCGCTCGCGGCCAAGCCGGATGCGCTGGACAAGGTGTTCGGCACCGCGCAGTCCGGGCTGCTGACCGACACCAACAAATACCTGAACCAGTGGCTCAACAGTGCCACCGGCCAGATCAAGCGCCGTCAGGATTCGGTACAGACGCTGCAGAAAGACCTGACCACCCGGCAGACCGCGCTCGATGACAAATTCAACCTGCTGTACCAGCGCTACCTGGCGCAGTTTTCCAAGCTGCAGTCGCTGCAAGCGCAGATGAGCCAGACCTCGAGCGCGCTCAGCGCGCTGGATACGGCCGCTTAATACTGGGGATCAATGTGGATTACGACGCCTACCGCAACTATCACGCCGTCAATCTGGAAGCGCAGACGGCCAACGCCTCGCCGGTGCAGCTGGTGCTGGTGCTGATGGACGGGCTGCTCGAAGAAGTCGCCCGCGTGCGTGCGCACATCGAGCACAAACGCTACGAGCAGAAGGGCCTCGGCATCAACAAGTGCATCGGCTTGCTGAACGGGCTGTCCAGCGCGCTCGACCTCGACGCCGGCGGCGAAGTCGTCACCAATCTGGCCCGGCTGTACGACTACTGCGCGCTGCGGCTGAACGAGGCCGGGCTCCGGCTGGAGACGGCCATGGTCGACGAGGTGGCCGGTCTGCTGTCGACACTGCGCGAGGGCTGGCAGGGTGTGCAGCGCGCCAATGGATAAGGCACTGCAGATCCTGACGCTGACGCGGGCGCTGCTGGATGTGCAGACGCGCCGCGACTGGGCGCAGCTCGCCGAAGTCGACAAGGCACTGTCCGTGCTGGTCGGGCAGCTCAACGACAAGGTGCACCTGAGCCTGCGCGAGCGCGAAGCACTGAAACCGCTGCGCGTCGCGCATGCGGCAGCAATGAAAAGCTGTCTGGGCGAAGCCGGACGGATGAACGCGCTGCTCGACGAGCTGCGCCGCAACCGTGAAGGGCTGATCGCCTACGGACTGATCAACGAGCAGGACGACCGACCATGATGCCGCTATCCGCACTGCTTTCAAACGCCCTGTCCGGCAAACCGCCGGTGGCGAAGCCGGATGCACCGGCACCAGCCGCGCCGGTCGAGGATGCCGTGTCTGCCGTTTTCGGTCTGGCGCTGGCCGGGCTGGGTCTGCAGCAGGGGCAGCCTGCCGACAGCGGCATGCCCGAAGGCGACAAGGGTGATGCCTTGCAGACGGACCAGCCGCTTGCCGGCCAGGGTTTGCTGGCTGCGCTGGGCAGCATGAACCCGCCGCTGCCGGCACTCGACGAGGCGACGAAGCCCGACGTGCCGGCCGGCAGCGCGCTGCTGGGCGCTGCGATGATGCAGGCGCCGGTACTGCCGGCGTCGTTGTCGCCCATGGTCATGTCCGCCTCGTCGGGTCGGGCCATGCAGCCGGCCGCGCCGGGCGTGGTACAGCAGGCCGGTCAGCCGTCGCCGTTCGTTGCGGAAACCGTTGCTGGTGATGCTGCCGCTCGGGATCAGGCCGCAATCCGCACGGCCGGCGCCGTCGATCGGCCACAGGCCGCAGCGGGCATCGCGGCTGCCTTCTCCGGTATTGCCGATGACGTGAAAGAACGCCCGGCCGCCGCCATGCCGTCGCTGCAACCGGCAACCGGCGTTGCCGGCGCGAGCGACACTGCTGCCGTGCATGCGCCTGCAGCGCCCAAGGCCGCAGTGCAGACCCAGCAAGCCGGACAGCAGCTGCTTGCGGCGCTGGGGGACCGCATCAGTGTCCAGACGCGGCACGGCATCGAAAACACCACGATCCGGCTCGATCCGCCGCTGCTTGGCAGCATCGAGATCGCCATCCGCCGCGAAGGCGGCGCGCTGCAGGTCAGGCTGAGCGCGTCGAACGCCGAAGTGGTCCAGCAGTTGCACGGCATCAGCGACAACTTGCGTCAGGATCTGGGCAGCCGGCAGTACACGCAGGTGGCGGTGACGGTGGCCGACGGCGGTCGTGGCTCGGATCGCAACGACGGTCGTTCGCAACGCGATGATGCCCCGTGGCAGCAGCGGCCGGGCAGGGCGCTGGCCGAGGCCGGCGACGACGAGCGTAGCGCCGCATTCCGGCTGGGCTGAAGCCAGATGAACAACGAAAAGCGGAACACACGCGAATGAAAATGAAACGACGGATTCTGGTTGCCGCGCTGGCGCTGACCGTGGTCGCCGGCGGTGCCGGCGCCGCGTGGTACTACACGCAGCGCCCGGGCGGCAAGCCTGCACCGGTTCAGCCGGAGGCGGTCGATTACAAATACGTCAGCCTTGAAAAGGTGATCGTCATGCTGCGCGATGGTTCGGGCAGTTCGGTACCGCACTACCTGGCGATGGATCTGGTGTTCAAGACCAGCGGCAAACAGGAAAAGATCACCAAGGAGCACCTGCCGCTGCTGCGCAGCGTCGCGCTGAAGGCTTTGGCCGATTACCCGGTCGAAAAGGCGAACCGGATGTCGATCGACCAGTTTGCCGTCGCGCTCAATCAGGCCTTTACCGCCGCCTACGCGCGCGATCACGCCGAAAAACCGTTTGCCGAAGCCATGATCGGCAAGCTGATCATCGAGTGACATCGTGGACATGCGCTCAGGCTACGCCGAATGCCAGCAGGCCCGCACCAGCCCCGAGGCTTCCGCGGAGCAGCAATGGCTGTTCGCCTACCTGCCGCTGGTGAAGCGGGTGGTGCGGCAGCTGGGGTCGCAGGCCGGTGCCGTGCTGGACCGTCAGGACATGGAGCAGATCGGTCTGCTGGGATTGCTCGACGCGCTGCGCCGCTACGGCGGTACGCCCGACGAGAAGTTCGGCGGCTATGCGGCGATGCGCATTCGCGGCGCGATTCTCGACGAACTGCGCCGCCAGGACTGGCGGCCGCGCACGGTGCGTCAGGCGACGCACAAGCTGCGCGATGCGGTACGCGAGCTGACCCGCCGCATCGGGCGCGAGCCGACCGAGCAGGAAGTGATCAAGGTGCTGGGCATCTCGGCCGAGGACTATCAGGACTATCTGCTGGCCGACAACGCCGAATCGCTGGCGAGTTTCGACGAACTGTTCCATGACGCCGACGTGCCGGGTGAACACAGCGCCAGCCCGGAATCGATCCTGGTGTCGCGGCTGAGCCTCGAGCAGGCGCTGACCGCGCTGGACGAGCGCGAGCAGCGGGTGATCCAGCTCTATTACGAATTCGATCTCAGCCTGAAGGAAATCGCCGCGGTGCTCGAGCTGACCGAGGCGCGGGTCTGCCAGATCAACAAGGGGGCGCTGAAGAAGATGCGGGCGTTCCTGCAGGATGCCTGAGCGGCATCGGACAAGGGGTAAGTACAAATGCAGATAATTGTCGGGATCGCCATCGTGCTGGGCTGCGTGTTCGGCGGCTTCATGATCAACCACGGTGAAATGCGGGTCATCTGGCAGCCGATCGAACTGCTGATCATCGGCGGCGCGGCGGTCGGGGCGCTGGTGCTGGGGAACCCCAAGCACGTGCTGGCCGAGATGGTCACGCAGACCCGCAAGGTGATCACGCAGCGCAAGCAGGGGCCCGAATTCCAGCGGCAACTGCTGCTGCTGATGTACGAGTTGCTGCAGACGGCATCGCGCGGGCTGAAAGCACTGGACGAACACGTCGAAGCGCCGCGCGAAAGCCCGCTGTTCAGCCGCTATCCGCTGATTCTGGACGAGCCGAAGTTGCTGGCCTTCATCGTCGACAATTTCCGGCTGATGGCCATGGGCAAGATCAACGGCCACGAGCTCGAAGGCGTGCTCGAGCAGGAACTGGCCGCGATCGACGAGGAACTGTGCCAGCCCGCCAAGTCGCTGCAGAAAATCGCCGAAGCGATGCCGGGCTTCGGCATCCTGGCCGCAGTGCTCGGCATCGTCATGGCGATGAATACCGTTGCCTCCGGCGCCACCGCCGCCGAGATCGCGACCGAGGTTGCCGCGGCCATGGTCGGCACCTTCATCGGCATCTTCCTGTGCTACGGCGTGCTCGATCCGCTGTCGAACGTGATGAAACAGCTGGTGAAGTCCGAGCTGTCGACGATGGAGTGCGTCAAGGTCGTGCTGGTCACGCACGTGTCGGGCAAGCCGCCGCTGCTGGCGATCGACGCCGGACGCCGGCTGGTGCAGCTCAACATCAAGCCGAGCTTCGCGCAGCTCGAATCGTGGATCGGTGCACTCGAGGCAAGGGCCTGACCGATGAGTCTCGACAAGGACAAACACGACGCCGCCATCGTCAAGCGCGCGGCCAAGAAGCACCATGACGACGGCCACGGTGGCGCGTGGAAGGTGGCCTTCGCCGACTTCTGTCTGGCGCTGATGTGCCTGTTTCTGGTGCTGTGGGTGCTGGCAGCCCGCAATCAGGAGCAGGCCGAGGAGCTGCTGCGCACGCCGGGCGGCAATATCGCCAACGAGGGCGGCGACAAGCTGCTGCAGCACATGTCGACCAGCGGTTCGATGATCCCGCGCGAGCCGCGCCCGGGCCGCGACCAGTCCGAGGGCACGACGCCGGGCAGGGGCGACGGCGCGGAGGGTACGCAGGCCGACGGCATCCATCTGTCGAAATCGCGGCTCGAATCGGCCGAGGACTTGCAGGAGCTGGCCAACGCACTGTCGCAGCTGAGTGACGACGCGAACCTCAGCCGCAACCTGCAGACGGTGATCACGCCGTACGGCCTGCGGGTGCTGCTGCACGATACCGACAAGCAGGGCATGTTCCAGAGCGGCAGCGCGATGCCGACCGACCCGTTTCGCAAGCTGCTGCACCGGATGGGTCCGCTGTTCGCGCAGATCGACAACCAGATGCTGGTCGTTGGCCATACCGATGCCCATCCCTACGCCGGCAAGAGCCTGTCGGCGTATTCGAACTGGAGCCTGTCGAGCAACCGGGCGATGGTCGCCCGCGTCAATCTGCTCGAAGGCGGCATGCCGGCAAAAAGCATCCTGCAGGTGGTCGGCATGGCCGACCGGGCGCCGCTGGACGTGCAGGACCCGCTGGCCGCACAGAACCGACGGATCGAGCTGCTGATCCTGACGTCGGATCAGGCCAGGCTGATCGGCCAGATGTTCGCCATGCCCGAGGCTTCGGTTCCGCTGGTGAACGGTGCGAGCACGTCGCTGCCGGACCAGTCGCTGCTGTCGACGCTGCGCAAGAAACTGTCGCCGCCGGCGCAATGATGTACCGATTTAAGAGACGGCACGGCGCGGTCGCTTATGCTTCGTGAGAGCATGAACCGCATCGAGCCGAAGGAAATTCCATGAAAATCACCCAGACCGGTGGCGCGCAACCCGTTGCTGCTACACCCGCTGCCCAAGGCACCGACACCGCCGCCAAGCCGCAGAGCACCACCGTGCGCACCGCGCCGGCAGGCCTGCAGTCGGATGCGCTAAAGCCGGCGCAGGCGGCGCTGGCCGAGCTGCCGGATTTCGATGCCGACAAGGTGGCCGAGATCAAGGCCGCACTCGCCGATGGCCGGATCGGGTTCGACGCCGGCAAGCTGGCCGCGCTGATCCGCCGTCACCACGGTGGCGGTGCATGACACGCCAGGATGCGTTCAAACGCCTGATGCTGGGCGTGAGCGCAGACCACCGCGATTACCAGCAGCTCGAAACGCTGCTGCAGTCGCAGTTTGCCGCTGCGCTGCGCCATGACGGCGCGGCGCTGACTGCGATCGGCGAGCAGGTGCTGACCCTGGTCGAGGCGATGGATGCACGCCGGCAGGAGCGCGTAACGGTCGCCGGGTTGCTGCTGGGACGCAAGCCGGTGTCGATGGGGGCGGTGATTGCCAGCCTGAGCGGCAAGCCGCGCGCCACGCTCGAAGCGTGGTGGCAGCGGCTCGAGGCGCTGGTGAACGAGTGCAAGGCACTCAATGCGCGCAACGGCCAGCTGATGGCGTCGCAATTCGAAATCATGCAGCGCGTGCTGCATGGAGAAAGTGATACCTATGTTCCGGACTGAATTCGATGGCGCCCGGGCGGGCGGGGTGGCTAGTGACGACATCGCGCTGCCGCTTGGCATGCCTGCCGAAGGTGCAGCCAGTTTTTCGCAGCTGTTCCGCCAGACGCAGGCCGACATCAGCGATTTCATCCAGAACGGTTCACCCGCTGCTGCCGCGCCGACGCTGAGCGCCGAGGGTGCGGCATTGCTGCAGCGGCTCGGTGGCGGCAGCGCGGTTGCCGGTCCAGCAGACGCGCCGGACATCGCGCCATCGCAAGAGGCTTTCCTTGCCGAAATCGCTCCGTGGGCGAAGCAGGCCGGCAGCCGGCTCGGCGTCGCACCGGAACTGGTGGCAGCGCATGCTGCGCTGGAATCGGGCTGGGGTAGTCGGCCGTTGCGTCAGGCCGACGGTGGCTCGACGTTCAACCTGTTCGGCATCAAGGCGGGCAAGGGCTGGCAGGGCCAAGCGGCCGATGCGGCAACAACCGAATACGTTGATGGCAACAGCGTGAAAACCACTGCGCGTTTCCGCGCCTACCCGGACCTGCGCAGCGCGTTCGACGACTACGCCAGATTGCTGTCGACCAGCCCGCGTTTCGCCGGTGCGGTCAACACCGGCAGCGATGCCAGGGCCTTCGGTGCCGCGCTTGCACGTGGCGGCTACGCCACCGACCCGGCCTATGCGAGCAAGCTCGCGAGCGTGGCAGCGCGGATTCAGTCGCTCGATTAGTCACTGGGCTGGGCCGGAGCCGTGCCCGCCGGCGCGACGATGCCGAAGTCGACGACCCGGGCGCTGATGGTGCGGCCGGTCGTGACATTGCGCACGCGGATCACGTCGTCCGGGCCGCCGTTGTCGAGTGCGATGCCGGGCACGACGGCCTCGATCTGCTGGTTGCGCGCGACGATTCGCACCGACTGGTTGCGGCGAACCAGCTGCAATGCCTGCAGATAGCGCTTCTGGAGAACCTGCCCGGCACGCACGGCGTGTCTGGCCGTCAGGCGTGACAGATCGGCCGGATTGCTGAGCGCATCGGGGGTGTTGGTGATGCTGCGCTTTTCGGTCCGGACGTTGTCGGGGTCGATGGGTTTGCCGGCGGCGATGTCCTCGGCTGCAACCAGTACCGTGGCCTGAACGTCGGCACGGACGATCAGCTCGGCGCCGGCATCCGTGCCCGGGCAGCGCGCCGAAAACCGCAGGCGGGCCAGATAGCGCGTGTCGAGCGGTGAAATCTCGAACCGTTGCGGGCAGGCCTCCGGCGCCGGATTCGGCGGCAGGGCGGTGACCGTGACTTCCGCGTCGCTGATGCCCTGTTGGGCCAGCTGCGTGCGCAGATACGCGCGAGCGGTTTTTTCTGTCTGTTGTTGTAATGATTCGACAGGCGATGCGGCGCTCGCGATCCGGGCGGAAAACAGTGGCAAACACGCCACCAGCAGCATCCCGATGCCTTGGCATTGCGCAATCCGGAAAGGGGCGGTTTTCATATGTTTTGCGTACCTGTGTGAGTAGAACTACCCAAATGAGACCGGTGCTTTTGTCAAGGGGTGAGATTGATTTGTCCTGATCCGTATGTTGTCATGTAGTTAACGGAATTTCAATTGAAACTGCGTAAACGGGATGGCGGAAAGGCCGGTGGAGACCTGAATGGGAATACACTTCGACAAGGTATTGGATGTGCATGCCAGTGCGCTGGATTTGCGCGCCGCGCGGACCCGTATTCTTGCCTCCAATATCGCCAACGAGAGTACGCCAGGCTATCAGGCCCGCGATCTGGATTTCAAGGAAAGCCTTGATAATTCTCGATCGGGTAGTGATGCCGGCCTGGCTTCCAGCGGCGGGCCGGAGGTCAAGTACCGCCTGCCCAACCATGCGTCTCAGGACGGCAATACCGTCGAGCTGGGCGTCGAGCAGGCCGAGTTCTCGCAAAACGTTTCCGATTTTCAGGTCAGCCTCACATTCGTCAATATGAAGCTGAAAGGCCTGTCGAAAGCGATCAACGGACAATAAAACCATGGGCTTCCGGGATATATCGCAAATTGCCGGCTCGGCAATGACGGCACAAACAATTCGCCTCAATACGATTGCCAGCAATCTGGCCAATGCCGAATCGGCGGCCGGTAGCGAGGGCGGGATTTACCGCGCGCGAAAACCGGTTTTTGCGTCGGTGTTCCTGCAAGGCGACGACTTCACTTCGCAGCCGAGTGGCGCTCGCGTGCAGGTCCTCGATGTGGTCCAGAGCCAGGAAGTCGGGCGTAAAGCTTACGAGCCGGGCAGTCCGCTGGCGGACGCCGAAGGCAATGTGTTCTACCCGAACGTGAATCCGGTCGAGGAAATGACCGACATGTTGTCCGCATCACGGGCGTTCCAGACCAATGTCGAGGTGCTGGGGCGCGTCAAAAGCATGCAGCAGGACCTGCTCAAACTGGGCGAGGGCTAATGATGGAAACCACACTCCAGACCGGACTGCAGGGTCAGGGAACGACGACGCAGACGATTGCCAGCGCAATCGATTCCGGTTCGATGACCGACATGTTCACCAAGCTGCTGGTCGCGCAGGTGCGCAACCAGGATCCGCTGTCGCCGTCGGACCCCAGCCAGTTCGTCAGCCAGCTGACGCAGCTGAGCCAGGTCGAGGCGATGCAGAAAATGGCCAGCCAGTCGGCCGCGTCGACCGCAGCGCTGGACAACCTGACCGTGCTGGCGCTCGGTGCGCGGGTCGGATCGAACGTCACCGCGACGACCAAAACGGTCGAGCTGAACGGCACGCCGGTGCACGGCGGCTTCACGCTTGATGGCGCTGCGGCAAAGGTCGAAGTCGTCCTGACCGGTGCCGACGGTGTACCGCATGTCGTGCCGCTGGGCAGTCACGGCAGCGGCGACGTGGCCTTCGACATCGACCCGGCCAAGCTGGGCCTGAAGGACGGCAGCTACAACATTGCCGTGCGGACCGATACCGGCAAGACGCCGGCGGTCGAGCTGAACGGCGTCCTGCAGAGCGTACGCGTTGCCGCCGGTGGCGGCGCCGTGCTTTCCGTATCCGGCATCGGCAACGTCGATGTGTCCGCCATCACCGGTTTCAGTGGCCCGCAGGCCTGAGACACAGCAAGGAATCGCCATGAGCATCGAAATCGCGCTGTCCGGCATCAACGCCATCAACGATCAGCTGGGCTCCATCAGCAACAACATCGCCAACTCCGGCACCTACGGCTTCAAGTCCAGCCGGGCCAACTTTGCCTCGACCTATGCCGGCACGCAGCCGACCGGGGTGCAGGTCGGTTCGCACACGCAGACCATTGGCCAGATCGGCGGTGTGCTGACCACCGGCCGCAGCATGGATGCGGCCATCCAGGGGCGCGGCTTCTTCGCCACCCGCGATAGCGCAGGCGCCACCGTTTTCACCCGCGTCGGCATCTTCAATGCCGACAAGCAGGGCAATGTGGTCGACAGTTACGGTCGCCGGCTGCAGGGTTATCCGCTCGCGCCGGGGGCTACGACACCGGGCCCGCTGGGTGACCTGACGGTGCCGAGCGGCCAGATCGCCGCGCTGCCGAGCAGCAAGATGCAGTATGTTGGCAACATCTCGGCCGACTGGAAGGTGCCGACCGTGGCACCGTTCAACGCGGCCGATCCGCAGAGTTTCAACGGTTCGATGGTGACGGCGGTGTACGACTCGCTTGGCGCGCAGCACAGCGTGACCCAGTACTTCGTCAAGACCGGTACCAACACCGTTGACGTCCACTACGCCATGGATGGCGCGCCGCTGGCAACGACCAACTCGCTGACCTTCAACCCGCAAGGGCAGCTGACATCGCCGACCGCACCGGTGGCGCTGGCGCTCGGCACGCCGGCCGGCGCGGCTGCGCTGACGGTGAACCTCGACTACACCGGCACGACGCAATTTGCCGGCGAAGCGACGACGACAGTCAACAGTGCCAACGGCTACGCCTCGGGCATCCTGACCGGTGTGGCGATTGCCGAAGACGGCTCGATCATGGCGCAGTACAGCAACGGCCAGAAGCAGAGCGTCGGCACCATCGCGCTGGCCACCTTCCCGAACGAGGACGGCCTGACGCCGGTCAGCGATACCGCGTGGACCACGTCGAACGCCTCGGGCAACGTGCTGTACTTCACGCCGGGCAGCGGCATGGCCGGCAAGCTCGCCGGCGGTTCGCTCGAACAGTCCAATGTCGAAATGACGTCCGAACTCGTCAACCTGATGTCGGCACAGCGCAACTACCAGGCCAACACCAAGGTGATCTCGACCGAGAGCGAGATGATGAAAAACCTGATGCAGGCGGTGTAAGCCGTGGACGCGCTGATCTACACGGTGATGAGTGGCGCGGACCGGACGCTGCGCGCGCAGCAGGTTCACGCCAACAACATCGCCAACCTCGAAACCGCCGGTTTCCGCGCCGACATGCAGCGCTCGGTCAGCCAGCAGGTGCAGGGGTTCGGCTACGAGGCCCGCCACGCGACCGCGCTGCAAGCCAACACCATCGACCAGAAAGCCGGCGTGCTGACCGCGACCGGGCGCGATCTCGACGTTGCGGTCAAGGGGCAGGGCTTTCTGACGGTCGGCCTGAATGGTGGCGAAGCCTACACCCGTGAAGGCAGCCTTGAAGTCGACGACCGCGGTGCGCTGACGGTCAAGGGCCGGCCGGTGCTCGGCGACGGCGGCGCCATCGTGCTGCCGCCGTTCGAGGCGATCCAGATCGGCGAGGACGGCACCATTTCGATCCGTCCCGAAGGCGAGACCGCCATGCAGCAGGTTGACCGGCTCAAGCTGGTCAAGCCCGCCGCGGCCGACATCAGCAAGAACGTCGCCGGCCTGATCGTGCCGCGGTCGGGCGTGCCGCTGCCGGCCGACGATACCGTCGTCGTCGTGGGTGGCCAGCTCGAGCGCAGCAACGTGTCGGCCATCGACGAAATGGTCTCGACCATGGGGCTGAACCGCGATTTCGAAGTGCAGATGCGGCTCTACAAGGCCGCCGACGAGATGGCCGACGCCGGCAACCGGCTGATCCGCCAGTAAGCACCTGCCGCCCGGCCGGACCGTGCGGACCAATCAAAGGAAAAAGTCATGAATCCAGCCATGTGGGTCAGCAAGACCGGCATCCAGGCGCAGGACGCCAAGCTGCAGGCGATCGCCAACAACCTTGCCAACGTCAATACCGTCGGCTTCAAGCGCGACCGTCTGGTGTTCGAAGACATGTTCTACCAGACCGCGCAGCAGCCGGGCGCACAGCGCGACACCAATACGGTCAATCCGAGCGGCATCCAGCTCGGCAACGGCACGCGCCTCGTCGGCACGCAGAAGGTGTTCACCACCGGCAGCCTGCAGACCACCGGCCAGTCGCTCGACGTAGCGATCGTCGGCAACGGTTTCCTGCAGGTCGAAATGGCCAACGGCGAGACGGCGTATACCCGCGCCGGGCAGCTGCAGGTGAATTCGGACGGCCGCCTCGTCAATGCACAAGGCCTGCCGCTGGTGCCGGACATCACCATTCCGGCCAACGCAACCAGCGTGTCGATCGGTGACAACGGCATGGTGTCGGTGACGCTGTCGGGGGCAACGCAGCAATCGGAAGTCGGTCAGCTGACGCTGGCGAACTTCGTCAACCCGACCGGCCTGCTGGCGCTGGGCGACAACCTGTATCAGGAAACCACGGCCAGCGGTGCGCCGACGGTGGGCAACCCGGGCGACAACGCGCTGGGCAAGATCAAGCAGGGGTCGCTCGAAGGCTCGAATGTCCAGGTCGTCGAGGAAATGGTCGACATGATCTCGGCCCAGCGGACCTACGAAATGAACACCAAGGTACTGAGCGCGGCGGACAACATGCTGCAGTACCTGTCGCAAGCAGCCCGCTGATGCGCAGCCTGCTGCTCTGCCTGTCGCTGTCGGGTCTGGCGGGGTGCTCGGGCTTCCTGCCGCCACCACCGGACGGCAGCTACGATCCGCCGACGCTGGCCGCCAACATGCCGCGCGGTACGTCCGGCGGCGTGTTCACGCCGGCGACGGTGCTGTCGCTGACGTCGGACAACCGGGCCTACCGGCCGGGCGACGTGCTGACGGTGGTGCTCGAGGAAACGACGCAGGCAAGCAAGAAGGCCGGCACCAACATCAGCAAGAACAGCGACACCGAAGTACAACCGGCGGTGGTGTTCGGCAAGACCTATGCCAAGGCCGAAGCCAGCATGAAGGCGCAGCGCGACTTCAAGGGTGCGAGCTCGAGCACGCAGCAGAACGAGCTGCAGGGCGCGATCACCGTGCTGGTGCAGCAGGTGCTGCCCAACGGCCTGCTGCTGGTGAAAGGCGAAAAAAGCCTGTACCTGAATCAGGGCGAGGAGCTGTTGCGCCTCAGCGGTTATGTCCGTGTCGACGACATCGATACCAACAACCGCATTTCGTCGCTGCGCATTGCCAACGCACGGATCCAGTACGCCGGCACCGGTGCACTGGCCGATTCGAACAATCCCGGCTGGCTGACGCGCTTCTTCAACAGCCAGTGGATGCCTTTCTGAGGATGCGCGAGATGAAACGGCTGATGATCCGCGTGCTGGCCGGACTGGGCATGCTGCTGCTGGCCGGCGCCGCCGGGGCACAGGTGCTGCGCAACCTTGTCAGTGTCGAAGGCGTGCGTGAAAACCAGCTGATCGGCTACGGGCTGGTCGTCGGGCTCAACGGCTCGGGTGACGGCACGCAGTCGAAGTACACCGGCCAGTCGCTGTCGAACATGCTCAAGCAGCTTGGCGTGAAGCTGCCCGAACGGATCGACGTGAAGTCCAAGAACGTCGCAACGGTCATGGTCAACGCGATGTTCCCGCCCGGCTACCGCAAGGGCCAGTCGATCGACGTGACCGTGTCGTCGATCGGCGATGCAAAAAGCCTGCGCGGCGGTACGCTGCTGCTGACTTCGTTGCGCGCTGCCAACGGTGAAATCTACGCGCTGGCACAAGGCAGCCTGGTGATCGCCGGCCTGTCGGCGCAGGGTAACAGCGGCACGAGCGTGACCATCAATACGCCGACCGCGGGCCGGATTCCGAACGGCGCGACGATCGAGCGCGAAATCGAGACCGATTTCGACACCAAACCGACCGTGCGCCTTAGCCTCAAGCGGCCGAACTTCCAGACCGCGACCAACATCGTCGAGGCGATCAATCGTCGCTTCGGCACCAATACCGCATCGACACGTGATGCGACCTCGGTCGAAGTCGCCATGCCGGACGATCCGACCCGGCGCGTCGCCTTTGTCGCCAAGCTCGAGGCGATGAATGTCGAGGTCGGCGCCGACGCACCCAAGGTGGTATTCAATTCGCGCACCGGCACCGTGGTGATCGGCAACGGCGTGACGGTACGGCCGGCGGCGGTGTCGCACGGCTCGCTCAAGGTGGTGATTTCGGAGTCGCAGAACGTCAGCCAGCCGATGCCGTTCGGTCGCGGCCGGACCGCGGTGACACCCGAATCGCAGGTCGATGTCGAGCAGGGCTCGGGCCACATGTTCAAGTGGCCGGCGGGCGCGAACCTGCAGACCATCATCGACACCGTCAACAGCACCGGTGCAACGCCCGACGACATCATGGCCATCCTGCAGGCGCTGGACGAAGCCGGTGCGCTTGATGGTGAACTGGTGGTGCTGTGATGAACGTGACGAACACACCGGGCATCGAGGGCTTCGGCCGCGCGCTGGCCGGCGAGCAGGAAGTGCAGCCGCTGCCGCCCGCTACCGATCCGGCTTACCGCAAGAAGGTCGAAAAGGCCGCCGAACAGTTCGAAGGCATGTTCATCGCGCAGATGTTCCGCGAAATGCGCAAGGTCACCCGCGAGATGAGCAGCGAGGACAGCGTGTTCCGGAACAAGGTCGACGGCGACATGCTCGATTTTGCCGATACCGCGGTGGCCGACGTGATGGCCAAGCAGCGCTCGTTCGGCATCGCCAACGCCATCCTGCACCAGCTGCTGCCGCCGGGTGCTGCATCGACCGACGAGACCGGCGGGAAATGACGGGCATCGCCGCCGCTCCCTTGTGTTTAAGGGATGACGCGGGGCGGTCGCCTTTTGCTGATACGTAGGCCGGCAATCGTGCACCGGCCCGGTGCGCGACCGGCTCGCGATTGCATCACCCAGGGAATTGCCCAGCCATCATGAACATGATCAATGTCGCCTTGTCCGGCGCGACCGCCGCACAGACCGCGCTGAACACGACCAGCCAGAACATCGCCAACGTGATGACGGCCGGTTACACCCGTCAGGGCGTGCTGCTGGCGTCGGTGCAGCCGGCGCAGGGCGGGCTCAATGCTGCCGGCAACGGTGTCAACACCACGTCGCTGCTGCGGTTCAGCGACAGCTACAAGAACCAGCAGATGTGGCGGGCCAATACCGATTTCGGCCGCAATTCGGCCATGCAGCCTTATCTCGACCAGCTCGAGCAGGTGATGAACGACGACAACGGCAGCATCAATGTCGCGCTCGACGGCTTCTACAGCGCGCTCAATGCGGCGAGTGTCGATTCGACGTCGACGCCGATGCGCCAGCAGGTGATTACCGCGGCGGACCAGCTGGCGCAGCGTTTCAACAGCATGCAGCAGCTGCTGGCCAACCAGCGCACCTCGATCGCACAGCAGTGTTCCGCGTCGGTGCAGCAGATCAACGGGCTGTCGTCGTCGATTGCCGAGCTGAACCGGCAGATCGCCACCGCACAGAGCCAAGGGGCGAATGCGTCCGGGCTGATCGACAAGCGCGATCAGGCGATCGATTCGCTGGCCAACCTGGTCGACATCCAGATCGTCGATCAGGGCGGCGGCCTGCAGAGCGTGTCGCTGCGCGGCGGGCAGCCGCTGGTCGTCGGCACCCGCGCTGCGACCATGTCGGTGCAGACCAACGGTGCCGGCGTGCAGGATTTCACGCTGCAGTTCGCCAACGAAACCTTCGCGTTGCCGGCAAGCACGCTCGGGGGGCAGCTGGGCGGCCTGAACGGTTTTGACGTCAACACGCTGCAGCCGCTGATGCAGTCGGTGTCCGACATGGCGAACACCATCGCCACCAAGGTGAACACGCAGCTGGCGGCCGGTTTCGGCATGAGCGGCGCGGCAGGCGGACCGCTGTTCGACTTCAATGCGGCCGGTGGCACCGGCGTGCTGAGCCTGCATCCGGGCGTACTGGCGCAGGACCTCGGCTTCTCCGGCGATGCGACCAAGCCCGGCGACAACAGCAATCTGCTGGCGGTGATCGACATCAAGAACCAGCCGGTGGCACTGGCCGGACTCGGTACGGTGACGCTGGGCGATGCGTTTACCCAGCTGGTCGGCAACGTGGCGAGCCTGAGTGCGCAGAACAAGGCCTCGCTGGCCACATCGAAAACCGTGCGCACGCAGGCCGAGGAAAGCTGGAAGTCCACCAGCGGCGTGAACCAGGACGAAGAGGCCATGAACCTGCTGCAGTATCAGCAGATGTACCAGGCCAACATGAAAGTGATTGCCGTCGCGAACCAGTTGTTCGACAGCACGCTGCAGATCCTCTGAAGGAAGGCATAGATGCGTATCGCCAGCACCCAGTACAGCGCTTCGATGAATGAAGCACTCCAGCTTGCCTCGACGCGACTGGAGGACATCATGCAGCAGATGTCGTCGGGCAAGCGCATCCTGCGCCCGTCGGACGATCCGGTCAGCAGCGTGCGGCTGTCGCGCATGGAGCGCGAGGACGCCGCGCTGACGCAGTACCGCGACAATATCGGCGCACTGAAAAGCCGGCTGCAGCAGAACGAAGCACTGCTGAGCGGCATGACCAAGGACATGCAGCAGGCGCGCGACCTGCTGGTCTGGGCCGCCGACGGCGGCAATACCTCGGCCGACGTCAACGCGATGTCCAGCTCGCTGCAGTCGCTGCGCGACAGCCTGCTTTACTCGGCCAACAGCAAGGATCAGGAAGGGCGCTACCTGTTCTCGGGAACGCTGGTGACCACGGCCACCATCAGCTACGACCCGACCCAACCGGTCGGCTCCCGCTACAGCTTTACCGGCAATACCGACCAGCAGATGGTCGTGGTCGGCAACGGTGTCACCAAGGCGGCCAACCTCAGCCTTGATGAAGTTGCGGGACTGCTGAACCGGCTCGACGGTACCGTCGCGACGCTGCAGACACCCGGGGTCGACGTCAGCAATGCCGTCACGCACGCCGACATCGCCGGCAGCCTCGACCTGCTCGACACGGTGTTCAACTCGGTTACCGGCAAGATTGCCGATCTGGGCGGCCGGCAGAACACGCTGAGCGCGCTCGACACCAATCACGAAAATGTCAGTCTTTCCAACCAGCAGGCCGCACTGACGCTGGGCCAGCTCGACTACGGCAAGGCCGCGGTGGAGCTCAGCGGCTACACCACGGCGGTGCAGGCAACCCAGAAGGCCTACGGCCGGGTCAGCCAGCTGTCGCTGTTCAACGTGCTCTGAGCCTTGACCGGCCTCGACATGCAGATCCAGTCGACCGACCTTGTCGGCCCGTCCTCCCGTTCGCCACTGACGATCGCACCGCTTGCCGTCCCGCCCGCGGCAACGCGGCCGGTGGTTGTGCGCGACGCGGCAATGCCGGCCGGCCCCGCCGGTACCGCGTCGCTCGGGGCCAGTCTGGGCCTGAATCGTGCAGTGACCGACGCCCAGCGTGCGCTGGGGTTTCTCGACGAAAGCGCCGGGCGCCTGCAGGAGCTGAAGACCGTCATCAGCGCCCGCCTGTCCGGCAAGCCGGGTGACCGGGCGTTGCTTGACGCAAAGCTGGAACGGTTCGATGCATTGTGGCGTTCCCGTGCCGCCGCGACCGGCGGAAGCCTGGATGCCCGTTTGCAGCTGGTCGGCGAGGGGAATGCGCAGGCGCGTTTCCGCGTCGCCGGGCTGGAAAGTCTGGCCAGACTGAGCGAGGGCGGCAACGAGACGCTGACGTTCTATCCGGGTGGACTGGGCAAGCCGTCGGTCTCGGTGATGCTGGAGGCGGGGCTGACGCAGGCGCAGACGCTCGGCCGGCTGAACCAGGCACTGTTGCCGGCCGGCGTGGCCGTACAGGCCGACGAGCAGGGGCGTCTGACGTTTGCGAGCGCAGAGCGCAACCTGCCAGCGTTGCAGGGGCAGCTGATGGTCAAGGGCGGCGGTATCCGTTTTCCGAGCGGCCAGCCCAATCGCGTCGGTATCGAGGTCATCGACGACGGCATCACGCCGTCGGGATGGAGCGCCGGGGGCATGTCGGCATTGCGGCAAACGCTGCAGCAGGTGGTCGATGCACAGGGCCGGGTCATGCAGGCCCGCGCAGCCGCACAACGCGCGCTGGGCGACGCGGCGACCGGGATCGAGACGGCGCGTCAGGCTGACGACCCGGCGTGGGCCGCCGGCTTTTCCGGACGTTTCGGACGCACGGTGCCTGGCGACTATGCATCGTTTGCACAACTCGTTCCGGCACTGGTCGGCATCAGCCGTTACCGCGTCCTGTCGTTGATGTCGCTGCGCTGAACAGCCGTGACGACGCGATCAATCCATCAAGAGTGGTGTCCATGATCAGCACGCTGCTGGAAGAGGGCGAATGCCTTGCGCCTTACCGCCTGCATGAACGGGCCAGAATTGCCGGCATCCTCAAGCAGCTGGCGCTGACGGCGGTTCCGGTGACGGTGCATTTCGACGAGGGCCGGCAGCGGGTTCTGTGCCGGGTGATCCGGATCGACCCGGTGTCGGGCATCTTTTCGTTCAACACGACGCAGGCAGAGACGCCGACCGGGCCGTGCTGTTTCGTGACGTCGCTCGAAGGCGCCAAGATTCAGTTCGTTGTTCCGGATCTGATGCAGCCGGCCGCCGGCGAGCCGTGGATTGCTGCCTTCCCGCTCGAGCTGATCCGCGTGCAGCGGCGCGAATTCGCCCGGCTCGATGCGCCGCTGGGGCGGCAGTATGCCGCCAGCTTCGTGCTCGACGGCCAGACCTACGAGGCCAACCTCTATGACCTGTCGCAGGGCGGTGTGGGGCTGCGGACGACGCCGCAGTGCGCGGCACCGCTGATCATCGGCAGCGTGGTGCCGCAGGTACGCATGGAGCTGGGTCGTGACGGGGCACTGGTTGTCGATCTGGAAATCCGCATGCGCCGGACCTTCTACAGCAACCTGCTCGGTGAACAGGTGCATTACGGTTGCCGGATGGTCAACGTTTCGACCGCGGCATCGGTCAAGCTCAAGCAGCTTCTGGCCAGCCTGGAAAACGAACGGCAACTGTTCCAGCGCTGATGCCAGCCACTGCAACCGGATCCGGAAGTGACAAGTCCCGCCGCAAGCGGGACTTCGTTTTTCAAGCAGTCCGGTCGCAGACTAGCCGGCCAGCCCGCCAGTCAGCGGCCTGCCATGCAGCGGGGCATGATCCTCGGGTGCTGTATGCTGATGCGGGTGCCGCAGCTTGCTGAGCAGCACGTGCGGGCTGAGGCCATCCTCCGGATGGCTGCAGCTCTGGATGGCAACGTCGAGCGTGATGGTCTGTCCCGCGACTTCGATCGGTGCTTTCAGCGTGGACTGAAGCCGCGTGTTCAGCTGTGCGGCATCCGGCGTGGTTTGCGAGAGCACGGCAAAGGCGTGCTGGCCCCAGCGGACCAGCAGATCGTCTTTGGACGTTGCTTCGCGCAGCCGCAGCGCACAGGCCTGGACCAGCGCACGTTCCTGCTGCCTGCCCAGCCTGTTCAGCAGGTGGTCGCAACCGTTGATCTCCACCAGCGCCAGCACAAAGCGCTGGCGGATCGCGCCTTCGCCGGTGGTCAGGTGCAGCAGCGTTTCCTTCAGCAGTGTGCGGTTCGGCAACTGGGTTTCGGCGTCGGCATAGGTCAGCTGGTACAGACGCTCCGCATCTTCCTGCTGGCGGCGCTGCCGCGCTGCGCGAACCGCTGCCTGCGCATCGTTGCGCGACAGCATCAGCGTACCCATCAGGATGACCGCGGTCACGCTGGCGAGCGGCAGACCGCCCCAGTTGCCGGACAGGCCGCTTTGCGTCGCGCAGACCGTTTGCGCCGAAAACTGGGCCGCTGCCATTCCGGTGTAGTGCATGCCGACAATGGCGAAACCCATCACCAGCGCGGCAGCCAGCCGGGGTTTGCTGAAACGCTGCGAGTCGTGCGAGCGCAGCCGGAAGGCAATGACCAGCGCGACCGCCGAGGCGGACACCGCGATCAGTGCCGAGGCGATGAAGCGGATCGGTTCATAGTCGATCCCCGGGGCGATCTGCATGGCGGCCATGCCGGTGTAGTGCATGACGCAGATGCCGGTGCCCATCAGCAAGGCACCCCAGACGATGGTGCGGTAACCCAGCCGGGCGCGGCTGACAGCCCAGAGGGCCAGCATCGACACGATGATGGCCGCCACCCACGAAAGCAAGGTGAGCCACGGGCTGTAGGTGACGATGATCGGCAACTCGAAGGCCATCATGCCGGTGAAGTGCATGGCCCAGATGCCGGTACCCATGGCGACCGAGCCACCCAGCAACCACTGGTTGGCGCGGTTGCCGGTGGACGCGGTAATGCGTCCCGCCAGATCAAGCGCGGTGTACGACGCCAGCGTCGCGACGAGGTAGGACACAAGGACCAGCATCAGATCGTAGCTTCCGTTCATGGCTCACCCCGCGGGCTGAATATTAGATAATTCTTATTATTCAGCTCGCAGTGTATTTCAATGAATGAAAGCATTGTGTCGATGAACGGAGGTGTCGTTCAATGCGGCGCAGCAGTGCCGGTGCCGGTTTGCGCGTTGTGATACCGGGTTCGGGTGCCGCCCGTCATGGGGGGACGAGCGGCGGCGGCACTGCGGTGTCAGCTTGCTTGCCAGCCCAGCCGGTCGTGCAGCGTGACGACTGTTCCGACGATGATCAGGGCTGGTGGTTTGATGCCTTGCTGTTCGATCAGCGCGGGCAGCGTCGCCAGCGTGCCGGCGACGACACGCTGCTCGGTGGTCGTGGCCTTTTCGACAATGGCCGCAGGCGTATCGGCGGCACGGCCGTGGGCGATCAGTTGGGCGCAGATGTGGGGTGCCTGCTTGACGCCCATGTAGATCACGACGGTTTCGGACGGACTGACCAGCCGGGGCCAGTCGAGTTCGATCGCGTCGCCACGCCGGTGGCCGGTGACGAAGGTGACCGACTGCGCATGGTCCCGGTGGGTCAGCGGAATGCCGGCATAGCACGATGCGCCCGAGGCCGAGGTGATGCCGGGAACGACCTCGAAGTCGACGCCGTTGGCGGCCAGTTCCTCGATCTCTTCGCCACCACGGCCAAAGATGAACGGGTCCCCGCCCTTGAGCCGCAGCACTGCCTTGCCGTCTTTGGCCAGCTTGACCAGCAGCTGGTTGATTTCTTCTTGCGGCAGCGCGTGGTTGTTCGATTTTTTGCCGACGTAAACGCGTTCGGCATCGCGACGGACGAGCGCGAGAATGGCCGGCGCAACAAGGTTGTCGTACAGCACGACATCGGCCTGCTGCATCAGCCGCAACGCCCGGAAGGTCAGCAGATCCGGGTTGCCCGGGCCGGCGCCGACCAGATAGACCGCGCCGCGCTGCAGGGCGGCGTCGTCGGCCTGATCGAGGCGGGCTTCAAGCTCGGCCAGCGCACCGGCTTCGTTGCCGGCCAGCGCCTTTTCGGCCGCGGCGCCTTCCAGCGCGGTTTCCCAGTAGCGCCGGCGTGCGCGTTCGTCACTGAACCGTGCCTTGACACGATCCCGCAAGGCGCCGGCCAGCCGGGCCAGTACGCCGTAACCGTGCGGCAGCGTGGCTTCGATGCGGGCACGCAGCTGGCGCGCCAGCACCGGCGCTGCGCCACCGGTCGAAATGGCAACCATCAGCGGTGAACGATCGACGATGGACGGGACGATGAAACGGCACTTTCCGGGGGTGTCGACGACATTGACGAGGATGCTCCGCGCTTCGCATTCGGCGTGGACCTGCGCGTTGACGTGTTCATCGTCGGTTGCGGCGATGACCAGCCGCATGCCGGCGACGTCGTCACGGCTGAACGTACGTGGCCGGTGGATCAGCTCGCCGTTGTCACGCCACTGCACCAGCGTCGGCACCAGCTCCGGTGATACGACCGTGATCGCTGCGCCTGCCGACTTCAGCAGGTCGGCCTTGCGCAATGCAACGTCGCCGCCGCCGACGATCAGACAGGGTTGGTGCTTGAGGTCGAGAAACAGCGGAAAGTAATCCATGGGTAGGCATCGGCTAACAGTGAGGCCCGATTTTCGGCGAAATCCGTCCCGGCGTCCCGGCCTTTTTTTGCGCGGGCCGTCGCATTCAACATCGACAGCGCAACGCGTGAACTGACATCAGCCCCTGTGCGTCGGTCCAACTGGCTTCCGTTTGCCAGCCGGCACGGGCGGCCAGTTCGGCGAAACGCGCTGGCGTGTACTTGTAGCTGTTCTCGGTGTGGATGCTTTCGCCGTCAGCAAACTGGAAGCTGTGGCCGTCGACGTGGACGGTTTGCGCCCGGGTGGCGACGAGGTGCATTTCGATCCGCCGTGCGTCGGTGTTGTAGAACGCATGGTGACGAAAACCCTGCGGGTCGATGTGGGCGTCCAGCTCGCGCCGGATGCGGGTCAGCATGTTGAGATTGAAGCGTGCGGTAATACCGGCCGCATCGTTGTAGGCGGCATGCAGCGTGGCAGGGGATTTTTCCAGGTCGACGCCGACGATGAAGGCCGAGCCGGGGCCGAGCGTATGCGCGGCACAGGCGAGAAAGTGTTCGGCTTCGTGCGGCTCGAAATTGCCGATGGTCGATCCGGGGAAAAAGCCGACCTTCGGGCTGTGGGTTGCCGCAGCCGGCAATGCGAATTCGGTGGTGAAGTCGGTCGCGATGGGCCAGACCGGCAGCGCCGGGAAGTCCCGGTGCAACTCGTCCGCTTCCTGCGCCAGCAGCTCGACCGAGATGTCGACCGGCACATAACCGGTGAGGCGTGGCAACGCGTCGAGCAGCTTGCGGATCTTCGTGCTTGCGCCGCTGCCGAATTCGACCAGCACCGCGCCGGCCGGGACATGGCTTGCGATGTCGGTGGCGTATCTGCCGAGGATTTCCAGCTCGGCCCGGGTGACGTAGTACTCGTCCAGCCGGGTGATGTCGAGGAACAGCGCTGAGCCGGCGGCATCGTAAAAATACTTGGGCGGCAGCCGCTTGGGCGATGCGCCGAGCCCTTCAATCACGTCGGCCATGAAACGGGTCGTATCATCGTGCATCGCAGTTCCTCGGTCAGTCGGCGAGCCGCAAGCCGCTGAACTGCCAGCGCTGGTGCGGATAGAAGAAATTGCGGTAGCCGGGTCGGGCGTGGCAGGGCGATGTCGCACACGAGCTGCCGCGCAATACCTGCTGGTTGATCATGAACTTGCCGTTGTACTCGCCGATTGCCCCGGTGGCGGGACGATAGCCCGGGTAGGGCAGGTAGGCGCTGGCGGTCCACTGCCAGACGTGCCCGAACGCATTGGCGAGCAGGCCACTGCTTTCTGCGACTTCCCATTCGGCCTCGGTCGGCAGGCGACGCCCGGCCCAACGGGCGAAGGCATCGGCTTCGTAGTAGCTGATGTGGCAGACCGGCTGCGTTGGGTTGATGCCGCGAAGGCCGCCAAGGGTGAGCGTCTGCCAGTGGCCGTCACGCTGTTGCCAGTACAGCGGTGCCTGCCAGTGCTGTGCGTGCGTCCAGCCGTCCGACAACCACAGTGTCGGCGTGGTGTAGCCGCCATCGCCGATAAAGGCCAGCCAGTCGCCCTGGGTGACCAGCTGCGGGGCAACACGGCAATCCTGCAGCCAGGTGGTATGCCGTGGCGTTTCGTTGTCGAAGCAGAAGCCGTCGCCCGGATGGCCGATCTGGTAGGGGCCGGCGCTCAAGGCAATGCCGGCTTGGGAGGGCGCATCGAGCGACGGCCACTCCCAGTCGGGAATCGCTGCGGGATGCAGCGGGTTGTGCGAGAACGCGTGAAGGATGTCGGTGAGCATCAGCTCCTGATGTTGTTGCTCGTGCTGCAGACCCAGCTCCAGAATCGGCAGCAGTGTTGCCAGTTCAGCAGGTGTCGCAACCGTCAACAGCGTCGCGACCGCCGTGTCGACGTGATTGCGGTAGTCGCCGACTTCTTGCACCGTGGGGCGGGTGAGCAGCCCGCGCTGCGGTCGCTCGAAGCGCGGTCCGAGCGAGACGTAGTACGAATTGAACAGGAAGGCATAGCGCGGATCGAAGCAGCGGTAATCGGGGAGGAACCGGCCCAGCAGGAATTGCTCGAAGAACCAGCTGACATGCGCGCGGTGCCATTTGGTCGGACTCGCGTCGGGCATGGACTGCACCGTCTGGTCTTCCGGTGACAGTGCCGCGGCCAGCGCCTCGGTGTGGGCGCGCACCTGCCGGTATCGAGCGAGCCAGTGCGCAGCGATCGGTGGCGGGCGACAGCCACCTGCTGGGGCGGGCGCATTCATCCACGACTCCTGCGAGCGAGAGTCCCAACATAGGTCAGGCCGTAAGTCGCTGCCAGCGGTCTCCGCGGGACGGTTGGACAGAGTTTGATCTGCCGCACGCAGTCCGTTGCCGGTGATTGATAACGTCGTGTTTTTCGGGAGTGGTGAAATGGGAATTCGGTTGTGGGTGGGGGTGGGGGTGGGGGTGATTGTGCTGGCGTCGGGCACCGCGTCGGCAGTCACGCCGCAGCAGCTGGCGAACAGCAAGAGCTGCATGGCGTGTCACGGCATGACGCAGAAAATCGTCGGGCCGGGCTTCAAGCAGGTGGCCGACCGCTATCGCGGTGACAAGGGCGCAGCGGCGAAGCTGGCGACGAAGATCCGCAAGGGCGGTTCCGGCGCGTGGGGGCCGGTGGCAATGCCACCGGCTGCGGTTACCGATGCCGAGGCGCAGCAACTGGCAACCTGGATTCTGTCGCAGAAGTAAGCGCGCAACAAAAAGCCGCCCCGAGGGGCGGCTTTGTACTGGCGTGCAGTGTTCAGGCTTATTCGGACACGCAGTCGACGTAATACTGCTTCGTGCCACCCGTCGATTCGACCACCAGACCATGGATGTAGGCGTCGAAACCCGGGAAGCGCGCGTTGAAATCGCGGACAAAGCGCACGTAATCGACGATGGTCTTGTTGAACACTTCACCCGGCACCAGCAGCGGAATGCCCGGCGGATAGGGGGTGAACATCACCGCGGTGATGCGGCCTTCCAGCTCGTCGATCGGCACGCGCTGGATCTCGCGGTGCGCCATCTTGCTGAACGCCTTGGCCGGCTTCATGGCCGGGGTCAGGTCCGACAGATACATTTCGGTTGTCAGGCGCGCGACGTCGTGCTTCTTGTAAATGTCGTGGATCTGCTGGCACAGGTCATGCAAGCCAACGCGCTCGTACTGCGGATACTGCTGGATGAAGTCCGGCAGGCAGCGCCACAGCGGGGTGTTCTTGTCGTAATCGTCCTTGAACTGCTGCAGCGCGGTGAGCATCGTGTTCCAGCGGCCCTTGGTGATGCCGATGGTGAACATGATGAAGAACGAGTACAGGCCGGTCTTTTCGATCACGACGCCATGCTCGGCCAGATACTTGCTGACGATGGCGGCCGGGATGCCGGTAGCGTCGAACTCGCCGTGCACGTTCAGCCCCGGCGTCAGGATCGTCGCCTTGATCGGGTCGAGCATGTTGAAGCCTTCGGCGATGTCGCCGAAGCCGTGCCAGTCTTCACCGGCCTTGAGCGTCCAGGCGTCGCGGTGATCCAGACCTTCGTCGGTCAGGTCGTCCGGCCCCCAGACCTTGAACCACCAGTCGGCACCATATTCCTCGTCCACTTTGCGCATCGCACGGCGGAATTCCAGTGCTTCGGCCAGCGACTCCTCGACCAGCGCGGTACCGCCCGGTGCTTCCATCATCGCCGCGGCGACGTCGCACGAGGCAATGATCGAGTACTGCGGCGACGTCGACGTATGCATCAGATACGCTTCGTTGAAGATGTCGCGGTCGAGCTTGTTGTCCTCGGCGTCCTGCACCAGGATCTGCGACGCCTGCGAGAGGCCGGCGAGCAGCTTGTGCGTCGACTGGGTCGAGAACACCATCGAATCCTTGCAGCGCGGCCGGCCTTCGCCGATTGCGTGGTAGTCACCGTAGAAGTCATGGAACGCCGCGTGCGGCAGCCAGGCTTCGTCGAAGTGCAGCGTCTCGATCTCGCCGTCCAGCAGCCCCTTGATTTCCTCGACGTTGTACATCACGCCGTCGTAGGTCGACTGGGTGATCGTCAGCACGCGCGGCTTCACGTCCGGATTGGCTTCGAGCTTTTCACGGCAGAACGGGTTGGCGAGCATCTTCTTGCGGATGTTCTCCGGCTCGAATTCGCTGCGCGGAATCGGCCCGATGATGCCGTAATGATTGCGCGTCGGCGTCAGGAAGATCGGCACCGCGCCGGTCATCATGATCGCGTGCAGGATGGACTTGTGGCAGTTGCGGTCGACGACGACGATGTCGCCCGGCGCTACGGTGCTGTGCCAGACGATCTTGTTCGACGTGCTGGTGCCGTTGGTGACGAAAAACAGGTGATCGGCATTGAAGATGCGCGCGGCGTTACGCTCGCTGGCTGCCACCGGGCCGGTGTGGTCGAGCAGCTGGCCGAGTTCATCCACCGCGTTGCA
This sequence comes from Jeongeupia naejangsanensis, assembly GCF_016865585.1. Taxonomy (GTDB): domain Bacteria; phylum Pseudomonadota; class Gammaproteobacteria; order Burkholderiales; family Chitinibacteraceae; genus Jeongeupia; species Jeongeupia naejangsanensis. The sequence continues at coordinate 526,039 of NZ_JAESND010000001.1, read as the reverse complement.
GACGTCGGCGCGCAGCATGTTCTCGCCGAAGAACTGGTGGAACATCTGGCCGACCGGCGACTTCAGGAACGCCACGCCACCCGAGTGTCCCGGGCAGTGCCACGAGTACGACCCGTCCTGCGCGTAATGCACCAGTGCGCGGAAGAACGGCGGCGCCAGCGTGTCGAGGTAGCTCTTCGTCTCGCGAATGATGTGGCGCGCGACGAACTCCGGCGTGTCCTCGTGCATGTGGATGAAGCCGTGCAGCTCGCGCAGCACGTCGTTCGGAATGTGGCGCGCGGTCCGCGTTTCGCCGTACAGATAGATCGGGATGTCCGGGTTGCGGCGGCGGATCTCGGCGACGAAGGTGCGCAGGCTGGTCAGCGCATCCTGGGTTTCCTGTGGGGTGCCGCCACCGAACTCCTCGTCGTCGATCGACAGGATAAAACCGGCCGCGCGGCTTTGCTGCTGCGCGAAGCTGGTCAGATCGCCATAGCTGGTATAGCCGATGACGTCCACGCCCTCGGCCTCGATGGCCGCAGCCAGCTCGCGGATGCCGGAGCCGCTGGTGTTTTCGGAGCGGAAGTCTTCGTCGATGATGACGACAGGGAAGTAAAAACGCATGCGAGTGTCCTTGTAAGCACTGGCTGCGCTGGCGGCACGGGGACGTCGAGGCGTTTTACCCGGCCTGAGGCGCTGAGGTAAATGGGGCGCGGCACCTCTGGCGAACAAAGGGTATTGCCCCCTCGTCGTTGCCGGCCTTGGACGTCCCGGAAAGGGCGGTATCTTAAACGAGTTTCCTTGCAATCAGCCAGCATGGAGGGGCTGATTAGTGATAATTGCGCAGTGGCCCGACTTGCGGCTGCTCAGCGGTTCGCGGAGATGACCGTGCTCAACAGCGTTTGCTGCAAGTCGCCACGGTTGTCGGTCCAGTCGATGCGGACGTCAAGCTGCTTGCTGTAGACGGTGCCGGCGATTGCCACGTTGGTGATTTTCCAGCGTCGGGCGTAGGACGTGCCACTGCCGCTCAAGGCCGCCGCGTCGCCGTAGCATGCCGACACGCCACTGGTGGCGGACAAATCACAGGCGTTGTTGTCAGCAAGCTCAATGTTGGCATAGGCGGTGCCTACACAGAATCCACTGGCGGGCATCGGTGTGCCAGGGGCCGGGGTGGGGGTAATGCACGACGGCAAATTGCGCAGCCCCTCGACCAGCTGCACCGCATACGTCATGGCTTCCGAGCGTTGCTTGGTAAAGCTGGCATTTTCGATCAATGTCCCCTGAAACCGGCTGATGGCCAGCAGTCCACTGCCGATGACCAGCAAGGCAACGAGAACCTCAATCAGGCCCACACCATATTGCTTGCGCATTGTCAGAAATCCTTCCACTTGCCCGGACTGCGCTTGAGTACCGGGTCGAGTTCGATCTGGTCAAGCAGGTTCTTGTCGTAGTAAACCGCTGTGGTGCCGTAGTTCTGATAGCTGAAGCGGTAGCGCGTGACGTTGTGATTGGTTGTGTCGTAGCTGTTGGGGGTGGTCGAGGAAATGCCGTCACGCCATGACTTCCATGGCAACGGGTGAAGCGAGTCTGGCGCGTTGACGATCGATCCTTCGATGGCCAGGGCGCCTGTGACCGACAGTGCGCCACCCAGTGCGGTTGAGCAGCCCGCGGCATCACCGGGGTGGGGCATTGAGCCCGTCCACCAACTGCTCAAGTCGCTGTCATTGGCCCAGTGGCAGCGGGAACTGAATTCGTCGCCAACGGCACCAACGACATAAAGAAAGCCGAAAATGTTGTTTGTGGTGCCGCGCAGGTTCAGGTTGCCGTTGATGATCAGTACGATCGGCTTGGTGTTGCTGCCAAAGGTAACGCTGCCGTTGAGCGTCAAATCGCCTTCCACCCAGATGACTTGCGTGCCGAGTCCCGTAATGGCCGCGGCATTGAGGCCCGTGCTCGCAGGGAAGGGGGGGAGCGAGGAGCCGTTCATGCTTGTACTGTTGCTTTTGTAAATCTTGGCCTTGGTGCGCAGCAGATCGGGCGTTGTGCCGAAAGTGGACTGGAAAAACTGCCAGTCATCCTCTCCAGCGACGCTGTTCGAGTCGTCCGGGCAACTGGCGGGACTGGTGCTGCCTTGCTTGCAGATGGTGCCAACACCACTCGAGCCGCCCATGCCGTAGTCGCCACCTGCCAGTACGCTGTACGCCGGGTCCGGCGAATCGGAGACCTTCGTCACGTGCAGCGAGCCGTTCTGGTGATAGTCGGCCTTGGAAGTCATTGCCGCATTGCGGGTGTTCAGCGCGCTTCCCCAGTTGACGCTGGTCTGCAGTGTGCTGGTCGAACTATCGCTAGCCGAGCAACTGGTGCCTTTGGTGTCTGAGCAACCTTGGCTGCTGATGTTGATGGTTTTGCCATCGGCGTTGACGGTCAGCGTAACTGTGTATGCCTCTTGGCTGTCGACCAGCCCAGCTGAAACAGACTTGGTTGCTGCGCTTGCGCTACTGTCAGCGGGACAGGCTTTGCCACTGCTGTTGGCGGTCAGGAAGCGGACATTTCCGCTTGTATCCAGACAGACCAATCGGGTTGCTGCGCCTGGCGTTTTCATTGCATCCTTGTCTGCTTGAAGCGATGCAAAGATGCTATCCAGTCCCGCTTCGGCCGCCCCGAGGGATTTGGCCGAGTGGTAGTAGTTGTTGGCGGACTTCTGTTCGAGAAAGACTGCGCGGTTGGCATACATCGAGACCAGTGTGACGATGGCGAGAATGACGACCACGGTCAACAGTGTTGCCAATCCGGCCTGGCGGGCTGGTGCGCTTGAAGGGGCGAGCAAGGGCTTCATCGTGGCGTTCCCGACTTAAGATGCCGTAGGCAAATTGCGTAGCTGGATGCGTTGCAGCAGTGTCAACGTGCTGTCGGGCTTACCGGTAAGACGGGCTTGCAAGATGACGGCAATTGCCTGAATCGCGGTACCAGTTGGAAATGTGTTGCAGCTGGCAGGCGGAATGTCGTTCGGCGTTGCGGGGTTGACGTAGCAAAACTGGACGCGAGTGATTTCGATTTGGTTTGCGTCGTTCAGGGCAAGCCAATCGACGGTACCGCTGGCACCCTTGCTTCCGGAGCAGTTTGTGCCCGTCGCGGAGGCTTGGCGCAGATATGCAGTGCGATCCGTGCCTGAGAACATGAAGCCATAGGTCTCGTTTGCAGCCAGCGCCCCATTTCCGTCAAGATCGTAGCGATACACGATGCATGCGGCATTGTTGTCGGAAGTGGCAGCATCGAAAGCGGGATTGCCGGTGTTTGTCCTGAAAAGCTGTGCAAAATTGGCTGTGTCAGTCGCAGTGCCGTAGTAGCCCGCACGTCGGATGTCACGCGTCATGAGGTCCATGATTACCCGCATGTCCTGATTCAGCTTTGCTTGCGCAACAATATCGCGGCTGGCGCGAAGATTGGTCATCAGATAGGTCGTGGCGCCGAGAATCAGGACCATGCCGATGACGAGCGCGACCATGATTTCAGGAATGCTGAATCCTTTTTGCCGCATCAGCATGGCTTGTACCCTGGCACAAGATGGTCGCTGTCGGGAGAGCAGATTTTGCTGCGCCCGATTGCAGTGATGGTAGTTCGCAAAGCAGGGCTGTCGCCAAAATCGATATTCAATGATGCGCTTGGCACGCCGCGGACCCTGTCAAAAGCCACTACGGTACCGTCGGTTACGCTAGCTGCAAGTGAAACGTTGGGGTAGTCGGTGCTTCTGATCGTTTTCAGGTCGCAACTGGTTGCCGGGCTGGTCGAGCAATCACAGGCGCTGTTGGTTGATATGCCATAGCACCAGTCGCCAGAATTGCGCTGGAAAATCAGGTAGGTCGATGCATTGCGCTTGATTGCTTCGCTGCGCGCGTATTGCAAATCGCTGGCCAGATTTTCTGCCGCCCCGCCCAGTCTTTTTTGTTGGATGAGGCCAGAGAGGCTGGGGGCGGCAATGCTTAAAACAATGCCGATCAAGGCAATGACGATCATCAATTCGATCAGGCTAAACCCGCTTTCCTGAGTTATTTGCTTCGGCATCGTTCGCTACTGCCGTCTTGGTCTTTGAAGCGGGCGTCGCCAGCGCTCACTACCAGGCGTAGCGTCGTGCAATCGAATTGCCCGGTTTTCTTGTCGGCAGCTTGCGATCGACCAGAAACCGCGGTGGCATTTGCGCTGTAGCCCGTCGAGGAGCTGCTGCTCAGGGAAAGCGTGTAATAACCGTCGGGCGAGCTGGTGGACGAATACCCGCCAAGTGTCGATGCTCCGCTATTGGCGCCGCAGGTATTGCTGCTGCCAAGATTCTGCGGATAGAAAGGGCAGTTGAGTCGAAAGCGCTCCATGTCGTGCTGAATTTTGGACAGAGCGGAATAGGCATCAGCGCGCCGGCTTTTTCTTACGTAATCCTGATAGTTTGGCAGGGCGATTGCTGCAAGGATGCCGATGATCGCGACGACGATCATCAGCTCGATAAGAGTAAAACCCGAGTGCTTTTTCACGACGCCTCCCCACCCTTCTTCGAGGGCAAGGAGGCATGATAAAGAGTCCTGTCAATACAGGGCAATAGTTACTTGGCGGAATGCCGAGGTGCGTCAAGTAAATGCTGACAATCGGCACTTTCGCTTACGGCAGCCGGCGAGTTGCCGCCCGTTTGAGGCGGTCGTTCACCGCCAGCCACTCGGGGGACGACGGTGGCGTTTCCATCAGGAGGATGTCGTACTGGCGATCGTGCTGGCGAAGGAGGGCATAGAGCTCGCTGGCGAACTGCTGGGCTGTTTGAGCGAGAGTGTGTTGCGTGATCCCGTCGATGGAGGCGGTAATGGCCGTTCGGTGCAATAGCAGCACCCGTTCGCCGTCGGCGAGCCGTCGTCCGGCCTCTTCAAGCAGTTGCGGTAGCGGGCCGAGGATCAGGGGAGTTCTCGGCGCGTAATGAGAGTCGAGCAGGCCGGATGCGCGGATCTTGGCCGTTTTGTTGCTTTCGTGGTGCTCGAGCTCGTGACCGAGTACCGCTTCGATGGCTTCACGCGCAATGCCGCCCGGGCGAAGCAGTTTGGGGGTGTCGTCGATCAGGCTGACAATGGTCGATTCGACGCCAACCGGGCTCGCGCCGCCATCGAGAACCAGCGGGCAGGATTCGCCGAACTCATCGAGGACGTGCTGTGCCGTTGTAGGGCTGACATGGCCAAAGCGGTTGGCCGACGGCGCGGCGAGGCCGCCGCCGAACTGCGTCAGCAGCGCGTGGGCCAGCGGGTGGGCGGGGGCGCGCAGCCCGACCGTATCCTGGCCGCCGGTGACGGCATCGGGGACGCGGGGGTGGCGCTTGAGGATCAGCGTCAACGGGCCGGGCCAGAAGGCTTCGGCCAAGCGGCGTGCGTCGGCGGGGATGTCCACTGCCCAGTCGTCAAGCTGTTCGGTGCCGGCGATATGGACGATCAGCGGGTGGTCGCTGGGGCGTCCTTTGAGTGCAAAAATCTTCGCTACCGCATTCGGGTTGGCTGCATCGGCGGCCAGGCCGTAAACCGTTTCGGTCGGGATGGCGACGAGCTCGCCCTGGCGCAGCAAGGCAACGGCGTGGTCCAATTGATTCATGATGCAGCGGCCGGATGAAACAGCAGATTATACCGCCTGTGTTCGAGAGGGGGCGTCACTTCAAACGGTCGAAAAAAAAAGCCGGCGTTTGCCGGCTTGGGTGCGGTGTTCATGATGGATGCTCAGAAACGCTCGGGCAGTTTTTGCAGCAGGATGATCCGCTTGTTCTCGAGGCGAACGTAGCCGCCAAACACCAATTCCTTGAGGATGCGCGCGATCATTTCGCGCGAAGAGCCGACGCGGTCGGCAATGGCCTGCTGGGTCAGCGGCTCTGAAATCATCGTGACGCCGTCAATTTCGATAATCATGGTTTCGAACAGCGCACGAACCCGGCCGTAGACGTCAAGCAACGCGAGATTCTTCATCGTTGTCGACAGCTGGCGAATCATGCGTGCCAGGTTGAGGATCAGTTTGTCCTTCAGCTGCGGGTAGGTGTCGATCGCCGTGCGGAAGTCCTGTTTGGTGAACATCAGGAAGGTCGAGTCTTCCTCGGTCTGCGTCGACCAGGAGCGCGGTTCTTCGTCGAGCATCGAGATTTCGCCGAACACGTCGCCCGGTTCGCCAATGGTGAAGACGAATTCCTTGCCTTGGTTGTCACTGGTAAACGACCGGGTGCGGCCTTCGACCAGAACGTACATTGCCTCGCCGGGGTCGCCCTCGCGGAAGAGGAAGGTGCCTTTGGGGAGTTGGCGTTTGACTGCAGCGTTGAAAACGATTTCGAGGTCGCTGTCGGAGAACTGCTCGAAAATCGGCAGTTGCGTCAAAAAGGTTTTGAGCGAATGTTCCATGGTAGATGTCCTTGCTTAAAGCCCTGTTGGGTCGGCTTTTTAATTGTGGGTATTCGATGCATTTGCACCATCGTGCGGTGCGGATGCGACGCTGCTTGCGTTCCCGGTCGACTGTTGGTCGGCCGAATCGGCGGGAGCCGGAACGATATCCATTTTCTTGGCGAGCATGTACTCGTTCATCTCTTTCCAGCCCGTATAGATATCCGCTTTGGCTACCCTGGCGTTGCGTTGGTAGCAATCTTCCAGTGCTCGGCCACTATGCCGGCATGCTGCACCGATTGCCTTGCCGTTTTCCTGCTGCTTATTCAAAAGGCCTGTGACTTGGTCACAGGCCGTGAGGGGGAGAATCAGCAGCAGGAAAAGGAAGGGGCGGCGCAGGATGGGCATCGTCAACGGAATTCTGGTTGATTTGTCTGCATTGTAAGCCAAATCAATCCGTTTCGCGTTGATAGATGCCCTTTGCGTCGTGCGGATCGTTTAATTGACCTGCTGGATCCCGGCCAGTACCCAGCGCGGATCGTTGGGCTTGAGCTTGACGAAGTGCCAGATTTCGGAGAATGGCACGGCCGGCGCGCCCAGCGATTCGCTGACCTTGCCGAAGAAGCGTGCACTGGCAACGAGCTGGCCGTTGCTTTCGCCTGCGTCGACCATTTCGGCTTGCAGTTCCGGGAATTCGGCTATGTCCTGATTGCTGCCGATTTCGGCTTGCAGCGAGGTGAACATTTCCGGGGTCAGGTAGTTGCGCAGCTCTTCCAGTTGCTCCGGGCTATTCAGTGCCTGCATGTGCAGAAAGCTCGCGCGTGCCTGACGAAGGAACGCCGCGCTTTCGGTGCCGTCGGGCAGGCGGGTGATGGCTTGCGCGGCCGGTGCGGTGCCCATGCCGTCACCCATTCGGAAGACGCGATCGGACTGCGGAGCCGGCTGGGATTGCCAGTTGGCGCCCCCTGCTGCAGCCGGCGCATAGCCGGCCGGAGCCGTGCGGCCCGCCTGCGCGCGACGACGCATGAACATCACGCCGGCGATGGTCAGGCCGCCCAGTAGCAGGATCCAGCCCCAGGGGAAGCTGCTGCCTTGTGACTCGGCAGTGCCGGATGCATTCATGGCCTTGCCGAGCATGTAGCCGCCGGCTGCGCCGACTGCTGCGCCGGCCAGTGCCGTGCCAACGCCGCTGCGGGCGGGTTGTTGTGCCGGTGTCTGTGCAGGGGCTGGCGCGGCCTGTTGCATTGGCGCTTGCGGTGCCTGTTTGGGCGCGGTGCTGCGTTGCATGCCGGTTGAGCGGCTGCCGCCAAGACGCTTGGCTTCGGCGAGCGGGCTGGCAAAAAGCGAAATCGTGAGAAGGCCCAGCAACAGGTGCTGGCGCATCGGCCGAGTTGTCATGAACCGGGGTCCCATGTGGTTGTGGTCTGGAGTTTGTTAACTATTGCCACTCTTAGTGGGGGTGCCGGCCGACAAGTTCAATGCCGCGGATCGATTTTTGCCAGGAAAGCCGGAGCCGTCCTAGGTGCGATGCCCGCGTTCGATCGTGACGCCGACGCGCGCGACGTCTTGCAAAATGCCAAGTTTGGTGACCGAGACGCGCACCCAGGGGGTGCCGAACCGTTCGAGCAGGACGCGGGCGATGAAGTCCGCGAGTGCTTCAAGTAGCAGAAAATGCTGCTGCGTCAGCTCGTCGCGCAGCGTGCGCACGACCAGGTCGTAATCGATCGTATCGACGAGGTCGTCGGACGCGCTGGCGCGGTTCGAAGGCAGGCCGATGTCGAGGTCGAGTTCGACGTCCTGCTGTGCCGTGCGTTCCCAGTCGTACCAGCCGATCAGGGTTTGGGCGCGAACGCCGTGCAAATAGATGGTGTCCATGTTCCTGTTGCGTGACTTATGCGCGAATTGCTGCGCTCGCCCCGCAATGACTTACAATGCCAAGCCCGCGATTGTAGTGGATTTGACCGTGTCCTCGCTAATGCTTGCCCTTGCTGCCTATCTGATCGGCTCCCTGTCGTTCGCCGTGATCGTTTCCCGCGTGATGGGTCTGGCCGATCCGCGCAGCTACGGTTCGGGCAATCCGGGCGCGACCAATGTCTTGCGGAGCGGCAACAAAAAAGCTGCCGCGTTGACGCTGGCCGGCGATGCGCTCAAAGGCTGGCTGGCCGTGTGGCTGGCGCAACTGGTCGCGCCGAAGCTGGGTCTGGGGGACGCAGCCATCGCGCTGGCTGCGGTCGGCGTGGCACTGGGGCACATGTGGCCGGTGTTCTTCCGCTTCAAGGGCGGCAAGGGCGTAGCAACTGCCGCGGGCATTTTGCTGGCGCTGGATTGGCGGGTCGGTCTGGTCGTGATGGCGGTCTGGCTGGTGATGGCCAAGGGCTTCAAGATTTCATCGCTGGCTGCCTTGCTGGCGGCCGTGATTGCACCGGTGCTCACCTGGTGGTGGATGCCGCAGCCGGTGTACTGGTATGCCGTCGGCTTCATCGCCGTGCTGTTGATTGCACGTCACCATGAAAACATTCGCGGCCTGTTGTCGGGCAAGGAAAGCCGGATCGGCGACAAGGCGCGCTAACGAAAACGGCCCGCATTGCGGGCCGTTTTCGTTAGCATCGTGTTCACTTGGCGCGCAGCAGCCGCTGCTTTTCGCGCAGCCACTCACGCTCTTTCTCGGTTTCGCGCTTGTCGTGCTGCTTCTTGCCCTTGGCGAGACCGATTTCCAGCTTGATCCGTCCGCGGGTGAAGTGCATGTTCAGGGCGGCGACGGTGTAACCGGCGCGCTCGACCTTGACCGACAGCTTCTCGATTTCGCTGGCCTTGAGCAGCAGTTTGCGGATGCGGGTCGGGTCCGGCATCACGTGGGTCGATGCGGTTGAGAGCGGCGAAATATGCGCGCCGAGCAGCCAGAAATCGCCCTTGATGTAGCTGACGTAGGACTCTTTCAGTTGAACCCGGCCGGCGCGAATCGATTTGACTTCCCAGCCTTCGAGCACAAGGCCGGCTTCGAAGCGCTCTTCGATGAAGTAGTCGTGAAACGCCTTGCGGTTGTCGACAATGGTCATGGCTGCGATTCGAAAGCAAAACGCAATTTTAACCACAGCACCGGCTATCGCACGAGGTCAACATGTCTATCTTGGTTATTTACGCTGGCGGCACCATCGGCATGCAGCCCGGTCCGGCCGGGCTTGCGCCGGTGCCGGGCGCGCTGACCGAACGTTTGCAGCAGTTGGCGCCCGATGCCGATCTGATCGAATACACGCCCTTGCTCGACTCCAGCGCAATGGGGCCGGCGCACTGGAACCGGATCGCAACTGACATCATCGGGCGGGGGTACGAGTACGACGGCTTTCTGGTGCTGCATGGCACCGATACGCTGGCCTGGACTGCGTCAGCGTTGTCCATGCTGTTGCGTGGCCTGAACAAGCCGGTGCTGCTGACCGGTGCAATGCGCCCATGGTTCGAACCCGGTAGTGACGCGCCTGGCAACGTCAAGGCGGCGCTGGCATTGCTTGGCCGGCCCGAGGGGTTCGCCGAGGTGGGCGTCGTGATGGCGAATCAGTTGTGGCGGGGGTGCCGGGTCCGCAAGCTCGATTGTGATGACGACGATGCGTTTGCCGCGCCGAACGAATTGCCGCTTGGTCGGTTTGCTGCCGGCGGATGGGAGTTTGCGTTGGCACGGTTCCGGCTGCCCGCAAAAGGCGTGTCGCCGGACGTTCTTCCCGTCAATGATGCGGCGCGTGTATTGCATGTCCAGTTGGCGCCCGGATTCAGTGTCGAATGGCTGGCCGATGCACTGCGAAACGCGGCGCCGGATGCCTTGCTGCTGCAAAGTTTCGGTAGCGGCAACGTGCCGGCCCATCCTGACTTGTTGTCGGTGCTGGCCGATTTGGCCGTGCGGATACCGGTGGTCAATCTGAGCATTTGTCCGCGTGGTACGGCGCGGCCGGGTCTGTATGCGGCGGGTGTGCTGGCGGATGGTGCGATGCTTGACGGAGGGCAGATGACGCCGGAGGCCGCGCTGACCAAGTTGTATGCCGTTTTGCGTGAAGGGCACGGGGTCGAGGCGCGCGCGCGGGCGTTTGTCGAGGATTGGTGCGGCGAGCATGGTGAAGCCGATTCCACGACGGGGCGCGCTGTGGTATAGTCACTCCTTCGATGGCGGGTCTCCCCGCATGGCTAGAAGGTGAACTTGGTCAGGTCCGGAAGGAAGCAGCCACAGCTTTTGATGCCAGTGCCGGGGGTCGGGCTCGCCACCCAGATTCGAAAAAAGCCGGATTGCTTGTCAGACAGCAATCCGGCTTTTTTCATTTCCGCAGGTTCGCGCGGGGCGTCGAGCGCAAACTTGACCGCGATCAAGGCGAAGGCCGCGACGGTGGCGCACTATGGGTTTCGCAAGCTGATGCTTCGTGTATCTCCAGTGGTATTTGAGCGCCGCCTTCCCGCGGCGCTTTTTTTTCGCCCGACGGCAGGAAGTTCCTGGCTCGGCGGGGTAGATTTTGGCTTGTTTTTGCCACTACCACCGCTGCATAATGCCGCATTCCGACGTTACGGCTAGTCAATGAAGTTCCTCTTCGATCTATTTCCGATCCTGCTGTTTTTCGGCGCCTACTCGATTACCCACGATTTGTTCCTCGCTACGGCGGTCGCCATCGTGACGACAGGCGGGCAGGTGGCCTATTCGTGGATCCGCTGGCGCAAGGTCGAACCGACCCTTTGGCTCAGTTTCGGCCTCGTGACGGTGCTGGGTGGCGCGACGCTGCTGCTGCACGACAAAACCTTCATCTTCTGGAAACCGACGGCGCTTTACTGGGTGTTCGCGGTGCTGTTGCTCGGTGCCAAATGGCTGCGCAACCAGAACCTGATGCAAAAGCTGATGGGGCAGCAATTGCAGCTGCCACAGCCGGTATGGGACAAGGTCAATCTGGCCTGGGCGGTGTTTTTCGCCGCCATGGGTGCGTTGAACCTCTTCGTGGCCTTCCATTTTGGCGAAGACATCTGGGTCAAGTTCAAACTGTTTGGCACGCTGGGTCTGACCTTGCTGTTCGTGCTCGGACAAGGTCTGGTGCTGAGCCGTTATCTTGACGACGCTACGCCGGATCAAAGCAAGGAATAAGCATGCCGCTGTACGCCATCATTGCCACCGACAGGGCCGATAGTCTGGCCGACCGGCTGGCAGCCCGCCCGGCCCATCTGGCCCGGCTTGAAACGCTGAAAAACGAAGGGCGGCTTGTTCTGGCCGGGCCGTTTCCGGCTGTCGATGCCGTCGATCCCGGGCCGGCCGGATTTTCGGGCAGCCTGATCGTTGCCGAGTTTGACGGCCTCGACGCCGCGCAAAGCTGGGCCGATGCCGATCCGTACCGCGCCGCCGACGTCTACGTCTCGGTCGTCGTCAAGCCTTTCAAGCACGTGTTACCCTGACGAATTCATGACAAATCCGCTTGTAGACGAAATCCGCAGCCGTCTGACCGTGCTGGCGCCAGAAGCGCTGGACGTACACGACGACAGCGCCGCACATGCCGGCCACGCCGGTGCAGCGGCGGGAGGCGGGCACTTCGACGTGCTGATCGTCTCCGACGCATTTGCCGGGCTCAATTCGCTGGCGCGCCACCGAAAGGTGTATGCGCTGCTGGGCGATTTGATGCCGCACCGTATCCACGCGCTCAGCCTGAAAGCGCTGACGCCGGATGAGCTTTGAATAAAAGCAATACAAACCTTCATCATCACGAACCATCACAAAGGATGTTTTCGATGCGCCAACCCAAACTGATTGCACTGTCTCTCGGCCTGGCCATGAGCGTCGCTTTTGCCGGCAACGTAGCCACCGTCAACGGCGTGGCCATTCCGGACAGCCGCATGGATCTTTTCGTCAAGCAAGTGACCGAGCGCGGCCAGAAGGACTCGCCGGAACTGCGTGCCAAGATCAAGGAAGACCTGATCCGCAATGAAGCGCTGTATCAGGAAGCGCAAAAGAAGGGCTACGACAAGAACCCTGAAGTCCAGGCTCAACTGGACATGATGCGTCAGCAAGTGCTGGTCGGCGCGCTGGTGCGCGATTACGTCAAGGCCAACCCGATCTCCGACGCCGAACTCAAGAAAGAGTACGACAAGATCAAGGCCAACTTCAGCGGCAAGGAATACCATGCCCGCCACATCCTGGTGAAGGATGAAGCCCAGGCGAAGGCCATCCTCGCGCAGCTGAAGAAGGGTGCGAATTTTGCCGATCTGGCGAAGAAGAACTCGCTCGACAAGGGCAGCGCGGAGAAGGGTGGCGATCTGGGATGGGCGAACCCGAACAGCTTCGTGCCGGAATTCTCGGGCGCGATGACCAAGCTGACCAAGGGCCAGATCACCCAGACTCCGGTGAAGACCCAGTTCGGCTACCACATCATCAAGCTGGACGAGACCCGCGATGCCAAGGGCCCGAGCTTCGAGGAAGTGAAGCCGGAACTGCAGCGCGAAATGCAAGGCCAGAAGGTCCAGAAGTACGTCGAGGACCTCGTCTCGAAGGCCAAGGTGCAGTAAGCCTCAGCCATTCGCAAAAAACCCCGCTCCGGCGGGGTTTTTTTATGGGGCTGCGATCAATCAATGCTGCGATTGCTTTGCCATTTCGCTGCGCCAGCGTTCGCTGATGTAGGGATCGGCCAACTGGATGTCGCTGATCTCGCCAAGGCCTGCCTTGCGCGCCGAAGCGCGAATTTCGGCCAGGCAATCGATGGTCGCGCTTCCATCCGGCTTCTTGCCGAACAGTTTGTTGCCGCAGTCACCGATCACGCTCATGAAGGCATCGGGCGGGACGTTCAGCAAGGGGTTCGATGCGCGGTCATCGGCATTGTGGACGGGTGTCGGCGCCGTGGCGACGCTGGGCGTGCTGGCTGCACCGGGTACAACCGGTGCCGGCTCGCAACCGGCAAGCAGGGCCAGAACGGCCAGTGCGGGCAGGTATCTGATCATTTTTGTCTCCTCTTCTTGTCCCTGTTGCTCAGGGTTGAACGAGATTGTATGCGCAGACGCCGTGATTGCCGTTCAGCTGCGCCTGATGTTGTACCAAAGCTGCCCGATCAGCTCGCGCATCGCTACGCTGCTGGCGTAAAGCGCACGGTCCTTGGGGAGAAGCGACAGTACGCTGAACGGTTCGCGATTGGCGTAGTCGGTGCCGGCCGGACGGACGTCGAACCCAGCTGCGCGATAGGCCTGCATTGCGCGTGGCAGATGCCAGGCCTGACTGACGAGGATGATGCGCCGATAGTGCGGCAGCAGCATTTGAGCGCTGAGCCTTGCGTTGTCGGCGGTGTCGTCGGAACCGGCTTCAACCCAGCGGGCGGTGATGCCGAAGTCGTCATGCAGGGTTGTGGCCATCAGACCGGCCTCCGGAATGCCGCCAACGGGGGCGCCACCCGACACCAGTACCGGCAGACTGCTTTGCCGTGCCAGTCGTGCGCAGTAACGAAGCCGCACCAGCGTGGCGTTGTTGACCGCTTCGCCACCTGGCTCGTCGTACGCCCCGAAACGCTTGCCGCCTCCCAGGCAGACGATTGCGGTCGACTCCGCCAGCGCTTTTGCGGATACCGGTGGCGGCTCCAGCGCCTGCATCAGTGCATTGGCAAGCAGCGGTGTCGACAGCAGGTAAATCGATGTCACGCCGATGCCGATCAGGCTGCGCCCGAGCCATGGCCTGCGACGCAAGCACCAGAGGCCGGCGAGAATCAGGATCAGCGCGTTGGTAGGGGGAAGCAACAGGGCGGAGACCGCGGCTTTAGCGATGAAGGCGGGGGCGGGCATGGTCGGCTCAAGTAAAACGGGCCGCATGCAGCGGCCCGTTACGGGGTAGCAATCCGGCGGGATTTTACTCGCCCAGATAAGCCTGCTGGATTTTCTCGTTGGCAAGCAGGTTGGCTGCGCTGTCAGCCAGGGTAATCCGGCCCGATTCCATCACGTAGCCGCGATCGGCAGTCTGCAGCGCCAGCTTGGCATTCTGTTCGACCAGCAACATGGTGACGCCTTCGGCTGCAATCATTCGGATGATTTCGAAAATCTTCTGCACGATGATCGGTGCCAGACCCATCGAAGGTTCATCGAGCAGCAACAGCTTGGGTCGGCTCATCATGGCCCGGCCGATGGCGACCATCTGCTGTTCGCCGCCGGAGAGCGTGCCGGCCAGCTGGGCCCGGCGCTCCTTCAGGCGCGGAAACAGGCTGAAGACGCGGTCGATGTCGTTGGCGATCTCGGCTTTGTCGTTGCGCACGTAGGCGCCCATCTGAAGGTTCTCTTCGACGGTGAGGCGGCCGAAGATGCCCCGGCCTTCCGGTACGAGAACCAGGCCCCGGCCCACATAGTCGTAGGGCGCAAGCTTGGCGGTCGGTTTGCCGTCGAAGCGGATTTCACCGCCGGCGGGCTTGACCATGCCGACCAGCGTTTTCAGCGTAGTGCTTTTGCCGGCACCGTTGGCGCCGATCAGTGCGACGAGTTCGCCTTGCTTGATGTCGAGGTCGATGCCCTTGACGGCATGAATGCCGCCGTAGGCCACTTTCAGGTCTTTGATTTCGAGGAGCGGGTTCATGGATGAGCTCCGTTATTCCGGCGCGACGCCGAGGTAGGCCTCGATCACGCGTGGGTCGTTTTTCACTTTTTCTGGAATGCCTTCTGCGATCTTCTTGCCGTAGTCGAGCACGGCAATCCGGTCGCACAGACCCATCATCAGCTTCACGTCGTGTTCGATCAGCAGGATGGTGACGCCGTCGGCCCGGATTTTTTCCATCAGCGCCTTGAGCTGGTCGGTTTCCTTCGGATTCATCCCGGCCGCCGGCTCGTCGAGTGCCAGCAGGGTCGGTCTGGTGGCCAGCGCCCGCGCGATCTCGAGCCGGCGCTGGTCGCCATAGCTGAGATTGCGCGCCAGTTCGTCATGGCGCTTGCCGATGCCGACGTAGTCGAGCAGCTCCTGCGCCCGGGCGGCGATCGCAGCTTCTTCGGCCTTGGCCTTCGGGCCGCGGAAGACCGCGCCGAACACGCCGGCAGCCGTACGTACGTGCTGGCCCACCATGACGTTCTCGAGCGCGGTCATGTTGGCGAACAGCCGGATGTTCTGGAAGGTGCGGGCAATGCCCGACTCCACAACGACATAGGGCTTCTGCCGGAACAGGTCCTTCCCGTTGAAGGAGAAGCTGCCCTCGTCGGGCTGGTACAGACCGGTCAGGACATTGAACAGCGTGGTCTTGCCGGCACCGTTCGGGCCGATGAGGCCGTAGATTTCGCCGGCGTTGATCGACAGTGCAACGTCGTTCAGCGCGTGCAGGCCACCAAAGCGTTTGTGGATGCCATCGATTTTCAGCAGCGGGGCGCTCATGCCTTGGCCTCCTCGTCGTGCTCATGGAACTCGCGGGCGCGACGCTTGGATGGCCACAGCCCTTCGGGTCGCAGCAGCATGATGGTGATCATGGCCAGGCCGAAGATCAGCATGCGCAGGTTCTCCGGATCGAAGAGTCGCTTGCCGAAGACGGCCGATTGCAGCGGGTTGATCACGTCGCGCAGTATTTCCGGCGTGATCGATACCAGAATCGCGCCGAGGATGACGCCAGGGATGTGGCCCATGCCGCCGAGCACGACCATGCACAGCACCATGATCGACTCCATCAGCACGAACGATTCCGGCGACACGAAGCCCTGGAAGCTGGCGAACAGGGCGCCCGAAACGCCTCCGAACGACGCGCCCATCGCAAAGGCCAGGAGCTTGACGTTGCGGGTGTTGATGCCCATTGCATTGGCGGCGATCTCATCCTCACGAATTGCTACCCAGGCGCGACCGATGCGCGAGCGCTGCAGGCGCAGGGTGACGAAGATGATCAGACAGCAGAACGCCAGAATCAGGTAGTAGTACAGGTGTACGGTATCGAACACGATGCCGAACCACTCGATCGGCCGACCGAGGTCGTAACCGGCGATGTTGACCTTGGCGATGTTGTTGATGCCTTGCGGGCCGTTGGTGATGTTGACCGGACGGTCCAGGTTGTTCAGGAAGATGCGGATGATCTCGCCGAAGCCGAGCGTCACGATGGCCAGGTAGTCACCTCGCAATTTCAGCGTAGGCGTGCCGAGCAATACGCCGAATACCCCGGCGACGCAGGCTGCGATCAGCAACATGACCAGCAGTGGTGGATTCATCAGCCACGCCGGCAGCACATGTGCCAGATGAGGCGAGTTCAGCAGCGCAAACGAGTACGCACCGACTGCATAGAAGGCGATGTAGCCGAGGTCGAGCAGACCTGCGAAGCCGACGACAATGTTGAGGCCGAGCGCGAGCATGATGTAGAGCAGCGCGAAGTCGACCGCACGAAGCCACGACTTGCCGTTCTCGAAGCCGCCGGTAATCGCCCAGGGCAGGATGGCCAGCACGACCGCGAGCGCGGCGAAGGCAATGATCTGTTTTTTCGATTGCATGTTTTCTCTCCGCGGATCAGGCGCGTTCTGCAACACGTTCGCCGAGCAGGCCGGACGGACGGAAGACCAGCACGCCGATCAGCACGACAAAGGCGAAGATGTCCTTGTAGTGGCTGCCGAGGAAGCCGCCGGTCAGATCGCCGAGGTAGCCAGAGCCGAGGCTTTCGATGATGCCGAGCAACAGCCCGCCGACGACAGCGCCGCCGATGTTGCCGATACCGCCAAGCACGGCGGCGGTGAATGCCTTCAGGCCGATCATGAAGCCCATGTAGGCATGGGCCTGGTCATAGTTGGCGGCAACCATCACGCCGGCAACGGCGCCGAGCGACGATCCGATGATGAAGGTCATCGAGATCACCGTATTGATGTTCACGCCCATCAGGCCGGCGACTTCCGGGTTCTGCGCGGTCGCGCGCATCGCCCGGCCGAGGCGGGTTTTCTCGATCAGCCAGAACAGCCCGGCCATCAGCACCAGCGACAGGATGACGATGGCGATCTGCAGGTCGGTGACGGCTGCACCAAAGAAGTCATGCACCGTGGTGGGCAGGATTTGCGGGAAGGGCCGGTAGTTGCGACCCCAGATCAGCATCGCCACTTGCTGAAGCACGATCGATACACCGATTGCCGTGATCAGCGGCGCGAGCCGTGGCGCACGTCGCAAAGGCCGGTAGGCCACGCGTTCGATGGTGAAGCCAAGCAGCATCGAGATCGGAATGGCCATCAGCAGGCCGGCCAGCAGCAGCAGCGGGCCGGGCAGATTGACGCCGGCGCCGATCAGCAGATTGATGCAGGTGATGGTGACCATGGCGCCGATCATGACGATTTCGCCGTGGGCGAAATTGATCAGCTGCATGATGCCGTACACCATGGTGTAGCCCAGTGCGATCAGCGCATAAATGCTGCCGACCACCAGGCCATTGATGATTTGTTGCAGGAATATGTCCACCGTAGTGTCCTCGTAGCGCTTTTTTTGCTTTGCGGGTTGTTGCCTGATCGGGGTTGGCATGGCGCCAGGCCCGGCCGTATCCGGTGGGACGCGGTGTTCACCACCCGTTGCCGGCTTGTGGTCGGCGCTGCGGAGCGGTGCAGTTCTACGTGATTATTACCGTAGCAGTGGATGTTGAAAACTTACATTCGCGCGTCAAGCCTTCAATACTTGGTGCTTTCCCTTACTTGTGAGCCGCGAGGCTAGTACGGTTAGCATCATCCGGTGCAGCCGGCTGACACCCTAGTCAGACACTTGTGGGTCGTTCGTTTGAAATGATGGTTTTACTTGGCTGTGTCGAGCAAATCCGCGCTGCCGCAGCCCGAGGCGAGGGTCTCCCAAACTGCCGTTTCGCTGACAAGGCGATGGAGCGGGTAGCGGTTCTGCGCGATGGGCGTGATCAGCGAGACGATGGTGTCGCCCCGCTGCGCCAGATGCTGTTTGAATGCAACAGTTGGCGGGGTGGCACACAGGCAGGCGACGATCGGCAACGCGAGCGGATCGGGGGCGATTTGGCAGTGCCCGGCCAGTTCGGATGCCCATACAGCAGGCGCGTCGAGGTCGGGAAGCACTGCGGTATTGCCGGTCAGCAAAACCACGATCAACTGCTGGCGCAGCATGGTCGCATCGTGGCCGAGGCAGGCAATCAGCCCGAGGGGGCGCCACATGCGCGTCTGCCGCTCTCCGGCCGGTGCCGCCCTTTCTTCATGGCGGCCGACCGGCGAGCGGGCCGTCGTGTCGTCAATCAGCATGTGCAGCACAGCTGTTTTATCGGGTTCGCAGTCGCGGTCCACCAGCCTGTGAAGCCGCTCGGCAAGTTGTTGAATGGCTGGATCAACGGCGCCGGGCCGGAACGGATCGCCATCCCGGGTCATCAGGTCAACCAGACTGTCTTGCCATGCGTTCGAGCCGGTGGGGGTACAGTTGATGTGAATCGCGTCGGAACGAATGCGTGCGCGAACCGCGTCGATGAAATGCGGGCCGCGGCTGTAGATCGCCAGGCTGCCACCCTGCATGCAGGTATCGAGACTGCTCAGCAAGGCTGGCAGCTGCTCGGGCGCATAGCGCAGTACTGCGAGCACGGGGCCGGTGAATCCTGCCGGCAGTGCGTCGGGGCGATCAATTTCGACCAAGGTCGGTGCCACGAGGGTTTGCGGCACGAAGCCATCGACGATGCCGTGCTGGGCGCCCGGATAACCGGCGCGATGCAGTGCGGCAATGTTCGCCTGCACCTGCTCGGCGACGCTTGCGGAGATCAGGGGGCCGACGTCGGTGCTGGTCGCGGCCGGATCGCCGAGCCGGAGTTCGGCCATGGCGGCGTGCAGCCTGGCAATCAGTTCATTGGCCGATCCATACGGAATGCACAGCAAGCGCAATGCGCTGGCGTGTTGGCCGGCGTGCGAGAAGGCGCTGGTGATCGCATCACGCACCACGTGTTCAGTGCACGTTGATGTGTCGGCGATCAGGGTGTTCAGTCCGCCGGATTTCGCCAGTAGCAGCTTCAGTGCCTCGTGGCGCGCCAGACTCCGCTGAAGGGCGTGTGCCGTTGCCGCCGAGCCGGCCGACACGACACCGCCGATCCGCGGGTCGGCGACGAGACGGGCCCCTACGGTCGCGCCACCGGGCAGCAGCTGAAGCACGTCGCGATCCAGCCCGCCCATGTGGCCGGCGGCGATTACCGCTGCCGCGATCAGTGCCGTGGGCGAGGCCGGTTTGGCCAGAACCGGATTGCCTGCGACCAGTGCCGCTGCAATATGACTGACGAAGGTGGCCAGCGGCGATGCGCTGGCACCAAGGACTGCGACGATGCCGAGTGGCTTGGGGCTACCCCATTCCTCTTGCACGTGGCGGGCGTGTTGCCGGCAGAGCGCAACGGCTTCGCGCCATTCCGCCAGTGCATCGGCCGGTGTCCTGCCGGCCTCCCGAACCAGCAGGTGCAGCAAGGTCGCCCGGTTTTCGACCAAGGCGTCGGCCATGGCATTGACGCAGTTGGCGCGTATGTCCGGCGGTGTTGCTGCCCAGACGGGGGCGATCGAGCTGGCGCGCGTCAAAGCGAAGTCGATGTCGGCATCGCTGGCATCGACGGTATGGCCGAGGCAGACATCCGGCCGTGCCGATTCGAAAATCACCCGGCCACTCCGGCTAGCCTCGGGGGCCGGGTACGTGGGCGTGGCGGTATGGCGGTCGCTTGGGGCAAGGGCTTGCGCCAGCAGCGACGTCGCAGTCGCATCGCTCCAGCATATTCCCGTCGCTGCGAGGTCCCCGTCGGCACGATGGCAGGGTGGCGGCAGGGCGGGTTCGGGATGGGCGAGGGCATCGGTCATCGGGTCGCAATAGGAGGTGCCCGGTTCGTCACTGGCCAGCAAGCGTTGGAGGACGACGTTGTTGGCACTGTTCTCAAGCAACCGCCGGATCAGATAAGGCTGCCGGGCGATCTCATCGCCAACCGGCGCATAAATCTGGCAGGGTGGCAGGCCATGGCCGGGCAGCAGGTCGTACAACGACTCGCCCAGACCGAACAGGCATTGGTACTCGAAGGGCCGGCCCGCCGCGATCGCATGAACCGCAAGGGCCGTGTCGACGTTGTGCGTGGCGAATACGGGAACGACGATCTCGCCGGCATCGAGCAAACGGCGGGCGCAGGCCAGGTAGCTGATGTCCGTGTGCGATTTGCGCGTGAATGCAGGGTAGTCGGCCCAGCCTTCACGCTGTGCCTGCCGGATGTCGTCGTCCCAGTACGCGCCTTTGACCAGCCGGATGCCAAAACGCCGCTGATGGAGGCGGGCCTGTTCGACCAGCTGGTCGATGAGCGCGATGGCCCGCTTCTGGCTGGCCTGCACGGTGATGCCCAACCTGTCCCAGTTGGCCAGCGCCGGCTCGGCCAGCAGTCGTTCGAACAGCATCAGACCCAATAACAGACGATCGCTTTCCTCTGCGTCGATCGTGAGCGGAATATCGTGCTGGTGCGCCAGTTGGGCGAGTGCGCGCAGTCGGGGCCAGAGCGTTTCACGCACCCGATCGATCTGGCGGGGCTCGTAGCGCGGATGGAGTGCCGACAGTTTGAGCGAAATTCCGGATTTTCTTGCTGCGGCGTCGCTGGAAAGCGCCAGCAGTGCATCCCGGCAAGCGGTCTCGTAGCGATCGACATCGGCCTGGGTCTGTGCACTTTCGCCGAGGATGCCGAACGAGTAGCTCAAGGCAGGGTTGCGCCGCGCAAGCGCGTCGTCGATCCGCTCGGCGATGACGAAGTGACGACCCAGTTCGCGGAGCGCCTTGCGCAATCCGAGTCTGACCAAGGGTTCGGTCCGCTCGTGTTCGCTCCAGCTGCTTGCGCGCACGAGGGTCCAGCGCGCCAGGCGAACCACCGCTGACGACGCATTGACCTGCTGCCAGTCCACTGCATGCAGTGCCTCGATGATCATCCTGTCGGTGCTGGCGTCGTCCGGCATGCGGGGTAAGACTTCAGCCAGCGTCAATAGCGCCTGGCCTGAAGGACTGTCATGCGGGAAGCCGGCCAACAGTGCATCGAATCCGTTACCCCGGCGATGCTGTTCACGCAGTTGCTCGACAACCAATGGTGCGTACCGTTGCACACTGGTGTTCTCGTCTGCGGACAGCCGTGCCAGCGGGAGGAGGCGACGAACCAGATGGGTTTCGTCGGCAAAATGGGTTTGGGCGAGGTCGAATGGCGTAATACGCCCGGTGGCTGGCATGGCGGTTCCGTTTGCGCGCTTGCTCCAGCTTAGCCAGCACCGCCGTGCAATGCGCTGGCGAGCGCATCGGGGAAGGGAGGGTGTTGTTCTGCCGCCAATAAAAAAGCGGCGTCCGAAGACGCCGCTTTGTCGAAACGGGAGGGCTTACTTGGCTGCGCCGCCCGCGATTTCGAGGACTTCCCACTTGCCGCCCTTCACTTGATAAAGGGTGATCGGGCCGTTTTTCAGGTCGCCCTTGTCGTCGAACGACACGTTGCCGGTCACGCCCTGATATTCGATTTTCGACAGTTCCGGCAGATACTTGGCCGGTTCGGTCGAACCCGCCTTCTTCATCGCTTCGACCAGAACCTTGACCGAGTCGTAGCAGTACGGCGCGTACAGCTGGACTTCGGTGCCGAACTTGGCCTTGAACTTGTCGAGGAAGGCCTGGCCGCCCGGCATTTGTTCCTTCGGCATGCCCGGGCTCGACGAGATCATACCTTCCGAGTCGCTGCCCGACAGCTTGATGAACTCCGGTGTCTGCGTGCCGTCGCCGCCCATGATCTTGGCGCCGATACCCAGTTTCTTGGCTTGCTTCTTCAGCGGCGCAGCTTGTGCGTCCATGCCGCCGTAGAAGATCAGGTCGGGCTTGGCGCCCTTGATGCTGGTCAGGATGGCGTTGAAGTCGGTTTCCTGATTGGTGGTGAACTCGCGCTTCACCACTTCGGCGCCCGATGCCTTGGCGGCCTTTTCGAACTCGTCAGCCAGACCCTGACCGTAGGCAGTGCGGTCATCGACGATGGCGACCTTCTTGGCGCCGAGTTTGGTCGCAGCGAACTCGCCAAGCACCTTGCCTTGCTGTGCATCGTTGGCCATCACGCGGAAGGTAGTCTTGAAGCCTTGCGCGGTGTAGGCGACGGCGGTGGCCGACGGCGAAACCTGCGGGATGCCCGCGTCGGAATAGATCTTCGAGGCCGGAATCGTCGTGCCCGAGTTCAGGTGGCCGACGACGCCAACGACTTTCTGGTCGACAAAGCGCTGTGCCACGGTCGTTGCGGTCTTCGGGTCGGCCTGGTCGTCTTCGGAAACCAGTTCGAACTTGACCTTCTTGCCGCCGATGTCGGCGCCGCCGGCATCGTTGATCTCGTCGATCGCCATCTTGACGCCGTATTCGTTGTCCTTGCCAAGGTGGGCGATGTTGCCGGTCAGCGGTGCGGCGTGGCCGAGCTTGACCGTGTCGCCGCCGCCCGAGGGCGCTGCGGAAGCGGCCGATGCGGCCGGTTCGCTGGCGGCCTGCTGGGCCGGTTCCTGTTTGCCGCAGGCGGAAATCGACAGCACTGCGGCTGCGATCAGGCTGTAACGTGCGATGCTCATGCTCTCGTTCCCCAGGTGGTAGATCTTGTCTTGCGTTTGATCTGTGTGGTCACAGCTTTTGGCCAAAACGGCCATAACAGTCCCATGTAACGCTGGAAATCATCATGGAGAGGCGGCAGAAATGCTGTCAAATCCGGGTTTTCCCGGGTGCAGCAAATGCAACATACCCACCCCTTTGAAACTGATGACGCCTTTGGTGGCTTTGTCCATTAAAGCAAGCGTTTAGCGCCGACGGGCGGAAGGGGCGTGTAGGACGAAGTCGGCGCGCAGGGTGTTGGATCGGCGCATCGACGAACGGAGGCGGTGGCCATTGCCGTTCGGCCTGATTACATCCAGCCACGTTCGGCAAACGATTCGACATGGGGCCCAGCGACAAGAAAGTGGTCCAGCAGGCGGACGTCGATCAGGTTCAGCGTCTGAATCAGCTGTCGTGTCAGCAGGCGATCGGCTTCGGATGCATCGGCGCGACCGGAGGGATGGTTGTGTGCGACGATGACTGCTGCAGCATTGTGAGCTAGTGCCCGCCGCGCCAGTTCTCGCGGGTAAACGCGGGTTTCCGACAGGCTGCCGTGGGCCAGCTCCTCGCAGGCCATCACGCGATTCGCGGAATCGAGAAACAGCGCGGCGAAGACTTCGATATCGCGATGGCGAAGCAACAGACCCAGATAGCCGCGAACCGCACTCGGCGAATCAAGGGCGCTGGCCTGATGGAGCTCTTCCTTGAGCGTGCGCCGTGCCATCTCCAGAACGGCTTGCAGCTGTGCATATTTGGCGTCGCCCATGCCCGGTACGGCGGCGAAGGCCGGGCGTGGCGCGGCAAACAGCGCAGCGAGCGAGCCGAAGTGGCGCAGCAGGTCTCG
Organism: Jeongeupia naejangsanensis; assembly: GCF_016865585.1. Classification (GTDB taxonomy): domain Bacteria; phylum Pseudomonadota; class Gammaproteobacteria; order Burkholderiales; family Chitinibacteraceae; genus Jeongeupia; species Jeongeupia naejangsanensis. The sequence goes on along the minus strand of NZ_JAESND010000001.1, from coordinate 502,347 downwards.
CGCCAGATCGACTGCGCTTTTGCCGGGCAGCCCGACGCGCAGGAAAATTGCCAGCAGTTCGGCTTCAGACAGCGCGGCTGCGCCAAGGTTGAGCAACTTTTCCCGTGGTCTTTCGGTGGTGGGCCAGTCGGTGATCGGCATGCTTCTCGGGTAAACTCGTTCCGATGGGAAACCTCGTTATAAGCAAGGGCTCGCAATGAAGCAAAAACGCATCGTGCTCGGCGTGTCGGGCGGGATTGCCGCGTACAAGGCAGCCGAACTGACCCGGTTGATGGTCAAGGCTGGCTGGCTGGTCGACGTGGTGCTGACCGACGCTGGCGCGCGCTTCGTCACGCCGGTGACGTTCCAGGCGCTGTCCGGCCGGCCCGTCTACCAGCAGATGTGGGCGCCGGAGATCAGCAACGGCATGGCGCACATCCAGCTGACCCGCGGCGCCGACGCGCTGGTGCTGGCGCCGGCGACGGCCGATCTGATGGCCAAAACCGCGCATGGTTTTGCCGACGACCTGCTGTCGACCCTGATCGCGGCGCGCGACTGTCCGCTGTTCGTCGTGCCGGCGATGAACCGGCAGATGTGGGAGAACCCCCCGAACCAGCGCAACGTGCAACAACTGCGCGATGACGGCGTGGCCATTCTCGGCCCGGCGGCGGGCGAGCAGGCCTGCGGCGAAGTGGGGCTGGGCCGGATGATCGAGCCCGAGGAAATCATGGCGCGGCTCGAAGCTGCGTTCCAGCCCAAACCTTTGGCGGGCAAACGGGTGCTGCTGACTGCGGGGCCGACCTTCGAGCGTATCGATGCGGTGCGCGGGATTTCCAATACCAGCTCCGGCAAGATGGGTTTCGCACTGGCGCGCGCTGCGCGCGAGGCCGGCGCCGAGGTGGTGCTCGTCGCCGGTGAAACGGCCTTGCCGACGCCGCTGGATGCGCGCCGCATCGACGTGAAGTCGGCACAGGACATGCTCGCGGCGGTCGAAGCCGAAGTCGACAGCACGGACATCTTCATTTCGGTTGCCGCAGTCGCCGATTACTATGTGCTCAACCAGAGCGAGCACAAGATCAAGAAGGATGCGCACATCCTGACGCTGGAACTGGCGCCCAACACCGATATCCTCGCCAAGATCGCCTGCCGCGACCTGCCACCGTTCTGTGTCGGCTTCGCGGCCGAATCCGAGAACCTGCTCGAATACGCCGAAGCCAAGCGTCGTCGCAAACACCTGCCGCTGCTTGCCGCCAATCTGGTTCAGCAGGCGATGGGCGCCGACGACAACGAGGTCATCCTGCTCGACGACGACGGTGAACACCGTTTGCCGCGCGGCCCCAAGCTCGACGTGGCGCGCCGGATGATTACCCATATTGCCAAGCTTTACGCCAAACAAGGAAGAACCGCATGACCCAGCTCGACGTCAAGATTCTCGATGATCGCCTCAAGGACAACCTGCCGGCATATGCCACACCGGGTGCCGCCGGGCTCGACCTGCGAGCTTGTCTCGACGCACCGCTGGAGCTGGCACCGGGGGCCACCGCGCTGGTGCCGACCGGCATGGCCATCCATCTCGAGAATGCCGGGCTGGCGGCGATGATCCTGCCGCGCTCCGGCCTTGGCCACAAGCACGGCATCGTGCTGGGCAATCTCGTCGGCCTGATCGATTCGGATTACCAGGGGCAGATTTTCGTCTCGGTCTGGAATCGCGGCAGTCAGGCGTTCACGGTGCAGCCGATGGAGCGCATCGCCCAGCTCGTCATCGTGCCGGTGGTGCAGGTAGCGTTCAATATCGTCGACGACTTCGCCGAGAGCGAGCGTGGTGAAGGTGGCTTTGGCAGTACCGGCAAGCACTGACGCCCACGCAACGTTCGTAAAAAAGCGGGACAACTGTCCCGCTTTTTTCGTGACCAGCCTCAGCGCCGTGCCAGACCGCGCACCACGCTGACCAGCCGGTCGACCTCTTCGCAGGTGTTGTAGAACGCCAGCGATGGCCGCACGGTGGCCTCGACACCGAAGCGGCGCAGGATCGGCTGTGCGCAGTGGTGACCGGAACGCACGGCAATGCCTTCACGGTTGAGTGCGTCGCCGACTTCCTCGGTGCGGTAACCCTGCAGCACGAACGACGCCACACTCGTCTTGTGCTGTGCGGTGCCGATCAGCCGCAGGCCGGGAATGGCGCCCAGGCCATGCATGGCATAGTCGAGCAGGGCGTGTTCGTAGGCCGCGATGTTTTCGAGTCCCAGCTGCTCGATGTAATCGATCGCCGCACCCAGACCGACCGCGTCGGCAATGTTGCCGGTGCCGGCCTCGAAGCGCGCCGGCGCGCCGTGGTACAGCGTACGCTCGAAGGTCACATCGGCAATCATGTTGCCGCCACCCTGCCACGGCGGCATCTGGTCGAGGATCGCCTTCTTGCCGTAAACCACGCCGATGCCGGTCGGGGCGAACACCTTGTGGCCGGAGAATACGTAGAAATCCGCATCCATGGCCTGAACGTTGACGCGCAGGTGGGAGACCGCTTGTGCGCCGTCGACCAGTACCTTGGCGCCCACGCTGTGCGCCAGCGCAACGATCTCGTGGATCGGCGTGATGGTGCCCAGCGCATTGGAAACCTGCGTGACCGCCACCAGCCGGGTCCGGCTGTTCAGCAGCTTGCGATACTCGTCGAGCAGGATCTGGCCGCTGTCGTCGACCGGAATCACGCGGATGCGCGCGCCTTTCTCGGCGGCCAGCTGCTGCCAAGGCACGATATTGGCGTGGTGCTCGAGATTGGAAACGATGATCTCGTCACCGGCGCCGATATTGGCCACCCCCCAGCTTTTGGCCACGAGGTTGATCGCCTCGGTGGCGCCACGCACGAAGATGATTTCGTCCGGCGAAGCCGCGCCCAGGAACTTCGTCACTTTCTGTCTGGCCGCCTCGTAGGCGTCCGTGGCCCGCGCGGCCAGTTCATGCGCGGCGCGGTGGATGTTGGAGTTCTCGTGCGCGTAGAAGTACGAGATCCGGTCGATCACCGATTGCGGCTTGTGTGTCGTTGCCGCGTTGTCGAGCCAGATCAGCGGCTTGCCGTTCACCCGTTCCTGCAGGATGGGGAAGTCGCGCCGTACCCGGTTGACGTCGATCGTCGCGCTGCTGGCTGCTTGCGGTGCTGCAGTGGTCTGCCGGCGTTCTGTCAGCGGGTCCAGAAAATAGAAATGACCACCCGGGCCTGACGGCGCTGCCGATGCCGGCGGGCGATGATCGATCTCTGCCAGCAACGAGCGCAATGCCGCGTCACCGGGAAAGCCGAACGGCTGCACGGCGATCTGGTCCGGGACCACCAGACCGGCGCCGGCTGGATAGCCGTGGTCGAGGAAGTAGAACGGCGACGATGCGGACGGTGCCGATGGCGCGGGCACACCCGGCAAGGCTGCGGCATAGCCTTCCGGCAAGCCGGGCTGGGCTGCGCTGCTGCGGGGTACGCCGGCACCGACCGGTGCCTCGCCCGGCGGTGCCACCGGTGCAAGCGTGGGCGAACCACTACCCAGCACGATGGCCGGCTCGGCCGCACGCGGCGGCGTGGCGCGGTTGCGCAACTCCTCCAGCGGGTTACCGGGCAGTGCAGCAAAAAACTCGCCAGCCAGTTGCGCCAAGCTCAGCTCGTCCGGCAAGCCTGCCGGTACGGGCTCATTTGTAGGTATCTGGATAGTCATGGTACTTGCCGATTTCCACATCATCGAGAACAGCCAGTGCATCGTCCGACAGCACGGCCAGCGAGCAGTACAGCGAGATCAGGTACGACGCGATCGCGTTGCGGTTGATGCCCATGAAACGTACCGACAGGCCCGGGCTCTGTTCGCCGGCGAGGCCCGGCTGGAACAGGCCGACCACGCCCTGGCGCTTTTCGCCGCTGCGGATCAGCAGGATCTTGGTCTTGCCGTCTTCGACCGGCACCTTGTCCGACGGCACCAGCGGAATGCCGCGCCACGTCAGGAACTGCGAACCGAACAGGCTGACGGTTGGCGGCGGCACGCCACGACGGGTGCATTCGCGGCCGAAAGCGGCAATCGCCAGCGGGTGGGTCAGGAAGAAGCCGGGTTCTTTCCAGACCTTGGTGATCAGGTCATCCATATCGTCCGGTGTCGGTGCGCCGGTCAGCGTCGAGATGCGCTGCTCGTCGGCGACATTGGCCAGCAGGCCGTAATCCGGATTGTTGATCAGCTCGCTTTCCTGTCTTTCCTTGATCGTTTCGATCGTCAGGCGCAGCTGTTCCTTGATCTGGTCGTGCGGGCTCGAATACAGGTCCGACACGCGGGTGTGCACGTCCAGCACCGTGGTTACGGCGTTCAGGAAGTACTCGCGCGGCTGCTCGTCGTAAGCGACGAAGGTGTTCGGCAGTTCGGCTTCGTCGCGCTGCGAGCATGCCACGCGCACGTCGAGCGGGTTCTTGACCTTGTTGAGGCGGTAGATGCCGGCCTCGACCGGTTGCCACTGCAGCAAATGCGTCAACCAGCGCGGAGTGATGATCGAAAGCTGGGGGGCGGTCTTGGTGGCATTCGCAAGCTGGCGGGCGGCGTTGTCGCCGAGTGCCAGTTGCGGGTCTTGTTGGGCGGACATCAAACGGCTCCTGTTTATGCATAAATGGAATATGCAAATATCCGCTTGGCATGAAACAAGCTCAACATGCTATCGCCATCAATGCGGCTCGCCAGCGAGGTCCGGCGCTCAGACCACGGTGCTTTCCTCGCAGCGGGCGACGAGTTCGGACAGCTTGAGGTTGAGGGCCTGTGCGAGCTTGGCCATGGTGTGCAGCGATGGCACCACCGCGCCGCGCTCGATTTCGCCCAGATAGGAGCGGTTGAGGTCGGCGCGCTCGGCGAGGGCTTCCTGCGACCAGGCATGGGATTCGCGGGCATGCCGGATGATCCGGCCGAAGTGCAGATAGCGGCTCGTCATGTCGTCGCCTCGTCCTGTGTCTGCTGGCGCAGGCTGGCCTGCGTGATGACGCTGCCGGGCGGCACGCTGCGCGTCAGCCAGACATTGCCGCCGATGGCCGAGCCTTGGCCGATGGTGATGCGGCCGAGAATCGTGGCGCCGGCGTAGATCACGACGTCGTCGCCGACAGTGGGGTGGCGCGGCAGGCCCTTGTGCAGCGCGCCGTTGGCGTCGGTGTCGAAGCGCTTGGCGCCCAGTGTGACCGCCTGATACAGCCGTACGCGTTCGCCGATGATAGCTGTTTCGCCGATGACGACACCGGTGCCGTGATCGATGAAGAAACCGCGACCGATCTGTGCGCCGGGGTGGATGTCGATGCCGGTTTCGGCGTGGGCGAGTTCGGCGACGATGCGGGCCAGCAGCGGAACACCGAGCACGTACAGAGCATGGGCGAGCCGGTGATGGATGATGGCGATGATGCCGGGATAGCACAGCAGGATTTCGTCGACGCTGCGCGCGGCCGGGTCACCGAGATAGGCGGCTTCGACATCGCTGTCGAGCAGCCGGCGGATTTCGGGAAGACCGGTGGCAAAGGTCCGCACGATGTCGCGGGCCTGCTGGTCGAGCTGGTTGCCGGCGTCGTCCGGCCGGGTGCGGCCGGCGAAGTTGAGTTCGAGCTTGACCTGACCGAGCAGCGCATTGAGCGCCGAGTCGAGTGTGTGGCCGACGTAGAAATCCTCGCTGGCCGGGCGCAGGTCGGCTGGGCCCAGCCGCAGCGGAAACAGCGCACCGCGCAGGGCGTGGGCGATCGTGGTCAGGACATCGCGGGAAGGCAGCTCGCGGCTGCTGGGTTCGGGCAGGCGCTGCTGGGCGGTCCGCCACTGGCTGCGGATGGTGCGCAGGTCGGCAACGATCTGGTGCAGTGGCCACAGGCTGCTGTCGGTGGACGGCGCGACGAGCGGGGGTGTATCGGCGATCTTCATGGTTCAGTCCTGCAGCCAGGGCAGACCATGATGACGCCAGCCACCGATCGCGCCGCGCCGCTGCTGCGCGTCCAGCTCGCCCTCGAAGCCTTCCAGCACATTGAAAACCTGGCTGAAGCCGGCCTTGCTGGCTGCTGCGGCGGCTTCGGCCGAGCGCTTGCCGCTGCGGCATAGCAGCAGCAGTACCGCATCCTTGCCGCCGGCCTTGGTTTCCAGCTCCTTCACGAAGCGCGGATTCCGGTTCAGTGCGGTACCCGATGCCCATGGGACATTGAGCGTGTCGGGCACGGCACCAACGAATTTCACTTCTTCGGGCGAGCGCACGTCGACCAGCCGGGCTGCGCCGTCCTCGACCAGTTGCCAGGCTTCCTGTGGCGTGACGCTGCCCGCGAAGGGCAGCTGTGCGTCATCGAGACGCTGGCGCGCGGCCAGCAGCAGCGGGTGCGTGCTTACAGTATGTGTTTCGGGATTTGCGTCGGTCTGCGGGGCGAGTGCGGTGGTGGACATATGATTCTTCTCCTGTCGGGGCCATATCGCGGCACCGTTTTGCGCGATCTGATGTGCGCAGGATAAGAATCAGGAAAATCGGCGTAAAGGAATATCAAATATCCTATTTATTCCGGTTTGTTATTTGTGTTTGTAATGTTCTGGTGGCGATCCCCGTCAGCCAGGCAGTGCGGGGTGATGCAGGCTGAATGCGGTTGTGCCAGACAGAAAAAAGCCCCGCGGCGCGGGGCTTGGATGATCACTGCACGGGCTGGCCGGATCAGTCGTTCAGCGTACGGCAGAGCGTCCAGACTGCGGCATCCGCAGCAGCGAGCCCTTTGCGACGGGCCTGCTGCCATGCCGTTTCAAGTGCCGGATCGAACCGGTTGCCGTAGCGCTGATGCAGCACATCCAGATCGTGCAAATGGCCGAGGGCTTCCTGAGCCGGTTTGCACTGGGGGCCGAAGCGCTGCCAGCGCTTGCCCAGCCACAATGCTTGCCCGTCATGCAGATAGCGGGCCTTTTTCACCTGCAGGCGTGCGGCATGCCATTCATGTGCCGGGGTCGCCGGGGTCAGTTGTGTGAGGGTACCGTGCAACTTGCGGCGGGCGCGGCGTGTGGCCTGCCGGCTGGCGGTTTCGAGCTGCACCTGATCGAGCGCATCGACGGCGAGCAGGATGCGTCGGTGCAGGCCGTCGGTTGCCGCACGATGGGCTGCCAGCACGCTGGTCAGCGTGTGTTCGTCAGCGGGCGGGGCCAGCATTGCCAGCAGCGTGCCGCCGCCGGGTAGTGTGGCCAGCAGGGCGCGGATCACTTCGTCATCGCGCAGGGCATTGGTGTCGTGTGCCAGCGCACCGAGTCCGGCCCGGACAGATGCGATGTCGGGGTGAGCGGAAAACGGTGCGAGCGCGGCACGCAGGCCGCGTACGGCTACACGCAGCGTATGCAGCGCTTCGGGATCGTCGCTGCCGGCCTGCAGTGCGGCGTAGGCGGCTTCGATGGCCAGTGCATCGCGCTTGAGTGAACGTTGCCAGCGCTGCCGTCGGTCCATGGTCAGGCCTGCTCGGTGGTGGTCTGACCGTGCACCCAGTGCAGGGCATCGTGCAGCGAGTCGAGCACCGGTACGTTCAGCGACCGGGTGTGCGCGTCGGGCTGGCGCAGGTCGGGAATCATGGCGACGCGGCAACCGGCCGAGTGTGCGGCCTTGACGCCGAAGTTCGAGTCCTCAAAGGCAAAGCACTCGTGCGCAGGCACGCCGAGCGCGCTGGCCGCGGCCAGATAGATGTCCGGTGCGGGTTTGGGGTGTTCGATCTCGTCGCCGCATCGGCTGGCGCTCAGATAGGACCAGAGCCCGGCGGCCTTGAGGTGGTGTTCGGCGATGCTGCGGCGCGTCGATGTGGCGACGGCGATCGGCACGCCACGCTCGCGGAACCATTCGAACAGCGCCACTACGCCAGGCTTGAGCGGGATGGGTGCGTCGGTCAGCTGCAGGTAGTGGCGGTGCGTTGCCGTGCGGATGGCGTCGATCGGAAAGTCGCTGCCGAGCTCGCCGGACAGGTAGGCGTCGACCTTGCTCGAGTGCATGCCGACCATGCCGAGCACGACCGATTCGGCGATCGTCAGCCCCAGTTCGTCGGCCGCGTGCTGCCATGCCTGGCAGGCAATCCGTTCGGTATCGAGCAGCAGACCGTCCATGTCGAAAATCGCACCACGCGCGGGGAAGGGCTGCATCGCAGATAATCCGGGTTTCCAGTAAAGCAGTAGTTTAACCGATGCGGCCGTCCGGCCGCAGCGAAGGGGGAAATCCATGTCGAAACGCAAACCGCATGCCGGCGACTGTCCGTGCGGCAGCGGCCAGGCCTATTTGTCCTGCTGTGGCCGCTATCACGCCGGGCAACTGGCACCGGACGCCGAGGCGCTGATGCGCTCGCGCTATAGCGCCTACGTGCTCGGACTCGAAGCCTATCTGTTGGCGAGCTGGGCGCCGGAGACACGGCCGGCCTCGCTCGATGTGGCCGACGATGCATCGATCAAGTGGCTGAGGCTGGAGGTGGCCGGGCACTTTCCGGCCGGTGATCGTGCCGAGGTCGCGTTTACCGCGTTCTACAAGGTGGGCGGCAAGGCGGAACGGCTGACCGAGCGCAGCCGCTTCCGTCGAGATCCGCAAGCAGGCTGGCTGTACATCAACGGAGATCTGGACGCCCCTGATTCCGGCCACTGATGCACCAAAAACCGCCGTCCGTTCAGGACGGTCGTGCGTTTGTGGTGCCGATGCGTCAAAATTAAAACGATCGTTTGCTTAATGTCTTGACGATGATCAGGGTGTGGCGTACTTTTCAAACATGTGTTTGAAACTGTGATCGGTCGATTACAAAACACAAGGAGCAGAAGATGGCTGAATCGGCCAAAGCACTCGAAACCTCGGCGCGCATCCTCGATGCAGCAGAGAAGCTGTTTGTCGAACATGGCTTCCACGCCACGTCGATGCGACTGATCACGCAGGCTGCCGGCGTCAATATCGCCGCAGTCAATTACTACTTCGGTTCGAAGGACGGTCTGTTCAAGGCCGTGTTCGAACGCCGTGCCGAGCCGTTCTCGCAGCTGATGCTCGCGCATCTGGACGAGGCCGAGCGCGTCAATCCGGTGCCGAGCGCGCTGCAGATCGTCCACGCCTTCACCAATGCCGCGCTGCAGATGGGCAACGAGCCCGACTACGGCGGCCAGCTGTTCGTGAAGCTGCTGGCGCGCACCTTCGTCGAGCCGCACCCGGCACTGAAGGAAAGCATGCCGCGCCGTTACGGCGAAGTCTCGCGCCGCTACATCGCCGCGCTGGGCCGGGCCATGCCGCACCTGTCCGAGCTCGAACTGCACTGGCGTTTCCATTTCCTGTCGAGCGCGCTGTTCAACGCGTTCGCCGGCAACAACGTGCTGCGTCTGTTCATGGCGCAACCCATCGTCAACGCGCGGGACCCGGAGCTGGTCGCGCGCATGCTGCTGCCGTTTGTCGTCGCGGGGCTCAATGCCCCGTCTGCCGGCTGACGTCTGCTTTTCCCCTCAAGAGGAGAGAGTTCATCATGACCGCACTGATCGGAATCGCCGTTGTTCTGGTCGCCTTTCTGGTGCTTGCGTACAAGCGGGCACCGTTGTGGCTGACGTCCCTCGTGGTCCTGGCAGGTCTGGGCTACTGTATCGCCGTGCAGGGTGCGCACTGGGGCTGGGGCGCGGGCGCGCTCGCCGTGCTTGCGGTGCTGAACCTCAAGCCGCTGCGCCGCGCGATCGTTACCGGTCCGCTGTTCTCTGTCTTCAAGAAAATCACCCCGCCGATGTCGCAGACCGAGCAGGAAGCGATTGACGCCGGCACCGTCTGGTGGGATCGGGACCTGTTCTCGGGCAAGCCCGATTACAACAAGCTGCACAGCTATCCGGCACCGAAGCTGACCGCCGAGGAAGAAGCCTTCCTCAACGGCCCGACCGAAACGCTGTGCCAGATGCTCGACGACTGGCAGATCACGCAGGAAACCAAGGACCTGCCGCCCGAGGTCTGGCAGTTCATCAAGGACAACGGCTTCCTGGGCATGATCATCAAGAAGCAGTTCGGCGGGAAGGAGTTCTCGAACTACGCCCACGCCCGCGTCGTCACCAAGATCGCCACCCGTTCGGGTTCGGCCGCGGTGACCGTGATGGTGCCGAACTCGCTCGGCCCGGGTGAACTGCTGCAGCACTACGGCACCGACGCGCAGAAGAACTACTACCTGCCGCGCCTCGCCAAGGGTCTGGATATCCCGTGCTTCGCGCTGACCAGCCCGGAAGCCGGCTCGGACGCCGGCGGCATCCCCGACTACGGCATCGTCTGCCGCGGCAGCTACACCGATCCGCGTACCGGCGAGAAGCACGACAACGTGCTCGGCATGCGCGTGACCTGGGAAAAGCGCTACATCACCCTCGGCCCGGTCGCGACCGTGCTCGGTCTGGCGTTCAAGTTGTATGACCCGGAGCACCTGCTCGGCGACAAGGAAGACATCGGCATCACCTGCGCGCTGATTCCGACCAACCACGAAGGCGTGAGCATCGGCCGCCGCCACTATCCGGGTACCGCGACGTTCCAGAACGGCCCGAACTGGGGCAAGGACGTGTTCATTCCGATGGACTGGATCATCGGCGGCAAGGATTACGTCGGCCAAGGCTGGCGCATGCTGGTCGAGTGCCTGTCGGTCGGCCGCTGCATCTCGCTGCCGGCGATGTCGGTCGCGTCGGGCAAGCTTGCCTCGTACACCACCGGTGCCTATGCCCGCATCCGCAACCAGTTCGGCATGTCGATCGGCAAGTTCGAAGGCGTCGACGAAGCACTGGGCCGAATCGGTGGCTTCACCTATCAGATGGATGCCGCGCAACGTCTGGCACTGACGGCGCTCGATCTGGGCGAGAAGCCGTCGGTGCTGTCGGGCATCCTCAAGTACCACAACACCGAGCGCATGCGCAAAACCATCAATGACGCGATGGACGTGCATGCCGGCAAGGCCGTCTGCACCGGTCCGCGCAACTATCTGGCGCTCGGTTACGGCGCGATTCCGGTTGCGATCACCGTTGAAGGCGCGAACATCCTGACCCGGTCGATGATCATCTTCGGTCAGGGCGCCATCCGCTGCCATCCCTTCGTGCTGAAGGAAATGCGCGCGGCCATGGGCAACGACGGCAAGGCCTTCGACGACGCGGTGATCGGTCATATCGGCTTCACGGTATCGAACGCGGTGCGTGCGCTGGTGCTCGGTGCGACCGGTGCCAAGCTGGCTGGTGGCGGCAAGAGCGGCCCGACCGCGCAGTACTACCGCGACATCACGCGTCTATCGTCGGCGTTCGCCTTCCTGGCCGACATGGGCATGGCGTCCTTGGGGGGCAGCCTGAAGTTCAAGGAAAAGCTGTCGGCCCGTCTCGGCGACATGCTGTCGAACCTGTACATCGCGACTGCGTCGCTGAAGAAGTTCGAGGACGACGGTGCACCGAAGGAAGACCTGCCGCTGCTGCGCTGGGCTGTCGAGACCGCGCTGTTCGACTGCCAGGAAGCCATGAACGGTTTCCTCGCCAACCACCCGAGTGGTGCACTGGCGTGGCTGATGCGCCGCGTGGTGTTCCCGTTCGGCCAGTCGTACAAGCCGGCCAGCGACCGCACCGGCACTGCCGTCGCCAAGCTGCTGATGGAACCATCGGCCTCGCGGGACCGTCTGGTGCACTACATGTACCGGTCGAAGGACGAGAACGATGCCGTCGGCGTGCTGGAGCATGCACTGAAGGCTGTGATCGAGACCGAGGCGCTTGAAGGCAAGCTGCGCAGCGCGCAGCGCAAGGGCCAACTGGTCGGGATTACCGCGCAGGACAAGCTCGACGACGCGCGCGGCAAGGGCCTGATCAATGACATCGAATTCGCCGCCGTTCAGCGTGCGCGTCGTCTGAAGCGTGAAGTGATCATGGTCGATGATTTCGATCCGCAACTGGCGATGGCCGATTCTGGTGCGATCCACCGCAAAGTGATCTGAACGTGCAACGAAACGGGGCGATAGGTAGTGTGATTATTGACACTACATCGCCAGTGCCGAACCATAGATAAATCGCTCGTTTGAAAAGAGTGATTAACAAACAAAGCCTGCAGCACTGCTGCGTCTAAGGAGAGCACGAATGAAACAGATCGCGTTTGCGTTGCGCATGATTGGTGCAGGGAGCCTGGTCGTGGCAGCGGCCGGGGCCAACGCATCCGGTTACAACTTCGGGGTACAGAGCGTCAGCGCGCAAGGGGTTGCCAATGCAGCCGGTGCCGCGGCGCAGGATGCCACGACGATTTTCTACAACCCGGCCGGCATGACCTATCTGCCTGGCACCAATGTGTCGATGGGTCTGGTCGTGGTTGATCCGCATGTCGAAGCGCAGAACATCAGCGCGACAACGGCTGCAGGTCGTCCGATCAGCGGCGGCGGCCCTGGCGATCCGACCTCGCCGGTTGCGGTCCCGCAACTCTACATTTCGCATCAGCTCAACGATCAGATGTGGGTGGGTCTTGGCGTGTTCGTGCCGTTCGGTGATGCGATCGACTACAACAGCGACTGGGTGGGCCGCTACAACGGCAACACGCTGGACCTGAAGACCATCGCGATCAACCCGACCTTCGCGTTCAAGATCAACGACCAGTTCTCGGTCGGTGCAGGTGTGACCGCCGAGTACATGGACGGCAAGTTCAAGAAGCGTGCCGACTTCGGCACCCAGGCCGGCGCGACCGTTGTCGGTGGCCAGCCGCTGGCAGCGCGTAACCCGCGTTTGGTGGCCGGTACCGGTCAGTACGACGGTGCGCTGGACTATGACGGCGACGACTGGGGCTTTGGCTTCAACCTCGGTGCGATGTGGCAGATCGATCCGACCCTGCGCGTCGGTACCGCTTACCGTTCGAGCATCAGCCACAAGCTCGAAGGCGATGCCAACTGGTCGCGGCCGAGCACGCTGGGACTGGGGGCGCTTGATGCCACCGTGATCGGCAATCTGGCACTCAAGGGTTATCGCAACGGCACGGGTACCGCCAACATCGATACGCCGGACTCGTTCTCGCTGAACTTCTACAAAGAAATCAACGCGCAGTTCGCCATCATGGGTGACTGGACCTACACCTGGAACTCGAAGTTCGACGAGTTGCGGTTGAAGTTCGATACCGGCCTGCCGGACGCGGTGATCGAGCAGGACTGGACCAACACCAGCCGCTACTCGCTCGGCGCGACCTACAAGGTCAACGATCCGCTGACGCTGCGCTTCGGTCTTGCCTATGACCAAAGCCCGGTGCCGAACGAATCGGTGCGGATCGCCGCGCTGCCCGACAGCGACCGGACCTGGTACTCGCTGGGTGCCAACTATGCATTCAGCAAGGACCTGTCGGTCGACGTGGCTTACACCTTCGTCGACTTCAAGGACGTGAGCATGAACAACAAGGAATGCTCGGCGGCTAACGGGTGTACCGGTAGCGGCACGACGACCAAGGCCGACTTCAAGACCTACGCCAACATCTTTGGCGCGCAAATCAACTACCGCTTCTAAGGCAGGACGGCGGGCGGGGTAACCCGTCCGCCAGGCGGCCGGCCGGCCGCAGCCTTCTAGGGCGTTTTCCACGCGGGGATATATTGCATGTCTAACGTATCGCAGAAACAGATCCGCAAGGTTGCGGTGCTCGGTGCCGGTGTCATGGGAGCGCAGATTGCCGCCCATCTCGCCAACGCCGGTATCGAGACCGTGCTCTTCGATCTGCCGGCCAAAGAGGGCCCGGCCAACGGCATCGTGCTCAAGGCCATCGACAACCTCAAGAAGCTCAAGCCTGCACCGCTGATGTCGGCGATGCGTGCCGAACTGATCGACGCCGCCAACTACGGCAGCGATCTGGCCAAACTGGGCGACTGTGACCTGGTGATCGAAGCGATCGCCGAACGCCTGGACTGGAAACTCGATCTGTACGCCAAGATCGCACCGCATCTGGCACCGCACGCGATTCTCGCGACCAATACTTCCGGCCTGTCGATCCAGAAACTGGCCGATGGCGTGCCGGGTGAATTGAAGTCCCGCTTCTGCGGCATCCACTTCTTCAACCCGCCGCGCTACATGTACCTCGTGGAGCTGATCCCGACCGCCGGCACCGAAACCGCCGAGCTCGACGCGCTGGAGACCTTCCTGGTCACCCGTCTGGGCAAGGGCGTCGTGCGCGCCAAGGACACCCCGAACTTCATCGCCAACCGCATCGGCGTGTTCTCGATGCTGGCGACGATCCATCACGCCGAACAGTTCGGCATCCGTTTCGACGTCGTCGACGATCTGACCGGCCCGCGCATGGGCCGTCCGAAGTCGGCGACCTTCCGTACCGCCGATGTCGTCGGCCTGGATACCTTCGCGCACGTCGTCAAGACCATGACCGACAACCTGCCGGATGATCCGTGGGCGGCGTATTACAAGAGCCCGGCCTGGCTGGCCGCGCTGATCGAGCAGGGCGCGCTGGGTCAGAAGACCCGCGCCGGCATCTACAAGAAAGAAGGCCGCGACATTTTCGTGCTCGACCCGAAGGCGGGCCAGTACGTGCCGTCCGGCCAGAAGGGCAGCGACGAGGTCAAGGCGATCCTGAAGCTCGAAGACCCGGCGGCCAAGGTCAAGGCGCTGCGCGAGTCGGCACATCCGGAAGCGCAGTTCCTCTGGGCCTGCCTGCGCGATGTGTGGCATTACGTCGCCACCCTGCTGGACGGCATCGCCGATTCGGCCCGCGACATCGATTTCGCGATCCGTTGGGGCTTTGGCTGGAAGCAGGGTCCGTTCGAGCTGTGGCAGGCCGCCGGCTGGAAGGCCGTGGCCGAAGCGGTGAGCGCCGATATCGCTGCCGGCAAGACCATGGCGTCGACCCCGCTGCCGGCTTGGGTGGCCCAGCGCGATGGCGTGCATGCGCCGGAAGGTTCGTACAGCGCGGCGCAGAACAAGCAGGTCGGTCGTTCGACGCTGCCGGTCTACGGCCGTCAGCTGTACCCGCCGCAACTCGTCGGTGACGCCGAGCCGAACTTTGGCGAAACCGTGTACGAGAACGACAGCGTTCGCATGTGGCTGCCGCCGGCGGCAACCGATGTGCCGGTGCTGTCGTTCAAGACCAAGGCGCATTGCATCGGTGCCGGCGTGCTGGCCGGCGTGCAGGAAGCGATCCGCATCGCCGAAGCGCGCTTCCAGGGGCTGGTGCTGTGGCATCCGGATGCGCCGTTCTCGGTCGGCGCCGACCTGGCCAGCATGGGCCCGGCGTTCATGACCGGTGATTTCGACGCGATCGAAAACATGGTCGCCGAGTTCCAGCGCGCGTCGATGGCGATCAAGTACGCCAAGGTGCCGGTGGTCGGCGCGGCGCAGGGCTACGCCTTCGGCGGTGGCTGCGAGTTCCTGATGCACTGCGCACGGGTTGTGGCAGCAGTCGAAACCTATATCGGCCTCGTCGAAGTCGGCGTCGGCCTGCTGCCGGCCGGTGGCGGTTGCAAGGAGTTCGCGCTGCGCGCCAGCCGCGAAGCCAAGGGTGGCGACATCCTCGGCGTGCTCAAGGACTACTACCTGGCAATGGCGATGGCCAAGGTCGGTACCAGCGCCGAAGAAGGTCAACAGATCGGTTACCTGCGCGAGTCGGACATCGTGCTGTTCAACAGCAACGAACTGCTGTTCGTCGCCCAGGCCCAGGTCCGTGCGCTGGCTGCGACCGGCTACCGCGCACCGGTGAAGCCGAAGGCGTTCCCGGTGGCCGGCCGCACCGGCGCCGCGACGATCAAGGGCCAGCTGGTGAACATGCTCGAAGGCGGCTTCATCTCCAAGTACGACTACCACATCAGCGTGCAGATCGCCGAGGTCGTGACCGGCGGTGACGTCGAAGCCGGCACGCTGGTGAACGAGGAGTGGATTCTCAAGCTGGAGCGTGAACGCTTCATGGGCCTGCTGAAGAAGGGCAAGACCCAGGAACGCATCATGTACATGCTGGAGAACAACAAGCCCCTCCGGAATTGACCGTGATGCTACTGCGGAGGCAAATGGCCGCGTTGTGCGGTGCTCGCGATCCTCATGGACTTCAGTCCATTCCGGTCGCTGCGCTCCTGAGCGCCTTGCCCTTTGCCTCCTCGCAACGCATCCCGGCCAATTCCCGCGCGATGTGTTCCGGTCGACCTGATCGGTCGACGTACAGATTCAGATAGGAGCTCTGCAATGAGCAAACAGATTCAGGAAGTCTATATCGTCGCTGCGACCCGCACGCCGGTCGGCAAGGCGCCGCGCGGCATGATGAAGCACGTGCGTCCCGACGACATGCTGGCCCACGTGATCAAGGGCGCAATGGCGCAGGTGCCGGGGCTGGATCCGGCGCGTGTCGACGACGTCGTCGTCGGCTGCGCGATGCCGGAAGCCGAACAGGGCATGAACATGGCGCGGATCGGCGCCTTGCTCGCCGGCCTGCCGGACACCGTCGGCGGCATCACCATCAACCGTTTCTGCTCGTCGGGCATCAACGCCGTGTCGATGGCCGCCGACCGCATCCGCGTCGGTGAAGCCGACGTGATGATCGCCGCCGGCGCCGAGTCGATGTCGATGGTGCCGATGATGGGCAACAAGATCGCCCTGAACCCGGAATTCTTCGCCAATAACGAAAACATGGCGATCGCCTTCGGCATGGGCCTGACCGCCGAGAAGGTCGCCAACCAGTGGAACGTCAGCCGCGAAGATCAGGATGCGTTCGCGGTCGAATCGCACCGCCGTGCGCTGGCCGCGATCGAGTCGGGTGCGTTTGCCGATGAAATTACCCCGCTCGACGTGACCTACCGTGTGCCGAATCTGGCCACCGGCGAAGTCGAGCTGGTGAGCAAGACACTGACCACCGACGAAGGTCCGCGTGCAGGCACCAGCCTTGAGGGCCTCGCCAAGCTCAAGACGGTGTTTGCCGCCAAGGGCTCGGTCACTGCCGGCAACAGCTCGCAGATGTCCGACGGCGCCGGTGCGCTGATCCTGGTGTCGGAAAAGGTGCTGAGGGAATACAACCTGACCCCGCTGGCCAAGTTCACGACCTTCGCGGTCAAGGGCGTGCCGCCGGCGATCATGGGCATCGGTCCGAAGGAAGCGATTCCGGCCGCGCTGAAGCAGGCCGGCCTGACGCTGAACGATCTGTCGTGGATCGAGCTGAACGAAGCCTTCGCCGCACAGGCGCTGGCCGTTAGCCGTGATCTGGATCTGGACATGAGCAAGGTGAACCCGAACGGGGGGGCGATTGCGCTCGGCCACCCGCTCGGTGCCACCGGCGCCATCCGCGCCGCCACGCTGATCCACGGTCTGCGCCGCCAGGGCAAGCCGGGTGCCTACGGCATGGTGACGATGTGCATCGGCACGGGCATGGGCGCCGCCGGCATCATCCAGGTGCTGTGAGGCCGCGACGAATTTGACTCTGCCTGTCTTTGCCCACGCTCATCCCGTGGGCTTTTTTTCTGGAGGACGACAATGAAAAAACGCGCAATGACACTGGTCCTGATGCTGGCGCTGACCGCCGGCGTGGCCAGCGCGCTCGATGTCGGCGGCACGTCGGTACCCGACAAGGCCGAGGTGGCCGGGCAATCGCTGTTGCTGAACGGAGCCGGCGTCCGCAAGAAGGTGGTGTTCGACGTCTATGTGGCGTCGCTGTATACCGGCGCCAAGGTGGGCGACGCCGCAACCATCCTCGGCGCAACGACGCCGCGCCGGATGGAGCTGCGCATGTTGCGCGAAGTATCGGCCGGCACGATGCACGAATCGTTCGTCGATGGGCTGCAGGATAACATCAGCGCTGGCGACATGAAGCGTTTCGCGCCGCAGCTCGATGCGCTCGACAAGGTGTTCCGCGAGGTCAAGACCGTCGGCAAGGGGGACGTGATCCAGCTGGATCTGCTGCCGGGGCAGGGCACCCGGGTGACGGTGCGCGGCAAGGCCTACCCGGTGATTGCCGGCGATGACTTCGCGTCGGCGCTGCTGTCGATCTGGCTTGGCAAATCGCCGGTACAGGCAGGACTCAAGGCACAGTTGCTCGGCGCACGTTGAGCAGCCGGGTCCGCGCAGATCAGAAGGGGTTGCCACAGGCAGCCCCTTTTCTTTTGTAGTGGGGTTACATGCGTAATTGTTGTTGGTTTTTACGTGCTACGAAAATGTTTCAGTGTTTTTATAGGTTTCAGCTTGTTTGATGTAGTTGGTTACATTGGGTAACGCGAAAATATAGGTAGTAAAAGTACGAAAACACTTGCGCTGGTTTCGTAGTCTTGCTAAAGTTAACCCATGCCAGCAAGCCTGCTGACAACAAATGCAGTTGAGCCTCTCCAAGGAGCAGGACATGAAAACGCTGTTGAAAATCGTGAAAAACGTCGAGAAGGCCCAGAGCCTGATCGTTAAATCTTACGGATGGCGTCTGACGCTCGTTCGTTGATGTAGTAGCGCGGTTGCGCGCATCTCTGTAGTACCCGGCCTCTTGGCCGTTATCGACTCCTCCTATTCATGCCCGTGCATCAACCTTCCGGTTGAGCCGGGCAATTTTTTTTGTTTGTTGTTCACCGTATCGAGTCGCCGCGCCGCGCGGGCTTTCGGCTAAAGTACGGTGTTTTCTGCCTGCCTCCGCTGTATGTCCGCCCTGACCCGTTCCGCCCTGCTGAGTGTTCTGTTTGCCGCGAGCCTGGCATGGGGCGACGAAGGGGAAATTGCGTCGTATCAGGTCGAGATCGACGCACCGTCGGACATCGAAAACCTGCTTGAGCGCTACCTCGACCTGTACCGCTGGCGGGATGAAAAGAAAACCACGCCCGAAAGCCTGCAGCTGCTGGTCGATCGCACCCCGCAGGAAGCGGCGGCGCTGCTGCATACGCAGGGCTATTTTTCTTCCAAGATCAAATCGAGGCTCGAGCAGAACGGCGGCAACTACCGCGCCGTGGTCGAGGTCGATCCGGGTCCATTGACGCGAGTCGGGAAGATCGACTTTCAACTGATCGGCGCGGTGACCGAGGACGAGGCGTTCTACAAACGGGTGCTGAACCGGCTTGAGGGAGGCTGGGCGCTGGCCGAAGGCGACGTCTTCACTCAGGCCGCCTGGTCGGAAACCAAGCAGCGGGTCGTCAACCGGATGTTGGCGAGGCGTTACCTGACCGCCCATGTGACCAAAAGCGAAGTCAGCGTCGATCCGGCGAGCAATCGCGCCGACATCACGATGGTGATCGACAGCGGCCCGGCCTACGTCTTTGGCCCGGTCACCATCAAGGGGCTGCAGCGGTATCCGGAGCGCATCGTCAAAAACCGCATCGACTTGCAGGAAGGGGGCGAGTACCGGCGCAAGGAGCTGTCCGATCTGCAGTCGGATCTGCAATCGATGCCGCAGTTCGGCGCTGCGGTGGTCGAGGCCGAGCCTTCGGCAAAGCCGCCCTATGTCGCGCCGGTCGTGATCAATCTGCAGGAAGTACCGCTGAACAAGCTGGCGCTGTCGCTCGGCTACAGCACCAACACCGGCCCACGGGCCGAGGCGCAGTACAGCTACAACAACCTGCTCGACCGTGGCTGGGTCGGCGGGATTCGCGCCAAGCTCGATGGCGACGAGCAGGAAGGCGAGCTGTCGATCGATTTCCCGCAGTTCAAGAGCGGTTATTCGCATCGTGCCTACGTCAACTACACCAGCAGTACCGTCGAAGGGCTCGATACCGAGACCTACAAGGGCGGTGTCTCGCGGACGCGCAAGGAAGACCTGATCGACCGGACGATGGGTATCGAATACCTGCGCGAACGACGGGTCAACGCGGACGGCAACCTCGAGCGCCCGCAGGCGCTGGTTGCGTATTACAAGTGGATTCGTCGCGACCTCGACAACCGGCGTGATCCGAAGAGCGGCAACATCCTGCAGCTCGAAGGCGCAGGGGCCGTGCAGGGTGTAGCGACCGACGAGTCCTTCGTCGAGCTGTACGCCCAGGGGGTGCAGTACTGGAAGGTCGGGCAGGCCGACGTCGCCTTCTTCCGGCTGGAACTCGGCCAGAACTTCACCAAGGATCCGACCAAGGTGCCGACCGATTACCTGTTCCGGGCCGGCGGCGCCAACAGCGTCCGCGGTTACGACTATCAAAGTCTCGGCATCATCTCGGACGGGACGACAGAACCGGGGCGGGTGCTGGCCACGGCGACGCTCGAATACCAGTACGCGGTCTACAAGGACTGGCGCGCCGCGGTCTTCGCCGACTACGGCGATGCGGCCGATACCTGGGGCAGTTTCGACGGCCAGACCGGTGTCGGTGTCGGCGCGCGCTGGGTCAGTCCGGTCGGCGTGCTGGGCGCCGATCTGGCCTATGGCATCGACGCCGAACAATGGCGTTTCTATTTTTCGCTGGGGCTGACGTTCTGACATGAGCGAAAACGAACAGCCTGCACCGGCTACGGAGCAGGAAACCGCCGTAGCGCCACCGGCAAAACGCAGCATACCGCGTTGGCTGGTGTGGAGCGTGCTCGGCATCGTGGTGGTGCTGGCCGGCCTGCTGGCCGGGGCCTTGACGTGGATCGACAGTGCGGGCGGACATCGCTGGCTGGTCGAGCGGATCAACGCCAGCGGCATCGCCAAACTCAAGTCGCTGGAAGGCTCGCTCTGGCGTGGGGTGACCGTCAACGGACTGGTCGTCGATACGGCCGCGGTGACGGTCAAGCTTGACCGGGGTTATCTCGAATGGGCGCCGGAAGCCCTGCTTGCCCGGCGGGTCTCGGTCAGCCGGCTCGAACTGGGCCATCTCGACATCACCAGCAAGCCGTCGCCGCCCAACCAGCCGGTATCGCCGCCACCGACCTCGTTGAGCCTGCCGGTGGCGATCGACGTCGATGCGGCCAGCCTGCAGCGTTTCACGCTGGCCGGTTCGCCGGTCGACCTGAAGCAGGTGCAGCTGAACCTGCACAGCGACGGCGATGTGCACCGCCTTGATCTGCAGCGGCTCGATACGCCGCGTGGCCGGCTCAAGGCCCAGCTGTCGCTGGATGGCCGGGCGCCGTTTGCCGTTGCCGGCCGCCTTGGCTACGCCGGGGTCATTGAAGAGCGTCAGCTGGAAAGCCGGGTCAACCTGTCCGGCTCGCTGCGCGATCTGGGGCTGAACGGCTCGGTGAAGGGCGAAAAGGTCGGCATCGATCTCGACAGCCGGCTCGACGTCTTTGCGCCCTATGCCTACGCCATGCTGAAGTCGGCCCAGCTCAAGGCGCATGGCGTCAATCCGGCCGCGTTGCAGCCGGGCCTGCCGAAAGCGGCGCTTGACGTCGAGCTGTCCCTTGCGCCCAGTAGCGGCAAGCTTGCAGCTGGGCGTCTGTCGCTGAAGAACGCCTTGCCCGGGCCGGTGAATACGGACCGACTGCCACTGGAAACGCTGAGTGCAGCCTTTACGGTCAGCAACGATGCTCTCGATCTGACGACCCTGCTCGCGACCCTGCCGGGTGGCGGCCAGCTCAAGGGGCGAGGGCAGTTTCAGGCGGACAAGCTCGATGCCACGGTGGATATCGCCGGGCTGGACCTGTCGCAGCTGGTGCAACGCCAGCCGAAAAGCCGCTTGGGCGGGCAGATTCTTCTGAAGGGGGCCTATGCGGCACCCGATGTCGTGGCCAAGCTCGACGATCCGACCTACAAGGCCGCGCTCAATGCGGATCTGGGCTGGATCCGGCCACAAACCGAGCGTCGGCTGGCAATCCGAAGTGCGGAACTCAAGCGCGGCAACAGTACCTTGTCACTCAAGGGCGAATTCGGTTTTGAGCGCGAGGACTTTGTCGCCGAGGCGACGCTGGACAACGTCAATCCGGCCGAGTTTGCCGCCGTGCCGGCGGGCCGGATCAGCGGGCGCGTCGATGCAAAGGGCGCGCTCAAGCCGGCGCTGAGTGCCAGCGTGAAATACGAGCTGGCGCAAAGCAGCTTCAACAACCGGCCCCTGTCCGGCAAGGGCGAGCTCGACCTGACCGAAACCCGGCTCAAGCATGCCGACCTCTGGCTGGCATTGGGCAGCAACCGGATTACCGCCCGCGGTGCACTTGGCGCCGCCGGCGACAAGCTGGACCTGCAGCTCGCGCTCGACGGCCTGAACGAACTCGGCCCTGGCTTTGGTGGCCGCGTGCAGGGAACAACGCAGCTGATCGGCGCGTTCAAGAAGCCCTTGATCAAGACGTCGCTGAACGTTGCCGGCCTGGCGACGCCGTTCGGCGTCAAGCTGGCGCGCGGCAAGCTGGATGGCCAGTTGTACTCCGATCTGACGAGTCCGATGCAGTTCGACGTGGACCTGTCCGGGCTGGAAGGCTTTGACGCCAAAATCGCGCAGCTCAAGCTCGTCATCAACGGTACCCGGGGCACACATACCTTGCGTCTGGCCGCGACCGGCCAGTATCACGCAGAGCCGATCGGGCTGGATCTGGCAGCCGCCGGCGGGCTGGATGCGCAGTGGCAATGGCGTGGCCGGATCAACAAGCTCGATGGTCGCGCGATGTTGCCGATCAGCGTGCAGTCGGCCGTCGATGCGACGTTTGGCGCGAGCAAGGTCGAGGTGGGTGCCACGACGCTGGCGATCGGCGAGAGCAGGATCCGGCTAGACCGGCTGTTCTGGCAACCGGGGCGACTGGAAACCGACGGCAATGCCGAGCGACTGGTGACCGCCGAGCTGCTGAAACTGGCGGATTTCAAGGCCGTGCAGAGCGATCTGGTGCTGGGCGGGCGCTGGCAGTTGAAACAGGGCGCGACGCTCGATGGCGACGTAACGCTGAACCGCCTCAGCGGCGACATTCGCGTGCCGGCCAGCGAACGCAGTCCGGCGCATGCCTTGCAGCTGGATCAGTTGAGTGCGCGTATCCAGGCGCGCCAGTCGCAGGTGTCGCTCGACGGGCAGATCCACAGCAGCCGATTCGGCCAGATTGCCCTGACCGGTGCGACGCGCATCGACGCGCCCGCATGGCAGGTCGAAATCGGGGCGCCGCTGACGCTGCGGGCCGCCGGCAAGCTGCCCGATCTGGCCAAGGTGTCGCCGTTGATCAGTGACAGCCTGCAGCTCAAGGGCGCGATCGATTTCGACGTCAGCCGCAGCGGCCCCATGTCGCAAGGCGTGCTGGCCGGCACCGTCAACGGCGACTATCTCTCGATCCGCGATGCGGCAACCGGCGTCTCGCTGCAGGACGGCAAGGCCCGCGTGCGCTTGTCACAGAATCGTGTGGTGCTGGATACCTTCACATTCAAGGGCGGGCGTGGTGACCTGAATGCAACCGGCCAGATCGATCTGAGCGACAACGGTGCCGATGCGAATGCGACGATCACCGCCAGACAGCTGACGCTGATCAACAAGCCGGACATGGTGCTGGTCGTCTCGGGCAAGGGCGATGTGCGCTACGGCAAGGAAGGGTTGTCGGTGACCGGCAACCTGAAGGCCGACCACGGCGATATCCGCTACCGCTCGACCGATGTGCCGCATCTGTCCGACGACGTGGTCATCGTCGGGCAGAAGCGGGACGTCGGCAAGCCGCTGCCGCTGGCGAACCTGCAGTTCGAGATCGACCTTGGTGACGATTTCACTTTCCGTGGCTACGGGCTGGAAGCGCAGTTGTCGGGTTTGCTGCGCCTGAAAACGACACCGAACCAGAGCCTGCAGGGCTTCGGGACGGTCAAGGTCGAGGAAGGAACGTATCGTGCCTATGGCCAGAAGCTGGCGATCGAGCGCGGCATCGTGTCGTTCTCGGGCCAGCTCGACAACCCGGGACTCGACATTCTCGCGGTCCGCGAAGGGCTGTCGGTCGAGGCCGGCGTCGAGGTCAAGGGGTCGGCGCTGAATCCGCGGGTCAAGCTGTACTCGAACCCGTCGGTTCCGGAGAACGAGAAGCTCTCGTGGCTGCTGTTCGGTCACGGCACCGACAATATGGACAAGGGCGATTCGGCGGTGCTGCTGCAGTTCCTGAATGCGGCGTTCGCGAGCGGTGACTCGGGAGAAAGCTTCTCGGACGAGTTGTTCGGCAAGCTGGGCATCGACGAGGTCGGCGTCGCGTCGGACAAGATGGAAGACGGCACGACCACGCAGGTCGTGACCGTAAGCAAGCGGCTCAACAAGTGGCTGACGCTGGGGCTCGACAAGAGCGTCAATGGCCTCAAGGATGCGGTCCGCTTCACGGTGCAGCTGTCGCGGCGCTGGTCCTTCGTGACCCGGGTCGGTACCGACGAGAGCACGTTCGACGCCAAGTACTCGATCAACTTCGATTCGCTGTGGGGTAACGACAAGCCGGCGACACCGGCGAAGCCGTAGTCGTTACAGCGTGCGCGCCAGCACCCAGGCCTCGACCCGGGCGGCGCCGGCCCGCTTGAGCGTTGCCGCCACCGCGTCGAGCGTCAGGCCGCTGGTCATGACATCGTCGACCACGGCGATGCGCATGCCTTGAAGCTGACCGACTGCAGCGAAAGCGCCTTTCAGGTTGCGCCGGCGTTCCGGCAGGCTGAGCCGGCTTTGTTGCGTGGTGTCGCGAACCCGTTCAAGCAGGTCGTGACGTAGCGGCAGTCCGGCATGGCGGCTGATGACGGCGGCCAGTTCGGCCGACTGGTTGAAGCCGCGCTCGCGCAGCCGGTGCGGGTGCAGCGGCATCGGCATGATCAGGTCGACGTCGGGGGCGGCCGGGAGGCAGGCAACCAGCAGGCTGGCCAAGGCGCGCCAGAGGGGCCAGCGGCCTGCGTACTTGCCGGCGGTGATCAGATGGGCTGCCTCGCCGGTGTAGCGCAGCACCGCGTGACTGGCATCGAAGCGGGGCGGGTGGGCCAGACAACCGCCACACAGTCCACCATCGTGCGTCGGCAACGCGCAGCGCGGGCAGCAGTGGGTCGGCAGTCTGGGCAGTGCCGCATCGCATGCATCGCACAGCGTGCTGTGACAGCTGCGATGGCACAGTGCACAGCACACCGGCAGGCGGGGAATCTTGTTCAGAAATCGCATTCGCAAATTTGACAATGGCTGTGGGGCTGCAGAAAATGGCGCGACTTCATTTCTAGCCCACATCGCCCGCCATGACGCAAACGATCGAATTCAAGCGCCTCACGCCGCATCCGCAGCAACAGAACTGGAGCCTCGACGATGTGGCGTCCTTGTTCGCTTTGCCCTTCAACGACCTGCTGTTCCGTGCACAGCAAGTGCACCGCGAGCATTTCGATGCCAACCGCGTGCAGCTGTCGACCTTGCTGTCGGTGAAGACCGGCGGCTGCTCCGAGGACTGCGGCTACTGTTCGCAATCGGCGCGGCACGATACCGGTCTGGAGCGCGAAACGCTGATGAATGCCGACGAGGTCATCGAAGTCGCACGGATCGCCAAGGAGAACGGTGCCAGCCGCTTCTGCATGGGCGCAGCATGGCGAGGCCCGAAGACCAAGGATCTGGAGTCGGTGAAACAGATGATTGCCGGCGTCAAGGCGCTCGGCCTCGAGACCTGTGCGACGCTCGGCATGCTCAAGGACGGGCAGGCCGAGGAGCTGCGCGACGTCGGTCTCGACTATTACAACCACAATCTCGATACCAGCCCCGAGAAATACGCCGACATCGTCAGCACGCACAGCTATGCCGACCGGCTCGATACGCTCGGCAAGGTGCGCAAGGCGGGTTTGCACGTCTGTACTGGCGGCATCGTCGGTCTGGGTGAAACCCGTGAAGACCGGGTCGGCCTGATCGCCCAGCTCGCCAACCTCGACCCGCAACCGGATTCGGTGCCGATCAACAACCTGGTCAAGATCGAAGGCACGCCGCTGGATGGTGACCAGGCGGTTGGCTGGACCGAGTTCGTGCGCACCATCGCGGTGGCGCGGATCACCATGCCGAAGTCCTTCGTGCGCCTGTCGGCAGGCCGGCAGCAGATGGATGAAGCCACGCAGGCACTGTGCTTCATGGCGGGTGCCAATTCGATTTTCTACGGCGACAAGCTGCTGACCACCGGCAACCCGGACGTCACGCGCGACAAGGCGCTGTTCGGAAAGCTCGATCTGAAACCGTTGTAAAAAGGCGATCCAACCGGAAAGCCCGGCACCCGCCGGGCTTTTTTATTCCGGCTGCTGGCTGTTGGCTGTCATTTTGTGAAAAAATCGCGCGATTGATGTCCACCGGAACCGCATGTGAAAGCCTTGTTGATGGCGGCGCTGCTCGTCGGTGCGTGTGCCGGTTGTGCTACCCAGGTCGATACCCAGCGCATTGCGGCGCCGGGGCCGGCGGTCACGTTCCAGAGCAATGCGCTGCGCCCGGCCAATGGCGAGGCGATGATTGCTGCTACTGCGCTGATGCCGGGCGACATTCTGCTGTCGACGGGGAGTGGGTTGACGTCGGCCGGTATCCGGCTGATGACCACGGCACCGGTCAGCCACGCGGCGCTGTATCTTGGCGACGGCGATGTGGCCGAGGCGGTCGGCAGTGGCGTTCGCGTCCGCAAGATCGACACCATGGTTGCCGACGAGGCCGTGGTTGTTGCATTTCGCCACCCGGATTTTCAGTCCGGACTCGACGTGCCGATGCGCGAATTTGCTGGCCGCAGCCTCGGGCTCCGGTACGATTACGTCGGCGTGATGCTGCATGCACCGTTCTCGCTGCAGCGGCGTGTCTGCGAACTGCCGCTGTTGCCCGAGTCGGTTCGGGACGGCTGCCTGCGCGGCGTTGCAACGATCCAGCTCGGTAGCGGCAGTGACGGGCGCTTCTTCTGCTCGCAATTCGTACTCGAGGCGTACAGGCACATCGGCCTGCCGATGACCGACGCCGATCCGCGCTGGCTCAGTCCGGCGGACATCCTGCACATGCGCGAAGGCGACGTACCTTCGCTGCGGGTCAGGCGGTCGCTGGTCTACGTCGGCCATCTCAAGTTCCACCCCGAGCCGGAGCCGCCCTCGCGGCCGCTGCTGCTCGGCAATGCCCGCTGAACGGAGTTTTCGATGCTGACCGATGCCATTCTTGCCGCTGCCCACTACCTGGCCATCTTCATGGTCATCACGTTCCTGACCATCGAGACCGTACTGGTGCGGCGCGAATGGATGCCGACGGCCGCTGCGCGGCTGGCGCGTTACGACCTGATCTACTTCCTGATGGCCATGCTGGCGCTGGCGACCGGGCTGGGGCGTCTGTTTTACGGCGTCAAGGGGGCGGATTTCTATCTGCACAACCCGGTGTTTCACGCCAAAATGACGGTCTTCGTGCTGATCGGCCTGATCTCGATCTACCCGACCCGGCGCTTTTCGGCATGGCGCAAGGCCGCGGTCGCGAATGCGGCGTTCGTGCCGTCCGATCAGGAGCTGTCGCGGGTGCGCCGCTGCCTGATGTGGGAAACCCACCTGATCATATTGCTGCCGATTCTTGCCGCCTTCATGGCGCGCGGCTTCGGACTGAGATAGGAAGAAAAATGGATAGCGTACGCCAGGTTGTCGACGTGAGCGGCGGTGCTGCGACCGGATTCTCGCCGCCGCGCGAGACGCTGCTGACAGCCGTGGAGGAGGGCAAGGTGCTGTATTTCCAGCGCTTTCCATTCTCGCTCGAGGCGGGAGAGCAGCACCTGCTTGACCTGTCGCTGGCCGACCCGAAGCGCAAGAACATCAGCCTCGATCCGGAGTCCGGTGTGCTGCATGGCGTTGTCGGTGACGCGGGGACACAGGATGCGGTCAAGGCCATGATCCGGCGCTATCACGACGCCGCCGGTTCGCTCGTCGATACGCTGTTCCCGGAGTACCGTGGTCGTTTGCGCAAGGCGCCGACGAGCTTGCGCCTGCACAGGGTCGAGGGGCGTCAGACCTCGTGGCGCAAGGATGACAGCCGACTGCATGTCGATGCCTTTCCGTCGCGTCCGAACTACGGCGAACGCATCCTGCGGGTGTTCATGAACGTCAATCCGGCCGGCGAGCCGCGGGTCTGGCGGGTCGGCGAATCGTTCGAGACGGTCGCCAGACAGTTTCTGCCGAAGATTCCGCGCCAGTGGCCGGGATCGGCCAGACTGCTGCACGCCCTGAAGATCACCAAGCGTCGCCGCAGTCCGTACGACCACATCATGCTCAATCTGCACGACGCGATGAAGGGCGACCCGGGCTACCAGCAAGGCTGCGCGCAGGAACGTGTCGAGTTTGCTCCGGGCGGCGGCTGGATCTGCTTTTCGGATCAGGCCTCGCACGCGGCGATGGGCGGGCAGTTCATGCTCGAGCAGACGTTCTTTCTGCCGGTCGACAGCATGGCCGATCAGACGCGGTCGCCGCTGGCCATCCTGCAGCGCCTGACCGGCAGGGCGCTGATTTACAAGCGGGCGGTCTACGCGCTTGTCATCGCACTGCTGGCCCTGACCATCGAGGCCTGCTGAGCGCAGCTGGGGTAGCAACCATAAAAAACCGCCCCGAGGGGCGGTTTTTTGTCGTGCGATGACGACGGTCAGGCCGGCATTTCGTCGCCCAGTGCACGGATCAGCGCGGGGACGAATGCGCGCAACGTACCGACGGTGAGCGCCAGGCTTGAATCGAAGATCGCACCCTGATCGGCTGCGTCCATGTCCTTCAGTTCGTCCTGCAGAACATCGAGCATCGTCAGGCGCTTGATCTCCAGCTTGTCGGTGAGCTGGAACGCAAGCTTGTCGTCCCACGCCAAGGCCAGCTTGCTGGCGAGCAGGCCGTTCTCGAGATGCTGCTTGACCTCGGCCGTGTCGAGCGGCTGACGTGCCAGCCGCGTGATGGCGCCATCATCGCCCGGTGCACGCAGCTCGGTGTCCTGACCCAGGTCGAATTCACCGGCGTCGGCCGATTCCAGCCACAGCGTCATGGCCGTTTCCGGCGAGACCTGGGTATTGACGAGCCGGGTCGGCAGGCTGCCGAGCGTTTCGCGCAGGTAAGACAGCAGCTGCTCGGCCTTGGCGGCCGAGGCGCTCTCGACCAGTACCAGACCGAGTTGCAGGTCGATGATCGCGCGCTGGCTACGGGCGCGGGTGAATGCCTTGGGCAGCAGCTCCTCGGCTACGCGTTCACGCAGTTCCTTGGCTTCCTTGCGGCCGACCTTGCGGTTTTCTTCGGCTTCGATCCGGGCGATACGCTCTTCGGTCTCTTCCTTGACCACGCTGCCGGGCAGCAGCTTCTCTTCGGTTTTCAGTGCCACGAGTACGGCATCGTCGTAGCCGTAGGCCTTGAGGTCCGGCGCATGCCGTGCCGGTGCAACCCAGCCCTGGCTCATCGGATCGTGGCTGCCGCACGGCACCCACGGGCGCTTGGCCAGACTGTCGCCGATGCTGTCGAGGCTGAGCGCGTGGTCAGGGGCAAGGCGGTAGAGTTGCAGATTGCGGAACCAGAGCATGGGACGATCCTTTTGAAACGGCCGCTGATTGTAACGAGTGAGGCAAAAGACGGGAACCTTGCATTGTCACCTTGATCCAAATGGCCATGGCATTTCCCTTATTGAGAATTGTTTCCATTTTCGATATGTTTGCCGCGATTCCATCCCGATCCCGTTCCTCTTTCCGGAGCCCCATCTTGAAGCAATTCGTCCTCGTCCCGCTCGCCGCAGCCTTGCTGGCCGGCCTCGCTCATGCCGAATCCGTGACCGTCTACTCGGCGCGCAATGAACAGCTGATCAAGCCCTTGTTCGATGCATTCACCAAGGACACAGGCGTTGAGGTCAAGCTGCTGACTGACAAGGAAGGCCCGCTGATGGAGCGCCTCAAGGCCGAGGGCGAAAACACGCCGGCCGACATGCTGATCACCGTCGATGCCGGCAATCTGTGGCAGGCCGGCAAGCAGGGCCTGCTCAAGCCGATCCAGTCGAAGACGCTGAACGAGAACGTGCCGGCCCACCTGCGCGATCCGAATGGCGAGTGGTATGGTCTGTCGATCCGCGCTCGGACGATTTTCTACAATCCGGCCAGCGTGAAGCCGGCGGATCTGTCGACCTATGAAGACCTGGCTGATCCGAAGTGGCAGGGCAAGCTGTGCCTGCGTACGTCGAAAAAGGTCTACAACCAGTCGCTGGTGGCGATGATGATTGCCCAGTACGGCGAGCCGAAGACCGAGAAGATCGTCCGCGGCTGGGTGAGCAATCTGGCCGCGCCGGTTTTCCCCGACGACACCAAGCTGCTTGAAGCCATTGCTGCGGGCCAATGCCAGGTAGGCATCGCCAACAGCTACTACTACGGCCGTCTGGTTGCCAAGAATCCGCAGTTCCCGACCAAGCTGTTCTGGGCCAACCAGAATGCCGGCGGCGTGCACGTCAACGTCTCGGGCGCCGGGGTTACCCGCCATGCCAAGAACGAAAAGGGCGCGGTCAAGCTGATCGAGTGGCTGTCCGGCGCCAAGGCGCAAAACCTTTACGCCGACAAGGACATGGAGTTCCCGGTCAACCCGAAGGTCAAGCCGGACGATCTGGTGTCGTCGTGGGGGGCGTTCAAGCCCAGCCTCATCAATGTGACCAAGGCAGGCGAGCTGCAGGGCAAGGCCACGCAGTTGATGGATCGTGCCGGCTACAAGTAAGGTGTGAATCCTTCTGCAATGACGGGCAGCGCGCGCTGCCCGTTTTTCTTTGACCTGTAATGTTGACCATGCCTTTCGCCATCCGACTGCCGCGACCGAGTCGCGGCCTCTTGTACACCCTGCCCGTTGCCTTGCTCACGGTCGTGCCGTTGCTGGTGGTGCTGTCGTCGGTGCTCGATCCGCAGGTCGAGGTGTGGGCGCACCTGCTCGGCTACGTGTTGCCGGGCGTGTTGTGGAATACGCTGATCCTGGTTCTCGGTGTTGGCGCCGGGGTGCTGCTGCTCGGTGTGCCGCTGGCTTGGCTGACTGCCGTATACGCCTTTCCGGGGCGGCGCTTTTTCAGTTGGGCCTTGATGCTGCCGCTGGCGATGCCGGCCTACGTGCTGGCTTTCGTTCAGGTCGGCCTGCTCGATTTCACCGGCCCGGTCCAGACCCTGCTGCGGTCGGCGTTCGGGACCAGTGCCTGGTTTCCGCAAATCCGCAGTACCGGCGGCGTGATCCTCGTGCTGTCGATGGCCTTCTATCCCTATGTGTACCTGCTGGCCCGGAACGCATTCCTGACGCAGGGGCGGCGGGCAGTCGAAGCCGCGCAGACGCTGGGCATGTCGCGGCGGCGAGCCTTCGTGTCGGTCGCGATTCCGATGGCCCGGCCGTGGCTGATCGGCGGCGTGACACTGGCACTGATGGAGACGCTGGCCGATTTCGGTACCGTGTCGATTTTCAATTTCGACACCTTTACCACCGCCATCTACAAGGCGTGGTTCGCCTTGTTCAATCTGCCCGCCGCATCTCAGCTGGCCTCGCTGCTGGTGATGTTCGTGCTGCTGCTGGTGGTGCTGGAACAGTACGGTCGTGGTGCGCGCAGCTATCAGGTTCGCAGCGGGCATGCCGAGCGCATTGCCTTGGCCGGTATGGCGCGCTGGCTCGCTGCCGGCTGGTGCACACTGGTGCTGTTGCTGGCTTTCATCGTGCCGCTGGTGCAATTGCTGCTGTGGGTGCACGACGTCTGGGCTGACGATTTCGATTCGCGCTATCCGGCGTTCATCGGCCGCTCCTTGCTCATCGCGGCCATGGCCGCCTTGCTGGTCACGCTACTGGCGCTCGTGCTTGCCTACGCGCGCCGGCGCTACCGCGATGGTGGCACCCGCTGGCTGATCCGGCTGGCAACGCTCGGCTATGCGGTGCCGGGTACCGTGCTGGCTGTGGGGGTCTTCATCCCGGTCGCCTGGCTGGACAATGTTCTGCTCGCAGCCTTGCGGCCGCTGGGGTACGAAGGTCTGGCGCTCTTCAAGGGCACGCTGGCGGTGATGCTGCTGGCCTTGGCTGCGCGCTTTCTTGCCGTCGGCTTCCAGCCGGTCGATACGGCGATGCAGCGGATCACCCGCAGTCAGGAGGAGGCCGCTCGTTCGCTCGGGCTGAACGGGCGCCAGGCGCTGTGGCATCTGCACCTGCCGTTGCTGCGTGGCGGGCTGTTGTCTGCGGCGCTGCTGGTGTTTGTCGATGTACTCAAGGAAATGCCGATCACGCTGATGACGCGAGCCTTTGGCTGGGACACGCTGGCCGTGCGTGTTTTTGAAATGACGTCGGAAGGCATGTGGGATCGCGCTGCCTTGCCCAGTCTGTTTATCGTGCTCGCCGGTCTCGTGCCGGTGGTGCTGCTGATCCGGAAGTCCGAACCATGAAACCCATGCTTGAAGTGAATGCCGTCACGGTCCGCTATCCGGGGCGTACGGTGATCGAGTCGTTATCCTTCTCGCTGGCGCCGGGGCAGATCGGTTGCCTGCTCGGCCATTCGGGCTGCGGCAAGACGACGATGTTGCGCGCGATCGCGGGGTTCGAGGCGCTCGACGACGGGGAAATCCGCATCGATGGCGATGTGGTGGCCGGAGCCGGGCAGGGTCTGCCGCCGGAGGCGCGGCGGATCGGCATGGTGTTTCAGGACTACGCGCTGTTTCCGCACCTGAACGTTGCCGACAATATCGGTTTCGGCCTGCGGCAACTGTCGGCCGGCGCGCGGACCGAGCGTGTCGACGAAATGCTGGCGCTGGTGGGGCTGGCGGGCGAGCATCACCGCTACCCGCACGAACTGTCCGGTGGCCAGCAGCAGCGTGTTGCACTGGCGCGGGCCTTGGCGCCCAAGCCGCGACTGATGCTGCTGGACGAGCCGTTCTCCAATCTGGATGCCGAGCTGCGCGAGCGTCTGGGGCACGAAGTCCGCGACATCCTCAAGGCCGCTGGTACAACGGCGATCCTGGTGACGCACGATCAGCACGAGGCGTTTGCCGTCGCAGATGTCGTTGGCGTGATGGTCGACGGCCGGATCCGTCAGTGGGCGAGTCCGTATGCGCTGTATCACCAGCCGGTTGACCGCTATGTGGCCAACTTCATTGGCGAAGGGGTGTTGCTGCCCGGCATCGTGAACGACAGGGCGCAGATCGAGTTTGAACTGGGGGTGTTTTCCGGGCAGGTGCCGATGCACTGCAAAACGGACGGCTGCCGCGTCGACGTGCTGGTTCGTCCTGACGACGTGCAGCACGACGACGCGAGCCCGTTCAAGGCTGCCGTGCTGGCGCGCGCGTTTCGCGGTGCCGAGTTTCTCTACACGCTGGGGCTGCCGTCGGGGCAAAAAGTACTGTCTCTCGTCCCAAGTCACCATAGTCACGTGGTGGGTGAGGAGATCGGTATCCGGCTCGAGATGGCCCATGCCATTGCATACGTGCGCGAATGAGACGGATGCTTGATCGGCGGCACGCGCTAGGCGACCATCTCGGTCTGTTCCGGAGAAAACCATGATCGTTGCCTGCCCGCATTGTCAGACCGCCAATCGTCTGGAGCCATCCCGGCTTGCCGACGCCCCGAACTGTGGCCAGTGCCACGAGCCGCTGCTGGCCGGCGCGCCGATTGCCGCAACGGCGGAGAGCGCCGCAGCACTGATTGCGGCCAGCACGATTCCGGTGGTTGTCGACTTCTGGGCGACCTGGTGCGGGCCCTGTCAGCAGTTCGCACCGGCATTCGCATCGGCCGCTGAATACTTCGCCGGCAAGGTGTTGTTCCTCAAGGTCGATACCGACGCTGAGCAGTCGCTGGCAGCGCAGTACCAGATCCGCAGCATCCCGACGCTGATTGCCTTCGATCGGGGGCGCCAGATCGAGCGCCTCAATGGTGCGATGTCGTCCGGCCAGTTCAAGGCCTGGGTCAGCCAGCTGATCTGAGTTGCCCGCAAAAACGACAACGCCCCGAAATCGGGGCGTTGTTCGTTGTCGCCAGCAGGGTCAGCCTGCGCGCAATTTGGCGTAGGGGCTGGTTTCCAGCCATTTTTTCACCCGGTTCGCATCGCCGATCCGGGTGTAGCTGCCTTGCGAATCCATCAGGATCATCACGACCGGCGTGCCTTCGATCGTTGCCTGCAGCACGATGCAGTGGCCGGCTTCGTTGATGAAGCCGGTCTTGGACAGGCCGATATCCCAGTCGTCCGATTTCACCAGCGGGTTGGTGTTGCGGTAGATCATTTCCCGGCCGTTGCGGTTGGAAATGAAGCGGTATTCGCTTGACGTCGAGAACTGGTGGATTTCCGCGTAGTGGTGCGCGGCCTTGACCATCTGCACCAAATCGCGAGGCGTCGATACATTGCTAGGCGTCAGGCCGGTCGAGTCGTAAAAACGGCTGCCGCGCATGCCCAGCTGCTGGGCCTTTTCATTCATCTTCCGCACGAACGCATCGCGACCGCCGGGGTAGGTGCGCGACAATGCCGCAGCCGCACGGTTTTCCGACGACATCAGCGCCAGCAAGAGCACTTCGGCACGGGTGAGTGACGTGCCCACCGTGAGGCGCGAACTGGTGTGCTTGAGGGTATCGACGTCCTCGTCGCTGATCGTGATCAGTTCGTTCATCGGCAGGCGAGCATCCAGCGTCACCATCGCCGTCATCAGCTTGGTGATCGAAGCGATCGGTACCTGCGAGTCGGCGTTCTTTTCGTAAATCACTTCACCGCTTTGCTCGTTGACGACGAGTACGGCCGAAGATTGCACGCCGGGGCGCTCCAGCGTGGAGGGTAGGGCGACAGCGCGCGCGACGCGAACTTCCTGGCGGGCGTTGGCAATGGCCTGGCTGCTGACAGAGCTCTTTTTGCGAACGGTGACCTTGATGGTCGGTTTTTTCGGTTGAGCGGTTTTTTTCTGTTGATTTTTCGCAACAGTCTGCTTGCCAGCCGGCTTTGATTTGGCCGTTTTGCTGGTTGATTCGGCATGCTGGGTGGCCGCCTCGGCCATTGGCACGGCGGCGAGCGAGAGCGCTGTCAGGAGAGCGCAAAGCCCGGGAATGCTGGGTTTCATCAACTACCTCGGAATCGAGTTCGAGCTTATTACATCAGTTGCTTCTTATTCTAAAGCAGGTAAAGCAGAAAATGTGACGGAAAATCAAATGCTAATAGGATATTTTGTAGATTCCTCATTAAAGATTTCCCGATACTTGCAGACGGTGTGATATTTTGTTGTGTTGCGCCGCACAATGTCCGCTGTGCTTTGGTGTTCATGCGTTGCCGTTTCTATTCGAATGGAGCATCCCGTGTTGCAGTCCACCTCGCTTGAGTCGTTTTTCCAGCAGTTCAACGAAGCCAACCAGAAGTGGTGGCAAAGCTGGGTCAACGCCGTGACCCCCGCCGCCGCGGCAATGCCGTCGGGTGTGGCCCCCGTTCAGGGTGTTTCACCGGAGGCATTTGAAACCCATAGCCTGTACTACCAGCAACAGCTCGCGCTCTGGTTGCAGTTGATCGGCGCGGGGGGCGGACAGCAGCTCGAGCCCGAAAAAGGCGACCGGCGGTTTGCCGCGCCGGAATGGGAGTTGCCGTTGTTCAACTTCCTGAAGCAAAGCTATCTGCTCACGTCCAAGTGGCTGACTCAAATGGTCGACCACGTTCATGCCGACGAGGAAACCAAAGCGCGGATGGCGTTTTTTGCGCGGCAATATCTCGATGCGGTCAGTCCGACGAACTTTGCCGTCACCAATCCCGAGGTACTGGCGCTGGCGGTCGACACCCGGGGTGAAAGCCTGAACGAGGGCATGAAGAAGCTGCTGGAGGACATCCAGAAGGGCACCATCACCATGACCGACGAGTCGCAATTCGTCGTCGGCGAAAACCTGGCGGTCTCGCCCGGGCAGGTGGTGTTCGAGAACGAACTGATCCAGCTGATCCAGTACGCGCCGACGACCCCCGATGTGCACGAAATCCCGTTGCTGATCGTGCCGCCTTGCGTCAACAAGTACTACATCATGGATCTCAAACCCGAGAACTCGATGGTCCGCTGGGTTGTCGGCGAAGGGCATACGACCTTCCTGGTGTCGTGGAAGTCGATCACGCCGGAGCTCGGGCACCTCAAGTGGGACGATTACATCGAGCAGGGTGTGATTGCGGCTGCCGAGGTCGTGCGTCAGATCGGCAAGCAGGAAAAAATCAACGTGCTGTCGTTCTGCATTGGCGGCGAACTGGTATCGACAGCCGTGCCGGTGATGCAGGCGCGCGGACTGGACTGGTTCGAGTCGCTGACGCTGATGACGGTGATGATCGACCACACCGAACCCGGTGACATCAAGCACTTCCTCGATCCGTCCGTTGTTGCCAGCCGCGAACTGGTGATCGATCAGGGGGGCGTGATCTCGGGCAAGGAACTGGCGCGGACATTTGCAGCGCTGCGCGCGAACGACCTGGTCTGGAACTACGTCGTCAACAACTACCTCAAGGGCAAGACGCCGCCGCCGTTCGACCTGCTGTACTGGAACAACGATTCGGCCAACCTCGCGCTGCCCATGCATACCTGGTTCCTGCGCAATATGTATTTCGAAAACAAGCTGGCCAAGCCAGGTTCGATTTCGCTGTGCGGCGTGCCCATCGATCTGACACAGATCACGATACCGACCTACGTGTTTGCAGCGCGTGAAGACCATATCGTGCCGTGGAGTTCGGCATATCGGACCACGGGCATTTTCAAGGGGCCGTTGCGTTTCGTACTCGGCGCGTCCGGCCATATTGCCGGCACCATCAATCCGGTCTCGACCAACAAGCGCAACTATTGGGTCAACGAAACGCTGGAGGCCGATCCGCAAGCATGGTTCGACGCTGCGGAGTCGCGTCCGGGTAGCTGGTGGCAGGATTGGGGACAGTGGCTGGCCCCTCGCGCCGGCAAGCGGGTTGCCCCGCCGAAGTCGCTTGGCAATCGCCAGTTCAAACCGATCGAGCCGGCGCCGGGACGTTACGTCAGGGAACGCCTGTCCTGATTTGCAGTGCCGGACCGACCGAACCACTGGCCGGTCCGTTAATCTAAAACACAGCCCCAATGGGCAGATGGGAGAAACATCATGACCGACATCGTTATCGTTGCCGCCCAACGTACCGCGCTGGGCAATTTCGGCGGTTCGCTCGCCAAGGTTTCCGCGCCGGAACTGGGCGCAACCGTGATCCGCTCGCTGCTGGCAAAGACCGGTCTGCCTGCCGATCAGGTCAGCGAAGTCATCCTTGGCAACGTGCTGACCGCCGGCCTTGGCCAGAATCCGGCGCGTCAGGCGCTGCGGTACGCCGGTTTGCCGGACGAAGTCCCCGGACTGACGGTCAATCAGGTGTGCGGCTCGGGTCTGAAGTCCGTCGCGCTGGGGTTGCAGGCGATCCTGTCGGGCGAGTCCGACATCGTCATCGCCGGCGGTCAGGAAAACATGAGTGCGGCACCGCACATCCTGCCGGGTTCGCGCGACGGCTTCCGCATGGGTAACGCGCAACTGGTCGACACCATGGTCTACGACGGCCTGACCGATGTGTACAACAAGTACCTCATGGGCGTGACCGCTGAGAACATTGCCAAGAAGTACGGCATCAGCCGTACCGAGCAGGATGAGCTGGCACTGTCGTCGCAACAGAAGGCAACCGCAGCCCAGGCCGCTGGTCGTTTCGTCGACGAAATCGTCCCGGTGAGCGTGCCGCAGCGCAAGGGCGACCCGCTGGTGTTCGATGCAGATGAATTCATCAAGACCGACGCGACCATGGAAGGTCTGGCCAAGCTGCGCCCTGCCTTTGACAAGGAAGGGACTGTTACTGCCGGCAATGCCTCGGGCATCAATGACGGCGCTGCCGCCGTGCTGCTGATGACGCGCGAGAAGGCCGAGGCGCTTGGCCTGAAACCGCTGGCGACGATTCGTGCCGCCGCTTCGGCTGGCGTTGACCCGACCCTCATGGGCATGGGGCCGGTGCCGGCAACCCAGCGTGCATTGGCACGTGCCGGCTGGTCGCTCGACCAGCTCGACCTGATCGAGGCAAACGAGGCGTTTGCCGCCCAGGCACTTGGCGTAGCCCGCGAACTGAAGTGGGACTGGAACCGCGTCAACGTGAATGGCGGCGCCATTGCGCTTGGTCATCCGATCGGCGCATCGGGTGCGCGCGTGCTGGTCACGCTGTTGCATGAAATGGTTCGACGCGATGCGAAGAAGGGCTTGGCGACGCTGTGCATCGGCGGTGGCATGGGCGTAGCGCTGGCGGTCGAACGCTGAGCAAGCTACTCCGGTTGACCACAAACGCCCTCCATTTGGAGGGCGTTTTTCTTTGTGCGGGCTCCGTCCGTCGCCGTGCCGATGGCATTCATTTTCTTACGCTATACAAAAGGAATTGCTTTGATTTTGTTAAGCGTGGAGATGACAATGCCGGGCAAATTCACTGTGGCAGCCAAACTGTATCTGCTGGTTGGCGTGCTGGTGGCTTTTACGATTGCACAGGGCGGTTCGGCACTTTACAACCTGATGCAAAACGAACAGCGGTTCCGGACGACATTTGAAGACCGGCTCCATCCGCTGACCCGGCTCAAGGTCGTGGCCGATCGCTACGCGGTGAGCATTGTCGATACGACCCACAAGGTTCGCAACGGCGGATTGTCCGCCACCGAAGGGCTTGAACGGGTCAGGGCAGCGCAGAAAGACATCCGGCAAGAGTGGAAGTTGTATGCCTCGAACACGCTGGCGCCCGAGGAGGCGCGGCTGGCTGACGAAGCGGGGCAGCGCATGCGCGTGGCGGATGCGGCGGTTCAGCGTCTCGAGCGCCTGCTGCAGGCCAACGATACGCAGGGCATTGCCGATTTCACCGCCGCGGCGCTTTATCCCGCGATCGACCCGGTTGGCGATGTCGTTTCGGCGCTTTCCGCATTGCAGTTGCGCGAGGCCGCCGAAGAATACAAGGCGGCGCGTGATCAGGTTCGCCATGCCGAGGTGGTGACTGCGGTACTCCTGCTGGTTGCGCTCGGGATTGGCATTGCATGCTCCTACGTCATTGTTCGCGGCCTGATACGGCAGCTTGGGGCCGAGCCGGACGAGGCAAGGCAGGCTGCGCAGGCGATCGCCAGCGGGAACCTGACGCACGAAATCCGGCTGTTGCCGGGCGACCAGCGAAGTGTCATGGCCGGCATCGTGCAGATGCGCGACGAGCTGAAACGACTTGTCCTGGAAATCCAGTCCTCGGTCGGGGCTGTGGGCATCACAGCGGGCGCGCTGCAAAACAGCATGGAACTGGTGTCGCAAGCCTCCGGCACGCAGGCCGATGCCGCGTCGCAAATGGCTGCCGCCGTCGAAGAGATAAGCGCCAGTATCGGCGAAGTTTCGAGCCATGCCGAACAGGCCGATGCTGCCGGTAAGGGGGCGGGCCAGGCGGCCGTTGAGGGCGAGGGACGGATGTCCCATGTGATCGCTGGCGTGGAACGGATCGGCGAGCAACTGGATCGGGCCGGCGAACGCTTGGCCTCGC
Organism: Jeongeupia naejangsanensis; assembly: GCF_016865585.1. Taxonomy (GTDB): domain Bacteria; phylum Pseudomonadota; class Gammaproteobacteria; order Burkholderiales; family Chitinibacteraceae; genus Jeongeupia; species Jeongeupia naejangsanensis. The sequence continues at coordinate 463,214 of NZ_JAESND010000001.1, read as the reverse complement.
TCGACGCGCGCTCGGGAGAAATTGCCAACATCGTGGCGACGATTCGCGAAATTGCCGATCAGACCAACCTGCTGGCGCTGAATGCGGCGATCGAGGCCGCCAGAGCCGGCGAAGCAGGCCGCGGCTTTGCTGTGGTGGCCGATGAGGTCCGCAAACTGGCGGAGCGGGTCGGGCAGGCGACGCACGAGATCGGTGCGACGCTGAATGTCGTCCGCGACGGGACCAGCGAAGCCAGTGCCGGGATGCAGCTTGCCCGGGCCGATACGATCAGCGAAATGCAGAACATCCGGCTGCTTCAGGGATCGATGCAGCGCATTCGCGACTCGGGAGAGCAGCTCGGCCGCGTGGTCGAACTGATTGCCGGTGCGTTGCGGGAACAGCGGGTGACCAGTGGCCAGATTGCATCCCAGGTCGAAAAGGTGGCGCAGATGACCGAGGAAAACAGCAGTGCCATTTCCGAAGTTTCGTCGGCAACTGCCCGTCTTGCCGAGCTGGCGTCCAAGCTGACGCAATCGGCCGCACGATTTCGCTGTGTTTGATCCCGGTCGCGTCCTATCATGGGCGTTTTCAGCGAGAAGACGTCGATGCCCCTGTTGATGACGCCACAAGCACTGGCGACCAGTTCAAACGGATTCGTGGTGGTGGATTGTCGCCATGACTTGGCCGACCCCGAAGCCGGGCGCATTGCATATGCATCGGGGCATATTCCCGGTGCGGTGTTTGCACACCTTGATCTTGATTTGTCCGGTTCCAAAACCGGACGTAACGGTCGCCACCCGTTGCCCGACCCCGATGCGCTGATGTGCTGGGCAGGGCGAATGGGGATCGGCGCGAAAACGCAGGTCGTCGCCTATGACGCGTCCGGCGGCATGTTTGCGGCGCGCTTGTGGTGGCTGTTGCGCTGGCTGGGCCACGAGCATGTCGCGGTGCTCGATGGTGGCTGGCAAGCGTGGCTGGAGGCGGGTTTGCCCGTGTCTGCCGGGGCGGTAACGCCAACTGCTGTTGCTTACGAGGCGGTTGAGCGGCGCGATGCGGCCGTCGATATGGCACAGGTTCGGGCCAACCTCGAAGCACAGGATTTTCTGGTTGTCGACGCGCGCAGTCCTGACCGTTATCGCGGCCTTGGCGAGACGATCGATCCGGTCGGTGGCCATATCCCGGGTGCGGCCAACCGCTTTTTCCAGCACAACCTCAACGGGAGTGGCCGTTTCAAGTCCGCCGACGTGCTGCGCGCTGAATGGCAGGAGGTGCTTGCCGGGCGTTCGCCGGCCGACATCGTCTGCCAGTGCGGTTCCGGGGTGACTGCCTGCCACAATCTGCTCGCACTGGAAGTGGCGGGTCTGCCCGGAGCAAGGTTGTACCCCGGCTCGTGGAGTGAATGGTGTGCGCACCCGGACAACCCGGTTGCAAGCTGAAGTGAGAACGCCCGGTAGCCCGGGCGTTTTCACTTCAGTGGCCGGTGGAACAGGGGGCGATAGCGGACACCGTCCGGCGTCGACTCCGATGCATAGAGGACGAGCGAATCGACCGGCCAGTGAATGGTGCTTGCCAGCGTTTCCGCCACCGGTTGCCCCTTGCGCAGCAGCGTGACGTGCGGTGCAAAGGCTAGTGCATCGAACGGAATGCCTGCATCGGTCAGCGCTTGCCGGAGTGTCTCCGCCAGCGTGGCAAGTTCGCCCGGTACGGCGCTGCAGCCGAGCCAGACAATCGCTCCCCGTTTGAAATCACCGGCCCGATCAAGGCCGATATCAAAACGTGGCATGTCGATACGAGAGAGCAGATGACACAGGCGTTGCATCGTCTGCACAGTGGCTTCACCGATAAAAACCAGTGTCAGATGCAGATTGGCCGTTGTCGTCGGCTTGCCGCCGAGGCTGACGTGCAGGCGGTCGCGCTCGTCCGCGATCGCGTTGCGAACCGCCGACGGCGGGGTCAGACCGATGAACAGTCTCACAACCAGCGTTGCCGATGCAGGAAATCGGAGGTCGCCATGGCGGCATCGACGGTGAATTCATCCAGCCTGGCCAATACGGCGTCGGCGGAGAGCCGGATGAAGTCCGCCACCTCTCCGTCGGTGTTGCGCGGGACGAAGTGGTCGGGGAGAAGCAGGTCGTAGCAGTGCAGTACCTCGTCGTGCGTGCCGTCCGGCTCGTTCCGGGTGCAGCGCATGCTTGACGCATAGACGGCGCTCGCTGCGATTTCGGCCGGTACGCCGGCTTCCTCCCAGAGCTCACGCACGACGCAGTGTTCGGGCGTCTCGCCACTGGCGATGCCACCAGCCGACAGGTTGTCGAGCCGGTTCGGATCGATCGTTTTTCGGGGGCTGCGGCGGCCGATCCAGAGCTGCCGGTCCGACGTGTAACCGTTGGCGTGCACGGCGCGGCTCGTCAATCCGAAGCGGCGAAAGGCCGCGCGCTCCAGCGTGAACAGCGGGCGCTCGAGGTCGGGCAGGCCTTGCGCGTCCGGTGCGAAGCAGGTGTAGCGCTCGTTGCGCCAGCCGCGGATCAGGCCCGCATCGCGCATCGCCAGCGCAGTCCGGCCAAGCAGCGGCTCGACCTCGTCGGCTGTCGCGTCCAGATGCAGTTGCGGTCCTCGTCCGGCAAAGCGGGGCGACAGTGCCTGGAGAAATGCGCACGTTTCGGGTTCGAGCCAGCCGACGGCTTCGCCAAGGACGTGGAAGCGGACCAAACCGCTGGCGTCGAATCGTGGTCGCGGGGCGAAATCGCGCTGGAGTCGCGTGTTCATCAGCCGGCCTCGGGCTCGATCAGCAGTTGTACGGCGTCTGCGGCAAAGCGCGTGATGCCGTATTCGATCGGCACGCCGGCGCTGTCGACGTAGACGTTTTCGACATAAAGAATAGGCTGCGTTTTCGGTTGTGCCAGCAACTGTGCGGTTTCGGGGCGCGGCAAGCGAGCGGTAACGCGACTCAGCTTGCGATTGAACTCGGTGATGCCGAATGCCGGCAGTGCATCGGCGATGCGGCCGGTGGCGGCGTAACGGGCTTCGAGTCCGGCGAAGCGCGGCAGCGGAAAGTACTGGGTGCAGACGCCGATGATGCGGTCGTCGACGACGTCGAGCGCATCGACCTGCAGGACGCTGGTGCCGAGCGGAATGCCGAGCAGTTCGCACACCTCGTCGCGCGGCACGGTGGTGGTGCTGCGCTGGATCTGGCTGCTGCCGCGGCGCTGCTGGTCGTCGAGACTGTGCGAAAAGCGGTTGCGGCGCCCGAGGCGGTAATCGATCAGCCCTTCCTGAACGAAGGTGCCGCGTCCCTGTTCGATGCGCACCAGTCCGCGCGTTTCCAGTGCCTGTACGGCGCGGCGGATCGTGTGGCGGTTGACGCCGAAGCGTGCTGCAAGCTCGATCTCGTTCGGCAAGCGATCGGTGATCGTCTTGGCGGCGATGTCGGCGGCGAGGGCCTGCTCGATCTGTCGCCACAAGGCAATGCCCGATCCGCGTTCGACCGTCATGGTGCTTTCCTGTCGTTGATGAAGTACGCCAATGCTAGCGTACGGCTGTTTCATCTAGATGATTCTACGTCTTGAGGTAATCCCGGGGCGCGCCAAGTCCGCGCTCGCTGGTAAAATGCACACTTTTCCCGCCTAAGCTCCGGAGCACTTCATGGCCGTCATCCGTCAGGACGATCTGATCGACAGCATTGCCGATGCGCTGCAGTACATCAGTTACTACCACCCGAAAGACTACATCCAGGCCCTCGGCAAAGCGTACGAGCGCGAAGAAAGCCCGGCCGCCAAGGATGCGATTGCGCAGATCCTGACCAACAGCCGGATGTGCGCCGAAGGCAAGCGGCCGATCTGCCAGGACACCGGGATCGTGACCTGTTTTGTGCGCGTCGGCATGAATGTGCAGTGGGCCGGCGCGACGATGGGCGTGGCCGACATGGTCAACGAAGGCGTACGCCGTGCCTACCTGCATCCGGACAACAAGCTGCGCGCGTCGATCCTGATGGACCCCGCCGGTGGCCGCAAGAACACCAAGGACAACACGCCGGCGGTGATCCACTTCGAGGTCGTGCCGGGTGAGACGGTCGAGATCGACATCGCCGCCAAGGGCGGCGGTTCGGAGAACAAGACCAAGTTCGTCATGCTCAACCCGTCCGACTCGATCGTCGACTGGGTGCTGAAGACCGTGCCGCTGATGGGCGCCGGCTGGTGCCCGCCGGGCATGCTCGGCATCGGCATCGGCGGCACCGCCGAGAAGGCCATGGTGATGGCCAAGGAAGCGCTGATGGAAGAGATCGACATCCATGAACTGATCGAACGCGGCCCGCAAAACCGTGCTGAAGAACTGCGCATCGAGCTGTACGAGAAGGTCAACGCGCTCGGTATCGGCGCGCAAGGTTTGGGTGGTTTGGCCACCGTGCTCGACGTGAAGATCAAGGACTACCCGACCCATGCAGCCAGCCTGCCGGTCGCGATGATCCCGAACTGCGCGGCAACGCGTCACGTCCACTTCATTCTCGACGGTTCCGGTCCGGCAGTGCTTGAAGCACCTAAGCTCGAGGACTGGCCGGATGTGACCTGGACGCCGTCCAGCGAGTCCACCCGTGTCGACCTGAACACCGTCACCCGTGAGGAAGTCGCTTCGTGGAAGCCGGGCCAGACGCTGCTGCTGAACGGCAAGATGCTGACCGGCCGCGATGCTGCGCACAAGCGCATGGTCGAAATGCTCAACAAGGGCGAGAAGCTGCCGGTCGATTTCACCAACCGCTTCATTTACTACGTCGGTCCGGTCGATCCGGTGCGTGACGAAGTCGTCGGCCCGGCCGGCCCGACCACGGCAACGCGGATGGACAAGTTCACCGGGCAGGTGCTGGCGCAGACCGGCCTCCTGGGCATGATCGGCAAAGCCGAACGCGGCCCGGTTGCCATCGATGCGATCAAGCAGCACCAGTCGGTCTACCTGATGGCGGTCGGTGGTGCAGCCTACCTCGTGTCCAAGGCGATCAAGGGTTCGCGTGTTGTCGGTTTCGAGGATCTGGGCATGGAAGCGATCTACGAGTTCGACGTCGTCGACATGCCGGTGACGGTGGCGGTCGATAGCGGCGGCACCTCGGTGCACGCGATTGCACCGAAGGAATGGCAGGCGAAAATCGGCAAGATCCCGCTCGCAACGGTCTGATCGCCGAGTGTGCTGCAAACAAAAAGACCGGCCTTGGGGCCGGTTTTTTTTTGTTTGGCGACGAAAAAAAAGGCGACCGAAGTCGCCTTTCAAGGTTCTCGTATCTAGGTACAGCGTTTAAAACCCGGTCCAGGTTCCGATCAGCAGACGGTAGCTGTCAGCATCGACCGCATTGCCGTATGACGTCCCGTAGTTGGCACCGATACCGCCGTTCTGGCCGTTCATCGCATAGCGAAGCTGGACATAACCGGAAGTATTGTTGGACAGCGCGTAGTTCCATTGGCCGAAGAGCACATTGGTATCGCTGTCATCGATCTTGTTGCCCGCGGCGTTTTCCGCCTCGGTGAAGTAGTTGTACGTCAGGCCGACCGTATGCTTGCCGGCCGAGTAGATGCCTTGCAGCCAGTACTGTTCCTGCTGCGGACCGGCAAACGAGTTGCAGCCGGCACCGGCCTGACAATCCCAGGACTTGAAGCCGCCCTTCATCGTGAACGCGCCGAAGTTGTAGCCACCGGCGACGAAGTACATCTTGTCCTTCTCGCTGCCGCCGTCGTTGCGGGTTTCCTGGTAACCGGCGTCGATCATGAAGCCGGCCTTGGCGAAGCCGGCGGTGATGTCGTAGAAGTACTCGCTCGATTTGCCGTCCACTTGGTTGTTCTGGCCGCGGAACGAGTACTGGCCCGAGAAGGTGAAGCCGCCCCAGTTCGGCGAATCGTAGTTGATCGCGTTTTCCGGGTTGAAGCCGATCACGCCGACTTCGGCGACGTGCATGGCGCCGCCGAGGTTGCCGTACGGCCAGTCGAGTTTCAGATAGGTCGGCGAATAGATCTTGCCCAGTCGCAGCGTACCCCAGTCACCTTGCCAGCCGCCCCAGGCTTCGCGGTTGCCCCAAGTGCGGGCGGAGCTGCCGGTATTGAGTTCGCCACCAGCGGCGGTGTTGTCGCGATAGTTTTCAACACCGGTCCAGATCTTCCAGATGACCTTGGAGCCGTTGTCGAGCTTGTCGCTGCCGCTGAAGAACAGGCGCGGTTCGACATCGAGTTCGACTTCGCCCTTATAGCCTTTGGCTTGCGAATCGACGTAGTAGACGTCGGCTTCGATCGAGCCGCCGATGGTGACTTCGGCGAAGGCCTGGGCGCTGAAGGCCGCGGATACAGCCGCAGCTAGCAAGATACGCGTGAACATAATCATCCTTGTGTGCAAAGCGTTGCATTTTTTCGGGAACCGTCTTGTGATAGCTCAGGTCTATCGTCGTGACGCAAGGCAACACTAAATGACAATGTCATTAATCGTGAAGTGTGTTTTTAGTTTTTGGCTATTAAAACAACACTTGTGATTTGATAAATTGATTGAATGTGGTGAAACGAAACCAGCGGGCCATCAGGTCCGCTGGTTTATTCGACGAGGAGATCGGCCGAGGCCGGGAGAGACTAGCGCTGGGTGAGCGCCCGTTCGATGAAGCGCCGGGGCACGGTCGACTTGGGTACACGCAGATCGAACCAGCTGCGCACATCCTGATCCAGACCGATGCCGTGCATGTAGTTGTACAGCGCCTTGTTCAGCGCGCGGCCCAGTGCGTCGTGATCGACGCCGCTCGGATCGACGAAGCCGACGTCGTTCTTGGCGAAACCGCCCGGCGGCAGCGGTTCGAGCGTGACCCCGTATTCCTCGGGGTTCTTGCCGACCGGCGAATGCACGGTACAGGCGAAGCGATGGAAGAAGCCCGACTGGATGCAGCCGTGCTCGAACAGCTGCCGGACGTATTCGAGTGCGTCGACGGTGTCCTGCACCGTCTGGGTCGGGAAGCCGTACATCAGATAGGCGTGCACGAGGATGCCCGCCTCGGTGAACGCTGCGGTGACACGGGCCACCTGGTCAACCGAGACGCCTTTCTTCATCAGCTTCAGCAGCCGGTCCGACGCGACCTCGAGCCCGCCCGAGATCGCGATGCAGCCCGAATCGGCCAGCAGCTGGCACAGCTCGGGGCTGAACGATTTTTCGAAGCGCACATTGCCCCACCACGAAATCGCCACCTTGCGCCGCAGCAGTTCCTCGGCCAGTGCCTTGAGCATTTTCGGCGGTGCGGCCTCGTCGACGAAGTGGAAGCCGGTCTGGCCGGTTTCAGCGATGATCTTCTCGATCCGGTCGACCAGCTCCTTGGCCGATGCGGTTTCGTAGCGGGAGATGTAGTCGAGCGTGACGTCGCAGAAGCTGCATTTCTTCCAGTAGCAGCCGTGCGCGACGGTGAGCTTGTTCCAGCGGCCGTCGCTCCACAACCGGTGCATCGGGTTGAGCATGTCGAGCAGCGACAGGTAGCGGTCGAGCGGCAGGCCGTCCCAGGTCGGCGTGCCCCATTCCTCGAACGGCACGTCGGGTTCGGGGAAGTTGATGTAACGGACCTTGCCCTCGATACGCACGAAGGTGCGGACCAGTCGCTCGCGCGAGCGGCCCCCTTTCAGATGGTCGATCAGCGCCAGCAGCGGGCGTTCGCCCGAATCGAGCGTGACAAAGTCGACAAAGTCGAACACGCGCGGATCGGACAGCTCGCGCAGCTCGGTATTGGCGAAGCCGCCGCCAAGGCCGATTTTGATCTGCGGGTAACGCGCCTTGATCGTCTGCGCGATCCGGAACGCCGCGTACACGGCGCCCGGGAACGGCACCGACAGCAGCACCAGCGTCGGCTGGTGGCGTTCGATCGCGGCCAGTGTCAGCGTTTCGAGTACCTCGTCGACCAGTGTCGGCTTTGCGGCCAGCGCGTCGGCGAGCGGGTCGAAAGTCGGCTGGCTCATCGCCAGCGATTCGGCGTAGCGGACGAATTCGAAGCGCGGATCGACCGCGTCACGCAGCACGTCGGCCAGATCGTTCAGATACAGCGTGGCCAGATGGCGGGCGCGATCCTGCATGCCGAGCGCACCGAACGCCCATGCCAGCGGATCGCCGCCTTCGTCGTCGACGTAGACGTCGAGCGCAGCGAAGCGCGGGCCTTCGGGCAGGAAGTTGCGGCTGCAGATCCGGTGGCCGACGGTCGAGTCGCGGCCCTGCAGGAAGGCGATCGTCGCACTGATCGTCGCGTCGTAGCGGTCGAACTGGTCATGGAATGACTGCACCGCTTCGCTGCGGCGGCGCGGCGGAACGTGTTCGACGCATTGCCGCAGCCGGGCGAGTCCGTCGCGCGAGAACAGCGCCAGCACCAGCTGCAGCGCCAGGTCTTCCTGTGCCGCATCGAAGCCGCGCGAACGCAGAAAGCCGGTCAGATAGGCCGTCGACGGGTAGGGTGTGTTGAGCTGCGTCATCGGCGGAATGAACGAGAGGACGCGGAACGGCTGGTTCAGCATGCGGTCCCCCGCCGGAGGATGACGGAAACCGGTGCATGCCCGTTGCGGGCGGCGATCCAACTCGAAATGTTCATTACCAGGCCTTGCCGAAGAAACGCGCGGGCTTGCACCGACGCAAAGGCGTATTTTGCCAGACTCGGCGCTCCGGCATGCCGGACTGCGCCGGTCGGCAGATTTACAGCGTGGTTTCGAGCAGATCGATGAAGCCTTGCACCTTCAGGGGGACGAAGCGGTTGCGCGGATAGTTGGCCCAGATGCCGTCGACCAGCGTATAGGCGCCGAGCAGGCTGCACAGCCGGCCGCTGGCCAGATGGGCGTCCACGTAATAGTCGGGCAGCTGCACCATGCCGATGCCCACCAGTGCGGCATCGACAAGGGCTGCGCCACTGTTGCAGCGCAGCCGGCCGCCGACATGGACTTCGCGGGTGTGTCCGTCTGCTTCCCGAAATCGCCAGGTGCTCACCGTGCCGGTCAGGCACTGGTGGTGTTTCAGTTCGGCCAGCGTATGCGGCGCACCGAACTGCGCCAGATACGCCGGTGACGCGCACACATGGTGGGTGCGGCTGCCGAGCTGCCGGACCATCAGCGACGAGGCATCCATCGGTCCGAGGCGGATGCCGAGATCGAAGCCTTCGGCGACGAGGTCGACCTTGCGGTTGTCGAGGTTGAGTTCGGCGGTCACCGCCGGCTGCTCCTGCAGGTAGCGGTGCAGCAGCGGGGCGACGACCCGTTCTCCGTAATACACCGGCGCGGTGACCCTGAGGTGGCCGCTGGGCCGGTCCTGCGCTTGCGACACAGCCTGTTCGGCTTCGCGCAGGCCGTCGAGGAGCGGCCTACAGTGTTGGTAGTACAACTGGCCGGCTTCGGTGACGCTGACCTTGCGTGTTGTCCGGTACAAGAGGCGCGCCGCCAGCCTCTGTTCGAGCTGCGACACCTGCCGGCTGACCTGTGCGACCGAGATCCCCAGCCGCTGCGCTGCGGCGGTGAAGCTCTGCGTTTCAACGACGGCGACGAATTCGCTGACGCCTTCCCAGTTCATTATTGTTTCTCATTGGCAAAAATATCTTTCCATTTAGCCAGATTGTCGGCTGATGGGTAATAAATAGAATCACTGTCATTGCGCCAACCTTTATCGAGGACGTTCCATGCAAACCATGAAAACCCGTGCCGCCGTCGCTTGGGGCCCGAACGAGCCGCTGACCATCGAGGAAGTCGATCTGCAGCTGCCGCAGAAGGGCGAAGTGCTGGTCCGCATCGTCGCCAGCGGTGTCTGTCATACCGACGCATACACCCTGTCGGGCATGGATTCGGAAGGCGTGTTTCCGGCGATTCTCGGCCATGAAGGCGCAGGCCTCGTCGAGGCGGTCGGCGAGGGCGTGAGCAGTGTCGCGGTCGGCGATCACGTGATCCCGCTGTACACGCCCGAATGCGGCGAGTGCAAGTTCTGCAAGTCGGGCAAGACCAACCTCTGTCAGGCGATCCGTGCAACGCAGGGCAAGGGCCTGATGCCGGACGGCACGACGCGGTTCTCGAAAGACGGCAAGCCGATCTACCACTACATGGGCACGTCGACGTTCTCCGAATACACGGTGCTGCCGGAAATCGCGCTGGCGAAAATCAACAAGGCCGCGCCGCTGGAGGAGGTCTGCCTGCTCGGTTGCGGCGTCACCACCGGCATGGGCGCGGTGATGAACACCGCCAAGGTCAAGGCAGGCGATACGGTGGCGATCTTCGGTCTCGGCGGCATCGGCCTGTCGGCCGTGATCGGCGCCAAGATGGCCGGCGCGTCGCGCATCATCGGCATCGACATCAACACCAGCAAGTTCGACCTTGCCAAGCAGCTTGGCGCGACCGACCTGATCAACCCGAACGAGTTCGACCAGCCGATCCAGGACGTGATCGTCGCGATGACCGACGGCGGCGTCGATTTCTCGTTCGAATGCATCGGCAACGTCAAGGTGATGCGCTCGGCGCTCGAATGCTGCCACAAGGGCTGGGGCGAGTCGGTGATCATCGGCGTCGCCGGTGCCGGCGAGGAAATCAGCACCCGTCCGTTCCAGCTCGTTACCGGCCGGGTCTGGCGCGGTTCGGCCTTCGGCGGTGTACGCGGCCGCAGCGAACTGCCGGACTATGTCGAGCGCTACCTGAAGGGCGAGTTCCACCTCGACGACTTCATTACCCACACGATGCCGCTCGAAGACATCAACACGGCGTTCGAGCTGATGCACGAGGGCAAGTCGATCCGCTCCGTCATCCACTACGCGACCAAGGCGTGAGCGACGTCATCATGGCCGATACACTCGAACTGGTCTCCAGTACCTGCACGTTCGGTGGCTGGCACAAGCGCTACCGCCACCGCTCGACCGCTACCGGCACGACGATGACCTTCGCGATCTACCTGCCGCCGCAGGCACAGGGCGGTTCGGTGCCGGTGCTGTACTGGCTGTCCGGACTGACGTGCACCGACGAGAACTTCGCTACCAAGGCCGGCGCACAGCGTGTTGCCGCCGAGCTGGGGCTGGCGCTGGTGATGCCCGATACCAGCCCGCGCGGCGACGGTGTGGCCGATGCCGACGGCTACGATCTGGGGCAGGGCGCGGGTTTCTACGTCAACGCGACGCAGGCACCGTGGGCGGCGCACTACCGGATGTACGACTACGTGGTCGACGAGCTGCCGGCGCTGGTCGAAGCGCATTTTCCGGTGACGCAGCAGCGCGCGATCAGCGGCCATTCGATGGGTGGGCACGGTGCGTTGATGATCGCTTTGCGCAACCCGGGCCGCTATCGTTCGGTGTCGGCGTTTGCGCCCATCGTCAATCCGAGTGCGGTGCCGTGGGGGCAGAAGGCCTTTGCCGCCTATCTGGGCGAGGATCGCAGCACGTGGCTGAGTTACGACAGTTGCCACCAGCTCGAGATCGCCGTCGAGCGCTTGCCGATGCTGGTCGACCAGGGCGAGCAGGACGGCTTCATGCCGGAGCAGCTGCAGCCCGATGTGCTGGCGAGGGTCGCCCGGCAGCACGACTGGCCGCTGACCTTGCGGCGCCAGCCCGGTTACGATCACAGCTATTACTTCATCGCCAGCTTCATCGAGGATCACCTGCGTTTCCACGCGCAGCACCTTGCAGCCTGAAACGATGCAGTCCCCTGCAGCCCCGGTTGATCCGGGGTTTTTTCATTCCCGCCGAAAACCGGCTCAGTCTTGCGCCGCTGCGTCCGCAACCATTTCGATGTTCAGATAGCGCGCCCCCGGACCTTGTGCGCCGAGGGTGTCGTTCGGATTGCGCAGCCGGCAATGCTCGATCGACAGGCAGCCGCAGCCGATGCAGTCGTCGAGGTGGTCGCGCAACGCCTGCAGCTGGGCGATCCGGGCGTCGAGATCGGTGCGCCACATCGCGGAAAGCCGGGCCCAGTCATTCCGGTTCGGCGCGGCGGTGGCCGGCAGCGTGACCAGTGCATCGGCGATCCGGGCCAGCGGGATGCCGACGCGTTGCGCGACCCGGATCACCGCAACGCGGCGCAGCACGTCGCGGCTGTAGCGCCGCTGCCCGCCCTGCGTGCGCTGGCTGCTGATCAGTCCCTTGCTCTCGTAAAAATGCAGTGCCGACACGGCGACGCCGCTGCGGCGCGCGACCTCGCCGACCGACAGCGTCGACGGCAGGCCGGACGGATGGGTTGGTGCATTCGTCATTTTCTCTTGACCTCAACTTAACTTGAGATTTTACGCTGTGATTATTGCAGCCGGCCCGGCTGTGCACAACGGAGTCCCAGCATGTCGAATCAAGCCGAAAATGCGGTCTATCGCGTCGACCGTTTCACCGTTCCCGAGGCTGCACTGGCCGTGTTTCTGGCGCGTGTCGAGCAGACCAACCGGCTGCTGGCGCTGCAGCCGGGCCACCGCTTGCAGCGCGTGCTGACCCGGGCCGGGAATCCGCACCAAGTGGTGACGGTGATCGAATGGGCCGATGCGGCGGCGCTGACGGCTGCCAAGCGGGTGGTCGAACAGCATTACGCCGAAACGGGGTTCGATGCGGCCGCGTTCATGCAGCAGCTGGGCATTCACGCCGATATGGGTGTCTTTCACGATGTACCGGCGGTGGCTGCCCATGCGGTTTGAGTTGCCGGGCATCATCCTGTTCACCGAGCGCTTCGACGCGTGCGTGGCGTTCTATCGCGATCTGCTGGCGCTGCCGGAGGCCTTCGCCAAGCCGGGGCTGGTCACGCTCGACCTCGGTGGCGCCTACCTGATGATCGAATCCGGCGGCACCGGCCGGCAGAAGCCGAAACCGATCGACGAGAACCCGACCATCCTGCGTTTCAATGTCGAAGACGTCGATGCCGCCGCCGGCGTGCTGAGGCGCAAGGGTGTCGACGTCGAGGTGTTGCGGCTGGACTGGGGCGTGGTCGGTTGCTTCAGCGATCCGGACGGCAACCGCTGCGAGTTGAAGGATCACTCCGCCAGTTTTCAGGTACTGTCCCGGCAATTGCCGAAACACCGCGAAACCGCCTGAGGTCCGGTCGGGCGCCGGCGGGCCGGGGAGAGGACAGATGACTGAAGTGGTAGATGCCGAGGGGCTGGCCGGCGTGCAGGCTTGCCTCGCCCGGTGGCAGCTGACTGCCCGGGGTGCACCGTGGCGTACCGGGTCCAGCTGGCTGCAGGCCGTCCGTTTCAATGGTGAGCCCGCGATCCTGAAAGTCGCGCGGATCGAGGAAGAGCGCCGGGGCGGTCAGTTGATGGTCTGGTGGCGTGCGCACGGTGCCGTACGCGTTCTGGCCCATGACGGGGACGCCATCCTGCTCGAACAGGCGGATGGCCGGCGATCGCTGGCGGACATGGCCCGGCTTGGCGGTGACGATGCGGCAAGCCGCATCATTGGCGACGTTGCGGCTCGCTTGCACGCTCCGCAATCGCATGCCCGGCCGGCACTGCTGCCGTTGTCGGCGTGGTTTTCATCACTACTCCGGGCTGCCGGGACGCGAGCCGGCGTGCTCCGGGACGCCGCTGCGGTTGCCGCGGAGTTGCTCGCATCGCCGCAGGACATCACCGTACTTCACGGCGACCTTCATCACGGCAACGTACTGGATGCCGGCGAACGCGGCTGGCTGGCCATCGACCCGAAAGGCCTGATCGGCGAGCGCGGTTTCGATTTCGCCAACATCCTTTGCAATCCCGATCATGATCTGGCGACCTCACCGGGGCGCCTGAAGCGGCAGGTTGCGGTGATTGCCGAAGCCGCCACTCTGGAGCGCGGGCGCCTGCTCGCGTGGGTTGCCGCGTGGTCCGGGCTGTCCGCAGCATGGCATCTGGAGGACGGCACCGAGCCGCATATCGCACTGGCCGTGGCCGGGCTGGCGCTGGACGCGATGCGCGCGGGCTGAATGTCCCGGGCCCTCAGGGTGTTGCGACCGCAAAGATTTCGCGCTCTGCCTCGTTGACGGCCTTGGTATCCACGCGCTGACGCAGCATGTCGCACAGCGTCCGGCGTATCCATGCATGGCGGGGGTCGTGGTGATGTCGGGCATGCCAGAACAGCGTGTAGTCGAGCTCCGGCAGGCCGATATCCGGGGGCGGCAGGATCGTGAACGAAGTGCCCTGCCGGTAATGGTGCAGCAGATGCGACGGCGCCGTCATGATCAGCGTGCTGCGCGACACGACCTCCAGCGAGGCCCAGAAGTGCGGCGTCAGAAGGCCAAGACTGCGCTGCCGGCCCTGTGCGGCCAGTGCGTCGTCCACGACGCTGCGCATGTCGCTGCCGAGCGAAAGCTCGGTGTGGGGCCAGGCGCAATAGTTCTCGATGTTCATGCCGCCCCGTTCGAGTAGCGGGTGGCCATCGCGGACCGCGCAGAGGAAATCGTCGCAAAACACCCGTCGCTGGTATATCCCGGCCGGTGCGCTGCGGGCGACGCCAAACGCCAGGTCGACACCGTCGCGGGCGACCGTGTCCAGCGTGTCATCGTTCCAGCCGGAGATTTCCAGCATCAGTCCTGGTGCCTGCTGACGCAGGTGGATGAGCACATCCGGCAGCAGCGAACAGATGACATTGCTGGTGATGGCCAGCCGGAACGTGCCCGAGGCCCGTGCCGGATCGAAACTCACCGGCGCAATCAGTGCCGACATCTGCGCCAGAATGCATTGCAGCGGCTCGCGCAAATGCTCGGCGCGGGCGGTCGGCATCATCCGGTTGCCGTGCCGGACGAAGAGCGGGTCGTCGAAAATCGTGCGCAAGCGCGCCAGCGAACGGCTCATTGCCGATTGGGTGACGCCGCAGGCGTCGGCCGCAGCCGTAACGCTGCCGTGACGCAGAAGCTGGTCGAAGGTCAGCAGGAGATTGAAGTCGACTTGATGGAGTGCCGGTGCCGGCATGCGATTGTCCCGGGGCGTTGTTCGGTCTTGGATCGTCGTGAGCGGGGAGCTCGGCTTTCCGGTCATGCGTTACGCGCATGACCTGTATCGCGCTGGTGGCATGGTTCGTATGCCATTGGCTTATTAGAGTGCATCGTACCCGGTTCGCCCTTGCGAGCCGATGCAGTTGTCCGATGCACTGTGCGATACAAAAGGGGAAACGATGAAAACGGTACTGATGGCACTGGCGCTGGCGGGCTTGAGTCTGGCTGGGCCAGTGCAGGCAGGTCGGAGCGATGACGAGGCCGCGATCCGGCAGGTGGCAAACGATTATCTGGCGAGCTGGTCTGCCGGCGATGGCAAGAAAATGACCGCATTGCTGCATCCAAAGGCGGTCAGGCGCAGCTTGCCGGCGGCACCGGACGCGGCACTCGTCGACATCAATGCAGGTGCACTGGTTGCGGCGACCGCCGCCGGTGACGGCAAGCCCGTCGCGGGCGAAAAACCACTGCTGGCGGTGAACGTGCTTGATGTCTATGGCAATGCGGCGGTCGCCAAGGTGACCGGAAGCCAGTGGGTCGAATACCTGCAACTGGGGCGTGTGCAGGGAAGCTGGAAAATCATCAACGTGATGTACGGAGCACGCCAATGAAGCGGCTGAATGCAGCAGGTCTGGCGCTGGTCATGGGGGCGGCCAGCCTCGGGGCCAACGCGGTGCCGTGCGAACCCGAGACCTGCGCTGCGCTCAAGGCGGTGGCGCTTGACTACATCGACGGCTGGTATGACGGCAATGCGGCCAGAATGAAGCAGTCGCTGCATCCGCAACTGGTCAAGCGCGCGCTCGGCCCCGCCGGCAACGAGGGTGCCCTGGACGAAATGGGTGCCGACGGGCTGATTTTTTACACGGGCAAGGGCATCGGTGCGACGACCGATCCGGCGCGGCGCCGTGCCGAGGTGACCGTGCTGGACGTGAGCGGCGACATGGCCGCCGTCAAGGTGGTGGCGACCGACTGGGTCGACTACCTGCAGATGGGCCGTTTCGGCGCGAACTGGAAAATCGTCAATGTAGTGTGGGAGCGGCACCCGCCGGGCAAGTAATCGAAGAGGGACTGGTCGCGGTTGCCCTGGTCGCGCGGGTTGCCGCCAATGAAAAGCCCCGGGTTGTTCCGGGGCTCTTCTTTGGCAATGAACAGCGAAGCGTATCAGTCCCAGTGCGGGGCGAAATCCGGATTGGCGAGCCGCTCGCTGCGATCGAGCGTGGCGATTTGGGCCATGTCGTCGTCGCTCAGACGCAGTGCGCCGGCTTCGAGGTTGGCGGCCAGATTGGTGCGCTTGGTCGACGACGGAATCACCGTGTAGCCCAGCTGCAGCGACCATGCCAGCGCGACCTGCGCCGCACTGGTGCCGTGGCGTTCGGCGATGCCGGCAATCACCGGGTCGTGCATCACCTTGCCGTAGGCGAGCGGCATGTAGGCGGTCAGGTGGATGCCGTGGCTGCGGGCGAACTCGACGACCTTGCGGTTCTGCAGGAAAGGATGGATTTCGATCTGCAAGGTGGCGATGTTGTCGGCGCCGACCGCGGCTATGGCCTGCTGCAGGTGGGCGATGGTGAAGTTCGACACGCCGATTGCACGGGTCAGCCCTTGTTGTTTTGCTTCCAGCAGTGCCGTCATGTATTCGGCGACCGGAATCGCATCGGCGGGTGACGGCCAGTGGATCAGCGTCAGGTCGACCTGATCCATGCGCAATTTGGCGAGGCTGTCCTTCAGGCTGGGAATCAGCGCGTCGCGGCCGAGCGATTCGGTCCAGATCTTGGTGGTGACGAAGAGCTGGTCGCGGGCGATGCCGCTCTCGAACATCGCCAAGCCGACGTCGGCCTCGTTGCCGTAGATCTGTGCGGTATCGATATGGCGATAGCCGAGTTCGAGACCGGTACGGACCGAGTCGATGACGGTCTGGCCCTGAAGGCGGAAGGTGCCGAGACCGATCTTGGGCATGTTGTTCATCTGTGTTCTCCGGTATGGGTTCGATGGTGTGGGGTTTGATCAGCAGTCGGCGGTGGCCGGCTGCAGGGTCGGGACGAGCGTGGCGCGACGGTCGAGACGGCCGCTCAGGACGGTCAGGCCGAAGGCGCCGAGGACGATCAGTGCGCCGATCCACGGGGTATGCATCAGGCCGAGGTGCTGGACGATCAGCCCGCCGACCGAGGCGCCGATCGCGATGCCGACGTTGAAGGCGGCGATGTTCAGGCCCGAGGCGACGTCGACGGCATGCGGGGTGTAGTGCTCGGCCTGCTTGACGACGTAGACCTGCAGGGCAGGCACGTTGCCGAAGGCGACCACGCCCCAGGCGAGGATGGTGGCGACGATCAGCCACTTGCTGGTGGCGGTGAAGGTCAGTACCAGCAGCACGACGGCCAGCAGCAGGAAGATCAGCTTGAGCGAGGCGATCGGGCCGTGACGGTCGGCCAGCTTGCCGCCCCAGAGGTTGCCGAAAGCGACCGCGACGCCGTAGACCAGCATCACCAGACTGACGGCGTTGCCGCTGAAGCCGGCGACGTTCTGCAGGATCGGTGCGAGGAAGGTGAAGGCGGTGAACGAACCGCCGTAGCCGACCGCCGTCATCGCATAGGCGATCAGCAGGCGCGGCTGGCCGAGCACCTGCAGCTGTTGCAGCACCGGTGCAGGCGGCGTGTTGCGGATGGTGTTCGGCAGCAGCGTGGCGATGCCGGCAATGGCGACCACGCCGAGCAGCGACACGGCGAGGAAGGTTTCGCGCCAGCCGAAATGCTGGCCGATGAAGGTGCCCAGCGGCACGCCGGTGACGAGGGCAACGGTCAGGCCGGTGAACATGATTGCGATGGCGCTGGCGGCTTTTTCCTTCGGCACCAGACTGGTGGCGATGGTCGAGCCGATCGAGAA
The DNA here is from genome assembly GCF_016865585.1 of Jeongeupia naejangsanensis. Lineage (GTDB taxonomy): Bacteria > Pseudomonadota > Gammaproteobacteria > Burkholderiales > Chitinibacteraceae > Jeongeupia > Jeongeupia naejangsanensis. The sequence continues at coordinate 445,476 of NZ_JAESND010000001.1, read as the reverse complement.
GAACACGCCGTGCGCCAGTCCGGTGAGGATGCGCGCGACGATCAGCGATTCGTAGCCGGGGGCTTGCCACGCCAGCAGGTTGCCGACGGTGAACAGCGCCATGAGCGCCAGCAGCAGCGTCTTGCGCGGCAGCTTGCCGGTCAGCGCGGTCAGGATGGGGGCGCCGATGGCGACGCCGAGTGCGTACAGGCTGACCAGCAGGCCGGCCGACGGCAGGCTGACGTGCAGGTCGCCTGCGATGGTGGGAATCAGTCCGACGATGACGAACTCCGTCGTGCCGATGGCGAAAGCGCTGATCGTCAGCGCGAACAGGGCAAGGGGCATGGTGCTACTCCGCAATTGGATACTGTGAGGGGATGCCGTGAAGCGATGCCCGAAGTGTCCCGGTTTTACATTTGCAGATTAAGATGGGTGTGTGGATAAGATATTTGACTGGTAATCAACAATGAAGACGACACTCGACGAATTGCAGGCCTTTGTCCGCGTGGTCGACTCGGGCTCGATCAGCGCCGCGGCGGTCCAGCTTGGCCAGACGGTATCAGGTGTCAGCCGGGCGCTGGCGCGGCTGGAGACCAAGCTCGACACCACCTTGCTGCACCGGACGACCCGGCGGATCGAGCTGACCGAGGAGGGCCAGGCCTTCCTGACGCATGCCTGCGGCATCCTCGCCGCGGTCGACGCCGCCGAGGAGCAGATGGCGCAGCGGCGGCAGCAGCCGGCGGGTCTGCTGCGCGTCAATGCCGCGTCGTCGTTCATGCTGCACGTGATCGTGCCGCTGGTGGGCGAGTTCCGCCGCCGCTACCCGCAGATCCAGCTCGAACTCAACACCAACGACCAGTTCATCGACCTGATCGAGGACCGCACCGACGTGGCGATCCGTATCGGCACCTTGCGTGATTCGACCCTGCACGCGCGACCGCTCGGTCGCAGTCGAATCCGGGTGCTGGCGAGCCCGGCTTATCTGGCCGCGCACGGCACGCCACACAGCGTGGCCGAGCTGGCCGGGCACAGCCTGCTCGGCTTCAGTCGGATCGACCTGTTAAACCGCTGGCCGTTGCGCGACGACGCCGGCAACGATCTGCACATCCGTCCGGAAGTAGCGGCGTCGAGCGGCGAGACGCTGCTGCATCTGGCACTGGCCGGTGTCGGCATCGTCTGCCTGTCGGACTTCATGGCCACCGCCGCGCGACAACGCGGCGAACTGGTCGAGCTGCTGGCCGACGAGGCGCTCGACGTCTGCCAGCCCATCCACGCGGTCTACTACCGCAACACCCAGCTGGCATCGCGGATCGCGTGCTTTCTGGATTTCCTCAGTGCGGAAATGCGCTGGTGAACTTCAGCCGGGAATGAAGAAACGCTCGGTCGTCGCGGTCGGCAGGCCGAGGCCGAGCGCGTCGAGCAGGGTCCGTGCAATCAACAAATGGCCATGCGCGTTCGGGTGGTAGACGTCGGCATGCAGCCAGCCGTTGTCGTGGCGTTCCCAGACCCCGGCATGATCGACCAGCGTCGCACCGGTCTCGGTCGCCAGCGCGCGCACGCAGTCGTTGTACGCCGGCAGGTGCAGACTGCGCGCGGGCATCAGCCCGCCGAGCACCGGCGTCGACGTCTGCAGCACGACTTCGCCGCCCCAGTCGCGGACCGCTTCGATCATCGTCAGCAGGTTGGCGCGAAACTCGTCGAGCGGCACCAGCTGGCCGTCGGCCGGGTCGTGGTTGCAGTCGTTCAGCGCGGCCATCAGCAGCACGATGTCGGGCTTGAAGCGGGCGACGCGGGCAGGGAAATGCTGCAGCAGCTGGCGGGTGGTGTAGCCGGAAAATGCGGTATTGATGACCACGTCGTCCGGCCGGTCCAGCTCGAAGCGGACGCGTTCGGTGAAGTGTTCACTGAACGAGCGCGCGCCGAAGGTGTGGACGATGCCGTGGGTGATGCTGTCGCCGTAGAACAGCCAGGTGACGGGGCGGGCGAGTCGGGACTGGATGGCTTGGATGGGGGGCATGGGCCGGGTTCCGGACGGAAAGACCCATCATAGGCGGCGTGCGACATGCGCCGTTTGCCGGTCTTGCCGAACCCGTCTTGCGGGCCGCATCGGGACAGCCCGGGCAAAGCGTCGGGCGAGGCGGGCCGGTTGGCCCGCCCATGCAGTCGTTAGCTGGCGGCCGGGTCGCGCACCACCACGACCGGCACCGTCGCTTCGCGCACGACACCCATTGCGTCGCTGCCCATGACCAGATGGCGGATGCCGCGACGGCCGTGGGTGCCCATGACGATCATGCCGGCTTTCCATTTCTTCGCTTCGGCCAGCACCAGATCGGCGACGGTGCCGCCGTGCTTTTCGCGCAGTTCGGCGTCGGTCGGCACGCCTTCGGCTTCGGCGATCTTCAGCGCTTCGGCGAGGACGTCGCGGCCGGCGTTGCGGATCGATTCGACATATTCGTTGACGTTCACCATGCCGCCGAAGTCGATGTACACGAGTTGCGGGTCGACAACGTGCAGCAGGCGCAGCTCCGCGCCGAGCCGCTTGGCCAGGCGCAGCGCTTCGCGCAGGCCGTGGTTGCTGGTATCGCTGCCGTCTACCGGAACGAGGATGCGGTCATACATGGCGGTCTCCTTGGCCGGGGTACCCCGGATCGATGAAGTTGCACTCGGGGACGGCCGGACTTGCACGACGACCATCCCTTCCATGTCTTCATTAGACGGCCGGACGGCGGCGCCGACCTTGGTGCAGATCAATGAATCGCTCTCGTTCGCAGCGGATCAGCGCATTGCAAAGCGCTCGCGGTGAAAGCGCCAGCCCGGCAGGCCGAGGTTGCGCCAGCTTTTTTCGAGCGCATCGCCGAGCGCTTGCGCACCGCAGTACCACAGCGTCGACTGGCTGGCGTGGCGGTTGTCGGAGAGGATTTTCGCCAGCGTCAGCGGACCGTCGCTGTCGCGCAGCACCCAGTGCAATGTGACGCCGGCCTTCTGGCACAGCCGGGCCAGCCGCGCGGAAAACGGGTTGCCGGCCGGCGTGCCGCCGCAGTAGAACAGGCTGACCGGCTGTTTGCTGCCGCCGTGCCGGGCCAGCCAGTCGAGCCGCGACAGGAAGGGCGTGATGCCGATGCCGGTGGCGACCCAGACCTGACCGCTGCCGCGGTCGGCGAAATCGAAACGGCCGTACGGCCCTTCGATGCGGACCGGCAGCCCGGGCTGCAGGATCTGCATGCGCCGGGTGTCGTCGCCGAGGTCCTTGATGGCGAAGCGGACCTCGCGCGGCGTATCGCCGGCAGAGACGATCGAAAACGGGTGCGGCTCGCCGTCGTCACCGATGCGCAGGTAGGCGAACTGGCCCGGGCGGTGCGGCATGCCGGCGTCGTCGAGCGTGCAGTGCAGTTCGACGATGCCGCCATCCTGGCGCTCGACGCCGGTCAGCGAGCCGGTGTGCTGGCGGCTGCGGCCGATATGGCCGGCCAGCGAGCGTATGGCGGTGATGCTGCCGACGGTGGCGGACAACAGCAGCAGCACGCCGAGCGGCGTCTGCCACTGCGCGACCGGCAACAGCACGACGGCATGGAAAGTCACGGCCAGGAAGGCCAGCGCGAACAGCCGGTGCACCTTGCGGAACCAGTGATAGGGAATCAGCCTGAGCAGCGCAATCGCAACCAGCGCCAGCATCAGGTAGATCGTCCATTCGCCGGCGTCCTTGGCCAGCCCGGTCAGTTGGGGGCCAAGCAGGGCAGCGCTTCCGCTGCCGCCGCGCGGTTTGGCAGCGATCCAGCCCCAGCCGGCCAGCCACTTGGGCACCAGCTTGATCATCCAGTGCAGGAAAAACAGCACGGCGGCGTAGATGCCGGCCCATTTGTGCATCCAGTACAGCTTGTCGAGCCCGCCCAGCCAGCGTTCGAGTCGTGCGGGGCGATTGGCCAGCAGCATCAGCCAGGCCATCAGCGCGTACGACAGCATGCCGCTGAGCACGATGGCCTCCTTGCGGATGCTCCAGACCGTGTGGGGCTGGGCAAACCAGGTCGGGTCGATACTGAGCATCCAGGCGATCCCGGTCACGCCCAGAACCAGCAGCAGGGACGATTTCATCCGGTTTCCTTTCGGTGTGACGACCATCAAGACTAACGCGTTATATGGTCAATCATATTGACCAATGACAATGGCGTGCCTGATCGCAGGGCGGATCGGTCCGGCGAGCAGGGTGTGCGGCTTTGGGCGACAATACGGGCCGGATGCGGCGCGTGGCCTGCCCGGTGTTTGAATGGATGAAGCAATGAGCGAGCGTGACCTGTCCCCCGGCCTGATGGTGATCCATGGCAATCGCCCGGAAGCGCTGCGCGACGTGCTGGTGAGCTGGATGACGCGCCATCCGCTGGCGCCGCTCGATCAGGAAGTGATCCTGGTGCAGAGCAACGGCATCGCCCAGTGGCTGAAGCTGGCGCTCGCCCGCGACGTCGCCGACGGTGGTTGCGGCATTGCCGCCGCGATCGACGCACAGTTGCCGTCGCGCTTCCTGTGGCAGGCCTACCGTGCGGTGCTGGGCGAGGCCGCGGTGCCGTTGCAGTCGCCGTTCGACAAGCCGCTGCTGGTCTGGCGTCTGATGCGGCTGCTGCCGGCGCTGCTGGCCGAGCCGGTATTCGCGCCGCTGGCGCGCTTTCTCGACGGTGACGACGACCTGCGCAAGCGCCACCAGCTGGCCGAGCGGCTGGCCGACCTGTTCGACCAGTATCAGGTTTACCGGGCCGACTGGCTGGCCGACTGGGCCGGCGGCGACGACGTGATCAGCACCAGCCGGCGCGGCCGGGAGCCGCTGCCCGACAGCGTACGCTGGCAGCCCCGGCTGTGGCGGGCCCTGCTGGCCGATGTGGGCGCCGATCCGGGCGACGACAGGGTCGGCACCAGCCGCGCCGAAGTGCACCGGCGCTTTCTCGAAACCGCACAAACGCTGGCGCAGCGGCCGCACGGCCTGCCGCAGCGGCTGCTGGTATTCGGCATCTCGTCGCTGCCGCAGCAGTCGCTCGAAGTGCTGTCGGCGCTGTCGCGCTGGACCCAGGTGCTGATGTGCGTGCACAACCCGTGCGAGCATTTCTGGGGCGACATCATCGCCGACAAGGACCTGCTGCGCGCCGAGCGGGCACGGCAGGCGCGCAAGGCTGGTGCGCCGGTGCAGCTCGACGACACGCTGCTGCACCTTCATGCCCACCCGCTGCTCGCGGCATGGGGCAAGCAGGGGCGCGATTTCATCGGCCTGCTCGACGCGCATGACCAGCGCGAACACTACGAGTCGCGCTTTGTCGACATCCAGCAGCGCATCGATCTGTTCGATGGCAACGGCGGGGCAACGCTGCTGAACCAGTTGCAGGACGACATCCTCGATCTGCGGCCGCTGTCCGAAACGAAGGCGCGCTGGCCGGTGGTGGCTGCGACCGATGTTTCGGTCCGCTTCCACGTCACGCACAGCCCGCAGCGCGAGGTCGAGGTGCTGCACGACCAGCTGCTCGACGCGCTGGCCACCGATCCGGCCTTGCTCGCGCGCGACATCATCGTCATGGTGCCGGACATCAATGCCTATGCGCCGCACATCCAGGCTGTGTTCGGCCTGCTCGATCCGCACGACCCGCGCTTCATCCCGTTCACGCTGGCCGACCAGGGGCAGCGCCATCACGACCCGCTGCTTGGCGCGGTCGAAAAGCTGCTCGACCTGCCGCAGTCAAGGCTGGCCGTCAGCGATCTGCTCGATCTGCTCGAAGTGCCGGCATTGCGGCAACGTTTCGGCATTGCCGAAGACCAGTTGCCGTTGTTGCACCGCTGGGTCGCCGCGGCGCGGGTGCGCTGGGGCCTGCATGCCGAACAGCGCAGCAGCCTCGAGCTGCCACAGGCCTTCGAGCAGAACAGCTGGTTCTTCGGCCTGCGGCGCATGCTGCTCGGTTACGCCGTCGGCAGCGGCGATGCGTGGGGCGGCATCGAGCCGATGGACGAGATCGGCGGGCTCGACGCCGCGCTGCTCGGGCCGCTGGCGTGTTTGCTCGAACGCCTCGACGCACACTGGCGCGCGCTGCGCGAAACGGCCGATCCCGACGGCTGGTGCGAACGGCTGCGCGCGCTGCTTGGCGACTTTTTCGACGCCGATGACGGTGACGACGGCTTCACGCTGATGCGCCTCGACGACTTGCTGCAACAATGGCAGGACGCCTGCGCCGCGGCCCGGCTGACCGAGGCGCTACCGTTGTCGGTGGTGCGCGAATACTGGCTGGTGCAGCTCGACCAGAGCAGCCTGAGCCAGCCTTTCTTTGCCGGTGCGGTGACGTTCGCCACGCTGATGCCGATGCGGGCGATTCCGTTCCGCATGGTCTGCCTGCTGGGCATGAACGATGGCGACTACCCGCGCACGCGCGTGCCGATGGATTTCGACCTGATGGGCCACGACTACCGTCCCGGCGACCGCTCGCGCCGCGAGGATGACCGCTACCTGTTCCTCGAAGCGCTGCTGTCGGCGCGCGACCGGCTGCACGTCAGCTGGGTGGGCCGCAGCATCTTCGACAACAGCGAGCGGCCGCCATCGGTGCTCGTTGCACAACTGCGCGATCATCTCGCTGCGGGCTGGCAGCTCGACGGTGCCGCCGACGATGGCGCGCTGCTGCATGCGCTGACGATCGAACACCGGCTGCAGCCGTTCAATCGCGACTATTTCGGCACCGATCCGCGGCTCTTCAGCTATGCGCGCGAGTGGCGCGAAGGGCTGGCCGGTGCGGCCGAGGTCACGCCTGTACCTGCTCCGGCGGCGCAGATGTCGCTGCAGTTCGACCTGCCCGAGCCGACGGCCAGGGGGCAGGAAGCGTCCGAGCAGGTGCCGCTGCCGCCTTTGGCCTGGGACGGCACGCTGAGCCTGCGCCAGCTTGCCGATTTTTTGCGCGATCCGGTCCGCAGCTTTTTTCGCCAGCGCCTCGGCGTTTACTTCGAGATCGCCGATCCGGCCAGCGAAGATCACGAGCCGTTCGCGATCGATGCACTTGAAAACTGGCGGTTGCAGGACGAACTGATCCGCGCGCAGCTGGCCGCGCTCGACCGTGGCGAAGCGCGCGAGCCGGCATTGCTGGCGCAGCTTGAACGGATCGAACGCCGTGGCGAGCTGCCGCCGGGCCAGTTCGCCGCCGTCTTGCGCAATGATCTTGCCGAGCCGATGGACGACCTGTTCGCCCGTCATGCCGCTGCACTGGCCGACTGGCCGCATGCTTTGCCGGACGAGGAAATCGACGACGCCACCGCCGAGCCGCGCGTCGCCGACTGGTTGTCCGGCCTGCGCGGCAACGACGCCGGCGAGCGGGCACGCGTGCTGCTCGAAAGCAACAGCCTGCTCAAGGACCGCGCCTACCGGCGTGACAAGCTGGTGCCGTACTGGGTTGCGCATCTGGCCGGCCACCTTGGTGGCGCACCGCTGACCAGCATCATCGTCGGCAAGAACGGTACGGTGACTTTGCCGGCACTGGATCCGGAAGTGGCGCGCGCGCACTGGAATGCCTTGCGTGCCGCATGGTGCGACGGACTGAACCGGCCGTTGCCGCTGGCACTGAAAACCGCGCTGGCGTGGCTGGCCAAGGGCGGCCGGGCCGGCGCGGGGCCGTTCCCCGATGCCATTCGTGCCGCACGGGATTGCTACGAGCTACACGATCCCGACAACAAACGCTTTGCCGAGCGCGCCGAAAACCCGTATCTGGCGCGGGCCTGGCCCGACTTTGACGCGCTCTCGGATGGCGGCGGGTTCGCCAGCCTGGCTGACGCGCTGCTGCGCCCGCTGCACGATGCGCTGGACGGCGGCAAAGGCCGCAAGGAAGACGCATGAACCGGATTCCCCCGACCCTGAACGCGCTCGACTTTCCGCTTTCCGGCAGCCGGCTGATCGAGGCCAGTGCCGGTACCGGCAAGACCTTCACCATTGCCGCACTGTACGTGCGGCTGGTGCTGGGGCATGGCGACGATGCTGCCTTCACCCGGCCACTGACGCCGCCGGAAATTCTGGTCGTCACCTTTACCGACGCGGCCACCAAGGAGCTGCGAGACCGGATCCGTGCGCGGCTTGCCGAGGCAGCGACGGCGTTTCTGGCCGATCCGGACCGGATCGATTCGGTCGAACCCGGTCAGGATTTCCTGCACGACCTGCGCGCTGCGTATCTGGTCGAACACTGGCCGGCATGCGCGCGCAAATTGCAGCTGGCGGCCGAATGGATGGACGAAGCTGCGGTGTCGACGATCCACGGCTGGTGTAACCGGATGCTCTCCGAGCACGCCTTCGACAGCGACAGCCTGTTCACGCAGCGACTGGAAACCGACCAGAGCGAACTGCTGGCCGACGTGGTGCGCGATTACTGGCGCACATTCTATTTCCCGCTGGCGGCCGGCGATGTGGCCATCGTGCGGCAGTGGTGGGCCGATCCCGACGGGCTGCAACGCGATCTGCGCAAGCTGCTCGAGTACACCGGGGTGCTCGGTGAAGGGCGGGTGCCGGTCCAGGCGATCGGCAGCGCACGCGACGAAGCCGCCCGCTTGCTGAGCGAAATCAAGTCGCCGTGGCCGGCATGGGCCGACGAGCTCGAGACGCTGCTCGACGGTGCGGTGGCCGCCAAGGCGGTAGACGGCCGCAAGCTGCAGCGCCGCTATTACGAGCCTTGGCTGAAAACATTGCGGGACTGGGCCGGTGATGCATCGGTCATCCCCGAACTCAAGACCGGCTGGACCCGGCTGACGTTCGAAGGGCTGGCCGAAGTCTGGAAGGACGGCAGCCCGCCGGCTCACCAAGCGCTCGATGCCATGGTCGACCTGCGCGAACGGCTTGATCAGTTGCCCGACGCGCGCGCCGATCTGTTGCGTCACGCTGCGCGCTGGGTATCGCAGCGCTTTGCGCTGGAGCAGGCGCGGCGGGCGCAGATGGGCTTCGACGACCTGCTGACCCGGCTCGATGCCGCGCTGCACGGCCCGAACGGTGCGCGGCTGGCCGAGCTGATCCGTACGCAGTTTCCGGTCGCGATGATCGACGAATTCCAGGATACCGATCCGCTGCAGTACCGGATTTTCGACGCCGTTTACCGCGTTGCCGATCCGGGCAGCGACCGCGCGCTGATCCTGATCGGCGATCCGAAGCAGGCGATCTACGCATTCCGCGGCGCCGACATCCACACCTATCTGCGCGCCCGGCGCGATACCGGCGGTCGGCACTACACGCTGGCGACCAACTACCGTTCGACGGCGGCCATGGTCGGCGCGGTCAATCACGTGTTCGGGCGGGCCGAAACGCGGCAGGCTGGCGCGGGGGCGTTCCTGTTTCGCGATGGCGACGACAATCCGGTCCCGTTTCTGGCCGTGGGCGCCAATGGTCGCGCCGATGGCCTTGTCGTCAATAACGAGGCGGTCGCGGCCTTGAACTGCTGGTATGTCGACGATGCCGACGAGATGTCCAAAACCGAATACGTCCAGCGCTTCGCCACCGCGTGCGCCGACCGGATCGTGGCGCTGCTGCGGCTGGGGCAGCAGTGCAAGGCCGGATTCGACGCACCGGGCGAGCCGCGCAGGCCGCTGCGGCCCGGTGACATTGCGGTGCTGGTCAATACCGGTCGCGAGGCCACGGCAGTGCGCAAGGCATTGGCCGGCGGCGGCGTGCGCAGCGTCTACCTGTCGGACAAGGAATCGGTGTTCCAGAGTCCGCAGGCCGCCGAGCTGCAGCGCTGGCTGGCTGCCTGCGCCGAGCCCGACGACGACCGGCTGCTGCGTGGTGCACTGGGCACCGCGTCGCTCGGTCTCGCCTGGGACGTGCTGGACCGGCTGAACCACGACGAACAGGCGTGGGAAAACCGGGTGATGCAGTTCCGCGCCTACCGGGCATGCTGGCGCAAGCAGGGCGTCTTGCCGATGCTGCGCCGGCTGCTGAACGATTTCGACGTGCCCCTGCGTTTGCTCGGCAAGGACGACGAACGCGCGCTGACCGATCTGCTGCACCTGGCCGAGATGCTGCAACAGGCCAGCACGCAGCTCGACGGCGAGCATGCGCTGATCCGGCATCTGGCCGAACAGCGGCAGGACGCCGGCGGCGGCAACGATGCGCGCAAGCTGCGGCTGGAAAGCGACGCGGCGCTGGTCAAGGTCGTGACCGTGCACAAGTCCAAGGGGCTGGAGTACCCGCTGGTCTTCCTGCCTTTTGCCTGCGCATTCCGCGCGACCAAGATGGACGACTTGCCACTCAAATGGCACGACGATGACGGCAATTTGCATGTGGCACTGCGTGGCGACGCCGGCGCGGCGGCTCGCGCCGATCGCGAACGGCTGGGCGAAGACCTGCGCAAGCTCTATGTGGCGCTGACCCGGGCGCGCTACGCGACCTGGATCGGTATGGCGCCGTTGAAGGGGCTGGCGCAGAGCGCGCCCGGTTATCTGCTTTGCGGCGGTGAAGCGGTGTCGGCGGCGGACCTGAAGCCGGCGCTCGATGCGCTGCGTGGCAGCAGCGTCGACATCGCCGTGCTGCCCTTGCCGCCGGAGCAGCACGAGGCCTACCGGCCCGACTCGGCCAATGCCGGCCTCGGCCCCGAGCGGCGTTTGCAGATGGCGCCGCGCGAGCCGTGGTGGATCACCAGTTATTCGGGGCTGCTGGCCGGTGCGCTCGACGACGATGCAGGTGTCGTCACCGTGGCGCCGGCCGAGACCGCTGCCGAAGACATTTTCGCCGAAAGTCACGACAGGGCGGTTGTGCAGCCGACCATGCCGCTTGATGGCGGCCTGCATGCCTTTCCGCGCGGCCCGGGGCCGGGGAGTTTCCTGCACGGCGTGCTCGAATGGGCGGCCAACACCGGCTTCGGGCGCGTGTTTGCCCATCCCGCCGAAGCCGGGGACCTGATCGCGCGGCGCTGCAACCTGCGCGGCTGGCAGCGCTGGATTGCGCCGTTGTCGGACTGGCTGTCGCAACTGCTCGATACGCCGTTTTCCTTGCCCGGTGCCGCGCCGGTGCGGCTGGCGGCGCTCGGCCGTTACCAGCTGGAAATGGAGTTCTGGTTTGCACTGCATCAGGCGGATACCCGCAAGCTCGACGCGCTGCTGCGGCAGCACACGCTGGCCGGTGCCTCGCGGCCGACGCTGCTGCCCAGACAGCTGAACGGCATGCTCAAGGGCTTCATCGACCTCGTGTTCGAGCACGAGGGGCGCTATTACGTGGCCGACTACAAATCGAACTGGCTTGGCGCCGACGAATCCGGCTACACCGAGGCGGCGATGGTCGAGGCGGTACTGGCGCACCGCTACGACCTGCAGTACGCGCTGTATGTGTTCGCGCTGCACCGGCTGCTCAAGTCGCGCATTCCCGATTACGACTATGACGCGCACGTTGGCGGCGTGCTCTACCTGTTCCTGCGCGGTCACCGGGCCGAGACGCAGGGGCTTCACTTTACCCGACCGCCCCGCGCGCTGATCGATGCGCTGGAGCAGTTGTTCAGCGCCACAACCGAGGAGACCGGCGCATGATGCCGCAGTCCGAAATGCTGGCGCTGTTGGCGCGCTGGGCCGAGCGTGGCTGGCTGCGCGAACTGGACCGCGCCTTTGCCGCCTTTCTGGCCGACGAAGCGCCGGACGCGTCATCGCTGCTCCTGCTCGCTGCCGCGCTGGCGAGTCATCAGCTGGGTCGTGGTCACGTCTGCCTCGATCTGCAGGCAACGCTGGCCGACAGCAGTTTCGTGCTGTCCCTGCCACCGGACGGCGATGACGAAGCCGGGCTGCTGCTGCCTTCGGCCGTGCTCGCCGGGATCGATCTGGCCGCGTGGCAGGCGGCCTTGCAGCATCCGGTGCTGACCGGTCACGGATCGGGCGCGTCGCCGCTGGTGCTCGCCGGCGCGCGGCTCTATCTGCGCCGCTACTGGCAGTACGAAGTCGACGTGCGCGCAGCGATCGAGGAACGGCTGACGCGCACCGCCGAGCAGCGGGCCGGCCTGCCGTTGGCCGCGCTGAAGCAGGCGCTGGATGCGCTGTTCCCGCCGGCGCAGCATGCGGGCGCCGACTGGCAGAAGCTGGCGTGCGCGCTGGCCGCCGGCAACGGCTTCAGCATCATCACCGGCGGTCCCGGCACCGGCAAGACGACAACGGTGGTCCGGTTGCTGGCCCTGTTGCAGAGTTTGGCCTTGCAGGGTGACGACGCCCGGCCGCTGCGCATCCGTCTGGCTGCGCCCACCGGCAAGGCGGCGGCGCGGCTTGGCGAGTCGATCGCCGGTGCGGTCCGGCAGCTGCCACTGGACGGCTTGTCCGACGGCGAGGCCATTCGCACGGCGATCCCGGTGGAAGTAACGACGCTGCACCGGCTGCTCGGTAGCAAGCCGGACAGCCGCCACTTCCGTCACGACGCGACCCATCCGCTGGCGCTGGATCTGCTGGTTATCGACGAAGCATCGATGATCGATCTGGAAATGATGGCTGCCGTGCTCGCGGCCTTGCCGGCCTCGGCAAGGCTGATCCTGCTCGGTGACAAGGACCAGCTGGCGTCGGTCGAAGCCGGCGCGGTGCTTGGCGAGCTGTGCCAGCGTGCGCGCGAAGGCCATTACTGGCCGGCGACGCGTGACTGGCTGGCCGCGGCGAGCGGCGAGCACATCGATGCGGCGCTGATCGACGCCGGTGGCACTGCGCTGGATCAGGCAGTTGTCATGTTGCGGCACAGCCACCGTTTTTCGGCTGCCAGCGGGATCGGCCAACTGGCCGAGGCGGTCAACGCGGGCGATGCCGACGCGGTGCAAGCGGTCTGGGCGCACGGTTACGGCGATCTGGCACGGATCGAACTGACGCCGGACGATGCCGCCTTGCGCGATCTCGTCATCGATGGTGCCGCAGCGCGGTTTAGCACGGACGAAAGCAAGGCGGCGCCATCGGGTTACCGCCACTATCTGCAGGTCATGGCTGCGCAGCATCCGGCGGCGACTGCGGATCAGACGGTGTTCGACGACTGGGCGAGGGCAGTGCTGGCCGCCCATGGCCGGTTCCAGTTGCTATGTGCCTTGCGGCGCGGACCGTGGGGCGTGGAGGGCTTGAACCAGCGCATCGCCGAGCTGTTGCACGCCGAGGGCCTGTTGCCGGCGCATCAGGGCTGGTATGCCGGTCGGCCGGTGCTGGTGACGCGCAACGATTACGGCCTTGGCCTGATGAACGGCGACATCGGCATGACCCTGTCTGCCGCCGGCGAGGACGGCACGAAGCTGCGTGTGGCCTTCCCGGCGGGTGACGGCCGGATCAAGTGGGTGCTGCCAAGCCGGCTGCAGGCAGTGGAAACTGTGTTCGCGATGACGGTACACAAATCGCAGGGGTCGGAGTTCAGCCATGCGGCCTTGCTGCTGCCCGACCGGCTCAATCCGGTGCTGACGCGCGAGCTGGTCTACACCGGCATCACCCGCGCCCGGCTCTGGTTCACGCTGGCGAGCGCCGGGCCGGACTGGCAGGTGCTGAAGCCGGCCATCCTGCGCCGGGTGCAGCGCGCCAGCGGGCTGCTGGCCGACTGAGGGTGCTGGTCGTTCGCGCGCGGCTTTGCGGTGGCCGGCACGCGCGAAGTCATGGCGGGGATTGAACGCTGGTAACGTCCTGCAGACCGGCAAGCTGGCGCAGGTAAGGCCACGGGTAGATGCCGCGCTCGTGGCCGTCGCTGAACTGCAGTTGCACGGCATAGTGGCCGAGCGGCACCAGACCGGTCAGTTCGATGCCGGCAACAAGGGCTGCAGGCCGGCCGCGCAGGGCGGCAGCGCGGCAATCGGCGCAGCGGCAGTTGGCGCGCAGTACGCCGGCGTCGAGCACCGTTCCGCTGTCCTGCCATTGCAGTGTCAGGGCTTTCGGGGAGAGGAGTACTTCGCCGGGCGTCATGCAGCCTCCAGACGGCCGAGTGCCAGCCTTGCCGCCTTGCGTACTTCGGGGTCGGGATCGGCGGTGGCGACGTCGAGTGCCGCCCGCGCACCCGCGTCGCCGATTTCGCCGAGCGTGATCGCTGCTTCCTTGCGCAGGTTGCCGGCCTGATGCGCCAGGCTGGCGATCAGCGCCGGCAGTGCCGCCGCGTCGCCGATCAGGCCCAGCGCACGCGCCGCCTTGATCCGCACCTGCCAGATGTCCTGTTCCAGTGTTGCGATCAGTGCCCCGGTGGCCGTAGCGAGACGCAGTTTGCCCAGCGTGGTGGCGGCCTCCTCGCGCACCGGCCAGTGGTCGTCGCCCAGTGCGGCGAGCAGGGCCGGTGCGACGCTGGCGTCCGCGGCAAAACCGAGTGCACCGGTGGCGACGCGACGGACTTCGGCATCGGTATCGTGCCGCGCCAGACCGGCGAGGGCAGGCAGCGCATCGATCGCCTTCAGCCAGCCGAGCACACCGACCGCCTCGCGGCGCACACCGGCATCGGCATGCGTCAGTGCGGCCAGCGCCGGATCGCGCGCGGCCGGCAGGCGCAGTTCGCGCAGGGCGCGCAGCGCTGCGCTGCGGGCAAAGGCATCCTCATGCCCTGCCCACGGCAGCAGCGGCACACCGGCTTCCTGTGATTTCAGTTCGGACAGCGTCTGCGCGGCGGCGGTGCGTACATCGACATCATGGTCGAGCAGCCGCGCAGCCAGCGCTGCGGCAACGTTCGCATCGTCCCAGCCGGCCAGCAGGCGTGCCGCTTCGCTGCGCACACCGGCGTCGGCATCGGCGAGCGCTGCGACGAGCAGGGGCACATGCTCGGGGTCGCCATCGTCGGCGAGTTCGATCAGCGCCACGCGGCGGATGGTGGCATCGGCGGCGGCGAGGCGCGGCGCCAGTGCGGCGAGGTCGCCCGACAGGGAAGAATAGGTATCGGTCATGGTGTTCCGGTCAGATGGCAAATTGCAGCGTTCGGATATCCGGTGCGCCCAGCGGCGTCAGCCGGGGCAGCGGTGGTACCGGTGCGTCGTGGTGCAGCAGCGCAAGGCAATGGCGTTTGAGTGCGACAAAATCGGCGCTGGTCGACAGGTCCGCACCGCGCGGCCGTGCGAACGGCAGTCGCAGGTCCTCGACGATGCGGCCCGGGCGCGGGCTCATCACGAGGATGCGGTCCGCGAGGAACAGCGCCTCGTCGATGTCGTGGGTGACGAAGACCACCGTGGTGCGGAATCGCGTCCACACGTCGAGCAGCAGTTGCTGCATTTTCAGCCGCGTCAGCGCATCGAGCGCGCCGAACGGTTCGTCCATCAGCAGCACGCGCGGCTGGCCGATCAGCACCCGGGCGATCTCGACGCGCTGCTGCATGCCGCCCGACAGTTGCGACGGATAGCGCTGCTCGAAGCCGGCCAGTCCGACCAGCGCCAGCAGCTCGCGCGCGGTGACGTGGCGTTCGGCCCGCTTGATTCCGCGCATCTTCAGGCCGAAGGCAACGTTGTCGATCACCCGGCGCCACGGAAACAGCGTGTGGTGCTGGAACACCAGACCGCGTTCGGACGACGGGCCGGTGACGGCGCCATCGTCGATGTGCAGGGTGCCGGCGCTGGGCGTCAGGTGCCCGGCCAGCGCGCCGAGCAGCGTCGACTTGCCGCAACCGGAGGGGCCGAGCAGGCAGACGAACTCGCCCGGCGCGATGTCGAGGTCGACACGGTCGACGGCGGTGAAGGCATCCGTACCCTGACCGACGCGGATCGACACCTGGTCGAGCGCGATGCGGCCGGCTGCGGTGGTGGGCGGGAGCGGGGCGTTCATCGCGATGCTCCCCGCCACGGCATGGCCAGCCGGCCGAACGTGCGGATCAGCGCGCTGCTGCCCATGCCCAGTACGCCGATCAGCAGCATGCCGACGACGATGTTGGCGTAGTTCTGCAAGGTGTAGCTCTCCCAGGTGTAGTAGCCGATGCCGAACTGCCCCGAGATCATCTCGGCGGTAACGAGGCAGAACCAGCAGGTGCCCATGCCGATGGCGAGACCGGTGACAATGGCCGGTGCGGCGCCGGGCAGGATCACCTCGGTGAACACGCGCCAGCGGCGCGCGCCCAGACTGCGTGCCGACGCGACGAGGCGCGCGTCGATGCCTTCGACGCCGTGGATGGTGGCGAGCAGGATCGGGAACAGCGCGCCGACGAAGGTGATGAAGATCATCGACACCTCCGATGACGGAAACAGCAACACCGACAGCGGAATCCACGCGACCGCCGGAATCGGCCGCAGCACCTCCAGCGGCGGCAGCAGTGTGCCGCGCGCCCAGCCGAAGCGGCCGATGGCCAGACCGAGCGCGATGCCGGCCACCGCCGCGGCGGCAAAGCCGGCGAACACGCGCCAGAGGCTGTGGCCGAGGTGGAACAGCAGCTTCGGCGACTGCAGCAGGTCCAGACCCGCATCCCACACCTCGCGCGGCGACGGTGCGTTGGCGAAGGTGACCAGACCCAGATGCAGCTTGCTGGTGGCAAGCACATGCCAGAGCAGCACGCTGGCAAGGAGCGATATACCCGGCAGTACCCAGGCCGCCGGGTTGGGAAGGCGCAGGCTCATCGTCCGGCCTCAGTTGCTGGCCAGTTTGGCAGCGGGCTGGATGCCAGCGTAGTCGACGACCTTGGCGCGATTGGCCTTGGCCCACGCTGCGGCCGAATCCTTGAGCAGGAAGGCGGCGAGCTGGCCCTTGCCGTCCTGCGCGAACCACGCCTGCCGCGCCAGCAGCTTGATGCCGCTGCCGTAGTCCTGCGCGTAGATCACGCGGATGCGCTTGCCGCCGGCTTCGATGCGCTTGGCGTCGGCGACGGCCGATTCCAGCGTGGCGTAGTGGCGCACCTTGGGTTCGCCCTCGATCCATACCTGACCGAGACGGCGGAAGTCGGTGATCGGCTTGCCGGTCAGCGCGTCCTTGGCCTTCAGCGGCAGCTTGTCGTAGTGCTTCAGCTGCGCGTCGTAGTCGAGACCGGCCTGCTTGAACGCGGCGCGGATGTAGCGGTCGTCGACGAAGGTCGCGACGTCGAGATCGGCGTCGGTGCGCTTCAGGAAGCGCAGCGTTTCGATCGACGTCTTCACCGCCTGACGGTACTCGGGTTTCCAGCTGAAATCGCGCGTCTGCAGACCGAGCGGACCGTGGAACAGATAGGCGACCTCGGCCTCGATACCGGTGGTCTTCTCGATCAGGTCGCTGTATTTCTCCGGTTCGGCGGCATACAGCCGGTCGGCCTCGATCGCGGCACGCAGGAAGGCGGTGACGATCTCCGGGTATTTCTTCGCGTAATCGGCGTTGACCAGCGAGCCGTGGAAGGTCGGCGCGTTGGCCTGCGAGCCGTCGAAGATCTTGCGGGCGAAGCCGCGGTACGGGAACAGCTCGGCGAACGGCACGAAGTCGGCGTGGGCGTCGATCTTGTTCGCCTGCAGCGCCGGGCCGGCGACTTCCGGCGCCTGCGTGGTGATGGTGACGTCCTTTTCCGGGTCGATGCCGTTGGCCTTCAGCGCGCGCAGCAGCATGCCGTGGGCGGTGGAGGCGAACGGCACCGAGATGGTCTTGCCGCGCAGCTCGGTGATCGACTGGATGGCCGAATCCTTCGGTACGACGATGCCGTTGCCGCTGCCCTGCGTGCTGCCCGACAGCACGGTGATGAACAGGCTCTTCTTGCCGGCCTTGTCGAAGGCGGCGCCGTTGAGCGAGCCGGGGAAGTCGGCCATCGAGCCGATGTCGAGCTTGTCGGCGACCATCTCGTTGGTCAGCGGTGCGCCCGAGGTGAAGTTCTTCCACTGGATGTCGTACTGCGCGTCCTTGTACTTGCCGTCGCGCGGCAGGTATTTCTCCAGCAGCTTCAGTTCGCGGATCAGTACGCCGCCGGTGGCGCAGTTGATCGTGGTGTCCTGCGTGCCGATGGCGATGCGGATGATCTCGGCGTGGGCGAGGCCGGCGGTGAACAGCGCAAGCGCCAGTGCGCCGAGGCGGTGGGTCAGTTTCATGATTTCTCCAGTGGTTTTATGTGTGTGGCGAATCGGTGGCTGCTAGCGCAGCAAATACGGGATGTCGACGTGGACTGCGCCGGTCGGGCAATCCTTCTCGCACGGCATGCAGTACCAGCACTCGTCGAACGCCATATAGGCCTTGCCCTTGCTGAGGTCGATGGCCAGAACGTCGAGCGGGCAGACGTCAACGCAGACGGTGCAGCCCTTGTCGGCAATGCACAGGTCGTCGTCGATGCGGACCGGCACGCTGGTGCGCTGCTCGGTGATGGAAAAGATCGGGAAACTCATGCCGGTACGGCCTCCTTGTGGATGCGCAGCTGCTGGTAAGCCGCCTGTTCGTCGTGATCCATGGCGATTACATAGGGTTCGAGCGCGCGCTTGAAGCACGCCATCTCGCCGGCGGCGTTCTTGTGCAGCTGGACGTGCACGCGCCAGTCGGCGTCGTTGCGCTCGGGGTAATCGACGCGGGCGTGATACAGGCCCCAGCGGCTCTCTGTGCGGTAGAGCGAGGCGCGGGCGGCCATCTCGGCGCAGTCGCGGATCGCGTGGACTTCCATCGTCCGCATCAGCTCGTGCGGATTGCGTGCGTGCAGCAGTTCGAGGTCGTCGCGGATCGCCTCGAAGCGCTCCAGCCCCAGCAGCATCTTGCGGGTGACCTTGGGCGGCTGCAGGTAGTCGTTCACCATGCGGCGCAGCTTGTATTCGACCTGCGCCGGCGGCAGGCCGGATTCGCGTAGCAGCGGCGCCCACACCCGCTGGCGCTCGGCGTCGATCTGGCTGGCGGCTACGCGGGCGTGACCGTGTTCCTGCGCATGGCGCGCTGCCGATTCGCCGGCGAATCGGCCATAAACGAAGGCGCCGAGCATGTAGTTGTGCGGCACGCACGCCATGTCGCCGGCCGAAAACAGCCCCGGCACCGTCGTCGCCGCGTGCTCGTCGACCCACACGCCGGATGCCGAATGGCCGCTGCACAGGCCGATTTCGGAAATGTGCATCTCGACCATGCGCTCGCGGTAATCGGTGCCGCGCCCGGCGTGGAAGCGGCCGCGGCTCGGGCGCTCGTTGGTGTGCAGGATGGTCTCGATCTGGCTGATCGTTTCCTCGGCCAGGTGGTCGAGCTTGAGGAACACCGGGCCGTTGCCGCCGGAAAGTTCGTTGTGGAACTCCTCCATCATCTGGCCGGACCAGTAGTCGCACTCGATGAAGCGCTCGCCCCGGCTGTTGGTGGTGTAGCCGCCGAACGGGCCGGTGACATAGGCGCAGGCCGGGCCGTTGTAGTCCTTGATCAGCGGGTTGATCTGGAAGCACTCGATCCCCGACAGCTCGGCGCCAGCGTGGTAGGCCATGCTATAGCCGTCACCGGCGTTGGTCGGGTTCTCGTAGGTGCCGAACAGATAACCAGATGCCGGCAGGCCCAGCCGCCCGGCCGCACCGCACGCCAGTACCACCGATTTGGCGCGCACCACGTGGAAGTCGCCGGTGCGGCAGTCGAAGGCGAAGGTGCCGGCGATGCGGCCGTCGTCGCCGACGATCAGCCGCGTGGCGACGAGGCGGTTGGTGATCTCGACCCGGGTTTTCTTCAGCTGCCGGTACAGCACCTTCTTGATGTCGTGGCCTTCGGGCATCGGCAGTACGTAGGTGCCCATGTGGTGGACCTTGCGCATCGCGTAGTCGCCGGTCTCGTCCTTTTCGAACTTCACGCCCCAGCGGTCCAGCTCCTCGATCATCGCGTAGCTGTTCTCTGCGTAGGCGAGGATGGTCTTCTGGTTGACGATGCCGTCGTTGGCGGCGGTGATCTCGCGCACATACTGCTCGGGCGTGGCAAAGCCGGGGACGACGGCGTTGTTCAGGCCGTCCATGCCCATCGAGATCGCGCCGCTGCGCTTGACGTGGGCTTTCTCCAGCAACAGTACCTTGAGGCTCGGATCGGCCTGCTTGGCCTTGACCGCGGCCATCGGCCCGGCGGTGCCGCCGCCGATGACGAGGACGTCGACCTCGCGTTCGATTGTATTCATTGATGTGGTCTCGTGAGTAAGCGTTTACCGCGCGATCCGCAGGCGGAACTGGAAGTTGTCGGAGCGGCAGTACAGGTATTCGAAATCGACCGGATGGCCGCGGCGGTCGTGCGTCAGCCGTTCGATGCGCAGCAGCGGCGCGCCAGGCTCCAGCGCCAGCAGCCGGGCGGTGGCCGGGTCGGCCAGTTGCGCGTCGATGGCCAGATCGGCATGGCCGAGGGCGATGCCGTAGTCGTTTTCGAGGATGACGAACACGTCGCGCGAGGCGAGGTCCTCGCGGGCCAGCCGTTCGCCGATGTGGGGTGCCACGTAAGTGATGTCGAGCGATACCGGCTCGCGGTTCAGCAACCGTACGCGGCGCAACTCGGTGACCGGCGCACCGGGCGCCAGCTGCAGCCGTTCGGCCACGGTAGCGTCGGCGGGCAGGGTGCGG
Organism: Jeongeupia naejangsanensis; assembly: GCF_016865585.1. Taxonomy (GTDB): domain Bacteria; phylum Pseudomonadota; class Gammaproteobacteria; order Burkholderiales; family Chitinibacteraceae; genus Jeongeupia; species Jeongeupia naejangsanensis. The sequence continues at coordinate 425,149 of NZ_JAESND010000001.1, read as the reverse complement.
ATGTCGAGCAGCCGGTTGCTGATCTCGTGGCCATGCTCGCGCATCGCCTCGGCAAAGCCCTGCAGGCGGGCCAGTTGCTGGAAGGGTTTGGGCTTGGAGACGAAGGCGCCCTTGCCGGGAACCTTGAACAGCACGCCTTCCTTTTCCAGCTCGCCCAGCGCCTGCCGCACGGTAATGCGGCTGACGCCGTAGCGGGACATCAGGTCGCTTTCGGACGGCAGTCGCTCGTGCGGCAGATACGCACCGGCGTGGATCGTGGTGCGAAGCTCGTCTCGGATGCGGCCGTAGAGCGGCTGAGCGGCACGTTGGGAGTCTGGCATGGCATGGCCAACTTGTTATGACAGGTCATGATTAGCAAGCGGCGTGCCATGGCGGATTGAACGGATGGTTTGATGTGCAAGTCATTGTTCTGTATGTAATTTGTGTTGGTTCCGTGCGTGTGGGGTTGGGCCCGGTGATGTTGATAAATCAACAGCGAAATCAGCAGATTGCTGATTTCTCAACAGCGCATCTGTGTACGGTCGTCATCGGGATGACGTGGCCTGCTGTAAGCGATGTGCACTCGTATCAGCGTGTGATATCGGGCCGGACGCCGCGGTACACGGGGCACGAGCGCGCCGCTTGCTGACATGGTGCGCCGGCGATGGTTATCCTGATCCGGATTTGTAAGCTTCGTGCCATATGGATATGCGCAAGCATTCTTTGTCGCAGCATTGCACCGGCGCGGATACTGGGCCGATTCTTCCTTCGTGCCACTGCCGTGCTGACGTTACCGAACAGTCCCGAACATGCCATTTCGATCCGCGCCAAGGCGTTGACCTTCGAGGCGCCGCAATCGCGGATCCTGCGCGAGCGGGTCCGGCTGGTTGCGCCGAGCGATGCAACGGTGCTGATCACCGGCGAGAGCGGGACCGGCAAGGAGCTGATTGCACGGCTGGTGCATACGCTCAGCGAGCGCAAGGACGGCCCGTTCGTGGCGGTCAATTGCGGCGCGCTGTCGGAAAACCTGATCGAAAGCGAACTCTTCGGCCACGAGAAGGGCGCGTTTACCGGCGCGGCCGGCGAGCGTGCCGGCTGGTTCGAGGCGGCCGACGGTGGTTCGCTGTTCCTCGACGAGGTCGGCGATCTGCCGCTGTCGATGCAGGTGAAGCTGTTGCGGGTGCTGCAGGAGCGCGAGGTCGTGCGTGTCGGCTCGCGCCAGCCGCGGCGCATCAACGTGCGGCTGGTCGCGGCGACCAACGTCGATCTGCAGGCGGCGGTACGTGCCGGCCGTTTCCGCGAGGACCTGTATTACCGGCTCAACGTTGCGCCGCTGGCGATTGCGCCGTTGCGCGAGCGCAGCGAGGACATTCCGGTGCTGACGCGGCATTTCCTCGCGCTGTACGCCGGCAAGCTGCGCATCGGCGTGCCGGTGCTGACGGATGCGGCGCAGGCGCGCCTGCTGGCGCACCCGTGGCCGGGGAACATCCGCGAGCTGGAGAACGTGATCCATTATGCGCTGCTGGTCAGCAGCGGCGAGCGGATCGATACCGGCGATCTGCATTTCACCTCGCTGGCACTACCCGCGCCGGCAGCGGCGCCCCAACCGCAAGCGGCCGGCGTGGCGACGCTGGAAGCAGCGTTGCTGGCGTTGTGCGAGCAGGGCCACCCCGACCTGTGGCTGCATATTGAAGAGACGGTATACCGCGTCGCCTACGCATTCTGCGAGGGCAACACGGTGCAGACGTCGCGGCTGCTCAACCTCAGCCGCAACATCGTCCGCGCGCGCCTGGCGCAATTCGACGTGCGCCGCGAAACCGCTGCCTGAAGCGGCGGCCCGGTGTCAGGCCAGCCGGCGCTGCCGGCCGGCCAGTACGGCGTCGAGCGGTGCCGGGTCGATCCAGTCGGCCAGATCGAAATCCCGCTCGAGAAAACCCCACTCCAGCAGGAAGGACTTGAAGTCGCCCAGCGCCGCAATGCCGGCGTCGTCGAGGCCAAGCCCCAGATGCAGGTGCAGCCGGTCGCCATAGGCGCGACTGACCCAGGGAACCTCGATGCCGGTTTCGGCGCTGACGAAATCCAGCGTCCGGCCCGGATGCGTGCGGGCCCAGTCGCCGGCGTCGGCCACCAGTCCCAGAAAACCGCTCACGATGTCCGGGTGCTGTTGCAGTACGTCGGCGTTGACCGTCAGCGGGCGCGGCGTGCCGTTGTTGTTGCGGATGCGCGGATCGGGATGGAAGCCGATGTCGGCGATGACCCGGGCACGGATGTCGTCGACGGCCTTGAGCCCGTGTGCGCCCTTGACGTAGATCGCGTCGACCTCGCCGCGCAGCAGCGCCGCACATTCGGCGGCGTAGTCGTTGGCGGCCGGCGCCTGCGGGCGCGGTTCGATCGGCGCCGCCGCGATGTCGACCAGTTCGATGTCGCCTGCGTCGAGCCCGACCAGCGACAACGCATTGAGCGTGCCGCGCAAGGCAGTGGCGCGGAACAGGTCGATGCCGTCGTCGGCCCGCAGCGGCAGGCCGATGCGCCGCCCCTTGAGCGCATCGAGCTGCGTGATGCCGCTGTCCGGCAGGGTGATCAGCAGTTGGGATTCGTCGACCCACGTCAGCCCGATGACCCGCGTTGCCGCTCCGCGTGCGCGGGCCCAGATCGCCGGCACGCTGCCGCCCTGGCGGAACGACTGGCTCAGCGTGCGGAAGCTGCTGCTGCCGGCCGACGGATCGGTCGACTGCAGTGAGCGGATCGCGATGCCGTCGGCGGACAGCTCGCCATTCAGCCAGCCCAGATGCACGGCAATGCCGAGCGGTGTGGGGACCGGCGAGCGGGCGTAGCTCAGTGGCAGGACGGGGGATTGCGGCTCGGAAATGGATGCCATTCGGTACTCGCTTGCGGTTGGAAAATGCCGCCCGTGCAGTGCAGCAGGCGGAGATGGGCTCAAGCAATAAGCAAGCCATGCGACAGTTTGGCGCTGGCGCGTGATCCGGCGACGACCGGTTGCTGGATTCTGCACAGCGATTGCTGCTCCGGTGGTGGTGGATCACCAGTGCGTTTGCCGGTGACTGCGGAGGTCGGAGCATTGCGGTGTGGTGGTGGGGCACCAGCTGGCCACCATGGGTGGTGCGGCTTGCAACAGCCGGCCCCTCCCTGAGATCGGGTAAATCTTCTAATCAATTGAATTTGAACGTGTTTTGTTGCTGGCACGCGAATTGCGATGCATGACCCGGTTTGTCACTCACGCGCTCCCCGAACGAGGGAGTCGCAGCATCCGATTCATGCTTCAGGGAGCCACTACAAGATGCAACATCCCCGTCAACGCAAACTGGCCGTGCTGATGGCACTCGGCTTTTCCGGCGCGTTTTCCGCACCGGTCCACGCCCAGGACACCGCGAACAGCGCCAAAAACCCCGATGGCGTCGAGCTGTCGTCGGTCGTCGTCACCGCGCTGCGGCGCGAGCAGGGCATCCAGGACGTGCCGGTCGCGGTGACCGCGCTCGGCGGTGCCGAAATCCGCAACGACGAGCTGCGCACCGTCAACGACATCACCCGCTACGTGCCCAACTTCAATGGCCAGTCGACCGAAGGGCGCGAGCGGCCACGCTGGTTCCTGCGAGGCGTGGGCAGCAACGATCCGTCGCCGACCTCGCTGAGCCCGATCGGTTTCTATCTGGACGATGTCTATCTGAACAACGTCTTCGGTCAGGGCGTGCCGCTGTTCGACCTCGACCGGGTCGAGGTGCTGCGCGGTCCGCAAGGCACGCTGTGGGGCAAGAACACCATCGGCGGGGCGATCAACGTGCTGTCGAAAAAACCGGGTTTCGACACCGACGGCTACGCCAAGCTCGGTTTCGGCAACAACCGCAGCAATGTGTTCGAAGGTGCCGTCGGCACCCCGCTGGTCGACGAGCGTCTGGCGGCGCGCGTCTCGGTCTATCACGAGCAGGGCGACAGTTCGATCACCAACGACTACACCGGCGAGCAGTTCGGCAGCTTCAAGGACAACGCGGTGCGGGCGCAGCTGCTGGCGCTGACGTCGGACGACTCGGATCTGTTGCTGAACGTGCATGCACGCAAATACACCGGTGCGGGCAACCCGTGGCGCAGTACCGGGATCTTCAACGGCAAGGATCTGTACGGCTTCAAGGCGTCGTCCGATGTCGACCATGTGTCGCTGAACGCGCAGTCGGGCGACGAGATCGAAACCCGCGGTGCGGCGCTGACCGGACACTGGGCGCTGCCGCAGGGGATCACGCTGACGTCGATCACCGGTTACGAGCGCGTCGACCGCGAGTTCTTCGGCGACAACGACGCGTCGCCGAACGAGGTCGCGCGCGGTCACAGCAATCTGGGCTCCGGCCAGTGGTCGCAGGAGTTCCGGCTGACCTCGTCGCCGAAACAGGCGCTGACGTGGATCGCCGGCCTGCACCTGTTCGGCGAAAACCTCGGCTCGGATGCGCAGAGCGGTACGCTGGCCAATGGCCCGAAAGGTGCCGCGGGCACGGCCTACCAGCGGACCTGGTTCAATCAGGACACCGACAGCCAGGCGATTTTCGGCAGCGCGACGTACAACGTGACCGACCGCTTCAACGTGACCGCCGGCCTGCGCTGGACGCGCGAGCGCAAGCAGATCGACCTGCACGGCGTGACCGCCAAACCCGGCATCGCGCTTGGCGATTCGGGCAACTGGTGGCAGCAGGGCAGCAACGGCCTGCCGGTGACGCTGTCGCAGCAGCAGGACAACACCTGGTCGGCGCCGACGTGGGACTTCTCGCCCGAGTACCGCCTCAGTGACGACGCGCTGGTGTTTGCACGCATCGCCCGCGGCTTCCGTTCCGGCGGCTACAACACCGGCGCCGACAGTGATGCGTCGTTCAACACGGTCGACCCGGAATACCTGACCGAGTACTCGATCGGTTTCAAGAGCGCATGGTTCGACAAGCGGCTGATCTTCAACGCCACGGCGTTCCATTACGACTACAAGGACATCCAGGTGTTCGCGCTGGCGCCGTCGGCACTGGGTACCGGCGACAGCGTCGCTACCCTGTCGAACGCCGGCAAGGGCCGGGCCGACGGGCTCGAACTCGAGTTCAAGGGCCAGCCGACCCGTGCGCTGAGCCTGTACACCAACCTCGGCTTCCTGCGCACCAAGTACACCGAGTTCGACAACGTGCCCTGGGCGGTCGGCAACTCGTTTGCCCGTGCGCCGAAGGCCACGGCCGGCTTCGGTGGCGACTACCGCGTGCCGCTGGGTGATGGCGCCATCTCGCTGGGCGGCGACCTGATCTACCGCGCCAAGGAGTACTTCAGCGCCACGCGCCAGACCGATCCGAACCTGTGGCAGGACGGCTATACGCTGATCAACGCGCGCTTGGCCTACTTTGCGCTCGGCGACAAGTACAGCGTCACGCTGTGGGGCAACAACCTGTCCGACAAGCAGTACAAGAAGCTCGGCCTCGTGCCGTCCTACGGCGCCTACCAGTCGCTGTGGGGTGACGAACGCACCTTCGGCCTGACCTTCACCGGCAAGCTCTGAACCGCGTCGTCGCCGGGCCGTCATGGCCCGGCGGGCGCGGACCGATCTCCGCGGCCGGCAACCGGCCGCTGCACGGAACTCCCCATGAAAATCCTCCTGTTGGCATTGGCGCTTGCCGGTGCCGCGCATGCCGGCCCGTGGTCGGCGCTCGATGCCGATATCGAACGGATCGATCCGCAAGTCGTCGCCTGGCGGCACGACATCCACCGGCATCCGGAGCTGGGCAACCGCGAGTTCCGCACCGCCGCGCTGGTGGCCGATGCGCTGCGGCCGCTCGGCTACGAGGTGCGGACTGGCGTCGCCGGCACGGGTGTGATTGCGGTACTGCGTGGCGATCACCCCGGGCCGACCGTGGCCCTGCGCGCCGAGCTCGATGCGCTGCCGGTGACCGAGCCGGCAGGCCTGCCGTTTGCCTCGACCGCGCGCAGCACGTGGAACGGCCGCGACGTCGGCGTGATGCACGCCTGCGGCCACGACGCGCATGTGGCGATGGCGCTCGGCGTCGCGACCTTGCTGGCGCAACGGCGCACGCAACTGCACGGGACGGTCAAGCTGGTGTTCCAGCCGGCCGAGGAAGGCCCGCCGGACGGCGAGGAAGGCGGCGCGGCACTGATGATCAAGCAGGGCGTGCTGGCCGATCCGAAACCGGACGTGTTCTTTGGCCTGCACGTCGGCCCCGGGCCGTCGGGTAGCGTGTCGCTGAGCCGCGACCGCGTCACCGCCGGTTCGGACACCTTCGTCACCCGCATCATCGGCCGGCAGACGCATGCGGCGTTTCCGTGGGCGGGGATCGACCCGGTGACGCTGGCGGCACAGGTCGTGCTGGCGTGGCAGACGATTCCGAGCCGGCAGTCGGACCTGCAGGCGCAGGCCGCGCCGGTGATCAGCGTCGGCCGGATCGACGGCGGCGTGCGGCACAACATCATTCCCGACGCCGTGACGCTGGAAGGCACCGTGCGAACGGTCTCGCCGGCGCAGCGCGAGGCGGTGCTGGCGCGGTTGCAGCAGACGGCCGGCAGCATTGCGGCCAGTGCCGGCGGGCGGGCCGAAACGCGGATCACCGAAGGCTATCCGTCCGGCCACAACGACCCGGCGCTGGTCGATCGCTACCTGCCGGTGCTGCGCACGCTGGCACCGGATGGCCGGGTGACGTTGGGGGCGGGCAGCTATGCCGCCGACGACTTCGCCTATTTCTCCCGCGCCGTGCCGGCGCTGTTCGTCGGGCTTGGGGTCACCCCGCCGGGCATCGCGGCCGACCGCGCCGCGCCGAACCATTCACCGGATTTCGTCGTCGACGACGCGGCGCTGCGGGTCGGTGTACGCGTGCTTGCCGGGCTGATGCTCGACACCCTCGGGTCTGGTGGTGAGTGAGGTGGTGCTGCATCACCACCCCGTCACCAGCTGGTTGTCGCGTGTGCAGCAGCACCCCGCTTGGCTGGGGGTGCTGATCCGGTCCGTATTTGAAAATTTCCTTTTAAAACATCGGTGTGTGGCGATTTTCATGCGCTGGCACGGTTGCTGCTAATTATTGGTTCAAAGCCCCATGGGCGATCACTCATCACAAGGATTCATGATGTCCCTCGATTTCCTCTGGCGCCTGCCGCAGCACGGCGACGGCCGCCGCGCCCACGATCTGCACACCCGCGGCGAATGGAACCGCCAGACCGGTTCGCGCGTTGCGCCGAAAGTCGACAACGACGATTTCGGCTACATCGACTATCTGGCGCAGGTGGCGCGTGCTGCCGAGATCAACGGTTTCCACGGCGCGCTGATCCCGATCTTCCGCATGACCGAGGAGCCGTGGGTCGTCGCCGCCGCACTGGCGCGTGAAACCCGCCGTTTGCGTCTGCTGATCGCGCTGCAACCGCACTTCATCCAGCCCGCGTACGCGGCGCAGATGTCGGCCAGCCTGCAGCGCATTTCGCGCGGCCGGGTCGAGTGGAACGTCATCAGCGGCGGCGATCCGGTTGCCCAGCGCGGTTACGGCGATTTCAGCGCGCATGACGAGCGCTATGCGCGCACCGAGGAGTTCCTCGACGTCGTCCGCGGCGTGAGTGCCGGCGCGCCGTTCGATTACGACGGCAAGCACTATCGCGTCGAAGGCGGCGGCCTGCTGCATCCGCTGGACGCCCAGCCGGTGCCGCAAATCTATCTGGCCGGCGCCAGCGACGCGGCGATGCGCGTGGCCGGCAAGCACGGCGACATCCACCTGACCTGGGGCGAGCCGCTGGCGAAGCAGCAGGAAGTGATCGACAAGACCCGCCGCACGCTCGACGCGCTCGGCATCGAACGCGAAATCCGCTTCGGCATGCGCATCGACGTGCTGGCGCGCGAAACCGAGGAACAGGCATGGGCCGAGCTGCGGCAGATGCACGCCACGGTGAGCGATACGACACGCGGTTTCGGCTTCGGCGGCCAGCGCGGCAAGTCCGAATCGGTCGGCGCTGCGCGCCAGCAGGCGCTGCACGGCGGCAGCCAGCAGTTCGACGACCTGATTGTCGGCCGCAACATCTGGGCCGGCATGTCGCAGATCCGCGGTGGCCCCGGTTGCGTGCTGGTCGGCAGCCACGAGCAGGTGGCAGAGCGGCTGGCCGAGTACGTCGACATCGGCGTCAGTTCCTTCATCCTCGCCAGCAATCCGCACCTCGAAGAAGCTTACCGCGTCGGCGAGGAAGTGCTGCCGCTGGTCGCGCAGGCGGCCCGCCGCAGCGTGGCGCCGACACCGCTGGCTGCAGTGGCCTAGGGGGCGACGATGAGCATCGACACACTCTGGTACACCCGCTGCCCGGTGCCGACACCGCTGGGCATCGCCTTCCAGCAGGGCTGGCTGCAACAGGCCTTCAGGCCTGACGGCATCACCGTGCGCTCGCTGCAGGAAACCGGCGACCCCGCGCTGCGCGAATCGCATTTCGATCACACGCTGGCGCACTCGTTCCGCCAGGGCGGCAACATTCCGGCGATCTGGGCCCGTGCGCGCGGTGCGACCACGCGGGTGATCGGCCTGTCGTGGACCGACGAGTTTCAGGGCATCGTCACGCTGCCGGGCAGCGGGATCACGGACATCGCCGGGCTGCGCGGCCGCCGGCTGGGGCTGCCGAAACACGACATCAGCATCGACTTCACGCGTGCCGCCGCGCTCAAGGGTTACGAGAGTGCGCTGGCGCTCGAAGCGATCGGCCTGCATGAAGTCGAACTGGTCGACCTGCGCGATCCGCCACCGAATGAAGCGGGCGACCAGCCTGTGTATCCGAGCCCCTTTGGCGGCAGCCGCCGCCATGGTTATCTGAACGAGGTACAGGCGCTGCTGCGCGGCGACGTCGACGCGGTCTTCGTCAAGGGCGTGCTCGGCCTGCAGACCGTGCACATGCTCGGCGCGCACGTCGTCACCGACCTCGGCCGGCACCCCGACCCGCTGGTGCGCAACGGCAACGGCACACCGCGCACGCTGACGGTCGACCAGGCGCTGATCGATGCCCGGCCGGATCTGGTCGCACGCTTCCTCGACCAGGTGGTCGCCGCAGGTCACTGGGCTGCTGCGCACCCGGACGACGCGGTCGCCTACATCGGCCGCGAAACCGACGCGTCGGACGAGTGGGTGCGCTATGCCTACGGCCGCAGCGTACACACGCAGCTGCAGACCGATCTGGCCGCGACGTCGATCGCCGGGCTGAAAACCTTCAAGGATTTCCTGCTACGGCACGGCTTCCTCGCGGCCGACGTCGACATCGATGCCTGGATCGACCCGGCGCCGCTGGCCGCGCTGGCCGAACACGCGCGGCGGATTTCCGCATGATCGGGAGAACGCCATGACAAGCGCCGAACTGGCGACCGGCTGGGGCCGTGCCTCGCGTCGCGCAGCGCAGCGGAATGCCGTACTGCGGCCGGCACCGGCGGTTCACCGGGTGGCCCCGGCAACGGTCGTGCTGCCCGACGAACCGGCTGCGCCGTACAGGATCTGGCTGGCGCTGGCGCTGCTGGTCGCCGCCGTGCACTGGGGCGGCGCTGCGCTGCTGTCCGGACAGAAAGCACCGCAGCCGGCCATCGTGCCGGCCAAGGTGCCGCCGATCCGGATCGAGCTGGCCAAACCGCTGCCGCAGGCCGTCAAGCCGCTCCCGCAGCCGGCCAAACCGCCGGTGCCGCGTCCGCCCATGCCGCAGGCCCGGCCGCAACCCCAGGTGGCAAAAGCCGCGGTGGTCACGCCGCAAGCCCGCCCGGTTGCCGTGCCGAACACGACGGCCGCTGCGCCTGCAGCCGATACGGTTGCCGTCAGCCGCGAGCCGGCACCGGCTGCCGCGCCCGCTGCAGCCGCCGAGACCGTTACCGAGGCCAACGGCTCGACCGCTTATCTGCACAACCCGGCACCCGATTACCCGCCGATGGCGATGAGCCAGGGCTGGGAAGGGAAGGTGCTGCTGCGGGTCTTCGTGCTTGCCAACGGTAACGCCGACCGCATCGAGATCAAGCAGTCGAGCGGCCGGAAGATGCTCGACGAGGCCGCGATCAAGGCCGTGAAACGCTGGGCCTTCGTGCCAGGCAAGCGCGGCAGCGCATCGGTCGACAGCTGGGCCATCGTTCCCATCGAATTCAAACTCGCCAACTAGAGGTAAATCATGTCCGAATTCCTGACCACCCTGATCGTCGACGGCACCCTGTGGGCGCTGGGCGTGTTTTCGGTGCTGACCTGGTCGCTGATCCTGATCAAGGGCTGGCAGCACTGGCGTATCGCGCAGCAGGACCGCCGTTACGGCAAGGCCTTCTGGGCCGCCGCCTGCCTTGAGCAGGCTGCCGCACTCGACGACGCAACCGGCCCGCAGGCCCGGCTGGCGGCAAGCGGCTTTGCCGCGCTGCGCGGCAGCGACGGCACCGTGCACGATCTCGAACACAGCTGGGACCGGCAGGAGCTGCTCGAACGGCATCTGCGCCAGCAGATCCACAAGGAACGCCGTTCGCTGGAAAGCGGACTTGCGGTACTGGCGTCGATCGGCTCCACCGCGCCGTTCGTGGGCCTGTTCGGCACCGTGTTCGGCATCATTCATGCGCTGAGCGCGATCAGCCACGCCGCGTCGGCCAGCATCGACGTCGTTGCCGGCCCGATTGGCGAGGCGCTGATCGCCACCGGTGTCGGTATCGCCGTCGCCGTGCCGGCGGTGCTGGCCTACAACTTCTTCCTGCGCCGTCTCAAGCTTGCCGGCGCCGATTTCGACGATTTCGCGACCGACTTCGTCAACCTCGCGCAGCAGAACGGCTTCCGCATCCGCCCGGCAGCGAACGCACCGACGGTGGTGCGTGGCGTGGCGTTCAAGGAGGTCGCAGCCTGATGGCCATCTCGACCTCCAGCCAGGGCGACGAAGTCCTCAGCGAAATGAACATCACGCCGCTGGTCGACGTGATGCTGGTGCTGCTCGTCGCCTTCATCGTCACCGCGCCGCTGCTGAACAACGCGGTCCACATCAACCTGCCCAAGACCGCGGCCACCGCCGCACCGGCGCCGGACAAGGCCGTCACCGTCAGCATCGATGCACAGCAGCGCGTGTTCATCGACAAGCGCGAAGTGAAGGCCGAATCACTCGAAACCGAGCTGGCTGCGCTCAAGCGCGGTGGCGCCGACCTCAGCCTGAACCTGCAGGCCGACGAGGGCGTGGCCTACCGCCACGTCGCCAAGGCCATGGCCAGCATCGAGCGAGCCGGCATTACCCGGCTGTCGGTGCTGACCCAGCCGGGCAGCTGATCTCCTGACGGACACATCATGACGACCTCCACGATTTCCTCTCCCGATGCGCTCTGGTTCACCCGCTGCCCGGTGCCGACGCCGCTCGGTATCGCCGCCCATCTGGGCTGGCTCGACGACGCCTTCGCCGGTGAGCCGGTCCGCGTCCGGTCGATGCAGCAGGCCGGCGCCGATGCCGTCCGGCATGCGCATGTCGATCACTCGCTGGCCAATGCCTTCCGTCAGGGGGGCAGCATTCCGGCGATCTGGGCACGCGCCGCCGGCGCCGACACCCGCGTGATCGGGCTGAGCTGGATCGACGAATCGCAGGTGCTGCTGGCGCTGTCGCAGGCCGGCATCCGTGACATCGCCGACCTCAAGGGCAAGCGCATCGGCCTGCCGCTGCGCGCCGGCGAGCGCATCGACATTTTCCGTGCCGCGGCGCTGCGCGGCTTTGCCAGCGCGCTGTCGCTTGCCGGGCTGACGCTGGCCGACGTCGAACTGGTCGATGTGCCGGTGAGCACCACGCCGACCGACGCCGAGCCGTTGCGCGCGCACTTTGCCAACCCGGGCAGCGTCACCAGCCGGTCGCTGTATGCGGCCGAGGGCAGGGCGCTGGTGCGCGGCGACGTCGATGCGATCTACGCCAAGGGCTCGCTCGGCCTTGAAACCGCACAGCTGCTCGGTGCGCGGGTGATCACCGACATCGGCTTCCATCCCGACCCGGCCATCCGCATCAACAACGGCTCGCCACGGCCGATCACCGTCAGCGCGGCGCTGCTGGCCGAGCGGCCGGATCTGGTCGACCGATTCCTGGCCCGCGTGGTCGACGTCGACGGCTGGGCAAGGGTGAACCGCAAGCAGGTGCATTACGAACTCGGGCGCGAAACGGGCTCGACCGAGCCGTGGCTGCGGCTGGCTTACGGCGACGAAGTGCACCAGCGCTTCGGTACCGGCCTGCAGGCCGAGGCCATTGCTGCGCTGGGGCAGTTCAAGGATTTCCTGCTGGCGCACGGCTTCCTGCCGGGCGACCTCGACATCGACCAGTGGATCGATCCGGCGCCGCTGCAGCGTGTGCTGAACCGGACCGCCCGAACCCAACTGACGGACAAGACATGAAACGCAAACCGCTGTTGACCGCCGCACTGTCGGCACTGCTCGCCCTGCTGCCGGCCTTGGCGTCCGCCGCCGATGCGGTGCGCGAGGTCCGCATTTCGACGATTTCCTACGCCACCGGCGGAAAGACCAGCTACTCGGGCGTGTCCGGGCTGATCGCGCAGCAGGGTGATCTGGAAAAGGCGCTGGCCAAGCGTGGCGTCAAGCTGACGTGGGTGCCGGTGTCGACCGCCGCAGTCGGGCCGCAGATCAACGAGGCCTTTGCCAACCGCCGGATCGATTTCGCCGGTTACGGTGACTTGCCCTCGGTGATCGCCAACGCCTCGGGCATCAGGACCAAGCTGCTGGTGCCGGGCGGCACGTCGACGACGTATCTGGTCGTGCCGGCCAACTCGTCCGCCAGGTCGATCACCGACCTCAAGGGCAAGCGCATCGCGCTGCACCGTGGCCGGCCGTGGGAGTTCCCGTTCCTGCAACTGGCGCAGGCCAACCGGCTCGGGCAGAACGACTTCAAGCTGGTGAACCTGAACCCGCAGGCCGGCGCGGCGGCGTTGAGTTCGGGTAGCGTCGATGCGTTCTTCACGCTGTCGGATGCGTGGCTGCTGGTCGACAAGGGCGTCGGCAAGATCATCTGGAATTCGAAGCAGTCGCCGGAAAGCTGGCAGATGCGCGCCGAACTGTGGGGCGCCAGCGATTTCGTTGCCGCCAACCCTGCCATCACCCAGCTTGTCGTCGATGCGTACGTCAAGGCGGCGCACTGGGCGTCGCAGGAACAGAACCGCGATGCCTATCTCCGGCTGCAGGCGGCATCGGGCCTGCCCGAAAGCGTGCTCCGGCGTGACTACGATGGCGACGCGGCCGCCTGGAAGCAGCGCGCGTCGCCGCTGTTCACCGATGCACTGGCTGCGCACTACCGCGACGTGGCGCGCTACGCCAAGGGCGCGAAGCTGACCGGCAGCGATGTCGACATGCCGGCGACGTTCGAGCCGCGCTTCGTCAACGCCGCGCTCAAGTCGCTCGGGCTGACGCAGTTCTGGTCCGATACGAAGGTGGCCCGCCAATGAACGCCGCCCGCGATGCCGGTACTTCGCCGCGCGGCTTCCTGCTGCACTTCGTGCTGCTGGCGATGCTCAGCGGCGCGACCATCGGCACGGCCAAACTGGTGACGACGTTCTATGCGCTGCATCTGGGCGCCGATGCAGCACAGGTCGGCCTGATCTCGGCGATGGAATCGCTGGGCATGGTGCTGGTGACCGTACCGGCGGGCTTCCTGATTGCCCGCTTCGGCGCGCGGCGCGTGTACTTCATCGCCAGCCTCGGGCCGTTGCTGCTGAACCTGCTGATTCCGTTCACCAGCGTCTGGTACGCGATTGCGCTGACGCAGCTGCTGATCGGCCTGTGCATTCCGTTCCGGATCGTGTCGATGAACAGCGCCTTTCTCGAACACCTGAAGTACGCCGGCAGCAACCGGGCCGGCTGGTACCGGGCGGCACTGGTCGTAGGCATCGGCCTGTGCGGGCCGCTGGCGGCCGATCTGCTCGGCGCGCGGCTCGGTCATGTCGGCATTTTCGCCGTCGTCGCCGCGAGCTTTGCCGTCATGGCGGTGTACGGCCATACCTTCCTGCCGGAAGCACGGCCGTCGGTGGAGGCACCGGCAGGGATGATCGCCGGTTTGCGCGACATGCTCCGCAGCCCGGAGATCGGTAACAGCTGCCTGATCGAGGTGCTGGCCGGGGCGACCAATGCGCTTTACGGCACCTTCATCGTCGTCGTGGCGCTCCAGTCGCTGCACATGAGCAAGGCCGAGGCACTGCAGCTGGTGATGGTGCAGGGCGCGACATCGGTGCTCTGGTTGCTGGGGCTGGGCCGCGTGGTCGGGACGCTGGGTGCACGGCGGGTGTATCCGGCCAGTATCGTTTCGGCGAGTGCCGGGCTGGCCTTGCTGGGGCTGGGGGGCGGCTTCGTGCCGCTGGCGGTCGGCGCGGTGCTGATGAGTCTGGGTGCGGCGATGATCCACCTGCTGAACATGGGCCAGCTCAGCCGCCACCGGATGGACAAAAGCCGCATTTCGGGCCTGTTCAATCTGGCGTCGATGGCCGGGGCGTTTGCCGGTGCAATGGCCGGCAGCGTACTGAACCGCTGGTTGCCGATGCAGCAGGTGTTCCTTGCCTGGATTCCGCTGGTGCTGCTGACGGCGGTGGCGTGCCGCCTGCATGCCGGCCGCCATGCGGCGCGGGTCCGGCTGAATGCGTCGGGGGCCTGAGATGAACAAACCGAACGGATTCGTAGCCGCGCAAGCGGTCAGCCTGCCGTGGCCGGTGCGCTGGCCGGCATGGCGTTCGCTCCTGCCGTGGTCGTCGCTGACCGTGCCGGCACTGCTGTTGCTGGTCTGGTCGTCGCTGTCGGCCAGCGGCTGGATTTCGCCGCAACTGCTGCCGTCGCCGCTGACGGTCGCCGACGCGGGCATCGCGTTGTGGCAGGACGGCGAGCTGCAAGGGCATCTGGGCGTGAGCCTGTCGCGGCTGGCGATCGGCTTCGGAATTGGCGCGCTGGGCGGGCTGGCATTCGGCGCGGCGCTGGCCGTGTCGCGCAATGTCGAGGATTACGCTGGCGGGCTGTTTCACCTGTTCCGGCACATTCCGACGATTGCGCTGATTCCGCCTTTCATCCTTGCCTTCGGGGTTGGCGAGACGTTCAAGATCCTCATCGTCGTCAAGGGCGTGTTCTTCCCGGTGGCGATCGCCGCGCACGATGCGGTACGGAACATTCCGCGCGGCTATTTCGAGGTCGCGCGGCTGTACAAGCTGTCGCGGCCGGCTGTGGTTCGCCACCTGCTGCTGCCGGCGACGCTGCCGTCGATCCTGACCGGCCTGCGCATCGGGCTGGACCGCTCGTGGATGCTGCTCGTCGTTGCCGAACAGATTGCCGCCGAGAACGGCATCGGCCAGATGATGGAAATGGCGCGGCAGATCTTCCGTATCGACATCGTCATGCTCGGCGTCGTCCTGACCGGCGTGATCGGCTTCGCGCTCGACCGCAGCGTGCGCCAGCTCGAAACCCTGACCACGCGCTGGCGGCGCTGAGGAGACGATGATGAGTCTTTTCGCAGAACGTTTACGCAAGGGCAAGCCGCTGGTGCTGCCGCTGCTGCTGCTCGTGCTGTGGCAATGGCTGTCCGGACAGGGACCGGCCTACGCCATGGTCTTCGTGCCGGCTGGGCAGATGCTGGCCGGCATCGACGAACTGCTTTCCAGCGGAGAGCTTGGCCATGCGCTGGCGGCCAGCGTGTCGCGGATGTCGCTGGGGCTCGCAATCGGTGCCGGCTCGGGATTTGCGCTGGCCGTGGCGACCGCATCGCTGCGGCCGCTCGACCGTGCGCTGACGCCGGTCCTGAACGCCGTGCGGCAGGTGCCGTTGCTGGGCTGGGCGCCGTTGCTGGGGCTTTGGCTCGGTAACGGCGAGCCGGCAAAGCTCTTCGTCATCGCCATGGCGGCCTTTTTCCCGACCCTGCTGGGTACGTATGAAGGACTGCGTGGCGTCGACCGGCGTTATCGCGAGCTGGCGGCGATCTCGAAGCTGTCGCCGTGGCAGGGCTTCGTGCAGGTGTCGCTGCCGGCGGCGAGCCCGAACGTGCTGACCGGGGTATCGCAATCGCTGGCGGTGGCCTGGATGGCGGCCGTCGGTACCGAGCTGCTGTTCGCCGCCGGGCTGGGCCTTGGCACGCTGATGTTCACCGCCGAAACCGGTGCGCGCATGGATGTGGTGCTGGTGTGTGTGGCCGTGATCGGCGTGCTCGGCTACACGCTGAGCCGCTTGTTCGAATGGCTGGCGCACTGGCTGCTGCGCTGGCGCGACGCGGTGTCGACCTGAGTGCCGCAGCCGTTTCCCATTTCCGCCCGAACGGGCGCTGACGAATCAACAAGGAGCACATGATGTCGGACAAACACAGCAATCCGCAGATCGAACTGGCGGACTTCATCGCGCAGGCGCAACGCGACTTCACGCAGGCCAGCCGGGTGCTGCGCGAAACGCGCACGCTGTCGGCCACCAATACCTTCCAGGCGATCACCCGCGTACCCGGTCAGAACGCACTCGTGGTGCAGTCGGCGTCGGGCCCGTGGGACGACGACGCGGCCGAGCCGGCGGTAATCCGTTTCGACGGTACGCCGCTGTCGGGCGAAGGCCGGCAGGGTGCCGGCGGCGCGCGCTACAGCGCGGTGTTCGCGCAGCGGCCCGAAATCGGCACAGTGATCCACGTGCATACGCCGTATTTGGGCGGCTGGGCCAGCGCCCACCGCGTGCTGCCGATCCGCTATGCGCCGGCCCAGCGCGTGACGCTGGCGCGCGAGATCCCGGTCTACATCGACCGACGGCCGAGCGAAGCCAGCTTCATCCTCGACCGGATCGCCGAAAATCCGCACACGCCGGCCATCCTCGAAGCCAACGGCGGCGCGACGTTCTGGGGAACGGACATCCTTGCCGTGTCGAAATATATTCTGCTTCTCGAAGAAGCGGCGTACTTCCAGGGGCTGGCCGAGCAGCTCGGCGGCGGCAAGGAATTCGGCCCCGGCGTGCTGGAACAACAGTGGCGCATGGGCGGGCTGTATCCGGCAACTGCTGGCTGAACGAGTGAGCGCGCCAAGCAGCGTTCGAACGCGGGTGGCGTCCGGATGACTTGCCGACTTCACGTTCTGCAGCAGTTTCGTTCGATGCGCCAAACAACAAAAAGCCCCTGAACGATCAGGGGCTTTTTCGTGTTCTGGCTGAAAGAGGGGGGGCGAACTCCCGATAGGCTATTAACCTCGGCATTTCCGTCAGAAAAATGCTTGGTAATCAAAGCGCTGCTGGTTTGATGGTGGGTGATTCAGAGGAAAAGAGATTTTTCTAAGTTATTGATTTATATGGGGTGAATTTTCTTCAATAACCCGGTTCGTACGAGCACGGTGCCGATCGATGAACGAAGCCGGCAGTAGCACTTCATGAGCGACGTCGCGACGAATCACAACCACTGCTGCGGTACATGACCCAACACGCAGGCACTGATTCGCAAACGCGGTGTCGAACAAGCGACGAGCAGGTGGTGGACGAGCATGGCCAGCACGTGAGCAAGCAGCACCGGGCGTTGCGTATGCCCGAAGCCTCAAGGAGAGCAGATATGTTCACCAGTATTCTGGTTGATTTCGACGCCGTGCATCTCTCGGACCAGGCCGCTGGGAGGGTGCTGGAACTAGCGAAGGCGGCAGGTGCATCGGTGACCTTGCTGGTCATCCGGGCGCAGCTCGATAACGTCATGAGCAAGTCCGAAGACGACTTCATCACCAAGGTCAAAGCGCAGATCGCACCGCAGTTCGAGCCTCTGAAGCGACAGGCGGAAGTGCTGGGTGTACCGCTTGAACTTGCGGTCACTTGGGGGGATGAAACGGAGCAGCTGTTGGCCCAAGTTCAGCAGGGTGGCTACGACCTCTTGGTGATCGGCAAGCAACACACCGGCGGGTTGATCCATGCGATCGAAGGTGTGGTCTGGAAAACTGTCGTTGCCCGTGCTCCGTTTCCAGTATTGGTTTTTCCGTGAGAGCAGGCTTAGTGCCAACGCTGTCATGCCCTGCCTCTGGACCAGCAAGTGACCGACCTCGGCCACACCCCGTGCCGTTGTTATGTGTGCTGGTCGATTCGATCAACCCGTCCAGCCAAGGCAGATACACTTCCAGATCCGTTATGTACAAGAGCAGCTAAGCCGACAGCGCCTGGTTTTGCGTTGATGTCGGCGCATCACGCTTCACGGCCAGATGAAGAAGAGAACAGACCAACTTCTGTCGTCTATTTTCTTTTTTGCTTGCATAAGTATTCTAGCGTGATAAAGTTATTTCATACGGTGAATGTAAGTTTTATCGGTTGACGGGCTGTAGTGCGGTAGCACAGGCAATCCCTCGATTGCGCAATCAAGCGGGTTCGTGGTGCGTTTCGAGTGTTATCCGACACGTCCAAATATATGTCCAACCTCCCTGAAAAGTGCGCATCTGCTGGAAGATGCAGAACAGGTATTGCACCAAAAAAGCACTCGAGATACCGGCTGCCGGCGGTGTTATCCAAAAAAATGTCGCTTTTTAATACGCCGTAGCGGATACGCCACGTTTGGCTTTACGGTATAGCCGTTCTAATTTCTTCTACAAAGGAGAGTGGAATAATGGATATTAGAAAATACATGGCGGCATCTTTGGTGGTGTTGTCAAGTGGCGCGTGGGCAGAAATAGATGATGGCTGTCGAGACGTATTAACCTACAGTGCCAGGAATTATTCGGTAGAAACAGCTGATATTGGAGTTGCGCTCAAAATATATGATCAGTATTGCGAAAATGATCAGGCAAGAAGTGGGGTGAATTTTAATGCTGGCCTAGAGGCGGTAATTAAATCGGTTCCAGTTAAATTCAATTTGGGTTTTGGTAGTGCAGAAGAAAGAACGAAGCATTTTTGCAAAACATTCGATTCGGATTACAAAAAGAGCGAGTCGTACTATCGTTCTGTTTCAAGTGTGGTGAACGAAACAACAAATTCATGGCTCGCTTGCAAATCTCTTGCGGGGCAGGGCGTGCTCTTTCGCCCCAGAATTGCGCAAACACTTATCGTTATTGAAGTTGCTAGAACCAATGCATCACCCGCGAGCGTCCAAGGAATCACATACGATACAAATTTACTGTCGTGTTCGGTTCCGGATAGCGATACGAGTAAAAAGCGTGTTAATGCAGATGCAAATACAACAAAGGCACTAACAGACAGTTACTGGCCTATAACATGCATCAGAAAGCCTCAATCTCAGAAGCGTGAAACGGTGTATCCCAAGGTTGATATTAGTATCGGAACGACTAAAGGAGCTTTTATGCTCCCTGTAGATGCTGATGCAGTCTATCCATACCAATGGTCGAGCGATCTTCAGCGTCAGATGAAGACAAATTCAGAGGCAATTTCCGTGCTGTCTAGTCGCACGGCAGAAGCCAGCTCAATACAAGTTTATCAGTGCCCCAAAGGTACTGCACCCGGCTTCGTCAGTAACGGAGACTGGGGGTACTATGGATGCCAAGGGCAGATAACAACATCTGATAAGTGCGAATCCATTGCGTACCCTCATCGACAGACTCAGGACTGCAAATCTATTGGGTCATTGCGACTTTACAAATAAATTAAATCGCGGTGCCCTGCCTAGAGGGGGGCAACCGGCTTATTGTTGAATTTCCCCATTGCCCGTTATATGAGATAAAGCCGGCCCGTTAACTCAAGCGTTACAGTTTGGTAGGGTGAGGTACGCGGAATTTTTGGTTATGGTCCTGCGTAAGGCGGGCTTGAGCTGCGGTGCGTCCAATGAGTGCTTCGACCGAAAATCATCCCCTCGGAGTCTACTTATAGTCTTTGGGATCCAAGGGTATAACGCGCTCTGCTTTTCTGCGGTAAATGCGTTTAGTCGTGCTGATGTTGGCGTGTGAAAGCAGGGCGCTAGCGTGCTCGACGGTTTCTGCATCGCTGGCGACCTTGGCCCGAATGTCATGCTCGTTGAATCGGACCTTTACTTCCGTTTCGGCCATGACGCGATCCATGAAGCCGCGCCAAAGTGATGCCCATCCGCCTGCGCGACCGGTTTCTTCATTGATGTAGCACTCCCCGCGGCGATTGCAGAACAACCATGATGATCTGGAGTTCGGTCGCGCTGCGATGGCGTCATGTACGGCGGTGCGCAAGGCGTCCGTCCAAAGATAAATGGTGCGCTTGGCGGTGCTCTTGGCCGTTTTGTGCCGCTGGATCTCGATCCCCTCTGAAGTGAAGTCCGGCACTGGTAAACGTAGCAAGTCACCGCGCGCCATGCCGGTCAGCAGCTTCAGGCGAACATATGCTTGTGCAGCCAGAACGCTGCCTTTTTTCCGCTTGCTGTCGATCGACAGACAGGCTTCGATTTCCCAGTCCTCGACATAACGATCCCGGGGTTTCTCGCCGGGGAGGCGCACCTCGCGGGCAAAGGGGTGACGCTTCAGGTAGCCCCATTCAACGGCCTTGGTGAAGGCGTGCGACAGGACTTCAATCTCTCGCATCGCGGCGGTCCTGGCTTTGACTTTCAGGGGTTGGCCGTCCGCACTCTTGACTGTCTTGGTGCGTGCGTCGACGTAGGTGTAAATATGGTGGGGCTCGACAGCCGTGAGCGGCCATGCGGCGAACGTTTTGCGCAAACGTGCCACTGCGATCTGGTTTTGCGATTGCGTGGTCGGCGCCTTGGCCGGAATGACCTCGAGTGCATATCGGTCGAGCAGCTCACCGATGTTGCCCGCTTTGTCGAGCGTACCAAGGCGATCTGCCCAAGCGCGATATGCCTCGGGCAGGTTCGTGCCAAGCCGGAACTTCCGTTTGCCATCCCAGTACGACTCCAGCCCGGGTGGCACAAAGTAGTAATACGCGCCGTGATGGCGCTGCCAGCGAGCCGGCAACCCTTTGTTTTCAGGTTTTCGTTGCCGCGGCACTACATCGTGCTCCGGTCGATCTCGTACACCTTGCCGCGGCGCTCGGTTGCGATGGTGCCGCCTAACAAGCGTTCGATGTGCTTGCGCAAAATCAGCACACTTCCATCCGGTCGGATACGGTGCTCTATGCCGAGGGTATTCAAGGCGGTTATCTGCGTCCGGCGCTGAGTGCAATTGGTCAGTTCGCGAATTTCAGATTGGCTCAAGAACATGCTTTGCGAGTCTGCAAGTTGTGTGTCCATCTCGTTTTCCAATGAAATCAATTTGGCTGTAGATGTGATGCAGCTTGTTGTGGCGCTCGCCATGCGAGCAAGGAGGCCGTTCTTTTCAGTTCGGCCAACACCAGAAAATTGCCACTATTCTTGCCACGGCTCTTGGCAGTCCGTAGCCATTTCGCGCTGCATCTGTTCGGCGTTACGTCGGTGGCGGACGATTTCGAGTTCAGCTCGCTTGGCATTCAATACGGCCAACTCCTCACGACGCTCAGGATGAATGTGTTGGTTACCGGGGCGTGCGCGCCATGGCGTGTTGGCCAGCCGTGCGGCGTCTGCTTGGACGTTCATGGCGCATTCTCCGGTTCGACGGTATTGATCAGATCCATGACGAATGTCCAGATGCCGAGCAGGCTGAAGATCGTGATGGCTGCGGTGATCTTGTCGAGTGGATGGGGCAGGTTGCTGCATGCAGCGCTGATAGCCAAGGCTAGGGCGAGGCAGGCCGCTGTGACGAGGATTTGAAGGGCGAAAATCATGCTGCGGCCCTCATGGGGTCGCCATCACTCCCTCTCGATGTCTCGACGTGCTTCAGGACATAGAAGCGGGTGTCGACGCTGCTGTAAATTCGATAGCCAGCGGCGAAGATCGGATTCATCAGTGCGACTACCAATCCGTTGCCAACCATCAAAGCGTAGATAGTGGCGTTGCGGGGTGTAGGGAGTTGTTGAATGGCGTGGCCGTAAGTTCGGATGGATTGCATGTTGCATACCTTTCCGGTGTTCTCACCGGATTGGTGCGCAGCGGGCCATGTCCTTTGCACGCCTCCCCGAGGCCTGCTGCGCTAGGTGGCGTGAAATAAATATACCCACAAGGTATATATAAAATCAATACCTGCGGGGTATCTTTTTAGAGCATTGAAAAAGCCGCCTGAAAAGGCGGCTTTTTGGGCTTGTGGAGTGTGCTTGCTGCGCAGTTACTTCTCGTTCGCGAGATGGTCGGCTGTGGAGACGAGGAGAGACAAGGACTGGTCACTGAGAGCCCCGCTAGCACTTGCAACCGCAATTTTCTCCATCAGGAGGAGTGCTTTGGGAGGGACTTGAACCCATAGATCTTCCGTGATGCTAGGTAAGCGCAGCGTTTGGGCTTGTTTGCTTTGGTCCGTGCTGTGCGCACCATCGGCGACATTAAGCCTGTCATGGCGAGCGTCCATCCACCCGTGAGGTTTCTGTGCGGCGGTTTCTGCATCCCGTGCGATCTTGTCACCGATGTTTTTAACCGGTGTTTTGCCAATGTAGTTACTCAGCAGTGCATAGCTGATGTTCATCAGCTTTGCGAGCTGTGGGCGCCCGCCCACCTCTTGCGCGAGCAGGCGCAAATTGGCTAGGCGAATTGCGTAGATATCCATCTAGCCATTTTCATAACGTTGACGCCTCACGTAAATGACCTGCTGGGTACATTTGTGTTGCGGAAAAATATACCTGTGAGGTATATTTTCGAGCGTGGGTTTGAGGACGAACCGCTTGTAACCGACTGCTTTCTGAGCTGTGGCCTCGTCTTGAAATGTTCCGATTTAAGTTCCACCGCTTCGGCGTGCCCCGCCGTGGCTTTCGCCGGTGTTGCCGGCTTTTTTCTTCCTGCTGCACTGCCATTGTCGGCATCGCAGCGCGCCTTCACACCATTTTCCAAGGAGAGCGCCTTATGAAACAGGCTTATCGCCACGTTGTCGTTGCCGGGCAGGTGCTGGCCAAAAGCCACCACAACGGGATCGTGGGGCTGGCTGCGGTGATGCACAAGAACGCGACCATCCTGACCAACAAGCTCAACCCCAATAACGACGCCAACCAGCTGACGTTGACCGAGGCCGCCGAAATCACCGACCGCATGCAGAGTCCGGTGATCGCCGATGCGCTGGCGTCGCTGTGCGGTTACGTGACGGTGCCGCTGCCGGAAGGTCATCGTTCGCTGCGCGAGCTGTCGCGCGAGTTCTGCCTGCTGGCGAAGGAGTGCGGCGACACCGGCGGCGAGATTGCCCGGGCCGAAGCGCCCGACAGCGAGTGGGGCGAGCAGTTGAGCCCGGCCGAGCGCAAGCGGATCGAGCAGCACCTGCGTCGTCTGCTGACCGTGGGTGCCGGCATGTTGCTGCAGGTGGGCTGAGGGAGAGCGGACATGATTGCGGTAACGCATGTCGAGGCTCGGGCGCTGAAGCGCTGCTCGGATCTGGCGAAGCGGGTGTATGTGTCGGGTTTGTTGCGGCTGGTGGATCTGCGCGATGCGAACGTCACCGGACCGCGCCAGTCGGTGCTGACGCAACTGGCGTCACTGGTGGGGCCGGTACCGGTGATGAACAGGCCTCTGCAGTATGAGGAGCTAAGAGCGATGCTGGCCGAGCTGCTCACTGCCGGGGTGATCGAGAGTCGTGGCGATCTGCGGGTGTTCGATGTGGTGCTACTGCCGCGAACGAGGTGGGCCGCATGAGCGTACTGATCTCCGACGCTGAGCGCACCGCACTCGAATACCTCGATCCGTTCGACTTCAAGCTGTACGTGCTGGGCCTGCGCTGGCACATGGACTACCAGACCGGCATCGTCGGTCGGGCCCGCGGCATTTCGTACCAGAGCCTCTCGGAAGCAGTCGAGAGCCATCCGGAGGCTTGCAGCCGGGCCAAGGCGGTCAAGCCGACCGAGAAGCGACTTCGTTGCGCGCTCGAGCGCTTCGAACGGCTGGGCTTGGTGGTGCGCAAACACGACCCGAAACATCTCGTTTTTTCACTCCCGTTGGCGACCCTGGCCGACGTGCGTCCGAAATCCGAAGGGCAGATGAAGGGTAGGGATGAAGGGCTGGCTGCAAGCCGCGCCAGTGCTGCTTTTGCAAGAGGTGAAGGGCACCCCTCAAACCGCCATGAACGGCACACATCAGAGGTCGGGTTTTTACTCTCCGAATCATCATCATCTGTGGAATCGACCATGGCTGGGGATAAGCCGGTTGCCGACGAGATGATGCCGGTCGAGGAGGGGAACGAAACCCTGACCGCACTGGCGACGATGCTGCGCGAACTTGGCATTCCGGTGTCCCCCCGTCATGCCCAGCTGCGCAACTGGGCCAGTGCGGCGGTCTCGGTCGACGAACTCCGGTCTGCAGTGGCGACTGCGCGCAAATACAAACCGGCACCGGAAGCACTGCCGTTGGCCTATCTGGCCAAGGTGCTGCAGACGGCGAGGTCGTCGAACGTCGTGCCGCTGACGACCCCATCCAGCCCGTCCGGCAAGCCGTGGTTCGAGTCCTGGTCCGGCATTCAGGCCAAGGGTGAAGCGTTCGGGCTGTTCGAGAAGGACTTCGCCCAGCCGCAGCTGTTCCGCGAGGCCGTGCTGCAGGCCGCCGGCGTCGGCCGGCAGGCGCAGCGTGTCGCGCACGTCGACGCAGGAGGGCGCTGATGGCCCGCAATCCGTGGTTGCGCCCGGCCGGCGCCGACGGCCTCATCCCGGTGCGGGTGCTGTGGGAACGCCTGGCGGTAATCTATGGCGCCAAGTGGCGGGCTCAGCATCCGGACGAGCATGCGCAGAAGGTGTGGCACCAGTCGGCGGCGGATCTGCTTTACGCCCGTGGCATCCAGTACCGGATGGTCAAACCGGTGCTCGACAAGCTGCTGGTCTCGGTCCGGGCCGACTCGGTGCCGCCGTCGCTGGCCGAGCTGGCTGACATGGTGTTGCCGGCGATCGACTTCGCGGCGGCGTTCGATGAAGCCCGGCTACAGGCACCGCTGGTGATCCTCGGCGGTGCCGTGTGGAGCCAGCCGGCGATCTATTGGGCAGCACGCGACTTTGGCCTGAACCGGATCGCCGCGGCACGCTGGGGCCGCAGCAAGGGCGACTGGGTGCGGCTGCTATCGAAGCGACTGGCAAGTAATTGCCCGGCGGTGCCGGCGAACGTACCGCCACCCGAATACAAGCGCGGCAATGCCACGGTGGCTGCCGCCTCGGTGGCGCAGCTGAAGGAAATGCTGGCTGCAAAAGCGGCCTGAGCAGGACAAAACAAAGCCCGGCAACGATCGGGCTAGGTGGTCTCCGGGGCATTTAACGGAGGCAGTGAACGATGTTGGATATTCAAGGTGCGATCAGGCTGCTGGATGACTGGGGCCGCTGGTCCTGCCCGTTGCCGGGCAACGGCTTTGCCGCGTGTCGGTACATGACGCCGGAAGAACGCATTCAGGCGGGCGCGACATCGCGGCCAAGCAGCGTGAACGAGGACGAAGTCATGCGGGCCGAGGCGGTGATTGCCACGCTGCCGGAAAGCACGCGGCTCTTGCTGCGCAAACACTACGTGTTCAAGGCCAATCCCAAGAGGGTGTGCGAACAGCTGCGTTTGCCATGCGTGGACTACCGGGCGTACGTCACGCGTGCCGAGGAAGTGTTCCGAATGAAATGGAATTATTTGTTGTCGACGCCAACCAAGTCCATCCGCTATCTTTCGCTCAACAATTCGCCTTCGCTAAGGCACGTGTCTACCCGGGAAAGGGTGGTTTCGCACGCCTAGCAGAAACGAATCACCAGACCCCGCCGCAGCAATGCGCGGGGTTTTTGCTTTTCCGGGTCGACACGCCGACCAACCCGAGCCCGCCATCGTGCGGGCTTTGTCGTTTCCGGAAGTACCCCATGCAAACCTATTACCTGCTGTTTCTGGCAGATGGCCGGACAGTGATCGACAACGTCGTGCCGGCCGGCGCCGAGGTGTTCGCCGAGTGCGATGCCGAGAGTCGGCTGGCTGCGCTCGATCTGTTGGCCGGGTTCGACTGAGGCACGAGCATCGGGCAGCACCGCCGGTCGTGCACCTGCATCTTGCAGGCAAGCATCCACCTCATACTGATGACGACGGGCAGGGGTGACCTGCCGCTCTGTTGGAACAGTCAGGAGAACCGGTATGGCCAGCAAGAACACGATTTGTCTGTGGTACGACGGCGCTGCGCTGGATGCAGCGGAGTTTTATGCCAGGACGTTCCCGGATAGCGCAGTCGGCGCCATCCTTCGCGCGCCCGGCGAC
Source organism: Jeongeupia naejangsanensis (assembly GCF_016865585.1). GTDB lineage: Bacteria > Pseudomonadota > Gammaproteobacteria > Burkholderiales > Chitinibacteraceae > Jeongeupia > Jeongeupia naejangsanensis. The sequence continues at coordinate 399,067 of NZ_JAESND010000001.1, read as the reverse complement.
TACCCGGCCGGCAAGGAGGGCGACGTGCTGACGGTCGAGTTCACGGTGATGGGGCTGCCGTGTCTTGGTCTGAACGGTGGGCCCGGCTTCACGCATGACGAGGCCTTCTCGTTTCAGGTCTCGACCGAGGACCAGGCTGAAACAGATCGCCTGTGGAATGCCATCGTCGGCAACGGCGGTCAGGAAAGTGCCTGCGGCTGGTGCAAGGACAAGTGGGGCGTGTCGTGGCAGATCACGCCACGCATCCTGATGACGGCGATCGCCGACCCGGATCGCGCGGCAGCCAAGCGCGCGTTCGAAGCCATGATGAACATGTGCAAGATCGACATCGCGGCGATCGAGGCGGCTTGGCGCGGCTGAAGCAGCTCACGCTCCGCCGTGGTCAATACAACGGTTGGAGTGCTTGATGGTTTCCTTTTCGCCGATGCGCCCGTGCCGGCAGGTCGGCTGCCGGACACTGGTCGAGCGCGGCTACTGCGAGCAGCACCAGCCCAAGGTTGCGCGGCGCTATGACCAGTTGCGCGGCACGTCGGCGCAGCGCGGCTATGGTTCGCGCTGGCAGAAGGCGCGGGCGACGTATCTGCGATCGCATCCGTTCTGTGTGGCATGCGCTGCGCGCCACCGGTTGGTGCCGGCCAACGTGGTCGATCATGTCGTGCCGCATCGCGGCGACCAGACGCTGTTCTGGGATACGAACAACTGGCAGCCGTTGTGCAAGTCCTGCCACGACGCCAAGACCGCGCGCGAAGACGGCGGCCTCGGCAATCGGCGGCTGGCCTGAGTCGGTCTGCATCGCCCCTCGATCAAGGGGGGGGCTATCAAAAGGCTGGGGTGCTTCGCCCTAGACCGAGTAGTCCCCCGTTTCCGCACAAACCCCCGAAATCCATAGGGGGGGGTATGAACCGGCCCGCTGCTGCATTCATTCCAGCGTTTGGCCGCTTCCGCTCTCCCGATCCTTGATAGGCGCTGCATGAGCGAGCAAACCACCCCGGCGAGCGCGCTGGTCGCGCTGCCCCGACCACCCCGTTTCCTCAAATCCGCACGACCGAAGCGGATCTGGTCGTACTTGCTGTCGTCATTGGCCGAAGCCCAGCTCGACTACGCGTCGGCACTGATCGGCTTGGCGCTGCTGGCCGAGAAGGTCGACGCCTGGCGTTCCCACGTCGACGCGATCCGCAAGGAAGGCGGTCGCTATGACGTTGATTCCAACGGCGGCTCGATGGAGTCGGACGAGTCGATGGCCGAGCGTCGTGCCCGCAACGAGGTGCTCAAGGATCTCGACCAGGCCGGACTGACCGTCACCACGGCGGCGCGCATCCGGGTGATCGACCGGCTGGCCTCGCAGGGCGAGCTGTTCAGCCCGTTCGACCTGCTCGAGCAGGCCCACGAAGGTGAGCGCCTCCCACGGCTGCCGCCCTGGACGATGACGTCCGCCGAGAAGCGTCTCTGGCAGGACCTGCAGCCGCTGCTCGAGCAGAGCGGCTTCGACTTCAGCTCGGCCGGTCTGGCGATCGGCCTGCTGTGCGCGGCGATGGCCGACTGGTACGAGGCCCGCCAATGGCTGGCCGACCACAAGGGCAAGCACTTCGCGGTCAGCTACAAGACCGGCCGGACCTACGAAGTGAGCGCCAGCTACAACCGGGCCAAGATCGCGCGCCAGATCCGCGAACTGCTCAAACGCAACGGACTGACCGTCTACGCATGTGCCAAACACAAAGCCATCAGCAAGGGCCGGGTACTGAGTGCGGAACTGGCCGAGATCCTGATGTTCGCGGACCAGCGGGCAGACTGATCCCGGCCGGTTACGCGCTGCAGCCATGGGACCAGTACGGCCTCGACGTGCTCGAAGGCCGGATCGTCGCCGGCCGCTACACCCGGCTGGCGATCGAACGCCACTTCAGGGATTTGCGCGACGGCGGCGAACGCGGTCTGGTGTTCCGCATTGACCACGCCCGGCATGTCATCGACTTCTTCAAACACTGCCGGCAAAGCTCGGGCGAATGGGGCGGGCAACCGATCGTGCTGCAACCGTGGCAGCAGTTCTGGCTGGCCGTGACCTTCGGCTGGCGCCGCATCGACGGTTCGCGCCGCTTCCGCACCTGGTACGAGGAAGTCGCGCGCAAGAACGGCAAGAGCACCAAGCTGTCGGCGATCGGCCTCTACCTGTTCGCGATGGACAAGGAGAAGGGCGCGCAGGTCTTCACCGCGGCGACCAAGCTCGACCAGGCCAAGATCACCCACAAGGAAGCCGAGATGATGGTGCAGCAGTCCCCCGGGCTGCGGCAGCTGATCTCGGTGCACAACAACCGGATGTTCATCGCCGGCACCGCCAACCTGTTCGTGCCGCTCGGCGCCGATGCCAAGACGCAGGACGGCCTGAACGTGCACGGCGCGATCATCGACGAGCTGCACGCCCACCCGTCACGGGCATTGTGGGACGTGATCGAGACCGCCACCGGCGCCCGGCGCAGCCCGCTGCTGTACGCGATCACCACCGCCGGCGAGAACATCGAAGGCTCGATCTGCCTCGAGCAGCGCGGCTACCTGATCCGGGTGCTCGAAGGCACCGAGACCGACGACTCGTTCGGCGGAGTGATCTACACGCTGGATGCCGACGACGACTGGCGCGACGAGGCCAACTGGATCAAGGCCAATCCGAACATGGGCGTGTCGATCAAGGTCGAGCAGCTGAGGGACATGGCCAAAAAAGCCGCCGCGGTTCCGACCGCGCTGTTCAACTTCCTGACCAAGCGGCTGAACATCTGGACCCAGTTGCTCGATGCCTGGCTGTCACTGGACGACTGGGATGCCTGCGGCGAAGCGTTCGACGAGGCCGATCTCCATGGCCGCTACTGCTACGGCGGGCTGGACGTTTCCAAGACCACCGACCTGACCGCGTGGGTGCTGGTGTTCCCGCCGCAGGCCGGTGACCCGAACTGGACCCTCCTGCCGCGCTTCTTCGTGCCCGAAGACCAGCTCGAACGCCGCGAACAGAAGGACCGCGTCGACTACCGGACCTGGGCACAGCAGGACCACCTGCAGACCACACCGGGCCGGATCGTCGACCAGGAACAGATCCGCCTGCAGGTGCTGGCCGATCAGGCCGTGTTCGACATCCGCGAGATCGGTTACGACGACTGGAACTCGCTCAAGCTCGCCGGCGAGCTGGCCGAGGCCGGCTTGCAGATGGTCGAGATCCCCCAGAATTTCCAGGCGCTGTCGGCGCCCAGCAAGTTTCTCGAGGAAATCATGCTCAACAGACTGCTCCGCCACGGCGGCCACCCGGTGCTGCGCTGGAACGCCGGCAACGTGGTGCTGCTGCAGGACACCAACGGCAACCTGCGCCCGAACAAGCGCAAGTCACGCGAAAAAATCGACGGCATCGTCGCCACCGTGATGGCACTGAACCGGGCGATGTTCCCGGCCGAACCGGACGCGACACCCGGGGTCATCGTGCTATGAGCGTGCTCGATACCTGGCTTGCCGAACGGCGCGTGACAAAGGCACAGGCCACGCCACCACCCACGACGGCCGAACCGGTCCACAACGGCAGCATGCGGCTGTCGCAGGGCTACGCCGGCACCGACCTGTATGCCTTCCTCACCGGCGGCCTGTCGGCCGCCGGCATGGCGGTGAACGAGCGCACCGCGATGAACGTCGCTGCGGTGTTCGCCTGCGTCGGGCTGATCGGCGGCTCGATTGCGGCCTTGCCGCTGCCGATCTACCGCTGGACCGACCGCGGTCGCGAGACCGTGTCCGAATCGCAGAGCGGGCTGTGGCGACTGCTCAACCTCGAGCCATGGCCGTCGATGTCTGCGGCGGTCTGGCGCGAATGCATGATGACCTCGGTGCTGCTGCAGGGCGATGCGTTCGCCCGCATCCATCGCAAGTCGGCACGCTCGCCCGAGATCGCCGGCTTCGAGCCGCTGCCGCACTCGACGGTCGAGCCGATCCCGGCCAAGGGCCGGCTGCTGTACCGGATCACGCCCACCGACGGCGGCACGCCGTACACGCTCGACCAGGACGACATGCTGCACGTCCCCGGTGTCGGCTTCGACGGCCAGCGTGGCCTGCCGGTAATCCGCCATGCGCTGCGCAACGTTGCCGGGACCGCACTCGCCGCGAGCGAGTACACCGGGCGCTTCTTCAGCAACGGCGCGCGGCCGGACTTCGTGCTGCAGTCGGACTCGCCCAAGGCGCTTGATCCCGGCGTAGTGCAGACCATCCGCGAGACCTGGGCGCAGAAGCATCAGGGCGTCGCCAACAGTCACCTGCCGGCGATCCTCAGCGGCGGGCTCAAGATCGCCCAGCTGACCATGAGCGCCGAAGACGCGCAGCTGCTGGGGATCATGAATCTATCGGTCGAGGAGGTGGCGCGGATCTTCGGTGTGCCGCCGTTCATGATCGGCCATGTCGAGAAGACGTCGTCCTTCGGTACCGGCATCGAGCAGCAGTCGATCGGCTTCGTGAAGTTCACGCTGCTGCGCCACCTGGTGAAGTTCGCCCAGGAACTGAACCGCAAGGTCTTCCGAGGCACGACCTATTGCGAGTTCGACACCACCGGCCTCGAGCGCGGCGACACCAAGTCGCGCTACGAAGCCTATCGGGTTGCACTCGGCCGGGCCGGCGAACCGGGCTGGATGACGCCGAACGAAGTGCGCCATGAAGAAAACCGCCCCGACATCCCGGGCGGCGAACGCCTTTACTACGGAGGAGAGAATGCGACAGCTGCTGAACCTGCTGATCAGTAACCGGCAGGCCGACCGGCGCTTCGAGGTGGTGCAGAACCAGAGCGGTGGCGATGCCACGCTCTACTTGTACGACTGCATCGTCGCCACGCAGGCCGAGGCCGACTGGTGGGGCGGCGTCGCCGCCGACACCGTCGCCAAGAAGATCGCCGCGATCGACGCCCCGACCATCCACGTGCGGATCAACTCGCCCGGTGGTGACGTTTTCGGCGGCCGGGCGATCGAGACCGCGCTGCGACAGCACCCGGCGCAGATCCACGTGCACGTCGACGGCCTTGCCGCGAGCGCCGCGAGCTTCATCGCCATGGCCGGCGACGTGATCGCGATCTCGCCCGGTGCCTTCGTGATGATCCACCAGGCGCAAACGCTGGCCTACGGCTCCGCCGACGCCCTCGAAAAGACCGCTGGACTGCTGCGCAAGGTCGATGCCACCCTGGTCGACACCTACGTCACGCGCACGAAGCAGGACGACGGCCGCGTGCGCGACTGGGTCCACGCCGAAACCTGGTTCACCGCCGCCGAAGCGGTCGAGTACGGCTTCGCCGACCAACTGGCTGACGACAGCAATGATGTGTCGGCCTGCTGGAACCTCTCGGCCTACGCCAAGGCGCCGATTGCGGCCAGCGTGCCGCCGGAAAATCCGGTGCCGCCCGAACCTGCCGCACCGGCTGGCCAAGATGACCAGTCCCACAGACAGCGTGCCGCCAACCAGCGCCGCGTCGCGCTGCTGAACCTCGGGTTCTGACCCGCTCGCGTTACCGTTTCCCTTCTTGCTTCAGGCCGCCTCCGGGCGGCCTTTTTTATTGGAGTTTCCCCATGGCCGTATCCATCCAGACCCTCCGCGAACAGCGTGCCGCCATCGGCGCCAAACTGAAGAACCTCGTCGACAGCGATCACAATCCGCTGTGGAACGACAGCCTGCAGGCCGAATACGACGCCGCAGTGAAACAGGTTGCCGACATCGATGCGCAGATCGAGCGCATCGAGGCATACAACACGCTGATGGCCGACCTGCAGGTCAACAACACCATCGTCGAGGCCGTTGGCAAGAAGGCCGGCAGCGAGGCCGCCAAAATCTACGACACGCTGCTGCGCCACGGCCCGATGGCGCTGACGCAGGACCAGCTGGGTACGCTGCGCAATGCCATGAGTACCACCAGCGGCAGCGAGGGCGGCTATACCGTGCCCGAGGAATTGGCGCGCAGCGTGATCGAAGCACTCAAGTCCTTCGGCGGGATGCGCGAAGTGGCGACGGTGATCTCGACCGCGTCCGGCGCCGCCATGTCGTTCCCGACCACCGACGGCACGTCGGAAGAGGGCGAGATCGTCGCCGAGAACGCTGCGGCCGGCGATGCCGACATCGCATTCGGTACCCGCTCGATCAACACCTTCAAGTTCAGCTCCAAGATCGTCACCGTGCCGATCGAGCTGCTGCAGGACAGTGCCGTCGACCTCGATGCGCTGATCAACCGCCGCTGCATCTCGCGGATCGGCCGGATCACCAACAAGAAATTCACCCTCGGGACCGGCAACGGCGAACCGAACGGCATCGTGCCGAACGCCGCCGTCGGCGTCACCGGTGCATCGACCAAGACCGTCAGCGGCGACGAGCTGATCGATCTCGAGCACAGCGTCGACCCGGCCTACCGCCACAACGGCCGCTGGATGTTCGCCGACAGCACGCTGCGAGAACTGAAGAAGCTCAAGGACGACCAGGGCCGGCCACTGTGGCTGCCGGGCTTCGCCGTCAAGGAGCCGGACACGATCCTCAGCTATGGCTACGTGATCAACCAGGACATGCCGGCCATGGCCGCCGGCGCGACCTCGATCCTGTTCGGCGACTTCAGCACCTATCTGATCCGCGATGCGCTGGCGATGCAGATGCACCGCTTCACCGACTCGGCGTTCGCCCGCAAGGGACAGGTCGGCTTCCTGATGTTCTCGCGCTCGGGCGGCAACCTGCTCGACGTTGGCGGTTCGATCAAGGCGTTCAAGAACGCCGCCTCGGCCCCTTCGGTGGAGCAGGAAACCCGCGAGCCGGAAGAAGCGATCGCCTGATTGAAGGAATCCCATGCTGCGCATCACCACGCCGCCGGCCGGATTGCCGGTCACCGTCGACGAGTTCAAGTCCTGGGGCTACGAGTTCAACACCGATCAGGACGACAACATCCGCCGCGAGATCAGTACCGCGACCGATGTGGCCGAACGGATGACCCGCCGGGCACTGCTCACCCGCGAGGTGGAAATCACTGCGGCGGACTTCGCCTGTGCGCGTTACCTCGTTGGCGCCACGCCGGTGCAGGCGATCGTGTCGGTGCAGTACCTCGATCCGGCAGGCCAGCCGCAGACGCTCGATCCGGCCGCCTGCCGGATCCTGCCGGGCGAGCCCGAGCAGCTGTGGCCCGCGGTCGGGCAGTCGTGGCCGGCGACCTGTCGCGACCCGGCGGCGGTGACGGTGACCCTGCGTTGCGGTTACGGCGAAGCGGCCGACGTTCCGGACGCCTTCAAGACCTGGATCATCCGCCGCGTTGCCACCAGCTACGAGTATCGCAAGAACGTCGAGAACGGCACGCTGAATGAACTCCCGGAAGACTTCGTCGACGGGGTGCTTGATGACTACGTAATCCGGGGAGTGTGGTGATGGGCAACCTCAACAAGTACCGCTCGCGGGTGCGGATCGAACAGCTGCAGTCGCCGCGCGACAGCGTCGGCGGCGAACTGAAGGTCTGGGTGCCGCTGGCCGACACCGACCTGCCGGCGCGTATCCGGCCGCTGCGCGGACGGGAGTTCCTCGCCACGCAACAGGTGCAAGCCGAAGTCACCACCGAGATCAGCCTGCGCTACCCACGGCAGCTGCCGACCATCACTGCCGCCATGCGCGTGCGCTGCGGCAGCACGCTTTACAACATCAAGGCCGCCATCGACATCGACGGCCGACAAATCGACTTGCAACTGATGTGTACCAGCGGCGTCGACGAGGGCTGAGCCCGAAGAGAGGTTAAACATGGCCAGGATGCAGGGGCTCGACGCCCTGAGCCGCAAACTCAGGCTGCTGCCGAAACAGGTCCAGAACAAGCAGGTGAAACGCAGCCTCTCGGCCGGCGCGCGCGAACTGATCACCGCGATCAAAGCCGCAGCACCCGAAGACACCGGCTTGATGAAAACCCAGATCGTGCAGTTCCGCGTGCCGCAACAGAACAAGGTACAGGTCGGCATCAGCAGCCGGCTGAAGCGGCTCAAAAGCGAGCGCACCAGGCAAAAAGCCGATGCCCGAAACAAGTACCGCCCAGCCAACTACGGCGCCTACTACTGGCGCTTTGTCGAATTCGGCACCAGCCGCATGCCGGCCAAACCCTTCATCCGTCCGACATTCGACGCCAAGAAAACCGGCATCGCCAGACGAATCATCGTCGAGCTGGAGAAGGGCATCGAGACAGAGGCTCGCAAGCTGTGATCGAAGAAGCCATCTTCACCGCCCTGGCGCCACTGTTCGACGGCCGGGTCTACCCGCTGTTAGCACCGCAGGACACGCCACGACCGAACCTGGTGTACCAGGTTATCAGCGACACGCCGAACACCGTACTAGCTGGCCGAACCAACACCCACCACCTGCGCCTGCAGCTGAGCGTCTGGACTGACGACTATCTCAGCGGCAAGCGACTGGTGAAGCAGGCGATCGAAGCGCTCGAGCAGGCTGGGCTGCGGCCGGTTATCCGGTCCATCGTCGATGATCTGGAAACCGCAACCCGGCAATGCCGACAGATAGTCGATATGTCAGTATGGTGGCTGAATTGATTGGTTCAATAAGGGGTTATTTAAACTTTACACATTTCGTGGTGTTGAACTATTACTTGATGTAGATATGCTATGTCCTTTGAGTCTGTGTATTCTGATATGGGGGCCCTTACGAGCTTTTTGTTTTCCACCTTCCAAATAACCTTTTTGTTGAAGTAGTCAACCGCTATCGTTAGATTGTCTCTGATTTCTTTTTCTTGTTTTGACTTGAATTCATTGAATTTATTCTTTGGTTGATTTTCTAGGTCCGCCAAAATTCCATTGATGTTGGGGTGCGGGTGGGTGTATTTGTTTTTGAAGGTGTTTCTGACTTTATCTGGCTCGGTTGTGTTTTTATCGATATCTTTGGATTTTTTGAAGGTTATTATTGTTCCGTACGCGGAAAATAAGGTCCCGTCAAGTTTTCGATCTGGGTCTTCAATGTGCAATGATTCGATGTTGGTGTCTAAATTACCTGTGACTTTTATGTTGAGTGGCTTAACGGAATCCAGTTCCGTAACTAACAATTTTATGAAGTCAACGCTGCTTGACTGCTCGGCTGTATAAATTTGCCCGCCGCCAGAAGAGCACCAGCCTAAATTAATTTTTCTAAAGCGCAATCCAAGATTATATAAAGCGAGTACTGCGCCTACTACTGGGCCATTTTTCATTACCGGGCCTTGCGCATTTCCATGGGTTTGAATGTAAAGACCTAAGCCATTACTGTTTTTTCGTCCGTTCGTTACCCATTCGTTTGAAATGTTAATGAGTGTTTGAAGGTCTTTGTTGATGTTTGGTACTTCATATTTCTCTGAGGTGTATTGCGATAAGTAAATATCATCGGAAATATATCCGATGTCTTTGTAACGCAGGGCTAGTAGGTCGTCGCACGTTTTGAGTTCAGGGTCTTTGACGTCTTTGGGGTGAATAATAATGCTGATGATTCTCTTGCACTGCATTTTTCATCCTTTTATTTGTAGCTGCTGTGCTGCTTGGTTGAGTTTTCTGGACGATAGTTGGTAATTCAGCCCGTCCATGCTTATTTGAGGTGTGCATTTTCATGACTATGGCATTTGTTGATGATAGTTTGAATGAGTGTCTTTGTCCGAAGTAGTTCGTGTTCTTAATTTCAGGTGTGACATGTGTGACAACTGAAGCTTTTATATGCCCGCGTTCGCGGGCGTTTTCATTTGGAGGGTGTGATGTCGAACGCGATTGGATCGCAGGGTACGACGGTGTCGATCGGTGACGGCGCCGGCGGCTGGCTCGAGGTTGGCGAGGTGACCAACTTCTCGGGGATGGACGGGCAGGCGAACGAGATCGACTGCACGCACTTGAAGTCCGAAGCGAAAGAAAAACGCCTCGGGCTGCAGGACTACGGCGGCGTGAGTCTGGACCTGAACCGGATCTTCGACGACGAAGGTCAGGCGGCGGCCGATGTGGCCAAAGCGAGCGGGGCGGTGGTGCCGATTCAGATCACCTACACCAGTGGCCATGTGCAGAACTTCGACGCACTGGTGAAGGGCTTCTCGCACGAGTTCGGCGTCGACAATATCCTCAAGGGCAAGCTCGACCTGACGATTACCGGTGCGGTGACGACGACCAAACCGGTGCCGCCGGCGCCACCTGCACCGCAGGCCGTTGAACCGGAGGTGACCGCATGAAGCCGCTGTCGCGTGAACAACTGCTCGGCGCCGGCCGGGCGACCGAGACCGTGCCGGTACCGGCGTTGGATGGCTCGGCCATCGTCTCCGAAATGTCAGCGCTCGACGCCGAGCAGTTCTGGCTCGAGGTCGCGTCATTGCGCGAAGCCGGCCAGCCGATGACCAGCGAGATCGAGGCCCGGCTGCTGGTACGGTCATTGGTCGACGAGCGCGGCGAGCGACTGCTGCAGGACGACGATGCGGAAGGTTTGCCGGCGCATCTGTCCGGTCTGTCGCTACGCCTGCTGGCCGATGTGGCCTGGCGCTTGAACACGCCACCGCAAGAGGCGATCGACGCCGCAAAAAAGCCCTGACCCGGCGACCTTTCCTGCGCTTTGCGCACCGGCTGGCCCTGCAGCTCGGTGTGGCCGACGTCGACGCGCTGCTGGCGTCCTTGCCGGCCGGGCAGCTGTGGCGCTGGATGGCCTTCGACGAGCTGGAGCCGTTCGGCGAAATCCGCGCCGATTTCCGGGCCGGGATTATCGCGGCGAGCAACACCAATCTGCACCTACCCAAGGGCAAAAAAGCGCTGTCGCCGCTGGACTTCATGCCCTTCCTGCAACGGGATGACACCGAACCGTCACCGTCGCCCGCATCCCGTTCCCATGTTGAAACCGGCCTGATGGCACTGCTGTCCGGTGCCGGCCAGCGTGCCGAGGCAGTTCGTGCCGATCTGGAGAAACACCATGGCTGATCTGGGCCGCCTGGCCATCGACCTCGAGGCGAACATCGTCCGCTTCGAACAGGGGCTGAACCGTGCCGAACAGATCGCCCGCAAGCAGTCGCGGGCGATCGAGAAGTCGCTGTCGGGCATCGATGTCGCCATGGCGCGGGTCAATGCCGATAGCGCACGCATGGCGTCGTCGATCGACAAGGTGTCGTCGCAGGTCGACGCACTGTCGCAGACGACGTCGCGCTACATCCAGCTGGCTGCGGGAATGTTCGCCGCCGGCAAGCTCGAGGCGTTCGCGCGGGCATCGGTGATGGCCGCCTCGCGCTACAACGTGCTCGGCACCGTACTGCAGACGATCGGCCGCAACGCCGGCTATACCGCCGACCAACTCGGCCACGTCGAAACCGCGCTGCAACAGTCCGGGATCAGCAAGCTCGAATCCCGCCAAGGCGTGGCGCGGATGGTGCAGGGCGGGCTCGACCTGTCGCTGGCGCCGAAGCTGGCGCGTATCGCCCAGGATGCGGCGGTAATCGGCAACATGGGCTCGTCGCAGGCCTTCAACCACCTGCTGTATGGCATCCAGACCGCACAGGTCGACATGCTGCGCACCATCGGCATCAACGTCAGCTTCGAGAACAGCTACAAGGACCTGGCCAAGTCGATCGGCGTGACTGCCGAGAGCCTGACCGAGCAGGAAAAGACCCAGGCCCGGGTCAATGCCGTGATGCGCGCCGGCGAGAGCATCGCCGGCGCCTACTCGGCGGCGATGCAGGAGCCGGGCAAGCAGCTCGGCTCGATGCAGCGGCTGGTGTCCGATTTGCAGGTGACGCTCGGCCAGGGGCTGATGCCGCAATTCCGCAGCGGCATCGCCACCGCAACGCAGGGGCTGGAAGCGATCCAGAACCATGCTGACGGCGTTGCCACGAGCCTCGGGGCGATCGGTACGGCCTTGGCCGGACTGGTGACCGGCCGGCTCGCCGGCGCCGCATCAAGGCGGGTGCAGCAACTGGCCGCAAGCCAGAGCGCACTGCTGGCCGAGCGCGACGCCATTCTGCAAACCGCCTCGGCAGCGACGTTTGAAGCCACGCAGATGGCCCGGGCTGCCGCTGTAGAACGAACGTCTGCCGAGACCAAGTACCAGACTGCGACCGCTGCCAAAACCCTCGCCGTCGAGGAGCTGCAGCTCGCGCAGGCCGAACAGGCGAGGGTAACCGCGCAGTACGAGCTGATCCGCTTCTCGCAGGGCGTGAGCAATGCCGACGAAGCAATGGCCGCCGCCGCGGCCCGGGTCACCATCGCCGAGGAGGCCGTGACCGCCGCGGTCGACGCACGTGCGATCGCCACCCAAACCCTCGGCACGGCGATCCAGCTGCAGAACCGTGCCGAAGTCACGGCCGAAGCGGCAACCCTCGGCTATGCCGCTGCCCAGCGCAATGCCGCAGCGGCGGCCGGCGCCATGGGACTGGCCTCGCGCGCCGCCGGCGCCGCGCTGAGCTTCCTCGGCGGTCCGATCGGCGTCGCGTCGCTCGCCATCGTCGGTCTGATTGCCTACTGGGACGAACTCAGCGCGGCGATGGACAATGCCGCATCGCAGGCCGAGCTGTCGGCCAAGCGCATCCAGACGGCCATGGCCAAGTCGGACATGGCCGGTCTGCAACAGGAGGCCGGCGCTGCGCGGCGCGACTACGACCAGCGCAATGCGGCCTATGACGCATTCGCCAAGCGGGCACTGCGACCGGGCGAGTTCGGCTTCCAGAAGGAGTCCGATCGCAAGGCCATGCTGGCCGGTCTCGAAACCGCCCGTGAACGGCTACTCGCCGCCGACCAGGCGGTGCGGCAGCTGAAGCAACGCCAGCTGGTCACCGCCAACAGCTTGGCCGAGACCGACAGCCGCAAGCACCTCGGCGACGGCAAGTCACGGCTGGCCGCGCAAATCGACCAGATGGCGAAGGAGACCGAAACCAAGGGGGAGAAGCTCACCGCCAAGCTGGCGACGCTGAAACGCGCCCTAGTCGACGGCGTGATCGACCAGAGTCAGTACAACCGGCTCGCAGCGCGTGAGAAAAATCTCTTCGCCGATCACGGCGCCATCCGGCAGGCCCACACCGTCGAACGCCGTGCAGCCGCCGCAAAGAAGAAGGTCGAGCGCTACCAGGCACTGATCGACGACCTGCTCGGCAAGACGCTGCACGGTGTCGATCCGCAGTACGGTGACAACCTCAAACTGCTGCAGGGCGCCTTCAGCCAGGGAAAAATCGGCGCCGCCGACTACGGCAGGGCCGTACAGAAACTCACTGACACCCAGACCGAACTCGGCCGCCAGACCGTGCTGTTCGGCCAGCGCATTACCGAAGTGAAGGCCAACCTCGGCAGTGCGTTCGGCCAGCAACAGCTCGACTGGCAGTCGAACCTGCAGACCCAAAACCTATCGACCCGCGCCAAGGAGATCGAACAGGGCCTGCAGCACATCGGCCAGCAGGCGGTGAACCTCAAACGCCGGCTGACCGAAGACGTGAAGCTGAACCTGATCGATCCCCAGAAGATGCAGGCCGGCCTCGCCGAGATCGATACGATGGTGGCCGCGCAGCAGCAGAAGTACCTGGCCTACCAGAACGCCCGACGAGCACAGGAAGCCGATGCAAGCAATGGGGCGAAGCAGGCACTGGCCGACTACGTGGCCGCCGGCGAGAATGCCGCAGGCTTGATGGAACAGGCGTTCAACAGCGCCTTCTGCAGCATGGATGCGATGATCAGCAAGTTCGTCACCACCGGCGAGTTCAGCTTCAAACAACTGGCCAACAGCATCCTTGCCGATATCGCCCGCGTCGCCGAACGGATGGCCATGACCCGGCTGTTCCAATGGATGGGGATCGGCAGTGGTATCACCGGTATCCCGGTACAAGCGCACGCCAACGGCGGGACGGTCAGTGGCGCCGGTACCGCCACCAGCGACAGCATCCTGTCGTGGCTGTCGAACGGTGAGTACGTGATCAAGGCGGCAGCCGTGTCGCGCTACGGCCGGGGCTTCTTCGACGCGCTGAACGCCGGCCGCTTCGCCTCGGGCGGCGCCGTCGGCTCGCTACCCAGCACGCCGGCTGTTACGGCAGCCTCGGGCTGCGCGGTGCAGAACAACGTCACGATCAACGTGAGCAGCAACGGACCTGCCGACACAAGCAGCGACACCGACCTTGGCCGCACCCTAGCCGACAAACTGGTGCCGATGATCAACAAGGTGGTGCAAGACCAGATGCAACAGCAGAACCGCGACAGCTGGCGCAACGGCGGCATCAACCGGCAGATGAGTCAAAGAGGAAGAAGCTGATGACCGACTTCACCTGGTCGCCGCAATACGGCGCCCAGCTCGACAAGACCCCGCGCACCCGCAGTGTGCAGTTCGGCGACGGCTACGAACAGCGCCGCAACGACGGCCTCAACCCGGTGCTGCAAAGCTGGACGCTGGGCTTCCAGCGCAGCAAGACCGACATCCAGCAGATCGACGACTTCCTCACCGCCAAGGCCGGTATCACCTCATTCAGCTGGCTGGACCTCAACGACCGACCGGTACGCGTCAAATGCCCCAAGTGGTCGGTGGTTGAGGTCGACCGGAGCGTCACCAAGCTCACGGCGGTGTTCGAGCAGATATTCGAACCCTAGTTTAATTAGGCGGCTCCGCATTAATATGTGTGAGTTTGCTCATGTTTGATAGGTCTATTAATTAGGTGTGTTCGTGAGTAATTATTGATTTTGCTTTTAAATACGGCTCGCACTTGCTTAGGTAAAACTTGCAAAACCCAGAGAGCTTTTCAGAGGGAGTTGCAGTCATTTCTATGACTTCCAAGGCTTCTTTTATCTTTCTTTTTCTATTTCTTCTTTTGGCTTCGGTGTCGGCTGCCTCATAATCTTTTAATGCCTCGGCTATGGCTTCGCTAAAACCATGTAGGCCAATCAAAATGTCAGCTCTAGGTCTCATTAAGCGGGCGGAGTTTAATCCGCAAACTTCTATTGTTAGACTTCCGATTTTCTTGTTGTCATTGTTGGCTAAAATTCTAATGTCTTCGTAATAAAAAATCTTTTCAGGGTCGTTGTTGTAAGGGTTGATGATCGGCTCCAGTATTGTGTCGTGATCATCTTTGTGTTCATTGCATTTTCTGCACGCGGGCAAAAAATTCTCCCAGCAGAATGTAAGGTCCGGGTGCTTTGATTTTGGTGCATAATGCTCAACTTCAATATTTCCGCTTTCGGCTGGTTTTGCTTCGCAGAATGCGCATTTTTGAAAGGAGCTGCTAAATAATGAAGTCTTAATACTGGGGTGCTTGTAGTGAATGAGTAATTTTTCTTTTATTTCTTTTGGTATTTTCGAGTAGCTTCCATGTGTGGATATTGCATTTTTTAATGCCTCATTCCAATTTTCTTCGTTGTTGATTATTATTTCGGGTTTTGGGTTTCTCTGCAGTTTAATCATTTGATGTCGCCAGCATAGATGCGTATCGGGTAGTGAGTACGGTTAATATGGAATCATTGGGGTGGGCGACTGCAGATAGGTTTTTTATGGCTTCTTTCAATCCATCGAGGGAATTTTCTTGAATTTTATCGAAAGCCGTTGCAATTAGCCTTGCATAGTCTTTGTTTTCAAGGCTCACTACACCCATTACATCGGTGAGTATTTGATCTGTATTCCATCCTGATAGCCTTTTTGATGTTGGTTTTAATTTTAGGTCACCCTGACCGTAATCCCTTTCCATTATGATTACTTCGCCCTCTAGGGCTGATGAAAGCAAGTGAGGGGAGTGGGTGGTGACAATAAATTGCATATTGGGAAAGAGATTTGATAGTCCGGATCTTAGGGTGAACTGCCACTCAGGGTGTAAATGGAGGTCAAGTTCATCTATTAATACAGTGCCTGTTGCATTAACGGCAAGTCTCTCTCCTTCGTTTCTGGTTCCTTCAATCCATTCAAATATGTCCACAATGATTGAGAGCACGGCCTGAAACCCCGCCGAGAGCTCCTCCATATAACATTCTTCGCCGTATATTGAGAAGATTGGTTCAAGATCTTTGCCGGTGCGAATATACGAAAAATTGCTGTTAAACGGTGCCAGTGTAGGGAGTTGACCAATCATATGATTCCAGTTGTCTCTTTCCTCCTTGGCCCATTCTTTGTCCATCATGAAGTAGCGATTTACCAGCCATTGTTTGATGTTGCGAGGGCTTTCACCGTATAGCGATCTCGTGCTACTTGAGGCGTACTTTTGCCGCTGCTGTTCTAATGGGTTTTCCCTGGTCATTCCGTTTATTTGTTGGTATTTTATGCTTCGCTCTGCGCCAATGAATAGTGGGCAGTATCCACCCAATTCTTTTGGTGCATCAAACAAGATAATATTGGATCTTCCGTTTTCTTGGGTGGGGTTGTGCCACTGCTTTATGGCCTGTTTGCGATAGCCGTCGTTGCTTATTGAATTCGCTCCGATACCAATTCTCTTCTTGTTGTCGGAATGGGTAAGGTCAATCCAAAACTCGGAATCTTCTTGGAATCTTGAATAGTTTAGTGCGTCCCAGTTGAAGCAGTGTGATATGCCGGTTAGAATCGAAGTTTTCCCGCAGCCATTTGGTCCGGCAATAAAATTAAATCCTTTGTTGAACTCTGCGTCCAGACTTTTAAATTGCCGAAAATTCTTTAAATGTAATTTTTCAATGTAATTTGATGACATCTTTCGACTCTTGTTTGGGCTTTGCGATTAATGCAACGAGAAAGGGATGGTCAATCTTTGGACTGTTTAGTTTTTGAAGTGAAGACGGTTATGCATGTTTTCTGCGCAAGGCATAATTCGATTTCCTTAATGGGCTGTATTTCTCGGTATGTTTGGCTTGAATGGGGGCTGCGTCGCTAATGTGCGCTTTCCATGCAAAAAATTTGATGTCTATCTAGTTTTTAGCCGCAAGCTAAGCATGGTTTCTGGGTTGCTTTCTTCAATATTAACGCTAGTGATTGAGGATGGAAAGTTTTCGCTGGAATGAAATGCACGATTGTGGTGCGTGTGTGCTCGGTCTTGATGGCGTTAGCGCTGAGCTGCTACCGATTCACCCTATTGGGAGGGGCAATTTTTGTGTGTGCGACATGAGAGTTGCAGGCGAACTGCAGGCACTGGACGCCGGCGCCTGGGTCGAACTGTTCGTGCTAGAGCTGCAGGGAGAGGTGCCGCTGCGCTTCCATGCCGGCACCAGCGGGGTGGATCAGCCGGTGGTCTGGCAGGGGCACACGTACGCGCCGTTCCCGATCCAGGCGACCGGGTTTGCGGTCGACGGGACTGGCAATCCGCCACGGCCGAAGCTGGTGGTGTCGAACGTCACCGGGCTGATGACCGAACTGGCGCGGTCGTTCAACAACCTGCTGAACGCGCGGCTGACGCGCCAGCGCACCAAGACCTGTTACCTCGATGCGGCGAACTTCGCCGACGGTAATCCGGGTGCCGATCCGAACGCGCACCTGCCGGACGAGGTGTATTACGTGGCGCAGAAGACCAGCGAGAACAAGTTGCAGGTCGAGTTCGAGCTGGCCAGCGCGCTGGATCTGGACGGGCTGCAGCTGCCGCGTCGGCAGATCATCGCCAACCTGTGCCCGTGGCGGTATCGGGGCGAGGAGTGCAGTTATGCCGGTGGCCCGGTTGCCGACGACGTTGACCAACCGACTGCGGATGCTACCAAGGACAGCTGCGGCAAGCGGCTCTCGAGCTGCAAGCTGCGTTTCGGCGAGAACGGCGAGCTGCCATTCGGGGGCTTTCCGGGGGCGAGCAGCACGCAGATGTACTGATGGGGGTGGGATGAACGAGATCGATGCCGCGGTGCTGCATGCCCGCGAAGCCTGGCCGACCGAGAGTGTCGGCCTTTTTTACGTCCGCGATGGCCAGCGGCATTACCGCCGCTGCACCAACGTGTCGTCGGCGCCGGGCGATCGCTTTGTGATCGCACCGGCGGAGTTTGCTGAAGTCGCGGCACTCGGCGAGGTGATCGCGGTGGTGCATTCGCATCCGGGCGCCAGCGGGGCGCCGTCGGTGTTGGATCAGGCGGCGCATGCGGCCAGCGGGCTCCAGTGGCTGATCGTCGGCCTGCCTTCCGGCCCTGACGGGCCGGCGGACATGGTGACCTTGCCGGCGCTGGTGTCGGCTTTGCCGCTACTGGGCCGGCGTTTCGTTCACGGCGCGACCGACTGCTACTCGCTGGTGCGCGACTGGTACTGGCAATCCTTCGCTGTCGTGCTGCCGGATTTTGTTCGTGACGATCACTGGTGGCAGCGGGGCGGGAATCTCTATCTCGATCACTTCGCCGAGGCCGGTTTCGTCGTCGTGGCCGGGCCGCCACAGCATGGCGATCTGCTGCTGATGCAGCTTGGTGCGTCGGTACCGAATCACGGTGCGGTGTACCTGGCCGGGGATCGCGTGATCCATCACCTTGTTGGCCGGCTGTCGTCGGTCGACGTGTACGGCAAATTCTTCAGGGAGCGAACGACCCATGTCCTGCGACACGTTGCACGGTCTGCGCACGATCCGGCTGCTGGGTGAACTGGGCCACCGGTTCGGTCGTGAGCACCACTTTGCCGTCGGCAGCCCGGCCGAGGCGCTGCGGGCGCTCGGTGCCAATTGCCCGGGATTCCGGGTATTTCTGAGCGATCCGGCCCGGCAGGCGATGCGCTACCAGTTGCTGGTCGGCGAGACACCACTGGCCGAGCTCGAAGACGGGTTGCAGCTGTGGCACGGGATGCAAATCACCTACACGATCGCCCCGGTGCTCGAGGGCGCCAAGGACAGCGGGCTCGGGCGGATCTTTTCCGGCATCGCCATGGTTGCGGCGGCGTGGTTCACCAAGGGTGCTTCGCTATCCTGGGGCGGCTACAAGGAGGTCGTGTCGGCGGCCGGGCTGGTCGGCTTTTCCGCGAGCATGGGGACGGCGCTGGTGCTCGGAGGTGTGGCACAGCTGATCGCCCCGACACCGAACTACGACCAATCATCGGCCGATTCCGAGGCGTCGAGCCTGTTCGCCGGCCCGGTCAACACCACGGCACAGGGCGGGGCGGTGCCGCTGCTGTACGGCCGGCTGACCGTCGGTTCGGCGGTGATCAGCGCCGGCATCCAGAGTCAGGACGTTCCGGTATGAAGATGAATGGCTATCCCGTGTTGCTCGGCGCCGGCGGCGACGATCCGCAACCGGCGCAGGAAGCACCGAACACGCTGCGCAGCTGCGCCTACGCCCGGATCACCGATCTGGTCAGCGAAGGCGAGATCGGCGGCCTCGTCAGCGGCATGCAGTCGGTCTACTTCGACGAGGTGCCGGTGCAGAACCCGGACGGGTCGTACAACTTCAGTGGCGTGTCGTTCGAGTTCCGCCCGGGTACGCAGTCCCAGCCGGTACTGAGCATCACCAGCGGCACCGAGCATGCAACCTCGGTCGGGGTCGAACTCAAGGCCGGCCAGGCCATCGAGCGGCGTATCGACAACACCGAGGCCGACTCGGCGAGGGTGACGTTGCAGGTCAACCAGCTGACCTCGCAGGACATGAGCAGCGGCGACCTGAACGGTACCTCGGTCGACCTGCTGGTCGAGGTCCAGCCGGTCGGCGGTGCATGGCAGGCGGTGCCTGGCGCATCGTCGTGGCACGGCATGCCCGTGACTGGTGCGACTGGCGCAAGCCGCTACCAGCTCGGTGTCGACTGCCGCGTGGCATCGAACCATACCCAGGCATCGAACGGCTCGGGCATGGTCGACGTGTCGGTGAAGACGACTTTCGTGATCTCGTGGCGGCTGAATGGCGGCGACTGGTATGTCGTGCAGCAGCAGGAGCTCGGTCTGAACACGACGCTGGTCGTCGACGTGCAGGCCAACCCGGCCGATGTAGTCGACTTCTCTGTGTCGGCGACGGCTTCCGGGCGTTACACAACCGAACCATCGTGGACGATCAATTACGTGCAGGGCCTGATCGCTGACGGCCGGGTGACGATCTCGGGCAAGACCACCTCGCCGTATGCGCGCGACGTGTCGTTCCGGCTGCCCGGCGAGGGGCCGTGGAACGTCCGGGTGACCCGACTGACCGCCGACAGCACCCAGGCGGCACTGCAGGACAAGACCTACTGGCAGGCACTGACCGACATCGTCGATGACAAGCTGCGTTATCCGAACTCCGCACTGTGCGCACTCGCGGTCGATGCCAGCCAGTTCAGTTCGGTGCCGACCCGGGCGTATGACTTGTACGGGCTGCTGATCAGCGTGCCGAGCAACTATGATCCGCTGGCCAGAAGTTACAGCGGGAGCTGGGACGGCACCTTCAAGATTGCCTGGTCCGACAACCCCGCCTGGGTGTTCTACGACCTGGTCACGCACCCCAGATACGGATTGGGTGACTACGTCCCGGAAGCGCTGGTCGACCAGTGGGCACTGTACGAGATCGCCCAATACTGCGACGAACTCGTACCCGACGGCTTCGGCGGCATGGAGCCGCGCTTTACCTGCAACCTCTACCTGCAGACCCGGCAGGATGCCTATCAGGTGCTCTCGGATCTGGCTGGCGTGTTCCGCGGCATGGCTTACTGGTCGGCCGGCGGCGTCGGTTTCGCCCAGGATGCACCGAAGGCCCCGAGCTACCAGTTCACCAATGCCAATGTCGCCGAGGCCGGCTTCAGCTACGCCGGCGCACATCGCAACACCATCCACAACGCGGTGCTGGTGACCTGGAACGATCCGGCCAATCTGTGCAAGCAGGCGGTCGAGTATGTCGAGGACGCTGAGGCGATCATCGAGGCCGGTTACCTGCGCGAAGCCAACATCGTCGCGATCGGTTGCAGCTCGCGTGGCATGGCCCGGCGGGTCGGCAAATGGCTGCTGTACACCGAGCGCTACGAGGCCGATTCGGTCAGCTTCACCACCGGCCTCGAGGGCTGTTTGCCGCAGCCTGGTGATGTGATCCGGATCTCCGATTGTTTCCGCACCGGCGAGCGTCGCGGCGGCCGGATCGGTCGTGACAGTACGGCCGAGCAGATCGTGCTCGATGCGCCGGTGACCGTGCCGGCCGGCACCCTGCGACTGGCGCTGATCCTCGACGACGGCAGCCTGCAGGAGCGCGAACTGCAGCGGCCCCTTGAGGTGGAAACCCGAACCGTCATCCCGGTGACGCCGTTCGAACGGCCGCCGGCAATTGGCAGCAGCTGGATTCTGGCGTCCGACGACCTGGTGCCCGAGCTGTACCGCGTCACCACGGTGACCGAGCAGGACGACGGCAGTTATCAGGTCGAAGGCCTGCGGCATTACCCCGACAAGTACGCGCTGATCGAGGAGGGCGAACCGTTCGAGTTGCCCGACAACGACAACATCAGCCTGGTGCCGGGCCCGGTCGGGCAGCTGAGCTTTGCCGAGGTGCTGTATGAAGCCACCGCCGGCAGCGTGCGCTCGAAGGTGCTGGTGTCGTGGTCACCGCTGCGCAACGACCTGGTACGCGGCTATCAACTGGCGTACCGCCGCGAGCACAATGACTGGGTGCAGTTTCCCGAAACCGCCTCGACCTCGGTCGAAGTACTCGACACCGTGCCGGGCTGGTACGACTTCCGCATCGTCGCGGTCAACGTCATCGGCGTGCGTGGCGCACCGACCGGGCAGGGCGTCGAGCTGTACGGGCTGACCTCACCACCGGCGCCGCTGGCCGGGCTCGACGTGTCGGCACTGAACGGCGTCGGCTGGTTCTCGTGGCCGCAGTCGCAGGATCTGGACGTGCGTGTCGGTGGCTCGATCCGTTTCCGTTTCAGTCCGAAGCTGCAGGGGGCGACCTGGAACGAGTCGGTCGACATCGGCGCCAACCTGCCCGGCGCGTCGACGCAGGCCCAACTGCCGCTGCTGGTCGGCACCTATCTGGCCAAACCGGTCGACGCCAGCGGGATCGAGGCGCTGGATGCCGTGGCGGTGTCGACCGCCTCGGCAGCGATCGCCGCCTACAACGCGGTCGAGCGCTTCGACGCCGATCCGGACTTCGCCGGTCTGTGCCGCAACACAGCGGTGATCGATGCCGGCGTGCAGCTCGACTCGGCCGACACGGTCGACGACTGGCCGGTGATCGACAGTATGGCGACCTGGGACAGCGGTACCGCCGGCGTTGCCACCGAAGGTGAGTGGATCGGCTCGGAGGTGATCGATCTCGGTGCGGTGATGAGCTGTCGGCTGACCGCCGAGCTGGCCTCGTTGAGCTGGGACGTCACCGACCTGGTCGATGCCCGTCCCGACATCGATGCGGTGCCGGACTGGGACGGCACGATCAGCGATGCCAATGCGGCGTTCTTCGTCAGCGTGAGCGACGACGATCCGGCCAGCAACACCTGGCAACCGTGGCAGCCGTTCTTCGTCGGTGACTGGCGCGGCCGGGCCTTCCGCTTCCGCATGGCGCTGCAGTCGGCCAATCCGCTGCACAACGTCCGGGTCACCCGGTTCCGCGTCACGCTGGACATGCCCGACCGGCTCGAATCCGGCGAGGACGTGCCGATCCCGGCGGAAGGGCGACGGCTCGACTTCAGCCAGCGCTTCCATGCGCGACCTGCGCTGGCGCTGACGGTCCAGGGCCTGCAGCCCGGCGAGATCTACCAGACCAGTGCTCGCGATACCGCGGGCTTTTTTATTCGCGTCGTCGACGCCTGCGGGCAGGGCATCGCCCGGTCGATCGACTGGATCGCCAAGGGCTACGGCGCTGAGCAATAAACAGCCTCTCCCAATACGAACAAGGAGCAACTTCATGTCGCAACACGATCTGCAACTCGACAACCAGCCGGGTGCCGCCTTCCGGCAGGATCTGAACAACGCCCTGGTGGCCATCTCGTCCAACCAGACCGGCAACAACGAGCCGACCAATCCGCAGCCGTCGATGTGGTGGGCCGACACCGGTACCGGGCGGTTGCGCCGGCGCAATGCGCTGAACACCGAATGGCTCGACTTCGCACCGCTTGACGGCGGGGCGCCACTGGCACCGGAAGAGGCCGACAACCGCTATGTGCCGAGGGCAGGTGGCTCTGTTGTGAAAGCACCGCTGTTCCGGTCCGGCGCTGCCGAGCTGCAGGATCGCAGCGGCGTGCCCGACGGCACCGACTGGAACACGCTCAACGGCAGCGGCTTCTACTTCTTCGGCAGTGACGCCAGCATGGCGACGATGGTCAATGCGCCCGCGCTGCACGCCGGGTTGTTGCACGTCTACAGCTCGAACGATGCCGGCACCGAGTGGGTGTTCCAGCAGTACCAGAGCTATGCCGACGATCGCATTTACCGGCGCCGTTTCTACCCGACCTCGGGCTGGTCGTTCTGGTCGGCCGACTTCACCTCGTCCTATCCGCAGCCGATCCCGATCCCGCCGAAGGAAGTGCCGGTCGGGATGATCGCACCGTTCAACGTTGCACCCGGCACGGTGATCCCGGGCTGGATACCGTGCACCGGTGGCGGCTATCCGGATCTGCGTGGCCGCTTCATCCGCGTCTGCTCGCAGGGCAGTGGCGTCGATCCGGACGGTGATCGCGGCGCCGGAACGATACAGGGCTGCGACGTGCAATCGCACACCCACGGCATCCCGGTGCGCGAGCGGGAGAGCAACGGCGGTGGCGGCTGGGGTGTCGACTACCAGGGCGGCGCGCTCGAGAACACCTGGGGGACCGGGGGCGCAGAAACCCGCCCGACCAACGTCAGCTACCCGCATTACTACTACACCGGGATCGGCGTCGGGCTATGGACACCGCTGCAACTGAAGCACGCCGGCATCGAACCGGCTCCGCTGAGCGTGCACCAGTCGCACCTGCTGACCGGCGAGTACCTCGGCGAATACCTGGTCCAGCACGATCCGTTCGCCACCAAAGCGCAGGGCGTGCTGGTTCCGCTGATTCCCGAAGGCGCCACGCTCGAGCCGCCGCCGGCGAGCAACGACGAGGCCGGCTATCCGCAACTGGCCGTCCTGAAAACTGAAGGCTGGGACTTGGTACGCAACTGGCGTCAAACGGCACTGTGGCGCACCGCCAATGCCCAGACCTACAGCCCGGGCAACTGGTCGCACGAACCGGAGTGGACCGGTCTGGGTGACTTGCCCGACTGGCTGACGGATCAGGCTCCGCCGGACGACTACCCGCTGTGGAATGCCACGAACCGGGAATGGGGCATCGACACCGTTGCCCAGCAGCGCGACGCTGCACTGGTCCAAGCCAGACAGGACTTGCAGTCCTTCCTCGTGATGCAGGGACTTGCCCCGGAAGTGGCGGCGCTGCTGTGAACCGACACCGAACCACCTTGCCACCCAGCCGGCCTTGCGCCGGTTTTTTATTGCCTGAAGGAAATACGCCATGACCCGACGACTGATCCCCCTGGCCCTGATCGCCGTGCTGAACGGCTGCGCCTCGGCACGCTACGCCGACGGCCAGTCGAGTACCTGGGCGATCGGTGACGGTTCCTGCGCCATCGTCCGCGCCGACGATGTCACCGTCTCGGCCTGCGGCCAGACCCACGAACAAGGAGAACCCGATGCGAATGCTGAGCTGCGCACTGCTGCTGGTCCTGACCGGCTGCGCCATCGCCATGACGACTGAGGTCCACCAGCCGGATGGCCGCAACACCCGCCGAGGCCTCGCCATGAGCAACGGCTGCGCCCGCGCTGCCGGCGCCTCCGGGCCGATCGCCTCAGCCTGTACCCGCAACCTGCACCCCTGAAGGAGTCCCCATGCAAACCGAACAGATACTGAGTCACCGCACCAACCTTGCCGGGCAGATGCTCAACTTCGCCGTCGCCTTCCAGCGCACCATCGGCCTCGAGGGCGACTACTGGGACGATCCGGCCGGCGGCGCGACGCGTTACGGCATTACCGAAACCACCGCACGCGAACACGGCTATAGCGGCGACATGCACGACCTGCCGCTGACCACCGCTGCGGCCATCTACTGGCAGTCGTACTGGGCACAGTCGGGCTGTGTCTACTTCCCGCTGGTGCTGGCCTACCAGCTGTTCGACGCCGGTGTGAATCACGGGCCAAGTACGGCGATCAAGCTGCTGCAGCGCACGGTCGGTGCCGACGACGACGGCATTATCGGCCCGCAGACGCTCGATGCCGCGAAGGCCATGAATCCGTACGACGTGGCGATCCTGTTCCTCGCCCAGCGCGAACAGTACTTCACCGACTGCTCTGGCTGGCCGGACAACGGCAAGGGGTGGTCGAGGCGAGTGGTGCAGAACCTGCAGTATGCGCAGCAGGATGCCGCGCACAGGGTGGAAATGGCATCTGCGTAGAAGCACGAACGCTAAGCCCAAGGCGATGTCGGACACCGCAGGCTCGATGGGTTCAGCTTGCGCTGCTTTTTTTAGTCAACGTCTCACCGGTTGCCGGGTCGAGGCCCTTTGCCTTGGCCAGCTTCGTCAACAGCGCTTCACTGGGTTTTTCCGGGGCAATGTTGGCCTCGTGATCCTTGAGCCACTGAATCTTGCCGTCCCACGGAGGCAGCTTGGCAGGAGGCAGCGGGACGATCTCGTCGATTTCGGGAACTGTGGGGTAGCGGTACGACCAACTGGAGAGCGTATCGCCGATGATCTTGTAACGGCGGCTGCGTTCTAGGTCTTCTTTTTGGTCGAGGTAATACAGCTTGTCGTCGGCTTGAGGGCCCATAAATGCATGCTCTAAATATGATGCCCCGCTAACCGCTCCCCCCTTCGCGGCCAACTGGAATGCCTCAACCGCCTCGGAGTATTTTTTGTGTAGTTGGTATCCGATTGCCAATGAAACCGCAGCTTCGCCATGCCCCTGCTCGGCGGCACACTTTAGCATCTGCTCGGCGACGTCCGGCGCCATGCCGATCGGGTCAAGCTTTTCGCCGACCAGAAATTGACCTTCCGGGCTGCCCATATCGGCCGACTTGCGGAAGTAGCGCAGTGCCAGCTCGGGGCTTTTTTTAACGCCGTAGCCGTGCTCGATGTAGCGGCCCATATCGTAGTAGCCGCCCGGCACACCCTGACGAATCAGGTCTTCGGTCAGGTCCAGCGTTTCCTTGACCGGGTCGAGGCTATCGGCCTGGCCCTTGCTGATCATTTGCCGCACTTCGAAATTGGCCTTGTAGTGGCCGTTGGCGGCGGCGATCCGGTACAGCCGTGCCAGCTCGGGGTAAACGCCGGCATCTTGCTTGAGCACGTTGCTCTTCTGCACGTAGCGCGCGTAGCGATAAACCTGCTCTACCTCCGGTGCGATCGGCGGCAGGTGGTCTTTTTCATAGGCGCAGGTAAAGGCCAACTTGGCCTGGATATTGGCTAGATCGGACACAGCACGTTCCTTCGGTTTACCGTCGCATGCGGTCAGTGCAAAACAGAGGGTTATGAGAAGCCAGGGTTTCATCGGTTAGTCTTTATTGGTACGGACGGGACTGCCGCGATAAAACTCGATGAGCGAGGCAATTGGCTCGTCGCCATTGCTCTGCCGCTTTTTGTTCTGTTTGATAATGTCCTCCCACGGTTTAAACGCCTCGTCAGCCTTCATTTGAGCGCCCATTTTATTGGTGTGCAGGTTCCACAACTCCAATCGCAAGTCCCGTGTGATCTTGCCGTTCTGGTGAGCAATATTCAGTTCGCTGTCGACCTGCATGCTGCGGGTGTTGATGTTGGCTGAGCCCAAGGTCATGAACACGTCGTCGATCAGCATTAGCTTGCTGTGGATGTACACCGGCGTCCATGACTCCGGATCGGCGATGGTGATTTCTTGATTGCTGCCCATTGCATAGACATGTTGTTGCCGAGTGCGGTGCAAATTGGGCTTCTTGGAGTCCGGGGCGACCAAGGTGCAAACGTGAACTTTCAGGCCAGGTTGCGCCTCGGGGAGGATGGGTGTGTCGGCGTCCTGCAGGGCGGCTAGCTGTTTTTTCAGGTTGTCACGCTCGGTTTTTGCCTTTTTCAACTCTTCGAGTTGCTTGTCGTAGGCCGGTGGGTATTTGCCATTGGCAAATACCGCTGGGTTGGGCAGATTGCCGAGTCGCTTGACCTTGTTTTCCTGCTGCCCCAAACGCGCCTCAAGGTCGTCGGCGCGTTCCTGTCGGGCCACCGCGGGAATGGTGTCTGCCTTCCCCAGACTATCGAGCATTTCATAGGTTTTGACGGTGCCGTCGCCCATGCCTTCGTCGGTGGAGTTGGTCACGACGAACAAATGCAGTGAACCATATGGCCCCGGGTCGCGACCGCCGCTGGTCAGTTTGTCCGCGACATCCTTGATCTTTTTAGCAAAGGGAGGCCAGCGGAAATACTGGTTTTCGATATAGATGTACTGTGTGGCGTTGTTCACCGCTTTGAGATACAGCTTTTCGATATCGCGTCGCCCATGCTGCGTTTGGGTGCGCAGGATTTGCGCCATGCAGGGGGTGCCTAGCTCGCACCGCGGCTTGAACTGCGCCGCAACGGCCTTGCTGTTGCGTTTGGCGTCAAGATCCTCCCCCGTCGCGTCCTTCCAGCCTTGGGCAAAATTGTCATGCAGATGCTTGAGAATGGGGCCGGTCACGCGGCTGGAAATGTCCTGCCGAGGGCCTTGACCGTTGCGGCCGCGATTCGGAGCGAAGCGTGTGATGCTGTGATTGGGTTTATCCCAGTACTCGTCCAGCATGTTGTGGCCCATGACAAAACCAACGGCCTTGTCGGGCAGCGCATAATCCACTAGGACCATTTTCTGGTGATGGGTGGCAGTTGCCGCCAGAACGCTTTTGGTTGTCTTGCTGAGGTGCTTGTCGGTTGCGTCGAAATTCGCCTTATACAGAATTTCCAGCCGATCGAGGAGGCTGAAGCCCCGGCCTACGAACTGCAAGTTGGGCACCTTGCGCATCCGGACAGAGCGATGCCAGTCCTTGTCGAATCGGTGCTGTTCGTCACTTTGCGTCGGTGCGCGGCTGAAGATGTCTTGCCCTGGCGTATTGTTTTCCGGTCCCCACTGTGCAAAGTTGGCGTCGTCAGGGCCCATTGTCCAACCCAGAATACGCACTTCGACATTGCGGTTGGCGGCTAAGTCCCTTAGAAGCTGGCCAATGCAGGGTGATTTGCCATCCCGGATAAAGTACATCGAAGGCTGGAATCCCCAGCAGATGATGTCGACGCTCTTTGTTGCTGCAGCAATCGCCTTGTGCACCTCAGCAAAAGCCGCTTCGCCGCAATTCAACGGCAGGAAGGTCGCTTCCTTTGGATCATTTTCGGTGTCCTTCTCGGTGACGAACCAAGCCGCGTGCATTTGTGCAGACTTGGTCTGCTGAATATCAATTGGACAAACGTAGGGCTTGTTCATGCGTCCCCCTTGTCAGCGCCACTCAGGCCAAAGTCGCTGTTAAGCAGGCGTTGATAACGAGCGCGGAAATCGTCCACTTTGCCGCCGTCCTGTAGTTGCTTGTGTAAGCCGAGATTGGCGAGCGAGCCTTCGGAGGCGTCGCGATATTCGTTGACCACCGGCAGATCGAATATCTCGCCGTTGGCCAGCTTGACCGTGTACTTGTTAGTGGTTACGAAGTGATCGACCGGCAAATGTCCGGATTGATCAATGATGCCTTTACCCACTTCTGCGCCGTCGGCCAGCAAGGTGTATGGCATGCCGATCCAGCCGCCATTAGCGGCTTCTGGGCCTTGGGCAATCTTGAGCCGCATCGGCGTCTTGGGAACGCTTTCCGGGAAGGCTGGGTTGTCCAGCGTCATCTGAGCTGGGCCATCCAAGCTGTGGCTCGCACCTTTGACGTCGATTTTGCCCGGCGCATGGATCTCGATGTTTCCACCCTTGATGCGGATGTAGGCGCCACCGGCTGTCAGTAGAATTTCCTCTTTTGCCGCACAGAGGACTTTCTGATTTGCGGTTTCAGTAATGTCCTTGGCTGCATTGATCTCGACGTTGTCGCTCTGTGCCTGCACCTGCACCTTGCCCTTGGCGGCAATCAGCTTCAGCGCGATCTGGTCCTTCACCCCGGCAACGAACAGGCTGATGTGTTCGCCGACGTTGTGCAGCCAGCGTCGGCCCGAGGTCTGCTGGGTGTCGCGCTGGGCGATCAGGTCGAGGTTGCTGCCGGCGGCAATGGCCTGGCTGTTCGGCGTGGTCTGGGCGAGGCCCGCCGGGGCGCTGACGACGATCAGCGGCTGTTGGCCGGCCTGGTCGCCTTTGCCGTCTTTTGCGCTGTTCGTGCCGTTGGCCCAGCTTTCCAAGGCTTCCTTCAGGTGGTGCAGGTGACCTTGTTGGGCCTTGGCGGCCTTGGCGTTGTCCTTGATGGTTTCGGGGCCGGTTTCAACCGTATCGGCGAGCTGGTGGGTGGCGACGTCGCCGAGGCTGCTGGCGAGGTCGAACGCGGCGTCGAGCTGCGATTGCGCTTGGGACCGGTCGAGCTGGTTGCCGCCGGCGCCGTTGGCGGCCTCGGTGGTGATCAGCAGGCCGTTGGCGGCGCGAATCGCGCCGTGCCGGTCGGTACGCAATTCGAAGCCTTCGCCGCGCGGCGTGCCCTTGCCATCGGATCTCGGGTGGATCAGGAAGCCCTGGTTGAGCTGGGTCTTGCCGTGTTCGGAACTGAGTTTGGTGCGCACCTCCCCCTGGGTGTCGTCGAACAGCAGTTCGCCGTATGACCCACCACCGTGTTCCTTGGTCTTGATGCCGGAGAGGGTCTTGTTGGCCGGGAGTGAGCCGGCACCGCTGAACGCCGGGACCGGGTGGCTGCCGTTGTAGACGACGCCGGTGACCAGCGGCCGGTCGATGTCGCCTTCGAGGAAGTCGACCAGCACTTCCTGACCGACGCGGGGGATGAACTGGTGGCCCCAGCCGGCACCGGCCGAGGGCATGGCGACGCGCAGCCAGCAGGACGACTTGTCGTCGAGATTGGCACCGTACTCAGGGTGTTCGGCCTGGCGCTGCCAGTGGAACTGCACCTTGATGCGGCCGAGTTCGTCGGTGTGGACTTCGCCGGCCGAGTTTGAATCGGCGGAACCGCCTTGGGGCCCGACCACCGTCGCGGTCTGCACACCGCGGCTGGTCGGTTTGCTGTGCGGTGCATAGTCCGGTGTCAGCGGGATGCCGCGACGCTGGGCGTCGAAGTCGGTACGGAACGGTGCGTCGTTGGCCGCTTGGCCAGTCTGGATCGTTGCAGCCGGGCTGCCCAGCACGGCTTTGGACAGCTGGCTGACCAGATCCCCGGGCAGGTTGTTGCGGGCCTGTACCCGTTGCCGGGTGATGGTGAATTGCCGGTCTTCCGGTGCGTCGAAGTCGTGGGCCGGGTGGTTGTCGAGCTGGAACCATTCGCCGACGTTGAACTGCCGGACCGTGCCTTCGCCGCGAAAACTCTTGCTGAGTCTGTCGTTGGCCTGCTGGCGCAGCTGGGCATAACGGCCCAAGTCTTCGCCGTCGCTGCCGTAGTACAGCGTCTGCGGATCGTAGTGTTCGAGACTCTGGCTGGCCTGGCGGCCACCGTCGCCGTGGTCGATCGCGCTGTCGTCGTCCGCCGTCAGCGTGCTGACCGGCTTGTAGTCGAAGCTGGCGAGGCTGACCTTGCTGGTGCCAAGCTGGCGCTTCGAATCCCAGCCGGTGATCGTGTCGTCGGTTTCGGTCGCGTCGGCGCGATGGAAGCGCACCTTCGATTGGGCCGCGGCATCGAGCTGGTACGGATCGTCGAAACCGATCAGCGTCGTCACCGGCGTTTCGCCGCCGGCAAAGCCGAATCGGTAGGCGATGCCTTCCTCGGCCAGCAGGCGCTGGATGAAGTCGAGGTCGGACTCGCGGTACTGCAGACAGTAGGAACGCGCCGGGTAAGTCTTGGCCAGATCGAACTGCAGCGCGAAGCTTGCGGCCAGCAGCGGGTTGCGTTCCTGGTGCTCGGCGACGACCGCCTTGACGATGTCCGGCACGCTCAGGTCCTGGAACACCCGGCTGGTCTTGCGGTGCCGCAGCAGCGCCAGCGGCGGTTCGATCGTCAGGCCGTAGCGGGCAAAGCCGCCGTCCGAACCGAGCGATTTGACCCTGGTGACCACCCCGGTCAGCACCTGCGTCCCGCCATCGGCGGTGTGAATGTCGATCTCGACCGCCAGACCCAGCAGCGACTTCAGCTCCAGCCCGGCATCGGCCGACAGGCATTCCAGTGTGTACAGGTACGGTTTGCTGAGTTCAGCCTCGCCATCGAGCACGTGCGGCAGCAGCGTCTCCGGCACCGGCCCGCGACCTTCGGCGAAGTGCAGCGACAACAGGCGCTGGTCCTGGTTGAACGCGGCGGCGAATGACGCGAGCAGGCTGGAGAGGTCCATCGGAGCGCTTCACGGTTGGGAGTCGCTCGCGATTATCTGGTGTATTACGTTAATTGGTCAAAAATATTCATTTAATAGAAAGCTAATTTTCTAACTTGGTAAGTTTGTTCGTGCGGGGATAGTCAAGGGTTTGCGTTCCGGCTATCCACCGCACGCCAACATGCGCTTTAAAACTTGGGTTTGGCGTCGGCATCCACTTTCGTGCATGCGCCGCTGAAACTGGAGTAGCCCCCGTTCAGTGTAAGCAAACCGGTCGTGCGATCAATTCTGACTTTCGGCTTGTTCAGGAAATTCAGCGCCAAGACGCCAGTGATTTCCTTTTCACC
Organism: Jeongeupia naejangsanensis; assembly: GCF_016865585.1. Taxonomy (GTDB): domain Bacteria; phylum Pseudomonadota; class Gammaproteobacteria; order Burkholderiales; family Chitinibacteraceae; genus Jeongeupia; species Jeongeupia naejangsanensis. Next base: position 367,578 of record NZ_JAESND010000001.1, on the reverse strand, counting down.
CACGAAGGGCTGATCCATCGTGAGCCAGCCTTCGTGCGCGTTGTTGAGGCCCGGCAACATTTCCTGCGGGATCTGAAAGCGCACTGCGTTGCCGTTGATTTCAACGGTTGCAGCACCGCTGAAGGTGCGATGGCCCGAGGTGTTCGTTACCGTCATCTTGGAATGGTCGTTGTCCTTGCCGCCGAGCTCGGTACCGACAGAACTCTGGTTTTCAGTGACGGTACCAGAGCCTTGGCATAGCAAGCGGACAGTGCTGTCTGCGAGACTGGCTTGGGAGGCAAGAAGGGCAAAGGCAGATAGAACAACGGGGGCGAATTTCATCTGAACACCGGTCTCTGTCGAATGGATGGTGTCCATTATTGAACAAGAGCGGGATGATGAAAGGGCAATAAATACCGCGATAGCATAAGGCCAGTGGCGGTCATTCCTGTCGCTCCGGATGGGCGCACAGGACCTTGAGAGTTCGATGGGTGAAGCTTAGGGAGGGAGGGCAGAGGTGCCCTTGGTGCGTCAGCTTTCCGGGGTTTTGTTGGCGCGCTGGACTATTTGAATAACCCAGTTACCGTTCTATCACCCAACGGGCTGTGCTCGATCGCCCGGAAAGCCTTGCAAAATCAGGTGGCGGAGAGACGGGGATTCGAACCCCGGATAGGCTATTAACCTATACACGCTTTCCAGGCGTGCGACTTAAACCACTCATCCATCTCTCCGCGATGGGAGGCCGAATAGTACCGAAGCGCCGCGCGGCTGGCAAGGCGCTCGCGGCATTTTCTTACGCTGCCGAGCCGGCGGTTCGCGTCGCGGTCAGGCTCAGCAGCCAGTAGCCTGCGCCACCGATCAACAGGGCCGGCACCGAAGCCATCATGCCGGGGAGCAGGTGCACGGTCAGGTGGTAGGCGGCGATGCCGAGTGACCAGGCAAGCAGCCCGCGGACATGCCAGCCGCCGCTGTACCAGTAGGCACCGCCGACTTGGGCGACAGCGGGAAGATCGATCTGCCGGCGGCGAACGATGAAGTGATCGACGAGAACGACGCCAAACAGTGGCGCGAACAGCGAGCCGATCAGCAGCAGGAAGTTTTCGAAGCGCGCAAACGGCACGAACAGCGCAATGGCGGTGCACAGCACGCCAAACGCCAGTGCCGCGTGTTCGACCTTGGCCGGCACCAGCGTGCATGCCGACACGGCTGCCGAGTGGATGTCGGCAAAGGCCTTCTCGCTTTCATCAAGCAGGATCAGCAGCAAGGCAAGGCCGCCGCCCGATGCGGCAAGCGCAAACAGCAGTGCGTTGTCGCCGCCTTGTTGGGCGAAGGCGAGCGTGTACGCTGCCCCCAGGCTGCAGAACCACAGATTGCCGATCAGGTAACCGACCAGCGTGCCGCGGAAGGCTGCGCCGGGCTGGCGCGCAAAACGGGTGTAGTCGGCGACCAGTGGCAGCCACGAGAGCGGCATGGCAATGACGAGGTCGATGCCGGTGCCAAGGCCGAGTACGCCGGTGCCGGGGCGGCTGAACAGCTCGGCGACGTCGTAGGCGGCAAACAGGTGCCAGGTCAGCCACGCGGCGGCGGCCAGCAGCATCCAGATGCCCCAGCGGCGCAGCACGCGGCGGACGAAGCCGAGCGGGCCGAAAACGGCGATCAGCGTCGAGATGCCGCCGAACAGTAGCGTCCACAGCACCGGGCTTTGCCACAGTGCCGAGTCGCTCCCGGCACGCTGGATCAGCGCGCCGGCGGCATCGCGCATCACGACGATCTCGAACGCCCCCCAGCCGACCAACTGGATCAGGTTGCAGATCGCCGGCAGGCTGGCGCCGCGCAGGCCCAGCGCCGGGCGCAGTGCCGACATCGTCGCCAAGCCGGTGTCGGCACCGATGACGGCAACGGACGCGAGGCAAGCAACGCCGACGATGCTGCCGATGACGATTGCGGTCAGCGCTGCGCCAAAGCCCAAGCCCGGCACCAGCAGCGCGCCGGTCTGCAGCACCATCAGGCCGATGGCCAGCGAAAACCACAGCGACATCACGTCGCGGGCGGAAAAGACGCGCCGTTCCAGTGGAACGGGAACGCGCGGATCGTAGGTGCCGGTCGGCTTCATGCTTCGTTCTCCTCGGAAGGCTGGCATTGTCGCCGCCACCGCGGGCGCAGGCAACGGAAAACCCCGTCGCAGCGGGGTTGGATCAAGGTTGGTGAGGGCTACGGTGGTGGCCGCGCCGCCGGTGATGGCTTCCATCACCGTTCACGTCTGTGGCGTCTGTTTTTCGGTCATGTCGAGGTCACGGTCGGCTGACCAGAAAAACTGCGTCAGCACGTAAACGCCCCCGGTCTCGACGCCAGTCCAATGGGCGTACTTCTCACCAAGCTTGTCCGGCAGGAATGGCGCGAGCGATTGAGCGTATCGGCTGCTCCCACTATCTCGCCGAACGTCGCCCAGAGGGACGGCGATGGAGGCGACAAAGCCCCGTATGCCGTCCGCACCTTCCGGAGGGTATTGGCAATCCTGGCTGGATTCGAGCCGGCGATCCCAGGGGGGGGGCGGATGCGTGCAGCCATGCGCCTCTTGATCAGTCCCTGCTGCAAGGCAACGGATCCTGTCGAGGGCAAATTTAGCGACAAATTTGACATGAATCGACTTAGGTTGCTTTTGTCAACCTGTAGGCCTGTTCTTTGAACTACGTTACCGGTAACATGCTGGCAGCAGCACCAGAAGAGTGCCTATCAAGAAGAGTCCCTATCCAAAAGGGTGCCTATTGCAATAACCCCAAGTGCGAGGTCAGCCCGGTTCGCTCCGAGCTGGCGCAAGTATCCGCAGTTGGGTGATGAGTCGATCCAATGCAAACAGGAGTACTAACAGATGTCCGGGAAAAGCTACGTGGTGATGGGGGTGTCGAGCAGCGGCAAGTCGAGTATCGGCGCGGCGCTGGCACAAGCCATCAGTGCCAAGTTCATCGATGGCGACGATCTGCATCCACGCGCCAATATCGTCAAGATGGGCAGCGGCACACCGCTGAATGATGATGACCGCGCACCTTGGCTGGAGCGGATCAACGACGCGGTGTTCGCGGTCGACCGCAAAAACGAAACCGCAGTGATCGTTTGTTCGGCGCTGAAGAAGGCCTACCGCGACCGGATTCGCCAGGGCAACGACAAGCTGACCTTTGTATTCATGGAAGGCAGCTATGAGTTGATTCTCGAGCGCATGAAGGCGCGGCAGGGGCATTACCAGAAGGCCGGGATGCTGCAGAGCCAGTTCGACGCACTCGAAGTGCCGGGGGCCGACGAGCCGGACGTGATCCACGTCTCGATCGATGGCGATTTCGAGTCGGTGCTGGCGCAGGCGCTGGCGGCGGTTCGGGCGGTTGCTTGAAAAAGTCCCCGCTGCGTAAGGGGATTTTTGATTATTGATCCAGCTTTTTTTCGTCGATGTTCAAAAGGACGTGGGCGATTTATGGCGGCCACGGAAAGTGCCACCGACAGGGGCAGGATTGCAAGATGACTGGTTATATGTCCGGTATCGATGCCGATGTGGCTAGTAAGAAAAGGGCTGGAAAACTGACGATTTGGAGGGTTTGATAATGCCGTTAGTCATTGTGGGTTTTGGCATTTTAGCTTTGCTTGTTTTGATCATGAGATTCAAACTGAATACGTTCATCTCATTGATTATTGTTTCTTTTGGTGTTGCTCTGGCGCTTGGGATGCCGCTGAAGGACATTGTTAAAACGATTGAAGCGGGGTTGGGCGGGACGCTTGGTCACTTGGCGTTGATTTTCGGTCTTGGCGCGATGATGGGCAAGTTGATTGCTGACGCAGGTGGTGCGCAGCGAATTGCAATGACGCTCATCAAGAAGTTCGGTGAGAAAAACATCCAGTGGGCGGTCGTTGCTGCTTCCTTCATCATTGGTGTAGCGCTGTTTTTCGAGGTCGGCCTTGTACTGCTGATTCCGATCGTGTTTGCGATTTCAAGAGAGCTGAGGGTTTCCATTCTGTACCTCGGCATCCCGATGGCTGCAGCATTGTCTGTGACGCACGGGTTCTTGCCGCCGCACCCGGGTCCCACCGTCATTGCGGGCGAGTATGGTGCAAACATTGGCGAAGTGCTGCTGTATGGCTTCATCGTCGCCATCCCAACCGTTATTCTGGCTGGTCCGCTGTTCACAATCGTTGCCAAGAAGCTGGTGCCCGATTCGTTCACCAAGACGGGCAACATCGCTTCGCTGGGGGAGCAAAAGTCATTCAAGCTGGAAGAGACGCCCGAGTTTGGAATCAGTGTATTTACGGCGTTGCTGCCTGTCATTTTGATGTCGATTGCAACGGCCATTACGTTGCTGCAAAAGACAGTAGGCATCGAAGATAATCATTTCCTGGCTGCAATCCGCTTTGTTGGTGATGCCGGTACTGCAATGCTGATTTCGTTGCTGGTTGCCATTTACACCATGGGCTTGGCAAGAAAAATTCCGATCAAGACGGTGATGGAATCTTGCACGACCTCCATTGCGCATATCGGGATGATGCTTTTGATCATCGGTGGCGGCGGTGCCTTCAAGCAAGTGTTGATCAATGGTGGTGTGGGCGGCTATGTGGCCGAATTGTTCAAAGATACTTCTTTGTCACCCATTTTCCTCGCCTGGATGATCGCCGCTATCTTGCGTATTTCGCTTGGTTCTGCCACGGTCGCCGCTTTGACCACTGCTGGCTTGGTCATTCCGTTGTTGGGGCAAACGGACGTCAATCTTGCGCTGGTCGTTCTTGCGACCGGTGCGGGGAGCTTGATTGCGTCTCATGTTAACGATGCGGGCTTCTGGATGTTCAAGGAATATTTCGGCTTGAGCATGAAGGAAACATTTGCAACGTGGACTTTGCTTGAAACCATTATTTCCGTAGCCGGCCTGGTATTCATTCTTTTGCTCAGCCTGATTGTGTAAAGCAAGTCCGTAACGCTTGTTTGGCAAAAGACCCTTTTGCTTTCAAAAGCCCCGCATGCCGCGGGGCTTTTCTTTTGATCACCGGGGACTGCTTGTGCGTCGTCAGGCAGAGGGCGCGACAACGCTGCCGCCCAGCGCCAGCGTATAACCCAGGTCGACGACGCGGTCCGGATAATCCCGGCCTGCGAGGCGGCCAAGCAGGCGTTCTGCGGCGACGCGACCGATCGCTTCGCGTGGCGTGATCACGCTGGCCAGTCGCGGCGATAGGGCCTGGCCGATGTCGAGCGCGTTATAGCCGGCAATGGCGACATCATCCGGCACAAGTCGACCCTGTTGCTGGCAGGCGAGCATCGCGCCGGCGGCAATGTCGTCATTGGTGCAGAACAAGCCATCCAGTTCCGGGGTTTCTGCAAGCGCGCGTCCGGCCAGTGTCGAGCCCAGCGTGAAGGTCGATGGTGCTTCCGTTTCGACAACATGAGCAGGGAGTCCGGCCGAGGCCAGCGCCTGGCTGTAGCCGGCGATGCGCTGGCGTGTCCGGCTGTCGAGCCGGGCGGCAAGGTAAACGATGTGTCGTTTGCCGGTGGCGATCATCGCTTCGGTCATCGCCCGTGCCGCTGCAACGTGATCAAGCCCGACGGCGAGGTCGATCGGTGCGGCCGGCGTCTCCATGACCTCGACGACAGGAATGCCGGCGGTCTGGATCATGCGTAGTGTACGGTCGGTATGCAGGGTCTCGGACAGGATCAGTCCGTCGACATGGAACGACAACAGCGTGGCGATGCGGGCTTCTTCGATGTGCGGGTCGTAACCGAAGTGGGCGTACAGTGTCTGGTAGCCTGCCGGCTCGGTGACCGATTCCACGCCCCGGATCAGCGCCGAAAATACCTGATTGGAAATCGACGGCAGCAACACGCCGATGGCGTGGCTGCGTGCCCTGGAAAGGATATCCGGCGCCCGGCTCGGGATGTAGCCAAGCGCCTCGACCGCTTGCTGGATTGCGTCGCGCAAGGGGGGCGACACCATGTTCGGATCGCGCAGATAGCGGCTGACGGTCATTTTGGTGACGCCGGTCAGGTCGGCAATGTCCTGCAGGGTGGGGCGTTTGGTGTGACTCATTACTTGAAGGTATCAGCGATGCGGGCGAATGTTATACGTAACATTGTCCGCTTGTTGCTTGCGCCGCAAGGCCGCATGATTTCGCTCGTTCGGTTGTTTGCTACGGTACCTCAATGATTGCGTCGATGGCTTCGCGGGCTCGCCTCGTTTTTGTTCTTGCCGGCTTGGCGCTGGCCGCCTGCACGACTACGCCGCCGCGCAAGCCGCAGCCGGTCGACCGCAGTCTCGCGCATATCGAAGCGCAGGGCGACGGCCGTGAAATCGTCATGTACTCGCTCGGACTGCTTGACGTGGGCTACCAGTTCGGCGGCAACAACCCGGAAGCCGGGCTCGATTGCAGCGGGATGGTGCGCTTCGTCTACAAGAATGCGCTGGGTATCGATTTGCCGCGCACCGCCGCGGATATCGCATCACGGACGCGTCCGGTGGCGCAAGACCGGCTTCAGGCCGGTGATCTGGTGTTTTTCAATACGCAGGGAAAGCCGTACTCGCACGTCGGGATCTATCTTGGCGACGGCAAGTTCGTCCATGCGCCGTCGAGTCGCGGCAAGATCCGGGTCGAGTCGATGAATCTGCCGTATTTCTCGAGTCGTTTCGAGGGCGCGCGAACCGTGTTCGCACAGGGGAAGTGAGGCTAGGCCTTGTCGGCGATATGGCGGTTGACACCGCCCTGCAGCTGGCCTTGCTGCGAGTAACCCAGTGCGTCATCCTGGCCGGCGGCGAGGGTGTAGACGAGCGTGTCGAGCGCCTGGCGGCGGGATTCGATCAGCTTGCCGTTGCATTGATTGAGTAGCGAGGCTTGGCGTACGTGTTCCAGCAATTGCTGCCACGACAGCAGCAGGCCCGGCCGGTTGGCGGCAAGCCATTCGGCGATGGCGGGGCCGTTTTCGAGTCCCAGTGACGCGAAGGCACTATTGAGTGCGTTGCCGGTGGTGTCTGCGACCAGTGCCGCTTTCTGCTTTTCGGCAAGCAGGCCGGTCAGCGTATCGGGCTGGTTGTGGGTCAGGCAGTGCTGCTCGTCCTGCAACAGCTGGACGAGGTGCTTGTAGGCATCGGTGGCCGCGCCAAGTTGTGCGGACCAATCTGGAAGACTGTTCATGCTTGCGTTGACCGCGTTAGCGGCCCAGCAGTTCCTTGACGCTGTCGATCAGCTTGTCGGCGATGGCATCGGCGCGCACGCTGAAACGGCCTTCGGCAATCGCCTGGCGCAGTGCGGCAACGCGTTCGCTGTCGAACGGGGCGCCGGCCGAATCGGTCTGGCCGAGCTCGGCTGCCGCCGGGTTGATGCTGACGCTGAGATCATCGGCCGGAACGGCGTTGCCGGTCTGACTGGTGCGCTCGGTGTTGCGCGTCGGCTGCGCAATGGGCGCCCGGGTAGACGGGTCGATTTTCATGTGAAGTCCTCTTGGCCCCGGCATGTGTCCGTGGCTGGTTTCGGTGCTGATTATGCGCTGTATCGGCTGGCCGACGAAAAACTTTAGCGAAATACGCACACGATCATCGCCGCCGAATGGCCTTGCCGACGCGGGGAAACATCAGGGCGCCGGCGGCAGGGCGCTATGATGGGGTCTGGTTCCCGGTTGTGCGGCATTGTCTGCCGCTTCATGGTGGCCAAGGCTTGCTGTATAGTTGCGCAATTTTGACCCGGCCCAGGGTTGGCGCCGCGTGCGCGCCGCGGGGAGAACCGAGCAAACATGAAAACCACATTCCTCGATTTCGAGCAGCCGATTGCTGAGCTCGAAAACAAGATCGAAGAGCTGCGCTACGTTCAGGATGACTCCGCTGTCGACATCTCCGTCGAGATCGGCCATCTGGAAAAGAAGAGCCAAGAGCTGACCAAAACGATCTACGCCAAGCTCACGCCATGGCAGATTTCCCAGGTTGCCCGTCATCCGCAGCGTCCCTATACGCTGGATTATCTCGGCGCGATCTTTACCGATTTCGAAGAGCTGCACGGTGATCGCGCTTTCGCCGATGATCATGCCATTGTCGGTGGCCTGGCGCGTTTCAACGGCCAGTCGGTAATGGTGATCGGCCATCAGAAAGGCCGCGACACCAAGGAAAAGATTTTCCGCAACTTCGGCATGCCGCGTCCGGAAGGTTATCGCAAGGCTTTGCGCCTGATGAAGCTGGCCGAGAAGTTTGGCCTGCCGGTAATCACCTTCGTGGATACGCCGGGCGCCTATCCTGGCATTGGTGCCGAAGAGCGCGGTCAATCCGAGGCAATCGGCCGCAATCTGTTCGAAATGGCCAAGCTGCGCGTGCCGGTGATCACTACGGTCATCGGCGAGGGCGGCTCGGGTGGCGCGCTGGCGATTGCCGTCGGCGATCTTGTCCAGATGCTGCAGTACTCGACGTATTCGGTCATTTCTCCCGAAGGTTGCGCGTCGATCCTGTGGAAGACCGCCGAAAAGGCACCGGATGCCGCCGAGGCGTTGGGTATCACCGCCGGCCGCCTGAAGACGCTGGGTCTGATCGACAAGATCATCACCGAGCCGGTGGGCGGTGCGCATCGCAATCATGCGCAGATGATGCAGGCGATGAAAAAGGCGATTGCCGACGCGCTCAAGGGCGTTGCCGACAAGCCGATTGACGCTCTGCTCGAAACCCGTTTCGAGCGCCTGATGGGCTATGGCCAGTTCAAGGAAGTTCCAATCCAGTGATCTGGCCGGGCGAGTGAGCGATTGCCTCACCCGCCATGCAGTGCCACCCTCGGCGTGCCTGTGCCTGGGCCTTTCCGCCGGGCTTGATTCGGTGGTGCTGCTGCACCTTCTGGCCGGTTTGCGTGCCGAGTCCGGCTTCTCGCTCTCGGCCATTCACGTTCATCACGGTTTATCGCCGCATGCGGATGCATGGGCGGAAACGGCCGTTGCCATTGCGCACGCGCTGAACGTGCCGTGCAAGGTGAGGGAGGTTCGCGTCGATCGCGGATCCGGGCTCGGGGTCGAGGCGGCTGCTAGGGCGGCGCGCTACGCCGCATTCGAATCCGTCGACGCCGACCTGCTTTGCCTTGCCCATCATCAGGATGATCAGGCCGAAACCGTGTTGATGCAGGTGTTGCGCGGTAACGGACTCGCTGGCATGGCGGCCATGCCGGCATGCCGCGAACTGACGCCCTCGTTGAAATTGCTGCGCCCATTGCTGGATGTACCGCGCAGTGCCTTGCGTACTTACGCCGAGGCTCATGCGCTGCATTGGATTGAAGACGAGAGCAACGCCGACCCGCGTTTTACCCGCAATTTTCTGCGTCATCAGGTGCTGCCGGCGTTGGTGCGGCGCGATCCCGGTGTCGGCGCCTCGCTTGCCCGTGTTTCTGCACAGGCGGCCGAGGCCGATGCGCTGCTGACCGAACTGGCCGAGCTGGATTTGGTAGTCTGCGCGGTCGGCGGTGCTTTCGATCTGGCGGCCGCAGCATTGCTGAGCCCCCTTCGTCGGCGCAATGCGCTGCGACGCTGGTTGCGTGGTCACGATATCGTCGCCGATGCGCGGGCTTTCGATGTCTTCGTGCGGCAGCTCGACGCGCAGGCCGATGCACAGCCCGAGCTATGCTGGCACGGCCGGCGGGTGCGACGCTATCGTCAGCGCGTTCATTTCGTGCCGGCAGGGCCGTTTGTCGGCGAGGTAGCCGTCGAGCCCGGGGTCGGGATCAGCGCGCAGCAGGGGCGATTGATCTGGATTCGGGGGACGGGGGGGGTGGCGGAGGACGGTGCTGGTCCGTGGCGCTTGCTGCCGCGGGCTGGAGGGGAGCGCTTGCGCTTGCGCGCGGAGGGCCCGACGCGTTTGCTCAAGTCACTGTATCAGGAGGCCGCAGTGCCGCCCTGGTTGCGCGATTCGACGCCGCTGCTGTTTTGTGGTGACCGTCTGGCCGCTGTGCCGGGCATCGGTGTGGCGACGGAGTTTGCGGACGGCAGCTGGCTGCCGGTTTGGCAGCCAGCGTAAACGAACAGCCAATCGGTCAGGCGATCAGCCGTTCCAGTACCCCCGCGTAAATACGCGAAAGCTTCGGTACATCCTCGATCGCGACGCACTCATTCAACTTGTGGATCGTCTTGTTGATCGGGCCGAATTCGACCACTTCCGGGCAGTACTTGGCGATGAATCGGCCGTCGGACGTGCCGCCGGTCGTGTTCAGCTGCGGGGTCACGCCTGTGACGTCTGCGACCGAAGTGCGGATTGCGTCGATCAGTGCGCCGTGGTCGGTCAGGAACGGTTCGCCCGACAGGTTCCAGATCAGCTCGTACTCGAAATCGTATGCGTCGAGGATGGCGTGAACCTTCTGCTTCAGCGTCTCGGCAGTGTTTTCGGTCGAGAAGCGGAAGTTGAACAGCGCTTCGGCTGTGCCGGGGATGACATTGGTCGCGCCGGTGCCGCTATGCAGGTTCGAGACTTGCCAGGTCGTCGGCGGGAAGTAGGCGTTGCCCTTGTCCCATTCGGTGTCGGCGAGTTCGGCAAGGGCGGGGGCCAGCAGGTGGATCGGGTTCTTGGCGAGGTGCGGGTAGGCAATGTGGCCTTGTACGCCGTGGACGATCAGGTGGCCCGACAGCGAGCCGCGGCGACCGTTCTTGATCGTATCGCCGAAGGTCTCTGCGCTGGTCGGTTCGCCGACGATGCAGTAATCGATTTTTTCACCGCGAGCCTTCAGTGCTTCGATGACCTTGACGGTGCCGTCGTGCGCCGGGCCTTCCTCGTCCGAAGTGATCAGAAAGGCGATCGAGCCTTTCGGATTCGGGTGCTTTGCCAGAAAAGCTTCGGTGGCGGTGACGAAGGCGGCCAGCGATGCCTTCATGTCAGCGGCGCCCCGGCCGAACAGATGGCCGTCACGAATTTCCGGCGCAAACGGGTCGGAATGCCAGCGATCGAGCGGTCCGGTCGGAACGACGTCGGTGTGGCCGGCAAAGACGAGCACCGGGCCTTCGCTGCCGAAGCGTGCCCATAGGTTGTCGACATCACCAAAGCGCATCGGTTCGATGTGGAAGCCGAGCTTGGCAAGCCGGTTGGCCATCAGTTGCTGGCAGTCGGCATCGTTCGGGGTTACCGATGCCTGGCGGATCAGTTGCAGGGTCAGGTCTAGCGTAGCGTCGTTCATGGTCTCAGCGGCTGAAAAGCGCGTCGTAGGTTTCGGGTTTGTAGCCAACGGTAATCCTACCATCGCGGTCAAGTACCGGCCGCTTGATCACCGAGGGGTGCGCCAGCATCAGCGCAATGGCCGAATCAGCGTCGACCACGGCAGCTTTGCTGGCCTCGTCGAGCTTGCGCCAGGTCGTGCCGGCCTTGTTGACCAGCGGCTCCCAGCCGCTTTGGGCAATCCAGCCGGCAAGCAGCTCGGCGGTGACGCCCAGTTTCTTGTAGTCGTGCCAGTCGTACTCGTGGCCATGCTCGGTCAGCCAGGTGCGTGCCTTCTTGACAGTGTCGCAGTTGGGGATGCCGTAGAGCTTCATGTCGGACTCGTGGAGCAAAAGGAGCGATTCTAAACGGCAGGCGGCTTGACGCCTACCGCTCGTCAGGGCTTCGACCTCTGGCGCATCCAGCGGGTCGGTTGCGCCGTACGAGGAGGCGAGTGCCAACCCGAACGGAGTCCATCATGAATGCGCTGCACCTTGTCATGCCCTCCCTGTTGCTGCTGACTGCCTGCGCATCGTCGCCCACGATGCAGCAGTCTTCCTTGCCTGAATCGATTCGCGTCAGTCCGCCTGACGAGCTGGCGATGCACACGACCGGGGTGGGTGAAATCACTTATGAATGCCGGGCAAAAAAAGACGCAGCAGGCCAGTTCGAGTGGATATTCGCAGGTCCCAAAGCCGTGCTGTACGACCAGGGGCGGAGTGTGGTCGGCAAGTACTATGCAGGCCCGACCTGGGAAATGACCGATGGCTCGAAGGTGACGGGCGCGCAGGTTGCGGTGAGTCCGGCGCCGCAGCCGGGCAATATTCCGTTGCAGCTGGTGAAGGCGAATCCGGCCTCCGCGACCGGCAGGATGGTGGCGGTCAGCTTCATCCAGCGCATCAATACCAAGGGCGGCGTGGCGCCAGCCTTGCCTTGTGCGTCGGCCAATGCCGGTGAAAAGCGGCAAGTGGCCTACGAGGCGGATTACCTGTTCTACGTCACGCCGTGACCCGGCGCGTCGCAGTCATCGGGTGAGGCGCGGCTCAGTGCAGTTTGATGTCGAAATCGGTACTGCTTTCGGGCTGTTTGCCGATCGAGGCGATATTGCGAGCCGCCTCCTGTTCCTGAGCCGTCTGGCTGTTGTTGACCATCCAGGAGAGGTTGGTTGCCGAGTCGGCGTTGCGCAGCGCCTCGTCGAGTTCGACCTGGCCGCTGCGGTATAGTGAATACAGGGACTGCTCGAACGTTTGCGAGCCCTCGGCCAGCGTCTGCTCCATGGCCTCTTTGATGTCGGTGAGCTGGCCGTTGCGGATCAGTTCGGCGATGCGGTTGGTGTTCAGCATGATTTCGATTGCCGGCGTCAGCTGGCCGTCGCGATTGCGAACGAGGCGCTGTGAAACGATGGCGGTCAGGGCGGTCGACAAATCGTAGAGCAGTGCTTCGCGCGCATCCTGCGGGAAGAAGTTCACAACGCGCGAGAGCGAGTGGTAGCTGTTGTTCGCATGCAGCGTCGAAATGCACAGGTGCCCCGCCTGCGCGTACTGCAGTGCGTAGTTCATCGTTTCGCGGTCACGGATTTCGCCGATCATCAGGACGTCGGGGGCTTCGCGCATGGCGTTTTTCAGCGCTTCGGAATAGCTGTGGGTGTCGACGCCGATTTCGCGCTGGTTCACCAGGCTGCGCTTGTGGGTGTAGAGCTGCTCGATCGGATCTTCGATCGTCAGGATGTGGCCCGGGTAATTGGTGTTCCTGTGTTCGAGCATCGCCGAGACGGTCGAGGACTTGCCTGAGCCGGTGGCGCCGACGACAAGGATGATGCCGCGCTTTTCCATGATCAGGTCACGCAGCACCGGTGGCAGCCCGAGCGCGTCGATGCTCTGTGCCTGCTGGCGGATGTATCGGGCGACCATGGCCACTGCGCCACGCGTGCGGAACACGTTGATGCGGAAGTTGCCGAGTTGCGGCAGGGTCAGCCGGAAATTGAGTTCCCAGTCCTGCTCGAAGCGTGCGATCTGCTCGGTACTCATCAGCTGGTAAACCAGATGCTTGACGTGTTCAGCGCCAAGCACCTGGTTGTTGGCCGGGTTGCACTGGCCGTTGATCTTGATGACGATCGGCGAATCCGCCGACAGGAACAGGTCCGAGGCCTGTCGTTCGGCCATCAGTTTGAAAAACGGCAACAAATTCATTCGGGCACCCGGCCGGCGTGAGGGTTTATTGGGGTTTCAGTTCTCGCCGCAGGATCTTACCGACATTTGACTTTGGAAGTTGCTCCCGGAACTCAACCAGACGCGGAACCTTGTAATTCGTCAGGTTGGCGCGACAGTGTGCGACGACATCCGCCTCGGTCAGGGCCGGGTCCTTGCGTACGACGAAGACTTTGACCGCTTCGCCGGACTTGTCGTCGGGGATGCCGATGCAGGCGACTTCCATGACGCCGGGATGGTCGGCGACGACGTCCTCGATCTCGTTCGGATAAACGTTGAAGCCCGAAACCAGAATCATGTCCTTCTTGCGGTCGACCAGCTTGAAGTAGCCGGTTGGGGACATCACGGCCACGTCGCCGGTGGCAAGGAAGCCATCGGGGCCAATGACCTTGGCAGTTTCTTCGGGGCGTTGCCAATAGCCTTGCATGACTTGCGGGCCCCGGATGAACAGCTCGCCCGATTCGCCTGCGTCGAGCGCCTTGCCGTTGTCGTCGCGAATTTCGGCTTCGGTCGAAGGGAGCGGCAGGCCGATCATGCCGTTGTACTCGCGTGTGTTCATCGGGTTGATCATTGCGGCGGGCGAGGTTTCGGTCAGGCCGTAGGCTTCGACCAGCGGCACGCCGGTTGCCTTCTTCCACTTGTCCGCCACGGCGTGCTGCACCGCCATGCCGCCACCGAGCGCCAGTTTCCATGTACTGAAATCCAGTTTGGCGAAATCGGGGTTGTTGGCGAGTGCGTTGTACAGGGTGTTGACACCGGTCATGCAGGTGACCGGGTGCTTGCCGAGTTCCTTGACGAAGCCGGGGATGTCGCGCGGGTTGGTGATCAGCAGATTGGTTGCGCCCACCTTGGTGAACACCATGCAGTTCGCGGTCAGGCAGAAGATGTGATACAGCGGCAGCGCCGTCACGATGATCTCTTTGCCTTCCTCGACAGTTTCACGAATCCAGGCGTGGGCCTGCTGCATGTTGGAGACGATGTTGCCGTGCGTCAGCATCGCGCCCTTGGCGACGCCGGTGGTGCCGCCGGTGTACTGCAGGAAGGCCAGGTCGTCGTGATTGAGCGTGACCGGTTGCAACTGCTGACGGTGTCCGCGGTCGAGCACGGCGTTGAAACCGATGTGTCCGGGAAGTGTGTAGGCCGGCACCATCTTTTTGATGTGCTTCACGATCCCGTTGACCAGCAAACGTTTCGGAAAGCCGAGCAGGTCGCCGATTTCGGTCACGATGACGTGCTTGACCGATGTCTGGCCGATGATGCTTTCCAGTACGTGGGCGAAGTTCGCGAGAATGACGATGGTCTCGGCGCCTGCGTCCTTGAGCTGGTGTTCGAGTTCGCGCGGCGTATAGAGCGGGTTGACATTGACGACCGTCATGCCGGCTTTCAGTGTGCCGAAAATCGCGATCGGGTATTGAAGCAGGTTGGGCATCATGACAGCGACGCGGGCGCCGCGCGCCAGCTTCAGATTCTGTTGCAAAAACGCGGCAAACTGATCGGAAAGGCGGTCAAGCTCGCCGTAGGTAATCGCTTTCCCCATGTTGATGAAGGCATCGCGGTCGGGGTAGCGTGCGACCGTTTTGGCGATGACGTCGGGGATCGAGCTGAATTCGTGAATGTCGACTTCGTGAGGGACGCCTGCCGAATAGCTGGCAAACCAGGGTCGCTCCATGTTCCTCTCCTTGGGGTTCTTTGTGCACTCTAGAGTTGTAAGGCTGTCGAGAACAAGCCACTTGCGTGCACAGTTTCGCCAAGTAATTGTTTCTGTTAGAATGAGGGTTGTCCCCAAGATACGGGGATAGTGCTTGGGAATGGGCGCATTTTTGCAGCCCATTTTTTGTTTTTCAGCAAAGGAATCTATGGCAGCGAACGTGCAAAGCGTGCTGGATGCGACGCTTCCGGGTCTTGGCTACGAGCTGGTCGATCTGGAACTGGCGCAGAACGGGCTGGTGCGGGTATTCATCGACAAGCCGGGCGGCATTACGGTGGAGGACTGCGTCACCGTCAGCAACCACCTTTCCCGGCTTCTGATGGTCGAGGAGATCCCGTACGAGCGACTCGAAGTCTCGTCGCCAGGGCTGGATCGCCCCCTGACGAAGCCCGAAGACTTTACACGCTTCGCTGGCGAGAAGGTGCGGCTCAAGCTGCGCATGCCGCTGCCGGATAAACGCAAGAAACTGCTCGGCACGCTCATCGGTCTCGAGGACGGTGCGGTTGTGGTCGACGTCGACGGTGAGCGCCTGACGCTGCCGATGGCGCAAATTGACAAGGTGCGGCTCGAGCCGCAGTTCTGATCCGGGATTTAGGCCCACAGGCGGGCTTCTTGCCGAGGGAATCGAAACGATGAGCCGAGAAATTCTGCTGCTGGTGGATGCACTGGCGCGCGAAAAAAATGTTGAGAAGGACGTTGTCTTTACCGCGCTGGAAATGGCGCTGGCGTCCGCAACCAAGAAAACCTATGAGGACGAGGTCGATATCCGTGTCGACATCGACCGTGACTCCGGTGATTACCGCTCGTTCCGCGTCTGGACCGTGGTCGAGGACAACGATCACGAAGAGCCGTCGCGTCAGATCGCCATTACCGATGCGCCGGAATATGATCCCGAGCTGCAACTCGGCGAAACGTGGGAAGTTGAACTCGAGCCGATCGAGTTCGGTCGTATCGGTGCACAGGCGGCCAAGCAGGTCATCCTGCAGAAGATCCGCGATGCCGAGCGCGAACAGAACCTGAACGACTTCCTCCAGCGTCGCGAACACATCGTGTCGGGCAGCATCAAGCGGCTCGAGCGTGGCAACGCAATTCTGGAGCTCGGCAAGCTCGAAGCGATCCTGCCGCGCGATCAGATGATTCCGAAGGAAAACCTCCGGGTTGGTGACCGCGTGCGTGCCTTCCTGCTGCGCGTGGACCGCCTTGGCCGCGGCCCGATGCTGGTGCTGAGCCGTACCGCGCCGGAATTCATGGCCAAGCTGTTCGAGATGGAAGTGCCGGAAATCGAAAACGGCCTGATCGAGCTGAAGGGCGTCGCCCGTGATCCGGGCATGCGCGCCAAGATCGCCGTCAAGTCGAACGACCCGCGTGTCGATCCGCAAGGCACGTGTATCGGTGTGCGCGGTACGCGCGTCAACGCAGTGACCAACGAAATTGCCGGTGAGCGCGTCGACATCATCCTGTGGTCGGACGATCCGGCGCAGTTCGTGATTGGCGCATTGAGCCCGGCCGACGTGAACTCGATCGTCGTCGACGAAGACAACCACGCAATGGATGTCGTGGTCGACGAAGACAATCTCGCCATGGCCATCGGCCGTGGCGGCCAGAACGTCAAGCTTGCATCCGAGCTGACGGGCTGGAAGATCAACATCATGACCGTGAACCAGGCCGAAGAGAAAAACGAAGCCGAGTTCACCAAGGTGCGTGAACTCTTCATGCATGCGCTGGATCTCGACGAAGACGTCGCCGAGGCACTGGTGCAGGAAGGGTTCAACACGCTGGAAGAAGTGGCCTACGTGCCATTGAACGAAATGCTCGAAATCGAGGTGTTCGACGAGGACACCGTTAACGAGCTGCGCTCGCGTGCCCGCGACGCACTGCTCACTCAGGCCATTGCCCGCGAAGAAAAGCTCGAGCATCAGTCGGAAGACCTGAAAAACCTGGAAGGCATGACCGCTGAACTCGCTACTGCGCTCGCTGAACACGATATCCATACTCGCGACGACCTCGCGGAGCTGGCTGTTGACGAGCTCATGGAAATGACCGGTATCGGCGAGGATGGGGCCAAGCAGTTGATCATGAAAGCCCGCGAGCACTGGTTCGCATAAGGCGGGGAGAAATGCATGAGTGAATTAAAAGTCAGTGAGTTCGCGGCAGAATTGAAAATGCCGTCGCAAGAGTTGCTTGAGCAGCTCAACGCGGCCGGCGTCAGCAAATCCGGCGAGTCCGATGCGGTGACCGCCGAGGACAAGGCGCGTCTTCTCGAGCATCTGAAGCAGAAGCACGGTGGTGGCGACAAGCCGAAAATCACGGTGACCCGCAAGCAGACGTCGGAAATCCGCAAAACCGATTCGACCGGCAAGGCCAAGACCATTCAGGTTGAAGTCCGCAAGAAGCGCGTGGTTGAGGCGCCGGCTGCACCAATCGTGACGCCACGCGTTGAAACGGCGGCTGCGCCTGCTTCGGCGGTGATCGGTGATGCCGAGCGTGCTGCACGTGAAGCGGAAGCTCAGCGCCAGTCCGCACTGCGTGAGCGTCAGGCGGCCGAAATGCGCGCCAAGCAAGGCGGGGAAGCACCGAAGGAAGAGCCGCGTGAAGTAGCGGTTGCTCCGGCGGTGGCAGCACCTGCCCCGGTGGCCGAGGTGGCAGTGGTTGCTGCACCGGCTCCCGCGCTGGCACCTGCTGCGCCTGTTGTCGCTGCTGCGCCTGCTCCGGTTGCGCCCAAAGTCGCCGCGCCTGCGCCTGCTGCCGCTGCACCGCGCAGCGATCGTCCGCGTGTCGGCATGCGCGTTGAATTGCGCAAGCCGAAGGACACGCCGCTGCGTGCACCGGAGCCCGTCAAGCCGGAACCAGCCAAGGTGGCACCGGCTGCGGCCAAGCCTGCCTCGCCGGCCGACAAGAAGGACGAAAAGCGCAAGTGGGACGACGGCAAGGCCAAGAAGGGCATCAAAACCCGCGGTGGCGACGCCGGCGGTGGCTGGAAGTCGGGCAAGAAGGGTGGTCGCAACGGTCGCAATCAGCATCAGGATAGCGATAATGCACACGCCTTCCAGGCGCCGACCGAGCCGGTCGTGCATACCGTCGATATCCCCGAGACCATCAGCGTCGCCGATCTGGCGCACAAGATGGCCGTCAAGGGTGTCGAGGTGGTCAAGGCACTGATGAAGATGGGCATGATGGTGACCATCAACCAGATCCTCGATCAGGAAACGGCGATGATCGTGGTTGAAGAAATGGGCCACATCCCGCGCGCTGCCAAGCTCGACGATCCGGATACCTATCTGGAAGAAGACAACAAGGGTGAGCACGAGCAACTGCCGCGTGCGCCGGTCGTGACCGTCATGGGTCACGTCGACCACGGCAAGACCTCGCTGCTCGACTACATCCGTCGTGCCAAGGTGGCTGCGGGCGAAGCCGGCGGCATTACCCAGCACATCGGCGCGTACCATGTCGAAACCGGCAAGGGCATCGTGACCTTCCTTGATACCCCGGGTCACGAGGCGTTTACCGCCATGCGTGCTCGCGGTGCTTCGGCGACCGACATCGTCGTGCTGGTGGTTGCGGCCGACGACGGCGTGATGCCGCAGACGATCGAAGCCGTTCACCATGCCAAGGCGGCCGGCGTGCCGATCGTGGTCGCAGTCAACAAGATCGACAAGCAGGGTGCCAATCCGGAGCGTATCCGCCAGGAGCTGGTGGCGCAGGAAGTCGTGCCGGAAGACTGGGGTGGCGATACCCAGTTCGTCGAAGTGTCGGCCAAGCAAGGCACGAACATCGACGGGCTGCTTGACGCGATCCTGCTGCAGGCCGAAGTCCTGGAGCTGAAGGCTGCCGTGGATGCGCCTGCCAAGGGCATCATCATCGAGGCGCGTCTCGACAAGGGTCGTGGCGCGGTGGCGTCGATGCTGGTTCAGTCGGGTACGCTGCGCAAGGGCGATGTCGTCCTCGCCGGTGGTGTCTATGGCCGCGTTCGCGCCATGCTGGATGAAACCGGCAAGCAGATCACCGAAGCGGGTCCGTCGATTCCGGTCGAAATTCTCGGCCTGTCCGAAGTGCCGGCCGCCGGTGAAGATGCGATGGTGCTGGCCGACGAGAAGAAGGCGCGTGAAATCGCCCTGTTCCGTCAAGGCAAGTTCCGTGACGTCAAGTTCGCACGCCAGCAAGCGTCCAAGCTCGAAAACATGTTCGCGCAAATGGCCGAAGGCGAAGTGCAAAACCTGCCGATCATCATCAAGACCGACGTACAGGGTTCGGCCGAAGCACTGGCCGGCTCGCTGCAGAAGCTGTCGACCGACGAAGTCCGCGTGCAGATCCTGCACTCGGGCGTGGGTGGTATCTCGGAATCGGACATCAACCTTGCGCTGGCGTCGAAGGCCGTCGTGGTTGGCTTCAACGTCCGTGCCGACGCGGCAGCCCGCAAGCTGGCCGAGTCGGAAGGTGTCGACCTGCGTTACTACAACATCATTTACGACGTGGTCGATGATGTGAAGGCAGCGCTATCGGGCATGCTGGCACCGGAGAAGAAAGAGCAGATCATCGGTCTGGTCGAAATTCGCCAGGTGTTCGTCATTTCCAAGGTCGGCTCGATCGCCGGTTGCTATGTGCTCGACGGTATCGTCAAGCGCGGCGCGGGTGTCCGCCTGCTGCGCAACAACGTGGTCGTGCATCAGGGCGAACTCGAAACCCTCAAGCGCTTCAAGGACGACGTCAAGGAAGTGCGTTCGGGTTACGAGTGCGGTCTGCAACTCAAGAACTACAACGACATCCAGGAAGGCGATCAGCTCGAAGTGTTCGAAATCATCGAGATTGCGCGCACGCTGTAATGTCATGAGGTGCGAGGGAAGGGAGGCTTCAGCTGCTTCCCTTGCATCGGCAGGCGCGGGAGTCACTCCTGCGCCTTTTGTCTTTTATGCGCCGTGCGGCCAAGGTCGGCACGGCATCAGTGGCAGATATAACCATGGCCAAAAATTTCACCCGTTCCGACCGTATCGCGCAGCAGTTGCAGCGTGACGTCGCCGAATTGATTCGTGCCGAACTGGATCATCCGAAAGCGTCGCTGATTACGATTACCGACGTTGAAGTGACCCGCGACAACTCGCACGCCAAGATCTTTTACACCTTCCTCGGGACGCCCGAGGACGCACAATTGATTGCCGCCAAGCTCGAGCAAGCTAAGGGTTTCCTGCGCAGCGAACTGGCGCGCGGCTTCAAGCTGTTCAAGATGCCCGAGCTGCATTTCCTTTACGATCATTCGATCGATCGCGGCTTCAAGCTCGATACGCTGATTTCGCAGGCTGCTGCCTTGCCCAAGGCGGAAGACGACGGCGAAGGCGAAGCCTGATGGCGAAGCGCAAGATCGACGGCGTACTGCTGCTCGACAAGCCCTTCGGCATCACCAGCAATGCCGCGATGATGAAATGCCGCTGGCTGCTCTCGGCCGAAAAAGGCGGGCACACCGGTGTGCTCGATCCTTTTGCAACCGGTTTGCTGCCGCTGTGTTTCGGCGAGGCGACCAAGTTTGCCCAGCGCATGCTGGATGCCGACAAGGGATACCGCGCGACGATCCGGCTCGGTCAGGTTTCGACGACCCTGGATGGCGAAGGCGAAGTTACCGATAGCGGTGTGGCGCCGACCGACAGGGAGCTGATCGACCGTGTTCTGGCGTCCTTTGTGGGCGAGATCGATCAGGTGCCGCCGATGCATTCGGCACTCAAGCATCAGGGCAAGGCGCTGTACGAGTATGCGCGGCAGGGGATCGAAATCGAGCGCGCTGCTCGCCGGATCACGATTTACTCGATCACCACCGTTTCGTTTTCCGGTGCCGAGCTGGTTATCGACGTGGCGTGCTCGAAGGGAACGTACATTCGCACGCTGGCTGACGACATTGGTCGTGCGCTTGGTTGCGGCGCCTACCTGACTGGATTGCGGCGTACAAAAACGGCCGGTTTTTCGATCGATCAGGCGGTGTCGCTCGAGGCGTATATCGAAATGCCGCTTGAAGCGCGCGAAGCCTGTTTGTTGCCGGCCGACGTGCTGGTGCAGGACATGCCCCTGTTGACGCTGGACGCCGACGAAGTCATGCGATGCCGTAACGGCATGAGCGTCCGTCGTTCTGCTGCATTGGATAAAGGCCTGTTCCGGCTTTACGCTGCGCCTGAAAGCGGCGATAATGCGCGATTCCTCGGTTTGGGCGAAGTGGCATGCGATGGTGTGCTGCGGCCCAAACGTCTGCTGGCCACTAGTGGCCAGTGAAAGGAGCGCGGTTGGGTGCAAACTCGGCCGGGCTTGTCGGGAGCGGGGCATCTGCCCTGGCCCAATCACCACTCTGGAGTATTGAAATGGCAGTTACCGTAGGCCAAAAGGCTGACATCGTTAAGCAATTCCAACGCGCTGAAGGCGACACCGGCTCCCCGGAAGTTCAAGTTGCGCTGCTCACCGCTCGCATCAATGACCTGACCCCGCACTTCAAAGAAAACAAGAAAGACCACCACTCGCGTCGCGGTCTGCTGAAGATGGTTTCGCGCCGTCGTCGCCTGCTGGATTACCTCAAGCGCACCAATGCTGATAGCTATCGCGAGCTGATCGCTCAGCTGGGTCTGCGCAAGTAAGCCAGTTCCACTTAAAAGTCGCAGTCATCGCACTGCGACTTTTTTGCTTTTTAGAATGTCGAAATGATTGCGTTCCGCCCAAAGACGGCTTCGGCGGCGGAACGGAAGACCGTGAAAGCCGGTCACGCTGGAATGTGCCGAGGCCGGCGACAGGCATCCGGGTCATTGCCGGGATGGGCGGCGTTGTCGCAGCGGGATATTGCCCTTGCCGCAGGCAAACAACTGTAAGGAAAATCCGTGTTCAACAAAATCGTGAAATCGTTCCAGTACGGCAAGCACACCGTAACGCTGGAAACGGGCGAAGTCGCCCGCCAGGCTTCCGGCGCTGTGGTCGTGTCGATGGACGACACCGTGGTGCTGGTGACTGTGGTCGCCGCCAAGGGCGTGAAGCCCGGCCAGGATTTCTTCCCGCTCACGGTCGATTACCAAGAGCGGACCTACGCCGCCGGCAAGATTCCGGGTGGCTTCTTCAAGCGTGAAGGCCGTCCGTCCGAGAAGGAAATTCTCACCAGCCGTCTGATCGACCGTCCGATCCGTCCGCTGTTCCCGGAAGGCTTTTTCAACGAAATCCAGATCATCGCCACCGTGGTGTCGCTTGATCCGCAAATCGACTCCGACATCCCTGCGATGATCGGTGCTTCGGCCGCACTGGCTATTTCCGGTGTGCCGTTCCAGGGGCCGATCGGCGCTGCGCGTGTCGGTTATGCCGACGGCCAGTACCTGCTGAATCCGAGCAAGGACGAACTGTCGACTTCGCAGCTTGACCTCGTTGTTGCCGGTACCGAACAGGCCGTGCTGATGGTCGAGTCCGAAGCCAAGGAACTGTCCGAAGAAATCATGCTCGGCGCCGTGGTCTTTGGTCACGACGAAATGCAGAAGGTCGTCAAGGCGATCAACGAGCTGGCTGACGAAGTCAATCCGGAGCTGTTCGACTGGAATGAACCGGTCAAGAACGAAGCACTCGAAGCGCAAGTCGCCGAAATCGCCGGTGAAGACCTGAAGCAGGCTTTCCGCATCGCGCAAAAGCAGGCGCGCAGCGCAAAGATCGGCGAGGCATGGGACAAGGTCAAGGCTGCGCTGATCAACGAGTCGACCGATACGCTGGCGGCCAACCAGATCCGCGGCATTTTCCATGACATGGAAGCCAAGATCGTTCGTAACCAGATCCTTGACGGTTACCCGCGTATCGACGGCCGCGACACCCGCACGGTGCGCCCGATCACCGTCCGCAACAGCGTGCTGCCGCGTACCCACGGTTCGTCGCTATTCACCCGCGGTGAAACGCAGGGTCTGGTCGTTGCCACGCTCGGCACCAAGCTCGACGAGCAGAAGATCGACGCGCTGGCTGGCGAGTACAGCGACCGCTTCATGCTGCATTACAACTTCCCGCCGTACTCGACCGGTGAAACCGGCCGTGTCGGTACGCCGAAGCGCCGCGAAATCGGCCACGGTCGTCTGGCCAAGCGCGCGCTGATTGCCGTGCTGCCGAGCCCGGAAGAGTTTGCCTACACGATGCGAGTGGTGTCGGAAATCACCGAATCGAACGGTTCGAGCTCGATGGCTTCGGTCTGCGGCGGCTGCCTGGCACTGATGGACGCCGGTGTCCCGCTGAAGAACCACGTTGCCGGTATCGCCATGGGTCTGATCAAGGAAGGCAACCGATTCGCGGTGCTGTCCGACATCCTGGGTGACGAAGATCACCTCGGCGACATGGACTTCAAGGTGGCCGGTACCGACAACGGTGTGACCGCGCTGCAGATGGACATCAAGATCAACGGCATCACCAAGGAAATCATGAAGGTGGCGCTGGAGCAGGCCAAGGCCGGTCGCCAGCACATCCTCGGTGTGATGAAGGAAGCCGTTGGTGGCGCCCGTGAAGAGGTTAGCGCTCACGCGCCGCGCCTGTACACGATGAAGATCAATCCGGAAAAGATCCGTGACGTGATCGGCAAGGGCGGTTCGGTGATCCGTGCGCTGACCGAAGAAACCGGTACGCAAATCGACATCGCCGAAGACGGCACGATCACCATCGCGTCGATTTCGTCGGCCGGTGCAGACGAAGCCAAGCGCCGTATCGGCGAGATCACTGCCGAAGTCGAAATCGGCAAGATCTACGAAGGTCCGGTCGTCAAGATTCTCGACAACAATGTCGGTGCGATCGTGTCGATCATGCCGGGCCGTGACGGTCTTGTGCACATCAGCCAGATCGCCAACGAACGCATCAAGAACGTATCCGACTACCTCAAGGAAGGTCAGGTCGTTCGCGTGAAGGCGCTTGAGCAGGACGAAAAGGGCCGTGTCCGTCTGTCGATCAAGGCAGTGCTGAACGACGAAGCTGCTGCGGCAGCGCCGGCAGCCGAGCCGGTTGAAGGTGGTGCGCAGTAAAATCCGATGATGGGGCGTGAGCCCCGTCCAGGTAAAACAACGGGAGCATCGACGATGCTCCCGTTGTTCATTCTGCGAGCAAACAAAAAGGCGCCAAAGGCGCCTTTTTGTTTGTGCTGCTCACGCGTTTAGGCGGCGGCGTTGCCCGAAGCGGCGGTCTTCTTGGCGGCGGTCTTGACGGCGTCGGCGGTCGCGGTGGTCGCGGCTTTCACCGAAGCGTCGGCGAAGTCGGCAACCTGCTTGGCGGCCTTGGTCAGGCTGTCGACGGCGGCGGCGGTTGCCTGAACGGTCGACTTGACAGCGGCAACGGCGACGTCGGTGCCGGCCGGTGCCGACTTGACGAAGCGATCCAGACCCGACACGACCTGCTTGTTGAAGGCAGTCGATTGTTCTTCAGCGATCTTGGTCAGCTCGGCTTGTGCTTGCGAGGCAATCTCGTACACTTGGCGCGAATACTGGCCGGCGTGGTCGACGGTCGCTTCGAGTTGCTTCTGGCGCAGGGTCAGGGCTTCTTGTGCATCCTTGACTGCGGCGAGCGACTTGACCTGCTTTGCGCCTTCCTCGAGCGAGGTTTTGGCGGTTTCCAGGTTCAGTTTGGAGAGGCGCTCGGCCGAATCCAGGTAAATACGGGCAAAACGCAGTGCGGTTTCGACGTTTTCAGTGGCAAAATCCACAAACTGTTGTTGAGCTTGGCTCATGACGGTTTCCTCGAGATGGGTTGGCATTTCGATGGCAGGGCTGTTGTGGGTAATTGGATTTGCTGCTCTGCACAATCACGTTCATTTTTGAGCTGCGTTATTCGTTTGTCAACCGATTTTTGTGCGCTGCAACAACGACCGACGAGTGGCGATGCCTCGCGGCGATCTACAATGTAGCCATCAAGCTGCAGACCCAAAGGGAGTTGGCATGAGTGCCGAAGAAAAGCGCGTCATCAAAAAATATCCGAATCGTCGCCTCTACGACACGGCAACCAGCAGCTACATCACGCTCGTCGACGTCAAGCAGCTGGTGCTCGACTGTATCGACATCCAGGTGGTTGACGCCAAGAGTGGCGAAGACATCACGCGCAGCGTCCTGCTGCAGATCATCATGGACGAAGAGGCCGGCGGCATGCCGCTGTTCAGCTATGACGTACTGACGCAAATCATCCGCTTCTACGGCAATGCGATGCAGGGTCTGATGGGCAACTATCTGGAGAAAAACCTGCAACTGTTCGCCGAGATGCAGCACCGCTTGCAGGATCAGGCCAGCACAGCCATGAGCGGGGACAACCCGATGCTTGGCAATGCCAACCTGTGGGGCGACTTTATGAAGTTCCAGGGGCCGGCCTTGCAGAGCATGATGGGCAATTATCTGGAAAGCAGTACCAATCTGTTCGTCGACATGCAACAGCAGCTGCAGGATCGGGCCAAGAACCTGTTTACCGGTTTCGGCATGCCGGGCTATGGCAAGAGCGAGGCGGAGCCCGACGAACCGCAGCCGTCCGAGCCGCCGCAGGCCGAGGCGCCGAAAGCGGCAACGAAAAAACGGACTACCAAGAGCTAAGCGCTTGAATTAAAATCGCATGTTGTCCCTGCGGGCATGCCGGATCGGCATGCCCGCATCGTTTTGTGCCGGCGCGGTGGAAGTGCGCGCGGTGAAGTGTGCGCCTGTGAGCGCCGGAGAATTGCATGTCCGCACCAAGAGTTGGGTTCGTTTCGCTGGGCTGTCCGAAGGCTTTGACGGACTCCGAGCAGATCATCACGCAGTTGCGTGCCGAGGGTTACGACATTTCGCCGTCGTACGACGATGCCGATCTGGTCGTCGTCAATACCTGTGGCTTCATCGATTCCGCCGTGCAGGAGTCGCTCGACGCGATCGGCGAAGCGCTGGCCGAGAATGGCAAGGTGATCGTTACCGGCTGCCTGGGCAGCAAGGAAGACGGCAACCTGATCCGTGAAACGCACCCGAAGGTGCTGGCCGTGACCGGTGCGCATGCGCGTGACGAGGTGATGAACCACGTCCACCAGCATCTGCCCAAGCCGCACGACCCGTTCATGGATCTGGTGCCGCCGGCCGGGGTCAAGCTGACTCCCAAGCACTACGCCTACCTGAAGATTTCCGAGGGTTGCAATCACCGCTGCACCTTCTGCATCATCCCGAGCATGCGGGGCGACCTCGTCAGCCGGCCGATTCACGACGTACTGAAAGAAGCCGAAAACCTGGCCAAATCCGGCGTCAAGGAGCTGCTGATCATTTCGCAGGACACCAGCGCCTACGGCGTCGACGTCAAGTACAAGACCGGCTTCCACAATGGCCGTCCGGTACGCACCCGGATGACCGAGCTGTGCGAAGAGCTGGGCAAGCTCGGCATCTGGACGCGACTGCATTACGTCTACCCGTACCCGCACGTCGACGAGGTGATTCCGCTGATGGCCGAAGGCAAGATCGTGCCTTACCTCGACATCCCGTTCCAGCACGCCAGCCAGCGCGTGCTCAAGTTGATGAAGCGGCCTGCCAACAGTGCCAACGTGCTTGGCCGGATCAAGAAGTGGCGCGAGATCTGCCCGGACCTGACGATCCGCTCGACCTTCATCGTCGGCTTCCCGGGTGAAACCGATGCCGATTTCGACGAGCTGCTGGCTTTCCTTGATGAAGCCCAACTCGACCGCGTCGGCTGTTTCACCTATTCGCCGGTCGATGGTGCGACGGCAAATGATCTGCCCGACCACGTGCCGGCGGAGATTGCCGAGGACCGCAAGCGTCGCTTCATGGAAAAGCAGGCCGCGATTTCAGCTGCACGGCTGCAGGCCAAAGTCGGCCGCGAGTTCACCGTGCTGGTCGACGAAATCGACGACGAGGGTGCGGTTGCGCGCACCTATGCCGATGCGCCGGAAATCGACGGGCTCGTATTCTTCGAGCCGGCCGCTGGCGTACAGCCGGGTGATTTTGTCCGCGTGCGCATCACCGATGCCGACGAGCACGATCTGTGGGCGGAGCAGGTTGAAGGCTGATTGATGGATACCTCGTACGAGCGCCGCTTCGGCGGCATTGCCCGGCTGTACGGCGCGGCTGCATTGGCCCGGTTCCGCAGTGCGCATGTCTGCGTGATCGGTGTCGGTGGTGTGGGCTCATGGTCTGCGGAGGCGCTGGCCCGGTCGGGTATCGGCGCGATCACGCTGATCGATCTGGACGACATTTGCGTGTCGAACACCAACCGGCAGCTGCCGGCGCTGGTCGGCCAGTACGGCAAAATGAAGGTGGCGGCGCTCGCCGAGCGTATCGTTGCGATCAATCCGGAGTGCCGGGTGACGTGCGTCGAGGATTTTGTCGATGCCGACAATCTGGCTGAGCTGCTTGGCGTGGAGTTTGACTACGTCGTCGATGCGATCGATTCGGTCAAGACCAAGGCGGCACTGATTCACTGGTGCCGCCGCAACAAGGTCAACCTGATCACCACCGGTGGCGCAGGCGGGCAGATCGACCCGACGCAGGTGCAGGTCACCGATCTGTCCAGGACGACGCAGGATCCGCTGGCCAGCAAGGTTCGCAGCATCCTGCGGCGCGAGTACGGCTTCCCGAAGGGCGACAAGAAGTTCGGCATTGATTGCGTGTTTTCGACCGAGCCGCTGGTTTATCCGCAGCTCGACGGCAGTGTTTGCGCGCAGAAGCCGGCGGCGGGCGATTCGCCGGTACGGCTCGATTGCGAAGGCGGATTCGGCGCCAGTGTGGCGGTGACCGGCACCTTCGGTTTTGTCGCCGTCGCACATCTTCTGAAGAAGCTCGCGACCAAGGTCTGACGCGGCTTTTCCGGCAAGGGACGTGGCACTCGGCGTGATAAAATCGACCGATGCCTCTTCACCTTGTCCTCCCTTATTCCGACTGGGCAGAGCGCGACGACATCGCCGCCTTTGCCAGCTCCGTATCACTACCGGCTACCGCGCTGCTGTTGGGGCGCGGTTCACGCCAGCCGGCGCAGCCCGAATCCCTCGAAACCTGGCTCGCCAACCGCTGCGGGCTGGCTGATCTGCCCGTTGCACCGCTGACGATGGCGCTCGATCTGCCAGGCGAGGAGCCCGGCTTCTGGATGCGGGCCGATCCGGTGCATCTGCGCGTCGATCGCGACCGGCTGCTGCTGGTCGACCCCCGGCACTTTTCGCTGACGCAGGCCGAGGCCGACGGTCTGTGTGCCGGTCTGAATGCGCTGTACCGCGACGACGGCTTCCGTTTCGTCGCAGCGACGCCGTCGCGCTGGTATCTGCGCCTGCCTGCCGATCCGGGATTGCATTGGTCGCCGATCGATGCGGCATTGGGTCACGACGTCCGTGAACACCTACCCAAGGGCGACGGTGCGCTGAAGTGGCACGGGCTGCTGAACGAAATACAGATGTGCCTTTACAACAATCCGGTCAACGACGCCCGCGTTGCCGCCGGCCAGCCGGCGATCCAGAGCGTCTGGCTCTGGGGCGGTGGCCAGTACCCGCTGGCCGACAAGCCGGTTGCGCCGGCACAACCGGTGCTGAGCGATCTGCCATTGGTGGCTGCACTGACCCAGCACGGCGGCGGTCAGGCCAGACCGGCGCCGGCCGCCTTTGATGCGATTCAGGGCGACGCGGTCTCCGGTGATGCCGTGGTGGTGCTCGACGCGCTGCGTGACGGCAATCTCTATGGCGATGCGCACGCGTGGCTGTCGGCCTGGCTGGCACTCGAGGCCGACTGGTTTGCGCCGGCACTGGCGGCATTGAAGGCCGGTCGGCTCGACGAACTGGCAGTTTCGATGCCCGAAGCCGGATTCGGCGTCAAAGTCACCCAACGCGCGTTGTGGGCACTCTGGCGCAAACCGGTTCTGCCGTGGGAGGTGTGCTGATGCCGCAAGTCCGCGCCCGGGCGGTTGCGCCCGACCGCCTGCAGCAACTGATGAACGACGGGATGAGTGCGCTTGAGGCTCGCCTGTATGCCGGGCGGGGCATCGCTTCGCCCGCCGAACTCGAGCACGAACTCAAACGGCTGTTGCCATTTACGTCGCTGAAGAACGTTGACGCCGCCGCAGTGCGGCTTGCCGCCGCGATCGCCGCGCGCGAACGCCTGCTGATCGTCGCTGATTACGATGCCGACGGCGCAACCGCGTGCAGCGTCGGCCTGAAGGGTCTGGCGATGCTCGGTGCGGTGGTCGACTTCGTCGTGCCGAACCGTTTCGAATACGGCTACGGCCTGACGCCCGAGATCGTCGAACTCGCGGCACAAAAATCGCCGGACCTGATCGTGACGGTCGACAACGGCATTGCCAGTGTTGCCGGCGTTGCCGCGGCGAAGGCGCGCGGAATCGACGTGCTGGTGACCGACCACCACCTGCCCGGCGACACCTTGCCAGACTGCCTGATCGTCAATCCGAACCAGCCCGGCTGCGGGTTTCCGAGCAAGAACCTTGCCGGCGTCGGCGTGATGTTCTACGTGCTGCTGGCGCTGCGCGCCGAACTGCGCGCACGGGGTGCGTTTGCCGATGTGGCCGAGCCGAATCTGGCGACGCTGCTCGATCTGGTGGCACTGGGGACCGTCGCCGACGTCGTGCGGCTGGATGGCAACAACCGGATTCTGGTCGAGCAGGGGCTCAGACGCATGCGGGCCGGCCGGGCCAGTGCCGGCGTGATGGCGCTGTTTCAGGCTGCCGGACGCAACCCGGCGAAGGCCAGCTGTTTCGACCTCGGCTTCACGCTCGGTCCCCGGCTCAACGCGGCTGGCCGGCTGGATGACATGAGCTTTGGGATTTCCTGCCTGTTGTCGACGTCCGAGGACGATGCTTTGACGCGGGCGCGCGAGCTGGATCAGCTCAACCGCGAGCGCCGGACCATCGAGGCGGGGATGCGCGAGGAAGCGGAAACGGCACTAGCCGGTCTGGCGATCGACGCCAGCTACAGCATTGCGCTGTACCGGCCGGACTGGCATCAGGGGGTGATCGGTATCGTCGCGTCCCGGGTCAAGGAGCGCTATCACCGGCCGACCATCGTATTTGCTGACGCCAGCGAAACCGAAATCAAGGGCTCCGGTCGTTCGATTCCGGGGCTGCATCTGCGCGATGCACTGGATCTGGTGTCCAAGCGCCACCCGGATCTGATCGTCAAGTTCGGTGGCCATGCGATGGCAGCGGGCCTGAGCCTGCGCCCGAACGATTTCGGCCGCTTCCAGCAGGCCTTCGAGGCCGTGTGCCGCGAGCTGATGGACGAGACCGCGCTCGAGCGCGTGATCGAGACCGATGGCGAACTGTCGGCCAACGACTTCAGCTTCGAGACCGCTGAGCGGATCGAGCGTCAGGTCTGGGGGCAGGGTTTTCCGGCACCGCTGTTCCACGGGCATTTCCGCGTGCTTGAACAGCGTGTTGTCGGCGAGCGGCACCTCAAGGTCAAGCTGGCCAACGATTACGGTCTGGTGCTCGAAGGCATCCGCTTCCAGCATCCGGACCCGTTGCCGCGGGACGTGAACGCGGCCTACAGCCTGTCGGTGAACGAATTCCGCGGCGAGCGCATCCTGCAGGTCATGCTCGACTACGTTGAAGGTTCGGCCTGACGGGCGCTATTTGCATTCGATCGTGAGCGCGTAGACGTCGTCGGTTTCGTGCGGGTTGCCGATCAGCGAGTAGCCCTTGGGGCAAAGATCGTGCGCCTTGTCGAAACTATCGGTGGCGCTGCCGGTTTCGATATGATGGACGGGTTTGCCGTTGGGGCCGAACTCGGCGGTTTCGACCGAGGCACAGCCGGCGAGCCAAAGTGTGCCGAGCAGTGCTGCGGTGATGAACGAGGTTTTCATGGTGTCCGTGATGACGGTGCGATGTGGCATTGTCACGATTTGTGGTTGTTACCTACAACTGAAATAGTGGCGTAAGCCACAGTGAATGAAACGGGAGGTGACGGGTGGTCGATCGTTCAGTCGTTCGCTATGGGCTGCCCGGCGTCGCACTGCTGCTGTCCGCATGTACCGTGGTCACGGTGACCGGTGCCGTGGTCGGTGCCGCTGCCTCGGTGACAACCACAGCCGTTGGCTTGGCGGTCGACGGGACGGTCGCAGCAGGCAAGGGTGTGGTCGCCGCCGGGGGCATGGCCGCCGGTGCAATGTCGTCGAAACCGGTGGCGAGCGAGGCCAGTGCCGTCAGCGCTACAGCCAAGCGGTCGCCGTAAACGGGAAGGAGAACTGGTGCGCACTCTCGTATTCGCCCTGATGTTGTGTGCCATGCCCGCCATGGCGGGCAAGTTGCTGACGCCCGCCGAAGCGGCCGCGCTCGGTGATGCCGCGTGCACGCCGCTGAAGAGTGGTCTGCTCGACTGCCAGCAGATCGCCGCACCTGCGGCCCCGCCAGCCCAGGACCCCACGATACGTCCGCTGGAGTCGATGTTCTCGCCGATGGAGCAGGTTTTTCCGGCGCCGCAGGCCGAGGCACCGATCCTGCCGAGTTTTGACCCGATTCCGGCGCAACTGGACGGTGACACGGTCAACATCGGTTGGGACATCGGTTTTGGCACGCCGGCCAGCTGGTGGGAGGTGCTGGACAATGACGATCTGCGCCTGAAGTCACGCAACTTCGTTCAGCGGCCGCTCGGTGTGGCGCCGCTGGGTGAAAACATCGTCGCCAGCGAAGGCATGATCGTGCAGGGGGGGATGCAATCGGTTTCGGTGCAGAGCGGCGTATACCGGCTCGGGCCGTTGAAGCCGGGCCGTCACCTGATCGAGGTGCGGCTGTGCAATCCGGATATCGACGGCAAGCCCTTGTGCAACGGCAAGACGTTCGAAACCTGGGTCGGCGCCAAGGGCGAGCAGACCGGCGTACCGGAAAAACCGCAGCTCGACTGGGTGCCACCCATCACCACAGGCGAGCCGATCACGCTGGGCTGGAACGTATGGTGGGGGCAGGCCGGCAATTACTGGCAGTTGCTCGACGGTCAGCAAGTACTGCTGGAGTCGCACGACTTCACCGAAACGGGCGAGCGCAGCCAGTCGGCGCAGACCGTGCTGAAAGGGCTGTCGGCGGGCAAGCACAGCCTGAAAGTGCGCCTGTGCAATGCGCTGCAGTGTGCGGAAAGCGATCCGGCACCGGTCGAGGTGTTGTTGGCGCCGGAAACCCCCGTCAAACCGATCCTATCGCTGCTACCGCTGGATCAGGGGCGCTGGTTGCTGCGCTGGTCCTTGCCGAGATCGACGCAGGTTGTCAAACCCACCGAGTGGCAACTGCTTGATGCCGACGCACAGACGGTGCTGTTGCACGAAAAAACGCTGCGCAGCTGCAGGGTGCCGGGCGACGCGCAGCAGACGGTAACGAGTTATTGCGGCGAGGCGCGGATCGATCAGGCGGCCCTGCCGAAACAGCTGCTGATCCGCGTCTGCGCCGGCCAGCGTTGCGTCGACAGCGATACCGTGCCGGCGGTGATGCTGCTGGCAACGCCGGAGACGGAGTAGTTCGCCTGCGAGCCGTCGGCGGCAAGGTCGTGGACGGACTCTAGGGTTGTTGCGTGTGCTTGCCGGTGTCGATGGCCGCAGGTGGCGCGAAGTAGGTGCCGCGCGCGCGGTGGATGTAATCGGCTTCGAGTGCCATCAGGCTCACCAGAACCAGCAGGCACAGGGGCGGAATCAGGATCGCGCAAACGAGGGCAAGCCGTTCCCACGCCATGTGCATGAAAACGCAGACGATCAGCACTGCCTTGTAGAACATGAACGTCATGATCAGGGTCCAGCGCAGTGCGCCCTGGACCTGGAAGTAGTCGACCATATAGGAGCAGGCGCTGAGGACGAAAAGCAGTCCCCATATCTGCAAATACAGGCTGACGGGGTGTTGCTGACTGTGTTCCATGATGGCCTCCGGTGCAGTCTGGCAAGGCGCTCACCACAAGTAGAAAAACGCGAAGATGAAGACCCAGACGAGATCGACGAAATGCCAGTACAGACCGGCGATTTCGACCCTGCTTTCGTCCCCTGAACGGCCGTCATCCGGCGCCTCGCCATCGGAGGGGCGGTGCCTGAGCAGGCGCGTGGCGACCGTGGTCAGGTAGATCACGCCGGCGCTGACATGCAGGCCGTGAAAGCCGGTGATCATGAAAAAGCACGCGCCGAATTGCGCCGCGCCGAGTGGATTGCTCCACGGGCGTATGCCCTCGGAGACGATCAGCTTGGTCCATTCGAACGCTTGCATGCCGACGAAGGATGCACCCAGTGCGGCGGTGGCCAGCATCAGCACGGCAGCGCGGCGTCGTTCGCCGCGGTAGGCGAAGTTCACCGCCATTGCCATCGTGCCGCTGCTGCTGATCAGCACGAAGGTCATGATGGCAATCAGCAGCAACGGCAGACTGGTCGTGCCGACCTGCAGCGCGAAGACCTCGCTCGGATTCGGCCATGGCTCGGCGGTGGTCATGCGTACCGCCATATAGCCGCTGAGGAAAATGCCGAAGATGAAGGTGTCCGACAGCAGGAACACCCACATCATGGCCTTGCCCCACGGCACCTTGAACGTGTTGCCGTCACCGGACCAGTCGGCAGCCAGCCCGTACAGGCCGGACGGTGGTGTCGTCGGGGAGTGGGTCGAGTCCGACATGATGAGCATCCTCCGCAGTATCAGCCACCACCGCAAATGACCTGCAGCGTGGCGGGCGGGATCAGGAACAGCACGCTGTAAAGCAGCAGCCAGACCAGCAGCAGGAAGTGCCAGTAGCGTGCACACAAGCGTGTTCCCGACGTGATGTCAGCACCTTGCCTTGCACGGATCATCAGTAATCCCCACGCGATCAGCCCGCCCAGCACATGCACGCCGTGCATGCCGGTGAGCAGGTAAAAGAAGCTGTTGGCCGGGTTGCCCGCCACGAGGAATCCCGCCGACCGCATCTGCTGCCAGGCCACCAACTGGCCGATCAGAAAGGCGCACGCGAACAGGCCTGCGGCCCGTAAAGCGATTCTGCGCCGCTGGTGCGTGGCGGCGGCCTGCAGGGCGATGCTGGCCAGCAGCAGCGTCAGCGTGTTCCAGCCCAGCAGCGGGAGGGCCGGCAGGCGTTGCCAGTCGATGCTGTCCGAACGCACCGCGTAGGCCTGGATGACCTGCAGGAACAGGACGGTGATCACGGCAATCAGCACCCATAGCCCGAGCCGGGCTGCGGCATCGGAAGGAGGGCGCGCGAGGGTGGCATCGTTCATGGCGTGTCCTTGTCAGGCTTCGCATCATCGCCCCCCAGTGGGGAGGTCGAGGTCTGCGGCAGGAAATCCGCTTCCGCACCCGGCACGCTGTAGTCGTACGGCCAGCGGTGCACTTCTGGCAGCGCAGGCCCCCAGTTGCCGTGACCGGGCGGGTTTTCAGGCGTTTGCCATTCCAGAGAGGCCGAGCCCCAGGGATTGGAGCCGGACGGCTTGCCGTTGAACGCGCTGCGGGCGAGGTTGTAGAGGAACACCAGCTGGAAGGCGCCGACGACCAGCGCGGCGACGGTGATGAAGGCGTTCAGCTGCTGTGCCGACGGCGGAATGAAGGCGTAGTTGTCGTAGGCGTAGTAGCGGCGCGGCATGCCGAGAATGCCGAGGTAATGCATCGGGAAGTAGATGGCGTAGCTGCCGACGAAGGTCACCCAGAAATGCAGTTTGCCGAGCGTGTCGTCCATCATTCGGCCGGTCACTTTCGGGTACCAGTGATAGATGCCGCCGAAGATCGCCAGAATCGGCGACACCCCCATCACCATGTGGAAATGGGCGACGACGAAGTAGGTGTTCGACAGCGGCATGTCGGTGCTGACGTTGCCGAGGAAAAGCCCGGTCAGGCCGCCGATCACGAAGGTGCTGACGAAGCCGATGGCGAACAGCATCGGTACGGTCAGGTGGATGTCGCCACGCCAGAGCGTGAGCAGCCAGTTGTAGACCTTGATCGCAGTCGGGACGGCGATGACCAGCGTGGTGGTGGCGAAGAAGAAGCCGAACCAGGGGTTCATCCCGCTGACATACATGTGGTGCGCCCACACGACGAAGCTGAGTACGCCGATGATGACGATGGCCCACACCATCATCCGGTAGCCGAAGATGTTCTTGCGTGCGTGCGTGCTGATCAGGTCGGAGACGATGCCGAACGCCGGCAGCGCGACGATGTAGACCTCGGGGTGGCCGAAAAACCAGAACAGGTGCTGGAACAGGATCGGGCTGCCGCCCTTGTACGCCAGTGCCTGGCCCATCGACACCACGGCGGGCATGAAGAAGCTGGTGCCCAGCAGTTTGTCGAACAGCATCATCACCGCGCTGAC
The DNA here is from genome assembly GCF_016865585.1 of Jeongeupia naejangsanensis. Classification (GTDB taxonomy): domain Bacteria; phylum Pseudomonadota; class Gammaproteobacteria; order Burkholderiales; family Chitinibacteraceae; genus Jeongeupia; species Jeongeupia naejangsanensis. The sequence goes on along the minus strand of NZ_JAESND010000001.1, from coordinate 332,310 downwards.
GAACAGTGCCGGAAACGCCAGCAGCGCCATGATGGTGGCGACGAGGATCCCCCATACGGTCAGCGGCAGCCGCATCAGCGTCATCCCGCGCGTGCGGGCCTGCAGCACCGTCGTCACGTAATTGAGCCCGCCCATCGTCGCCGCAACGATGAAGATCGCCAGTGACACCAGCATCAGCACGATGCCGCCGCCACTGCCTGGCGTGCCGGGCAGGATGGCCTGCGGTGGATACAGCGTCCAGCCCGCACCGGTCGGCCCGCCGGGCACGAAGAAGCTGCCCATCAGCACGACGACTGCCAGCAGATACATCCAGTAGCTGAGCATGTTGAGGAAGGGAAACACCATGTCGCGCGCGCCGACCATCAGCGGGATCAGGTAGTTGCCGAAGCCGCCGAGGAAGAGCGCGGTCAGCAGGTAGATCACCATGATCATTCCGTGCATGGTGACGAACTGGTAATAGTGATTGGCGTCGATGAAGGCAAAGCGGCCGGGGAAGCCGATCTGCAAGCGCATCAGGTTGGACAGCACCAGCGCCACCAGCCCGACCGCGATCGCCGTGATCGTGTACTGCACCGCAATCACCTTGTGATCCTGGCTCCATACATAGCGGGTCCAGAAGCTGTGCGGCGCGTGTTCATGTTCCGGATAGGCCATGGCGCTTCCTCACTGCTGCGCGGTGGTCGCCGCAGGCTTGGTGGACAGCGACCTGATGTAGGCGATCAGAGCGTTCACTTCCTGATCGTTCAGGTCGATTTTCGGCATCACGGGCTGGAAGCCCTCGACCAGTTTCGAGTTCGGTACGGTGATCGCTTCCCTGAGGTAGGCCTCGTCGACCAGGGCCATCGTGCCACCCGCCAGCCGCTCGTGCTTGCCGTACAGACCCTGCCAGCCCGGACCGACACCGGCACTGGTGGTCGGGCTGTGACAGGCCACGCAGCCCTTGCTCTGTGCCAGCGCCTGACCCTGGCTTACCAAGGCGGTGGTGGGAGATCCGCCGGCCATTGCTGTCGATGTCGTTCGGGGGGGGGGCGTGAATGACGCAAGCGTCACGCGCTGTTTGCCCAGCCACGCCCGATAGCCCGTTTCATCGTCGACGACCACATGGCCGCGCATGTTGAAGTGCCCCACGCCGCACAGCTGGGCGCACAGTATCTCGTACCGCCCGGTTTTGGTCGGCGTGAGCCAGAACGACGTCACCATGCCCGGCACCATGTTCATCCGGGTCCGGAAGGGCTGGACGAAAAAGTCGTGCAGCACATCCTGCGAGCGCAGCAGGATCTTCACCGGCTGATTGACCTGAACGTGTACCTCCGGCTCGCTGATCAGGATGTCGTCGCGTCCGCGCGGGTCGGCCGGATTGAGACCGAACGGGTTGCTCGGACCGATGAAGCGCACGTCGGTCGAGCCGAGCTGACCGTCCGGGCCGGGCAGGCGGAAGCGCCATTGCCACTGCTGGCCAATGGCCTCGATGACGGCTGCGGAAGGGGGGGGGCGGATCAGGTCTGCGTAGACGAACAGCCCGGGTGTCAGCATGGCGGCGATGCCTACCCCGGTCAGCGCAATCAGCCAGCGCTCCAGCCTGCGGTTGTCCGGCTGGAAGGCCGCGCGATGGCCGTCGCGATGGCGGAAACGGACGATGCACCAGGCGATGAAGACGTTCACCGCGATGAAGACCGCACCGGTAATCAGCAGGGTGATGGACAGCGTCGTGTCGATGAGCGCCCAGTTGGAGGCAAGCGGCGTATACCACCACGGGCTGAAGGCGTGGAACAGGACTGCGGAGATGACCAGTGCGACCAGTACGATTGCGAGCGCCATGGGGTGTCTGCCTGCTGCCGTGCCCGTGCAACCGGAGTTTGCTGCGGGCCGCGTACGTCGTTTCACGCTAGCACATCGTGACCGGTGCACCGGCCGCAGCGGCAAACCGGGCGACGGCCTGCAACCCGGTATCAGGTGCGAGGGTCGGCACGCAACTTGCTTGGACTATGCTGGTTCCTATGCAAAGTCCTGCCTCCATGCTCCGCGTTCTGCTCGTCAACGACACTGCCAAGCCCATCGGTGAATTGCGCGATGCGCTCGAGCACGCCGGTTACGCGGTGATCGCCGAGGTCGACGGTGCGGCGGCCTTGCTGCATGCGGTGGAAACGCAGCGCCCCGATGTGGTGATCATCGATACCGAATCGCCGTCGCGCGACACGCTCGAGCAACTGGCGGTGATGGGCCACGCCGCACCGCGGCCGGTGGTGATGTTCGCCGACCGCAGCGAGCCGCAGGCGATCCGCGATGCGGTTGGTGCCGGTGTCACCGCGTATGTGGTCGATCACGTCGGTGCCGACAGGCTCGCACCGATCATCGAGGTGGCGCTGGCTCGGTTCGAGGAAGAGGCGCGGCTGAAAAAACGCCTCGCCAACGCCGAGCAGCAGCTTGCCGACCGCAAGCTGATCGACCGCGCCAAGGGCGTGCTGATGGACAAGCGGGGGCTGAGCGAGGCCGAAGCCTATGCCACGCTGCGCGAGCAGGCGATGAAGCAGGGGAGCCGGATCGCCGACGTAGCGCGCCAACTGATCGCGATGGCCGAGCTGCTCGGCTGAAGGAAGAACACATGTCCCACCTCTACGAATCGCTGCCGGGCTACCGGATCACCGGGTCCGACGCGCCCGAAAAAACGGTGCTCAAGCTCGGTTTCGTGCCGCTGTCCGACTGTGCACCGCTGGTCGCGGCCAAGGTGCTCGACCTTGGCCGCGCGCACGGCATCGAGATCGAACTCTACCGCCAGCCATCATGGGCGGCGGTACGCGACAAGCTGATTTCGGGTGAGCTCGATGCCGCGCATGCGCTGTACGGTCTCGTCTACGGCGTCGAACTCGGCATCGGCGGGCCGCAGGCCGATATGGCCGTACTGATGACGCTGAACCAGAACGGTCAGGCGATCACGCTGTCGAACCGCCTCGCCGACGCGTTGCAGGCCGGCCGCGGGCTGCGCGAGCTGCTTGCGGCCGGGACGCGTCGCCCGGTGTTCGCGCAGACCTTCCCGACCGGCACGCACGCGATGTGGCTGTATTACTGGCTGGCGGCACAGGGCATCCACCCGCTCGCCGACGTGAAACCGGTGGTGATCCCGCCGCCGCAGATGAGCGATGCGCTGGCATCAGGCGTACTCGACGGCTACTGCGCCGGCGAGCCGTGGCACGCGGTTGCCGAAGCGGAAGGGCACGGCCGCACGGTGATCCGCAGCGGCGAAATCTGGCCCGATCATCCGGAAAAGGTGCTGGCCTGCCGGCGTGACTTCGTTGCCCGCCATCCGAATGCCGCCCGTGCGCTGACGATGACGCTGCTCGAAGCCTGCCGCTGGCTCGACGACCTCGAACACCGGCGCGAGGCCGCGGGCTGGCTGTCCGGGCCCGGCTATGTCGGCCGGGCCAGCCAGTTGATCATGCCGCGCTTGCTTGGCGACTATGGTCGTCTCGGCGACACTGCGCCGCTGATGCGCTTCTTCGGAGGCGGCAGCGTCAACTACCCGTATCTGTCGGACGGGCTGTGGTTCCTCAGCCAGTACCGCCGTTGGGGCTTGCTGTCGCAGCAGGTCGACATGGCGGCTGTGGTGCGTGCGGTCAATCAGACCGCGCTTTACGACGAAGCCGCCTCCGCGCTGGGCGTATTGCAGCCAGCCAGCCCGATGCGCAGCAGCACGCTGATCGACGACAGGGGCTGGGACGGCAGCGATCCGCAGGGTTATGCGGACGGATTCGAAATTCGTGCCGATGCCGGCGTTGGCGGGATCGGCGACGGGCGGCGCTGAAGCGCCGACCTGCGATGTTGCGGTGCGCAAATGCTGTGCGCGCGGGCTGCCATTTGCACCGATGCAGTGCGCCATGCCGGGACGAGTTGTCCCGGAAACCCAGCAAATTCCGAGCGTGAACGAAAACCATGATCTGGCACGGCCCTTGCTGAACATGAAGTGAGTGGCACAACGGCGTGCCGCTCGCCAAATCGGAAGTGAAGGCCAACGGCGGTTTTCAGCTTCAAGGACAACGGCGTCCCTCCATGTTTCGCGACATGGACGGATGCCGTTTTTGTTTTCCTGCTTGGGAGATTGTCATGAACCGTTCCTTCTGGCGTGCAGGGCATACGCCGACGCTGTTTTCCGCCTTCCTGTATTTCGACCTCAGTTTCATGGTCTGGTATCTGCTCGGGCCGCTGCAGGTACAGATCGCCGGCGATCTGCACCTGACCACGCAGCAGCGCGGGCTGATGGTCGCCACGCCGATTCTGGCCGGCGCGATCCTGCGGCTGGTGATGGGGGTTGTCGTCGACCGGATCGGCGCCAAACATGCGGGGCTGATCGGACAGGTGATCGTGATCGCTGCGCTGCTGACGGCGTGGCAAGTCGGCTTCTCGACCTTGACCGGTGCGCTGACGCTGGGGCTCTTCCTCGGGGTGGCCGGTGCGTCGTTTGCCGTCGCCCTGCCGCTGGCTTCGCGCTGGTATCCGCCCGAGCATCAAGGCACGGCGATGGGCATTGCCGGTGCCGGCAACTCGGGCACCGTGCTGGCCGCACTGTTTGCGCCGCTGCTGGCAGTGGCGTTCGGCTGGCAAAACGTCTTCGGTCTGGCATGCATTCCGCTGGTGATCACGCTGATTGTTTATGCCCTCAACGCCAAGGATGCGCCGGGTGCCGCGCCGAAAAAGAAACTCGCCGACTACCTCGCCGTGCTCGGCGAGAAGGACGCGTGGTGGTTCATGTTCTTCTATGCGATCACCTTCGGCGGCTTCTCGGGCTTTGCCAGTGCCTTGCCCGGCTACTTCCATGACCAGTTCGGCTTCGATGCCAGAACCGCCGGCCTCTATACCGCCGCCTGCGTGCTGGCCGGTTCGGTGATGCGCCCGATCGGCGGCGTGCTGGCCGACAAGGTCGGCGGCACCAAGTCCCTGCTCGTCGTCTACACCGCCACCGCCTTGCTGATTGCGCTGGCCGGTTTCAACGTCGGCGGTTCGGCCGGTGCGGTGACACTGTTCATTGCCGCGATGCTCTGTCTCGGGGCCGGCAACGGCGCGGTGTTCCAGCTGGTGCCACAACGCTTCGGCAAGGAAATCGGCGTGATGACCGGGCTGATCGGCATGGCCGGTGGTGTTGGTGGCTTTGCGCTGGCAGCCAGCCTCGGTGCGATCAAGCAGGCCACCGGCGATTACGCGACCGGGCTGTGGCTGTTCGCCTGCATCGCCGCGCTGGGCTGGATGAGTCTGGCCGGTGTGAAGCAGCGGTGGCGCAGCGACTGGACCGTTGCCGCAGCGCGTGTTTAAGGAGAAACCACAATGAAAAAGCCCAAACTCGTCGTCGTCGGCAACGGCATGGCCGGCATCCGCACCGTCGAAGAACTGCTGACGCTGGCGCCCGATCTGTACGAGATCACCGTGCTCGGTGCAGAACCGTACCCGAACTACAACCGCATCCTGCTCTCGCCGGTGCTGGCCGGCGAGCAGGAGTTCAAGGACATCGTCCTGAACCCGCTGTCGTGGTACGAGGAAAACGGCATCCGGCTGCATCTGGGCAAGAGCGTCGCGCGGATCGACCGGCACCGCCGTACCGTCGTCGCCGACGACGGCACCGAGGAGCCGTACGACCGCTTGCTGCTGGCGACCGGTTCGATGCCCTTCATCCTGCCGGTGCCGGGCAAGGACCTGAAAGGCGTGATCAGCTACCGCGACATCTACGATACCGAAACGATGATCGCTACCGCCAAGGCCAAGAAGCACGCCGTCGTCATCGGTGGCGGCCTCTTGGGGCTCGAGGCAGCCAACGGGCTGAAGATCCGCGGCATGGATGTCACCGTCGTGCACTTGGGCGAGTGGCTACTCGACAAGCAGCTCGACGTGACCGCCGGCCAGTTGCTGCAAACCTCGCTTGAGGAGCGCGGGCTGACCTTCCTGCTGCAGAAGCAGACCGCCGAGCTCGTCGGTAACGACGCCGGAGAAGTGACCGCGGTGCGTTTCAAGGACGGCGACGAAGTCGCTGCCGATCTGGTGGTGATGGCCGTCGGCATCCGCCCGAACACCGCGCTGGCGGAAAGCGCCGGGCTGCATTGCAACCGCGGCATCGTCGTCAGCGATGCGCTGCAGACCTTTGACCCGCGCATCTACGCCGTCGGCGAATGCGTCAGCCACCGTGGCGTGGCTTACGGTCTGGTCGCGCCGCTGTTCGAGCAGGCCAAGGTCTGCGCCAACCATCTGGCGCAGCTCGGCATCGGCCAGTACAAGGGCTCGCTGCTGTCGACCAAGCTCAAGGTCACCGGCATCGACCTGTTCAGCGCCGGCGATTTCATGGGCGGCGAGGGCACCGAGGACATCGTGCTGTCCGACCCGGCCGGCGGCGTTTACAAGAAGCTGGTGATCAAGGACGACCAGCTCGTCGGTGCCTGCCTGTACGGCGATACCGCGGACGGTGCGTGGTACTTCAAGCTGTTGCGCGAGGGACGCAAGATCGCGGACCTGCGCGACCACATCATGTTCGGCGAGTCGGCGATCGGCGACGCCGGCGTCCAGGGCCAGAGCCGCGCCGGCGCGATGCAGGACAGCGACGAGGTCTGCGGCTGCAACGGCGTGTGCAAGGGCAGCATCGTCAAGGCGATCAAGGACAAGGGCCTGTTCACCGTCGACGACGTCAAGAAGCACACCAAGGCGGCCAGCTCGTGCGGCTCGTGCACCGGCCTGGTCGAGCAGATCCTGATGAACACGCTGGGCAGCAGTTTCCAGGAAACGCCGAAGACCAAGGCGGTGTGCGGCTGTACCGACCACAACCATGGCGAGGTGCGCAAGGCGATCCGCGAACACCATCTGACGTCGCACAAGGCCGTCTACGACTTCCTCGAATGGCGCACGCCGAACGGCTGCGCAACATGCCGGCCGGCGGTCAACTACTACCTGATCTCGACCTGGCCGAAGGAGGCCGTCGACGATCCGCAAAGCCGCTTCGTCAACGAGCGCGTTCACGCCAACATCCAGAAGGACGGCACGTTCTCGGTGATTCCGCAAATGAAGGGCGGCGTGACCAATGCATCCGAGTTGCGGCGGATTGCCGACGTTGCCGACAAGTACCACGTGCCGATGGTCAAAGTCACCGGTGGCCAGCGCATCGACCTTTTGGGCGTGAAGAAGGAAGACCTTGTCAGTGTCTGGAAGGACCTCGGCATGCAGTCCGGCCACGCCTACGGCAAGTCGATTCGCACGGTGAAAACCTGCGTCGGCAGCGAGTTCTGCCGCTTCGGCACGCAGAACAGCACCCAGATGGGCATCGACCTCGAAACCATGCTCGCGAACATGTGGTCGCCGCACAAGGTCAAGCTCGCGGTCTCCGGCTGCCCGCGCAACTGCGCCGAATCGGGGATCAAGGACGTCGGCGTGATCGCCGTCGACAGCGGCTGGGAGCTGTATGTCGGCGGCAATGGTGGCATCAAGACCGAGGTCGCGCAGTTTCTTTGCAAAGTAAAAACCAGCGACGAGGTGAAGGAATACAGCGGCGCCTTCCTGCAGCTCTACCGCGAAGAGGCGTACTACCTCGACCGCACCGTGCATTACATCGCCCGCGTCGGCCTCGACTACATCAAGCAACGGGTTGTCGACGACGCAGCCAACCGCAAGGCGCTGTACGAGCGGCTGCTGTACTCGCTCGAAGGCCTGCCCGACCCATGGGCGGCGCGGATCGCCGGCGCGCAGAAGAACGAGTACATCCCGATCAAACTCGTGACCGCAGGAGAACCGGCATGAATGCCCCGCTGAACACCGAACAATGGCTGCGCGTCTGCGCGGTCACCGATATCCCGGTGCTCGGCAGCCGGGTGGTCGAGCGCGACGCCGGCAATATCGCCGTGTTCCGTACCGCAACCGACAACGTGTTCGCTTTGCTCGACCGCTGCCCGCACAAGGCCGGGCCCTTGAGCCAGGGCATCGTTCACGGCGAGACGGTGACGTGCCCGCTGCACAGCTGGAACATCGACCTGAGCTCGGGCGAGGCCAGGGCGCCCGATGTCGGTTGTGCGCGGCGCTTTCCGGCGAAGGTAGAGAACGGCGACGTCTATCTGGCGTTGGGGTAAGGACGGGGAGCATGGCGATGAAAACGGTCACGAAGTCCACGTGTTGTTACTGCGGCGTCGGCTGTGGCGTGCTGATCGAGTCGGACGGCGACCGGATCACCGGCATTCAGGGCGATCCCTCGCACCCGGCCAATTTCGGCCGGCTGTGCACCAAGGGTATGACCCTGCCGGCGACTGCGGCCAGCCTGACCGGTCGTGCGCTGTATCCGGAAATGCGGCTGACGCGTGATGCCGAACGTCAGCGCATCGATTGGGATGCCGCGCTCGACACGGTGTCCGAGCGCTTTGCCGACATCATCGAGCGTCACGGCCCGGATGCGGTGGCGTTCTACGTGTCGGGCCAACTGCTGACCGAGGACTATTACGTCTTCAACAAGCTCGCCAAGGGCGTCGTCGGTACCAACAACATCGATACCAACTCGCGGCTGTGCATGAGCAGCGCCGTCACGGCATACAAACTGGCGCTCGGTGCCGATGGTCCGCCGACGTGTTATGAGGACCTCGAACTTGCCGATTGCGTGCTGCTCGCCGGCAGCAATATGGCGTACGCGCACCCGGTGCTGTTCCGTCGGCTCGAGGCGGCCAAGGCGACACGGCCGGCGACGAAGTGGGTCGTCATCGATCCGCGCCGTACCGATACGGCGGCGATGGCCGACCTGCATCTGCAAATCCAGCCCGGCACCGACGTTGCGCTGTTCAACGGCATGCTGCACCACCTGATCTGGGAAGGACTGGTCGACCCGGCCTACATCGCCGCGCACACCGCCGGCTTTGCCGAGCTGAAAAAACTGGTGCGCGATTACACGCCCAAGATGGCGGCGGAGCTGTGCGGGATACTCGAAGCCGACCTGATCCAGGCGGCTGAATGGTTCGGCGCCAGCGGCGGTGCCTCGCTCTCGTTGTACTGCATGGGGCTGAACCAGTCGGCGCACGGCACCGACAAGAATCTGGCTCTGATCAATCTGCACCTGGCCACCGGCCAGATCGGCAAGCCCGGCGCCGGACCGTTCTCGCTGACCGGCCAGCCGAACGCGATGGGCGGGCGCGAAGTCGGCGGCATGGCGACGATGCTCGCCGCGCATCGCGACATCGCGATCCCGTCGCACCGCGCCGAGGTTGCCGAGGTCTGGGGCGTGCCGGCCGGGCGGTTGTCGAACCAGCCGGGCTTGCCGGCGGTGGCGATGTTCGACGCGATCCGGGACGGCAGGATCAAGGCGGTGTGGATCGCCTGTACCAACCCGGCGCATTCGCTGCCCGACGCCGGCAAGGTAGCCGAGGCGCTCGAAATGGCCGAGTTCGTCGTCGTCCAGGAGGCATTCACCAATACCGACACCGTACCGTACGCCGATGTGCTGCTGCCGGCCGCGACCTGGGGCGAGAAGGCCGGAACGGTGACCAATTCCGAGCGTCGGATCTCGCGCGTCCGCGCCGCAGTCGCCGCACCGGGCGAGGCGAGGCCCGACTGGTGGATTGCGTGCGAAGTCGCGAAACGGATTGCGGCACGACTGTACCCGGATGAAGCAGCGGGTTTCGCATATGTGGAAACATCGGCGATTTTCGACGAGCACCGCAGGCTGACGGTGGGGCGTGACCTCGACATCGGCGGCCTCGACTACGCGCTGCTCGAATCGCATGGCCCGCAGCAATGGCCGCTGCCGGCCGGCATGCGTCAGGGGCTGGCGCGGCGTTATGTGGACGGCGGCTTTGCCACGCCGGATGGCCGCGCGCGCTTTCATGCTACGCCGTACAAACCGGTCGCCGAGCCGACCAATGCCCGCTATCCGTTTCATCTGCTCACCGGCCGCTTGCGCGACCAGTGGCACGGCATGAGCCGTACCGGACGGCTGCCGCAGCTGTTCGCTCACACACCCGAGCCGAGCCTGACGATGCATCCGCACGATGCCGAGCGCCGTGGCCTGAAGGCCGGCGATCTGGTGCGGGTGGCCAGCAAGCGTGGCGCACTGGTGCTGCCGCTGGCGATCGGCAATGACGTGCCGAGCGGTAGCGTCTTCGCCGCGATGCACTGGAACGGCCAGTTCCTCAACTCGCTTGGCATCAACGAAACCAGCGTGCCGATGGTCGACGCGCGTTCGTTCCAGCCCGAGCTCAAACATGCCGCGGTCCGGATCGAGCGGGCCGAGCTGCCATGGCGGGCAATGGCGGCGTTGCGCAGTCCGGATGTATTGCAGCTGCACGCGGCGGTGCAGCCGTTGCTGGCCGACTGCGATTACGCCGCGATCAGCCTGCAGGGGCGCGACACGCTGGTACTACGCGCCGCGTGTGCCGAAGCACCGGCCGGCTGGCTGGAAAATCTGTTCGCTGCGCTCGAGCTGCAACCGGGCGCTGACGTACTCGAGTATCGCGACGCGCGGCGCAATCTGGTCAAGCGGGTCGGCTGGCGTTCGCGGGATGAAGGCGGCAGCGTGCTGGCCGGCTTCGTGTTTGCTGGCGATGTGTCCGGCGCCGAGGGACTGCTCGATACCTTGCTCGCCGGCGAGGTCTGGCAGGGGCCGCGACTGGCGGTGTTTGCGCCTAAGGGCGCAAGCACCGTGCCGCGTGATCGGGTGGTCTGCAACTGCATGCAGGTGCGCGAATCGCAAATCGCCGGCCGCGCTGCGGCTGGTGCCGGTCTTGAACAACTGAAGGCCGAACTCGGTTGTGGCACCGTCTGCGGTTCGTGCGTGCCCGAAATCAAACGCCTGTGCGTGCCTGGCGCACGGGCCGCCTGAACGCGGATTCAAGGAGAACATCATGAACGGCAAAGTAACCCTGCTCGGTGCCGGCCCCGGCGATCTGGATCTGCTGACGCTGAAGGCGGCCAAGGCGCTGGCGGCGGCCGAGATCCTGCTGCTCGACGATCTCGCGAATCCCGACATCGTGAAGTTGGCGCCACAGGCGCGAGTGATCCGCGTCGGCAAGCGCGGCGGCTGCAAATCGACGCCGCAGGATTTCATCCAGCGGCTGATGCGCCGCTATGCGCTGGCCGGCAAGGCCGTTGTACGGGTGAAGGGCGGCGAGGTGCTGCTGTTCGGCCGTGCCGGCGAGGAGATTGCCTACCTGCAGGCGGCTGGCGTGGCGGTCGAGATCGTCAACGGCATCAGCTCCGGCCTCGCCGCTGCGGCGAGCCTCGGCATTTCGTTGACGCATCGCGAGCACTGCCGTGGCGTGACCTTCGTCACCGCGCATGCGCAGGACCATTCCGAGCCGGACTGGGATGCGCTGGCCGCGGCCGGGACGACGCTGGTGATCTACATGGGCATGAGACGGATCGGCAGCCTGAGCGATGGCCTGATGCGGACCTTGCCTTCTTGTACGCCGGCGGCTGTGGTGCAATGGGCCAGCACCGATCGCGAGCAAAGGCTGGTGACGACACTCAGTGCACTGGCCGGCGATGCCGAGGCGGCCGGGCTCGGCAGCCCGGCAATCATCCTCGTCGGCGAGGCGGTTGGCGAAGCGCTGCCGACCGCCTTGCCGCTGGCGGCCTAGCGGTACTTGATCGCGATGCCGATCAGCCGGTGGCCTTCGATGTCCTGCACCGTTGCTGCCCAGTAGGGACCCGACACATAGGCGCCGACCGGCTGGATGCGGTCGTAGACGATGACGACGGCGTCGGCGCCGAGCTTCGCTGCCTCGGCGCGCAGCTTGTCCTCGACTTCGGTCACGCCGGGTGCAGGATCGGTGCTGGCGTCGATCTTCACTTCGCCGATCCGGTCGAACGGCTTCTTCGGCTCTTCACGCAGGATCTGTACCGATGCCGGGTCGGTCGGCGCGGGGTGGGCCACGCCGACGTACTGGGTCGACGTGGCGTCGATGCTGGCGCAGGCGCTCAGGGCCAGTGCAAACAGGGCAGGAACAAGGCGGCGAAGCGGCATGATTGAACTCGTGAGATGAGAATCAATCCCGATTGTAGCGTGGCGGCCAGTTGTTGCCATAAGAAACTTTGCCGCCGGGCCATGTGTCGCCGACCGCAGTGCGGCCGGTGACGTACGCCGATTCAGCCGGAAGCGCCGGACGATGCTGCCGCTGGGGCGTCCTGAACTGCGCAAGTCAGGGCGAGGCCGACCGGCAGTCCGCCGGGCAGGTTGCGGACGCCGCATACCGTCCGCACGTGTGCACCGCGGTCACCCAGTACGGCGACGAGCAGTTCCGATGCGGCATCGAGCACCTGAGCGTGCCCGGTGAAGTCGTCGCTGCAGGTGATGTAGCCATCCAGCCGGACAAGCTGTACCAGCGTGTTGAAGCTACCGAGGTGGCGATGAAGCTGCGCAAGCGCGTTGAGTACCGCACGCCGGGCCGCCTCGCGCCCTTCGTCGACAGTCAGCTCCGCGCCGATGCGCCCGAGCAGTACGGGTTCGCCGGCAATGGCCGGCCCCTGCATCGAGACGAACAGCAACGATCCGGTCCGGACAACCGCCTGATAGGCGCCGAGTGGCTGGGGCGGCTCGGGCAGGGTGAGGCCGAGCCCGGCCAGGCGTGCAACGACGTCGTCAGTCATGATCGGCCCCGGTGCTTGGCCACGGCCGCAGGATGATGCTGCCCCGTGCCTGGTTGGCCGCAATGCGCCGGTGCGCCTCGGCGGCTTGCGACAGCGGCAGCACGCTGTCGATCTGTGGCTTGATCCGGCCGGCCTTGATCGGTTCGAGCCAGGCAGCAAAGTCCTCGATGTCGCCAACCAGCGTGCCGCGCAGCTGCTTCTGCGAGAAGAAGAAATCGCGGATATCGAAGCTCACGGTCGTGCCAGCCATGAAGCCCATCGTGACGATGATGCCGAGCGGCCTGACGGCGGCAATGGTCCGGGCGAGTACGTCACCACCGAGATTGTCGATCGCCACGTCGACACCGGCGCCGCCGGTCCAGTTGCGGACGGCTTCGACGAAGTCCTGCCCGTTGCTGTCGATGACCAGCTCGGCGCCCAGCTGGTTTGCCAGCTCGGCCGATGCAGCGCTCTGCACCGTCGTGGCGACCCGTGCGCCTAGCGCACGGGCTACCTGGATGGCCATGATGCCGGTGCTCGATGCGCCGGCGTGGATCAGCACCCGGTCGCCAGCCTTGACCTCGCCGACAATCTGGACAGAGCGGATCGCGATCAGCAGCGCTACCGGCAGTGCGGCGAGCTGCTCGGCAGGCAGGTCGGTCGTGTCGCGGAGCAGCCAGTGCTCGGGCACGACGACGTATTGCGCATATGTGCCGGGAATCTGGATGCCCGGAATGGCATAACTGGCGGCAGCGGTGACCGGGCGCACATCGGTGTGGGCCGGGTCGGTCGGGTAGCCCGGCATGGTGATGACGCGATCGCCGACGCTGACGCGGCTGACGCCTTCGCCCAGTTCGACGACTTCGCCGATGGCGTCCGAGCCGAGGATGTGCGGGAAGGCCAGCGCCGGGGCAATCTGACCCAGGCGCACGTAATGATCCAGCCGGTTGATGCCGACGGCCAGCACCTTGACCAGCGCTTCGCCCGGGCCGGGACGTGGTGTGGCGACCTCTTCAAGGCGGATCTGCTCGGGGCCGCCGAAGGCGTGGATGACTGCTGCTTGCATGGTGTACCTCCAGGTTCAAATGGCTTGTCCGGACGAAATGCCCCGGGGCGCTCACTACGTGGCCGGGTGAACGCGGAGCGGGTTCCGGACAGGTGCTACAATCCTAAGAGGTGTACTAACTATTTGAAAAGTAGGTACTTTTTTGTAATGTAGTTACCATTTGGTAACTTTTGGAGGCATGCCGGATGGCTGAACCGGATTTCATCCTGCGAGAAAACTGCCCGCAACGGCGGATCCACTACATCCTCAACGGCAAGTGGACGTCGATGGTCCTGTCGGTGCTGAGCTACGGCCCGATGCGTACCGGCCAGCTGGAGCGCGCGCTGCCCGGCATCTCGAAAAAAATGCTGACGCAGACGTTGCGGGAGGTGGAAAACGGCGGTCTGGTGCATCGCGAGGTGTTTCACGTCGTGCCGCCGAAAGTCGAGTATTCGCTGACGCCGCTGGGCATCCGGTTTGTCGAGCCGCTGAGCGCGTTGTACGACTGGGCCAAGGACAATGCTGCGGCACTGGACGAACTCGAAGACAACCTGCGTCGCAGCGCCGAGGCCGCAAGCAAACAGGGCGAGTGAAGCACCAACTTCGGTACGAGGCCATTGAATGCACAACACCCCCGTCGCACTGGCGAAGGGGGTGTTGTCGGTACGTCGCTGTATGCGTGTGATGCAGCGAGCCGGATCTCAGGTCGGATCCACCGTGCCGGCTGCGATCATGCGCAATGCGGTCAGGCTGGGTACGAAGAAGTAGTCACCGCCACGTGTTTCCACGAAACGCGGCAGGCGCGGCAGGATGTAGGGGGCTTCGTCGCTGTTCGGGTCGACCTGCAGTACGGCCTTGCTGGGGAAGTGTTCGCTCTGGCTATGGTTGCCGAGCAGGATTTCCTTGTCGTTGCCGGCCTTGAAGTCGTTGCCGTAATTGATCCACTGCTGCTGGACGAATTCGAACTGCCGGTTGATGTCGGCATTGAGCATCATGATGACGATGCCGTGATTGCCGTCGTCGCGGCTGCGATCCTTGACCTCGCCGTAGGGCAGTCCGCGGCGCAGGATGCGGCGGCGGTTGCTGAGTGCGCCGGGGGTGTCGAACGCGCCTTTGCTGACGCTGAATCCGCCGCAGACTTTGGCCGGGGGCTGTTCGTCGCGGGTGAGCTCAAGCGAGGCGCGCGGGTTGATGCGGCGAATGTGTGCGCTGAAAGGGCAGCGACCGCCGCTCATGTCCTCGTCGTAGGTGAAGTTGCTCAGGAGCTGATCCTTGCCGTGGCTGTCGGCAGCCTTGTACTCGGCATCGAAGCGCAGCTTGCTGCCGGCATCCCAGGCCTTGACGATGGGCGCGCCGTTGTCGCGCCAGCGGCCGACGAATTTGGCTGCCAGCAGCTCCTTGCCGCCCTGATAGCGTTCGCCGTGTTCGTCCAGGTACTTTTCGAACGTGCCGACGTTCTCGTGCAGCTTGCGGTAGATCATGTACGTGCCGTTGCGTGACAGCAGCAGCGGGCTGGGGGCGGGTGGGTATTCCAGCGCTTCGTCGGTGTGGCCGAGCAGGAACTCGCCGGCCGCCAGCGGCGCCCACTGGCCGTTGTCCAGTTGCTTGCCCCGGCCGTTGATGCGGTCCGCATCGTAGGGCACGCCTTCGAACACCGGGTCGCCAATCCCGTCGGTGTAGCCGAAGTGCTCCTTGCTGGTCGGTACGCCGTTGTCCAGCACGGCCTTCACGTCCTGATAATCAAGCAGATCGCCGTCGTCGCCGCGATGCCCGCCCAACTGCACCACGCCACCCTGGCATGCGGCCAACTGATCCTGCAGCCACCGGTAACCGGCCTCGACGCGTGCCTGTGCTTCCTGTACTGCAGCGTGTATCACGGCGGGGTCGGCGTCCTTGGGGAGGGGCATCAGGCCGTTGATGGAGACGAAGATGTGTACGTCATGCTCGCGCGTTTCGCGGTTGCGCTGCCAGATCGGGTCCCAGTGTTCGGGGGCGCTCGGGCCGTCATCGCCCAAGATGTCCCGGCGGTCTTTCATGCCGGCGACGAATTCGGGCGAGAAGCCGATCAGCGACTCGCGCGGCAGATCCAGCTCTTTCAGTCCCTGGTAGGCGAAGGCGACATTCAGTGTCCACTCGGGCGCGGGCAGTTTGTCCGGCCCTTCGCCCCATTGCACCGCGGTGGTCACGCGACGGGTCAGGGCGGCAACAAAATCACGCCCGCGGGCACCGTCACGGATATTGAAAAACACGTAGCGGGCGGCCGGATAACGAAAGCGGCCGTAGGCACGCAGCACATTGCCCTGAATATCCAGCAAATCCAGTTGTTGGGTCACGCTTGCAATCCTTGTTGATCAGGGCAGTCGGTACTTGCCGGGTTCCCAGGTGGGGGCGGCCAGTTCGTGCGGGGCGATGCGCGTCATGAAGTCCCGGAAGTGCTGCCGCAAGGTTGCGGTCGGCAGGCCCTGGTTGGCGACGGCGAACTTGGCGAACTCCTGCTTGATGTACAGCGCCTTGAGCTGCTCGGGCAGAGCCTCGTCGTTGGAGCCGACAAAAAACAGCGATGCAGGCAGTGCGCAGCGCTGAATATAAGTGGCGAAACCGTCGGCATCCTTGACCTCGTCAAAGCCGTAGCAGTACTGCCAGATCGATTCGATCTGCGGACGTATGGCCTGCCACATGCCGCGCAGATAGGGCGCAATATTGCCGGACGGGCCGACATGGACATTGGCGGAGAACACCAGATAGCGCGACTTGAGCTGATCGTGTGCCGGCATGACGGCGCGCCGCAGCCAGTCGGGCACCACTGGCAGCCAGTCGCTGATGGTGTCGAGCGCACCGCCGCCGGGCAGTGATTCGGTATACGGATTGTCGAGCACGAAATAGCGGCACAGATAGGTCTGCGGTACCGCTGTCATCGGGCTGTTTTTCAGCTCATTCCAGCTCAGCAGAATGCTGCGGACCCTGTCTGCATAGGCGATTTCTTCGTCCGCGACGATACCGGGCCTGATCGGCGAAAGTACCGTCAGTGCATAGGCGTTGCCACTGAGATTGCCCATCAGTGCTTGCTCCCGTCGAGTTGGCCGTCATGCCAGCGCTGGCGCCGCTCGACCTGATAGGCCGACATGCTGACGATGGGTGTGGGGTACATATCGCCCAGGTCGTGCTGCAGGTCCCGCAGCAGCTTGCGGTATTGCCGGGCGAATTCGTCGTCACTGCTTTCGCGGGTGGTACTGTCGAAATCCAGCAGTTTGGCCTTGACGATGCGGGCCGATTTCACGTCATTGGACGTGGCGAGCGGATAAGCGTTGTAGTAGTGCAGCGTGTCGAGCTGGTTGTAGCGGATGTATTTATGGAACGGCGTCAGCGCGACCGATTTGGGATAACGGATGTTCCATTTCCAGAACATGTCCAGTCCGCTGGGAATGGCAAAGGTGAACGAGTCGACATACTGATCCCAACTGCCGTTGAAATTGCTGAAGAACAGCATGTATGCGTACTTGAGGTCTTCTTTCGGCTGGCTGGGGTGGACATGCGGAAACTGGTTGCGGCCAATGATCACCCAGCGCGCGTAATGGATCAGCGACAAGGTAATCAGGCCTTTGAGCGTGGACGGGTTTTTAAGTGCGGCCCAGAAAATCACTTTGTTGAGCCATACCGTATACCAGCGTATTGGCGTTACTACGTTCATTGCATAGGCTTTGCCGGCAATGTTGGACATGGCTGCCCTCGGGAGTGGTCGTTGATCCGGACGTACGTTACGTTTGTCTTACATAATTCAATTTTCTCGCTGACGATCTTAGTTTGCATGCTGTTGGCATGCAAGTTTTTGCTTGCAAACTGTGGGTTGCTTTGCAGGAGAGGACTCTGGCGTTCGAGTCTGGCGCTATCCGGTTGTGGCTTCCGGCACATACAACAAAGCCACCTTGCGGTGGCTTTGTTCGTGCTGGCACGGTGGAGTCCCGCGTAATTTCAGTAGGTGTAGAACATCCGCTGGATTTCCTTGGTGTCCTTCGTCTTTGTCAGTGCCAGCATCAGCAGGATGCGGGCCTTTTGCGGGCTGAGCGTGTCCGAGACGACGAAGTCGGTTTCGTCATCGTTGTTTTCGCCGTTGCGGATGGTCGGGCCGTTGCCGACGCGCGAGGAGCGGACGATCTGCAGGCCTTGCTTGCGCAGTTCGGTCAGACGCGGGCGCACGGTATTGGCCAGGCTGCCGTCGCCGGTGCCGGCATAGACGATGCCGACGTCGCCGGCTGCGGCGAAGGCGTCGATGGCGATGGTGTTGGCATTGGCCGAGCCGTAGGCGATGTCGACAGCGGGCAGCTTGTCGAGCTTGCTGACGTCGAACTCGGTATCGGCCGTGTTCTTGCGGGTGCTGGCGCGGTAGAAGATCGGCTTGCCCGAGACGATGTAGCCGAGGCTGCCCAGTTCCGGCGAGCGGAAGGTGTTGGCGGTCATGGTATTGGTCTTGGTGACGTCACGCGCGCCCTGGATTTCGTCGTTCAGCGTCACCAGCACGCCGCGGCCGACCGAGTCCTTGCTGCCGGCGGTCGCAACGGCGTTGTACAGGTTGATCGGGCCGTCGGCGCTGATCGCGGTCGACGGACGCATCGAGCCGACGATGATCACCGGTTTCTTGCTCTTGACCGTGAGATTGAGGAAGTAGGCGGTTTCCTCGATGGTGTCGGTGCCGTGGGTGATGACGATGCCGTCCACGTCCGACTGCTTCAGCAGCTCGTTGACGCGCTTGGCGAGCTTGAGCCAGTGATCGTTGGTCATGCTTTCGCTGGCGATCTGGAACACCTGCTCGCCTTTGACGTTGGCCACTTTCTTCATTTCCGGCACGGCTTCGATCAGCTTCTCGACGCCGATCTTGGCCGCGGTGTAGCCGACCGTGGTGGTGCTGGTGGCACCGGTGCCGGCAATCGTGCCGCCGGTGGCCAGGATGACCACGTTCGGCAGTTTGTCTGCTGCGTGCACGGATACGGCGGCAAACAGTGCCGCGGCACAAAGGCCTTGCTTGGTAAGGGTGGCAAACATCCGCATGCTCTCCGAGTATCTGGCAGGCGGCTTGATCCCGGATCGGTGATACGGCGCCTGCGCTTTTCTGGGGTTGATGTGCGCTGCCGTCTGGCAGGGTGAAAATCATCATGCACGCCGTGTTTTTGCAATCCTATTGCCATGTTTCCTGATGGGGAAACGCCTTAGCGATGCCGGCCGGTTAATGCTCTATTGGGAAATGAAATCAGGCACTTAGCGGTTGAAATTGTTGCGGCTGCACATTGCCGGTGCGTGGCTGGCACCGATTTGGCCAATGCTGAAATCACTGCCGTCGCAAGGACTTGTCCGGGGCGATACGGCGTGTTGGCGAATGGATGCGCTGCGGCGTGCATCGATTTGGCGCGGTGCAAACATGGAGATGGCCAACGGCTTGCCGGATGGCCTTTGCCATTGCCGACGCCCTAATCGGCTATGCTTTCGGCTTTTATGCGACACCGAACATGAATCACTCCGCCATCTGCCAGTTCACGACGGCCGAAACGTCGCCCAGCCACGACCATCCGCGCGCGGATCGCCGCGTCGACGGCAATCCCTTGCGGACGACCTGGGAGCATTACGCGCGACAAGGGCTGTCGTGCGGTGTCTGGGGGTGCGAGGTCGGAAGCTGGAACATCCGCTTTGCGGACAATCGCGACGAGTTTTTCTGTGTGATCGAAGGTCGGGTCCGGTTGCACGACGGGACAGGGGCCGTAGCCGAATTCGGCCCGGGGGAAGCCGGCGTGATTCCGGCAGGCTTCGCCGGCCGGTTCGAAGTGGTCGAGACGGTGCGAAAGTACTTTGTCGTGGTCGATCAGACGGCCTAGTCGGCGCCCGTTTGGCCGCGCCCCGGGAATCCCGGTCGGGTCAGAGTGCGATCAGGCCGGTTTCGATCAGTTCGTCGAGCAGCAAGGCCATGTCCTGCGCGGCATCGCTGTCCGGGTCGAGCGAGAATACGTCGGCGTGGCGGATCACCGCCGCTTCGTACAGTTCGGCAGGGCGAATCGTCGCACCGAGGACTTCGCCGGGATAGTCGTGGCGCAGCTGCCGCAAGGCGTGTTCGCTGCTGATGTTGCCGCTCTGGTAGCGGTTGAGCAGGTAGCGGCGCGGCTTGCGTGGCAGCAGGCGTTCCAGACCGGCCAGCGTGCGGGCGCTCATGCGTGCTCCGTGCAGCGCCAGTGTTTCGGGAGAAACCGGCACCAGTACGAGGTCGGCAGCGAGCAGGGCGGAGAAGCCCAGTACGCCGAGCATCGGGCCACAATCGATCAGCACCGGCGCGTGATCGGCCAGCATCTCGGCGGTCAGCCCGAGCTGGAGCCGCCACAGGTGGTCACGGTGACGGGTGAGCTGGGCGTCGACTTTCGACAGCGCCAGTTCGGACGGAATGAAGTCGATGCCGTTCGGCAACGGCCGGACCAGATCGGACAGTGCTGCCACACCGCGGAAGAAGTCGTGGATCGTCGGGCCAGGCGCAGCACCGAAACCCCAGTAGTGACTCAGGTGGGCCTGCGGGTCGAGGTCGATCACCAGCGGCGCAGTGCCGTTCTGCGCCATGGCGGCGGCAAGGTTGGCCGTGACGGTCGTCTTGCCGACGCCGCCCTTCTGGTTGAAGACCGCAATCGTGGTCATGATGTGCTTTGCCGTTGCTTGGACCGCCGACCATAACCAAAAGCCGCTCCGATTCAAAGCCCGGAACGCAAAAAGGACCGGCAGCGCCGGCCCGTGCAACAGCATTTGCTGATTTTTACGCGGGACGAGCGAGTACGAAGTAGTCGAACGTGCCGTCGTCCGCGCATTCGACCGTGCCTTGCTGAGTGAAGCCGCTGCGCAGCAGCACCCGGCGCGAAGGCTCGTGCTCTGGCTTGGCGATTGCCATCAACGCAGGAAGCGGGCCGCACTCGAACAGCCAGTTGCTGGCGGCGCGCACTGCTTCACTGACGTATCCCTGACCCCGATGGTCGCGCGAGATTGCGTAAGCCATTTCCGGCCAATCAACCTTGACGCTGGGTTTGGGCCAGATGCCCAGCCAGCCGATCATCTCTCCCGCGGGTAAGCAGATGGCGAGCGGCAGGGCAGGCTGGGCAGGGTTGAAGTCGTCGTAACGCTTGCAGTGCCACGTTAGCCATTGTGTGCATTGCTCTTGGCTCATGGCCCAGTCGTTGAGAATGTCGGTGATTTCGGGCTGAAGCGTCAGCGCATGCAGTGCATCGACGTCATCGAGGGTAAAGGCACGCAGGTTCAGGCGTTCGGTTGCAATGTGCAGGTTGCGCAGATTCTGCGTCATCGGGTGATCCAGGTCGGCGGGGAGCGATCGGCGCAGCGGGCGTGCGTCGCAGGCGATTGAATACGGCGGGAGCGAATCGGCTTGGCGGGGCCACTGTGGCAACGGCAGTTGCGGATTGCATTGTGATTGCTTCGTGGGAAGCGCACAACGCGGGCGGATTTGCCCGCGTTGTGCCGTTCGGCGTTGGCCTAGAGCGTTTCGGCGGCGTAGTCGGCCAGCCGCGAGCGCTCGCCGCGCTGCAGCGTGATGTGGCCCGAGTGGTTCCAGCCCTTGAAGCGGTCGACGACGTAGGTCAGCCCGGACGAGCCCTCGGTCAGGTAGGGTGTGTCGATCTGGCTGACGTTGCCCAGACACACGACCTTGGTGCCGGGGCCGGCACGTGTGATCAGCGTCTTCATCTGCTTGGGCGTCAGGTTCTGCGCTTCGTCGATGATCAGGAACTTGTTGAGGAAGGTGCGGCCGCGCATGAAGTTGAGCGACTTGACCTTGATGCGCGACCGGATCAGATCGCGCGTCGCGGCACGGCCCCAGTCACCGGCTTCGGCGTCGGTCTGGTTCAGCACGTCGAGGTTGTCCTCGAGCGCGCCCATCCACGGCTGCATCTTTTCCTCTTCGGTCCCCGGCAAAAAGCCGATGTCCTCGCCGACCGGCACGGTGACCCGGGTCATGATGATCTCGCTGTAGATCTTGGTTTCCAGCGTCTGCGCGAGGCTTGCCGCCAGCGTCAGCAAGGTCTTGCCGGTGCCGGCCTGACCGAGCAGCGAGATGAAATCGATCTCCGGGTCCATCAGCAGGTTGAGCGCGAAGTTCTGTTCGCGGTTGCGCGCCAGAATGCCCCAGATGGCGTTCTTCTGGTGCGAGTAATCCTTGAGGCTGACGATCAGCGCGCTCTTGCCGTCGATCTCGGCAACGCGGGCAATGAACGGCGTCTCGCCCTGCTGGTACAGCAGCTGATTCGGATAGAGGTCGATGACGTCCGGGCCCTTGATCCGCCAGTAGCTGCGGCCGCCTTCCTGCCAGCTCTGCAGATCCTTGCCGTTTTTCTCCCAGAACGCCTGGTCGATCTCGCGCATGCCGGTGTAGAGGAGGTCGGTATCCTCGAGTACCTTGTCGTTGAAGTAGTCCTCGGCCGCCAGCCCCATCGTGCGGGCCTTGATGCGCATGTTGATGTCTTTCGACACGAGGATGACATGGCGCTTGGGCTGCATCTGCTGCAGGTGGTGCACGACGCCGAGGATCTGGTTGTCGGCCTTGCCCATCGGCAGTTGCGACGGCAGGACGCTGGTGATGGCTTCGGTCTGCAGGAACAGCCGGCCGACTGCCTGGCCCTTGCTCGGGCCATCCAGCGGCACGCCCTCGTGCAGGCTGTGTTCACGCCCGGCGACCAGTTCCTCCATGAAGCGGCTGGCCTGGCGGGCGTTGCGGGCGACTTCGGACATGCCCTTCTTGTTGTTGTCGAGTTCTTCCAGCGTCATCATCGGCAGGAAGAGGTCATGCTCCTGGAAACGGAACAGCGAGGTCGGATCGTGCATCAACACATTGGTGTCGAGTACGAACAGCTTGGTGTCGTCCTTGCGGCGAGGCTTGCGGGCAGCCATGTCGTTCCCCTTTTGAGCGTGTTGTGCTGTGCGAGTGCCACAGCCATGAAAAAAGCGGCGCACGCGCCGCTTCTCTTATTTCAGTGTCTGGACAAAATCGAGTACTTCTTCGACATGTCTGGGTACCTTGACGCCACGCCATTCCCTGACGATGTCGCCGGCACGGTCGATGACAAAGGTGCTGCGTTCGACGCCGCGTACCTGTTTGCCATACATATTCTTCATTTTCATGACACCAAATGCTTCGCAGGCGATCTCCTCCGGGTCGGAAACGAGTTCAAAAGGAAAACACTGCTTGGTTTTGAAGTTTTCGTGCGACTTGACGCTGTCGCGACTGATGCCGAACACCTTGACGTGGGCCGCTTCGAACGCCTCGTGATGAATGCGGAAGTCGTTGCCTTCGGTGGTGCACCCCGGGGTGTTGTCCTTGGGGTAGAAGTAGAGAACAAAGGCCTGGCCTTTGAGTGCCTCGGTGTCGAAAAGGCCGCCGCTGGTGGTGGGCAGGCTCAGGGCCGGGCAGGGTTGCTTGGACATCGGTACGGGTGCTCCTTGTTGTTCTGTTCCCTTGCCTTGATTGTCGGCAATCGTTGCTGCGAGAGCAAGACGAGCGGGGCCAGAAATACTGGTGTACCCGTGATGCGCGGCTTGTCGGTAAAATGCCGGCCATTCAACCGAATTTCAATGGGTAAAGCGCGATGAGCATCAAGTCGGACAAGTGGATCCGCCGTATGGCCGAAGAGCACGGCATGATCGAACCCTTCATTCCGGGGCAGGTGAAGGAAGTGAACGGCGAGCGCATCGTGTCCTACGGCACGTCGAGCTATGGCTACGACATCCGCTGCGCCGACGAATTCAAGGTGTTCACCAATCTGAACAGCACCATCGTCGATCCGAAGAATTTCGACGAAAACAGCTTCGTCGACGTCTCGGGCAAGGGCTACTGCATCATTCCGCCGAACTCGTTCGCGCTGGCCCGCACGGTCGAGTACTTCCGCATTCCGCGCAATGCGCTGACGGTGTGTCTCGGCAAGTCGACGTACGCGCGCTGCGGCATCATCGTCAACGTCACGCCGTTCGAGCCCGAGTGGGAAGGCTATGTGACGCTGGAGTTCTCCAATACCACGCCGCTGCCGGCAAAGATCTACGCCAACGAAGGTGTGGCACAGGTGCTGTTCTTCGAAGCGGATGAAGATGATGTCTGCGAAACCAGCTACCGCGATCGCGGCGGCAAGTATCAGGGCCAGAGCGGCGTGACGCTGCCGAAAACCTGAGCACTGCCCGTTCGAACAGCCTCTTCCAAAGCCGTCGGCCATCAGCCGGCGGCTTTTTTGTTGCACCGGATTGCATCGGGCATGACACCCCTCTGGCTGCACGCTATAAGTGCAGACAGGAGAGGGGTATGACACTGCAATCGCGCTATCGAATCACGGAAATGCTGCTGCAGGACGCCTGCTGGGCGATGCATCGGGGACTGGATGAACAATCCAGTGCCCTCGTGCTCCTGCTGTCGATCCGGCCTGCCTGCGACGAAACAATCGGCCGGCAGTTGCTTGCGCTGCGGCACCCGCAGCTGCTGGTGCCGTTTGACGTCATCCGGTTGGACGACACGAGCTGGTTGGCGCTTGGCGAAGTGGCTGCCGAACCGCTGGTGCAACGTCTCAAGCGGGAGGGACCGGTGACGCCGGTGCTCGCGGTGACCTGGGTGCTGGACAGTCTTGCTGCTTGGCAGGCGGCACAGCAGCAAGGCATGTCACTCGCGTTTGGTGAAACGCAGTTGCTGATCGACGCCCGAAACGGCCCCTGGTTGCTGCCCGTGCCGGATGCCGCCGGTGCCAATCCGCTTCCTGCCGCGATCCGTCTGCTGCAGCGCTTGCTGGGCGATATGGCTGCGCGCCCCGAGCTGGCCGAGCTGCAACCGCTGCTGGCTGGTGACGGTAGCGGCAATCTTGATGTCTGGATGCAGGTTTTGCGCGGTTGGCTCGAGGCACAGGGTCGTGAGATCGGCGCAGCCGGCACCACACTCGACCGCCTGCTCTGGCGGATGCAGCGTAGTGGTGATTTTCCCGCTTTGTCGCAGGCGATCAGCAACCTCAACCAGATCCAGATGGATGACGCCGAGCATCTGCAGGGCTTGTCCGACGTGGTGCTGCGCGATTTCGCGCTGACCAACAAACTGCTGCGTCTGGCCAATTCGGCGATTTACGGTCAGTACGGCGGCACGATCAGTACCGTATCGCGGGCCATCGTCATTCTGGGTTTCAACACCATCCACAGCCTTGCCGTTACCGTGCTGCTGTTCGAGCACCTTCACGACAAGCATCAGGCGCAGACGATCAAGGAGGCGACGCTTCGGGCGTTCTTTTCCGGCTTGCTCGCCCGGGCGCTGCATCGCCGCAGCGGGGCCAGGGATGCCGAGGAAACGCTGGTTTGCGGGATGCTGCATCACTTGGGCCGACTGCTGACGATCTACTATTTCCCCGACGACAATCTGCGCATCGACCAGCGGTGTCGCGAAGGGCGTAGCGAGACGCTGGCGGCCAAATCGGTGCTCGGGCTCGATTTTGCAGAGCTCGGTAGCGGGGTTGCCAAGCAGTGGCGCTTTCCCGAGCGCATCTGCCGCAGCATGCAGTGCTTGCCCGATGGTGTCGTGCGTCCGGCACACGCCGAGCAGGATCGCCTGCGCGTGTACGCCAATTTCGGTCACGAGCTGTTGGCGGTCTTGGAGCAGCCCTGCGAGACCGGCGCCGGCCGGCTCGAGCAGCTTCAGCGGCGTTATCTGCCGGCGACGGGGCTGACGCTGGATGACCTGAGTGAAACCTTGCACGAGGTGTCGGTGCAGTTCCGGGATTATCTGCAGGCACTGGGCATGGGCGCGGGCAGTAGCGCATTTCTTCGACGGCTGGACGAGTTCGACGCGGCAAAGCTTAAGGGCGTCGCCAGCGTGCCCGACACGATCGACCGGGCGAGGCTCGAAACAACGCTGGAGGATGCCACGCGCGCGAACACCGCCGTGATCGCGGCCGGCGTGCAGGACATTGCCAATACGCTGGTTGGCGGCTTCAAGCTTAACGACCTGCTCCGCATGGTGCTGGAGACCATGTATCGCGGGGTCGGTTTCGATCGCGTCCTGCTCTGCACGCGCGAACCGAAACGATCGGTGATTGTGGGTCGGTTCGGGTTCGGCAGCGACATCGCTTCGGTCATCCCGGGGTTCAGGGTTGAACTGGGCGCGGTGATGGATGTCTTTCAGGTTGCGCTGCAGCGCAATGCCGACATCCTGATCGAAGATACCGACGATGCGACGATCCGCGACCGCATTCCGGCATGGCACTCGCAGCATCTGGCGGCGAAGACCTTCATCGTGCTGCCGCTGGTGCTCGACAAGCAGGTGATCGGCTTGCTGTACGGCGATCGGCGTACGGCAGGCAGCCTGAAGATCGGCAACGAAGAGCTGAACCTGCTCAAGACATTACGCAATCAGGCGTTGATGGCGATTCGACAGGCGCAATCGTGAACGCGAGCGTGGAGCCGGAGAGGTGGCGGTGCGGACGATCGCTTGCACCGCAATCGCGCGCACAACCGGAGTGAATCATGGCAATTAACTGGCTGGTCGCCCTGCAGGCCATCCCCTGGGGGCAAGTAATCGAGAATGCCCCCAAGATCATCGATGCGACCAAACGGCTGTTCACCAAGGCAAAATCGATCGAGCCGCCGCGCGAGATCGTCATCGAAACCGCTGGCGACGGGGACGATGCTGCACGGATTGCCCGGCTTGAGCGGCTGGTCGAGGAAAACAGGCACGAGGTGATTGGCCTGCACGAGGGCCTGCAAGCATCAACCCGGCTTCTGGGTGAGCTGGCCGAGCAGAATGCGCGCATGGTGGGGGAAATCGAGGTGTTGCGACGGCGCGGCCGGCTGCAGTTCTGGTTTTGCGCTGTGCTGGCGCTGCTGCTGGTTGGTGTCATTCTCAAACTTGCCTGACGGATGAAAAAAAGCGCACCCGAGGGTGCGCTTTTTCGTATCTGGCTACGGCTCGATCAGCGCAGCGTTTCCAGGTACTTGTCGGCATCGAGTGCGGCCTGGCATCCCGAAGCGGCGCTGGTGACAGCCTGACGGTAGATGTGATCCTGCACGTCACCGGCGGCAAACACGCCCGGTGCGGTCGTTGCGGTGGCGCCACCGTCACGACCGCCCTTGGTGATGATGTAACCGGTGCTGTCCATTTCGATCTGGCCACGGAAGATGTCGGTGTTCGGCTTGTGGCCGATGGCGATGAATACGCCGGCAACTTCGAGGTTCTTGGTGGCGCCGTCCTGGCTCGACTTCAGGCGCGCGCCAGTCACGCCACTGGCGTCGCCGAGCACTTCATCGAGCGTCTGGTTCAGTTCGAGCGAAATCTTGCCTTCGGCAACCTTGGCCATCAGGTGGTCGACGAGGATCTTCTCGGCGCGGAAGGTATCGCGACGATGCACCAGCGTGACGTGCGCGGCGATGTTGGCGAGGTAGAGCGCTTCTTCGACTGCAGTGTTGCCGCCGCCGACGACCGCGACCTTCTGGCCACGGTAGAAGAAGCCGTCACACGTCGCGCAAGCCGAAACGCCGCGACCGGCGAACGCTTCTTCCGACGGAATGCCGAGATACTGTGCCGATGCGCCGGTCGCGATGATCAGCGCGTCGCAGGTGTATTCGCCCGAGTCGCCGACCAGACGGATCGGTTTTTCGTTCAGGTGCGTCGTGTGGATATGGTCGAAGATCATTTCGGTGCCGAAGCGTTCCGCATGCTTCTGGAAACGCATCATCAGCTCCGGACCCTGAACGCCGTCGGCATCGGCCGGCCAGTTGTCGACATCGGTGGTCGTCATCAGTTGACCGCCTTGTGCCAGGCCGGTCACCAGTACCGGGTTCAGGTTGGCACGAGCGGCATAGACGGCGGCGGTGTAGCCGGCCGGGCCGGAACCGAGAATCAACAGACTGGCGTGCTTGGTGGCCATGGGCATTCCTTGAAGAGGGGCGCAAAGGGGGATAGTTTAAATCAGCTGTAGTCGGGGCATCTAATCGAATATGTCTATTGACTCGATTGGTCCGCATCACCGGTGGTGTGCAGCGCCACCGGCACTTGCAGGTAGGGGAGCGACAGTTGTTCCGCAGTGATTGCCGCGATCAGCCGGGCGACGACTTCGTCGCTCGCAATGACTTCGACTGCGACCGGCACATCGCCGGCGAGTTCAAAGAATGTCGCTTCATGCCAGCCGTGGCGCCCGAAGCCGGCAAGCGCATGAAACGCGGTTGCACCACTGGCGCCCTGCGCGTGCGCCTGCTTGAGCAGCCATTCGTACAGCAGAACGCCATGGTGGCGGCGGGTTTGCGTCAGGTAGAAGCGGATCAGCTGCATCACATGCCTCCCTTGAGTGCTGCGACGGTCTTGAGTCCCAGCCAGGTCAGTGTCAGCGAGCCGCCGACGTGCAGGCCGATCGCCGCGACGGCCCAGCCGAACTGCTGTCGCAGGATCAGCGTGGTCATTTCGGCCGAGAACGTGGAAAACGTCGTCAGCCCGCCGAGAAATCCCGTCGTTATCAATAGCTTGATCTCGGGCGATATCCCTTGCCAGAGCGTGAATGCGCCGAGCGACAGGCCCATCAGGTAGCCACCGATCCAGTTGGCCGCGAGTGTGCCGGCCGGTACGGTCGGAAAAAGCGGGTTTAATGCGATCGATAGCCCCCAGCGTGCCCACGCGCCGAGTGCCGCACCAATGCCGATGAAAATCAGGCTGGTATAGTTCATAGTCGTTATCAGGTCGTCGGATTTGCCGACGATTATAGAGTCCGCCTTCGCCAGAGCGAGTCGTTCGATCCGTGTTGTCCCAATTATTCAAGCTATTGCCCTTGCTCGGCCAACTGCGTCGCCCGCCGGTGCGGCGGGTTGTGCTCAAGCAGCTGTACTTCACCGGCAACCAGGCCGCCTGGATCATGCTGCTGATCGGGGTGGCGCTCGGCGGGATCGTGCTGCTGATGCTGCATGGCCAGTATGGCCAGAGCAGGGAGGCATCCATGCGCTTGCTGGCGACACTGAGCTTTCGGGATATCAGCCCCCTGTTGGCGGCCTTGGTGCTGATTGCGCGGTCGTCATCGGCGGTGGCGAGCGAGCTGGCCGCCATGCGTGTTCATGGCGAGCTGGATAGCCTTGCGGCAGTCGGCATTCCGGTCTCTTCCTATATCGTCCTGCCGCGCATCATCGGGATCGGGCTGTCGTCCGCATTGCTGTCCATCTACCTTGCGAGCGCGTCGCTGGTTGGTGCGGCGCTGGTGTCGTCGGGGTGGGAGATCGGTTATCAGGTGCGGCGGATCGATCAGGTGCTGCAATTCGGGCTGGTGCTGCAGTGCCTGGGTAAATCGCTGCTCTTCGGTCTGGCTGCCGCGGCGCTTGCGTGCTGGACCGGCTTGCGGGTCGCGCCCTATGTCACCGAAATTCCCAAAGCGTCGTCGAGTGCGGTGGTGCGCAGCCTGTTGGCGGTTTTCTTTATCGACCTTGTCTGGGTGTTGTTGTCGTGAGTGACGATTGGGATTTTTCCGCCTGCCAGGCTGGTGTTTGCTACGGCCTCGAAAGCGAACTGCGTACGCACGAAGGTCGTCATGCCGTGGCCGGATTGCAGCGCTTTGCGACTGGTGCGGTGGCTTGCCTGCAAGGTGGTGGCGGTTTGGTAAGCAATTTGCGGGTGTGGGAAAACCTGATTTTACCTGCGTGGTACCATGAATCCGCCGCCATGGCGGACCTTGAGGTGCGTATTGCTGCCGTGCTGGATGTCCTGGCGGTCGCCGAGGAGGAACGTGCCAGCCTGATGGCTTCGCTGCCGGCTTCGCTGTCGCGATCACAATGCCGCGTACTGGCCTTGGTGCGCGCCTTGGTGCAGGCGCCGGCCTGGTTGGTGGTCGAAGTCGAGTGGCTGGAGTGGTTGCAGGGCGCCGCCAATATCCACTGCAAGGAAGCATTCGGTCTGCTGAGGCAGGATCGGCCGATGCTGCTGCTCGGTGCTGGTGCCATGCTGCACGCCGAACCCTTGCCAACCATTGTCGATACGAAGGAAAGCGATGCCCTTGCTGAGAGATAGCGATCCGCGTTTTCGCTGGTTGGGAATGCGGGTAGGGGCCTTTGTGCTGATCGGCGCCGGGATTGTCCTGGTGCTGCTGGTGGTGCTGGGTTTGCGCCAGGGTTATTTCGTACCCAAGACGCAGTTGCACTTTGTCGCCGAACACGGCGCCGGGTTGACGCCGGGGATGCAGGTGCGCCTGTCGGGCTTCAAGATCGGTGTTGTCGATGCGGTGTCGCTGAACGATCAGGCCAAGGTCGATGTCGATCTGCTGGTCGAGGCGCGCTACATCAAATGGATCAAGCCCGATTCGGTGGCGATCTTGCAGCAGGACGGCCTGATCGGCGATCACTACATCGAAATTGCCGGCGGCTCGCCGAATCAGGCGCCGATCAAGGAAGGGGGCAAGCTGACATTTGCACCGGCGCTCGGCCTCTCGGAGATTGCGCTCGATTTGCGCCAGCGCATCGTGCCGGTCATCGATTCGGTGCAAACAACGCTCGACGTGGTCAATGACCCGAATGGCGATTTGCGCCAGACGCTGGCCAACGTGCGCGGTTTGACGGCCGAGTTGCGCGATACCCGTGCTTCGGTCGATCAGTTGATCGTCAATCTGAATCAGTTGAGCAAGCGGGATCTGCCGGCTGTGGCACAGACAGGTCAGCAGGCGCTTGCGCGTGTCGATGCGATCGCCGCCGAATTGCAGGGGCGAATGCCGACGATGCTCGAGCGCCTGGACGGCACGCTGCAGCACGCCAGTCGCGCGGCCAGCGAGGCCGAGGCGATGATGACAACGACG
Source organism: Jeongeupia naejangsanensis (assembly GCF_016865585.1). Lineage (GTDB taxonomy): Bacteria > Pseudomonadota > Gammaproteobacteria > Burkholderiales > Chitinibacteraceae > Jeongeupia > Jeongeupia naejangsanensis. The sequence goes on along the minus strand of NZ_JAESND010000001.1, from coordinate 301,905 downwards.
CGACGGGCCGTTGATGCGGCTGCGCCGCGCTTGCCGTCGATCCTGCGCAACGGTGATGCGGTGCTGCAGACCAGTCGCGATGCGCTCGATGGCGCCTCGCAATCCTGGCCATTAAAAGGGTGGTTGCCGCCGGCCGATACGCTGGCCCCGGTGCCGCCGAGCCGGCCATGACCGGAGTGAGCCTGTTCATGCGGAGCAAGTCGATATTGGTGTTGGCGGTGCTGCTGGCTGCGTGTGGTGGTGCACCGCCGCAGGCCAAGCCGGTGCTGCTTCAGCGTGCGGATGCGGCGGCACTCGCAGCCAACCGGGCGGCGCAGGTTGGCAACGACGAAGAGGCGGCCGATCTCTGGCGGTCCGCGCTGACCTTGCGCCAGGCGATCGATGACTGGTCGGGGGCGGGTGAGGCTCGCCTTGGTCTGGCGCAGGTGCTGGTCCGGCTGCATCGGTCGGACGACGCGGTGCGCGCGATTGACGGCATGCCGACTGATGCCTTGTTTCCGGATCAGCAGCGGGCGAGAGCCGCGTATCAGCTCGCCGTGATCGACACTGGTGCCGGTCACCTTTCCGATGCCCGGTTGCATCTGAAGCTGGCGGTCTCCCTGTGTGGCGCGATGTGTCCGATCCCGGTGCCACTGCAGAATCTGGATGCGCGCTTGCTCTTGCTTGAGGGGGATGCGGCTGGCGCGCTTTCGCGCGCAAGCACGTCCATCGACGCCGGGTCGGTCGAGCGCGCCCATGCGGGGCGTATCAGGGCGGAGTCGTTGGGTGCCTTGGGGCGGAGTGCCGAAGCGTTGGCTGAGTTGCGGGGTGTCATCCTGCTGGATCGGCAACTGGCGGAGCCTGCCTATCTGGCGGATGACTATGCGTTGCAGTTGCGTCTGGCTGAGTCGGTCGGTGATGCCGTACTTGCTGCGCAGGCGCAAGCACGGCTGGATCGCATCTGTGCGGCGGCATCGGTGCGGGCTTGTCAGGAGTGGCGGTAGGGCTGTGTGGCCGGGGCTTGAATGGATCTGTAAACTTGGGCTATACTCTTGGGCTACGTTCGGCATGGGTCGTGCGTAGCAATTCTCCCGGTTCGCCCCGATATGGGTGCCCTGTTCAGTCAGGGTGTCGCGCGAACGGTAGTCCATAACCCTATCGATTTGGAGATTTCCAATGTCCGTTAGCATGCGTGAAATGCTTGAAGCTGGTGTTCACTTCGGTCACCAGACCCGTTACTGGCACCCGAAGATGGGTCAGTACATCTTCGGTGCCCGCAACAAGATCCACATCATCAACCTCGAAAAGACCCTGCCGCTGTTCGAAGAAGCGCTGAAGTATGTGCGCCGCCTCGCAGCCAACAAGGGCACCGTGCTTTTCGTGGGTACCAAGCGTTCGGCACGTGAAATCGTTGCTGAAGAAGCTGCACGTGCCGGCATGCCGTTCGTGTCGCACCGCTGGCTCGGCGGCATGCTGACCAACTACAAGACCGTCAAGCAGTCGATCAAGCGTCTTGAAGATCTGCAAGCCATCCTCGCTGACGAAAACAGCGGCTACGGCAAGAAAGAACTGCTCGACATCCAGCGCGAAGTCGAAAAGCTCGACCGCTCGCTCGGTGGCATCAAGGACATGAAGGGTCTGCCGGACGCGATCTTCGTGATCGACACCGGTTACCAGAAGGGTGCACTGGTCGAGGCCAAGAAGCTGGGCATTCCGGTTATCGGCATCGTCGATACCAACAACGACCCGAAGGATGTTGATTTCGTTGTGCCGGGTAACGACGACTCGTCGCGCGCCATCCGTCTGTACGCTCGTGGCGTTGCTGATGCGGTGCTCGAAGGCCGTAACCAGGCTGTGCAAGAAATCGTCGCTGCGGCTGCTGAAGCCCAGGCCTGATTCGCCTTCGTCGCGAGTCCGAAATGAAAAAGGGGCGTTCAGCCCCTTTTTCACAAGCTAGTAAACCGAATTCAATACTGTATCTGAACCGTATTCAGGAGAATCAACATGGCAGCAATCACTGCAAAGATGGTCGCCGAACTGCGCGAACTGACCGGCCTGGGCATGATGGAGTGCAAGAAGGCGCTGGTTGAGGCTGATGGCGACGTCAAGAAGGCTGAAGAAGTCCTGCGTATCAAGTCGGGCAACAAGGCTTCGAAGATGGCTGGCCGTACCGCTGCCGAAGGCGTGATCGCTGCGTTCATCTCGGACGACAAGAAGGTTGGCGCGATTGTTGAAGTCAACTGTGAAACCGACTTCGTCGGCAAGGATGCCGGCTTCATCGAGTTCGCCTCGGCTGTCGCCAAGGCTGTTGCTGTTGCTAATCCGGCCGATGTTGAAGCACTTGCAGCAGCCGTGACCGATTCGGGTGCTTCGGTTGAGGATCTGCGCAAGGCCATCATCGCCAAACTGGGCGAAAACATGACGCTGCGTCGTTTCGTTCGCTACGAAACCGCAGGCCAGTTGGCTACCTACCTGCACGGCGGCAAGATTGGCGTACTGGTTGATCTCGCCGGTGGCGACGAGGCGCTGGGCAAGGATGTTGCAATGCACATTGCTGCCGCCAAGCCGAAGTCGCTGGATGCTTCGGGTGTCGACGCAGCACTGATCGAAACCGAGCGTCGCGTGGCGATCGAGCGTGCCAAGGAAGCAGGCAAGCCGGAAGCCATGATCGAGAAGATCGCCGAAGGTACCGTGCAGAAATTCCTGAAGGAAGTGACGCTGCTGAGCCAGCCTTTCGTCAAGGATGACAAGCTGACCATCGAGCAGCTGCTCAATGCCAACTCGGCCAAGGTCAACGCATTTGCGCTGCTGGTTGTCGGTGAAGGCATTGAGAAGAAGGTTGTGGACTACGCCGCAGAAGTTGCTGCCGCCGCCAAGCTTTAAGCTATTGTTGTAGAAGTGCCTGACGCCGCGCGGCAACGCGCGGCGTTTGTCCGCCTGTCTCGGGCGGCACCCAGAATTCAAAGTACCGCGTCGTCGAGCGCCCCGCACAAGGAAACCCTTCATGAGCCAAGCCCCCAAATACAAGCGCATTCTAGTGAAACTGTCCGGCGAGGCCCTGATGGGCGAGGACAGCTACGGGATCAACCGGGCAACCATTGACCGCATTGTTGGCGAAATCAAGGCCGTGGTGGATCTGGGGGTGCAGGTTGCAGTGGTGATCGGTGGTGGCAACATCTTCCGTGGCGTAGCGCCTGCTGCGGCCGGCATGGATCGTGCGACCGCAGATTACATGGGGATGCTGGCGACGGTGATGAACGCGCTGGCACTGCAGGATGCCATGCGCCATGCCGGCATCGTCAGCCGGGTCCAGTCCGCACTGACGATCCAGCAGGTTGCCGAGCCCTACATTCGTGGCAAGGCAATCCGCTACCTCGAAGAAAACAAGGTGGTGATCTTCGGGGCCGGCACCGGCAACCCGTTCTTTACGACCGATACCGCGGCAGCGCTGCGCGGCATGGAAATGGGGGCGGATATCGTCCTCAAGGCGACCAAGGTCGACGGCGTTTACACCGATGATCCCAAGAAAAACCCGGATGCCGTGCGCTACCAGACGGTGACGTTCGACGAAGCGATTGGTCGCAATCTGAAGGTGATGGACGCTACCGCTTTTGCTTTGTGTCGTGACCAGAAGATGAATATCAGCGTCTTCAGCATCTTCAAGGCAGGCGCGCTGAAGCGTGTGGTGCTTGGGGAAGACGAGGGCACGCTGGTACACTGCTGATTTTGGCGGGGCGCTTGTGTGCCCGTGCCGGATTCAGGATTACTTCGGCAGGCGGATTCGGTCCGCCTGTTTCGTTTGTGCTGTGAGGACAAAGAATGATCGCCGATATCAAAAAAAACGCCGAAACCAAGATGCAGAAGTCGATCGAGTCGCTCAAGATCAGTCTGAGCAAAGTGCGCACCGGTCGTGCGCACGTCGGCCTGCTCGATCACGTCATGGTGGATTACTGGGGTAGCCCGACGCCGATCAATCAGGTGGCCAACGTCACCCTGCTCGATGCACGCACCATTGGTGTGCAGGCATGGGAAAAGCCGATGGTCGCCAAGGTCGAGAAGGCGATTCGTGACTCCGACCTCGGGCTCAATCCGATGTCGATGGGCGATGTGATCCGCGTGCCGATGCCGATGCTGACCGAAGAGCGCCGCAAGGAGCTGATCAAGGTCGTCAAGGGTGAATCCGAGGATGCGCGCGTGGCAATCCGCAACCTGCGCCGCGATGCCAACGATCAGTTGAAAAAGCTGCTCAAGGACAAGGATGTTTCCGAGGATGACGAGCGTCGTGGTCAGGATGACATTCAAAAGCTGACCGATCGCTACATCGTCGAGGTCGACAAGGCCTTCGCCGAGAAAGAAAAAGAGCTGATGACGGTATAAGGCCGGATTCGTGACCAAGTTTTGCAGCTCTACGCTTGCGGTGCCGCAAGCAAATACATGCGTCCCCGAGCACGTTGCCATCATCATGGATGGCAACGGTCGTTGGGCCAAGAAGCGGCTGATGCCGCGCGTGTTCGGCCACAAAAAAGGCGTCGACGCGTTGCGCGAAACCGTCAAGGCTTGCGACTCCCTGGGTGTTCGCTATCTGACGGTCTTTGCCTTCAGCAATGAGAACTGGCGCCGTCCGGACGATGAAGTGTCGTTCCTGATGGGCTTGTTTCTCAAGGTGCTGCAGGGCGAAATCGAGCGCATGCATCAAAACGGCATCCGACTGAAGATCATTGGCAATCGGGTGCGTTTTTCCGCCGAGCTGCGCGAGTGGATTGTCGCTGCCGAGGCGAAAACTGCCGACAATCCCGGTCTGACCCTGACCATCGCCGCCGACTACGGTGCGCGCTGGGATATCCTGCAGGCGACCCATCGCCTGCTGTCGGACGAGCCATCCAAGGCAACGTCGTTTGACGAGTCCGATCTGACACCTTATCTGTCCATGGCCTACGCGCCGGAGCCGGATCTGTTCATCCGTACCGGTGGCGAGCAGCGGATCAGCAATTTCCTGTTGTGGCAGCTGGCGTATACCGAGCTGTACTTCACCGATCTGTTGTGGCCCGACTTCGATGTGGCGGCGTTTGCTGCCGCTGTTGACTGGTATCGAGGTCGTGAGCGTCGCTTTGGCCGTACCAGCGAGCAAGTTCAGGCTGCTTCATCATGCTGAAGCAGCGTGTGCTGACTGCGCTGGTCCTGATTCCGTTGATTCTGCTGGGGCTGTTTGCATTGCCGCAGCAGGCCTGGATCGGCATGGTGGCCGTGATCATCGGCTTTGCCGCGTGGGAGTGGCAGCGGCTTGCAGGAATGCGGGGCGCCTTGGCGCGCGCCTATCCGTTTGCGACTCCGGCTTTGTTCCTGGCGCTGACGTTATCCGGTGAGCACGCCTTGGGTTCGCCCTATGCCATCCTGGGTGTCATGCTGGCCGGGTGTGTATTCTGGGGTGCTATCGTGCCATTCTGGCTTCGTGCCAAGTGGCGACTGGCGGACGGTGGCAACCTCAATGCCCTGCTTGGTTGGGCTGTGTTGTTGCCAGCGGGCTTGTCCATGATCGTGCTTCGCGAGGGCAGCATGGGTGGCTGGCTGCTGCTGATGGTGATGGCGATTGCCTGGGTGGCCGATACCGCGGCCTATTTCAGCGGCAAAGCATTTGGTCGCCACAAGTTGGCGCCCAGTATCAGCCCGGGGAAAAGCTGGGAAGGTGCTATCGGCGGCATGGTGGGCGTGGTCGTGTACGCATTGCTGGTGCCCAAGACCCCCCTGGTGGGCGGTGAGTCGATTTCCTCTTATGTCTGGGTGCTGCTCGCGCTGGTGCTGACGGTGTTGAGTATCGCCGGTGATTTGCTGGAGTCACTGTTCAAGCGCCAGGTGGGGCTGAAGGACAGCAGTCAGCTTTTGCCGGGACACGGAGGCGTACTGGATAGAATCGACAGCCTGCTCGCGATTTTGCCGGTTGCTGCGGCAATCTATCTTTCCTATCTATTGTTCCATCTCGTGCCAGGGCAGTAAGCTCGGCGAGGCTGAAATATGGCTGTACAAATTCTGACCGTTCTTGGTTCGACTGGCAGCATTGGCGTGAGCACCCTGGATGTCGTTACGCGGCATCCCGACCGTTTTCAAGTCTATGCATTGACCGGCGCAAGCCAGATCGACAAGTTGCACGCGCAATGCCTGATCCATTCACCGCGTTTTGCCGTAGTGCTCGACGAGCAACTGGCTTCACGGCTGCAGGCCAAACTGCTTGCTTCGGGCAGTGAGACCGAGGTGCTGTGCGGCGAGGCTGCGCTCGAAACCGTGGCGAGTGCGCCGGTGGTGACGACCGTGATGGCGGCGATCGTCGGCGCAGCGGGCATGCGCCCGACGCTGGCTGCGGCCAGGGTTGGCAAGAGGGTTCTGCTTGCCAACAAGGAGACCCTGGTGTTGGCGGGCCGCCTCTTCATGGATGAGGTGACACGCTGCGGGGCGACGTTGCTTCCGATCGATAGCGAGCACAATGCCATTTTCCAGGTGCTGCCACGCGCTTACCGGGAGGCGCCCTATGCGGGTACCTTGGGTGGCGCCGGTGTCAAGCGCATCCTGTTGACTGCTTCGGGTGGCCCTTTCCGTACGCGTCCGCTTGATACGTTGGCTGCGGTCACGCCGGACGAGGCGGTTCGGCATCCGAACTGGTCGATGGGGCGAAAAATCTCGGTCGACTCTGCATCGATGATGAACAAGGGGCTCGAAGTCATCGAGGCGCGCTGGCTGTTCAATGCGGCGGTTGATGATATTGCCGTCGTAGTCCACCCGCAGAGCATCGTGCACTCGATGGTCGAATATGTGGATGGTTCGGTGCTGGCCCAGATGGGGGCGCCGGACATGCGCATTCCCATTGCCTATGGCATGGGGTACCCCGAGCGGATCGAGTCGGGTGCGGCTTCGCTCGACCTGTTCAGTGTCGGACGTCTGGATTTCGAGGCGCCGGATTTTGCACGCTTTCCCTGTCTGAGGCTGGCTTTTGATGCCTTGCGTGCCGGTGGCGCATCGACTGCCGTGCTGAATGCCGCCAATGAGGTCGCCGTTGCGGCATTCCTCGATCGCGGGCTGGGTTATACCGGCATCCCTGCATTGATCGAGTCGGTGCTGGCCGAGTGTGATGGGCAGGTTCGTGCCGACAGTATCGAGGCGCTGATGGATGCGGATGCCTTGGCGCGGGAGCGCGCTACGGCCTGGCTTGCGAGGTCGCACTGATCATGCTGCTGACGGTGCTTGCCTTCGTGGTTACGCTCGGTGTACTCGTTACGGTGCACGAATGGGGGCACTACTGGGTGGCCCGGCGCTGTGGCGTTAAAGTACTGACGTTTTCGATCGGCTTCGGCAAGCCGCTGCTGCGCTGGCAGCGTGGTGACGAGCGCTGGCAGCTTGCCGCCATTCCGCTGGGCGGCTTTGTTCGCATGCTGGATGAGCGCGAAGCGCCGGCATTGCCTCACGAGGTTTCGCAGGCGTTCAATCGCCAGCATCCGTTCAAGAAAATCCTGATTGTTGTGGCGGGGCCATTGGCCAATCTGGTGCTGGCGCTGCTGCTTTACGCCGGACTGTATGTGCACGGTGTCGATGCAATCAGGCCCATTGCGGGGCAAGTGACGCCCGCGTCCATTGCCGACCGTGCAGGGTTCCGGCCCGGTGACGAGATCGTGTCGGTCAATGGCCGCCCGGTGGCGAGCTGGGACGAGGCCTTTGTCGGTTTGCTTGATGCGGCAGGAGATGCCGCGCCGGTGCGCGTGGGTGTACGAAGTGCTGATGCGCAAACGACGGTTCGGTCGCTCCCGCTGGATCAATTGGGTCGGGCGGTCTACGAGCCGCGACTGCTGATCCGTCTTGGATTTACCCCTTATCCGTTGACGACGACGATCGAGCGGGTCGAGGCGGGCAGTGCGGCTGCGAACGCAGGCCTGATGGCTGGTGATGTCATCACCTCCCTGAATGGCGCGCCGCTGGAGCAGTGGGCGGATCTGCAGGCTGTTTTGCAGCAGAGAGCGCAGGCGCTGACGCTGGGGGTTCGTCGTGGCGAGGTGGTGCGGCAGATCAGTGTCGTACCCACGTCGGTTGAGGTCTCGGGGCGCAAAATCGGCCGTCTTGGTCTGGAGCCGGCGGTGGATGAGCGCCTGTGGCAGCAGTACCAAGTGCAGCTGAAGTATCCGCCGCTGGCGGCGCTGAGTGCTGCCTCCGAAAAAATCGCCATTCAGACCAAGCTGACACTTGCGATGTTTGGCCGCATGATCGTCGGCAAGGCATCGCTTGATCAGGTGAGTGGGCCATTGACGATCGCGACCTATGCCGGCGAAAGTGCGCGGCTGGGCTTGAGTAATTTCATCGAATACCTTGCGCTGATCAGCCTGAGCCTGGCGGTGCTGAACCTGCTTCCCGTGCCGCTGCTGGATGGCGGTCATTTGTTGTATCATGTCGTCGAACTTTTGACCGGCCGGCCCGTATCGCCGCAGGTCGAGGCAATCGGGCAACGGGTAGGTTTGACTCTGTTGCTTGCCTTGATGGCGCTCGCGCTGTTCAACGACATCCACCGACTTTTCCTGGGCTGATCGAGCCAGCATCCGACCGACAATGACATTGAAACCGCTTCATCTGCTGCTTGCCGCTGCACTGAGCTCGGCAAGCGTTGCCGCGCACGCCGTTGCACCGTTTGTGATCAAGGACATCCGGGTCGAAGGCCTGCAGCGTACCGACCCCGGTACCGTGTTCAGTTACCTGCCCGTCAAGGTGGGCGACCGCTTCGACGACAGCCGTGCGACCGAGTCGATCAAATCCCTGTTTGCGACCGGCTTCTTCAATGACGTCCGGGTTGAATCCGACGGCAGTGTGCTGATCGTTACGGTCGAAGAGCGGCCGACGATTGCGCAGATCAACATCAACGGCTCCAAGCTGCTTGAAAAAGACCAGATCAAGACGGCACTGAAAGGGCAGAACTTCGCCGAGGGGCGGATTTTTGACCAGGCCGTACTTGATGCCGGGGTGAACGAACTCAAGCAGCAGTATTACTCGCGCGGTCGTTACTCGGTCATCATCAAGACGACGATTACCAAGCTTGAACGCAACCGCGTCGGCGTGCAGTTCGATATCTCCGAAGGCGAGGTTGCCCGGATCCAGCAGATCAACGTCGTCGGCAACAAGGCGTTCTCCGATAGTGACATCAATGGTCTGTTTGCACTGACCACGCCGAACTGGATGTCGTGGTACACCAAGTCGGATCAGTACTCCAAGCAGACGCTCAGCGCGGACTTGGAAAAGCTGCGTTCGTATTACCTTGATCGTGGCTACCTCGAATTCAACATCGACTCGACCCAGGTCGCCATCTCGGAAAATCGTGAAGACATGTTCCTGACGGTCAACGTGACCGAGGGCGATCAATACACGGTGAGCGACGTCAAGCTGGTGGGTGACACCATTGTTCCCCGCGAGGAAGTGGACAAGTTGATCGAGTTGAAGGCGGGTGAAATCTTCTCGCGTGAAAAACTCAACAAAACCACGGCGGCCATTTCCGAACTGCTCGGCAACGAGGGCTATGCCTTCGCCAACGTCAATGCGGTACCGGAAATCGACAAGGAAAAGCATACGGTTGCCTTTACGCTGTATGTCGATCCGGGTCGCAAGGTGTATGTGCGCCGGATCAATGTTAGCGGCAACAACCTGACGCGTGACGAAGTCATTCGCCGCGAACTGCGTCAGCTCGAGTCCGCGCAATACGATGCAGCGAAGGTCAAGCGCTCCAAGCAGCGCCTGAATCAGCTCGGTTACTTCAATGAAGTGACCATCGATACCCCGATCGTTCCCGAGGCGACCGATCAGGTGGACATGAACGTTCACGTAACCGAGCAGAAGACGGGGTCGTTCAACATCGGCGCCGGTTACGGTCAGTCCGAAGGTATCGTCGTCATTCTGTCGCTTTCGCAGAGCAACTTCCTTGGTAGCGGCAAGCAGTTCACCGCCGAGGTCAATACCAGTCAGTCGAACAAGGTGTACTCGCTGGCGCTGAGCAACCCGTATGCAACGCCGGACGGCGTATCGCTGGGCTGGAACATCTATCAGCGTGAAACCGATGCGTCCGATCTCGATATCGGTGACTATGCGACGTCGTCGTACGGCGCGGGCATGTCGATGGGCTTCCCGGTGTCCGAAACCAACCGGATCAACTTCGGCCTCAACTACGAGCACCTCGAGCTGATCACCAACGACGGCTCGCCGGGTTACGTCAAGGATTTCGTTACCCAGAACGGCAACCAGTACAACAACTACCCGGCGACGGTGTCTTGGGCGCGCGATACCCGCGACAGTGGCAGCTATCCGACCAAGGGCTGGTACACGCGGGTTACGGGTGAGGTGTCGCTGCCGTTCTCCGATCTTGATTACTTCAAGATTCTCGGCCAGAGCCAGCTGTTCATTCCTCTGTCGACCGACTACACGCTGATGTGGAATATCGAAGCCGGTTACGGCGATTCCTACGGCGAGAACAGCTATCCGTTCTACAAGAACTTCTATGTCGGCGGCGTCAACTCCGTGCGCGGCTTCAAGTTCGGTACGATCGGCCCGAAGGACGAGGACGGCAACGGGATTGGCGGTACGCGCAAGCTGGTCAGCAATCTCGAGTTCCTGTTCCCGATGCCGGGCGTCAAGAACGACAAGTCGATGCGCCTGTCGATCTTCGCCGATGCGGGTGCCGCCTGGGGTGAAGACGCCGACGTCAGTATCGATGGATTGCGTTACTCGGCTGGCGCCGCGTTCACCTGGATCTCACCGGTCGGCCCGCTGAAGCTGGTCTATGCCTTCCCGCTGAAGTACGAGGATAGCGACGAACTCGAGCGCTTCCAGTTCCAGCTGGGCAAGGTGTTCTAAGTTGCGAGGAGTTCGTATGAAGCGACATGCATGCTTGTTGGCTGCCGCAGCGCTGTTGAGCGCATCGGCTTGGGCCGCCGAGATGAAGATCGGCTTTGTCGATACGGATCGCATTCTGCGCGAATCGGCCCCGGCGCAACGCGCCGGTAAAAAGCTCGAAAAAGAGTTCGATAATCGCCGTCAGGAACTGCAGAAATTGTCGGCGCAAGGGAAGAACCTGCAGGCGCAGATGGATCGCCCCGGGGTGTCCGATAGCGATCGCAAGGCCAAAGAGCGCGACCTGATTCGGCTGAATCAGGACTTCCAGCGCATGCAGCGAGAGCTCAATGAAGACCTCAATGCGCGCCGCAACGAAGAGCTGGCCGGCATTCAGGAGCGCGTCAACGGCGCAATCCAGCAAATCGCCAACAACGAAAAGTACGACCTGATCCTGCAGGAAGCAGCTTGGCGCAACCCGCGCATCGACATCACCGACAAGGTGTTGCGACTGCTGTCGGAGAAGTGATGTCGACGTCGATCCGGATTTCCGAACTGGCGACGCGTTTCGGCGCGGTACTGCACGGCGATGACGTGCTGGTTGCGCGCGTAGCATCGCTGGAGTCGGCCGGCCCCGACGCGCTGTCGTTCCTCGCGAACCCGCGCTTCAAATCGTTGCTCGAGACGAGTCAGGCCGGAGTGATCGCGGTTCGAGCTGCAGATGCCGCTGGATTGCAGCGTCCGCATGTCGTCGCGAAAGATCCCTACCTGTTTTACGCACTGGCCGCTCAGCAGTTGTACCCGCGACGGCAGGTCAATCCCGGCGTTCACCCGAGCGCGTGTATCGATCCTGCCGCCAACGTCAGCGAAGCGGCCGAGATCGGTCCGAATGTCGTGGTCGGCGCTGGCGCCGTGATCGACGCCGGTTGTGTCGTCATGGCCAACAGCTATGTGGGTGCCCATGTTGAACTGGGGCGGGATGTCCTGCTGCACCCTGGCGTGACGTTGATGGATGGGTGCGTCATCGGCGACCGCGTGGTGATCCACCCGGGGGCCGTGCTGGGTAGTGATGGCTTTGGCAATGCCTGGGCCGGTGATCATTGGGAAAAAATTCCCCAGGTCGGCCGGGTGCTGATTGGCGATGATGTCGAAATCGGTTCGTGCACGACGATTGATCGTGGTGCACTCGAAGACACGATCATCGGGCAGGGCGCGCGGATCGACAATCTGATCCAGATCGCGCACAACGTCGAGATCGGGGCGCATACGGCGTTGGCCGGCTGCGTCGGCATCGCGGGGTCTACCAAGATCGGCGCGCGCTGCCAGATTGGCGGTGCTGCCATGATCAGCGGGCATCTGGAAATCTGCGACGGGGCTGTGGTTCTGGGTGGAACGCTGGTTGCCAAGTCGATTCGGGAGCCTGGCGCGTACGGCGGGCCGTATCCGATGCAGGCCCACTCGGACTGGGTCAAGAATGCAGCACAGCTGCGACACCTCGGCGAGTTGGCACAACGTGTCAGACAGCTGGAAAAAAACATGGCGAGCCTGAAGGCCGCCGCCGGAGACGAAGAATGAGCCAAGTAATGGATGTACGAGAGATCATGCAGTGCCTGCCGCACCGCTACCCCTTTTTGCTGCTGGATCGCGTGGTAGAGCTTGAGCCGGGCAAAACCATCAAGGCCATCAAGAATGTCACCGTCAACGAGCCGTTCTTTCAGGGGCATTTCCCGCAATACCCGGTCATGCCGGGTGTGCTGATCCTTGAGGCGCTGGCGCAGGCAGCTGGCGTGCTGTCGTTCAAGAGCGTCGAGGAAGTGCCGGAAGACTCGCTGTACCTGTTCGCCGGGATCGACAACGCGCGCTTCAAGCGCCAAGTGCTGCCGGGCGACCAGCTGACCTTGTGCGTCGAGATCGTTGCCCACAAGCGCGGCATCTGGAAGTACGCTGCCAAGGCGTTCGTCGGTAGCGAGCTGGCCGCCGAGGCCGACCTGATGAGCGCGCATCGCGTCATCAGTCGTTAAGTATCGCTAACGGAGTAGACATGCCGAAAATTCATCCCTCCGCACTGGTCGATGCGCGCGCCGAGCTGGCCGACGACGTCGAAGTCGGTCCGTTTGCCGTGATTGGTCCCGATGTGCGCATCGGGGCGGGCTCGGCAATCGGTGCCGGCGTGCAGATAGAAGGGGTGACGCGCATCGGCAAGGGCAATCGCTTCCATCCTCACAGCCATATCGGTTGCGCGCCGCAGGACAAGAAATACAAGGGCGAGCCGACCGAGCTGCATATCGGCGACGGCAATACCTTTTTCCAGTCGATGACCGTTTCGGTCGGTACGGTGCAGGACAAGGGCGTTACCCGGATCGGCAGCAACAACTGGTTCATGGCCTATGCGCATATCGGTCATGATTGCGTGATCGGAGACAACACGATTTTCGCCAACGCGGTCACGCTGGGCGGGCACGTCACTGTCGCCGACTGGGCGATTCTTGGCGGGCTGAGCGCGATTCATCAGTTCTGCAGCATCGGCGCACATGCGATGGCCGGTGGCGGATCGATCATCGTTCAGGATTTGCCACCGTTCGTGATCTGCGAAGGCAACCGGGCGATTGCGCGCGGCATCAATAGTGAAGGTCTCAAGCGGCGCGGCTTCAGTCCGGAAGCCATCGCCCGGGTCAAGCAGGCGTATCGCCAGTTGTACCGGCAAGGTTTGCCGTTCGACGAGGCGAAGGCCAAAATCGAAGCCGATGCCGCAGGGAACCCAGAGCTTCAGTTCTTTGTCGACTTCTTTGCCGTGAGTCAACGCGGCATCATTCGCTAACCCTTAGACGACGAGCCGATGAACGATCGACTCTTTGCAGCCGGGAGTCGCGGACCCCGTATCGCCATTGTGGTAGGCGAGGCGTCCGGCGACTTGCTTGGTGCTCAATTGATGCTGGCCCTGAAGGCACGCTTGCCCGACGCCCAGTTTGCCGGCATCGCCGGGCCGAAGATGATGGCCGCCGGTGCGTACAGCATGGTGCCGATGGAAAGTCTGGCGGTGCGGGGCTACGTCGAGGTGCTCAAGCATCTACCGCGGTTGATCGGCATTCGTCGTCGGCTCAAGAAGGCGATTCTCGCCGAACGCCCTGATCTGCTGATCGGCATCGATGCGCCGGATTTCAATCTCGGACTGGAGGCGGCCGCGAAGGCTGCCGGCATTCCGACGGTCCACTATGTCGGCCCGTCGGTCTGGGCCTGGCGCCCCGAGCGGCTGAAAAAAATCGGTGCGTCGGTATCGCACATCCTGCTGCTGTTTCCGTTCGAAGAAGAAATCTATCGCGAAGCCCGGATCCCGGCGACGTATGTCGGGCACCCGCTGGCCGATCTGATGCCGGTGCAGCCGGATCAGGCCGGATTGCGGGAGCAGCTGGATATCGACGCAAAAGGCCCGGTCTTCGCCATGCTGCCGGGAAGCCGGCAGAACGAGCTGGAAATGCTGGGCGGCCTGTTTGTCGAAACCGCCAAACTGCTGCACGCGCGCTTTCCGGATGCCACTTTTCTGGTGCCCTTCATTACCCGCGAGACGCGACTGTATTTCGAAAACGAAATGTGGCGCCAGAACGCGCAGACCTTGCCGTTCCGGTTGATGTTCGGCCACGCCCACGAGGCGATGCAGGCCGCCGACGCGATTCTGGTTGCGTCCGGAACGGCTGCTCTTGAGGCGATGCTGGCCAAGCGTCCAACCGTCGTGACGTACCGGATTACCGATTTCACCTACCGGATGGTCAAGAAAAAGCTCCGGCTGCCGTATGTCAGTCTGCCCAACGTGCTCGAAGGCCGCTTTGTGCTGCCCGAACTGATCCAGCACGAGGCGACAGCCGAAAACATCAGCCAGGCACTCGCCAATCTGGTGGTCGACAAGCGCTTGGCCGGGAAACTGGCGGACTGCTTTACCGCCCATCACGAGGCGCTGCGTTGCAATGCGGCCGAGCGTGCCGCCGATGCAGTGATCCGCTTGCTCGGGGCGCGTGCATGGGCCTGATCTGCGGCGTCGACGAAGCCGGGCGCGGCCCACTCGCGGGCTCGGTCTATGCCGCGGCGGTGATTCTGCCCGCCGATCACGGCATCGTCGGACTCAATGACTCGAAAAAGCTCTCCGAAAAGAAGCGTGAGCAGTTGTTCCCGCTGATTCAGGAGCGTGCCGTCGCGTGGGCGATCGCCAGTGCAAGCGCCGCGGAAATCGACGAGATCAATATCCTGCAGGCCACGTTTCTTGCGATGCGGCGTGCGATTGAAGCCTTGCCCGTTGCGGCTGCCTCGGCCTTGATCGACGGCAACCGGGTTCCGCCGCGCCTGACGATTCCGGCCGAGGCGATCGTGCAGGGTGACGCCAAGGTGCAGGAAATTGCCGCAGCGTCGATTCTTGCCAAAGTGGCGCGAGATCGCGAGGCAGCCGAGCTGGATGCCCGATACCCGGGGTACGGCCTGGCGAAGCACAAAGGGTACCCGACTGCAGCGCATCTCGAAGCGCTAAAGCGCCTGGGCCCGACGCCGGAACATCGCCGCAGTTTCGGCCCGGTGAAAGTGCTTCTCGCTCAGTCGGCGCTGTTCTGACTGTTGCAAAAACCGGGGTGATGCCCGTCGTGGTACGCAATAGACGTTGCCGCGCAGCAAACGCATCATCGACAATGAACCGACAAAAAATAGCTCAGGGATAGGACGATGTTTGTTGTCATCGGCTACATTTTCATGTGCGCCTGCATTTTCGGCGCCTATGCCGCGCACGGCGGCCATCTTGCGGTGCTGTGGCAGCCGACCGAAATCGTCATCATTTTTGGCGGCGCGCTGGGCGCAATGATCGTCGGCTACGGCGGCAAGCCGCTCAAGGCCGTCATGAAGGCGCTGCCGTCGATCTTCAAGGGCAGCGCCTACAGCAAGGCTTTCTACATGGACCTGTTCGCGCTGATGTTCGAGCTGCTGAGCAAGGTGCGCAAGGAGGGCCTGATGTCGATCGAAGCCGATGTCGAAGATCCGCACAGCAGCCCGGTGTTCTCGAAATACGAGCGGATCGCCAAGGACCATCATCTGGTCGAGTTCATTACCGACTACCTGCGTCTGATGGTCGGCGGCAACCTCAATGCGTTCGAGATCGAGAACCTGATGGACGTCGAAATCGACACCCATCATCACGAGGCCGCAATTCCGGCTACTGCGGTAACCAAGTTGGCTGACGGTCTGCCGGCCTTCGGTATTGTTGCCGCAGTGATGGGCGTCGTGCACACGATGGGGTCGTTGCACCTGCCGCCGTCCGAGCTGGGCGGATTGATCGGTGCTGCACTGGTGGGGACCTTCCTCGGTATTCTGCTGGCCTACGGTTTTGTCGGTCCGCTGGCGCAAATCCTCGAACGCAAGGTCGAAGAATCCAGCCAGGCATTCAACACCGTCAAAGTCACGCTGCTTGCCAGCCTGAACGGCTATGCACCGCAGGTGGCTGTCGAGTTCGGCCGCAAGGCACTGAGCTCGACCGAGCGTCCGTCGTTCAAGGAACTCGAGGACTTCGTCAAACAGGCCAAGGCCAAGTAAGCCGGAGACATGAGCGATGAGTGACGAATCGCAACGGCCCATCGTCGTAAAGCGGGTCAAGAAAGGCGGTCACGGCCATCATGGCGGCGCCTGGAAGATCGCCTACGCCGACTTCGTGACGGCGATGATGGCGTTCTTCCTGCTGATGTGGCTGCTCGGCTCGGTGTCCAAAGGCAACCTCAAGGGGATTGCCGACTACTTCTCGAACCCGCTCAAGGTCGCCAGCCGCGGTGGCGAGGGGGCGGGTGACGCCGATTCGCTGGTCAAGGGTGGGGGCAAGGACTTGTCACAGAAGGCGGGCCAGCTCAAGAAGGGCACGCCGTCAATCGAAGAGCAGCAGAAGGACAAGAACCGGCTTTCGGCGTTGAAAAAGAAATTCGAGACGCTGATGAACGACAAGGCGAAAAAGAACAGCAAGCTGGCACAGTTCAAGGACCAGCTCCGGCTCGATATGGTGGCTGAAGGCCTTCGCATCCAGATTGTCGACAAGCAGAACCGGCCGATGTTCAAGTCCGGCTCGAGCGATCTGGAGCCCTATGCGGCTGAAATCCTCGATGAGATCGCCCAATTGCTCAACGACGTACCGAACTCGGTATCGATTTCCGGTCATACCGACGCGCAGCAGTACGCCAGCGGCCAGCGCGGCTTCAGCAACTGGGAGCTGTCGGCCGATCGTGCCAACGCAGCGCGTCGCGAACTGATCCACGGCTCGCTTTCCGAACAGAAAATCCTGCGCGTCAATGGTTTTGCCGACGAAGTGCCGCTGGATGCCGGCGATCGCCAGAGTCCGGTGAACCGGCGGATCAGCATCGTCGTCCTGAACAAGGAAGCCGAGGGTGATATCCGTCAGCAGGCCGGCATGGCTGCGGGCGAAGCAAGCGCACCGCAACAAGCGGGCGCATGATCGCGGTTTTTCGTGCGGTGCTGCTGCAATGCGTTGCCTTGGGCGTCGTGCTGGTCGTGTGGTCGCTGGCGCCCGTGCCAAAGGCGGGTTTGACCGGTATCGCGTCGCTCACGGCAGGCGCCTTGGCTGTCATGTGCTTTCGCCGCTGGGGTGGCGTTCTGTTGCACATGTCGATTCTGCCCCTGTGTGCGCTGGCGCTTGGCGGCAATATCCCGTCGTGGTGCTGGCTGATTGCTGCCGTGCTGACCTGGTCCGTTGGGGCGGGGGCCTTCAAGTACCGAGTGCCACTTTTCCTGTCCAACCGTCAGGCATTGCGGCAGCTTGAATCGCTGATTCCTCAGGGTGCGCGCGTCATCGATCTGGGCGCGGGCACCGGTACGGTGCTGGCGTGGCTTGCCCGCCGGCGCCCGGACGTGATGCTTGCCGGTGTCGAGATGGCCTGGTTGCCATGGTGCATCGGCTGGCTGCGGCTCCGGCGCCGTCGGGTTGCGTGGTCGCGGACCGATGCGTTCACGGTTGATTTGTCGGCGTACGATGTCGTCTATGCCTATCTGTCGCCCGCCGCAATGCCGGCTTTGTGGCGGAAGGCGCAGGCAGAAATGGCTGAAGGTGCCGTCTTGATCAGCAACAGCTTCGGGATCGAAGGTGTTGCCCCCGAAAAGCAATATCCGGTCGGCGACTGGAAGCAGAGCGAGCTGCTTGTATGGCATCCCAATTCACACCCTCCGCAACCAGCCCGGCCATGAGTGCCGAGAGACCGGCCGCGATGGCCCTTTTCGAAGCGCCGCTACCGGCGCTGCAACTGACGCGCGACCGCCTGACGGCCCAGTTGCGTCGGGCAGAGCGGGTCAAGCCGGTCGAAGTGGCCGAAATCGTACTGAATGATCCGCTCCTCACTGCAGCGGTGCTGCGCGACATCAGTCGCCGGCCGCGAACCAGCGTCAGTGTCGACGTCACGTCGATCGAGGCGGCGGTGATGCTGTTCGGCGTGGTGCCGTTTCTGGAGCGCCAGGCGCGTGGCCCGGCCATCGAAGTCGTGCTTGCAGGCGACTCGCCACGGCTGGCGCGTTGCCTCGATCTGGTGTCGCGAGCGCAGCTTGCTGCGCGGATGGCGAAGCGTGCGGGTATCGAGCGCATGGACGCACGCCCCGAAGAACTGCAAATCGCAGCCTTGCTGAGCACATTGACTGAATTGCTGGCGCAGCTGTTCGGCGGGGAGGTGATTCTCCCTCTTGAATCGGTTCTGGAGGACTGGCAGTTTCCGGAGGTGTTGCGGCAACTTGTCGCGCCGAACGAATCGCCATCGCATCGCCAGCAGCTGCAGTACGCAATGGTGTCGCTGGCGACGCTTTTCGAGGCGGGGTGGTGGTCCGACGCCATCAGCGTATCGCTTCAGCAGGCAGCCAATGCACTGGATCGTCCGGAGTCGCTGGTCTGGCAGGTGGCGTGCGAGTCACTGCTGGCGCATGCCCGGGCGCCGCTGGCAGCAACCGTTGCGCCGCCGGCGCGCTGGCTGCCGATGCTGCCGGGCGAATGGCCGCGCGCCGAGCCGGTTCGGGATGTGCTGGCGACACGGATGCAGTCCCTGCATCTGGCCGGATTGCAGGGCTTGCCGGCCAACCAGATCATGAAGCTCTCGGTGCAGGCCTTGTGTGACGGGCTGGGGATGCGGCGTGTTTTGCTCGCGATTCCGCAGGATGGACGGCTGGTGGCACGTTTTTGCATCGGCGCGGCCGAACTCGACCCGATCCGTGGATTTTCGCTGCTGCTGGATGAGCCGCACCTGTTCGCACACCTGCTGAAGAAGCCGCAGGCGGTGTGGCTCAATGGCGAAAGTCGTGCTCAGCTGCAGCCGCAATTGTCTCCGGTCGTCATCGGTGCTGTTGGGGTCGAGGATTTTTGTGCGATGTCGCTTTTCGTCGGCGACAAGGCCGTCGGCATGCTGTTTGCAGATCGTGCGCCTTCGGCGCCCATCGATGCGCAGGCCTATCAACACTTCAAACAGATCTGCCAGCTCACGAGTCGTGCGCTGGCCAGTCGAACGGCTTCATGATGCTGCAAGATCCAATCCAGTCTCCCCAGAATCCGCTGTACAAGCAGCTGCACAAACTTGCGACGCAGCGCCGCGACCGCCTCAAGCTCGGCATGACGCTGCTGGATGGGCCGCACCTGATCGATTCGGCATTGTCTTCCGGCTGGCCACTGCAGCGGCTGCTTGTGACGGAGGCGGGCATGGCACGGCCGGAAGTGAGCGGTTTGCTGGCCCGCGCCGGCGTGCCGGTGCACCCGATCGCCGACATGCTTTTTGCGACCTTGACCGAGTTGCCGAGCCAGACCGGCGTGTTGGCGCTCACGGCGATACCGCCTGCGCCTTTGCCGCGAAGTGACGGGTTCGTCCTGTTGCTCGATGGCATTCAGGATCCGGGTAATGTCGGTACGTTGCTGCGCACGGCTGCAGCTGCCGGTGTGAATCAGGCCTGGCTGTCCCCGGGGTGCGCGGACGTTTGGTCGCCCAGGGTGTTGCGCGCAGCGATGGGGGCGCATTTCGTATTGCCGTTGATCGAGCGGGTATCGTTGGGCGAGTTGCTGGACGGCTTTTCGGGCGAGCTGGCGGCCACCTTGCTTGATGGCGCGGTCGACCTGTACCAGGCGGATCTGACCGGCGATCTCGCGCTGGTACTCGGGGCCGAAGGGCAGGGTGTTTCTCCCGAGCTTGCCGCACGTGCGAGCCGGCGCTTGCGCATTCCAATGGCTGCTGGCGTCGAATCGTTGAATGTCGGCGCTGCCGCGGCGATCTGCCTGTACGAGCGGGTCCGGCAGCTTGGCGGTGCGTCGCGGGTATAATCCCGGTTTTGAGTTCCGGTCCAAGGCCATGAGCGCATTCCCCGAGGGCGTCCACTTCGACGCCGTTTTGCCGCTGGTCTGGCAACCACAAGTTAGTTGGCAGCCTTTCGAGGTGGCCCGTTATCTTGATGTGCTGGCCGATTTCGATACGGCCGAACGTGCCGAAGCAGTGACGGGCGAGCAGGCAAAGCTCGATTTGCAGTTGCTGTGGCTGGCGCGACTGATGAACCCCTCGTTGCCTTTGCCGGCCCCTGTGACCATCGGGCTTGAATACGTGCGCTGGTCCGCCAATGATGTTGCCCTTGGTGCCAAGGGGTGTCTGGCCATGGTGCCGGATGAAGCCTTGCCACACTTGCTGTCTCTGCCGGTCGAAGTCATTGCTGTCGAGCCGGATGGCATGGAGACCGTCGTCACGGCGCGCTGGCAGCTGGATCATGCAGCGGCACGCGACGCGTTCGAGCGTTACGTTTTCCGGTGTCATCGCGAGCAAATCCGCCAAGAGCGCGGGACGAAGCCATGAGTTCATCCCTCGCAATACAGATTCCCGAGGCGTGGCGGCCGAAGCTGACGACAGTTTCGGAAAGCGAACGGTTTGCACAGCTGTCCGGGTTTCTGGATGCCGAACTGGTCGCCGGAAAAGCGATCTATCCGCCACGTGAACACTGGTTTGCCGCACTTGCCGAGTTGGCGCCCGAGGATGTCCGGGTCGTCATTCTCGGGCAAGATCCCTACCACGGCGAGGGCGAGGCTCACGGGTTGAGTTTTTCGGTGCCTTTGGGCGTGAGAACACCACCGAGCCTGCGCAACATCTGGCAGGAGATCGCACGCGATCTCGGCGTCACGCCACCACAGCACGGCAACCTGAAGGGCTGGGCGAAACAGGGGGTATTGTTGCTGAACAGTGTGCTGACCGTCGAGGCCGACAGGGCTGGCTCGCATGCCAAGCGCGGCTGGGAGGCGTTGACCGATGCGGTGATCGCCGAGCTGGCGCAGCGCCACGATGGTCTCGTGTTCATGCTCTGGGGGGCGTACGCGCAAAAGAAAGCAACCCATGTCGACGCAAGCCGGCATTGCGTGCTGGCGTCAGCGCACCCGTCACCGCTCTCGGCCTATCGCGGCTTCCTCGGCAACGGCCACTTTTCGGCGGCCAACGCCTATCTCGAACAACACGGAAAGGCGCCCATCGATTGGGCGCGAGTCGAATGAGCCAGAAACTACTGAGTTTTGATATCGGCGGTACGCAGATCAAGTACGGCATCGTCAGCGATAGCGGCGAAGTGTTGCTGGCCCATACGGTGCCGACGCAGGCGCAGGAGGGTGCCGCGGCCTTGCTCGACCGGCTGGTCGCGCTGGCGCAGCCGGTCGTTGCGCAGAACGAGGTGTCCGGCATTGCGATCAGTACGCTCGGTCTGGTCGATGCCGAGAGCGGCCGGATTCTCGGCGCGGCCGAAGCCGTGCCCGATTATGTGGGGCTGTCGCCGAAGCTGGCGCTGGAGGCGGCGTTCGGCCTGCCGGTCACGATCGAGAACGACGTCAATTGCGTAGCGCTCGCAGAGGGCTGGCAGGGGTCGGCCAAAGGCGTGAAGCACTACATCGCGCTGGCGATCGGCACCGGCATTGGCGGCGGCATCGTCATCGATGGCAAGCTGTATCAGGGGGCACGCTCGGCGGCCGGTGAGTGGGGCTACATGCGCATCGCTGACCGTTGCTGGGAAAACCACGCATCGATGCGTGGCCTCGTCACCGAAGCGATCCGTGTCAGTGGTCGCAGCGACTGGGACGGTCGATCGGTATTTGCGGCACGCGATGCCGGTGACGAACACATGTCCAAAGTGGTGGATGAGTGGCTCGATTTGCTGGCCACTGGCATCGTCAATCTGATCTACGTATTGAATCCGCAGCGCGTCATCGTCGGCGGCGGCATCAGTGGTCGCGGCGAGCGCTTCCTGAGTGAACTGCATGCCGCAATCAGCGTACGCATCGAGCCGGGCTTTCGCGAGATGAGCGAAGTCGTGCTCGCCAGTGCGGGCAATCACGCCGGCATGATCGGCGCTGCGCGCAACTGGTTCCTGAATAAACGACTGTTCTGATCATTCGATAACGACAAAGGCAGAAACGATCATGAAAATCCTGTTCAACCACCTCGGTTTTGAACCCGGCACCCGCAAGCAGGCGCTGATCGAGGCCCCGGCCGAGGCTGCGCTGTCCACCTTCGGCGTTTACAGTGCCGAATCGCGTGAATGTGTGCATCGCGGCGAAGTCCGTGCCGAGGGCGGCGTGGCCCGCTGGAAAAACTGGCATTTCTGGTCGGCCGACTTCAGCGCCCTGACCGCGCCGGGTGAATACTTTCTCGTGATTGATGGCGTGACGCCGGCACTGGTGTCGCATGCGTTCTCGATCGGCGAAGGCCTGTTCGGCGAACTGTTGCTGTCGGATATCGTTCACTACATCAAGGGTCAGCGTTGCACCGGGCTATACGATCTGGCCGACCGTTCGCGGCCCAAGTGGGGGTCGGACGAGCGTCGTGACGTTCATGGGGGTTGGTACGACGCCTCGGGCGACTGCTCCAAATACCTGAGCCACTTGTCGTTCGCGCAGTTCATGAACCCGCAGCAGACGCCGCAGGTGGTGTGGAACCTGATCGACGGGCTGGCGCAGCTGCCGCAGCAATCGAAGTGGTTCAACGAGCGCATCGTCGATGAGGCCCTGCACGGTGCCGATTTCCTCGTCCGGATGCAGGATCCGGCCGGCTATTTCTACATGACGGTGTTCGACCAGTGGAGCAAGGACGAAA
Organism: Jeongeupia naejangsanensis; assembly: GCF_016865585.1. Classification (GTDB taxonomy): domain Bacteria; phylum Pseudomonadota; class Gammaproteobacteria; order Burkholderiales; family Chitinibacteraceae; genus Jeongeupia; species Jeongeupia naejangsanensis. Next base: position 278,980 of record NZ_JAESND010000001.1, on the reverse strand, counting down.
ACCGTCGCGACATCTGCGAATACAAGACGCAGAAGGGCGACAAGTACGAGACCTACCAGTCTGCGTACCGTCATGGTGCCGGCAGTGCGATCGCCGCACTGGCTCGCGCGTCGACGCTGGGGCGCGACGGCGAAGGCTTTGCCCGTGCCGATTACCTGAAAGTGGCACAGACCGGTTTTGCCCATCTCGAAGTCAACAACGTCGCCTATCTGGAAGACGGCGTCGAGAACATCATCGACGACTACTGTGCGCTGCTGGCCGCAACCGAGCTGTTGGCGGTGACCGGTGACGGCGTCTATGCCGATGCCGCGACCCGTCGCGTCCTGAATCTGCTCGAGCGTCAGCAGGCCGAAGGCTGGTTTGCAGCCGATGCGCTGGGCCAGCGCAGCTATTTCCATGCCGCCGAGTCCGGCCTGCCGTTGATTGCGCTGATGCGTTATCTGGAAGTGGTGCCGGCAAGCCCGTTGGCCGGCCGCATTCGCGAAGCACTGCGCAGTGCGTACGAGTACGAGCTGCGCATTACCGGTGAGGTGACGAATCCGTTCGGTTATCCGCGCCAGTACGTCAAACTGCCGGGGCAGGACGCCAAGACGCAGTTCTTCATTCCGCACGATAACGGCACCGGCTACTGGTGGCAGGGCGAAAATGCCCGGCTCGGCTCGGTGGCCGCGTCGGCCGGCCGGGCTGCTGCCCTGTTTGCGGGCGAGCCCGAACTGGCCGGGCGCATTGCCGCGCATGGCCAGAACGCGCTCGACTGGGTGCTCGGTGCCAATCCGTACGACGCCTGCATGCTGCAAGGCTGGGGGCGAAACAACCCGCGTTACGAGCCTGGGTTTTACAATGCGCCTGGTGGCGTGTGCAACGGCATTACCGGCGGCTTCGACGACGACCAGGATATCGACTTCAAGAAGTCCGAGATCGCGACGATGGCAAACAGCTGGCGCTGGACCGAACAATGGATGCCGCACGGCGCGTGGCTGTTCCTCGCGCTGTGCACCCGACTGAAAAAGGAAAACTGATATGGCAATCGTGGTGACCGGCGCAGCCGGCTTTATCGGCTCGAACATCGTCAAGGGCCTGAATGCCCGCGGCGAAACCGACATCATCGCCGTCGACAACCTCACCCGTGGCGACAAGTTCCGCAATCTGGCCGACACGCAGATCAGCCACTTCGTCGACAAGAACGACTTCATCGCCGAACTCGCCAGCGGCCGGTACGACGGCGAGATCACCGCCATCCTGCATCAGGGCGCGTGCTCCGACACGATGGAGCACAACGGCAAGTACATGATGGAGAACAACTACCAGTACACACTGGGGCTGTTCGAGTGGTGCCAGGCCGAAGAGGCGCAATTCATCTACGCGTCGAGCGCGGCGACTTACGGCAACGGCGACAACGGCTTCCGCGAGGATCCGGAGTGCGAAGGCCCGCTCAACGTCTACGGCTATTCGAAGCTGCTGTTCGATCAGGTGCTGCGTCGCCGCTGGGAGGAGCTTTCCGCACAGGCAGTCGGCTTCCGCTACTTCAACGTCTACGGCGCGCGCGAATGGCACAAGGGCCGGATGGCGTCGGTGGCGTTCCACAACTTCAACCAGTATCGCGAGTCGGGCAAGGTCAAGCTGTTCGGCGAGTACGGCGGCTATGTGCCGGGCGGCCATCTGCGCGATTTCGTGTCGGTCGAGGACATCGTCAAGGCCAACCTGTGGTTCCTCGACAATGATGAAGTCTGCGGCATTTACAACCTCGGTTCGGGTCAGGCGCAACCGTTCAACGACGTTGCGTCGACCGTGGTCAATACTTGCCGTGCCGCCGAGGGCAAGTCGATCCTGACGCTCGACGAGATGGTCGGCAACGGGATTCTTGAGTACATCGATTTCCCGGACGCGCTCAAGGGCAAATACCAGTGCCATACCGAGGCGGACCTCACGCTGCTGCGCGAAGCCGGCTATACCGAAGCGTTCCTGACCGTGCAGGAAGGCGTGTCGCGTTATGTGGAATCGCTGCTTCAGGGCTGATCCGACGCAATGCACGAACAAAAAGCCGGCGAAAGCCGGCTTTTTGCTTTCCGCTGCTCGAGCTGGATGAAAATTTTATGTAAGAATATCGACTTGCCATTTTCCGGGGCGCCCCGATGCGTGTCTTTCATCTGTTTTCTGCCGGTGTACTGGCACTGGGTCTGAGTGCGGCCCAGGCGGCCGTCAATGTCACGACCTTCTCGCCACAGGGCGAAGTCCGGCAGGTCGAACAGGTCCGCGCCACCTTCTCGGCGCCGATGGTGCGGATGGGCGACGTGTCGGCCGCCGCGCCGTTTTCGGTTTCCTGCAACCTGCCCGGCAAGGGGCGCTGGATCGACGACCGAAGCTGGGTGGTCGACATCAGCGGCGACCTGCCCGCCGAGACGACCTGCCGCTTCACGCTCAAGCCGGGTCTCAAGGGTATTGACGGTGGCGTGGTTGACGGCAAGAAAGCATTCCAGTTCTCGACCGGCGCGCTGGCAATCGCGGAGAGCTGGCCGGATCGAGGCGAAGCCATCGAGGAAGACCAAGCCTTCGTGCTGCGCTACAGCGGCGCGCTGGCGGGTAAGCAGCCCCAGCTTTTCTGCAAGATCGAAGGTCTGCCCGAACGTGTGCCGGTAACGCGCTTGCCGGCGGCCGACACGGCGACGCTGGTCAAGCACCTCGGCGAGCAGAAGCGGGCGGCAACGATCGAGGCCGTGCGCTGTGCGCAACGGCTGCCGGCGGGCAAGAAGGTCGTGCTGGTCCAGCCGCGCAGTGGCAAGGCCGAAGTGCGCGAGTTCGATGTCCGACCCGAATTCAGTGCGTCCTTCAGTTGCGCGCGGGAGAATGCCAAGGCCGCGTGTATTCCGTTCAAGCCGGTGACGCTGTCGTTCAGCGCGCCAGTGCCGCAAAAACTCGCCGACAAGATCCGGCTGGTGACGCCCGAGGGCGAGCGGGCTCCGGAACCCGATCGTGATGCACGCAACGGCACGGTCGACTCGGTGCAGTTCAAACCGCCCTTTGCTGCGCTTGGTGCGTTCACGATCAAACTCCCCGGTGATCTGGTTGACGACACCGGCCGCAAGCTCACCAATGCGTCGGCGTTTCCGCTGGCGTTCAAGACGACAGACTATCCGCCGCTGGCAAAGTTTGCCGCCGCACCGTTCGGCATCATCGAACTCGGCGACGACGCGGCGCTGCCGGTGACCCTGCGCAACGTCGAGTCCGACCTCAAGGTCGGTGAAGTGCGCGTCGGTGCCGAAACACTGTCGGTCAACGACGACAAGGGCATGATGACGTGGCTGGCCAAGGTGCTCGACTACCACGAAAGCGTCGTGCCGGTGACCCGTGGCGGCAAGACCGAACAGGTCGAAACGCGGCGGTTGAGTTTGTTGAAGGGGCAGAAAGGGGTCACGCCGCTGACCTTGCCGGGCAAGCCCGATGCCAAGGGGCGGTGGCCGTTCGAAGTGGTTGGTATTCCGCTCAAGACCCCGGGCCTGCACGTGGTCGAGATCGAGTCGCGCCTGCTCGGCAAGGCGCTGCTGGGCGCCAACAAGCCCATGTACGTGCGCAGCGCGGTACTGGTGACCAATCTGGCGGTGCATTTCAAGCAGGGGCGCGACAATGCGGCTGTGTGGGTGACTACGCTCGATCGTGGCGTGCCGGTGCCGCAGGCCGACGTCAGCATCTACGACTGCAAGGGCGTTGCCCGCTGGCACGGCAAGACAGGCGCCAACGGCGTTGCGGCCGTGCCGCAGGCGCTGGGGCAGCCCGACTGTAGCAGTGCAACGCTGGATGGCTACTTCGTGACTGCGCGCAAGACCGACAAGGGCGTGACCGATGTGTCCTTCGTGCGTTCGGGCTGGAACCGCGGCATCGAATCGTGGCGCTTCCCGTTCCCGACCAGTGCCTCCGACCGGCCATCGGTGCAGGCACATTCGGTGCTCGACCGGATGCTGTTCCGTGCCGGTGAAACGGTGTCGATGAAACACTATCTGCGCGTCGAGACCAGCAAGGGCTTTGCATTGCCGAAGGCGGGGCAGTTGCCGGACCAGCTGCGCATCGTCCACGAAGGCAGTGGCCAGGAATATCGTCAACCGCTGAGCTGGCGTCAGGGGCGTTACGCCGATTCGAGCTTCAAACTACCCAAGGATGCCAAGCTCGGCGAATACTCGATCGTGCTGGAAAAAGCCGCGAGCAAGACGCGTAGCGACGACGACGGCTATGGCAGCAACGGCGTGACGCTGTACACCGGGACGTTCCGCGTCGAGGAGTTCCGGCTGCCGGTGATGACCGGCTCGCTTACCGTGCCGGCGAAGGCCGGCATCGCGCCGAAAGACGTGCCGCTCAATGTCTCCTTGGCCTATGTCAATGGCGGTGCGGCCAAGGGCCTGCCGGTACAGGTATCGGCAATGCTGCGCGAACGCTATGCACGCCCGCAAGGTTATGACGGCTACTCCTTCAGCCCGCCCGAGGCCAAGCGCAACGAGGCGCAGGTGTCGCTCGACGGCAAGGTGATGCTCGACAAGGCCGCGCTGACGCTCGATGCCAATGGCGGTGGCAAGGTGGCGGTCAAGGGGCTGCCGGTCATCGACCGGTCGTACGACATGGTGACCGAGGCGACCTACGCCGATCCGAACGGCGAGGTGCAGACGCTGTCGCGTACGGTGCCTTTGTGGCCGGCCGCAGTGCAGGTCGGCGTCACCGTCGACGACTGGGTGTCGGTCGGGCGCGAGGCGAAACTGAAGGCGGTCGTGCTCGACACCGGCGGCAAACCGGTGGCCGGCCGCAAGGTGGTCGTCAACGCCGTTCGCCACACGTATCAGTCGACGCGCAAGCGGCTGGTCGGCGGCTTCTATGCCTACGACCATGACGAGCAGGTCGACGATCTGGGCAAGGTCTGCAGCGGTGAAACCGACGCGCGTGGTCTGGTGTTCTGCGATCTGGCGCTGAAAGACGCCGGCAGTATCGAACTCGTTGCCAGTGCCGACGACGGCGAGGGCCACAGCGCCCGCGCGGCGCAGTCGGTCTGGGTCAGCAAGCAGGACGAGCTTTGGTTCGATGTCGACAACAACGACCGGATCGACGTGCTCGCCGAAAAGGAAAGCTACAAGCCCGGCGAAACCGCCCGCTTCCAGGTCCGGATGCCGTTCCGCAAAGCGACCGCCTGGGTGGCGATCGAGCGCGAAGGCGTGATCGAAACGCGCGTGGTCGAGCTTGAAGGCAAGTCGCCGATGATCGAAGTGCCGGTCAGTGCGGCTTGGGCGCCCAACGTTTATGTGTCGGTGCTGGCGGTGCGCGGCCGCGTTCGTGATGTGCCGTGGTATTCGTTCTTCACCTGGGGCTGGAAGGCACCGGTGTCGTGGTGGGACGCGTACTGGAACGAAGGCAAGGACTATCAGGCGCCAACGGCAACGGTCGATCTGGCCAAGCCGGCATTCAAGTACGGTATCGCCGAGATCCGCGTCGGCGAGGCAGGCCACAAGCTGGGCATTACGGTAACGCCGGACAAGCCCGGCTACGGGGTTCGAGAAACGGCGCAAGTCACCGTCCAGGTGAAGCTGCCCGACGGCAAGCCGGCACCGGCCGGTACCGAGATCGCGTTTGCCGCGGTCGACGAGGCGCTGCTCGAGCTGCAGCCCAATTCAAGCTGGAACCTGCTCGAAGCGATGCTGCAGCGGCGCAGCTACGGCGTTGAGACGGCGACGGCGCAGCTCGAGGTCATCGGCAAGCGCCACTACGGCCGCAAGGCACTGCCACCGGGCGGCGGTGGCGGTTTTGCGCCGACACGCGAGCTGTTCGATACGCTGCTGGTGTGGAATCCGCGACTGGTGCTCGACACCAATGGGCGGGCGAAGATTGCCGTGCCGATCAACGATGCGCTGACCCGCTTCCGTTTCGTTGCGGTGGCTGACGCGGGCACCGGCTACTTCGGTACCGGTTCGGCCAGCGTGGCGGTGACTCAAGACCTGCAGCTGACGTCCGGATTTGCGCCGCTGGTTCGCGAGGGCGACCAGATCCGTGCGCTGGCGACACTGCGCAACGGCAGCACTCGGGCGATGAACGTCCAGATCAGTGCGCAGGCTGAAGGATTGCCGGCGCTGCCGGTGACGAAGCTGGCACTGCCGTCCGGTGAAGCGCGCGAACTGGTCTGGCCGATGACGGTGCCGGATGGGCTCAGGTCGCTGAAGTGGACGCTGGTTGCCAACGAAGTCGGCGGCAAGGCGGTGGATCGTCTCGCGTTCGCTCAGCAGGTCGAGCCGGCGGTGCCGGTCGCGGTGCAGCAGGCGACACTGCGGCGGATCGATGCCGAGGTGAGCATTCCGCTCGCACTGCCTGTAGCAGCATTGCCGGGGCGCGGCGGGGTGTCGGTACAGCTGCAGTCGCGGCTGTCGGCCGAGTTGCCGGCGGTGCGGCGCTGGTTTGCCGACTACCCGTATGTCTGCCTTGAACAGAAGGCGTCGGTTGCGATCGGTCTGTCCGACAGGGCGCGCTGGGACGCGCTGATGGCCGAGCTGCCCGTTTACCTCGATGCCGACGGGCTGGCCAACTACTTTCCGCCGCGCGAAGGCGATGCTGCCAGCGGCAGCGATACGCTGACGGGCTATCTGCTTGCCGTTGCGTCGGAAGCGGGGTGGACGATTCCCGACGCCAGCCGCGAGAAGATGCTGCAGGGGCTGACCCGCTTTGTCGAGGGCAAGCTCAAGCGCGACGCATGGGCGCCGCGCTCGGACATCGATGCGCGCCGCCTTGCCGCGCTCGAAGCGCTGAGCCGTTACGGCCGCGCCGAGCCGCGCCAACTGGCAGTGCTGGCGATCCAGCCGAACACCTGGCCGACGGCGATGCTGGTCGACTGGTTGTCGCTGCTCGAACGTCTGCCGGCACTGCCGGATCGTACGGCGAAGCTTGCCGAGGCCGAACAGCTGCTGCGCGGCCGGCTTACGTATCAGGGTACCCGGCTGCAGTTCTCGACCGAAAAGGATGACGACTGGTGGTGGCTGATGCGCAGTGCCGACGTCAATGCGGCGCGGTTGCTGCTGGTGACGCGCAGCCTGCCGGGCTGGAAGGACGATATGCCGCGACTCCTCAATGGGCTGATCGGCCGGCAGACGCAAGGCACGTGGCGGACCACGACGGCCAATGTCTGGGGCTCGCTCGCCGTGGCGGCTTTCGCCAGACAGTTCGATGCCACGCCGGTGACCGGTGCGACGAAAGTGGCACTTGGCGATGCCAGCCGCGAACAGCGCTGGCCTGCAGCAACGCCGGCGCCGATTGCGCTGTCGTGGCCGGCTGGCGGTAAGGGCGTGTTGAACCTGAAGCACGATGGTGCCGGTGCGCCATGGGCCACCGTGCAGGTTTCGGCCGCAGTGCCGCTCAAGGCGCCGCTGGGTGCCGGTTTCCGGGTCAAGAAAACGGTCAGCGCAGTCGAGCAGAAGGTGGCGGGGCAGTACAGCCGTGGCGACGTGCTGCGGGTGAAGCTCGATGTCGATGCGCAAAGCGACATGACCTGGGTGGTTGTCGACGACCCGGTGCCGGCCGGTGCAACGGTGCTGGGTGGTGGCTTGGGGCGCGATTCGGCGATCGCCACCCGTGGCGAGAAGCGCGAGGGTGAGGCGTGGCCGGCGTACGAGGAGCGCCGTTTCGCGGGCTATCGCGCCTATTACGGTTACGTCCCGCGCGGTACGTTCTCGGTCGAGTACACGGTGCGGCTCAACAGCGCCGGCGAGTTCAAACTGCCGCCGACGCGGGTCGAGGCAATGTATGCGCCGGACGTGTTCGGCGTGTTCCCGAATGCGGCATTCAAGGTTGTCGATGCGAAGTAAGTGGGGGGTGGCAGTGTTTGCGCTGGCGACACTGCCGGCGTGGGCGCTGCCGACGTTCGAGGCGGTCAAGGCCGACTGGCACTCGTCGGATGCCGTGCTGCTCGACCGGCATGGCGTCGAGATTCAGCGCGTCCGCGTCGACATGAAGCAGCGACGGGGCGACTGGGTGACGCTGGTCGAGACGTCGCCGGCGCTACGTCATGCGTTGGTCGTATCGGAAGACAAACGCTTCTATGCGCACAGTGGCATCGACTGGTCGGCCGTCGCGGCAGCGGCCTGGGGCAACCTCTGGAGCAGCAAGACGCGGGGTGCATCGACGCTGACGATGCAACTGGTTGGCCTGATCGATGAGGACCTTCGCCGTGATCAGGGGCGACGCAGCTTCTGGCAGAAAGCCGGGCAGAGTGTCTCTGCCCGTTCGCTCGAGCATGACTGGAGCAAGGCGCAGATTCTCGAGGCCTATCTGAACCTGGTCAGCTTCCGTGGCGAGCTCGTCGGGCTGTCGGCGGTATCGACAACGCTGTTCGGCAAGCTGCCTGCCGGACTCAATGCCCGCGAATCGGCGATTGCTGCAGCACTGATCCGTGCGCCCAATGCGTCAAGCGATCGCGTCACCGATCGTGCCTGCGTGATCCTCAAGGACATGAAGGCTCGGGACGATTGTGGCGGGTTGCGAGGCGAAACACAGCTTGCACTGGCCCGCAAAGCGGTGTCCGATGTGCAACCCGAATCGCTGGCGCCGCATTTCGCCCGTCAGGTACTGGTCGGGGCCAAGGCCGGTCAGCGCATCCCGACGACACTCGATGCCGGCTTGCAGCGTTTTGCCAACCAGACGCTGCGCCGGCACTTGCTCGAGCTGTCGCAGCGCAACGTCCAGGATGGTGCGGTCATCGTACTCGACAACGCGAGTGGCGACGTGCTCGCCTGGGTCGGGTCGAGCGGCGGGCTGTCGCGGGCGCGCGATGTCGACACCGTCGTCGCGCTGCGGCAGGCCGGCTCGACGCTCAAGCCCTTCCTTTACCAGTTGGCGCTCGAAGGGCGCTGGCTGACGGCTGCTTCGCTGCTCGACGATGCACCGCTCGATCTGCAGACGGCCAGTGGCCTGTACATGCCGCAGAATTACGCGCGCGACTTCAAGGGGCCGGTATCGGTAAGGACGGCGCTGGCGTCGTCGCTGAACGTGCCGGCAGTGCGGGCGATTGAGATCGTTACACCGAACCGTTTGCGCGATCGCCTGTATGCGCTCGGGTTGACCAGCCTGTCCGAGGCGGGCGACTACTACGGCTATTCGCTGTCGCTCGGTGCGGCCGATGTCCGTCTGGTCGATCTGGCCAATGCCTACCGGGCGCTCGCCGACGGCGGTGTCGTTTCGCCGCCCCGGGTGCGACGCGATGCGCCGGTCGCGCCAGGCAAGCGCATCACCGACGCGGGGACGAGCTTCATCATTGCCGACATCCTGTCTGACAGGACGGCACGTTCGCGCACCTTCGGACTCGAAAGCGCGCTGGCAACGCGGTACTGGAGTGCAGTGAAGACCGGCACCAGCAAGGATATGCGCGACAACTGGACGGTCGGTTTTTCGCGCAACTACACCGTCGGTGTCTGGGTCGGCAACGCCAGCGGCGAGCCGATGTGGGACGTCTCCGGTATGCATGGTGCGGCGCCGGTGTGGCTGGCAGTGATGAACCGGGTGCAGCAGTCACCGTCGCGCCCGCCTGCGCCGCCGCCTGGGGTTACGGCGCAGCGCGTGGTGTTTGAAAACGGTGTCGAGGCGACGAGGCAGGAGTGGTTCGTCAAGGGGACGGAGCGGGGTGAGGTCAGGCTTGCGACCGCTGCCGATGTCCGGTCCTCGCCGGCGCGCATCGTCAATCCGGCCAATGGCGCGATCTATGCGCTGGACCCGGATATCCCGTCACAAAGCCAGCGCATCATGTTTCGCGCCGAAGGCGTGAGCGGTGGCAACTGGTGGCTCGACGGCAAACGGATCGGCAGCGGGGCAAGTCTGGGGTGGTTTCCATGGCCTGGACGGCATCTGTTGCAGTTGCGCAATGCCGGCGGCGCGCTCGTCGAAGAGCGCCGTTTCGAGGTGCGCGGCGCCGTGCTCAAACCGGGGCGCAAGCCGTAAGTGGGCAAATGGTTGCGGCGGCGTATCGTTACAGACTCAATCGAATGGCATGACGTATGCTGTAGGCTCAAACCAATATCTTTTACAGGGAGTGCTTTCGTGAAAATCGTGAACAAATTGCTGCTGGCAATGATGATTTCTGCTGCCGTTCCGGCTTTTGCTGCCGACGACGCATCGGCACCGCTGTTCGCCCTCAAGGAAGAGGACAAGCTGACGGTACAGGTCACCGCGATCGATGCGGCCAAGCGCAAACTGACAGTGCAGCTGCCGAGCGGCGAGCTTGCCGATATCGATGTCGGCGCCGAAGTACGCAACTTCGACCAGCTCAAGGTTGGCGACAAGATTTCGACCAAAATCAGCGCCGCGGTGGCTTACGAGCTGATCAAAGGTGGTGCCGGCGTTCGCGGCACGACCGAATCGACCGATTCCGCCCGCAGCGAGCCGGGTCAGCGTCCGGGTGGTGGCTGGGTGAAGACCGAGACGCTGACGGCCGACGTGGTTGCGGTCGACCGCAAGGCATCGCGCATCAAGGTCAAAACGCCCGACAACAAGGTGGTCGAGGCGAACGTGAAGAACCCGGCCGCGCTTGAGCAGATCGCCGTCGGCGACCAGATCGGCGTCATCCTGCGTCGCTCGATCGCAATCTGGGTTGAACAACCGGCGCAGTAAGCCATTCAGGATGAATTCGGGGTGCGCGCCTTCGCGTGCCTGTCATGCGGCGAGGTATAATCGCCGCATGACTACACCCCGATTCAAAACGCTCGAGGATTTCATCGGCAATACGCCGCTGGTCCGCCTCAAACGCCTGCCTGGCGATACGAGCAATATCGTTCTCGTCAAACTCGAGGGCAACAATCCCGCCGGTTCGGTCAAGGACCGGCCCGCGTTGTCGATGATCCGCCATGCCGAAGCGCGCGGCACGATCCGCCCCGGCGATACGCTGATCGAGGCAACCAGTGGCAACACCGGCATCGCACTGGCAATGGCTGCGGCGATGATGGGTTACCGGATGGTGCTGATCATGCCGGCCAATTCCAGCGTCGAGCGGGTCCAGACCATGAAGGCCTATGGCGCGGACGTCATCCTTGTCGAGGGGATGGAAGCCGCGCGTGACCTCGCAACACAGATGGTGGCCGAGGGCAAAGGGCTGGTGCTCGACCAGTTCGCCAACCCGGACAACCCTCTTGCGCATTACGAGACCACGGGGCCGGAAATCTGGCGTGATACCGAGGGTACGATCACGCATTTCGTCTCCAGCATGGGCACGACCGGCACCATCATGGGGACCGGCCGCTACTTGAAGGAAATAGCGCCGCAAGTCGAGATCGTCGGCGTGCAACCCACCGATGGTGCATCGATTCCCGGCATCCGCAAGTGGCCAGTCGAGTACGTGCCAGTGATCTGTGACTTCTCGCAGATCGATCGCGTCATGGAAATCGGCCAGCAGGAGGCCGAGGACATGACCCGCCGGCTGGCGCGCGAAGAGGGCATCTTCGCTGGCATTTCGTCGGGTGGTGCGCTCGCCGCCGCGCTGAAGCTGTCCAACCAAGTAGAGAACGCGGTGATCGTGACCATCGTCTGCGATCGTGGCGATCGTTATCTGTCGACCGGCGTGTTCCCCGCGTGAGCCCGTTCGACTGGATCGGCCACGTTGCCGGCGTCTGTACGACGTTTGCGTTCCTGCCGCAGGTGATCAAGGTGTGGCGAACGCGATCGGTCGATGACATCTCGCTCGGCATGTATTCGCTGTTCGTCTTCGGTGTGGCGCTGTGGCTGCTGTATGGCGTGGTGATCACGTCGTGGCCGCTGATCATTCCGAACTCGATCACGCTGCTGCTCGCCGGCTCGGTGCTGGCGATGAAACTTCGGTATTCGGTTGGGGCAAAACGATGACACCGGTCGATCTGCATTGTCACTCGAATGTTTCTGACGGTTTGCTGCCGCCGCGCGAGGTCGTGCGCAAGGCGTTTGAACGGGGCTGTCAGCTGTTTGCGCTGACCGATCATGACGATGTGCGCGGTCTGCCCGATGCGGCCGACGAAGCCGCCAGACTGGGTATGCGGTTCATCAGCGGCGTCGAGATCTCGGTCAGCTGGGGCAAGCATACGCTGCACATTGTCGGCCTCGGGTTCGACCCCGAGCACCCGGCAATCGTCGAGGGGTTGGCGGCCGTCCGGTCCGGCCGTGCCGAGCGCGGCGAACGTATGGCCGCATCGCTGGCCGCAGTTGGCATCGAAGGTGTGCTCGAAGGCGCACGCAAGTATGCCGACAATCCGGAAATGATCAGTCGCACCCACTTCGCCCGCTATCTGGTCGAAGCCGGCAAGGCCAAGGACACCAAAAGCGTGTTCAAGAAATTCCTGGTGCGTGGCAAGCCGGGGTATGTCGAGCACGAATGGGCCCGTCTGCACGAAGCCATCGAATGGATTCGCGAGGCAGGCGGCGTCGCGGTCTTGGCGCATCCGGGGCGGTACGAGCTGGGCAACGAGACCTTGCGTGTACTGTTGACCGAGTATCGCCGCCTGGGTGGCGAGGCGATCGAAGTCGTCTCGGGGAGCCACGGTGCAGCCGATGTCGGCCGGTTTTCGCGTCTGGCGCAGGAGTTCGGCTTTCTCGCATCCTGCGGCACCGACTACCACGCAACGGGTGAGGGTGCCCGCGAGCCGGGCCTGAATGCCGATCTGCCCATCGGCTGCGAGCCGGTGTGGACCCGCTGGTGGACGCCGTCAACGACAAACTTGCCCTGACGTCCGGGCTGCCGTCCGCTACAGTCGCAGCAGCACTTCAAGAAGCGAATCCATGTCCCAGTTCTTTTCGATTCACGCCGAAACACCACAGCCGCGCCTGATCAAGCAGGCGGTCGAGATCATCCGCAAGGGCGGGCTGATCGTCTACCCGACCGACTCGTGTTATGCGCTTGGCTGTGCGCTCGACAACAAGGATGCGCTCGAGCGCATCCGCCGTATCCGGCAGTTGAGCGACAAGCACCATTTCACACTGGCCTGTCACGACCTGTCGCAGCTGGGCAATTACGCCCGCGTCGACAACCGCACTTACCGGTTGCTCAAGAGCGCGACGCCAGGCAATTACACGTTCATTCTGCTCGCGACCAAGGAAGTGCCACGACGCGTCTGGCACCCCAAGAAGCAGACCATCGGGCTGCGCGTGCCGGATCATCCGGTGGCGCTGGCCTTGCTCGAAGAGCTGGGCGAGCCGATGCTGTCGAGTTCGCTGCTGCTGCCGGGTGAGGACGATCCGATGTCCGACGCCTGGGACATCCGTGACCGGCTCGAACACGACGTCGATCTCGTCATTGAAGGCGGTTATTGCGGCGTCGAGCCGACAACAGTGATCGATTTGTCCGAAGGCGCGCCGGTCCTGATGCGTGCTGGCAAAGGGCCGTTGGCACCGTTTGGCCTCGACGCCTGACAAAAATACGACTGGGAAAACAAATGGGTGATTTTGATCTGAACAGCTTTGTCCAGACGGTGTGCATCTGGGCGATTCCGGTGCTGTTTGCCATTACCGTGCACGAGGCCGCACATGGCTACGTGGCGCGCCATTTTGGTGACGATACCGCGTCGCGACTGGGGCGGATTTCACTGAATCCGCTCCGGCATATCGATCCGATCGGTACCGTTGCCTTGCCGCTGTTTCTGCTAGCGCTGGGCGGTTTCCTGTTTGGCTGGGCCAAGCCCGTGCCGGTGAATTTCGGAAAACTGCGCAATCCGAAACGCGACATGCTCTGGGTGGCTGCCGCCGGGCCGGTGTCGAACTTCGTGATGGCCATCGGCTGGGCGCTGTTGATGAAGATTGCGCTCGGACTCGAAGGCTTCGGCCTGCAGGAGCCGATGTTCCTGATGGGGCAGGCCGGTGTTTCGATCAACCTGACCTTGATGGTGCTGAATCTGTTGCCGCTGCCGCCGCTGGATGGCGGCCGCATCCTCGTTTCGCTGCTGCCGATGCGGCAAGCGATGTGGGTGTCGCGAATCGAGCCCTACGGTTTTTTCATTCTGATTGCGTTGCTGGCGACGAACACGCTGAGCACGATCATGGCGCCGCTGATGCGAATTGCCGCCATGCCCATTATGTTCATCCTGCATTAACTCACTGAATAACAAGGATTAGTACCATGTTTCCCGATCGCGTCCTCTCGGGTATGCGCCCGACCGGCAAGCTGCATCTCGGCCATTACCATGGCGTGCTGAAAAACTGGGTCAAGCTGCAGAGCGAGTACGAGTGCCTGTTCATGGTGGCCGACTGGCATGCACTGACGACGGCATACGATGACGTCAGCGTGATCGAAAAAAGCGTCTGGGACATGGTGATCGACTGGATTGCCGCTGGCGTGGATCCGGCGCATGCGACGATCTTCATCCAGAGCCGGGTGCCCGAGCACGCCGAGCTGCACCTGCTGCTGTCGATGGTCACGCCGCTGTCCTGGCTGGAGCGGGTGCCGACGTACAAGGACCAGATCGAGAAGATGAGCCACAAGGACCTCGGCACCTACGGCTTCCTCGGCTATCCGCTGCTGCAATCGGCCGACATCCTGCTGTATCGCGGCAATCTGGTGCCAGTGGGCGAAGACCAGGTGCCGCACGTTGAAATCACCCGGGAAATCGCCCGTCGCTTCAACCACGTATTCGGCAAGGAAGTCGGATTCGAGGAAAAGGCCGAAGCTGCGATCAAGAAGATCGGCGGCAAGAAAGGCAAACTGTACGAAGAGCTGCGTACCCGCTACCAGCAGGATGGCGATGTCGAGGCACTCGAGTCCGCGCGTGCCTTGCTGGCCGAGACGCAAAACCTGTCGCACGGTGACCGCGAACGCCTGTTCGGCTACCTCGAAGGTGGCGGCAAGATGATTCTGCCCGAGTCGCAGCCTTTGCTGACGGCGGCCAGCCGCATGCCGGGACTGGACGGCAACAAGATGTCCAAGTCCTACGGCAACACGATCAGCCTGCGTGAAGATGCAGACTCGGTCGCCAAGAAGATCAAACAGATGCCGACCGATCCGGCGCGGGTGCGCCGTACCGATCCGGGCGATCCGGCAAAGTGCCCGGTCTGGCAACTGCATCAGGTGTATTCGGATGATGCAACCAAGGCCTGGGTGGTCGAAGGCTGCAAGAGCGCCGGCATCGGCTGTATCCAGTGCAAGCAGCCGGTGATCGACGGCGTGCTGGCCGAGCAGGCGCCGATGTTCGAGCGGGCCCAGCCCTATCTCGAAGACCCGACGCTGGTGAAAAAAATCGTCGCGGACGGCTGTGAACGCGCCCGCGAGCTGGCGCGGGAAACCATGCGCGATGTACGCGAAGTCATGGGGCTGGCGTACAGCTGAGGATTGACAATGACGTTTACGATTCGCCCTGCTGGCGTGGCCGATGCCGCAGCCATTGATGAACTGGTGACTGCTGCCTTCGGCCAGCCGGGCGAAGCCGGTCTCGTTGCGGCACTGAATGCGGCAGGCCGGATCGATCTGGAGCTTGTCGCCGAGGCGGGCGGGCTGATCGTCGGGCACGTTTTGTTCTCGCCGATGACCGTGGAAGGTGTGGCAGGTGCGGTCACCGGTCTGGCGCCGCTGTCGGTAGCGGCAGACTGGCGCCGGCAGGGGCTGGGCAAGGCGCTGGTGGATGCGGGACTCGCGCAATTGCAGGCCAAGGGCGTGGTCGCCGCCGTGGTGTTGGGTGACCCGGCCTACTACGGCCGCTTCGGTTTCGTTCGCGCCGATCGTTTCGGACTGAGTTGCGAATACGAAGTGCCGCCCGAGTACTTCATGGCGCTGGAGCTGGTGCCGGGCGCGCTGGATTTTGCAGCCGGGGTTGCGCGCTACGCGCCGGAGTTCGCCACGTTGTGAGCGATGTCGACGCGGTCGGGTTGCCGCTGGCACATGTACTTGGCGAGCCGGTCCATCAGCTGCCGGCCGATCTGTACATACCACCCGATGCGTTGCGCGTACTGCTCGAGTCGTTCGAGGGCCCGCTGGATCTGCTGCTTTACCTGATCCGGCGACAGAATCTCGACATTCTCGACATCCCGCTTGCCTCGGTCACCCGACAATACATGCAGTACGTCGACGCCATGCAGTCGAGCCGGCTGGAGCTGGCGGCCGAGTACCTGCTGATGGCGGCGGTACTGATCGAGATTAAATCCCGCCTGTTGCTGCCGAAGCATGAGGAATATCCGGACGACGGGCCGGATTTCGAAGCCGATGACCCGCGTGCCGAGCTGGTGCGCCGCCTGCTGGAGTACGAGCAGATCAAGCAGGCTGCCTACGCGCTGTCACAGCAACCCTTGGTGGGGCGCGATTTCGAGTTCGTGGCCGTGCTGTTCGAGCGGGAAATGGTGCTGCGCCTGCCCGAGGTCGGGGCCGCCGACCTGCGCACGGCATGGCAAGCCATTCTGGCGCGTGCCAGGCGAAACCAGCATCACCAGATTACCCCGGAGTCGCTCTCGGTGCGAGAGCAGATGAGCGCCATTCTTCGAGTGCTTCAGGACGGCCGCCCTCATGAATTTACGGTGCTGTTCGATCCGGTTGCGGGCATCCCGTTGCTGGTGGTGACTTTTCTGGCGGTGCTTGAGTTGGTGAAAGAAGAATGCATTGTCGTCAGCCAGGAGGATGGTTTTTTGCCAATCTATGTACGGTTGGTGAGTGCGAGCCGGTCCGGAGGGGCGAATGAGCATTGAGTTGACGCCGAAGCTGGTGCTGGAGGCCGCCCTGTTGGTTGCACAGGAGCCCTTGGCCATGCCTGCGTTGCGACAGCTGTTCGCCGATGAACTCGGCAGCAAAGAGATTGCAAGCTTGCTGGCAGAGCTGGAAAACGATTGGGCCGGGCGTGGTGTTGAACTGGTGCAACTTGCATCCGGTTGGCGTTTTCGCAGTCGGGCCGTGCTGCAGCCTTATCTTGATCGCCTCAGCCTGGAGCGCGCACCGCGCTATTCGCGCGCGGTGATGGAAACCCTGGCCATCATCGCCTACCGCCAGCCGGTGACGCGCGGCGACATCGAGGAGGTGCGGGGTGTGGCGGTTTCCAGTGCGATCATCCAGAGCCTGAAGGAACGAGGCTGGATTGATGTTGTCGGTCACAAGGATGTGCCGGGCAGACCCGAGCTGCTGGCGACCAACAAGCGCTTTCTGGATGACCTCGGACTGCAGGCTTTATCCGAATTGCCGCCATTGTCCGAGTTGTCCGCACTGGTTGAGCCCGAGGCCGCAGGCACTGACGGAGTCTGAAACTGATGATGTGCGGAATGGTGTTCGCCTGTCGGGCGGATTGCTGCATATCAATCGCTTACATTGGAAAAGCGAAAATGAGTGACACCATCGCGGTAGGTATCGGTGCCGTTGCAATGTTTCTGGTCGGAAAATGGGTGATGGCCCAATTGGCCCGGAAAGGCGTACGGCGCTGGGTTCAGTACGCCGCAGGCGGCGCTGCCGCCATCGTGGTACTGGCGCTGGTCGTCGGGGTTCTTGCCCCCAACCGGGTACCGGCGTTGCCGCACGTCGAGGCCTCTGCCTCAGGCTGATTGCGTGACGAGCAGATAGGACGTGCGCTACCTGGGTGTGCCGATATTGCCTAGATTCAGGGCAGTATTGGCGCGCCGCAGATCGATCGCCGACCCTTCGTCGGGCGCTGTTTCGAGTCGAGCTGCCACGGGCGGCTCTTTTCTTACGTATTTACCTTACGCCGGACGATTGCCGCGTTAAAATCAGCGCCAACAGCACTGCGAAGCATTAGACGGGTTTTAAAGAATTGGACACGAAAACAAGCAAAACGAAGGACTCGGCGCATACGCCGATGATGGCCCAGTACCTCAAGCTCAAGGCGGATCATCCGGACAAGCTGGTTTTTTACCGGATGGGTGATTTCTACGAGCTGTTTTACGACGACGCGGTCAAAGCGTCCAAACTGCTCGATATCACGCTGACGACACGCGGCCAGAGCGCCGGCCAGCCGATCAAGATGGCCGGACTCCCTTACCATGCATGCGAGGGTTATCTGGCCCGATTGGTGAAGCTGGGCGAATCGGTCGCGATCTGCGAACAGTTCGGTGATCCGGCCACGACCAAGGGGCCGCTGGAGCGCAAGGTCGTCCGCATCGTGACGCCCGGTACGCTGACCGACGCCGCATTGCTGGATGACAAGCAGGAGAACCGCCTGCTGGCCATCGTCGCACTGAAGGGGCGACTCGGGCTGGCGTGGTTGTCGCTGGCGTCGGGCGATTTTGCGCTGATGGACACGGATGTCGAACGTCTGCCGACCGAGCTGGAGCGCTTGCGGCCGGCCGAGGTGGTGGTCTCCGCCGACACGGGCTTGGCCCTGTTCGACACGCTGGGCGTGCCGGTACGGCAGATGCCGCCCTGGCAGTTCGATCGCGACAGCGCGATCCGGACTCTGACACGCCATTTTTCGACGCACGATCTGGCCGGTTTTGGCGTGGGTGACGACATGCTGGCCATCGGCGGGGCAGGCGCCTTGCTGGAGTACGTACGCACCACGCAGGGCGGTGTTCTGCCTCCGCTGGCAGGGTTGCGCGTCGAGCATGCCAGCCAGTACATCGAGCTTGACCCGGCGACGCGGCGCAACCTCGAGCTGACCGAGACCATCCGTGGCGAGGTGGCGCCCACCCTGTTCTCGCTGCTTGACCAGTGCGCGACCAGCATGGGGTCGCGGACCCTGCGGCATTGGCTGCATCATCCGCTGCGTCAGCACGCGGCCATCCTTGAGCGGCAATCGGCGATCACGGCCTTGCTCGACACAGGCGCCGCCGAAGTACTGCGGGAAACGCTGAGCGGCATTTCCGACATCGAGCGCATTGCCGCGCGCATTGCCTTGCGCAGCGCCCGTCCGCGCGACCTGTCCAGCCTGCGTGACAGCCTGGCCTTGCTGCCGGCGTTGCGCGATGCGCTGCCGCAGACCGAATTCTTTGCAGGACTGTCGCAGGCGCTGTTGCCTGATTCCGAGATCCACGCGCAATTGACGGCCGCGGTCCAGCTTGAGCCCTCGGTCGTGCTACGCGAGGGCGGCGTGATTGCCGATGGATATTCGGCCGATCTGGACGAACTGCGAGGCATTCAGGCCAATTGCGGCGAATATCTGCAGCGGATGGAGTTGCTGGAGCGTGAACGGACCGGGATACCCACCTTGCGGGTCGAGTACAACCGCGTGGCCGGTTTTTTCATCGAGATCAGCAACGCCAATGTCGACAAGGTGCCGCCCGAGTATCGTCGCCGGCAGACCATGAAGAATGCCGAGCGTTACATCACGCCGGAACTCAAGGCATTCGAAGAGAAGGCGCTGTCGGCGCAGGATCGTGCACTGGCGCTGGAAAAACAGCTGTTCGAGGCCTTGCTCGATCGCCTGCAGCCGCAACTGGCGAGCTTGCGGCTGGCGGCGCAGGCCGTAGCGACGGTCGACGTGCTTGCCTGCCTAGCCGCGCACGCACAGGCGCGCGGCTATGTCGCCCCGGTGTTTGTCGACGAGGTGCGTATCGATATCGACGCCGGTCGCCATCCCGTGGTCGAGGCGCAAATCGACGACTTCATTCCGAACGGCGTGGCCTTTGGCCCGATGCGCAAGCTGCTGCTGATCACCGGCCCGAACATGGGTGGTAAGTCGACCTACATGCGCCAGGTTGCGCTGATCGTGCTGCTGGCTCACGTCGGCAGCTACGTACCGGCAACCAGTGCGGTGATCGGCAAGGTCGACCGGATTTTTACCCGGATCGGTGCATCGGATGATCTGGCTGGCGGGCGCTCGACCTTCATGGTCGAAATGACCGAAACCGCCAACATCCTCAACAACGCCAGCGAGCACAGTCTGGTGCTGATGGATGAAGTCGGTCGCGGTACATCGACGTTTGACGGTCTGGCGCTGGCGTGGTCGATCGCCCGGCAGCTGATCGAAAAGAATCGTGCATATACGCTGTTTGCCACGCACTACTTCGAGCTGACCCGGCTGGCGCAGGATTACGCGATGGTCGCCAACGTCCACCTCGACGCGGTCGAGCACAAGGACCGCATCGTGTTCCTGCATGCGGTGCAGGAAGGGCCGGCTTCGCAGAGCTACGGCGTTGCCGTGGCACAGCTTGCCGGCGTGCCGCGAGAGGTGATTCGTCAGGCAAAGCGCAAACTGACGGAACTCGAGCAGTCGAGTCCGGGTCATGCGCATCAGGGGGATCTGTTCAGCGTGCCGATTGAAGTGGCTGTGGAACCCGAGACACATCCGCTCGTCGAAAAAATGGCGGCGATCGATCCGGACGATTTGTCCCCACGTGCCGCACTGCAGCTTTTGTTCGAGCTCAAAGCAATGCTTTGATTTGTGCAATAAAGTTCATATTCACAACCAGATCACAAATACCGTTCGCCGGACTAAGCTAAAACCATATTCAGTAGCGAACGCAACGAGGAGCAACAACGTGGAAGCCGTACAGAATGGGCAGTCTGACAACGACCAACGGGAAGTCGATCCGTCGGAAATCGATGAGGGCATTGCACGATTTCTGGGGATTGATCCGGGTTCGGATACTTTCCGGCTGGCCGACGTCCGCAACAAAGCCACCTCCGAACTCAAGGCGCTGGGTGATGCGCTGATTGCACACCTCGACGCCATCGGTGTGCGAATCCCGCCGGCCGTCCAATTGATTGGTGGCGAGGCCGGGCAGATCGTGGTCGCCAGCGAGCACGGCGAAAAGGCCGCGATCGAGGCGCGGATCAATGGCGATACGCGTGTACTGAAGACATTCAAGGAAGTCGAGCTGCTGTTCGAAATCCTTCGCAAGGCAGAATTGCGCGGGACCGAGCGCTTCAAATCGCAGCAGTTCAACCTGGGATTGACCAGCCTCGGCAGCATTGCCTTCTTCACCGAGGTCTGATCGGCCACGGGCTGACGACAGGGCCGCCTTTTCGCGGCCCTGTTTGTTTGGCGGTCGGCGTGATGCTTGCAGGCTGTCCGCGATATAATCGCCTGTTATTTCCGGATTACTGAATACATGAAAACCACCCGTGCCCGTCGCCCTCAGCCGGCGATTCGCGAACAGAAGGCGGCTGACCAGCAGCGAGCCGGGCTCAAAAGCCGCAAGCCGGCGCCATCCGCTGCGGATGAATTCACCAGTGGTTACAAGCCGCGTGATGCCAAGCCTGCGCCGGGGACATCGCCGCGCGCAGCGACAACGACAGGGGCAGCTGCCGCTGCCGCTGCCGCAGAGGCACCTCGCGGCGGTCGCGGTGTGGCGACCAAGGCGAAGCGCATGAAGATGCGCGCCGGTTCGCAGCACGAAGTCGCGGTGCAAAAGCAGCTTCGCGCGAAGCGGCTGACCTCGGCCCAGGTGGGCGAGGAACGCTTGCAGAAAGCGCTCGCATTCAGCGGTATCGGCTCGCGCCGGGATATGGAAGAGCTGATTGCGGCTGGCCGGGTCAGCGTCAACGGCAAGATCGCGGAGCTTGGCGTCAAGGTCAAGCAGGCCGACGAAGTCCGTATTGATGGCAAGCGCGTCACCATGCGCTGGCAGGATCGCCTGGCGCGCGTGGTGCTGTATCACAAGCAAGAGGGCGAGCTGGTGACACGTGATGATCCGCAGGGTCGCCTCACGGTCTTTGATCGCCTGCCGCGACTGTCGTCCAGCAAATGGGTGGCGGTCGGCCGACTCGACTTCAATACCAGCGGCTTGCTGATTTTCACCACGTCGGGCGATCTGGCCAACCGGATGACGCACCCGCGTTTCGAGATGGAACGCGAATACGCGGTCCGCGTACTCGGCGAACTTACGGACGAGCAGATCGCCGAACTGCGCAAGGGCATCACGCTCGACGACGGTCCTGCCAAATTCACCCATATCGAGGCGCAAGGCGGCGAGGGGATGAACCACTGGTATCGCGTAGTCCTCAAAGAAGGCCGCAATCGCGAAGTGCGGCGGATGTTCGAGCACTTCGGCCTCACCGTATCGCGGCTGATGCGGGTGCGCTTCGGTGCGCTGACGCTGCCGGGGCGGCTCAAGCGCGGACAGTTCTACGAGCTGTCCGAGACCGAGGTGCTGGCCGTGATGAAGTGGGCCGACCTGAAGCTGAACGGTGAAGCCAAGGATCACTGAGCATCCCATGAGCAAGGCATTCACCCGGGAAGACGATCGTGATGACGACGAGCTGCCGGCCGAACTGAAGGTGCCGGTCGGTAGCAAGAACTACATGACGCCGGGTGGCTGGCGGCGCCTCAAGACCGAGCTTCATGATCTGGTGACCAAGCAGCGGCCCGAGCTGACGCAGATCATCAACTGGGCGGCCAGCAACGGCGACCGCTCCGAGAACGGCGACTACATCTACGGCAAGAAAAAGCTGCGCGAGACGGACCGGCGCATCCGTTTCCTGACCAAGCGGCTGGAGAATGCCGAGGTTGTCGATCCCGAGCGCAGGGAAGCAACCGATCAGGTGTTCTTTGGCGCAACGGTCAGCTATTTGCGCGAAGACGGCAGCGAAGAAACGGTGTCGATCGTCGGCGTCGATGAAACCGACCTGAAACGACACTACGTCAGCTGGACCGCGCCGATCGCCCGAGCCTTGCTGCGCGCACGCGAGGGCGAGACGGTGGCCTTGCGGCTGCCGGGTGGCGTCGAAGATATCGAAATCGTCGAGGTCAGCTACCTGGCGCTGGAAACCGAAAACCCTAGCTGATACAGAGCTGATTTCTGTTTTGCGCAAGGCTTTCCGATTCGATATGCTGCGCGCATGAAGCGCACTCCACACAGCAGCCTGTTTCGACGCGTTCTCCGGAATATGGCATTCCGGATCGCCGTTGTATCGTTGGCGATTTCGGCCGTCAGCTACTACTACAGCTATATGCGGCTGCAGGAAGAGGCGCTGGGCAACCTCGAAAAGTACATCAAGGCACGCAGCCAGATCGAGAGCGAGCCTTTCCTTCAGGCCGAAACCAATACCAAGCTGCTGCGCAACGAGTTCATTCGCCGCTACGCACAAATGCAGGGTGTTGATGTCAGCGAAGCATTTCATGCATTGATGAAGCAGGACCGCGACGGCATGTGGCGCGTTCGGGTCGAGCGCGACGATTTCGAGTACCGCGCAACCATTGCGCTGTTGCCGCGAGTCGAGCTGACGCCCGAATTCATGCGGCAGGTCATGCTGGGCTACGATTTGTTGAGCCAGTACGGCCCGGCGTTCCGCAATCGCTACTACGACACGTTTATCGATCTCAACGTATCCGACGGCAGTCTGATGTTTCTGCCTGATTTGAATTACGCCCGGAATGGCTCCGTAGCGGACTTCGAATTCGATCTGGAAACCGAGGTCGGCGCAACGCCGGCCCGTAACCCCGAGCGCAAGACTTTCTGGACCGGCATCTACTTCGACAAGCAGGCCATGCAATGGATGGTCTCGGTCGTCACGCCGATCGACTACTTGGGGCGCTATGTCGGTAGCGCAGGGCAGGATCTGCTGCTCGACCAGCTGATTGCCCGAACCAATAGCGTTGGCATCCCGGGGACGACCAATTTCATCGTGACACGCCAGGGCGACCTGATTGCCCACCCGGACCGGATGGCGCAGATCGAAGCCATGCGCGGGCACTACAACCTACGTGACGCGGATGACGCATCGCTGAGGGACATGTATTCGGTCATTGCCGCGGCGACCCCGAAGCAGCTGTTTGTCGAGAGCCCCGATGGTCAGTCCTGGCTGGGCATGGCGCAGATCCGCGGGGCGGACTGGCTGTTCGTGACGGTCTACCCCAAGCGGTTGCTGCAGGAAAAGGCGGCGCTGGCGGCCAGCATGGTGCTGTTGCTTGGTCTGGTTGCATTGCTGATCGAGCTGGGGTTGATGGCCTGGGTGCTCAAGGTCGACGTCGCCCGGCCGCTCGGGCGCCTGAAGGCCGCGATCCAGTCGCTGGCACAAGGCCGTCACACCCACCCGCTGGATACCGCACGAACGGATGAATTGGGCGAACTGGCGCGCAACTTCGACGCCATGGCGACGACGATTGCGCAGCATCGGCAGAATCTGGAGGCGCAAGTCACGACGCGGACCGAAGAGCTGGCACAGCGCAATGTGCAGCTTGAACTCGTCAATGCCGAATTGTCGCGGCTGAACGAGGAAAAGAACGAGCTGCTGACGATTGCCGCGCATGACCTCAAGAACCCGGTGGCGAGCATTGCCGGTATGGCCAATCTGATCGGCAGCAAGTTTGATGTCTGGCCGAAGGAGCGCGTACGCGACCGTCTGGCCGGTATCAGTCAGCTGGCCAATCGAATTCAGCGCATTCTGGGCAATCTGCTCGATATCAATACGCTGGAATCGGGGCAGTACCGGTTGACGCTCGAGCCGGTCGCAATTGATGAGTTGATGAGTGAGTTGCTGGCAAGCTGGGAGGGGCGGCTGGAAGAAAAACAGCAGCACTGCGGCTACCAGCCGTGTGGCTTGGTCGTTCAGGCTGACCGGCAGGCTTTGTGGCAGGTACTGGACAATCTGATTTCGAACGCATCCAAGTACACACCGCATCAGAGCAAGATCGAAATCACCGCCGGGTTGTCGCTCGGTATGGTCGAAATCGCGGTCAACGACCATGGTCCGGGCATTGCGCCTCACGAAATGGACAAGCTGTTCCGCAAATTCGGTCGCCTGTCGGCGGTCCCGACCGGGGGGGAGCATACGACCGGTCTGGGGCTGTCGATCGTCAAGCGTCTGGCCGAAGAAATGGGTGGCGGTGTGCGCTGTGGCAGTCTGTTCGGCCATGGCACGACATTTACCGTGTCGCTTCCGCTGCCGGACGGGTCTGATCTGCCGGCGCCGGGCAATTCGGCCGAGACGTTGATGGCTGCGGGCGGTAAAATCGGCGTTTGATGCGATTTTACCCGGGGCCGGATTGACCCCGGACGGAGCACTCTCATGCGGCAGTACCTCGATCTCTTGCAGCACGTTATCGACCACGGCACTCGAAAGGATGACCGCACCGGCACCGGTACGCTGTCGGTGTTCGGGCACCAGATGCGTTTCGACCTCTCGCAGGGTTTCCCGCTGGTGACGACCAAGAAAGCCCACCTGAAGTCGATCATTTACGAATTGCTGTGGTTCCTGCGCGGCGAAACCAATAACAACTGGCTGAAGGAGCGTGGCGTTTCGATCTGGAACGAGTGGGCGCGCGAGGACGGCGAGCTTGGTCCGATCTACGGTTACCAGTGGCGCAGCTGGCCGACGGCAGACGGCCGGCATATCGACCAGATCGCCGACGTGGTCAGAACGCTGAAAACCAACCCGGATTCGCGCCGCATCATTGTTTCGGCATGGAATGTCGGCGAGATCGAAAACATGGCGCTACCGCCGTGCCATGCGTTTTTCCAGTTCTACGTGGCGGACGGCAAGTTGTCGTGCCAGCTGTACCAGCGTAGCGCCGACCTCTTTTTGGGGGTGCCATTCAATATCGCGTCGTATGCACTGCTGGTGATGATGATGGCGCAGGTCTGCGACCTCGAGCCGGGCGATTTTGTCTGGACCGGCGGCGATTGCCACATCTATCTGAATCACCTCGAACAGGTGCAGACCCAGCTTGGCCGCGAGCCCCTGCCTTTGGCGACGATGAAGCTGAACCCGGAGCGCAAGGACATCTTTGCTTTTGAGTACGAGGATTTCGTGCTCGAAAACTATCAGTCTCACCCGGCAATCAAAGCGCCGGTGGCCGTCTGATGGAGCTCGCCGTCATCGCCGCCATGGCGCAAAACCGGATCATCGGCATCGACAACAAACTGCCCTGGCATCTCCCTGAAGACCTCAAGCACTTCAAGGCACTGACAATGGGGGCGCCCATGCTGATGGGGCGAAAAACCTTTGAATCGCTCCCGGGGCTGCTGCCCGGGCGGCGCCATCTGGTGATCACCCGCAATACCGATTGGAGGGCGGATGGCGCCGAGGCCTTTACGAGCATTGATGCGGCGCTAAACGCTTGCGCTGGCGACGAAAAGGCGTTCGTGATCGGCGGCGGTGAGATCTATCGGCAAGCGCTGCCGCTGGCGAAAGTGCTCTACCTGACCGAGGTGGCGCTCTCTCCGGCGGGCGATGCGACTTTCCCGGAGATTCCAACGGAAGAATGGCGTGAGATCGAGCGCGTTGCACAACGAAGCAGCAAGGGCATCGACTTTGCTTTCGTGACGTACAAGCGGGCTTGAGGATTCTTGCCCAATAAAAAAACGGGCTCGGGGCCCGTTTTTTTACTGGGGGTCGACTCACGACTCCACGAATTCGAGCAGCTCCGAGAACCGTTCGATCACATGGTCGGCGCCCAGTGCGCTGACGTCGCTGCCGTAGCCATATGCCACCGCAACAACCGGGCAACCGGCCGCGCGCGCGGCAAGGATGTCGTTTTTCGAATCGCCGACCATCAGCATTTCGTCCTTGGCGACACCGAAACGGTCGAGCACATGCTGGAGCGGCAACGCCGACGGCTTGCGCTCAGGCAGGGTGTCTCCGCCGACAATGACTTCAAACCGCTCGGACACGCCGAGCTCCCGCAATAGTGGCAGGGTGTACCGCTCCGGCTTGTTGGTGACGATGGCCAGCGGCAGCCCCAACTCGTGCAGTGCATGCAGCGTTTCCTGAACCTGCGGATAGAAACGCGTCGCAATGGTCAGGCCGGCCTTGTAGTGCAGGTCAAAGCGCTGCATTGCGTGCTGCTGCTCGGCCGAATCGGTCCACTGCGCTGTGTAATCATCGGCCAGCGTGCGAGCAACCAGACTGTGCGCTCCGTCGCCGACATAGCTCTCGACAGTGGCTTCGGCCAGTGGTGGCAGGTCGAGATCGGCGCGAGCTGCGTTGGCGGCACGGGCAAGGTCGGCAATTGAATCGACGAGGGTGCCGTCGAGGTCGAATGCAAGGGCGCGAATAGTCATGGCTGGCGGAAAGGGGATGAACCAGCCTGCATGATACGGGAGAAGTGCGGGAGCGGGACTTGATCGCAGGCCAATCAATACCAGATGGTTGCCAGTAGGGTTGCCAGCCACAGCGTAAGTTGCAATGCAAAACCGATGGCAAAACGCCGGATCAGCCGCTGCGTGCCCCGCCAGCGCGAGTCGAGTGTGCGCGGAGTTTCGGGCGCAATGCCGCCCAACAGCGTGGCCATGGCTTGATCGAATACCCGTGCATCGCTATCGGGGCGGTAGAGCGTACGAAACAACGCGGCATCGAGCGCAAGTCGGGCAGCAAGATACTGCACGACGAGTCCCAGCAGCAGCACGCAGACCATCATGCCTGTCAGCCAGCCGGTGGCCGGAACCAGCAGCAGACCGGCATGGAGCATCACCGCCAGCGCCAGCCAGCCCAGCCGACTGCAGCTGTCCAGCAGTGCAATCAACGTGCCACCAGCGCAGGGGTGGGCGAGGTCGAGATCGTTCAGCGACATGCCGCACTCCAGCTCAGCAGCGCAGCCCGATGCCCGGCCTGCAGGACCACGCCGGGATGCGACTCCTTCAGGTGCTGCATGGCGTGCTCGACACTCGGTTTGCCGCCATGCGCAACCAGCCAGGCCGCGACCACCACGGCGCTGCGCGACAGCCCCAGCGCGCAATGCACCAGCACCGGGCCGTGTTGACGCAAGTCTTCCAGCGCAGCAACGGCGCGGGTGAGTTCGTCGACGGTGGGGGGCAGCAGATCGAGCAAGGGCACGCTTCGATAGGCAAGCGAGCGGGTGGCCGGGCTGCGCGGCAACTCGGCGGCAAGATCGAGCACCGCAGCGTAGCCGGACAATGAGGTTTCGTCGGGCCAGCAGCCGAGCGCCACTTCGTCAGTGACCCGACTGGAGGCGGTGATGTGGCGTCGGTAGCAGTGGAACGAGAGTCTGGCGCCAAGCCGCTGCGGGCTCAGCAGCAAGGTCGCCGCCAGTGTGTTGCTGCCATCGCCGGCTTTCTGGAATACCGAAGGTCCCAGCAGGGCATAGCCGAGCGCCACCATGGCCAGCGCCGCGGCTGGCCAGGCCGCCAGCCAGCTCCAGCCTCCCCAGATCAGTGCAATGGTGCCGAATGCCAGCGCGCCAGCCAGGTAGCGCAGGGCCAGCGAGCGTGCACGTGCCGCATCGGCGGTGCGCCAGCGCACCCAGTGTCGCGATGGCATGGGGAGCAGATAGCAAACCGCAATGCCAAGCGCGAGGCCGGTAGGTACATCGAGCAGGTGGTGTTGCCAGGTCGTGAGCACGGAAACGCCAATCAGCACGCACCAGCCGTGGATCAGCAGATGCCATCGCGGCGCGGCGTGCGCGATCAGCCGCAGCCAGATCACATAAAGCAGTGCGATATGCAGCGACGGCGCCTGATTGAACGGTTTGTCGAACATGCCGAGCGCCGTGAACATCTGCCCGAACACACCGCTGACTTCCGGTCGTTCCCAGCCGAAACGCAGCGGCCACAGCACGAAGCACAACGAGGCAAGCGCCGTCGTCAGCAGCAGTCGCCAGGCCTGAATGCGCACCTCGGCCCGGCTGCTGCCGATGACAATGGAGACCGCGTACATCAGGTCGATGGACCAGTAGGGCAGGATGGTCCACGGCCAGAACGGGATGTAGTCGCGCTCCCAGCTGAAAGCCACATTGCCGACTGCATGGGCCGGCAAACCGGCTGCGTACTGGTTGGCTTGGCCGTAGAGCAGGAAAAAGGTCGGCCCGGCCAGAATCAGCCAGAGTAGTCGGTAGCGCCAGCTCGGGCGAACCGCGGAATCAGCGTTGCTTGGGGCAGTCATGGCGAGTGGCTGGGGGCAGGAAGGGTTGTCTCTCAGACCGCCGGATGGGCCGTCAGCCCTATCTCGCGGCTCAACGCAAGAAAGCGGTCCAGCTTGGCACTGCGGACCAGTACGATCTGCCGGCGTGCATCAATTGCCTGGGCGAAATCGACCGGTGTATAGGCGGGGGCGAGCGCTGCAGAAACCTGTTGCCAAGCGCCGGCCTCGTCGAGACCTGCCAGTGCGTCAGGGGCGAGTTCGAGCTCGTCCTCGCCGAAGGCGTCAACGATCTCGGCGTACAGTTCCACCGCCGTGTGGCCGCGGAATACCAGACCGCCTTCCAGTTGCTCCAGCAACACCCACTGCCACAGCGGCATGGCCGCTTCGCCCAGTTGCGCCTTGAACGCAGGGTAGCCGCTGGCAGCGTCGGCAGCGAGGTAGGTCTCGGCATCGGCGGCGGCCTGGTCGACCTCCGTGGCCATGGCATCGAGGTCGGCGGCATCAAGCCCGCCATCGGCAAGGAGGTCAAAGAGTTCGTGGATACGTTGTTGCATGGGTCGGGTCCGGAGGGTCAGAGGGGCAGGCCGTGGCCGCATCGTGTGTCGTTGCGGTCGGCAACGCATCTTCTCTTTTTCGCCGTGCCAGCGAAACGGTGAAAACCCCCCATTCGTCGATGCGTTGCGTCAGCTTTTCGAAGCCGGCGGCCTCGACTAACTGGTCCATCTCCTGTTGGGTCCGGCGACGCATCACCCATGGCTGGTGGCTGCGATGGCTGGTCAACGAGCGGGCGATCAGTTCCAGCTGCGGATGCCACGGCTGGTTGGTGTAGACGAGGTAGCCGCCTTCGGGGACCGCATCGGCCAAGCCCTTGAGCGAGGCAAGAATGGGCGGGTTGTCCGGGAACAGCTCGTACAGGCCGGAGACGATGGCGAGCGTGGGGCGCGGCGTCAGGCTGGAGAGGCTGTCGCGGTCGAATGC
Organism: Jeongeupia naejangsanensis; assembly: GCF_016865585.1. GTDB lineage: Bacteria > Pseudomonadota > Gammaproteobacteria > Burkholderiales > Chitinibacteraceae > Jeongeupia > Jeongeupia naejangsanensis. The sequence continues at coordinate 249,363 of NZ_JAESND010000001.1, read as the reverse complement.
ATCGCCCTGTACGAAGCGTGCTTTGGCGGTCAGCCCACGCTCGGCGATCAGGCGGCCGCCTGCCTCGACGTTGATCGGGCTGTAGTCGCGCAGCAGGATATGCTCGGCATCGGGAATGCCGGTGAGCGCGTCGAGCACGTAGCGGCCGTGGCCGGCGGCGATGTCGACTACGCGGATCGTCGTGTGCGCCTCGCGCAGCGCATCGGCAGCCTGGGTAATCAGTTGCTGCAGATGCTGCTTGCGTACGCGAATGCCGCGCCAGCCCACACTGTCGAGATAGATTCTGTCGGCAAGCTTGCCCAGCGGCGTCGTGCCTTCGATGCTGTTGCGGTACACATAGTCCAGCGTACTGCCCGAATCGAATCCGGTGTCGAAGCCGAGCTTGATGCCGCGCGACAGGCTGCCCAGCGTGCGCATGTTGAGCCGTGTGGCGCCGTAGTACAGCGCCTTGGGCGAGAGTGGCGACAGCGGTTGCTGCAGCGCGCGGTACTCGCTGGCCGTGTAGCCCTGGCGGTCGGCAGCAAGCAGATCGGGCACGCTCGGCATCGTGGCGTACAGCCGGTCGAGAAAGACACGTATCTTGTCGAAGGCGAGGTGGCGGTCCTTTTCTCCCAGCGTGTCGTGGTAGAACCCGCCGAGAACGTGCTTTTCCTTCACCGTGCTGCCCAGCCGGTCGAAGAATTCGTGCTGCGGGCCGTGGTGCACGACCCAGTCCGCACCGGAAATCAGCAACTGCGTTGATACCGTGATGGCGCCAGCGTCGGCTACCACACGGTCGGCCGCCTCGTAGAGTGCCAGCAGGATGTGCGAGGCAATCGGTCGGGTAATCAGCGGATCGCTCTCGTAGGAGGCAATGCGCTCCGGGTCGTGGGTAAGGAATTTGGCCTTGACGTAGCTGTTGACGAAGAAATTGCCACGCAGCTTTTCCATCAGGCGCAGGCCTGGCCGCGCCAACGGCACGTAGAGCTTGACCTTGAACGCCGGCGAAGCCAGAACAATGCCGCGGATTTTCGGTGCATAGTCGTGCACCCAGGTCGAGACCAGCACGGCACCGACGCTCTGCGCAATGACCGTTACAGCATCGAGTGGCACACCCGCGACACGGGCCGCATGGCGAACGAACTCGTCGACATCACGCACCGAGGTGGCGAGGCTGGGGCTGAAGCCGCGTTCGCCCGGCGATCGGCCATGGCCACGTGCATCCCAGGCGAACATCGGAACGTCGGGCAGATCCAGTTCGTCGACGATGTGCTGCAGCCGGCCAGAGTGCTCGTGGCCACGATGGAACAGCACGATGACTCGGCCCGGCCGACCGCCTTCAACCGCCGGCCAGTGGCGATAAAACAGCGCCTGTTGATCGAAGGTCTGGAATTGGTGTTCTTCAGCGTGGCGCATCGGGAGCTCCTTGGGGGTCTTCGGCCAGCACGGCGGCCTTGCGCTGCAGTGCGGTAAAACGGGCTTGCAGCTCTGCCTTGAAGGCCGGTTTGTCGTCCTGCCAGAGCAGTGGACGATCGACATGGACATCGACGAAAAAGGGCACCGGAATGTGCGCACCCTTGGCCATTGCGCGCCCCAAGCCGTGCATGAAAACCGGCACGATGGGAATGTCGGGAAAGCGGCGCCCCAGATACCAGAGGCCGGACTTCAGTTCGGACATGCGCTCGGGCTCGCCACGCGTTCCTTCCGGAAACAGCACCAGCACCTGACCGGCCTTCAGTGCCGCATAGCAACTTTCAAGCGGGTCGGTCTGCTTGCTGGCGCCGCCGCGCACGACGGGGATGATGCCGATCACCCGGGTTGCGAACCAGGCGAGCAGCCGGTGGCGCAAAAAATAGTCGGCAGCGGCGGCCGGCTGCACGTTCAGTACTTTTGAAAGCGGGAACAGCGTGTAGAGCGTGAGGATGTCGAGATGGCTGTTGTGGTTGGCCACCACGATGGCGGGCCCCTTGAGCGGCAGTCGTTCGCGGTGGCGCAGCGTCAGCCCGAGCCAGACCAGTACCACCGGCCAGGCTACGCCGATGATGAAGGCGAGCCGCAAGGCGTTGTGCCAGAGCCGGGAGAGTCGGGAGTCGGCCACGATCAGTAGTACAAGTAGCGCAAGTAGTGGAAGAAGAGCGGTGCCGTGTAGGTCAGCGAGTCGAGCCGATCGAGGATGCCGCCGTGGCCCGGGAGTAGATCGCCGCTGTCCTTGACGCCGAGATCGCGCTTCACCCCGGACATCACCACGTCGCCGACGAAGCCGGTCACGCCGATCAGCAAGCCGGCCATGGCCGAATGCGCCATGCCCATCGGCGTCAGTACCGGCCCCAGTATCAGCCCAAGGAGCGTGGTGGTCAGCGCGCCGCCCAGCATGCCGGCCACGGTCTTGTTCGGACTGACCTTGGGGATGGCCTTGGTCCGCCCAACCGCCTTGCCCCACAGATACTGGGCCACATCATTGAACTGGGTGAGCACGACCAGGAACAGCACCAGCAGCGCGCCGTCGCCTTTCATGCTGCCGGTCACGTCGGTGGGCAACACCAGCAGATAGGCCATGTGCGACAGGCTGAACACGGTAGTCATCAGCCCCCAGTGCAGGGTGGATGCTGCACGCAGAAAACCTTGCGTCTCGCCGATCAGCACCATGCGCATCGGCAGGAACAAAAAGGCGTACACCGGGATGAAGATGATGAACATGCCGTACCAGCCGTACCAGATCCAGAAGTACTGGATCGGAATGGCAAGGTAAGCCCACAGCAGCGGTAGGTGGTCGGCTCGGCGCGTCGGCACCAGCGTCAGGTATTCCTTGAAGGCAAGGAAACTGACGAAGCCCAGCACCACCAGCGACACTTCACGATTGACCGAAATGGCCAGTACGAACACGGCGACGATCCACCACCAGGTACGTACGCGCTGGCGCAGTTCCAGCCAGTCCTTCTGCGGAAAATGCCAGCCCAGCGCCGCAATGGTGCCGCTGGCAAATACCAGCACTGCAACGATCACGCACAGCGCGTAGAACAGCACGTCGGAGATCGGGAACGGATTCATGCGGCCTCCCGCAATGCGCGCCGGGCGCGGTTCAGGCAGGTGAATGCGCACAGCAGGGCCAGAGTCCAAAACAGCCAGGGGCTCCAGGCCAGTGCGGGCGTGTAGAGACCAACCAGCAGAGCATAGGCGCCGAGTACGAAGGCGCGATCGCTCTTTCCCAGCGGCCCGTCATAACGCCGGCTGGCGCCCACGGTCTGTGCCGCGACGCCGAGGAACTCGGTGAGATTGGCCAGCAGCGCCATCACCACCACGGCAACGGGGTCGGCACCGGGCAAAAGGGCAAAGGGCAGGTAAAGCGCGGAATCGGAGAGGATGTCACCGGCTTCGTTGAGCAGGGCGCCCAGTCTGGATTGCTGTTTGAACTCGCGCGCCAGCATGCCGTCAATGGCATTGAGCGCCATTCGAACCAGCAGAAAGGCCGGCAGCATCAAGAACAGGGGCGGGACCGGGTTCAGGGCCAGCAAGAGTCCCAGCGCAACTGATGCGAGCAAGGCGAGAAGCGTGATCTGGTTGGCCGTGATGCCGGCGCGATGAAGGGTGCGCAGCACCGGGCGCAACAGCGACTGGAACGCAGGTTTGAGGTCGTAGAGCGTCATGGCGAGGAGCGGTACGTGATGGCGCATAGTGCGACCCCCGACATACTTTCGCAATACTTTCCTCGTTCATTTTTTCTGCGCAATAAAAAAGCCGGCGAATGCCGGCTTGTCCGAGTGCGTGCTTGTATCAGTGCTGACAATGTTTGCCGATTTCGGCGTGCATCGCGTCGATCACCGCCTTGTAGTCCGGATGGCCGAAGACGGCAGAGCCGGCGACAAAGGTGTCGACGCCTGCTGCGGCAATCGCGCCGATATTGTCGATCTTCACGCCGCCATCGATTTCCAGATTGATGTGCCGGCCGGTTTTTTCCTTGTAGGCATCAAGCTTGGCACGTGCGGCACGGGCCTTGTCGAGCATGGCCGGAATGAAGGCCTGGCCGCCAAAACCCGGGTTGACCGACATCAGCAACACCATGTCGACCTTGTCCAGCACGTAGTCGAGATGGTCGAGCGAGGTCGCCGGATTGAAAACCAGCCCGGCCTGGCAGCCATGCTCGCGAATCAGGCCGAGCGTCCGGTCGATGTGGTCGGAGGCTTCCGGGTGGAAGGTGATGATGTTGGCGCCGGCCTTGGCAAAGTCGGGGACGATGCGGTCCACTGGTTTGACCATCAGGTGAACATCGATCGGCACGGTTGCATAGGGCTTGATCGCCTCGCAAACCAGCGGGCCGATCGTCAGATTGGGAACGTAGTGGTTGTCCATCACGTCGAAATGGATCAGGCCGGCACCGGCGGCGATGACGTTGCTGATCTCTTCGCCGAGGCGGGCGAAGTCGGCGGACAGGATGCTCGGGGCAATGCGGAACTGGCTCATGGACGAACTCCAGGACGAATGACTAGATTGTACCGTTTGCTGACCCTGCCACGACCGGGACAGCCTGTTAAGATTGTCCTCCATCAATGGGGGAACGTGCATGGGCGATAATCCCAAGTTCAGGATCGACGTGGTGCCGCGCGCCAGCTTCGTTGCCGAGCAGTCGGACGAAGAGGAAGGCCGCTTCGTCTTTTCGTATCACATCCGCATCACCAACCACGGCGACGCGGTTGCGCAGCTGGTTTCCCGGCACTGGGTGATTCGTGACATGGCCGACCGCATCCAGGAGGTGCGCGGCCTGGGTGTGGTGGGCGAACAGCCGGTGCTCGAGCCCGGCCAGTCGTTTGAATACATGAGCGGCGCAACGCTGGAAACGCCGGTGGGCACCATGCGTGGCAGCTACCTGATGCGTACGCTGGACGGCACTGAGTTCCATGTCGATATTCCCGAGTTCGTACTGTCGATTCCGCGCACACTGCACTGATGGCCCGATCCCGTCCGCGGCCGGGCTTGTAATCCGCTGATTCAGGCCTCATCTGGTCTTGTCGTCCGTAGAACAAGAACACCATCATGGCCACTCCCGATTCCGCCCCGCGCAACGACTGGCACACGCTGCGCACCCTGTTTCCCTATCTCTGGCGCTACAAGAATCGCGTCGTGATCGCGCTCAGCCTGCTGATTGCGGCCAAGTTCGCCAACGTGGCCGTGCCGCTGGTCCTGAAGGACATTGTCGATTCGCTCGACGGCAGCAAGGGCATCATCGTCATGCCGGTCGCGCTGGTGTTCGCCTACGGTGCTTTGCGGATGTGCTCGTCAGTCTTCGGCGAGCTACGGGATGCGGTGTTCGCCAAGGTAACGCAGGGTTCGATCCGGCGTGTCGCGCTGCAGGTGTTCGAACACCTCAGCGCGCTCAGCCTGCGTTTCCATCTTGAGCGGCAGACCGGCGGCATGAGTCGCGACATCGATCGCGGCACCAAGGGCATCGCCTTCCTGCTCAACTTCATGCTGTTCAACATCCTGCCGACGCTGGTCGAAATCGCGCTGGTGGCGATCATCCTGCTGAAGAAGTACGACTGGTACTTCGCCGCGATCACGTTCGGCACCATCGTCATCTACATCGGCTTCACCCTTGGCGTGACCGAGTGGCGCATGGCGTTCCGCCGGCAGATGAACGAACTCGATTCGAAGGCCAACACCCGCGCGATCGACGCCCTGCTGAACTACGAAACCGTCAAGTACTTCAACGCCGAGCGCTGGGAGGCCGAGCGCTATGACCGGAGCCTGTCCAAGTGGGAGAGTGCATCGGTCAAGAATCAGGTCTCGCTGTCGCTGCTGAACGCCGGGCAGGCCGTCATCATCGCTTCCGGCGTGACTGCGCTGGTCTGGCTGGCTTCCCGGGATGTGGTCACCGGCCGGATGACGCTGGGCGATTTGGTGCTCGTCAACGCCTTCCTGCTGCAGCTGTACGCGCCGCTGAACTTCCTCGGTTTTGTCTACCGCGAGATCAAGCACTCGCTCGCCGACATGGAAAAGATGTTCAAGCTGCTGCGGCAGAACGCCGAGGTCAAGGACACGCCTGATGCGCGCACGCTCCAGGCCAGCAGCGCTGCCATCCGCTTCGAATCGGTCGACTTCGGCTACGAGCGCAACCGGCAGATCCTGCGCGACGTCAGCTTCGAGATTCCGGCCGGCAAAACGCTTGCGGTGGTCGGCGCCAGCGGCGCCGGCAAATCGACGCTGTCGCGGCTGCTGTACCGCTTCTATGACGTCTGGCAGGGGCGCGTCACGATCAACGGCATCGACCTGCGCGACATGACGCAGGAAAGCCTGCGTGCGCACATCGGCATCGTTCCTCAGGACACGGTGCTGTTCAACGACACGATCTACTACAACATTGCCTACGGCAAAACCGGCGCCAGCCGCGAAGAAGTGATCGAGGCGGCACGGGCAGCGCACATCTACGACTTTATCGAAAAGCTGCCGGAAGGCTTCGACACCATGGTGGGCGAGCGCGGACTCAAGCTCTCCGGCGGTGAAAAGCAGCGCGTCGCGATTGCCCGGACCATCCTGAAGAATCCGCCGATCCTGATTTTCGACGAGGCCACCAGTGCGCTCGACTCGAAAACCGAAAAGGGCATCCAGGCCGAGCTCAAGGCCATCTCCGCGGACCGCACGACGCTGATCATCGCGCATCGACTCTCGACGATTGCCGACGCTGACGAGATCGCGGTCATGGAAGACGGCCGGATTGTCGAGCGTGGACGGCATCTTGAACTGCTGGCCCAGAACGGACACTACGCCCGCCTGTGGGCGTTGCAGCAGCATGAGGAGCCGGCGGATCACGTGGCCTGATTGTGACCGGCACAATTAAGACAATTATATTGTCTTATGTCGGACGATTACCTTGCTCCAGCTCAAAACGCGTAAGGGAAAGTGCGGACAGCGTAACTAAGTCACAACCGTCATCCTCCTGATGGCCTTAAAAAGGTCGCCATGGCGTCAGCGGTACCCCGCGCGCGCCAACAACAAAACAGGCCTCAGGAGGGTCGCATGAAACTGGATCGTAAAGATTGGGAGTGGGTGCTGACGTGTTTTGGCACCGCCGTGGGCGCCGGAATTCTTTTCCTCCCGATTCGCGCCGGCCTCGGCGGCATCTGGCCGACGCTGATTCTGACCGCCATCATTTTCCCGGTGACCTATGTCGCGCACCGCGGCATCACCCGGGTGGTGGCGTCGTGCAGCAAGGCGACCGACATCGTCGGCGCGGTCGAGCATGACCTGGGCCGCAACGTCGGCTTTGCCGTGTCGGTGCTGTACTTCCTGTCGATCATCACGATCTGTGTCGGCTACGCGACCGGGATCACCAATATCGTCTCGTCGTTCCTGACCAACCAGATGGGTGTCGGCGAAGTCTCCCGCCCGGTGCTGACCTTCCTGCTGCTGGTCGGCCTGACCAGCGTGATTCTCGCCGGCGAGAAAATCATGGTGCGGGTGACGTCGATCATCACCTTCCCGCTGATCATCCTGCTGGCGGTGCTGTCGCTGTACATGATTCCGTACTGGAACAGTGCGGTCGTGACCGCGCCGACCACAGGTGGCGACGTGATGAAGAACCTGCTGCTGCTGTTCCCGGTGCTGGTGTTCGCGATGAACTTTTCGCCGGTGTGCTCGACACTGGGCGCGTCGTACCGTGCGCAGTACCCGGTTGAAGAGGCCGTCAAGCGCACTGATGGCATCATCAAGTGGACGTCGCTGATCCTGCTGGTGTTCGTGATGTTCTTCGTGCTGTCGATGCTGCTGACGACGACACCGGCGATGCTGGCCGAGGCGCAAGCCAAGAACGTCGACATCCTGACCGTGCTGTCGCTGGCCGTGCAGCAGCCCTTCCTCAAGTACATGATTCCGCTGATCGCCTTCCTTGCCATTGCCAGCTCGTACTTTGGCCACTTCGTCGGTACCCGCGAAGGTCTGGTCGGCATCATTACCCGGCTGATGACCTGGAGTCGCCCGGCCGACGAAGAGAAGCTCGACAAGAAGCGCATCAACATGGTCGTGACCGTGCTGATGATGATCGGCCTGTGGTTCCTCGCCGTGTACAACCCGCCGATCCTGAAGATCATCGGCGCGCTGTCGGCACCGATTATCGCGATTTATGCCTACCTGATGCCAGTGATGCTGATGAAGCGCGTGCCGCGCCTGACGATCTATCGCTCGTCGTTCGCCAGCTTCGTCTTCGTGATGGGCCTCGTGGGGATCGCCGGCGACTTCGTCGGCAGCTACCTCTGATCCTGCGATCGTGAATGCAGGCCGCGCTACACGTGCGGCCTTATTCCATACTGCTGCCGGGTAGCGATCCTGCCCGACCGGAGCTTGCCATGCTCAGCGTCTTTGACATGTTCAAAATCGGCATCGGGCCGTCCAGCTCGCATACCGTCGGCCCGATGCTGGCCGCCAAACGCTTTGCCGACAGTTTGCTGATCCATCCCGATCGCGCGCGGATCGCGCACGTCACGATCGATCTGTACGGCTCGCTGGCACTCACCGGCAAGGGGCACGGCACCATCGAGGCGATGCTCAATGGCCTGGAGGGCAAGGAGCCCAGAACCGTCGACCCGGCGTCGGTGCTGCCGCGTGCGCAAGCGCTGATGCAGGAAGGCGCGACGCTACTGCTTGGCGGATCGCAGCCCGTGCCGTTCCATGGGCGTCGGGATGTCGTGCTGCACATGCACGAATTCCTGCCCAGGCACGCCAACGGCTTGCGTTGCCGTGCCCGAAGCGCAGACGGCGCGCTGATTGCCGAAACGGTGTTTTACTCGATTGGTGGCGGCTTCATCGTTACGGACGACGAGTTCGGCCTGCCGGTCGGCGAGCGCGCTGCGCCGCCGTATCCGTTCGCCAATGCGCAAGAGCTGATGGCGCACTGCGAGCGTGAAGGCAAGTCGATTGCCCAGATTGTCATGGCCAATGAGACGACCTGGCAGGATGAGGCGACGATCCGCAACGGCTTGCTGGAAATCGCGGCAGTCATGAAGGATTGCGTCGAGAGCGGCTGCCGTCAGGAGGGGGATCTGCCGGGCGGTTACGGCGTCAAGCGTCGCGCGCCGGCCATTTTCCGCCGCATCGTCTCGCTGCAGCTGGCCGGGCGGACCGACGTGATGCTCTGGCCGATGCTGTATGCGATTGCCGTGTCGGAAGAGAACGCCGCGGGCGGGCGCATCGTGACTGCGCCGACCAATGGCGCAGCCGGCATCATTCCGTCGGTGCTGCAGTACTACCGCAACTTCCATCCGCAGGCGAACGATCAGGGCATTGTCGACTTCCTGCTCACCGCCGCTGCGGTCGGCATGCTGTACAAGATGAACGCCTCGATTTCCGGTGCCGAAGTCGGCTGTCAGGGGGAGGTTGGCGTCGCGTGTTCGATGGCTGCAGCCGGCTATTGCGCGGTCAGTGGCGGCAATCTGGCGCAAGTCGAGAATGCCGCTGAAATCGCCATGGAGCACCATCTCGGGCTGACATGCGACCCGGTTGGCGGGCTGGTGCAGATTCCGTGCGTCGAACGTAACGGCGTGGCGGCGGAAAAAGCCATCAAGTGCGCCCAGCTGGCCATCATCGAGGATGGTCGCCACAAGATCAGCCTTGATCAGGTCATTGACACCATGTACCGGACCGGCATGGACATGCAAAACAAATACAAGGAAACATCCTTGGGTGGTCTTGCATTGACTGTCGGCATTCCAGCGTGTTGATTTAAGCTTGATATAAGAATTGCCAGAAATACAAATGCCCCCGCATTCCGGGGGCATTTTTTTTGCGCACATCATCAATCCCTAATATCATGCAAAAGCAGTAGTGCGGGCAAAACAATTACATAATACTTGCATGAATAATACGAGATACTTTTAAGGCAGCTTGATTCTAGTGGGTGGATTCCATGACAGTTAAAACACGATTGATCGCACTGATCGCGGCGTTCGCAGCAGTACTGGCCTTGCTTTCCGGGCTTGGCATCTATCAATTGAATCGCATCAATAACCATATCGATGAAATCAACCGGAACGTCATTCCCAGTCTCCGGTATTTGAACGAAGCAAACGTTTCCTTTCAACGGATGCGGGTCACAACATTCCGGCATCTCAATTCAATGAGCACGCAGGACCAGGCCGAACTCGAAAAGCGGATTTCGAGCTACAAGGACAAAATCAATCAGGCGTTTGGTGATTACGAGAAGAACGTCCTCGACGCCAATGACGCAAAAGACGTCGGCTTGCTGGCGGCCGACCGCGAGAGCATGCAGAACTATCTGCAGATTCAGGACAAGGCGCTGGCGCTATCGAGGCTGGCGCAGCGTGACGAAGCGAATGCGCTGCTGGCCAAGAGCTATGACGATTCGCAGCGGGTTGCCGTCGCACTCGATACGCACGCCAAATACAACGAAGAGTGGTCCGAAAAGCAGGTCAAGGCGGCAGCCGAAACCTTCAATAGCGCGGTCTTCCAGTCAACTGCCTGCCTGTTGGTGGGCCTGATTGGCGCCGGCGTCTTCGGCCTGATCAGCTACCGTGCCATCGTGGGACCGCTCAACGGCATGCGCGATGCGATTCGCGGTGTCGAGCAGGATCTCGACTTCAAGCGTCGCGCCAAGACCGATGGCAAGGGCGAGGTCGGCGAGGCCATCACCGCCTTCAACCGGCTGATGGATCGTGTCCATGGCAGTCTGGGCCAGCTGCAGCGCGCAGCCGGTGACGTCTCCGGTTCGGCGGGCGAGTTGTCCGATGCATCGGGTCAGGTCGCCAAGAGTGCCAACTACCAGAGTGATGCGACCGCGAGCATGGCATCGTCGGTCGAGCAGATGACGGTGAGCATCAGCCACGTCTCCGATCGCGCCAGCGAAGCACACAATCTGGCGCGCGAATCGGGCCAGCTGGTTCAGCAGGGACGCGAGGTGATCGGCCGCACTGTCGATGAAATCAAACAGATCGCCCAGGGCGTCGGTGAAGCGGCGACACGGCTGTCCGAGCTGGAAGAGCAGACGCAGCGGATTTCGTCGGTCATTGGCGTGATCCGCGATGTCGCCGACCAGACCAACCTGCTAGCGCTGAACGCCGCCATCGAGGCAGCGCGTGCCGGCGAGCAAGGACGCGGCTTTGCCGTCGTCGCCGACGAAGTGCGCAAACTGGCAGAGCGGACAGCCAATTCGACAGCGGAAATCTCGCAAATCATTGAGGCAGTGGGCGAGCGCGCGCAGCGCTCGGTCGCCGGGATGAATCAGGCCGTCGATCTGGTCAAGACCGGCGTGGCGCAAGCCGATGTCGCGCGTGACGTGATCGGCCAGATCGGCGACAAGGCGGGGCAGACGGTGCAGATGGTCAACGACATCTCGGCCGCCCTGCGCGAACAGTCTTTGGCCAGCGCGAATATTGCCCAGCAGGTCGAACGTATTGCGCAGATGACCGAGGAAAACAGCGCGATTGCCGAGCAGACCAACAGCTCGGCCAAGCAGCTGGGCGAACTGGCTTCGAACATGCAGCGCGAGACGGCGCAGTACCGAATCTGAGTGCCGGCAGCAGGCATGAATGAAAATCGGCCCGATCCAGGGCCGATTTTTTATTGGCTGATTCACTGTCGAGACTAAGGCTTGGGCTTGCCCCAGCTGCCGCTGCTTTTGACCGGCGCGGCCTTTTTCGGCGCCGCGCCTGCATCGTCGCCACTCAGATAGGCCGACTTGATTCCGTCGGCCAGCTCGAGCACCGCGCTCGCGTACAGCGTGCTCTTGTTGTAGCGGGTGATGACGTAGAAGTTGGTATAGCCGAGGTAGTAGCGGGTGAAGTCCGGCTCGGTATCGAGTGCGAACAGCACCGCCTTGCGCTGCGGATCGACCTCGGTCAGCGGTGCGATGCCCTTGGCCAGCATTTCGGCTACGGTGTAGTGCAGGTTGAATTTGTCCGCCAGCAAGGCTTCGACCTGATCGCTGTCCACGTTGACGGCATCCATCGTCGGGCCGCCTTTCTCCCAGCCGTGCGCGGCCAGGTAGTTGCCGACGCTGGCGATTGCGTCGTCGGCGTTGTTCCAGATGTCGCGATGGTGATCGCCGTTCCAGTCGACCGCGTACTGGCGGAAGCTCGACGGCATGAACTGCGGCCAGCCCATCGCGCCGGCGTACGAGCCCTTGAACGACAGCGGATCCTCGCCTTCCTCGCGTGCCAGCAGCAGGAACTGCGTCAGCTCCTTCCTGAAGAAGTCGGCGCGGCGCGGATAGTCGAAGGCAACGGTCGACAGTGCGTCGATGACCCGGAAACTGCCGGTATTGCTGCCGTAATTGGTTTCAGCGCCAAGAATGGCGACGATCACCTCGGGCGAAACACCATAGCGCGCCGATACCGCAGCGAGCGTATCGGCATGCGCGCGCCAGAACTTCGCGCCAGCCTTGATTCGCGTCGGATTCACGAAGTTGCCGCGAAACTGGTACCACGGCCGGCTGGTCGACGGGCGATCGAGGATGGAGATGATGTTCGGCTTGAGCTGAACGTTGGCAAACAGGGTGTCGAGCTTGTCGCGCGACAGGTTTTCGCTGGCAGCCACTTCGTCGAGGTACTGCTTGACGTCGGGACGGGTGATCAGGGCGTCGTCGGCAACCGCCGGTGCGACAAGGGCGAAGGAGAGCAGGGTGCTGAGCAGGGTAATGCGCATGAGGTCCTCAACCGGCGGGCCGGGCTAGGGGGGTGCTGGAATTATTGTGACAGTGCACTCGACAAAAGTTTGGCGGTGACATTGACGATCGGGATGACGCGTTCGTACGCCATCCGGGTCGGGCCGATGACGCCCAGCGTGCCGACGATTTCGCCGTTGGTGCGGTACGGTGCGGTAATGACCGAGCAGTCGCCCAGTGGCTCGAGCCCGGATTCGCCGCCGATGTAGATCTGCACGCCGTCGGCGCGATTGCCGACGTCGAGCAGCTGCAGCAGTGCAGTCTTGCGATCGAACAACTCGAACAACTGACGCAGCCGACCCATATTGGACGCCAGATCATCGCTGTCGAGCAGGTTGCGCTCGCCGGAGATCAGCACCGTCTCGTTGCCGGGCGAGGCCATTGCGTCTTGCGCTGCTGCGTTGAGCAGGGTGACGAGTTCGCCTTTCAGCGCATGCACTTCGGCCTCGACCACGCCGCGCAAATGGCCGAAGGTCTTGCCGGCGCAATGCGCGTTGAGGAAGTTGGCGGCTTCGGTCAGCTGCGCGGGCGAATAGGCGGTTTGCGTGGTCAGGATGCGGTTCTGCACGTCGCCGTCGGCGGTGACCAGAATCAGCAGGACGCGGTTTTCACCGAGCTGCAGGAACTCGATGTGCGTCAGGATGGCTTCCTGCCGTTTGGGCAGCATGACGACGCCGGCGAAGTGGGTCAGCTGTGACACCAGCTGCGACGCGGCGGCGATCGAGCGTTGCGGATTGCCCTTGGGCAGGCCGCCGACCTCGGGTGGCGCATGCCGTTCGAGCCGGTCCAGCGACTGCATGACCATCAGCGAATCGACGAAAAACCGGTAACCGCGCGCGGTCGGAATCCGGCCGGCCGACGTGTGCGGGCTGGCAATGAATCCGAGATCCTCGAGTTCGGCCATGACGTTGCGGATCGTCGCCGGACTAACGACGAGGCCGCTGGCCTGCGAAAGGGTCTTCGAGCCGACCGGTTGGCCATCGGCAATATACCGTTCGACAAGCGTGGTAAGCAGGAGTTGGGCGCGTTCGCTGAGCATGCTCGGATTCTAACGCTGTTGCCGTGTGCGTGCCCGGGGTGGCTATGGTTTAATTCCGGGCATGCGTGGCGGCCGGCGTCTTGTATCCGGCTGCCCAGATGGAAAAGCCATGACAACTCTGTTCAAGACCGTGGCGCTGGTCGGTCGTCGCAACACCCCGACCATCGCCGAGCCGATGGCCCGCCTGGCTGCAATGCTTGCCGAACGTGGCGCCAGTGTATTGATTGACGAAGAAGCCGCTGCCGAACACGGCATTGCCGATCACCCGACCGTTGCACGCGACATGATCGGCCGGCTGGCCGACCTCGTGATCGTGATGGGCGGCGATGGCACCATGCTCGGCGTGGCCCGGCTCGTGGCACCGTACCGGATTCCGCTGATCGGCGTGAACCAGGGGCGACTGGGTTTCATGACCGACGTGCCGCTGGGCGAAATGGAAAAGGTGATCGGTGACATGCTCGCCGGCGCCTTCGTGCCCGAAGAGCGCATCCTGCTCGAAACGACGATCTGTCGTGGCGACGAGGAGTTCGGCCCGTCACTGGCGTTCAACGACGTGGTGTTCAGCCGTGGCTCGACCGGCTCGATGATCGAGTTCGAGATCATCATCGATCGCCAGTTCGTCTACAGCCAGCGTTCGGACGGGCTGATTGTCAGCACGCCGACCGGTTCCACCGCGTATGCGCTGGCGTCGGGCGGACCGATCCTGCATCCGAGCCTACCGGCGGTGACGCTGGTGCCGATCTGCCCGCAGTCGCTGTCCAACCGGCCGATCGTCGTCAGCGACGATGCCGAGGTCGAATTCCTGCTGACGCGCGCCAACGACGCGCGGGTGTATTTCGACAACCAGTCGGACTTCGAGCTGCGCGAACACGATCGCGTCCGCATCCGCCGCTACCGCAATACACTGCGCATCCTGCATCCGGTGGGATACAACTATTACGACATGCTCCGGGCCAAGCTGCACTGGGGCCACAAGCTGCAATAACCGCTACAACGACTCGGGACGTCCAGAACGCATGCTGCTTTCGCTCAGGCTCAAGAACTTCGTCATTGTCGACGAGCTCGCGCTCGACTTTACGGCCGGGCTCACGGTGCTGACCGGCGAGACCGGTGCCGGGAAATCGATCGTGCTCGACGCACTCGGCCTTTTGCTGGGCGATCGGGCCGAAAGCGGCATCATCCGTCATGGCTGCGAACGCGCCGAACTGGCTGCCGAATTCGAGCTGGGCGACGTGCCGGCCGCGAGCGAGTGGCTGGTCGACGCGGATCTGGTCGATGCCGATCCGGCACGGCTGGTGCTGCGGCGGGCCATCGACATCCACGGCAAGAACCGCGCGTTCATCAACGGCAGTCCGGCGACGCTGGCACAGCTCAAGGCCGTCGGCGAACTGCTGGTCGACATCCATGGTCAGCACGCGCACCAGCGCCTGCTGCGTGCCGAAGTGCAACGGCAGGTGCTCGACGCCTACGCGGGCGCCGAAACGCTGGCATCCGAACTGGCCGACGCCTGGCGTGGCTGGCGCAGACTGGCCGATGAACTCGACGCCGCGCACCGCAATGCGGCGACCTTCGAGGCCGAGCGCGAACGCTTGCAGTGGCAAATCGATGAAGTTTCATCACTGTCGCTTGGCGAAGACGAGTGGGCAGCACTGCAGTCGGAACACAAGCGCTTGCACCATGCAGCCAGCCTGATCGATGGCGTACAGGCGGCCTTGCTTGCGCTCGCGGACGGTGACGAAAATTGCCAGGGCTGGCTGGGCGGTGCGCAGCACAGGGTCGACGAACTGGCCGGCTACGACGACGGACTGACCGAGGCGCGCGAATTGCTGGCGTCGACCGATGCACAACTGACCGAGGCGGTGAATACGTTGCGCCGCTACGCCGACGGACTCGAACTTGACCCGCAACGGCTGGCCGATGTCGAAGCCCGTATGGATGCGATCTGGCGTGCCGCGCGCAAGTACCGTTGCGAGCCCGATCAGCTCGTGGGGTTGCTGGCCGATTGGCAGGCCCGGCTCGATACACTGGGCGGGCGCGATGGTCTGGCCCGGCTCGAAGCCGACGTTGCCCGTGCCGAGAAAGCGACGCGTGCGCTGGCAAAGACACTGAGCACCAAGCGCGGGGCGGTGGCAACGAAGCTGGCCGAGGCCGTGACGAAGGAAATGCGGCCGCTGGCGCTGGCCGACAGCCGTTTCGAAATCGCGCTGGCGCCACTCGACAAACTCACGGCACATGGTGCTGAAAGCATCGAGTTTCTTGTCGGCCATGGCGATGCGCCTGCAAAACCGATGGCCAAGATCGTTTCCGGTGGCGAGTTGTCGCGGATCAGCCTGGCGCTGCAGGTCATCGCCGCGACCCAGGGCGGCATTTCGACTTTCGTGTTCGACGAAGTCGATGTCGGCATCGGCGGACGGGTCGCCGAAATCGTCGGCCGTCTGCTGGCCGATCTTGGCGCCAACCGCCAGGTGCTTTGCATTACCCATCTGCCGCAAGTGGCGGCCTGCGGACACCAGCACCTGCAGGTCAGCAAGGCCAATACACCTGCCGGCATCGTCAGCGCGGTACGCCCGCTGGCGAGCAACGAGCGCATCGAGGAAATCGCCCGCATGCTTGGCGGCGTGGAAATCACCGAAACCACGCGCCGTCATGCGGCCGAGCTGCTCGGGCTGGTCCAGTCGGCATGAGTGATGCAGTCATTTCGCCGGCGCCGGACTGGACCGACGCCGATGCCGCATTCATGCGCGAGGCGCTGACCGAAGCGGGACGGGCCTACGCGCTCGGCGAAGTGCCGGTCGGCGCCGTTGTCGTGGTCGATGGTGAAATCGTCGGACGGGGCTGCAACCAGCCGATCACGCTGCACGATCCGAGTGCGCACGCCGAAATGCTGGCGCTGCGCGATGCGGCAAGCCGGCTCGGCAATTACCGGCTCCCCGGCGCCACACTCTATGTGACGCTGGAGCCGTGCCTGATGTGTGCCGGCGCCATGCTGCACGCCCGATTGGCACGCATCGTCTACGCGACCACCGACCCGAAAACCGGCGCTGCCGGCAGTGTAATCAATCCGTTTCCGGACCGGCGCCTCAACCACCAGACCGACGTCGTCGGCGGGTTGCTGGCCGACGAAGCCGCGGCGCAATTGCGGGCGTTTTTCCGCGAGCGCCGCGAAGCCGAAAAGGCGCGCCGGGCCGCAGCAAACTGACCGTCCGCGCAACGTGTGACATTTGCACGTCATTGCAATACGGCATCGCCTGTAGTCAACCATTCCGACGCTACACTGACCCCGCCATCCGCGGCGGCGCAAGCTGCCGCACCAGTATTCACAAAAACGAAGGTGGGGGTCGAAAATGAAACGTCTGGTATTGCCGCTCTTGCTCGCAGCGGCGTTTGCGCACGCGGACAGCGTGGTATTCGAGGAAAACTTCGAAGGCGATCTGGCCAAGTGGGTCGGCCAGCGCGGCGACGGCACCGTGCCGATGAACGTCACGCTGATTGAAGATCCGCTCAAGCCCGGCAACAAGGTCGCGCGTTTCGACAAGCCGGTATACGGCGGCGACATCTTCACCAAGCAGCAATTCCCCGAAGGCAAGTACGTCCTTTCGTTCGACTACCTCGGCACCTGCGGCGGCAATTGCGGCGGCGTCATCGGCGTGACCGCCGAATTCCCGGGCCGCGACCAGTGGCTGGCCGGTACGGCCAACTCGGGCTTCCCGGACCGGATCAAGGACACCGGCAAGTGGGAGCACTACGACCTCGATTTCAAGGGGCGTTTCGACTTCCATCTGGCGCTGGAACAGTGGACCAGCTCGGCCGGCGCAGGCAAGGATATCTATTTCGACAACATCAAGCTGGTGCAGAAGGGCGACGCCGCGGTGTCGGCCGGCGCCAAGGCCGTTGCAGCCGTTGCCGTCACCGGCGTACCGGCACCGAAAACGCCGCAAGTGGTCGGTTATTTCCCGGCGTGGGCCAAGCACAACAGCAACTACTGGGTGAAGGATATCGAGACGTCGGGCACGGCCAAGCGCCTGACGGTGATCAACTACGCCTTCGGCAACGTCAAGGACAACAAGTGTGTGGTCGGGGTCGAAGCCAAGGGCGTCGGCGCCGCGGCAGATGACTACTGGGATCCGGTGCCGAAGGAACACACCCTCGACGGCAAGGATGACAAGGGTGACAAGGGTCTGTTCGGCCACTGGAATCAGCTCAAGCAACTGAAGAAGGCCAATCCGAACCTCAAGGTCGTAATCAGCCTTGGCGGCTGGAGCTGGTCGAAGTACTTCTCCGACGCCGCGCTGCCGCAAAACCGCGAAGCCTTTGTCAAATCCTGCGTCGACGCCTACATCAAGGGCAACGTGCCGGACAGGCAGGGCAAGGTCGCCCCGGCTCTGGCTGCCGGCGTCTTTGACGGTATCGACATCGACTGGGAATACCCGGCGGCCGAAGGCGAGAAGGGCAATGTCGTCCGCAAGGAAGACACGAAGAACTACACCGCCTTGCTCGCCGAATTCCGCAAGCAGCTCGACGCCGTCAAGCCCGGTCTGCTGCTGACGATCGCCAGCCCCGCGGCCAGCGACAAGTCGTCGATGATGGAGCTGGACAAAATCCATCCGTCGCTCGATTTCATCAACATCATGACCTACGACTTCAGCAATGGCTGGGCCAACCAGAGCCAGCCGCACGCCAACCTGTACGGCGGCAAGAAGGATCAGTTCGCGATCGATTACACGGTCAAGGATTACCTCGAAAAAGTGCCGTCGCAGAAACTGGTGCTGGGTGTGCCGTTCTACGGCTACGGCTGGCTGGTCAAGAGCAGCGACAACAACGGCATGTACCAGCCAAGCAGTGGCCCTGCCAAGGGACCGGTGGAGCAGGGCAGCAAGCCGTATGCGCAGATCAAGACCGCGCCGGGCAAGGTGTTCCGTGACGACAAGACCCGTGCCGTCTGGAAGCTCAACGGCAACGAAGTCTGGAACTACGACGATCCGCAGGCGCTGCAGGAAAAGGTCGAGTTCGTGAAGAAGAACAAGCTCGGTGGCGTGATGTTCTGGGAGCTGTCGAACGACACCGCCGATGGCGAGCTGAGCAAGACGCTTTCCGATGCGCTGAAAAAGTAAGAACGCATCCCGCTGGATTGAAAGGGCGCCCGTGTGGCGCCCTTTTTTACGCCCGGCCGGATTTCGGGTGCCTTAGAACAGCGGCGTGCAGTCTGTTAGAATCACAGGTTCGTTCCACCTTACGCACCCAAACATGCTCAGCCTCTACAACACGCTCGCGCGCGAGAAACAGGTCTTCACCCCCATCCACGACGGCAAGGTTGACATGTACGTCTGCGGCATGACGGTGTACGACTACTGTCATCTCGGGCATGCGCGGGTGATGGTGGTGTTCGACATGGTGGCGCGCTGGCTGCGCGCATCGGGTTACGAGGTCAACTACGTCCGCAACATTACCGACATCGACGACAAGATCATCAAGCGCGCACTGGAAAACGGCGAGTCGATCAACGCCCTGACCGCACGCTTCATCGCGGCCATGGACGAGGACGCCGCTGCTCTGGGCGTGCAAAAACCCAGCCACGAGCCGCGTGCGACCGAGTTTGTCGGCGAGATGCACCAGCTGATCGGCAAGCTGATCGAGAACGGCCTGGCCTACCCGGCACCGAATGGCGACGTGTACTACGCAGTGCGCAAGTTCGACGGCTACGGCAAGCTCTCGGGCAAGAGTCTCGAGGACCTGCGCGCCGGCGAGCGCGTCGATGTCGACGTCAACAAGCAGGACCCGCTCGACTTCGTGCTGTGGAAGGCCGCCAAGGCGGATGAGCCGCAGGACGCCAAGTGGGCATCGCCGTGGGGTGAAGGCCGCCCGGGCTGGCATATCGAGTGCTCGGCCATGAGCTGCCATCATCTCGGCAGTCATTTCGACATTCATGGTGGCGGCGCAGACCTGCAGTTCCCGCATCACGAAAACGAAATTGCCCAGTCCGAAGGTGCCAGCGGCCACGCCTACGTCAACTACTGGATGCACAACGGCTTCATCCGCGTCGACAACGAAAAGATGTCCAAGAGTCTGGGCAACTTCTTCACCATTCGCGAGGTTCTGCAGAAATTCGACGCCGAAGTGGTGCGCTTTTTCATCCTTCGTGCCCACTACCGCAGCCCGCTCAACTATTCGGACGTGCATCTGAACGATGCAAAGAACGCGCTGACCCGGCTTTATACCGCGCTGAAGAGCGTGCCGCCGGCCGCCGTCACCCTGGACTGGCAGCAGGGCTACGCGGCGCGCTTCAAGGCCGCGATGGATGACGATTTCAATACCGTCGAAGCCATGGCCGTACTGTTCGAGCTGGCACACGAGGCCAACCGGCAGCAATCGGCACAGTTGTCGGGCGAGCTGAAGGCACTGGCCGCCGTGCTGGGTCTGCTGGAGCGCGATCCGCAAGCCTTCCTGCAGGGGGGCGATGCAGGGGAGTGGACGGCTGAAAAAGTCGAGGCCGCGATTGCTGCGCGCAAGGCGGCGAGAGTCGCAAAAAACTGGGCCGAATCCGATCGGCTGCGCGATGAGTTGGCTGCGGCAGGCATCGTGATCGAGGATGGTCCACAGGGAACCAGCTGGCGCCGCCAGTAAAGTGTTCTCGTGAAAACGGCCTCGATGAGGCCGTTTTCTTTCCTGCCCGTGCTCGACTACAATGACGCCGGGCATTTTGTGACTAGCGACTCATCCAGCCATGCGCCACCCAGACGACCGCCAAACCGCCGAATTACCGGGGCTTCCTGTCACCAAAAAACGCGGCCGCCCCTCGATCGGCGCCAAAGCCATGACGCCGGCCGAGCGCAAGCGCCGCAGCCGCTTCAATCAGCTGCAACGTGCCCTGCAAAGCAAGGACGTCGCCAATACACAGATTCCGGCCCAACTGAATGCGGTAGTCGACGAGTCCACCCGTCGTTACCTCGTGACTGCAGCGCGTGAACAGAACACCACCGTAGGCCGACTGATCGACCAGATGGTCGCTGCCGAGCGTCACCGGCAGGAGGAAGCCAAACGCCCCGCGTTCGAGCTTGTTCCGCCCAGCGCACCACCGGTGCGTCGCTAAGCCGGGACGAAGTTACTCCGGCTGCGACGGCTGAACGGCCAGCTCGACATACGAGATGAAGAACTGTGCCGGCTCGACCGAGTCATCCCCCAGCGTCCAGGCGTCTTCCATCGTGCTGTTGTCGGCGGATGCTTTCATCCAGAACTCGGCCAGCTGTTTTTCGCTCAGCTTGTGCTGGCGCCCGTAGGCAATGGCATCCTGCTTGGCGGCACGATAACAAGGGATGGCCTTGCGGGCGTACTCGCTGCCAGCCGGATCGAGGTTGGCGGGAATGGTCCGCAAGCAGGTCACGAACGCCTGCGTCAGCGGACCTTCCGAGGTCTGCACCGTGGCGGCGAATGCCAGCGTAGTCAGCTGGGTGGCAACGAGCGCCGCCGCTGCCTTGAGAATGGTTCGGTTTTTCATGGGCGAAGCATAACGTCAGCAACGATCGGCTGTGAATGGATAGTCGACCGGGTGTGCGATCCTGGTCGCGTTATCGGGGTCGGAGCAAAGAATTCACCGGTGCCGATAGCGGCTGGCCTTCGATTCTGCGGGGCGGATGGGACGTGCCTGACGGAGTAAGTCGGCACTCGCGACGCGAGCTTTCATCAGAAACCGGTGTTCGCCGTGGTAATTGTTGCCTGCGGCATATGACGCTGTCCGCAGCTTGAGCTGGGTCAAGCCCTCCGATAGCAGGCGTCAATTAGACTTCGGCATCCGTTTAATTTTTCCGTTGCCCGGGTGTCGCCCCTCGTCCTTTGAATTGATTCGAACTCGTCCTGCGTCCTCCGCGCTTCGGCAGCCAAGGAGGACGTGCGCATGCAGGGTCATGACAAACAGCAGAGAGGGGAAACGACCGCAACGTGGTATCGGCAGGATGCCGGCGCCGTTCTGGAACAGCTGCAAAGCGGCGAGCGCGGGCTGAATGACGCTGACGCGCTTGCGCGATACGAACGGCACGGCCCGAACCGGCTGCCGGAACGGGCAGGACGCCCGGTCTGGCTCAAGTTCATCGCCCATTTCAACGATGTCCTGATCTACATCCTGCTCGCCGCCGCGGTGCTGACCGGCGTCATGGGGCACTGGGTCGATACGGCAGTCATCCTCGGCGTGGTGGTGATCAACGCGCTGATCGGTTTCTATCAGGAGAGCAGCGCCGAGAAATCCCTTCAGGGGATCCGCGGCATGCTGTCGAGCCGAGCTTACGTCATCCGGAACGGCGAAAAACGCGATATCGATGCCGAGGAGCTGGTCCCGGGCGACATCGTCACCCTGCGCCCCGGCGACAAGATTCCTGCCGATTTACGGCTGATCGAAGTCCACAACCTGCGCGTCGAAGAGGCCATCCTGACCGGCGAGTCGACCGTTGTGGCCAAACAGGTCGATGCGATCGACCGCGAAGTCATGATCGGCGATCGCACCAATCTGGCGTATTCAGGCACCACCGTCAGCGCCGGCACCGCAACCGGCGTGGTGATTGCGAGCGGCGAACAGACCGAGCTGGGCCACATCAACGGCATGCTGGCCGCGGTCGAGCCGCAGCAGACGCCGCTCCTGCTGCAGATGCAGCGACTGGGCAAGGGCATCCTTTACCTGATTCTTGTCGTGATGGCACTGCTGTTCGTGTTCAGCGTCGTGCTACACGATCTGCCCATTGGCGAGCTGCTGCTCGCGCTGATCAGCCTGGCCGTTGCCGCCGTGCCTGAGGGCTTGCCGGCCATCATCTCGATCATCCTGTCGATGGGCGTGCGCAGCATGGCAAGGAAAAACGCCATCATCCGCAAACTGCCCACGGTCGAGACACTCGGTGCGATGACGGTGATCTGCTCCGACAAGACCGGCACGCTGACAATGAACGAGATGACCGTCAAGGCCGTGCTTCAGTCCGACGGGGGCTATCTGGTCGAAGGCGAGAGCTACGATCCGGTTGGCACGCTGTCCGATGAAGCAACCGGCCAGCCGGTCCAGCCAGCCAGTCGATCCGCGCTGAAGCAGTTCATCGCGGCCATTCATCTGTGCAACGACGCGCAGCTGCGACGTGGTGACGACGGCCGCTGGCAGATCGTCGGTGCGCCGACGGCCGGCGCACTGCAGGTGCTGGCCGCCAAGACCGGCCTGCGCTTCGAGGATGCCGAACTGATCGACAAGATTCCGTTCGATTCGGCCTACAAGTATCAGGCCACGCTGCATCGCATCGATCAGGGCAACACCGTGTTCATCACCGGCGCACCTGACGTGCTGTTTGCGATGGCGGAGTCCGAGCTGGGCGAGGGCGGGGCGCAACCGTTCCGCCGGGCATTCTGGGAAGCAGAAATGGCCCGCTACGCCCGACTCGGCCTGCGCATGGTGGCTGCCGCCTGCAAGCCGGCAGCCGATGATGCACACCGGATCGATCATGCCGGCCTGCCCGGCGGCGTGGTCTTCCTCGGCATTGCAGCGATGATGGACCCACCCCGTCCCGAGGCCATCGAGGCGATTGCGGTCTGCCAGCAGGCCGGCATCCGGGTGAAGGTGATTACCGGCGACCACCCGGAAACGGCGATGGCGATTGGCAAGATGCTCGGCATGCGCGACTGGCAGGATGCCATCACCGGCGCGCAGCTCGAGCACATGAGCGACGCAGAGCTGGGCAAGGCGGCCGCGAATCACGACATCTTTGCGCGCACCAGCCCGGAGCACAAATTGCGGCTGGTCCGGGCGCTGCAGGCCAGTGGCGAAGTCGTCGGCATGACCGGTGACGGCGTGAACGATGCACCGGCGCTGAAACAGGCCGACGTCGGTATCGCCATGGGCATCAAGGGCACCGAGGTCACCAAGGAGGCCGCCGACATGGTGCTGGCCGACGACAACTTCGCGTCGATCGCCCGCGCGGTCACCGAAGGACGTCGCGTCTACGACAACCTGAAAAAGACCATCCTGTTCGCGTTGCCGACCAACCTGGCGCAAGGCCTGCTGGTCGTCATCGCACTGCTGGCCGGCACGACGATTCCACTGACGCCGCTGCAGATCCTCTGGATGAACATGGCGACGTCGACCACGCTGGCCTTCGGTCTGGCGTTCGAGCCGGCAGAGGCGGGCATGATGCAGCGCAAGCCGCGTGTGCCGGGCAAATCCATCCTCGATCTGCATGCCTTGTGGCGCATCGGGCTTGTCGGCGTGCTGATCGCCGGCAGCGCCTTCTGGCTCGAGGCGTACCTGCTCGGCCGCGGTTATGGCGAAGACTTCATCCGTACGGTGCTGCTGCAAACGCTGGTCACCGCGCAGTGGGTCTACATGTTCAATTGCCGCATTCAGGACCGGTTCTCGCTGAATGCCACGATGTTCCGTAACGCCGGCCTGTGGCTGGCAAGTGCAACCTTGCTGCTGCTGCAACTGGCGATCTGCTATGTGCCGGCGATGAACCGGATTTTCGGCACCGAACCGTTGCCGCTGGCGTACTGGGGCATTGCCCTGATGATCGGTTTGGCCGTGTTCGTCGTGGTCGAACTGGAAAAGTGCGCCGTTCGCTGGTTCTTGCGGGGACGCGGCAAGGCAGCCGAAGCATGAACGTAATTGACCATCAACTCAGGAGATCGTGATGACCACCATCCTAGTTCCCGTCGACGGCTCGCGTCCGTCGATGAATGCGGTCCAGGCCGTGCTTGATTTCGCCGATCACCAGCCGTTTGACCGACTGGTGCTGCTGAATGTGCAGGTACCGATCGTTCGGGGCCGCAGCTTCATGAACGACGGCGACGTCCTCGCCATCTACAAGGCGGAAGCCGAGCGTGCTTTCGACGGCGCCTGCAGTGCGCTCGAGGCGAAGGGCGTCCAGTTCGAAGTGTGTGCCCGGCCCGGCCCGGTAGCGGAAACCATCGTGCTCGTCGCAGAAGAAATCGGCGCCGACCACATCTACATGGGGACGCGCGGCTATGGCGCCGCGGTCAGCGCCATGCTGGGGTCCGTGGCCGGCAAAGTGGTCAGCCTGAGCGATCTGCCTGTCACCCTTGTCAACTGAGCCGAAAGGAGAACCTGCCATGCTGAACATCCTGATTCCGGTCGATGGTTCGGACAATGCCCTGCGCGCAGTCGATTACGCGATCAAACTGGCTGCCGGCGGCAAACCGCTGACCGTACGGCTACTCAACGTACAGCAACCCATGCTGTATCCCTCGCTGGTCGAGGGGCTCATCAACACCCAGTCGATGCAGGCGATGCTGCAGGAGCAGGGCGAGGCCGCCATCGCTGTTGCGGCCGACAAGCTGACCGAAGCACATGTTCCGTTCAGCCAGAAGATCGTCTTCGGCAAGCCCGCCACGGTGATTCGCGAACAGGCCAATCGCGCCGACTGCCACCGCGTCATCATGGGAACACGAGGCAGTGGCACGCTGCAGCGCTTCGTGTTCGGCTCTGTCGCGTACAGCGTGGCCAGCAGTGCTGGCGTGCCGGTAACGCTGATCAAGTAAAGCCTTGCCGCCCGGCGATTGCCGAGCTGAAAGCGTCGAAAACACCGGAAGTGATGCGCTTCCGGTGTTTTGCTGATTCCGGTGCGACTGAGCCCGCACCAGAGCAAACCCAGGGTGCCGCAGCAGGTGGGGCGTCGTGGCGCTGCGTTTGCCGCGTGCAAGCTACGACGGCTTGCCTTTTGATACCCGGCTGGGCGCACAGCCAAAATGACTGCTGAATCGGCGGGAGAAACTGGCGATTTCCTGATATCCGAGCGCAGTGGCCACGTCAGCGACACGTCGACCATCCTGCAGCCATTCGCGTGCGAGTTGCATGCGGACATCGAACACCAGTTGGGCGGGTGCCCGGCCGAACCGGCGGACACAGAGCCGATGCAATTGGGTCGCGCCCAATCCCACGCGCCGACAGAGCACCGCGACCGACCAGTCGGCGTCAGGCGCCTTGCGGACATCGTCGAGGAGTTGCAGCAAGGATTGCTCGCGTGCCGGTCGTGTACCGGCCAGCCCAAGCAAGCGCTCAAGCTGGCGACTGACCAGCTCGAGCGTCTGCGGGACCAGTGCATCGTGCGCTCCTTCATTGCTGAGCTGAGCCTCTCGCTGGAAGAGTGAGACTGCGTCATGCAGTCGCGCACCATGTTTAGAACTGCCCACCCACGGGTGGCCCCGGTTCAGTGCTTCCCAGCGGACCTCGTCGCCAAGTAGAAACCATGCATGAGGCATGGCCTCGCTACCGATGCGGCGATAGCCGCGATGGCCACGCATCGGCAGCACGCCGTACTGCCCGGGCCCGACCAGCCAGTGCTGATCCCCTTCAAACAGCTCCGCCATGCCGTCCAGCACGACGATCAGCACGTGAAACGGCGCATCGATTCTTTCAATCTCGCAAGGGCCGTCCGGGCGGCCCACGCCGCACATGAAGATGCCGTACTGGCGCATGGCCGGGCACGACGCCTGGTGATAAACATGAGCCCCGACCAGACGCGAGACCTCGGACACGACGTCCGGGGCAAGGTCGAAGCGCTCGTAGTAGATGGTGGCCATGGCGGTGCGTTTGCTGGAGTGGGGCGGTCTGAACCTGATACGAACAACCGCATGATCGGACAAATTTCCAGCAAGGACGAGACATTCCGTCGGCATTGAACGGCGAAATAGAATGCGTGCGGTGGGATGGCCCGGTTGAAAAGGTGACCCACTTCTTCCCGACCGACTGGCCCCTAATACGAGCCGCCCATCAAGCGAGCCGCGTTGCGCCGGCTTGCAAACGGCCCTTTGGCTTAACCCCGACAGTTGCAAGTTGGGGGGGGGCGTGCTGAGTATGGCCGGTCCTTGCAAATCACAACTAAAAATGCATCTACGAATGAGGATCATGATGAAACGAATTACTATCGCATTTGCCCGGCTCGTTGCTGCTGCATTGGCCTTCCAGTCCACTCAGGCTTTGGCGTTGGATGCGAATCAGGAGGTGGGTGCCTTTTCTTCCGAAAGCGCCGAAGGCAAGGCAGGTGGCAACAAAATGGTGCGAGTGAAGGTCGATTGTGCCAACGACAGCAAAGCGCTGAAAAACGCGCTGGAGAAAAAGGCTTGGAATGCCGACAAAGTACGGTTCGTCATTTCCGGTGAGTGCAACGGTCCTTTGGTGATCGACCGCAATGGATTCGAGGTGGTCGGTGATGCGCACAAGCCTGCAGCCGTTCGCATCAGCCAGAGCAACCGGGAGCAAGCCGCAATCCTGATTCAGTCTGCTTCCGCGCGCTTCGCCAATTTCAATGTCGATGTTCCGGGTGGAACGGCTGCGATCAAGGCCAAAGCCAACGCCAGTGTCACCGTCGATCGCATCACCACCAACGCTCAAAGCGATTGGGCTGCACCAATGGCCCAGCTGGTCGCAACCGACAGCAGCAGCCTGTTCCTCGCAAACCTGAGCGGTAGCGAAGTTCTGGTCATCGGCGGGTCAACCGTCGAGTTCGAATCGGGCAACACCCGGACAACGCTCGATGTACGTGACACCTCGACTGCAAAATCCGGTCATGCCAATGAATTCAGCAATGTACAGCTGTCCGCCAACGCCTATTTGCTGGCAGACAACAGGACGAGAATCGACACATTGGGCATCTGGGGGAAAGCGTCGGTTGAAATCGATCGCGATAGCCGGGTTGGGCAGCTAGGCATGGGAGGGCAGACGATGTTTGCCGCCTACCGGAATTCGTCGGTTTCCGGCCCCTATGCCATCTACGGCAATGTGGTGATTGAAATCAACAATTCGACAGCGACAGGATGGAAAACAGTGAGCAACCCGCATGCCATGTTTATTGGCAGCAACGCCACGGTCAACAACCAGCTTTATCCGGACTGGAGCTGGAGTGGGCAGGATGGGCTTGGCAAGCCTTAGGTAGAAGCGTGCTGATTCCCCCCTGCATGGTGTGAACGGCCCGCGGCACGCCATAGTTGAACAAAAACCTCGACTTGTTCGGGGTTTTTGTTTTTCTAAAGGCGCCACAACTCGCTCTATCCCATTGTTGATGAATTTATTTCGTCTCACGATTTCTTGGCGCCGGCATCAGGCGCATTGGCGAGGCGCGCAATTGAGCGAGTCGTAGAAGAGGGGTGCGAAGGTGAATGCTCAAATAGCGCCATGCGCGGCGAGGTTGCGATATTGCCCTTTGAAATACAGCAATGGCTGCGTAGCAGCAGCTTCTTGAAGATTTAACGCCTTCACTTCGCCAATCACGATCAGGTGATCACCTGCGCCGTGTTCGGCGTGAATTTCGCAATCAAGCCAGTGCAGGCTGCCGGTGATGATCGGATTGCCCAGCGGTGATTCCTGCCATTCGACGTCGTGCCACTTGTCGGCGCCTTGTCGAGCGAACTGGTTGGAAATCTTGACCTGCTCGCCTGACAGGATGTTGACTGCAAATCGACCTGCCCGGCGAATTTTGGGGTAGCTGTACGAATCGGACATCACGCTGAATGACACCAGCGGCGGGCTCGTCGATACGCTATAGAATGACTGGCAAGTGAAGCCGAGCGGTTCATCATCAATGTGCGATGTAATCACCGTAATGCCGGATGCGTAGTGCCCGAGCGCTTCGCGAAAGCGTAATGGCTCGATGACGGTGCCAAAAAGTGACATGGTGGATCCTGAGTATTGAGTGCAGCCAGAAGAGCATTCAGGAAGGCCTGAAGCAGCCCGATCATTCAGGCCGACCTCACCCTTCCCGTATAGCACTTCCTTATTCAGCTTGGGATTAGATCGAGAGTTCCCTGCGGACGATTTCCGCGCCTGCGCTCAAAGCATTCAGCTTGGCTCTTGCCACCTGGCGGGGCAGGGGGGCCATGCCGCAATTGGTGCAGGGGCAGAGCTTGTCGGCATCGACAAATTGAAGCGCTTTTCGCAGTGTATTGGCGACCTCTTCAGGCGTCTCAATGATATTGCTGGCCACATCGATCGCCCCGACCATTACTTTTTTGCCGCGAATGAGCTCAAGCAGATCCATGGGTACGCGGGAATTGTGGCATTCCAGCGAGATCATGTCGATGCTGGAGGCTTGCAGCTTGGGGAAGATTTCTTCATATTGCCGCCACTCGGACCCAAGCGTCTTTTTCCAGTCCGTATTGGCCTTGATGCCATAGCCATAACAAATGTGCACGGCGGTTTCGCACTTGAGGCCCTCAATGGCGCGTTCCAGCGTGGCGATACCCCAGTCATTGACCTCATCGAAAAACACATTGAAGGCCGGTTCGTCGAACTGAATGATGTCCACGCCGGCGGCTTCCAGCTCCCGGGCTTCCTGATTGAGGATTTTGGCGAATTCCCAAGCTAGCTTCTCGCGGCTTTTGTAATGTGCATCGTAAAGCGTATCGATCATGGTCATGGGGCCTGGCAGGGCCCACTTGATCGGTTGATCGGTTTGCCGGCGCAGAAACTTGGCATCTTCAACAAAAACCGGCTTCTGGCGGCTGACTGCGCCCACCACTGTCGGCACGCTGGCGTCGTAGCGATCACGAATTCGCACGGTCTCACGCTTGGCGAAATCCACCCCATCGAGGTGCTCGATAAACGTCGTGACAAAGTGTTGGCGCGTTTGTTCGCCATCACTGACAATATCAATGCCCGCTTGTTGCTGTTCTTGCAATGACAAGCGCAAAGCATCTTGTTTGCCATCGGCCAATTCTTCGGCCTGCAATTTCCAGGGTGACCAAAGTGTCTCGGGCTGAGCCAGCCAGGAAGGCTTGGGCAAACTCCCCGCAGTCGAAGTGGGTAACAATTTTTTCATGATGACTGACCTGTGTTTTTTATGGATCAAAGCGCGTAATTGGCAGACCATTCCTCAAGAAGGGCCCGGTACGGCTTGACGAAGCATTCCTCGGCAAATTTTCCCTGTTCAATCGCTAGCCGACTGCGTTCTTCACGATCATAAACAATATGAGTGACCGAATGATCCGGATTTTTCAGGTTCGGCTTGTAGCATGCACCTGCGGCGGCATTGGCGTTGTAAATCTCGGGCCGATAAATTCTCTGAAATGTTTCCATCGTACTGATGGTGCTGATCAGTTCAAGATTGGTGTAATCGTTCAGCAAATCACCAAAAAAATAAAACGTCAGCGGCGCAACACTATTGGGTGGCATGAAGCAGCGGACCTGCAACCCCATTTTTTTGAAATAACTCTCGGTCAAAGAGGACTCATTTGGGCGATATTCAAAACCCAGCACGGGATGCTGATTTTCAGTCCGGCAATAGGTTTTGTTATCTGAAACACTGAGGCAAATGACCGGCGGCTTGGAAAAATTCTGCTTGTACGTGTCAGAATTCACGAAGTTTTTGAATATTTTTCCGTGCAAGTCGCCAAAATTGTCCGGGATGCTGAATTTGGGTTGATTCTTGTTGTGCTCCAGCAGCAATACACTAAAATCATAATCCCGAACGTAGGATGAGAAATTATTCCCTACAATGCCTTCGATGACTTCGCTGGTGACGCGATCAACAATGCTTGTTTTCAGAACCTCAATCGCAGGAAAGGCATTGCCATCACTTCCAATAGCCATCTCGACGGAAATGATTTCAAGCTGGAGAGCGTAACGATCTCCACTTGGGTTGTCCCAGTGCGCCAGAGAGTTGAAACGATTGTCGATCATTCTCAGTGCGTTGCGCAGGTTTTCCTGGCGTTGCTGCCCCCTGGCCAGATTGGCGAAGTTGGTTGTAATGCGCGTGCCGTCCGATGGTTGATACTTCTCATCGAAACAAATGCTTTTGATGGTGAATGTGAACTCTTTATTCATTGCGATCCGGCACCCTTTTATTTTTCCCACAGTCAAGCGGCTGAGTGCATTTTATGCCAAGCGATCGATGAGTAAAAATGATCTAATCTCATTAATGCATTAGTTGCGATCATGGTTTGGTGCGTAGCCAGAACTCAATATTGCTCATGTCGACATGACGGAGATTTGCACCCCGGAGCGGTCTTGAGGCTACAGCGCCCCATCGTGGTTGTTAGCTGCAGGCCAGAAGGCCATCAGGCAGGGCGGCGATAGCGAAACTGCGCCAGGCCCGACCCTGATGAGTTTGCCGCCCGCACGAGGTCTTTTTGCGTCTTCCGCCTTCTTTGTGCCAAGCCTTCTCCTCTTGCAAATGGGTGCGGACATGCTTTGCGCCCTGGCTTTTGCTGTGCTGATGATCGTAGTTGCCGCCGTACTTGGCGCAGCTGTGAAGAAGAGCGGAGCTGGGAAGGGTGCCTCGCTGCCGCTGGAGGCAACTCACGTGCGGTGAATTGCGGAGACAACTGAAGAAACCCAGATGCGAGAATTTTCGCTCGTATCAAAAAGCCTCGTTGATCTGGAAATACACGCCAGCCGTATCGCGGCCGACGCCGAAGTCGAGCCGCACGTTGACGCGCGGCTTGAACTCGAAGCGGTAGCCGACACCGACGGTCGGCAGCCATGGCGCATCCTTGCCGAGCCCACCGACCGAGTCGGCCAGCGTGCCGGCGCCGCCCCAGAACACCACGCCGTGGCGGCCGGTGATGTGGTGGCGGTATTCGAGCTGGGCCGAGATGACGTCCTTGTCGCGGTACTGGCCGAGGAAGTAGCCGCGCATCCGGTTGCCGTTGCCCAGCTGCGACATCATCGTCCAGGGCACATCACCCCAGGCGAGGTGGCTGTAGATGTCGAGCGCCAGAACGTCGTGCTCGCCGACCGGGTGGTAATAGTCGTAGATCGTTTCCAGCGTCTGGAAGCGGTTGTCGCTGCCGAAGCCCGGCGCGTAGAACGCGGCGTTCACCTGCAACGCCTGGCCGTACTTCGGATTGGGGATGAAATCGCGGCTGTCGTAGTAGAAGTGTGCGGTGATCCCCGACGCCAGCACCGATGGGCCGTCCGGATCGGTGTCGATCGCGCTGCCGGCTTCGACCTCGGTCGCATGCGTCTGTGTGAGGCTCCAGCCGACGCCGACATAGGTGTTCGGTGCGACCCGGCGCAGGATCTTCGGCGCCAGCGAGAACTCTTCCTTGGTGTAGTCGTGCTTGTTGGCGTCGTCGCTGCCGGCGTCGTAGCCGACGCCCCAGTACGCGGTCGGCAGGTTGACCATCATCCCGGTCGCCTGGAAGCGCCAGCTGTCGTCGCCGAAGAAGGTATTGTTGTCGAAGCCCAAGCCAATCGCGCCAACGGAGCTGACGAAGCCCTTGAGCGTCAGTGTCGACAGCTGGGTGTCGGGCAGGGCGCCCGGCGGCTTGTACAGCCCGACCGCGGCCATGCCGATGCCGACACCCATTTCCGGGTTGTAGAACGGTCCGGGCAGCACGCCCCAGTCGATACCCTTGCTCAGGTCGACTTCCTTCGAGGCGCCGAGGCGGGTCAGGGTACGGTCGAGCCAGCTGTCGTCGTCGGCACGGGCGGTGCCGGCGAGCAGCGTGGCAGTCAGGACGAGGGCGCAGAGTCTCATCGGGTCAGAAGCGGTAGAAGGCGCTCAGAATGTAGCCCTGTCGCGCGCCGAAGGCGAGTTCCGCCATCAGGCTGATATTGCGGTTGACCATCCAGTGGAAACCGGCCAGCCCGTTCCACGGATTGGCAATCTTCTCGTCGATGCTGAAATTGACCTTGGTGTCCTCGCCGATGTCGGTTTCCGACGTCGGCAGTGTCGCCGAGCCGGTGATCGTCACCGTGGTGTGCAGATAGGTCGCGCCGGCATAGGTCATCACCGTGCCGTAATCCCCGAGCTGCCAGTTGACCCCGACACGGGGCGCGACGTTCAGGCTCTTGGCGTCGGTGTCCGACATCGACACGTTCGATACCGTGTAGGTAACCGGTAGCGAGAAGAACAGCCGGTCGAGGTTGCCGACCAGGGTCATGCCGACCCCGTACGAATAACCGTCGTAGTTGGCGCGCGCGGTGGCCTCGAGCGTCTTGCCGCACCAGTCCGGCTTGCGGCGGCCCGAGCAGCGGTCGATCCCTGTGATGAACTGCACCGCATCGTCGGCCTTGATCGACAGGCCGATGTCGCCGCCACCGCTGATGTGGCCGGCAATGCCGTAGACGTTCATGAACGGGAACAGCCATGCGCCGACCTGGACCTGTTCGGAATGGTTCTCCAGCGTGCTTTTCGGAAAGGCGACGAAACCGGCCGATCTCAGCGGATTGTCGTTGACCGACACCTTCAGGTTGCTCAGCAGCATGTTCTGTTCGGTGTAGTAGTACGAAAAGCCGACGTCGTACGGATTGGGCAGGTCGATGCCGCGGTCGACAACACGCTGGGCGAAGAAGGGCAGTGCGCGGTCCCACTGTTTCGGCGCCGCGGCGCCGTCCTGCGGCGGCAGTGGCGTGACGTTGCCTTCGTAGCCAAGGTTAGGCAGCGCGACGGCCGACGTGGTCTCGGCCGCCAGGGCCGGCTGCGCAGCACACAGCAGCAATGCCGGTAGCCATTTTTTTATTGTCGATTTCATGGGGATTAGGCTGCTCACCAACGTGAAGCTATCGCCGCGATGATAGTGGGCGACAGTTAACTTGTCGCAAATTTTTGGGCGCTGGTTATCGCATGGCCGGCGTGAAGCGTCACGGGGCTGTCAATCTCCTGTCCCGCACATGTGCTACAAATCGGGCAAGCCACGTCCCGGCGGCTTCGCCAATCGGACTTCGGAGGAGGCGAGGCTGGGCAGCAAGATCTTTCAATCTCGAACCGAAAAGGCCGAAAATGAAAGCTGTTTCCGTTGAAGAGGCGGTGGCCATCATTCCTGATGGCGCGAGTCTCATGATTGGTGGCTTCATGGCGGTGGGCTCGCCGGAGCGCTTGATCGACGAACTGGTGCGGCAGCACAAACGCGGGCTCACGGTGATCGCCAACGATACGGCTCTGCCCGGCGCGGGCATCGGCAAGTTGGTGAGTGCCGGATTGGTCAGCAAGGTCATTGCCAGCCATATTGGCCTCAATCCGGAAACCCAGCAGAAAATGCTGGCCGGTGAACTTGAGGTGGAGCTGGTGCCCCAAGGCACGCTGATCGAGCGCATCCGTGCTGCTGGCCATGGCTTGGGCGGCGTCCTCACGCCGACCGGAGTAGGGACCATCGTCGAAGAGGGCAAGCGCAAACTGGAGGTGGATGGCAAGGAGTATCTGCTGGAAACGGCCTTGCATGCCGACTTCGCGCTGGTGAACAGCTTTCTGGCCGACTACCTCGGCAACCTCCATTACACACTGACGGCCCGGAACTTCAATCCGGTAATTGCCATGGCAGGCAAACAAGTCATTGCCGAGGCGGACAACATCGTCCCCACCGGCGTTATCAGCCCGGATCAAGTGCATACCCCCGCTCCGGTGATTGACTATCTATTGATGAACGGGTGACCGACATGGATGCACAAATCACAATTGCCAAGCGGATTGCGCAGGAACTGCGCGATGGCATGCTCGTCAATCTGGGCATCGGCATTTCCTCTTTGGTGGCCAATTACCTGCCAGCGGGAATCCATGTCTATTTCCAATCCGAAAACGGTCTCATCGGCACCGGGCCGGTGCCGGAACCGGGCATGCAGCTCCGCCTTCTCACCGACGCCGGAGGGCGGCCCGTGACCGCTTTGCCTGGCGCTTGCACCTTCGACAGTGCGGTTTCTTTCGGCCTGATCCGTGGCGGACATGTCGACATGACGGTACTCGGCGGTCTCCAGG
Organism: Jeongeupia naejangsanensis; assembly: GCF_016865585.1. Taxonomy (GTDB): domain Bacteria; phylum Pseudomonadota; class Gammaproteobacteria; order Burkholderiales; family Chitinibacteraceae; genus Jeongeupia; species Jeongeupia naejangsanensis. The sequence continues at coordinate 215,021 of NZ_JAESND010000001.1, read as the reverse complement.
TGGACCAGCAGGGGCACCTCGCCAACTGGATGATTCCGGGCAAAATGGTGCCGGGCATGGGGGGCGCCATGGACCTGGTCACCGGCGCCAAGCGGGTGGTGGTCGCCATGCAGCATACGGCCAAGGGAAAGGCCAAAATCGTCAAACAATGCAACCTGCCACTCACTGCAGAGCGCCAAGTAGATCTGCTGGTCACTGATCTCGCGGTGATTGCCTTCCCGGGCGGACGAGCCACGCTGCTGGAGATTGCGCCGGGTGTGACCGTGGCCGATGTTTTGGCCAGCACTGAGGCCGAGCTGATCGTACCTGAACAGGTGCTGACGATGGCGATCTAACGGTCGGTAAACGCGATTTTGCGGTTAGGGCACGGCTCGCAAGGGGCGTGCCGGGCCAACGCTAGAGAAACTCGATGACTCGACGCAAACAGCAAGCAGGCCAAGGACGCCGAGCGTGACGCCTTCTTGGCCGAGGCGGGCATCAAAACGTTGCACTTCCGGCAGATTTCCACGGTTAAGCACTCGACCGTTTGAAGACCGACGGTGATTAACTACGGGAAAATCTTGTTCAGCATCATCCCGAATCGCGCATCCTTCGAGCACTGTCGCCGATAGAAATCACGCTCTTTGCTCAGGCGCTCGATTAGGTTCGCCTGAGCCTTGGCCAGCTCGCCACAGGTGCGCAGATACTCCGTGTGCACTAGGTCGTCGTAGCGGATGCCGCAGTTGTGGTGTTGGTTCGGCCGGGCGATGATTCTGCCGCGCTCGATGCGCATTCCGGCGAACTCGCCGAAGCCTGCCGGCAATTCGGCCCCAGTCACGCAACGGATGAAGGCGTAGACCATCCGGGTGATTTTCTTCTGGCCGCGTACGTAGCGCTCGTACTCGGCCTCGCTGATGCCCATCGAGGCAGCCATCGTCGCCGATGGCAATCGACGCATCATCATCAGCAGGTCGGTGCTGTTTGGTGCTGGCGTTAAAAAACCCCCGGCGAGCGGGGGTTTTCTTTCTTCGGCATCAGAAGGAGTTTTCCGAGGACGTCGAGATATTCGAGCAAACAACTTAACATAATATACATTATGCGACTATATGTTCATATTGTTGTTGCCGTTTGACCTAGGTCAGATTTATCTTGGCACCCAAGGACTACGATGACGTTGAATTATTGATACCGATGGTTGTCCGATTCGTTGGCACATGTTTTACGAAGCAAGGCTCTAGCTGAACCGGCACCGCCATCCGATCGACCACGACTCGATCACGGCATGTCTTGAAAACCAAGGAGATCACCATGGCTGTTACTTCGGTGCAAGAACTCGACGCACTGGTTGCCCGCGTCAAGAAAGCGCAGCAACTGTTTGCAACCTATACCCAGGAGCAAGTCGACAATATCTTCCGCTGCGCCGCACTGGCTGCCGCTGACGCACGCATCCCGCTGGCCAAGCAGGCGGTTTCCGAAACCGGCATGGGCGTGCTTGAAGACAAGGTCATCAAGAACCACTTCGCCTCCGAATACATCTACAACGCCTACAAGGACGAAAAGACCTGCGGCATCCTGTCGACCGACGATGCGTTCGGCACGATCACTATTGCCGAGCCGATCGGCATCATCTGTGGCATCGTCCCGACGACCAACCCGACGTCGACCGCGATCTTCAAGGCGCTGATTTCGCTGAAGACCCGCAACGGCATCATCTTCAGCCCGCACCCGCGAGCCAAGGACTCGACCAACGCTGCTGCTCGTCTGGTGCTCGAAGCCGCCGTTGCCGCCGGTGCGCCGCGCGACATTATCGGCTGGATCGATGCGCCGAGCGTCGAGCTGTCGAACCACCTGATGAAGCACCCGGACGTCAACCTGATCCTCGCGACCGGCGGCCCGGGTATGGTGAAGGCCGCCTACTCGTCCGGCAAGCCGGCGATCGGCGTTGGCGCCGGCAACACCCCGGTTGTCGTTGACGAAACTGCCGACATCAAGCGCATGGTCGCTTCGATCCTGATGTCGAAGACGTTCGACAACGGCGTGGTGTGTGCGTCCGAACAGGCCGTGATCATCGTTGACGAAGTCTACGAAGCCGCCAAAGAACGCTTCTCGAAGAACGGTGGCCACATCCTGAGCAAGAAGGACGCCGAAGCGGTCCGCAAGGTCATCCTGATCAATGGCGGCCTGAATGCCAATATCGTTGGCCAGTCCGCGATCAAGATCGCCGAGATGGCTGGCGTCAAGGTACCGCCGTATACCAAGGTGCTGATCGGTGAAGTGACGTCGGTCGGTGAAGAGGAAGCCTTCGCGCACGAAAAACTGAGCCCGGTGCTGGGCATGTACCGCGCCAAGGACTTCTACGACGCGGTGACCAAGGCCGAAGCGCTGGTCGCGCTGGGCGGCATCGGCCACACCTCCTCGCTGTATACCGACCAGGATCTGCAGGGCGAGCGCATCAACTACTTCGGCGACAAGATGAAGACCGCGCGGATCCTCATCAATACGCCATCGTCGCAAGGCGGCATCGGCGACCTGTACAACTTCAAGCTCGCCCCGTCCCTGACGCTGGGTTGCGGCTCCTGGGGTGGCAACTCGATCTCCGAGAACGTTGGTCCGAAGCACCTGATCAACAAGAAAACCGTCGCGAAGAGGGCCGAAAACATGTTGTGGCACAAACTGCCTAAGAGCATCTATTTCCGCCGCGGTTGCCTGCCGATCGCACTCGAGGAGCTGAGCAACAAGAAGCGCGCCGCCATCGTGACCGGCCACTACCTGTTCAACAACGGCTTCTGCGACGAAACCATCCGCATCCTCAAGCAGATGGGCCTCGAAGTCGAAGTGTTCTACGACGTGCCGGCCGATCCGACGCTGGAAGTGGTCCGTGCAGGTGTGGCGCTGCTGAACACCTTCAAGCCGGACGTGATCATTGCCCTGGGTGGCGGTAGCCCGATGGATGCAGCCAAGATCATGTGGGTGATGTACGAACACCCGGACGTCCACTTCGAAGAACTGGCCCTGCGCTTCATGGACATCCGCAAGCGCATCTACAAGTTCCCGAAAATGGGCGTGAAGGCAGAACTGATCGCGATCCCGACCACCTCGGGTACCGGTTCGGAAGTGACGCCGTTCGCCGTGGTGACCGACGAGAAGACCGGCATGAAGTATCCGATCGCCGACTACGAGCTCACCCCGAACATGGCGATCATCGACGCCAACCTGGTCATGGACATGCCGAAGAGCCTGACCGCTTACGGTGGCATCGACGCAGTGACGCACGCCCTGGAAGCCTATGCATCGGTGATGGCAACCGAGTACTCGGACCCGCAGGCCCTGCAGGCGCTCAAGCTGCTGAAGGAATACCTGCCCTCCTCGTACGCCAACGGCGCCAAGGATCCGAAAGCGCGCGAACAGGTGCACAACGCGGCCACGATCGCCGGCATGTCGTTTGCCAACGCCTTCCTCGGCGTCTGCCACTCGATGGCGCACAAGATCGGTGCCGAGTTCCATCTGGCGCACGGTCTGGCCAACGCCCTGCTGATCTCGAACGTCATCCGCTACAACTCGGCCGACATTCCGACCAAGCAGACCGCGTTCAGCCAGTACGACCGTCCGATCGGCAAGTGCCGTTATGCCGACATCGCCGAACATCTCGGCCTGCCGGGCAAGAATGACGACCAGAAGGTCGAGTCGCTGATCGCCTGGGTCGACGAGATGAAGGCTTGCCTCGACATTCCGATGTCGATCCAGGCGGCCGGCGTGCCGGAGAAGGAGTTCCTCGCCAAGCTCGACGAAGTGGCCGAAGAAGCATTCGATGACCAGTGCACCGGCGCCAACCCGCGCTATCCGCTGATCTCGGAACTGAAGCAGCTGCTGCTCGACAGCTACTACGGCCGCCCGTACGTTGAAGCGTACGAACGCGATCAAGCCAAATAAGCGTGGCGCGACTCACCCTCGTTAGAGGGTGAATCAAACAGATCGCGCCTGCGATCGCACCAAGGAAAGCAAAGGCAACGCCTTTGCTTTCTTTTTTTTGTCATGAAACCGCGCGTTTCATTTCACCATCCTATGCTTCATGAGCCCGAACAAATCCGTCCATCCGGAAGAGACACCGCTCATGAACATCGGAACCATCCGCGAACAGGCATTCGCCATGCCGTTCACCAGCCCCGCATTTCCTGTTGGGCCCTACCGGTTCGTCGATCGCGAGTACTTCATCGTGACCTACCGCACCGACCCGGCCAAGTTGCGCGAGGTCGTACCCGAGCCGCTGGAGGTGACCGAACCGCTGGTGCATTACGAGTTCATCCGCATGCCGGATTCCACCGGCTTCGGGGATTACACCGAAAGTGGTCAGGTCATCCCGGTGAGCTACAAGGGCCAGACCGGCAGCTACACGCACGCGATGTATCTGAACGATCACCCGCCGATTGCCGGCGGCCGCGAGTTGTGGGGGTTTCCGAAGAAGCTCGCCGCACCACGACTGCAGGTGCATATCGACACACTGGTTGGCGAACTGGACTACGGTGCGGTTCGCGTGGCGACGGCGACGATGGGCTACAAGCACAAGACGCTCGATGCGGCGGCGATCGCGCGCTCACTGTCGGATACGCCGAACTTCCTGCTGAAAATCATTCCCCATGTCGACGGCACCCCCCGTATTTGCGAGCTGGTGCGTTACCACCTGCAGGACGTCACCGTCAAAGGCGCCTGGTCCGGCCCTGCTGCACTCTCTCTGTTTCCGCACGCGCTGGCACCGGTTGCCGAGCTTCCCGTGCTGGAGGTGCTGGAAGCCCGCCATATCGTGGCAGACCTGACCCTGGGACTGGGTGAAGTCGCGTTCGACTATCTGGCCTGAGGAAAAAGCATGAGCACACGCAAACAGAATCCTGCCACGCACGACGGCACCGGCCTCTATCAGAGCCCCCGCCTTCCGGATGATCATCACTACGAGATCGTCGCACTGGTGCTTCAAGGTGGCGGTGCGCTGGGCGCCTATCAGGCCGGTGTCTATCAAGGCCTTGCCGAAGCGGAACTGCACCCCAACTGGGTGGCGGGTATCTCGATCGGCGCGCTGAATGCAGCGATCATCGCAGGCAACCCGCCCGAAAAACGGGTCGAGCGCCTGCAGCAGTTCTGGCAGACGATCTGCCGCCCCCCTTTCCTTCCGCCCAGCCCGCTTGCCGCCATGGATCGCACCGACGGCTGGCCGAGCACTTTCGTCCGATGGAGCAATGAATGGGAGGCATGGCGGGCACTGCTCGAAGGGCAGAACGGCTTCTTCCTCCCCCGCTTCTTGCCGCCGTCGAGCGGCACGCCGGCCAGTGTCAGTTACTACGATACGGCACCACTGAAGCAGACGCTGGAAGCGCTGGTCGATTTCGACCGGCTCAACGATGCGGGGGAAATGCGTGTGACGGTGGGGGCCGTCAACGTCAAAAGCGGCAATTTCGTTTCATTCGACAACACGACCGAGCGCCTGCGTGCCGAGCACTTCATGGCATCGGGTGCACTGCCTCCCGGCTTTCCGGCGGTTGAAATCGACGGCGAGTATTACTGGGATGGCGGCGTGGTATCGAATACCCCGCTCTATCAGGTACTGACCGCCGAACCGCGCAAGAACTCGCTGATTTTTCAGGTCGACCTGTGGAGTGCACGCGGGGATTTGCCGAACAACATGGGTACCGTGGCGCTACGGCAAAAGGACATCCAGTACTCGAGCCGTACCCGCATGATCACCACGCAAATGGCGCGCAACCAGCAGTATCGGCGCCTGTTGCGGGAGCTGCTGGAGCTGGTGCCGGACGATGTCAGACGTGACAACCCTTGGTGCCGGGAAGCGGCCAAAATGGCGTGCGACCGCCGCTTCAACATCATCCACCTGATCTACAACGACAAGGATTGCGAGGGGCACTTCAAGGATTTCCAGTTCGGGGCGCCGACCATGCGCGAGCACTGGCGCAGCGGCCTGAGCGACATCGAGCACAGTCTGGCATTCCCCGACTGGCTGGACATGCCCACGGCCGATGCGCCGGTCCGCACCCACGACGTGCATCGTCAGTAGGTGCGTCCGGCGATCAGCTCAGCGCAATGGCTTCAAGCTGCTCGCTCAGCATCAGCCATTCAAGCTCCAGCTCGTCGATATCGCTCTTGAGTTGTGCCTCGCGGCGCAGCACCAGCTGCAACTCATCCTTGCGGCTGACGTCGTACAGCGCGGCGTCCTGCAGCTGGGCAGTCAGCTCGGCGTGTTCGGCCTGCTTCGGCGTCAGCGCTTTCTCGATCTTGCCCAGCCGCTGCTCGATCGGTTTGCGTTGTTGCGCCAGCGCCTGCCGCGCTTCTGCCTCGGCCCGTTTTTGCGCCTTGCGATCAATCCCCGCATCGGATGCCTGCAGACTGGCTGATGCCGTTTCGGCGCGTTTTTCCTGGCTGTAACGCGAGTAATCGTCTAGGTCGCCATCGAAAGGCCGCACCCTGCCCGCTTCGATCAGCCAGAAATCGTCGACCGTAGCGCGCAACAAGTGCCGATCGTGCGAAACAAGGATGATCGCACCGTCAAAATCGGTCAGTGCGCGCGTCAGCGCCTGGCGCATGTCGATGTCGAGGTGGTTGGTCGGCTCGTCGAGCAGCAGCAGGTTCGGCCGCTGCCAGATCACCAGCGCCAGCGCGAGGCGCGCCTTTTCGCCACCCGAAAACGGCGCCACCGGGCTCGATGCCATCGTCCCGCGAAAATCGAAACCGCCGAGGTAGTCGCGCAGCTCTTGCTCGCGAACGTCGGGCGCCAGCTTCTGCAGGTGCCACAGCGGCGATTCGTCCAGCCGCAGGTGCTCGAGCTGGTGCTGGGCAAAGTAACCGACCTTGAGTCCCTTGCCTTCATGGCGTTCGCCGGCCAGCAGCGGCAGTTCGCCAACCAGCGTCTTGATCAGCGTCGACTTGCCGGCGCCGTTGACGCCAAGCAGGCCGATCCGCGCCTGCTTCTGCAGACTGAGCTCGAGCTTGCCCAGCGTGGGTTTGTCCGGGGTGTAGCCGGCTGCGCCGCCTTCGATACGCAGCAACGGATTCGGGCTCGACTCCGGCTCGCGAAACGAGAAGGTAAATGGTGAGTCGACGTGCGCAGCAGCAATGATTTCCATCCGCTCGAGCGCCTTGACCCGGCTCTGCGCCTGCCGAGCCTTGCTGGCCTTGGCCTTGAAGCGGGTGATGAACGACTCGAGGTGGGCGATTTCGCGCTGCTGCTTGTCGTGCGCCTGCTGCTGCTGCGACAGTTTTTCGGCGCGTTGCGCCTCGAAGCTGGCGTAGTTGCCGGTGTAGAGGTTGAGCTTGCCCTGTTCGACATGCAGGATGCTGCCGACGGTGGCGTCAAGAAAGTCGCGATCGTGCGAGATCACTAGCAGCATGCCCTGATAGCTGCGCAGCCAGCCTTCCAGCCAGACAACGGTTTCGAGATCCAGGTGGTTGGTCGGTTCGTCCAGCAGCAGCAAATCGGAGCGGCACATCAGCGCCTGCGCCAGATTCAGCCGCATGCGCCAGCCACCGGAAAAGTCGGCGACCGGTCGCTGCATTTCCGCTTCGCTGAAGCCTAGACCGGCCAGGAGCTTGGCACCGCGCGCCCTTGCGGTGTAGCCATCGACGGCTTCGTAGCGCGACAACAGCTCGGCGTGATGGACGCCGTCGTCGTGATCGAGAGCCAGCTCCCGCTCGAGCGCACTGAGTTCGGCGTCGCCACGCAGCACGTAATCGAGCGCCGGCTCGGCCAGCGCCGGGGTTTCCTGCGCGACATGGCCAATCGTCAGTCGCGGCGGCAGCTCGATATCGCCGCCATCGAGATGCAGTTCGCCACGCAGCAAGGCAAAGAAGGAGGATTTTCCGGCGCCGTTGGCGCCAACAACGCCGGCCTTCTGGCCGGGGTTGAGGGTCAGGTCGGCTTGGTCAAGCAGGACCTTGAGGCCACGTCGCAACGTGGCGGATTTAAGTCGGATCATGCCCCGGAGTTTACCAGACCTCCGAGGCGCAGCGCCGCTGCCGGAATCAGGCGATCAGCGCGTCACGCAACTGGCTGAACGCATCTTCGGTAACGCCCGCGCCAAGGTCGATACGCCGCAGCACGCCGCTGGCGAGATGCATCTCGACCTCGTGACGCATGAGCGTCAATCCCTTGTCCGTACGGCTGGTCAGCAGGAAGCGCGACCCCTGCGGGCTGATCCAGCCGACACGCAAACGCCGCGGGGCTGCGTCGCCATCGAACCACTCCACCCAATCACCACGAGCGGGTAACGGCGAGCTGGCTACGCCGATTTCGGCTGGACCGGCTGTTTCGGCCCGAATGTCGGACTCGGGATCCGGCTGGATGATTTCATCGGTGATGTATTCGATTTCGGGCGTGACAGCACGAACCGGCAGAACGACTTCCGTTTGAATGGCGACGGGCGCCGCGGCGAGCGCCAGCTTCAAACCCTGCCGGATGGCACTGGCGTGCAGCTGCACCAGCTCGGCAAAGAACGCCTTGCGCACTTCGTCGGCAACATCGGTGTCACGCATGCCTTTTTCGAGTCGCGCCAGCAGTGCCGGCAAGGTGTTCACCAGCTGGAGACGATCCTCCGGCCGTACTTTGGGCGCAACGCTCCACAGCAGGTCGTCGACAACGGTCAGACGCTCGACAAACAGTGGCGCGGCTTCGCCATTGGTGTCGTAGGCGGCAACCAGGGCCGCGCGCCATTGCGTCTGGATGAAGGCGCCGACAACGGGCGGGTGTTCCGGCTGCAGCCGCTGTTCGAGCAGTGCCTGCACGGTGGCCTGTGCAAGCTCGCTGATTTCGCCAGCCAGCAGGGCTTCTGCCTGCTCGCTGATCGATGCATCAAGCGCAGTGCTTTCGGCTTCCAGCCAGTGATTGAGCGAATCGAGCGCAGTCTGGAAAACCGATGCATCGTCGCTGAATGTGTGAGCTACTTCGGCGATCAGCTCGGCAAACTTGTGCAGCCGGGCATCGTCTTCGGAGGGCTCGTTCTGCCATTCCAGACTTGCTTCGGCGATCCGGTCGATCAACCGGCGAGCCGGGTGGGACTTGTCGCTGAAAAAACCGTTGTCCAGCATTGCCGCTTTGAGCGCAGGAACCTGCAACCGCGACAACAGACCCTTGGCGGCGGTCGGCAACCGCGCATCGTCGAACAACCGGTCAAACAGCAGTGTGACCAGCTCGACCGTCATCGTGTCGAGCCGGTCCAGATCCTGGGTCCAGCGGCTGCCGCGCAGCAGGGCCAGCAGGTTTTCCGGCTGCGCGAACACGTCCTGCGACGTGCCGAACGAATCCTGCTGCAAATGATCGAGGAAATTGAACCAGTCCGGCCGGACCGGGCGCTGTGCAACCGGCGCGCCGCCATTCGAAAACAGCTGATTCAGATGGGCAATGAGTTCCGGTCTCAACAGCGAAGCGGCGGTGGTAGCGCCCCCTGTACTCGCATAGCCCCCGCCATCGGTATAACCACCCTGCTCGGCCGTACCGGCCTGGGTTGATGCGGCATCGTCACTTCGCTCGGTGGCCGGTCTGGCCGGGCGCGAGGCGGCTGACCGGCGCGCCAGCGTCGGCAGCGCAACGTTCTGCTGGATCAGGTATTGGTTGAGCTGTTGGTAGACCCCGGCAACACGGCCGGAGAGTTCGGTCTCGAACGTTCTCAACGCGACAAGCCGCGCAGCCAGACCGCTTTCGAGTTGCTGGCATGCACTGAGGAAGGCCTCGCAAATGGCCTTGGGGCTGAGTGGCCCGGAGGACTCATCGCGCTCGGGCAACAAGGTGGCCAACCGCTGCTCCAGCTGGGTCAGCGTATCCCCGCCCTTCTGCTGCATGGCGTTCGTGACACTGCTCAGCGTCAGCGAGGCTTCGTACTCGTCATTGGCCACCAGCGACAGGGCATCCGGCGTCAGATTGACCTGGTAGTAGCTGCTGTCACCGCGTGAATCCCGTGATTGCAGGCTGGCTTCGAAGCTGGCCAGAAACTGCTGCTTGAACGCGGCGACGATGGCGTCTTTCTTGGTGCGCGCCTCGACCCGGGCATCAAAGTACTGGTCGCGCAGCCCGCGCTCGGTCGTCGTTTCGGCCAGCTGGAAAAAGGTTTCCTCGAGCTCCTCGAAGAACTCGTCGAGCGACTCGGTCAGCATCTCCAGCGCGAGGTCGCGACAGGCGATCAGCGTTCCCGCTTGCGGGCTGGCTTCGGTTCGGGCGCGTACGGTGTGCATGAGGGGACCGGCATGTCATTGACGTATATTAGGTTATGGTAATGTTTAGCAAAATTGCAGGTCAAACCGATTGCCGGCGGCTGGGCGGCAAAGAGACACCGACGGGCGTCTACGCCTTGTTCCGCTTTAGCGATTGGGGAAAACAAGGTTGAGGAAAACCCGGTCTGGCGACGCCCTAGGCCGGGGTATAGAGTCAAATCAGCTTCAACGACGCAGAGCAGGCTGAAATGACCTTTTCCGTTCCCCGTTCGCAGCTGGATGCACTGGCTCAGGCACGCGAACCCCTCGCCGACAACATCCGCTCGCTGTTTGCGCGCTACTACGCGGATCTTCCCGCCGAGGACTTTGATGCCCGGGAGGCTGACAACTGGGCTGGTGCCGCGCTGTCGCACTGGCGTTTTGGCGCCAGGCGTGCGCCCGGCGAGGTGCTGATCCGCACCGAAAATCCGACGCTGATCGAGCACGGCTGGGAGTGCAAGCACACCGTTGTCGAACTGGTTGTCGACGACATGCCTTTCCTCGTCGACACCGTCAGCATGGCGATCAATCGACTTGGTTACGGCGTTCATCTTGTCGTGCACCCGATCCTGCGTGTGGCACGCAATGCCGCGGGCCAGGCCGAAGGTCTTGATGATGCAGGCGTCCATGAATCGTGGATGCACTTCGAAATCGACCGTGTCACCCGCCCGGAAGCGCTCGCCGCACTGGCAGAGGAAATCCGAAGCGCACTGGCCGTGCTGTCGGTTGCAGTGACCGACTGGCCCAAAATGACCGAACGGCTTGGCGAAACACTGGCCGAGCTGCGCAATGCCCCGCCACCACTGGCTACGGCCGAAATTGCCGAAACCATTGCCTATCTCGAATGGTTGCGTGACGACCACTTCATTTTCCTTGGCTGCCGCGACTACCGGATCGACGACGCCCAGGGCGACGGCAATATGTGGATCACGCCGGGTTCCGGCCTGGGCATGCTGCGCGACGATGGCGTTGGTGGTCCGTCGCGGACCTGGGCGTCGCTGACTCCCGAGTTGCGCAAGATAGCCTATCGCCCGGATACGCTACTGATTCTGACCAAGGCAGATACCCGCTCGGTCATCCACCGGCCGACCTACCTCGACATGGTGTGCCTCAAGCAGATCGATGCCAGTGGCAAGGTCGTGGGCGAACTCCGGCTGCTGGGCCTGTATACCGCCAGTGCCTACAACACGCCGCCTCGGCAGATTCCTATCCTGCGCGAAAAAATCGCCCGCGCCGCCCAACAGTCCGGCGCCGATCTGACCGGCCACCGCGGCAAGGGCCTGCTTCATGTGCTGGATACCTATCCACGGGAAGAGTTGATCGAAACCGACGCCGACGAGCTCGCGCGGATTTCGGCCGGCATCGTCGGCCTGCAGGAGCGCAACCGGACACGGGTGTTCTTCCGCGACGACATCTACGGTCGCTACGTTTCGGCCATGCTTTACGTGCCGCGCGACAACTACACCACCGAAGTCCGGGTCAAGGTGCAGCAACTGTTGCTGGAGCGGCTCGCCGGCGAAAGTGTCGAATTCAACGTCCTGCTGTCGGACAGCCCGCTGGCGCGCGTCAACTTCATCACCCGGATTCCGCACGGCACGCACCCGAAGTACGACGCGCAGGAAATCGAAGCCGAAATCGCCGAAATCGCCCAGCGCTGGCCCGACGAATTGCGTCGCCAGCTCGTCGCCCATGGTGGCGAGGAGCAAGGTGCGGTCCGCTACCAGCGTTACGCCAACGCGTTCTCGGCAGCCTACTGTGCAGACTATCCCGCGCGCGTAGCGGTGCATGATGTCGACGCACTGGAAGCCGCACTCGAGACCGGCCAGCTGACGACGACCATCGTGCCGGGCAGCCAGTCCGACACGCGCCAGTGGCGGCTGAAGCTGTATCGCAATACTGCAATCGAACTGTCCGATTGCCTGCCGCTGCTGGAGAACCTTGGCGCACGCGTGCTGGACGAGCGGCCGTACAAGCTCGGCTTTGCCGACGGTAGCGCGGCCTGGATCATCGATATCGGCATTCAGATTCCGCAGGCGGGCGAGCTGGAAGACCCGGCCGCGCGCGCCAGACTGCTTGAAGCCTTCGAAGCGATTTTTGTTGGTCATTGCGAGAACGATTCGTTCAATCGCCTGATCCTGCAGGCCGGGCTCGCCTGGCGCGACGTACTGGTATTGCGTGCGTACGCGCGCTATCTGAAGCAGATCGGCTTGCGCTTCAGCCAGGAAACACTGGCCGACACCTTGCTGCGCTTCCCTGTGCAGGCGGCGCAACTGGTCGAGCTGTTCGATGGCCGACTGAAACCCGGCGCCAACGTAACAGGCGTCGAGGCGCTCAGCGCAGCGCTGGCGCAGTTCGCGGCAGATCAGCCGAATCTTGACGACGAAAAGATGCTGTCGCAGTTCCGCGCCGCGATCGAAGCCACGGTACGCACCAACTTCTGGCAGCAGGACGCATTCGGCAACGCCAAACCTTATGTCTCGTTCAAGATCGCCTCGGCGCAGATTCCAGGCATGCCGCAGCCGGTGCCGCTGTTCGAAATTTTTGTGTACTCCAGTGAAATGGAGGGCGTGCACTTGCGTGGCGGCAAGGTCGCCCGAGGCGGTCTGCGCTGGTCCGACCGGCGCGAGGACTTCCGGACAGAGGTGCTGGGTCTTGTGAAGGCTCAGATGGTCAAGAACACCGTGATCGTACCGGTCGGTTCCAAGGGCGGCTTCGTCGTCAAGAATCCCCCGGCCGAGCGCGAAGCCTTTCTTGCCAAGGGCGTCGAGTGCTACCAGACGCTGATTCGCGGCATGCTCGACCTGACCGACAACCTCGTCAACGGAAAGGTCATGCCTCCGGCACAGGTCACCCGTCGTGACGAGGACGACCCTTACCTCGTCGTTGCTGCCGACAAGGGCACAGCAACGTTCTCGGACATCGCCAATGCGCTGTCGCAGGAATACGGCTTCTGGCTGGACGATGCGTTCGCATCGGGCGGCTCGGTCGGTTACGACCACAAGAAAATGGGCATTACGGCCCGCGGCGCGTGGGTCTCGGTCGAGCGGCATTTCCGCGAAATGGGCATCGACGTCGCTGTCGATCCGATCACCATCGCTGGTATCGGCGACATGTCAGGCGACGTATTCGGCAATGGCCTGCTGCGCTCCACTTCGGTCAAGCTGGTTGCTGCGTTCGATCACCGGCACATCTTCATCGACCCGAATCCGGATCCGGCGCTGTCGTACAAGGAGCGCGAACGCCTCTTCGCCCTGCCCCGCTCCAGCTGGGCCGATTACGACGCGCGACTGGTATCGCAAGGCGGCGGGCTGTGGCCACGCAGCGCCAAATCGATTCCGCTCTCGGCTGAAATGAAGGCACTGCTGCAGGTCGAGGAAGACGAACTCGAACCCAATCTGCTGATCCAGGCGATCCTGAAGGCGCCGATCGACCTGCTCTACAACGGCGGCATCGGCACCTATGTGAAGGCCAGCACGCAGACGCATGCCGAAGCAAACGACCGCGGCAGCGATGCGGTCCGCGTTGACGGCCGCGAATTGCACTGCAAGGTCGTCGGCGAAGGCGGCAATCTCGGCTTCACCCAGCTGGGCCGGATCGAGTACGGCCTGTCGGGTGGCCGCATCTTTACCGATGCGATCGACAATTCGGCCGGCGTCGACTGCTCCGACCATGAAGTCAACATCAAGATATTCCTCAACCGCATCGTCGCCAGCGGCGACATGACGCTGAAGCAGCGCAATCAGCTGCTGGCCGAAATGACCGACGAAGTCGGCCATCTGGTGCTCGAGGACAACCGGCTGCAAACACAGGCGATCTCGCTCGAACGGATGCAGGCGCCATCGCTGCTGTCGGTGCACCAGCGCTTCATGCTGGCCATGGAACGTCAGGGCAAATTGTCCCGCCGGCTCGAATACCTGCCGGGCGACACGCTGTTGCTCGAACGCCAGCAAGCCAAGCTTGGGCTGACCCGGCCGGAGCTGTCGGTGCTGCTCGCCTACGCCAAGATCGTCCTCAAGCAGCAACTGCTGGCCAGCACGCTGCCGGACGATGCTCGCTGGAATGCACCGCTGCAGGATTACTTCCCGACGGCACTGGTGCAGCGCTACGGCGACCGGATTCCCGAGCACCCGCTGCGGCGTGAAATCGTCGCGACCTTGCTGACCAACCATGTGGTCAACCGCTACGGCATCACCTGCGTCTTCAGGCTGGCCGAAGAGGTCGAGCGCCCGGCCGACGTCGTGGTCGCGGCGTTGATCGATGCACAGCAACTGCTGTCCATCGACAAGCTGGTCGCCAGTATCGAGGCTGCTTCCGCTGTGCCGGTTGCCGAGCAGTACGAGTTGCTGATGTCGGCGCGTCGCCAGACCGAGCGGGTCGCCCGCTGGCTGCTGCAGCACCCGCTAGACACGGCCTCGCACGAGCATCTGCGCACCTGCGCTGAACTGTGTCTGCCAAGACTGCCGGAATGGCTGATCGGCAGCGCGGATGCACAGGCTCGCCGTGAAAGCTGGGTCGAAGCCGGCGTGCCGGGCGAACTGGCCGGGCAAGTGCTGGCGATCGAACACGCCATGCCCTTCATCGAACTGGCACGCAGCGCGTCGGATACCGGTACGCTGGCCGAACGGATGAAGCTGTTCCTCGCACTGGGCCAGGTTCTGTCGCTTGACTGGCTGGCCACGGCGATCGAGAAACTGCCGCGCGAAAACCGCTGGCAGACGCTTGCCCGCCTTGCCGCGCGCGACGATCTGCAGCGCTTGCACGCCATGCTGACGGATCGTGTCTGGCAACGTCCGCAGGCCGATGCGGACGCCAAGCTGGCCACATGGCAGGAAGACGTGGCCGAGCAACTGGCGCAATGGCTGCGGATGCTTGACGAGCTGCGTGAAAGCCAGCCGGATCTGGCGATGATCTCGGCCGCGCTGCGGGAAATGCGGGCCCGTCTGGCAGCCTGATCCGGCAGTTCGCGATGCAAAGGGCGACGTCTTCGGGTGTCGCCCTTTGTTTTTCCGGCCCCATCCGTCGATGCCCGGTGATGTTTGCCCTCGTCGGCGCAAAGCATTGCCCCGATCCATCAAGGCAATCCGGTATAATGGCCGGTTTTCCGACCGATATAGACCGTGATGGAAGCCGAACAGCTCAACCAGATCGACAACCACCTCGCAGACTTGGCCAGCCGCGCCGAGGAGCTGAAGCGTTACCTTGACTATCCGGGCAAGCGTGACCGGCTCGAGGAAGTTGTCCGCCTCTCCGAAGACCCGGACATCTGGAACGACCAGAAAAAAGCCCAGGAAATCGGCCGCGAGCGCAAGGCGCTCGAAGATGTCGTCGTCGTGCTCGACGAAGTCGCCGGTGGCGCTGCCGATGCCAAGGAGCTGTTCGACATGGCACGCGGCGAGAATGATTTCGAGACTTGCGCCGCGATCGGCGATGACGCGCAAGTACTGGAAGAAAAGATCGGCAAGCTCGAATTCCGCCGGATGTTCAGCAACCCGGCCGACCCGAACAACTGCTTCATCGACATCCAGTCGGGCGCCGGTGGCACCGAAGCGCAGGACTGGGCCGGCATGCTGCTGCGCATGTACGTCCGCTACGGCGAACGCAAGGGCTTCAATGTCGAAGTCATGGAAGAGTCCGAGGGCGAAGTCGCCGGCATCACCAGCGCGACAATCAAGCTCTCCGGCGAGTATGCCTATGGCTTCCTGCGCACCGAAACCGGCGTGCACCGCCTGGTGCGCGTGTCGCCGTTCGACTCGAACGCACGCCGTCACACCTCGTTCTGCTCGGTCTTCGTCTACCCCGAGGTCGACGACAGCTTCGAGATCGAAATCAATCCGGCGGACGTCCGCACCGACACCTACCGCGCCTCTGGCGCCGGTGGTCAGCACATCAACAAGACCGACTCGGCAGTACGGCTGACGCACATTCCGACCAATATCGTCGTCCAGTGCCAGAACGACCGCTCGCAGCACCGCAACCGTGAAGAAGCCTGGGCGATGCTGCGCGCCAAACTGTACGAGCTCGAGCTGCGCAAGCGCATGGAAGCGCAGCAGACGCTCGAAGCCGGCAAGTCCGACATCGGCTGGGGCCACCAGATCCGCTCCTACGTGTTCGACCAGAGCCGCATCAAGGACCTGCGTACCAGCTACGAAGTGGGCAACCTCAAGGGCGTGATGGACGGCGATCTCGACGGCTTTATCGAAGCCAGCCTGAAGCAAGGCGTTTGATCCATTTGAGTTGACCGGAGCAGGCCGCCCTGCTCCGTTTTGCATTTGACGGAAACAAGCATGAGCGAACAGCAAGAACAAGTCGTCCAGCAGGACGAAAACCAGATCATGGCCGAGCGCCGCGCCAAGCTTGGCGCGCTGCGCGAACAGGGCATCGCGTTCCCGAACGACTTCAAGCGCGTCGACGTTGCCGGCGACCTTCACGCCAAGTACGGCGAACTGGAAAAGGAAGCGCTAGAAGCACAGAACATCACGGTCAGCGTTGCCGGCCGGATGATGCTCAAGCGCGTGATGGGCAAGGCCAGCTTTGCCACTGTGCAGGATGTCAGCGGCCGCATTCAGTTCTACATCAGCCGTGACTCGGTCGGTGAAGACGTCTACGCCAGCTTCAAGACCTGGGACATGGGCGACATCCTCGGCGCCGTCGGCACGCTGATGAAGACCAAGACCGGCGAGCTGTCGGTTCAGGTCACCCAGCTGCGCCTGCTGACCAAGTCGCTGCGCCCGCTGCCGGACAAGTTCCACGGTCTGGCGGATCAGGAACAGAAGTATCGCCAGCGCTACGTCGACCTGATCACCAACGAGGTCAGCCGCGACACCTTCATCAAGCGCTCGCGCATCGTGCAGAAGATCCGCGAATACATGGTGAACGAGTCCTACCTCGAAGTCGAAACGCCGATGATGCACCCGATCCCGGGTGGCGCCACGGCCAAGCCTTTCGTGACGCACCACAACGCGCTCGACATGCCGCTGTTCCTGCGCGTCGCGCCGGAGCTGTACCTGAAGCGCCTGGTCGTCGGCGGCATGGAGCGCGTGTTCGAGGTGAACCGCAACTTCCGCAACGAAGGGATGAGCACGCGGCACAACCCCGAATTCACAATGATGGAGTTCTACGAGGCCTACGCCGACTACCAGCGCATGATGGACATGACCGAAGGCGTCATCCGCTATGCCGCGCGCGAAGTCATCGGCCACACCGTGATCGAATATCAGGGCAAGCCGGTCGACCTGTCCAAGCCGTTTGCGCGCTTCACCATTGCCGGCGCCATCAAGCACTACAACCCGCAGTACACTGACGAGCAACTGCACGACCGCGCCTGGCTCAAGGCCGAACTGGCACGCCTCGGCGCCAAGCCGGTCCTGACCGACGGCATCGGCGGCCTGCAACTGAGCCTGTTCGACGAAACCACCGAAGAAAAGCTCTGGGAGCCGACCTTCATCGTCGACTATCCGGCCGAGGTCTCGCCGCTGGCACGCGCCAACGACACCAACCCGGGCATCACCGAGCGCTTCGAGCTGTTCATGGTCGGCCGCGAGCACGCCAACGGCTACTCGGAGCTGAACGACCCCGAAGACCAGGCTGCGCGCTTCCAGGCGCAGGTCGACCTGAAGGACAAGGGCGACGACGAAGCCATGCATTTCGACGCCGACTACATCCGCGCACTCGAATACGGCCTGCCGCCGACCGGCGGCTGCGGTATCGGCATCGACCGTCTGGTGATGCTGCTGACCAACTCGGCCAGCATCCGTGACGTCATCCTGTTCCCGCAGATGCGCCGCGAAGACTGAGCAGGACGCGAAGCGAAAAAAAGGCCGACAATTGCCGGCCTTTTTTTGCGTCTGCGTTCAGCGCTGCGCGAGCGACAACTGGCGGCGGGTTTCGGCCAGTACGATGCCGGTGGCCACCGACACATTGAGGCTTTCGACCGAGCCGTACATCGGAATCGATACCAGCTGGTCACAATGCTCACGCGTCAGACGACGCATGCCCTCGCCCTCATTGCCGAGCACCCAGGCAATACCGCCGCGAACTTCGAAATGGTGCAGATCGGCATCACCCTCGGCAGCGGTGCCGACGATCCAGACGTTTCTATCCTTGAGTTCGCGCAGCGTGCGCGCCAGATTCGTCACCATCACGTACGGCACGGTTTCGGCCGCGCCGCAGGCAACCTTGGACACGGTGGCATTGATGCCGACCGACTTGTCCTTCGGCGCAATCACCGCATGCACGCCCATGGCGTCGGCAACGCGCAAGCAGGCACCGAGGTTGTGCGGGTCGGTAATCCCATCGAGCACCAGCAAGAATGGCGGCTCGTCCAGCGTGTCGAGCACGTCATCGAGCGTCACATAGGATTTGGTCGGATCAATCAGCGCCGCGACGCCCTGATGGCGCGCCTTGCCGGTCAGGCCATCCAGACGCGCAACATCAACCAACACCACCTTGGCACCCTGCTCCTCGGCGAGCTTGATCAGCTCCTTGGCACGGGCGTCGATACGGGTCGCGTTCAGGTAAAGCTCGCGAACACTATCGGGAAAGCGCTTCAGGCGCGAGGAAACGGCATGAAAGCCGTGGATGAGTTTGTTTTGCATGGCATGCACCATCGCAGCTTTCGCGGCGATCGCGGAAAGGAAACCGCAATTCTAACAAACTCCTCCCGCCCGCCGTGGCTTTAACCCGCCAGAACCGGCTCCTCGCCATTGGTCGGGTTGAGCAAGGCATGCTGGTCCAGATAATGCAGCAGGTCGAACTCTTCGAGCGGCGGCGCGTAGAGGTAGCCCTGCACGACATGACAGCCGGTCCGGCGCAGGAAGTAGGCCTGCTGGTGCGTTTCGACCCCTTCGGCGATGACCTTGAGGCGCAGTTTTCTGGCCATCGCGACGATGGCCTCGGCAATCGCGCCGCTGTCTTCGTCTTCCGGTGTGTTTTCGATGAAGGAACGGTCGATTTTGAGGGTGTCGAGCGGGAAGCGCCTCAGATTGGCCAGTGACGAGTAGCCGGTACCGAAGTCGTCAATCGCCAGCTTGACCCCCATGGTACGCAGCTGCACCAGAATGCGCACAGCCCGCTCCGGGTTCTGCATGATCATGCTTTCGGTAATCTCGAGCTCCAGCCTTGCCGCCGGCAGATTGGCAAGTGCCAGCGCCGTGGCGACCTGCTGCGGCAACTGTTCGCGCATGAACTGTCGTGGTGACAGATTGACCGCAACACGCGGAATATCGTGACCGGCATCGAGCCAGCCACGCATGAGGCGGCACGCTTCGATCAGCACCCATTCGCCGATCGGCACGATCAGCCCGTTTTCTTCGGCCAGCGGAATGAAGCTTGCCGGCGGCACCAGCCCGAGCTGCGGATGGGACCAGCGCAGCAATGCCTCTACGCCGTACAGCGTCCCCGCAGCCAGATCGATCTGCGGCTGAAAGTAAAGACACAACTCCTGACGCTCCAATGCATGGCGCAGGCTGTTTTCGAGAATCAGGTGCTCGAACGCCCGGACATTCATTTCCGGCGCAAAGAACTGGTAGGTGTTCTTGCCGAGCTCCTTGGCGCGATACATCGCCACGTCGGCATTCTTGAGCAGCTGCGCAGGCTGCAGATCATCGTTCGGGTAAAGACTGATGCCGATCGAACAGGTTACAAACAGCTCCTGCCCCTGAATCAGGACGGGCAGCCCCAATCTGGAAAGCAGCCGTTCGGCCACAGCCGCGACGTCGTCGGCACCTTCGATGCCGTTGAGGATGACCGTAAATTCATCGCCACCGAGCCGGGCGATCACGTCCCCCTCCTTGACCGAGGCTCGCAGGCGCTGGGAGATCACCTTGAGCAGCTCGTCACCGACGTCATGGCCAAGACTGTCGTTGATGGCCTTGAAGCGGTCGAGATCCAGAAACATCAGCGCAAATGGTCTGGCATCCTCGCGCGCGGCCGCCTGCTTCAGCGCCGCGTGCATTGCGCTGCGATTGCGCAGTTGAGTCAAGGCGTCATGATTGGCGAGAAAATGCAGGCGCATTTCCGCTTCTTTGCGGTGTGTGTAGTCGGAGAAGACGCCCACATAGTTGCTGACACCACCCAGCTCGTCACGCACGGCGCTGATCGACAGCCATGCCGGATACGATTCGCCGTTCTTGCGGCGGTCGAGCATCTCGCCCTCCCAGTGCCCGAGGTCGGCCAGGCGGGCCACCATTTCACGATTGCGCTCGCGCGAACGCCGGTGCTCGCCGAACATCCGTGAAATTTTGCCGATGGCCTCGCCGGCGTTGAATCCGGTAATCCGGCTGAACGCCGGATTGACCGCAATGATGCGCGCCTGCGCATCGGTAATCAGAATGCCTTCGGAGGCGTTGTCGAATACTTGTGCCGCCAGACGGACGCTGCGCGCCGCCGCTGCCTCGTCCCGATAGGAGGCAGCCATCAGCAGTCCCGCAACGGCCACGGTGAACAGATGCAGGATGATCGAAAGGTCGTCGCCGCCGGGCAGGCTGCGGGTTTGCAGCGTTGCCGAGGCCACCATCACCGCAGCCATCATCATGCAACCATTGCCGACATGCCCCAGCCGCAGGGACGACCAGATCACCAGCGGGAACAGCAGGAACTGCAGGTTGGCCATGCCGTCGCCGTAGTGACGATAAATGAGCATGGTGCTGACGGCCGTCACCGTGACCAGCAGGGTGAGCTCGATCAGGCGGTTGGCGCTGAAGCTGCGCAGCTCCGAGCGCAAGCCTGCGACGAAAGGAACGACGATCAGCAGGCCCAGCGCCTCGCCCATGGCCCGCTCGACCCAGTTGTCGAAAGTATTCAGATGGCGGGCAGGTTCAAAGACGCCAAAGACGACAGCAGTCAGCATCGCAGGCAGCAAAACGCCCGCGAGCGGCCCGGCAACCAGCAGGCGCAGCGCATCGCGAACGCGAACATCGCCCGACGCCGCGAGCGCCGGCAACAGGCCGACAATGAGCAGCGCCTGCAAAACCTGAATGACCGAAACCAGCACCACGGTCGGGAGCGACAACCCACCCAGCACCGGCAAAACCCAGGCGGTTGCGGCGAGCGCGGGCCATGCGCGCGGCCCGAGCAGGAGCAATCCGGCGACAGCAACGCCGACCTGCGGCGCGACCAGTGCGCCATACTGCGCAGGCGCGAAAAAAAGCCAGCCAAGGTATTGCGCCAGCGCATAGAGCGCAGCCAGTTGCGCATCGCGCAGCGATAGTCCCGACATTGCCCCTCCTTTTGGTCAGCTTGCGCGTTGTTATCAGCGACCTTGTTCTGTTCGCATTTCTGGCGTCACTACGCCGGTATAATCGGAATTCGTCCGATCACAGCCATGATCCTCATGAACACCCCAGTACTGCCCCGCGCCGGTGAGCGCCTGCTTCTCGCCACCCCTCACGGGTCGGCCGACGCCTGGCTTCTCGATCAGCTTGGCAACCAGACTTCAACCCTGCTCGTCCTGACCGCCTCGGCGCAAGATGCAGCCCGCCTCGGCGACGAAATCCGCTTTTTCGCCCCCAAGCGAACCGTCGTGCAGCTGCCAGACTGGGAAACGCTGCCTTACGACCACCTCAGCCCGCATCACGACCTGATTTCCGAACGACTGGCCAGCCTTTGGCAAATTCGCGAACAGCAGGCCGACGTCATCATTGTTCCGGTGCAAACCGCACTCGGACGGCTCGCGCCGGTTGAATACCTTGCGGCCTACACCTTCAACATCGCCAAGGGCAGCGCATTCGACCCCGAAAAGCTTCGCGCCGACCTGGTCTTTGCCGGCTACAGCCACGTCACCCAGGTGTTCAGCCCCGGCGAATTCGCCATTCGCGGCGGCCTGGTCGACCTCTTTCCGATGGGCTCGACACTGCCCTTTCGCCTCGACCTGTTCGACGACGAAATCGAAACCATCCGCACCTTTGACGTCGATACCCAGCGCAGCCTTTACCCCGTCCCGGACATCCGCCTGTTGCCGGCTCGCGAGTTCCCGCTTGATGAAGCCGGGCGCACCCGGTTTCGCCAGCGCTTCCGCGAAACATTCGAAGGGGATCCGAGTAAGTCTCAACTTTACAAGGACATCAGCAACGGCGTAACGCCGGCAGGCATCGAGTACTATTTGCCGCTGTTTTTTGACCACACTGCCACCCTGTTCGACTATCTCGCGAAAGACACGACCGTCGCCCTGCACGGCAAGGTGCTCGACGCAGCCGAAAGCTTCTGGCGCGACACGCAAGACCGCTACCGCAACCTGTCCGGCGAAAAAAGCCGCCCCATCCTCAAGCCCACCGAGCTGTACCTGGCACCGGACGAGCTCTTCGGCCTGATCAAGCCCCTGCGCCGTGTCGAGCTGATCAGCGACAGCAACGAGCCGCGCCCGACATCCCCCCTTCCGTCACTGGGGGTCGACCGTCGCGCGGACAATCCGCTGGCAAAACTGGAACGATTTGTTGCCGACTATCCGGGCAAAGTGCTCGTTACGGCCGAGAGCCTGGGTCGGCGGGAAACGATGGCGCAGTTTTTCGGCGAATACGGCGTCAAGCCGGTGCTCGTTGAGGCCTGGTCCGATGCACTGGCAGCGCGCAAGACCCGGCTGATGCTTGCCGCCGCGCCGCTGTACAACGGCTTCGTCCTGGAGGCCGAAGGTCTGGCCGTCATCACCGAGGCCGACCTGTACGCGACCGTGGCGCAAAGCCGTGGCCGCAAACAGCAAAAGCGCAGCAATACCGACGCGATGCTGCGCGACCTGTCCGAGCTCAAGATCGGCGACGCGGTCGTTCACGAGGCGCACGGCATCGGTCGCTACATGGGCCTGACGTCGATGGACCTCGGCGAGGGCGCAACCGAGCTGCTGCTGCTCGAATACGCCGGCGGCGACAAGCTTTATGTGCCGGTATCGCAACTGCACGTCATCAGCCGCTACTCCGGTGGTGCAGCCGACGCGGCGCCGATGCACCGGCTCGGCTCCGGCGTTTGGGAAAAAGCCAAGCGCCGTGCCGCCGAACAGGTGCGAGACACCGCAGCCGAACTACTCAACCTGTATGCCCGCCGCGCCGCGCGCCAGGGTCACGCCTTCGAGTGGAGGCATCAGGACTACGAGGCGTTTGCCGAGGGCTTCGGCTTTGATGAAACCCCCGATCAGGCCGCCGCGATCGAGGCGGTTCTGGTCGATATGCGCGTCAGCCAGCCGATGGACCGGCTGGTGTGCGGTGACGTCGGCTTCGGAAAGACCGAGGTCGCGCTGCGTGCTGCATTCGCGGCCGTCGCCGGCGGCAAGCAGGTTGCCGTCCTGGTGCCGACGACCCTGCTCGCCGAGCAGCACTTCCAGACCTTCGCCGACCGCTTCGCCGACTGGCCGGTCAAGATCGCCGAGCTGAGCCGTTTCCGCTCCGGCAAGGAAACAACCGCCGCACTCAAGGGACTGGCCGACGGCGTTGTCGACATCGTGATCGGGACGCACAAGCTGGTTCAGCCCGACGTCCAGTTCAAGAATCTCGGCCTCGTCATCATCGACGAGGAGCACCGCTTCGGCGTGCGGCAGAAGGAGCAGTTGAAGGCCTTGCGCGCCAATGTCGATGTCCTGACCCTGACAGCGACACCGATTCCGCGCACGCTGGCCATGAGCCTCGAGGGCATCCGCGACTTCTCGGTCATCGCCACTGCGCCGAGCAAGCGCCTGTCGGTCAAGACCTTCGTTGCCAAATTCGGCGACGGCATCATTCGCGAAGCCGTGCTGCGCGAACTCAAGCGCGGCGGCCAGGCCTTCTTCCTGCACAACGAAGTCGATACCATCGAGAACATGCGTGAAAAGCTCGGCGCGCTGCTGCCCGAGGCACGCATTGGCGTGGCGCACGGCCAGATGCGCGAGCGCGAACTTGAACATGTCATGCGCGATTTTCACGCGCAGCGCTTCAATCTGCTGCTGTGCACGACCATCATCGAGACCGGCATCGACATCCCCAATGCCAACACCATCGTGATGAACCGCGCCGACAAGTTCGGCCTCGCGCAGCTGCACCAGATGCGCGGCCGCGTCGGTCGCTCGCACCATCAGGCCTACGCTTACCTGCTCGTCCCCGACGTCGAAGGAATGACCGCCGACGCCAAGAAGCGCCTCGAAGCCATCCAGATGATGGAAGAACTGGGCTCGGGCTTCTATCTGGCCATGCACGACCTGGAAATCCGCGGCGCCGGCGAGGTTCTGGGCGACTCGCAATCAGGCGAGATGCAGGAAATCGGCTTCTCGCTCTACAGCCAGATGCTTAATGAGGCGGTGAAGTCGCTGAAAAAGGGCCAGGAGCCGGACCTGTCGCAACCGCTCGGCATCACCACCGAAATCAACCTGCATGCGCCGGCGCTTTTGCCCAACGAATACTGCCCGGACGTGCACGAACGCCTGTCACTGTACAAGCGGCTGGCCAACTGCGAAACGCCGGACGAGCTTGACGACATCCTGCAGGAGCTGGTCGACCGCTTCGGATTGCTGCCCGACCCGGCCAAGGTGCTGCTCGACTGTCACCGGCTGCGCATGCAGGCCAAGCCGATGGGCATCCAGAAGATCGACGCGGCCGACTCGGCCATCGTGCTGACGTTCGCACCGAACACCGTTGTCGAACCCTTCAAGCTGATCCAGCTGATCCAGAGCAAGAAGAACTACAAGATGCTGCCCCCCGACCGGATGCGGATCGAGGGCAACTGGCCCGAACCCTCACTGCGTGCAGTCCGTATCAAGGAACTGCTCGTCGAACTGAACAAATGACTGGAACAACCATGACCGATCTGCTCAAGCCCCTCTCCGAAGACGAACTCGACCGCCTCGATGCCTTTCTGATGTCGCCGCGCACGCCAGCGGAAACCATGGACCTGGAAATGCTCGACGGCTTTCTGGTGGCACTCGCCATCGGCCCGGACGAGGTGCCCGAAGAAGAATGGCTGCCGCAAGTATTCGACGGCACGCCGCCCGAGTTCGACGATGCCGTCGAGGCAGAAGAAACCTTCAGCCTGATCCGCCGCCACGCCATTGCGATCAAGGCGGCTTTTGCGCCCAAGCGTCGCGAAAACATCGGCGAAGAGCCGTTGTACTTTCCGCTGGTACTGTCGGACGAAGGTGCCGACGAGAAGTGGCAGGACTCGCTGGGTGCGTACTGGGCCAGCGGCTTCCGGCTTGGCCTGCTGGCGCGCGAAGAAGTCTGGCAAAAGGCGCTCGACGAGGACGAGCAGCTGTTCGACTCGGTCGCATCGGTGCTGGCGCTTGAAGATGGCCACGAAGACGGCGACGAGGCCACACCACTCACGATCAAGCAGCGCGAGGAACGCATTTCCGAACTGCCGTGGATCGTTGAAGACGTGATGTTCTACTGGCTCGAGCAGAAATACGGTCAGGTCGAACGCGTCGAGCGCGAAGAACCCAAGGTCGGCCGCAACGACCC
Organism: Jeongeupia naejangsanensis; assembly: GCF_016865585.1. GTDB lineage: Bacteria > Pseudomonadota > Gammaproteobacteria > Burkholderiales > Chitinibacteraceae > Jeongeupia > Jeongeupia naejangsanensis. The sequence goes on along the minus strand of NZ_JAESND010000001.1, from coordinate 189,396 downwards.
GTGCCCGTGCGGTTCGGGCAAGAAATTCAAGAAATGCCACGGTGCCTGATCGCAACCCGCTACCGCGGGCCATTCTTTTTGACTGGGGCGGCACACTGATGGAGGACGACTCGACCAGCACCGTTGCGGCGGCCGGGTCACCCGATATCCGGCGGGTGCCCGGCGCGCTTGAGGCGCTGATCGCCTGCCGGCCGCACGCCACCATTTGCGTCGCAACCAACGCCATGGTGTCGAACGATGCCGAAGTCTGGGACGCATTGTCGCTGGCAGGGCTTGCAGGCGGCGTCTCGCACGTGTTTTCGCGACAGTCGCTGGGTTTCGGCAAACAGGACGAGCGATTCTGGCTTCACGTTCAGGCAACGCTCGGCCTGATGCCGCAGCACATGCTGATGATCGGCGATGACTTCGACGGCGACGTGGCGGCACCCGCCCGCGCGGGGCTGAATGCGCTCTGGCTCAACCGGGAAACACAAGAGCGACGTGTCGGCACCGGATATGACACCCTGTTTTCGCTGACCGAACTGCCCGACCGCCTGTTCGGTTAGACCATCCCGGCGATCCGCTATAATCGCCCCGTCCGTTCAATCACGCCCAGAATCCACCATGCACCGTCTTGTCATTCAAGCGCCAGAGATTGCCACGCAAGACCTGAAGCAGCTGGCACGCCTTTCCGACGCGCACCAGATCGAAGCCATCAACCAGCGCGCCTTCAAGCTGCACGGCGCGCACATCGACAACGAAGAAGCCGTTGCCGATTTCTGCGAAAGCAACCAGCTCGATTACGCCTTCATCCCCGAAGACTTGGGCGTGCGCGACATCGGCCTTGTCGTCATGGACATGGATTCGACACTGATCACGATCGAATGCATCGACGAGATCGCGGACATGGTCGGCATCAAGCCAGAGGTCGCCGACATCACGGCCGCAGCAATGCGCGGCGAACTCGACTTTCGCGAGAGCCTGACGCGCCGCGTCGCACTGCTCGCCGGCCTGCCGGAAGGCGCATTGCAGCGCGTGTACGACGAGCGCCTCAAGCTGATGGCCGGCGCAGAAGAAATGCTTGCCGGGTTCCAGGCGGCGGGCGCAAAAACGCTGCTGATCTCCGGCGGCTTCACCTTCTTCACCGATCGATTGCAGGCACGGTTGAACTTGAGCCGTGCGATTGCCAATGTGCTCGAAATCGAGCACGGCAAGCTCACCGGGCGCGTCAATGGCGACATCGTCGATGCCGCACGCAAACAGGCCGAACTGGTTTCGCTGCGCGAATCGCTGGGTTTGCGCCGCGAACAGGTTGTTGCAATCGGCGACGGCGCCAACGACCTGCCGATGCTGCACGAGGCCGGCTTCGGCGTTGCCGCACACGCCAAGCCCAAGGTGCAGGCCGAAGCACCGTACTGCATCAACCAGGTCGGACTCGAGGGTGTACTGAACTACTTCCGTTGAAGTTGAAGTGAAACCTTAACCGGAAAACAAAAGGCCAACCCATACAAAGGGTTGGCTTTTTGTTTTGATGTACGACATCAGATGTTGTTCACTCCAGATCGCTGGACCAGCCCTCCGGGCGCATCAGTGCATTGTCGAAACGGGAATGCTGCCCCATGAAGACCAGTGGAATCTTGCCGGTCGGTCCGTTCCGGTGCTTGCCGATGATGCACTCGGCCAGGCCTTTGTGCGGCGAGTCCGGATTGTAGTAATCGTCGCGGTACATGAACATGATCACGTCGGCATCCTGCTCGATGGCGCCGGATTCGCGCAAGTCGGACATCATCGGGCGCTTGTCGGTGCGCTGCTCGACGGCACGCGACAGCTGCGACAGCGCGATGATCGGCACTTGAAGTTCACGCGCCAAGCCCTTGAGCGAACGGGAAATTTCACTGACTTCGGTTGCTCGGTTCTGGTCCTTGGCCCCCGCCCGGCCTGCCATCAGCTGGATATAGTCGATCACGATCAGCCCCAACTGGCCGCCAACCTGCCGCGCCAGTCTTCGTGACTTGGTACGAATTTCCATTGCAGTCAGCGCACCGGTCTCCTCGATGAAGATCGGCGCCTCGGAAAGCTTGTTCACCGCATGCGTCAGGCGCAGCCAGTCCTCGTCTTCAAAGCGCCCGGTTTTCAGCTTGTGCATGTCGATCTTGCCGATCGAGCCGACCATCCGCATGCCGAGCTGTGCCGCACCCATTTCCAGCGAAAAAATGGCCACCGGCAGCTTGAGTTCGGCGCCGACGTATTCGGCGATGTTCACCGAGAACGCCGTCTTGCCCATCGACGGCCGGCCGGCAACGATGATCAGGTCGCCCTTCTGCAGGCCCGACGTCATCTTGTCGAGGTCGATGAAGCCGGTAGCGACGCCGGTGACTTCGGAGGGGTTGTCCTGCTGGTACAGGTGATCGATGCGCTCGACGATTTCCTTCAGGATCGGCGGCATCGGAATGAAACCCTTCTGCCCCTTGGCCGATTGCTCGGCGATCTGGAAAACCCGCGATTCTGCTTCGTCGAGCAACTGGGCCGACTCGCGGCCGTCGGGGTTGTACGCCGACTCGGCAATTTCGGTGCCGACCCCTGCCAGCTGGCGCATGACCGAGCGCTCGCGCACGATTTCGCCGTAGCGGCGGATATTGGCCGCCGATGGCGTGTTCGACGCCAGCGAGCCGAGGTAGGCGAGTCCGCCGACGTAGGCCAGGTCATTCGAATTGTCGAGCGACTCAGCGACGGTAATCACGTCGGCCGGCCGGTTGTGTTCGATCAGCTTGACGACGTGCTGCCAGATCTTTTTGTGATCTTCGCGGTAGAAATCGTTTTCGTTGATGACGTCCGCAATCTTGTCGAACGCCGTATTGTCGAGCATCAGCCCGCCGAGTACCGACTGTTCGGCCTCGATCGAATGCGGTGGCAGCCGAAGTGCCGCGACGTCGGCGGCGAGCCCGGCTTGCATGCCCCCCTGGGGGGCGGTAGGATACTCGGTCATTTCCGACAGTCGTTCCGTGGGCGAAAGGCTGCCTATTCTAGCCCCTTGCAGCCCTTGGCGCGATGCCATTGCCCGATGAAGCAAATCCGCAAGTCCGTTCTCGTCCCCCACTCCGCTGCGCACATGTTCCGTCTGGTTGACGACGTGGAGCATTACCCGCGTTTCCTGCCATGGTGCGGTGGTGTCGAGGTGCACGAGCGCACCGCCAACACGCTCGACACGACACTGCGCATCGATTTTCTGCGGGTCAAATCGTTTTTTCGTACCCGCAACGTCAATAGCGAAAACCGGATCGAGATGCAGCTGGCCGACGGCCCGTTCAAGACTCTGGCCGGAGTCTGGCAGTTCACCCCGCTGATGGAAGATGCGTGCAAGGTCGAATTCGAGCTCGATTACCAGTTCGAAAGTCGTGCGCTTGAGGTCTTGATCGGCCCGGTGTTCGAGAAAATCACCAGCACTTTTGTCGACTGCTTCGTCAAGGAAGCGGACCGGCGCCACGGTTGAAGCGATGAGCGATCAAATCAGTGTCGAAGTGGTGTACGCCACGCCGGATAAGCAAAAACTGGTAACGGTGCGCCTGCCGTCGGGCGCGACAGCCGAAGGCGCCATTACCCAGTCGGGACTGCTGAACGAATTTGCCGAAATCGACCTGGCGCACAACAAGATCGGCATTTTCGGCAAGGCGATCCGGCTGGACACGGTGTTGCGCGATCGTGATCGGGTCGAAATCTACCGGCCGCTGATTGCCGACCCCAAGGAAGTACGCCGCCGTCGCGTTGCCGAGGGCAAGGCGATGAAAAAAGGCGGCGGCGAACTCTGATCCGGGGCCGAAGGCCGATTTAGCCGCAGGCTTCCTTTATGACTTCCTGCGTAGCAGTGATTTCTTCTTTTTTGCGCTCTTCGGTCATGAACTCGACCTTACCCTTCTCGTTCAGACTGTTGTATCGGGACGTTTGCAGATAGCCGAGGCGCTTTCTGGCTTCGGCACACACCTTCGGGTCCTTCTTGCTGTCATCTTTGGCTTGTGGCGCAGCTTGTTGCGGCGCCGAGGCTGCTGCGGGTGCGCTGGCTTTCGCCGCAGCGGCCGGCGCAACGGTCACCGGCTGCTTCGCAGTCTTCACGACCTGCGCCTTGCCCTTGTCGGCACCGGCAGGTGGCGTATCGGAGTACTGCCAATTGCCGCTGGCATCCTTCCATTTGTAAATCTCGGCGTGCGCGACCCCAGTTGCCATGCAAAGCGCAAGCAGCGCCAGATGCAGTTTCATATCGACCCCTTCCGGTTTTCTTGTTGGTGCATTTAGTCGCCAGATCAATAGCGCTTAATCCGGTAACGCGCAAGCAGTGCGAATAAAACAGCCACCCAATTGCGTAAAGACCACACCCGGCCGGCTCGAGTGGCACTACTCACAAGTGTGAGTTTGTCCGTGGGGGCGGGAATGACCTCGACCTAAGATGACCTTGTGCCGGTCGATCCACACGGAAAGCCGGCAAAGCTTCATCTCTCCTCATGACTTGTATGCCCGCCTGCCAGCGGGCATTTTTTTATGCTTCGATCCTCGATGGATCCGTGCCGTCACCCTCCAGTTTGACCTGTTCGATCTCGACGAAACGCCGAGAGATTTTTTCACTGGTAATGGCAACGTTCTGCACGTCGTCGTGCGCCTGACGGATGTGCGTTGCCAGCTTTTTCATCCGCTCGTCGAAGCGCCCGAACTCCTGCGACAAACGCCCCAGCGCTTCCTTGATGATGTGGACCTGCTTGCGCGTCTCGACGTCCTTGATCACGGCGCGCGCCGTATTCAGCACCGCCATCAGTGTGGTGGGCGACACGATCCACACCCGCTTGGCCAGCGCGTACTGCACCAGGTCAGGGTGATAGGCGTGAATCTCGGCAAAGACCGCTTCCGCCGGCACGAACATCACGGCGCCATCCGCCGTTTCGTTGGCGATGATGTACTTGCCGGAGATGTCGTCGATGTGTTTCTTGACGTCACCCTTGAAGGCACGCGTTGCGACCACCTTGTCCGACGCCGGGTCGAACATCCGGTGGTAATTCTCCAGCGGAAACTTGGCATCGACGGCGACCACCCCGGTCGGCTCCGGCAGGCGCAGCACGCAATCGGCGCGCGTTCCGTTCGAGAGCGTCGCTTGGAATTCGTAAACCTGCGCCGGCAACACATTGCGGACCAGATGCTCGAGCTGGACTTCGCCAAACGCGCCGCGCGATCGTTTGTCGCCAAGCAATTCCTGCAGACTGACGACATTGGTCGTGAGCCCGTCGATCTTCTTTTGCGCTTCGTCGATGGTCGCCAGTCGCGCCATCACGTTGGCGAAGGTTTCATTGGTCTTCTTGAAGCCTTCGTCGAGCCGTTCGTTGACCTTGCCGGAAATCTCGGCCAGGCGCGTGTCGGCGGTTTTGGTCAGTTCGCCCACGGTGGCCGTCAATTGCTGTGACGTTGTTTGCAACAGCGTCTGGATCTGCTCCATTTCACGCTTGGATTGTTCGGCAAGCATGGTCGACAACTTGACCAGCACATCTTCGCGCAATGCATCCTGCTTGCCCTTGAGTTCGGCGGCAATGTCGGACAGCTGCTTGAGCATCAGCTCGCGGGTTTCCGACAGCGTCGAAGTCAGCGACAACCGCATGGCCGACAGTGATTCGCTTTGCGTGCTCGCCAGCCGGTTGAGCGCCTCCCGGGTGTCCTTGAGTTCGGTACTCACGCCGCCCCGCAGACGATCGAAGGATTCGCCCATGGCATCACGAAGCTGCCCGGCCGACCGGCCGATCGCATCGTTGAGCAGGCTGCCGTGCTGGGCCAGTGCCGCATGTTGCGACTCGCTTTGTCTGGCCAGCCCGGTGTGCAGGTCACCCAGCATTTGGCGGTGCTTGGCTTCCAGTTCCTGCGACAGCAGGTCGAGCACATCCTGTTGCGTGCGGGTCAGCTGCTGCAGTCGCAGCACCACGACAACACCGGCGATCAGCACGACCAGTGTCGTGATGCCAAAAAGCAGATCGAGCATTGGGGAACTCCATGGAATCAGCCGGCCATTGTATGCGATCCCTCCATGGCGCAGTCGCAACGAAAAGAGCCCCGCTTCGGGGCTCCTTGATGCTCAGGCAATGATTACAGCGCGATGTCTTTCAGCGGCGTACCGAAGCGGATGATCCACAAACGGCTCGGACGCTCGTCATCGCTGCCCTGACCGATCCGGTACTTCGGATTGACCAGCGTCGCGCATTTGCTGCCCGTCAGCGTGCCGTTGGCGTCCTGACTGCAGTCGTCCCCCTTGAGCGATACGCCCTTGTCGTCGATGATCTTGCCCGACAGCCCGAAGTCGTTGTCGTTGATCAGCGCAATGGTGCTGGCGTCGATCAGCGTCAGCCCTTCCGCCTTCTCCGCTACCCAGCCGAACTTCGCATCGCGAAGGTCTGCCAGAACGCGCTTGGCAACCGGGGTGATGCCGGCGGTCTTGATGACAGCCAGATCGCTCTGGTATTCCACCTCGAGCCCGTTGACCGTCTTGCCGGTCAGATCGGTGGCCGCACTGGTGTCGATCAGCACCAGCATGTTGTGGACGACGCCGTCCTTTTGCTCTCCCTGTTCGATCAGCAGAAAGCGGGTGTCGGACAGTGCAATCAGATCGCCCAGCTTGGCGTCCTTCGCCTTGCCATACAGCGCCGTGTCGAACGGGTATGCCAGCATGCGCGTTGCGCCGTTCGCCGGATCGTATTCAACAAGCCGGATCACCGGCGCCTTGCTGGTTTTTTGCGCCTTGTTGTTGCTGTCCTTGGCGTCGTCCATTGCCAGGATCGACTGCACCATGGCCACGATCTTGCCCGACGGCGTCACCGCCACCCCTTCGAAGCCGCGGTTGGCCTGGCGCTTGGCGATGATTGCCGGCAGACCCGAACCCGGCGCCAGCTTCTTCAACAGCTTGCCGGTCGCAGGGTCGAGCTGCGCCAGGAAGGGGCCGTATTCGTCGGTCAGCCAGAGCTTGCCATCCTTGTCGATCGACAACCCTTCCGGGTCGATGCCATGCGGGCTGTAGCCCGGCGCGAGCTTGCCCAGCGCCTCGTTCAGCGCGACTTCGTTGCTGGCGCCGACCGAGCCGTCCGGAATCGGCAGGCCGCTCATCGCGCTGCCGTCGACATCCTTGAGGTCGGTGGTCGATTCGACGCGAGCCACACCGTTTTTCAGCCGCATCAGACCGATTTTCGGGTTGAAGCCCGGCACCGGGAAGACCTTGCTCTTCTTGCCGTCAACCTGATCCGGCGAATCGCCATTCGGACCACGGTCCGTCAGGATGTAGAACAGCTGACTGCCGTCGGCTTCCTTGCCCTTGTAGGCGATGCTCGAACCGATCGAGAGCGGGAACCCTTGCGGGAAGGCGGCCTTGATGCCGGCATCGCTCCCCGGATAGGCCACATGGAAACCGGTCGGTACCTGCACGCGGTATTTGCTGATTTCCAGTGTCACGCCCGACGCGTTGACCTTGGTGGTAGCCGTCCCGCCCAGCATGGCCAGTGTCGACTCGAAGTGCTCGCGCGCACTGGCTGCGCTGACCGGCGCCCTGCCCAGAACGCCACTGGCCGCGGCATCGAACGCTTGCATGTCATCCAGTGGCAGCGTTTTGCCCTTCAATGCATTCCGGGCCGCCGCCTCGATGGCAATGCCGTTGTCCGGATCGTGGTCGGCATCCAGCGTTTGCAGTAGTCGCGCCCGCGCAATCACCTTGTCGGACAACGGATTGGCCGGATCGAAATCGGCCAGCGTCACTTTGTCCTTGCCCTTGGTTTGGCCGAGCACAAGGTCGCCAATGCGGAAAGTGACCGCATCGCCATCGCGATAGCTGAACACGCCACTGGCGTCGGTCATCCCGATGGCGTTGCCGCCGGAACTGGTGGTGTACTCCAGCCCCGCCACGGCTGCGTCGTAGAACTGGCCGGTCTTGGCGCCCGGCGACGGAACGGGCGTTGGTGCGGGTGTCGGCGCCGGAGCGGGTGCTGATGTCGCGCCCCCATCATCCCCGCCACCACAGGCGACCAGGCCCGCCGTCATCAGGGTCGCCAGCATCAGCGGCGGAATGCATTGCTTCATCGGTCTCGTCCTTGTCTTTTCGCGAAAAGCGCTGAAGCTAAGGCGTCAACGTGACGTGCTGTTTACGGCGGCCGGCGTGCGGCGCGACTGCAACAGCCCGTTATAATGGCCCGATGAAACATTTCATTACCCCCTTGCTGCTCTCCCTTGCATGCAATGCCGCCCTTGCCGCGCCAATGGATAACGAAGCCCTGCGACAAGAGGCCGAGTCATGGGTAAAGCAACAGCTCGCCAACTCCCCCTCATCCACAGTCAAGATCGGCCGTCTGGATAGTCGCCTCCGGCTGGATGCGTGCGCGCTGCGCGACTTCCAGCTGGCACCCGGCCAGCGCCTTCTGGGTAATACGCAAATCCGGATTCGTTGCGTCGAGGGCGCCGACTGGTCGGTCAACCTGCCGGCGCGGATCGGCCAGGAGGTGAGCTACTACGTGGCGGCACGGCCACTGCCGGCGGGTCATGTACTCGGGGCCGGGGATGTACAACTCCGGCGTGGCGACCTGGCAGACCTGCCGGGAAGCGTGGTGCTCGATACGCAGCAGGCCGTAGGGCAAACACTGGGGATGGCCGTGGCAAGCGGCGCGCCCTTTCGCGCCGAAATGCTGCGCGCCGCATCGGTGATTCGGCAGGGGCAACGGGTCAAGCTGACGATTCGGGTTGGCGGAATCGATGTCAGCAATGAAGGCACCGCACTCAATACCGCCTCGGAAGGTCAGGTGGTTCGCGTCCGCCTCGGGGGCAATCAGATCCTTCAGGGCACTGCAAATGCAGACGGCTCGGTAGACGTCACCCCCTGAGTCAGTGGGTGGGCTGAAGCGGTGGCACGGCAGTACCCCGCTCGGCTTCGGCGCGGCTCGGGTCGGAAGGTGTCCACCAGCGCAGGCGGTTCCTCCCCTCCCGTTTGGCGGCATAAAGCGCGGCATCGGCCAGCTCAAGCGGCGCATCGGTATCCGGGTCGGTGCCGCCGACGAGCATGGCGCCGATCGAGATCGTGATGCCAATCAGTCTCTGACCATGGAAATCCACCGACAACAGGCGTACAGCCGCCATGAGTCGCTCGCCCCAATCGGTCAGCCCGGCATGATCGATACCGGGCAGCAGGACGGTAAACTCCTCGCCACCGAAACGGCAAACCACGTCATCCGCCCGCCCGAGGTTGAGCAAGCATTGCGCCAGCGCGCGCAGCACGGCATCGCCCGCCTCATGGCCATAGGTGTCGTTGTAGCGCTTGAAGTAATCGATATCGATCATCGCCACCCCAAGGGTGCCGTGATTCCGCTTGGCACGGGCCAGCTCACGTCGCAGACACTCCTCGAGGTAACGACGGTTGAACAATCCGGTGAGCGGATCGGAGATCGACTGCAGTTTCAGCGTTTCGCGGAGCTGCAGGTTGGCGATGGCCAGGGAAATCTGCTCGGCCACCGACAGCGCCAGTTGATGTTCAACGTCACTGAACTGACTTTCCGAGCGGGACAGCGACCCCAGGAGCGTGACAACCCCCTGGTTCCTGCCCTGAGCCGTCATCGGGATGCACAGACTTTGCCTGACGGGAGCAATGGGCACGTGCCGGCACCGCGGGCCGTGCTGGGGTGACTGAAGCCAGTGTGCCTGCCCCAGGCGTACGCCCCAGCAATCATCAGGCGCCATCGTTGTCTGCGTTCTGGGAAGTTCGCCCCAGCGACAGGCCTCCTCGAGTTGTGCGGTAACCGGATTGTCGATGAACAGCTGTCCTGCACTTTCGGGGAACAGCTTCGCCATGCTTGTCCGAATGATGTCGCGCGCTTCATCGAAGGTTTGGCAGCATTCAAGCATGCGCCCCAACTCGCGCTGCAACGAAACATCCTGAAGGTGGCGCCGCAAGGACTCCAGTCCGCTCTCAAGGACCTCATTGCTGCGCTGCAGGGTCATGCTCAACGCCTCGCGCTCAAGCACATCCGCCTTCAGATGTTGCTGCTCCGCGCGCGCTGCATGCGCGCGCCGCCAGAGCAGAACAATCAGCCAGAATGCGCCGGGAATCAGCAGCAACGACACGACGAGCGTCGCCGTACCGACAGCCTGGGTCACGGCGCCGGTATGCTCTGCCTTGTTTTGCATTTGCCCGAGCTGCTGAATCAGCGCCTGCTGGCGGGCGTCGATTGTCTGGAGCAGCAGCTCCCGTGCTGACTGAAACGATGAGGTGGCATTTTTTCCTCCGGCAGCCTCGTCCAGGCGAGTCGGCAAGTTCAGGAGTGCCTCACCCTTCGCCCCACCCAAGTCAGCCACGGGCTGGTTGCGCCAGTCGAGCCAGCTTTGTCGAAGTTGCTCGCCCTCGACGCTGCGCCAAGCCTGAATGGAGGCTGCATTGACGAGGCTCTGCCGCACGCCATGCAGTTTGCTGAGTTCGTCGAGCGATACGTCGTGCTGCGGCGCCCACATCTGCGTCGCATTATGGTGCTGGACCATGGTCCAGCCGCCTCCGGCACCAATCACGACAAGCAACACACACATTGCCAGTGCCGATTGCCGACGTCGCGTCTGCGCTGTCCGGGCTGACTCCTGTCCGTTGTCCGGCTGGATCAGCAACTCGGCAAGGACGGGAGACAGGGCTGCAAGCACGACGAACAACGCACTGAGCAAAATCAGCGCCAGAAGGCGCCATGCCTCTCCGTTCACCAGCGATGCGCTGACCTCGGCAATATGTAGTGGCATGGCGCCAACGGTCTGGCCGAACACCACGAGCGCAAACCCGCACTGCATGGACGAAAGCACGCCTCGCGCACTTCGATCGCCCGCCCATGCAATGATTGCGGCGGCCACCAGTGCCAGCAGGGCGGCAACCCATTGCGTTTCCGGCGGGTACGCCCATTGCCACGACAGCAGTCGGCCGGCCGAAAGTAACGCCAGCGCCAGCGCAAGACCTGTCGCAATTCGCCCGGCGATCCTCAATCGGTGCAAAACGAGTAGTCGCAAGGCAATGCCCGGGCCGAGCATGAAAAGTGCGAGCGCCGCCAGTAGCGGGAGTAGCGCGAACCCATAGGGCGCACCGGGGTTGCCGATGAGCAAAAGACAAAGCGAGGCCACCCAGAGCCCGCCGCCAATCGTTACCGTTGCGACGGCAATCAGCCTTGGCCGCAGTGGCGCGGCACAGGCCATGCAGTGCCGAAGCCAGGACAGGCCGCCGTAAAACGAAAGTGCTGCAACAAGGACGGGAATCAATCTGAATGCGGGCAGTTGCAGCTCGTTCATCGCTCACCCCTGACGTATGGCTTTCAATATAGAGAGCACGAGGACTGAAAGCGCAAAAACATCGCCAGTCACGCGCCTGACAAGCCGACGCTTAACCGTTAAAATCTATGGTTTTGCACCCGATTGCCATTGCCGATCATGCAAGTCGTACGCGGCGTAGCCGCTGCCCACCTTCCACCCTGTGCGTTGACCATCGGCAACTTTGATGGCCTTCATCTCGGGCACCAGGCCATGCTGAGCACGGTTCGCAGTGCCGCGCGCGAACGCGGCCTCGCAACCGCAGTGCTGACCTTCGAGCCGCACCCGCGCGAGCTGTTTACGCCGGAGTCGGCACCCGCACGCCTCACGAGTTTTCGCGAAAAAACCGAACTTCTGGCCGCCGAAGGCATCGACTATCTGGTTGTTCAGCGTTTCGACCGCCGTTTTGCCAGTTACGAAGCCGAAGCCTTTCGCGACGAAATCATCGCAAGGCGTCTCAACGCCCGTTTCGTGGTCGTTGGCGACGATTTCTGTTTTGGCGCGCGGCGTGCCGGCAATATCGCCCTCCTCGCACAGTCGTCGGTGTTCGAAGCGCATGCGTTGCCCACGATCGCGCGTGATGAAGAGCGCGTGTCGTCCACTGCGGTTCGGGCTGCACTGGCCGGCGGGCAGATGGCCCACGCCGCCGAACTCCTCGGCCGGCCGTATTCGATTTCGGGCAGAGTCATTGGTGGGGATCGACTGGGAAGGCAACTGGGTTTTCCGACTGCCAATATCCAGTTGCGCCATAACCGCCCGCCGATGATGGGCGTCTTCGTTGTCGAGGCGCACGGGCTGGAGCGGCCGTGGCAAGGTGTTGCCAGCCTCGGGGTGCGCCCCACTGTCAAAGGTGCGGACGCCGCGCCGGTGCTCGAAGTGCACCTGTTCGATTTCAATCGCCAGATTTATGGCGAACACCTGCGGGTGGACTTCCTCGCCAAGCTGCGCGACGAAGAAAAGTATTCGGGTCTGGAGCCGCTGATCGCCCAGATCCATAAAGATTGTGACCAAGCCCGCGACTGGTTCGCGACACGTGCCCAACACTGAGAGACACCATGAGCGAAAAAGCGTCGAATAAATATCCGGTCAATTTGCTGGACACGGCATTCCCGATGCGCGGCGATCTGGCCAAGCGCGAACCGGGCTTCCTGAAGCAGTGGCAGGACAAACAGTTGTATCAGAAGCTGCGCGAGCGCGCGAAGCAGGAAAACCGGCCCAAGTTCATTCTGCACGACGGCCCGCCCTACGCGAACGGCGAAATCCACCTTGGCCATGCCGTGAACAAGACGCTCAAGGACATCATCATCAAGTCGAAGTCGCTGGCCGGCTTCGATGCACCCTATGTGCCGGGCTGGGATTGCCACGGGCTGCCGATCGAACATCAGATCGAAAAAATCACCAAAAATGACGCCAAGGCCGTCAAGGCCAACCCGGACATCCATGCCCGTATCGTTGCATTCCGCAAGGAAAACGGTCTGGACGAGAAAGAAACGCATCTGCCGGCCGCCTTCGTGCGCGAACTGTGCCGCGCCTACGCCGCCAAGCAGATCGAAATCCAGAAAGCCGGCTTCATCCGCCTTGGTGTGTGGGGCGACTGGGCGGACCCGTACCAGACGATGGCATTCAAGACCGAAGCCAACATCGTCCGCACGCTTGGCAAGATCCACGCCAACGACTACATCGTCAAAGGCCAGAAGCCGGTGCACTGGTGCGTCGACTGCGGATCGGCGCTGGCCGAGGCCGAAGTCGAGTACGAAGACAAGGTATCGCCGGCCATCGACGTCGGCTTCCGCTTCGTCGACACCGCCGCGCTGTCGCAGGCTTTCGGCGGCGTCAACCTGCAGGATCAGCCCGCTTACGCGATCATCTGGACCACGACGCCGTGGACGCTGCCAGCCAATCAGGCCGTGTGCGTCCACCCGGAACTGACGTATGACCTGATCGCCACGCCGCGCGGCCTGCTGGTACTCGCTGCCGATCTGGCCGAATCCGCACTGAAGCGCTATGGCATCGATGCCGCCGAAGTCATCGCCAAAGCACACGGCTCGCGCCTGAACCTCCTGCAGCTGCAGCACCCCTTCCTCGATCGTCAGGTGCCGGTCATTCTCGGCGAGCATGTGACGACCGACGCCGGTACCGGCCTCGTTCATACCGCGCCGGCGCACGGTCTGGACGACTACCTGGTCGGCCTGCACTACCACCTGCCGGTCGAAAACCCGGTCGGCGGCGACGGCCGCTACATTGCCAGCGCGCAGTTCGCACCGGGCAAGACCGTCTGGGAAGCCAACCCGCTGGTAATCGCCGCTCTTGACGAGCATCAGGCGCTGTTCGCCAACGAAAAACTCAAGCACAGCTACCCGCACTGCTGGCGCCACAAGACGCCGATCATTTTCCGCGCCACCACGCAGTGGTTCATCGCGATGGAAAAAGCGGTCAACGGCACCACGCTGCGCCAGCACGCCAACAAGGCTGTCGACGACACCGAGTTCTTCCCGGCATGGGGTCGCGCCCGCCTTGAGGCGATGATCGGCAACCGCCCGGACTGGTGCATCTCGCGCCAGCGCAACTGGGGCGTACCGATGACCTTTTTCGTGAACAAGGAAACCGGCGACCTGCATCCGCGCAGTGGCGAGCTGCTTGAAGTCGTCGCGCAGCGTATCGAGCAGGAAGGCATTGAAGCCTGGTTCAAGCTCGACGCGGCCGAGTTGCTCGGCGCCGAAGCGGCGCAGTACGAAAAGCTCAAGGACACACTCGACGTCTGGTTCGACTCTGGCTCGACCCATTACGCCGTGCTGCGTCAGCGCGAAGACCTCGGCTGGCCGGCCGACCTGTACCTCGAAGGCTCGGACCAGCATCGCGGCTGGTTCCAGTCATCGCTACTCACCGGCTGCGCCACCGAAGGTCGTGCGCCGTACAAACAGCTACTGACCCACGGCTTCACAGTCGACGAGAAGGGTCACAAGATGTCGAAGTCCAAGGGCAACGGCATCGAACCGCAGGAAATCTTCAACAGCATCGGTGCCGACATGCTGCGCCTGTGGGTCGCCAGCGCCGATTACTCGGGCGAAATGTCGCTGTCGCAGGAGATCCTCAAGCGCACGACCGACTCGTACCGCCGCATCCGCAACACGCTGCGTTTCCTGCTCGCCAACCTGTCCGACTTCAAGGCCGAACAGGCCCTGCCGGCAGACGAGCTGCTGACACTCGACCGCTATGCCCTAGTCGAGCTGGCGGCATTCCAGCAGCGCGTTGCCGAGCTGTTCGATCGCTACGAATTCCACTCGGCAGTGCAGGAAATCCACCGCTTCTGCTCGGAAGAACTGGGCTCGTTCTACCTCGACATCATCAAGGACCGCCTGTACACCACCAAGGCCGACTCGGCGATCCGGCGCTCGGCCCAGACGGCACTCTGGCACGTCACCCAGTCGCTGGTGCGCATTCTGGCGCCCATCCTGTCGTTCACCGCGCACGAGGCCTGGGAGGTGCTCAACGGCGACGGCGAAAGTGTCTTCCTGTCGACCTGGTATCAGGTGCCGGCCGTCGCCGACGCTGAAGCACTGTCGACCCGGTTCGCACTGATCCGCGAAGCCCGCGTTGCTGCGCAGAAAGACATCGAAGTACTGCGTGCCGACGGCAAGCTTGGCTCGAGCCTGCAGGCCGAAGTCGAAGTCACCGCCGGCGGCGAGCTGCATGCCGCCCTCGCAGGCCTGGGGGACGAGTTGCGCTTTGTGCTGATTACCTCGAAGGCCACGCTGAAGCAGGGCAATGCACTTGCGGTTGGCGTTACGCCATCGACCTACACCAAGTGCGACCGCTGCTGGCATTACGTGCCAAGCGTTGGCACCGTGGCTGGCCATGCCGCGCTGTGTGCACGTTGCGATGACAACCTGCACGGCAAGGGCGAGGCACGTACGCATGCCTAAGCGGTTCTGGCAATGGATTGCGCTGGCGGTGGTCGTCATCGCGCTGGATCAGGTGACCAAGCACGTGATCGAGGCGGCATTCGCCTACGGTGACGTGCGTCCGGTCATCCCCGGCTTTTTCAACCTGACCCTGGCGTACAACCCCGGTGCGGCTTTTTCGTTCCTGGCCGATGCGGGTGGCTGGCAGCGTCACTTCTTCACCGTACTGGCGCTCGGCGTCTCGGTCTTCATTGTGCTGACGCTGCGCAAGCACCACGCCGAATCGCTGTTTTCGCTGTCGCTGTCGCTGATCATGGGCGGCGCGCTCGGCAACGTGATCGATCGGGTGCTGTTCGGTCACGTGATTGATTTCATTCAGGTTTATTATCGGAACTGGTATTACCCGGCGTTCAATCTCGCCGACTCGGCCATTTGCGTCGGTGCCGCACTGATGGTCTGGGACAGTTTCCGCAAAAAGGACTCCGCATGAGCATGCAGATCATCCTCGCGCAACCGCGCGGCTTCTGCGCTGGCGTTGACCGCGCGATCGCCATCGTCGAAAAGGCGCTGGAGAAGTTCGGCGCGCCGATCTACGTGCGTCACGAAGTCGTGCACAACAAGTTCGTCATCGAGGACCTGAAAGCCAAGGGTGCGATTTTCGTCGAAGAACTCGCCGAAGTACCTGCAGGCAATACGGTGATTTTTTCGGCTCACGGCGTGTCGCAAGCCGTCCGTGCCGAAGCCGAGGCACGCGGGCTGAGCGTGTACGACGCCACCTGCCCGCTCGTCACCAAGGTGCATCTCGAGGTCAAGCGGCTGCGCCAGCAGGGCTTCGAGATCATCATGATCGGCCACAAGGGCCACCCGGAGGTCGAAGGCACCATGGGGCAGGCCGATGGCGGGATGTATCTGGTCGAAGAGGCCGAGGATGTGCCGACCATGGTCGTCAATGCCAATGCCAAGCTCGCCTACGTGACGCAGACCACCCTGTCGGTGGATGACGCGCAGCGCGTCGTCGATGCCCTGCGCACGCGTTTCCCCGACATCGTCGGCCCGAAGAAGGACGATATCTGCTACGCGACGCAGAATCGCCAGGATGCGGTGAAGCACCTGGCGCGCGACGTCGACGTGCTGATTGTCGTCGGCTCGCCGAACAGCTCGAACTCGAACCGGTTGCGCGAAGTCGGCGCCAGCCTCGGCATCGATTCCTACATGGTCGACAACGAAACCGAACTCAAGCCCGAATGGTTTGCCGATGGTGCCCGCGTCGGCATTACGGCCGGCGCATCGGCCCCGGACGTGCTGGTGCAGCGCGTCATCAAGCGGATCGGCGATTTTGGCGCCGAATCGGTGTCGCCGATGGACGGCATCGAGGAGAACGTGGTGTTTTCGCTCCCCAAGGGGCTGGCCTGAGTCCAGCTGCACCGTACGCACAACGCCCCGCATTGCCGGGGCGTTTTTTTTGCCCGTCAATGCGCCGATCCCGCAGGGGCAATAAGGTAAAATGCCGGCATGAATGCTGTTGCCCCTTCCGTTGACGTGCGCTGCTTCCATTGCGGCGAATCGGTACCCGATGGCGTCCAGTTTGCCATTCGATACCGTCAACGCAATGAGCCCGCCTGCTGCGCCGGTTGCCAGGCTGTGGCGCAAAGCATTATCGATGCGGGGCTGGATGCGTACTACACGCAGCGCGAGCAACCGGCCGATCGTGCGGCCCCGCTGCCGGATGCGCTGCGCGAGCAGCTCAAACTCTACGACGACCCGCAACTGCAGGCCGGCTTTGTCGCCAACGACGGCGAGCTGAAGGATGCCGCACTGATGATCGAAGGCATCACCTGTGCCGCCTGCATCTGGCTGAACGAACGGCAGATCGCGCGGGTCCCCGGCGTGGCCGATGTCTCGATCAACTACACCAGCCATCGCGCCCGCGTGCGCTGGAATCCGGCACTGACCACATTGTCGGCCGTTCTTGAGGCCGTCTCCGCAATCGGCTACCGCGCTTTACCGTACGACCGGGCTCGTCAGGAAGCGACGCAGGCCAAGGCGCGCAAATCGGCGCTGTTCAGGCTCTGGGTTGCCGGGTTGTCGATGATGCAGGTCATGATGTTTGCGGTGCCGGTCTATCTGGCGCCTGCCGGAGAAATCGAGCCACGCTGGCTGAGCCTGATGAACTGGGCAAGCTGCGTATTGACGCTACCCGTCGTCGTTTACTCAAGCTGGCCGTTTTACGTGTCGGCCTGGCGAGACCTCCGGCGCGGGCGCACCGGCATGGATCTGCCGGTCGGCATCAGCGTATTGCTTGCGTTTGTCGCCAGCGTTTACGCAACCATCACCCATCATGGCGAGGTCTACTACGACTCCGTCAGCATGTTCGTCTTTTTACTGCTGACCGGGCGCTATCTTGAGTCGCAGGCACGCGCCAAAGCCGGCGCAGCGCTCGAGCAGTTGGCGGCGCTGATTCCGGCATTTGCACATCAACTCATGGACTACCCCAAGAGCCGGACAACTCACGAGGCCGCCGTCACAAGACTGGTCGTCGGCGATGTACTGCTGATCAAACCCGGTGAAACCGTTCCGGCGGACGCCCGCATCCTTGAGGGCGAGTCGCAGGTCAACGAAGCCCTGCTGACCGGCGAGGGGCTGCCGGTCGACAAACGCCCGGGCGACCGCGTCACCGGCGGCACGGTCAACACGGCTTCGCCGCTGATTGTCAGCGTTGAAAAAATCGGCCAGGAGAGCCGGCTCGCCAGCATTGTCCGGCTCCTCGATCGGGCGCTTGCGGAAAAACCGCGGATCGCGCAACTGGCTGATCGCGTTTCCGGCTATTTCGTGGCGGTCCTTCTGGTTGCTGCGGCGATCACGTGGTTGTACTGGCATCTGCATGACCCTGTTCACGCCTTGCCAATCGCTGTCGCCGTGCTGGTGATTTCCTGCCCCTGCGCATTGTCGCTGGCAACGCCCGTTGCGCTGACCGCCGCGACCGGCGCACTGGCGCGCCGCGGTGTACTGATCAGCCGTGGGCATGCGCTGGAAACGCTGGGACGGGCAACCGATGTCGTATTCGACAAAACGGGCACGTTGACGCTCGGCGAACCCCGCATTCGCAAGGCATACCCGCTGGGCGACATCGACGAGGCAGCGCTGCTCGGCGGCATTGCCGCACTCGAGCGCCACTCCGAGCATCCATTGGCCCGTGCTTTTGCTCATACGCCCTGTCCGGCAGAGGCTCGGGATGTCGTCAATCACCCCGGTGGCGGCCTGACCGGCCGGATCGAAGGTGTTCAGTACGCAGTGGGCAAGCCCGATTTCGTGCGTCTTCACGCGCATGTGCAACCGCCACCTCCTCCGGAGTCGAAGGAAGGCACGTTGCTCGCACTGGCGAGCGACGGCAAATGGCTGGGATGGGTCCTGCTCACCGACACCCTCCGCCCGGATGCCGCCGCCACTGTGGCCATGCTGAAGTCGCGCGGCGTGCGCACCCACATTCTGAGCGGCGATGCAGCAGGCGCCGTCGAATCGGTTGCGCGTGAACTCGGCATCGATCACTGGCAGGCAGGTGTATCGCCCGAAGACAAGCTCGCGCAGCTGAAGTTGCTTCAGCAGCAAGGCGCACGCGTCCTCATGGTCGGCGACGGCGTCAACGATGCCCCCGTTCTCGCAGCAGCCAACGTCTCCATGGCCATGGGGGCCGGGGCGGATATTGCGCATGCCTCCGGCGATGCGGTGCTGCTTGAAAACCGGCTGAGCCGCATTCCGGAAGCGATCGCCTTTGCAAGCCGGACACGGCGGATCATTCGGGAGAACCTGCTTTGGGCGCTGCTCTATAACGTCGTTGCGCTACCGGTTGCCATGGCCGGCTGGGTGACGCCCTGGCTGGCCAGCGCCGGCATGGCCGCAAGCTCACTGCTGGTGATTCTGAATGCGCTGCGCCTGGCGCGCGCGCCGCGAGGTCTGTAATGGAAAGCTTGTACCTGCTGATTCCGCTATCGGTGCTGCTGGTCGTGATTATTGGCGCCCTCTTCTGGAACGCCATTCGCGGCGGTCAATTCGACGATCTGGAAGGGCCGGCGCACCGCGTGCTGCAAGACGATGACCGTCCGGACGGCCGGGCGCCCCACAATGAGGGCGACGAGGAAAAAAACAACTGACTGCATGACGTGTGGCGCGGTAAAATGCACGCTGGTCGTTGACCGGTTTGATTTGGATCAAGGTTGAACTAACACCTTCCTCGCTATAGTCGCGCCGGCTCATTGCGCGCATCTCGACTCCGGTCGAAGCACTTTCGTTTGTCACGAAGGTTTGCGCGCGCATTCAGCAGTTTTATAAAACCGCCGTTCTTGGAGATCATTCGGAGCGCTCCCATGGAAAACCAAGCCACATATAACTATAAAGTGGTGCGGCAATTCGCCATCATGACTGTCGTCTGGGGCATTGTCGGCATGCTGCTCGGGGTGTTTATCGCCTCGCAACTCGTCTGGCCGGAACTCAATCTGGGTCAGTATTTTCATTTCGGGCGTTTGCGCGCACTGCACACCAGCGCGGTGATCTTCGCGTTCGGCGGCTGTGGCCTGATCGCCACCAGCTATTACGTCGTTCAGCGTACCTGTAACGTCCGGCTGTTCTCCGACGGCCTCGCCGCATTCACCTTCTGGGGCTACCAGCTGGTGATCGTTCTGTGCGTCATCACCTATCCGCTCGGCATTACCTTCAACAAGGAATATGCCGAAATGGAATGGCCGATCAAGATCCTGCTGGCCATCGTCTGGGTTGCCTACGCCGTGGTGTTCTTCGGCACCATCGCCAAGCGCAAGGTCAAGCACATCTACGTCGCCAACTGGTTCTACGGCGCCTTCATCCTCGCCGTCGCGCTGCTGCACATCGTCAACAGCGCCTTCGTGCCGGTTTCGCTGTGGAAGTCGTACTCGGCTTACTCGGGCGCAGTCGATGCGATGGTGCAATGGTGGTATGGCCACAACGCCGTCGGCTTCTTCCTGACCGCCGGCTTCCTCGGCATGATGTACTACTTCGTGCCGAAGCAGGCAGGCCGCCCGGTCTACTCGTATCGCCTGTCGGTCGTGCACTTCTGGGCGCTGATCTTCACCTACATGTGGGCCGGCCCGCACCACCTGCACTACACCGCCCTGCCCGACTGGACCCAGTCGATCGGCATGGTGTTCTCGCTGATTCTGCTGGCACCGAGCTGGGGCGGCATGATCAACGGGATCATGACGCTGTCGGGTGCCTGGCACAAACTGCGTACCGATCCGATCCTCAAGTTCCTGGTGACCGCGCTGTCGTTCTACGGTATGTCGACGTTCGAAGGCCCGATGATGGCGATCAAGACCGTCAACGCGCTGTCGCACTACACAGACTGGACCGTGGGCCACGTGCACTCGGGCGCACTCGGCTGGGTGGCCATGATCACCATCGGCTCGATCTACTACCTGATCCCGCGTCTGTTCGACCGTGAGCAGATGTATTCGATCAAGCTGATCGAGGCCCACTTCTGGATCGCTACGCTCGGCATCGTGCTCTACATCTCGTCGATGTGGATCGCCGGTGTGACGCAAGGCCTGATGTGGCGCGCAGTCAACGCCGACGGTACGCTGACCTACTCGTTCATCGACTCGGTCAAGGCGACCCATCCGTACTACTTCATCCGTTTCCTGGGCGGCTGCTGCTTTGTCTCCGGCATGTTCCTGATGTTCTACAACGTGCTGCGCACCGTGTTCGACGGCAAGCCGGTCAATGCGCCGATCCCGGCCGTGCCCGCCCACGCCTGAGCCAAAAGGGGAGTGATATAAAAAATGAACAAGGC
Organism: Jeongeupia naejangsanensis; assembly: GCF_016865585.1. Classification (GTDB taxonomy): domain Bacteria; phylum Pseudomonadota; class Gammaproteobacteria; order Burkholderiales; family Chitinibacteraceae; genus Jeongeupia; species Jeongeupia naejangsanensis. The sequence goes on along the minus strand of NZ_JAESND010000001.1, from coordinate 168,372 downwards.
TCAGAAACTCATTGAGACCCACGTTGGCTGGCTGATCGTCCTGACGATCACCACCATCAGTGTGGCCATGCTGGTGGAAATCCTGCCGCTGATGTTCTCCAAGTCGGTCACAAAACCGATCGAGGGCGTCAAGCCGTACACGGCCGTCCAGCTGGCCGGTCGCGACATCTATATCCGCGAAGGCTGTTACAACTGCCACTCGCAGATGATCCGTCCGTTCCGCGCCGAAACCGAGCGTTACGGCCATTACTCGGTGGCGGGCGAGTCGGTCTACGACCACCCGTTCCTGTGGGGCTCGAAGCGTACCGGCCCGGATCTGGCGCGCGTCGGCGGCCGCTACTCGGACGAATGGCATCGTGCCCACCTGATTCATCCGCAGGATGTCGTGCCTGAATCGGTGATGCCGTCGTTCCCGTGGCTTGCCGCGCAGAAGGTCGACGCCGAAGCCATGCCGGCCAAAATGGCGGCACTGCGCAAGGTTGGCGTCCCCTATACCGATGCAGATATCGCCGGCGCCACCAAGGCGGTCGAAGGCAAGACCGAAATGGACGCGCTGATTGCCTACCTGCAAGGTCTCGGCCTGGCCCTCAAGAACAAAAGGTAATACGGATCATGGATTTTCAGGACATCGCGCGCATCGCCGTCACGGTCGTCAGCTTTTTCTGTTTTCTGGGTATTTGCGCCTGGGCCTACAGCCGCAAGAGCCGCAGCGGCTTCGAAGAGGCTGCGCAAGCCCCGCTGCTCGACGATGACACCCCGCATGGCCCGCGCGCCTGAAAATCTGCCGTACGGAGAAGAATGAGATGACAGATTTTTATAGCGGTTTCTGGGGCGTCTTCATCACGGTCATCGTGATCGTGTCGCTGATCTGGCTTGGCGTGTTGCTCAAGAGCCAGGCGGTGATCAAGCTCAAGAAGGGTGAAAAAGCCGAAATCATCGACCACAAGTGGGACGGCGACCTGCAGGAGTACAACAACCCGCTGCCGGGCTGGTGGCTGTGGCTGTTCATCCTGACCATCGTTTTCGCGGTCGGTTACCTTGCGCTCTATCCGGGTCTGGTGCTGTTCGGCAATGCCAAAGGCTGGACGTCGGTCGGTCAGCTCAAGCAGGAAGTCGCCAAGGCGGATGCCAAGTACGGTCCGATCTACGACAAGTACGCCAAACTGCCGATCGCCCAGGTTGCACAAGACAAAGAAGCACGCGAAATGGGTCAGCGCCTGTTCTACACCTACTGCATCCAGTGCCACGGCGCCGATGCACGCGGTGCAAAGGGCTTCCCGAACCTGACCGACAGCGACTGGCTCTACGGCGGCACGCCGGAAAAGATCCTCGAGACCATCGAAAAGGGTCGCCACGGCCAGATGCCGGCTTTTGGCGCAGCTTTTGGTGAAGAGAAGGTCCGCGACGTCGCAAACTACGTGATGCAGATCGCCGGCAAGCCGCACAACGAGCTGCGTGCATCGCGCGGCCAGGCAACGTTCCAGCAGGTCTGTGTGGCCTGTCACGGTGCCGACGGCAAGGGCAACAAGGACGTCGGCGCGCCGAACCTGACCGACAAGGTCTGGCTGTACGGTGGCTCCGAAGCGACGATTATCGAAACGGTGACCAACGGCCGCAACAACGTCATGCCGGCGTGGAAAGACTTCCTCGGCGACAGCAAGGTTCACCTGCTGGCCGCCTACGTCTACGGCCTGTCGAGCACCCCGGTCACTGCGGCCAAGTAAGCCGCCGTCACCTCGGAGAGTACAACGGGCGGGCTTATCCCCGCCCGTTTTACCATTTCGGCGTTCAAACGATAACGAAAACCGTTTTTGTCCTGACGCCGGTAGTTCATGCAGGAAAACGCGATGAGCAAGCAGAAACTCCAGGACATCCCCGTCACCGTCGTCAGCGACAACGGTGAATACGAGCAAATCCACCTGTACGCCGCGCACCGGAAAATCTATCCGCGCTGGATCACCGGCCTGTGGAACAACTGGCGCATCTTCTTCGTCATCGCCACCCAGCTGTTTTTCTACGCTGTACCGTGGCTGCAGATCAATGGCCGTCAGGCCCTGCTGTTCGATCTGTCCACACGCAAGTTCTACATCTTCAATCTGCTGTTTCTGCCGCAGGACTTCATTTACCTGACGGCGCTACTGCTGCTGTGCGCATTCGGCCTGTTCGCCTGGACCACGATCGGCGGCCGCCTGTGGTGCGGCTACGCCTGCCCGCAAACGGTTTATACCGAAATCTTTCTGTGGATCGAAAAATGGGTCGAGGGTGATCGCCCGGCGCGAATCAAGCTCGACAACGGCCCGTTCAATGGACGAAAGCTCTGGCTGAAAACGCTCAAGCATGCGATCTGGATCGTCTTCTCGCTCTGGACGGGTTTCACCTTCGTCGGTTACTTCACCCCCATCCGCGAACTGTGGTCTGACGCCCTGGTGCTGGCACTGGGCGGCTGGGAGCTCTTCTGGATTCTGTTCTACGGCTTTGCCACGTACGGCAACGCCGGCTGGATGCGAGAACAGGTCTGCAAATACATGTGCCCGTACGCCCGCTTCCAGAGCGCGATGTTCGACGCCGACACCCTGATCGTGTCATACGACGAAAAACGCGGCGAGGCCCGCGGCGGCCGCAAGAAAGGCGCCGATTACAAGGCAGAAGGCCTTGGCGACTGCATCGATTGCACCATGTGCGTACAGGTCTGTCCGGTCGGCATCGACATTCGAAACGGCCTGCAGTACGAATGCATCGGCTGTGCCGCCTGTATCGACGCCTGTGATAGCGTCATGGACAAGATGAACTACCCGCGCGGACTGATTCGCTACACCTCGGAAAACGCACTCAAGGGTGACTATCCGGAGCGGCAGATCATCAAGCGCATCGCCCGGCCTAGGGTGCTGATGTACGCCATCGTGCTGACGATCATTGTCGCCGCCACGATCACCGGACTGGTCCTGCGCCAACCGGTCAAGGCCAACATTGCGCGAGACCGCGTTGCACTGGTACGCGAAGCGGATGACGGCTGGCTGGAAAACAGCTACCGGATCCAGATCGAGAATGCCGACGAAGCCGGACACCGCTACCGGATCACCGCAGAAGGCCTGCCCGGCCTGCGCGTACTGATCGACGGTCCGAGCGAGATCGACGTTGCGCCGACCGAAATGCAGGAAGTGGGCATACGCCTTCAAGCCGACCCCCAGGTAGCAACCAAGGGCAGCCACGACATCCACTTCGTCATCACCGCCATCGACAAGCCGGCCATCAGCACGCGCGAAAAAGCCACGTTTATCGGTCAGTAATCGACCCCGTCGGGAATCCTTGTCGATCCCGACGGTCCACCCCCAACATCGAACAGAGCAGAATCCATCATGAGCACGACATTGACGAACAAAACGCCGTGGTACAAATCGCCGTGGCCATGGTTTCTGATGGCGTTTCCAGCGGTCGCCGTCGTTGCCGGCATCGCGACGTTCGTGATTGCCTTCAAGACCGAGGACAGCCTAGTCTCGGACGATTACTACAAGGAAGGCCAGGAAATCAATCGCCGCCTCGCCCGGGATGATCAGGCGCGGGCGCTGGGCTTGAGCGCACAACTGATGGTCAGCGACGACAGCCGCGCGGTCCGCATCCTGCTCAACCGTCCGGTCGAAGGCGCGCTGTACCTGAAGGTCATCCATCCGACCATCGCCGGCCATGACCAGCAACTGAAGCTGGTTGCGCAAGGACCGGCGATGTATGCCGTACAGCTGGACAAGCCCCTGCCTTCACACCGCTGGCAGCTGGAGCTGGGCGACGAAGCCGGCAAATGGCGGCTGAAATCGGAGGAAACGCTCCAGGGTGGCACCGTACTGCCGCTACAGCCCCACTGACCCGGGCAACGGCGCGCGCTCGGGCACTGGGCAACCGTCAGCCAGCCAGGCGCCGATGACCTCGGCCTCCTTGATGGTCTTGATGTGTTCGAAGGCGGCCTCCGCCTCGGGGTGAATCCGCTTCAGGTAGTTCAGCCATTGCTTCAGCCGCCCGGCCTGATATTTCGGCAGGATGTGTATCAGCACGTCATCCCAGAATGCGGCAAGCAGCGGCTTGATTTCTTCCCATCCCGGCGCTGGCAGCCCCTTGATCCGGGCTGCCAGCCCGGGGTCTGCAACGATGCCGCGACCGAGCATGATGTCGTCGCAGCCCGACTCCCGCCGGCATTGCAGATAGTCGTCGACGGTCCAGATTTCACCATTGGCGACCACCGGCACCGAAACCGCTTCGCGAATCCGGCCGATCTCGTACCAGTAAGCCGGCGGTTTGTAGCCATCGGCCTTTGTTCTGGCATGCACCACCAGCTCCCCGGCCCCGGCGGATTCCAGCGCATGCGCGCAGTCGAGCATCCGCAAGCGATCGTTGTAGCCGAGACGCATCTTGGCCGTCACCGGCATCGATGCCGGCACCGCCCGACGCACTGCAGAGACGATCTCGTGCAACAGCTCCGGCTCGTCAAGCAGTACGGCGCCGCCGCGATGACGGTTCACCGTCTTGGCCGGACAGCCGAAATTGAGATCGATCGCCTTCGGTTGCAACTCCGCAAGTCGCGCGGCGTTCTCGGCCAGGCAGACCGGGTCGGAGCCCAGCAGCTGCACCCTGACCGGCACTCCTGATGGCGTCAGGCTGCCGCGCAGCAACTCCGGCGCAATCCGCTGGAAAGCGCGATTGGGCAGCAAGCTGCCTGAAACACGCACGAATTCGGTGACGCAAATGTCGACGCCCGGTGTTCGGGTCAGCATGTCGCGCAGCAAATGGTCAAGCAGCCCCTCCATCGGGGCGAGATAGATTTTCACGGCAGATCGGTTCACAAGCAATTGGCCCATTTTACCCCGGCAAACGACCACCACCTCGTGCCGATTGACATGTGTACGATCGTTCACTACCCTTATGGAACGAATGTTCTCTATCGTACAGGCCATGGGCAACCCAAATCGCGACCAGGAATACCTCGGCAAACTGCAGGATTATTATGCCGACTACCGCAGCATCCCCTCTTACGCCGTCATCGGCGACATGCTGGGCATGGCCTCCAAATCTGCCGTGTCCGCGCTGATCAAGCGACTGACACTGGCCGGCTATGTCGAGATGACGCCGGACAAACGCCTGGCGCCGACCAAGCGGTTTTTCGAGCGCGAATTGGCGGATTTTCCGATTCCGGCCGGCATGCCGGCAGCGGCCAACGATGCAATGAGCGAATCGCTGACCATCGACGAATACCTGATCCCCAAGCCGTCCAATACGATCATGGTTCGGGTCAAGGGTGATTCGATGATCGATGCCGGCATACACGACGGTGACATCGCCATCGTCGAAAAACGCCATGCAGCCAGCGTGGGCGACATTGTCGTTGCCGTTGTCGACAACGAGTACACCCTGAAAGAACTGGGTCGTGATCGCCAAGGCTATATGCTGCTCCCCCACAACGCCGACTACGCCCCGATCCGGCCGCAAGAAGGACTGGAAATCTTCGGCATCATGGTCGGGCTGGTGCGCAAATACCGTTAAAATCGCTCCGATACCGCAAGCGACCGAACACAATGAGCAACGAACACCACTCCCCACTTGGCAAGGCCGTCAGCTACAAGGCCGAATACGACCCCAGCCTGCTGTTTCCGATTCCACGCAGCGGCAAGCGCGAAGAGATCGGTCTCACTGGCACCCTTCCGTTCATGGGCGTCGATCTCTGGAATGCGTACGAGCTGTCCTGGCTGAACATGCGTGGCAAGCCCCAGGTCGCGCTTGCCGTTTTCGAAATTCCCGCGTCCAGCCCGAACATCGTTGAATCCAAGTCGTTCAAGCTTTATCTGAACAGTTTCAACCAGACCAGACTGGCCGGGCCGGAGGCACTTGCCGCGCTGCTCCAGCAGGACATCAGCGACGCGACCGGCACCTCTGTCCGGGTCGAACTGATACTGCCGGAGCAATTCGACAGGCAGTCGCTGGGCGAGCTGGAGGGGTACTGCATCGACAATCTCGACATTGAAGTCGAAACCTACACCCCGACGCCGGGACTTATGCATTGCGACGAAGCCGACAGCCCGGTCGAAGAGGTGCTGGTCTCCAATCTGCTCAAATCCAACTGCCTCGTTACAGGACAACCCGATTGGGCCAGCGTCCAGATCCGCTATATCGGTCAGCCGATCAACCGCGAGTCGCTGCTCCGGTATTTGATCTCTTTTCGCAACCATAACGAGTTTCACGAGCAGTGTGTCGAGCGAATTTTTGTCGACATCCAACGCAGCTGCGCACCATTGAAGCTCGCGGTTTATGCCCGATACACCCGTCGCGGCGGCCTGGACATCAACCCGTTCCGCAGCAATTTCAACGCACCGCAACCTCCCAACATCAGGGCTGCGCGCCAGTAAACGGACCCGGATTGCCCCCTGTGGCCACACCCGGCCGGAAACGCCATTTCTCGTGTTTTGCCGGCCAGCGCAAATGATTCTCACGGTCGCGGACAGGTGACTGCCCGCACCGGCAGGTTATACTTGTTGTTTTCCCTAAGTTCGCTCGCCATGTCCCCGAATCTCGCGCAGTTGCATCCCTACCCGTTCCAGAAGCTGCGCCAGCTTTTCGCGGATATCACGCCGAATCCGTCGCTCAAGCCCATCAACCTGTCGATCGGCGAGCCCAAGCATCCGACACCGCAACTGATCAAGGATGCGCTGGTCGCCAATTTTGATGGCCTGTCCGCCTACCCGGCAACCCAAGGCAGCGAGGCACTTCGAGGCGCCATCAGCCGCTGGGCTTTGCGCCGCTACGGCATCAATCTGAACCCGGCGACCGAAGTGCTGCCAGTCAACGGCAGTCGGGAAGCGCTGTTTGCATTTGCACAAGCGATCGTCGACCCTAGCGCCGGGAAGCCCGTCGTACTGTCGCCCAATCCGTTCTATCAGATCTATGAGGGCGCGGCCCTGCTGGCGAACGCCGAGCCCTATTACGTCAACTGCACCGCCGCGAACCGCTTTCAGCCCGATTGGGACGCGGTTCCCGAGCAGGTCTGGGCACGCACGCAGCTCGTCTTTGTTTGTTCGCCCGGCAACCCGACCGGTGCAGTTGCATCGATCGACGATTGGGCGCGTCTTTTCGCCCTTTCCGATCGGCACGGCTTCGTCATTGCCAGCGACGAGTGTTATTCCGAAATCTACTTCGGCACCGAAAAACCGCTTGGCGGTCTCGAAGCGGCCGTCAAGCTCGGCCGTGACTTCAAGAATCTGGTCATGTTCTCGTCGCTTTCCAAGCGCTCGAATGTTCCGGGGCTGCGCTCGGGATTCGTTGCCGGCGATGCGGCGCTCATGGCCCAGTTCCTGCTGTATCGCACCTATCATGGCTGCGCGATGAGCCCGACCATTCAGGCTGCCAGCGCGGTTGCCTGGGATGACGAGCAGCATGTCGAGGACAACCGCCGCCAGTATGCCGCCAAGTTCGAGTCCGTCACACCACGCCTGAAAACGGCGCAGGACGTCAGCCTTCCGGATGCCTCGTTCTATCTGTGGGCAAAGGTGCCCGGCGATGACGCCGAATTCGCCAGACGGCTCTACCAACAGGAACACGTTACCGTTCTACCGGGTTCCTTCCTGGCGCGTGACGCCCACGGCCTGAATCCGGGCGCCGGCTACATCCGCATCGCGCTTGTCGCCCCGCAAGAAGAATGCCTCGAAGCGGCCGATCGCATCGTCCGTTTCGCCCAGTCTTTGTAAGTCAACAAGGAAAACAGCATGAGCAACCTGCAATCCATCATCGAAACCGCCTTCGAAAACCGGGCAGATATCAATCCGGGTTCTGCGTCGGCCGAACTGCGTGACGCGATCAACGAAGTCATCAATGCACTGGACAAGGGCCAGCTGCGCGTCGCGGAGAAAATCGACGGCCAGTGGCAAACGCATCAGTGGCTGAAAAAGGCCGTCCTACTCTCGTTCCGCATCAACGACAATGTCCCGATGGATGGTGGCTGCACGCAATATTTCGACAAGGTACCGTCGAAGTTCGGTGACTACACCGAGGCCGACTTCCGCGCCGGCGGCTTCCGGGTGGTACCGAATGCCATTGCACGCAAAGGGTCGTTCGTCGGCAAGAATGTGGTCCTGATGCCGTCCTACGTCAACATCGGCGCTTATGTCGATGAAGGCACCATGGTCGACACCTGGGCCACGGTCGGTTCGTGCGCGCAAATCGGCAAGAACGTCCACCTGTCGGGTGGCGTCGGCATCGGTGGCGTACTCGAGCCGCTGCAAGCCAATCCGACCATCATCGAAGACAACTGCTTCATCGGTGCGCGCTCGGAAGTCGTCGAAGGCGTCATCGTCGAAGAAGGCTCGGTCATCTCGATGGGCGTGTACATCGGTCAAAGCACCAAGATCTACGATCGTGAAACCGGCGAAGTCAGCTACGGCCGCATCCCGGCCGGCTCGGTGGTCGTCTCCGGCAACCTGCCCTCCGCAGATGGCAAGTACAGCCTGTACTGCGCCGTCATCGTCAAGAAGGTCGATGCCAAGACCCGCGGCAAGGTCGGCATCAACGAACTGCTGCGCGGCATCTAACCTCGCCCGCACATGAAAAAGCCGGCCTGAGGCCGGCTTTTTGTCATTGCTCTCGGCATTTCAGAGCACAACATCCCGAGATACACCGTAGCGACGCAGGATGCGGCGCAGCTGCTCCAGCGCCTCGATCTGGATCTGGCGCACACGCTCACGCGTCAGACTCAAACTTGCCGCGAGATCCTCAAGCGTGCAAATCTCGTAGCCATTCAGGCCGTAGCGGCGCTCGATGACCATGCGCTGCTTCTCGTTCAGTTGCCGCAACCACTCGCGCACGTAGCGCTGGATTTCGGCATTCTGCAGAATCATCTCCGGGCCTTCGTTCTGCTCGTCCGGGATCGATTCGCCGATCGTCAGCATCGGGTCGATATCCAGCGGCGCATCCAGCGATGCGACACGCTCGTTCAACCCCATTACCCGGCGAACATCCTCGACATCCTTGCCGACCAGGTGAGCCACATCCTCGAGCGACGGCTCATAGCCGAGATGGGTTTCCAGATGTCGTTGCGCGCGCAGGTAAACGTTCAGCTCCTTGATCACGTGCACCGGCAGACGAATCGTCCGGGACTGGTTCATGATCGCCCGCTCGATGCTCTGGCGAATCCACCATGTGGCATACGTGGAAAAGCGGAAACCACGCTCGGGATCGAACTTTTCCAGCGCGTGCATCAAGCCGATATTGCCCTCCTCGATCAGGTCGAGCAGCGTCATTCCGCGATTGATGTAGTGCTTGGCGATGTTCACGACCAAGCGCAGATTGTGCTCGATCATTTTTTGTCGTGCTTCGAAGTCCCCCTGCACGACACGACGCGCCAGTTCGCGCTCCTGATCCGGCTTGAGCAGCGGACTGCGGCCAATTTCGTTCAGGTAGATTTGCGTGACATCACCAGTACTTTCGTAACTGGTATTGTCGGCTTCATCGCCACCGGCCGCCTCTTCAGCCTCGGCGTCGTCCTCTACCTCTTCGCGTTCGACTTCGTCCCCTTGGTCCAGGCCCGAGTCATTTTCAAGCATATCGATTTGATCGTTCATGGTCGGCTATTCAAGCTGAATATATTTGGCGGGGTCGACCGGTTTGCCAAATCTGCGGATTTCAAAATGCAGCTTGACCTGGTCGGCGTCGGTATTTCCCATTTCCGCAATCTTCTCGCCCTTTTTGACGCTATCACCTTCTTTGACTAGAAGCTTGCTGTTGTGGGCATAAGCTGACAAAAACTCCTTGTTATGCTTGATGATCAGCATCTTTCCATAACCACGAAGTCCTGCGCCGGCATAAACAACCTTTCCGGATGCTGACGCAACGATAGACTGTCCCATTTTTCCGGGAATATCAACGCCACGACTTTCATCGGTAAAGCCCTTGCCCGGTTTGCCGGATGTCGGTGCAACCCAGTCTGCCACATCTGCATCGTCTGCCGATGGTTTTGTGGTTGATTTTTCAGGAGTTTTCGCCACAGCCGAGGCCGACGATGCCGGATTTTTGGCTGTCGCAGTACTCGCTACCGGTTGTGGTTTGGCAGCAACGACAGGATTTTGCGTCGCGGCAGCACTTGCCGATTTGCTGGCCGGCTTGGCCGGCTTGGCAGGCTGCGGCACGCTGCTCACCGTCGCCGAATCACCCAGCGGACGGACTTCGACTCCCGCAGGCGTTGCGACGCCTTGTGGCGGCGTCAGGCGAAGCACCTGCCCAACCTTGATATCGCTGGAATCACCCAGCCCGTTCCAGCTGGCCAGTTCCCGGTAGGCCAGACCATGGTCCAGGGCGATCCGGTAGAGCGTATCACCGCGCTTGACCATGTATTGCCCGGCCGGAACCGATGCAACCGCTGCAGGTGCGAGCGCCACTGCCGGCGTCGTTGGTGTCGGATTGGTATGGTCAACGATCGGCGCCGGTTGCCTTGGCGTGCTAGTGCACGCGGCCAGCAACAACAGAACGGTCGGGGCGATCAGGCGCGGCCAACTCACAAAGGATCTCCTTGTCTTGCCGCCGGCGGGAAACTCGGACGTTTGCCGGTGGCGCATCGTAAATGGACCGGCCTTGCAGCATGTCCCGATTCGCCAGAGGGCGCAATCAGGGCAACTGCTCAGGCAAGCCCCGGTAAAAGCGGAACAAACCGCACTTTCTCAAGCCGGGTTTCGATCACGCCATCCTCCTGGCGTTCGATCAATCGCAGCTCCTGATCTTCGCCACCCACCGGAAAGATCAGTCGCCCACCCAGGCTCAATTGATCGATCAGATCTTCGGGGACGATCGGCGCTGCCGCGGCAATCAGGATGACATCGAATGGTGCCGCATCCGGCAAGCCCAGGCTGCCATCGGCGTGCCGTACCCGGACGTTCCGGAGCCCAAGCTGATTGAGCCGGTCGCGTGCTGCCTTACTGAGCTGCGCAATCCGTTCGATCGAGTAGACGGTTTTGAACAGCTGAGACAATACAGCGGCTTGATAACCGCAGCCAGTCCCGATTTCCAGCACTTTTTCATGTTGCGCAGCGCCGAGTGCGAGTTCCGTCATCCGGGCAACGATATAGGGCTGCGAAATGGTCTGTCCGTAGCCGATGGGTAGCGCTGTATCGTCATAAGCCTTGTGCGACAACGCCTCGTCGACGAAGACATGTCTTGGAACATGCCCCATCACGGTCAGGACACGCGGATCCTCGACACCGAGCTGCTTGATTCGATCGATCATCCGCGAGCGGGTACGGGCCGACGTCATGCCGGCGCCATCGAAGGCATTGAAATTCATGCGTGCAGCCATGATTCGATGAAATCCAGCTGAGGGTAGGCCGTCAAATCGATCGACAGCGGCGTGATCGAGACCTGATTCTGGCTGATGGCATGGAAATCGGTGCCGTCAGCGGCATCGGCGGCGGCGCCCGGCGGCCCCACCCACCAGATCGGTTCGCCCCGGGGATTGGCCGACTTGATGACCGGCGCGGCGCGGTGGCGACGACCAAGGCGTGTCACACGGTGGCTGGCAAGCGCATCGTAGGCAACGTCCGGCACATTGACGTTGAGCAGCACGGCGCCACGAAACGGATCACGCTCGAAACAGGCAACCAGTTCGGTCGCAACGCGCGCCGCAGTGTCGAAATGGGTGGGGGTACGCGATGCCAGCGAAACCGCCATTGCCGGAACACCAAGCAGAAAGCCTTCGGTCGCGGCAGCCACCGTTCCGGAGTAGATGGTGTCATCACCCATGTTCGCGCCGTGGTTGATGCCGGAGACGACCATGTCCGGCAGCACCTCCATCAACCCGGTTGCCGCGAGGTGGACACAGTCGGTCGGCGTGCCATTGACATAGCGAAACCCGTTGGCCGCAGTGCGCACCGTCAACGGGCGATCCAGCGTCAGCGAGTTGCTCGCGCCACTGCGATCGCGCTCAGGCGCGCACACCATGACCTCGTGACGCTCGGCCAGCGCGGCGGCCAGTGCGGCCAGGCCCGGTGCGAAATAACCGTCGTCGTTTGAAATTAGTATGCGCATGCGATCTCCCCGGTCGGCCTATTCTAGCCGTATGCTCGGAGACGACAAAATACGGCTAAGCGGGACGTTGTGGGCGTGTCGGGGATGCTGTCCCGGCTCTTGCCGAAACCACGCCGCAAGCCGCGATCAGCAACATCGCCAGATAGCTGGAAAGGGGTAGGCGATCCCCCCAGAGCACAACGCCAAACAGCGTCGAAAATACGACCGTCAGATATGCCAGGCTGGCGACAACCAGCGACTTGCCCTTGCTGTAGGCACGCGTCATCGACAATTGGGCAATCGTTGCACTGACGCCCATGCCCAGCACGACCCACAGATTGCCGAGATGCAGCGGTGCAAGCGCCCCGGGCTGCAACAGCATCCAGATGCCTGCTCCCAGCGACGAGACCAGCGAGAAATAAAACACCGTCCGCCACTCGGGTTCGCCACGGCGACCCAGCTCGTGGACATTCATGTACGCGATACTGGCCAGCAAGCCCGAGCACAATCCCAGCAAGCCGGCCAGCCACTCGTCACTGTTGAGTGCAGGCCGCAGCAGCAGCACGACCCCGGCAAAGCCGAACAGGATGGCCATCACCTGCCTGCGCATCGGCCACTGTCGGTACCACAGTGTCGAAACGACCATCAGGAACAGTGGCGAGGTGTAGTTCAGCGTCACGGCCGTCGAAAGCGGCAGGCGGCTGATGGCATAAAAGTACAGCATCAGCGACAGAAAGCCGGAAATGCTGCGCCCCAAATGGACCTGCAGCAGCGGCCATGACACGCGCAGTGGGCGCCGTGCCGGCAAGGCAATCAGCAGAATCCCGACAAAGCCGGCCAGACAACGGTAGAACACCAGCTCGGCCGTGCTGAAGCTGTGGCTGCCAAGCTTGACGAACACCCCCATCACGCCAAAGCTCAGGCAGGCGATCACCATCCAGAACGGACCGGAGTCTTTCAGGCGATGCCAGTGCAATGAGTTCATGGTCTAGATGGGGAAAGGGGAATGAAAAAGGCAGCCGACAGGCTGCCTTCTGCGTCACACCGATAATCCGCCATTGCGGCCACCGGCGCCATTGGGCCAAGCCCTAGTCCCGGATTGCGTCACCGAGTTCACGGCGCAGGAACTGATGAAAATGGCGCATGCCGTCCTCCATCGGGCTCTGGTACGGGCCCACCTCGTTCCGGCCGGCCTTGTAGAGCGCCATCCGCCCGGCTTCCATCCGGTTGATGATTTCGATGTCCTCGACCGCGGTTTCGGCATAGGCGGCCTGCTCGGCGGCGACGAACTCGGGCTCGAACCAGGCGATGTCCTCCGGATAGTAGAACTCGACGACGTTCTTGTAGCTGCGCGGCCCGGTCGGAATCAGTGTCGAAATCACCAGCGTGTGCGGATACCACTCGACCATCACGTTCGGGTAATACGTCAGCCAGATCGCACCGTGCTCGGGCACCTTGCCGCCATAGTAGGCCTGCACCTGCTTGTGCCACTCCTGATAAACCTTGGAGCCGGGCTTGGCGAGGGCATTGTTGACGCCGACCGTCTGCACCGAATGCCAGTCGCCGAACTCCCACTTCAGGTCGTCGCACGTCACGAAGCGGCCGAGGCCGGGATGGAACGGCTCGACGTGGTAGTCCTCCAGATAGACCTCGATGAAGGTCTTCCAGTTGCCCTCGTACTCGTCGACCTGAACGCTGTGGAACACGTAATTCGAAAAGTCGAGATGTTTGGCGACGCCGAGGTCCTTGAGATCGGCCTCGATGTCGTGACCGTTGTTCTCGAACAGCAGGCCGTTCCATTGCACCAGCCCGGTTTCCGGCAGGTGCAGGCACGGATTGCCGGGAAAATGCGGTGCGCCGGCCAGCTTGCCGTGCTGATCGTAAGTCCAGCGGTGCAGCGGGCAGACGGTATGCGTACCATTGCCGCGGTCGGACAGCATCGTTGCCTGCCGGTGACGGCAGATATTGGAAAGGAGCTTGACCCCCTGATCGGTGCGCTTCAGGTACTTGGCACCGTCGGTCATTTCTAGCACGTGATAGTCGCCGACTTCCGGGACCATCAGCTGGTGACCGATGTACTTCGGCCCCCTTGCGAACAGGCGCTCCTGCTCGATCGCAAAAAGGGTTTCGTCAAAGTAGGACGACACCGGGAGCTGGGTCGTCATATCCAGCTGCAAGGCTGCAGCCGTAGCCAGATTCGTCATGTTTTATCCCACACCCCCTGGGCTAGAAGGTCTAAGACGTCTCGCCACTTTGTGACTAGGTCACGATGGGTGGGCAAGCCATCAGTTCAACACATGCCGGACGGATATCCGGCCCGAAAAAAGAGGGGAATTCTGCCCTGCCGGGGCCGTTCGGGCAAGCCGGTTCAAGGAAAAAATCCAGAAAAATTAGAAATTTAGCGGCGCCTGATCAAGCTGTCCACATGGGCAACCCCTCGCCACGTCGGCACACCAGCCAACGGGCGGATGCACGCAGCGGATCCCGAAATGGCAAAATGCCGTTTTGGGCATGAAATATCCGGCCCATCACCACGAACGGGAGTCGTTTTGCTTTCCAATGATGTCTTGCGCAGCGTGCGCTACATGCTCGATCTGAGCGATGCCAAACTCGTCGAAATCGCCGCCCTCGCCGGCTTCGAAGCCAAGCTGAACGACGTGCAGGCTTACCTGAAAAAGGACGATGAAGAAGGTTATCGCCACTGCGACAACGCCATGTTTGCGCACTTCCTCGACGGGCTGGTGGTCTTCCGTCGCGGCAAGGACGACAGCCGCCCGGCGCCGGAAGTGATCTGGCCGGTCTCCAACAACACGGTCCTGAAAAAGCTGCGCGTGGCGTTCGAGCTCAAGGAAGACGACATGCACGCCATTCTCGCCAGCGCGGAATTCGAGATTTCCAAGCCGGAACTGAGCGCGCTGTTCCGCAAGGAAGGCCAGAAGAATTTCCGCCGCTGCGGCGATCAGCTGCTGCGCTATTTCCTCAAGGGTCTGACGATGCGCATACGCGGCTGACCCCGCGAGCCACACAAAGAAACAGCCCGGGAAACCGGGCTGTTTTTTTGGCAGAAACGCAACTCAGGCGTCGTTGCGCGGATTCCGCCCCAGCGGGCTGGGCTGGTTACGGGCCTTGGCCAGCGAAATCTGCTTCTGTCGTTCCCGCGCACCTTCGCGGGTTTTTTCCGGCAGTGAATCCCAGCAGCGCGGGCAACTGACACCTTCGACATAGTTCGGCGACGCGCGCTCGTCCACCGACACTGGCTCGCGGCAGGCGTGGCAAAGCACATAATCCCCGGCTGACAGGTCATGCCGGACCGTCACCCGGTTGTCGAAGACAAAGCAGTCGCCCTGCCACTTCGACTCGTCCTGCGCCACGGTCTCCAGATATTTGAGGATGCCGCCCTTGAGGTGATAGACCTCCTCGAACCCTTCGCCAAGCATATAGCTCGATGCTTTTTCGCAGCGGATCCCGCCGGTACAGAACATCGCCACCTTCTTGTGCCTGGCCGGGTCGAAATGCGCGCGGATGTAATCGGGGAACTCGCGGAAGCTCTCGGTTTTCGGGTCGACTGCGCCTTCGAACGTACCGATCGCCACTTCGTAATCGTTGCGGGTATCGATCAGCAGCACTTCCGGATCGTTGATCAGTGCGTTCCAGTCCTGCGGCTCGACGTAGGTGCCGACGCGCTTGTTCGGGTCGACGCCCTCCACGCCCAGCGTGACGATCTCCTTCTTCAGCTTGACCTTGGCCCGCAGGAACGGCTGCGCGTCGCAATACGATTCCTTGTGGTCGACATCGACCAGGCGCGCGTCACGGCGGAGCCAGTCCAGCAAGGCATCGATGGCCGCACGGGTGCCGGACACCGTACCGTTGATGCCCTCCTCGGCCAGCAGCAAGGTGCCTTTGACATCATGATCGAGCATGCATTGCTGCAGCGGTTCGCGCAGCGCGGCGTAATCGGTCAGCGTCACGAATTTGTACAGGGCCGCGACCACGATGGGCTGGGCGTTCTGTTGGGACATGCGAGTTCTCCAGGTGGTCGCCCTCGCAAAGGGCGGACCGGTTGAGGCCGCGCAGAAACAGCGTCGGCAACCCGCAATTTTACCTGAATCCGGCCGCTGATTTGAGATCGTGACAGCGGCCGGCACAGGCATCACAATGCGAACACCAATCGTTCCGGAATGTAATCCAGCATGGCCCTTGATCTGCCCGCCGCAAAACAGCGCTACCTCGATTTTGTCGCCAGTCGCAAGACACTGGCCATCAGCTGCATTGCCGACGACGGCAGCCCCTTCATCAGCTACGCGCCCTTCGTGCACGCCGACGGCAAGCTTTACATCTACATCAGCCAGCTGGCAGAGCATTACCAGTTGATCGACCGGCGACACCAGGCCAATGTCATGCTACTGGCCGACGAATCGGAAAGCAGCAACCTGTTCGGCCGCGAGCGGTCGCGCTGGTTGTGCGCAGTCCGCAATCTGGGCAACGAAGGCAACGAGCCGGTTTTTTCGCTTTTCAATGCCCGCTTCGGCGAAAAGATGCTTAGCCTGCTGCGCGGGCTGGATTTCTCGCTGTTCGAACTGACACCACAGCCGGGCCGCTATGTCGTCGGCTTTGGCCAGGCATTCGACGTCAGCATCGACGGCACGCAGTTCGACCACGTCGTGATCGACAAGAAAGCCGCCTGAGTCGGTCGCGCTTGATGTAACGCAAATCCCCGATTGCGCCCCCACCCCGGGATCGCCGCATAATCGGGCATGGACCTGCAAGCGCCCCACGCCGCCAAGGCGGCAAACATCCTGCTGATCGACGATGACGCCGAAATCCGGGAACTGCTGACCGAATATCTGGGCCGGGCCGGATTCGGCGTCCGTGCGCTGCCGGATGGCAGCACGCTGATGTCGGTGCTCAAGCGCGACGTCATCGATCTGGTGGTGCTCGACATCATGCTCCCCGGTCACGACGGGTTCACCCTGTGCCGGATGATCCGCCAGTTTTCGACCGTACCGATCATCATGCTCACGGCAGCTTCGGACGAAGCCGACAAGGTCATCGGGCTCGAATTCGGTGCCGACGATTACATGGCCAAGCCTTTCAGTGCCCGCGAGCTGCTGGCGCGGATCAAGGCACTGTTGCGGCGCAACCAGATGGTGCAGACCCCGGTCGCCGGCGCCGAACCGCGCTACCTGGTGTTCGGCGACTGGAAGCTCGACGTGCTGCGGCGCGAACTGCTGCATGCCGACGGCAGTGTCGAGGCCATTTCCGGCACCGAATACGCCCTGCTGTCCCTGTTCCTGCGCCACGCGCACGAAGTGCTCGACCGGGACGCGATTTCCGAAATCACCCGGCACCGTGAAAACAACCCGCTCGACCGCGGCGTCGACGTGCAGGTCAGCCGGCTGCGCCAGCGCCTGCGTGACGGACAGCGCGAACTGGTACGCGCGGTGCGCAATCAGGGCTACATGCTCTGTGCCGATGTCCGGCGCGAATACTGAAATTCCGTCGCTGGCGGACGAGCGCGGCGGCAGATGGCGACGATTGTCGCGGCTCTATCCGCGTTCGCTGTTCGGCCGCGTCTGGTGCATGCTGGTGGCCGCCCTGCTGTTGGCCGAACTCGTGGCCGGCGCGCTCTGGTACTACCAGTACCGCTCGCGCATCGATGCCGGGCTGGAAAGCTCGATCCGCGGCATGACGCAGGGCGTGATCGCTACGGTCAACTTCATGAGTGCCTTGCCACGCAACTATCGCCAGCTGGTGCTGGCGCAACAGCGCGAGCTGGGCGGATCGCAGTTTTTCGTCTCGATCAACAACCGCGAACTGAAGCAGACGCCACTGCCGCCCAGCCGGGCCGGGCAGAAGATCGTCGATATCGCAACGCGCGAGCTGACGCTGCATTTGCGTGACGATCAGGCCGTGAGCGTGGCGCTGACGCGGGCCAACCAGCTTCGCGTCTTCAACGCCGGCGTGCTAATGGCCGACCTTCCTCCGGGCTGGAGCCGCTTCTCGCTGCCGATACTGCGTCCGGACGCGCCGATTCTGGTGCTGCAGTTGCAGATCAACCCGCAGGAATGGCTGTTTCTGGCCGCGCCGCTCCCGCCACCGTACGACGCGCTCGACGTGCCATTCTTCACGCCAAGGCAGTTCTGGTTCACCGTCTTCGGCATGCTGTTGGTGCTGCTGTTCACCTGGCCGTTGCTGCGGCGCGAACTCAAGCCGATCGAAGCGCTGGCAGGCGCCGCCGAGGCGCTGGACTCGCGCCTGGAAGTGCCGCCACTGCAGGAAGCCGGCAGTGCCGAGTTCGTCGCGGCAACACGGGCATTCAACCGGATGCAGACGCGGCTGCGGGCCTACCTCCACAACCGCGAGATGCTGTTCACGGCGATCAGCCACGACCTGAAAACGCCGATCACCCGGCTGCGGCTGCGTGCGGAAATGCTCGATGACGAAGTGCAGCAGCGCAAGTTCGAGGCCGACCTCAAGGACCTGGAGCTGATGGTGAAAGGCGCACTGCAGAGCATGAAGGACACCGACATCCACGAGAACATCGAAAGGATCGACGTGATGCAGCTGCTGGCACAGATGATCGAAGCCTACGGCGAACGGATTACCCTGCAAGGCCGGGTGGCACCGATCCGGGGCCGGCCGCTGGCGATCCGCCGCTGCATCGGCAACCTGATCGACAACGGCCTCAAGTACGGCAACCACGTCACGCTGACGCTCGACGATCAGGTCGACCGGATCACGCTCTTCATCGGCGATGACGGTCCGGGCCTGCCGGAACGGCTGCTGGAAAAAGTCTTCGAACCGTATTTCCGCGTCCACACCGATCAGGGCGGCACCGGGCTGGGACTGGCGATTGCGCGCAGCATTGCCCGCAGCCACGGCGGCGAACTGGTGCTGCGCAACGACCCGCAGGGCGGCCTGATGGCAACGCTGGTGCTGCTGCGCAATGGCTGAAACGATGAAAAAACTGATCGCAAGCTGCCTGATCGCGCTGAGCCTGCCGGTGCAGGCCGGACCGGCCGGACAGATTGAGGTGCTGCATTACTGGACCCTGCCGAGCGAAATCGCCTCGCTGAGCCTGCTCAAGTCCGAACTGGCCAAACACGGCCAGCGCTGGAAGGACTTCGTCGTGCCCGGCGGCGGCGGCGAGAGCGCCTACGTGGTGCTGCAGGCCCGGGCCATCGCCGGCGACCCACCGGTGGCGGCGCTGATGGAAGGGCCGATCATCCAGGAGTGGGCGTCGCTGGGCTTTCTGGCCTCGCCCTACCCGCCGGCGCGCGAGAAACAGTGGGACGCGGTGTTGCCGGCAGCGGTGCGCGATGCGGTCAAGTACAAGGGACGCTACGTGGCGCTGCCGACCGACGTACACCGGATCAACTGGATGCTGGTGAATCCGGCGCCGTTCGATGCGCTGAAGCTGCCGGTGCCGGCCAGCTGGGACGATTTCTTCAAGGTTGCGCCCAAGCTCAAGACGGGCGGCTACATTCCGCTGTCGCTCGGCAAGCTCGACTGGCAGGAAACGACACTGTTCGAGAACCTGTTGCTGGGCCTGACCGACGGCGCGTTCTACCGCAAGGTTTTCGTCGAACAGAACAGCGCGGCCATCAACAGCGCACGGATGGTGATGGTGCTCGAGCGCTTCCGCCAGTTGCGCGAGTATGTCTCACCGGGCGCCGGCGGCACCGGCAAGTCGCCCGAACTGGCCGCACTGCGCAACGGCCGTGCGGCGATGTTCATCATGGGCGACTGGGCCAAGGCCGATCTGGTGCTGCAGGGCATGGCGCCGGGCAAAACGCTGCGCTGCCTGCCGGCACCGGGCACCGACGGCTACTTCATCTACGGTCTGGACAGTTTCGCGCTGTTCCGCGCCGCCGAGGGCGAGAACGCGGCGCAGGCGGCGTTTGCCGATGTGCTGATGGATCCGAAGCTGCAGTCGGAACTCGCCCGCCGCAAGGGGGCGATTCCGCCTCGCACCGATGCCAGCCTCGGCGGCTTCGACAGCTGCGGCATCGCCGCGGCCAACGCCTTCCGCGACGCCGAAAAACGCGGTCGCCTGCTGCCGAGCATGGCACATTCGATGGCCACCTCGCAGCAGGCGCGCGAAGTGTTCTTCCGGGTGCTCAGCTACTACTTCAACCACCCGGAACAAAGCAGCCAGCAGGCGGCGAGACAGATCGACGCCGCCCTGCGGGCGCTGCGCTCCTGAACCTTAAAGCCCGTCGCCCTGCGCACTGGCGCGAGCCTGCTGACGGGCAAGACGCTCGCGCAGGCTGGCGACGCCGGCGTGGGCGGCGTCCTGCGCACGCTCGACAAAGTCGCTGACACCGGCAATCTCGTCACGTTCGAGCGCGACTTCGGCAAACATCGCCATATTGCTGCCGGCGATCACGTCGCAGGCTTGCGATTGCGCCAGTGCGATCTGCGATGCGAGCTTGAACGGCGAGCCGCCAAGCAGGTCGGTCAGGAAAACGAGACCGGTGTCGGCCGGCAGGCCGGCAACGGCGGCATTCAGCGCGGCTTCGAGCTCGGCAGTACCCAGCTCGGGCGGAAAGTCGACGGCAACGGCCTGCACCTGCCGGCCGAACACCTGCTCGACCGCGCCAAGCAGACCCGAGGCAAACCGGCCGTGACCGGTGACGATGATGCTGATCATGGGAATTCCTTCGGGGTTGCGGAAAAAAAGCGGCGGTTACGGGAACCGCCGCCTCCGGCGCGGCGGGAGGGAGACCGGCCGGAGAAAACGGAGCGTCAGAGGATGCCGAGCCAGGACAGTGCGATCGAGAGCACGAAGGTGATCAGGATCAGCATGACCGGGTGCACCTGCTTTTTCTTCAGCAGGTAGAACATCAGCATCACGTAGCCCATCGGCAGCAGGTTGGGGAAGACCTTGTCGAAAAAGTCCTTCTGCAGGCCGACACTATGGGTGGCGTCGATCGCGAAGCTGGCGATAACATTGATGTGCACGTAGGACGCAATCAGCCCGCCGATCACGGTCACCCCGAGGATGGTCGCCGACTTGGCGATCATCGTTGAGCCGTCCTTGATCTTGTCGATCGCCTTGACCCCGAGCGAGTAGCCCATGTGGGTCCAGCCGACGCGCATGAAGAACACCGCGAGGTAGACGAGGAAGAAAATCAGCGGTCCGAGCACGTTGCCCTGGATCGCGAACGACGCGCAGACACCGGCAATGATAGGCAACAGCGTGAACCAGAAGATTGCATCGCCGATGCCGGCAATCGGCCCGAACAGCGCAACCTTCAGGCCCTTGATCAGCGCCCTGTCTTCCTTCTTCTGCTCGAGCGAGATCAGCAGGCCCATCAGGAAACCGACGAGGTTCGGGTGGGTGTTGATGAACTCGAGGCTGTCCTTGTTGGCGGCTTTCAGGCCTTCCGGATCGTCGCGGTAGATCTTTTTCAGCAGCGGTTGCATCGCCGTGGTGAAACCGACCGACTGCATCCGTTCATAGTTGAAGCCGGCCTGCAGCATCGACGAGCGGAACGCGAGCTTCGTGATGTCGCCCTTGGTGATTTCGGCTTCAGGCGTGGTGGTGTGTTCAGATGCCATTGCTGTAGTCCTCCTTGGGCGCTTCGGTGGCGGCTGCCGGCGCGGATTCCGGCTTGCTGTTGAAGTAGACGAACAGGGCAAAGGCCGCGCCCATCACGGCAACCGGCAGCAGGTTCTGGATCTGCACGTAGCAGACGAACAGGAAGCCGGCGAGCAGATACGGCACGTACTGCATCTTCAGCATCACCCGCAGCAGCAGGCCGAAACCGACAGCGGGCAGGATGCCGCCGGCGACTTCAAAGCCGTGGCTCAGCCAGGCCGGCATCGACTTCACCAGCGCCTGCATTGCGCCCTGTGCCGAGTACGCACACAGGAACACCACCAGTGCGTAGGTGCAGGCGACGATCAGCGTCATCAGCAGGCTCATCCGCCCCAGCCCGGCCGTGTTGTTCTCGCTGACGTAACGCTCGACCTTGGGCATGAACATCGAAAAGGCCGAGTAATAGAACAGGATGATGTACTGCATCAGCAGGCTGAACGGCAGCCCGAGGCCGATGGCGGTCTTCGGGTCGACGCCGGCGCTGTGCGCAATCACTGTGGTCATGATCCCGGCAAGGATCGGGTTCGGTGGCTGCACCCCGCCGGCCGGGGTCAGCCCGGCGAAGGCCAGCTCGGTCAGGCCGCCGGTGATCAGGCCGATCTGCAGGTCGCCGAGAATGGCGCCGGTGATCGTGCAGACGATGATCGGCCGGAACAGGAACAGCGCTTCAAGCCAGAAGTCGATGCCGAAGATGAAGGCAACCCCCGCCAGCATCAGCCCCTGCATCAGTGTGATTTCATGCATGACCGTCTCCCTTACTGGATGGTGTCCTTGGTGTCCCCGGGCGTGTCCTGGATGAACACGTTGATGCCGCCCGCCTTGAGTGCGCGCAGGTCGGCGAGGTCGGCGTCGTCGACGTAGACCTTCTTGGAGAGCGGCCGCTTGCCTTCGGAGAAGTGCATGTTGCCGACGTTGACGTCACGGATCGGCACGCCGCCGTCGACCAGCTTGCGCACCGTCGCCGGGCTGCGGCAGATCAGGAAGATCTGCTGCGCCGGCGAGGCCTTGTGGATCACGGCAATGGTCTTCTCGACCGTGAAGAAACGGATGCCGACGCCGACCTGTTCGGCGGTGATGGCCATCAGCTTCTGCTGCATCTCGTCGGCAGCGGTGACGTCGTCGACGACGACGAGCAGGTTGGCGCCGAGCGCGGTGGTCCACGTCACACCGACCTGGCCGTGAACCAGCCGGTTGTCGATGCGGGTGAGCAGGATATTGGGTGCGGTCATCTTGGACTCCTTCTGGTCGCCGTCCCTCGTTGGGGCGCTGAAAACGAGTCTAAGAAGCCGGCCGCGGCCGAAGGCTACATCTCATTGAGCATTTGTCGCGCAGCCGCAATTCGGGTCTGGATATGTTTCAGCACTGAAACAAAACACGGCAAACGTTGCAGTACCGGCGGGATTTGATACCGAGCGCGCGCCGCGGGCGCGCTAGCCTGACGGACATCGATGACCACAGGAAGCCGAGCCATGCAAACCCATGTCCTCCCCAACCCGAATGCGCTGGCCGATGCCGTCGCCGGCCTGATTGCAGACTGCGTCCGGGACAAGCCCGCCTCGGTGCTATGCCTGGCAGGCGGTGATACCCCGCGCGCCGCTTATGCGCGGCTGGTGGAAATGCAGCGCGCTGGCGAGGTTGATCTGTCGCAAGTCATCTATGTCGGCCTCGACGAATGGGTCGGCCTGCCCGCCGACTATCCGGGCAGCTGTCGCGCCTTCATGCAGGAAACCGTATTCGGCCCGCTGGCCGTACCACCCGAGCGCATCGTGTTCTACGACGCCATGGCTGACGACCTGCAGGCCGAATGCCGCCGGGTCGACGCCTTCCTGTCCGCACGCGGACCGCTGGATCTGGTCCTGCTCGGCATGGGCATGAATGGTCACCTTGGCATGAACGAGCCGGGGTGCACCTTGGACAGCGGCAGCATCGTGACCGAGCTCGATCCGGTGACCGTCAGCGTCGGCCAGAAGTACTTCGGCACGCAGCAACCGGTGCTGAAGCAGGGCATCACGCTGGGTATCGGCAGCATCATGCAGGCACACTTAGCGGTACTGATGGTCAGCGGCGGGAAAAAAGCGGCAACCGTTGCCGGAGCCTTGCAAGGCGACATCGGCAACCGGCTGCCCGCCAGCCTGCTGCGCACACACGGCAATGCGATCGCGATGCTCGACGCAGATGCTGCGCAGCAACTGGATCTGACCCGCCCCCTGCCCTGACCCTTCGAAGGTTCGGCAAACAAAAAACCCGCCGATCACTCGGCGGGTTTTTTGATCTGCGCTAATCGCGATGATCAGACAGTGGCCTTGTCGGCTTCGGCCTGATAGCTGTCGATCTGGTTGAAGTTCAGGTAGCGGTATACTTCCTGCGCCTTCGCATCGATCACGCCAATGTCGGCCATGTATTCGGCCACGGTCGGAATGCGACCCAGACGCGATGCAATCGCCGCAAGCTCGGCCGAGCTCAGGAACACATTGGTGTTCTTGCCCAGACGGTTCGGGAAGTTGCGGGTCGAGGTCGAAACCACGGTCGCGCCTTCACGCACTTGCGCCTGGTTACCCATGCACAGCGAGCAGCCCGGCATTTCGGTACGCGCGCCAGCGCTGCCGAAGGTGCCGTAGTAGCCTTCTTCGGTCAGTTGCTGTGCGTCCATCTTGGTCGGCGGTGCGATCCACAGCTTGACCGGGATGTCGCGCTTGCCTTCCAGCAGCTTGCCGGCGGCACGGAAGTGGCCGATGTTGGTCATGCACGAACCGATGAACACTTCGTCGATCTTGGTGCCGGCGACTTCGCTCAGCACCTTCACGTCGTCCGGGTCGTTCGGGCAGGCCAGGATCGGTTCCTTGACGTCGGCGAGATCGATTTCGATCACGGCGGCGTATTCGGCATCGGCATCCGGCTCGATCAGGTTCGGGTTGGCCAGCCACGCTTCCATGGCCTTCACGCGACGTGACAGCGTCTTGGCATCGCCGTAACCGTTGGTGATCATCGACTTCAGCAGCACGATGTTCGAGTTCAGGTACTCGATGATCGGCGCCTTGTCGAGGCGCACCGAGCAACCGGCGGCCGAACGCTCGGCCGACGCGTCGGTCAGTTCGAACGCTTGTTCGACCTTCAGGTTCGGCAGGCCTTCGATTTCGAGGATGCGGCCCGAGAAGATGTTCTTCTTGCCGGCCTTGGCCACGGTCAGCAGACCGGCCTTGATCGCGTACAGCGGGATCGCGTTGACGAGGTCACGCAGGGTGATGCCCGGCTGCAGTTCGCCCTTGAAGCGGACCAGCACCGATTCCGGCATGTCCAGCGGCATCACGCCAGTGGCGGCACCGAAGGCGACCAGACCGGAGCCGGCCGGGAACGAGATGCCGATCGGGAAACGGGTGTGCGAGTCACCGCCGGTGCCGACGGTATCCGGCAGCAGCATGCGGTTGAGCCAGCTGTGGATCACGCCGTCGCCCGGACGCAGCGACACGCCGCCACGGTTGCGGATGAACTCCGGCAGTTCGTGGTGGGTCTTGACGTCGACCGGCTTCGGATAAGCTGCAGTGTGGCAGAACGACTGCATCACGAGGTCAGCCGAGAAGCCGAGGCAAGCCAGATCCTTCAGCTCGTCGCGGGTCATCGGGCCGGTGGTGTCTTGCGAGCCGACCGAGGTCATGCGCGGTTCGCAGTAGGTACCCGGACGGACGCCCTGACCTTCCGGCAGACCGACGGCACGGCCGACCATCTTCTGTGCCTGGGTGAAGCCCTTGGTCGATTCGGCCGGTGCCTGTGGCAGGCGGAACAGCGTCGAGGCAGGCAGACCCAGCGATTCACGTGCCTTGGCGGTCAGGCCACGGCCGATGATCAGGTTGATCCGGCCGCCGGCGCGCACTTCGTCGAACAGCACGTCGGACTTGACCTTGAATTCGGAAACGGTCTCGCCGTTCTTGATGACCTTGCCTTCGTACGGGCGCAGTTCGATCACGTCGCCCATGTTCAGCTGGGTGACATCGACTTCGATCGGCAGCGCGCCCGAGTCTTCCTGCGTGTTGAAGAAGATCGGGGCGATCTTGCCGCCGAGGCAGTAACCGCCGAAGCGCTTGTTCGGTACGAACGGGATGTCTTCACCGGTCCACCACAGCACCGAGTTGGTTGCCGACTTGCGGCTCGAACCGGTACCGACCACGTCACCGACGTAGGCAACGGCGTGGCCCTTGGCAGCGAGGTCCTGCAGGAACTTGATCGGGCCGCGCTTGCCGTCCTCTTCCGGCGTGATGCCGTCACGGGTGTTCTTCAGCATCGCCAGTGCGTGCAGCGGGATATCCGGGCGCGACCATGCATCCGGGGCCGGCGACAGGTCGTCGGTGTTGGTTTCGCCGGTGACCTTGAATACGGTCAGCGTCACGGCTTGCGGCACTTCCGGACGGCTGGTGAACCACTCGGCATCGGCCCAGCTCTGGATCACGGCCTTGGCGTTGGCATTGCCTGCGTCGGCCAGTTCCTTCACGTCGTGGAAGTAGTCGAACATCAGCAGGGTTTTCTTCAGGCCTTCGGCCGCCACGGTGCCGACTTCGGCATCGCCCAGCAGATCGATCATCGGCTTGATGTTGAAGCCGCCAAGCATCGTGCCGAGCAGCTCGACCGCCTTGGCACGGCTGATCAGCTTACAGGTGTCCTTGCCCTGCGCGACGGCGGCGAGGAAGGCAGCCTTGACCTTGGCCGCATCGTCCACACCCGGCGGGACGCGGTTGGTGATCAGGTCCAGCAGGAACTCTTCCTCGCCTGCCGGCGGATTCTGCAGCAGCGCAACGAGGTCGGCGACCTGCTGGGCGGTGAGTGCGAGCGGCGGGATGCCAAGGGCGGCGCGCTCTGCAACGTGCTGGCGATAAGCTTCAAGCATGGGGTGACCTTTGCGATAGCGTTTATGTAGCGGACTGTGTCCGTATCGACTCCATTCGATGACCGCCACGGCAGGCGGCCATCTCGGTTCAGCGCTGGCGACGCGCCAACGCAAACCGGGGATTTGGAAGCGAGAGTAACGCGATGGCGCAGCCGACACAAACGAGTAATCGCCACATGGACTGTGAGATATACTCACATCATGAGCCAGACCCTGCCCCCGCTGAACGCCCTGCGCATTTTCGAAGCCGCCGCCCGGCTGGAAAGCTTTTCCGCCGCCGCCAACGAGCTGTTCGTCACCCATGGTGCTGTGAGCAAGCAGATCAAGCAACTGGAAGAATGGCTGTCGGTGCAGCTGTTCGAACGCGCCGGCGGTCGGGTCAAGCTGACCGACGCGGGCTGGCGCTATCTGGTACAGGTGCAGGACGGTTTCGACATCATCGCCAATGCCACGCAACAGTTGATGCAGCCGAACCGCCAGCGTCGGCTGGTGATCAACTCGACGCCGACACTGGCGATGTACTGGCTGCTGCCGCATCTGGCGCAATTCCAGCGCGAACACCCGGACGTCGAACTGCGGCTGATGACCTCGGATCGCGACATCAGCCGGCTCGATGCACCCTTCGATGTCGCCATCCGCCGCGGCCCCGGCGACTGGCCCGGCTATGTCAGCAAGCCTTTCCTCGACGAATGGGAGTTGCCATTGTGCAGCCCGGCGCTGCTCAACCGGCTGCCGATCAACACCCCCGCCGATCTGGCCGGCCACACGCTGTTGTATGCCGACACCCGGCCGACTGCCTGGCAGCGCTGGTTCACGCTGGCCGGCGTGCCCGACCTCAAACCTGCCGCCACGCAACAGTTCGACCACTTTTATCTGGCTCTGCAGGCGGCCATGGACGGACTCGGCGTCACGCTCGGCCCACTGCCGATGATGCAGGCCGAGCTTGAAAACGGCAGCCTGATCGCCCCGCTGCCCGCCCCGATCGTCCCGGTGCGCGGCTACTGCTGGATTGCACCGCGCAGCGCCATGAACGACCCGAGCATCGCGGCCTTCTGCCAATGGCTCGAACGTTCGGCAGAGGGACTCAAAGGCAGCAACTCCAGCAGCAGCGGGCGCAAATGAAGCGCCCGACATGGAGCCGGATGGGCATTGTGGTCGCCGGACTCGCATTCGGCTACTGCTTCTACGGGTTCGGGTTTTTCGTACTGGCGGTCGGCCACATGAACCCGAGGCCGCCGCGCTATTTTTACGAGCTTTCGATCGCGTTCCAGTTCATTCCTCTACTGGGCAGCGCACTTGGCTGGCTGTGCTGGCTGTTCACCTACGCGCGCAAGGGTTTGTGGCTGGCCATTCTTGCAGCAGCATGGGTCGCGCTGAGCATTCCTGCGCTTCAGGCCGCACTCCCGTACCTGCCACCGGGGCCGCGCAGCGTCGCTCAGAACGCGTAGCCCATTTTCAGGTAAAGGCCCGAGTTGTCGTCCTTGCCGACTGCGTATTCGAGGTTGGCGACCAGCCCGGCTTCGGGCTTGAGCAGGTATTGCACGCCCACACCGCCACTCGGAAAGCGATTGTCACCCTCCGAACACGAGCGCGAGCTGCCGTCCGGACCGTCGCCGTACAGACAGGCAATACCGGCGAAGGCGGTCGCGGTCCAGCGCTCGTTGATCCGCAAGCGCTCCTCAAGCTCGATCGACGACATGTTCTGCGCCAGGTATTCACCCTGGGTGTAGCCACGAAGCCGTATCGTCGACAGCGCGCCGGTTGGCGCGTTGTGCGAAAACTGGTTGCGCTGGCGCAGCGCGAACACATTGCCGTTGTCGTGGGTGACGAAATAGCGGAAATCGACGCGGTAGACATCGAAGTCCTGCTCGCCGCCCAGCGCTTCGCGATACGCCATATTGTTGATGCCGAGATACCAGCCCTTGCCCGGCTTGTATTCACTGTCGCGCGAGTCGTGCACGAGCACCGCACCAAGACCGCCCGACGTGAAGCCGGTAACGCCGGTTTCGCGCATGGCTTCATTGGTTTCGGCGGTCTTGCCGCTCAGGTCGTAATCCGAGTAGACCGCTTGCGCGCCAAGAAACCAGTCGCCATGCACCCGGTAAAGATAGCGTCCGAAGATGCCGCGATAACGGTCCTCGGTTTCGGCCGGCTCGCCGGTCCCGAGATAGTTTTCGTACTCGTTGTTGATATTGCCCAGGAAGGAATAAACGTTGAGCCGCTGCCGGTCTTCGTCGAATGACGTTTTGGCAAACAGGGCCGCAACCAGCGAATCCGACGTGGTGTATTTGGCTGATGCGCCGAACATCGAAGGACGTGAACGCTCGTCTAACCTGGTCACATAAGCGGCCAGCACGCCGGCCGCGGTGTCGAGTTTCGGGCTGGACGAAAACTGCGGCATCAACAGCCACGGTGAATGCGCAGGCGCAGCGGCCGCAACGGCACTGGCCCCGGCCGATGACACCTGAACGGCAGATGCGGCGGAGGCAGCAAGGGGCATTGCGGCTGGCGCACTGGCGGCTTCCCGGGCGACGGATTGCGCCTCGTCGGCGTGCGCGGTCAGGCTGGCTGCAACAAAAACCAGTGCAGGCCATCTAAATCTAAAGTGTACGAATCTTGTCATGGTGCGATCGGGCCAGGACGAAACCGGCCATCGCAGAGCGGAACTCGGAAGGCGGATATACGAAACGAGGCCCGACATGAACCTCCGGTGAGTTGGTATGCCGGCGGCCGGAGCCTTCGAGGCATCACGGCCGGCAAAAGGATCGGCAGCTTAGGTTTTATCGGTTGTATAAAGCAACGAAATTAGTAAGGAACCCCTGGATGCCCGGCGCCGGGCGCGAGCCATGCGACCACCCGGGCACTGTTGATTTTTCCTGCCTGCTCAGTAACTTGGGCAAGGCCGGCACCGGAGCCGCAAAATGGCACACCCCTTCGCCACCGCTCGCACGCCCTTTCCCTTTGCATCGGGTCAGTCACTCGATTACTACAGCCTGCCCGCGCTCGAAACCGCCGGCGTCGGCCCGGTCTCCCGGTTACCGGTGTCGATCCGCCTGGTGCTCGAATCGGTATTGCGCAACTGCGACGGCAAGAAAGTCACCGAGGCGCACGTGCGGCAGCTGGCGAACTGGCAGCCACGCGGAGAACGGGTCGACGAGATTCCGTTCATCGTCGCCCGTGTGGTGCTGCAGGATTTCACCGGCGTGCCGCTGCTGGCCGATCTGGCCGCGATGCGCAGCGCCGTCGAACAGCTCGGCCAATCGCCGGCCCTGATCGAGCCGCTGGTTCCGGTCGACCTCGTCGTCGATCACTCGGTGCAAGTCGACGTGTTCGGCCGGCCCGATGCGCTGCAGCGGAACATGGCGCTCGAATTCACCCGCAACCGCGAGCGCTACCAGTTCATGAAATGGGGGATGCAGGCGTTCGATACGTTCAAGGTCGTGCCACCCGGCATCGGCATCGTCCATCAGGTCAATCTCGAATACCTGTTCCGTGGCGTGCAGCTGCGTAACGGTGTCGTCTTCCCGGATACGCTGGTCGGCACCGACAGTCACACGACAATGATCAATGCGGTCGGTGTCGTCGGCTGGGGCGTCGGCGGGATCGAGGCGGAAGCCGGCATGCTCGGCCAGCCGGTGTATTTCCTGACGCCGGATGTCGTCGGCGTCGAACTCAAGGGCGCACTGCGCGAAGGCGTCACGGCAACCGACCTCGTACTGACGGTGACCGAGCTGCTGCGACGCGAAAAAGTCGTCGGCAAGTTCGTCGAATTCTTCGGCGACGGCACCGCCAGCCTGGCGGTGCCGGACCGCGCGACCATCGCCAACATGGCGCCCGAGTACGGCGCAACGATGGGTTTCTTTCCGGTCGACGAGCAGACCCTCGCGTACTTGCGCGGCACCGGCCGGCTTGATCACGAAATCGAAGCGTTCGAGGCCTACTTCAGGGCGCAGCAACTGTTCGGCATCCCCAAGGCCGGCGACATCGATTACACCCGCACCCTGACACTGGATCTGGCAAGCATCGTCCCCAGTCTGGCCGGCCCGAAGCGGCCGCAAGACCGGATTGCGCTGCCTGCGATGCGATCGACCTTCGAAACGCTGTTTTCGCAACCGGCGGCGGAGAACGGTTTCGGCAAGCCGGCGGACGAACTGCAGCGGCGCTATCCGGTCGGGCACGCCGCCAGTTGCAACACCGTCGACAGCCAGCGTTTCGATCATGCTGGCGCCCCGCGCAACGTCGTCGAGATGGCCGACAACCGTCCTTCGCCCAGCCATAACGATGATCGCCACGATAGCGGCATCGACCTTGGCCATGGCGACGTGCTGATTGCGGCCATCACCAGCTGCACCAATACCTCGAACCCCGGCGTGCTGCTCGCCGCCGGCCTGCTGGCGCGCAAGGCCGTTGCCCACGGCTTGCGCGTCAAGCCACACATCAAGACCAGCCTGGCCCCGGGATCGCGCGTCGTGACCGAGTACCTCGACAGAACCGGCCTGCTGGCGCCGTTGGCGCAACTGGGTTTCGCTCTGGTCGGCTATGGCTGCACGACCTGTATCGGCAACTCGGGCGATCTGACGCCCGAACTCAACGCGGCGATCGCCGAGCACGACGTGATTGCAGCGGCAGTACTCTCGGGCAACCGCAACTTCGAGGCGCGCATCCACCCGAACATCCGCGCCAACTACTTGGCCAGCCCGCCACTGGTCGTCGCCTATGCGCTGGCCGGGCGAGTGACAATCGATCTCGATACCGAGCCGCTCGGCACCGGGCTTGAAGGTGATCCGGTCTACCTGCGCGACATCTGGCCCACGAGCGACGACATTGCCGCACTGCTGCCGGCCGCGCTCGACCCGGCCGTCTTCCGCCGCCTGTATGCGGATTTCACCAAAGACCTCGATCTCTGGAACGCGATTCCGGCCCCCACCGGCGAGGTCTATTCATGGCCGGCATCGAGCTATATCGCACGGCCGCCGTTTTTCGACGGCTTCACGCCGCAACCGGCCCCAGTGGCCAGCATCAGCGGTGCCAGAGCGTTGCTGATCCTGGGTGATTCGGTCACCACCGACCACATCAGCCCCGCCGGTGCGTTTGGCGAGAGCACCCCGGCCGGCCAGTACCTGCTGACCCGTGGCGTACAGCGCGCCGACTTCAACAGCTATGGCAGCCGCCGGGGCAATCACGACATCATGATTCGCGGCACCTTTGCCAACGTGCGGATCAGGAACCTGATGCTGCCACCCAAGGCGGACGGCACGCGGACTGAAGGCGGCTTCACACTCTACGACGGCCAGCAGATGAGCGTTTTCGATGCAGCGCAAGCCTGGCAGGCCAAGGGGACGCCAACCGTGGTCATCGCCGGCGAAGAGTATGGCACCGGATCCAGCCGCGACTGGGCGGCCAAGGGGACGCAATTGCTCGGCGTGAAGGCGGTGATAGCACGCAGTTTCGAGCGTATCCACCGCAGTAATCTCGTCGGCATGGGGGTTCTGCCCCTGCAGTTCATCGGCAGCGAGAGTGCGACAACGCTGCAACTGCGCGGCGGCGAAACCTTCGACATCCTCGGCGTCGACGACGCACTGAAACCGCAGCAGGACCTGACGCTGCGCATCACCGGCGCGGACGGCTCGGTTCGAGACATCAGCGTGCGCTGCCGGATCGATACGCCGATCGAGGTCGACTACTACCGGCACGGCGGCATCCTGCCCTACGTGCTGCGCGAACTGCTGTCGTCGGCGGCAACGGCCTGAGCAGGCGCAGATCAGTGCTTGCGCAGCACCAGCGCGATACCGCCGAGAATTGCCGCCGCCGCGAACAGCATGCGCGGCGACAGCGGCTCGCCAAGCAGCAGAACGCCAGCCGCAGCCACGATGACCGGCACGCTCAGTTGCACCGTCGCTGCACCGGTCGCGCTCAGCCCGCGCAGCGCCGCATACCAGATGGCATAGCCGCACCCCGAGGTCAGCGCACCTGACAGCACGGCGTAGATCACGCCGTCGACGGGCAGTCGGACCAGCGGGAAAAACGGCAATACAAGCAGGGTCAGCGGTGCACTGCGGATGAAGTTGCCGGCCGTTTCGCCCAAGGGATCGGCAGCGCCACGCCCCCGCAAGGAATACACACCCCAGGCGACACCGGCTCCGGCCATCAGCACCGCGCCCAGCGGCGACGGCGCGGACAGCCCCGGCAGCAGCAGAACGACCAGACCTGCCATTGCAACGATGAAGCCCAGCCATTGGGTGGGATTCATTCGCTCGCCCCGCCGCAGGCCGGCGCCGACCATCGTTGCCTGCACCGCGGCAAACAACAGCAAGGCCCCGGTCGCGGCGCTGAGGTGCAGGTACGCAAACGAGAACATGCCTGCATACGCCAACAGGCTGAGTGCCGAGCACCAGCCCCCGCCGATCGCACTGCCGCGCAGGCGGACGATCGCCCACAGCGCCATCGCGCCGGCGACGAGACGGATTGACGTGAGGCTCGCCGCATCGATCGGCGTGGTTTTCAATGCCAGACGGCACAGGATCGAGTTGCCGGCAAACGCCAGCATGGCCAGTGCAGTCAGCGCGAAAGCGCGTCCGTTTGTCATTGGCAGTGCAACCTCCTGCAGATGAAGCCCCCTGCCCGTGCGCAACGGAAGCACCGGGACGGATGCAGAACCTGGCTGGGAAATGGAAAACGCTTTCGAGGCGACCGCACGCAGGAGCGACAGGCACACCGCTACCCCTTCAACGTTAGTCACGCGGGCGAAACGCCCCTGATGCAAACCGGTTTCGCTGCGATGGATGGACTCGCCGGCGTGCCGTCGCAAACGGTGCTGACGCAAATTTCGTCTGCACCGACTGGAACGACCTCCCGTCCTGCCGATCGAAACCGGATCACTGGCCGAGCCCGGACCTCCGGAGCGGGCCGGCCCCACCAGTTTGATCGTCACGGGGGAGGCTCCCTGCATGAACCCACGACCAGCCACGGCGCCCCTCGGCGCAAGCGCGCGAAACCGGACATTACGACGGAGGTGGTCCGGGCTTCAAGCACCGTGGCGAGCCATTCAAGCCACTGCCACCGGGTCACGCCAGTGCGGGCAACTGCTGTTCCTGCTGCTGACGTGCCTGATGTTCATCAGCCCCAGCCGGGCCGCAGTGCCGGTCAGCATCAACGACAACTGGGTGACGACAACCGTAGCGCAAGGCCTTGCTCACCCGTGGGGGCTGGCGTTCCTGCCCGATGGCCGGATGCTGGTTACCGAACGGCCGGGACGACTGCGCATCGTATCTCCGGGCGGCGCCCTGTCTGCACCAGTGCCCGGCGTCCCCGACGTTTTCGCATCCGGTCAGGGCGGCCTGCTCGATGTCGCGCTCGATCCGAAATTCGCGACCAACCGGCGCGTTTATCTGAGTTACGCAGAAGCGGACAGCAATGGCCGGGCCGGGACGGCGGTTGCACGTGCCGAGCTGGTCGAAACCGGTGGCAAGCCCGGCCTCACCGCGCTACAGGTGATTTTCCGGCAACAGCCCAAGGTCGAAGGCGGCGCCCATTTCGGCTCACGACTGGTTTTTGCCCGTGACGGCACGCTGTTCGTGACACTGGGCGAGCGCTATCAACGCGACCGGGCGCAGGATCTCGGCACGCATCTGGGCAAGGTTGTGCGGATCAATACCGATGGCAGCATACCGGCCGGCAATCCGTTTTCGGGGCGTCAGGGCGCGCGGCCGGAAATCTGGAGCTACGGTCACCGCAACCCGCAGGGTGCGGCGATCAATCCGGCCAGCGGCAGGCTGTGGACCGTCGAGCACGGTGCACGCGGCGGCGACGAAATCAACATCCCGCTGGCCGGCGCCAACTACGGCTGGCCAGTGATCACCTACGGGCGCGACTACACCGGCTTCAAGATTGGCGAAGGCACGGCCAAAGCGGGCATGCAGCAGCCCGTTTACTACTGGGATCCGTCCATCGCCCCGTCGGGCATGGCGTTCTATGCCGGCGACCGCTATCCGGGGTGGCGCGGCAGCCTGTTCGTCGGTGCACTGAAGGACACGATGCTGGTGAGACTGACGCTGTCGGGCGAGCAGGTTGTCGCCGAGGAGCGCTTGCTGCAGCAGGAAAAACGCCGCATCCGCGACGTACGCCAAGGCCCGGACGGCTGGCTTTACCTGTTGACGGACGAGGACGACGGCCAGATCCTTCGACTACAGCCGAAGCGTTGAGCCTCGACACTCGCGCCGACGGCGCCGCGGCCGGAGCTGTACCGGCCGCAGCGCCACTCAGTGCTGCCTACTTGCCAGCCGGATTGTCAGCCGGATTGATGTAGTGGATATCGAACGGGCCTTCGCCGCTCGCCTGCACCACCGCCCGCGTTTTGGCGAATGCGTAGTGATGCACGTTCGCCGGCAGGTAATGAAAACCGCCCGCCTTCAGTTCATGGGCCCTGGTCTTGTCCAGCTTGTCACCGAGACCGAGGTAGAACTCGCCCGAGATCACCGTCAGGCTCTCGGCCTGCGAGTGCCAGTGCGCCGGAATTTTGTAACCGGCAGGCGCGCTCAGCCGGATCGTGAACGGTCCCGGTTTGCCGGGGTCACCGTGCAATACCGCCACCTTGGCGCCTTTGGGCAGATCAGGTGGCGCCTTTTCCCACTTGATCTGTCCGGGATTGGTAAACGTGACATCGTCGTCGGCCAGCAGCGGCGGTGCGATCAGGGCGACAGTGGTCGCCAGTGCCATGCAGTACGATTTCATGGCGCCTCCTTGTTGACGACATGGAAAAACCGGATGGCCGCGTACGGCCATCTGATTCAACGGTAGCCGGATCGCACGCGCCATCCACGGACAATCCCGCGCACCCAACGACGGGCGGACGATTGTCCGGTGCTGCGCCGGTTTTTCCGAGCTTTCGGGCCGCCGGAGGGCTAGGCTGGGATGTTGCCCACCAGCCGGAATTGCCATGAGCCAGCCTGTTTCCCCCATCCCTTCCGACTACACCGCCGTCACCCCCTACCTGATCGTCCGGGACGCAAACGCGGCCATCGCCTTCTATCAAACCGTGTTCGGCGCGATCGAAACCATGCGCATCGACGGCCCGGACGGCAAGATCGGCCACGCCGAGCTGCGCATCAACGGCCAGCCACTGATGCTGGCGAGCGAACACCCCGAGTACCAGGCGCTCAGCCCGCAAACCATTGGCGGCTCGCCGGTCGGCCTGCTGGTCTATGTCGAGGATGCCGATGCAACCGCCGCGCTGGCTGTCGTGCACGGCGCAACCTTGAGCCGCCCGGTTGCAGACCAGTTTTACGGCGACCGTAGCGGCACCCTCGTCGACCCGTTCGGCCACCACTGGTATGTCTCGTCACGACGTGAAGCACTGTCGATCGACGAGATTCAGGCGCGCGCCGCAGCGGCCGGCGATTGCTGAGCGATGGCGAAGGGTAGAATCCCCTTCCCGCCAACCGTTGCCGCCACGCCATGCCCTGGTACGTTTATCTGATCGAATGCACCAACGGCAGCCTTTACACCGGCATCAGCAATGACGTTGCCGCGCGCTTTCGCGCTCATCTCAGCGGCAAGGGCGCGCGCTATACCCGCGCCAACCCGCCCAGGCGGCTCATGGCGGTCATTGCGCAGGCTGACCGCGCCAGTGCCAGCCGGGCCGAACATGCCATCAAGCAATTGTCGGCACCGCAGAAGCGCGCACTCTGTGCCGAGCACCCGGTGCCGGCCGAGCTGATTGCCGAACTTCACACCGCTGCCGCGACGAGCGATCGTTAGACGCAGCCCGCCAGTGGCCGTACTGCAACATCGGTCCGCTACGATGGTTCATCGGATGACTTCGTGCGAAGCAAGATGAGCTATCTGGACCAGTACTGCGAACGTGTCGGCAGCGGCCTGCTGGCCGAGCCGGCCAACCTGTTCAGCAACGCCGCCTTCATTCTTGCCGCATGGCTGGTCTGGCGCGTCGGGCGGCAACGCGGCCTCGGCCTGCGCCACGGTGGCGACCTGCTGTCGCTGCCCGTTCTCATCGCCAGCACCGGCATCGGCAGCGCGCTCTGGCACGCCTTTGCGACGCCGTGGGCACTGTGGCTCGACGTCGTGCCCATCCTGCTGTTCATCAACGTTTACCTGATCGTCGTGCTTCGACGCGGGCTGGGCTGGCGCTGGCCGGCGGTGATCGCTGGCTGGATCGTGTTCCAGCTCGTCAATCAGGGTGTCGCCCTGCTGTTGCCGCCGACGACCCTCAACGGGTCGGTGTTCTACCTGCCGACGGGGCTCTGCCTCGTCCTGCTGGCATGGGCGCACCGGCGGCATGCGCCGGCAATGGCACGGGCGCTCTGGCAAGGCGTCGCGATCTTCGGCGTGTCGCTGACGCTGCGCAGCATCGACAACGTGCTCTGCACGGCATGGCCGTCGGGGACCCACTTTGCCTGGCATGTGCTCAACGCCTGGCTGCTTGGCCGGCTGGCCCTCGCACTACTTGCGCAGGCCAGCGACGCCGGACATCAGGCCAGCCGTTCGCCGACCTGCGCCGACGCGTAGCGCCGCATCAGCGTTTGCATCGCAGGTTCGCCTTCGGCCGGTGACCATGCGGTGTAATCCTCGGCGGCAATCGCCGTGTACGGGCCGTGCTTGACCTCGAAAATCACGCCACCTTCATCGAGCGACAGCACGGCATGCCAGACGCCCGCCGGTGTTTCCACGACCGCAGCACCTTCACCGAGCACGGCGCGGTCGATTACATTGCCGGCGTCATCGAAATGCAGCACGACAAAGCGGCCACGCAAGGGGTAAAGCAGCTCCCAGGTATGCGGATGGCGATGTGGCCGGACGTAGGTATCGGGCTCCATGGCGATGGCCAGGCGCTGGATCGGATCCCCCAGTTCGGGATGCAGGTTGTGGTTGGCGCGGCGGCGCGGCGATTGCGCGGCCTGCGATGCCAGTGCATCCAGCGTGACCGTGTCGATCTGCTTCATCATTTCATCCCGGCGGCAAAAGCCGCGAGCATGCCGCAAAGCAAGCGCGGCGACCAGCAGGCCGCCGCCCTGTCACCCGGACTCGCCGGGCATTGCCACGTCGATCAGTCGGTGGCCACGCGCTGGTCATAACCGGCGGTGCGCGCCTGCAGCTGCTGCTGACGCTCGGCCGGCGTCACCGTGCGCGTTCCTGCCGGCAGGTAATACGGCAGATCGGCCAGCTTGAGCAGCTTCGTCGAAATCGCCGGCCCACCGGTCGCCGGCGTCGACGCAGGCAGTTTCTGCCAGCGCGGCATCAGCGTGCCTTCGTGCAGGCCGGCGGTTTCGACCCAGTTGAACACGCCCGGATCACGCGGCGACACCACGAAGGTGTAGCTGCCGTCGGCATCGGCCACGGCCTGGACATTGTTCAGGCTGACCTGACGACGATCCGGGTCGACACTCACCGTCCACGGGTCGGTCACCGGCAGAACGAAGTAGCCCGCCCCGCCGGTATTGACCTTCACCAGCAAGGCCTCGTCATCAGCCAAACGAAAATGGCCGAAGGTGCTGGCCTGCGTCACCAGCGTCCCCAGCGTCGCCGATGAACTCGGTTGTGGTAGCGTATTGACCGGGTTGGCATAGGTTTTCACGCCCAATGTGCCGATTGCATACGCCACCGTCGATTCGTTCAGATTGGTACGCGCATCGGCAACGATGTCCGCATCGCCACGAACCGGGCGCGACGGCGTGTCGAGCCGGGTCACGCTCAGCGCGTCGGCGGCTTCAGCCGTCCAGTCGCCCAGATTGTTGCGCACGAACAGCTGTCTGGCATCGGCCGTCGACTGGATGTGGTTGACCCGGCCGTTGGCCGGCTGGTTGTCGATGGTGATCGTATAGCTGCCATCGGCGGCCACGACCAGATCCTGGCCGTCCAGTACCGCGATACTTTGCTGGTAGTTCGGATTGCTGATCAGCGAAAAGGTCACGTCGGTCGGGCCCGCACCGCGACGCTGGCCGCGAATCACGTAACGCGAATCGCCATTGATCGGGATGGTCCGGTAAATGTTGTCCGGATTGTCGAACGAATAGCGCCCGCCCGGCACCTTGAGGCCGAACCAGTCGCGCGGCGGCGCATTCAGCCAGTAGATTTTCGGGTACAGCGGATCATTGTTCACCGCCTTCTGGATGGCGCTGAACACCAGCTCGTCAATCGCGTGATTGAGGCTCGCCGACGCTTCGCTGCTGATCGGCGCGCCATGCGCGGCCGAATACGCAGCGGCCAGCTGGCCCCGCTGCAGCAGGAACAGGTTGTTTTTCTTGATCTGGATTGCCTTGGCATCGAGCGCCTGCTGCTCGGGGGTGGCCAGTACCGAAGCGGCACTGGTCAGGCCGGCGAGCATCAGTCCGGCGATCAAGGTCAGTGTTTTTGCGGCCTTGTTGCTGCGCGTTTGATTCGAGCGAAACGACATTGCATTCCTCCTTGTTTGTAAATGCGAAACAAGGATAGGCATCCGGCAGATATAACAATAAAGAATGAATACTGTCGTCAATATAAGAAAGTGTCGGTATTCATGTCAGCCACGAAAGAATGAGACGTAGCGCATTCGAAGACACGCCCGAACCACCCCGCAATCCGGCGCCCGGCGTGTTTGTCCCACCTTGTCCAATCAGCCGGCCGAACGATTGAAATGGTAATCGTTCATCGCGCATTCCAGCGTCATCGGTCAAACTGCAAAGTTACCCCTCCGATACGCCCCCATGAACGCGCAGCCCATTTCCCGACTCACCTGGCGAACGATGCTGTTCCCGATTTCGCTGGTGCTGTTCGAGTTCTCGACCTACGTTGCCAACGACATGATCCTGCCGGGCATGCTGCAGGTCGTGCACGAGTTCAACGCCCCCTCGTCGCTGGTGCCCACCGCGCTGGCCGCCTATCTCGCCGGTGGTGCAGCGCTGCAGTGGTTGCTCGGACCGCTGTCGGACCGGATCGGACGACGGCCGTTGATGCTGTTCGGTGTTGCCGCGTTCATCGTGCTGTTGCTGCTGACGCTGCCGACCAGCTCGATCGGCCAGTTCATGGTGCTGCGGTTCTTTCAGGGAATGGGGCTGTGCTTCGTCACCGCAATCGGATACGCCTCGATCCAGGAAGCGTTTACCGAAACCGCCGCAGTGAAGGTCATGGCGCTGATGGCCAATGTCGCCCTGCTGGCACCACTGGTCGGCCCCGTTGCCGGTGCGGCGCTGATCGAAGTCGCACCGTGGCGGACGATTTTCGTCCTGATCGCCATCACCACCTCGATCTCGCTGCTCGGACTGTGGCGCACCATGCCCGAAACGGCCAAGCTGCGCGGCACCCCGTTCAACGTACGCAGCATCGCCGGCGACTATCGCAAGGTATTCACCAACCGTCGTTTCGTCTGCGGGGCGCTGGCCATCGGCGCGGCCAGCCTGCCCTTGCTGACGTGGATTGGCCAGGCGCCCGTCATCCTGATGGAGCGCGCGCAGATGACGCCGCTGGCTTATGGCCTCTGGCAGATTCCGATCTTCGCAGCCCTGATCGCCGGGAATCTCACGCTGGCGAGAATGGCCGACCGTGTGCCCATCACCCGGATGATCAAGTTCGGCCTCGCACCGGTCATGGCCGGGCTGACGCTGGCGGCCATCGCCATGCTGATCGATCACACTGCTGTGGCCTGGCTCGTTGCCGGCATCAGTCTCTGCGCTTTCGGCGCAGGCCTTGCCAACGCCGCGCTGTACCGGCTGACGCTGTTTTCGAGCCAAGTGAGCAAGGGTACCGTGGCGGCATCGCTGGGCATGATCACAATGTTGCTGTTCACCATCGGGATCGAAATCGTGCGCTGGGGCTATGCCGGTGGCGGCAACGTCTGGTTTGCCTGCGCCAATTTCGTCGTCGGCATTGGTTTCTGCCTGCTGGTGCACCGTTTTCTTTCCGGCGACGACACCCCGGCCGCCGGCACGTAAAATCGCGGCTTTGCCCGGAAAGCACCCTTGGCACGCCCCACCCTCATCGTTCCCGCCCGACTCGCGTTCAACGAACACGGCATACCGTATTCGGCCACCTTCGACGATGCATACCACTCACCCGATGGCGGCATCGGCCAGGCCGAACACGTTTTTCTGCGCGGCAACGACCTGCCGGACCGCTGGCGGGGGCGCGACGTGTTCACCATCGTCGAAACCGGCTTCGGACAGGGGCTGAGTTTTCTGGTGACTTGGGCCGCCTGGCGAGCCGATCCCGATGCCTGCAAACGGCTGCACTTCGTCTCGGTCGAGCTCCACCCGTTCAGCCGCGACGACCTGACCACGCTGCTGGCGCGTTATCCGCAGTACGCCACGCTCGCTGCCGAATTGCTGGCGCAATGGCCGGCGCTCACACCGGGGTTTCACCGGCTCTGGCTTGATGACGGGCGCGTCACGCTGACGCTGATGTTCGGCGACGTACTCGACGTACTGCCGCAACTGGACGCGCGCGCCGACGCGATCTATCTCGACGGTTTTTCACCTTCGAAAAATCCCGATCTGTGGACGCCAACGGTATTCAAACAGCTTTGGCGGCTGTGTCATGCCGATACCACGCTGGCGACCTACACCGCTGCGGGCGCAGTCCGGCGTGCATTGAACGACGCAGGCTTCGCCGTCGAAAAAGCCAAAGGATATGGCAGCAAATGGCAGATGCTGCGCGGCAGGCTGGCGCGGGCACCGCGCACGCCTGCGCCATCCGGCAAGGCAAAGCACGCGATGGTCATCGGCGCCGGACTGGCCGGCTGTGCCGTGGCCGAACGGCTGGCCGCGCGCGGCTGGCGCATCGATATCGTCGACACGGCAGTCGAGCCGGCAACGCAGTCGTCGGGCAATCTGGCCGGGCTGATGCACGCCTATGTCTCGCAGGATGACAACCTGCTCGCACGGCTGAGCCGCGCCGGCAATGCCGCAACGCTCGCCCTGCTGCGCCAGTTGGCGGACGCCGGCCTGAGCGTGCCGCACAAGGTCGGCGGCATCCTTCAGGTCGCCCGCAACGCGGAACAGGAAGCACTACAGCGGCAGATCGCAGACAGTGGCAACTGGCCTGGTCTGGCCTTCCTGCCTCCGGACGAGGCCGAACAGCGCCTCGGCCACCGGCCACTGCGCGGGGGCTGGTGGTTCGAGCAAGGCGCATGGATCAATCCGCCGGGCTATTGCCGCGCGCTGCTGGCACGGCATGGCGATCGCGTCCGTTTTCGCGGCAACACCACCGTGGCGACACTGGAAGTCGACGAGACCGGCATCTGGCGTGCATTCGATGGCGAAAAACGCCTCGTAGCGGAAGCCCCGATCGTGATCCTTGCCAACGCCAGCGCGGCAAGGGCACTCGCGCCCGCCGCCGATTTGCCACTCTGGAGTGTCGCAAGGGTTGCCAGTCATCTCCCCGCATCGGCGATCGGCCTGAATGCGGCCGGCATCGCCGGTGCGGGCTACCTGACCGGCGAACTGGACGGAGAACGGATCATCGGCGCAGCCGCATTCAACGGCGATCTGGCCGCCGCCGAAGCTGAAAACCGCAATGCACTTGCCGCATTGTTGCCTGAGCTAGCGCTGCCACCTGATACGGCACTAAGGAACCGGGTTTGCCAGCGACCGACCTCACCCGATCGTCTACCGCTGGTGGGCGAATTGGCACAGCCGTGGCACGACGCCTACCCGCGCTGCCATCAACTGGCACAGATTCCGCGCCAGACGGGCTTGTACGGCGCCCTAGCACTCGGCGCGCGCGGGCTGTCATGGTCGGCGCTCATCGGCGAAATCCTGGCGTGCCAGCTCAACGGCGAGCCCGCGCCGGTCGAAATCGCACTGCTTCGCGCCATCGACCCGGCACGCTTTCTGTTGCGCGCCCTGCGGCGTGGCGAGGCATATCAGCCCACCCTTGGTGGCGATGACGACGAATGAATCGCCGCAGCCGGGCATGCGGTACAGATCGCCATTGTCATGAGCAGTACAATCAGCACACAGTAAGGCACTGAAGTGTTGGCGGGCGGGACAGTTGCATCTACTGTCCCCAACCCCTCAGCCGTAGCATCGTCCCATAAGCCCTGACAGGAGACGACGATGCAATCCCTCACACTCACGTCCAACCGCCTGCTGCGGATCACGCTCGAACCGGGGCGGCAGCTGCGATGCGCGCACGGCTGTCTCTGGCTAACGTTCAACGGAGAGGATGTCATTCTTCGGACCGGAGAATACTGGACTGCGCCGGGGCACGGCTTGGCACTGTTCGAAGCCTACGGCGGCACTGCGCAGTTACACCTCGATCCGCAGCTAATCAAGTACCATCGCCCGTTTCGGGCGACGGCAGCCCAACCGACATTCGGCGGCCTCGGCATACTGAAGCGCGCGCTGTAAGAATCTAGAGTGGAACCATGGCAGTCAAAAGAAGGCCGGCACGTCATGCCGGCGGACTGCAAGGAGGCCCGCCATGGTCCGCACCACCCTCCTCGCCACGCTGACCCTTGCCCTCTGGGTGTACAGCACCCCGGCGCTCGCCGGTCTGGTCGAAAACATCAGCATGCTGCGTATGGCGCTGGACTCGGTCTGTGGCCAGCGCGTCGATGTCATCTGGGTTGACGAAACCCACACCAACCAACCCTGCCTGATGTCTTACTCGCCGTTCTGCGACGAGGTCCAGCTCAACGGGCCGACCAGCTGCATGGTGGTCATGCACATCGGCGACGACAGCGCCGATAGCAGTTACTG
Organism: Jeongeupia naejangsanensis; assembly: GCF_016865585.1. Classification (GTDB taxonomy): domain Bacteria; phylum Pseudomonadota; class Gammaproteobacteria; order Burkholderiales; family Chitinibacteraceae; genus Jeongeupia; species Jeongeupia naejangsanensis. Next base: position 125,186 of record NZ_JAESND010000001.1, on the reverse strand, counting down.
AACCACCACCATATTGCAGGGCACCGGATGGATCAAGCCCTGACACAGTTCGCCCAGGCGCTGGATCGCCCGTTCGTGGCGGGTCGTCCACGGCTCGACGCAGCAGATGCGCAAGCAGTTCCGGTAGCTGTGACTCGGCGAGAACAGCTCGCCCGGCGCAAAGTTGATGCCTTCTGCCAGTGACAGACGCAGCAGCTCGCGCGTGTCCACGCACTCGGGCAACTCGACCCACAGCACATAACCGCCCTGCGGCACATTGAGCCGGGCGTCCTTCGGAAAGTACCGTCGAATCGCCGACACCGCCCCGTCAACCTGTTCGGCCACCGCCCGCCGCAGCCGCCGCAAATGATGATCGTAGCCACCGTTCTCGAGAAAACGGGAGATGGTCTGCTGCAGCGCCAGCGGCGTCGAATACGTGTTGATGAACTTGAGCTTCTCCAGCTCGCGACGCCAGCGCCCGGCCACCACCCAGCCCACGCGCATCCCGGGCGCCAGCGCCTTGGTGAACGAGGAACACAGCATGACGTTGCCGTCACGATCGAAGGCCTTGGCCGGCCTCGGCCGACTGCCGTGATGGAAGAACTCGCCGTACAGGTCATCCTCGATCAACGGAATATTCCGGATCGAGAGCATTTCAACCAGCCGCTTCTTGTTTTCATCCGGCATGACACTGCCAAGCGGATTGGAGAAGTTCGGGATCAGCAGGCAGGCCTTGACCCGACCATCGCGCGTCGCCAGTTCCAGCGCTTCGATCGAGATGCCTGTCTGCGGATGGGTCGGGATTTCCAGCGCCTTGAGCTTGAAACTCTCGAGTATCTGCAGCAAGCCGAAATACGCCGGCGATTCGATCGCGACCACGTCGCCGGGTTCGGTCACGGCACGCAGGCAAAGGTTGATCGCCTCGAGACAGCCGTGCGTGATCAGCACGTCATCGGCCTCGAACTGTCCGCCCCACGCCAGCGAGCGACGGGCAATATGGCGGCGCAGCTCGATATCCCCGGCCGGCTTGCCGTAATCGGCCAGCGTGCGCGGCTGGTAACGTGTCGTTTGCGCGAGCAGCCGCTGCAACTGTTGCGTCGGATAGAGTTCAGGGGAAAGGATCGCAAGGCCGAAATCAACGCGAATCGACTGGCTCTCGTTGACCTGATACGGCCAGAGCACAGGCGCCGTCACCACCTCGCGCGGCTCGGCCGGCGGCTGGGTCAGCGCCGGCGCCGAAAGCGCGGCGTGCAGGGTTCGGACGTAAAAGCCGCTTTGTGGCCTGGCTTCGATTAGCCCGCGCGCTTCAAGCTCGCGGTACGCCTCCATGACTGTCGACAAACTGATTTGCCTTTGTGCTGACAGGCGTCGAATCGACGGCAGGCGCTCACCGGTCTTCAACACCCCTGCTGCGATAGCCTGCGCCATCTCCTCCGCGAGCTGGAAGTACAGGGTATCGGCCTTGCGCTTTGAAGCTGGAGAAACGGGCGTCGCCATGGTGCACCTCATCGTCGATGAGATACCAATATACAGTTACACCATAACAGTTGTGAATTTTTGTTTATACAAACAAGAAAGGAGCACAATTTGAGCGCAATGGCTCAGGGCGCCGAAGCAATGGTACTGGCAATCACGGGACTGCTGGCCGGCTTGCGGCGATCCAGCACCTGGAAGAACACCTCGTCCTGCCGGATCATGCCCAGCTCGTTGCGGGCACGTTCTTCAATCGCATCAGTACCGGATTTGAGGTCGGCGACTTCGGCATCGAGCGCGGCGTTACGCTCTTTCAGCCGTTCGTTTTGCGCACGCTTGGCGACCAGCTCGTTGTCGAGCTGCCAGACGCGCAGCCAGCTCCCCTTGCCGACCCAGAGTGGCCATTGCAACAGGGCGATCAACAGGGCAAGAGTGATGGCAAGCAGGCGCATGGATGAGTGCGAAAACCGGTCTGGAACAAAAGAAAAACCGGGGCCGAACCCCGGTTTTCCATCTTACTACATGTTTGCGGCGTACACCGGCTCGCTGATTACTTCTTGAGCTGGTAGAACGCACCACGGCCCGGATAGAACGCAGCATCACCGAGCTCTTCTTCGATACGGAGGAGCTGGTTGTACTTGGCGATACGGTCCGAACGCGACAGCGAGCCGGTCTTGATTTGCATGCAGTTGGTTGCCACGGCCAGATCGGCAATGGTGCTGTCTTCGGTTTCGCCCGAGCGGTGCGACATGACCGAGGTGTAGCCGTTGCGCTTGGCCAGGTCGACGGCAGCCAGCGTTTCCGACAGCGAACCGATCTGGTTGACCTTGATCAGGATCGAGTTGCAGATGCCCTTGGCGATGCCTTCGGCCAAGATCTTGGTGTTGGTGACGAACAGGTCGTCGCCGACGAGCTGGACGCGGTCGCCCAGACGGTCGGTCAGTACCTTCCAGCCGTCCCAGTCACGCTCGCCCATGCCGTCCTCGATCGAGATGATCGGGTACTTGTTGACGAGGCTTTCGAGGTAGTCGACCTGCTGCTCGCTGGTCAGCTCGCGCTTGTCGCTCTTCTTGTACACGTACTTGCCGGTCGCCTTGTCGAAGAATTCCGACGCAGCGCAGTCCAGCGCGATCGCGATGTCTTCGCCTGGCTTGTAGCCGGCCTTGTGGATGGCGGCCAGGATCAGGTCCAGCGCTTCTTCAGCATTGGCCACGTCCGGCGCGAAACCGCCTTCGTCGCCGACCTGGGTCGGCAGATGCTTGTCGTGCAGGATCTTCTTCAGGTTGTGGAAGATCTCGGCGCCGTAGCGCAGCGCCTCACGGAAAGTCGGCGCGCCAACCGGAACGATCATCAGCTCCTGGAAGTCGAGGCTGTTCGAAGCGTGCTCGCCACCGTTGACGACGTTCATCATCGGCACCGGCAGGCTCATCGGACCCGAGCCACCGATGTAGCGGTACAGCGGCAGGCCCGATTCTTCGGCAGCTGCCTTGGCCACGGCCATCGACACGGCGAGGATGGCGTTGGCGCCCAGCTTGCTCTTGTCTTCGGTGCCATCAAGCTCAAGCATGGTCTTGTCGATGAACGCCTGATCGGCAGCATCCAGACCGATGATGGCCTCAACGATTTCGGTGTTGATGTTTTCAACGGCCTTGAGCACGCCCTTGCCGAGGTAGCGATACTTGTCGTTGTCGCGCAGTTCGAGCGCTTCGCGCTCGCCGGTCGATGCGCCGGACGGCACAGCGGCACGGCCCATCACACCGGATTCGAGCAGAACGTCTGCTTCGACGGTCGGGTTGCCGCGGGAGTCGAGAATCTCGCGGGCGATCACTTCAACGATTGCGCTCATTGATGCTTTCCTATGTTGACGATGATGTTTGTAGAACACGAACCGGGGCCATGCTGCCCGCCCCGGGTTACAGCGTTTGTTCAGCCAGTGAGTTTGCCTTGACCGTGGCGTCGATTGCCTTGAGCACGGTCAGCAACTCCTTCATTCGCGGCAGCGGCCAGGCGTTCGGGCCATCGGACATCGCGCAAGCCGGATCGGGGTGCGTCTCGGCAAACAGCCCGGCAACACCGACGGCCATTGCGGCGCGCGCCAGCACAGGCACGAATTCGCGCTGCCCACCGGATTTGTCCCCCTGACCGCCGGGAAGTTGCACCGAGTGCGTCGCATCGAATACTACCGGCGCACCGGTTTCCCGCATGATCGCCAGCGAGCGCATGTCCGAAACCAGATTGTTGTAGCCGAAGCTCGCGCCCCGTTCGCACGCCATGAACACATCATCCGGCAAGCCGGCGTCGCGTGCGGCCTCGCGGGCCTTGTCGATGACATTCTTCATGTCACCTGGCGCGAGGAACTGGCCTTTCTTGATATTCACCGGCCGACCCGACTGGGCACAGGCACGAATGAAGTCGGTCTGGCGGCACAGGAAGGCAGGCGTTTGCAGCACGTCAACCACGGCCGACACCGGCTTGATCTGATCGATCTCGTGGATGTCGGTCAGCACCGGCACGCCGATCTGCTCCTTGACCTTGGCAAGGATCTTCAAGCCCTCGTCCATGCCGAAGCCGCGGAACGACTTGCCGCTGGAGCGATTGGCCTTGTCGAAGCTCGACTTGAAAATGAACGGAATACCCAGCTCGGTGGTGATTTCCTTGAGCTGGCCGGCCACATCGATCGAGAACTGCTCGCCCTCGATGACGCACGGCCCGGCAATCAGGAAAAACGGCTTGTCGAGGCCGACATCGAATCCGCAAAGCTTCATGAGTCTTGTCTCCCGACGAGGCGCGAATGCCTCGTCCAAACGTATGACGGGCCACCCGTGACGGGCGGCCCGAACCGATCAGCAGCTCAGGCCTTCGCGACCTTGTGCCTTGGCGTAATCGATCGCCGCCTCGATATAGGACTTGAACAGCGGATGACCATCGCGCGGCGTCGAGGTGAACTCCGGATGGAACTGGCAAGCGAAGAACCAGCGGTGCCCCGCCAGCTCGATCGTCTCGACCAGCTGTTCAGCGCCGGTCGACTTGCCGCTGATCATCAGGCCAGCCGCTTCAAGGCGCGGCAGGTAGTGGTTGTTCACTTCGTAACGATGGCGATGACGCTCGGTGATCATATCCGCGCCATAGATGTTTGCAGCATGGCTACCCGATGCCAGCTTGCATTCCTGCGCACCGAGACGCATCGTGCCGCCCATGTTCGAGTTTTCGTCACGCGTTTCGATCTTGCCGTCGTGGTTGACCCACTCGTCGATCAGCGCCACGACCGGGAATTCGGTTTCGAGGTCGAATTCGGTCGAATTGGCGCCCGTCATGCCCGCCACATCGCGTGCGTATTCGATCAGCGCAATCTGCATACCGAGACAGATGCCGAGGTAAGGAATATTGTTCTCGCGAGCATACTTGACCGCAACAATCTTGCCCTCGACACCGCGCTTGCCGAAGCCGCCCGGCACGAGGATCGCATCGACCGACTTGAGGCAGCCCGGACCTTCGGTTTCGAGCGACTCGGAGTCGACGAAGTGTATCTTCACTTCGCTTTCGGTGTGGATGCCGGCATGCTTCAGCGCTTCGATCAGCGACTTGTACGACTCGGTCAGGTCGACGTACTTGCCGACCATGGCGATGTTGACGGTCTGCTTCGGATTCTGGATCGCACCGACGATACGGTCCCACATCGACAGGTCAGCCTTCGGCAGGTCCAGCTGCAGCTGCTTGCAGATGATGTCGTCGATGCCTTGGCTCGAAAGCACGCGCGGAATCTGGTAAATCGAGTCCATGTCGGGGCACGACACCACGGCCTTTTCGGACACGTTGGTGAACAGCGCGATCTTCTTGCGCTCGTCGTCCGGCACGGCACGGTCGGCACGACAGATCAGCACGTCCGGCTGAATGCCGATTTCGCGCAGTTCCTTGACGCTGTGCTGGGTCGGCTTGGTCTTGATCTCGCCGGCGGCCGCGATGTACGGCACGTAGGAGAGATGAACGAAGCAGACGTTTTCGCGCCCGAGCACGACGCCCATCTGACGGATGGCCTCAAGGAAAGGCAACGATTCGATATCGCCGACCGTCCCGCCGATTTCGATCACGGCCAGATCGACGCCCGCAGTGCCTTCGCCGATAAAGAGCCGGATTTCGTCGGTGATGTGCGGGATCACCTGAACGGTCTTGCCCAGGTAATCGCCGCGACGTTCCTTCTTGATCACCGACTCGTAGATCTGGCCGGTGGTGAAGTTGTTGCTCTTCTTCATCTTCGAATGGATGAAGCGCTCGTAGTGACCCAGATCGAGGTCGGTCTCCGCACCGTCTTCGGTTACGAAGACTTCACCGTGCTGCATCGGGCTCATGGTGCCCGGGTCGACGTTGATGTAGGGATCGAGCTTCATCATGGTGACCTTGAGGCCACGCGACTCGAGGATGGCCGCAAGTGACGCGGCGGCGATGCCCTTCCCGAGAGAAGAAACAACGCCGCCGGTTACGAAGATGTACTTGGTCATGGCGAATGCAACAGATTGGAATCCCGTATTTTAGCCGAACACCCGTCCCCCCTCAATTCTGGACAAGGACGACGGAATGTGACTCAAGCCGGTTTGCATGACGGTTTTACTTGCGGCCGTACACATGGCCGGGCTCATCGCCGCTGGCGCGCAAAAGTACCAAATCGAGCAAGCGGGTCGGAAGCAGATGCTTGAGCCACCAGAATAGGTGCGTCGGCACGGTCACGCGGTAGCGTGCAGCCGGACGGTCGGCATCAAGCGCCGCGATCACTGCAGCCAACACAGCCTCGGGCGGCAACGTAAACGGTGCAGCCGGCCCCGGCTTGGCCAGCCGCTCGCGCATCGCCCTGTAGGCGGGTTGATGCACGCTGGACGCATCATCAATCCAGCGATCGAACTGTAGCTGCGCATTGGCACGGAACCGGCTGGTAATCGGACCGGGCTCGATCAGCGCGGCATGAATGTCCGAGCCTTCCAGCTCCAGCCGGAGGGTATCCACCAGCCCCTCGAGCGCAAACTTGCTGGCGTTGTAGGCACCACGGTACGGCATTGCCGCAAACCCGAGCACCGAACTGTTGAACAGGATTCGCCCGCGCCCCTGCCGGCGCATCACAGGCAGCACCGCATTGGTCAGTGCAAGACTGCCGAACACATTGGTTTCGAACTGGAAACGCATGGCCTCGCGCCCCAGATCCTCGACCGCCCCCGGCACACCGAAGCCCGCATTGTTGAACAACGCATCCAGCCGCCCCCCGGTCTGGGTCAACACCTTATCGACGCACTGCCGGATCGAGGTATCGTCGGAGACATCGAGCTGCAGGGCATTCAACCCCTCCGCACTCAGGCTGGCGACATCATCGGCCTGACGTGCGGTAGCAAACACCCGCCACCCCCGCGCAGCCAGACCATGGGCAACGCTGTGACCTATACCTGTAGAACAACCACTGATGAGGATCGATCGTGGTGATTGCGTGATGCTTGAAGACATTCCGGTGATTTCCAGTTTTGAGCAAGTGTTGCGGTCACGCACAAACATTACAACTTACTTATTTACATCCGCAGAATGTAAATAGTAAGATTTCTTTGCCTGAAAGCAGGCGAGAACGACAACATCTACAAAAGAGAAGGACAGCAAATCATGGCAAAGATCGCATTGGTTACGGGCGGCATGGGCGGCATTGGTTCTGCTATCTGCAAACGACTTGCGGATGACGGTTTTACCGTCGTCACCACCTACTCGCGCCCCGGCAAGGAGGAGAGCTGGCTCGCCGACATGAAAGAGCTCGGTTACAACTTCCACGCCTACCAGTGTGACGTGACCGATTATGATGCTTGCGTCGCGCTTGCGGCAAAGGTGACAACCGACGTCGGCGCCGTCGACGTCCTCGTCAACAACGCAGGCATCACCCGCGACGCCACCTTCAAGAAGCTCGACAAGGTGAGCTGGGACGCTGTGATCAAGACCAACCTCGACTCGATCTTCAATGTCTGCAAGCAGTTCGTCGACGGCATGGCTGATCGCGGCTGGGGTCGCGTGATCAATATTTCGTCGATCAATGGCCAGAAAGGCCAGTTCGGCCAGACCAACTACTCCGCCGCCAAGGCCGGCATGCACGGTTTCAGCATGGCGCTGGCACAGGAAGTAGCCCGCAAGGGTGTGACGGTCAACACGATTTCCCCGGGCTACATCGCCACCGACATGGTCATGGCCGTACCGGAAGACGTGCGCAACAAGATCATCGCCCACATCCCGGTCAACCGCCTCGGCAAGCCGGAAGAAATCGCCGGCCTGATCGGCTACCTGGCTTCGGACGTATCCGGCTTCATGACCGGTGCCAACCTCGCCATCAACGGTGGCCAGCACATGGGCTGATTCAGCCTCTTGCAAAAGAAAACGCCAGGATACTCTCCTGGCGTTTTTTCATTCCCCACCCAGTGCCTTGTACGCCTGAGCAGCAACGGTCAACCGCGCCCGCCTCGCCTCGATCAGCGTTTGCTGCGAGGTAAAGTAATCGCGCTGTGCGATCAGGAACTCCAGGTAGTTGGTCAGGCCGTCCTTGTAGCGGCGCTCTGCCAGATCCATCCGCGCCGACTGGCTGCGAATCAGCCGCTGCTGCGCCTCGAGCTGCGCGGCCAGCCACTGCTGGTCGGACAGCACGTCGGCGACTTCCCTGAACGCCACCTGAACCGTTTTCTCGTATGACGCAACCGCGCCGACCTTGCGCGCCTCGGCCAGATCCAGCCCGGACTGCGTGCGTCCGCCGTCAAAAATCGGCATCGAGACGGTCGGCAGGAAGCTCCACGCGCCGCTGCCGCTCTTGAACAGGTCGCCAAGTTCCGCGCTGGCAGAGCCTGCCGACCCCATCAGCGTCACTTTGGGGAAGAATGCCGCGCGCGCAGCGCCGATATTGGCATTGGCGGCAACCAGCTGCTGCTCGGCCTGTTCGACGTCCGGCCGCCCCAGAAGAACCTCAGAGGAAAGGCCGGCAGGAATGGCGAGGGGCAGCGGCCGCTTCTCCAGCAGCGTGGCATCACCCGAGATCAATTCATCGTCAGCGACAACGCGTCCGATCAGGACACTCAGCGCATGGCGGGCATTGTCTTTTTGCTTGGCCAGTTGCGCCGAAATGGTCTGCGCCGCTTCGAGAGCAGTTTGCGCCTCGAGCAACTCGAGCCGCCCAGCCACACCGACATCCAGCCTGCGCTGGACCAGCCGCAAGGTTTCTGCACGCGCGACCTCGGTCTTGCGCGAGAAAGCCAGCTGTTCTGACAATGCCTGCGCTGCGTAGTAGCCGCTAACGACATCGGCAATCAGGCCGGAGCGGAAACTCTTTTGTGCCGCTTCGCTGGCAAAGTAGTTGGCTTGCGCCGCTTCACTCAGCCGGCGAACGCGCCCCCAGAAGTCCAGTTCGTAGGACAGCAGGCCGAGATTCGCATCGTAGCGGTGATTGATCGCCTCGCTGCCGGTACTGCTCAGCGACCCCGGCACGCGGCTGGCGGCGGCGGCACCGTTGGCATTGAACGTCGGCAACTGGTCGGCGCGCTGGATACCGTACAGCGCCCTTGCCTCTTCGACCCGGGCGACGGCAACGCGCAGGTCACGGTTGTTCGCGAGCGCATCGCGGATCAGCGGCGTCAGCGCGGGATCGGTAAAGTAGTTTTCCCACTTGATTGCCGGCAAACTTGCCGACTGTGACGTGGCATCGACCTGCCCGATCTGCTTGGGCATGTCGAGCGCCGGACGCTGGTAATCCGGGCCCATGGCGCAACCGCCCAGCAAGGCCAGCACGGCGAGCGAAATCATGGTTGTTTTCATCGTGCGCTCCTTAGCGGTGATCGTCACTGGCGGCTTCGGTCAGGGCTTTGTGCGCCTTGTCCGGAAACAGCCTGCGTGTCACGACGAAGAACACCGGCACCAGGAAGACCGCCAGCACCGTCGCGGCAATCATCCCGCCCATGACCCCGGTACCGATCGCGTGCCGGCTGGCCGCACCGCCCCCCGAACTGATCACCAGCGGCAAGACACCGGCAATGAAGGCAATCGAGGTCATCAGGATCGGCCGGAACCGCAACCGGCAGGCCTCCAGCGTGGCTTCGGTCAAGTCCATGCCGTGACGTTGCAGATCCTTGGCGAATTCGATGATCAGGATCGCGTTTTTCGACGACAGGCCGATGATCGCAATCAGGCCCACCTTGAAATAGACGTCGTTCGGCAAGCCGCGCATCGTCATGGCCAGCACGGCACCGAAGATCCCCAGCGGCACCACCAGCAACACGGCGAACGGAATCGACCAGCTCTCGTACAGCGCGGCAAGACACAGAAAGACGACCAGCACCGACAGACCGAACAGGAAAGGTGCCTGCGAGCCCGACAAGCGTTCTTCGTACGACGTGCCTGACCACTCGAAGCCGATACCCTGTGGCAGCTTGGCCGCCATTTCCTCCATCGCGCTCATTGCGTCCCCCGAACTCTTGCCCGGCGCCGGACCGCCGCTGATCTTGTACGACGGCAGGCCGTTGTACCGGTCGAGCTTCGGCGCCCCCACCACCCAGGTGGCCGTGGCGATTTCGGACAGCGGCACCAAGCCGCCCTGACGGTTGCGCAACTGCAGACCGAGGATGCCGTCCGGCGACGAACGTGATTGCGCATCGGCCTGGATCAGCACGCGCAGGATGCGGCCTTCACGGACGAAGTCATTGGCATAGGCCGATCCGAGTGCGATCGACAGCGTGTCGTTGAGGTCGGAGAGCGGAATGCCAAGCTGGCTGGCACGAACCCGATCGACATCAAGATAAAGCTGCGCGCCCGGCTCCTGCCCTTCGGGGCGAACACCGGCCAGCGCCGGATTCTGCCCCGCCATGCCAAGCAGCATGTTGCGCGCCTCAAGCAGCTTCTCGCGACCGACACCAGCCCGGTCCTGCAGCCGGAAGTCGAAACCGCCGACCGACGCCAGCTCGGGAATCGGCGGCACATTGATCGCAAACACGAAGGCCTGCTTGATCCGGAACAGCATCATGTTCGCGTTCTGCACCAGACTGGTGACGCCGTCTTCCTTCTTCGGACGGTTCTTCCAGTCCTTCAGCGTCACGAAGGCCAGCGCCGCATTCTGGCCACGACCGAAGAAGCTGAAGCCGACCACGCCGATCACCTTGTCGACGGCTGGCTGCTTCATGTAGTACTGCTCGACCTCGTTCATCACCACCAGCGTGCGCTCACGCGTCGCACCGGCCGGCAGCTGCACCAGACTGACGAAATAACCCTGATCCTCGTCCGGCAGGAACGACGTCGGCAGCCGGCTCATGAGCCAGCCGGTCGCCGCGAGTACCAGCGCGAAGAACAGCAGCGCCAGCCCGGAGCGGCGCAGGATGCGCGTCACCCAGCCGACATAACCGACGGTGGTGTTGTGGAACTTGCGGTTGAACCAGCCGAAGAAGCCGGTCTGCGCATGCAGTTCACCCTTGTGGATCGGCTTGAGCAACGTCGCGCACAAGGCCGGCGTGAGCGTCAGCGCCAGCAGCGCCGAGAAGCCCATCGTCAGTACCAGCGTCACCGAAAACTGCCGGTAGATCGCGCCGACCGAGCCGGTAAAGAACGCCATCGGTACGAACACTGCCGAAAGCACCAGCGTGATCGCGACGATCGCGCCGACAATCTGCCCCATCGCCTTCTGCGTGGCCTCGCGCGGCGCCAGCCCTTCCTCGGCCATGATCCGCTCGACGTTCTCGACGACGACGATTGCGTCGTCGACGAGGATGCCGATCGCCAGCACCATCGCGAACAGCGTCAGCACGTTGATCGAATAGCCGAGCAGATATAGCCCGACAAGCGAACCGGTCAGCGCGATCGGCACGACGATAGTCGGAATCAAGGTCGCGCGCAGGTTGCCGAGGAACAGATACATCACCAGAAACACCAGCACGATCGCCTCGGCCAGTGTTTTCAGCACTTCCTTGATCGAGATGTCAACGAACTTCGAGGTGTCGTACGGAATGTCCCACGCCACGCCCTGCGGGAAATAGCGCGACAGATCATTCATCTTCTCGCGCACGAGCCGGGCCGTTTCGACCGCATTGCCGTCCGGCGACAGCTTCACACCGATCGCGGCAGTCTGCTTGCCGTTCAACCGCGCAACAACGGAGTAGTCCTGCGCGCCCAGCTCGACCTTGGCGACATCCTTCAGCCTTACCTGCGCCCCATTCCCGCCATCGCGCAGCACGATATTGCCGAACTGCTCGGGCGTCACGAAGCGCCCTTGCGTGACGACGGTGGCGTTGATTTCCTGCCCCGGTGCCGCCGGCAGCTGGCCGAGTTCACCGGTCGCCACCTGCACGTTCTGCGCCCGCACCGCCGCCAGCGCTTCGGCTGGCGTCATCTTGTAGCCGGCCAGCCGCTGCGGATCGAGCCAGACCCGCATCGCATACTCGGTACCGAACAGCGTCGCCTCGCCGACCCCCTTGACGCGACGGATGCTGTCCAGCACCGACGAGCTGGCGTAGCTGCCCAGCGCAACGTTGTCGCGCGAGCCATCCGGCGAGTACAGCGTCATGAACAGCAGATAGTTGCGCCGTGATTTGGCCACCTGCACGCCCTGCTGGCGCACTTCGGCCGGTAGACGCGCTTCGACGCGCTTGATGCGGTTCTGTGCTTCGACCGATGCAATGTCGATGTCGGTTCCCGACGCAAACGTCAGCGTGATCGTGGCCGAACCGTTGCTGTCACTGGCCGAGTCGAAATACAGCAGGTTTTCGAGACCGTTCATTTCCTGCTCGATCAGCGCGGTGACCGTTTCCTCGACAAGCTTGGCGCTGGCGCCGGGATAGGTCGCGGAGATCGTCAGGCCAGGCGGCGCGACTTCCGGGTACTGCGACACCGGCAGCCCGCGCAAGGCGAGCAGGCCGGCCAGAATGATGATCAGTGCAATCACCCAGGCGAATACCGGGCGGTCGATGAAGAAGCGTGACATGGTCGCCCCTTACTTTTTGGCCACGGCAGCACTGGCTACCGCCGGCTGACTACCGCCCTGCGGGGCGACCTGGCTGGCGCCAAACGGCACCGGCTTCACCGGCGCCCCCGGGCGAACCTTCTGGATGCCCTCGACGACAACCGTTTCGCCGCCCTTGAGACCTTCGCCGATCAGCCAGTCCGCACCGGAGAACCCGGCCGTTTTGACCGGCTGCATGGCCACCTTGCCGTCCTTGTCGACGACATAGACAAACTGCCCCTGCGGCGAGCTTTGTACAGCGCGCTGCGGCACACGTACGGCACCACTCAGCCGGCCCTGCGCCGCGCGTGCGGTCACGTAGACGCCGGGCATCAGCAGCCGGTCCGGGTTCGGGAACTGCGCACGAACGACGATGGTGCCGGTCGCCGGGTCCACGGTCTGCTCCGAGAACAGCAGTTTGCCGGCATGCGGGTACACGCTGCCGTCGGGCAGGATGATTTCGACCGGCAAGCCGTCGGCAGCACCGAGCTTGCCGGACTTCAGTTGCTGACGCAGACGCAGCAGGTCATTGGCCGATTGATTGAAGTCCACGTAAATGGGGTCGAGTTGCTCGATCGTCGCCAGGTGCGTCGCCTCGCCCTTGCCTACCAGCGCCCCTTCGGAGACCAGTGCCCGACCAATCCGGCCGGAAATCGGCGCAGCCACAGCCGTGTGTTCAAGGTCGATCTGCGCACGATCGAGTGCAGCGGCAGCGGCCATTGCCTGCGCCTCGGCCTGCTTCAATGTCGATTGGGCCTGGTCGAACTCCTGCTGGGAGACACCCTGATCACCCACCAGCTGGCTGTAGCGCTTGACTGTCGCCCTTGCGATCTCGGCGCTCGCCTGCGTTCGCGCAAGTTCGGCCCGTGCCGACGCCAAGTTCGCCTTCATCGTACGAGGATCGATCTGGAACAGCGGCTGCCCGGCGCGCACCTCTCCGCCTTCGGTATACAGCCGCTTTTGCAGGATGCCGTCGACCTGAGCGCGAACTTCCGCAGTCCGGAACGCCGTCGCCTGCCCCGGAAACTCGCGCGTTACCGCACTATCCCCCCGGGTTACCGTCACCACGGCTACTTCCGCGGGCGGCGGCCCTCCCGCGCCCTGTTTTGTTGCGTCATCCTGCTTGCCGCAGGCAGTCAAACCAAGTGCCAGCACGGCGCACAGCACGGCTAGTCGTTGCTGCATGGGAGGTATCCTTGTGGTCACAGCTGATTGATTCTGGTTCTTATTGGGTAGCAACGGCATTGCGCTCCAACAGCATTTCAATGCCAACGTCATTCGATGCGGTAAGCCCGTAAAAACACTTCGATGCGCCGACGCAACAGTTGCAGCTGCGCCTCTGCTTCGGCCAAAGGCATGCAAAACAGCAGGCGCTGGCGATCGTGACTGACAATCACGTCAAGAAAAATATCCGCAGCGAGTTTCGGATCATCCTCACGCAGCTCGCCGTTCGTCATGGCCTTGGCCAACACTGCGGCCAACTGCTGCGCCGTTGCTTCGACGCCGTTGGCATAAACCTGCCCAGCCAACTCGGGAAAACGCGAAGCCTCATGCGTCAGCAGACGGTGCAGGTTGATTGAGGTCGGCGTCAGCAAATTGGCCTGCAGGCCCAGTGCAAAATGCAGCAACCGCTCGGCCAATGCGCCCTCGCAGGTCACCAGCCGCTCGCGGTGCGCGGCGCAGCCTTCCTGCAGGACAGCCGAAAACAGCACCGATTTCGAAGTGAAGTGGTTGTAGATCGTCTGCCTGGCAACGCCGGCGCGCTGCGCCACACGATCCACGCTGGCCCGATAGCCGCACTCCCTGAACACCTCAAGCGCGGCAGTCACAATACGCTGCCGACAATCTGACGCCTTTTCTTCCATCTCTGACACTTGAATTTCGGCCCACTCTGGATTGGACAGTCCAGTCTAAATTCTGTCGGCATACTCGTAAATATCTACACGCGTATTTTTGGACTGGACTGGTATAGGATTCGCCCCTCGATTCGTTGCATAAAGCACCAACACAACGTCATCAGGCATGCCCAGCTGATATCGTCATAAACTTGATTCAACCTTGGGTACACTGGTTGATTAAGACGACCAACAGAAGCGCGTCAGCCTGACCTGCCACGTACAAACATAATCAGTTGTCACTCACAAAAGGCGCTCGACGCGCCACCCAATCCGCACCAGGAGATCCACGTGCCTAGCAGCCGCAGACTTAAAGCGATTCCCGCCCTCATCGCAGCCACCCTCATCATTGGCCTTGCTGGTTGCGAACAGAAAGAAACGCCCAAGCCGCCGCCGCCGCAGGTAGGCATCATCACGATCAAGAAGCAGACCGTCCCGTACACGTATGAAGCCGTGGGTCAAACGGCCGGCTACCGTGAAATCGACGTGCGCGCGCGGATCGAGGGCATCCTGCTCAAGCGGGTTTACACCGAAGGCAAACCGGTCAAGGAAGGCCAGACACTGTTCCAGATCGACCCGGCGCCGTTCAAGGCTGCGCTCGATCAGGCACTTGGTGTACAGGCCCAGGCGAAGGCCTCGCTGAACAAGGCGACGGCCGACCGCGACCGCATTGCACCGCTGTTCAAGGAAAACGCCGTTTCGAAGAAAGACTTCGACGACGCCAACGCAGAGTACGACGCGGCCGTCGCCAATCTGGCCTCGGCCACCGCCAAGGTCGACGAAGCACGCATCAATCTCGGCTACACCAATGTCGTCGCGCCGATTTCCGGCATGGCCAGCAAGATCAACTTCTCCGAAGGCAGCCTGGTGTCGCCGAGCGCCAACGGTGGTCTGCTGACCACCATCGTCCAGCTCGATCCAATGTACGCCAACTTCTCGTTCTCCGAAGCCGAAAAGCTCGCATTCCAGAAAGGCTCGGAATCCGGCCGGCTGATCCTGCCCGAACACTCGCGCTACAAGGTATCGCTGCGGCTGGCCGACGGCACGATCTTCAAACACGACGGCGTCATCGACTTCTCCGACAGCAAGGTCGATCCGAGCACCGGCACCATCAAGGTTCGTGCGGTCATCCCGAACCCGGAAGGCGATCTCCTGCCGGGCCAGTTCGTCCGCGTCGTCCTTGACGGCGCCAAGCTCAACAACGCCGTACTGATCCCGCAACGCTCGGTCATCCAGTTCCAGGCAGACAAAGCCGTACTGGTGCTGAACGACAAAAACGTCGTCGAGCCGCGC
This sequence comes from Jeongeupia naejangsanensis, assembly GCF_016865585.1. Lineage (GTDB taxonomy): Bacteria > Pseudomonadota > Gammaproteobacteria > Burkholderiales > Chitinibacteraceae > Jeongeupia > Jeongeupia naejangsanensis. The sequence goes on along the minus strand of NZ_JAESND010000001.1, from coordinate 109,568 downwards.
GTCGTGCAGCTCGGTCAGGAACGCGGCAACGACTTCATCGTCATCTCGGGCCTGAAGGATGGCGACCGCGTGATCGTCGACGGCGTACTCAAGGCGCGTCCGGGTCAGCCGGTGAATCCGGTGCAGGCAGGCGCAAGCGCGCCGGCTGCGGCCGCGAAGTAAGGAGCCGGCATGTTCTCCAAATTCTTTATTGAACGGCCGATCTTTGCCAGCGTCATTTCGATCATCATCACCCTCGCGGGTCTGGTGTCGATGAAGTCGCTGCCGATCGAGCAGTATCCGAACATCGTCCCGCCGGTCGTTTCGGTGACGACCTCGTACCCGGGTGCTTCGCCGCAAGTCATTTCCGAAACCGTCGCCGCGCCGATCGAGCAGGAGGTCAACGGCGTCGAAGACATGATCTACATGCAATCGGCGGCCGCATCCAACGGTGCGATGAACCTCAACGTCTACTTCAACATCGGCACCGACCCCGACCAGGCGACGATCAACGTCAACAACCGGGTTCAGGCCGCGCTGGCACAGTTGCCGGACACGGTGAAGAAGCAAGGCGTGACGGTTCAGAAGAAGTCGACGTCGATTCTGGCCTTCGTGACGCTCGACTCGCCGGACGGCAGCCTCGATTCGCTATTCCTCTCCAACTACGCCGATCTCAACGTTGTTGATGCGCTGAAGCGCCTCAAGGGCGTGGGCGACACCAGCGTGATCGGCACCGGCGAGTACGCCATGCGCGTCTGGCTGCGTCCGGACAAACTGGCCCAGCTCGGCCTGAGCACGAGCGATGTCGTCAACGCCATCAACGAGCAAAACCAGCAGTTCGCTGCCGGTAAAGTCGGCGCTGCGCCGTCCAAGGAGCCGCTCGAGTTCACCTACACGGCCAACGCCAAAGGCCGGCTGGAAAGCGTGGAAGAATTCGGCAACATCATCCTGCGCTCGAACTCGGACGGTTCGCAGACCAAGCTCAAGGACGTTGCCCGCATCCAGCTTGGCGCGGACAGCTATGACGTTGTCGCCAAGCACAACGGCAAGGACACCGTCGGTATCGCCGTCTACCTGCAGCCGGGCGCCAACGCGCTCCAGGTGCTGGATGAAGTACGCACCACGATGGAAAGCATGAAGGGACGCTTCCCGAAGGGCATGGAATACAACATTCCGTATGACACGACCAAATTCGTCAAAATCTCGATCGAAGAAGTCGTCCATACGCTGTTCGAAGCCATCATTCTGGTATTCATCGTCGTCTACATCTTCCTGCAGAACGCCCGCGCAACCCTGATTCCTTGCCTGGCCGTCCCGGTGTCACTGATCGGCACGTTTGCGGGGATGTACGTCCTCGGGTTCTCGATCAACCTGCTGACCCTGTTCGGCATGGTGCTGGCGATCGGTATCGTCGTTGACGATGCGATCGTCGTGCTCGAAAACGTCGAACGGATCATGACGACCGAGAAAAAGTCGCCGAAGGAAGCCGCGATCAAGGCCATGGAGGAAGTCTCCGGCCCGGTCGTTGCCATCGTGCTGGTGCTGTGCTCGGTGTTCCTGCCGGTCGCCTTCATGGGCGGCATGACGGGGCAGATGTACAAGCAGTTCGCCGTCACCATTGCCGTTTCGGTCGTCATTTCGGGTCTGGTCGCACTGACGCTGACGCCGGCACTCTGCGCCCTCATCCTCAAGCCGACCCACTCGGAACCGAACCGTTTCTTCCGCTGGTTCAACCGCAGCTTCGACAAGATGACCAACGGCTATGTCGCCGGCGTGTCGTTCCTGAACCGTCGCGTACTGGTTGCCTTCACGCTGTTTGGCACGATGATCGTACTGCTGGTAGTGCTGTTCTACCGCGTACCGGGCGGTCTCGTCCCCGACGAGGACCAGGGCTACCTGATGGTGGTCCCGGTCATGCCGGACGCAGCCTCGCTGAACCGGACCCAGACCGTGACGCATACGCTGGACGCGGGCTTCGTCAAGAACAAGGATATCGATCAGGTCCTGACCTTCTCGGGCTTTGACCTGCTGTCGAGTACCTACCGCTCGAACGCTGCAGCAACCTTCCTGACCCTCAAGGACTGGAAGGAACGCGAAGGCGCAGGCCAGGATTCGTTCTCGCTGGCCAAGCAAGTGATGGGGTTTGGCGCCAAGGCGGTCAAGGATGGCGTGGTACTGTCGTTCAATCCGCCGCCCATTACCGGCATGTCGACGACCGGCGGTCTTGAAGCCTATATCCAGAGCCGTGGCACCACCGATCCGAAGCAGATCGAAGCGGCGATCCAGTCGTTCCTTGAAGCGGCCAAGGCCCGTCCGGAACTCTCCAGCGCGACGACGACCTATCGCGCCAACGTCCCGCAAGTGTTCTTCGACCTCGACCGCGAAAAAGCCAAAACACTCGGCGTCCCGGTGGATCAGGTCTTCCAGACGCTGTCGGCAACGTTCGGTTCGCTCTACGTCAACGACTTCAACAAGTTCGGCCGGACCTACAAGGTACAGCTGCAATCGGAAGCTGATTTCCGTTCGCGTACCAGCGACATCCGCAACGTGTTCGTTCGTTCGGCCAGCGGCCAGATGATCCCGCTCGACTCGCTGGTCACCGTCAAGCGCGTGACCGGACCGGAGCTGGTGGAACGCTTCAACGTGTTCGCGGCTGGCAAGGTCATGCTGCAACCTGCTCCGGGTTACTCGACCGGTCAGGCCATCAAGGCGGCCGAGGAAATCGCGAACCAGGATCTGGGTTCGGACTTCACGCTGGCCTGGATGGGTAGCGCGTACCAGCAAAAGCTCGCGGGCAGCACGTCGACCCAGGCCTTCGTGTTCGGGATCATCATGGTGTTCCTGATTCTGGCCGCGCAGTACGAACGCTGGACGCTGCCGATCGCCGTCGTGACCGCGGTGCCGTTCGGCCTGTTCGGCGCGCTGCTGGCAGTCTGGCTGCGCAACCTGAACAACGACGTCTACTTCCAGATCGGTCTGGTCACGCTGATCGGTCTCGCGGCGAAAAATGCGATCCTGATCGTTGAGTTCGCGGTCGAGAAACACCATGAAGGGATGTCCCTGCTCGATTCGGCACTCGAAGCGGCACGACTGCGCTTCCGCCCGATCGTCATGACCTCGCTGGCCTTCATTCTCGGTTGCGTCCCGCTCGTCACCTCAAGCGGTGCCGGCGCGGCCAGCCGTCATTCGATCGGCACAGGCGTGATCGGCGGCATGCTTGCCGCAACCTGCCTTGCCATCTTCTTCGTTCCGCTCTTCTTCCGATTGATCATGGGCCTGGGCCAGAAGAAAGAAGCCACCAAGCCATCGGGAGACACCCATGCCTAAGTTGAAAGTCCTTTCCGTAGCGTGCTCGCTTGCCCTGCTGTCCGGTTGCGCGCTCTTCCAGCCGGACACCCAGGCACCGCAAATGCCCCTGCCTGCGGTATCGCAAACGCAAGCCGAGTGGATCAGCGACAGCTGGTGGAAGCAGTTCGATGACCCGACCCTCGATCAGCTGATCGAAGCGGCCCACACCAACAACCAGAATCTGGCGTTTGCTTCGGCGCGCGTCGATCAGGCCCGTGCAGTGCTCGGTATCAATTCTGCAGCGCAACTGCCCCGCGTCGACCTCGGCGCGGGCGGCAGCCGCCAGAAGGCATCCGAAAAAGGCATATCGCCGGCACTCGGTACCTACAACGAGTACCAGGTGGCCGGTTCGGCCAGCTGGGAAATCGACCTGTGGGGCAAGCTCGCCAACCTGACCGAAGCGGCGCGGCGGGACTATCTCAGCGCCACTTACAACCGTGACGGCGTCGAACTGTCGCTGTACGCCGAAGTCGCGCAGACTTACTTCAATCTGCGGGCGCTGGATGCACAGCTGCGTATCGCCAACGACACGGTGAAGTCGCGTGAGGAAACGTACGCGCTACAAACCAAACGCTTCAAGGGCGGGCTGATCTCCGAACTGGACGTTCGCCAGGCCGAGTCGGAGCTCGACATCGCCCGTGCTGCCGTTCCGGACCTCGTCAGCTCGGTAGCCAGAACCGAGGGTGCGCTGGGCGTACTGGTCGGCGCAGATCCGAAGACCATCATCGAATCCACGCCGGCACGCGGCAAACCGATCGAGCAGCTCGATCGTGCGCCAAGCATTCCTGCGGACTTGCCGTCGGACCTGCTGCTGCGCCGTCCGGACATCCAGTCGGCGGAAGCCACGCTGATCGGCACCCGGGCTCGGGTTGAAGCTGCACGCGCCGCCTACTTCCCGACCATCTCGCTGACCGGGCTGTTTGGCGTGCAGAGTCTGGCTTTTGGCAGCCTGTTCACCGGCGCAGCCAAAACCTGGTCGTTCGCTGGCAACCTTGCCATGCCGCTGTTTGACGGCGGCCTGACCGCGGCACAGGTCGATCAGGCTCGCGCGGTCGAAAAGCAGGCGCTGGCGAACTACCGCCTGACCGTTCAACAGGCCTTTGCCGATGTGCGTGGTGCGCTGGTGTCGAACAGCGAATCCACGAAGAAGACCAAGGCCCAGTCCGACCGCGTCGTGGCGCTGCAGCGGCAATACAAGCTGGCCAACCTGCGTTATGACAATGGCTACTCCAGCTATCTGGAAGTGCTGGATGCCGAGCGCAGCCTGTTCGACGCCCGGCTCTCGCTGGTCGACGCACAACTGGCCGAAGCCACCAGCAGGGTTGCGCTGTACAAGGCTGTAGGCGGAGGCTGGCGACTGCCAGATTCGCAAGCCAAGTCGTAAAGTCACAGCACTCATGTTCGGGCCCGGTTTATCCGGGCCCTTTTCATTCCGGCCATGCATGCAGCAGCACGGCCGACGCATCCTTGCCTGACCAGGCCGCACCAAAAACCCCGCCAGCGCCACCCGAGGAAAGTTGTCCTTGAACAAACGCACTTGCCACATCCGGATTGGCATACTGCAGTAGCAACGCCGCCTGCATCAGTTGGGCGAGGCAGCCGGTTAGCTGGCGTGCCGTCGCTTCACAGGCATGCCGCAAATATTTTGGCAGCGAATCAAGCATCACGTCATAGGTCTGCTCTTGCCCCCGCACCTTGGCCAGCTCGGCCAGCAGCATCTCAACGGCTTCGGGCTGGCGCTGCAAGGTACGCAGCACGTCCAGACACATCACGTTTCCGGCCCCTTCCCAGATCGAGTTCACCGGTGCTTCGCGGTATGCACGGGCTAGACGGAACCCCTCGCAGTAGCCATTGCCACCCAGCACCTCCATGGCCTCGGCAATCAGCATCTCGGTGCGCTTGCAGATCCAGAACTTGGCGACCGGGGTCAGCAGCCGGTACAGCAAGGACTCCTCCGTCGTCTGCCCGTCCGATGCATGCGCCAGTCGCATTGCCAGCCACATCGACGCCTCCGATTCGACCGCCATATCGGCCAAAACAGCCTGCATCAGGGACGCATCGACCAGCCTCCCACCAAACGCGTGCCGATGCCGTGCACTGTGAATGGCTTCCATCAGCGCCATGCGCATCAAACCCGCCGACGCCAGTGCGCAATCAAGCCGGGTGCGGGCCGCAACCATCAGCAGCGTGGCAATTCCGCGTCCTGACTCGCCTACCGGGTAAGCCAGCGCGCCGTCAAACTCAACCTCGGCACTGGCATTGGAACAGTTGCCCAGTTTGTCCTTCAAGCGCAGATAACGGATTGCGTTGGGGCGATCATCATCCAAGCATCTCGGCATGAAATAGCAACCCAGCCCCGCCGGCCCCTGCGCCAGCACCAGATGCGCATCCGCTTGTGGCGCCGAAAAGAACCATTTGTGCCCATAAAGCCGGACGGACTCGCCCTCCGGTTCCGCGCGCGTTTCATTGCGCCGCAGGTCCGATCCCCCCTGCTTCTCCGTCATGCCCATACCGACCAAAACGCCGCGCTTGGTGGAACCGTGCAAAGGGCGCGGATCGTAACAACTCGACAACAGGGGCACATGCCACTGACGTAACGTCGGCTGCTGCAACAACAAGGGAATGGCGGCGTGGGTCATCGTTACGGGACACAAGCTGCCGGCTTCAAGCTGGGCTTGCAAATAGAAGCCGGCAGCCCGGGCCACAGCAGCGCCCGGACGCGGCGCAGCCCAAGGCGCGTTATGCAATCTGGCGGCCACCGCGTTGCCGAGCAATGCATGCCAAGCGGGGTCAAACACAATTTCGTCGACCCGTTGGCCGATCCGGTCATACTGAAACAGCTGTGGGGAATTCAGATTGGCGATTTCGGCAGCATCCAGCCACGCCTCGGCATACAGCATGCGCCCCCGCTGATGCAGTGACCGACCCACCCACGACGCAGCAAATGCGTGCACGGCCATTTGCAACGCGGCGTCACCGCCATACACGTCAACTTCCACCAGCCGTGGTACCAGATTGCCCGGCATCCTGTCCGCCTATTCCCAACTATCCTCGACCCAAGGCAAGGGCCGGCTCGCCACCTCCCGGCCATACCGATTGCCCGGTTGCCCGCATTCGGCTAAAATGCGCAGCTCTGCGGGCGTCGTCTAATGGTAAGACACTAGCTTCCCAAGCTCGGAACACGGGTTCGATTCCCGTCGCCCGCTCCAGCACTCTCAATAAAATCAGTCACTTACGTTTTTCGGGTGACTATTTTTTTGACCATTTTCCGGCCTTTCCAGCATCAAAATGCCAGCTTTTTGCCAGCATTTTTCGTCCCGTCTGGAACCACCCCAAGCAAGCATCCGGTCCGCTACAACCCGCGCCATACATGGGTTTACCGCCTGTAACCGCCGCCCTGCGGAATTACTGCGCTTGCCGGAACTGGCAAAGTCCCTTCGCCATGACACCCTGCCTACGTTGAGATTAGAACAATCCTCCGTTTGCGCATGCAGCAGTTCGGCCAGAAGGTCATGCCAGCTGAGTAAATTCCCATGAATGGCAATACGCACAGGATTGTCTATTTTTCCGTAGCGATGTAAGTTTTTGTTGTAAGCTGGGAAATGGGAACCGTTCATTGCCGGGTGGAAAACGTTTCATGTCACCCCGGTACTTGTAATTCCTTATTCAAATGCCATATTCCGTTGCTATGTTGAAATTAATCCTTACTCCTAGAAGCCGCAATGGCCAGCCAATACGCTAAGCACCCGAAACAAACCCGATCCGACCCTGCAGCTCGTGCAGCGCTGGAAGCACTCTTCTCCGGCAGCAGCCCTGCGCCGACGTCCGATCACACGCCTGCACTGGAAGGCCAGAACCTGATCGCCCACAAGCAGAACGAAGAAGCGGCCGTCACCGCCAAGCTCGACCGCCTCAAGCGCAAACGTGAAGCACAGGCCGATATCCGCAAGGCGATCGAGTCGGCAGGATTCTCGGTCGACGAGATGCGCCAATTGCTGGGTGAATCAACCAGCGAGTAGTCTTGGCGCTCGTGCCTCAGCACGGACGTTCACCCCTCCCTGTGCACGGCATCCTGCTGCGCGTACTGCAGGTTCTGCACCACCCGCCTCGACCAGCCCTTGCCGTTGTCCGGCCAGCCGGTGCAGTCAGTGAAATACCGCTCTCGCTGAGCCAAGAACAGGATCGCTACGTCGTAGGGATTCATGGCCTTGGTCGCGTCGAGCGTCTGCGAGCCGATGATGCCGTCGTCGTCGGTGCCGACCGCGCGCTGCAGCAGCTTGATTGCTGTCGCAGGGCCGTGATTCACGCCGGCATCGAACAGCTGGTAAGCCAGCACCAGCGGGAAGTAGACGCAGCCGGACTGTACCCAGTACGACTGCCAGTAGATCGCTGCGGCGGTGGTCAGCGGCAGGTCGTGCATGTCGCCGCAGTAGCCATGGTCGCGTGCGGTCGTTTCGGTGATGCCGTAGCGGGTCGGGCCGCCGGCCGGATCGTCCCAGTAGTCGCCCTCGAGGCCGATGGTGCGCTGGAAGGCGACTGCGAAGTTGAGCATCTGCCCGGCGAGGTTGGTGCGGTGACTCAGAATCTGTTCGGTTTGCATGGGTGTTCCTGCGGTTATCCGCTATGTTGCAGTTGTAGGTTTCCCAACCGTCAGGGCGTCGGCGCGGCGACGTTAAGCAGCCCGTATGAGCTTTCTCTTGGACGCCGGTACCAGGCGTTGACGGCAGGTATAGGTCTTCAGCCCGGCGCTTCAGTCGGGTTTTCTTTTGCTGGTCGTTCAGTAACCAGCCACGCAGGCCGAGGCGAGTGGCCCGGACGCGCCGGCAGCGCGGGCGCAGCCGTTGCTCATGGCGAGGCCTCGGCGGGTGTCGCGGCCATCCGGTTTTCGGACTTCACTGGTCATGGCGATGGCGCAGCCGGTCAGGACCAGCAGCAGTGCGCAGCTCAGCATTCGCATCGGGTTCTCCTTCTTCGTGGGTCTGGCCGCAGGCCGAGACGGTGACGCCGTCGGCGCGGACGATGGCGCAGGAACCGTCGCCGATCGCCCAGGTACTCGACTGGCCGTCGGCATAGCGAGCCGAGGCACAACCGTTCAGCACGGCGATCAGGACGAGCGGGATCAGTCTCAAACTCATGGCGTAATTCCTCCGGGCGTTAAAAAGCCGGCGCAAGGCCGGCTGGGTGGCGAGGTGGTTCGGTGTCGGCTCACAGCAGCGCTGCCACTTCAGGCGCGAGTCCCTGCATGACGAGAAAGGACTGCAGGTCCTGTCTGGCCTTGGCCAGTTCGGCGTCGCGCTGCTGGGCGACGGTGTCGACGTCCCATGCCCGGCTCGTGGCATTCCACAGCGGGTAATCGCTGGGCGGTGGCTGATCGGTCAGCCAGTCGGGCAAGTCGCCCAAACCGCTCCACTCCGGATCGTGCGACCAGTTGCCCGGGCTGTACGCTTGGCCATTAGAGGTGCGCCACAGCGCGACTTGGCGCCAGTTGCGTACCAAGTCCCAGCCTTCGGTTTTCAGGACGGCCAGTCGCGGATAGCCGGCCTCGTCGTTGCTCGCCGGCGGCGGTTCGAGCGTGGCGCCGTCGGGAATCAGCGGCACCAGCACGCCCTGCTCCTTTGTGGCAAACGGATCGTGCTGCACCGGGTATTTGCCGAGGTACTCGCCGGTCAGCAGATGCGACTGGTGCACGCTGAGCGGAGCCGGTTCGATACCGGCGTGCTTCAGCTGCAGCGGCGTCCACAGCCCGACGCCGACGCCGGTGTAGTAGTAATGCGGGTAGCTGACGTTGGTCGGGCGGGTTTCGGCACCGCCGGTACCCCAGGTGTTCTCGAGGCCGCCCCCCTGATAGTCGACACCCCAGCCGCCACCGCCATTGCTCTCCCGCTCGCGCACCGGGATGCCGTGGGTGTGCGACTGCACGTCGCAGCCCTGTATCGTTCCGGCGCCGCGATCGCCGTCCGGGTCGACACCGCTGCCTTGCGAGCAGACGCGGATGAAGCGGCCGCGCAGGTCCGGGTAACCGCCGCCAGTGCACGGCATCCAGCCCGGGATCACCGTGCTGGGCGCAACATTGAACGGCGCGATCATTCCGACCGGTACTTCCTTGGGCGGAATGGGGATCGGTTGCGGGTAGGACGAGGTGAAGTCGGCCGACCAGTACGACCAGCCCGAGGTCGGATAGAAGCGGCGGCGGTAGATCCGGTCATCGGCGTAGCTCTGGTATTGCTGGAACACCCATTCGGTGCCGGCGTCGCTCGAGCTGTAGACGTGCAACAAACCGGCGTGCAGCGCGGGCGCATTGATCATCGTCGCCATGCTGGCGTCACTACCGAAGAAATAGAAGCCGCTGCCGACCAGCGTGTTCCAGTCGGTACCATCGGGCACGCCGCTGCGATCCTGCAGCTCGCCGGCGCCGGTACGCAGCAACGGAGCCTGAACCACGGCGCCACCGGCACGCGGCACGTACAGCGGATTGCCGGTCTCATCGGTCGTGCTGCCGTCGGCAACGATCTGCATTGCCTGCAGCAGCTGGGTGTTGTCGTTTTTGTCGAGCGTCAGGCCCGCACCTTCGACGGCGTTGGCCAGCTCTTCCTGGAAGCGGTCGAAGGTCACCGCGCCCGGGGTCGTGGCCTGCACCAGACCGGGGACACCGTCCTGGAAGCCGTTCTTGCCGGGGCCGAACTTGTCGAGGGCCGCGGTGGAGTTATCAATGCGATACATGGGTGTTTCCGTAAGAGATGATGACGTTGGAGATGGCCGGCGATTCGCGCCGGATCACGCATTCGAGCTCGGCGTCACCCCAGCTCGACAGCGGTTCGTTGACGCCACCGATCACAGCCCAGGGCGTAACCCGGGTTTCCTCGGCGACGTGCAGTTCCCAGCAGAACCGCGAGCGCTCGGTGCACAGCGGTACATCGACCGGGCTGATGACCGAGTACGGCACGAAGCGCCGGATCGACACGCCGGTGTAACCGAGCGACTCGGCAATGCGGATGTAGCGCGGTACCCGAGCACCGCCGAGGTCGGTGTACTTGGTGACCACCGACGCCCGCCTAGCTTCGATGCCCCGACCCGGCGACGTGCAGCGGTCCGGCAGGCCGAGGCTGGCTTCCCACTCGGGCAGCAACGCCGAGGTCTGGCGCGGATCCGCCTCGGTGAACAGCTGCGCCAGATACTGGTCGGCCCGGGCGAACTCGACCGCGACGCCAGCGAGCCACTGGTTCAGGTTGCCGTCGGGTGAACGGTTCCACGCCAGACCGCGCGGCAGCAGGGCCAGCAGCTGTTGCCGGTAGGCTTCGGTCAGCTCGTCCATGTCACCGTCCCCAGCTGTGCCAGCTCGCCCACGTCACAGACCACGTCGGCGCTCGGCTTGATCAGCTCGTGATCGAACTCGCCAACGGTCGTGCTGATGGCTTCGGCGAAATGGGTCAACGGCAGCGTGACGCCGGCCACCGGCATGACGGTCGTGCCGTCGGTGTAACGTGCGACCGGCGCGGCCTCGAGCGCGAACACCGACTGAAGCGAGGCAAGCACCACGTCCCGCAAGGCTGGCGAATCGGGGGCAAGGCGGATGCTGAAGTCGACCGGCTTCGGCGTGGGTGACGCGCCCCAGACTTCGCCGAACGGCGTGCCGTTCGCCTCGAGATACGCCTTCATCGCAGCTTGCTCGGTGGCGTCGGGGAAGATGCCGTCGACGTCGTCGTCACGGACGAAGAACACGGTGATCTCGCCGAGGCCGAGCAACTGCGGTGCCGCCCAGGCGCGGGTGACACCGGCCACTTCAAGCGCCCACAGTTCCCAGTCACCGGACTTGCCGACCTGACCGCCATTGCGGCGAGCCGCGATCACCCGGCTGCGGATCTCGTCGACCGACTCGGCATCAACGCCGCTGGTCAAACCCGCGCCGGTCACCGTGCCCTGCGCCGCCACGCCACCGACCGGGCTGACCAGCGTCATCGTCTCGCCGGCGGCGGTGTTACCGGCCGGGCCAGTCAGTTCGGCCACGACCGGCAGCCGAATCAACTGGTCGTCACCCGCGGCAGCAGCGGCCGTAGCGAGGAACAGCGCGCCATCGACCCGCTGCACCTGCGCGCCGGCGTCGATCACCGCACCGGCCGGCGCCGCGAACTCAACCACCCCGGTAGCGGCCACCGCCGGCTTGGGGCCGTCCTTGAGGAACATCGGCACGTCGCGGGCCATCAGCGTATCGGCGTCGCAGGTGGCCGGGTGCTGTTGCCGGTAAATCCAGTCGCCGTAGCCGTACAGGCCGTTGAATGCCCCGGCAAGCCCTTGGGCCAGCATCGACGCGAGCGAGCCCGGCGCCGGGATCGGTGCCTTGCCCTGCGCCAGCCGCTGCAGCCAGTCGGTGGTAATGCGCCCGGCGATCTGGTTCAGGCCGGGTTTGGGATAAGGCATGGGTTCAGCTCCACAGGTCGTTGTATTCGTAATGCATTGCACTGCCGTCGCGCTGGTACAGCGTCACGGCCAGTACGGCGCCCTGCCCGGGTGCCAGCATCGCCTGCACGTCGATGCGCGCAGCCAGACCGGCCGGCACCATCCACGCCAGTGCCTGGCGGGCGTAGTCCTCGAGCCGCTGTGCGACGGCGTCGGTATGTTTCTCGCGGGACAGCATCCACAGCAGCGAGCCGTGCACCTGCTGCTCGAGCGCGTCGCCCCACCAGCCGCGGCGATCGGTCGTCCCGTCCGGGATGGCATCGTCGGGCCCGGCCCGGGCATCGGTACCGAGGCAGACCAGCACGCAGGTATTGAGGGTGGTTTCGCGCACCAGATCGCCGCCGGCGATGGCCAGATCGATCCGGCCCTGTTCGTCGAGCGTCAGTGCCAGATCACTCATGCCCTGCTCCTTTCATGACTTGCGACGGCGTTCGCGTCTCGGAGCCGGTTTCAGCATGGGTGTGGCCACTGACATAGTTGCGCAGGTCCTGCAGCGAGGCCTCGCCGCCGCGGTCGGTCACGTCACCGGTCGTGGCCAGCACCGGGGTATCGACGTCGACCCCGGCTGAAGCGGTCAGTGCAATCGCCTCGGCATCAAACACCACGTTGTCGGCTTGCACGTCGTAGTTCGTGCAATGCACCCGGTAGGTGTCGCACTTGACCGCGATCAGCCGGCCGTTCTTCAACGCAATCCGCGCGCCGTCCTGCGTGTAAATCGCCAGTTCGCCCGGCGCCTTGGCCGCGACCCGGTAACGCCGGTCCTCGACCGCGATCGCCACCGCGTGATCGCTCGCGCCCTCGATGAAGGCCACCACGCACTCGGCGCCGGCCAGCGGCAAGGCGGTGAGGCCATAACTCAGGAACCACTCGACCCGATCAACGATTTCGCCGTCGAGCAGCTCGACCTGCAGCAGCGCACAACGACCACCGTCGTCAGCGCGCAGGATCCTGCCTTTTGCAATCCGGCTCATGTCCCGACTCATCTCCATCTCACTTCGTCAAAACCGATGTCCCCGCTCGCCTTCGCGCGCCGGCTGCGAGCTCGGGCCAGCGCCGGTTGCGGGGCAAACGCATCCGGCCGCAGCAGGTCCAGCTTGGTGACCGGCCCGCGCTCCGGATCCACCGTGTACTCGAGCGACGCGATCACCATCTCGGTATCGACCTGCAGCGCCGCCGCTTTCACCGGCACCCGCAGGTTGGGCGCCCACAAATCGCCGTTCTGCTGCTGCCAGCCCGTGACCAGCGCCGAGACCGGCGAAGCCCGCGCCGCGCGGGTGTCCCGCTCCCATTGCGCACGACGGCTGGCCAGCTCGGGCGACAGTTGCCCGCTGTTCGCCCGGATTACCAGCGGCCGGGACCGCGTCACGCCCGGATCGTGTGCCCGCCCGAGCACCGGCACGGCCGGCTCGTCCGCGCCGCCGCAGCGCTGACCCTTGATCAGGTAGTCGCTGAAGCGGGCGTCGGCATCGAAGGACGTACTGATCGCCAGAAGATTGCCGCCCAGCACCAGTGGCGTGGTGGCCCGCTCCCGACCGGCCAGCGTGACCAGCAGGCCACCGGCCGCATCGGCCATGCAGCGCACCCCGGCCAGCTGGCAGGCGCGGTCGATCGCCCGGAAGGTCGTTTCCCCGGGCTGGACCTTGAAGGCCGGCAGCAGCACGTCGACAACGTCCGGCGCCAGCCGGGCCGGGATACCCGGATACGGCGCCAACAAGGCACGCAACAGCCGGGACAGCGTCAACCCGGACCACTGGCCCGGGCGGTAATCCGGGGCGCAGTCGACCGGATCGCAGGTCGCATCGCGCCCTGAGATCGACAGCGTGTAACGCGACGCTTCCGCCACCCGCTCGATCTGACCGACCCAGCCGGTGATCACCGGCTGCCCGCCAATTAGCACCTGTACCCGGTCGCCGGTCGAAATCGGCCAGTCGAACCACTGCCCCGGCCAGTGCTCGGTCAGCCCGACCGAAAACCGCCCCGACAGCGTCTCGATCGAGCACACCACCGACACGGACTGCCAGCCACCGTAGCGGGCACCGCCGATCAATAGTTCGATATCCATGAAGGCCACGCATGAAAAAACCCGCCGGAGCGGGTTGGGTTGTTGGTGTTCAAGCAATGTCGATACGTCACTTGCGACCGTTGCCGAACAGCGATGACGCAGCAGCAAATGCTGGGGGCGTTACGTCTTGGCAACAGCACAAAGCCTGACGTAAGCAAATGGTGCGTAAGGTGCTTCTCGCCCGTATGATTGACGTGAACAGACCGACGCCAGAAGAATAAAGCACCAGAAAATCAATGGCATGGAAGCAAAATCGGCGTCCGAACTATTGATAATATACTGACACTTCGGCCAGTCTAATAACGGGTAGGCGGCATCTGCGCCACCGGTTAAATTTATTGGCGAAAATTAAAGGATTCAAAATGACAACACTCGCAACTCGTGTACGCGTACTTTCTGATCTTGAAGGCTTCGACATCGAAGTTTTAAATAAGGACGGAAGTATCGCAGATCTAAAAACCAATGGTCTACCCGCATACCCGTATGAAAAAAAGGCGAAAAGTTCCATAAACGTCGCGGATTGGAAGTCTCGCTTCCATAAAACGTATCCTAGTTACACATGCGAGGTTTTTGACGCAAATGGAAATATTGCACACGGAAACACAAAACTAGAAAAAGTTCGAGAAAGCTATGAAGAGTAATTAGAATTAAGCTAATTTTTCCCGCCTAACACTTCATTCAACCGGGACGAGCTAACGCCCGCCCGTTAATTCAAACATTAGGCTACCTGCCAAGGGAAACTTCATGGCAGCTTTGCCAAAAATCATTAAGGCCACCCATCTCTTTATCTCCAAAGGACATGAGTCTCTACACCCTTTCCTACGAAATGATGGAACAGAGATTTTGCCGAAAGGGCTGGCGATTGCCACTCAAACCACCAGCGACGGCACTGTAAAACGGCTTGAAATTTACAATCCAACACCACTTCGACCCAATGAAACAACAAAATTTATTGCGACGATATGTGATGGCGCAAAATTTGTTCAGCTCGACGAATATATTACCAATGATGGTTTAATGCAATTTCCATTAAATGCAAAAATAAAGCGCGGCTTTTTCGGTTGGAAATTAGTGTAGAAGGCATTTTGGACTTTCGCATTTAAACACTATCGCTGCGACAATAATCGCCTCATGCAACCACCTAATGATGCGTTCAACTTTCGCAAACAGATTGCCACCTGACTCGTTAGAGCCACCCAAAAATCAGAAGGAAAAACAATGAGAAAAATTGGCGGCACAATATCCATTCTTGGACTTACCTTGGCAAGTTCTTATGCCTTTGCCGGCATCGAGTGCATAAATAAAGTTTCAAATTCAGTAACTACGCCAGACTGGCATTGCAGCAAGCATTGTCGTGACTGGGAAAGTGCCCGACCCATGCAAACCCTAATCTTGGATATGGATAAAAAATTCAAGGATATGGGGGCGTTTTTTAAAAATCCATCAGCCTCTTGTTCTGGCGGCACCCCATGCGGTTTTTCAAGCATCCCTGCTCCGACAGTTTCGGCTAACGGCGAGCAAGTAAGGCTTGCCTTTAAGACTTGGAGTCGACCAGTCGTTGTAAGTGTATCAGCAGATATCTGCATTTTTAACAATACAATTCCACCTACTCCTAGTCCAACGCCCTCACCCCCCGCATCACCTACGCCGTCGACTACAGCAACGCCCTCCCCCAAACCTCCCATTCCTACCCAAAAAGAACATGTCATAGAGGAAGCAGGAGCATTGGCGGATAACTGCGAGCGCATGAAGAATAACTGGCTTGTTGAGGCAAAAATTTATTGCTCCCCCTACAAGGTCAACCTCGCATCTACGAGACTAAGCTGCTCACAGCGCCAAGATGCACTCTTCAGAAAGGTTTCTGGAATATTCCTCTGCGTGCAATAGATGACGCATAGTTCTGCACTGCAGAATACACCATGCGATTACGCCCCAGAGCGTGAGAATCGGAAACCTCCGCACCTTGAATTCATTCGACATAGCTTAATATTTCATTCAAATCTAAGTCGATCCGCCACTTTACTTGACTTGCCCTCAATTTTTAATTGCCACATCGGATCAAATCGACCCATCTAACTCATTCGGAATATTTCACGACGATGAAAGCTACCTTTAACATGTCAATCACAATCAGGGCACTAATTTTTCTAACAAGCTTTTTACCGACGCTAGTATTGGCAGAGTCTTCACGCCTTCTGATCATTTCGGAACACGATGCACAAGTCAGCATTGATGGCGAACAAGCAGGTGCCGTTATTGCTCGCGAGCCAAAAATATTCTCCATTTTCCCTGGTGAGCATGTTCTCTGGCTGCGATCTGTCGACGGAAAATACCAATGGTCGGGGCAAGTGGCTGTGGCGCCGGGCCTTCAGCGGATTTTCGACAAGCCTTTGCGTCCCGTCGATCCGATGACTCCTTTTATTGAGAATGAACTGAACCCTGCCGATGAACATACGTACCGAATCGTAACCGTCAATGGGCAAACTTGGTTGGGCGAAAACCTCCGAGTCGCCAAGGGAAAGAACATTGTCGAGCCATCCGGTGAGCGTCTCTACGATCGTGCCAGCGCTCGGACAGTAGGAATCATGCCCGGCTGGCACCTTCCAAAACGTGCCGAATGGGAGCGCCTACTCGCGACCTACGGCAGCGGCGCGCGAGAAGCACTGACTCCCGGAGGTGCATCGCTAATCAATCTCCGAGACAGTGGAATATTTAGCGCACCGGATGGAAAACCCCAAAGATGGGAATCTCCGCCGGGAAAAGGTGTGGCCTGCTACTGGATGGATGAAAGCGGTAGCTTCACACCTGCTGTCATTCTCCGCCCGACAGCAATTGAGATTGGCGGCAATTTTCCTAGGTACAGCCTGTGCGCAGTTCGATTGTTACGGGATTAAACCCCGTTCTTGTCGCTTCATTGTGCCCCTAGTGCTGCTGTAATGTGACGATCAGAAGTGGTTCGTTGCCCGGCACAAACCCCGGCCGGCTGATGCCGTTACGCGGTACCAGATCATCGGCCTGATACGGATCGCCGCAGTAGCTGTAGGCCAACACCAGTGCCGGTAGCGTGGTTGGCGGCGTCACCGTGACCAGTCGCGGTAGCCGCTCTGCCGGATCCGGCACGGTGGACAGCAGACCGATTCGCAGCAGCGACAATGGCTCGTACACGGTGTCCGGGGCCGCCGGCAGGATCCGATCGATCCGCTACACCACTTGGTCGCAGGCGGCACGGGCGTCGTCCCAGGTTGTGTACGTCGCCGACGGCAGCAGGATGCACCCCTCGCCCAGGCTGCTGCGCTCCTTCGGTTCGGTCATTTTGGCGTGCTAGCACTTATCCAAGACACAAAAAATCACGGTAGCAAAAATGGCATGTAAACGTTAAATTGATGAATTAACGAAAGTTGGCCGAGCTATTTATGAGAAAAATAGAAATTGTTGCTTACAACAAACAGTGGCCAAGCCTGTTTGCTGAGGAATCAGCTCTGTTGCAGGTTACACTTGGCAAGGTGCTTTCGAAAATCCATCATGTCGGCAGCACTTCAGTACCAGGCTTGGCAGCAAAACCTGTCATCGACATTTTGCTGGAGGTTGTTGATCTTGACGACCTGGATAACTTGAATCCCGCAATGACAAATATCGGATATACGGCACGTGGAGAATATGGCATTCCAAATCGCAGATATTTTTCCAAGGGCGGGGATCAACGCAGCCACCAGATCCATGCTTTTGCCATCGGCGATGAACATATCATCAAGCTTCTTGCATTTCGTAACTATCTTATAAAAAATGAAGATGTCGCAGAACAGTATGCTGAAATAAAACGTGCCGCGATTTTAGCAAGTGAAAACGAACTACGTCGCTACAGCGCCTTCAAGGCGGGATTTATTGAGGATCACCTCAGACTGGCACTGATGGATCAAGAGCAAAAAAAGTAGCCTCACTGTGAATGCCGTGATCCATTCTTTTAAAGCTACTCCCCGCTGCCAGCAGATTGTGTTCATCTAAACAGCGGAAGGCACATCGCCATGCGTCCTTTTCGGTGTATTTTCAGTGCACTTTGTTTCCATCCTTGCCGGCTTGCTGTTCCTCTACTTCATGCTTCTCCAGCCTTGAACGGCTGACATGCGATGACCTGAAGCAGCTCGTTACCCGGCACGAACCCAGGCCGATTGATTCCGTTTCGCTGCACCAGATCGTCAGCCTGATACGGATCGCCGCAGTAGCTGTAGGCCAGCACCAGTGTCGGTAGCGTGGTCGGCGGCGTTACCGTGACCCGTCGCGGTAGCCGCTCGGCCGGATCCGGTACGGTGGACAGCAACCCGATTCTTAGCAACGACAGCGGCTCGTAAACAGCATCCGGTGCCGCCGGCAGGATCCGGTCGATTCGCTGCACCAACTGGTCGCAGGCGGCGCGGGCGTCGTCCCAGGTCGTGTACGTCGCCGACGGCAGCAGGATGCCCGCCTCGCTCAGGCTGCTGCGTTCCATCAGCTCGGTCAGTGTCCTGCTGTTGTCGGGTGGCGGGGCCAGGCTGTACGGATCCCTCGGCACGCCGGCCTTGGGTTGCGCGGGCTGGGGCGTACTGGCGCGGGGCGCGCCTTTCGGGCGCAGACCGTCGAAGAAGCTCTGGTAGCTGCGTACCGCATCGGCCGGGCGCGAGAACATCCGTCCGACCGAGGCCGTCATGCTGGTCAGCTGCTGCGCCAGTTCCTCCGGTGCCCGGATCAGCCGGGCGATGTCATTGCTGATGCGCGTGCCCTGCAGGATCAGGTCGTTCAGGCCCGAGAGCAGATCGCCCATGCCGGCGAGCTCGGTCAGTTGATCGACATAGCCTTCGACCTGCTTGGCCAGTCTCTCCAGCGCGGCACTGGACTGGCCGATGACCGACCAGACCGACGCCATCGAGGCCGTGGCACCATCGACGGTCGCGGCGCCGGCTTCGCGGACGCCGCTTTGTGCATCGGTGGTTCGGGTCGGGAATTCGTTCCTGCCCAGCGGTGCGAAGGTCAGATCGAAACGGACGATGCCGGGGTCGTTCGAGCAGGTGCGGCGCGCGATCCCCATCGGCCGGCGCTGTTGGGAACCGCCCTCGGGCAGCACCAGCTCGCCGGGGCTGCCGTCGTTCTGCAGGGCGTCGAACAGCTGCTGCGATGTCGGCCACAGTGCGGCACCGAGCTCCGACGCCAGCAGGTAGCCCGAGACCAGCAGTTCGCCGGCCTTGGCGCCGAGGTCGACCACGAACGGTTCGTCCCGGAACGGGTATTCGCTGACGTCGACGCGACGGCCGCCGGATTCAAGGCAATCCTCGACGAGGAAGCGGATACCGCGCCAGCTGGCCGGCTTCAGCGTCTTGCGCCACTGGTCGTACTTGCTTGATCTCGCCATCAGTACACCCCCGTTTGCGAATAGCCCAGCGACTGGTCCAGCACGACGCCCGGATCCACCGTGGTGGTGGTGCGCACACCGCGGGGCATGCCGCTGAAGTCCACGGCGATCCGTGCGCCCGGTGTGGTTGTTTGAGCATTGCCGGCCCCACCCTGCCCGGCCGGCTTCATCACCACTGGTGCCGGCGTCACCGGCGGCGCGACGCTTTGCCAGACCTTTTGCTGGTCGATGCCGCGATCGTCCGACTCACCACCTTGGCCGATGGCAAGTACAGACAGCTTGTCCCGGATCCACCTGAAAAACCCGGCCAGCGGTCCCTTGGCGTTGACGATGCCGTCGACGATCCAGCCCAGCGGAGTGAAGTCCTTGAATAGTCTGGTGACGAGGTCGACACCCCACCGGAAGGTCTTGACCACCCCGTCCCACAAGCCTTCGATCTCGCCGACGCTTTTGGACCAGCTCAGGTACAGCACCGTCGCGGCGACGGCGACCGCGGCCAGTCCGGCGACAATCCAGCCGACCGGGGTCGCATACAGCGCCACACCGAGCGACCAGACGGCAGTGGTCAGGCTCACCAGCGACATCAGCAGCGGCCCGGCCAGCACCAGGGCCAACAGCTTGAAGGCGTTGCCCCAGCCGCCGACGAAGCCGACGAACTGCTGCACGCCCTCGAAGAAAGCCTTGCCGGCGCTCCACGCCTGCTGGAAGCCGTCGCGGATCATCTGCCCGGTCTTGGTGGCCCATGCCTGCAGCTGGCCATTCGCGGCCAGCCGGTTGATCTCGTCGAGCCAGCCCGACAGCTTGCCCTTGAGCCAGTCGAACAGCCCGGTCGCCATCACCATGTTGGCGAAGCGGGTCCACTGGTCCATCAGGTTCGAGAGCATCCCCGACCAGGTCGACGACAGCCGACCCATCGCGCCGGCGTACTTGTCGTTCCAGATCGTTTCCAGCGTCTGCTGGATCGCCTGCCGGTTGTTCTTGTTGACCGTGGCCAAGCGCTGCTGTCCCGATCTGTCGGTGTACGCGAAGGTCGTCGCGTTGCCCTTGGTCGACGCCCTGATGCCCAGCTCCTTCAGCCGCTCGTATTCGCCGGTGACCGCGTCGGCGATTGCTTCGACCGACTGCATCAGCGGCTTGCCCATCGCTGCCGAGGTGTCGCCCAAGGACTGCATCAGTCCCTTGGTCGGATCCAGCCCGTAGGTGCGCAGGCGCACGTAGGCCTCGGTGACCTGATCAAGCTCGTACGGCGTCTGGGCCGCAAACTGGCTCACCCAGTCCATCGCGCGCTTCGCCCCGGCCTGACTGCCTTCGGTCGTCTCGAGCACCGCCTGCATCTTCTCGAACGACGACGCGACGTCGAGGAACTGCTTCTTGAACAGGTAGCCGGCGGTTGCGGCCACCCCGGCGCCCTTCAGCATCAGCGAACCGATCTCGCCACCGACGTTTCTGCTCTTCTCCCATACGCCGGCGACCGACTTGCCGAATCGTTCCAGTCCGGCCGACCGGCCGAAGCGGGCGAACGCGCGCTGCATCCGCGTCACCGGAGCATTGAACTGCCCGAATTTCTTCAGGATGCGGTCGAGCGTCGCGGTCGCCCTGTCGGTGGCCGTGACGACAAATTCAGCCTGGGCCGGTGCACTCATCGAGCGTTTCCTTGATCAGGGCATTCCAGAACAAAAGGCCCTCGAGATCGAGGGCCTCCAGCTCGGCCATGCCGAACGAACAGTTCAGGGCCAGCGCCCCGATCACTTTTTGCCAGTTCGCCGGCCAGGCACGAAAAAACACCCGATCACCAGCGAAGCCGTCGCCATGTCGCCCAGATCGAGCTTGCGGATCCGCGGCAGCGGCAGTCCGCACAGCCGGCCTAGCAAGGCCAGCACATCGTCAGCCTTGCCGGCGATCAGGTTCTGCACCTTGGCGTCGCGCAGGTCGCCGGCACACGGATCGCGCCGGAATACCAGCACCGACACCGGGTTGCCGTCCTCGTCCTCGAGTGGCGTGTTCAGCGCCAGATTCAGCCGGCCGTTGGCGTCGATGCTCAGGTTGTCGAGTTCGTCGATCAGCGCCTCGAGCGGCGACTGGTCGGCGTGCATATCCATTGCTTCGTTCATGTTCAGATCTCCTCGAGTTTGGTCTTGCCTTCGAAGCGCACGTCGAGCTCGGCCTCGCCGGTACTGCCGTTGCCGTCGGCCGCGTACCACATGTTCGCGCCGGTAATGACCTTGCCGTTGGCCAGCTCGAGCGTGACGGTCACGTCGTCGAGCAGGGTCAGCTTGTCGAGGTCGAGATCGGCCTTGTCGGTCAACTTGCCCTCGATGTAGGGCAGCTGCGGCGTTTCCTTGAAGCCGTGGATGCCGTCGGCGCCGATGATCCCTTCCCGCTTCGGGTTGCCGAGGTTGTAGGTGAAGTCGCCCTTGGCGTCGTACTGGTAGCCGTCGACCTTGAAGTAGATCGTCCCGGCCCGGCGGTTCTGTGTGGCCATGCTCATCCCCTCACGAATTCGATGCGGGTGCCGACCATCAGCAGCGGCACGACCAGATCCGGCACCATCAGCAGGTTCAGGTGGGTCGGGTCGGCGCTGTCGATCTCGGCATGCAGGTTGGTCTTGAACGTCTCGAGGTCCTGGACCCAGCCGCGATCCATCCAGAGCTTGAAGCGCGACACGGCCTCGGCCTCGAGGCCCTTCGGCGTCATGACCGGCTGGCCGGCGCCGAACTTGGTGCCATCCTTGCCGACCTTGTAGCGGCCGCCGAGCAGCTTGTTCAGTACATAGTTGCGCCAGTCGTAGCGGATCGCGGCCAGCGTCAGCCGCGTGTTCGGGTCGAGGTAGCTCGCGTCTGCGGCGCCCAGCGCATTGGTCCGGTAGGTGGTGATCAGGCGCTGGATCGCCACGGTGCGGTCGGTCATCGTCGCCAGCGTCGAGATCCCGTCGTGCAGTAGCAGGTTGTTCTCGGTCCCGGTCAGCTGCGCCGCCGGCTTCGGGCCGCGCAGCCCGGGCAGCGTCAGCGTCTGGAACGGTCGGGCCGGATCCTGCGACGCCGAAAACGCCAGCCGCCCGGCGGTGCCGCCGGCCACACGCCAGACCGCCGACGGCATGGCCGGCGTGCCGACGATGATGTGGTTCGGCGAGTTTTGTCCGTCGCCGAGGTCGGCCAGATCGTCGAACGATTCGATCACCGCCGATACCGCCATGCCTTCGATCTGCCGCGGCGGCTCCCAGCGGCTCTCCAGTTCCTGGTCGAGGATGCGCAGATTGGCCGCGTCGGTGTACGGGTGGGTGATGATGTTGAACTGCACGTCGCCCATCGCCGCGACCACCTCGGACAGATCCGGATTCGTCACGCCCTGCACGGTCTGGCTGATCGTCACCGCCACCCCGGCCGGCAGCGCATCGTCGGCATCGGGATTGAGGTCGAGCGTCATGCCGTTGCCGGCGGCACCGGCATTGCGGGCGGTGAAGGTCACGCCGGTACCGGCTGCGAGCGCTGCGGTGAACATCGCGCCCGTCACGGCCGCAACGGCGTCGACGGTCGCTTGCGCGATGGTCGACGTATCGTCTCCGGCCAGCACGCCGACGCGGACGATATCGCCGGCCAGATCAAGCACCAGCGCACCGTCGCCGCTCGCCGGGCCGGTGATCGTCGCGGTCCAGACCGCGGCGACCGCGTCCTCGACGTCCTGCAGCGGGTAGTACCAGGTCTCGGTCGTCTGGTTGGCGGCAAAGTACGCCGTGGCCATGCCGGCGAGCTGCGAGCCGTCGCCGCATTGGGAGATCACCTGATCGGCCGAGGTGCCGCGGTACAGGCCCGGCGCGACATCGGCCAAGGCCTGCGCGATCAGCAGCACCCGGTACGGCTGCAGCGACAGGTCCTGTCCGGCACGGACGTTGCTGATCTCGACCTGCGCGCCCGGCACACGCCAGCCGGTGGGAATGTTGTCGAAACTGATCACGCTGCATCCTCCGTGGTGGTGTCGGCAGCCGGCACCGGAAAGTCCACGCTGCCGGCGCGGTAGCGCCGCAGCCAGTGGCCCTGATGGCGCGCGGCCACCCATGCGCCGTCCGGCGGCAGGGCCTGACCGGTTTCGGGATCAAGCACGCGCCGCCCGGGCTTGGGCCGCACGAGGATGCGGTTGCCGCGAGCAGCGGGTTTCGTGGTGGTCTTGTTCATGTCTTCTCCTGCGGCGGCACGATGTCCGTCGCGTCGATCGCGCCGTCGGCGGGCGCGAGGTCGTAGCGGGTGGTGACGCCAAGCAGCGACGGCAGAGTCGTCCCCTCGGTCGGGTAGCTGACGTCCTGATACCAGGTCGCGCGCCACGTGGTGACGTAGCCCTGGTAGTCGTGCCCCTGTTCGCCGTCGGCAAAGGCCTCGTAACGGACCGGTACCAGTTCGTCGGCAAGCTGGTAGTCGCCCTGCCCGGTCGCATCCAGTCGCGGGTTGGCATGGATCGCCGCCTCGACTTCGGCCAGCAGCTGCTTGGCCACGGCGTCGGCCAATTCGCCGCCGGCGATATGCAGTACGACGATCAGTTCGGTGTCGAACTTGAGTACCCGGGGCGGATCGCTCCAGATCTCGCAACTGGTGACGCCGTCGTAAACATTCAGCGCCGGCATGTCCGGCGCCTGGAAATGCCTGGCCCTATGACGAAAAACGCAGGCCCTGGCCTGCGTCCGGTTGGTCAGCGTCGCCTGCAGCGCGGCGCAGATCGCGTCGAGCTGGTGCTGCGGCGTCATGACCTCACCCCCAGTTGCGCCCGTTCGGTGCCGTCGTCGCCGGGTTCGACATTGGCGACCAGCCAGACCTGATCACGGATCGTGACCAGCCGTCGGTGCAGCGTCGTGGTCCCGGCCGGCAGGTCGGCCAGCCGGTAGCGAGCAGTCGGCAGGTTGTCGACCAGCGAGATCCCGCCCGGCAGGCCTTCGAGCTTTACCGGCGCATCGAACAGCACCGTGATGACCGTGCTGTCGTCCAGCACGGCTGGTTCGCCGAAAGTGCGCAGCAGCGACCGCAGCGAGCCGTACAGATGGCGATCCGCGGGCGAGCCCATCAGACCGCCACGCCGTTGAGGCGGGCCCGCACACTGCCGGTGTTGTTGCCGGCGGCCACGGTCGCGACGGCCACGAACGGCGCCGTCGACGCATCGGCCGGCTTGGTGCCGGTCAACGCATGCTTCGTCGCATCGAAGTACAGCGGACCGCCGACGGTCACTTCGTCGGCAGAGAGCTTGGGCAGGTCGAACACGCCCGAGGTCTTGATCGTCAGCGGCTGGCCGGCCGGGGCGTCGTGAGTCGCGACGCCGAACAGGTGACCGACGAGGACGGGGTCGCCCGACAGCGTGTCGGCTGCGGCGGTGACGGTCAGGCTGTCGCCCTGTTGCACGTAATTGAGCATGGTCTCTCCTCGGGCTCACTGGCCCTTGTTGCGGGCGATGCCGCGGAAATCCTGCAGGCCGACACCGATGTCGAGCCGCGCCTTGACCTCGATGCCGTCGACGTCGAAGCCCTCGCGGGTCGCGGTGTAGACGCCACGCTGGCCCTCGAGATAGGCCAGCTCGACAATCGGGCACTGCGCCGGGTCGGTCGCCAGATACCAGGCCGCCTTGTCGGCGCGGTCGAGCCGTGGTTCGGCGATGATCTGCAGGTCGTTCTGGAAGGGGTTGGTGTCTTCGGCCTTGTTCGGCGAGATCACCGCGATGGCCTTGCTGGCCGCGAGCTTGAGCGAGCGCGGCACGATCAGGTACTTGCTGCCCAGGTTGAGCGCATCGCCGCTCATGTCGGTCTGCAGGCCGATCAGGGTGTCGAGTTCGCCGATGGCGTCGACGCTGATCGCCGCGCCGGTTTCGGCATCGTTGGCGTGGTCGGCGCAGAACAGTGACTTGCCGTCGGCCATCAGCAGATTGCTGATGATCAGGCTCCACACCAGATCGGATTCGAGGTTCGCGGCGGACCGGCCGAAGCGCGCAGCCAGGTTGGTGAACACGCCGAGGTCGTCGTTGATGATGAGCTGCCGGGTCACGCTGATCTTGCGGCCGTAGGTCTGCAACCGGTAGCGCTGCTCGCTCTCGAGCAGCTTCCCTTCCTGATACTCGCCGTGCTCGTCCAGCGGCTTGAACGACAGGTCCTGACCGACCGACACGCCGACCAGCTCGCGGAAATCCGCCGCGGTCCGTTCGCGCACCAGCGGCCAGAAGGTCTGGCCGGCCAGCGCATAGCCCGACTGCAGCACCCGGCTGATGACGTTGCCGAGGATGATCGGGTAGTCGCTGGTCGACGCCATGCCGGCGCCGCGGGTGTTGTTCAGGGCCAGATCGGCGATCTCGGCCGGCACCAGTCCGCGGGTCCGGCCGCCGGCGCGCTCGACGCACTCGCGGCCGAGGTCGACCAGCGACATGCCGCGGAAGTTGCGGGCCGCGTCGGTCAGCGGGTACTGGCCCGGCTGGGCCCGGTGCAGCATCGCCTCGGTCATCGCCGTGCGGCGGACGTCGGTTTCGTCGCGGACGGTCTGGACGATGCCGCTGCGTGTCGGCGCGACCTGGTCGTCGTCGAACAGCCGCTGGAAAATCGCCTCGTGGGCGCGGGCCAGCGGCGTGCCGTTGCCGATCAGCTCGTCGGCCAGCGCCTCGTCGAGGCCGGACTTGCGCACCAGCGTGCGGATCTCGATGCCGCGCTGGCGTTCGGTGGCGACGGCATCGGCCGAATCCGCTGCCGCGGGTGTGGCAGCCGGCTGGCTGCGCTGCTGCGCCGGTGCTGCCGGCGGATCGATCGCTTGCTGGCGTTCGGTTTGCTCGGGCTGAATTGCCGGTTGCGCTTGGTCCATCGGGGGTTCCTCTTGGGCTGCATGGGTGTATCGGTAATGAATCGGGAAATCCGGCAGGTCGGCCGGGACGGCACTGCGGGTCACGGCACCGGGATCCGCAGGGATGGGCACCATCGACAGCTCGTAGGGTTCCCAGTCGATGGCGCGGTAAACCGGTGTCTGGCCTTCGGTCTCGGTGATCTCGTAGCCGTGCACGACGTAGCCGACGCTGACGTTGCGGATCACGCCGTCGACGACGTCCTGCCAGACCGGCTCGACCTCGGCGCGGCGGCTGAAACGCACCTCGGCATGGCCGAGTCCGCCCTCGAGCCAGGCGCGTTCGACCACGCCGATCTGGTCGCTCAGTTCGCCGCTGTTGTGGTTGTCGAGCAGGCCGGCGCCACCGTTGAGGCGCTCGAGCCGGATCGCCGCGTCGGACACCTCCAGCTCTTCGATGAAGTAACGCCAGCGCTGCCAGTCGAAACGGCGCACCGCGGCGCCGGTGGTCCAGACCAGCTCGACCGTGCGCGCGGCTTCGTTGACCGACGTGACGGCGTAGGCCCGGCTCTGCAGCGGCAGCCCGCCACGGATCAGCGGCCCGTCGGGGTCCTGCGTTCTGTCCGGTTTGGACATCGCCACCTCCAGATGTGAAAACACCCGCCATGGGCGGGTGGGTCAGGTTGATGAAGCACCGGCAGCCTTGTCGCCGGCAGGCTGGTCGTCGTCCGGCGGATCCGGGATGTCGACGGCGCCGGTGGCGTGCTTGCCGCTGAAGTTCAGCGCACCGATCAGCCCCTGCAGCGCGTCGTTCTGTTTCTGCAGCACCTGCAGCTGCCGGCGCGGGTTGATCCCGGCGGCACGACAGGCGTCGCCCCAGCTGGCGAGACCGGCATCGAGCTGCATCAGCATCGCCGGCACTTCGCGCCCCGGGTCGGTCATCATCCAGCCCGGCGTGGTCCAGTCCTCCGGCGGCGCCAGCTCGTCCGGCCGGAGCAGCCCGGCCACGTGGGCCATGGCCAGAAATGCGGTGGCGATCGCTTCGCACACCTGCGGAATCAGGCACAGCAGCTGGTATTGCTGGATCTCGGCGCGGAACTCGCCGCGCCCCATCCGTCCCGACGAAAAATTGACCTGCGAGTAGTCGCCGGTCAGCTGCTCGTAGGTGACACCGAGGCCGGTGGCCACGCCGCGGTCGCGCCGCCGCGTGTAGATCTGGTAGTCGGCGCTGGCCGTCGGATTCAGGAAATTGATGCTCTCGCCCGGGTTGATGCGGGTCATCATCCCCGGCGTGAGCCGCGGTCCGTTGCGCCGCCCGCCTCGGCCGGCACTGCCCGATGCCGTCTCTCCGACGGAATCCACCGGCATGCCCAGCGCCGCCGGCATGCGCACGTCGGTCGATGTGATCACCGCGCCGATGCAGGCCTCGACCTTCTTGCGCATCAGCGTCGCATCCTCGTAATCGCCGAGGTCGCGCATCGACATGATCACCGGTGCAAAGCGCGTCACGCCGCGATGCTGGCCCGGGCGCAGCACCTCGAAGTGGTGGATGACCCAGCGTGCGGGCACGCGATGGCTGGTCGTCGTCCGCATCGATGCGTGGTCGTCGCCCGGATGCCGGTCGAATAGCCAGTACGCCACGCGGCGGCCGATCGCATCGAACTCGATCCCGTCCTGCCGGTAGCCGCCACCATCGAGCGCCCCGTCGCCGGACACGTCTAGGTAGTCCGGCTCGAGCACCTGGATCTGGAACGGTACCGGCAGGCCGTCGCTGGTCTTGCGCGGCCGGATCCGGATCAGCACCTCGCCCGAGACGAACGCCGTCCGTGCGATCAGCGCCAGCGCCGCGGCAAAGCTGCCGCCGTCGGCATCAGCCACCTTCGCCCATTGCTGCCACAGCGCATCGACCGCATCTCGGTCGCCCCAGTCCGGCACGATGCCGGTACCGACCGCCTGCGCGATCCAGCGCCGCACGGCCCCGGCGGCCCATTCGTTGTTGTCGACGAGATCGCGAGCCCGGTTGCGCAGCACCGGCAGCGACAGCGCATTGGTCGCATTGGCCGAGGTGCCGGGCGTGAGCCAACCGTCGGTGCGGCGGCCCTTCTGCGCGCCGTCGAACCGGCGGACCTCGTCGAGCACCTGCCGGTCGGCCCAGCGTGCGAGTCCGGCCCGCGGGCTGAAGAAGCCGACGATGCTGTCGAAGACGTTCATCGTCTCAGTACCGGTCGAACGAGGCCGCGACCGAGCGGCTGTCGCCGTCACGGATCAGACCGGCCCTGATCAGGTCGTTGCGCACCAGGTTCCGGGCCGTCATCAGTTCGTCCATCGAACGGTAGGTCACCTTGCGGTTGTCGCGCTCGATCGTGAGTTCGCCGCTGGCAATGGCCCGGCTCAGCTCGTTCAGGTCGTCGAGGGTAAATTCGGCCATCAGTCTCTCCAGTAGTCGCCGGTCTCGCCGACCCAGTCGTCGGCGGCCGGATGTGGCGACGCCCCGCTTGGAACGGGGCGTCGGGGTGTCGGTTGCGCCACCGGCACGTCGGCCGGCGGAGGTGGTTCGGGTAGCGGTGGCACGGGCTCGGCAAACAGGTCCCGCACCCGGGGCTGCAGCAGCGCTTCGCGCCGTTCCCAGTCCGCGTCGGTGGCGACATGGATCCGGTATGCCGGATGCTGTGCTGCGGCCATGGCATACACGGCGGTATCCAGCGCCTCGTTGCGGGCGTTCTTGGGCTTGACCCAGCGGTGGTGCAGCGGGTCGAACTTCTCGGCCGTGAGCTGCTGGTAGTACTCGTCCGGCAACTGGTCGGAAAAGTGCACCCTGCGCTCGCCCAGCACCGCGTTCCGGTCCTGCACGAGGTAGCTCATCAGCGTGGTCTTGGCGGTATCGGTACCGACCGGCCACAACTGCACGCCGGCCGTGATCGTCTCGCCCTGGTAGAGCACGTCCGGATGGCCCGGTTTGCCGAGGATGGGCTTGTTCGCCTGCGATGCGCCCTTGATCGCCAGCACGCCCTGGTTCTGCCGCATGCGGCAGTAGTTGTAGACGAAGTGGGTGAAGTGGCCGCCGGTATCGATGGCGGTCATCTCGATCCGCATGTCGATGCCCCACTGGTTGCGGAGCGGCGTGGTCCGGTACGCATCGAACCGGGCCCAGAGCGCGTCGTCGGACGGAATGCCCGGCAGCTCGAACCAGTCGAGGATCCAGATCTGGCCGTTCCGGCCGTGCCCCATCAGCTGCACCGCGAGCCGGTCGTCCTGGGTGTCGACACCGCAAGTCAGCAGCAGGCAGCCGGCCGGTACCGTCCGCAAGCGGAACGGCTCGGCCCGCGCCTTGAGCTCGTCGTGCTTGATGGCGTTACGGCGCTCTTCCCAGGTCTCGCCGAGCACGGTGTTGATGAAGACCTTCAGTCGCATCGGGTTCCCCTGGCTGCGGATCCAGCCGCGGGCGTGGTCGAGCCACGAATCGCCGAGGCCGATCGGCGTGTACAGCGCGTTGATGTGGTAGCCCCTTGCCGTCCGTTCCGGAAAGCCCGGAACCCACTGCCCTCGGGCCAGCATCGCCGTCTTGTGGTTCTCCTCGATCGGCGCGTCGCAGTGCTCGCACACGTACCAGGCGCGGGTCAGTGCATGAACCGGCACCTGCACGCTGCCGTCGTTGTCGCACCAGCGCAGACCCTTCCACTGCAACCACTGCAGCTCGCCGCAGTGGGGACACGGCACGTGGTAGCGGCGCTGGTCGCTGGCCTCGTATTCGGCCTCGATCGCACTGGCGTCGCGCACCGTGGGGGTCGACACCAGCAGGATCTTGCGCCGCGGGAAGGTCGTCGTCCGGCGTTCGGCCAGATCGATCGGCGAACCCTCGCCGTCGAGGTCGTCGACATAGGCATCGACCTCGTCGAGGAACAGGTACTTGGCCGGCATCGATCGCAGGCTCGACGCCGAATTGGCGCCGGAAATGATCACCACCCCGCCCGGAAAATCCTTCAGCTCGGCCGTGTTGCTGCCGTCCCGGCTGCCGGTGGCGACGATCTTGCTGGCCAGTGCCGGCGTTTCCTTGATCATCGGTTCCAGCCGCTGCTTGGCCCAGCGACTGGCGACCTTGAGCGTGGGCTGCACGACCATCATCGGCCCCGGATCGTGGTCGATCACGTAGCCCAGCCAGTTGTTGCCGGCCTCGGTCCCGCCGACCTGCGACGACTTCATGAACACGACCCGGCGGACGTGGCTGTCGGCCGACAGCGCATCCATGATCTCGCGCAGGAACGGCGTCCGGTCGGTGTGCCACTGCCCCGGTTCCGATGCGCCCTTCTGCGGCAGCCGCCGGAACCGGTCAGCCCAGCCCGACACGCTCAGGCGCAGCCGTGGGGCGAAGACCTTCGCCACCGTCTCGCACGCGAAGCGGTAGCTGTCGCGCAACCCGGTCATCAGCATATGGCCTCCTCGTTCTGTTCCGGCAGCACCGTCATCAACCGGTGCACCTCCTCAATGACCAGCGTGATTTCGCGGTCGAGCAGGTCGTAGACCCGACCCGGATCGGTCTCGGCCGCGATCGGCATCGACAAGCGGTCAGGCAGGCGCTCGAGCGCGGCGCGCACGGCGCCGGCAATGTCGGCCACCGCCAGCGCGACCTCGTCGGCCGCCACCAGTTGCTTGAGGGCTTCGGCAATCTCGATGTCGAGCTGCACGCCCCGCTTGATCTCGTTCTGGGTCCGGACCGTCTGGAAGTCGGGCAAACCGGTGTCGGCCGTCACGCTGTTCCAGTCCTTGCGTGGGGCCGCCTTGCGTCTGGCCCGCGACGGATCGGCCGTCGCCGCAATCAGCCGGTCGGACTCGGCCACCAGCACCAGACCCTCGTCGTCGAGCACCAGCCGCCCGGCGTTACCCAACTGGGTGACGTAGGCGCGGCTGTACCCCCGCAGCTTGGCGAAAGCGGATTTCGTCAGGGCTTCCATGCAGCACCTCATTGACCGGAGCTATCGGTAAAGCCCTGTTAAGTTGTTAAGTGTTAAGCAATTCCGGAAAACCGGACCGCTGCGGACCATCGGGGCCGCGATACCCGTGCGGGCCGCCCCGCCCGGAAGGACCCGAGCGCGCAGCAACCGCACCACCTCAGAAAGTCCTGATTGACCCGCGCCCCGTCCCGGCCCAGTCTGGACGGCGCTCCCGTCGATGGTGGCCGGTCTGTCTCCCGAGTGTGACCGATTGCACCCGGCTGCCACCGAACGGGGGCCTTCAATGGCAAAAGAGCCGCAACACCCTGCGTCAAAGCCCCCATCGCTCAGTGCCTGTCTACCTACAAGTGCTGGCAGCAGTGCCCTCGGAAGATTTCTCCGGGGGCAAGCCGTAGTTGACTACGATGAAAGTACGCAGCCCCAGGCCCTGTTGATCGCCCTCATGCCACGCCGCCTCGCTTTTTTTCTGTTTCGAAGCCCTACGTACACTGGCAGCGAACTCCCTCAAGCGAGGCCGGGTCGCTGGGCTTGGCCGCGTTTGTTGATCTCGTTGCTGGTTGCACTACCACTGCCTCTCCTTGGCCTCGGTGTCGGGGTATTTCAGGCGCAGCGACAACTGCAACGACAGGCAGAGCGATCGGTCGCAGAGACGATCGAACGACTGGACCAGATTCTGGACAGCAGCAGGCAGGCTGCGGAAAGTGTCCAGAGCCTGATTAGCGAGACCTGCAACGTAGACAACCAGCATCTTCTGCAATGGAGAGCAGCAACGAATCCCTACGTCCGGTCGATCAACCTGGCTCGGGGTGGCCGGCTGTATTGCTCTTCACTGCTTGGCCCCATCAGTCTGGATCTCGAAACATCGACCTTCGTCGATGGCCGGTTGCGCCTGATGGCCGGCAACTTCGCCACTCCGGACATACCGCTACTCGTGCTTCGTTACTCGGCCAACGGCGGCTCGGCGATGGCTGTCGTCGACAGCCGATATCTCCGTGCAGTACTGCAACTGGCCATACAGGAAGGCGATCTCTATCTGAAAGTCGGCAATTTGCGGATGGGTCTGGATGGTCGCGTCAGCAATGCGCCGATCCCGGAGCTCAGCGAAGCCTTCGCCCAGCGCGCTTCCAACAGCCACCCCTACACGGTCATAGCCGGCTCGCCGACAGGATCAGTCGAAAACCATCTGCTCAACTACACCCTGCCGTTTCTGGCGTTAACCGCAGCGGGAGGACTGTTCGTCGGTCTGATCTGCTACCGCCTGCTCGGCCGTCCCAGTTCACCACGGACCATCTTGCGGCGTGCGCTCGAGGCGAAGCAGTTCGAACCGTTCCTGCAGCCGATCGTCGATGCCTGCGACGGCCGTTGGGTAGGCGCCGAAGTGCTGATGCGCTGGCGACTGCCAGGCGAAGGACTGATCCGGCCCGACCTGTTCATTCCGATGGCCGAACGGACCGGACTGATCCTGCCAATGACTCGCGACCTGATGCAGCAGGTTGCTGCAGTGCTTGCGCCGCACGCAGCGGACCTGCCACCGCACTGCCACCTTGGCTTCAACATCAGCGCGGCCCACTGTCGCGACCCGCAGTTGCTCGATGACTGTCGCAGCTTTCTTGCCGCCTTCCCGCCCGGCAGCATCGAGCTGTGGCTGGAGCTGACCGAGCGAGAACTGATCGAGCCGACCGAAGAATCCGACCAACTGTTCCAGCAGCTCAGCGCCATCGGCGTCAAGGTGGCGATTGACGACTTCGGTATCGGTCACGCCAGCCTCAACTATCTGCAGCGCTTCAAGGTTGATGCCCTGAAGATCGACCAGAGCTTCGTCCAGCACATCGGCGCCGACACACTGTCGGGTCATCTGCTCGACACGCTGGTCGAGCTCGCCACCCGGCTCGACATCGACCTGGTGGCCGAAGGTGTCGAGACAAAAGCACAACTCGACTACCTGCAGGCACTCGGTATCCCCTATCTGCAGGGCTACCTCTTTGGCCGGCCGATGCCGGCCCACGAGTTCATGCCGGCGCTGCATCAGCACCGCAACGCGGTAGGCGACACGATCGATCACCAGCAGTAAACGGTGCCAGCATCATCGCCCGGTAGCCTGGCGCCGTGATTGCGCGATCGCCCGAGCCATGTTGGTCCCGAACAGCTTCGGGAATACTACGTTGGCGATCCGGTCGCCAGTCTCGCGCAGCTTCAGGCGCGCATCGACCTCGACTTCGTCCTCGAGCACGTACATCACCTGCACCTGGCCGCGACGGCGCAGACACAGCAGATCGAGCCCGTCGCGGGTGCGGATCTGGAACAGCGCGCCGGCGAGGTTCTCCGGCCAGTTCTTCTTCGGCACCACGCCGTGCGGCTTGCCACCGCGCGCCTCGTCGGTCGGAATGGCCAGCTTGCCCTTCCATCGCCAGACCTGCGTGTCCTGGCTGCGTTTTTCGCCGCCATACTCCTGCCGCCCCATGAACTTGTCGCGGCTGTAGACCCTGGCCGAAAGCCGGCTCTTGCGGGCCGGCTCAATGCGGATACCGTTGATGATCCACTTTCGGCTGATCGCGAACCGCTTCGGCATGTCCGCCCTGACCTGCTGCTGCACCGCTTGCGCGGCCTGCGTCAGCGACTTTGCCGTGGCGAATGGCAGTTGCTTCCTGCCGAGCTCCGTCAATTGCCGCTCGACTGCACCGAAGTCGAAATCCAGCGTCAGGAACGACATCGTGTCAGTCGAGATCAGCCAGTAGCTTGCGCGCCCGCAACCAGCTGTCGGCTTCGCATTCGGCGATCACGTCGGCATCAGACGGCACCACGGTGTCGATCATTTTGCGGCCGTCTGCACGGCGAAACAGGTAGTAGGTTTGCATGGGACTCTTCCGGAAATGACAAAGCCCGCGCAAGGCGGGCTCGGGTTGGTCGGCGGTCGACCCGGAAAAGCAAAAACCCCGCGCATCGCTGCGGCGGGGTTTGGCGGTTCGATTCTATCAGGCGTGCGAAACCACCCGGTCCTGGGTCGTGGCGCGCCGAAGCGGTATCGAATTGTTGAGCGAAAGATAGCGAATCATCTTCGTCGGCGTCAACGGTTTTAAATCCGTTGCCTCAAAGTCATTCCAGCGCATCTGGAAGGCCTCCTCGGCATGCTTCACATGCGCCATATAGTCTCGATACGGCAGCCGCAACTCCCGAACCGTGCGGGAGGGATTGACCCGCCGCACATGGTGATGCCGCAGCAATTTCCCCAGTTGCGGCGACATGACGCTGACCACTGCTTCGGTCCGCATTGCCCTGTCTTCGTCGACACGCTGGCGACCGCAGGACATGCCACGCTGGGCCTTTTCCTCTGGGGACAGGTACATCGACAACACTGGTGCCCGTCCTTCGATCATCGGCAGACCACGCAACCAAGCGGACCAGTTGTCCAGCAAATCCATCTGTACTTCAACCATCATTGCCTCCGATATTGCCCCGGAGATCACCTAGCCCGATCGTTGCCGGGCTTTGTTGTGTCCTGCTCAGGCCGCTTTCGCAGCCAGCATTTCCTTCAGTTGCGCCACCGAGGCGGCAGCCACCGCGGCATTGCCGCGCTTGTATTCGGGCGGCGGTACGTTCGCCGGTACCGCCGGGCAAGTACTCGCCAGCCGCTTCGACAACAGCCGTACCCAATCGCCTTTGCTGCGCCCCCAGCGTGCCGCCGCAATGCGGTTCAGACCGAAGTCCCGTGCCGCCCAGTAGATCGCCGGCTGGCTCCACACGGCAGCACCGAGCAGCACCAGCGGTGCCTGTACCCGGGCCTCGTCGAACGCGGCGGCGAAGTCGATCGCCGGCAACACCATGTCGGCCAGTTCGGCCAGCGACGGCGGCACCGAGTCGGCCCGCACAGTGGCCAGCAGCCGGTCGAGCACCGGCTTGAGCATCCGGTACTGGATGCCGCGGGCGTAGAACAGCGCGGCAGCCGACTCGCCCCACACCACCTGTGAGGCCTCGTCCGGAAACTGCAAACGCCACTTGGTGCCATACACCGCGGCGAACCGTTCCCACAGCACCCGCACGGCCACGAAGCCATCGGCACCAGCCGGCCGCAACCATGGATTGCGGGCCATCAGCACCCTCCCGCATCGACGTGCGCAACCCGCATTGCCTGCCGGCCGATCCCGGCCGCCTGCAGCACCGCCTCGCGGAACAGCTGCGGCTGGGCGAAGTCCTTCTCGAACAGCCCGAAGGCTTCACCTTTGGACTGGATGCCGGACCAGGACTCGAACCACGGTTTGCCTGCCGCACCGGCTGCAGTCAGCGGCACGACGTTCGATGAGCGTGCCGTCTGCAGGACCTTGGCCAGATACGCCAGCGGCAGCGCTTCCGGTACCGGCTTGTACTTGCGCGCCGTGGCTACTGCCGAACGGAGTTCGTCGATCGAGACCCCGGCGCTGGCTCAGCTGCGCAGCTGGGCATGACGGGGTGACACCGGAATGCCGGAATCGCGCAGCACCGTCGCCAGTGCACCAAGCGTTTCCTGGTCTTCACTACCCGATCCCGTCTCGTCGGCAACGGCACCATCTGCTCCCTTGGTCGATTCCACAGATGATGATGATTCGGAGAGTAAAAACCCGACCTCTGATGTGTGCCGCTCATCGCTACCTGAGGGGTGCCGCTCATTGGCGCCAAGTCCTGTATTGACGCGGGTTACAGCCCGCCCTTCATCCCTGCCCTTCATCTGCCCCTCGGATTTCGGACGCACGTCGGCCAGCGTTGCCAACGGGAGTGAAAAAACGAGGTGCTTCGGGTCGTGTTTGCGCACCACTAGGCCCAGCCGTTCGAAGCGTTCGAGCGCACAACGCAGACGCTTCTCGGTGGGTTTGACGGCCTTGGCCCGGCTGCAGGCCTCCGGGTGGCTCTCCACCGCTTCGGAGAGGCTCTGGTACGAGATGCCGCGAGCGCGGCCCACGATGCCGGTCTGGTAGTCCATATGCCAGCGCAGACCCAGCACGTACAGCTTGAAGTCGAACGGATCGAGGTATTCGAGCGCAGTACGCTCGGCATCGGAGATCAGCACACTCATGCGGCCCACCTCGTCCGAGGCAACAGCACCACGTCGAACACCCGCAGATCACCACGACTCTCGATCACACCCGCATTCAGCAGCTCGGCCAGTACCGCCCGCAGCTCCTCGAACACCAGCGGACGGCCCAAGGCCGGGACCGGTCCCACCAGCGACGCCAGCTGGTTCAACATCGACTGCCTCGGCCCGGTGACGTGCGCGTCGCGCAGATCCACCAGTCGCAACAGCCCGGCCACATACACCCGCTTCGCCAGATCCGAGCAGCGCTTCAGTGCCCGTGCCTCGACATGCGTTACCGCAATCATCGCCAGTCTCCCTCAGCCCACCTGCAACAGCATGCCGGCACCCACGGTCAGCAAACGACGCAGGTGCTGCTCGATCCGCTTGCGCTCGGCCGGACTCAGTTGCTCGCCCCACTCGCTGTCAGGCGCTTCGGCCCGGGCAATCTCGCCGCCGGTGTCGCCGCACTCCTTCGCCAGCAGGCAGAACTCGCGCGACAGCTCGCGCAGCGAGCGATGCCCTTCCGGCAACGGCACCGTCACGTAGCCGCACAGCGACGCCAGTGCATCCGCGATCACCGGACTCTGCATCCGGTCGGTGATTTCGGCGGCCTCGGTCAACGTCAGCTGGTTGGCGTCGTTATTGGGGTTTAGCTTGTTGGCGAAGATGGCCTGATTCTTGTGCATCACGGCTGCCAGTCCGGCGATGCCGTTGTGATGGCCCTTGGCCAGCATCTGGCCCGCTGCGACGACGTGGCGGTATGCCTGTTTCATTGGGCGCCTCCTCGGAACATGGTGAAAAAGGACGCTGCGTCGCCGACAATGGCAGTGCAGCAGGAAGAAAAAAGCCGGTGTGACCGGCGAAGGCCACGGCGGGGCACGCTGTGGCGGTGGGAAACCAATCGAACTTCGCACGAATAATAGCAATGCTATTTATTCAAAACAATAGCAATGCGCTTTGCGTTCAACCGAGAACTACAAGTAGCGTTGTTAATATGTCTCGTAGAAAACTTACCTCTGAGGAAGCACGGGCAGCCGAAAGGCTCACCGCGTTGTTTCTCGCCCAGAAGGAAAAAACCGGTCTATCTCAACTGGCTCTCGCGCTCGCATGCGGATGGCAGACCCAAGGCACCGTTAGCCAGTATCTACTTGGAAAAATCCCCCTCAACGCCGAAGCTGTAGTGCGGTTCGCGAATTTTTTCAAAGTGCCTCCCGCTGAGATCTATCCTGAACTGGCAAGCGGCTTGGGTATGACAACGACCCCAAACTTGGACCAGTACTCCCAGTCTGCTTCAACCACGTCGGTCAGCCCCAAGGCACAAGAACTCATCGAATTGATTGCCGAGTTGGACAGGCGGAACATCCTCAGCGCAGATGCGATAGATGCAGTGAAAACCTTACTTTCTTCCATCGCAGCAGCCCCCTCATCCTCGACCAATAGCTGAAAGTTACCCCAGCTACGCCTTGTCCTGAGTGACCCCCTAAGCAACGGCACGGCTAGTATCGTTGCTATTTACACACAATAGCATTGCTATTATATTCTGCCAAATCAGCCCAGCGCAGCAGGTGCCCGGGCGGTTTGTATGGCATGAGATCCACCTGCTGCGCACCACTTCGGCCGACACGCCGGAAAGGTCCGCAACATGAGCCCCACTCACCTCATTCCTCGTTCGAATTACCCGCAGCGACAATCTCCCACGACGTGCAACGCCACCGTTCTCGCCCTGATGGTCGGCGATGGATTGGTAGTCGAGCTGATGAATCCCATCCTTGCAGCCGGCTACCGGATCTCAAATGGCATCGACACTCGCTTCTATGTCTTGAAGTACGTTGAGACCGCCAGAGGGACCGATGGCGAGCACATGAGGGCGGCAGCATGATTTTCGCCCTTCAAATCATCGTCACCGCAGCATGCTTCGCCCTCGCCCTGACAATCTGTGCCGCGTGCAGCACGCCTGCCCCACCCACTCGACAAGATCACCGCGGCCATCACGATATTCAGCCTGCTGGGTATCTGGACGATCGTCATGGACCTCATCAACACCATCGGCGCCGAGAGTGCGCCATGAACGCGCATGCAGAAGCCGCACGGCTGGCGAATACGCCATGGCGAGCGAACGCACTGTTGTCGGCATCACCCGCACGCCTGCACACCCATGATCTGGCCATCATTCGCGCACGGGGTTCTGAACTTGAAGTCCTGCGCAATCGCCGACGCGACCATCAAGTCGCTCGCGAACTGAAAACTGCGACCTGCGAGGTATGGCAATGGCGTCCGGCGCTCTCTTCGAGGAACGACGTATGACGACCATCAGATTCAAGACGATACGGCAGTTTTCGAAAGAGTCCGGGTACACCGAGTACGCCATTAGATCGAAGATCCACAACGGTGTATGGCTGATGGCGCAGGTCTGGATAAAAGCCCCCGACGGGCGAATTTTGATCGATATAGAGGGTTACAACCAATGGGCGGAAAGTGGCCGGGCGTCAACGCAGTCAGTGAAACGTCGATCGAAATCACCTTCTCCTATCGAGGCGTCCGCTGTCGTGAACGGATCAAGCTTCAGCCCACCCCCGCTAATCTGAAGCGGGTCGCCCAGCACCGCGCCGCAGTGCTCGAGGCGATCGCCTTGGGCACTTTCGACTACACGGTGACTTTTCCCGATTCCACTCGGGCACGCATGTTTGCGGAACGTCTCGGCCAAGTCGAAACGGTGGAAGACTATCTTTGCGCTTGGTTTGATCAGCAATCGTTGACGCTCAAAGCAAGTACGCTGCATGACTACCGGATGACTATCTTCAATCATCTGATTCCGGCGTTCGGTTCAATGCGCTTGAGTGACTTGAAGCGGCCGGTAATCCGTAACTGGTGCAATACGCTGACGGCCGGCAACAAGCGGATCGCCAACATGCTCAGCCCGCTACGGATTGCCCTGAACGATGCTGTCGACGACGAGATGATCGAAAGCAACCCGCTCCATGACTGGACCTATCGCCGCAAAACAGCGCCCCGACGGATTGACGACGTCGACCCGCTTTCGTCGAGCGAACAGACTTCAATACTGGCCAATCTGGAAGGTGCGGCCCGGAATCTGGTGCAGTTTGCATTCTGGACCGGCCTGCGGACCAGCGAGCTGATTGCACTGGAGTGGAAGGATATCGACTGGATACGAAGCGTAGCCAGGATCAACAAGGCGAAGACCGCCCACGCAAAGGAGCCTGAAACACCGAAAACGCGTGCAGGTGCACGCGAGGTCAAGCTGCTGCCCATGGCACTTCAGGCACTGGACGCTCAAAAGGAGCACTCGTTACTGCACCCGAGCGGGCTGATCTGGCTTAACCCGCGATCGAACCTGCCATGGAAAGGGCCGAATGGCATCCGGAAGTCGATTTGGTTGCCAGCGCTCGAGCGTGCCGGGGTTCGGTATCGTCGCCCTTATCAAACCCGCCACACCTACGCCAGCATGATGCTCAGTGCGGGCGAGGCACCCATGTGGGTTGCGGTACAGATGGGGCATGCCGACTGGACCATGATCGCCAGGGTTTACGGGCGCTGGCTCCCCGATGCGTCTCCACAGGCAGGCTTGAAGGCAAATGCAACATTTGGCCAAGACGCTGTTATTACGAACGGCTGTTGAGCGTTTTGGCTCGAACGGCTGGAGCTGACCCTATCAGCCCCAGCCGACCATGCGGAGCGCCAAGCTCCGACTCACCGATTTCGATCGCCGGTTTGAGCACGATGAATGGCAAGCGAATTGCTCGCGAGTGGGGCCATCTAAGCTCGCCGCAAAACCATTTACAAGCGCACCATTGCTAACACCCTCTTTGCTTTCGCACAAAATCTGCACGCTGTTGCAATGATTATTTGCTCCAAGGCAACTTCAAAAAATCACCGAACAAGCACTCAAAACCACCCGCCCATTTCTCGTTAAACACCATGCGCCGGCAAGCTATTCAAATCCCGTTTTTCAATATATTTAACGCATTTTCGCCACATCAAGCCTTGCGCACGACCACGATCCTTTGGTGGCTAAACTAACGGAAGTGGAAGTGGATGAAACCATTGTGCGGCGACAGAAAATTTTTAATCATGGCAAATCTCCCCAATGTTGCTCAACGTGACGTCTTCTCAGGAACTCGCTATTCGGCCATAATGCACAGTTGCTAGGCAAGTGGATTTTTCTTCCGTGCAGTGACTGCGTCACCGCCAAATCAGCTCTCGAGTATGGCCCATCCTTGCAATCGGGGTCGCAATACGACACCAGGAGGGAGCGAGTTATCGTCATGCATCCGGAATCGAATAGCCGATGGTGTAGCGAACATAGCAATACACCATTCGTCAGATTCATCCGTTCGCACTGCGTGGCATTGCGCCACGGCACTATATGCGCCGCCTCAAGGGCCTCAGGAAAACTGAACTCGCACATCGCACAGCGAGAGCCATATGCTTTCATTAAAGCGCTCCGAAAAATACGCTGCGCCATCCCGCGAACACGGACGATTGCATATACCTCTTGAGCGGAGGATGGTTCGTTGAGTAACCGCTGAACGAGTGTTTCAGGAGTGTCCTCGGGCCCAAACCTGCTAAACGGATTAGCATGTGAGTCCCAATTGAATGAAAATATGGCCTCGTATGCAGAGCTGATATTATCGGCATCCCACGCGATGAAACCCGTCCCAGGCAATTCAGTACCCTTACCAACCACAATTGCAGTGAGAGGCGGAAGGCCTGCGTCCATGCAGTACTGCTGGATCGGGTCAAGTGCATGCCTAACTGACAACGGATTAGTAGCGATTTGATTGGCGACATCGGTATATGTGAGCACTCGCGACTGACTAGCCGCGCGGATAAGCCCCCCCCAGACAACCCCCGCAGCCTGAAACCAATTTCGAGTCATGTTTTTTTCCAGTTTAGGTACCGAAATCTCTAGAACCGTCGAGGACACCAACTTAAAAACGGGGCTTTTGTGGCGACCCGTCCAGAGAGTCTCGTCGAATGACATTACTTACGAACAGAACAAGATTTTGATTGCCACGATCGGAGACATACTCCTGCCCCCTTCTAAGCAATCCGTGGGCACTTAAAACCTTGTGCATAGGCGCATTGTCAGAGCGTGAGGTTGCAAATGTATGTCGCCCTCCCGCTGCACCAAGTGCAGCCTTCACCAGTACATGTGAAAATCCGGCACCACGTGACGAAGGATGAACAAATACCCAGCCAAGCTCGAATTGGAACTCATTGGCTATGGTTGACGTCATTGCTTTTTGAAAGATCTTATTTCTGTAATTCCGCCCCGGCTTTTTGATCGCCGCAACACCTTTAAGGCAATTGTGCTGCAACAAGAAAACAAGTGCCTCATCCTTCTTAATGAGCATATCAAGACCCGCCGCCACCACCTCACCACCAGCAAGGACAAGAGTTGCGAAGTTTTGCAATTCTGCATCAGAACAATCACTGGGTTTTTTGATGACCACCATTTCAGCCCCCTACCAGTAACAACCGACCTCTAAATCGACTACAAGGCATTACTCATCACGAATTAAATGAGGAGCCACACACACTCATTCCCATGCCACATGACAGGCCAGGTAATCACTGATTACAATTTTTACCCAGTCTCCACGAGACTGACCCACTGAATACTTATAGCGACTTTCTTGTACGGTATACCACTGTTCATAAGCCATAGGCTTACCAGCAAACAAATTAACGAACGCACGACTACCAATTTCAGGATATAAATGGCTACAGTTGAGTGA
The DNA here is from genome assembly GCF_016865585.1 of Jeongeupia naejangsanensis. Classification (GTDB taxonomy): domain Bacteria; phylum Pseudomonadota; class Gammaproteobacteria; order Burkholderiales; family Chitinibacteraceae; genus Jeongeupia; species Jeongeupia naejangsanensis. The sequence continues at coordinate 67,802 of NZ_JAESND010000001.1, read as the reverse complement.
AAGAAATAACTCCATTTGGAACTCTGACATACTTGGCATCGGAATTATTTCGAGTAAATCGGGCTCTTCTGTATGCCGAACTCCAAGCTCATATGCAATGTGTCCACGGGCCAGCTTCAATACAACTTCTTTCACTCGATCAAAATCAGGCTTCCATAACAACTGACCAGCCAAGTTCAAATCTTTACCACATTCTATTTTTCGCGCAATCAATGGCCTCGCCATCAGCGTAGCCCTGATTTTCTCTCTAAAACTGTTGCTTGGCGTGGTCGTGCCGTTTATGACGCACTCAAGTAAGCAGGCGAAATACTCTTCGGAAGCAGAAAACCCTTGATTGCACTTAACGCATGACTCAGCAACTGGGAGATTGTCTGGATATGGCTCATCTAACAGAATTTTTGAAGGGACATGATCACGGGAGTTTGCGACTGCGTCACAGTATGTGCAAACACCCTTCAAACGATCATCCATAAATAGCTGCCTAGCATCCATGCGCACAACACTCAACGAACAAGCACTTTGTTAATTATACGGACATCGCACACCCAACGTCGCAAATTCTTACTAAATTCACTATAAAAACCGAGGCGTGCGTTAATGAACCTTACCCGGCACACCTCAATACCAAAATCTGGGACAACTCGAACTAGCACGAGAGGTACGGCCAGACGAGTACCATAAGCGAAATGCCAGACCCAGCGGCCCAGCTTGAAGTATCTGCACCCGTCATAGTCGCATCAATGAAATGGCCTCCCGAACCCACGAGCAAGGAACGCCCTGCATAGCCCCACCCAAAAAACTGGCCTACATCCAGTCGACCGACCTGACAAAAATGCGGCGCCTAAAACCCCTGAAAAGAACGTTCGTTCACCAATATAATCCGGCAACGAACAAGGACGAAATGTCCGCTTTTTCACCCAGAGAACCGACTCATGAATGCTCCCGACCTCGACAGTATCCAGGCCATGCTCCGGATCCTGCGCAAGCAGAAATCCCAGGTCGAACTGGCCAAGGCGCTAGATGCCGATGTCCGCACCATCCGTCGCTGGGAAAACGGCGAGAGCGAACCACCCAAGTACGTGAAGCACGCGCTCAAGCAGCTGCTGCCCCCGGTGTTGCCGTTCGAGGATGACGACACATCGGATTTCCGCTTCATCGACCTGTTTGCCGGCATCGGCGGCATCCGGCAGGCCTTCGAGCGGGTCGGCGGCCGCTGCGTATTCACCAGCGAATGGGACAGCTACGCCCAGAAGACCTATGCCGAAAACTACCGCGGCGATGGCCACGAACTGAATGGCGACATCACGCGGGTAGCCGCCGGGGACATTCCGAACCACGATGTACTGCTGGCCGGCTTCCCCTGCCAGCCATTCTCCATCGCCGGCGTGTCGAAGAAGAACGCGCTCGGCCGGGCGCACGGTTTCGAGGATGAAACGCAGGGCACGCTGTTCTTCGACGTGGCGCGCATCATCAAGGACAAGCAGCCGCGCGCCTTCCTGCTCGAGAACGTCAAGAATCTGCTGTCGCATGACAAAGGCAGGACGTTCGACGTTATTCGCCGGACGCTCACCGAGGAGCTCGGCTACCACATCCACTATCGCGTCATCGACGGTGCCCATTTCACGCCGCAACACCGCGAGCGGATCCTGATTGTCGGCTTCCGCGAGCCAGTCGCGTTCGCATGGGATGCCATTCCCCTGCCCCCCAAGGGTTCGACGACCCTCAAGGACATCCTGCACAAGACCGATGGCAGCGAGCCGGTACTGTCCTGGGATGGCGACCGATTCTTCGACCGTGCCAACAACAAAGTGCCCGACAAGTACACGCTCACGCCCAAACTCTGGGCCTACTTGCAGGGCTATGCCGAAAAGCATCGTGCAAAGGGCAACGGCTTCGGCTTCGGTCTGGTCGGGCCGGACAGTGTGACTCGCACCCTCTCCGCCCGGTACTACAAGGACGGTTCGGAGATCCTGGTGTACCAGGGTGAAGGCAAAAATCCGCGCCGGCTTACGCCGCGTGAATGCGCCCGCCTCATGGGCTTCGACGACACCTTCCGTATTCCAGTCTCGGATACCCGTGCCTACAAACAGTTCGGCAACTCGGTCGTGGTCAACGTCATGGCTCACACGGCCCGGCTGATGCGCCAGTTCCTGGTGAACGACCTGCAGCCGGAGCTGCCGCTCTAGCGCCGCGCATCATGACGGACATCGTCGATCAGGCTACCCGCAGCCGGATGATGTCCGGCATCCGGGGCAAGAACACCAAGCCCGAGATGCTGATCCGCAAGGCCCTGCACGCGCGAGGCTTTCGTTACCGGCTGCATGCGCCCGACCTGCCCGGCAAACCGGATCTGGTTTTCCCCCGCTACAAGGCCGTGCTGTTCGTGCACGGCTGCTTCTGGCACGGCCACCCAGGCTGCAAGCACTTCCGACTTCCCGGGACCCGCACCGACTTTTGGGCATCCAAAATAACAGCCAACTGTGTCCGGGATTCCAAACAACAGCACTTGCTTATTGAGAAAGGTTGGCGGGTACTGGTAATCTGGGAGTGCGCAACACGTAAGCTTCAACCTGAATATGCTGAAAACGTATTTAATCTCGTGTGCGGCTGGCTGAAGTCGGACACCGGCTCGGCCCAACTTGATGCCAACGGCCTGAGCCCCCTGCCATGCTCTGTGACCGAATCAGCGACTACGTTGAAGGTGTTACCGCCAAATACCTGAGCGTAGTCGACGCCGCCCCCAATCATTCCCATGGACATGAAATCGCGGGGCTGGCTTCAAACAATGCTTACTGGCTGTTAGAGGTCGTCTTCGTCCTCATCTTCGTTCTCGGAAGAGATTTTTTCTGCGTCCGGAAGATTGCCTTCGAAAAAGTCAGCCACTTTTTTCACTATTTCTTCGGTTGAAAACGGGTTAGCAGCTAAGTCAAGAGCATCGACGAACTTGCGACCGGGGTGCAGCACATCCCACGACGAACGCATCTGCGTCGCGCGCCTCCTGCCTGGGGTTTTGTTGCCGAAGCCGTCGATCACTCTGTTCCAAAGTGGCTGATACTTTTCAATGACTACGTTCTCCCCCAAGGGAATCCAGACGTCATCAACCGTAAGGGCACGATAGTGAAAATCGATAAGGTCGAGATTGTGTGCTTCACTAATCGAGGATGCGTGCTGCTTCAGCCGATTACGCAGAGCGTAGCCCTTGCTCGCGTCAAAACCGAGCCCCCCTTTACGGGCCCCCTTCGGCACTGCCTTGCCTACATATATCGGCAGCAAGAAAAGAGCATCACGATTGCGGCTCGCGATAGGCACATAGGCCGCGAATTCACCGGTGTAGTAGATGGCGTAGACCCCGGCGCCAACCAAGTGCTTAATGTCATTCAGTGGCCGCACTGGTACGCGCAACAGAGCTTCAGCGACACTTTCGCCAAGGTTAGACTTTGCCAGTGGGTTATATGGTTCTTGACTCAAATCGCTTTCCTCTTACAGACTCAAACGAACTCAAACGAACTCAAACGAACTCAAACGGAGCACCATCTGCTCGGACGATTGGACGTCACACTACTTGCGCAACCAAAGCTAGAGTCCAGATATTAGGGGCCTGAAACGTCTTCAAGCTCCGCCAATTGCCTGCGGACAATGCTTACAATTTCGGTTAGTTCAGCAATACGCGATTTCAACGCATACTTGGCATCCTCACCTGATGCCACTAGCTGCGGAGTTGGCGGGAAGTCAATGAGGGACTTAATCAGACCATCTAGTTCTGCTTCCTTACTGTGCAGCTCAGACCTTAGCATCCGTTGCGACTTCGCACGCTCAGCCGCAGCGTTAGGCGCCTCCCTCTCAGACTCTGCAGCAATAGTTTCCGCAATCTTCTGAACCGATGTCTCCTGAATCCCCGATCCAGTGTCCGCTGCATAACGGAGGAATTGAAGCAATTCGTAGATATGAAACTCCTGCCCTGTCGTCTCGAGCAACTCCTCGATAAGCGAAGGGTGCGGTCCTATCTTTTTGCCGCGGTGGATATGCCACCAATCCGACTTTCCGTCATCGGTTACGAAGATAATCGGTCTCTTGTCCGCCTTAGCCTTCTCGATCACTTCCATCCAGATCACTAGGTCGCCAAACTTATCCCCCCCTTCTGCCGCCTTCTTTGCGTCCTCGAAACCGGGCGGTATTTTCTTCGCATATCGATCGTTACCTTCCTTGTGTATCGCCGCGATACGCTCGACCGCTGGCTTCATTCCTACCCTTCCGGCGAACAGCTCGGTCACCTTGGCAAAGCTCACGTTGAACTCCTCCGTGGGGTGTTGGGCCTTGGCTGTCGCGAGACGCTGCTGGAAGTCACCTTGGAACATGTCAAGCACCGACAATTCGCGCTCGATGTCGATCACCGGGTGCGCGCGATACTGGTTCAGTGCGTCCTTAGCCTGATTGACGAATTTGGCTAGATCGGCCCCGACTCGGTCATAGGCATCAAAAGCCTGTTGCTGAACGTCAAGCCTGCGGCGCTGGAACTCCATCCCAACTTGATACGGAATCCACAGAGACTCCTTCTTGCGCTCAAAAACGTCCATCAGCTGGCTCCGTACCTCGGCGGAGTGGCGAAGCAAGTGAAGAAGAATGTTCGTATCGGGGACGATCAGTGCGGTATCCCAGAGCGCCTTGAGTTGCGCGGGAGACTTCGGATACCAACCGACAAATGTTGTTTTCATTGATGTCACTCCAACTGCGTCAGTCGATCCATTCAACACGCTTCAAACCAAGTCGCATGGCCGCTCCTCGTACTAGGGTGCGCCTACTATCGTCGGCCGTGTTGCCGCTTTCGAGTAGCACCGCGCCAAACGGAGATGCGCCCGAGCTCAGGGCTGTTCGCTCATACAGAGCCATCAAGAGCAGCTTCCAGTCCCGGCTCTTACCCCACGCGACAACCTGACCGCTAATGAAATGCAGGCCGTGGGGCTTGATGTAGCGATGCACGACTTCAAGCGTGGGGTCAACATCCAAAACCGTGAGGATATCCTGCTCAGAGTCCGAAACGCGCGCGCGTTCGTAAGGCTTAAGCAGCGAATCTTTTATGTATACGCGGACCTTGCGCGGGTCCATGTAGTGCCCGAGCGTCCCTCCAATAGCCGATTCACGGGTCCAATGCTCGTAGCAGCGTGACCGCTCCGCATCGGGAAGTCCCGACCAGCCCAAGTCGTTGGCTCGCTCCCACAGTAGATCGCGGATGCGGTCGCGTACGTCGTCCGGCAACTTCATTGCACATCCCTTCGCGGGCTGGTCGGTGGAAAATCAAACTGGGGTAACTCCAGGGTCGGATCATCCTCGCGGCTAAACAGATCCGCCTGATCCTTCATCCAACTAAGCATGACACTACTCGCGCCGATGTCGCGAAACTGCACGAAACGACCGCTGAGACGCATTGTCTCAACATCGCCCTTCGCGGCACGTTCAAGCTCCATAACCTCGGCGATACGCCGCAGGTCGCTCACGAAGTCCAGCACTACGACCTTGTCCTTTCCCGGGCTCAGGCGCAGTCCGCGGCCCAACTGCTGGACGAAGATGCGGCGGCTATGGGTCACACGCATGAACGCAATCATGTCAACGTCGGGAACATCCACCCCTTCGTTGAACAGGTCGCGCGTAGTCACGATGTCGAGATTGCCTCGCCGGAACGCCTCCATGGTCTTGTCGCGCGTCCTGGGCAACATGTCGCCGGTAATAGCCTCGGCGCGGAATCCAAACAGCCGCAGCGTGGCTGCGAAGGCTCGCGCATGGACCACAGTAGAACAGAAGACGACGCCGGCCCGACGTCGCTCGGCGGTGAACGACTCACGGATTATTTTCGCTGCCTCCTCGTCCCGCGTCGGAATGAGGAGCTTTCGGTTTAGTTGTGGCAGAGAATAATTATGGACTGAGTGTTCGCGCACGAATGCCCAATCAACGTTATCGGCCAGCAGGCGATAGTCAGCCTCGCATAAAAAGCCGTTCCGAAGTCCTTCGGCGATCCCCATTCGCACGACCGGTTGCCCGAGAACTTGATCGATATCGTATCCGTCTCCGCGCCATGGAGTCGCAGTCACCCCCCCCAGCATTGGAGCGTTCAGTGCCTTAACAACCGTTCGGAAGCTCTCGGAACCGATGTGGTGGGCCTCGTCAATCAGAACAAGGCCAAACCTAGGCAGGTCGTCGAGGCGCGACATCACACTCTGTACCGTCGCGAATGTAATGCCGTCCCAATAGGACGGCACCTCTCCCCCCATCAGACGATGCGTCGAAACCGATTTCGGCAACTGATCCCAAAAGGACCGTTGGAGCTGGTCAACCAGTTCGCGTGTACCGGCCATCACAAGCACCTTACCATCCGGGATAGCCCCCTCCCGATAGAGCTGTGACACCACCTCTGCCATAACTACGGTCTTGCCTAGTCCGGTGGCCAAGACCACCTGCCCCTTGCCGGTTTCGCGGAGCGCTCCCATGAACTGCTCGGCAGCATCCGCCTGATACGGCCGAAGTTGGCGCCTCGCACGCGGATACTCAGGTGAGCGAACGGCCATCTCAATCAGAGTAGCTGCGGACAGCAATTCGACATTGATGCCGAGCGCGGCCCACTTCTTGACTGCGGCGAAGGTTGCCGGCCCGAAGGCTCGGGACGCTGCGACGACCATGCGGTCCGCCTCATAGAAGCGAGCGGCACCGACCACCTCGTCAACGGCGTCCGGCGTTGGGTATTGGTTCGACACGAATTTGCACTGGAATACCCAAAGCTTGTCGGCCTTCACACCCAAAACATCCGCACCATTGTCGCCGCTGCCGCCAACCACGCGTACGTCCTCGAACCCGTTCGCCACCAATAGCCGTGCGACATCGCGCTCAAACGCTTGCCACGGCCCATTCAGCAGTCGACGCCTGTCAAGGAACATCTCCATTTCATTCCGCCATATCGGGACGGAGAAGCTTCAAGGACAGACTTGCTCGGATCAGAGCGTCGCGCCCGTTTCGCTCAAGGTCCCTCGGGGACTGGCTCGCGAGCCATACCGCATCTGCGAAGTACCCGTCGTAGCGTGCACGCACGACACGACGAGCTTCCTCGGTAACCTCGGGCGATCCATAGTCAAGCGCGACGAATGGATCGTCCCAATACTTGCCGTCGAGGAACAGCTCCGGATGCTTGACGAAGAAGTCCCAAATCGTTTGCGGGTCGGCATAGTTGAGGAACGAGCCGGAGGCAATCGCTTCGCGCGGCGCAGCCACTCCACGCGCCACCATTCTGCGACCGATGGCCTCCCGGGCGGGAGCACTCAGTTCGTCGTGCAGTATCATCCCTTCACTGTTCGTGACCTTGCCTTGCAGCGAAGCCGCAATCTGCGTCAATGTGGACGCCGCCTCGACAATAATTTCCCCAGCATCAAGCCGCGTGTCGGCGCAGTATTCGCGGCGGAAATCGGCCAGAATCGAAGCGAAAGTCACGTCCGCCGCCGTCTGCCGCAAAAAATCCATCGTGCGGTGCGACAGCTCGATCAGCAATGCGTCGAGGGGAGTCATCGTGGTCGATCGATACAGGTCGTGCGCTGTGTCGGTCAAGAATGCATAGGTGCGCGTTGCGACATCGACGAGTGGCAGGGCCCAGGGATGGCCAGAGCTAAGGCCCGGGTCACTAGCGCTGACCGCATAGCCCTGCACGTCGTATTCGACTCGATAGGTCGGGTGAACATATTTTCGCGTTAGCTCGAAGATGGGCTTGCGATCGGGCGCGGGCGGCGGCGAAATGGTCGTACCCGGCGACGGCGAGTCAAGTGCCGCTCTGCTACCGCCGAAATTGTCGTCAAGAAAGCCTAAGGGGATGTCACCGTGCACTGGAACGGCAGGGCCACCGGGCATGACGGGAGACGGAGTACCGAGGACGGTAGCGTCCTGCTCCTCGATCAACTGCCACCAGCGCTCGTCGCCGAGATAATCAGTATCATTGCTCTCAAACAAGCCCGCCATTTCTAGCGCGCGCTCGTTATCCTTTACAACAAGGATGCGTGACCATAGACCGTTCTTCCCTTGCGGAGACGTACGCCGAAAAGCCTGGAACAGCCGGAATAGCGGGCTGTTGTTGGCGCCGTAACCGAGCGTTTTGGCCTTTAGTGGTTGCAGCGGACCATCGCCACGCACCAAGCGCACCATCTCACCCCAAGCCGGATCGTCACGTTCGAACCGATCCTTGGTGTAGCTCACGCGGCAATGGTCGAGATGGATCTCGCCAACGAACCGGCCGCGTTTGCGTTGATCGTCAGTTGGATACTCTATCTCCGAGCTTTCGCCCTCCCGCCACTCGAACAAGTCCTTGATGCCCAACTCGATCTTGCGGCCATTGCGAATGATGTCGATGCCGAAATCGGTATCGTGCAGGTAGCGTTGAATACCAACCCAACCGCGCACGCGCCGTTCCAGCGTGCCCACGCTGCAAGAACTGCTCCCCGTAGGACACACCGCCTCTCCGTCTGCCAATGTCTGCATGCAAAAGGTGCAGTAGCGGCGGGAGGGTAACGCAACATTGAAGCGTTCGACCGCATGAACTGTACCGACGGGACTCTCGACATGGCGCTCAGGATTCCAAGTGCAATGACGTCGTGCCTGAATGCGCGTGCCATTGAGGTCAAGCCGGAATACGGCGTTGCCACGCTCTGGAGACAGCAAAGCGGAGTAGGCCTTGGCAAGGTGCTTCCGCATAGTCGTTGTGTTTTGGCCACGTGCCAGCCATGCGCGCTGCTCTGGCTTCAACTTGGAGATAACAATTTCGGTGCCATGCGCGGCGTGGTCTGCTTTTGGTCGGGTCTGCCGTGCAACACGAAAATTTCGCTGCGCCTTCAGTTCGTCGAGGTCGATGCGCACGCCTATTTCATGCGGGTCGCCAACGCGCGAAGTCCAAACCTCTGTCACTAGGCCGAGGCGGGCCGTTGCGATATTAAAGCCCATACCAAACAGGCCAAGACTTCCAACAGGGCTGTTACCCGACCAGCCTGCGCGCACGGCATGTTCGAGCGTTTCAGAAGACATACCTGGCCCGTTGTCGCGAACGGATACCCTGGCAGCTGCCGTGTCCGTCCGCGGCACCGTAATCACGACTTCCGGATTGGTGATGGAGTCACCCAATCGTTCCGCGCTCATGAACCCGTCGATACTGTTATCGACGAGTTCAGCGAGGCAACGCCACTGGGCGAGATTGATCTCGCCCAGCATCTGCAGCACCCGAGGATCAGGGGTTAGATCAAAGTCAGTCGTCGCGCCAGTGGTGGCTGTCATGTTCGGCTCTTTAGATTTGGCGCTCCGAGCTTGCGAGGAGGGGTAAATACCTACGCGTTCGCTCGTCGCATGCCCCGTGTTAACGATGCGTTGGAAGTACAGGCGAACATCCAATCAGGCAGCGCGCACGACGCTGGGCTGCGTGCGGGCTACTGCATTCAGAGTATCCGCCACGGATTGCGCCATGACCTCCCCCAAGCGGACCGGCACAGCATTTCCGAGTTGGCGCATAGTCTCCGTCCAGGAGCCACGGAAGACGTAGTCGTCTGGAAAGGTTTGAAGGCGCGCGGCTTCGCGCACTGTGAAGTAGCGAATCGACCCATCCGGTCGCAGCAGCATATTTTCTCCACCCGGCACGCCATGGTCGCCCGCCTTCAAGGTCTTAGCGGGCTCGTCCAATGGACTTCCCGTGTGTCCGGGGTAGCTGCGCGCCCCAGGGTTGAAAATATGATTGGGAATACCGCTCTGGAGGAACCTCTCTGGATCAGGCAAATCGGAAATCGCATCTCGCACGGTGACCCAAGGCAACCCCATGAACATATCCTCGTCGCGCAGCCGCGCGACACGGCGCTCCAGTCTAGGCGACATGATCGGGCGATTTCGCTTGGCTACACGATGTCGTTCCCAGTAGTCACCCGTGATCCATTGGTCGCGCAACAATGCGTCCTCGCAATGCGTAGCCTCGGGGAACGACCATTCGACACCAAGGTCTGAACGGAAGCCGACTAGGAAAACACGCTCGCGCCGCTGCGGTACACCATAGTTCGCGGCATTTAGTAGGCGGTACACCACGTTGTAGCGAGCAGCCGTTTGATTGCTCGTGTGATGGCGCTCCAGCCGCGCACAATGCCCCTCCCACGTTTCGCCATTCTTGCGCATCAAGTCAGGGTGTGCAAGTTGCAGGTGGACGTACTCAAAGTACGACGCGAACGATTGGCGCAACAAGCCTTTCACGTTCTCGAAGATGAATGCCTTGGGGTTCAACTCGCGCACAGCACGGACCGCTTGGGGGAACATATCCCGCTCATCCATGTGGCCTCGATGCTTTCCACCCATGGAGAATGGCTGGCAGGGTGGCCCGCCCGACACTACCATCACGTCGCCATCAATGATGCCGTAGTCGAACGCGCGCGCGTCGCCCTCGTACACGGGCCACCGCTCCACATCATGCGCTTGATTCTGCTGGTTAAAGCGAAAGGTTTCGCATGAGTCATGATTCCATTCAATGACAGCAGCATGATTAAATCCCGCCCTTCCCATCCCCATGGCGAGCCCGCCGGCCCCAGCGAATAGTTCAACGCTGCGCATCGAGAAATCTCCTAATTTTGTTCGCCAACTTGACGGTGTTTCCCAACTGGCATTCCCATAAAGTCAATACGCCCCACCCGAGCCGGCGCAATGCGCGCACATTGCGCGCGTCGCGTTCAGCATTCGCAGTTAATTTGGGCAACCAGAAATCGACGCGCGACTTCGGCAAGCGGGCGAGTGCGCAACCCACATGCCGATGCCAGAAGCAACCATGCACGAAGATGACCTTACCCAAACCCGGGAATACCAAGTCAGGCGTACCAGGCAGGTCACGACGATGCAGTCGGAAGCGGTAGCCCATGCCATGCACCAAGCGGCGCACCAACAGTTCCGGCTTGGTATTCTTGGCGCGCACTAGTGCCATTCGTGCCGAACGCTCCGCCGAGGAGAGGGTATCCATTCATCGGCCCTGCTCATTCCCTGCAAAAAGCGGCCACTGATCGCCGACATACTTCTCTGCGGCTTCGCGCACGACCCAAGCCACGGAAACCTTCTTTTCCTTGGCAATGCGTTCCAGCGTTGCGTACAGCTCAGGCGGGAAGCTGATCGATGCACGTGGCATTCTTGCCTCGTCACTTGCCTTCGTTTTTTTGCTAGCTGTAGTCACAGTTGCACCTCCATGCACCACTTTACACCACAGAGGTGCACATCCAGCGGAAAAATTTAGAGGTGCACGAACCGCCTACCCCGAACCCGACCGACGGATACTCCCCGGTTGCCCAAGTAGCACGCTCACGTAGAAAGAAAACGAGCGAGTTTCAAGAAGCACGAGGGCGAAACTAGGCACCACACTCAATGGCAAAATGCAGCCTCCTACAATTGACCAATTCGGACAATCAATCGTGTACAACAAGAAAATGGACATTTCTTTTCCAAGGAGAAATGCTTCCAACATACCGAAAATCAATGAGAAGCTTGGTAAATCGCCGTCGCTTGGGACAAATACGAGCAGTTGGCGCTTATAAAAAATACCAGAAAGTCAGCAATGAGCCACCAAAACCGAACCAGAAATTAGATTCAAGCATTAATGTTGAACACACATATCACTATCCACACCAAGAAACAGCTGGTAGCTATAGTCTTGCCGGCATTTGGTCCGCAATTTTACTATGACCCGTATTGCTGCTAGATTTTTTACGGGTTCGATTCCCGTCGCCGGCTCCAAAACACAGTCAACGCTCGGCGGCCTTAGGTATTTCAGTTGTACTCGAACTTTTTCCCCACCAAGTCAATCGAACAAAATTCGCAACGAATTCAAACGAAATAGCGCTACGCTTCGCTCCCTGTCCTAGCGCACAAGGCTGTGTGATCGGCCGTACGTTGCGCAATTTGATGGCAATGCACAGGTCCTGGCCTTGACCACCGGAGCATCCAAAGTCCCGAGGTGGTTTCTTTTACCTACGATAAAAGCACAAACCCGGCCCGGTTCATCGCCCTTCATGCCACGACGCCTCGCCTTGCTGCTGTTTCGAAACTCCACGAGCACCGGTAGCGGACTCCCTCAAGCAGGACCGGGTCGCGGCTGGGCTTGGTCGCGTGTATTGATGTCGGTGCTCGTTGCATTGCCACTCCCGATCTTCGGCATTGGAATAGGCGTCTTTCAGGCGCAGTGGCAGCTGCAACGGCAGGCAGACCGCTCGGTTGCGCAGACGATCGAGCGACTGGATCTGATTCTGGACAGCAGCAAACTGGCTGCCGAAGCCGTCCAGAACATGATCGGCAAATCCTGTGACATGACAACCCGGCATGTTCTGCAGTGGCAAGCTGCTACGAATCCCTATGTCCGATCGATCAATCTGGCTCGGGGCGGTCGGCTGTACTGTGCGTCGCTGGTTGGGCCTATCAGCATGGATCTGGAAACGCCGACCTTCATCGATGGCAGACTGCGCCTGATGACGGGCAATTTCGCCACCCCAAACGTCCCGTTGCTCGTGACTCGCCACGCCAACCCTGCCGGCTCGGCGCTTGCGGTGGTTGACGGCCGCTATCTACTCGCCGTACTGCAATTGGCAGTACAGGAAGACGACCTTTATTTGAAGGTCGGTGATTTGCGAATGGGTCTCGACGGTCGCGTCAGCAATACGCCGATTCCAGCACTCAGCGAGGCGTTCGCCCAGCGTACTTCCAGCAGCCATCCTTATACGGTCATTGCCGGTGCACGGGCAGGATCGATCAAAAATCACCTACTCAGCTACACCCTTCCGTTTCTGGCTCTGGCCCTGGCAGGCGGATTGTTCTCCGGGCTGATTTGCTACCGCCTTCTCGGTCGCCCCAGTTCGCCACGCACCATATTGCGACGCGCACTCGAGGCGAAGCAGTTCGAGCCTTTCCTTCAGCCGATCGTCGATGCCCGCGACGGCGGTTGGATCGGCGCCGAAGTGCTGATGCGCTGGCACTTGCCCGGCGAAGGACTGATCCGGCCCGACCTGTTCATTCCAATGGCCGAACGGACGGGGCTGATCCTGCCGATGACGCGTGATCTAATGCAGCAGGTAGCCAGCGTATTGGCACCGCACGCGGCCGAGTTGCCGCCGCGCTGCCACATCGGATTCAACATCAGCGCCGCCCACTGCCATGACCCCCAGCTGCTCGGCGACTGCCGTGACTTCCTCGCCGCATTCCCGCCCGGAACAGTCGAACTGTGGCTCGAGCTGACCGAGCGCGAACTGATCGAACCGACCGAAGACACCGATCTTCTGTTCCAGCAGCTCGACGCGATCGGCGTGAAGGTAGCGATCGACGACTTCGGTATCGGCCATGCCAGCCTCAACTACCTGCAGCGTTTCACCGTCAATGCACTGAAAATCGACCAGAGCTTCGTCAAGCGCATCGGCGCAGACACACTGTCCGCCCATTTGCTCGACACACTGGTCGAGCTCGCCATCCGGCTCGACATTGATCTGGTTGCCGAGGGTGTCGAAACCGCAGCACAGCGCGACTACCTGCGGGCGCTGAACGTACGCTACCTGCAGGGTTACCTCTTCGGCCGGCCGATGCCGATCCGCGAGTTTCTGCCCGCCTTGCACCAGCACCGCAATGCGGTGCGCAACACAATCGACCATCAGTCATAGCCGCCACAGGCTTCGCCTCTCGGGCATTTGACAAGCTGACCATCCGGCCCCGCACTCGGAACGGAAGCCGCGCCAGCGGCGTTGACCGATCGGGTGCCTACGTATCGCTCTGCTCTGGGATGCTCGCCAGAGCCGGACCGCCCCATCCTCTCAGCCCAGCCGCCCCCAAAAATCAGACCGACACTTGCCCCTACTTCCGCTTTCCCTTGGCGTTTTTAGCTGCTGCATTGAGTGCAACCGCACTGCGAACAAGGGCAGTAAATGCGGCCGTATCGACGACCTCGCCCTCATGAAGGTCGATCGCGCGCCTCACTTTCCCATCGAGGCTCGCGTTGAACAATCCAGCCGGATCGTCCAGCGCGGCCCCTTTGGCGAAAGTCAGTTTCACGATCGATTTGTACGACTCGCCGGTGCAGACGACACCGTCATGCGACCACACAGGCGTCCCCATCCACTTCCACTCCTCGACGATGTCCGGGGCCGCCAGCAGAATAAGCTCGCGTATATGTGCCAGGGTCTCGCCGCGCCAGTCCCCGAGCGTGGCAATCCTTTGATCGATCAAGGCTGATGCAGAAAGCCCTTCAGGCAATTCGAGTTTTTCCATTGTTTCCTCGCAAACCATGCCTCCACGCCTGGATCAAGGCACACGCCAGCGGCAGCATTGAGTAAGGAGAGTCCTTCCAGGCTCTCTGCGCCCACGCCTCACTCCGTCCCGACAATGCAAAACCAAACCGCAAACAAGTCCGGATGCCGCGTCCATACGGACGACGATGAACATTAGCCCATGCCAGGCCGTGTTTCCGTCGTGCAGAACGACGATAATGAACCGGACGGGCTGCCATCGCCTCAAGACTCGTCGACCTCGTCACCGGGAAATCGTCGCCTTGCCAGCGGCGCGGGCCGTACATACATTCGCTTGGCAGGAAATGACGAAACCCATAAGGCAAGCACGCCTGCAAGGCAGCCCGCATCAACTCGCAATCTCGTTCACACCAGAATCCACGCCACGATGTGTGTCAACTTCACCCCCACGCCGCCGACCGTCTTGCCCGGCCACTTCCATACACCCGATCCGCTTGGTGACTGGAAAGATGAAGTCTGGCAGGACTATCTGGCGCCGATCATCATTCACGATGAAAGCGGCCGGCGGCAGGCGCTGCTGGCGAGTTACGGCATGGTTCCCAAGCAAAAAATCCCGCCCGGCACCAAACCGTTCAGCACCATGAATGCGCGGTCAGAAACCGTCGACAGCAAGCGCTCGTACCGGACGGCCTGGCTGAAAGGCTATCGCTGCCTGGTGCCGATGACCGCGTTTTTCGAACCCTGCTACGAAAGCGGCAAGGCCGAGCGGATGCGGATCGGCATGGCCGACGGCGCGCCGTTTGCCGTCGCGGGCCTTTGGCGCCCCTGGAAAGCGGAAAACGGCGCCTACACCTTCAGCTTTACCCAATTGACCATCAACGCCGACCAGCACGCGCTGATGCGACGCATGCACAGGCCCGATGATGAAAAGCGCTCGCTCGTCATCGTGCCCGAGGCTGACTACGACCTCTGGCTGAACTGTGCCGATCCGGCGCAGGCGCGCGGCTATCTGCGGGACTTTCCGGCCGATCGCATGCTGGCTGTCGCACCAGACCGGCAACAGCAGCCGCTTTTCGGCGCATGATGCACATGCTGCCCGCGCCGCTACTTTGGGGCAGAATGCGGCTTCCGCGCCGGTAACGGCGAGCCGCCGCCTTGCCCATGGACAGCCAGACCCGCCGCCGACTCCAGCAATTCAAACAGTCCCTGTCGGCCCGTGCTCAACCCGCTCCGGTCCGTACACCCTCGCCGCCGCCACCGGACGATCACACGCTGTTCATGAACGCCGTGCGCGGCAGCACGCCGCTACGACAGGACAAGCGCCACCCTCATCCGAGCGCACCACCCAGCCCCTGGCCACAACGGCAACACGCGGACCTTGCCCCGCATACCGAGGCGATGAGCGATTTCTGGCCATGGGACGAACTGGCCGCCGGCGAAGAGCTGCTCTATCTGCGCCCCGGCCAGAAACTGGACACGCTGAAAAAACTGCGACGTGGTCACTGGCTGGTTCAGGCCGAGCTCGACCTGCACGGTTATGCCAGCGAAGCCGCCCGCCAACAGGTGGCCGAGTTCCTGCACGCGGCGCAGCAGGCGCGCCGCCGCTGCGTGCGAATCATCCACGGCAAGGGGTTGAGTTCGAAAAACGCCGAACCGGTACTGAAACTCAAGCTGCGCAACTGGCTGGTCCAGCGTGACGAAGTACTGGCCTTCAGCCAGGCCCGCCCCGCCGACGGCGGCAGCGGCGCAGTGCTGGTGTTGCTGAAGTCCAAGCGCAATCCCTGACTTCAGATTCGCTTAACTGGCCGGGCCTAGAGTTTTGATTTATCGTGTCGACCCGATGCCAGATGACAGCATCGCGACAGTTTTCAGAAGCAACCTATCCCCAATCGCCGGACCTCTGCATGACCGATTTCGCCAACAAGCGCTGGCCCAAATGGCTGCTGTTCATTTCATTCGCCGTGCTGTGGTTCAGCACACTGGGCTACCGCAAGCTGATTTCACCCGACGAGGGGCGCTACGCCGAAATCGGCCGCGAAATGCTGGCAAGCGGTGACTGGCTGACGCCGCGACTCAACGGCATCAAGTATTTCGAAAAACCGATCCTGCAATACTGGGCGACCGCGACCAATTTCAAGCTGTTCGGCGAAACCGAGTTTGCCGCGCGGCTGTGGCCGGGGCTGACCGGCTTCATTGCGGTGATCGCACTGTACTTCACCGCCAAACGCCTGTTCCGCCGCAAATCCGACGCCGAAACGCGCGCGATCGGCGCGTCGGTGATTCTGGCCAGCAGCTTGTGGTGGATCGGCAATGGCCATTTCCTGACGCTCGACATGGGTGTCTCGAGCTTTTTGGCGATTGCCCTGTTCGCCTTTGTCTGGGCGCAGCAGGACGACGCCACGCCAACCGAAAACCGCAATGCCATGCTAATCGCCTGGGGCGCCATTGCGCTGGCGATCATGTCCAAGGGGCTGATCGGACTCGTTTTCCCCGGCGGCACACTGGTGATTTACTCGCTGTGGACCCGCGACTGGAAACCATGGGCGCGGATGCACTTCGGCAAAGGCATTGCCTTGCTGCTGCTGATTACAGCACCGTGGTTCGTAATGGTGTCGCGTGCCAATCCGGAGTTCGCGCACTTCTTCTTCATTCACGAGCACTTTCAACGCTTTGCCACCGATCAGGCGCGTCGTGATGGCGCTTGGTACTACTTCGTGCCGATCCTGATCGTCGGCATGCTGCCATGGACCGCGCTGCTGCCGCAGATCTTCCGTGCAGGCTGGCTCAACAACAACAGCCAGCGCTTTCAGCCGCAGCGATTCCTGCTGGTCTGGGCGGTGCTGATCTTCCTGTTCTTCTCTAAATCCCAGTCGAAACTGCCGTCGTACATCCTGCCAATGTTTCCGGCGCTGGCGCTGCTCGCCGGCTTCGTGCTGACCGATCTGCGTCGCCGCAGCTGGCTGTGGCTCAGCGGCACGATGCTGGCACTCGGCATTGCGCTGATGGTCGCGGTACCGTTCATTGCCGCCAAAGGCAGCGACAAGACTCCGCAGATCTACAACGCGGCGTTTTCCGAGTGGGTACTGGTCGGTGGCATTGCCATCACCGCACTGGCCGCACTGGCGCTGTGGAGCGCACTGCGCCGGCGTTTCGACATCACGCTGATCGCGCTGGCCACCACCGGCCTGATCGGCGCGCAGATTCCGATGCTCGGCCACAACGAATTCGCCGAGACCAATTCGAGCTACCACCTGATCGAAACCATCAAGCCGCAGCTCAAGCCTGACAGCACCGTCTACATGTATCGCTACTATGACCAGACGGTACCGTTCTACCTGAAGCGCACCGTGCAACTGGTCGAGTACGGCGACGAGTTCACTCTCGGCCAGCAACAGGAGCCGGACAAGAAGATGAGTAACGAAGCCTTCCTGCAGCACTGGCAGAGTGACCCGGCACCGGTCGCCATCACCAACCCGGACCGTTTCCGCGAATTGCAGCAACAGGGGCTGGCCATGCAGATCATCGCCAGCGACCCGCGCCGCATCGTGATTACCCGCCCCGCTTCCGCATCGACCCAGCCGTCGAAATAAGGACAACGCATGGAATTCCTGCCCTTCACCCGCCCGAGCATCGACGAGGAAACGATCGCCGACGTCGCCAGCGTGCTGCGCTCCGGCTGGATCACCAGCGGCCCCAAGATGGCCGCGCTCGAAGCTGCGCTGTCCGAGCATTTCGGCGGCCGGCCGGTTCGCGTCGTCACGTCGGCGACCGGCGCCATGGAGATCGCGCTGCGACTGATCGGCCTGCAGCCCGGTGACGAAGTCATCACCACCGCAATGACCTGGGTGGCGACCAGCAACATCGTCATCAACGCCGGCGGCAAGCCGGTGTTCGTCGACATTGACCCGGCCACGCGCAATATCGATCTTGACCTGATCGAAGCCGCGATCACGCCGCACACCCGCGCCATCCTGCCGGTCGACCTCGCCGGCCTGCCGGTCGACCGCGACCGCCTGTACGCGATCGCCGACAAGCACGGCCTGCGCGTGATCGAGGATGCGGCGCAATCACAGGGCGCAACGTGGAACGGCCGGCGCATCGGCAGCTTCGGCGACCTGTGTTCGGTCTCGTTCCACCCGAACAAGAACATGACGACGATCGAGGGCGGTGCGCTGGTGATGAACACGCCAGAGGAAGCGCGGCTGTTCGAGAAATGGCGCCTGCAGGGCGTCACCCGCCTGCCCGACGGCACGATGGACGTCGACCTGCCCGGCGGCAAGTACAACCTCACCGATGTCGCCGCAGCGGTCGGCCTCGGCCAGCTCAAGCGCCTCGACACCTTCAACAAGCGCCGCCGCGAACTGGCCGATCGCTACTTCGCCAAAATCGATCGCACGCTCGGTCTGGCGCTGCCGGTCGAATCGGACGAGAGCAACTGGCACATGTTCCAGATCCTGCTTCCGCTCGACCGGATGACCATCAGCCGTGGTGAATTCATCGCCCGGATGAAGGAAGCCGGCGTCGGCGTCGGCGTCCATTACCCGGCCCTGCACCTGTTTACCTATTACCGTGGCCTCGGCTACACGGACGGCATGTATCCGCACACCGAACACGTGGGTGCCAGCACCATCAGCCTGCCGCTGTTCCCGGCCATGATCGAATCGGACGTCGACCGGGTTTGCGATGCGCTGAGCGCCGTCCTGACACCGGTCCTGCGCGACTGACAATCATGACTTCATCGCCGCTTAAGTCTTCGGACGCATCATCGGTTTCCATGATGCACGCCCACACCACCGAACTTGTCGCCATGACCGAACCCACCGTTTCCGTGGTCATCCCGGTTTACAACGAAGAGGACGGCCTTGCCGCACTGTTCGACCGCCTTTATCCGGCGCTCGATGCACTCGGCAAGTCGTACGAGGTCCTGTTCATCAACGACGGCAGCCGCGACCGCTCGCCAGCCCTGCTGGCCGAGCAGTTCCACAAGCGTCCCGACGTGACCCGGGTCATCCTGTTCAACGGCAATTTCGGCCAGCACCGCGCGATCCTGGCCGGCTTCGAGCACGCTCGCGGCCAGCAGATCGTCACCCTCGATGCCGACCTGCAGAACCCGCCCGAAGACATCAAGACCCTGCTCGACGAAATGGACAAGGGCCACGACTACGTCGGCTCGATCCGTCGCCAGCGCAACGATTCGGTCTGGCGCCACGTCGCCAGCCGCGCGATGAACCGGCTGCGTGAAAAGCTCACCCGGATCAAGATGACCGATCAGGGCTGCATGCTGCGCGCCTACAGCCGCCGGATCATCGACACGATCAATATGTGCAACGAAATGCACACCTTCATCCCGGCGCTGGCCTATTCGTTCTCGCAGAACCCGACCGAAGTCGTCGTCGGCCACGAAGAACGTTTTGCCGGCGAATCGAAGTACTCGATCTACAGCCTGATCCGGCTCAATTTCGACCTGATGACCGGGTTCTCGATCGTACCGCTGCAGATGTTCTCGATGCTCGGCATGGTGATCTCGACGCTGTCGGGCTTTCTGGTGCTCTACCTCGTCGGCCGCCGCATCGTGGTCGGCCCCGAGGAAGGCGGCCTGTTCACCCTGTTCGCCATCGCCTTCCTGCTGATCGGCATCGCGCTGTTCGGCATCGGCCTGCTCGGCGAGTACATCGGCCGCATCTACCACGAAGTTCGCCAGCGGCCGCGTTACCTGATCGCCGGCATCCTCGAAAAGCGGACCGGCGAATGACGCGCGCCGTCGTTTTTGCCTATCACAACGTCGGCGTCCGCAGCCTCAAGGTATTGCTGGCTCACGGCGTCCGGATCGAGCTGGTCGTCACCCACGAAGACAATCCGGACGAGAACATCTGGTTCGGCTCGGTGGCACAGCTGTGCCGCGACTACGACATCCCGTTCATCACCCCCACCGACCCGAACGTGCCCGACGTCGAAGCACGCATCGCAGCACTGGCGCCGGACTTCGTGTTTTCGTTCTACTACCGTCACATGCTCAAGGCACCGATTCTGGCAGCACCGAGCCGTGGCGCATTCAATCTGCACGGCTCGCTGCTGCCGAAATACCGCGGCCGCGTCCCGGTGAACTGGGCCGTCATCCACGGCGAAACCGAAACCGGCGTCTCGCTGCACGTGATGAACATCAAGCCGGACAACGGCGCGATCGTCGACCAGTTCGCCGTCCCCATTTTGCCGGACGACACCGCGCACGATGTCTTCGACAAGGTCGCCGTTGCAGGCGAGCTGTGCCTGAACCGGGCGCTGCCGCAACTGATCGCCGGCACGGCAACGCTGACGCCGCAAGACCTGTCGCAAGGCGGCTATTTCGGCGGCCGCAAGATGGAAGACGGCCGGATCGACTGGCAGCAGTCCGCACTGCAGCTGCACAACCTCGTGCGCGCCGTCACCCACCCTTACCCCGGCGCCTTCAGCGACACGCCGCGCGGCCGGCTGACGCTGTGGCGTACCCGCCGCATCGACAACGCACCATCCTGCCCCGACACGGCAGCCAGCGTACTCTGGGCAGCCTCGGACAAGCTCTGGCTCCGGTGTGCCGACGGTGGGCTGTTGCGCATCCTCGCGGCCGATCTGGACGGCACCCCGCTTACGTCCGGCGCACTGAATGCGCCACTCGAATTCTGATATCCAACATCCACGGCAGACCCACACCATGAAAAAAGTCCTCATCCTCGGCGTCAACGGCTTCATCGGCCACCACCTGACCAAGCGCATCCTCGAGACGACCGACTGGGAAGTGTTCGGCATGGACATGCACGTCGGCAAGGTCGGCGAGTTCCTTGATCACCCGCGTTTCCACTTCTTCGAGGGTGACATCACCATCAATCAGGAATGGATCGAGTACCACGTCAAGAAGTGCGACGTCGTCCTGCCGCTGGTTGCGATCGCCACGCCGGCCACCTATGTCCAGGCGCCGCTGCGCGTGTTCGAACTCGACTTCGAAGCCAACCTGCCGATCATCAAGTGGTGCGTGAAGTACAAGAAGCGCGTCGTGTTCCCGTCGACGTCCGAAGTCTACGGCATGTGCAAGGACGGCGAATTCGACCCGGAAAACTCCGAACTGGTCTACGGCCCGATCAACAAGCCGCGCTGGATCTACGCCTGCTCGAAGCAGCTGATGGATCGCGTCATCGCCGCCTACGGCCAGCAGGAAGGCCTCGACTACACCCTGTTCCGTCCGTTCAACTGGATCGGCGCCGGTCTCGACAGCATCCACACCCCGAAGGAAGGCTCCAGCCGTGTAATCACGCAGTTCCTTGGTCACATCGTTCGTGGCGAGACGATCAAGCTCGTCGACGGTGGCCACCAGAAGCGCGCCTTCACCTATATCGACGACGGCATCAGCGCGCTGATGAAGATCATCGACAACAAGGACGGCAAGGCCTCGGGCCAGATCTACAACATCGGCAACCCGGTCAACAACTTCTCGGTGCGCGAACTCGCGACGATGATGATCGACCTCGCCAAACAGTACCCGGAATACGCCGAGGGCGTGGCCAAGGTGCAGGTCGTCGAGACCACATCGGGCGAGTACTACGGCAAGGGCTATCAGGACGTGCAGAATCGCGTCCCGAAGATCGACAATACCCGCGAAGATCTCGGCTGGGCACCGACGGTCACCATGGCCGATGCGCTCAAGGGCATCTTCGACGCCTACAAGGATCAGGTTGCCGAGGCGCGCGAACTGATCAACTGATCCGTTCCGCAATGCGTCATCCAGCCGAAAAACCGGGAGCCCTGCTCCCGGTTTTTTGCCATCGGAATGTCCGCTCGCCCGTATAATCCAGAGCGCACCCCGCGCACGACACGGACCACCATGCCCGCCCCGACGAATCCGACCGACATTGCCAGAGAAACACTCAGGCAGCTGATGCTGCGCCGGATTCCGCCGACGCCGGACCATTACGCCGAAATCTACGACGGCATCGCCGAAACCCCGGAAGACGAGCGGGTTCCGCCGCTGATGCGGGAGATCGACCGCGCCCTGCACGCGCTGCCGCGTCAGGGCCAGGAGTTTCTGCGGCTGATCAAGCAGATGCGCCAGTCGGCCAAGCTTGGCGAATGGCAGGAGATTCCACAGCAAGTCATACGCGCCATCGAGCTGCAGGGCGGCCAGGCCAAACTGGCGCTGCCGTGGTCCGAGCTGGTGCGCGAGCTGGTGCGGCTCTGGGACATGCGCAACCCGCTGTACACCCCGACGCGCAAACAGGAAACGCTCGAACGCGTGCTGATCCACTTCAGCAACGAGCCCGATCAGCTCAACGAAAAGCTGGCCGCGCTGCTGCAAGCATGGAGCGAAACCAGCGGCGAATCCGCCGACAGCACCGCCCTTGCCCCCATCATTGATGACGCTTCGATGAACGAGACGGTCATTGAGGTTGGCGATGGCGCTTGGCAGGACTGGCGCGAAGCGGTAACACAAGCACTGGAGCTGGGGGTACTGCCCCCATTGCTTGCGCACGACCCGGAGCTGGCCGATGAAGTCCGCCACATCAGCAACGAGGCCCGCGGACTGAGCAGCGAGCACGACCTGCAAAAATGGCTGCCCCGACTGAAGAAGCTCTGGCTCAGGATCGAGTTGCAGGGCCAGCAGGACCGGCGCCTGGCCGATGGCCTGCTCAGCCTGCTGCGTTTGCTCACCGACAATATGAGCGAACTGCTGGTCGACGACAGCTGGCTGCAGGGACAGGTGGCCGTCGTACAGGAAATCATGGCGCGCCCGCTCAACATGCGGCTGATCTACGATGCCGAGGCCGGCCTCAAGGAAGTGATCTACAAGCAAAGCCTGCTCAAGCACAACCTGCATGACGCGCAAAGCACGCTGAAAAGCATGGCGACCACCTTCCTCGACCGGCTGGGTTCGCTGTCGGCCAGCACCGAGCAGTATCAGGAGCGCATCCGTCAGTACGCCGAAAAAATCCAGACCGCCGACAATCCGGCCAGCCTCAAGTTCGTGCTCGACGACATCATGCACGACACACGTACGCTGCAGCTGGACGTGCTTCGCTCGCGCGACGAGCTGGTCACGGCCAGGCAGGAAGCCGACCTTGCCCAGCAACGCGTCATGCAACTCGAGCGCGAACTGCGTGAAGTCAGCGAAAAGGTCCGTGAAGACCAGCTGACCGGCGCCCTGAACCGCCGCGGGCTGGAGGACGCCTACGAGGTTGAGCTCTCGCGCATGGCAAGGCAGCACGCAACGATGGCACTGGCGCTGCTCGACATCGACAACTTCAAGAAACTGAACGACCAGATGGGCCACGCCGCCGGCGACAGCGCACTGGTGCATCTGGTACAGGTGATCCGTGACTTGCTGCGCCCCACCGATGTCGTGGCGCGCTACGGCGGCGAGGAGTTCGTGCTGCTACTGCCGGACACCGGGATCGAGGATGCCACCCAGATTCTGCAGCGCCTTCAGCGCGAACTGACGCGGCGCTTCTTCATGCACAACAATGACAAACTGCTGATCACGTTCAGCGCCGGCGTAACGATCGTGGCGCCAAACGAGCACCGTGCACACGCCATCGAGCGCGCCGACCACGCCATGTACCGCGCCAAGCTGCTCGGCAAGAACCGGGTCGAAGCCGAGATACCGGGAAGCAGCGCGACAGCATGAAAAAAGCGGCCCCAAGGCCGCTTTTCTATTTTCTCGATCCGCACTCAGACCGATTCTGCAAAGACTTCATCCTGCAGGACGGTCGCCGTCCCGAGTTTTGCAACAACGATGCCCGCCGCGTGATTGGACCAGCCCATTGCCTCCGGCAGCGGCAAGCCTGCGGCCAGCATCAGACCCAGCGTGGCGATCACCGTATCGCCCGCGCCGGAGACGTCGAACACCTCGCGCGCCAGCGTCGGCTGATGCACGACGCCGCTGTCGCGGAACAGCGTCATCCCTTCTTCGCTGCGCGTTACCAGCAGCGCTTCGAGATCGAGCTGCTTGCGCAAATCCTGCGCCTTGGCTGTCAGGTCGGCTTCGTCGCGCCAGTCCCCGGCGACCTGGCGGAACTCGCTGCGGTTCGGCGTCAACAAGGTGGCACCGCGGTAGCGCGAGTAGTCATCGCCCTTCGGGTCAACCAGTACCGGCTTGCCCGCAGCGCGCGCAGCGGCAATCATGTCGTAGACATGGCGCAGACCACCCTTGCCGTAGTCCGACAAGATGACGACGTCTGTATCCGCGAGCAAACGCCGGAAATCGTCGAGCTTGGCGGCGAGAATCTCGTGACTTGGCTTTTCTTCGAAGTCGATCCGCAGCAATTGCTGCTGCCGGGCCAGAACACGCAACTTCACCGTCGTCGCGATTTCCGGATCACGATAGAGCGAGGTCTTGACGCCATCGTCCTGCAGCAATTTTTCAAGGCTGCGCCCCGCCTCGTCGTCACCAACGACGGCCAGCAAGGTGGCCTGACCACCGAGCGAGGCGATATTGCGCGCGACATTGGCGGCGCCGCCCGCACGCTCGTCGGTCTTGCGGATGCGCGCCACCGGCACCGGCGCCTCGGGCGAAATGCGCTCGACGTCACCAAACCAGTATCGGTCCAGCATCACGTCGCCAACGACCATGACGCGGGCACCGGCGATTGCCGCCTTCAGCGCGGCGACGGATTGGCCAGCCGGCAGCATCATTTGCGTCCGATCGCGTCGTAGTCAAGACCCAGCGCGCGCACTGCGGCCGGCTCGTACAGATTGCGACCGTCAATGATCAGCGGCGTTTTCAGCAGCTGCTTGATCTTGTCGAAGTCCGGCGCGCGGAACTGTTTCCATTCTGTGGCAATCAGCAGCGCATCGGCACCATCGAGGGCATCCATCGGGTTTTCGGCGTAATCGATGCGATCACCGATCACGCGGTGTGCCTCGTGATTGGCAACCGGGTCAAAGCCGCACACAGTCGCGCCACGGGAAAGCAAACCGTCGATCAGCGTCAGGCTCGGCGCCTCGCGCATGTCGTCGGTCCCCGGCTTGAATGCCAGACCCCACAGTGCGAAACGCCGGCCAGTCAGGTCGTTGCCGAAACGGGCGACAACCTTGTCGATCAGACGCTGCTTCTGTGCGTCATTGGCCTCTTCGACCGCTGCCAGCACGCGCAGCGGCACGCCGTTTTCCTCGCCGGTCTTCTGCAGCGCCTTGACGTCCTTGGGGAAGCACGAGCCGCCGTAACCGCAGCCGGAATACAGGAAGCTGTAACCGATGCGCGGATCGGAGCCGATCCCGCGGCGCACCAGCTCGATGTCCGCGCCGAGCACTTCGGCCAGATTGGCCAGCTCGTTCATGAACGAAATCCGCGTTGCCAGCATGGCGTTGGCCGCGTACTTGGTCAGCTCGGCCGAGCGGATATCCATCACCAAAGTACGGTCATGGTTGCGCTGGAACGGGTGATACAGCGCACGCATGGTGTGGATGGCTTGATCATCCTCGGCACCGATGACGATGCGATCGGGGCGCATGAAGTCTTCGACCGCAGCCCCCTCTTTCAGGAACTCGGGATTCGACACCACGCTGAAATCGAGCGACAGGCCTCGCTTGGACAATTCGTCGGCAATGGCAGCCTTGACCTTCTCGGCGGTCCCGACCGGCACGGTCGACTTGTCGACCACGACCTTGTAGTCGGTCATCCGTTGACCAATGGCGCGCGCGGCGGCAACCACATACTGCAGGTCGGCCGAGCCGTCCTCGTCCGGCGGCGTTCCGACGGCGATGAACTGCACGGTGCCATGCGCAACCGAGCGATCCACGTCAGTCGTGAAGTTCAACCGGCCTGCGGCAACGTTGCGAGCGACGACTTCGTCGAGACCCGGCTCGTAGATCGGCAGCACACCCTGATGCAGCTTGTCGATCTTGGCCTTGTCCAGGTCCAGACAGAGCACATCGTTACCCACCTCGGCGAGGCAGGCTCCGGTCACCAGGCCAACATAACCCGTTCCGACTACGGTAATTTTCATAGCAGTTCCAACGATTGGTTGATTCGATCCAGCGTCGCAACAGGGTCGGCGCTTTGCGTGATCGGGCGACCGATCACCAGATAGTCGCTTCCCGCGCGAATCGCGGCGTCCGGGGTCATGATCCGGTGCTGATCATCGACACTGGCGTCCGCGGGCCGAATGCCCGGGGTCACCAGTTTGAACTCCGGCCCGCACACACCGCGTAGCAGGCTTGCCTCCTGTGCCGAACACACTACGCCATCCAGGCCGCAATCGCGTGTCAATCTGGCCAGACGCTCGACCTGCGCCGCCGGCTCCGGCAAGCCCAGCTCGGCCAGCTGGGCCTCGTCCATGCTGGTCAGCACGGTAACGGCGATCAGCAAGGGGCGTTGAGGCAGTGCTTCCAGCGCATCGCGCGTCGTCTCCATCATCTTGCGTCCGCCCGAGGCGTGCACATTGACCATCCAGACACCCAGTCTGGCAGCGGCCTTGCAGGCCTGCGCAACGGTATGCGGGATATCGTGGAATTTCAGATCGAGGAAGACGTCGAAACCCTTGGCAACCAGCGCTTCGACCAGATGCGGCCCGGCAGTGGTAAAGAGTTCCTTGCCGACTTTCAGCCTGCACTGGTTCGGTGAAACGCGGCCGGCAAATGCCAAGGCTGCCGCAGCGTCGGCAAAATCAAGCGCGACGATTACTTTCGGGTCGTTCATGGTTCGAATCCGGAAAATCAGGCACTGGCTTTTTTGCGCCCCCGCACCGGCGGGTAGGTTTCCCACTCGTTGCAGGCAGGGCAATGCCAGAAATACTGTTTGGTCTTGAAACCGCAGTGATGGCAGTAATACATCGACTGGTCACGGGTCACATCGTTCAGCAGACGGACGATGATTTCGAGTTCGGCCTTCTGCTCGACCGGGGCCACCAGCAAATGCGCTTCCAGCACCTTGCGCAGCCCCGGCATCGTCGGATGCTCGCGCATCCGCTCGCGGACAAACTCGTAAGCCGCATCCACGCCCTGCAGCGACATCAGGCGTTCATACGCCAGATCCATCACATCAAGCTCGGGGTAATGCTTCAGCAGTCGCAACAGCAGTGTTGTTCCTTCGTCGCCACGCCCGGACGCATCGTACGCGGCCATCAGCTGCCGCATGGCCAGCGCCAGTGCGTGGGGCTCCTGCGATTCGAGCGCCAGCCATTCGTCGATTGCGGCAGCGTAATCTTGTTCGGCAAACGCCATTTCGCCGCGCAGCAACCGGGCACGGCTGCATTGGCGGTGCGTTTCCAGCGCTTGCGCCAGATAGGCGCGCGCCTCGTCTTTTTTCGAGCGCGTCAACGACTGCTCGGCCAGCTCGCAATAAAACTGGGCGATTTCGTGCTGGTAGCTGTGGCTGTCATCACGCAACTGCTGCGCAGTTTCGATGGCCTTTTTCCAGGCTTTTTCCAGTTCGTACATGCCCAGCAGCTCAGTGCGGGCCTGACGGGCGTAATCGCTGTGCTGCAACTCGTTCAATAGCGCCTCGGCACGATCGAACAGGCCGGCCTTCATGAAGTCCTGCGCAAGCTCGAATTGCGCCGACTGGCGCTGCGCATCGGTCAGCTCGCGGCGTTCGAGCAGCTTCTGGTGCATGTTGATGGCGCGCTCAAGCTCGCCGCGACGGCGAAACAGGTGTCCGAGCGAGAATTGCAGCTCGATGGTTTCGGCGTGATGCCTGGCGATATCGACATACACCTCGACCGCGCGATTGGTTTCGCCGTTCAGCAAATGGTTCAGTCCCTTGAAGTACGCCGCCGGCAATGAGCGGGTCTCGGAAAGGACGTGCTTGATATCGACGCGCGCAGCCAACCAGCCTAATCCGAAAAAAATCGGAAAAGCGATCAGCCACCAGTATTGGGATTCGAGCATGGGGAAAGCCTGTCAGGCCAAAAAATCAGAGGGCATCCCGCGGGGGCTGCAATGCCACGTCAACGGTGGCGACTTCAGCCGCCGGACGGGTACGCACTTCCTTGCGCAGGTTGACCAGCTCGCGACGCAGGCGAACCACCTTGCCCAGCACGGCCAGAATGCCGAATACGGTACCCAGCACAAAGGCAATCAGCAGCAGCAAGGCCAGCGGCGCCTGCCAGACATAACCGAGGAAAAAATTGAGTGTTACCGGCTCGGCGTTATGCATGGCAAAACCGAACAGCACGACAAACAGCAGAAACTTGATCAACCAGAACAGGTAGCGCATCCACATGTCCGCAACAATGAATTGACCTCGCATTGTAGCCGATTACGCCAAGGTCGGCGCAGGCTGCCACACGCAAAAAAATGACGACACCCTTAGGTGTCGTCATTCATGCCGCAGGCAATTGAATTACATCAGCTCGTCAACGCGCTCACGCAATTCCTTGCCGGCCTTGAAGTGGGGAACAAACTTTTCCGGCACCTCAACCTTACTGCCGGATTTCGGATTGCGCCCCACGCGCGGCGGTCGATAGTTGAGGTCAAAGCTGCCGAAGCCCCGGATCTCGATGCGCTGGCCTTGAGCAAGGCTCTTGGCCATGGCATCGAGAATGGTCTTGACGGCCAACTCAGCATCCTTCGCAACAAGCTGCGGATAGCGCTCGGCGAGCTTTGCGATGAGTTCGGACTTGGTCATGCCGCCTCAAGCCTCCTTACTCTTGCGAGCCGGACAGCTTGGCCTTCAGCAGCGCGCCGAGGTTGGTCGTGCCGGCCGAAGCATCAGCGGAGAGCTGGCTCATTGCAGCCTTTTCTTCGCCCATGTCCTTCGACTTGATCGACAGGTTGATCGAACGGTTCTTGCGATCAACGTTGATGATCATGGCTTCGACTTCATCACCTTCCTTCAGGACGGTGCGGATGTCTTCGACACGGTCACGCGACACTTCGGTAGCGCGCAGGTAGCCTTCGACTTCGTCGGTCAGCGCAACAACAGCGCCCTTGGCGTCAAGCGACTTGACGGTACCGCGAACGATGGTGCCCTTGTCGCTGGTCGACACGTAGTTGTTGAACGGATCGCCTTCGAGTTGCTTGATACCGAGGCTGATGCGCTCCTTGTCGACGTCGATCGACAGAACCACGGCTTCGACTTCGTCGCCCTTCTTGAAGTTGCGAACGGCTTCTTCGCCGGTAGCGTGCCACGACAGGTCCGACAGGTGAACCAGGCCATCGATGCCGCCCGGCAGACCAACGAACACGCCGAAGTCGGTGATCGACTTGATCGCGCCTTGCAGCTTGTCGCCCTTCTTGAAGTTCTGAGCGAATTCGTCCCACGGGTTGGCCATGCACTGCTTCATGCCCAGCGAGATGCGACGCTTTTCTTCGTCGATGTCGAGGATCATGACTTCGACTTCGTCGCCCAGCGAAACAACCTTCGACGGATGGACGTTCTTGTTGGTCCAATCCATTTCGGACACGTGCACCAGACCTTCGATGCCCTGTTCGATTTCAACGAACGCACCGTAGTCGGTCAGATTGGTGACCTTGCCGAACAGGCGGGTGCCCGACGGGTAGCGGCGCGACAGGCCAACCCACGGATCTTCGCCCAGTTGCTTGAGACCCAGCGAGACGCGGTTCTTCTCTTGGTCGAACTTGAGGACCTTGGCTTCGATTTCGTCGCCAACAGCCAGCACTTCCGACGGGTGCTTGACACGACGCCAGGCCAGGTCGGTGATGTGCAGCAGGCCGTCGATACCGCCGAGGTCGACGAATGCGCCGTAGTCGGTGATGTTCTTGACGATACCCTTGATGACAGCGCCTTCGCGCAGGGTTTCCATGAGCTTTTGACGCTCTTCACCCAGCGACTCTTCCAGCACGGCGCGACGCGAAACGACGACGTTGTTGCGCTTGCGGTCGAGCTTGATGACCTTGAACTCGATCGACTTGCCTTCGTACGGGGTGGTGTCCTTGACCGGACGGATGTCGACGAGCGAACCCGGCAGGAAGGCGCGCAGGCCGTTGACCATGACGGTCAGGCCGCCCTTGACCTTGCCCGAGATGACGCCGGTCATGACCAGGCCCTTCTCGAGGGTGTCTTCCAGCTCGATCCATGCGGCGAGGCGCTTGGCCTTTTCGCGCGAGAGCTTGGTTTCGCCGTAGCCGTTTTCGAGGCTGTCGATCGCGACCGGAACGAAGTCGCCGATCTGAACGTCGAGTTCACCTGCGTCGTTCTTGAATTCTTCAACCGGAATCAGCGATTCCGACTTGAGGCCGGCGTTGACGGTGACGAAGTTGTGGTCGATACCAACGACTTCGGCGGTGATGACTTCACCAGAGCGCATTTCCTGATTTTGAAGGCTTTCTTCAAACAGGGCGGCAAAGCTCTCCATCGAGCCAAAAGCAGTTTCAGTAGTCATTGAGAAAATGTTCCAAACCTCTCTACTGACGCAGAGAGCGGGGGGTTCGTTGAACTTCACCGACACCACCTTGCGCGGTGCCGATACCTTGCATCAAAAAATACCATTGCCCGGCTGAGGCACACGCCGCAACCGGGACAAGCGACATTTTATTGAATTCTCTTTTTCAGTTCAAGCGCTTAGCACATCTTTCCACCAGCGCAATACCTGTTCGACCGCTTCATCGATACCCATATTCGTCGTATCGAGCAGGAGCGCGTCGGGCCACTGCTGCAGCGGCGCCACCGCACGAGAGCGATCCCGCTCGTCCCTCGACTCAAGATCGGCGGTGATTGCGGCCAGATCCGGCTGCTCGCCAGCTGCACTCAACTGCTTGCAGCGACGCTCGGCGCGCGCCTCGGCCGACGCAGTCAAAAATACCTTTAGCCGGGCATCCGGAAATACCACTGACCCCATGTCTCGCCCATCAGCAACCAGACCCGGCACCTCGGCAAACGCGTGCTGCCGCGCCAGCAGCGCCGACCGCACCGCCGGCAGGGCCGCCACGATCGACGCGCCGATCCCGACCGTTTCGCTGCGGATCGCCTCGGTGACATTGTCACCCTCCAGCAAAACCGCCGCACCGTCGAACACCACGTCGAGATCGCCCGCCAATTGGGCGACTTCCAGTTCATCACGCCAGCGCAGCCCCCGCCGCTCTGCCGCCAGCGCGGTCAGCCGGTACAGGGCACCGGAATCGAGGTAGTGAAAACCCAGCGCCGCGGCAACACGCTGCGCCACGGTCCCTTTGCCCGAGGCCGACGGTCCATCAATGGTGATGACGGGAACGAAAGACATGCAAAACTCCAATCAAAAAGCCGGCGAGTCATTCGCCGGCTGGTGTGTTCGGTGCGACGACCGGATCAACCCTTCAGTACGGCCTCGATCTTCGCCAGTTCGTCGGCACTGAATTCGAGCCGCTCGACGGCGCCGACATTTTCGACGATCTGCTCGACCCTGCTGGCACCGATGATGACCGAGGTCACCGTCTGCAAGGCCCAGGCCAGCGCCATCTGCGCCAGACTCTGGCCACGCGCTGCCGCGATCCCGTTCAGCGCACGGACCTGTGCCAGCCGCACTTCGACCTTGTCCGCCGTCAGGAACGGATTGTCGATGGCCGCAGCACGCGAATCGGCCGGAATGCCGTCGAGGTAACGGCTGGTCAGCAGCCCTTGCGCCAACGGGCAGAAGGCAATCGAACCGATGCCTTCCTCGCCGAGCACCTCGGTCAGTACAGGCGCACCGGCCTGTGCCGGTCGCTCGATCCAGCGATCGAACATCGAGTAGGACGGCTGATGGATCAGGCACGGCGTGCCCAGTTGTTTGAGGATGCGCGCCGCCTCGCGGGTCTGCTCGGCCGAGTACGACGAAATGCCCACGTACAGCGCCTTGCCCTGCCGCACGATGGCGTCGAGCGCACCCATGGTTTCTTCGAGTGGCGTATCCGGATCCGGGCGGTGCGAGTAGAACACGTCGACATAGTCGAGCCCCATCCGCTTGAGGCTCTGATCCAGGCTCGCGATCAGGTACTTGCGGCTGCCGAGGTCGCCGTACGGACCATCCCACATCTGCCAGCCGGCCTTGGTCGAGACGATCAGCTCGTCCCGATGCGTGCGCAGGCCATCCGCCAGCACACGACCGAATGTTTCTTCGGCCGAACCCGGCGGCGGACCGTAGTTGTTGGCGAGGTCGAAATGGGTAATGCCCAGGTCGAACGCCTTGTGGATCATCGCCTTGCTGTTTTCGTACGGCTTGTTGCCGCCGAAGTTGTGCCACATGCCGAGCGAAATGGCGGGCAGCAGCAGGCCGCTGCGACCACTGCGACGATAAGGCATGCGGCCATCGTATCGGGCCGGATCGGGGACATAGGTCATGCTCTTCTCCTTGAAGCGGCGCGCCGACGGGCGACACGCCGGACGACGACTCAGGCCTTGCGGCTGCGGTCGCCCCATTCGGTGCGCGCCTTGCTGGCGCGATCGATGTATGCGGTCAGCGCTGCGGCATCTTCCGACTCGACGAGCGCAAGCAGATCCTGCAGCGCCGCGACGTTGGCGCGCAGATCGGCCACGACCGCGTCGCGATTGGCAAGAGCGATGTCGCGCCACATGTCGGGATGAGAACCGGCAATCCGGGTGAAATCACGGAAACCGGTTGCTGCGAAATCAAGACAGGCCGCAACCTCGGGCTTGTCGAGCAGTGCGTTCATGTAGGCAAACGACAGCAGGTGCGGCACGTGGCTGACCGCGGCGAAAATGCCGTCGTGCGCCGCCGGTGTCATGTCGAACACGTTCGCGCCACACGCCTGCCACAGGGCACGGATCCGTTCGACCGCGTCGGGCAGCGTTTCGGGCAGCGGCGTCAGCACCACGCGCCGCCCCTCGAACAGGCCGTATTGCGCCGCAGCCGCGCCGGATAGCTCCGAACCGGCGATCGGATGACCCGGCACGCAATGTGACAGATGCCCGGCAAGGTGCTCGCGATACAGCGCGGCAACGTCCTGCTTGGTCGAGCCGCCGTCGGTCACGATGCAATCGGCGGGCAACACCGGCGCGATTTCCGCCATCAACCGCCCCATCTGCCCGACCGGCGTTGCCAGCAATACCAGATCGGCACCATCGACGGCTTCGGCTGCGATATGCGATGCACTGTCGATGACGTTGAGATCGAGTGCACGCGAGAGATTCGCGGCATTGCGACCGACGCCGACCACATGCTGCACCAAGCGGGCGCGTTTGAGCGCCAGTGCGAACGAACCGCCAATCAGGCCGGCCCCCAGCAGAACCAGTTTGCGTACAGGAGTCATCGGGTCATCGCCCCGCCACCGGCGGGAATTGAAAACGGAAAGCCGCCACCCGGAAGGTAGCGGCGAAGCATGCTTGGCGCCGCGCCCGGATCAAACCCGGGTGCAGCGGCGGCCATTTTAACGGGATTGCGCGATCAGCGACGCGTTTCCAGCGTTTCGATCAGGATCAGCTTGCGGTTCGGCGCATCGGCCGGCGGATTTTCGACGCGTTCTTCACGCACCTTGACGACATAACCGACACCCGGCTGCGGCTCGAAACCCTCGATGCCGAAGTACATCAGCTGCCAGTCTGCCGCGCCCGGCTCGCGCACCTGCAGGCACTCCATCTTGCCGACACCGCTGCAGGTTTTGCGCTCGGGCGAAATTTCCAGCACGCGCTCGACACCGGCCGGCGCGGCCGCATCGGCACGCACCAGCGAGATCAGATTGCCGGCGTCGTTACTGAAAATCAGCTTGCCGTCGGCCAGCGAAAACGACTTTGCGCCGTTGAGCACCTGATGCATTGCATGTTCGTTGGTGGCGGTTTCGTTCTGGATGCAGGCCATCATGGTCGATGCCAGCGGACCGATCTTAAGCGGCTGCACGCCGTACTGGATCTGGCCCATGAAGCGGTTGCAGCCTGCAAAACCACTGATGTGGCCGCCTTCGATCTTGACCGTCAGCTTGCCGTCGTCGCCGAAGCGCTGAACGCTGCCGTCGTACACCAAACGATCGACACGGTAATCGCCGTCGAGCATCGAGCGCGCCTGTGCGCCGGACATCATGGCCAGCGCCAGCGTACCGACCATCAGGGTGCTGCGTAGCATCGATTTCTTCATGTCTTGTTCTCCTTGTCGTGATTCGGTCAGATCGTGCGGCCAACGGCCTGGGCAATGGCGCCCAGCGTGACCATCAGGGCCTTCAGTTCATCGGGCGTCAGCGCCTGATCGGCGTCACACCAGGCATCGCACGGATTCGGGTGCATTTCGACCAGCAGGCCATCCGCACCGGCGGCAACCGCCGCCTGCGCCAGCGCCGGCACCATCCAGGCCTTGCCGCCGGCATGGCTCGGATCGACGATCACCGGCAGATGGGTTTCGCGCTTGAGCACCGGAATCGCCGTCACGTCGAGGACGTTGCGGTAAGCGGTTTCGAAAGTGCGGATGCCGCGCTCGCAGAAAATGATGTTGTGGTTGCCGCCTGCGGCGATGTATTCGGCGGCCATCAGCCATTCGTTGACCGTGGCCGAGAGCCCGCGCTTGAGGATGATCGGCTTGTTGACCCGGCCGACTTCCTTGAGCAGGTCGAAGTTCTGCATGTTGCGCGCGCCGATCTGGATGACGTCGACGTCGTACTCCATGAACGTGTCGAGCATGCGTACGTCCATCAGCTCGGTCACGATCGGCAGCTTGTGGCGCTCGGCCGCACGCTGGAAGTATTCGAGCCCCTGCACGCCGAGCCCCTGAAAGGCATACGGACTGGTGCGCGGCTTGAATGCACCGCCACGCATCATCCTGCAGCCGGCCGCAACGACCGCGTCGGCGGCGATGTTCATCTGGTCCTGGGTTTCGATCGAGCACGGCCCCGAGATCACCTGTATCTGCTCGCCACCGATCGGAATGCCGCGCACCTTGATGACCGAACCCTGCGGGTGCGAATCTCGCGAGACGATCTTGTACTGCTTGGTGACGCGATTGACGCGCTCGACCCCGGCCATGATTTCGAAGTGCCCCGGATTGATCCGGTCTTCGTCGCCGATGGCGCCGATGATGACCAGTTCGGAGCCACGCGAAACGTGTTCCTGCAGGCCGGCTTTGCGGATTTCGTCGACGACGGCATTGATTTCGGCGTCGGACGCATGGAGCTGCATCACAATGATCATTGCTGTTTGTCCAGTTGGGTCAGACCTGCGTTTACGCTAGCAGGCCGATAGACTGAACATCCTCGCAATACTACGACCGGACGACAACCGTCATTTTACCGCCCTGTCATGGCGATCTTGCGCTGGCCGGGCAGGCCGAAAGCGCAAAGAACGCCCCCGAGCGCGGAAACGCCAGCAGCCAGCGCGAACACGGTTGCACCGGAAAAATCGGCCCAGAGGAAGCCGGCGATCACACCGCCCAGGCTGCCGCCGATGCCGAACGACGCCGCGATGTACAGCGCCTGCCCCTTGGCGGCATGCGCACCGGCAAAGTGCCGGTGCAGATACCCCATGGCCACCGCATGGTGACAGGCAAAGGTAAACGCATGGCCAAGCTGCGCGACCGCCAGCAGGGGCAGGCTGTGCGCGCCAAACGCGATCAACAGGAAGCGCACCACTGCAATGGCGAAATCGCCGACGAACAGCGCCTTGGGCGAAAAACGGCGGTTGAGCAGCGGCATGGCGAGGAACAAGCCGACCTCCGCCAGCACGCCAACAGTCCACAACCAGCCGATCGTGCTTTGCGCCAACCCGTGCTCGGCCAGATGGATCGAGTAGAAGCTGTAGTACGGCCCGTGCGCCAGCGACATCAGGAAACAGCCAACAAGGAACACCCTGACTTCGCGCCGGCGCAGAATGTCGCCAAAGCCAGCCGAAAGCTCCGCCGCCACCGCGCGCACCGGCGACTCGGGCAGCCGCCAGCAGTACACCGCCAGCCCGGCCATCGTGCCGACCACCGCCAGCGGAAATACCTTCACCCCGCTCGCTTCGATCCAGTAACCGGCCCCCAGCGACGCCGCAATGAAACCGATCGACCCCCATACCCGCAGGCGGGCGTAGCGGCCGCTGTCACCGGCCAGACGACCGATCGCCAGCGATTCGACCAGCGGGAGCGCTGCACTCCAGAAAAAACTGGCGAACAGCACGGCCAGAAACATCGGCCAGAAAGTATCGACGACGAGCAGCGACAGAAAACCCGCCAGCCCGGCGACCCCGGCCAGACGCAGGATCGCCCGGCGACGGCAGCTACGATCGGCCAGCCAGCCCCAGATTGCCGGGGCGTAGATGCGGTTGACCTGCGTCAGCGAGGTGAGGATGCCGATCTGCCACGCCGGCAGCGCCAGCGCGGCGAGGTACAGCCCCCAGTACGGCGAGAACAGGCCGTTGAAGGCGAAGTAGCAGAAGTAGAAGCCACCGATGACGGCAACGCCGCCAGCCGGCGACTCAGCCTTCACGGAATTGCTGGGCGGCAACCCGCAGGTAATAGAACATCGACACGATGGTCAGCACGCCGGCGATGTAGAGCGCGATCGTGCCGATCAGGTCGGTCGGTATGCCCGGCAGCAGCGGGCCGTACCAGAGCAGGAACAGGATGGCGACCATCTGCGCCGCGGTCTTGAACTTGCCGATCGTCGCCACGGCCACGCTCTTGGTCTTGCCCAGCTGCGCCATCCATTCGCGCAGTGCCGAAATCGTGATCTCGCGGCCGATGATGATCACCGCCAGCCACGCTGGTGCTCGGCCGATTTCGACCAGCAGGATCAGCGCAGCAGCCACCATCAGCTTGTCGGCCACCGGATCGAGGAAGGCCCCGAAGCTCGACGTCTGGTTCCAGCGTCGCGCCAGATAGCCGTCGAACCAGTCGGTCAGCGCCGCAACAGCAAAGATGACCGCGCCGACTTCGTTCTTCATCGGCATGCTGACCAGGACGTCCGGCAGATAGAACAGGCCGACGAACACGGGAATCAGCGCAACGCGCAACCAGGTAAGCATGATGGGCAGATTCAGGGGCATCGGTGCAGCGTCGGCAAGGCAGGAAAGACCGCATTCTAGCCGTTTGCCCCGGTTGCGCGAAATACACGATCACCGCCAACCATCCGGGGTCACGGTTTGCACCCTTCGATGCGGCAAACTGGCACATGGGCGTCGGCCCGCATTGACAACCAAACGATCGTTTGAGATTTTGACAGAGACATCGATCGAGACCCGCCATGAAAGCCAGCACCCTGCGCCGCCTGATCAACTGGTGGCCCCCGTTTTTGCTGACCGGCATCCACGCCACGCGCATCACCGCCGATTTCCATGAGGTCGACGTCGAGCTGCGGCTGCGCTGGTACAACCGCAACTACGTCGGCACCCATTTCGGCGGCAGCCTGTTCGCGATGACCGACGCCTGGTACATGCTGATGCTGATGCATACACTCGGCCGCGACTATTACGTCTGGGACCAGAGCGCCAGTATCGACTTCCTCGCCCCCGGCCGGGGCGTCGTCACCGCGCGCTTCCGGCTGGACCAGGCCATGCTGGACGACATCCGAGCCCGGACCGAGGGCGGCGAAAAACACCTGCCGCAGTTCAACGTCGAGATCGTCGATGCCAACGGCGAAATCGTCGCCAAGGTCCACAAGACGCTGTACGTCCGCAAGAAGCCCAAGGCGCGGGAGCCGCAATCCGACGAGGCCGCTTGAGCCATCGGGATTGGCGCGCAAGCAGCTGTCACGGCAGAATCGGGCCTTGATGACTTACGCAAGGCAACACCGATGGATCAGCAACACGTGATTGCAGCAACCCGGGACTGGCTGGAAAAGGCCGTCATCGGCTTGAACCTGTGCCCGTTTGCCAAGGCTGTCTACGTCAAGGAACAGGTCCGCTACATCGTCAGTGAAGCACGCCACCTCGACGGCTTTCTTGAAGAACTCGACCGCGAGCTCGACCTGCTGGCCGCCGCCGACCCCGCCGAGATCGATACGACACTCCTGATCCACCCGACACTGTTCGACGACTTCCTCGTCTTCAACGATGTCGTCGGCGTCGCCGAAGAAGCCGTCGGCGAACACGATCTGGAAGGCATCCTGCAGATCGCCAGCTTTCACCCGCGCTTCCAGTTCGCCGGCACCGGACCGGACGACATCGGCAACTACACCAACCGCTCGCCCTATCCGACGCTGCACCTGCTGCGCGAAGACAGCATCGCGCGTGCGGCTGCGGCGTTTCCCGACGCGTCGGCGATCTTCGAGCGCAATATCGCGACCCTGGAACAGCTCGGTCATGCCGGCTGGGATGCCCTGAACATCGGCCGTAAGGACTGAAACCATGCTGATCCGCGAAACCCGGGCCGACGACCTGCCCGCCCTGTTCGTGCTGCGCGGACAGACGCGCGACAACGCACTGACACCGGAAGAACTCGCCGGCTATGGCATTACGCCGGAATCCAGCGCCGCCGCCATGCAGCGCGGCGAGGTGAAGGGCTGGCTATGCGAGGTCGACGGCCGCATCGTCGGCTTTGCCAGTGGCGACCGGGAGGGCGGCGAGATGCTGGTGCTGGCGCTACTGCCCGACTTCGAGGGCCGTGGTATCGGCAAGGCACTGCTGGGCCGCGTCGTCGCCTGGCTGCAATCGCTCGGTCACGCGCGGATCTGGCTCGTCGCCAATCCGGACCCGGACGTGCGGGCCCACGGCTTCTACCGCCGTTGCGGCTGGGTCGCGACCGGCGAGATGATCAACGGCGAAGAAGTCATGGAGTACCGCGGCAACTAGCCGCGCAGCGCAGCGTAGATCTTCTCGGCCAGTGCGGCGTTGATGCCGTCGACCAGCATCAGGTCATCGACGCTGGCCGCCTTCACGCCCTGCAAGCCACCGAAGCGGGCCAGCAGACGCTGCCGGCGCTTCGGCCCGACACCGTCAATGTCTTCGAGACTGGACGCAACGCGTGCCTTGGCGCGTCGCGCCCGGTGCCCGGTAATCGCGAAACGGTGCGATTCGTCGCGGATCTGCTGCACCAGATGCAGCCCCGGATGGTCGCGCTTCAGGTGCTTGACCTCGTGCGTTGTTGCGAGGATCAACTGCTCGAGGCCCGCCTTGCGCGTCTCGCCCTTGGCGACACCGATCAGCACCGGCTGCGTCAGTCCGACTTCGGCCATCACCTCCTCGGCCTGAGCCAGCTGCCCCTTGCCGCCGTCGATCAGGATGACATCGGGCACGACGCCCTCGCCTGCGGCGATCTTGCCGTAACGTCGGGTCAGTACCTGCTTCATCGCCGCGTAGTCGTCGCCGCCGGTGATGCCCTCGATGTTGTAGCGGCGATACTCCTTAGGCTGCATGTCGCCACGGTCGAACACCACGCACGACGCCACGGTCAGCTCGCCCATCGTGTGGGAGATGTCGAAGCACTCGATCCGCTGCGTTTCGTCGGGCAGACCCAAGGCATCGACCAGCGCGGCCAGCCGGCCGGCTTGCGTCGCCGCCTGACCGAGCTTGAGCGCGATGGCCAGTTCGGCATTCTTGAGCGCCATTTCCAGCCAGACCTTGCGCTCGCCGTTCGGATTGCTGTTGAGCCGCACCACCCGACCGGCCTGATCCGACAGCAGCGACGCGATCACCTCGGCATCCGGCGGCGCCGGGTGGCACAGCACCATGGCCGGCACGCTCCGGTCCAGATAGTGTTGCGCCAGAAACGCCGACAACGCCTCGGCCGCGTCGTAATCGTCGGCATGACTGGGGAACAGGTTCTTGTCGCCGACGTGGCGCCCGCCGCGCACCATTGCCAGATTGACGCAGACCATGCCGTCCTTGACCACGCAGGCAACGATGTCGGCATCGAGCTCGCTGGTATTGCTGGAGACGAACTGGCGTTCCTGCACTTTGGCCAGAGCCTGAACCTGATCGCGCAACAGCGCGGCGCGCTCGAAATCCCAGGCCGCCGATGCGGCCTCCATGTTCGCTTCAAGCTCCTCGAGCAATTCGTTCGCCTTGCCACTGAGGAACAGTGCGGCATTGTTGACGTCACGCCGATAGTCATCGGCGCTGATCAGGTTCACGCACGGCGCCGAACAGCGCTTGATCTGGTGCAGCAGACAGGGGCGCGAGCGGTTGGCGAACACGGTGTCTTCGCAGGTGCGCAGCTTGAACACCTTCTGCAGCAGTTGCAGCGATTCCTTGACCACATAGCCGTTCGGAAACGGGCCGAAGTACTGGTTGCGCTTGTCCAGCGCCCCCCGGTAGTACGCCAGCCGTGGCGAGGCGTGTCCGCTGATCATCACGTAAGGGTAGCTCTTGTCGTCGCGAAACAGAATGTTGTAGCGCGGCGAAAGTGCCTTGATCAGGTTGTTTTCGAGCACCAGCGCTTCGGCTTCGCTGCGCACGACGGTCGTCTCGATTTTCGCGACTTGCGCCAGCATCAGCCGGATTCGCGGGCTGTGGTCGTTTTTCTGGAAGTACGAACCGACCCGCTTGCGCAGGTCCAGCGCCTTGCCGACGTAGAGGATCGCGCCACCGGCGTCGAGATAGCGGTACACACCGGGCAGGTGCGGCAGGGCCTTGACGTGCTCGATCAGCGCGGCAAGGCGGTCATCGGTCGGAGCGGCGGGGGTTTCGGCGTTCATGCGCCCAGTTTACCGCGTCTGCGCTGCGGTTTTCCCGAAGCGACAACGCAGCCGATCGGGATGATAATCCGCGCCTTTCCGCTGCCGGCGATCCCGGTGCGGTCTATTACGCAATTGAGTCGTCCGCCGAACCTGCGCACGACCCGAGCGCGGCAAGGTTCTTCGTCCGTCCCGGCACGGGCGCGCCGTACCGATGCAGCGATCCGGGCCAAGCCGGCCGTCGGCGACACTACAGGGAGTACGCGCCATGGCGCAACGCGACGGCTTTACCTCTACTTTCGGCGTCCTCGTCGCCACACTGGGCTCGGCAGTCGGGCTCGGCAACATCTGGAAATTCCCCTACCTGACCGGCACCAACGGTGGCGCGGGCTTTCTGCTGACCTATCTGCTGGCGACCCTGCTCGTCGGCCTGCCGGTGATGATTGCCGAGATCATGCTCGGCCGCACCGCCCGCGCCAATGCGGTCAGCACCTTCGAAATCCTCTCGCCCAAACAGCCGTTCTGGAAAGCGATCGGCTACATGGGGCTAGTTGCTGCGGTGCTGATTCTGGCGTTCTACACCGAGGTCGCCGGCTGGGTGTTTGCCTACGTCGTCAAAAGCATCGCCGGCACACTCGGCCATACCGACCCGGCGAGCGCCAAGGCCACGTTCGGTGCACTGGTGTCGTCACCGGTGCAGGCTCTGTTCTGGCAGTGGCTGGTGCTGGTGGTCACTGGCGGCATCATCATGCTCGGGGTTTCCAAGGGCATCGAGGCGGTCGCGAAGAAACTGATGCCGCTGCTGTTCCTGCTGCTGATCGCGCTGTGCATCCGCAGCCTGACCCTCCCCGGTGCCGCCGAGGGGCTGCGCTTCCTGTTCGCGCCGGACTTTTCCAAGATCGGCACCGGCGTCTTGCTGACCGCGCTCGGCCTCGCGTTCTTCAAGCTGTCGATCGGCATGGGCACGATGCTGACCTATGGCAGCTATTTCCGCCCCGAGCAGAACATCCCGGCGACCGCTACGCGGGTGATGATCGCCGACCTGAGCGTATCGCTGCTCGCCGGCATGGCGATCTTCCCTGCCGTGTTCGCCTTCGGCTTCGAGCCGGCCGCCGGCCCGTCGCTGGTGTTCATGACCATTCCGGCCGTGTTCGACAGCATGCCCGGCGGGCAGGTGTTCATGGTGCTGTTCTTCGTCCTGACCGCGATCGCCTCGCTCGGCGCGATGCTGTCGATTCTGGAAGTGCCGGTCGCGATGATGACCGAGCGCTGGTCCTGTAGCCGCAGGAAAGCCACGCTGATCACGCTGGCGGTGATCGCGCTGCTCGGTGCGCCAGCGTCGTTGTCGCAAAGTCTGACGCAGGACTGGAAGCTGTTCGGACTGAATGCGTTCGACCTGTTCGACTACCTGAGCTCGAACGTGCTGCTGCCGCTGGGCGGCATCCTGATCAGCCTGTTCGTGGGGTGGTCATACGGGATGGGCAAACTGCAGGCCGGACTTTCCAACAACGGCCAGCTCGATAACGGTCCGCTGGTGAAAGCGCTGTTCATCCTGCTGCGCTACGTGTCGCCGTTACTGATCGCCATCGTCATGCTCAAGGCACTCGGACTTTTCTAGAGCGGGTCCGGAATGACTGGCGGCGCCTTGAACTCGGGCGCCGTCACGTCGGCCCCGGCTTCGAGCAGGTAGATGAAGGCCAGTAGCTCGGCGACCGCGCGGTAAAGCTGCTCGGGAATGTGCCGGTCCAGATCGACCTGCATCAGCAGCGACACCAGCTCCGGCGATTCGTGCACGAATACGCCTGCTTCGCGCGCTTTCTCGATGATGCGTTCGGCGGTCAGCCCCTGCCCCTTGGCAACGACCCGCGGTGCACCGCCACCGTCGGCGTACGCGAGCGCCACCGCCTGCTGACGGCGCTGTGACTTGGTCAAGCGCCACCCCCGTCTCCGCTGGCGACGACGGCCGGCGTTCCGGCCAGCGCCAGCCCGGCCGCAGCAAAACGGGCTTGCAAAACCGGCTGGCCCGCGCTGATCGCGGCCCGGGTTTCCGTCTCAGGCGAAATGAAACGCAGGGAAAACTGGCCCTGATGCAATTCGGCCAGCACCGACACCGACCCCAACCGTGGCAGAGTCAGATCAAGGCGCGTTTGCCAGCGCTGGGCAGTTTGCTCGTCATTGACGGTTGCATGGCGGGATTCGTCCGGCACTTCCGTGTTCAACGCCCAACGCAGCGGCTGCCCCGGCCACGCCTGCCCTTGCCAAACCACCCCGCCCTGATCGAGCGC
Organism: Jeongeupia naejangsanensis; assembly: GCF_016865585.1. Taxonomy (GTDB): domain Bacteria; phylum Pseudomonadota; class Gammaproteobacteria; order Burkholderiales; family Chitinibacteraceae; genus Jeongeupia; species Jeongeupia naejangsanensis. The sequence continues at coordinate 24,856 of NZ_JAESND010000001.1, read as the reverse complement.
ATTGAGTTGGCGCTGAACCAGCTGGCCCAGCACGGTGCGGGTTTCGTCGACACGGGAGGCGGCACCGCCGGAACCTTCCGCTTGCAAGCCTGCTCCGGCACGCGCCGTATCCGCAGCAGGTGCATTCTGCGGTTCGCGCATTAGCGCCTGTAACGGGCGCTCGCCCCGCACCCAGTCGGCCTGATGCGATTCGTAAAACAGGCCGCTATTGTTGATGGCCTGCGCCAACCGCTCGGTCAACTTGGGTACGTCCGGCTCAGCACCGTCGCTGGGTTTGAGCAAAGGCTCGGGATCGTCGACCCCCTTGGCTCCCGTACCTGCGGTCGGGCGCAGCAGCTCGGCCAGCGCACGCGCTGCCGTGCTGAGTGTGGTGGCCTGACGGGGCTCGGCTGCGTTGCCCTGCAGTAGCGCAAACCGCAAGGCCGGCGACGTCGAAACGACCTCGAGTTCGACCTGCTCTCCCGGCTGCGTATTGCGCGGCAGGTTGAGATCCAGCAGTTGATCCTTGATTTGCACCGCGAAGCGGCCATTGGGCAGTTCGTTGCGGACAATGGCCTGAAGGCGTTCGCCCACCGTCAGCAGCACCTCTTCGGTGCCGGCCAGTCGGGCCGTATCGATCAGCGGCGTCTGGCCCTGCAGGTATTGCTGCAGCAGCCCGACGGCGTTCGTCCCCGGCAACATGGTTACTTGTGGCCCTGCTTGCGATACAGCGCGATGATCAGGTCCACCTCGCCGCGGGACAGGCCACAGACCGATGCAACCTGCGAGGCCTCGGCCCCCTGCCGCGCCAGCCGGATGGCGTGCGCGTAAGGCGATTCATCGCTCACCTCGACCACCGGCTCGGCACCGCTGGTCACCGGCTCGATCTGCTGCGCAGCAAGGCGGATCTTCAGCCGTTCGACTTCCTGACGCAGCGCCACCACCTCGACACGCAATGCAGTATCGGGCGCGCTGGCGTGTTTGGGCCACGACCAGCCATGACGCTTCAGGAAGAACAGCAACTGGGCAATATAAAACACGATCAGACCGAGGCTGACGTATAGCAGTTGCTGCCAGGTGATCAGGATGCCGTTCATGCTTGTTCCGCCACCCGCCACGGGGTGTTATCAGCGATAGGCTCGATTCAGTTTATCGGCGTTATGGACATTTTGCAGCGCGGCTTGGGATTCGTCGCGGGCTCGCCGGACTAGCGGCAGCAGCTCTTCCAGCATGGACTGCGATGCGGTCATCAGCGCAACGGCCTGTTGTCGTTGCGGCGAACCCGACCAATCCACCGACAGTTGCGCTGCAGCGGCCTCATCGTAACGCGCCAGCGCCAGCAGCAAGGCCTCGTCTTCCGGCGCCGTCAGGGCATCTTTTACCGCCAGCAGGCTGTCGTGCAGTGCCTGCAGGCGCGCCAGCGCGTCATGCACGGCCATAACTGAGCACGCTGGCAGAATCCGTACGCGGCGGTTCGGCCGCTTGCGCAGCCTGGGCCGCCGGATCGATGGCCTCCCAGGACTGCTTGAGCCCGGTCAGCAAGCCCAGCACCTCGTCGAACAGCGCCGCGTCGTTGCGCAAATTGGCGAGCAGCAACTGGGTGCTGATGTATTCGTACAGCGCATCCAGATTCTCGGCCAGCGCGCCGCCCTGCGTCTTGTCCAGCGACAGGCGCAAGCCGTCGTCGACGATCGCGATCGCCTTCGAGGTCGCAGCGCCCTTCTCCGCAATATTGCCGGCTTCCAGATGCACTTTTGCCATCATCGCGGATTTGATGGCCCCCTCGAACAGCATCGTCACCAGCCTGTGCGGGCTGGCAACATCCACGGCCATTTCGACCGACGTCTGACCGTAGGCGTTCAGCGCCTTTTTCAGTCCCATCATTCTTCGAACTCCTTACCGGTACGCGATCAGTTCGCCGACAGCGCGGCCAGCTGCGAAATCAGCGAATTGCTGGTTTGCTGCATCTTGGTCAGCGTCTGGTCGAGTGCGACATACTGCTTGCGGATCCGGGCCTCGGTTTCCGTGAGCTTGGCCGTCATGGCATCGCGCTGCTCGCTGAGCAGTTTGATGCTGCGGTTGATCCCGTCCGTGCGACTGTCGAGCGTCCCGCCCTTGGTCAGCATCTTGTCGAGCATGTCGTTGAGCTTGTAGCCGAAACTGCCCTGACTCGAATCCGGCGCCTTGGTCGGATTCTTGGTTTTGTCATAGGCACCGATAAACGTCAGGACCGAATCCAGGTTTTCGGTCACGGCCTTGTCCAGCTTGGTCGAATCGAGCGCCAGCTTGCCGTCCGACTGGAATGCGATGCCCAGTTGGGACATCGTCTTGATCGCCTGATCGCTGCCGCCAAACGCTTCGCCCAGCATGCTGCGCAACTGGTTCTGCACGCCGCGCACCGATGCATCGCCCTGCAGGATGCCGGAGGCCTTGGTATCGGCGTTGTAACCGGCCACCGACGTGATCGACGTCTGCACGTCGTTGTACGCCTTCACAAAGGCGCTCAATGCGCTTTTGATCGCACCGCTATCGCGTTGCGAGTTGATCTGGATCGGTGTCGACTTGTTGTTGGTGTCGGTTGTGGTCTTGAGCAGGGTAATCGTCAAACCGCCGACCACATCGGTCAGCGTGTTGCTCGCGCTGCTGACGTCGATCCCGTTGACCTTGGCTTGCGCGTTTTGCGCAAACCCGTCCTTCAGGATGGTGAACCCATTGGCGACCAGATTGCCATTGGCATCCGTGGTGCCACCATTGGGATCGAACGCGAGCTTGGAGAGATCGGAGGCCACTGTGGCACCGCCGGCATCCGTGGTTTCCACGCCGACCTTGAAAGCATAGTTTTCGCCGGTGTTCGCCCCGGTCATCACCAGCCGGACGCTATTGTCCGAGTCCTTGACGAGCGAGGCGGTCACACCCAGATCGCTCTGCTTGTTGATCGCATCACGCACTTCGCTCAGCGTGATTTGTCCGTCGCCATTGATATCGGAAATATCGACCGACTTGGCCGGTGCACTGGCGTTCGGCTTGAAGCCGTCGGTCGCCGCAGCATCGATCTTGCCGAAGGTGAAAGTCAGCTTGGCTTTCGCAACATCCGAACCCTTGGGCACCAGCACCTGATCACCGCTGGTGAACTGGCCGGCCTGACTCGTCAGGCGCTGCCGTTGCGCCAGCTTGAGCACGTCCAGCGAAAAATTGCCCAGATCGGCGGTATTGCTCGCCGTCACGGTGGCCACGTCGGTACCACTGGAGGTCGCCTTCACCCCGTTGAGCTTGTTGATGTCCATCAGCGCAGCAACGGTGCTCTGAAAGCTCGACAACGCGCCCTTGACCGTTCCCAGTGCACTCAATTGCGACTGAAAGCTCACTTCTTTCGTGTTCAGCTTGGCAATCGGTTGCTGCTCGATCTGCATCAGCTGACTGACAATCGAATTGATGTCCAGTCCGGAGCCACCGTTTGTGGTGATTGAGGCCATGGGATTTTCCTTGTAAGACGGTAAACGGGATCGGGCTTAAGCTTTGTCGCGCACCAGCAAACCTTGCAGCTTGTCGATTGTTTTGGCGATGTTCAAGGCTTCCTGCGTCGGAATCTGCCGGATCACTTCTTTCGAATGCGTATCGACGACCTTGACCACGGACAGCTGCGTATCGTCGTCGACACTGAACTCGATGCCGACCTTGGGCTGCATCGACTGCACGGTTTCATTCAGTTTCTTGACCGCATCTTCAACCGCAGCAGCCTGCTGCTTGGGCGTCGGCGCCTGTACGGCATCCGGACTGGCTGCAACAGCGCCGATGACGGACTGGTTGGCGGCGGCAATGTTCGCTGCCGGCTGCCGCGCATCATTCTGTGGTTGTAGCGGTGAGCTTTGGCTCAGGGGATTGATCGATGAAATCGTCATGGGTTCCCTCTCCTGCAAGAAGCCCCGGCACGCGGGCCGGGGCTTGTCAGTTTAACGTGAAGTCAAACCGAAGGTTAGCCACGCAGCAGGCTGAGTACTTGGTTCGGCAGCGCGTTGGCTTGTGCCAGCATCGCAGTACCGGCCTGTTGCAGCACCTGGTTGCGGGTCATGTTTGCGGTTTCGGAAGCGAAGTCGGTATCGCGGATACGGCTGCGCGAAGCGGACAGGTTTTCCGAAGTGCTTTGCAGGTTCGAGATCGTGTTCTCGAAGCGTGATTGCACTGCACCGAACTTGGCACGTTCGTTGTTGATCAGCGAGAGGGCCGAGTCAACGGTCTTCAGTGCCTGGGTTGCGTTGGCGAAGCTGGTGATGTCGAGCGACGACACCTTGTTCAGCGCCGAGTTGGTGGTGACTGCACCCACTGCGCCCAGGATGTTCGTGCCGCCAGCTGCTTGCACAGCCGAGAACGACTTTTCCGAGTCGAACGTGACTTGGCCGGTCACCAGCGTGCCGTCAGCCGTCGTATCGGCAGCGAGCGTGACTGCAGCGCCCAGCGCGGTGGTCTGGTCAGCCTTCAGTGCCTGAACTTGCGTCGTGCCGGCGTTGGCCACCGCGGTATCTTGCAGGCGGATGTTCTGGCCGGTTTCGCTGGTCAGCACGATGCCGGTGTTGTCAGCGTTCAGCGATGCGGTCACGCCGGTCTTGGCGGACTTGTCGTTGAATGCGGTCACTGCAGCGGACAGGCCGTCGGAGCCCGAAGCGGCCGACAGCGTGAACGACACGGTTTCAGCGGTCGAGTTGTCGCCGATGATCTTGAGGTTGTAGGCACCCGCTGCGCTGAAGGTCAGTTGCGCATCGGTACGTGCCGTCGCGGTCACGCCGGTCGAGTTCGATGCGTTGTTGACGTTCTGAGCGATGGTCTTGGCGCTGTCGCCTGCGGCAACGGCCACGGTCTTGCTACCGATGAAGCCGTTGATGTCGACGTTGCCAGCGGTTACCAGCGAAGCTTCGGCACCGGCCGCAGCCAGGGTGCTTGCACCCAGACCCGGGCCGGCCGAACCGACCTGGTTGTTACCGTAGTTGCTCGTGCGCAGGTTGGCGGCACTGGCGGAAATCGTCTGGTTGGCGTTGGCGCCGACCTGGAACTGGGCGGTACCGAACGAACCGTCGAACAGCTTCTTGCCGTTGAATTCGGTCGTGGTCGACAGACGGTCCAGTTCGGACACGAGCTGCGTCACTTCGTTCTGCAGCGACTGACGGTCGCTGGCCGAGTTGGTCGAGTTGGCCGATTGCACCGCGAGCTGACGGACACGTTGCAGCATGTCGCCAGCAGACGACAGCGCGCCTTCGGCCGTTTGCGACATCGAGATGCCGTCGTTGGCGTTACGCTTGGCTTGATCCAGGCCATTGATCTGGCTGGTCATGCGCTCCGAAATCGAGAGACCGGCAGCATCGTCCTTGGCGCTGTTGATGCGCAGACCGGACGAGAGGCGTTGCAGCGAGGTATTGAGGCTCGCCTGCGAGGTACCAAGGTTACGCTGCGAATTGAGCGAAGCAACGTTGGTGTTGATGACTTGAGCCATGATGTTTCTCCGATAGAGAGACGATATTTTTAGGAAGCCGGACCAGCGTTGCTGCGTCCTTGAACCACTTATCGTCGGGTTCCCGGAGAACTTTAGGGAATGCTCACATATTTTTTAGCAGCGTTTCCGCCGACGCCATTCCAAGCGCGAGCACTTGTGCCGCATCGGCCCGATTGACGCTGTCGGCACTCTCGGCAAGCCCGGCGGCGCGGTTCGCCACAACCGCCAGCATTGCATAGGGCACACCGCGCTCTCTGGCCAGCGCCGCCTCGGGCATCGCCGTCATGCCGACCATATCGGCCCCGTCGCGCTGAACCCTGCGCACTTCGGCCGCCGTTTCCAGTCGCGGCCCTTGCATGCAGGCATAGACACCACCGTTGACGACGGAAGTCCGGCCCCGCTTTGCCGCCTGCACAAGCACCTTGCGGAGTGCCTCGTCGTACGGCTCGGTAAAGTCGACATGCGTCACCACCCTGTCGCTGCCATCGAAAAACGTGTGCTGGCGCCCCCAGGTGTAGTCGAGCAACTGATCCGGCAACACCAGTACGCCAGGTCGAAGTTGGGACCTGATTCCCCCGACCGATGCAAGCGCGACAATCCCGGTCACGCCCTGCTCGGCCAGCGCCCAGATGTTGGCGCGGTAATTGATGCGATGCGGCGGAATCGTGTGACCATAGCCATGTCGCGCAAGGAAGACGCAAGGCCGATCACCAAGCACCCCGAAAACCAGGGGACCGGATGGCTCACCATAGGGCGTGCGCACCACCAGCCGGCGCGACACCTCCAGCCCCGACAACCAGGTTGCGCCGGTACCGCCGAGAATAGCCAGCATGATTTCCCCTAGCCGGCGCGGCGAAACGGCACCGGTCCTTCCATCATATGCACGGACTGACAGCCATAAAAAAACAAGGCGACCCGAGGGCCGCCTTGTTTTACTCATCGCTACCGGACATCAAGCCTTGGGCAAGGTGAAGCGGCTCAGGTATTCGGCAAACTCCCCACCCACTTCCGGGTGCTTCAGCCCGTAGGCAAGCGTCGCCTTCAGATAACCCAGCTTGGAACCGCAGTCATAGCGCGTCCCCTTGAGCTTGTGCGCCAGGATGTGCTGCTCCTGCATCAGCGCGAAAATGCCGTCGGTAAGCTGGATTTCCCCGCCCTTGCCCGGTTGCACGTGCTGCAGGTGATGGAAAATCCGCGGAGTCAGAATGTAGCGACCAACGACGGCCAGCGTCGACGGTGCCTCTTCCGGCTTCGGCTTTTCCACAATATTGTTGATGCGCAGGCGGCCATTGTTGTCGTCGACCGCCACGATACCGTACGAGCTGGTTTCTTCGCGCGGCACTTCCTCGACGCCGAGCACGGCGCAATGCGTATCGCCGAACACTTCGACCATGCGCGCCATTTCGGACGTCGCACCGCCATCGATCAGGTCGTCGGCCAGAATGACCGCGAACGGCTCGTCCCCCACCACCGGCTCGGCGCACAGCACTGCATGGCCAAGACCCAGAGCTTCCGGCTGGCGGATATAGATGCACGTCACCGATTTCGGAATGATCGAGTGGACGATATCGAGCAGCTTCTGCTTGCCCTTGGCTTCAAGTTCGCTTTCGAGCTCGTACGCCTTGTCGAAGTGGTCTTCGATATTGCGCTTGTTGCGACCGGTGATGAATACCATCTCGGTAATGCCGGCATCCAGCGCCTCTTCGACCGCGTACTGGATCAGCGGCTTGTCGACGACCGGCATCATTTCCTTCGGGCTGGCCTTGGTTGCAGGCAGGAAACGGGTTCCCATGCCGGCGACCGGAAAGACGGCCTTGCGAATTTTCTGCATTGAAGTTGCTCCTTTGTGATTGTTATCCGGCGTCAGAAAGCCAAGCCGCAGCGCAGCCCCCATCACCTGGTCGGACTGGCGCAGACCCAGTTCATCGGGCCACTGGGAGACGGCGGATCTCCCCAGGCCCAATGCATCGGCAAGCCGGCTCTGGGTTCCAAAAAGGCGAAGGGCTTCGGATTTGCGCATCGAATCATTGTTCAACAAATTAAACAGGCAAATCAAGCACAAAAAACAACCGTTGCACGTTCAGATAATTAAACACCATTCAGCAAAGCCCGCAGACCTGCCTCATCCAGCACAGCGACGCCAAGCGACTCGGCCTTGGCCAGCTTCGATCCAGCAGCCTCACCGGCGACAACATAATCGGTTTTCTTCGACACACTCCCCGACACCTTGCCGCCTGCCGCCTCGATCATCGCCTGCGCTTCGTCGCGCGTCAGGCCCGGCAACGTGCCGGTCAACACCAGTGTTTTACCGGCCAGCACGCCAGCCGCGGCCTCATCAACCTCGGGCAGCGCGGCCAGCAAGCGCTCGCGCTCGGCATCCAGCGCCTGCAAGCGCTCGGCCCCACCCGTGACAATCCAACCCTGCAACTGCGCCGCGCCATCAGCGGTCAGACCGCAGTCCTGCAGTCGCCCCACACCAAACCCGACCAGCTCGACCAAGGACTGGAGGTGCCCGGCCAGCGGCGCAGCGCGCGCAGCGGTCAGCTTCGGCACGTCCAAAGCCACCAGCAAGGGCGCCAGTGCCAGCGCGTCGCGCAGAGCGGTATTCGGAGCACGCTCACCCTGCAGCACCACGCCAGCCGCCAGCAAGGCATCGACTGCTTGCTGGTTGTGGGCCTCGGCGAAAAAGCCGGCAATCGCTTCGGCCACGGTCGCGCCGACATCAGGCAACTGGCGCAGCACCGCGGCGGAGCTGCTCCGGATCAGCGCCAGATTGCCCAACCAGTCGGCCAGCGTCTTGGCGGTCGATTCACCGACGTGGCGAATACCGAGCGCAAACAGAAAACGCGACAGCGGCGGCATCTTGCTCGCCGCAATGCCGGCCAGCAGGTTCTCAGCCCACTTGGTCGTCACCTGACCGGCCTTGACCGCTTCCGGCACCACGCCGTCGCGCTCGTCGGCGCGTCGCTTCATTTCCAGCAGGTCGGCCAGCGTCAGGCGATACAAATCGGCGATGCCGTGGACATAGCCGAGATCGACCAGATTGTCGATGTAACGCTCGCCCAGACCTTCAATATCCATCATGCGCCGACCGGCAAAATGGCGAATCGCCTCCTTGCGTTGCGCCGAACAGAACAGCCCGCCCGAGCAGCGGGCAATCGTTTCACCCTCTTCGCGCACCACGTGCGAACCGCACACCGGGCAGGCCTTGGGCAGCTCGAAAGGGGCGTACTGCGGTTGCTGCGCAGGCGAAAACAGGTCACCTCCCGGCGCATCGACCATGGGTCGACGCTCGAGCACGACGCCGACCACTTCGGGAATCACGTCGCCCGCACGCCGGACGATGACGGTATCGCCGACCCGCACATCCTTGCGGCGGACCTCGTCCTCGTTGTGCAGCGTGGCGTTGGTGACGGTCACGCCACCGACGAAGACCGGCTGGAGTCGCGCCACCGGCGTGATCGCGCCAGTCCGGCCAACCTGCACGTCGATCGCCTCGACCGTGGTCAGCATTTCCTGAGCAGGAAACTTGTGCGCAACCGCCCAACGCGGTTCGCGGCTGCGAAAGCCCAGCTCCTGCTGCAGTGCCAATGCGTCGACCTTGTAGACCACGCCATCGATATCGAAGGGCAGCGCCTCCCGCAACCCGGCCACCCTGTCGTGGAACGCGGCCAGACCGGCACCGCCCTGCGCACGAGCCCGCTCGGCACAGACCGGCAATCCGAACGCGCCCAAGGCATCAAGCAGCCCCGAGTGCGATTCAGGCGCCGCATGCCAGCCCGAGACCTCGCCCACGCCATAAGCAAAGAACGACAGTGGCCGCGTCGCAGCAATCGCGGGATCAAGCTGGCGCACCGCACCCGCCGCCGCATTGCGCGGGTTGACGAAGGTCTTGGCCCCTGCAGCAAGTTGTCGCTCGTTCATTGCGTCGAAGTCGTCACGACGCATATAGACCTCGCCACGCACTTCGAGCAGCGGCGGCGCATCACCGAACAGCCGCAACGGAATCTGCCCCACGGTACGGATGTTCTGCGTCACGTTCTCGCCGGTCACGCCATCCCCCCGCGTCGCCGCGCGCACCAGCACACCGGATTCGTAGCGCAAGCTGATCGCCAGACCGTCGAATTTCAGCTCGGCCACGTAGTCGACCGGCGGATCAGCTTCGCCAAGCGCCAGCTCCTTGCGCACGCTGGCATCGAACGCCAGCGCCCCCTGGGCCGTGACATCCGTCTCGGTGCGAATGGACAGCATCGGCACCGCATGCTGCACCGGCTCGAATTGCGGCAAAGGCTTACCACCAACACGCTGCGTCGGCGAATCGGCCGACCGCAGCGCCGGGTGAGCAACCTCGATGGCTTCAAGCTCGCGGAACAGCCGGTCGTACTCACCATCAGGCACACTCGGCGCATCGAGCACGTAGTACTCGTGGCCATAACGATGCAGGAGCGCACGAAGCTCGACGGCACGGGAAGCGGGATCGGAAACGGTCATGATGTCTGGTCCTGAACGAAAAACGCCGCTGTCGGACAGCGGCGCATTCGGTTTACAGAAGAAAGCGGGTCATGCAAACAAACGCAATGCCGCCATCGATCCCGGCGCGATGCCGCGATCATCCATCTGCGCATAGATATTGGTCAGCTGTCGGCGAATGTTGGCAATGCTACCCGGCGCCAACGGACGACCGGAGTCGTCCACCAGATCGCCTGCCAGCAGGTTGGCCAGTTGCTGGGCCACGTCGCTCAGGTGATCGAACACCGGCAGCCCGCCGGCAACACGCGGCACGTCGAACAGGAAGGTCAGCCCGTCACTGGTATTGCCGAACGGACTCTGGTCCTGATTGACCAGCGAAAACAGTGCCTTGCCCGACTCGCTGCGATAGTGGAACAAGCCGTCGGTACCGCGCGCCAAACCGGCCTGCTCGGCAAAAGCGCGCACACGCTCCATCGGGAACGGCTTGCCCTGGCTGATGACATTCATGCCGATCAGCACGTCGACCGACGCGCAGAACTCGTCCAGATCCTTGGCCGCACCCAGCTTGCCGGAACGCTGCGGGAAGGTCACCACCGCCTCGTGCTCGTCGGCGAACTGCTGCACCGCCATGCAGAAAGCATTGAGCTGCTCCTGCGTCAGCGGTCCCTGACGGTCGGCCAGCTGCAGGCCGGCGCGCAACTCGGTGTAGCGGCTGGTACTGCGGCCGTTGACGACTTCCCACTGACCGGTCTCGGTCAAACCCAGCACCATCACGCGCTTGGAAGCCGGGAATTGCGGTACTTCGGCAGCCGGGATCGGCTCGGCAGCATGCACTTCGGCGATGAAGTCGAGCGAGGCATCAAGCTGGCTGGTTGCAAGCACTTCGACGTCCTGCAATTCGACCTGCTTGACCGTCACCTTCGGTTCCGGCGCGCGGACCGGTTCCGCCACCTCTTCGAACGACGGCAGGTCGTCGTCAACCTCGACCTCGGGCACATCGAGCTGCGGCTCGCGACGCACGGGCGTCACCGCCGGCGCGGCAACCGGCTCGATCATCGGCTCAAGCCGCTGACCACTTGCCGCAGGGCGGACCATGTTCTTTTGCGTTTCAAGCAGCACATCGGGCTGGTTCTGCGCAAAGGCACGCTGCGCCTGCTTGCGATAACGGTGCTCCTGCCACCAGTTGAAGGCATAGACGGCCGCAACGATGGCGCCCCCCGCGATCAATGAACCCAGCTGTAAATCTGTCATGGTCTTCTGCACGTAAGCCGTCGCAGTGGCAACGGATGGATTATTCCGAATTTGACCCGGGCGATTCAAGCCCACGGTTTACACTTGCTCTTTGCAAGATTTCTTGTTTCATACCGTAAGCGCTGCATCCCGCATCGTCAGCGCTTGCTGGATATCCACCGCCACGACCCGCGAAACGCCCTGTTCCTGCATGGTGACGCCGACCAACTGCTCGGCCATCTCCATGGTCAGCCTGTTGTGACTGATATAGAGGAATTGCGTCCGCTCGGCCATTTTTTTGACCAGATCGCAGAAACGCAAGGTGTTCGCGTCGTCCAAAGGCGCGTCGACCTCGTCCAGCAGGCAAAACGGCGCAGGATTCAAACTGAATAGCGAGAATACCAGACTCAGCGCAGTCAGGGCCTTTTCGCCCCCCGAAAGCAAATGAATGGTGCTGTTCTTTTTACCGGGCGGCTGAGCCATGATTTGTAAGCCGGCATCGAGAATTTCATCCCCCGTCAGGTGCAGCTCGGCATGGCCGCCACCAAACAGCGCCGGAAACAACGCCTGCAAATTGGCATTGACCGTATCGTAGGTCGATTGCAGCAATGCACGCGTTTCCCGATCGATTCGCCGAATGGCGGATTCCAGCGTTTCGATTGCCGACAGCAAATCAGCAGATTGCGCATCCAGATAGTCGGCACGGGTTTTCGCTTCCTGCAATTCGAGCAACGCGGCCAGATTCACCGGCCCCAAGGCATTCAGGGCCTGGCTCAACCGGCCGATCTCGCTCAACAGCGAGGATGCCTTGGCGCCCGTGCCCAAACGCAAAACCAGCGCCGCCTCGTCCGCCCCCGCCTCGACCAGCTCACCGGCGTAGCGCTCAAAGGTCAGGCGCGCTTCCTGCTCCTTGAGCTTCAGCACTGAAATCGCCTCCCGGGACGGCTCCAGCCCCTGCTCGATGACCTGCTTGTCCGCCTCGCGCTCCCGCTGGGTATGCACAATGCCGTTCAACGCATCCCTTGCTTCTGCCAGTCGTCGTTCTGCCTCGATACGAAGATCGACAGCCTGCTGCACATCACCATCCGAGACCGTTTCAGCAGTGCTTTCCAGTTCGCGCTGGTACGCGGCGAGGCGTTCACCGAGCAAGTCGGCCTGTTCGGTCAACGCCGCCGACCGTCGCGCCAGCTCGCCAAGACGATCGCGTGCGCTCTGCGCGGCGAAACGGTCCGCCTGCAACTGGCGTTCGGTCTGGCGCAAACGTTCGCGCTGCGTTGCAAGTGCGGCATCGGCTGCAGCGCGGGACTGCATCGCCCGCTCAACTTCAGCCTGCAACGGCGCAGCGGCAACGTCCGCCTCCGCCAGCGCCTGAACCGCCTGCCGACGCTCGACATCGTTCTCGGCGATCTGCACAAGCAACTCGGCGAGTGCATCGGATGACGCTTCCCGGCGCAACCGGGCTGCCAGTGCATCCGCCTCTCGCGCAGCCAGCGCCCGCTCCAGACCGGCCAGATGTTGCGACGCGGTCAATTGCTGTTGCTGCAACGCACGCAATGTCGCTTCCCGATCTGCGACACGCGGCGCCACCACGTCAATCTCTGCCTGGACCGCCGCCAGCGCAGGCGTCAGCTCGGCCAACGCCTCAGACGCGGCATCCAGTGCCAGCTTGCGATGCACCGCCCCCTGCCCGCCGCCGGCCGCGGCAAAATACGCCACCGACACGGCCGTAATGATGTGGCCTTCCGGCGTCACCCAGCGTGCACCCGCCGGTAACTGTCGCCGCCGGGCAATTGCCAGCTCAACAGAGTCGGCGCGGTACACGCCGTGCAGCAGGACAGCGAGTGAAGCCGCAAGTCCAGCATCGTGCACCCTGACAGCCGCTACCAATGGCACCTGATCAGCCTGCGACTCAGGCTGAAGCACGGCTTTCGTGGGCTCCAGCATCGACAAGGCGGCCGGCGCGGCGACGGCAGGCAAGGCTGTCGCAATCCGGCCGTTCAGCATCTCGCCGAGCAGGACCTCAACTGCCGTTGCCCACACCGGATCGATGTCGAGTTGCGACAACAGCGTCGGCGCATCGCGCAAACCCTGCAGATCAAGCCAGTGCGCCAGCGCGGTATCGTCCTGCACCGGAGAATCGGCCTCCAGTGCAGCCATCCGCGCCGCAGCGTCGGTACGTGCGAGCATCAGGCGCTCGCGCTCGGCATGCAGGTCAGCCAGTACACCCCGCTCGTGTTCCTGCGCTTCGTCCTGCAATTCGATCGCCAGCGTCCGGTCCTCGATACCAACCCGCGCGGCATCGGCTTCACAGCGTAATGCCTCAATGTCCGCAGCGTGGTCATCTGCAGCGTTTACCAGCTCCGAATCCAGCCGGGCTTTGCGCGCAGCCAGCGTCGCAGCGGCCTTGTCCGCTTGCTGCATTTGCTGCTGTGCCAGGCGCTGCGAGGCCTGCGCCACGGCTTGCGCGTCGCGCAATGTCTGCAAGGCGGCATCCTGCGCGCGCAATGCTGACTCAAGCTCGGGTTGCTGCCGCATTTCGTCGTCAAAGCCGATCGCGGCTTCCTCGACGGTCAGCAAGGCATCATCCCGCTTCTGTTGCCACAGCGCGGCATCGTCGTCACAAGCAATACGCTGCAATTCGACTTTGGCCAGTTCGTCGCGACCAAGCGCAAGCTGTTGCTGCAAGCGCTCGCGCGTTTGCCGCACATGCAGCAGCTGCTGCTCGTACCGCGCCACAACGGCATTCGCATCAAACAGGGCCACTTGCGCGCCGTGCACGCTGTCGGTCGCATCGGCATGGCGCTCTCGCAGCGCTTCGATCTCGGCCTCGTGACTGCGTACCATCGCAATTCTGGCGTCGAGCGCGGCCTGGGCTGCGGCGATGGCGACGCGCGCCTGATCCAGCTCCGATTCGGCATCGCGCTTGCGCTGCAAGGCCAGCAGTTGCTGCTTTTCGGTAATCAGAGCCTGCAGGCGCTGGTATTCGCTCGCAACCTCGGCCTGTTCGCCCAGCTTTTCGACCTGCGTCGCCAGCTCGCGGCGGATGTCGTCAAGTCGGGCCAGATTGTCGCGCGTGTCGGCCAGACGCGACTCGGTCTCGCGCCGCCGCTCCTTGTACTTGGAGACGCCGGCCGCCTCTTCGAGAAAATGCCGCAACTCTTCGGGCTTGGCCTCGATGATGCGGCTGATCATGCCCTGCTCGATGATCGCGTAGCCGCCCTTGCCCACACCGGTCCCGAGGAACAGGTCGGTAATGTCGCGGCGGCGCACGGCAAGGTTGTTGATGTAGTAATCCGAATCTCCCTGCCGGGTCAGCACGCGCTTGATCGAAATCTCGGCGTACTGCGACCATTGTCCGGCCGCCAGCCCCTCGCGATTGTCGAACACCAGTTCGACCGAGGCCCGGCTGACCGGTTTGCGGCTGGTCGAGCCGTTGAAGATCACGTCCTGCATCGACTCGCCGCGCAGCTGCTTCGCCGACGACTCGCCCAGCACCCAGCGCACCGCGTCGATCACGTTCGACTTGCCGCAACCGTTCGGCCCGCACACCGCGACCAGCTGGCCCGGCACGTGGATCGTGGTCGGGTCGACGAAGGACTTGAATCCGGCAAGTTTGATGTGGGTAAGGCGCACGCGGGACTCCAGACGGAGCCCCGATTGTAACGGCCTGCGCCGCCGCGGCACAGGCTCAGATCTGCGGGTTCGGACTCAACCGGCCGATGGTCATGCCGGACTCGGAAAGCCATCGCCGCGCACCGTCCTGCAAGGCAGCAGCATCGACAGTGTCGACCGCCTTGTATACCGCATCGACGTCCGACATCGGCAAACCTGCGGCGTCGTTGGTCAGCATGCGCCAGCACAGCATCGCGGGCAGATCAAGCTCGGCGCGAGCCTCTCGCAGCACGATGCGCCGGGCCGTTTCCAAATCGCGCGTGCCGACCGGTGTTTCACGCAGCGATGCAAACACGCTGCGAACGTCGTCCATCGCCTTGCCTTCCTGGCGCGGGTCGACGTCGAAGCCGACGACCAGCTGGGCGAACTGCGCCGAACCGGGCAACAGCTGGTAGGCAACGGTCGGCAAGTAACTGATGCCCCCCTCGTCGCGCAGCTTCAGACGCAACCGCTCTTCGAGCACCGTTTTCAGCAGCCAGCCCTGCGCGATCACCGCCGGCGACCACGATTGGCGCGTATTGAACTCGACCCGCACATAGCTGTTGCGCCGGGTGGTATCGGTTTCCTGTACATCGCCACCGGCCGCAGCCTTGACCTGCGCGATCGTCGTCGGCACCACGTCATCCCGCCGGGGCAGATTGGCGAGCCATTTTTCAAGCAGCGGCTTGATCGCATCCGGATCGAAATCGCCGACAAGGCCGAACGTGAATCGCGACGGATCGGCATAGAGCTGTCGCACGACCTGTTCGAGACTGCCGTTCTGGTAATCGTCGTACCAGCGCGGATTGGCGAACTGCAGGCGGTAGTCATCGGGGAAGGCCGCATTGCGCATGTCCTGGTACAGCAGCTTCGCCATGCTGTTGAGCGGCGTATCCTGTTTGATCAGCTCGTCTCGTCCCCAGCCGCCAAGGCGGTCCTTCCTCGGGTCGCGGTTGAAGCGGTGATGCAGCTCGGCCAGCACCGTCGGCAGCCCGGATTGCAGCCCACTGCCGTAAAAACCGAACCACTCCTGTTCGACCGAGGTCGCAAGGCTCACGCCATCGGCCAGCCGGATTCGTGCGATCTCCGATTGCGGCAACAGCGCCACCGTCATGCCGGCAATTGCCGAAGGTGCGACCAGCGCCGCCGCGTACTGCGATTCGCCGAACTGGAACTGTCCGCCCATCGCGCCGAAACGGAAATACACCAGCCCGTCGCCGCGGAGCATCGGACGCAGCAGCACCTTGACGCCATTGGACAAGGTCAGCGCCTCGATCTCGCCGCTGCGTTGTACGCTGACAATCTTTCCCGGCTCGGCCTTCGGGCCGGGAAAAGCGAGCGCAGCATAGTCGCCGAAGGCGGCCGGCTGCGGCCCGGGCTTGAAGTCCTTGTACCAGCCGAGCACGGTGTCGCGATCGGGCAGCTGCTTGATGTACTTCGACTGATACGCAAACTGCAGGTAGCGTGGCCGGGCCAGCGCGTCGGCCAGCATGGCCGACAGCGCCTTGGCATCGACCGAATCGACCGCCTTGCGCAACTCGGGCATTTCGGTCCGGCTGTCGCTCCACGGGTGCTGGCCGAGCGCCGCCAGCGCCAGCAGATCGGCCTCTGCCTTGGCGCGGCCGCGATCGTTGGCGTGCCACTGGACCACGGTGCCGATGTATTCGCGCTTGAGCTGCGCCAGCGTCCTGTCGTCGAGCGGCTGCGCGACGAACGCCGCCAGCTGCCCTTCGAGATTCAGCAACTGCTGACGGCTATCCAGCCGATCGTAGTGCTTGCCGAACTCCGGCATCAGCCGGTAGCCGAAGTTCAGGATGGGCTGGCCGTCGTCGCGCCAGCGCCAGTCGATCTGGTAGTCCACGCCGCGCTGCGCCAGCCTTTGCTTGAGCGCGTACTTGAGTAAGGACGCCGTATAGCTCAGGCGGACACCTTCGGCACTGCTGAAGTCCGGACGCGGAAACGAGAGCCCCAGATTCGCCCAGTCGTTCATGCCGTCGTCGACGAGGGTAACGGTGTATGCCAGCGACGTCGAAGCCGGCATGGGCGCGCGCAACTGCTCCTGCTTGCCGTCGATCTTGGGCCACAGGCCGGCAAACTGCGTGCGCAGTTGCGACTCGACCCGGCCGGGGTCGATGTCGCCGGCGACCACGACGGCCATCCGTCCAGGGGTGTACAGGCGCCGGTAAAGCGCGCGCAGCGCATCCGCCGGCATGGCAGCTACCGAATCGGGCGTGCCGTAAGACCACGATTCGACCCCTGTGCCCTGCTGGTACAGCGCTCGTTCCTGCACCCAGAAGCGCAGCCACGGATTGTTCTGCCGGCTACGCAACTCCTCGGCAACAATCTTGCGCTCGGCATCGAGCGTGGCGGGGTCGAAGCGGATGCCCGCGGCAATGCCGGCGAGCACCCTGAGCCCGACGCCCACACCAGCAGCGTCGCCATGCGGAAATGCCAGCTGGTACTGCGTAGCCGACGGCGAAGTCCAGCCGTTCAGATGCTCGCCGAAGCGGAAGCCCTGCGTGCGCAGATACGGCACCAGCGTACCGCTCGGATACGCGTCGGTATCGCGGAACGCCATGTGTTCGATCAGGTGCATTCCGCCCTCGAGCCCGGCGTCGGCGACGTCGATTTCACCGGCGTTGACGACCAAGCGGAACTCGACCTCGCCGGCCGGCTGGTCGGTATGCCGGATCGCATACTTGAGCCCGTTGTCGAGCACGCCAATCCGATCGACAGCCTGCGCCAGCCCGGCACAACACACGAGCATCCAGAACAATATCCGCATTGCCAGCATCCTCCGTTATGCAAACGGAGAATCATACTTTGCGAGAAAGCTTCAACCGATAGTCAATGAAAGAATTTGATTGACCCAGGGCAAGCACACATCACTTCTGGATGACGATCTTCGGGAACTTGGCCGAGAAATCCTGCGCCCGCGCCGCCACGCCGATCGCGACCTTGCGGGCGATAGCCTTGTACAACGCGGCAATGGCGCCGTCCGGATCGGCGGCGACGCTGGGTTTGCCGGCATCGACGCTGGTGCGGATCGACAGATCCAGCGGCAGCTTGCCCAGCAACGACACGCCGTAGTCCTCGCCCATTTTCTCGCCGCCACCTTCGCCGAAAATCGGTTCGATGTGGCCGCAGTTCGAGCACACGTGCGTACTCATGTTCTCGACGATGCCAAGGATGGGTACGCCGACCTTTTCGAACATCTTCAGCCCCTTGCGCGCATCCAGCAGTGCGATGTCCTGCGGCGTGGTCACGATCACCGCACCGGTCAGCGGCACCTTCTGGCTCAGGGTCAGCTGGATGTCACCGGTTCCCGGCGGCAGATCGATGACCAGATAGTCGAGATCGTCCCACAGCGTGTCGTTCAGCAGCTGCTGCAGCGCCTGAGTGACCATCGGGCCACGCCAGACCATCGGCTGCTCCGGATCGATCAGGAAGCCGATCGACATCGTCTGTACGCCGTAACTCACGATCGGTTCGATGTGCTTGTTGTCCGGCGACTGCGGCTTCTGGTCGGCAACGCCCATCATCAGCGGCTGCGACGGGCCGTAGATATCCGCGTCAAGCAGACCGACCCGCGCCCCTTCGGCCGCCAGTGCCAGCGCCAGATTGACCGAGGTGGTCGACTTGCCGACGCCGCCCTTGCCACTGGCCACGGCGATGACGTTCTTGACGTTCTTGAGCAGCGGTACGCCCCGCTGCGCGGCGTGCGACACCACCTGGCTGCGCACCGTCACGTTCGTCCCATTTACACCGTCCACTGCGGACAGCGCGGCTTCGAACTGGCTGCGAATCGCATCGAACTGGCTTGCAGCCGGGTAACCGAGCAGCACGTCGGCATGGGCCTGACCGTCGATCAGCTCAAGACGCTTGATGCATTTGCCGGCGAGATAGGTCTTGCCGGTGTTCGGATCGACAAGTGCCGCGACGGCGGCTTGCAGCAGTTCTGGATTGGACATCGAGGGACTTCCTTCGCGCGCGGCGCCAAAAAGGCGGGAGATGAACGACATGATGAACCGGCCCGCAGGCCATGGTTGACTGGAATAGTCGGCTATTTTCGCGGATCGGCGACCGAAAAACAAACGCCCCGCGCAGGCGGGGCGTCGGAATCAACCGCAAGATGCTCAGTATGGATTGCCCAGCATCACGTAGAAGCGCGCTTTCTTGTTGTCGCCATAGGCGCCGGCGACATAAAACGGCCCGAGGAAAGTATCCATGCCGATGAAAGCGGTAGCCGAAGTATGCAAATCGTTCTGGGAGTTGTCGACGGCATCGAACAGCTGGCCGACTTCGAGTGCCCCGCCAATGTAGACCTTGCTGTCCGGCACCAGGAAAGACAGCGGGTGGTACAAGGCAATCCGGCCATAGGCCATCGAATCGCCAATGATTTCCTGATAACCGTAGCTGGACAGGTTCATGAAGCCGCCCAGCCATTGCAGGTCGTTCAGTTCATCATCACTCCCGCCTTCCTGCATCACGCCATGCAGACGCACATGACCGCCGAAACTGCCTAGCTTGAATCCCTTGACCAGCGTTGCGGTGACCTGTGTGTAGGGGTCGAACTTGCCCGATTCGGAGCTCCCGTTCACCGACTGATAAACAGTCGCATTGAAAAGCGTGCCTTCGGTCGGGAACGCCAGACTATCCAGCTGATCGTAATAGAGCCGCAGCCTCACCCCCCAGTCCTGCTGACTGAAGTTCTCCAATGCATCGTTTTCGTCGGGAAGGAAGCCGATATCACGCGCGCCGCGATAATTGTTGTACGCGAAGCCAACCCGGACCTCGCCATACTTGCCGTAGCCGGAGCCGATATCCAGCCCGGCCCTTTCCCTGCGGTACTTGTATTGCGCCACCTTGGTGCCGTCGAGCCAGACATCGACAGGCTGATTGTCTGCGCTGAAATACGGGGAAACGAAGGCGTAGCCGTCCAGCTGCAACGGTTGATAGAACTCGGTCGCGAACTGGGTGTGATCACCGAGCCGGATCAGTGACGTCCACTCGCCACCCAGACTGTTGATCCAGGTCCGGCGATAGCGCGCGGTCAGGCTGTAGCGATTGTCGGTATCGAAGTCGGTACTCAACGCCAGCCCGAGATTCAGATAGTTGGGACCCCAGCTCTTCTCGACCGGCGTCAGCCGGAACATCTGGCCGCTATTGGTATCAAGCAGTTCGTAATCGAGCTGCGAGAAATCCCCGCGGGCATAGGTCTTGGTCAGCCTCTCGTTCAGGTCGGCATTGTTCAACGGCTTGCCCGGTGCGACATCCAGTGCGCCCTTCAAGACATCCGGATTCACGAAATCCAGCTTGGCGACCTGCACCTCGTTGATGGGCTTGGGGACCAGTTGCTTGGCCTGCCGCGCCAGGGACCATTCACGAAATGCGGGCGCCGGCAATGCATACCGCTGCAGCTCCGGCAGATGCATTAGCGCTGCAGCCTCGCCGTTCTCGATCAGCTGCTTGGCCTTGGCAAAATCCGAGCTCGACAGTTTGTCGAGTTGCGGCGTGATCAGGACGTCGCTGCCGCTATGGAGGCTGGCGATCTGCGGACGCTGGTTCTGCAGGATCATCAGTCGCGTGTACTGGTCGGCGACTGAAAACAGGTTGTCGATTTCGGCGCTTTTGAGCGGCGGCGAAGCGACGTCGACCGCGATAACGACGTCGGCACACAACTTGCGTGCAACATCGATACCCATGTTGCGCGAAAGCCCGCCATCGACCAGCGTATGGCCCTCGATCGGCACCGGCGGAAACACCCCCGGCACCGCCATGCTCGCCCGCATCGCGCTGACGATGTCCCCATCCCGGAGCACGACCATCTCGCCGTTTTCTAGGTCGGTCGCGATGGCCCGAAACGGGGTCGCCAACTGATCAAAGTTGGCGACCGTGCCACCGTAGGTCAGCTCGCGCAGAAAGTATTCGACCTTCTGGGTGCCGATGGCCGCCCGCGGAAATGCAATTGTCCCGTTGTCACGCAACCCCAGCTCGATGGGTACGTCGCCGACCCGATCAAGCTCCTTCTGGCGGAACGACAAGTTCTGCCTCGGCAGACTGCCGCTCAACAGCGAATCCCAGTCCGCCTTTTCGCTTTCGGCAATCAGTTCTTCCGGCGTCCGCCCCGCAGCATAGCTACCCGCCACCAACGCACCGATGCTGGTTCCGACGATGCAATCGATCGGCACGCGCGCATCCTCGAGTGCCTTCAGAACACCGATATGCGCCAGACCGCGCGCCCCGCCACCACCCAGCACCAAGCCGATCCGGGGGCGCGCGTTGTCGGCAGCGGCAGCGGCAGCAACGGCGAAGCTTGCAGTCAAGCAAACCATTACTCTGGATACGGAACGCCGCATTCAATCCCTGCTAAATTGCTTGTATCTCAATATTCTATACGGTCAAAGCATGCAACTCATCGCTCACCGCGGCCTGGCGCGCACCGTACCGGAAAACACACTTGCCGCATTTGCTGCGGCGCTATCCAGCGGCTTTGACGGACTGGAAACCGACATTCGCCTCTGTGCGGATGGCGAGGCGGTTTTATGCCATGACCGTATTACGCCCAATGGTGCGCCCGTCGCCAGCCTGACGCGCAAGGCATTGTCGCATCAACTCGGCTATCTGGTCCCTACCCTGGCAGAAGCACTGGATGCGTTCCCCGAGGCGCTCTGGAATCTGGAGATCAAATCACCGGACGCGATCAAAACGGCGTTCGAGATCATTGCCGCCTCACGGCACACGCCGCGGATACTGCTCTCGTCGTTCAGGCACGATATCGTGCTCGCGGCCGCTGAACTGCTGAAGGTCGATTGCGCACTGCTTGTCGCCCACCACCCGGCTTCGCTTGCCGGGCTGGTACAGCAGGCGCTACCGCACGAACGGCTGCGCAGCATCGTCTGGGACTTTGAAATCATCGACACCGCATTGCTGGAACAAGCGGCCGATCTGGGTTTTCGCAGTTATGTCTACGGCGCACACACACAGTACGAGCACGCTTTCTGCCGCGACTATCAGGTCAGCGGCATCATCACCGACCACCCCGAGTTCGTGGGTCTGACCCCGGTACCCGCGCTGCAATAAGCGGCAAAACGTCAAGCGTAATCAGGCATTGCGCCCGGCGACGGCAAACGGCATCATGCCGCCGCCCTTTTCCCGGATTTTTCCATGCTTCTGCTCGAATTTGCCGTCGTACTCGCTGCCATCCTGATCGGTGCCCGCCTCGGCGGGATCGGCCTCGGCGTCATGGGCGGATTGGGGTTGGCAGTACTGACGTTCGCGTTCGGCCTGAAGCCGGCCACCGCTCCGGTCGACGTCATGCTCATGATCGTGGCAGTCATTACAGCTGCTGGCTGCCTCCAGGCAGCAGGCGGCATGGACTATCTGGTACAGATCGCAGAGAAATTGCTGCGGCGGCACCCGAAGCGAATCACCTGGTTTGCACCGCTCGTCACCTACACGTTCACACTCTTTGCCGGCACCGGCCATGTCGCCTATTCGGTGCTACCGGTGATCGCGGAAGTTGCGCGCGAATCCGGCATCCGGCCAGAACGGCCACTCTCGATCAGCGTCATCTCGTCGCAAGCGGGCATCACAGCCAGTCCGATTTCAGCGGCGACGGTAGCGCTGCTGTCGCTTCTCGCTCCGGCAGGCGTCCACCTGTCGGACATCCTGATGATTGCGATTCCGGCCACTCTGTGCGGCACGCTGGTCGGCGCCTTTGTCGCCAGCCGCCTTGGCGTCGAACTGGACCAGGATCCGGTCTATCTGGCCAGACTCGCCGCCGGCGATGCTCAACCCTCGAGCAAGGCCGCCAACCTTGAACTCCCTGCCTCGGCCAAATGGTCGGTGTGGATTTTTCTCGCCGCTGCATTCTCGGTCGTCTTGCTCGGCTCGTTCCCGACACTGCGGCCGGCATGGGAAAGCGGCAATCAGATTGTGCGGCTGGATATGGCACAGGCCATCGAAATGGTCATGCTCTCGGCCTCAGCCCTGATTTTGCTGACCAGCAAAGTCAATCCGGAGCTCGTCATTCGCGGCAGCGTATTCCGCGCAGGCGCGGCGGCGGTAATCGGGATTTTCGGGGTCGCCTGGATGGGTGACACCTTCATTCAGGGCAATATGGGGTTCTTTGCGGACAACATCCAGTCTGCCGTCACTACTGCACCCTGGCTGTTTGCGCTGGCACTCTTCGCCATGTCGATCCTGCTCTACTCGCAGGCCGCCACCATCCGGGCATTGATGCCGCTGGGCCTGGCACTTGGCTTGCCTGCACCTGCGTTGATTGCGATGTTTCCGAGCGTCAATGGCTACTTCTTCATTCCGAACTACCCGACCGTGATTGCCGCGATCAACTTCGATCAGACCGGCACCACGCGCATTGGCCGCTGGCTGCTCAACCACAGCTTCATGCTGCCCGGCCTGACCTGCTCGATTGTCAGCGTCGGCAGCGGTTTTCTGCTCAGCCATTTTCTGATGTGACTGCGTGACGCCGGGTTTTTGTAAAAAAATCACGCACTTGAAGGTAAATCAGCCATCGCCCCCGTGAGCGCTGAACCGGATGATAAGGGCTTGTAAACATCGCCGAACACACAGCCCACCGGCTGCTGCAATGTGACGGCGCACAGTTTTCGGGACCCTTATGCGGACAACTCCAGCCTCATCGCCACGCATCCCCAGGCCATCCAACGTGTTGCAGCTTGCGGGGCTTGACCTGCGCGCTTCCGACTCCGCTTTCAGCGAAGCCGATTTCGGACAGCGGCTCCAGTCCAAATTGGGGCTGGTTTCTGCCACGGACGCAAAGGCAGACAGCATCGACCAAGCGAGCAGCGACTGGTCAGACCGGTTGATCTTCACCCTGATGCACAACGTCAATCGGCAGCGAAGTAACGAACCTGCCGCCAGAAGCCGCCAACTGCTCAGCGACACCTACCAGAACGCGTTTTTCACCGAGACGCAAAGCCGGCATGCACTCGCCTGAGCAAACCTAAAGCGTGTAGCGATAACGTCTGACTGGTCCGATTTCGCTGGCCAAAGGCTCACTTACTGGCACCCAGTGCGTTGTGGGCCGAGTCAATGCAATGACATCCAGGTGGCACCACCCAAGCGCGCGCGCCTCGTCGACCAGCACAGCCAGCAAACGATCGATCTTCCAAACGCCCTGGTCGCTCACCCGCAGCCAGGCCGTACCGCCAGCAAGCCCCCCCATACCCTCGCAACACCCCTGCGGCTGCCATAGCGCAAATGTCCGACCGACAGTGAAGCATCCGCTGTTCGCGACAGGGCTGACCGGACCAGGCAAGGCCCACGCTTTCCAGTCCTCCGAACCGATTTCAGCACGTACTGGATAGACAGGCCAATCGGCATCGTCCGGCGGAACAATATCCACCTCGACGCCCGGCTTCACCATTTCAAACAGCGCCACCAGATCTGCATTGCGCATCCGGATACACCCATGCGAGGCAGGAAGACCCATCGGCTCACTGTCGGGCGTGCCATGAATGTAGATGTAGCGCGCCATCGTATCGACGCCCCCCAAGCGATTGAAACCCGGAACCTCGCCAGAAAGCCAGATGATACGAGTCAGAATCCAATCGCGCTCGGGGTGCGCAGCAGCAAGGTCAGCTGAATACACCTCACCAGTCGGACGGCGCGCACGAAATACCGCCCCAACCGGCGCATCAGCCCCGATCACCGCCCGTATGACGTGGGCCCCGCGGGGGGTTTGAAAGCTCCCACGCCTCTCTCCTGCACCATTGAGCGCAGTGGAGACATGAAACTGCTTGAGTACAAAACCCGCAGCATCAATGAGGCTCAGTTGCTGCGAGATGAGGTCGATTACGATACGCATACCCGAATGGTGCCACGACCTCCAATCCGGGAAAACCTTCCGTGACTTGTTGCGTACTGCACCGCATCAAAGCAAAAACCCCCTGCAGCGTAGCTGCAGGGGGTTTGCATTGGGAGTCTGGCGATGACCTACTTTCACACGGGAACCCGCACTATCATCGGCGCTGAGTCGTTTCACGGTCCTGTTCGGGATGG